>NZ_BMJH01000001.1 GCF_014643175.1 Hoyosella rhizosphaerae
CACTGCCGGACAAGGGTTGTTGGTGGTGGGGTGTGTCAGACATAGTTCTGGTGCACCCCACCACTATTTTTTTACCCAAAACAGGTTCACCGCTGCTCACCAAGCGCAATCGTGGTCGACGATGGAAGGCTCAACAGAGCCAACTCGAACTGGACCCGCAGGAGCGCACACGGTGAATACCAAACGATACTGCCGCATCGCACCGGTGCTCGTTGTAGCAGCGTTCATTCTGATTGCCTTGCGGAGGCAATGGCACGGGTGAGCTCGATGCCTCAACCACAACGGAAACCACCGTCGCGGAGCCCACAGTAGAAGTCTCTACGTCCACTACCTTACCGACTCCAACACCGGCGATTGATGATTCATACGAAGCAACTCCGCCTGTGGGCCCAACCAACGTCGCACCAACACCAGTGATTACCGGGTGCCAAACCGGTCTTGGGCCTATCGTGACGTACTGGTCAGATGGTTCAGTTACTGGGCATTCAGACTATTGTCAATCAGTCCATGATGAAGTCTTGCGCGGCGAAGTTGAGGCGAACACACCAGTCTGTGATGGCACCGTGTGTAGATATCCGAATGGAGCCGTAATGCCGGATCCAAGCGCTTCGAATCAGCTGCCCGAACCAGGCCCGGCCGTGCCGCACGTTCCAGACTATAACGGTGGTCCATCGTCAGGTGAGATCCAGATGCGCTACGCCTGTGAAGAGGGATACGCCATCCCTGCGGACTGCGACGGCCTGAACTACGGGGGCTAAGGCGCGCGAGCTAGTGGACCGAGCAACACTCACCGAGGCACAGCAACTTCAGTCTCCGCTGACCGCCCTCGCAGCACGACACTATCTATCACTTCCCAGTGTTTTGCCTCAGCTTTATTGGCGTTCTGAACTGCAGTTGCTGAAGCTACTACGTGCTCCGTGACCTTTTTTGAGTAGTCCGACAATCTCGCGCCTTCGTTTACTGGGTCACCGATGACGGTGTACTCAAACCTCTCGTGTGCTCCCACATTGCCCGCAACCGCGCGTCCGTAGGCGATCCCGACTCCAGCCTCACAATCCTGCACCTCAGCCTTGAGGCGACGCATAATGGTGCGCCCAGCACACAGTGCGGCACCGGCTGGATCATCAAGCTCAACTGGCGCGCCAAACACCGCCAATGCGGCGTCACCCTCAAACTTGTTGATGAAGCCACCATTTCGGTCGACCTCCTCAACAATTACAGCGAAGAAGCGGTTCAGAAGCTCAACTACTTCGGTTGGTGGCCGTTCAGTAGCGAGGGTGGTAGATCCGATGACATCAACAAAAAGTACGGCCACAGTGCGTTCTTCGCCACCAAGACCGAGGTTGTTCGACATAGCATTTTCGGCCACGGCCCTACCAACATGGCGGCCAAACAAGTCCCGCATCTTTTCGCGTTCCCGCAGCCCCTCCGCCATGCGGTTGAACCCAACCTGCAAGTCGCCAAGTTCCGTGCCGTCAAAAACCACGACACGTGCGTCTAGCTTTCCTCGCTCAACCTTGTGCATCGCCTTGCGAACGACACGGAGCGGTGCGGCAGTGCGGAAGGCTGTAAGAAGCTCCATGAAACCGCCAAAGACGATGACAATTGTCCCCAGTGCAAGAATCGCGATCGCGAGTTGGTGTGTCGCGACATCGTCGCGAATTACAGCGGCAATAGCGATGATCATGAGCCCGGCAACAGGAACCCCGGTGCCCACCGACCATCCAACTAGTGCCCTCGCTGCGGTCCCAGCTCTCCACCTTGGCCGTTTGTCTACATAAGCAAGGGCTTGAGCTGCAACGGGCCGCAGGGCGAACTCACTGAGCAGGTAGGCGATAGCGCAGACTACTATCCCGGCGAAGCCAATGGTGAAGGCGACTTTGGCGATCACTTCAGGATTGATGATGCCGTAGACGGTGGTGAACAGCACGAGTGCGACGGCCCACAGGAAAAACTGGATGACAGTGAGCCGCATCGGCACCGTCAGCGCAGCTCGAACTTCCTTCTTGCTGGGTGTGCTTCCGTCTCGCGTCCACTTCAATAGACGAAGAGATTTTGTTGTGCCCCAGATAATGCCAACCACGAGCGCCACTGCAATGTAAATCGGAACGAGTATCGCATTGGCTAAGAAGAACTCCCCGTCGAGACCATCGAGTACGTCCGGTCCCGGTATGACATACCCCACGAGTACGAGCACGATCGCGATCCCGATGACGTTGGCGCCTACGATCAACGCAGTGAGCAGCACCTGGATCCTGATGCGACGAACTACACTGCCTTCGTTTTCTTGTCCTAGCAGTGGTGAGCCAAGAGGTGCATCGCGCATTGTGGCTAGGGGCATGCGATCTAGCGTAGGCGAGAAAGGTGCGGATCGGATGCACATCTAATCCGCAGAATCGTCTAGTTCGGTTTCCTTCCAACGGTGTGTGGTTCGGCGTTGAGCTTCGAGCCGCCTATTGTGGACGAGTGCGTTTAGTTATTGCTTACTGCCAGGTGGACTATGTTGGCCGGTTGACAGCTCATCTTCCGTTAGCGAAGCGACTTTTGTTGGTGAAAGCAGACGGTTCCGTCAGCATCCACGCCGACGACCGCGCTTATAAGCCGCTGAACTGGATGAGCCCGCCGTGCACATTGACGGAGAAAGAAAACTTTTGGTTAGTGGTGAACAAAGCGGGGGAGGAACTGCGGATCACCATTGACGAGATCGAACATGACTCTATGCACGAATTGGGCCACGACCCAGGTCTTGTTAAAGATGGTGTCGAAGCTCATTTGCAGATCTTGCTTGCGGAGCATGTGGAGACCCTGGGCTCTGGGTACCGGTTAGTGCGGCGGGAGTTCCCGACGGCAATTGGTCCCGTGGACCTGATGTGCCGCGACGCTGAGGGCGCGAGTGTGGCGGTGGAAGTGAAACGCCGCGGCGACATTGATGGCGTTGAGCAGTTAACCCGCTATCTGGAGCTCTTGAACCGTGATCCGCTATTGGCGCCCGTGTCAGGGGTGTTTGCTGCCCAGCAGATTAAGCCGCAAGCACGCACGTTGGCGTCGGATCGTGGTATCCGGTGCTTGACGTTGGACTATGACACGTTGCGCGGGCTCGACAGTGGCGAATTGAAGCTGTTTTAGCGCACCGTGTTCCGTCGTTAGACTGTGGGCATGCCGCGCCGAAACTCACCCCGACGGGACTCACCCCGACGGGACAAATCAAGCCCCCGACACGGCAAGGCTAGTTCGTCTCATAGGCCGCTTGGCCTGTCGGGGCCCAGAGTCGCTACGGGCACACCCGTTGGGTTTGGCAGCGATTCAGAATTTCTCGTTCGCCAGATAACTGGCGCAGCAGCAACAAAACCGTACCGATGTCCTGGTTGTGACCAGGTCATCGGTACGGGAGTTGCGCATGTTGTTGCGTGGCCGAACCGGTCAGGTGGAACAGACGAACGTCGGCACTGGCATCAAGGCTGCTGGAACAAGCGGTCCACTCGTGGAGTTACGCGCCGCTGGTCATAGCTACCTTTTTGTCAGCGGCTGTAGCCCTAGTTGTCGGCGTGCACGCGATCGTCAAATGGATCGCTGTTGTCGTGTTCGTCGTTGCTGCTCTGTGTGGAGTAGCTGCGAGCGTTGCTTTCGTTCGCCTTGACTGTCTTGCTGGCCTTTTTGAGGGTGTCGCGCTCGTTGTCAGTTTGGCCGAGTGTGCTGGGGAACGCGTCAAATTGTTCGCGGACCTTGGCGATTTCTGACAGTAGGCGATCGCGGATGGTGCCGAGCTCATCGACAACGCTGACAGCCTCGTTGATCCGATTATTGGCGTCGTCCGTTGCTTCGTTGATGCGCTGTTCCGCGTCGGCCTGAGCTTCGCTGATGGTTCGCTCTGCTTCACGGCGCGACCGGTCGCGTAGTTCTTCGATTTCGCGAAGAGCAGCGGTGCGCTTCTCCGACATTGTGGCGTTGAAGTCCTCGAGCTGCTGGCGTTGCTGCGCAATCGTTTCGGCCTCAATTTGACGACGCTTAGCTTCAGCGCCCTCAACGATCCGTTCTGCTTCGCTTCGAGCGCGCGCGAGGGTTTCCTTTTGCTCAGCTTCAAGGCGTGCCCTGCGTTGTGTCCACTCGTCGTACTCGCGCTTTTGGCGGGTCTCAAGTTCGTGAGCGTTTTGCTCAGCGATGGACATGATCTCAGCTGCTTCAGACTGTGCCTGAGCCCGCGTCTCGGCTGCCTCATCGGCGGAGAGCCGAAGCATACGTGCGATGCGGTCACTGACGTCCGCTGCCGAGGTGGGCGTGGTTGCGAGCTGGTCCACGTCCTCGCGAAGGGCTTGAATCTCTGCACGAGCCTCATCAAGCTGGTCTGCGAGGTCGTTCGCTTGAGCCGCGATGGCATCGCGGTCCGCTGCTGTGACTCGTATTTCGGCATCGATGCGGTGGAGGTGTTCTTCAACCTCGCTGCGGTCGTATCCGCGCATGGCAATGCTGAACATTGAGCTGTGTGGAGTCGCTTCGGTCGTACGCGCCATCGTTATCAGCCTCTATCGTGCAGTGCGGTTCCCAAGTAGTGGAAGCCTTTTTACCTGGACTTGTTGGAACTCAGTGTGCACGGATTGGCGGATTTTAGTGGTGTGGCGCGCCGTGTTTTTGCTCAACTAGTTCTACGAGTATTCCCCCGGAGTCCTTTGGGTGTACGAAGTTGATTCGGGAATCGGCGGTCCCACGGCGCGGCTCGTCGTAGAGCAGGCGCAATCCGGCACTGCGGAGATGTTCGGACACGGCTTCGAGGTCGGTGACGAGGTAGGCGAGTTGTTGCATTCCGGGTCCGTGGCGATCGAGAAACTTCTTGATAGTCGAAGTTTCGTCGAGCGGCGCTAGAAGCTGTATCGCGGTGGCTGTCGCGACCGAATCGACTTGCGCGGCTGGAACTAGCATTGCTTCTTCGACGCCCTGGGATGTGTTGGTCTCGCGGTGAACGACGACAAGTCCAAATGTTGCGGTGTACCACTCGATGGCGGGATCAAGTTCGGCAACTGCGACGCCGACGTGGTCGATCGAAATGATCAGTGATCCAATTTCCGGGGCTGAAAGCATGCTATGACGTTATCGCCGGTTACGTCGTATTGCCCAACTGAAGTGATGCGTGCCACATTGGTGGCTCGGGGTAGCCTGGTTGAGGAACGCCGCACCGTCGTTGACGAGCGGGAAACTTTGTTGTGGAGGTCGTGTTGACAACGTCGGTCATCGTCGCGGGTGCTCGGACACCTATCGGTCGTTTGTTGGGTTCATTGAAGGGCTTCAGTGCCGCTGAGTTGGGATCGATTGCGATCCGTGGCGCACTCGAACGCGCAGGAGTGAGCCCCGAAGACGTGGACTATGTGATTCTTGGGCATGTTTTGCAGGCGGGGCAGGGGCAGTTGCCTGCGCGCCAGGCTGCCGCGGGTGCTGGCATTCCTATGAATGTCCCGGCTACGAACATCAATAAGGTGTGCCTGTCTGGCTTGAACGCCATCGCGACGGCCGACCAGTTGATCCGCGCCGGAGAAGTCGAAATTGTTGTGGCCGGTGGCATGGAGTCGATGAGCAACGCGCCCCATTTGTTGTTGGGTAGCCGTGAGGGAACGAAGTACGGCGACACCGCACTGGTGGATCACATGGCTTATGACGGCCTTCGTGACTTTTTCACCGCCGAAGCGATGGGCAAACTCACTGACGACCGAAACGATGTCGACAAGGTGAGCCGTGAGGAGCAGGACGAGTTTTCTGCTGCATCACACCAGCGTGCCGCTCGGGCGTGGAAGGACGGGCTTTTCGACGACGAAATTGTGCCGGTGTCGATCCCTCAGCGTAAAGGCGACCCAATTGAGTTCCGCCTTGACGAAGGTGTTCGCGGTGACACCACTGCGGAGTCGCTCGGAAGGTTGCGGGCTGCATTCCGCAAAGACGGCACCGTAACTGCAGGTAATGCGTCGCAAATTTCTGATGGTGCTGCCGCGGTTGTGGTCATGAGTAAAGAGAAAGCGGAGTCACTGGGTCTAACGTGGCTTGCTGAGATTGGACCGCATGGCATGTCAGCTGGCCCTGACTCGACGTTGCAGTCTCAGCCAGCACTGTCGATTGCTAAGGCCTGCGAGAAAGAAGGCATCGCGGCGACGGACCTCGATCTGATTGAAATCAACGAGGCTTTCGCTGCAGTCGGGATTGTGTCCGCCCGTGAGATGGGTGTTTCTGAGGACAAAGTGAATGTCAACGGCGGCGCCATTTCGTTGGGTCATCCGCTGGGAATGTCGGGCACCCGTATCGTGCTGCACCTCGCTCTGGAATTGCAGAGGCGAGGCGGCGGCGTTGGCGCGGCAGGGCTCTGCGGTGGCGGCGGCCAAGGCGATGCGTTGATTGTGCGAGTGCCTGCGCAGTCGTAAAAGTCGACAGCGAGGTCTATGGCGGCAGGGTTCGCCCTCGCCCGCTAACAACCCGCCATGATCTACGACACGGCGTCGTAGATCATGGCGGGTTTTCGTGCACAATGGTGACCATGCTTTCACACGGATACATGCACGACTTCTTCAACTTGTCGACCCCCGCGAAACGATTCCGGTTCGTTGCTGTGGTGGAGGCATTCACGTGGGCAGGCCTCCTTGTGGGGATGTACTTCAAGCACGTTGCGAAAACAACGGAGGTTGGAGTCCAGGTTTTCGGAGCGCTTCACGGTGCGGCGTTTATGGTTTTTGTTCTCGTCACATTGCTGACAGCTCGGCAACTTTCTTGGAACTGGCGCGTGACAGGCCTGGCGCTTGCATCGTCAATACCGCCGCTGACAACGGTGCCGTTCGAAATTTGGTCTGCACGTAAGGGCCATCTCGCGGAGCTTTCCGAAGCTGTACAACAAAACGCCGATAGTTCAGACGTTCGCAGCACCGTGTAGTGGTGGCGTTCGCGCGATGAATATTTGTCATGCCACACTAGTGTCGTGACTCGACCAGGACCACGTGTAAACCCAGCCGCCGCATCCATTGCAGGTAATTTGGCAGGCGCTGTTGACTTGTCGGCTTTGAAAGAACGTGCCACGCGGCAGGCGGCAGCCCGCAATTCGCCCCCTCCCGCTGCACAAAATTCGGAGACTCCAGGTGCTGTAGCAGATCCTTCCCTTGTTTTTGACGTCACAGAAGAATCGTTTGAGGCTGACGTAATCCAGAAGTCCTTCCAGGTTCTTGTTGTGGTGAATTTGGGGGCGCAGTGGAGTGAGCCGTGCCAGCAGTTGACGTCAAACCTTGAACGCCTCGCCCAAGAAGGCCAGGGTAAGTGGGTTCTGGCGAAGGTAGATGTTGAGCAGCAGCCGCGCGTGGCGCAGGCGTTTGGTGCGGAGTCGATCCCAACGGTCATCGCCCTTGCACAAGGCCAGCCGGTGCACGCCTTCTCTGGTGCGCAGGACGATGCCAAACTGCGCGAGTGGCTTGGCGAACTCCACAAGGCGGTGGGGAGTAAGTTGCCAGGGATTCAGGTCCAGGGGGCCGAACAACCCCAAGAAGTACCTGCTGATCCGCGTTTCGTCGAGGCGGAGAATGCCCTTGAGCAGGGCGATTTCGCTGCCGCTGAGGTTGCCTACCAGCGAATTCTGGACGCCGAACCGCGCAATTCCGAGGCTAAGGCCGGTTTAAACCACAGCCGGTTCCTCCTGCGCGTGCGCTCGTTGAATCCGAATGCGTTGGAGATTGCTGATTCCGCGCCGCATGACGTTGCTGCTCAGCTTGAGGCTGCAGACGTGGAAGTTGTGTCGCAGCGGCCAGAGCGTGCTTTCGCGCGACTTACCGCCGTCGTGCGTGATTCTGCTGGTGACGATCGATCGCTCGCCCGTGAGCGGTTGTTGTCGTTGCTTGAGATGTTCGACCCAACCGACCCGATGGTGCTGCAGGCTCGTCGAAATCTCGCTGCTGCCCTGTACTAACAAACAGCCCTGTACTAAGAACTAGCCCAAACCTGGGTTATCCCGGTAGTTCGCAATGCGCTTGGCCTCGGCTGAATCCAGTGCTAAATGCGCTGGTTCGTGCGAGACCGCTCGGCACTGATACTCCTGTGACATCGCTTGTGAACGTGGGGTGCTGAAGTATGACACCGAGCGCCTCGTCGATGTCGCCGGGCGATAGGTAGATTCGCCCGACGTCTTCGCGCGCGGCTGCGGCGGCCCACGCGCCGGTGAGGCAGGTGATGGCGAGGGCGGCGTCCATGCCCTCTAGTGGCCGTTCGTCAGCTGCATGGTGGTCAGGTGCATGGTGGTCAGCTGCATGGATGCCGAGAATGAACCGAGAAGCGACGAGGCTGAACGCGCTGAAGTCGCCACGAACCTCAGCGGCGAACAGCGAGTTCGGCTGTGGTGCGGTAGACATCGACGCCAACTCGGATAGGTCGATGTGCATGGTATGCCCGTCGGCGCAATACGTCACTGGCGGAGTGTGTGTGCCATCGCCGCAGGGTTGCCCACCGTTGTACACGACGCCTGGTGGGTGGGGGTGCGGGTACTTTTCCAGCACTGAATTTGTCACGAGTTCGATGGTTCCGTGGGTGATGGGAAGCTCGCCCCTGTCGAGTGCGTGCGCGAACGTGGTGGGAAGGTTCACTCGCCGTTCCTCGAGCTGTTCGGCGGATAGTTCGGCGCACTGTGCAGGTCCGCCCTCGAGGCCGTCACGAAAGGCGGCGAGGCGGTCAAAGCCTGAACCATGGCCAGATTCTGGTGAGGTGACGTCCACATCATGGACTGCTAGCAACGCGGCCAGGACTCCATCAAGCCCCGTTGTGGTGTTGAGCGTAAAGCGCGGGGAATTGTCGTGTACTACGTCTCGCATGTAGGCGCCGGAGAAACAGTCGGCTTGTTGTTCCCACATAAAGGGGGCTTGTGCGGCGAAATCGAGTAGCCGCGCTGACGTTGTGATGGCATGGCCGTATTCATGGGCGAGAATCAGAGGTATTGCCATGTCGCCAAACTCTGTAGCGACGAATGGGAGGAGTGCTCCTCGGTCCCACCCAATTTCGTGCGAACTGGGGCAGTAGGCAGCCCCGCCAATCGCGCTTGTTGGTACTCCGCAAAACTCGGTGACTTCCGCTGTTGAGTCCCACGACCGCAATGTTGTTACTGGGGAGAAGGAATCAGGAGAAACGTGGTGGTAGTGCTCTGACCAGTAGCGTTGAAGGTCGGTGATTGCGTGTCCGGCCAGTGTGTCGTGGATGTCGCCGGTGCCCCCGATGACGAGGACGTGCGGAGGATCGACGGCCTCTCTCAGTCCGCTGGGTCCGTCGGACGGTGGCATTCCCGCAACGTATTCGGGGTCCAGTAGAGGGGGATCATTGGCGCCAGAGGTGCAACTTGTGGCAGCGAAACATATGCACAAGGTCGCTGCCGCAAGCTTAGTTTTCATTGCGCTTAACCTAGGGTGCTCTGGGCCTGCGGTGCTCGCAACCACAGCGCGCTCGCGGCGGGGATAGTGATCACCGCCGATGCGCGGTGACCATGCCAGGGCTCATCTGTGGCGAGAACGGCACCGAAGTTGCCGATTCCGTGACCCCCGTATTCTTCGGCATCGGTGTTGACGATTTCGGTCCATGTGCCTAGCTGTGGGAGCCCAAGTCGGTAGTCGTGCAGCGCCGTGGAGCTGAAGTTCACCACGCAAGCAATCGACGGTGAGCCTCGATGGTGACGCAGGAAAGACACGACGCTGTTGTGCGTATCGCTGGCGTCAATCCACGTAAAGGTTTCCGGCTGCCCGTCTGACTGCCACAGCGCTGCCTCTGATCGGTACGCGCTGTTGAGGTGGTCAACAAGACGCGTGATGCCGTTGTGTAGCGCTCCATCGTGTGTGCTGGGGTTTGTTTCAAACCAGTCGACGCCGCGCATCTCGCACCACTCGTCTGACTGTCCGAACTCCTGGCCCATGAACAGCAGCTTTTTTCCAGGGTGCGCCCACATTGAGGCGAGGAGTGCGCGCAATACTGAGGCCTTTGTGGCGGACGTTCCGGGAATGCGAGACCACAGCGTGCCCTTGCCGTGCACGACCTCGTCGTGGCTGAGCGGCAGCAAGAATTGTTCTGACGCGACATTCATCAGCGAAAACGTCACTTCGTTATGGTGATAGCCGCGGTGTTGGGGCTCGCGGGAGATGTAGCGCAGGACGTCGTTCATCCAGCCCATGTTCCATTTGAAAGTGAATCCGAGGCCACCGAGTCGCACGGGTCTCGTAACACCGGGCCACGTGGTGGAGTCTTCGGCGATGGTGATGGCGCCGGGGGCGTGGTTTTCGACGGCGGTGGTGAGTTCCTGGAGGAAAGTGACAGCATCGAGGTTTTCGCGGCCACCGATTTCGTTGGGTTTCCATCCGCCTGGCGGTCGCGAGTAGTCGAGGTAGAGCATGGACGCGACAGCGTCGACACGCAGACCGTCAATGTGGAAGTTCGTTAACCAATACAGTGCGTTCGACGTGAGGAAGTTTCGAACTTCTGCGCGACCCCAATCGAATATGTACGTTCCCCAATCAGGGTGTTCGCCGCGCTGCGGGTCGGGGTGCTCGTACAGCGGCAGCCCGTCGAATCGGGCAAGCGCCCAGTCGTCGCGTGGGAAATGTGCTGGAACCCAGTCGAGAATGACGCCTATGCCGGCTTGGTGGCACGTGTCGATCAGATAGCGGAAGTCATCAGGGGTGCCGTATTTCGGTGTCGGCGCGTAATACGACGTCACTTGATATCCCCACGACCCGCCGTAGGGGTGCCCGGTGAGTGGCATAAATTCTATGTGTGTGAAGCCTCGTTCCTGGACGTACGGAATGAGGGTTTCAGCGAGTTCCCTGTATGTCGTAGGGGAGTGCGTTCCGCTCCACGATCCAGCGTGTACTTCGTAGATGCTGACGGGGCGTGCTGTCCATGGTTCGCTTTGCCGGTCCCGCATCCATGCGGTGTCGTTCCATTGGTAGGCGCTCGTGCACACTTGTGATGCGGTAGCTGGCGGTACCTCGGTGGCTTGCGCCATGGGGTCAGCTTTTTCGACTATGCGGCCACTCGGAGTGTGGATTCGAAACTTGTACAGGTCACCAGGTTTCGCCCCAGGTACGAAGACTTCCCAAACATTTCCGGGTAGAAGCCGCATCGGAAATGTTCGCCCTGACCAATGGTCGAAATCTCCAGTGACAAAAACTCCCTGTGCGTGGGGTGCCCATACGGTGAACCCAACCCCGTTGACCCCGTTGAAGTTTCGGTGATGCGCGCCGAGAACCTTCCACAGTTCTGCGCAGCGCCCTTCAGAAAAGGCTGCTAGATCACGGTCACTGACCGATGGGGGGAGTGAGTATCCATCTGGCGTGACGTGGTTGGAGTCGGCGTAACGGGCATCTATGGTGTAGTCCGGTGAGGCTGGCTCGGCGAGAGTGATGCTGAAGAGGCCGTCCCCCTCGGCGTGCATTTCATGCGCGATTCCCGGTGCGGTGCGGAGGTGCACCGCCTCGGCATATGGCCGGAGGACTCGAATCGTGATTTGTCCGTCTTGGCGATGCGCCCCTAGGGCTGCGTGGGGATTGGAATGCACACCAGTGAGCAACCGTTGTCGCTCGCGCGCAGACAATGGCTCTGACCGTGACGTTTGTGAGGCCGTCACCGTCTGACTATTACCCTTACTGCCACTTCGCTGTGGTCCACAACATCAGTCTGCCACGAGGGCTCTGAGCAAAACCCACCGAACCGGATGGATTCTGCCCGGATTGCCTCAAAGAGTTAATTTGGAACACGACACACGAGGGTAGGCGTTCGCAGTCGTCGTCGTGGTAGGACAAGATGGAACCCGTGGGCGAACCGAATCCAGACTTGTTGCTCGAATTCGACGATGTGTTGCTGCGCCGTGGCCGCAACACACTAGTGGGACCTGTCAGTTGGCAAGTGGCGCCCGGAGAACGGTGGGTCGTCCTTGGGCCCAACGGCGCCGGAAAGACATCCCTGCTGCGTATCGCTGCGGCGGAACTGCACCCCACTTCGGGTACAGCACATCTGCTGGGGGAAACTCTGGGCCGCACAGATGTGAGTGAACTTCGTCCGCGTATCGGCCTGTCTTCTGCCGCGATCGCCCAACGGATTCCCTCCGGTGAGACGGTGGGGGACCTCGTCGTGTCGGCGGGGTATGCGGTGCTCGGCAGGTGGCGCGAAGAGTATGACGAGATGGACTACGCGAGGGCGAAAGAAATGCTCACCGCCGTGGGTGTTGATCACCTCGTCGACCGCACTTACGGAACGCTGTCCGAAGGGGAACGCAAACGTGTGCTCATCGCGCGTTCGTTGATGACGGACCCTGAAATCCTGCTGCTCGACGAACCTGCTGCCGGTCTTGATTTAGGCGGACGCGAAGATCTTGTCGCCCGTCTCGCGGAACTCGCCGCGGACGAATACGCGCCGGGAATCGTTCTCATCACACATCACGTCGAAGAAATACCGCCCGGCTTCACCCACGCCTTGCTGCTCCGCGATGCCCACGTGGTTGCTCAGGGACCGGTAGCGGAGGTAGTTACTGCTGAGAATCTTTCGGAGACGTTTGCGCAGCCAATCGCGTTGACAGTTGATGAGGGCCGCTATTTCGCGCGCCGGAAGTAGGCGACGCTACGCGCGCGAGTAACGGAACTTGCGGGGAAACAGGGTAGCCTGCCTTCATGGCTGAATTTGTCACGCTTGAAGTTTCCGACGGTATCGGCACGATTCGTTTGACTCGACCACCGATGAACGCGATCAACCGTCAGGTGCAATCTGAACTGGTTGAGCTTTCGCGCGAAGTGTCTCGTCGTGCTGATGTGAAAGCCGTCATCGTGTACGGCGGTGAGAAGGTTTTCGCTGCTGGCGCTGATGTGAAAGAAATGGCCCGCATGTCGTACCACGAGATGTCCGAAGCCATTGGGGAACTCCAGGCCGGGTTGAGTGCGATCGCTTCGATCACGAAACCAACTGTGGCCGCCATTACCGGTTATGCACTCGGTGGTGGACTTGAAGTGGCGCTAGGCGCCGATCGTCGAATCGTCGGTGACAACGCGAAACTTGGGGTTCCCGAGATTCTGCTTGGTGTCATCCCAGGCGGTGGCGGTACTCAACGCTTGGCTCGTCTCATTGGGCCCGCCCGCGCAAAGGACATGGTGTTTACCGGTCGTTTTGTGGGTGCGGACGAAGCCCTATCGATCGGACTCGTTGACGAAGTTGTTGCACCAGACGAGGTATACAACGCGGCGGTAGCGTGGGCTAGCAAGTTCACCGGTGCCGCGTCGCAGGCGCTCGCCGCTGCAAAGGCTGCAATTGATCAGGGGCTAGACACTGATCTGAACACTGGCCTCGCTATTGAACGCCACCTGTTTGCCTCACTATTTGCCACTGAGGACCGCACAATCGGGATGGATTCATTTGTCGAACACGGTCCTGGTAAGGCAAAGTTCATCGGCAAGTAGTAACGAACCCTCGACCATAGTTTCCAAGACGAGCAGGAACATCATGACAACGACGTCGAACGAGCCGACCACAGACGCATCGCGCGTAGACGATCCGGCTCCACGGCCCCGCGCCACGGCAGAAGAAGTAGCTGCCGCGTTTGAAGACACCAAACTCGCGCAGGTTCTCTACCACGATTGGGAAGCAGAAACCTACGACGATAAGTGGTCAATTTCTTACGACGAGCGCTGCATTGCGTACGCCCGTGGTCGGTTTGATGCTGTCGCGAGTGACCAGACACTTCCGTATGAGCGCGCGCTTGAGCTCGGTTGCGGAACGGGCTTCTTCCTGCTCAACCTGATGCAGGCTGGTGTCGCCAAAACTGGTTCGGTGACGGATTTGTCGCCGGGCATGGTGAAGGTCGCTTTGCGAAACGCAGAGAACTTGGGTTTGACGGTGGATGGGCGAGTTGCCGACGCCGAAGGCATCCCATACGAGGACGATACTTTTGACCTTGTCGTCGGCCATGCTGTCTTGCACCACATCCCGGATGTGGGCCAGGCGCTTCGTGAGGTTCTGCGTGTGCTGAAGCCGGGAGGGCGTTTCGTTTTTGCGGGCGAACCCACCACCGTGGGGAACATTTACGCACGCCGGTTGGGGCAGCTAACGTGGTACTTCACTACGAACGCGACGAAACTCCCCGCGCTGCGGAGTTGGCGTCGACCGCAGGAAGAGCTCGATGAGTCTTCTCGCGCCGCAGCCTTGGAAGCCGTTGTTGACCTACACACGTTCGAGCCGCGTGAGCTTCAAAAACTTGCACGCGAAGCCGGTGCTATTGAGGTCGGCGTTAAGACTGAAGAGTTCGCTGCGGCGTTGTTCGGTTGGCCAATTCGCACATTCGAAGCTGCTGTTCCGCCGGAGAAGTTGAGCCTTCAGTGGCGACTTTTCTCCTACCAGGCGTGGAAGAAACTGAGCTGGTTGGATGAGACCGTAATGCGACGCATCATTCCGCGTGGATTCTTCTACAACGCCATCATCACCGGTGTGAAACCAGCAGGGTAGTGGCGTACCGTTTTACGGTCGCTGACGTTGCGTTTCTCCGCTCCCAGGCTGGGGCGGAGGCGCTCAGCGTGGCATCTGAACGGCCGCTGACCGAGCGCACCATGATTGCGGATACGGCGTTCATTCGTTCGCAGTTTGGTGATCACGCTCCAAGCGTCCTCGAAACGGCTCGGCTGCGCCGCAAGGCATCCGCCAAGATTCGAGATAGCACATCGTGGTTGTTCACCGACGATGCGCTTCAGCAGGCCACCGCCAGCGTCGTAGCTGAACACCGCGCGCAGCGACTCGCGGGACGAATTGTTCACGACGTCACATGCTCCGTTGGAGCTGACCTAGCTGCAGTTGCCGCAGTGGCGGATCTAGCACTGGGTAGTGACGTGGATTCGGTTCGCCTGGCCATGGCGTCAACCAATGTTCCTACCGCGACGTTTGTCAGGGCTGACGCTCTACAGCCGTGCAGCCGAAATAGCGTCATCGTGGCGGATCCAGCTCGCCGTCAGGGCGGCAAACGAACGTATGATCCCGCCCAACTCATTCCGCCGCTACCGGATTTGGTTGAGGTCTACAGCGGCCGACCGTTGGTTATTAAATGTGCGCCGGGGATCGACTATGCGGCACTCGACTGGTCAGGTGAAGTGGAAGTCACCTCACTTGATGGTGGTGTGCGAGAAGCGTGCTTGTGGTCATCATCGTTGGCAACCCCCGGCGTAACGAGACGCGCAACGATATTGCGTAGCCATGGCGAAACCGTCACTGTCACCGACGACCAGGATGACGATGTAGCGGCGGGCGAACCCGATACTTGGATTGTTGATCCAGACGGTGCGATAGTGCGAGCAGGGCTTGTTCGCCACTACGCAGCCATGCATGGGCTGTGGCAACTTGATCCCCATATCGCCTACCTCACCGGTCCTGTTGTGCCAACCGGTGCGCGGGGGCACCGCGTGCTTGAGCGGTTGCGCTTTAGCGAAAAGGAACTGCGCCGGGCGCTAGCGCGCCATGACTGTGGAAGTTTGGAGATTCTTACCCGCGGCGTACGTGTTGATCCTGATGCGCTACGAATGCGGATGAAGCTCAAAGGCAATAAATCCTTGAGTGCCATCGTGGTACGCATTGGTGAAACGCCGGAAGTCTTTGTGTGCGAACCTACCGTCGGCGGCGCCAGGCACCACGGCTAGACTGATAAGTCACAACGGCGTCGCGAGCGGGGTGAGGACATGCGAATTGGTGTTCCCGCAGAAGTGAAAAGCGGCGAAAACCGAGTTGCCTTAACCCCAGACGCTGTCACGGAACTAGTAGCGGCCGGGCATGATGTGCTCATCCAAGCTGACGCAGGTAGGGGTTCGCACTTCACCAACGATCAGTATCGTCGGGCTGGTGCTCATTTGGTTCCTGCTGAGGATGCGTGGGGCGATGTGCACCTCGTCGTCAAGGTGAAAGAACCACAGCCGTCTGAATACCACTTCTTGCGTTCCGATCTAGTCCTGTTTACGTACTTACACCTCGCGGCCACCAAAGATTGCACTGATGCGCTGGTCCGTAGTGGGATAACGGCAATCGCTTACGAAACGGTCGAGCTAGCGGATGGCGCCCTGCCCCTCCTGTCGCCGATGAGCGACATTGCAGGGCGTCTGGCGACCCAGGTGGGGGCGTTTTCTCTGCAGTCAGCAAACGGCGGACGCGGGGTACTGATGGGTGGCATTGCGGGGGTGGCGCCCGCGTCCGTCGTCATCCTTGGTGCGGGTAACGCTGGTTCACAGGCAGTTGATGTTGCGGTCGGCATGGGAGCCGACGTCACCGTTTTTGACCTTGCCGCTGGCCGGTTACGAACAGTGCTCGACCGATACGGCAACCGAGTACGCGCATTGATGTCGAATCGCGATGCCGTCGACATGGCCCTCCGGCATGCGGACTTGGTGATTGGCGCAGTGTTAGTTCACGGAGCGAAGGCGCCGAAACTTGTGACCAACGATCAGGTTCGAAACATGAAGGCGGGCAGCGTCCTGGTTGACATCGCTATCGATCAGGGTGGGTGTTTCGAAGATTCGCGCCCCACTACCCACGCTGATCCGTTGTATAGCGTGCACAATTCGAGGTTCTACGCCGTGGCTAACATGCCTGCGGCAGTGCCCAATACGTCAACGTCGTCTCTGGTGAACGCCACTTTGCCCTACATTCGCGCCATCGCAAACGCCGGGTGGCGCCGCGCGGTGTCAGAGGACCCCGCGCTAGCCAAGGGGGTTAATGTCATTGCTGGGCACATCACGGTTAAGCCAGTTGCTGAAGCCCACGGATATGCGGTGACAGATCTCAACACCATTGACCTTTCCGCACTGTGATGCGGTAAACAACCGCGATGCACTAGCGTGGCTACGATGTGGGCATTGACACCTTCCTCTCGCCGCCGAAGCAGCACTCGCGCTGCACTTGCCATCACCGCAGCTGCCTTATTGTTGGGGGCGTGCTCGAGTGCGAGCGACGAGGTTGCCACCGGTGAACATGAACAGGATGTTCCCCGCGCAGAACTTCCTGTGGCGCCGTCGCTTGCGTGGTCCGTTGGTGTAGCAGATGTAGATGACGCAGATGTAGATGGTGCAGGCGGCAGCTTTGTAGCCCCTCAAGCATTGGCCGCGATGTACGGGGTTCCAGACGCCTACGAGGTTGATGGTGTTGTCGTGACAGTTCTTCGGGGCGAGGGCGGTTCGCGGTTGGTCGCATTCTCAGGGGACGACGGCGCTGTAGCGTGGCAAACCGATCTGCACATCGACAACCCGGATGCCCTCACCGTTGAGATCACGTGCGCAACAACGGCGATTGATGGCCTCTTGCCGTGCCTAGCTGCAACTTTTAATCCGTCTGATCGCAGCAGAAATTCCGAGTTGAACTTCATTGACCTCGACGACGGTGTGGTGGCTTCGACGGTTCCTGCGCCGTATGCAACGGCGGTCAAAGTCGACAATGGCGCTCTCTACACGGCGGGACAGGATAATCGCGCGGCCCGCACGCCCATTACTATTGCGCGCGGCACCGTAGAAGACCCCACTTCTGACTGGATGGAAGAGTATTTCCTTGCCGGGCAGTGTCAAGGTTCTGGTGACGGCTACACGTTCGACATCGTCAACGGTGTCGTCCATTTCGGGTCGGTGGGAGCAGTGCTAGCGGACGCGGAAAACGGTGAACGACTTATTGCCGACGACTTTTCTGGCGCAACATTGCTTCCTGGCCGGGGTTTTGTTGCGACGTTGTGCAGTGCGCCGCAGACCGCTGTGGTCGGCGCAAACGATGGCACTGAAGTGCGCCGCCACCTTGGCTCCCACACCTGGGGTGCCCCGTGGTCTGACGTTTCGGAGCAGTCACCTTATCTTGTTGGGTTCGAGGGAATTGACTTCGACAGCGGTGAATCGATCTGGAAACTCGAGAACACGGCAAATCGTTCTGTGATGGCGGTGTACTCGGGCACGGTGATTATGTTTGGTTGGGAAGATGACCGTCCGCTCGTCACTGGCGTGGATCTTGAAACTGGGGAGTCGCTGTGGAGCGTGTCCCGCGACATAATCGCCACGGTAGACAACACCGATGGCGAGCGGGTCATCGGCATGAACTCGGTGCTCAACGAGGTGGTCGCGGTTAACCTGCGCAGCGGCGAAGTGGAGTGGACATTGGCGGTCCCCGAAAACTCACGGGCACGTCTTGCTGGCGACGGATTGCTCGTTGTGAGTGGTTCTGAGCTGCAAATGTTTTCCACTGACGACTAAAACGGACACCTTGCGTGGTGTGTGTTGGTCGGCGGCACCGCACTCACACCGTAGGCTTGCTGCTTATGACAAGCATGTGGGGTTCGCCGTATAGATCACGATGGCGTGCGCGGCAGAACGAGGATAAACAAGCGCGGTTCCTCACCGTCGCATCGCTGCGGTGGGTGATTCGCAATAAGGCCTACACTCCGTGGTACTTAGTGCGGTATTTTCGGTTGCTCAAATTTCGGATGATGAATCCGCACATCGTGCTGCGTGGAATGGTTTTTCTCGGCAAGAATGTTGAAATTCACGCAACCCCTGGGCTCGGCCGCATGGAGATTGGCCGGTGGGTGCACATCGGTGACGGCAACGCCATCCGGTGCCATGAGGGTTCGCTTCGTATTGGTGATAAGGCCGTTTTTGGTCGACAGAATGTCATCAACGCCTATCTCGATATCGAGTTTGGTGATGCATCACTGATGGCTGACTGGTGCTACATCTGCGACTTTGACCATGTCGTCGATGACATAAACTTGCCGATCAAGGATCAAGGGATAGTCAAGGGTCCCGTGCGTATTGGGCCTGACACCTGGATCGCCACTAAGGTGAGCGTCCTGCGTAACACTATTGTGGGGCGTGGTTGCGTCTTGGGGGCCCATGCAGTGGTCAAGGGTGTGATACCGGACTACAGCATCGCAGTGGGTGCACCGGCCAGAGTGGTGAAAAACCGCAAAGAGGCCTGGGAGAAAACAGCGGCAGAGCGTGCGGCGCATCAGGCGGCACTGGCAGACATTGAACGGAAGAAGATCGGCGCTAAGCCGGTGACCGACTAGAAGTAGTGCAAAAAACTTTGGCCTCCCGGTTGCGCCGGGAGGCCAAACTTTTAGGTACTGAAGTTCTATGTGCGGGCTACTTGCCGGAAAGGTCGTTGCCGCGGCCTTCAAACTCTTCCATGCTGTGGTAAACGCCCAGTACGCGACCGGCGAGGAAGTCCCACGCGCGGGTCGGCAGTACGCCCTTCAGACCCTTGGACAGTAGGACTGTTTTGGGGAGGAAGATGAGTGGGACGCCAGACTTCATGCCCGCCCACGACTTGTCGACTACCTCTTGAGGCTGAAGGATCGGCGCCATCAAAGGCCCCTTGGCGCCTTCGAACATGCCGGTGTTGATGTAGCTCGGGCACACGGTGGTCATCTTGACGTGCTTGTGGCCTTCGAGTTCTAGTTCGAGACGCACTGAGTCGCTCCAACCAAGTACGCCCCACTTTGAACCGGCGTATACCGACATCTTGGGGTTCGCGACTGTTCCGGCGGCGCTAGCCAAGGTGACGAGCCGTGAATCTTCGTCGCGCTCGATCATTTCGTTGATGAATGCACGTGTGATGTACATCGGCGCGAGCACGTTGATGTCGATGGTGAACTTGGTGTCGCGGAGGTTGTCGTGCTCCCAGAAGAGCTTGCCGCGCACAACACCCGCATTGTTGATGAGCACGTGTGGAGCGCCGAACTTTTCTTTGACCTCGGCAGCAGACTTCTCGATTTGCTCGAGGTTCGCCACGTCAACGACCTGTGCGTGAACTTTTCCGCCCGCTGCGGTGAGTGCGGCTGCCGTCTTCTCGAGTTCAGCGCCATTGATGTCCCACAGGATTATCTGCGAGGCACCTTCTTTGACTGCTTTCTCGGCGAAGAGACGACCCATTCCCATTGCGGCGCCCGTGACTAGCACGGTTTTACCCTTTACTGAAAATCCCATGCGGTTGAGCCTATCCGAACGCATTAGGTTTGCGGCACTCACCTGCCGGAAATGTCGCCGATTATGTCGCTTTCACCGCCCGGGGAGTGGGCGTTGCGTCACGGTCGGACGGGGAAGCTCACGAGGTGGGCGTCGTGTCGTTTCGGCGTACACCGCTAACGTCGTGTCGGTGACCGCTGACCACTCGAATTCTGTGGTGAGTCGTTCGCGCGCCGCAGTGGCCATCTTTTGGGTCAGTTCGGGTTCATCCAGCATATTTCGAATCGCTGAGGTGAGCGCGGTGACATCGCCAGGGGGAAAGGTGCGCCCTGTGACGCCGTCGATGACAGCTTCGCCAAGCCCGCCAGCGGTGGAGGTGATGAGCGGCGTGCCGGATGCGGCTGCTTCAAGTGCGACAATCCCGAACGGTTCGTATCTGCTGGGCAGAAGGATCGCATCTGCTCGGTGCAGGTACGTCAATAGCTCATCGTGGTTGAGGGATCCGAGAAAGACGATAGCGTTGTCGACCTTGTTCGCAATGGCTTCCTGCTCCAGCCACGCGCGCTGCGTGCCCGTTCCTGCCACAAGGAGGATTGTGCCAGGATGGGTTTTTCTGACGTCAGCTAGCGCCGCGATTGCGTCGTGGACACCTTTTTCGTATTCGAGCCGCCCGGCGAACAACAACGTCGCTGGACCGGTGCGTTGACTGCGCTGCTGAAAAGTCCACGTCCCGGTGTCAATTCCATTGTGAATTACCGTTGTCACTGCCAGTGCGGGTCCGAACAGTGAAACGACTTCGTCGCGCATGGATTGGGAGCATGTGATGACGGCGTCAGCTGAGTTTGCGAGCCACCATTCCACGGAGTGCACTTGGCGGTTTATTTTTCCTGAAATCCACCCACTATGGCGTCCAGCTTCGGTGGCATGAATGGTAGCCACGAGTGGCGCTCCGCTGTGTTGTGCAAGCGCAATGGCTGGGTGTGCGACAAGCCAGTCGTGGGCGTGGATGACGTCGGGTTGCCACGAACCAAGAAGTGAGAGCCCGTGCCGGACCATGGCGTGCCCCATGGCGAGTGTCCATGCCAGCATGTCTTCTTCAAAGATCAAGTGCGGGGGGTCTTCCGCTACAGCGATGACCCGCACGTTCTCTGTCACGGTGTCGGTCGTGGGGTGTGTGGTGGAGTCGGTTCCCGAGGGCTGTCGGGACAGGACGACGACGTCGTGGCCTGCGGATGCAAGATGAATTGCCAGGTTGTGGACGTGCCGACCCAGGCCCCCCACTACGACAGGTGGGTACTCCCACGAGATGATGAGTATTTTCATGACCAACCCTCATTGCTGATGCTGAATGTGCGGCTATCGAGCGCCGGGAACAGCCCGTCAGCGTTGTTCCATGCTGAAGCTAGTTGGAGTGCGCGTGCGTCGTCGCCGCGGAAGGCAGCGTCGGCGATTTCTCGTGCGGCGTGGGCATGCTTGTGGGCGCGATCGCGTGCGTAGCCAACAGCGGATTCTTTGCTCACCATGAATGCCCAGTCGCTCGCCAAGCATAGGAGAACTTCGCGAATTACCTGGTCGGCAATGTAGTCGCGGGGCCTGGTTTTGCCGCTGTCACGTTGTTGCAGAAGCTTGACACCAAGGTCGCCGACTTCGGTATTGAGTTGCACTAAGTCTTCGACTTGGTCGCCTGCCCACACACGCCAGTCTTTCCCTGAACCCCAGGATGAGTTCTCAATTTCGGCTGGAGCACCGACGTAGCCTGCGTTAATCGCGTCGTCGAGCGTGCCTACGTTGATGCCTACCTCGGGAAGTCGTCTGAGGACGGCCGCAAGCCACTCAGGGCCTTCGTGCCACCAATGACCAAACAGTTCCGTGTCGAATGCGGCGATGACGTGTGCGGGTCGGCCGATGCGTTCTGATTCGCTGATCAGACGACGCCGGACGGTGTCAACGAAGTCATCTGCGTGTTGTTCGACGGCTGCGGCAGCGCGCAGTGGGTCGTATGGCGCCTTCGCGTCGGCTGGAGTGGTTTTGCTGGTCACCCTGGCAGGTTTCAGGCCGGTGCCGTGGTGGTAGCTATGGAAATCGCGGTAATCGCGGTGCCCGGGATACCCCGATTTTGGTGACCATACTCGGTAGCTGACCTGGAGGTCGCGACCAAACGCAATTACGTTCGAATCCCAGACCGGGCGGCCAAGTGTTGTGTCGCCGCGGAGGCTCGGCCCGTCCACCATAAAGTGGGTGATTCCGGCCTGCTGGTACAACGATTCGAGTCCGGGAGTGTAGGCGCATTCTGGAGCCCAAATTCCCTGTGGCCGTGTTGAAAACCGGGATGCCGCATCGTTGAGCCCCGCTGCCAAC
Source organism: Hoyosella rhizosphaerae (assembly GCF_014643175.1). Lineage (GTDB taxonomy): Bacteria > Actinomycetota > Actinomycetes > Mycobacteriales > Mycobacteriaceae > Lolliginicoccus > Lolliginicoccus rhizosphaerae. The sequence goes on from NZ_BMJH01000001.1 coordinate 22,296, forward strand.
GCTCCTGCGCGCAGTGTTGGGTGGGTGAGTGGTTGAAAAGTGTGAGTAAGCGGGCCGCCGAGCAGCTCGATAGTGCCTGCTTCTGTTAGTTGGCGGACTAGACCGGCTCCGCCATGACGCCAGTGCAGCTCAAAATCTTCCAGGGCGGCCGCTGCGTTGCTGTGCTCTCGCCAACCGAGTTGACGTAAGGCGTGAGGGCTAGCCGCATTGTCTACGGGGGGCGTCCCCTTTTTCCGGGCCGAATCCGGCGTGAGTGCCGCTTCGTGTGCACGATGTTGCCAGTTGCCGAGCCAATGGTGCATCGCGGAAAGTGCGTACGGGTCGTCTAGTTGAGCCGACAGCACCGGCGTCATGCCTAGGGTCAGTAGGTGAGAGCGACCTTCGGCGGCGAGGGTGCGGAGAACTCTGAAAACGGGAATGTAGCTGTCGGCCCACGACTGATACAGCCATTCTTCGCCTACCGGCCATCTCCCGTGGTGCGGCAACCAGGGCAAATGGCTGTGCAGGACAAGTGTGAACATGCCGGGCACAGTTGCGGTTGGTGCGTTCACGGTGGTGGTGGCGCTCATTCTTTGGTTGCGATGGCGACTAGGTCGAGGCTGTCGTCAATGTTGTCAGGTGTGAGAACGAAATCTTGGGCGGTGACGTCCGCGACATCACGTGCGAGCTCGGTCGGCCAGGGCACACCCGCAAGCGCGAGGTCGAGTTGCTTATTGATGAGCGAACCGTCGTATTTTGCGTCTAGTGCTTTGAGGTCTGCACCGTGGTGAACTCCGGTCATTGTTTTGACTGAGAGTCCGCCTTCGGTGAGCAGTTCTGTTAGTTCCTCGGTGTTGAGTTCGCGGGTATGGAACGGGTTAAGTGGCGTGTCGCGCCCTGGTGAGAAGGTAATGCGGTTCGGGGTGGAGATCAGAAGTTCGCCGCCTGGGCGGAGGACCCGTGCACACTCGCGAATGAACTGCACTTGATCCCAGAGGTGCTCAATTACCTGGAAGTTGACGACAACATCAACGGAGTTGTTGGCGAGCGGCAATGTTGCGAGGTTGGCGCGCATGGCTGTGACAGACGGGTAGCGGCGTGCGACGTGTTCGGTCGCCTGTTGGTCGTAGTCGAGCCCAATGACGGTGCGGGCGCTGCGCGAGATGAGGTCGGCGCCATACCCTTCGCCGAAACCGGCATCGACAACAATTTTGTCGGCGCAGCGATCGAGGAGTTCGAGGTAGACAATTTCGTGCCGCCTGAACCAGTAATTTTCTTCGGCAATGCCAGGGACGGTGCGCTCGCCGGTGAGGGGAAGCGTCTCCGTTGGTTCTGGGTTGGCGGGGGTGGCAACTGTCGCGCCGGTGAAATCAGTCACGACAGCAGCCTAAAGGGAAAATGCCTAGTAATTCGAATCGGCGCGGCCATAGAGCTGACACAAGTGGGAATGGAAGTCCAACATAAGTTGGGGGAGTACGACCCAAGTCCGCCATTCTGAGAGTTTATAGAGTATGTTCAGCTTGGTACTTGCACAAATGTTACTCGTCGGTAACCTAGGTGTAGGACACGGTTGCGGACTGAACTGACGAACAGTTCGTCGCCGGAGACGGAATTGCCACCACTCGCAGGAGGTCAAGGAAGACCCATGACAAATGTTGTCGTCTTGATCAAGCAGGTCCCGGACACATGGTCCGAGCGCAAGTTGAGGGAAGATGATTGGACTCTCGACCGTGACTCTGCGGACCCAGTGCTCGATGAGATCAATGAGCGTGCAGTAGAAGAAGCACTGCTCATCAAAGAAAAACATGGTGGCGAGGTGACTGTGCTTTGCGCCGGTCCAGACCGCGCTGCCGACGCCATCCGCAAGGCCCTCTCGATGGGTGCGGACAAGGCGATCCACATCAATGACGAGGCTCTCCATGGCAGCGATGCCCTGCAGACAAGCTGGGTGCTCGCAAAGGCACTCGGTACCGTCGAAGGCGTCGAGCTAGTTATCGCAGGCAACGAATCAACCGACGGTCGCGTCGGTGCGGTGCCCGCGATCATCGCCGAATACCTCGGACTCCCGCAGCTCACGCAGATGCGGAAGCTCGAAATTGACGGTGACACCATTAGTGGTGAGCGCGAGACCGACGACGGCGTCTTCGGGCTTGAAGCCACGCTGCCTGCCATCGTCAGTGTCAACGAGAAGATCAACGAGCCACGCTTCCCTTCCTTCAAGGGCATCATGGCCGCGAAGAAGAAGCCGATTGAGGTTCTTTCACTCGCTGATCTTGAGGTCGAACCAGGCGAGGTTGGCGTTGCAAACGCCGCATCGCAGGTCACCGCTGCGCAGCCGAAGCCACCCAAGGCTGCTGGTGAGAAGATCACCGACGAAGGCGAAGGCGGCACCAAGATAGCCGAATACCTCGTCGCGCAGAAGATCATCTGATCGCCTCACTGACGACACACAGACGAACAGGAGTAGGAACAAATGGCAGAAGTTCTTGTGCTCGTCGAGCATGCTGAGGGCACAGTCAAGAAGGTAACCTCGGAATTGCTCACCGTGGCACGCACCCTCGGAGAGCCATCGGCCGTAGTGACCGGTGCCTCCGGAACCGGAGCTGCGCTCGCGGACAGCCTCAAAGAGGCTGGCGCTGAAAAGATCTACGTAGCCGAGTCTGATGCGTTCAGCAACTACCTCATCACCCCGGTTGTTGACGTTCTCGCTGACCTAGTCGAGCAGGCTTCACCGGCTGCAGTTCTTACCGCAGCCACAGCCGAAGGCAAGGAAGTTTCAGGACGCCTTGCCGCACGTCTCGGCCTTGGGCTCCTCGCTGACGTCATCGGCGTCAACGGCGATGGTTCGGTCGTCCACTCCATCTTCGGTGGCGCGTTCACCGTGGATGCCAAAGCAAGTGGCGTACCAATCATCAGCTTGCGGCCCGGTGCTGTCGATGCAGAACCACAGGCTGGCGCTGGCGAGCAGGTCTCCGTCGAGGTTGCTGAGCCCGAAGATGGCATCGTGAAGATCACGTCCCGTGAACCCGTCGTTGCGGGTGACCGTCCCGACCTCGCTGAAGCTAGCGTCGTCGTCTCCGGTGGACGTGGTGTCGGCAGTGCCGACAAGTTCAGTGTCGTCGAGGAACTCGCAGACATCCTTGGTGGTGCTGTGGGCGCTTCCCGTGCGGCTGTTGACTCCGGTTACTACCCAGGGCAGTTCCAGGTTGGTCAGACTGGTAAGACAGTCTCCCCGAACCTGTACATCGCACTCGGTATTTCCGGCGCAATCCAGCACCGCGCAGGTATGCAAACCTCGAAGACCATCGTCGCCGTCAACAAGGATGAGGAAGCCCCGATCTTCGAGATCGCGGACTACGGCATCGTTGGCGACCTCTTCGATGTAGCGCCGCAACTCACCGAAGCGGTGAAGAAGCGCAAAGGCTGAGCATCAAGTTCCTTAGGGAGCCCGATGTAAACGCTTAACACTAAACCCCGATGGACACGGTCCATCGGGGTTTAGTCGTCGTCAAGCCGAAAGTGACAGCCGTCGCACCTTCATGTGGAAGGCGCCGGTTGTTCATACGGGTGTTGCCGTAACCTCATGAATCCGTCAACTCCGGCGAAAAGTTAACCGGCTTGGCACTGCACCTTCACCGCCATGACCCCCTGAGGCTGATCTACCCCGGTAGACACCCAAGTATGACCACATCTTCGGTGCTAATCCCAGCCCCACAGCCCCGGCTTGGGGCACCGGTTACGACGCCGCGATATTCACTTCTGCTCTCAACGTCGGCGGCGGACATTGACGCTGTGCAGCGCCTTCGGTACGAAGTATTCCGCTCAGAACCCGGTTTCAGTGACGCGATAGGCGTGAATGGCCGTGACGCGGATGCCTTTGATGAACATTGCGACCATCTTCTCGTGCGTGACGACCACACTGGTGACGTCATTGGCTGCTACCGCATGCTGCCGCCTGAAGCTGCTAAAACAACGGGTGGCTTGTATACAGCAACAGAGTTCGCCCTCGCAGGGTTCGATCAGATCCTGCCGACAACCGTAGAGATGGGACGCGCATGCGTCCGATCTGACCACCGCAATGGTTCGGTTCTGAGTCTGATGTGGTCAGGGATCCTGCGATACCTAACCCTGACCGGTAATGAGTGGGTGCTCGGATGCGTGTCTGTGCCCATCTCGCCCACGCCGGACTCGGTTCCAGGTGCCAACGTGCGTGGAGTTCGTGATTTTGTACTCAGCAAGCACCGCTGTCCCGAAGGTATGGACGCGCATCCGTTCCGTCCCGTAATTCTCAATGGTGTTCCTCTGGACGACATCTCAGCGCCAAACAAGATTGACATTCCACCGCTACTGCGCGGCTACTTAAGGCTGGGTGCGCGAATCTGTGGCGAACCGGCATACGATCCAGATTTTGGGGTCGCGGACTTCGTCACTGTTTTGGGTGTCAATCATGCGAACGCGCGATACCTCGAGCGCCTGATGTCCGCATCCGCACGAATTCCAGTCGAAAAATCGAAGGGGACCAGCGAATGACGTCAGTGATCCAGGCCCGGTTGGCGCCGATGCTCCATGACGAGCGGCGAGAGGAAGCGCACGACTGGTTCCCGACAAGTCCATGCAGTTGCGGCTGTCTTGCAGGCGACCATGCCACCGCAAACTTTGCGGTGGTCACAACGCGTTGTGTGCGGCTGACCAGTGTGCTTGTGGCTGCACCCGCATTCTTCGCGGTCCGTTCAGTCCTCCCTGCGTCCGAGAAGCGGCGCTGGCAACGGTTGTTCTCAAAAACACTCCTCAGTGCATTTGGTGTCTCGGTTTCGATCACAGACAGGCGAGGTGGCATTGACGCAGGGTCACGGTCTGGCCTTGTTGTTGCCAACCACATTTCGTGGCTCGATCCCTTGGTGATTTCAACTATCACCTCGGCAGCGTTCGTCGCTAGAGCGGACCTCGCACAATGGCCAGCCATCGGCACGTTAGCTCGATGGGCCAGCATCATTCCGCTTCGCCGCGAATCTCTCAGGGATCTCCCCGGTGCCGTCCAGAATGTTTCTGATCGTCTGCGCAGGGGCGACCGCGTTGCCATCTTCCCTGAGGGCACAACCTGGTGTGGGCGCTCCTGGGGGAGGCTCCGACCGGCCTTCTTCCAGTCCGCACTCGATGCTGACGTTCCGATTCACCCCATCCATGTTCGGTACGTCGACGGCACCGGGCGGATGACGACGACGCCCAGCTTTGTCGGAGAAGACGGAATCGCGCAGTCGATCTGGCGAGTACTGACTCAGCGCCACGTCACTGTCGAGGTCACGCTTCTGGCGCCCGAACTAGCTGTGGGCGACAGACGCATTCTTGCGCAGCGCTGTGAGCGCACTCTCCGTAGCGCAGAAATGCAGTCGTGGACTGCGAGTTTCGCCCATGATGCGGAGCGAGCAGTGGCGTAGAAAATTTGCCGCATTGGGCTGTATGCCTTGTGGGCGACTATCCTTACCTGTGCTATGACATCGCCCGCACAAACGGTGGAATCCGGATCGCTACGACGCCGGAACCGTACCCGCCCGACGTACCTTGATCACGCGGCAGCCACACCCATGCTGCCGTCCGCGATTGAGGCTATGACGGCTGGGTTTCACGTGGTGGGCAATGCTGCCTCCGTGCACAGCGCAGGGCGTACCGCCCGTCGACATGTTGAAGAATCCCGTGAGCTGATTGCTGAGGCGTTTGGCGCTCGTCCGTCAGAGGTGATCTTCACCGCCGGAGGAACCGAAAGCGACAACCTCGCCATCAAGGGCATCTTTTGGGCGCGACGTGACGAAGTGCCACAACGAACCCGACTCCTCGTGGGGGCGACGGAACACCATGCCGTGCTCGATGCTGCTGAGTGGCTTGTGCGCTATCACGGCGCCACCATTACCTGGGTGCCGGTGACTGACGAGGGGATCGTCACTCCTGCTGCCTTGGAAGCTGCGATTAATGAGAATCCTGACGACGTCGCGCTGGCGACCGTCATGTGGGCGAATAATGAAGTGGGCACAATAAACCCCATTCGCGAACTCGCAGCAGTCGCACGATCTGCGGGAATTCCCCTGCACAGTGATGCGGTACAAGCCGCTGGTCCACTCGGCTGTGACTTCGCTGCGAGTGGATTATCTGCAATGACCATTACGGCCCATAAATTTGGTGGACCACATGGGGTAGGCGCACTGTTCCTACGCAGAGACGTGGCGTGTCAACCGATACTGCACGGTGGTGGTCACGAACGCGACGTTCGTTCCGGAACGCCAGACAACGCTGCCATTCTGGCGATGGCGGCTGCAGTCAAGACGGTGGTGCGCGATCGTGACGAAACAACGACGACGATGAGGCGACTGCGCCAGAGGCTCATTACCGGGATCAACGAACTCAATGTTGACGCAGTCATCAATGGTGGGCGAGATGCACAACTTCCAAACATTGTGAATGTCACCTTCCCTGGTTGTGAAGGTGATTCGCTTCTCATGCTGATGGATGCTAACCAGATTGAGTGCTCAACCGGTTCTGCGTGTACCGCAGGGGTCGCGCGGGCTAGCCATGTCCTTATCGCGATGGGCATTTCGCCCTCGATTGCACGAGGCACATTGAGGTTCTCATTCGGGCATACCTCAACCGACCATGACGTTGACCATGTACTAGAAACCCTCCCGCAGATTGTGGAGAGGGCTAAATCAGCAGGACTTGCCAGCGCAGCGGCTGGGGAAAGGAACGTGTAATGCGCGTACTAGCGGCCATGAGTGGAGGAGTGGACTCCGCAGTGGCGGCAGCACGAGCAGTTGCCGCTGGCCATGACGTCGTCGGTGTGCACCTCGCACTGTCGACAGCACCTGGAGCGTTACGAACAGGTTCGCGTGGATGTTGTTCACGCGAGGACGCAGGCGACGCCCGTAGGGCCGCCGACGTGCTTGGCATCCCGTTCTACGTGTGGGATTTCGCCGAACGATTCAAAGAGGACGTCATCGACGACTTCGTGGAGGCGTATGCGGCGGGCGAGACACCGAACCCGTGTTTGCGTTGCAACGAGAAGATCAAATTCTCGGCGCTCGCAGATCGTGCCTACGCGCTCGGTTTTGATGCGGTTGTCACTGGCCACTACGCGCGGTTGCATGACGGTGTTCTGCGTCGAGCAGTAGATGCCGACAAAGACCAGTCATACGTGCTGGCGGTCCTCACGTCAGCTCAGCTTAGCCGCGCGATGTTTCCTGTAGGCGATACCCCGAAGCCGCAGATTCGTGACGAAGCCGCTGAGCTGGGGCTTTCTGTGGCGAATAAACCCGACAGCCACGACATTTGTTTCATTCCTTCAGGGAATACGCAAGCTTTCCTTGGTGCTCGAATAGGTATCCGGCCGGGCAAAGTGGTCGACTCGGATTCAGGTGCCGAACTCGGTGACCACGAGGGTGTGCATGGGTTCACTATCGGCCAACGCAAGGGCCTCGGACTGCCCGGACCGGCGCCGGACGGCAAACCTCGCTACGTCACTGGAATCGACCCAGAGTCGGGGACTGTCACCGTTGGTTCAGCGGAGTCACTAGACGTGTGGACGATTTTTGCCCGCGACGCCGTGTGGACGTCCGGTGTTACGCCTTCTGAGCCCGTTAACTGTGTAGTGCAGGTGCGTGCCCACGGCGGACTCGCAGCTGCTGTCGCCGAATCTGACGGCACGGGATTACGCATCACACTCCAAGAACCCCTCACCGGTGTTGCGCGGGGGCAGGCTGCGGTGTTGTACCAACTCGACGACGCGGGCGACATCGTCCTCGGCAGCGGCACAATATCGGGCACAAGCACGGAACGTCCTGTCGGTTCAGAGGCCAGCGCTGGTGTGCATACACAGTGAGCGCGATTGCAGGGGGAGCCACGGGTCTCGGATCGTGGCCAGGAACTGACTCGCACGAGGCTGCGCGGGCCGTTTTCGGTGAACTCAGCGGTCGAGGGACACCCTTCCTGCCCATGCTTGAGAACCGTGGTCCAGGTTCGGAAGCGCTCGGGCGCACGACCGCGCTGCTTGTGGATCTACCGGTAGAGGCATCGTCGACGGGATACAGGCTCAGTGACCACGTTGGATTGATTGGTCGACGTGCGATTGACTTTCTGCATCGCGACGTGGACGCTTTTGAAGAAGTCTGGGAGATCGGTCGCTATAGCCATGTGCCAACGGTCAAGATTCAGGTCGTAGGCCCAGTCACACTGGCTGCGCGCCTAGAGTTGCGCAACGGTCACGCTGTGGTGGATGACCGGGGCGCCGTTCGCGATCTTGTTGCATCACTTGCGGAAGGCACCGCTCGCCACATCGCGGAAATTGAACGGCGCCTGCGGTGCCGCGTGGTCGTGCAGTGGGATGAACCCTCACTTCGAGAGGCGATGAGTGGTCGCGCACCTGCTGTGAGCATCCTTCAACCATCGCGTTCGGTGACGCCCCGCGAAGCCGCAACCATGCTCGGTCAGGTCGTAGGTTTGGGCGAAGCCAGTGTCCTCAATTTGGGTGCTGGCCCGATCACGTGGGACGTCATCTCCGACGTGGCGTGCGATGCTGTAGTTGTTGACCTAGGCCGACACACAACCGCTGCCCGTGACATTGATGGGCTTGGCGCGCACCTTGATCGTGGCCGCGATGTTGTAATCGCAGCAGTGCCTATAGAGCGCTCGGGGCCGTCCACTACTGGAGACATCGTTCGTGACGTTCGCCGTGTGTCGTCGACGACTGGATTCTCCCCGCAGACGCTGCTTGAGCACCTTTCCATCACTCATCTGCATGATGTGAACGACGTTGCCACTGGTCGCATGGTGCAAGCACTGCGTGCAGCTGTGAGCGCGTACAGCGCCGTCACTGAGGATTTCAACACCTAGCCCATTCCGCGGCGCTTCGGCGCTATGCGCACTGCGTTTAACTCCTGTGTCAGAGCAGTGCGATACTCTGCCGTTGTGGCTGAAGGTGAAATGCAGAGGACTCCTGCCGACGTGCGGGAGCGGTGGCAGAAACTTGCCGAGGATGTTCGTTTTCATCAGTTCCGGTACTACGTAAGGGACGCGCCGGTCATCAGCGACGGCGAGTTTGACGAGTTGTTCGGTCAGCTGCAGGAGCTAGAAGCCCAATACCCTGAACTCTTGACCCCCGATTCGCCCACTCAGTTGGTCGGTGGCGGTTTTACGACGGATTTCGCCCCCGTTGATCACCTCGAACGCATGCTGAGCTTGGACAACGTGTTCAGTGAGGACGAATTGCGCGACTGGGCACACCGTGTGGAATCGTCAATTGGTGGCGGGGTGAACTATCTTTGTGAACTCAAAATCGATGGCGTAGCACTGAGTTTGGTGTACGAAAACGGTGTGTTGGTGCGCGCGGCAACACGTGGTGACGGGCGCACCGGCGAAGACGTCACACTAAATGCCCGGACGATTGACGATGTGCCGGAAAAGCTCAAGGGAACGGAAGAATACCCGGTTCCTACCCTGTTAGAGGTTCGTGGGGAAGCATTCTTCCGACTAGAGGATTTTGCGAATCTCAATGCTGCGTTAAACGCTGAAGGGAAGCCGCCCTTTGCGAACCCGCGAAACTCCGCGGCGGGGTCCCTGCGTCAAAAGAACCCAGCGGTTACTTCGCGACGAAAACTACGGATGATTTGCCACGGGGTGGGCAAACGCGAGGGCTTCACCCCAACTTCACAGTTTGATGCCTACCAAGCGCTGCGGGCGTGGGGATTGCCTGTTTCCGAACACACAGTACGGGTGTCGGACGTCGATTCTGTCGTTGAACAGGTGCACGTGTGGGCTGAGCGACGCCACGACATTGAACACGAGGTAGATGGCCTTGTTGTCAAAGTTGATGAAGTCAGTAGCCAACGGAGGTTGGGGGCAACGTCGCGGGCGCCCAGGTGGGCCACTGCATACAAGTATCCTCCGGAAGAAGCGACGACAAAGTTGCTGGACATCCGCGTCAATGTTGGCCGCACCGGTCGGGTCACGCCGTTTGCCTATATGAAACCAGTTCTGGTCGCAGGATCAACAGTTTCGCTTGCGACATTGCACAATGGCGATGAGGTTAAGCGCAAGGGCGTTCTCATCGGCGATACGGTGGTCATCCGCAAGGCTGGTGAAGTCATCCCGGAGGTTTTAGGCCCCGTGGTTGATTTGCGTGACGGCTCGGAACGCGAGTTTGTCATGCCAACGCAGTGCCCAGAGTGTGGTGCCACGCTTGCACCATCCAAAGACGGCGACGTTGACATTCGGTGCCCTAATGCCCGCACATGCCCCGCCCAGCTGCGGGAGCGCGTGTTTTACATCGGCGGTCGTAGTGCGCTCGATATTGAAGGCCTCGGCTATGAGGCCGCATCGGCGCTGCTGCAGCACGAGGTCATCACAGACGAAGGTGACCTGTTCACGCTGACGGCTGACGACCTGCTGAAAACGGACCTGTTTCGGACTAAGGCAGGCAATCTCAGTGCCAACGGAAAACGGTTGCTAGAAAACCTAGTTAAGGCACAACAACAACCCTTGTGGCGTGTGCTCGTCAGTTTCTCCATTCGACACGTCGGTCCCACCGCAGCGCGTGCCCTCGCGACGGCATTTGGGAGTGTCGACGCAATCAAGTCAGCCAGCGCCGAGGAACTAGCGGCAGTGGATGGCGTAGGGAGCACCATCGCAGACGCAGTCACGGAGTGGTTTGACGTCGATTGGCACAACAACATCGTCAACAAGTGGGCACAGGCCGGTGTCCGGATGGTCGACGAACGCGATGACAGCATCCCGCGGAACCTCGAAGGGCTATCCATCGTAGTAACGGGTGCGCTGCAGCAGTTTTCGCGGGACGAGTCGAAAGAAGCGATTGTGGTGCGAGGCGGAAAAGCCGCTGGCTCTGTGTCGAAAAAGACCGCATTTGTTGTGGTTGGTGATTCGCCAGGCTCGAAGTACGACAAGGCTATTGAACTTGGTGTGCCAGTGCTTGATGAGGAGGGCTTCCGAGTGTTGCTGGAGGAAGGCCCTGACGCGGTAAAACCAATAGGCGCGGGCGGCAACGACCAGTGACAGCAGAGATCATCCTTCGGTCAATCGTTCCCAAGGACTACGCGACGGTGAGCGAAATTACTGTCACGTCCTACGCGCCCTACATTCCGGGAGATGCCGACTATTTCGATGTACTCGCCGACGTGGCCGGGCGCGCACAATGTTCCGACCTTGTTGTTGCTGAAGTCGACGGAACTGTCGTTGGCGCCATTGCCATTGTTGATGCCGGAACTAAATTTGCTGAGGTCGCCGAACCGGGCGAGATCGAATTTCGCATGATTGCAGTCGCGCCAGAAGCGCGAGGCTATGGCGTGGGATCGGCAATGGTTGCCCACGGGCTCGAGGTCGCACGACAACGTGGCTGCAGAGCGGTTGTTTTGTCGACACTTGAGACAATGGTCGACGCTCGTCGTATCTATGTGCGATTCGGATTCGTAGACGCCCCGCACCGCAAGATCTACCGCACTGTCGACGTGATGGAGCTAGCGCTCTAGACGAGTTGTGATCACAACAAAATGGTGCCGATGATGCCAGCGAGGTAGCCAAGTCGGGCCACTTCAGAAGGTCGAAACTCTGGTCCGCCCGGGCGCCCGAGGACCAGTGCCATTTCTTTTGCGCCTAGCGGTGCGGCAGCTAGGGACGTTGCCATGTCTTTCCACAGCTCAGGCACCCAATCAGCCTCACCGTCGAGCATGGCGGGGCGCTTCAACGGCAGCCACGGAACCTCGGCAGGGCGGGATTCGGGTGCGCCAGAACTAGCAGCAACCCGGTAAGCACCGTTGGGGCCCAGCGCGATCACGGTGGCCCACCCGACCCGGAGGACACGCGGAGCGCCGTCGACGACAACTTGGATACGGTCTGTAGATGCCATCGCGACTTGATCGATCAACTCGAGTTCACGGTGTGTATCGAGCATGTCTGCGTAGGGGCGAATTGAGTCAACTCGCACACCCTCAAGCTTTTCTGCGGCGGTGATCAGGGTATCGGGGAGGGAACCTGGGGACATCTCAACAACGAGGTCATCTACAGCCATGCCCGTGGTGCGTTCGACGACGTCGAGCGAAATGATGTCAGCGCCAACAGACCCCAATGCGAGCGCGAGTGCTCCCAAGCTACCGGGCCGATCAGGCAGTTGCACCCGCAACAAATACGACATTGTGCACCTTTCGTCGAGACCGTGGCGAGCCAAGTTCACGCGCCGAACTTCATACTTTTCGCCCTAATCCAACCTACTGGCAACACCTGACACATGTGCGGAAGCAGATGTGACACAGCGTTCACATGAGGCTAACTACCCGAAATATGGACCAGCGAAACTATGACCATGGCAATTCATATGAGTCACACCAGGCTCGCCGCGACGCCGCCGACCCAACCCAAAGGTCTGCGCACCCACCTTAGTGGTGTTCCTGCACCGACAGTTACCACTTCGGTAGTTCGCGACGTAGACGCAGAACGCGAAGAAGACTTTGTCCAGTGGACAGAGGCTGGAATTTCACTGGCGCGCACTTTTCCAGGGTTCCTCGGTGCGGGCTGGGTGAGATCGTCGACAAACAAGCATCGATACCACGTTCAGTACCGATTCTCCGACGATCGTGCTCTCCAGAGTTGGCTTCAATCGCCTTTGCGTGGCGCTTGGTTCGCGCATGGCCGACTCTTCTCCAAGGAAGCGGCGGTTCACCAGCGCACAGGAATTGAGGGCTGGTTCGACCCAATGATGTCGGCGGTACCGGCGGAATCCCAACAGCCGACCAAAGCTCCGCTCGCGCCACCACGGTGGAAACAAGCTGTGACAATCTGGCTTGGCTTTTTTCCGGTAAGCCTGCTGATGAACTTCCTGTTTCTTCCATACCTCGCCGATGTCAATGTCGTGTTGACGACCTTGATCGTGACGGTTGCTGTCACCCCAGTGATGGTGTTTGCGGTATTGCCGTTCGTCACAGCGCGTTTAGCGCCATGGTTGCAACGTAAGGAGTAGAGCGGACTCCAGTGCGTGTCGGCCGGGGTGGGAGGTAAGCGTCGTTGCGGCTAGTCTAGTCAAGTCCGCTATCGTGATCCCTCCGGAAAGGGGCCTGTGCAGTGCCTGACATGCCTGCTATCTCCCGTGACGAGGTTGCACACCTCGCACGGCTGTCCAGGCTCGCGCTGACTGCTAGCGAACTTGATGAGTTCGCGGGCCAGCTCGATTCAATTCTTAGCCACGTTAAAGCCGTCACTGAGGTTGCGGCTGACGATGTGCCCGCCACCGCGCATCCAGCGGCGACGGCAAATGTGTGGCGTGAGGACAGCATTAAGCCGGGCCTCACCCTCGAGGAAGCGCTATCTGGTGCCCCCGAAGTGAGCGGTAGCCGTTTCGCTGTTCCACAAATTTTGGGGGAAGAACAGTGACCACTGATCTCACCGCTATGACCGCGTCCGGTCTGGCTGACTTGATTCACCGGCGTGAAGTGTCAGCAGTCGAAGTGACGCAGGCTCATCTTGACCAGATTCATGCTGTTGATGACAAGTACAACGCGTTTCTGTACGTGGGTAACGAGTCAGCACTCGATTCTGCGCGCGCTGTCGACACTGCGCTGGGCAACGGGGAAGCGCCCGCATCAGCACTAGCTGGAGTACCACTCGCGCTAAAAGACGTGTTCACCACTCGTGACATGCCCACTACGTGCGCCTCGAAGATGCTGGAAGGGTGGGTGCCGCCGTACGACGCGACGGTCACCACAAAACTGCGTTCGGCCGGTATCCCCATCCTGGGTAAGACCAACATGGATGAGTTCGCGATGGGCTCATCGACTGAGAATTCGGCCTACGGACCAACAGTTAATCCGTGGGGCGACAATCGTATTCCTGGTGGCTCTGGTGGGGGCTCAGCAGCGGCGTTGGCCGCACAGCAGGCACCGCTCGCCATTGGAACCGACACCGGCGGCTCCATTCGGCAACCTGCTGCAATGACAGCAACTGTGGGTGTAAAGCCGACATATGGGACGGTGTCTCGATACGGTCTTGTTGCGTGTGCGTCGTCGCTCGACCAGGGTGGTCCGTGTGGTCGCACAGTTCTCGACACCGCGCTGCTTCACGAGGTGATTGCAGGCCACGATCCGCGAGATTCAACATCGATTGATCAACCAGTGCGCCCCGTTGTTCAGGCCGCTCGTGAAGGTGCGCTCGGCAACCTCAAAGGTGTGCGTGTAGGCGTAGTCAAGGAACTGCATTCGGATTCATACCAGGCTGGGGTGCTCAGCACTTTCGACGCCGCGGTAGAAACATTGCGCAGCCTTGGCGCCGAAGTGGTTGAGGTTTCGTGCCCACACTTCACTTATGCACTCGCGGCGTACTACCTCATTCTGCCCAGTGAAGTGTCGTCGAACCTCGCCCGTTTTGATGCCATGCGGTACGGCATGAGGGTGGACAACGACGGAACTAAGAGCACCGAACAGATCATGGCGGAAACCCGCGCCGCCGGCTTTGGTGCTGAGGTTAAGCGTCGCATCATGATCGGCACCTATGCGCTGTCGGCCGGATACTACGACGCCTACTACGGCCAGGCGCTCAAGGTACGAACACTCATTGCTCGCGATTTCGAACAGGCATACGAAAAGGTGGATGTTCTCGTAGCGCCCACCAGTCCGTTCACAGCGTGGAAGCTGGGGGAGAAAGTTGATGACCCGGTAGCCATGTACCTGTCGGACTTGTGCACACTTCCCACGAACCTCGCGGGGCACTGCGCGATGTCTGTTCCCGCTGGTTTGTCACCAGATGACGAACTTCCCGTCGGCCTGCAAATTATGGCTCCAGCGTTGGCTGACGAGCGGCTGTATCGGGTTGGCGCAGCGTATGAGGCAGCGAGGGGACCACACCCTGCTGCTGTCTAACCAAGCGACGTGACGAAAGTGCTGCTAGTCGAAAACCGGAGGTGAGCTTGAAGCGCATTGGAGTACTCACCGGTGGTGGTGACTGTCCGGGATTGAATGCGGTGATCCGTGCGGTTGTGCGGACCAGCGAGGTTCGGTACGGCAGCACTGTCGTTGGGTTCCGCGACGGGTGGCGAGGCTTGCTCGAAGACCGCAAACAGCGTTTGCGGTTCGACGATCGTGTAGATCAAGTCCTTGCCCGTGGTGGAACCATGCTTGGTACCGCGAGGGTCAACCCAACTGTGCTGCGCGAAGGCCTCGACAGCATTAAGGAAACTCTGGATAACAACGGTATCGACGTCCTCATCCCGATCGGCGGTGAGGGCACGTTGACGGCGGCCCATTGGTTGTCCGAATCGGGAGTCCCTGTGGTGGGGGTGCCGAAAACGATCGACAACGACATCGCGTGCACCGACTACACGTTTGGGTTCGATACGGCATTGGCTGTGGCCACCGAAGCGATCGATCGACTGCACACGACAGCTGAATCGCACCAACGAGTAATGCTTGTCGAGGTAATGGGACGCCACGCGGGTTGGATCGCGCTTCACGCAGGACTAGCAGGCGGAGCGCACCTCACTTTGATACCTGAGCAGCCATTCGATGTTGACGAAGTGTGCGCAATGGTTAAGCGACGCTTTCAGCGCGGTGACAGCCACTTCATTTGTGTGGTGGCAGAAGGTGCCTCACCGAAACCCGAGTCGATGACCCTCCGTGAAGGCGGCATCGACGAATTTGGGCACAAGAGGTTCACCGGCGTTGCTCAGCAGTTAGGCGACGAGATCGAAAAGCGCCTCGGCAAAGAGGTGCGCACAACGGTGCTGGGTCACGTTCAGCGAGGTGGTACCCCCACCGCATTCGACCGTGTTCTCGCCACCCGATTTGGTATCCACGCAGCTGATGCTGCGCACGAAGGAAAGTTTGGAAACATGGTCTCGCTTCGGGGGACAGAGGTGGAGCTTGTGACACTCGCCGAGGCTGTCGACCATCTCAAAACCGTTCCGCAGCATCGCTACGACGAAGCGGCCGCGTTCTTCGGTTAAGCAAGAACAAACAATTTACGTACGCCATCGCCCACGAGCAGTGTCTAGTTGTGGGCCCGACAACGAATAGACTGTGCGACATGACTGCAAGCCCCCGGATTGATGCTGACTTCGACGCACGCTCGGTGGAACCACTCGACTACGACGATGTTCTGGAAACATACGACCCAGTGCTCGGGATGGAAGTGCACGTAGAGCTGCACACGGCCACCAAAATGTTCTGCCCGTGTCCCACAACATTTGGGGCCGAACCAAACACTCAGGTCTGTGCCGTGTGCCTTGGGCTTCCGGGCGCGTTGCCTGTCGTAAACAAGGCGGCCGTCGAATCGGCGATCCGGATCGGTTTGGCACTGAACTGCTCCATCGCGCCGTGGAGCCAGTTTGCGCGCAAGAATTACTTCTACCCTGATCAGCCGAAGAACTACCAGATTTCCCAGTACGAGGAACCCATTGCGTCTGACGGTTACCTCGATGTAGTTCTTGACACTGGTGAGGTTTTCCGCGTTGATATCGAACGCGCGCACATGGAAGAGGACACCGGAAAGCTCACCCACATGGGTGGCAACACGGGCCGAATCGAAGGTGCCACCCACTCACTGGTGGACTACAACCGTGCGGGTGTTCCGCTCATCGAGATTGTCAGCAAACCGATTGAAGGTGCTGGGGCGCGGGCCCCAGAGGTCGCTCGCGCCTACGTGACGGCGCTACGAGACCTCCTCAAGGCGCTCGACGTGTCGGATGTGCGAATGGACCAGGGTTCGCTCCGGTGTGACGCCAACGTGTCCCTTCGTCCCCACGGTCGGGAAGAATTTGGGACGCGAACCGAAACGAAAAACGTCAACTCCCTGAAGAGCGTTGAGGTGGCCGTCCGGTACGAAATGCGTCGGCAAGCCGCAGTTCTCGAAGGTGGCGGTGAAATCATCCAGGAGACGCGGCACTTCCAGGAAGCAGATGGCACCACTAGTCCGGGTCGCAAGAAGGAAACGGCCGACGACTACCGGTACTTCCCGGACCCAGACTTGCAGCCAATCGAACCTGACACAGGTTGGATTGAAGAACTGCGCGCCACGCTTCCCGAAATGCCGTGGCTTCGCAGGGCCCGCATTCAAACCGAATGGGGCGTCTCAGATGAGGTCATGCGGGACATCGTCAACGCGGGCGCGGTCGAGCTCATCATCGCCACCGTTGATGCGGGTGCTCCGTCGGATGCCGCACGGTCATGGTGGGTTTCTTACCTGACTCAAAAAGCGAACATCGAGGGCGTTTCGCTGGTTGACCTCGCGATCACGCCGACTCAGGTAGCAGCGGTGGTTGAACTCGTTGCAAGCGGAAAGCTCAACAATAAGCTTGCCCGCGAAGTAGTCGATGGTGTGCTCGCAGGCGAGGGCGAACCAGTTGATGTGATGAAGAGCCGGGGCGTTGAAATCGTGCGCGATGATTCGGTCCTTGAAAAGGCTGTGGACGACGCACTGGCCGCCAACCCTGGCATTGTGGAGAAGATCAAGGGCGGCAAAGTTCAGGCTGCGGGCGCCATCGTTGGCGCGGTAATGAAGGCCACTAAGGGCCAAGCTGATCCTGGACGTGTGCGGGAACTGATCATTGAGAAGTGCCAGTAATCGGTTCGTGATTTGTGGGCCGCTACATCGCTAACCACGCTGTAGCGGTCCCGCACCGGTGGTTTTTGGCACCGGTGGTCGTTCGCTTAGTCAGGCCCCACAGCACCGCCGCCGCCATCTGTTGGAATAAGTACAACACGATCATCAGTCTCGCCCGGGTCTCCGCTGGCCTTGTTGATTGTGCCTGACCAGATCTCTCCGCCCAGTCCGAGCGCAGCACCATGCAGTTTGCCGAAGCGGCCCTCGGCAGCCATGGCAGGGTCGCCCGAGATGAGCCCGGTGTCGTCGTCCCGGGTTAAGAAGCTGACAGCCTCACCCTGAGATAAAACCACCGCAATGTCAGTTCCTACAACGACGCAATGCCCGGCGCCCTCACCGTCAGTCCACGACCACAACGCCTCCGTGCTGCCGTCACTACTGACGCGCACCAACCGATCACCAGCCAGTGAACTCTCTGTCACGTACACCGTTTGGGAAACCGGATCAACGCAGGCCCCACCGGTACCACGAAGACCGCTGGCAACGATGACGGGACGGTCCGAACCGTCGGGGTTTAACGCCCCCACTCGCAAGGCTTTTCCAGCCAGCGAAGCCGGGTCCGCGGAACTTGCGGCGTTGCCCGCGTCCCCTGTGCGAACAAGCAGTGTTCCCGCCTGTTCAAACATCAACGACCCCTGGTTGCCCGTCTGTCCACGTGGGATGCCCGCCAAGACCACCTTGGGGACATCACCAGGGGTGATACGAACTACCCGATTGTCACTCGGAGTGGTGATAAGGGCGTAAAGCAGTCGATCTTCAGCAAATGTCGGCGACAGTGCGATATCGAGCAGTCCTCCATCGCCGGAGCTGTCGACGGGGATCTGGACAAACTCCTCAGGCTCGATGTCAGGGCCAACAAGCAGGATGCGCCCTGTCACACGCTCAGCGGCGAGGGCAGCATCCCCGGCGGGAAGGACGGTCACACCCGAAATTGGTTCTAAACACGTCGCGATAACGGCTGGGTCGGGGTCCACGCACGGACCATCGATTTCCCGTTCTTCGTCCGAGTCTTCGTCTTCGGGTTCGCTGGGTTGGATATGCGCGTATGCGCCTGCGGTCGGTTCGGGCTCAAAAGGCGATGCGAGAGAATCATCGAATCGGGCACAACTGGATGCCGCGACAACAAGAGCCACCATCCCCGCACCGACCACCAACGAGTGTGTGCGTGGTGATCGCGTTTTTAACCCAACCATGGACACCAACGTAATGGAAAACACCGGATGCTTGCAGGGCGCGCCCAGAGTGATATCCGCGTTTGTACGAGTGTTCGTCCTAGGCTGTCACTATGACCGACAAGCGCGACGACGCGGAGGCGTCAGAATCGAACGATGAGACCGGGGCAGCCCCAAGTCCTTTCGATCACGAGACCGAACAGATCCCTGTCGGACAGCCGACTGAGTCTCCGGCTGAGCGGACAGAGGCGATGAACATAGCCGACATCAATGCGGCGGGCGAGGCTGAGGATTCAGCTGCAGATTCGGCTGATACCAGCCCGGGTTTTGCGTGGTCCCGCAGTCCTGAGTATCAGCCCGAACCGCCGACTGCGGCTCCTAGCCAACACGTCACAAGGGGACGGCCACCTCGCCCATCGGCAGCGAACTATGACGATGCAGCGCCAGGATTTTCCAGTGACGCACCAGAGAGCACAACTAGTGCTGCGACGGAACAGATTCCGGTCAGTGCGTCATCCGAACCTGCACAGGCGTACAGCAGCAGGCACACCGAGATTCTGAAACGCCCCGATCCATCAGCTGATGGCGGTTTTGCGTACGAAAATACTGCGCCACAGTATGTCGCCTCAGAATATGACGCGCCGCCGTCGCAGGCTTTCGAGAACTATCAGCAGGAATATGCTCAGGAACCGGTGATGGTTCCGGCGGCGCCACCAGTGGAAGCCCGCCGGGGGACACTCGATTTTGGGCTGTTCATCATGCGACTTCTCATTGGTGGTGCGCTCATCACTGACGGTGTGCGACACCTTATCGGTGATGGCGGTGGGCTTGGTGTGGACGGATTTGAGGCGCTGTTTGCCTCGGCTGGTTACGACTACGCGAACATCGTCGCGATTAGCGTGTTGAGTGCCCAGATCGGTGGCGGCGCTCTGATTGTTCTGGGGCTGGCTACTCCGCTGGGTGCTGCTGTGGCGTTTGCCGCGATGATCAACGTATGGATTGCGCACCAAGGCGCACGCGCTGCTCTTGATGGAATCGGTACCCCTGCGCTTGAATTGGCGACGATCCTCGGCATCGGGGCGGTGGCGCTTGCGTTTACCGGACCAGGGCGGATGAGTTTGGAACGCAACGCCAAGTGGGCTGTACGCCCACGGTGGGGTGCCAGTGTGTTGATCGTGCTCGGCTTGATTGGCGGGATCGCTGCGTGGGTTGTGCTCACAGGCGTGTTCCAATAGTCGGCCAAGTTTCGTAGCAAGGTTTTTGAAGCCAGCGATACAAATTGATGGTGGACACCATGTTGGTGTCCACCATCAATTTTTTTGTTACCGCACTTTATTACTTCACTTCCGGGTTACTTCACTTCGCGCACTGCCCCGCGGTCTGCTGATGTAGCAAGTGCCGCGTACGCCCGTAGCGCCATGGTGACTGGCCTCTGTCGGTCCTTGGGTTGCCAAGGACGCTCACTGGCGTCCATCTTGGATCGACGCTCAGCAAGAGCCTCATCCGAAATGAGAAGCTGTAGTGTTCGGGAGGCAATGTCGATCAGGATTTCGTCGCCATCCTCCACAAGTCCAATTGCGCCTCCCGCAGCGGCCTCGGGGGAGATGTGCCCCACCGAGATTCCTGACGTCCCACCCGAGAAGCGTCCATCAGTGATGAGCGCGCACTTCGCCCCAAGTCCGGCGCCTTTAAGGAATGCTGTGGGGTGCAACATTTCTTGCATACCAGGACCGCCCGCGGGGCCTTCGTAGCGGACGACGATGATCTCTCCGGGCTGAATCACTCGTTGCAAGATGACAGAAACGGCTTCTTCCTGACTTTCAACGACGCGCGCCGGGCCCTGGAATCGCCACAGTGCTTCGTCAATGCCAGCCGTCTTGACGACGGCACCGTTGGGGGCGAGATTTCCACGTAGAACAGCGAGCCCGCCGTCCTGGGTGTAGGCATGCTCAATGTCGCGAATGCACCCGCCAGAGGCATCTGTGTCGAGTGAGGACCACCTGTTGTCCGTGGAGAACGGTTCTGTCGTGCGGACTCCGCCGGGAGCGGCGTGGAACAGTTCTTTTGCTTCGTCGGTCGCAGTCTCTGACCTGATGTCCCAGTCGTCCAGCCATTGCCCGAGGCTTGATGCGTGGACTGTTGTCGTGGTGGTGTCAAGAAGCCCGCCGCGCCGCAATTCACCCAGGATGGCGGGGATTCCACCAGCCCTATGCACATCCTCCATGTGGTAGTCGGAGTTGGGGGACACCTTGGCCAGGCAGGGCACATGGCGGCTAATTTCGTCGATGTCTTCGAGCTTGAACGGCACTTCGCCTTCTTCTGCGGCAGCGAGAATGTGCAGAACGGTGTTTGTTGATCCCCCCATTGCGACGTCAAGGGCCATGGCGTTGCGGAACGCTGCGGGTGTCGCAATGTTGCGAGGTAGAACGGATTCGTCGCCGTCGCGGTAGTACCGAGTTGCTGCGTCGACGATGACAGTTCCGGCCCGTTCGAATAGTGCGCGACGGGCTGCATGCGTAGCCAGGGTGGAACCGTTGCCAGGTAGCGCAAGTCCGAGTGCTTCGGTGAGGCAGTTCATCGAGTTTGCAGTGAACATGCCGGAGCATGACCCGCATGTGGGGCAAGCGGAGCGCTCGACTTCGTCAAGACCTTCGTCGGCAACTGCGCTGTTTGCGCTAGCGGAAATGGCGGTGACGAGGTCTGTTGGTGCGTGCGTCACTCCATCAACGACAACGGCCTTGCCAGCTTCCATCGGTCCGCCGGAGACAAACACGGTGGGGATGTTGAGTCGCATCGCCGCGTTGAGCATGCCTGGGGTGATCTTGTCGCAGTTCGAGATGCACACCAATGCGTCGGCGGTGTGGGCATTGACCATGTATTCAACTGAATCGGCGATGATTTCTCGGCTCGGCAACGAATACAACATGCCGCTGTGTCCCATGGCGATGCCGTCATCGACGGCGATGGTGTGGAACTCTCGGGGCACTCCACCGGCTTCGCGAATCTTTTCCGCGACGATGTCACCGAGGTTCTTGAGGTGGACGTGGCCCGGGACGAACTGGGTATACGAGTTGGCGATGGCCACGATGGGTTTGCCGAAGTCGGAATCCGTCATTCCGGTGGCGCGCCAGAGTGCGCGGGCGCCGGCAGCGTTTCGGCCGATCGTGGTGGTGCGGGATCTCAATGGGGGCATAGGTCGTGACCTCGTGTGGTGTGCAGCAGCGGGCTGACTGCCGTAGCGGAACGGGGGAGGTGGTCTTACTTAGAGTGTTTTTCCTGCGGCGGCGTCGAACGCGCGCGCTGTTCTTGACGCTCTGCCTGCAGCGAAGCCTCGATGTCAGGGATGCGGCCGTTGCTCAAGGGTGTGATCTTGGGCAAGTCTTCAAACGTCACGGTCGGGAGGGGTACCTGGTCTCCGGACGTTAGAACGGCTCGGGCGGAACGATACTTGGGGAAGGTTAACCCTTGGATTTCGTCCCACAACACAGTACGTGTTCTGAATAGAGTTCGTAATTGGAGCGCAGTCTCAGATACCCTAGTCTGTACTCGCAGGATCCACACTGCGAGGAATATGGGCACTGCTAGCAGCCAGCCAAACAGGAATGGCTCGGCAGCGGCCAGAAATGCGATACAGCACGCGAGTAAGAGGACGCCAAGTAAAGTCAGACGTGAGATGCGAATGGTTCGCGCTTGCGGGTTTTGGGGCTTTGCTTTCGGCACACATCCATCCTTGCATCCCGCAGCAAATCTCTCATAGTGTGGGAATTGCGGCTGATTCGTTTGACGTCAGACGCAGGTCTTGATTAGCGTCGGATGCGTGAATCAGATTCGGGTACTCGTAGTCAACAAGCGCGTCGTCGCTTAGTTGGTGCCGATTTAGTTAGTTCGGCGAGATACCCGCAAGATACGACGCGCACCCTCGTTCCGCAGAGACCTGCGAGCGGGGGTTTTTTAGTGCCCGTAGGTAGGATCTGTAAAAGGATTCTTCACTTGGGCACAAGCCAGACGCGCCAGACAGACGCACCAAACAGACGATAGCCCGAACTAGCCAGAGGAACTTGCAGTGAGTGCACCGACAGCACGGCCAACGCCAGGCCCGCAGCCAGGACATCTCGCCGCGGGACAGACACCCGCGGGTCAGAGCAGTGACGCCGGTGGTGCCCAAAACGAGCCAGGAACAGGTGCCACACCTGCGAACCTGCCCAGCACCCGCCCCGGTACACCTGAGAAGATGACCGGCGCTCAAGCCGTTGTACGGTCCCTAGAGGAACTACACGCCGACATTGTCTTCGGTATTCCAGGTGGGGCCATTTTGCCCGTCTATGACCCGCTGTTGGACTCACGCAAGGTACGCCACGTCTTGGTCCGCCACGAGCAGGGTGCAGGCCACGCCGCTACCGGCTACGCGCAGGCAACAGGCAAGGTCGGCGTTTGTATGGCGACGTCCGGCCCAGGGGCAACCAACCTTGTTACCCCACTGGCTGATGCCTACATGGACTCAGTTCCCATGGTGGCGATCACCGGGCAGGTGGGACGCCCATTGATCGGTACGGACGGTTTCCAGGAAGCCGATATTTCCGGTATCACTATGCCGATCACCAAGCACAACTTCCTGATCACTGAGGGCGACGACATCCCTCGCGTCATGGCTGAAGCATTTCACCTTGCCGCGACTGGGCGCCCCGGACCGGTTTTGGTCGACATTCCTAAGGACCTCCTGCAAGGCCAAATGACGTTCACCTGGCCCCCGGAGATGCATCTTCCTGGCTACCGTCCGGTCACCAAGCCGCACGGCAAGCAGGTCCGAGAAGCCGCACGCCTCATCGCCGCAGCGAAGCACCCCGTCCTGTACGTGGGTGGCGGCGTGATCAAGGCTGACGCATCAGCGGAACTCCTTGAACTTGCAGAACTCACTGGAATCCCTGTAGTCACCACGCTGATGGCACGCGGCGCCTTCCCCGACAGCCACGACCTCAACCTTGGCATGCCAGGCATGCACGGCACTGTCGCCGCAGTGGGAGCGCTACAGAAGAGCGACCTCCTCATCACCCTGGGCGCACGCTTCGACGATCGCGTGACAGGCAAACTCACGACCTTCGCGCAGTTCGCCAAGATCATCCACGCCGATATCGATCCGGCTGAAATCGGTAAGAACCGCCACGCAGACGTTCCCATCGTGGGCGACTGCAAGGAAGTCATCTCCGAACTCACTGAGGTGATTCGTTCTGACCGCTCATCAGGACGCACCCCTGATCTCACTGGTTGGTGGGAATACCTCAACGGCATCCGAAACACGTACCCACTCAGCTACGGACCTCAGAGCGATGGATCACTATCGCCTGAATACGTCATCGAACAGCTCGGCAAACTCGCCGGACCTGACGCTGTCTACGTGGCCGGAGTTGGACAGCACCAGATGTGGGCAGCTCAGTTCGTTAAATACGAAAAGCCCCGCACCTGGCTCAACTCAGGTGGCCTTGGCACGATGGGCTACGCAGTTCCTGCGGCCATGGGCGCCAAGATGGGAATGCCCGACACTGAAGTGTGGGCAATTGATGGTGACGGTTGCTTCCAGATGACCAACCAAGAGCTCGCCACCTGTGCGATCGAAGGCGTGCCGATCAAGGTCGCTCTGATCAACAACGGCAACCTCGGCATGGTCCGTCAGTGGCAGACGCTTTTCTACGAAGAGCGCTACTCCAACACCAACTTGTCCACCCACTCGCTGCGCATTCCGGACTTCGTCAAGCTTTCCGAAGCGCTCGGCTGTGTCGGCATCCGCGTGGACAAAGAAGAAGACGTCATCCCAGCCATCAAGAAGGCACAGGAAATCAACGACCGACCTGTCGTCATTGACTTCATTGTCGGGGCAGACGCCCAGGTGTGGCCGATGGTTGCGGCGGGAACTGGCAATGACGAAATCATGGCTGCACGCGGCATCCGCCCACTGTTCGATGACGATGAAGCCGCTGGTGACACACCGGCTGTGATCCATCAGGTGATGCAAACCGAAGACCAAGCCGTAGCGCACCGCGCAGCACAATCCAAGGCAGATTCAGAAGGGGCCGACTCACAGTGAGAACAAGTCACACACTTAGCGTTCTCGTCGAGGACAAGCCAGGCGTTCTCGCCCGAGTCGCGTCGCTCTTTTCTCGCCGCGGATTCAACATCGAGTCTCTCGCTGTTGGGCCAACCGAAATCAAGGGCATCTCACGCATGACCATCGTGGTCATCGTTGACGACCAGCCGCTTGAACAAGTCACCAAGCAACTCAACAAACTGATCAACGTCCTCAAGATCGTTGAACAGGACCCGACAGCTTCCGTTGCGCGCGAGTTAGTTCTCATCAAGGTGCGAGCCGACGCGACGGTACGGAGCCAGGTTGTCGAAGCTGCAGAATTGTTCCGCGCCAAAATCGTGGACGTTTCGCCGGAATCACTCACCATTGAGGCGACAGGCACCCAAGACAAACTTGAGGCGCTTCTGAAAGTTCTCGAACCGTACGGCGTCCGTGAACTCGTGCAGTCTGGCATCGTGGCTCTAGGGCGCGGTCCCAAATCCATTACAGCAACACGCTAGCCTCTTAACCCAGAGTAGGTAGTTGTTACTTAGGCACTACATACGACCTGCAGGCCCGACACTCGTCGGGCTTGTCAAAAGCGAAGAAGGGAACTATCACGTGGCCGTCGAGATCTTTTATGACGATGATGCCGATCTCTCCATCATTCAGGGCCGTAAGGTGGCCGTCATCGGATACGGCAGCCAGGGGCACGCGCACTCCTTGAGCCTCCGCGACTCCGGTGTCGATGTTCGCGTTGGCCTACAGGAAGGGTCGAAGTCACGGGCCAAGGCTGAGGAGCAGGGCATCAAGGTCCTCACCCCAGCAGAAGCTGCAGCCTGGGCCGACGTCATCATGGTCCTCGCCCCTGACACCGCGCAGGCATCGATCTACAGCAATGACATCGAGCCAAACCTGAAAGACGGCGACGCCCTCTTCTTCGGACACGGCCTTAACATCCGCTTCGGCCTCATCAAGCCACCGGCTAACGTCACCGTTGCCATGGTTGCTCCCAAGGGCCCAGGCCACCTCGTGCGTCGTCAGTTCTCAGATGGCAAGGGCGTTCCTGCGCTTGTCGCCGTCGAACAAGACCCCAAGGGTGAAGGTCTTGCACTTGGCCTTTCCTACGCCAAGGCAATCGGTGGCACTCGTGCAGGCGTCATCAAGACCACGTTCGCTGAAGAAACCGAAACTGACCTATTCGGCGAGCAAGCCGTACTCTGCGGTGGCACCGAGAAGCTCGTACAGACAGGCTTCGAGGTTCTCATCGAAGCTGGCTACGCACCTGAAATCGCCTACTTTGAGTGCCTCCACGAGTTGAAGCTCATCGTCGACCTCATGTACGAGGGTGGAATCGGCCGCATGAACTACTCAGTGTCCGACACTGCCGAGTTCGGTGGCTACCTCTCCGGCCCGCGTGTCATCGACGCTGACACCAAGACTCGGATGAAAGAAATCCTCGCTGACATCACCTCCGGCAAGTTCGTCGAGCGCCTCGTCGCCAATGTTGAAGGTGGCAACAAGGAACTTGAAGGCCTCCGCAAGGAAAACGCCGAACACCCCATCGAGGTTGTTGGTTCGAAGCTGCGCGGCTTGATGAGCTGGGTGGATCGCCCCATCACCGAGACTGCATAACTTCTCTACTCAACGAGGTGTGCCCCCCGCTTATGTCAGCGGGGGGCACACCTCGTTTGTGCGTAAATCGGGGAGCGTGCTCTTAGATCGGGCGGAAGCCTGCGCCGACGCCACCTGCGAAGTTAGCGTCTGCGACTACGGCATCCATGTTGATGCTGACGTGGGGTCCGATGCACGGGATGAAGAAATATGCGGACACAATGCCGATGACGTTGTTTCCTGAGGTGATGGGGCCACCTGAGTCACCTTCGGTGATGCAGACAAATCCATACTGCTCTGAAAACAGTTGGTCTACAAAGAGGTTCACGCCACAGGTGTGACCGGTGCTTCGTCCTTCTTTGCACACGAATTCAGGGAACGGTGCAGGGCCAGCGACGCCAGTGATTGTTGTGTTTCCAACAGTCCGTGTGGGACTCACGCGGCTCTCGTCAAACTGAATTACGGCGTAGTCGAGTGCTGGATTGACCCGAACGATGGTGCCAACCGCTCCGAGGGTAGTGGCTTCTTCGGCATGCACTGATGAACCGGGTGGACCACAGTGGCCTGCGGTAAACCCAACTAGGCGGCCAGCGTTATCTCGACCAATTGTGGTGAGTGAGCACAGGAAGTCGCCCCCTACGATAATGCCGGACCCTCCGCCGAGCACCGTCCTCGACGGGTTTGCTTGCGCAGCGGGGATGCCTGCGATTAGTGCGGCAACGATAGCGATCGTTGCGACTACGATGCGTTTCAACCAGCCACTCCTTTATTGCTGTGTCACTGCCTGTACCTCGGAAGCCCGATTTCAGGTGCGAAATCCGGTTGGTGGTGCTGGCTACACTCACCATTCGATGAGAGTACGTGACTGTATTGGTATGTAAGCGTTATTGAGGATGGTACTTGACTGACGGTGAACTGGCTCACATCAATGTGGGGAAGTGCCGCTCGGGTGCCCTCTCAACTCACCATCAGGTGAGACGATGTGGAATGTCACGGGGCAAGGGGACTAGGCTATTCGCCGTCAAGTAATTTCGTATCCTGAGGAGAGTTCGCACGTGACCCAGTCAGGTCGTCCCGTAGTCCTTATCGCGGACAAGCTCGCGCCATCCACTGTGGAAGCACTCGGCGATGGTGTGGAGGTTCGCTGGGTCGATGGGCCCAACCGTGCCGAACTGCTCGCCGCAGTACCCGACGCTGATGCGCTGCTTGTTCGGTCCGCCACGACGGTTGACGATGAAGTTCTCGCAGCCGCAACCAAGCTGAAGATTGTCGCTCGCGCAGGCGTGGGTCTCGACAATGTTGACGTCCCTGCCGCCACGGCACGTGGTGTGATGGTGGTTAATGCGCCAACATCGAACATTCACAGTGCGGCAGAGCACGCGGTGGCGTTGATGATGTCGGCGGCTCGCCAGGTTCCGGCAGCCGATGCCACGCTCCGCGACCGTGAATGGAAGCGCAGCAGCTTCAATGGCACCGAAATCTTCGGTAAGACTGTTGGTGTTGTCGGCCTTGGACGCATTGGTCAGTTGTTTGCGCAGCGCGCGGCAGCGTTCGAGACCAACATGATTGCGTATGACCCTTACGTTTCAGCAGCGCGCGCGGCTCAGCTGGGCATTGAACTTGTCAGTCTCGACGAACTGCTCGAGCGTGCTGACATCATCTCGATCCACCTCCCGAAGACTCCTGAAACTAAGGGTCTGATCGGTGCTGCTCAACTCGCTCGCACTAAAAAGGGCGTCATTATCGTCAACGCCGCACGTGGTGGCTTGATCGACGAAGCTGCGCTCGCTGATTCGGTGAAGAGCGGCCATGTTCGTGGCGCTGGCATCGACGTATACGCCTCAGAGCCTTGCACAGACAGCCCTCTGTTTGATCTGCCGCAGGTCGTTGTCACTCCGCACCTGGGCGCATCAACCGAAGAAGCGCAGGACCGTGCCGGAACCGACGTCGCGAAGAGCGTCATCCTTGCTTTGGCCGGCGAGTTTGTTCCCGACGCAGTCAACGTGGCGGGCGGCCCTGTTGGCGACGAGGTAGCACCATGGCTGGAAATTGTCCGCAAGCTGGGTGTGCTCGCAGGCGAGCTCGCTCCAGAATTGCCCGCTAGCGTCTCTGTTGCCGTCCGCGGTGAACTCGCGAGCGAAGACGTGAAGATTCTCGGCTTGTCCGCAATTCGTGGACTGTTCTCAGCCGTCATCGACGACGCCGTTACTTTCGTCAACGCGCCTTCGATTGCGGAGGAGCGTGGAGTCTCTGCAGAAGTGACCGTTGCTCCTGAGAGCCCCAACCACCGCAGTGTTGTCGACGTTCGCCTGGTTCTTACAGACGGAGAAGTCATCAACGTATCGGGCACCCTCACGGGTCCTGCGCGGGTAGAGAAGATCGTTAACATCAACGGTCGTAACTTCGACATGCGCGCGGAGGGAACCAACCTTCTTGTGCACTACTCCGATCAGCCTGGCGCTCTCGGAATTATTGGTTCCCGTCTTGGCGATGCCGGTGTCAATGTGCTCGCCGCGCAACTCAGCCAGGACACAGAAGGTGACGGGGCAACCATTTTGCTTCGCCTCGACGCTGACGTTCCACAGGGCGTCATCGATTCGATCTCTGCAGGAGTTTCTGCAACGAACATCAAGCTCGTCGACCTCAGCTGATTTTTCGCGTGTGGGCCGTGCCAGTCCTGGTGCGGCCCACACGTTGTATTGGAAAGGAAACCATGAAGCTTGCGGTTGTCCCCGGAGACGGAATCGGCCAGGAGGTCATCGCGGAAGCGTTGAAGACCCTCGATGTCGTTGCGCCCGGCGTGGAAAAGACCACCTTCGACTTGGGCGCCAAGCGCTACAACGCCACCGGTGAAATCCTTCCGGATTCAGTGTTGGAAGAGATTCGCCAGCACGACGCGATTCTCCTCGGCGCAATTGGTGATCCCTCAGTTACACCAGGAATTCTTGAACGTGGCCTACTGCTGAAGTTGCGGTTCGCCCTCGATCATCACGTCAACCTGCGCCCATCGAAGTTGTTCGACGGCGTTGTCGGGCCACTAGCAGGCAACAAGCCCGTCGACGTTGTGGTTGTTCGTGAAGGCACTGAGGGGCCTTACATCGGTAACGGTGGTGCCCTCCGCGTCGGAACCGCGCACGAAGTCGCAACTGAAGTCAGCGTCAACACGCGGTTTGGCATTGAGCGGGTAGTGCGGTACGGGTTCGATGTTGCGATGACACGCAACAAGCACGTCACACTTGTGCACAAGACCAATGTTTTGACCTTCGCGGGATCATTGTGGTCACGCACGGTCGACCAGGTTGCAGCCGAGTATCCAGAGGTCGAGGTTGCGTATCAGCATATTGACGCCACCACGATCCACCTTGTGACTGACCCGTCTCGCTTCGACGTGATTGTTACCGACAACCTATTCGGCGACATCATCACCGACCTGACGGCTGCGATCACTGGTGGTATTGGGCTCGCTGCGAGCGGCAACATTGATGCAAGTCGGACCAACCCCAGCATGTTTGAGCCGGTCCACGGCAGCGCTCCCGATATCGCTGGTCAGCAGAAAGCTGACCCCACGGCGGCGATTATGTCTGTCGGTATGCTCATGGCCCACATGGGTGACGAGGATGCTGCGCAGCGTATCGACCGGGCTGTCGCTGCGGATTTGGCGGCGCGCACACCTGGCGAGACCAGCGCTACCAGTGTTATTGGTGACAGGATCGCGGCTGCGCTGTAGTTAGTTTAGGTTCCGCGCATCATTCGCGAGTGTCGATGGTGCGCGGAATCGCAGGTATGGCTGCGATGGCGAATAGCGCGGCTGCCGCAAAGGCGGCAGGGAAGCCCGCGACCGCAATGAGCGCGCCGATTGAAGGCGGTACCGCGGTTCCGAGGGCGTTTTGTGCTGTGTTGTGGATGCCTAGTACTCGGCCACCCCAGAACGGTCCCGCGATTTCGGCCGCAGCCGTGTAGGCCAACCCGTTGTCGGCAACAGTGACGACGCTTGCGACGACTAAGAGTGCGACGGCGACGATGGCGATGCCGAAATAGTCGGTTACCGCGAGACCTGCCATCACGATGGCTGCACATATGGCGATGATTCGCATCGGGTTTGTTCGTGATCCCACGCGATCGGACCAAATTCCTGCACCAACCCTGCCGCCCGCGCCTGCTAGCTGGGTGGCGCCCACAAACGCTCCAGCGGTGAGAGCTGACCAGCCTAGTTCGCCTATTAGCCAGACGAGGGCGAAGGTCCACACGGTGAATTGCGGTACTACGAGCAAAACTGCAGCGGCGTGGATGCGCCACAGTCCAGCTTTATTGCGGTAGGGGTTTGATCCCAGTGCGATTCCTTCGGTGCCTTGGCGTGATGGCCGTGCGGGGTCGCGTACCCACGTTGCTACCACCAGTAATGCGACGACTGACAATGCTGCCGGAAGTAACAACGTGGTGATGGCACCGGCGGAGTGTGCGGCGGGCGGGATTGTGATGGCGGCGAGCGCAACTCCTAGGGGTTGCGCCATTTGACGCACTCCCATGGCAACACCCCGCCGGTGCATGGGGAACCACCCGATGATGAGTCTGCCGCTGGCCGTGTTTGCGCTGGCTGCGGCGATGCCACCGAAGAAGAGTGCAATCGCGAGTGCTACGACGGTGAGGCTTGTCGACGTGGTGAGTTGAATCGCTGCGGGCGAAAGCATGGTGGCTGCGCCTAGGCCGCTGCCAAGTAGTAAGACTGTGCGCTCACCAATACGATCGACGAGTACACCCCATGCGACGAGAGTGATCATCAGGCCACCAGTTACAGCCGCTGCGACAGCTCCTGCTGATGCGAGGCTTAGTTGGTATGGGCCCTGGGGGTCGCTGAGGTGGGGGATGAGAAAGGCGCCGGTTGCGACGAGGTACGCGGATGCTGTTTGGGCGACCGTGCTTGCGGCGAGTATCCGCCAAGGGAGCGGGGTGTGCCCCTTTATGACGGAGCTTGGCGAGTCTTTCATGG
The DNA here is from genome assembly GCF_014643175.1 of Hoyosella rhizosphaerae. Taxonomy (GTDB): domain Bacteria; phylum Actinomycetota; class Actinomycetes; order Mycobacteriales; family Mycobacteriaceae; genus Lolliginicoccus; species Lolliginicoccus rhizosphaerae. The sequence continues at coordinate 53,740 of NZ_BMJH01000001.1, forward strand.
TCGACCCCCACTCAATTCAATCCCATTAAATGGGAAATTCATCCTGCCATGTGGATAGCGTCGATAATACTCCAAGCTGATCCGGATGCAACAAGTCGGCCACGTGGTGGTCGACGCTGCACGCTTCGCGCCGGTTCCACTGAAACCGCTAGGCTTGCCCCCATGCGTCTTGGTCGAGTAGCTAGCCCAGATGGCGTCGCATTCGTCGCCATCGATGGAGATCCTTCAGTATCAAACGGCGACGGTGCCGACGTTACCGTGCGGCAGATTGCCGAACATCCTTTCGGCAACCCCACCTTCACCGGGCGAACCTGGAAGTTAGCCGATGTTCGCCTCCTTGCCCCAATCCTGTCCAGCAAAGTTGTGTGCATCGGCAAGAACTACGCAGCGCATGCAGCGGAAATGGGGGGAGAAGCACCGGCTGAACCCGTGATCTTTATGAAGCCGTCAACCTCAATTATTGGGCCCGAGATACCAATCCAACTCCCGGATGCATCCGAGGAAGTGCACTACGAAGGCGAACTGGCAGTCGTCATCGGCCGCCCATGCAAAGACGTCCCCGCAGCGCGCGCACGCGACGTCATTCTCGGCTACACCGTCGCTAACGATGTCACAGCACGTGATCTTCAACGCCGAGATGGTCAGTGGACCCGGGCAAAGGGATTCGACACTTTCTGTCCGTTGGGGCCATGGATCAACACCGATATTGACCCGTCAGATCTGCGGATACATACCGAACTAGACGGCCAGACCGTGCAAGACAGCCGTACCTCCCTGCTCCTGCACGACATCCCCACGCTGATCGAGTGGGTGTCGCGTGTAATGACGCTGTTGCCAGGTGACGTTATTCTTACTGGAACGCCCGAAGGTGTGGGACCGATCCGTGCGGGCCAAAAAGTATCGGTCACCATTGATGGAATTGGCACCCTCACAAACACGGCGCAGCGGCGCAGTAGTTAGACGGCGCAGTATTTAGAACATGCGCGTTCCCCACCCCATCGCCAACGAGAAGAGTTATGAGTACAGCAGTGAAACCTGTCCGCGTGCGGTTCTGTCCTTCGCCCACTGGAACACCCCACGTCGGCCTCATTCGTACGGCGCTGTTCAACTGGGTGTTCGCTAGGCACCACGGCGGAGCTTTTGTCTTCCGGATTGAAGACACAGACGCACAGCGAGACAGCGAAGAGTCCTACAACGCACTTCTTGACGCGATGCGGTGGTTAGGAATCGATTGGGACGAGGGCCCTGAGATTGGTGGACCGTACGAGCCGTACCGTCAGTCACAGCGTCGCGAGTTGCACCTAGAGGTTGTGCAGAAGCTACTTGACGCTGGTGAGGCTTACGAGTCCTTCTCCACCCCGGCGGAAGTTGAAGCGCGCCATAAGGCAGCCGGTCGCGACCCCAAACTGGGGTACGACAACTTTGATCGCCACCTCACTGACGAGCAGCGGGCGGCCTTCGAGGCAGAGGGGCGGCAACCCGTTGTTCGGCTACGCATGCCGGACCATGACCTCACGTGGGATGACCTCGTCCGTGGGGAAATTACCTTCAAAGCCGGTACTGTTCCGGATTTCGCCCTTACGCGCGGCAATGGTGACCCGCTCTACACCCTTGTGAACCCCGTGGATGACGCCACGATGCACATCACGCATGTTCTGCGCGGGGAAGACCTCCTGTCGTCCACGCCTCGCCAGGTCGCCTTGTACGAGGCGTTGCAGCGCGTTGGTGTTGCTGAAGGCACTCCGTTGTTCGGTCATCTGCCGTACGTGATGGGGGAGGGCAACAAGAAGCTTTCCAAGCGCGACCCCCAGGCGGACTTGTTCTTGCACCGCGATCGCGGATTTATCCCTGAGGGATTGCTCAACTACCTAGCGCTGCTTGGTTGGAGCATTTCGGGCGACCGCGATATTTTCTCGTTGAACGAAATGGTGGCCGCATTCGACATCAGTGACGTGTCGAGCAACCCCGCTCGTTTTGACCAGAAAAAGGCGGACGCCATCAATGCGGAGCAGATCCGACTGCTCGACGTTGAAGAGTTCACCAAGCGCCTGCGCGCATTTCTTGAGCAGCATTGTGGCCTCCCAGAAGATGCAGACGCACAAGTCTTTGCGGTGGCGGCGGAACTTGTCCAGACACGCATCGTTGTACTTGAAGACGCATGGCAGCTACTGAAGTTCCTGTACACGCCCGAGAGCGACTTCACTGTTGACCCAGCGGCTGCTGCCAAGAACTTGAAGCCAGAAAGCGCTCAGGTACTGGAAGCAGCCATCGTCGCGCTCGAAGGTTGCGATAACTGGGTGACTGCTGAGATCGAGAATGCTCTAAAGACTTCGCTCATTGAAAACCTTGCACTCAAACCGCGCTTGGCTTTCGGGCCCGTGCGAGTAGCGGTTACAGGGTCACACATCAGTCCACCGTTGTTTGAGTCGTTGGAGCTTCTCGGCCGCGATCGCACACTCGGAAGGCTGAAGAATGCGCGAGAATCACTCGCCTGAACTGCTCGTTTGGGAAAACAGGCATAGAGTTTGCTAACCTGTTCACCGGTCTGGAGCGCAGGCGAGGGTGCTGTGCGTATGCACAGCGTCAGCCTTCGCTCCAGAACTTTGGGGTATGGTGTAATTGGCAACACAGCTGATTCTGGTTCAGCCATTCTAGGTTCGAGTCCTGGTACCCCAGCTTGTTTGAGGAAGGCCACCGAATTTGGTTGCCAGCCTCCAGCCAGCTAAGCTGACTGAGCTTTCGAGCAAACAAACAGTGAAACTTTCGGTTTCACAGTCCTGGCCCCGTCGTCTAGAGGCCTAGGACGCCGCCCTCTCAAGGCGGTAGCGCGGGTTCGAATCCCGTCGGGGCTACAATAGTAAAATCCCCCACCTTTTCCAAGGTGGGGGATTTTTCTATGTGTGGTGAACCACTGTGCCGCGTCAGAGGCGCTTCTGGATAGCTTCAGATGCTGCAAGAAGGTCGGCTGCCCATCGTGCACCAGGTTTGCGGCCCATGCGATCAATAGGGCCTGACACGGATATAGCTGCGATGACCGCGCCGGTGCTGTCGCGGATGGGGGCCGCAACGCTTGCGACGCCTGGTTCGCGTTCGGCGATCGACTGAGCCCAGCCGCGACGTCGAATCTCGCTGAGCGTGCGGTCTGTGAACTGGGCTTCTGACAGAATCGCCCGTTGGGTCGCAAGGTCAGACCAGGCAAGCAGGATCTTCGCCCCAGAGCCTGCAGTCATGGGCAGCCGCGCACCAACAAGGACGGTGTCGCGTAGTCCAGCTGGCGGCTCCATTGAGGCGATGCAGATACGTTCGAGTCCGTCGCGGCGATAAAGTTGCACACTTTCGCCGGTGATTTCACGCAGGCGTGGAAGTACATACGATGCTGCGTCGATCAGTGTGTCCTTGGCCGTGGACGCGAGTTCGGCAAGGGCGGGGCCAGGTGCCCACAGGCCTTGCGAATTTCGAATGAGAAGTCGATGAGTCTCAAGGCCGACGGCAAGTCGATGTGCCGTTGCCCTGGGCAGTCCAGTCCGCTCGCAGAGTACGCTGAGATTGCATGGTTCGTCTGCTACTGCGTGCAGAACAGTCATCGCTTTGTCTAGAACTCCAATGCCGCTATGCTGTCTCACAAGACGATATTAGCGTTCCGGATGCTGAGATGGCTAGTAGTAAGCAAAATGCGCTTTCCGCACAGTCCATTGTGGTTAGTTGAATAGCTTAATGCAATAGGCCCTCAGCAGGCGGAAACTAAGAGTGACATGTAGTGGGGTTGGCAGTCCGATTCAGCCCAAGTAATCGGCCGTCGAACCCCACCAAGATGGGGTGGTATTCAGATGACACAGACATCGCCAGCGACGGCCCGTCCCCGCACAATGGCGGAAAAAGTATGGGAAGAACACGTCGTCGTGCGCGGCAAAGGCGACGGAGCCTCCCGCGAACCCGACCTAATCTACATCGACCTCCACCTCGTTCATGAGGTCACGAGCCCGCAAGCCTTCGACGGCCTGCGCCTCGCCGACCGGCCAGTGCGCCGCCCAGACCTCACTATTGCGACCGAGGACCACAACGTCCCCACAATCGACACCGACAAACCCATCGCCGATCTCGTATCACGCACACAAGTCGATACGCTGCGAAAGAACTGCAAAGATTTCGGCGTGCGCTTGCACCCGATGGGCGACCTCGAGCAAGGCATCGTGCACGTTGTTGGCCCACAACTTGGCCTCACTCAACCTGGAATGACCGTGGTGTGCGGCGACAGCCACACGTCGACCCATGGCGCCTTTGGTGCACTAGCAATGGGTATCGGAACGTCCGAAGTTGAGCACGTCCTCGCCACTCAGACTCTCCCTCTGCGGCCATTCAAGACGATGGCGATCAATGTTGACGGCGAACTCCCGCCCGGTGTGACAAGCAAGGACATCATCCTTGCTGTCATTGCCAAGATCGGCACCGGCGGCGGCCAAGGCTACGTCCTTGAATATCGCGGCAGCGCTATCCGTAGTTTGTCGATGGAATCGCGCATGACCATTTGCAACATGTCCATCGAAGCTGGCGCTCGCGCCGGCATGATTGGCCCTGACGAGACGACGTACGAATTCATCAAAGGCCGCCCGCACGCACCCAAGGGTGCAGATTGGGACGCCGCGGTTGCCGCCTGGGACCAACTCACCACCGACGAGGGTGCGGAGTTCGACCAAGAGGTTTACATCGACGCGTCCACCCTTGCGCCGTTCGTTACCTGGGGCACCAACCCGGGGCAGGGCATTGCGCTTAGCGAGAGCGTCCCAGATCCCGAATCCTTCGGTGACGAGGGCAGTCGTACAGCGGCATCTAACGCACTTAAGTACATGGGTCTCACTGCGGGAACGCCCATGCGGGAGATCCCTGTCGACGTTGTTTTCGTAGGATCCTGCACAAACGGTCGTATTGAAGACCTACGTGCGACAGCGGAGGTTCTGAAGGGCCGAAAGGTAGCGCCAGGGGTGCGCATGCTGATCGTCCCAGGTTCCATGCGCGTGCGCGCACAAGCAGAAGCTGAGGGGCTAGGAGACATCTTCGAAGCCGCCGGTGCTGAATGGCGCCAGGCCGGGTGTTCGATGTGCCTCGGGATGAACCCCGACCAACTCGCCCCAGGTGAGCGGTGTGCATCCACGTCGAACCGCAACTTCGAAGGACGGCAAGGTAAAGGCGGGCGTACTCACCTCGTTTCGCCACCGGTCGCCGCAGCCACCGCGGTACGCGGCACATTGTCCTCACCCGCAGACCTCGCCTGAACTTCGGCCACGCCAACTCAAGGATTAGTCACCATGGAAGCATTCACTAAACACACCGGAATCGGTGTTCCGCTGCGCCGGTCCAATGTCGACACTGACCAAATCATTCCTGCGGTTTACCTCAAACGAGTCACCCGAACAGGATTCGAGGATGGACTTTTCGCCGCGTGGCGTAATGATCCGTCGTTCGTTCTGAACAATGCCCCATTCGACAAGGGCTCAGTCCTCGTTGCGGGCCCAGACTTCGGCACCGGGTCATCGCGTGAACATGCAGTGTGGGCGCTGTCAGACTTTGGTTTCCGGGTTGTCATCTCATCGCGTTTCGCAGACATCTTCCGCGGAAACTCCGGCAAGCAGGGACTGCTTGCTGCCGAAGTTGAACAGAGCGATGTCGAACTGCTGTGGAAAAAGCTCGAGGAACAACCGGGGATGGAGATCACGGTTGACCTCGAGACAAAAACCATCACAGCTGGGACTGTTGTGGTCCCGTTCAGCATCGATGACTACACCCGGTGGCGCCTGCTGGAAGGTCTCGACGACATTGGGTTGACGCTGCGCCACGAAGAAGCGATCACCACGTTCGAGAAGACTCGGCCGACCTACAAACCAGCGACTCTACCTGCAGCGCAATAGGGTTGTAGGCAACGCCAGGGTTGACGCCGTGCGTTCACTCGCCGGTCTTTTGGGTGACGGTGTCGATGAACTCGCGCGTCGCGGCTGCAAGAATTGCGGGATGTGAGATCGGCGCCCAATGCCCGGCGTCGATCTTGCGTTCCACCATGTGCGTTACGTACTTGCCGTAGTCCGCGTATCCGGAATGATGCACGGCTGGGTCCCGCATGTTGATGATCACTTGCACGGGGACATTGATGATTTTGCTGCGCGGCCGCGATAGGCGGGGACCGATGTTGGCGCGGTAGCGGTTGACACCGTTGGCCATGTCATCAGGCAACGTGGCTGCGGGACGGACCCTCTCAGCGTCCTGGCCGTCGAACAAGGCGAGGAAGCGCGGCCAATGTTGGGCGACACCGTTGCGAAGAACGTACTGCGGCAGCATAGGAATATGAAACAGGTACGTGTACCACGAGTTCGCAAGCTGACGTAGGGGACCAGCAAGGTTTCTCGGGGTTGGTCGCGAGAATCGGTCGCGCACCCAGCTCCCTAAAATGTCCAGGTTTGGGCCGGAAGTGATTGTCGCTGACGCTATTCGCTGCTCGGCTTGCGGCTCACCGAGGACCTCCCACGTTTCCACACCGCCCCAGTCGTGTGCGAGAACATGGACCTGACCGTCGGGGCACACGTCATCGATGACGGCGTAAAAGTCCCGCGCAAGTTCAGGTAACGCGTAAGCAGATGTCGAGTTTGGAGCAGTGGTAAGTCCGGCACCGCGGGTGTCGTACGAGATGATGCGGAACGTGTCGCCCAACTCTGCGACCACAGCGTCCCATAAAGCGTGAGTATCTGGCCAGCCGTGGACAAGCACAAGTGGGGTGCCACTTGGGTTGCCGGATTCGAAAACAGCGATACGGATATCACCATTGGTGACGTACTTAGTGGGGGTGTCCATAATTGCCATCCCAGAGTTCCCATCCAGAGTTCACAAACGATACGGCGACCGCTAAAGCATGAAACACACTTGCGCTCCGTAGGCTACTCGTTGGGACGATCGCCGTTCTAATCATCTGAAAGCGACACCAGCACTGTGGCATTAAAACCACACTGTGAAGGGGTGCCGAATAATAATTTTCAATGAGTACGCGGCAAATTCTGCCGTCTCCACACACGAGATTTACTGTGGCACATAGACTCGGAGAGATCACAGAATTACTGTGAGACTGGGGCCGGAGCCACCGGGGCCAGACTGTGCGGAGGCAATGTATGAACAAGGCGGACCTCGTCGATGCCCTCACCCAGAAACTGGGCACGGATCGGCGCAATGCATCACAGGCAGTTGAAACACTTGTAGACCTGATAGTACGGGCTGTTCACGCAGGTAAAACAGTCACTATCACTGGTTTCGGTGTGTTCGAGCAGCGAGCTCGAGCAGCGCGCGTCGCGCGTAATCCACGTACGGGCGAAACAGTTCGTGTCGAGCCCACCAATGTCCCATCTTTCCGGCCTGGTGCTCAGTTCAAGGCGCTCGTTGCTGGCGAAGCTGATCTTCCGGACGAGGGTCCTGCCGTCAAGCGCGGTGCGGGTGCCCCTGCGTCAACGGAAAAGGCTCCGTTGCCACGTGCAGCGCGAAGCACAGTGGTCAAGGCTCCCCGAAAAGCGGCTACCAAAGCTGTAGAGGCGGGTAAAGCTGCGGGCAGCGCTGCTACCGACGCGGCGACAACTCCCGCGAAGAAGGCCCCCGCGAAGAAAGCCCCAGCTGCTAAGGCACCAGCAAAAGCAGCGGCCGCGAAGAAAGCTCCAGCCAAGAAGGCTCCAGCTGCTAAGGCGCCAACGAAAGCTGCTGCAGCGAAGAAGGCCCCAGCGAAGAAAGCTCCTGCCAAGAAGGCGCCAACTAAAGCTGCGGCAGCTAAAAAGGCTCCTGCGAAGAAAGCTGCTCCAACTAAAGCTGCACCAGCAAGCGCGTCGACAGCTGAAACAACTGCTGCTGCAAAAGCCCCAGCGAAGAAGGCTCCAGCAGCCAAAAAGGCGCCTGCCAAGAAGGCTCCAGCCAAAAAGGCCCCAGCTAAGAAGGCCCCGGCTAAGAAGGCTCCAGCGAAGCCTGCCGACTCCGCTGAGTAGATGCTGCTATCTCGGTGGCCGCAGTAGTACAAAAGAGTCGATCACAGTCTGCACACGATGCCTGTGCGGGTCCACATGTGGATCCGCACAGTTCATTTGGTGTTCACTGGCGAGTTAAATCGGTCGGTGTGGTTAGGCGGTACTGAGCGCAGTGTCAGAATGCGGCGATGCAAGGTAGTCCGCACTGAGAAGCCGACCATCAAGCAGAGAAAGAACCCACACGCTTCCCTTCAGATTGTCCGATGGTGGAAGTGTGATACCACTGCGTTGAGCCAGCCATTCAGTTATATGTGGGATAACTTTGCCTTGGCTGCACACCACCCGTGTGCCGGGGAGCCGCGAGATTTCAAGTAAACGCTTGTGCGCCGCTTCAGGATCCTTTATGTAGGCCTCTTCTGACAGTGTGGGTTCAACAATTATGTCGCGGTTCAATTCGTCGGCCAGCGGTGCGACCGTTTGCGTGCAGCGAACCCGGTCCGCAGAATGCACGTCCGTTGCCCCGAATGCAAGAAAATGGGGAAGAAGCGCTTCGGCTTGTGCCCGGCCCTCAGGTATCAGCGGGCGAGCAGTGTCGTCGCCGAAGAAGTCCTCTCGCCGACCAGCTTTAGCGTGGCGAACGAACAGCAATGTCGTGACGTCAGTTGGTTGCTTGGCGTAAATTTTGATGACGCGGCGATCCAAGTTGTAGCTCACCTTCTTGGCGGCTTTTTCCACTGTCAACCAGAGCAGTTCGTCACATTCCTCATTGGGCACGAACTCGCCGCCGAGAGCTTCGGCCGCCCAATAATCGACTTCTTTGCGCTTGGCATCTTTCAGCGGGTAGGAAACGCGGATGAGGTGTCTCCCCAACTTAGGGACGAAACCGGTCTCTTCCTCAATTTCGCGGGCTGCAGCGATGACTGGTGTTTCCCCGGAATCCAATTTTCCTTTGGGCAACGACCAGTCGTCATACCGGGGGCGATGCACAACGGCGATTTCCCGCACCCCCTTGGGGGTACGTCGCCACAGCACCGCTCCCGCTGCGAGAACGCTTGTGGATTTGTGCTTCTTTTTCTTCGTCGAACCCACGTTTATGACCCTTGTGTTAGATGCCGGCGAATCATCTCCTCTTGATGATCGCGCACTTGCTCGCCATCTGCAGGGGCGGCCACCCAATTGCTGTCTTCTTGGAGAACCCAGCAGCGAGTAGTGGGGTCGAGCGCGGAGTCAAAGATACTGTTGATTTCAGCCGTGATCTTGGGGTCGGTGACGCGCAGGAGAACCTCCACGCGGCGGTCCAAGTTGCGGTGCATCATGTCGGCGCTACCGATCCAGAACTCGTCGCTCCCGGCGAAGTGCATGATGCGGGAGTGTTCGAGGAAACGTCCGAGGATAGATCGCACATGGATGGTCTCGCTAAGTCCGGGGACACCGGGCTTGAGTGCACAAATGCCGCGAACAACAATCTCGACCGGTATGCCCGCTTGTGATGCGCGGTAAAGCGCATCGATAACTTGTTCGTCGACGAGAGCATTTGCTTTCATGCGGATCCGTGCAGGAAGACCAGCGCGCTGGAATTCAATCTCTTTGTCGATTCGAGCGATGATGCCTGATCGAATCCCGGTGGGGGCGACAAGAAGGTTGCGGTACTGCTCCACGCGCGAGTAGCCGGTGAGCGAGTTGAACAAGTCGGTGAGGTCCGCGCCAACCTCCGGTGCAGCGGTGAGGATACCGACGTCTTCGTACAATCGGGCGGTCTTGGGATTGTAATTGCCGGTCCCGATGTGGCAGTAACGGCGGATGGTGGCGCCTTCACGCCGCACCACGAGACACGTTTTGCAGTGCGTTTTGAGGCCCACGAGGCCGTAAACGACGTGCACGCCTGCCTGCTCAAGTTTGCGAGCCCACTTGATGTTGGCTTGCTCGTCGAAGCGCGCTTTAATCTCGACCAGCGCTACAACCTGTTTGCCAGCTTCTGCGGCATCGATCAAGGCATTGATGATCGGGGAGTCGCCGGACGTGCGGTACAAGGTCTGCTTGATGGCGAGCACTTGTGGGTCAGCCGCGGCTTGTTCAATGAACCGCTGCACGCTGGTCGAGAATGATGCGTATGGGTGGTGTACGAAGATGTCACCTTCGCGGAGGGTCGAGAAAACACTCTTCGGGGTCTCGCGTTCACCGAACGCTGAGTGCGTTGCGGGTACGAAAGGCTTGTCCTTGAGTGCGGGGCGGTCTACGGCGTACACCTGCCAGAGACTCGAAAGATCAAGTAGCCCAGGCACGTGAACAACATCGGCTGGGTCGACATCGAGTTCACGCAGGAGCAGGTCGAGCATCCGTTCGGTCATGTCATCGGACACTTCGAGCCGAACTGGGGAGCCGAAACGGCGGCGGGCAAGTTCACGTTCGAGCGCTTGCAGGAGATCTTCGTCGCGGTCTTCTTCCACTTCGAAGTCGGCATTCCTCGTGATGCGGAATGCGTGGTTCTCGACGATCTCCATCCCGTGGAAGAGTACGTCGAGGTGCGCGGCGATGAGTTCCTCAACCGGGAGGAAAGCCACTGTGTCGGGGTCTTCATGGTCGACCTTGACGTACCGGCTGACGTTGTTGGGAACTTTGACGCGGGCGAAATGCTGGCCCCCACTGGCATCACGAACTGTGACGGCTAGGTTCAAACTCAGCCCACTGATGTAGGGGAAAGGGTGGGCCGGGTCGACAGCGAGCGGGGTGAGGACCGGGAAGATCTGCCCGTGAAAAAACGTCGACAGCTGTTTGTGTTGGTCGTCGTCGAGTTCGCCCCACGACACCAGCAAGATGCCCTTTTCGTCGAGCGCTGGGCGCACCTGGTCCATGAAGACGCGGGCGTGTTTGTTCGCAAGTTCTTGAGTGCGTGTGGCGATGAGTGACAACTGTTCGCGCGGCGAAAGGCCGTCTGCGGAACGCACCGACAAACCTGTTTCGTCTCGGCGTTTCAGCCCGGCGACACGCACCATGTAGAACTCGTCGAGGTTGGAAGCAAAGATTGCGAGGAACTTCGCGCGCTCAAGAAGGGGGATTGACGAGTCTTCAGCGAGGCTGAGGACACGGGAGTTGAAATCCAGCCAACTCAGTTCGCGGTTCAAGTATCGATCCGCAGGCAGTCCCTCAGGCGTGGAATCCGCCGCCGTCGCCGCAGGTGGGGCGGACGGGATGACATGCACGGGTGTGTTGGGTGCAAGTTCTGCATCAGGGTCCAGCGTCAGTCCGTCGGGTAGCGGGTGCTGCTCAGTCTTCGCTGCATCGTCTGCAGATACGTCGCTGGCAAGAGGTCGGGGGGAACTTGCGTGATCGGCCACCCCCTGATCATTCCAAATTATTGCGCATCGGCAAGCCAGTCTTGCTCTGATTGAGCTAAACATTTAATTACCAGTGGGTGACGCGCCGGAAAAGTGGCGCTTTACGGGTTACATCACGAGTGAAAGCACCAACATCGAGTCCACCGATCTCGTCAAGATCGGCTGGGGTGTCAACGTCATGACGCAAGCCTGGTACCGGTCCAAGGAATGGCCGCGCCCCGTCGGCATGAAAAGCGGCGGCGGAATTGGGACCGAACAGTGGGTGCACAGCGTGCCCGCCGGGAATAAACAAGGCAGTGGTGCCGATGCCGTGACGATCAGCGATAAATACCGGTGTCGCAGTTGTTGCGGTGAATGTCATGACGGCTTCTAGCTCGTGCGGTTGCACAGCTGGCACATCAGCGTGGACGATGCCGAGCGCTGTTCCGGGGTTTGCTTGGCGAATGCGATCGCATGCGTCCGTCAGGGAGTCGTTTAAGTCGTTTCGCTGTTCGGATTCATACAGGGCACCGTGTTCGCACGCGATTTTTTCGACATCCACAGAGGAACCAACAACGGTGACGCGCGAGACAAGCGGGCTCCGCGACACAGCATCAAGCGTGTCGCGCAACATGGCGGCGGCTAGTCGTGCCCGCTCCGTTGCGCTAAGAACCCCAGCGAGGCGCGATTTCGCCTGACTCAGCGGTTTTGCCGGAACAACGACGGCGAACACATCCACCACACACACCCTAGTCGCTTATGGCTGGGCGGGTTTGTTGGTGTATGTGCCGCCGATGCGCCCCGTGGCTGGCAGAATGCGGGCACAAGGTTCTTTGACGCGCGAACGGTGGAGGTAGGTTGTCATGACCAAGGCAGCAGTAATGGGTTCGGGCTCATGGGGAACTGCGTTCGCCAAGGTGCTCGCCGACGCTGGTACCGACGTCATGATGTGGGCGCGTCGACCGGAACTTGCACAGTGCATTGAGCAAACCAACGAAAACAAGGACTACCTGCCTGGCAGCATCTTGCCGGAGAGGCTGCACGCGACGCACGACCCCGAAGTGGCGCTCGCGAATGCTGACATCGTTGTTCTTGCAGTACCGTCTCAAACCTTGCGCGGCAACCTTGAATCGTGGAAGTCGATGATTCCCCCAGACGCGACTCTGCTGAGTCTGGCCAAGGGCGTTGAAAGCGAAACTTTGCTGCGGATGAGTCAAGTAATCGCGCAGGTCACCAAGGCTGATCCTTCGCGAATTGCTGTGTTGTCGGGGCCGAACCTTGCCCGTGAAGTTGCGGAAGGCCAACCAGCTGCCACCGTGATTGCTTGCCCCGACTCTGCCCGCGCAATTGCAGTGCAAAAAGCTTGTCACACAGGCTATTTTCGCCCGTACACAAATACCGATGTGATCGGGTGCGAAATCGGTGGGGCATGCAAGAACGTCATCGCTTTGGCGTGTGGGATGGCCTCTGGTGTTGGGTTGGGCGACAACACCATTGCATCGATCATTACCCGAGGGCTAGCGGAGGTGACGCGACTTGGCGTAGCTACGGGCGCAAACCCTTCGACGCTAGCCGGGCTCGCAGGCGTGGGTGACCTCGTGGCGACCTGCACCTCGCCGCTGTCTCGCAATCGTAGTTTTGGACACGCTTTGGGCCGGGGTGGCAGCCTTGCCGATGCCCAACGGGCCGCGCATGGGCAGGTCGCCGAGGGCGTGAAATCATGTACATCAGTCCGTGCTCTGGCCAACAGTTATGGCGTGGACATGCCGTTGACCAACGCCGTGCACCGGGTATGCCACGAGGACCAAGCGGTTCTCGATGCAGTGCAGCAATTGCTTGGGCGCAGCACCAAATCCGAATAAATCTTCGCCACACGTGTACGACCATTCGCATGACCAAGTTTTCGGAAGGTAGCGTTACCAGAGTGTCTGACAAGCGGATTCGAGTAGCAGTCATTTTCGGTGGGCGCAGCAGCGAGCACCCCGTGTCGTGTGTGTCGGCTGGCAGTGTGCTCCGCCACATCGATCGGGACCGGTTCGACGTCACCCCCATCGGCATCACCACAGCCGGTGCATGGGTGCAGGGCGTCACCGACCCGGACAAACTCGTGATCGCAAATAAGACGATGCCCTCTGTCGATCCCGCCGGTGGAGAGGTGTGCTTGTCGCCTTCGCCTGCCAGTGACGGTGCCGTCATCGCAATGGACTCCACCGAAATGGGCCGCCTGCTCGCCAATGTCGATGTTGTTTTCCCCATCCTCCACGGGCCATACGGCGAGGACGGCACTATTCAAGGCCTGCTTGAACTATCTGGTGTTCCATACGTGGGACCAGGCGTTTTGGCCAGCGCCGCAGGGATGGATAAGGAATTCACCAAGAAACTCCTTGCTGCCGAAGGGCTACCGGTAGGCCGTCAGATCATTCTTCGCCCGGGTACGCACGAGGTCACGGATGCTCAGCGTGAGGCCATCGGCTTGCCCGCTTTTGTTAAGCCCGCTCGGGGTGGATCGTCAATCGGGATCTCCCGCATCACCTCCTGGGACCAACTGGCTGACGCGATTGCTGTCGCTCGGGAACACGATCCCAAGGTGATCATCGAGGCGGGCATTGTTGGTCGTGAAGTCGAATGTGGTGTCCTGGAGTTTCCTGATGGGCGGGTCGAGGCCAGCGTCATCGCCGAGATTCGATTGCCCGACACACACGTGGGCGACGCAGAAGGCGGCGCTTTCTATGATTTCGAAACTAAGTACATCAATGACGTCACTGAATTTGATGTACCCGCAAACTTAAGCGACGTCGAAACGAAAGAAATTCAGCGAATCGCCGTAGAGGCATTCCGTGCCCTTGATTGCCAAGGCCTGGCACGAGTCGACTTTTTCTCGACCGCTGACGGACCGGTCATCAACGAGATCAACACAATGCCGGGATTCACATCGATCTCGCTGTATCCGCGGGTATGGGCAGCGAGTGGTGTTGAATACTCCGATTTGATTTCCACCCTCATCGACACCGCAATCGCTCGCGGGACTGGGCTTCGGTAGCGGGGGATTGGGCCAGCGGGCTAGTTAATTGGTGCCGGGTCGATCGGTTGTGGCGGCAGCACATCAGCGATCGTGTCGGACACCACCTGGAGTGGGGTAGGGCCTGAGCCGTTGGGGACAGTCAAGGCTATGTAGATTCCCCTGTCGACGGCGTACCAGGTGCTTGAATCAATCCCGAGCGGGGCGCCTGATGCCTCGAACCACTCCACGCCGTTGATGATCTGCAACGCGGCAGCACGATCAAACTCAAGGGGCCGGTCAAGCCCACACCGCAACACAACTGGGTCATCAAGCGAGGCCGCCAAGCGCCATGCCGCAGCACCCACAGGCGCCGGATCCAACAACTCCGCCCGCTCAAGGTCTCCCAGCGTGTCGGGCAGCGCCGACACCACACTGGCACATTGCTCCGACTCGGCGTCGGGCGCAGGCACCACGGAGAGAGGGACAGGTTGGGAAGGGGCGGTCCGCTGCAACACCACCGCCGCCACGATGAGAGCGACAACCAGAATCACTGGCAGAGCCACTGCCGTCGCAATGATTGCGGGTGACATTCGTTCTGACGACGTATCGTTCACAGCGCCACCGTACTCTAATGCAGTGACAACTGACCGATCAGATCTTCCCAATGTCAGCGACGCCACAGTGAGCGAAATCGGCGAATTTTCCGTCATCGCCCGCGCCACGGACCAGCGTCAACAGCCCGCAGATGTGCAGGTGGGGCCCGGCGACGACGCCGCAGTGGTCACGATCGATGGTGCTGCTGTTGTGGCATGCGTGGACACCCTCGTTGAGGGTAGGCATTTTCGTGTGGACTGGTCGACGGGAAGCGACATAGGGCGCAAAGCGATCGCACAAAATGCGGCAGATCTTGCTGCGATGGGTGCGATACCAGTGACGTTCCTTGTGTCCTTAGGGTGCCCCGCAGATACTTCGGTGGCGTTCACCGACGATCTGGTAGCGGGGCTATGGGCTGAGGCCGCCAGATTTGGAGCCGGGATTAGTGGCGGCGACTTGGTGCAGTCCGATCAAATCACTGTGTCGGTGACCGCTTTGGGCTCTTTGCAGGGGCGAACGGCTGTCCTGCGTAGTGGAGCACAACCCGGCGACGTTGTTGCCGTTGCGGGTGAACTCGGAAAGTCAGCAGCAGGGCTTCATCTGCTGGCCAACATGAACTCCGATTCGTTGGCACCTTTTGTTGACTGCGTGCATGTTCATCGTGTGCCCGACCCCCCGTATACCGCAGGGATCGCGGCAGCGAATGCCGGTGCGCATTCCATGATTGACACATCGGACGGGTTGCTCGCGGACCTATCTCATGTGGCTGCAGCCTCGCAGGTGCGGGTCGACATAGAAACGGCGTTGCTCCCGATACCGTCGGCGGTAGCTGAAGTGGCAGAAATGGCGGGGGTCGACCCGTTGGATTGGGTACTCGGCGGTGGAGAAGACCACGCGCTCGTGGCGACTTTTGCGTCTCATCAGACTGTGCCCGCACCATTTAGGCGGGTCGGCAGCGTGTCTGCCGGTTCCGGCGTCACCGTCGATGGGGCGCGCGTCGAACAGCGTGGGTGGACGAGTTGGCGCCGCACTGAGTGATGCTTTTGGGGCTTGTTGGCTTCGCGCTCCCGTTTTGTGCGGACGCTCCCGGTTTTGCGGTGAAAAAGTGGGAGCGTTTGCACAAAGTCGGAGCCCCACTGGAAACCACCACCAGACCATCAGCTGTGACAGTGTGTCTCACTTGCTTTATGCTTGCGCGATGGCGATATATGCACTCGGCGACAGGGTCCCGTCCATTCATCCCGATGCCTACGTACACCCAGATGCCGTTGTCATCGGTTCGGTCACCCTTGAAGCAGGCGTTTCCATCTGGCCGACGACCGTACTTCGTGGTGACTACGGCACCATTTCCATCGGTGCCAAGTCCAACATTCAAGATGGCACGATCATTCATTGCACGAGTGTTCACCCGACAGTCATTGGGGAAAATTGCGTGGTGGGGCACAACGCGCACATCGAGGGTGCCGTTATTGGGCCGAACTGCCTTATCGCATCCGGCTCGATTGTGCTCAACGGCTCAGTGATTGGCGAGAACGCGATCGTCGGCGCCGGTGCAGTGGTGCCGTTCAATTTCCAACTACCCGCCTACCGGATGGCTTTGGGTGTTCCAGCGAAGATCCGCGAAGGCTACGAGGTGCCGGTCGGGCACGTCGACGGCAACACTGCGGTGTATATGGCGAACGCAACCTACTATCGTGAGGCTTTGCGTCGACTCGATTAGTGGCGATGCAACCGCAACGGTAGAGGAGAAGCAGAGTCATGGCGCCCAAGCCATTGTCCGACATTGTTGAAGCTGGCTGGGCTGAGGCGCTGGCGCCGGTAGAGCCGGTGATTGCGGAAATGGGGGAGTTCTTGCGGGCCGAGCAGTCGGCCGGTCGCGGATACTTGCCCAGCGGCGCGAACATTTTGCGGGCATTCCAGCAACCACTTGCGGACGTGCGGATTCTGATCGTGGGGCAGGACCCATATCCGACACCGGGGCACGCTGTGGGGCTCAGTTTTTCGGTGGCGCCCGATGTTCGCCCATTGCCGCGTAGCTTAAGCAACATTTTTCGCGAGTACTCCGACGATCTTGGGTTTCCGATGCCGTCGAACGGAGATCTGACTCCGTGGTCGAAAGCTGGCGTGATGTTGTTGAACAGGGTTCTCACGGTGCAGCCGGGGCAGCCAGCATCTCATCGCGGTAAGGGCTGGGAGGCAGTGACGGAGCAGGCGATCCATGCCTTGGTGGATCGAGTTGATCCGTTGGTGGCCATTTTGTGGGGCCGTGATGCGTCGACGTTGAAACCGTTGTTGCCAGATGTGCCGATTATTGAATCAGCGCACCCGTCTCCGTTGTCGGCCTCGCGGGGGTTCTTTGGGTCCAAACCTTTTAGTCGCGCCAATGAGCATCTTTTAGATCTTGGAGCCGACGAGGTTGATTGGCGCTTGCCGTAATTTTAGGACGTGCCTCGTGCGGTGAAGGTCCACCACATGACCGGTATGGCGGGCTACGCTTTGAGGTAATCGGACATGAGGGTCCACTGATGGGGAGGGGTGTGTAGTGCTGAAGGTTCTGAACGAACTTGACGCTCGCTCCCTAATGCAATGGGCGTCGGCATGTGTCGAGGGTCTTGATGCCCGACGGGATGAGATCAATCTGCTGAATGTTTTCCCGATAGCGGATTCCGATACCGGCACGAACCTGCACTTCACGATGAAGGCTGCATTTGATGCTGCCTCGCTGGCGTTAAACACTCCGGATGTTTCTGTGCATGACCTCGCGGTGGCGTTGGCGCGGGGTGCAGTGGCGGGCGCGAGGGGGAACTCTGGCGTCATCTTGTCTCAGGTGCTGCGCGGTGTGGCTGATGCCGCAGCGCATGGCCCCATTGATGGCAGGGTCTACCAAAATGCGCTCAGCGGAGCCCTCGAATTGGTCGGCCGTTCGATGTCGAATGTTGTTGAAGGCACGGTCGTCACAGTTCTTCGTGGTGCGGCGTGGGCTGCAGCGGCTGCGTCGGATGGTGACCTACCTGTGGTTGCGCGCGCCGCGGCGGATGGGGCAGCAGAAGCATTGGAGACCACGCCGTCGCAGCTGGCGGTGTTGCGGCAAGCGGGTGTCGTCGACGCTGGCGGTTTGGGATTGTTGATCATCCTGGATGCGATGGTGGGCGTGGTGTCTGGTGATATCCCGACGAGGCCTTCGTATGCAGCGCGCGCTGCTACCCCTGGGAACCTGCCTGTTGACGATGAGGGTGCGCAGAACTCCCAGGACGTGATGGCGTGCGTGACGGAGCACGTGCATGAGTATTCCGCTGGCGGGGTCGAATACGAGATCATGTACTTGCTTCGTGGGTGCGGTGACGACGGGGCTACGCAGTTGCGGGACAAATTGTCAGACCTAGGTGATTCAGTGATCGTTGTGGGTGACGGTTCTGGAGTGTGGTCGGTGCATGTGCACAGCATGGATCCCGGTGCTTCTGTGGAGGCTGGGCTTGCGGTTGGTGTCCCATATGACATTCGAATCACCGCTTTTGGTGCTGACCAGCCAGGGTTTTCGCCGTCGTCAAAGCCGCGCATACGCACCGTTCTGGCCATCGTTAACGGCGATAAGTGCGCGGAGTTGTTTCATAGCGAGGGCGCGTCGGTGCTTCGGTGCGGCGGGGAGTGCACACCGCAGGATTTGCTTGACGCTGTGTTGGCTGTGCGTGCGGACGAGATTTTTGTGCTGCCTAATGGGTTTATTCGCCCTGAGGAGCTAGTGGCGGTAAGTACTCAAGCTCGGCAATTGGGGCATCCTGCGGTTCTGCTACCGACGTCGAGTTTGGTGCAAGGGCTAGCAGCGCTTGCTGTGCATGATCCGACGAGGGCCGCATCGGATGATTCGTATGCTATGGCTGCCGCTGCGGCAGGAACGCGGTGGGGATCGGTGCGGCAGGCGCATGAAAGGGCTTTGACACTGGCTGGCACATGCGAGTCTGGTGACTTTTTGGCGTTGGTTGGGCGCGAGGTGCTTGTCATTGATGACGAATTCAAGCGGTCGGCGTTGAAGCTGGTGGACTTGATGTTGGGTGCTGGTGGGGAGCTGGTGACGGTACTGACGGGCGATAGTCACCTCGTTGCTGATTTCGACCGGGTGGTCGAGGAGCATATCGACCGGAATCACCCGGGTGTCGAGGTCATGATGTATTCCGGCGGGCAGAGCGAGGACATTATCCAGATTGGAGTGGAGTGACGGCGGTGGGCACTTCGGTCACTTTGTCGTCACCACTGCAAGGGTTGCTGGGTGACAAGACTGTGCTCACTTTGGGTGAGCAGTACGGCGCGCACACCGTGGGTGATCTTCTGCGGATATACCCGAGGCGGTACGCGCGCAACGGTGTTCCATTGGGCGACGAGCAGGCCGAACCTGGCGATCACATCACCGTCGTTGCGAATATCACGCGCGCTGATCTTGTTCCGATGAAGAATCGCCGCGGCAGTTTCTTGAAGCTCACGTTGCAGGCTGACCGCCAGCGGCTTGAGGCGACCTTTTTCAACCCGCAGAAACTGCGCCACGTTCTGAAACCAGGTTTGCGGATGATGTTTTCGGGAACTGTGTCGTTCTTCAGAGGCACTATGCAACTGACTCATCCGAGCTATGTCGAGTTGCGGGGGGCAGGCGAGGACGCCCGAGTTCGGGGGAGTGGCCAACTGGCGGAGTTGGCGCGCGCGCAACAAAAGTCTGCAGGCGTTGTTGACGAGGATGTCTTTGCCCGTGACATCATCCCGATTTACGACTCAACCCGAGAAATTCAAAGTTGGGAAGTGTGGACGGCGATTCGGGTAGTTCTGAACCAACTAGGCGAAATCGCTGACCCAATGCCGGAATCTGTTCGGCAGACGCGGGGCATGGTGTCTTTAGATACTGCGCTGAGGGCAGTGCACCTTCCAGATCGGCCTAGTGACTACGACACTGCGCGGGATCGCCTTCGGTTTGATGAAGCATTGACGATGCAGCTAGTACTGGCCCAGCAGCGAAGTGATGAGTCCCGCAGGGCCGCACCCCCCATGCCACCGCGGAGTGGCGGAATCGCGGCTGCATTCGAAGAACAACTGCCTTTTGTGCTCACCGCTGGCCAAAAGGCCGCGGGAAGCAAAATTAGTGAGCGACTTGCCGCAACGCACCCGATGAATGTGCTGCTGCAGGGCGAAGTGGGCTCGGGCAAAACAATCGTTGCGCTGCGGGCAATGTTGCAGGCCGTTGACGCCGGGTTCCAGTGCGCAATGCTTGCTCCCACTGAGGTGTTGGCGACGCAGCACTACCGTTCGCTGCGCAATATGCTGGGCGCGCTAGGGCAGGGTGGTGAACTTGGAAGTGCTCCGAACTCGACTGCTGTCGCGTTGCTCACTGGGTCGATGAATACCGCTCAACGTAAGAAGTCGCTTCTGAGCGTTGTGTCCGGAGACGCCGGGATCGTTATTGGAACCCATGCGCTTATTCAAGATTCGGTGGACTTTTTCAACCTGGGGTTGGTCATCATCGATGAGCAGCACCGGTTTGGGGTTGAGCAACGTGATCATTTGCGTTCCAAGGCGCGCGAAGGACTCACGCCACACATGTTGGTGATGACTGCGACGCCCATTCCGCGAACGATTGCTATGACAGTGTTCGGCGCCTTGGACGTGGTGACGTTGCGGGAGCTTCCGCGCGGGCGTAGCCCCATCGCAAGTTCGGTTCTCGCTCTTGGAGTTTCTCGACGGTGGTTGCCTCGGGTGTGGGAGCGGATTTCGGAGGAAGTTGACCGGGGGCGTCAGGCTTATGTGGTGTGCTCGCGCATTGGTGATGACGACTCGTCACCGCCAGGCGGTAAGGAAGGTCCCGAAACGACCTCAGTAGTCGACATGTTCGAGCACCTTGAACAAGGACCGTTGTCACACCTTCGTTTGGGGTTACTCCACGGCAGATTAGCGGCGGATGAGAAGGACTACACCATGCGAGAGTTCTCAGCGGGGAACATTGATGTCCTGGTGTGCACAACGGTGATCGAAGTCGGCGTTGATGTTCCAAATGCGACGGTGATGGTGATCGCCGACGCCGATCGCTTTGGTGTGAGCCAACTGCACCAGCTGCGCGGACGGGTGGGTCGAGGTGAGCACGCGGGCTTGTGCATCTTGATGAGCGAGGCTCCTGAGGGATCGGCAGCGCTGTCTCGTCTGGGCGAGGTGGCGGAGATCACCGACGGGTTCCGTCTTGCAGAGTTGGACCTTCGTACCCGCCGGGAGGGCGACATTCTTGGGGCAGCACAGTCGGGTACGCGCACATCCCTGCGGCTGTTGTCTTTGCTTGAACATGGCGAGGTCATCAGTGCTGCAAGGGATCTAGCCGAGGAGTTGGTTTCAGATGATCGCGACCTGACCAGTCACCCAGGTTTGGCGGAACTCGTGCGCGCTGCCACTTCGGTAGCGAACATTGACTACCTTGAGAAGGCGTGACGCAATCGGGCTGACGCCCGGTAGTGTTCCTAAATACGGAGCTTTTGCAGTGCACTCGCGATGTCGCTGCTGAGGCTCAGCGATCCGCGTGAGCAAACGTAAGGAGCTGGCACTCATATGTTCACCAAAGTTCTTGTCGCCAACCGAGGTGAAATCGCAGTGCGGGCTTTCCGCGCAGCTTACGAACTCGGTGCCGCTACTGTGGCTGTGTTTCCGTTCGAAGACCGAAATTCGATTCACCGGCTCAAAGCTGACGAAAGCTACGAGATCGGCGAACACGGGCACCCGGTGCGCGCCTATTTGTCGGTGTCCGAAATCATCAACGCTGCCGCAAACGCGGGCGCGGATGCTATCTACCCTGGGTACGGTTTCCTTTCGGAGAACCCTGATCTCGCGGCGGCTTGTGAAGAAGCGGGTATCGCCTTCGTTGGTCCCTCAGTTGAAGTTCTCGAACTAGCAGGGAACAAGGCCCGCGCCATTAACGCGGCTCGGGAAGCCGGACTGCCGGTGTTGAAGTCTTCTGAGCCCACCGCAGACATTGATGAGCTGATCGCTGCGTCGAAGACAATGGAGTTTCCAGTCTTCGTTAAAGCTGTGGCCGGTGGTGGCGGTCGCGGAATGCGTAGGGTCGACAAGAAGAGCCATCTCCGTGAGGCAATTGAGCAGGCGCAGCGCGAAGCAGAATCGGCGTTTGGTGACGCCACAGTGTTTCTGGAGCAAGCTGTCGTCAATCCGCGCCACATCGAGGTGCAAATCCTCGCTGACAAAGCGGGCAACGTCATTCACCTTTTCGAGCGTGATTGTTCGGTTCAGCGCCGCCACCAGAAAGTTGTGGAGCTTGCCCCAGCACCAAATCTTCCTGAGGAAACTCGGGACCTGATGTGTGCGGATGCTGTGCGGTTTGCTCGCAGCATCGGGTATTCGTGCGCGGGTACCGTTGAATTTTTGCTCGATGAGCGCGGAAAACACGTGTTCATTGAGATGAATCCACGCATCCAGGTGGAACACACGGTAACTGAAGAGGTCACTGATGTTGACCTTGTGCAGGCACAAATGCGCATTGCCAGTGGAGAAACCCTGTCCGACCTCGGGTTGACGCAGGAGTCGATCGTGTTGCGCGGTGCCGCGCTGCAGTGCCGCATCACCACTGAGGACCCCACCAACGGATTCCGACCCGACACCGGTCGCATCACGGCGTACCGCACCCCGGGCGGGGCTGGTGTTCGCCTTGACGGCGGTACAGCGTTGGGTGCTGAAGTTGGCGCCTACTTCGATTCCATGCTGGTCAAACTGACCTGCCGTGGCAGGGATTTCGATACAGCGGTGCGCCGTGCGCGGCGAGCATTGGCGGAGTTCCGCATTCGTGGAGTCTCCACAAACATCCCGTTCTTGCAGGGCGTTCTCGACGATCCCGATTTCAGGTCGGGCAATGTCAACACCTCGTTCATTGACAAGCGACCGCACCTTCTCACCCAGCACACTCCAGCCGACCGTGGCACAAAAATACTGCGGTATCTCGCCGACGTCACAGTGAACAAGCCGCATGGGGAGCGGCCAGTCGACTTCGATCCGCGCACCAAACTTCCCAAGCTGGACAAGGACGCTCCGATTCCGGACGGTTCGCGTCAACGACTGCTGAAGTTGGGGCCGGAAGGTTTCGCGGCGGCACTACGTGCACAGTCGGCCATCGGGGTGACGGATACAACCTTCCGTGACGCGCACCAGTCTTTGCTCGCCACTCGTGTCCGTACCCGGGACCTTCTGGGTGTCGCGGGACACGTCGCGCGCACCACGCCGGAGCTACTGAGTATCGAGGCTTGGGGTGGCGCTACATACGACGTTGCCTTGCGATTCCTCCACGAAGATCCGTGGGAGCGTCTCGCCCAGCTTCGGGAGGCAGTGCCGAACATCTGTTTGCAGATGCTGCTTCGCGGGCGAAACACTGTGGGCTACACCCCGTACCCGGAAAGTGTGACGCGCGCCTTTGTCGACGAAGCCACAAAGACCGGAATCGACATCTTCCGCATCTTTGATGCGTTGAACAATATTGATCAGATGCGTCCCGCAATCGATGCCGTTCGCGAGACGGGCACAGCGTTGGCTGAGGTTGCATTGAGCTACACAGGTGACCTCAGTAATCCAAATGAAAACCTGTACACGCTGGATTACTACCTCAAGCTTGCGGAACAGGCAGTTGACGCTGGTGCGCATGTCCTGGCAATCAAGGATATGGCTGGTTTGCTGCGGGCCCCTGCTGCAGCAACCTTGGTGAGCGCCCTGCGATCCAGGTTTGACCTGCCAGTCCATGTGCACACTCATGACACTCCAGGTGGGCAGCTTGCTACGTACCTGGCAGCGTGGGGTGCGGGGGCCGACGCAGTGGATGGTGCCGCAGCGCCGCTGGCGGGGACAACGAGCCAGCCAGCTCTGTCAGCTATTGTTGCCGCCGCAGCTCACACCGATCGCGACTCCGGTATTGATCTTGGTGCAGTGTGTGCGCTCGAACCGTACTGGGAAGCTGTACGAAAGGTGTACGCCCCGTTCGAATCAGGGCTGCCGTCGCCGACCGGGCGGGTGTACGAACACGAGATCCCGGGTGGTCAGCTGTCGAACCTCCGCCAGCAGGCCATCGCCCTGGGCTTGGGTGACCGCTTCGAGAAGATCGAAAACGCCTACGCTGCGGCGGATCGGCTCCTCGGTCGCCTGGTGAAGGTCACGCCTTCATCGAAGGTTGTGGGCGATCTGGCGTTGCACCTTGTGGGTGCGGATGTTTCCGTCGACGAATTTGCGGAAGATCCCGGGTCGTTCGACATCCCAGATTCAGTGATTGGGTTCTTGCGCGGTGAGCTCGGCGACCCCGCAGGTGGGTGGCCAGAACCGTTCCGCACGAAAGCTCTCGAAGGCCGCGCCGCCGCGAAGCCAGCACCGGAACTCAGTTCTGACACTGAACGCGCGCTTACTGAAGGGGACAGCGCCAAGCGCCAGCAAACTTTGAATACGTTGCTGTTCCCCGGCCCCGCCCGTGAGTTCCTTGACCACCAGGAGGAGTTTGGTGACACCTCACTGGTGTCGAGTAGTGAATTCTTCTATGGGCTGCAACCAGGCAAGGAACATCAGGTCCACCTAGAGCCAGGCGTAACCCTGTTGTTCGGACTCGAAGCGATCGCAGAGCCTGATGAGAAGGGCATGCGCACGGTGATGTGCACGATCAATGGGCAACTGCGCCCGGTGAAGGTTCGTGACCACTCCATTTCCAGCGAGGCGCCATCGTCGGAGAAGTCTGACAAGAACAACCCGGACCATGTACCTGCGCCATTCGCTGGTGTTGTCACGATTGCGGTGAAAGCGGGCGAGTCGGTGAAGTCCGGGGACACCGTGGCCACCATTGAGGCCATGAAGATGGAGGCTTCAATCACTGCGCATAAGGCAGGTACGGTGGCGCGCATCGCCATCAGTTCGGTGCAGCAGGTTGAGGGGGGAGACTTGATTGCCGTGATCGAGTCGGCTGCGTCCGAATGACGAGAATTATTGCTGGTGCGGTAGGAGGCACCCGGATTAAGGTGCCTCCTACCGGCACGCGGCCAACCTCTGACCGCGTGCGTGAAGCGCTGTTTAGCGCGTTGCAGGCCCGACTCGACTTCGCCGACATCAGGGTGCTCGACTTGTTTGCTGGGTCGGGAGCATTGGCTATTGAGTCGCTGTCGCGTGGCGCCGCACACGCCACTTTTGTCGAAAACAGCGGGCGCGCAGTGTCGGTGATCAAAACAAATTTGCACCTCACCCGACTGACGGACCGAGCTGTGGTGACAAAAGAAGACGTACTGCATTTTGTTCAGAAACCAGCCCAACATGGTTTTGACTTGGTTTTCGCCGATCCGCCGTACGCCGTTGATGACGACACAATCGAGGCTTTGCTTGTCGGGTTGGGTAGCAACGGATGGTTGAGCCCCGAAGCCTTTGTCGTTGTGGAGAGATCGGCGAGATCATCGTCGCCGAATTGGCCAACTGGTTTCGACGATGTGCTTGATAGGACGTATGGCGAGACACGGATCAGCATCGGTGAGTTCGCCACACCGACGGACCTGTTACCGTCAGCGTCATGAGTGGAGCCGTCTGCCCCGGATCTTTTGATCCCATCACCCGTGGCCACCTCGATGTTATTGAGCGTGCATCGAAAAACTTCGACCGCGTAGTGGTGGCGGTCTTGGTTAACCCGAATAAGCAGGGCATGTTCACTATTGATGAGCGCATGAAGCTTATTCGCGAAGTCACGTCTCACCTGCCCAATGTGGAAGTGGATTCGTGGCAGGGATTGTTGGTTGACTACACCACCAAAGAAAACCTCACTGCCATAGTCAAGGGTCTGCGGGCGGTCAGCGACTTTGAGTACGAACTGCAGATGGCGCAGATGAACAAGGAACTGACCGGTGTTGACACGTTCTTCACCGCTACAAACCCGATTTACAGTTTCGTGTCGAGTTCGCTGGTTAAAGAAGTGGCGACCTACGGCGGCGATGTTGCCCAGCATTTGCCGGACCCAGTGCACGAGGCCTTGCTTGCGCGCATTAAAGAGCGACAGGCGACGTAGATGGTAGGCCAGCGGTCGTTGAAGGACTATGCTCCAAGCTTGGAGCTGGGCAGACAGGCTCGCGCGCGGAAGATACCTGTGATCTGATGATGCGGAAGCCGACCAGTCCGGGCAGACTAGCGTGTGAGAGACGCACTTACTGCAAAAGCACAGTCAGAGATGTGGGGTAGCGGTGTATCGAGTTTTCGGCGCACTTGATGAAATTGTGGCCATAGTTGAAGAGGCACGTAGTGTGCCGATGACATCGGGTTGCATTGTGCCGCGTGGCGACGTGCTTGATTTGCTTGACGATATTCGTGAGGCGATTCCGTCCGAGCTTGACGATGCACAAGATGTGCTCGACCATCGGGACAAGCTTGTAAACGACGCGCGGGAAAACGCTGAGCAGACTGTGACTGCGGCGAACGACGAAGCCGAGACCACTGTGGGCAATGCGCGCGAGGACGCCGACCGAATGTTGCGGGAGGCGAAAGCGCAGGCTGACCGGATGGTCGCCGAGGCGAAAGCTCATGCTGAGCAACTTGTGTCGGAGTCGCAAGCGGAAGCCGATCGCACGGTGCAGGGCGGCCAACGTGAGTTTGAGGCGATCACCGCACGCGCGCGAAGTGAAGCTAATCGACTCATCGAATCGGGTAACGCAGCCTACGAACGTGCTGTGAGCGAGGGCGTCGCCGAGCAGCAGCGTCTTGTATCGCAATCCGAGGTAGTCCAGGCTGCACAAGCCGAGGCAAACAGGGTCGTTGACGCAGCTCATGCTGAGTCTGAGCGGTTGCGCGCCGATTGTGACGATTACGTTGATGCGAAGTTGGGTGAATTCGAAGAATTCCTCAATGGCACACTGCGGTCGGTCAGCCGTGGACGGCTCCGTTTGCGTGATGCTGGAGCGGGCGCGCCTGCCCCTAGCGTGGTCCCGCAGTTCGCGGAGGAACGAAGTACCTCTCGTCGCCGTTAGAATGGTGGAACTGTACGTTGAGTTTCACCTGAATCGGAGTGTGAGTGTGTGATGTCTAGCCAGCATGGTTCGGCGCTACCTAATAGAAATGCGCCGTTTGTGCTGGATGCACGAGCGTTGAATCGGGCGCCAGGGTCAATGCGTGAGGAACATCGCGTCGTATCAGCGCCTTCGCGTATGGGCCTAGACATGATTGCGATCGACAAGGGCAGAGATGTAACTCTGGACTTGCGGTTGGAATCTGTGTCCGAGGGCATTTTGGTCACCGGGACAGTGTCGAGCATCGCCTCGGGGGACTGCGTTCGTTGCCTCGAACCGATGGACCTTGATGTCGAAGTTCCTATCACCGAGTTGTTCGCCTATCCACACAGCGTTACGTCGGCAACGACGGAAGAAGAAGAGATCTACCGCCTCATTGATGACCTAATCGATCTTGAGCCTGTAGTGATCAACGGGCTTGGGCTCGAGTTGCCGTTGCAGCCATTGTGCTCGGAGGACTGCCCGGGATTGTGCACCGACTGCGGTGTTCCGATCGCTAGTGCCGAACCTGACCATGGGCATGACACAATAGATCCTCGGTGGTCGGGTCTGCTGGACAAAATGGGCAGCGCAGATTCATCGAAAAACTGATGGTTGCTTAAATTTTGACAGCGAAGGATTCCATGGCCAACAGCACATCTGATCGTGAGCAGTTGATCGCTGCTTTGGGCGTTGGTATTCGCGAAGATCTTCTAACCTTGGCGTTGACGCACCGTTCATATGCTTACGAGCACGGAGGTTTGCCGACCAACGAGCGGCTCGAGTTTCTCGGGGACTCTGTTTTGGGCTTGGCCATCACGGAGCACTTGTATGTGACGCACCCAGATAAACCAGAAGGTGAACTCGCGAAGATCCGGTCCAGTGTCGTCAATATGAACGCACTAGCTGACGTTGCGAGGGAACTCGGCGAAGGCGGTCTCGGCGCCCATATCTTCCTCGGCAAAGGTGAGGAACTAACTGGCGGCCGTGACAAGGCAAGCATCCTTGCTGACGGGATGGAATCCATCCTTGGCGCCATCTATCTCGACCACGGTCTGGATGTGGCACGCGATGTGGTGCTGAGACTGTTCCGCGGGCACCTTGAGCGTGGACCGCGTCTTGGTGCTGGCCTCGATTGGAAAACCAGTTTGCAGGAACTGACCGCGGAGCAAGGGTTGGGCGTCCCGGCATACGACGTCGAGTCGTCGGGGCCTGATCATGACAAGGAATTCACCGCGACGGTGCGGGTTTCGGGAACGGACTACGGTACCGGAACTGGACGCACCAAGAAGGAAGCCGAACAGAAGGCCGCCGGTGCCGCATGGCATGCGCTGTCTGCATTGTCGGTCCCAGCAGAGTAGCGGTGCAGTTTGCCTGAACTGCCCGAAGTTGAGGTTGTACGGCTTGGCCTAGAGCGCCACATTTTGGCTTCCACGATCAACCATGTCGCCGTATTGCACCCGCGTGCGGTTCGGCGACATGTGCCGGGGGCGCGCGACATCGAGACCCGCCTGCAGGGGCGTCAATTCGTTGCCGCTCACCGCCGAGGCAAATACTTGTGGCTTGAACTCGACTCGCCCAGCGGTGCTGGCGAGGAATCAGTGCTCGTTCATCTGGGGATGAGCGGCCAAATGCTGGTCCAGCCGCCAAATGTTGCACGGGAAGCCCATGCCCGCATCGTGGTGTCGCTCGC
Source organism: Hoyosella rhizosphaerae (assembly GCF_014643175.1). Taxonomy (GTDB): domain Bacteria; phylum Actinomycetota; class Actinomycetes; order Mycobacteriales; family Mycobacteriaceae; genus Lolliginicoccus; species Lolliginicoccus rhizosphaerae. Next base: position 82,335 of record NZ_BMJH01000001.1, read on the forward strand.
CAACGGGATGGAACTGCGATTCGTCGACCAACGCACATTTGGCGGCTGGATGATGGCAGACCTCGTGCCCAGCCACGGCGGCGCTATAGTTCCGGTGCCGATAACCCATATCGCTCGCGATCCTCTCGATCCACTGTGCGACATCGATCAGGTAGTCGAAGTGATGCGCGGCAAGACATCTGAGGTCAAGAGGCTTTTACTTGACCAAACAGTGGTGTCAGGAATTGGAAACATCTATGCAGACGAGGCGCTGTGGCGAGTCGGCATGCACGGTGCGCGCATCGCACAAACCCAGTCCCGGCCAAAACTGCGACGGTTGATCCACGCGGCCGCTGATGTCATGACAGAAGCACTCGCACAAGGCGGAACCACATTCGACGCGCTATATGTGAACGTGAACGGGCAGTCGGGGTATTTCAGTCGATCGCTGAATGCGTATGGGCGTGAGAATGAGCCGTGCGTGCGGTGTGGGGCGGTGATGCGTCGTGAGTCGTTTATGAATCGGTCGTCGTTTTATTGCCCTCGGTGTCAGCCGCGGCCCCGGCGCACGTCGAATGCGGCCCCGGCCTAAGCAGGACCCGGCCCAAGTAGAACTCGGCCCAAGTAGAACTCGGCCCAAGTAGAACTCGGCCTGAGTAGTAACCGGCCTCGGTAGAACTTCTGCGCGTCGAGACTCACGAGTGAGACACTGTGTCTAAGCTACGAAGGTATTGCCTGTGAGCTGGAAGTAGGGGAAACGCATGTCTGAGCGCGAAGAGTTCCGCGTAGTTGTGGTTGGTGCTGGTTTGGCGGGCATTGCCGCTGCGATCAAGCTCGAACGTGCGGGTATTGATGACGTTGTTGTGTTGGAGAAGGCCGACAGGGTCGGTGGGACGTGGCGCGACAATACTTACCCAGGCTGCGGATGTGACATCCCTTCCAACGTCTATTCGTTTACGTTTAACCCCAATCCGGACTGGAATTCGACGTTCGCGCTGCAACCGGACATTCTTGAGTATGTTGAGGCGACTGCCGAAAAGTTCGATGTTTATCGCAAGATCCGGTTCCGTACTGAGGTGACGGAGGCTCGCTGGGACAGTGAGGCGCGTCGGTGGCTTATCGACACGACCAACGGTTCGTTTCAATCGCAGTTTGCAGTTTTCGCGGGTGGTCCCATAACCGAACCGAAGTTGCCGGACGTACCTGGTATCGGCACGTTCACTGGCGACATTTTCCATTCGGCCCGGTGGAATCATGACCTCGACCTCAGCGGTAAACGTGTCGCGGTGATCGGTACTGGTGCGTCTGCGGTCCAGTTTGTGCCCGAGATTCAGCCTGTAGTTTCTCAAATGTATGTATTTCAGCGAACTGCTTCATGGGTGATTCCCCGTGTGGATATGCCTGTACCAGGCTTGCTTAAGAGTGTCTTCCGGAAGGCGCCGGCTACTCAACGTGGCATGCGACATGGGCTTGACGGAATCCTCCGGTTGCTCACTCTGGCGATGCGCCACGAAGCTGCTGCGAAGCGGTTGAACATCATCGGCACGTCGTTTTTGCGGGCCCAGGTTAAGGACCCTGAGTTACGGAAACATTTGACGCCTAAGTTCAGCCTTGGCTGCAAGCGGCTACTCATCTCTAACGAATTCTTACCTGCGCTAACAAAGCCGAATGTTGAGCTCGTTCCTCATGCTTTGCAGAGTGTTGGTGAGCATTCCGTGACAGCTGCTGACGGTACGACTTGCGAAGTTGATGTGATCATCTTCGGCACTGGTTTTGACGTCAGCCATCCACCTATTTCTCGGCATATTCGGGGTGAAGATGGCACCATGCTGTCTGATGCGTGGACGGCGAGCCCGGAAGCGTACCTGGGCACAACGACGGTTAATGTGCCGAATGCTTTTATAATGCTCGGTCCTAATCTTTTGGTATACAACTCGTTCCTCGGAATTGCTGAGGACCAGATGAATTACGTTATCGATGCCATCACGAAGGCAGATAAGTATGGCGTTGAGGTGCTGTCGTTAAAACCAGAAGTGCTCCGTGAATTCAACGACGACATCCAAGAAGCGCTGCAACACACTGTGTTCAACCACGGTGGGTGTTCTAGCTACTACCTAGATGAGAATGGCAAAAACTTCGCTGCCTGGCCGTACTCCACCACGTTGATGCGTAAACGTCTCAGTGAATTCGATATCGAAAGCTACGACACCGTGCCGTACAAGAAGTCCGCGCCTGTGAGTTGATCTCGCTGGAGGCGTGTTGTTTCTCTCTCCTTGGGCCTGCTGAGCGGAATTTCTAGGCCCCAGATGGGATTATTACCATCATGGAAGATGATCTGCACGAGTCCGAGGTCCGCAATCCCAACCCTGACAATGTTCGTCTGTGGGTAGACCGCGCTGGTGTGCGGCGCTATACGGGGAAAAATTCGCGTGGCGCCGAGGTCCAGATTGGATCTGTTGACGTTGACGGCGTGTTCACCCCGGGCGAACTGTTGAAGATTGCGCTTGCGGCATGTTCTGGTTTGTCGTCGGACGGCCCACTGTCGCGACGTCTTGGCGACAACTATGACGCGCGAATTCGCGTTACTGGCTCGCCTGATCGGGAGAGTGAAACGTATCCGTTGCTTGACGAAGTGTTGGAACTCGACCTCAGTGAACTCGATGCGGATGCCCAACAGCGTTTGCTGCTGGTTGTCGAGCGTGCCATTGAGCGCAACTGCACCGTCGGTCGTACGCTAAAAGAGGGCACAAAGGTTGACCTGACCATTGAGGGGGAGTCGTGACGGGCAAGGCACCGCGGAGCAAGACTAGAGCGCAGACGCGCACTCGGCGTGCGGCCGATCCTCGTACGAAGGCGCGTAGGCCTCGGCAATTGCGCTCCGGCGTTGGCGAGTTTGGTCCACGGCCTCGAGCTGGGACAACGACCAAGCAGGTAGACGGTGTGCAGCCAGCCCAGGAACGGCCAGAGCAAGATCGTCCACGTGGATTTATTCGAGTAGATCCGGCCACGGTGAAGGTTGCGGTCTTCCTCGCGTCACAGGTGAAGTCGTTTACGACCCCGTCGTTTGAGCTGCGGGGGGTTGGCAAGATCGGGTCGTACACAATCCCAACTGTCACCGTTCCCAGTATTGCTTTTGAAGCCGGTCAGGTTTACCCACCACGGCTTCCGCGGGTCCGGATCAATCGCTCTCGGTAATCTTCGCTGCACTGTTACCGGCGCGTTAGTTTCAAACTTGTCGGAGTGCAGCGACATAATGTCGGGATGGTTCGGTTAACGGCGTGGGTGCATGGCACAGTGCAGGGGGTCGGGTTCCGATGGTGGACCCGATCTCGGGCGCTGGAGCTTGGCCTCGTCGGTCATGCCACAAATCATCGTGATGGCCGTGTCCTAGTAGTTGCTGAGGGCGAGCGGTCGGCATGCGAGAAGCTGCTCGCTTTGCTGCGGTCAGGTAAGACCCCTGGCGTCGTGACGGTGGTTGTCGAGTCGTGGGACGAACCCCGCGGTGACGTACAAGGGTTTGTGGAGCGGTAGCGGCATGTACTTGAAGTCGCTGACGCTTAAGGGGTTTAAATCCTTCGCATCGGCAACCACACTGCAGTTTGAACCAGGCATCACCTGTGTTGTGGGGCCGAATGGTTCAGGCAAATCCAATGTCGTGGATGCGCTGTCTTGGGTGATGGGCGAACAGGGCGCTAAAGCGCTGCGTGGTGGAAAGATGGAAGATGTCATCTTCGCCGGAACTTCGGGTCGCGGTGCGTTAGGCCGCGCTGAAGTTACGCTCACAATCGATAACACTGATGGTGCGCTGCCCATCGAATATTCTGAAGTCTCTATTACGCGTCGCGTGTTTCGTGATGGTGCGAGTGAATATGAAATCAATGGCGCGAGTTGTCGGCTTATGGACGTCCAGGAGCTGCTCAGCGACTCTGGCATTGGGCGCGAAATGCACGTCATCGTGGGGCAAGGACAGTTAGCTCACATTCTCGAGTCTCGGCCCGAAGATCTACGCGCCTATATCGAAGAAGCCGCGGGTGTGCTCAAGCACCGCCGTCGCAAAGAAAAAGCACTCCGCAAACTCAACGCCATGCAGGCTAATCTGTCTCGACTTTCCGACCTCACCGGCGAACTGCGGCGGCAACTCAAACCGCTTGCGAGACAAGCTGATGTTGCCCGGCGCGCTCAAGTAATTCAGGCTGACGTGCGCGACGCAAAGCTACGCATCGCCGCTGATGACGTTGTGCAGCGACGGGTCGAATTGGCTGATCAACAGCACAACGAAACTCTTGCCCGCGAGCGTGCGGCGGCCGTTCGCGAGAAGTTCGACACGGTCAACGCGCGAGTCGGGAGCCTTGCGAGTCAAGCCGAAACGGTGTCGCCGCGCGCCGAAGAAGCATCGCAGGTTTGGTTTACGTTGTCTTCCATCGCGGAACGTGTGAATGCCACCATTCGTGTGGCGCGTGAACGGGAGCGGCACCTCACGAGCGCCACGGTGGCGCAGCGTGGTCAGGATCCTGATGAACTTGATGCGCAGGCCGAGCATTTTGCCCAGCAGGAAAACGAGCTCAACGAGGCCGTGCTCATGGCCGAAGCGGCACTCGAAACGGTTCGCGAGGAGCTCGCTGCGTGCGAAGACGAGGCTGCTACCGCGGAGCGGGAACACCTTGCGGCCGTGCGAGCTATCGCGGACCGCCGTGAAGGCCTTGCGCGTTTGGCGGGGAAAGTTGAGAACCTACAGACACGAGTCGAATCCTTCGACGCTGAGGTGTCGCGGTTCAACGAGCGGATAGCGGATGCTCAACGCCGCAACGAAGCCGCGCAGGAAGCGTTCGACGCCACCAGCGTCACCCTGGCTGAACACGAGGCCGTGGAGGAAAAGCTGGACCGCCAGTACGAACGTGCGCGGGCGACTCTGGCGAAGGCTGAGAATCGTGTCAAAGAGCTTCGGGATGCCGAGCGTGGCGCTGGGCATGAAGTGGTGTCGTTAACATCGAGGATTGACACACTGTCCGCTGGTTTGCGCCGCGCTGACGGTCCCACGTGGCTTCATGATCATCACAGCGGCGTGGGTGCGCGGTTGCCCGACGTTGTTCAACTGTCCACTGGATACGAGGTGGCGATTTCCGCCGCACTCGGTGCCGCAGCAGATGCTGTCACGTCGTTGAATTCCGAAACAGCGGCTGACGCGCTTTCCTCTCTCCGTGAGGCAGACCGGGGGCGCGCGGTCATCATGATCGATATTCCCCCGACCCAATCCGCCGACAACAGTGATTCGACAAGTCTGCCGCAAGGCGCAGTTTGGGCAGCGGACCTCGTTGCGCCACCACAATCGCTAGCCGGAGCGGTGCGTTCACGCCTGGCACACACGGTGGTTGTTGACGACAACGATCTCATTGATCAGGTCCTCGCCAGTCACCCGACCGCGCGTGTTGTGACGCTGAGCGGGGAAATTTACGGCACCGGATGGGTCGAAGGTGGTACCGCTCAAACACCCTCTACTTTGGAGGTCCAGGCGGACATTGCGTCGGCGAAGGTGCAGCTCAACGAAGCCACCACCCGTGCGCGGGAACTCTCCGCGGCGCTTGCCGGTGCAGTCGAGGAACTCGACGATCGCCGCCACGCTCTAGCGGAGGCTCATACAGCACTTGCCGCAAACGACACTGCGATCACTCAGACACAAGAGGAACTTGCACGCCTTGGGCATAGCGTGCGCGGCACAAATGCGGAACGTGAACACCTCATTAGCCAACGCCTACGTGCTGAGGCTGAGCACGATCAGCTCATCTCCGAGTTAACTGAGCACGAAGAACGGCTTCGGCGGGCGCAATCTGACAGCGACGATGACCATGACGAAGCCGGAACTTCTACCCGCCGTGAAGCTGCCGCACATGCCCTCGCCGCCGCGCGTGCCGCCGAGGTCGATGCACGCTTGGGGGCCCGCACGGCTGAGGAGCGCGCGAATGCTGTGCGAGGTCGGGCCGAGTCCCTTCGGCGTGCAGCCCGAGCAGAACGCGATGCCCGGGCGCGAGCAGAACAGCAGCAGCGGCGCCGTGAGGCCGCAGCCCGCACCGCAAACGTCATCGTTCAAGAAGCTGAAATGCTCGCGCACAGACTCGCAAAGGCGGTCAGCGAAGCGGCGGCAAACCGCGACGCACTCTCCGTCGAGCGCGACGGAATCAACGCCGAACTCCTCCGCGAACGGGACCACCTACACGCCCTCAACTCCGAATTGCACCGTCTGAACGACGCGATGCATCGAGACGAGGTTATCCGCGCCGAGGCGGCATTACGCGTGGAACAACTCGAAGAACAGGTACTCGAACAATTTGGCATTGCCGCCGACGACCTCATCGCCGAATACGGCCCCGACAGCCCCTTGCCACCATCGGCGCTGGAGTTGCACGAGTATCAGCAGGCAAAAGAACGCGGGGAACTTGTCAGTGCGCCCCAACCGATGAAATACGAGCGCACTGCACAAAAACGCAGGCTCGCAGCGGCGGAACGTGATCTCGCAGCGCTGGGCAAGGTTAACCCCTTAGCGTTGGAAGAGTTCGCAGCTCTCGAAGAGCGCTACAACTTCCTTTCAACACAACTAGAGGACGTTCGGGCAGCCCGCCAGGATCTACTTGGTGTCGTCGACGACGTAGACAAGCGGATCCTCCAGCTCTTTACCGATGCCTATTACGACGTCGAGCGTGAGTTCGTCACGGTGTTCCGCACTTTGTTCCCCGGAGGTGACGGGCGACTAGTTTTGACCGATCCCGCAGATATGCTCACCACTGGCATCGAAGTACAAGCACGGCCGCCTGGAAAAAAGGTCAAGCGGTTGTCGCTGTTGTCCGGCGGCGAAAAGTCACTTACGGCCGTCGCGTTGCTTGTCGCCATTTTCCGGGCACGACCGTCACCCTTTTATGTGATGGACGAAGTTGAGGCTGCACTCGATGACACCAACCTGCGACGCCTAATTCACTTGTTCGAACAGCTCCGCGAAACATCGCAGCTCATTGTGATTACGCACCAAAAAACCACCATGGAGGTGGCTGACGCTTTATACGGCGTCAGCATGCGAGGTGACGGCATCACGACTGTTATCTCACAGAGGCTCCGAAATGCAACGCTTGCGCAGCGACCTGCGGCACCAACATCGCCGGAGGTTGCATGAGTGCCATCTGGGTGTGCAACAGTTAAGTCGCTGCTCGTGAGTGAACATGCGAGACGATGCACGTATCGTAGAGTCGTGGATTGGTTGCGCGGGCTACGCGTTGCTACACAAGGCCCCACAGCAACACAAGGCCAAACAGCGACACAAGATCGAACAACATAGTCGATGACGTCACATCGGAAGAGTGGTGTGTAAGAGTGGCAGACATGAGGACTCCGGAACCGGGTTCCCGCCCGCCGCTGCGCCGCCGAGGCGAAACTTACACCGAATACGCCAAACGTCTACCGCGCCCCGTGCGATCCGAAGATTACGTCCGTGAGCTGGATGAGCTAGCGGCTGAACCAGCTATCACCACCGACCGCATCTTCACCGTGCCTAACGTACTTAGCTTGATGCGGCTAGCGGGTGTGCCGATCTTTCTCGTCTTGTTGCTTGTGTACGAACTCGATGGGTGGGCGCTCATCATTTTGGTGTTCAGTGGCATCAGCGACTGGCTCGACGGCAAGCTCGCACGACTGCTCAACCAAACATCAAAACTCGGGGCGATTCTGGACCCACTCGCTGACCGGTTATACATGTTTGTCATCCCCATCGCGTTCGCGTGGCGAGACTTCATTCCATGGTGGGTTGTCGCCATACTGATTGGCCGCGACGCCATCCTCGCGTGCATGGTGCCGTTTGTTAGGTCGCGAGGTGTGGATGCACTACCGGTGAGCTACTTGGGCAAAGCTGCAACCTTCGCGTTGATGTATGCGTTCCCTGTCATTTTGGCAGCCCAGGGCACAACCGCCTTCGCTGCTGTCATGGACCCCATCGGGCACGCACTCCTCATCTGGGGCATGTTCCTATACCTGTGGACAATGCTGCTGTACTTAGTGCAGGTGCGATTGCTCGTGAAGCACAACCCGCGACTTCCAAAACACAAGCGGTGAAACGGCGTCGGTCGTCCGCGCCGGTTTATAACCGGCCGCCATCGCTGCTGCGATCGTTGATGACAGATCACCTCGACCCGGGGTACGCGAAGGCAGCGGCAAAGGAATCTGCCACGAAGCGCGGAGCACGATCGGCGCAGGTGTGGTTCGCAGTGGGTGCTTTGTTAATTGGCGTGTCGTTGGGTTCGGCGCGAGGATGGGCCGAGCTCAGAGCAGACGATACTGATTCCGTGCGTTCCGCATTAAGGACTGAAGTTCGTGCAGCACAAACTCGCACGGCGCAGCTAGCGGACGAACGTGACGAACTCGTGGAAGAAATCTCGAATGCTCGAAATATGGTGCTTGACCTTGATGGTCCCGATGGTGCGATCCTCGAACAGGTGCGTCGAACACAGTTCGCTGCAGCGTCGGTCCCAGTGCGCGGACCCGGTATCGAGGTTGTCTTGTCGGAACCTGCGGGGGAACGCAACACGATCTTGGATCGGGATCTTCAGATCGTCATCAATTCATTGTGGGCTGCGGGCGCTGAGGCAGTAAGTGTCGGTGGTGTAAGGATTGGTCCGCACGTGGCGATTCGGCAAGCCGGTAGCGCCATCTTGGTGGACAATCGCGTCGTGCCGCAACCATATGTTGTCTCTGCGATTGGTGAACCACGCCAGGTGCAGGCCAGCTTCTTGACCAGTGGCGCGTATATGCGAATGTCAGGTATTAGTCAGCTATATGGTGTGGGCTTTGTTGTGCGTGATGCAGCAGATATTTCTATGCCCGCCGCCTCGGTGAGGGAAGTGCGAATCGCACAGGAACAGGAGGACCGGTGATTGGCCTCGTCGCGCTGCTTGTTGGGGTGGTTTTGGGTGTGTATCTCAGCCCTGACATCCCGGTTGCTGTGCAACCGTATATGCCGATCGCGGTGGTAGCGGCACTCGATGCCCTTTTTGGCGGGTTGCGAGCCTATTTTGACGGCATCTTCGACTCAAAAGTTTTTGTGGTGTCGTTCGTCTTTAATGTCACTGTGGCATCGCTTCTAGTGCTTCTTGGGGACCTTCTAGGTGTAGGTACACAATTGTCGACAGCTGTTCTGGTGGTTCTTGGAATCCGCATCTTCGGTAATGCGGCTGCTATCCGGCGTGGAGTTTTCGGTGCCTGATACCAGCCCAGAAAGCAACGAAGCCAAAGCCGCGTCCAAGCAAGGGCGCCGCGTTGCATTTTCGGTTCTTGTTGTTGCCTTATGTGTCCTGCTTGGAATTGCCATTACAACGCAAGTCCGGACGGCGAGTAGTGACGATGTGCTCGACGGGATGCGGCAAACCGATTTGTTGGAATTGCTAGATCAACTTAATGCCCGCGAGGCTTCGATGCGGGTAGAAATCGAGTCGCTTGAGGAGACTCTCGCGTCCATTGTGGCGTCAGGGTCAGATAATCAGGCAGCGCTCGCGGAGGCCGAAGCTCAGCGTGATGCACTAGCCATCCATATCGGGATAGTGGCGGCGCGTGGCCCTGGGATCGTGATGATTATCCGCGATCCCAATAACGCGGTACCGGCGGAAGTGTTGCTTGACCAGGTTCAAGAACTTCGCGCGGCTGGCGCGGAGGCTATCCAAATTGCGGGCAGTGGTCCTAATACCGGCGGGCCCGTTCGGGTTGGAGTGAATACGTGGTTTGTCGGCGCTGGGGGATCGGTCAGTGTTGAAGGCGAAGCTTTGGTGAGTCCGTATGTGATCACAGCCATTGGTGATCCGCCAACTCTTGACGCCGCCTTGAACATTCCGGGTGGTGCTGTTGATACTGTTGCGCGCAGCGGTGGTCGGCTTACCGTCGAAAAGCGCGAAAACGTCGTTGTGGATGCCTTGCGCGAACTGCCGACACCTCAATACGCTCAGTCTGGCGGGTCGTGATGGTGTCGCTGATATGTTTCATGTAGGTCCTCGTCGCGGCGAGGGGTAAGTCGAGTGGTCGGTCAAGTTGTTAGTCGAGTTGTCACGGATGGAAGGAAGACATTAGTGAGCGAGGCCAGCCTCCCAGAGGAGTTGCGCTACACCCGCGAGCATGAGTGGGTTCAGCGCACGGGAGATACATCGGTGCGCATCGGCATCACGGATTATGCTCAGAAGCAGCTTGACGACGTTGTCTTCGTTCAGTTGCCGACTGTTGGCGACAAAGTTGCTGCCGGTGAGCCGCTCGGCGAGGTGGAATCCACCAAAAGTGTTTCCGACATTTTCTCTCCCATCAGTGGCCGCGTTGCTGCGGTGAATGATGCGCTGAGTGACAGCCCAGAGTTGGTGAATGTGTCGCCATATGACAAGGGTTGGCTCGTGGAGTTGTCTGTCTCCAACGAGGAAACTCTTGATGCTGCGCTGCACGACACGCTTGATGCGGATGAGTATCGTGAGATTACGGGTGACGAGTAAGTTCGATCAGTATTGTTCGCATTAAGTTTCGCTGAGGATTGCAGAAAACTAACGCAAGCGAGCCGCCAAGGCTGTGCGACAGGGTACGGTCGAACCTATCGTTGATGAGGCTCTCACTGTGTGAGTCATGTTGATGGTCGGGGATGACATTGCAGTCGTGGCGACGATGCTGTGGCGCACATAGCTGTAATCCAGGGTCGTTTGGTCACGATGCACGAAGAAAGAGGAGATACGGTGAGCGAGAACCAGAATAATCCGGCGTTCGAAGGGGCGTCGGCGGAAACCACATCGGTATTCCGTGCGGATTTTCTGCGCGAGCTCGATGCGGCGGGTCAAGCGCCGGAGCCACAGGTCTCTGGCATTGAAAGTCTGCCCGCAGGTTCGGCACTACTGGTGGTGAAGCGTGGCCCCAATGCTGGATCCCGGTTCCTCTTGGATGAGGCAACGACTTCGGCTGGTCGCCACCCAGACAGCGATATTTTTCTAGATGACGTGACTGTGAGCCGTCGCCATGCTGAATTCCGCCGCGAGAACGGTGTGTTTCAGGTTGTTGATGTCGGCAGTTTGAACGGCACCTATGTCAATCGTGAACCAGTTGATTCAGCTGTGTTGGCTAACGGCGATGAGGTGCAGATCGGGAAGTTCCGTCTCGTTTTCCTCGCTGGCCCTAAATCAGCGGGACACGATGAGCAGACTGCGGGTGCGGGAAGCCAGTGACCGCTGCTAGTCACCCGTTACACGGCTCGGGTCTATCCATCGGGGCGGTGCTCGATCAACTCCGCCCCGACTTTCCCGATGTGACTATCTCGAAGATTCGATTCCTCGAATCTGAGGGCCTTGTGAGTCCGCAACGAACCCCGTCGGGATATCGCCGATTCTCGGCGGGGGACTGTGAGCGCCTCCGTTTTGTGTTGACGGCGCAGCGTGACCACTACTTGCCTTTGAAAGTTATTCGTGAGCAACTCGATGCGATTGATCAAGGGTCGACGCTTGAGGGGCCAGTGGTGCGGTTGCCGCGTTCGTTCGCGGTGTCGACGGAAGAACAATTTGATGCGGGGCCTGGTGGCTCGCGGATCAGCGGCGAGGAACTGCTTGAACGCACCGGTGTCGATAAGGCGTTTTTGAAAGACCTGGTTACTTCCGGCTTTCTGAAGCCCGGCAACGGTGGTTACTTTGATGGCGATTCGGTGACGTTGGTGAAGACAGCCCACGCACTCGCTGAGTTTGGATTAGATACGCGACATTTGCGGTCGTTCCGGATGGCCGCTGAGCGCCAAGCCGACCTTCTCGCACAGATTGCAGGACCAGTCGCCAAAGGGCGAGAAGCTGGCGCTAAGGACCGTGCTGAGGAGATTGTGCGCGAGTTAGGCTCGCTCATCGTGTCCGCTCATGGGGCGCTGTTGAAGGCCGCTGTGCGCGAATCGCTACGCTAGGGTGTCACCACTTCCCATAAACTGGAGGGTGGCAGACCTGTTCGGTTCGGCGGTCGCATGTGAGAGGCGGTCATGATGGGCGAGGTTCGTGTCGTCGGCATTCGTGTAGAGCAACCTCAAAACCAACCGGTTTTGCTGCTCCGCGAGGTCGATGGGGACCGTTATTTGCCAATTTGGATCGGGCAATCGGAGGCGACATCGATCGCTTTGGAGCAACAGGGTGTCGTTCCTGCCCGGCCGTTGACACATGACTTGTTTCGGGATGTTGTTGTGGCACTTGGGCATACGTTGACAGAGGTGCGCATAGTTGATTTGCAGGAAGGCACCTTTTACGCCGAATTGCATTTCGACAAAGATATTCGGGTTTCTGCTCGTCCGTCAGATGCGGTGGCGATCGCGTTGCGCATTGATGTCCCCATCTACGCTGAAGAGTCTGTGCTTGAGGAGGCTGGCCTTGTAATCCCTGATGAGAAGGAGGACGAGGTTGAGAAGTTTAAAGAGTTCCTGGATTCGGTATCGCCTGATGACTTTAAATCGCCCGAAAGTTAATTGCGTCTCAGAATGGCTACGTAAAAATCTCAAGTAGTGGTTTAGAGTTTACTATTCCGTTTTGTTTATTACATTTATGTGATTTTACTCATACAGAATTTGACTAAGTTGTAGTCTTGAAATCGGCGAGGCGCAAAGGCGCGTCACGCTTCAGGGCGGTAGTCTCATCGCGACCACCCTGAAGGAACCAGGAAGGTTCCACGATATCTGTGGCGTAAGTGCGGCGAAGGCCGTGTGGAGTTACAGATCCGGCAAGAGGGAGATACCGTGGCCGATAAACTGACGGGAATAAGTGGCTCTGACGCCTCGACTTCACCGAATGTAGCGCCCGCTGCTCGTGCTCTTAGTGCGCCAATACAACCGGGGCTTTTCCCCGACGACTCAGTGCCTGACGACTTCGTAGGCTACCGAGTGCCGACGGCCTGCCAGATCGCAGGCATCACATACCGGCAACTCGACTACTGGGCCAGAACTGGATTGGTGCAGCCATCCATCCGAACCGCGGCTGGATCCGGCAGTCAACGCTTGTATTCCTTCAAGGACATGCTCGTCCTTAAAATCGTCAAGCGCCTGCTTGATACCGGCATTTCGCTGCAGAACATTCGGGCAGCTGTTGACCATTTGCGGCAACGCGGTGTTGCTGACTTGGCCAACATCACCCTGTTCTCTGACGGCACCACCGTATACGAGTGCACCTCACCGGAAGAGGTTGTTGACCTGCTTCAGGGTGGCCAAGGTGTTTTCGGTATTGCCATAAACGGCGCCATGCGCGAACTTACGGGCAAAATAGCAGAGTTCCCAGGGGAGCAAGCAGACTTGGGTGAGCCAGCAGTATCGGTGGAAGACGAACTGGCATCACGACGCCGCAACCGGACTCGCAAAATCGGGTAGTAACCGGGCGAATGTTGTGAGTGTGCGGAGCTGATTCGTGCGCCGCAACACCACGCAGTAAGCTAGTGGTGCGTCGATGCCGTGCGGGAGAGTCCTCGCCGAACAGGTCCACATTGTGGTCCTAGTTTGAGTGGGGCGCCGAAGGAGCAACACCTCTCCGACAATCTCTCAGGCACCCAGGACCGTGCGAGCTGCGACGCCTCTGGAAAGTGGTGGCTTTGACCGCCCGCCCACGGGGAAAGGCGCACGCGCGCTGAATCTCTCAGGCGCCATTCTTGGCGGCGACAGAGGGGGAGGACCACAGTAGGACAACCTTGTTCTACCCGGCCCCTCGAGGAGCGCACCATGATTGACTCGACCGCGCATGGTTTTGCTGACCGCCATATTGGGATCACCCCCGAAGCGCTCAGTCATATTCTGTCCGTCATCGGTGTCGGATCTCTCGACGAACTCGCCGCCAAAGCGGTCCCGAGTGACATTCTGGACAACGCCTTTGCTGACGCCCAGCACGATGCTGCAAGCGAATACGAGGTGCTTTCTGAGTTACGCGCCCTTGCGCAGCGCAACACGGTGACAACGGCGATGATCGGGCTTGGGTATTACAACACGCTCACCCCTCCGGTGCTGGTGCGCAACATTCTCGAAAACCCCGCTTGGTACACCGCCTACACCCCATACCAGCCTGAAATCAGCCAAGGCCGGTTGGAAGTGCTGTTGAACTTCCAAACGATGGTCGCGGACCTCACCGGTATGGACATGGCCAATTCGTCGCTCCTCGACGAAGCAACGGCAGCAGCAGAGGCGATGACAATGCTCCGCCGTGCATCTAGGTCGAAGTCGCCGAGATTCATTGTCGACACTGACATTTTTCCCCAAACTAAAGCAGTCTTAGAAACCCGTGCTGAACCACTCGGAATCGAACTTGTTCACGCCGATTTGTCTGTAGAAATTCCGGACGGCGAATTCTACGGCGTTTTAGTTCAGACCCCCGGCGCTAGTGGACGCATTGTCGACTGGAGTGCGCTCATCGACGCCGCGCATGAGCGTGGAGCGTTGGTTGCAGCTGGGGCAGACCTCCTAGCCATGACGCTCGTTACTCCGCCCGGAGAGATGGGCGCTGACGCAGTATTTGGTACCACTCAGCGGTTCGGTGTGCCCATGGGGTTTGGTGGGCCACACGCCGGTTACCTTGCAACACGGCAGGCGTACGCCCGTCAGCTCCCCGGTCGACTGGTCGGGGTGTCAAAGGACGCGGACGGAAACCGTGCCTACCGTCTTGCGTTGCAGACACGCGAGCAGCACATTCGGCGTGAAAAAGCCACATCCAACATCTGCACCGCGCAGGTTCTTCTTGCCGTCCTCGCTGCGAGCTACGCCAGTTACCACGGACCTCAGGGCCTGCGGGCCATTGCGGAACGGGTTGCGGGCCACGCCAACACGATTGCGTCCGAGCTACGCGCTAACGCGATCTCAGTGCGTCATGACCAGTTCTTCGACACTCTAGTTGCCCACGTCCCTGGGCAGGCACAAGATGTGTTCGATTCTGCCCGTCGTGACGGAATCACTCTCCGAGTCGTCGATGCCGACCACATCAGCATTGCGTGTGACGAAGCGACAGATGATGCCATTGTTTCCGCGGTGCTCTCGGCTTTTGGGCTCACCAGCCGCGCCACAGCAGCTGCAAACACCATCAACGCAATTCCGGCAGCGCTGCAACGCACATCGGAGTACTTAACCCACCCCGCTTTCCACCGCTACCGTACCGAGACGGCGATGTTGCGCTACTTGCGCTCCCTGGCGGATAAAGACGTCGCGCTGGATCGCAGCATGATTCCGCTCGGTTCATGCACCATGAAGCTCAACGCGACTACTGAGATGGAAGCCATCACCTGGCCTGAGTTTTCCGGCCTGCACCCGTTCGCCCCGAGCGAGGACACCGCAGGTATTCGGGCCCTGATCGCAGATCTAGAAACGTGGCTTGCAGAAGTCACCGGCTACGACCGCGTCAGCCTCCAGCCCAACGCGGGAAGCCAGGGCGAACTTGCCGGACTGCTTGCCATTCGCGGTTACCACCTCAGCCGTGGTGACACGCAGCGCGACGTGTGTGTCATCCCGTCGAGTGCGCACGGCACAAACGCTGCCTCCGCGGTGATGGCTGGGATGCGCGTGGTCGTCGTGAAATGTCGCGACAACGGTGACGTCGATATTGACGACCTCCGCGCAAAGGTGAACGCCCACGCCGACACCCTGGCCGCCATCATGATTACCTACCCGTCGACGCACGGTGTGTTTGAGCATGAGATCCGGGACATCTGCGCGGTTGTGCACGACGCAGGTGGGCAGGTTTACGTTGACGGAGCAAACCTCAATGCGCTCGTCGGTGTGGCCCGACCAGGACATTTTGGTGGCGATGTTAGCCACCTCAACTTGCACAAGACGTTCTGCATCCCGCACGGTGGCGGGGGACCAGGTGTTGGTCCCGTGGCCGTACTCGAACACCTTGCACCGTTCCTGCCAGGACACCCGTTGGCGCCTGAACTTGGCAACGGTCCAACCATCTCCGCCGCCCCATACGGGTCAGCGTCCATCCTGCCGATCAGTTGGGCATACATGCGCATGATGGGTAACGCAGGTTTGCGCCGTGCGACGCTCACAGCTACTGCGTCCGCGAACTATTTGGCACGTCGCCTCGATGAGTACTTCCCAGTTCTGTACACCGGTGACGCCGGTATGGTCGCCCACGAGTGCATTCTCGACATCCGGCCACTCACTAAGGCCACGGGCGTCACGATTGACGACGTTGCCAAGCGCCTCGCCGATTACGGCTTCCACGCCCCGACCATGAGCTTCCCCGTTCCGGGCACTCTTATGGTGGAACCGACCGAAAGCGAAAACATCGAAGAACTCGACGCTTTCATCGACGCCATGATTGCGATCCGCAAAGAAATCGACCGGGTTGGTGCGGGCGAATGGCCGGTGGACGACAACCCACTGCGCGGCGCCCCACATACCGCGGAGTCACTAGTCCGCGAATGGAACCACCCCTACAGTCGTGAGATTGCCGCCTATCCGGCGGGAATTGGTGCCCGACCTAAGGTGTGGCCAGCAGTCCGGCGTATCGATGGGGCTTTCGGTGACCGCAACCTGGTCTGCTCATGCCAACCACTTGAGGCATACAGCGAGTAATCGGACAAACAGCATTCAGCGCCCGAGCGTGGCCACTGTGAGTGTAGTTTCCTCTTGACTACACGAACAGGATTGGACGTCGAGCATGAGTGTGGATTCGCGAGAAGGCGATTCTCCGGACACCGGGTTAGTTAACCGCAGTACGTTGTGGGCTGCGTTGGGCCCCGGCATCCTCATGGCAGGAGCAGCGGTCGGGGTTTCTCACCTTGTTCAGTCAACTCGGGCCGGGGCGGAGTATGGGTTTCTTCTCCTTGGCCTGGTCCTTCTCGCGTGTTTGCTGAAGTACCCGTTCCTAGAATTCGGTCCGCGCTACGCCGCCGCGACAGGTGAAACGATGATCCGCGGCTACCGACGAATGGGTCGTTGGGCGATCATCACGTACGCCGTCATTACGGCGGCAACATTTTGGGTGATCCTTGCCAGCGTCACCATTGCCACCGCGGGCCTGGCTGGGGTTGTGTTCGGGGTCGACCTCCCCATCAGTGTCCTCGCGGCGGGTGTATTGGTTGTGGTGGCTGCGCTGCTGGGTGTGGGCCAGTTCCGCGCGCTGGACTTGTCGATGAAGATCATCATGAGCGTTCTGGCTGTGTCGACGCTGAGCGCTGTCGTGGTAGCTGTGGTGGGGATGCCCGATACTCAGGGGCCAATTTGGGTGTCGCCGGATGCGCTCTGGACCGCTGCGGGCATTGCCTTTGTGCTCGCGTTGCTGGGTTGGATGCCCATTCCGCTCGACGTCGCGGTGTGGCATTCACTGTGGACCAAGGAGCGGGCGCGTGACACAAAAACAATGCCGTCCGTTAAGCATGCGGTCCGCGATTTTCAGATCGGCTACTTAGGGGCGACACTGCTCGCCGCTGCGTTTCTGACGCTCGGGGCGCTGGTGATGTTCGGTGGCACCGGGTTCGCCACCACGGCCGTTGGCTTTTCCGACCAACTGGTTGGCATGTACTCCGCAACACTGGGTGACTGGAGCCGCCCAGTCATCACGATTGCTGCTCTGACAACCATGTTTTCGACAACCCTGGCTGTGGCTGATGCCTACCCCCGCGTGATAGCGGGAATTGTGCGTGAGGTGAGGACGTCGTCCCCGGACACCATTGATGAACCCGCTACCACGCGGGCAACGTACGCGCTGTGGTTGGGGATCGTGCTCGCCGGTGGTTGGGCGATCATTCAGTTTTTTGGTGCACAATTCACTACGTTGATTGACTTCGCCACGACAGTGTCATTCTTGGCCGCACCAGTGTTGGCGTGGATGAACTTGAAACTAATCACTGGCCCGTACACGCCGGTGGAGTCTCAGCCGGGTCGGTTCCTTCGAGTCCTGTCGTGGGTAGGTATCGCATTCCTTGTGGTGTTCTGTGTCGTGTGGGCGTGGTGGCGCATCTAGCGCAGTTCGAGTATCGCCACTTCAGGAGTGTTGCCCACGCGGACTGGTGGCCCCCACGTCCCAACTCCCGGAGTTGTGTACAGAACGGCGTCGCCAACACTGTCGAGACCAACAATCCTGGGGGACTGCGCCAACTTCACTGCGTAGTTGAACGGCCACATTTGCCCGCCGTGGGTGTGTCCAGACACTTGTAGATTGATACCCGCTTCGGCGGCCTCATCGATGTGGTGCGGTTGATGCGCCACGAGGATGGAGAAGCGCGACGGGTCTGCCCCGTCTAGCGCCGCTGAGAGGTCGGCCGGGTCAGGTTCTGGCGCATCCCAGTCGTGGACACCCACAATGTCGATGCTGGCGTCGCCGCGTTCAGAAGCTACGCGACTGTTGCGCAGAGTTGTCATGCCGAGGGAGTCAAAGTGGTCGAGCCAATTATTGACATCGTCGGCGTAATACTCGTGGTTGCCGCTGACCACGAACACCCCGAGTGGTGCGCTGAGCGAGGCGAGATCAGCAATGTCTGGTGCGACATGATGAACGGTGCCGTCGATGAGGTCGCCTGGAATGAGGATGAGGTCGGGGCCTTCCTCCTGAACCAACTGGACCACTTTTTGGGTGAATCCTTTGCCGAGTGTAGGTCCGACGTGAAGGTCAGCGAAAACGGCGACGCGCAGCCCCTCAAACTCAGGCGGTAGGTCTTTGACGTCGACTGTGACGTTGTTGATGACGGGGTTTAGCGCGTTGTGCGCACCCAAGCCAACGGTGATGAGCGACGCGGGAATCAGAACAGCGGTCGACGCACGGATCCATAGCAGCCGTGTGCGTGGGTCGGCACGAACGATCCTGAGCAGACCGGACGCAAGAGCTATGACGAGGGTGCCGAGCACGAGGTAAAACACGACACCGAGCCATAGTGCCCCGGTGTAGCCAAACGGACGCGACCATGACGGCGATAGGGCTGACCCGACGGCGAAACTCATCACCGCCAGCACCCAGAGCACGATAAGGCCCGCGGTGGCGATGGTGCGTGTGCGTGGGGGAAGTTGGGTGGCGCGGATCAGCCGTCGGTATAACAACAAGTGCACGAGGCCGAGAAATGTTGCGACGACGAGCAGAAGTATGAGCACGGTTCCTTCCACGACAAAAGGGGTGACAGCGTCAGCTGTCACCCCTTGTCATACTGCTAGGTGTTACGCGTTGGCTGCTTTGTATTCGCGGCGGCGGCGGTGCAGGATTGGTTCGGTGTAGCCGCTTGGCTGCGTTGCACCCTCGAGGATAAGTTCCTTCGCTGCTTCGAAGGCGATATTGCCTTCAAAGTTTGGTGCCATTGGCTTGTATGCGGCGTCGCCTTCGTTCTGGCGGTCAACCACAGCTGCCATGCGTTCCAGGCTTTCGTTCACCTGGTCCTTGGTGATGATGCCGTGGCGCAACCAGTTAGCAAGCGTCTGGCTTGCAATACGGAGTGTTGCACGGTCTTCCATGAGTGCCACGTCGTTGATGTCAGGCACCTTGGAGACGCCGACACCTTGGTCGATCCAGCGAACAACGTAGCCAAGGATGGACTGGCAGTTGTTGTCCACTTCACGGGACACAACCTTGGGGTCCCAAGTTGAAGCATCGTCTGCGACAGGAATGGTCAGCAGTGAGTCAAGGCTCGCGGGGGTGCGTTCCTTGAGTTCCTTGTGCGCCGCAAACACGTCAACCTGGTGGTAGTGCATGGCGTGCAGGGTCGCGGCGGTGGGGGATGGCACCCATGCGGTGGTGGCGCCTTGCTTCAGCTGGCCCGCTTTTTGCTCGACCATGGCGGACATAAGGTCCGTCATTGCCCACATGCCCTTGCCGATTTGTGCGTGACCGGGAAGCCCAGTGGACAGACCCGCGTCAACATTGTTGTCCTCGTAGGCGGCAAACCATTTTTGTGACTTCTGGTCAGCCTTAGGAACGAATGGTCCAGCCTCCATGGAGGTGTGGATTTCGTCGCCGGTGCGGTCGAGGAAGCCGGTGTTGATGAACACGACCCGCTCGCGCGCGGCTTCGATGCAGGCACGGAGGTTGACGCTGGTGCGGCGTTCCTCGTCCATGATGCCGATCTTGAGGGTGTTTTCGGGAAGGTCGAGGATCATTTCGACGCGGCTGAACAGTTCGCCGGTGAAGGCAACTTCTTCAGGGCCGTGCATCTTTGGCTTCACGATGTACAGCGATCCGGTGAGGCTGTTCTTCAGCGGGTAGGAGCCGCGGAGGCTGTGCAACCCGGCGAGGGACGTCACGATGCCGTCGAGGATGCCCTCGGGGATCTCGTTGCCATCGGCGTCGAGAATCGCGTCGGTGGTCATGAGGTGACCAACATTGCGCACGAACATCAACGAACGGCCTGGAATAGAAATTGTGCGGCCGTCAACGGTGGTGTAGTCCCGATCAGGGTTCATCACTCGTGTGAAGGACTTGCCGTTCTTGGTCATCTCCTCGGCAAGTTCACCCTTCATCAAACCAAGCCAGTTGGTGTAACCCAAGACCTTGTCTTCGGCGTCAACTGCGGCGACGGAGTCTTCGAAGTCCATGATGGTGGTGAGTGCAGATTCGAGGACGACATCCTTGACACCCGCTGCGTCGGTCGAACCGACTGGACTGTCGGGGTCAATGACGATCTCGGCGTGCAGACCGTTGTGCTTGATCAGGAATGAGGTTGGGTTGCTCGCATCGCCGGTGTAACCGATGAATGTGGCGTTGTCCGCCAACCCTGTGGTGGTGCCGTCAGCGAGAGTAACGGCAAATTTGCCGTCGTTGATGCTGTACTTGGTGCTGCCAACGTGCGAACCATTGGCTAGTGGCACTGCTTGGTCCAGCACATTGCGGGCGTAAGCGATGACCTTGTCGCCGCGAACCTTGTTGTATCCCTTGCCCTTTTCGGCGCCGCCATCTTCAGAAATGACGTCTGTTCCGTAGAGCGCGTCGTACAACGAACCCCAGCGTGCGTTTGCGGCGTTGATCGCGAAACGCGCGTTGGTCACGGGCACAACAAGCTGCGGGCCTGCGGTTTCAGCGATTTCTTCGTCGACACCAGCAGTGGTGACGGTGAATTCCGATGGGCTGGGCTGCAGGTAGCCAATGTCAGTCAGGAAGTTTTTATACGCGGTGGCGTCGAATGAATCTTTATTCTCGGTGTGCCACGCGTCGATCTTGGACTGCAACTCGTCACGCTTGGCCAGCAGTTCCCGGTTCACAGGGGCAAGATCGTTAATGACAGCTTCTGCGCCAACCCAGAACGCATCTACGTCGACACCAGTACCAGGGATGGCCTGGTCCACTACGAAGTCGTACAGAACCTTAGCAACCTGCAGGCTACCGACGGTTACGCGCTCAGTCATTCATTGCCTCACTTCTATGGAAATTGCGTTACATACGCACACAAAAAACGCGAGCAGTCACAGCACTGTGATACTCACACAATCACCTTAGGGTACCCGCAGCGTCTAATCCGAAACTAACGTATCGGTGACAGATCGACGCACAGGTTCGTTCACGCTGATGAACGTCGAAGAACCCGGGGCTCATAACCATCATTAAACAACAGCGTGTACCGGCTGGTTCTCGCAATGAGCAACCTACCCAGCGCAGGAATCTGCGACAAGGTTGCCAGAGAGCGCTCCTAAGCTCCCGTGGGGGTTGCAGTGGACCAACTTTGTGCAGCAACGCGGCGAAAGTTGCCGCCGAGAACTGCAGCAACGTCATGGTCTCCCCAACCCCGTGCTTTCAAATGTTGTCCAAGTCTGAGGAAAGTTTCAGGCGGCATCCACTGAATCGGGCCCCATCGCGTGTAGTTTTCGTCGAATAGCTGGGGGTTTGTAGCGACCTCAGCGAGGAAGTCTTCATAATCAAACGAGAAGTCGGTGCTCACGCCAACATGCTCAACACCCACCAGGTTCGCCGCATATTCAATGTGTTGAGTCATCGCATCAAGCGTCGGAGTGTTTGGACCTAAGAAAATGCCGACACCAGTGATCCCGATGACGCCCCCAGTGCCCGCACAAGCGATTGCCTGATCGTCAGTGATGTTCCGGGGATGATCCCACACACTACGCATACACGAATGGCTGTACACCACTGGTTTAGACGATATTTCGCACAAGTCCAGGCCCGTACGGACACTGCAGTGCGAACCATCAGGAACCATGCCAGCAGAGTTCATTTCCGCCGTAATTGCCCGACCCCATGCGGTAAGCCCAGTGTCTTCAACGTCGAGGCTGCCGCACCCGGCCGCGTTGGCGTGGTTATAAGTCGGCAGCATGGTGCGCACACCAAGCTCCGCAAACCGGTGCACGTTGTCGAGGTCCATGTCCAATGGGCCGGAATCTTCGAGGTCGAAGGCGACCCCGATCCGCCCTGCCCCTGACTGCGAGGCAATGTCGGCGACGTTTGACACCAGATACATAACGTCGGACGCACTGATCTTGGCGCGGTCATAAGCAAGAAGTTTGTCGACATCATCCCGGCTGTGTGGGGCGTAGCCCACATTTACGGAGACAAAAACATCACCTGGGTTCTGGAACCGCGTCAGCATCGACACATCGGCGTCAACCTGCAACGGTAGGCAAGTGTGCTGGTCCCACAACAATGGCGTCATACGTATTGACTCTGCACCGCCGACCGAAAAAGGTCTAGAGAATTAATTGCCGAACGGCGCTGCCCCGACAGCAGCGCCGTTCTTCAGGAACCCCTTGCAGGGAAGTATTAACTTTTCACCACATCATCGAGAGTTGTCTGTCAAAGCTTCACCCACTGACGGCGCCGGAACTTGCGTGGAACACGAATACAACGGAACCACGCTCGTTTACACCGACCCTTCCAAGTGGGGTAACCAGTTATGACATTTTCATACCTCGGAGAATCAGAACGGTAGAGCCGGTCGATTTCGGCTAGCACCCGAATGTAGGTCTCCGGGTCGCCGCCGACATCAGGATGATGCTCGCGAGCTGCTGCACGACGGGCAGCCTTGTACTGCGCGCCCTGGTCAGTCACTCTCGAAGTCCCTCCCGTTTTGTTCCTCAGTAGTTAGTCGTGGTGAACACTCAAAACTGCACGAGCGAATCTCTGTGATCCGCGCCACACGGCCTCATGTCGGCTTCTGTCCGGAGGAACCGGGGCAGCCCCCTCAGCCTCCGGCGGAGGACCGGTAGCGGTTGACTACGTGAGTGGGAGATTCTCCGTGGTGCTCGACGTAGCGATCTGCAATTGCAGTGGCATCGAGATCGGTTCGTCCGACTTGAACAACTGGGTGCCCGTTTTGCCACACTTTCCATTGTGCTCCGTCAGCGTTGGCTACCAGTGCATTTCCCAACAGCAGACCAATTTCTCCGCTAAGCATGTGCCCGAGTTCCTCATCGGCAATGGCCTCCGGGAGGCGGCGTTCGATGGCCGCTAGTGCTTCATCGGGATTGTCGATCCGCTCACCTCGGTCGGCCAGCCACTGCAAGAGATCGTGAGGTTGCAGAAAGGGAGATTCAGCATCGATTTCGCCATCACTGCGCCCGTTTGCGCCGTACACAACAAACCCGTGGGCGATCCCGTACCGAGGGCCGACTCGAAGGCCACGCTGGACAAAGAGCGGTAGTCGGACGCTCACTGCGCTGGGCAGATGCAAATCCA
This sequence comes from Hoyosella rhizosphaerae, assembly GCF_014643175.1. GTDB lineage: Bacteria > Actinomycetota > Actinomycetes > Mycobacteriales > Mycobacteriaceae > Lolliginicoccus > Lolliginicoccus rhizosphaerae. The sequence goes on from NZ_BMJH01000001.1 coordinate 105,899, forward strand.
AAATTTCTCTAAAGGGCATCCGCTGTGATCGTTTCACATCCATACGGTAGCCCTCCGGCCTCGTCGTCAAAAAGCCTCGCTTTCGGCAACTTGGCTCACTCTCTGTCTACACTGACTGGTCTGCGATGGTTCGCTTGTGAAGGGAGCACCGTGGATAGAAACTCCTCGGAATGGCCGGTGGCGGTCTACGAGAAACTTGTATCGCTATTGCGGCGCGGTGACGTCGGTAATCCTACGGAGACTGAAGTTGTTGCTACCTGGCTGAACAACACTGACGTATTCGTGGTGTTTAAACGCAACGGCGGAAACGAGTGCTACGGGATCAGTTTCAATACCAAAGATTGCCCAACAGGCACCGTCTGGCCTGAGCCGGAATCTATCGCGTCCGAGATTGCAGCCTACTGTGTGTTTGAATCGCTCGGCGCTGCGGCACCTCCAGAGCCAGCGGCTTTGCCGAACATTAACTGGGTGCTTGAGCAATCACATGAAGGCCTTCCGCAGACTGTCGGGCAGTTATCGAGTGACTCGCGCTGGTACTGATTAGTGCGCGAGGAGGGCGCGGCATTGCTCGAGGAGCTGAGTGCGAATGGTCGTTGCGCGTTGGGATAGTTGCTGTTGCTGGCGGATGTAGTCGGCTCGGCCCGCGGCGGTTTCGATGGGTACTGGGTCGTATCCGTAGGCGGTGAGGTCGTAGGGGCTTGCACGCATGTCGAGTTCGCGCGCGGCGTACGCGAGTGTGAAGGCGTCCCAGACGAGTTGTGTGCTCACAAGGGGGAGCAGTTTGGCGGAGAACTTGTAGAGGTCCATTCCGGCGTGGAGGCAGCCCGGTTGTTCGGCGTCGATTTGGGTGTCGCGGCTGAGGTGGGTTTCGTTGCGGGGCCGTGCTGGTTCGGTGAAGAACCGGAAGGCATCAAAGTGTGTGCAGCGCAGGGGAAGCGATTCGACTACTGCGTCGGTTTCGGCGTGCCCTAGGCGTAGGGGCACTGTTGAGTGTCGAACTGCTTCGGTTCCGCCGCGGTAGACCATTGCCCATTCGTGTAGCCCGAAGCATCCGAACCGTGGGGTGCGGGTGGCGGTCGCTTCCATGAGGTCCGCAATGTAAGTGATGGTGGGTCGGCGGTGCTCGAGGTGTTGAGCGCTGGCGGTAACGCCGCCCGCAGTGGTGCGGTATCCGCGCAGGTTTTCATACTCGGCGGCGTCCTGGAGGGTGTATCCAAATCCAGGGTGCCAGCGCAGTAACTGTGCGGGCTTTAACGAGTAGTAGGTGAAGAGAAAGTCGATGACGGGGTGTGTGGCGCCGCGGCTACGTTCGCCGAGATATGTGCCAATGAGGGCATGAACCTGTTGGTGGTGTGCCTCGCTGAGGGCACGCCAGGTTGCTGAAGGTAGGAGCGTCACATACTAACTGTTACCGCTCGAGGGGGCACAAATGCCAGCGGGCGGCATTCCAGATTGGGAAAACCTGGGCTGTGGTGGCGTCGGGGTGCCGTTCGCGTGTGTAGGCGAGGAGGTCGTCGACAGTGTTGGTGCTGTTCTGGGTGAGCACACATGCCTTGAGGGAAATCTTGCTGGTTTCAGTGAAACCGATGTCTCGGGCGAAGGATCCCATGCGTTGTTCGGGGACGAACCGGTCAAGGTCTTGTGCCCACCGGTTGAAGCCTTCTTGGGTGTCGTAGTCACATGGTTCGCCGTAGAACATTGCACAGTTCTGTTGGGAGCCTTCGATGGCGAAAGTGAGGTCATCCTGGGGGAATTCAGTGGTCTCTTCCCTGTCGACGAGCACAAAGAAGAGTAGGGCACCAAGTACCACGGCGATAATTGCAGCAACAATTCCTGCCAGCAAACCTTTCATGCATTCACCTTATATGGGCAATTCGGGTGTTGGAACCAGAATGCACAACGTCGACTTTTCTCGGTGGTGCGCTCAGCCTGTAGGGCGTGGCCTTCCTTCGGCGAATCCAGCTGGCGATTGCACGCCGACGAGTGCTTTGCTGAACAACTCGTCGAGTGTGTGCGCTCCGGTGTAGGTGCATGTGCTGCGCACACCAGCGCAAATGTGGTCGATGAGGTCTTCGACGCTTGGTCTTTCTGGGTCAACGCGCATTCGTGAAGTCGAAATACCTTCTTCGAATAGTGCTTTGCGGGCTCGGTCGTACGGCGAGTCACCTGACGTGCGGGCTGCGACGGCTCTCTTGGATGCCATGCCGAAGCTTTCCTTGTAGGCGTGGCCGTGCTCGTCGAAGAGTAGGTCACCGGGAGATTCGTACGTTCCGGCGAACCACGATCCAATCATGACGTTGGATGCGCCGGCGACGAGCGCGAGGGCAACGTCGCGGGGGTGTCGAACCCCTCCGTCGGCCCAGACGTGGTGGCCGCGGTCGCGGGCGGCGGTTGCGCATTCGGCGACTGCGGAGAACTGTGGTCTGCCCACGCCGGTCATCATGCGTGTGGTGCACATCGCGCCGGGGCCAACACCGACTTTGACGATGGTCGCTCCCGCATCGAGAAGGTCGTTGGTGCCTTCGGCGGTGACAACATTGCCGGCTGCGATGGCCACCCCAGGGTTGAGGTCCGCGATTGTTTTCACGGCGTCGAGCATTTTTTGTTGATGTCCGTGGGCAGTGTCGACCACGAGGAGATCGGCTCCCGCTTCGACGAGGGCGCGTGCTTTACCTGCGACGTCACCGTTAATTCCGACTGCTGCTGCTACTCGCAGTTGGTTGTGTGCGTCAATATTGGGTTGGTAGAGGCCGGTGCGCAGCGCTGCAGCTTTGGTCAGAACTCCAGCGAGTGTGCCGTCGCTATGGATGAGGATGGCGAGGTTTTCGCGGGCTGCTTCGAGTTCGTCGAACACAGTGCGGGCGTCGGTGAGGTGGTCGATGGTGGTGAGATCTGTGTTCATGACATCGCCGACGCGTGTGTACCGGTCTACTCCTTCGCACAGTGCTGCGGTGAGGATGCCGATGGGCTTGTCATGCTCGGTGACGATCGCGGCGTGATGTGCTCGCCTGGTCATCAATGTCAGTCCCTCGTAGATCGCTTGATCCGGGTTGAGGCTGACGGGCGTGTCTGCAATGAGGTGTCGCGACTTGACGTAGGCGATGGTCTCGGCCGCCGCAGGCAGAGGCAGGTCCTGGGGGAGCACGACGAGTCCACCGCGGCGCGCAACGGTTTCGGCCATGCGTCGCCCCGCCACCGCCGTCATGTTGGCTACAACGAGCGGGATTGTGGTGCCTGAGCCATCGCGAGTGGAGAGGTCAACATCGAAGCGTGATGCTACGTCGGCGCGCCTCGGGACGAGGAAAACGTCGTCGTAGGTGAGCTCGTAACCGGGGTCGCTGTGGTCGAGAAACCGCATGTCGAAACCTCCTGGTGGGTGTGGATGGTGTTAGTCGGTGCGGATTTCGCTGCGGTCGCCGCCCCACAAGGTGTGGAAGTGCCCAGGTTTGTCGATGCGTTCGTATGTGTGGGCGCCGAAGTAGTCCCGCAGGCCTTGGAGCAATGCTGCGGGGAGGCGGTCGGCGCGAATGCTGTCGTAGTACGCCAGCGCAGAGCTGAACCCTGGTACCGCCACGCCCACTGATGTGGCCGCAACAACGACGCGACGCCAGCTTGTGGTCGATGCGGCAACGGCATCGCTGAAGTAGGGGTCGAGAAGCAAGCTGGGCAGGTCTGGGTTTGCTGCGTACGCTTCGCGGATGCGGCCGAGGAACTGGGCGCGGATGATGCATCCGCCGCGCCATATGGTGGCGAGGTCACCGGGCTTGAGGTCCCAGCCGTATTCGACACTGCCGGCGGTCAGTTGGTTGAAACCTTGCGCGTAGGCCACCACTTTGGAGGCATACAGTGCGGCGTGAATATCGGCGAGGAAGGTGGCTTCGTCGATGTTGGGTAACGCTTCTTGCAGTGTGGTGGCGAGTTCGCCCCCGGGGAGTCCGTGCGCGGCTTCGCGCAGTTCGCGTGACCCCGATACTGCGCGTGCAAACACGGCTTCGGCGATGCCTGTGACGGGCACGCCCAGGTCGAGGGCGGACTTAACTGTCCAGCGGCCTGTGCCTTTTTGCCCCGTCGCGTCGAGGATGACGTCTATGAGAGGTGCACCGGTTTCGGCATCAACCTGCGCTAGGACGTCTGCGGTGATGTCAATGAGGTAGCTCTCGAGTACCCCTTTATTCCATTCGGCGAACACTTCAGCGCATTGTGCCGGGGTGTATCCGAGAACACCGGTCAGCAGTTGGTATGCCTCGCCGATGAGTTGCATGTCGGCGTATTCGATGCCGTTGTGCACCATTTTGACGTAGTGCCCGGCGCCGTCGGGGCCGATGTATGTGCAGCACGGGGTGTCGTCAACGACAGCAGCAACAGATTCGAGCAGGGGTCCGACATGGGTGTAGGACTCGCGTGATCCGCCCGGCATGATCGACGGACCGTTGAGTGCGCCTTCTTCGCCGCCGGAGATGCCACAGCCCACGAAATGGATTCCGCGTTCACGTAGTGCGGCTTCGCGCCGTCGCGTATCGGTGTAGAGGGCGTTGCCGCCGTCGATAATGATGTCGCCCGGTTCCATTTCGGCTGCGAGTTCTTCGATGACGGCGTCGGTCGCAGCGCCCGCCTGAACCATGATGAGTGCGCGTCGCGGTGTGGCGAGGGATGCAACAAATTCAGCAATTGTCTTGGTTGCGACAAAGTTGCCTTCAGAACCGTGGTCACTGATGAGGGCTTGAGTGCGCCCGAAACTGCGGTTGTGCACAGCGACGGTGTGGCCGTGGCGTGCGAAGTTTCGGGCGATGTTGGCGCCCATCACGGCGAGACCGGTAACGCCAATCGGTGCACCACCGGATGCGGTGTGGTTATCGGACGCACTGGAACTGGGCGGTGTCATGGGGCACTCCTGACGGCGACGCCGAACGGTGAATGTGTTGGTTCCCCTTCACAATATCGACCACACGCCGTGGCCGCGTGGTTCACCGTGCTGTTAGTCCGAAGAGTCGGGAAAGTTCCACCAGCCACGGCACTGCTACGGCGATAGTTGGGCCGATCAAGATGAGTGCCGCAACGGTGTAGGCAGCCACGGAGGTGCGTAGGTCGTATGTGCCGTCGGCGAGCCGTTGAATGCGCAGGAGGGTTGCGATCCCTCCCGCGGCCATGGCCCCGTCCGGCGTGGCATTGGACGAACAGGTGACAAGTGCCCGTGCGAGGGGGGTGGCACCGGTGGCGCGGAGTGCTGCGTCGTCGGCGAGTAGCTCGATGAGGAGGCGGACAGCACCGAGTGCCGACTTGCTTCGAACGACCCGCGGGAAGGCTGCGTGGACGGCGGTGAATGCTTCCAAGACGAGGTCGTGACGCGCGCGGAGGTGTGCTCGTTCGTGAGCGAGGATTGCGTCGAGTTCGTCGGGTGCGAGTTTGTCGAGGGCACCTTCGCTGACAACGACGCGCTGCCTCAGGCCTGGGAGACAGTAGGCGAGCGGCTCGGAGTGTCGCAGAACGCGCAGGTCCGCTCTGGTGAGGTGGTCTAGCCGCGGGTCGGGTTGGTCCAGCAGATCGACGAGCATTCGGTGATGGGCTCGTCGTTTTCGGGTGCGGATTGAGACCTGTGCCGTGCTGTAGATCAGTCGCGCCCCAATAAGTACGGTGATGGCGAACACTCCGACGGACAGAATCCACAGGGGAAGCCCGAGTACAGCGATTTCCTCTGTTGGAGAGGTCGTGGGCAGACCGTCGGGGCCGGGGACGAGCAACATGCTTGCGATCGCGAGTCCTGAGCTAAACGCTGATAGGACTGCGGCGATGGCGATGGATTGCCAGAGAACAAGTGCCGCTCGTGGCGCTTTGAGTGGCCATTGAGCTTTGCTAAGTATGGCGGGAATCGGACCTGCGAGGGCGACAGCGAGTACCGCGAATGCGGCAGCCGTGGTGCCCGTCATGGCGCGTCCTTAAGGGTTGGTGGCGTGTCCCCATCTAGTGTGCATGTAAGTGTGGCGATCAGCGAAACCGTGGCCCGCGACCGCGGCTTCGAGGTTCGGATTCGCGGCGTTCAAGGGCGGCCAGGGCGTCTCGCAAAGCGTCAACTTCGGTGGCGTCAGCCCGCTCGACGAAGTGCACCAGTGCTGCAGCACGTCCACCGGACTTTTCTGCCTGCTTCAACGCGTCCATCATGAGGTCCGCAACAAGTTCTTCGCGAGCATTAACCGGCGTATAGCGGTAGGCGCGTTCGCGTCGCTCTTGGGCGACAAGATTCTTTTTCGCCAAGCGTTGTAGCACCGTCATGACGGTTGTGTACGCCAGTGAACGATGCTGCGCCAATGCCTCGTGGACTTGGCGTACGGTCTGTGGTTCAGGTGCGGACCACAGGTGATCCATCACTGCCCGTTCGAGTTCTCCGAGACCTGCCATTCTTTCAATCCTACTGAATAACCAACAGGGTTGGCTACTACAGTTGGTCGTAGAAGCGGTCTAATCAGGTGAGGTTGGTCACCCTATTGCATCCGCGGTGATCAAATCCGCGTGCACGTGCCTCGTTCCGATGGGAACAATTAGGGGCGCGTCTGAGGTGGGGTCGTCGATGACGGCGGCGCGCAAACCGAATGCCTCATCAAGCAGGTCGGCGGAAATGACATCACGTGGTGCACCGGCGGCAATGATCGCGCCATCTTTCATCACCACAATGTGATCGCTGTAGCGCACGGCAAGGTTCAGGTCGTGCAGCACCATCACCACGGTGCGGCTCATGTCTGTATGCAACCTGTCGATCAGATCCAACACGTCGATAGCGTGCGACAGGTCGAGGTAGGTGGTTGGCTCGTCGAGGAGCAAGATGTCTGTTCCTTGAGCCAGCGCCATCGATATCCACACTCGTTGCCTCTGCCCGCCCGAGAGTTCATCGACAGGTCGGTCTGCTAGGTCAGTGATGCCCGTTAATGCGAGCGCGGCCGCAACCTCCGCCTCGTCGTCGGCGGACCATTGGCGAATCCACGACTGATGTGGATGGCGTCCTCGCGATACTAAGTCTGCGACAGCAAGGCCTTCAGGAGCGATCGGTGCTTGGGGGAGCAAACCCACAATGCGGGCGACATCTTTAGTTCGCATAGTGGTGATCGTCTTGCCGTCGAGAACAATTGCGCCGTCACGCGGCTTCAGCAGCCGGCCCAACGCACGAAGGAGGGTGGATTTACCGCACCCATTGGGGCCGATGATGGTCGTAATTTCACCGGGGCGGATCGCCATGCTGAGCTTCTCAACAATGACGCGATCGCCGTAGTTCAACGTGATGTTGTCGGCAACGAGTCTCGGCGGTGAAGACATTCCGTAATCAGTCATCCGGTTACCCTTCGGTTTGCGCGGATCAGGAGGTACAGCAAGAACGGGCCACCGAGCGCTGCGGTCACAATGCCCGCGGGAAGTTCTACGGGTAACAGCGTCCGTGCTGTGATGTCCGCAGCTAACACGAGGCACGCGCCGGTAAGACCTGACGCGAGAATCGGTGGGGTTGGGGTGCGCAATAGTCGCATAGCCACCTGTGGAGCCATCAGCCCGACAAAGCCAATGGGGCCCGCCGCTGACACACTGGCTGCGGTTAGCGCGACCGCCGTCAGGAGCAAAATGGTCTGCGTGCGGTGGAGGCGCACGCCCAGAGCCTGGGCGGTGTCGTTGCCCAACCGTAGTGCGCCCATCGAAAAGCTCGCACCCACCGCGATCGCACCAAATACTGTTGTGGTGACCAAAAGTGGGGTGAAGTGTCGCCAATCCCTACCATTGAGCGACCCCACGAGCCACGCCTGGGCTTGGGCGACATCGTTGATGTCCGAGACGATCAACATCCAGTACACCAATGCCTGGCAGATGGCCGTGACGGCTATGCCAATAAGTATCAGTCGGAAGCCGTCTACACCTCCCTTCCACGCAAGGGCATACAGAATGACGGCGGCAGTGATACCGCCAATCAATGCGGCGACGGGCAGTCCCATGAGTCCAAGCGTCGACATGACCACACCGGTGGTTCCACCGCTCAGCACAATGAGGGCTACAGCGGTGACGCTTGCCCCTGCACTAATCCCAAGAATGTCGGGGCTTGCGAGAGGATTTCGAGTCAGGCTTTGTGTGAGTGCCCCCGCGATGCCAAGCGAAAGTCCGACAAGAGCGCCGACGAGTGAGCGTGGGAGTCGAAGGTCCATCACGATGAACCGCTCCATCCGGGTGCCGCCACCAAGCAGAACTTCCACCACCGCTGTTATCGATAGCGGGAAATCGCCGCGCCCAATGTTGATGCACAGCAGTAGGAAAAGTAGCGCGCCGAGTAGTGCGGTCGCGATCACCATTGGCGCGCGCAGCACGAGGGACACGGGCCCTAGCCGGAACGACTTTCGGCTAGGGATGGTGCGGTGGTCCCCGGAAACCTGCCGTTGAAGCGTCGTTGTCACAAGCTCACCAGCTTGCGGCGGCGAACAAGCGCAATAAAGAACGGCCCGCCCACGAGGGCTAGCACGATGCTCAGTTGTAGCTCCCCTGGGCGAATAACAACCCGGCCAACAACATCAGCCGTGAGCAGCAGTATCGCGCCGCACAGCGCGGCGACGGGGATGAGCCACCGATAGTCAGGGCCGGTGATGGCCCTAGCGATGTGTGGCACCACAAGTCCAAGGAATGCGATGACTCCGCAGGCCGCGGTGGCTGCACCTGCGAGCAACGTGATGGCAAGTACGCCAATGATGCGGGTGCGGACAATGCTAGTGCCGAGGGAGCGAGCGACGTCGTCTCCGAGGCTCAGCAAATTCAGTCCGGGTGTGCTGGCGAACGCGAGGATCAGCCCCACGATGATGAACGGCAGCACCTGAACCAAGACGTCGAAACCGCGGCCAGCTACAGATCCGACGTTCCAAAATCGGTAGGCGTCGAGCGAGGCTTGGTCAAGCAGAACGATCGCGTTGGTCATTGCGGCTAGAAACGCGCCAACGGCGACACCCGCGAGGGGCAATGTAAGAGGGCTTGCGCCGCCGCGGCCTATTGACGCCAGAGTGAACACAGCGACGGTTGTAAGAAAGGCCCCCGCGAAGGCGAACCAAATGTATTCGATGGGTGAGCTGAGGCGGAACAGGTACACGGCGAGAACGACTGCGAACGCTGCGCCTGGGATGACGCCGAGGATTCCGGGGTCAGCAAGAGGATTGCGGGTGTGCCCTTGGATGAGGGCGCCGGCAACGCCTATGGCAACTCCGACGGTGATGGCGAGGAGGGTGCGCGGGAAACGCAGCGTGCGCACGATGATGTCGGTGTCAATCCCCGTTGGGTGGATGAGTGCGTTCCCAACCTCGGCGAGGCTGAGGGGTCGCGCACCGATTGCGAGGCTAGCCAGGATGAGCATTGCGAGGATGGCCGTGAGGACGGTGATTCCCGCGAGGCGTTGGCGGCGTAACGCCGTGATGCTGAGGTTGCGACGGTAGGTGATGAAGCCGTCAGCGGTGGCCTGGGTGGTGGTGACTACTTCAGCGCTGGGGCCAGCGAGGCCGAATGTGGCGCGGCGGTAGAGGTTTGGCTTTCTACCCACCGCTTGTTTGGTTGTGGTGTTGCGCAACGTGTGGTTCATGGCGTGTTTGCCGATGCTGCTGCCGGTTCTTCCTTCGAGGTGCCCGAAGTTCCATAGCGCGGTAGCGATGGTGGCGAGCAATGTGAAGGCGGTAAAGGCAACACGGTCGGCTTGGCCGCCCCCGGCTTCCTCGCGCAGAGATGTCACGATCAACGCCCCGATAAGCAGCGGGGCGCAGGTTGCGGCAACGTCGATGAGGTGAGAGGTGAGTCGTTCCCATTGTGGTGGGGGATCTGCGCGGGCCGCGCTGGGAAGCGTGTCCGCTTCCAGTGGCCGAGTGCTCACGGGTGACCACCTTTCGTGGACCAAAGTTTTTCAGCGCGATGTTTCACGGATTAGGTTACGACAGCCTAAGCTAATTAGGAAAACCAAGCCTAACCAAATGCCGCGACGCTATGATCCGCATCACATGATTTGCTTACTTGGTAAGCCTAGCCTCAAATTACTAAGGTTAGCCTTATTGGAAGTTGGCCAGAGTGATGGACGAAGCACGAGGAGGGATTTCGTGTCGCGAGCAATGATGAAGGTGGCAGGCGGGTTTGGTGCGACTGAACCGCAAGCTGCAGGAGTGGGTGTGCACCGTGAAACCCCATTGCTAGTCAACGCTTCTGCGCTGCGGCAAATCGATCCCGAATATCCCCGCAATTACGCGGTCACATGGATGCATCTCGAACCGCGTCGCAGGTGGTGGGCGCTTTCTTCGGCCTTGACCGAGCCGCGGTTGGAGCATATGTATGTCCGGATGCGTCGAGAACTGGGATCGCCCGAGGTCGCGGCGAGCCAGGTTGCCGCAGTGGTCATTCACGCAGTCGTCGGGCGCTTGATGGCTTCACTGGCACTCCAGGGGCGGGCGTGGGACCCGGGGCTTGACAACCTTTGGATGCACTACGACTCTGACGGCGGGGTCGATTGGGCGGGGGTTGTCGATCCCACCCTGCGCGTGTTGCCGACCGACTGTTTTGCCGGGTCGCGCGTTGCTGTCACGATGCCGAGTGAACGAGCTCTTGCGGTGTGGGCGGCTCACAGAGTGGAGACGACGCTCAGGCCGCTTTTCTGTCGCATCTCGGAATTTACCGGCGCTGACAGTGAGCGAATGTGGTCAATGGTGGGAGAGTCCATTGTGGGGACGATGTCGTATGTGCCCACGCGGACGGGCTGTGACGACGTCAACGCCGCACGTCGCGGCCGCTTGATGCTCGATGCGATGACGGCGGCGGGATTGCCGGTGCGGTCCCATGTTTCGGCTGTGCGCCTGCGGTGGAGTTCGATGGAGCTTTCAACCCCTGTGCGCGCAACCGCGTAAGAATGTGACGGGCGTCACCCTGAAGATGGTTGTAATGTAGGTGAGCCTCACCTAATGTTGTTGGTGGGACGGGAAATACTACCGGGCCGAGACGGTGTCCTGAGGGCTGCAGAGACATCCGGTCCACGCCACGATGGGCCTCACGCCAAGTACGGCGTGAGGCCCATCGCTATTTCTCACACATCCCATGAGTGCTTTTCAGAAGCACGAGCGTATTTGCGCAACTATGGTGGAGCGCAACTACCACGCCACAAGGAGCAGCCGTGAGCAATTTCGATGACAACGAGCAGATTCAACGTGGAGGAGAAATCCCCGACGAACTCCGAGAAATCCTCAGCCGAGGCATGGGCGACTACCTCGGGCTCCGGTACACCGAGATAACACCAGACTCCGTGCGCGCCCATTGGCGGATCCGTCCCGAAATGCACCAGCCAGCCGGACTGGTCCACGGTGGGGTGTACTGCGCAGTCGTCGAATCACTAGCGAGCATTGCAGGAATGGCTTGGCTGGGCGACCGCGGCCACGTCGTCGGCGTAAACAACAACACCGACTTTCTCCGTGCAGCCCGCGAAGGCACCCTGCACGCCCACGCCATCCCCATGCATCGTGGACGTCTGCAGCAGTTGTGGCTCGTCAATATCGTCGATGAACAACACCGACTCATCGCCCGCGGGCACGTTCGCCTACAAAATGTTGCAGACAGCGCAAATCTGGCAAAGCCAGAAAACAACACCACCGACTAGCTCAAACGGGCAGAAAAAGGCGGGCGCCACACACGGCGCCCGCCAATCTCGCACTGCTTATTAGCTAGCTTCGACCTGCTTCTGATTCAACTTGTCGTTGGCCTTCTGCGCCTCAAGTGACTCAAGGTGATCGATCGCGGTCCGCGCCGTCATCCACTGTTCGGTGACCGTAAGCTGCGCCCGCGAGTTCGTCGCGAACGTGACGATCCACGAGAACAACGTCGCTACCCGGCTCTTGAATCCCACGATGTACACCAAGTGCACCGCGAGCCACATCAACCATCCGATAAAGCCACTGATATTGATCTTGCCGACCTGAGCCACCGCGCTGTACTTGGAAACAGCAGCCATGTTGCCCTTGTTGAAGTACTTAAACGGCTTGCGCTCAGGCGCAGGCTCGCCCTTGGCGTTGGCCTTGACTTCCTTCTTGATGATCTTCGACGTGTACCGCCCGCCCTGGATGGCGACCTGGGCTACACCAGGCAAACCATCGAGCGCCATCATGTCACCCACAACGAAGATGTTCGGTTCGCCCTTGATCGACAAGTCTGGATTAACCATCACGCGGCCTGCGCGGTCAATCTCGGTTCCAGTCTGATCCGACAACATCTTGCCCAGTGGGCTCGCAGCCACACCAGCGGCCCACAACTTGCAGTACGCAGTGATGCGCTGTTCGTTTCCTTCTTTGTCCTTCACGACGACGCCATACTCATCGACATCGGTGACGAAGGTGTTGAGCATGATCTCCACGCCCAACTTTTCAAGGCGGCGATGTGCCTTTCCACCCAGCTTCTCGCCAAACGGAGGAAGTACCTGCGACGCCGCATCGAGCAAAATGATGCGTGCCTGGCCTGGGTCGATGTTTCGGAACGCGCCTTCGAGCGTGTCCTTGGCTAGTTCGGCGATCTGACCAGCCATTTCCACACCGGTGGGTCCTGCGCCAACGACTACGAAAGTGAGGAGACGTTCCTGTTCAGCCGGGTCATTCGACAACTCAGCGAGCTCGAAAGCGCTCACGATCTTGCCGCGCAACTCAAGGGCGTGATCCACAGTCTTCATGCCTGGTGCGTACTTAGCGAAGTGATCGTTTCCGAAGTACGACTGCTCTGCGCCCGCTGCAACGATGAGGCTGTCGAACGACGTGACCGTGGTCTGCCCGAACTGCTCCGAGGTGATCGTGCGGTTGGCGACATCGATATCGCTGACCTCGCCCATCAACACACGGGTGTTGCGCTGCTTCCTAAGTACCACACGGGTCGGTGCCGCAATCTCGCCGACAGACAAAATCCCGGTAGCAACTTGGTACAGCAACGGTTGAAATAGGTGGTGTGTTGTGCGGGCGATCATGGTGATGTCAACATCAGCCCGTTTCAAAGCTTGGGTCGCAAATAATCCACCAAATCCGGATCCAATAACGACGACATGATGGCGCTGACCGTTGTCGGGCTGGTTACCCATGACAGTCTCCTTCGATTGCAGGGCTGACGTGCTAAGCCTAGTAACGTTGCATTTGCTGCGGGAATGGGATCCCGATATTGGTCGCAACTTCTTCCACAACTTTCTCACCACGAACGGTTCGGGGGCGTAACCGGGTGCCCGAATGTGTCCAAAATCGCACCGCAGAAGCATTCGCAGCGTGAACCGAACTGCACGGGCTCCCACTCCGAATGAATGGTGTGAAAACAATCGTTCTCGTTTTGCCCGGCGGAAAGGTTCGCAGCGATTCCAGCTCGCGCCCATGGCACCTCTCCTCTGTGCGGATGCGCCCATTTACCCGGGTCTTGTCCGCACTTGCAGAATCAGCAACCACCGCTGGAGAAGCCGATATCCATGTCGTGCAGGTCCGCTACCGCAAGCGGGGATGGAACGGCAATGGTGCAGAAGCGATCGCCGACGCGAGAGGTGCGATGCAACGTGCGATTGAACTCAACGACAGCGAAATCGACACCAACGTCATAGTCGTGGGGCATTCCATGGGAGGCCGAGTGGCGGCCCACTTGGCAAGCGACCCCCGAGTCTCCGGTGTCATCGCCCTCGCCCCCTGGTGGCCCGACGAGGAAGGAAACCTCTTTAGGGCAGGGCAGCGACTGGCAGTTCTCCACGGGACTGAAGATCGTTGGACAGATCCAGTGCTCTCACGCGCTGAAGTTCTTCGCGCGTCACGCAACGGTGTTGAGGCCCACTGGGAACCGATGGAAGACGCCGGGCACTTCATGTTGAGCAAGACGGGCCAATGGCACAACTGGGTCGTCGAGTCCGCTGAACGCATGATCGCAGCCAGCCACACAGATAACCCATCCGACAACACGTGAGCTTCGAATAACTGCTAAAGGTTCTTTTTTCGAGGGGGAAACGATGGCAGAAGCCAAATCGCCAGCGCGGCGCTCAGTTGCTGTGGTGGGGAGTGGCGTTGCAGGGCTCACAGCAGCATGGGTGTTGCGCAAAAGCGCGGACGTCACACTGTACGAGGCGGACAACCGCCTCGGTGGGCACGCCGACACACACGATGTGGTCGTCGGTTCGAGGATCGTTCCGATCGACACAGGGTTCATCGTCCACAATGAACGGACCTATCCCACGCTCCTGAAGCTATTTGCTGAACTTGGGGTGCAAACGCAAGAGACCGACATGAGCATGTCCGTCCGATGCGACGGGTGCGGTTTGGAGTACGCAGGCGGGAAGAAAGCGCCCGGACTCTTCCCCACAGCGAAGGTCGCCGTAAGGCGGCCATACCTGCGGATGCTGTCCGAGATCAAGCGCTTTCATAAGGCGGCCCGGGGAGTCATTGACGGCGGCGAAGCCACTGCTATCGACGATCAAATCACCTTGGGTGAGTTTCTGCAGCGCGAACAGTTTTCGCCGTACTTCACAAACCATTTCATGACACCACTGGTATCAGCCGTGTGGTCATGCAACCCCGAAACCGCGATGCTGTACCCCGCGCGCTACCTCTTCGCGTTCCTTGACCATCACGGAATGTTGTCAGTCACGGGTTCCCCAACATGGCGCACCGTTACCGGCGGCTCGCGCGAGTACGTCAGCAGGGTGGCGAAGGAACTGCACCAAGTTCGCGTCGGCTACGCAGTGCGCGATGTCCAAGTACGTGCCGAGGGAATCGAAATTCGTGACGACTCCGATGACGTGCACATGTTTGATGCAGCGGTCATCGCAACGCACCCCGGACAGGCACTGCGAATGCTCACCAGACCGACAGACGCTCAATTCGACGTCTTGTCCGCGATGACATACACACCAAACACTGCGTTATTACACACGGACACCGACGTCCTGCCCAAAGCGAAACTTGCTCGCGCTTCATGGAACTACCGAATCCCCGCGTGCGATGCAAAGCCGAACCATGTTCTTGTCAGCTACGACATGACACGGCTACAACGTCTTGGCGCTCTGGACGGCCGACGATTCATGGTGACACTGGGCGGCGAACACCTCATTTCAGGTTCCAGCGTCATTGATCGTATGGAATACGAACACCCTCAATACACGCCGGAATCAATCGCCGCGCAGCGCCGCCTACCCGAAATCAACAGCACCAACCTGGCATTCGCTGGCGCCTACCACGGGTGGGGTTTCCACGAGGACGGCGCATTGTCCGGTCTTCGCGCAGCCCAACACTTAGGCGGTTCATGGTGACCACCACTGCGCTTAAATCTACTGCGCCCGAATCTTCTGCGCCCAAATCTACTGCGCCCGAAACGATAAACCCCTCGCGTCGACGCAAAACCTACCCGGGCGCGATCTACCACACCCAGATTAGGCATGTTCGGCGCGCACCTCTGCGCAATGTGTTCACCTACCGCAGCATGTGGTGGCTGGTCGATCTCGACCGCATTCCGGTTCTGCCATGGTGGGCGCGCCCGTTCGTCTCCTTCCAATCGAAGGACCATTTCGGGGATCCACACCGCAGCATTCGCGACAATGTTGAGGAGTTTCTCGCCCTCCGCGGAATTGATATCAGCGGCGGATCCGTGTGGATGCTCGCAAATGCCCGCGCCATGGGAATCAATTTCAACCCACTCTCGGTGTATTGGTGCTTCGACCGGCACGGAGACATGGCGTGCGTCATAGCTGAAGTTCACAACACTTACGGCGAAAAGCACTGCTATGTCGTCGGTCCAGACGCAGCGACCGCCGGTGCTCGCGTAGACAAAGAGTTCTACGTATCGCCCTTCAATGACGTGTCCGGGGAGTACCAACTGCGGTTACCGGCGCCGACTCAGATTCTGCGGCTAGCAATCGTGTTACACCGCACTGGGCAACCCCCATTCACTGCCACGGTCACGGGGGTGCGCCAGCCCATCACCGTGGCATCAGTAGTGCGGGCAATCTCCTCAATTCCGCTGCCTCCACTGCGTGTGATCGTGCAGATCCGCTGGCAGGGGGTTCGTTTGTGGCTGCGGCGTTTACCAGTAGTTCCACGGCCGAAACACCAGCGGCAGGAAGGCGTATAAATGGAAATCCAGAAAGCGGAAAACATGAGCTCCCAGATGCGTGTCGCCCCCAATGCAGACAGTTCAGTCGTACGGGCACCTGGTCAACTCGACATAGATCCGCAGCGGTGGCCTGCCATCGCTGTTGCGCCGTCTGGTGCCACAGTGAACATGCGAGCACGCGTGGCACGAAGAATTTTTCGCCGCGCGGTTTCCGAACTCCCATTGAGGGTGGAGTTCCCCGATGGCACGGTATGGGGCGCGACGTCAGAGGTTGAGACCCATCCACGCATGTTGCTTCACCGTCCCGACGAATTTTTCCGACGGCTCGGCAGCGGAGCCCTCATTGGCTTCGGTGAGGCCTACATGGCGGGGGACTGGGATGCCAGTGACCTTGAGGCCGTCCTCGAGGTGTTTGCTAGCCGCGTAGCCTCGCTCGTGCCAGGGAACCTGCAACGCTTGCGCGCGTTTTTAGTTGCGCGGCAGCCCAAGAACGAACGTAACTCGACGAAGAACACCCAGTCGAACATCTCCCGTCATTACGACCTATCCAACGACTTTTTCCGCTTGTTCCTCGACGAGACGATGACGTACTCGGCCGCGCTGTTTACCGACCCGGAGACGGCAACCCTGGACGACCTCGCTGAGGCGCAGCGCCGCAAGATTGACCGCCTCCTAGACCTCGCGGGTGTTACAGCAGGATCCCGTGTACTTGAGATCGGTACCGGCTGGGGTGAACTCGCCCTCCGCGCAGCCGCACGAGGCGCCACGGTTCACACCGTCACATTGTCAACAGCGCAGGCTGAACTAGCACAACAGCGAGTCCACCAGCACGGATACTCTGACTCGGTCACCGTCGAGATCCTTGACTACCGATTCGTCGATGGACAATACGACGCTGTGGTGTCCGTCGAAATGATCGAAGCCGTCGGCTACCAATACTGGACGGAATACTTCAGCAAAATCGACAGTGTTCTAGCTCCGGGCGGCAAGGTGGCAATTCAGGCCATCACGATGCCCCACGAGCGGATGCTCGCCACACGTAATACGTACACCTGGATTCACAAATACATTTTTCCAGGTGGGCTACTCCCGTCGGTTCGTGCCATCGAAGAGACCACGGAGAAATTCACCACCCTGCGCGTTGATGAAGTCTTCAGCATGGGATCGCACTACGCGCGGACACTTCGCCTATGGGAAGACCACTTCACTGCGACGTTCGACCAGACGCGAAAGCTTGGCTTTGACGATGTATTTCGTCGAATGTGGAAGTTCTATCTGAACTATTCCGAAGCCGGATTTGCCTCACAGTATCTCGACGTACAGCAAATTTTGATCAGCCGTCCCAACGAGAGCAGGACGTGAATCGATGACCGCAACTGTAAAAGAGACTGAACCTGCCGCGCCCACACAACATGGCGCTGCTCTGACTATTGCCAACGTGCTCGAACCCATCACAGGTAGCCCACTTCCGGTCCGGATCGTTGCATGGGACGGAAGTGAAGCAGGACCCGATGGTGTTCCCGTAGTGCGGATCACCAGCCCCGACGCGCTGCGACGACTGTTGTGGCACCCAGGGGAGCTAGGCGCAGCACAGGCCTATGTCACAGGCGAAATAGATGTCGACGGTGATCTCGGCGATGCGCTCGATCACGTGTGGAACGTGGTTCACGAACGCAACCTCAAAGCGGTGCGACCAGGTCCGCGTCTACTGGCTGGTATTGCGGGTGCAGCCAAGAAGCTCGGAGTTTTGGGCTTAGACCCAGAACCACCCGAATCGCAAGCGAAAATTAAGGGCAAACTGCACAGCGTGCGTCGCGACCGCAGTGCCATTAGCCACCATTATGACCTGTCGAATGAGTTCTACTCGAAGATTCTTGACCCGCACATGGCGTACTCCTGCGGATACTGGACCTCCCACGAACCCGGTTACACGGTCGAGGATGCACAACGTGACAAGCTCGACCTAGCGTGCCGAAAAGTTGGCCTGAAACCCGGAATGCGGCTGCTCGACATTGGTTGCGGATGGGGATCACTCAGCATTCACGCAGCCGCCGAATACGGTGCACGCGTCGTAGGGGTAACCATCTCCCGCGAGCAAAAGAAGTTTGCCGACGCTCGCATCGCCGCCCTCGGTCTAGAGGACACTGTTGAAATTCGACTGCAGGACTATCGCGAAATCCACGACGGACCGTTTGATGCCGTCGCATCCCTCGAAATGGGGGAGCACGTGGGTCAACGCAACTACCCGAGGTACGCAGAGGCGCTGTATAAGAATGTGCGCCCAGGCGGCCGCGTCCTCATTCAGCAAATGTCACGCAGGGGCCGTCACCCTGGGGGTGGACCGTTCATCGAATCGTTCATTGCCCCAGATATGCACATGCGACCACTCGGCGAAACTGTGGAGATGCTCGAAGAATCCGGCCTGGAAGTGCGCGACGTGCACGCCCTGCGGGAACACTACGTGTACACCGTGGATGCCTGGTACGACACATTCGAATCGAAATGGGATGAAGTGTGCGACCTCGTCGGTGAGGAAGTCGCTAGGGTCTGGCGGCTCTACCTAGTGGGCGGCGCGCGGGCGTTCCGCGACGGCCGCATGGGAGTAGATCAGATACTTATGGTTCGCCCAGATGCTCGTGGTGCCTCACATCTCGAAGACGTTCGACCACAGTGGGTTGGGGAACGACATCATGGGTGATTTTGTGCTCGTCAGCGCGCTCAGCTTGGTGGCAGTAGCGGTCTTGATGGCCGTCACGGCACGGGTTGGGTTTTGGCTGGGACGACACAATGTTGTGGACGTCACCTGGGGAGTGGCGTTCGTAGTCATCGCAGGTGTTGCGGGTCTGGCTGGCAGTGGTTCTGTGTCGAGGCGAATCGTAATCTTCGTCCTCGTCGGCATTTGGGGTTGTCGCCTCGCGTGGCACCTATACGTGCGCACCCGCGGCCATGGTGAAGACCCACGCTACGAAAAACTGCTCGCCGGAAGTGATTCGGTATGGGTACCCATCCGCAAAATCTATGTCACACAAGCATTAGTTGCCTGGTTCATCTCACTGCCCATCCAAGTGGTGGCGGTGTCGGACGGTCCTCTCGGGTGGATTGCGTTCGCCGGGATCATGCTGTGGATTGTTGGCGTCACGTTTGAAGCTGTCGGCGACCACCAGTTGCGACAGTTCAAGGCTCGGCGATCAAGCCGCGGCAAGGTCATGAACGAAGGGCTCTGGGCGTGGACGCGTCATCCAAACTATTTCGGTGACGCATGCGTGTGGTGGGGCATTTACCTTATTGCCGCTGACGTCTGGCCTGGTGCGCTCACGGTTTTGTCACCTGTTGTGATGACGTATTTTCTGGTGTTCGCCACCGGGGCGCGCCTGCTGGAAAAGCATATGCAAGAGCGCCCCGGCTTCCGTGAGTACCAGCAAACTACGAGCTTCTTTGTCCCGCTTCCACCGAAGTCACGCGTCTAGTCGCGGTGTTTTCGGTTGGGTGATGCCTTTTGCTTCGGTTTCGGAACCCCAGCATTCGATGTTTGTGAGGTCGGGCATATCTGACCTCACAAACACGGGGTCGAGGCCTTGTTTGCGTTGCGCACGGTAGTGGTCGAGGAGTCTGAATACGATCACGGACAGTGGTGCGATGACGGCGAGGTTGATTGCGACCATGATGCCCATCGAGAAGTCCGCCATGGTCCACACAAGGCCGAGGGACGCCACAGATCCGATGAAGACGCACGATACGACGGTGAGCCTGAAGGCCTGCACGGCGAGCGTCGAATTGGTCATGAAGGATACGTTCGCTTCGCCGATGTAGTAGTTGCCAAGGATGGAGCTAAACGCGAGGAAGAAGATCACGACGGCGAGGTAGTGCACAGCCCAGTCGCCGAACTGCAATGCCAAGGCGTCTTGGGTGAGGGACGCGCCCTCTCGGCCCTGTCCAAAGGTGGGATCTGCGAGCAAGATAATGAACGCGGTCATCGAGCAGATGACGAGGGTGTCAAAGTACACACCGAGCGACTGCACGAGCCCTTGCTTGACTGGGTGCGACACAGCGGCCGTCGCGCTGACGTTGGGGATTGACCCCATTCCGGCTTCGTTGGAGTACAAGCCTCGGCGTACACCGTTCATGATTACCGCTGCGATGCCGCCGCCGACGAGTTCCTGGATGCCGAATGCGTTCTCGAAGATGAGGACGAACATTCCGGGAACTTCAGTGATGTTGAGGGCGACTACTACTAGCCCTAGTCCAACGTAGGACAGCGCCATGATGGGCACGAGGAACTCGGTGACCCGGGCGATGCGGCGGACGCCACCGAAAACGACGAGTGCGGTGAGTGCTGCCAAGAGCAAGCCGATGCCGACGGTGAACAGCGTTGTCGAGTTACCGGTGGATGTTTGGACTACATCGGAAATGGTGTTTGCCTGGACTGTGTTGAACACCAACGGGTACGTCACGAGTGCAACGAGCGCGAACGCTATCGCAAGATGCCGGTTTCGCAGTCCTCGTGTGATGTAGTACGCCGGTCCACCGCGATAGCTGTCGCGGTCCTTCACTTTGTATAGCTGCCCCAATGTTGATTCGATAAATGCGGTGGCAGCACCAATGACGGCTGTCACCCACATCCAAAACACGGCACCAGGGCCACCAATGGTGATTGCCACCGCGACACCGGCGATATTGCCGGTACCTACCCTCGCGGCAGCGGCAATGGTGAACGATTGGAAAGCAGAAAGACCTTTTCGTCCGTTTTCCATCACGAGTGCCGGTTCCGCTACTGATCGGAACATTTCGCGAATCATAGAAATTTGCAGAACGCGTGACCGAATTGTGTAGTAAAAACCAGATAACAGCAGGCCAGCAACGACGGCGTACCAATAGATGTCGTTGATGCTAGCTATTCGATCAATCAGTTCGTCCACGGGTCCACCTCTGTGTGGGAATGGGGGAGTGAAGGTTTTGTTTCGCTCAAGTGAGAGTAGCCGGACCCTGGCGTATTTCAGGCGCTTTTCGTGCGCTCGAACAGTTGGAAAACATCTAATGATCAGCAATAATCGCAGGCTTTGCGAAGAATGTACGAATTACGTTTCGTAACGTAACTTTCACACCATCGCCGGTTCCTGGTAGCGCTGAAACTTAAACCCCGTGCATCACCGGGAAGAGCTTGTCGCCAACCATTGACTGAAAATCTCGATAGTCGCGCTCCATTTGGTCGGCATACGTGTTCGCGTACGCAGCGATGGCCTTATCGAAGTGTTTTCCCTTCCGTAAGTAGGCGCTCAGGATGCGTGGATCAAGCGTGCGGGCGTGTGCGCGAGCCAATAACGCGCCGGTGAGACGGCCGTAGTCGTCGAGGTTGTTGCCGGTGAGTGTCGTGGGGTCGATGTGCGCTTTGTGGTTTCGGAACTGCCGCACTCGATACTCACGGTCGCCGATGCTCGTCCACCCTACGGAGGGGTCATAGTCAGCTTGGACCAGTTTGATTCCTTCGACAATGCGCTGACCATTGTGCTCCGGGGTGGTGTGGTTGACGTACGGCGCAAGTAGAGAAGGTTGGGCTTGTTTGATCTGCAGAACTAGGACTTCGTTGCCGTTGCCTTGCAGAAGTGCAAGGTAACTGTGGAGTCCCACGCTGCCGGTGCCGACAACGCGATGGACGATGTCATGGATGCGGTATCTGTGCGCGAGGGGGCGTTGGGAAGCCGGGAGCGTAGTGACGTATTTGCGTAATGCTTCAACGATGTCGTTTTCGGTGGTCGCTGTGATGTGGGTGCGCACCGGCGGGTCGTCGGTGAACCGCCACTGGCCGTCTTCTTGTTCAGTCCACCTATCGAAAATTCGGGTTGAAGTGTTGCGCTGCGCCTTTCGCATGGCCTTGATGAAGTCTTCTTCGAGCGCTTCGACCTTTGCCTTCTTGAGGGCCGTTTCGTCGGGGAGTGTGCGCCATGCCTGAAGAAACGGCATGTCGGCAAGGCGGTGCATTGTTCGCCTGTAGGCGCGTGCGGCGTGGCGGGCCGCTTTGGAGTTTGTTTTGGACTTGATGTCGTTGTTGCGCCCAGCGAGTATCAAACTTGCGGCGAGTCGTTTGAGGTCCCACTCCCATGGCCCGGGAATCGTTTCGTCAAAGTCGTTGAGGTCCATGATGATGCCACCGAGTCGGCCAGCAAAAAGGCCGAAGTTTCCTGCGTGGGCGTCGCCGCAGAGTTGAGCGTGATAGCCGGTGATGGTGTCACGGTGGAGGTCGAACGCCATGAGTCCTGCGGTGCCGCGGTAGAAAGCGAAGGGTGTTGCACTCATCCGTCCGATGCGAATGGGGATGAGGTTTTCTTCTCGGCCTTCGTTGGTGTCTGTGATGTAGTCCTCGACGGTGGGTCTGTCACTGTGCAGGACGAATTCAGCATGTGCGCCGAAGGGGATTTCCTCGCGCAGTGTTTCGCCAATTGCACGGGCATCGGCGGCGCTTCTCCACGCAGGCCCGTTGCCTGTGAACAACGTCTTCTGAGTGTGTACATCCATGTTATTCACTGTGCCCTAGTTGCCGTCATTGCATACAGGGTTGAGCGGAATAGACTCAAGAACGGTGATGTTATGTCAAGTGCGAAGCTCTTTTATCGCGACAACCTGACCCAAAGGAGGGGTAACAATGGGAGTTCCAGTACGTCGCCACAACACCACGCCGACATGGGGGCGGTGGGATCCGTTGCGCGACTTCGAAGAAGTGTACGACCGACTCGGTCGCTGGTTCGGCACCGCAACGCCTGACGGCTCTACAACGTGGGTCCCGAGTTGCGACATCGAAGAGAGCGACTCGGAATACAAAATCGACGCCGACCTTCCCGGCGTTAAGAAGGATGACGTCTCCGTCGAATTTCACGACGGTGTCCTCACCATCTCCGGCGAGGTGAACGAAAAAGAACACACCGGCGTCGTCCACCGCAGAACCCGCAGAACTGGGCGTTTCAACTATCAGCTCAGCCTGCCTGGAGAAATCGACACCGATGCGGTGACAGCACATCTCGCTGATGGAGTACTGACCGTCACCCTGCCAAAATCGGACAAGCACTCGACTGTCCAAAAGATTGCGATCACCGACTAAACACCACCGCGCCCGGCCCGGAGCATCAGGCACCGGGCCGCTGTCGCGTCAGTCACGCTAACGTAGTCAGCGATGAACGAACCACACGTCGACGCTGCCGAGCAGATCGTCACCACCATCGCCACGCGGCGCTCCTACCTCACACTCACCGACGACGCGCCGTCCGATGCCGCCATCGCTGAACTAGTTCAGGCATGCACCTCCGTCGCCGACCATAAAGCACTGCGTCCTTGGCGTATCGTCACCCTGCGCGGGGAAGCCCGCGAGCGCTTCGGCGCCGCAGTTGCACGTCATCAATACGGTGACGTTGCTTCTCTGACCAAGCCCGATGAAATAAAAGATGCTGCAAAACTTGCGGCTAAACCTTTGCGGGCACCCCTACTCATCGGCATCGTGCACCGCGCGGCCCGCCACCCCAGTGTGCCGGAGTGGGAACAAATAGCGACCGCCGCCGGTGTGGGCCATCTACTCTCGCTGGCATTGTTTGCCCAAGGCTGGGGCGTTGTCTGGCGCACGGGGCCGTTTGTCAACATGCCCGGCGTAGCGGAAGTCCACGGCTTGAACTCCAACGAACGCCTGCTCGGATGGCTTTACGTCGGAGGGATAGACCCAAGCGACGCCAAACCGCGAAACCGCAAAATTGACGCCACTCAACTCATTACGCGGCTGACCTAAACCACCGCTACTGCTTGTCGTGCAGCTTAGGAACCGTCAGCCACAACTCGACACCGCTCGGATGCTTGTGGCATACATCAACTTGTGTGTTGCACCAATCGACTAGTTCGCGCACCCGCACACCGTGCGCGGCATTGTCAGCGAAAGGTGTGAGATTGTGCGACGCCCTTGTCAGAAGTGCCACCGCCCCGCGCATATTTCCCCGCGCGGCATGGGTGACTCCAACAGCAAGCTGCGCTAGCCCCCGCCACATTTCCTTGGCAACGGTAGTGTCCGCCTTCCATGCCTCCTCAAGGATTTCGTGGGCATGAAACGGCGCGCGATCTGATAGCAAGCGTTCAGCAACGACGAGGGCCTGCTCGGGGCTCTCGTACTCAACAGCAAAATCTGCGCCAGTGTCACGAGCGCCATACGGGAGTGGCCGCCCGAGAGCATCACGTGGCCGCTGGTTAAAAGGGCGCCCCTGCTCGTCCCTGTTGCGCGATGACGGGTTCACACCGCCAAGGCTGCCACAGCGCGCCAGCTTCAAGGGCTTATTCAATGACGTGGTTTCAATGACGTGGTGGAAATGCGAACAGCCGTAAACGTAGGTAATCTTCTCGTCAATTACGACGTACAACGTCCGGGCAAGGGGAAGCACGATTATGGCGCAAGCAGTAGTGACGGTGATTGAGAATCACCCAAGCTGCCCCCTTGATCTGCTCGAAGACGCGATCAACACCTGTGTCATCGACGTCGTCCGTCCTTATCTTGGTGATGCAGTCCCATCAGTAGGTGACGTAGGTGATGGCCTCATCGTGCTGGGAGGCTACCAAAGCGCCCTTTCTGATGACGACTTTCCGTGGTTGCCGCGAGTGCGAGCACTCATGGTCAGCTGCGTCGATGCAGAAGTGCCATTGCTCGGTGTGTGCTTGGGGGCGCAACTCCTCGCAGTGGCATGTGGGGGAACCATAGACATTGATGCGGCACCGGGACTTGAAGCTGGCGTGACCGATGTGCACTGGTCACCGGACGCGATCACGGATCCACTGTTCGGTCGGATCGCCCGATGCTGCAACCCGTTGCCTGTGCCCTCCATGCACTTTGATGCAATCGGTGTATTGCCCGATGGAGCTGTCCTGCTGGGTTCATCAGCGCAGTACACCAACCAAGTTTTCCGAGTAGGGCAGCGAGCGTGGGGTGTGCAATTCCATCCCGAAGCGTCATTTTGCACCTTCCGGGCCTGGGCGACCGATGCGGCCATGCAGGAGTCGATGAGTCCCAATCGATTCTTGACTGAATATAAAGAGCGGGAACCCCACATCGCCGCGACCGCACAGATGGTGGGGAAGTCGTTCGCTGGGGTTGTGCTCAGTTCTGCCAGGTAAAAGCACCACTCAGTGTTAGGAGCAAGGTCGAAGCTGTGGGCTGAGCCACGTGGAAAGTAAAAATTTTAAGCAAATTGTGGCAAGTGTGTAACAAACCTGATCACCCGATGCGATGTAAATAGCAGAAGGTCCGAGCGGCCACCTGAACGGTGCGCAACCGCTGAGGCATTACGGGGAGAAAGGCTTTTACATGAACTTCGACGCAACGGCACAGGTGCTGATTGACGTTGTTGGCGAAGACGCCACAATTAGCTCCGCCTTTTCAGTCGAGGCCGCAGCATTCCGGGCTCACAAAAGCGACTATATTGAGGCATCACCACGCCCTCTCAGCTGAACAGGTAGCGTGACCTTCACCCGGTTAACATGCTGTTCTAGGGCGGGAGAGCTGAATGAGTCGAGTGAAGGTTGCTGAGTACGCCATACTTTTCTGGCGTGACGGAAACCTCATTTGGGACGACTACTTACACCACCGACAGTTCGCACTCACACCAGAAAGTGTGGGTCTACTGCGGTGGTTTTCTAGTTGGCGCGACATTGACACGATCGGCGAGCCAGGTGAATTGCACAGGGCGATTGCGGAACGCCTAGTCGAAGAAAAAGTTCTCATTCGCGAAGATTCCGTCGAGCACAAAGAAGAAGTTCGTTTGCTAACTCAATGGCGAGACTGGGGTCCTAGTACCCGCTACCACCACTTCGCCTCCCGGACCGACGAATCCGTGAGTTATCTCGACCCCGTGACAGATCACGAAACATTCGCAGCTAAAGCTGGCCGAACGCCACCTCCCGAGGTTGTCAAAAGCTTCCCGAATCAGCCCATTACCGTGACAACACCTGACACTAAGGATTTGTCCAAGTGGCCGCGTCCCGCGCTGGTGGACGCCCTGTTTGCCCGACGATCGACGCGTAGATTTTCGCCAGAAGCTGTGCCGCTCGACATGTTGGGAACGCTGATCGATATCGCCGCGGGGCCGATTGACATCATCGAGAACGAGGAAACCGGTTCGGTTATCAGAAAAACGAGCCCCTCAGCGGGCGCTCGCAGCCCCATAGAGCTCTACTTGCATGTCAATAAGGTGCACGGCCTGCAGTCGGGTGTGTACCACTACGCCGCATCACGCGGTGGTCTTGAACGTATTCGGCGTCCCGCCCGGCCAGCACTCCTGCAAAGGGCGGTGGGGGAACAGTCGTGGCTCGCGGAAGCTCCAGTGTTGCTTGTTTACACCGCCGTTCTCGAGCGCAGCAGGTGGCGGTTTTCCTCAATGCGCGCGTACCGCGACATTCTTATCGAGCTAGGCCACCTCAGCCAAACCGTCCTCTTGACCGCCACCGCAATGGGACTCGGGTCAGTGGTGGCGACAGCCGTTAGCGATTCGCTGATCGAACAGATCATCGGTGTCGACCCGATCAGTGAACCGGTACTGGCCGTAACAGGGCTTGGCTTCAGTAAATAGAAGCGGCTACCGCCTAGGCGGTTACACCGTGCACAACGGTTGGATGACGTTCTTGCCACCCGCAGCCGGGGTTGTGAGGAAGAAGCACGGATTCCATCCACGTGAGGCGACGATGTCGCGGACATTTCGCCACTGCTGATCACTGAGATCTGGCGTACGGGACAGCACAAACCCCGAACTGCGCGCAGGGTCGCCCACGATTGCGAGCGAATAGTCGTCGTCGATGAATGTCACCACGTAGTTAGGCAGGCCTTCAGGAAGCTGAAATGGAACTGATGGGAACGCGACCTGGAGTGACGCGTTTGTGTTGGCGTCAGTGACGGTGGCAACGCCTTCAATCGTGTTGGTATCGCCTGTCCACGTGGTGCACTCGTTGTTCACTGATACTTGGCCCTCGCCGATGATTCCGTAGGTGGCGCGAGTGTCGCGTGCACAGTCAAGGCTGAAAAGCTGCGGCACTGCGGCCACCTGCAGCCAGGTGCCTGCGTAGCGTTCGACATCAAGTGACGGGACCGATGGCAGTGGGCCCGGTACTACTGGGTCGAGTGAGTCAGCTCCGGGGAAAGCAGATGCTGCTGCGGCCGGGGTGATAGCTAGCGCGAGCGCGGCAAGTAGCGTGGTGGCTCCGCGGCGAAGGCGGGGCGAATGCGCGGCCGAGTTCATGGTGTCTCCTCATCGACAGCTCGGGGAAAACATCTGGAAGAGCAACAAAGTGTTAGGAAATTACTTGAACAGTATCTATCGACTGTGGTTGTCGGCAACGAGAAACGTGTAACACACCACATCGAATTGAGAAATTAGTATTTACAGGACACGATAAGTGGGTGAAAACTGTCCTCGATCGCCTCATCGGAGCATCGCCCTACGCGGCTGGTTCTTTGGTCAGTATCGTCGTCATCCGTATTTTTACAGGGACAGAAGCGGACGCCGCAGTACTTGAGTCACTCGGCAGCACAGCTTTTGCCTGGGGAGTATTTGCCCTCATGGGGGTAGGAATCAACCCGCGAGTGCGGCGCCCAGCGCTAAGCCGCCCCAACAGCTAGCACAACGCAGATCCCTACTGAATGGCTGGCAACGGTGGATTGAATTCCAGAGTGACATATGGCTGCGCAGCCTCTTCCGGGCTCGTTGGCCATGTGGCTGTAGCCTCGTGCACAACGTCATCAAGCTGCATCGTTACTCGGTAAGTAAACGGTGATTCTGCATCGTCAAGCGGCGCGGGGACCTCGCTTGTGAAGAACCGTAGAGTACCCGCGGGGCAACCAGCATCCTCAACTTCTGAGGACACTGTCTGTGTACTTCCGTCCGCAGACTCAATGTCGATTGAAACGGCCGCGTGATCCGGGATTGTTCGAAGATTCGTCACCGATAGATCGGGGCGTGACTCTGATAGCGGCACAAACATCGACGCAATCGCCAACCTTGCCTCAGGTGCGGCTATTTCACCGTCCGTCGGGGTCGTCCACAAGAACGAGACCGCAGCATCGCCTTCCGGGGCCCGAACGGCGAGGAGCACCTCGTACTCACCCGCCTTACCAATAGGCGACAAGGTGAAAGTTCCATCATCGTTTGCAGTGAGTGGTGCTTCATAGGAACGGCCGCATTCCCCACTGCCCGCCTCGCGCAGCAAGGCAACGAAGGACGCATCGTCGGCGGGAAACTCAACGACTACATCGTCGGGGCTGCCCAAATCCAAAGAGTCATCGGGTGGTGTGCCATCTACACACGTGTCTGCCCAACAGTACGACCACGGTGCAATCTCGTGAGTCTCGTCGCCCGCAACAATCGTGATAGGTGGTGGCACAGAATCTTCCGCGCCGCCTGGCGCGGTGGTGCCAACTTCCTCTTGGGTGTCGCCGCCATTGGAGTCAGGGTCAGTTGGTGTGTCATTCGCACTGCAACCTGCGATGAACAAGGCGGCAACCGTACTTGCCGCAAGCATCGACGTCACCCCAATCGGAGAACGACCCACAATGAAACCTCACCCTTCTGCCTGCGAACAATCTGGTACATCTGCAGCACTACCCGCGATGGTACCCGCACCAAACAGTGATATACGTCACGCACAGTTGGTGCCGCGCCGAAAATGTCAGACCGAACGCGATTGCTGATATCCACGGTGATGCGGCGAGAGATTTCTGCGCAGTTATCCAACCCCGCGTGGAGACAGAAGTTCGCCGACTCGTGTCACCGAGACATCGATGAATTCGGATTGCGGCCAGAGTGCGGCCATCGAGAGTTCCTGCGGGCCAGACTATTAGCACATGGAAGTAACAATCACTTTTCGTCTCTCGGCAACTCCCTGCGATAAGTGATGTGTTGGAAACATAAGAAGTACCTCGGTGAAACAGGCCCTCCATAATGTCGTTGTTGCCCAGCAAGGGCAGATTCAACTCAACGACAGGAAGGGCTCCATCATGGGTCTAGTAGCTGGTCTTATCGAAATTGTCGGCAGTCTTCTCTCCTTGCTCCTCGGCGGACTCTGATCTGTCATCCTGAGAGCTCACCGGCCCCCGCCAATGTGGCGGGGGCCGGTTGCGTTTGCAGAAGTTGCGCCTCCTCGGGCGTCAATTTCACTCCCGAGCGACGTACGTCAAACCATTGCCGGCCTCGGTCATCAGTGTCAGGGTATCGGCCTCGATTGACGCCCTGACGTTTGTTTCTGACAGCACAGATAACACGGCGCGTTCAACCTCATCTCGGTCGTCGATACACGCCATGCGTGTCGTCGCTAGAGGGCTAAAACGAATCTCGTCGCCATTAATGGACGCTGAACCATTCATTCGGTTGCAGCCAGTCGAACCGCTCACTTGCCCATCGCTGTCGATCAGCAACAGTGGTTCCGACTCGTCAATGGCTCTGCTCGACATTACGGAGTCTGACGTGATGATGCTCCGAAGAACCCATTCAGTTCCCTGCAGGGGCCGGTCTGGCATCGCCTCCACACGATCGAGCAGCGTCACAGTTCTATCACCCGTTCGGAGCACTAGCTCGTTTCCGTCAATTGTCCACTCTGGCTCATCAACGAACATTGAGTTCACCCACTCGTCAGCACCCGCCGTTTCGGGTGGACACCCAATTAATGTCGACGCTAACTCGCCAGTGATGATCCTGCCGTGTTCAAACCGAACTCCCCCAAAGACTGTGTTGCAGCCAGCGTTGGCGCTGAGAGTTCCATCCTCATTGAACTCGATGCGAAGCGGGCCCCCGCCAGGTATGGGTACGCCATCGACTCCGGTTGACAGAAATGTGCGACCGCTCAATTCATCCATGCCAACCTCCTGCTCATTCGCGCTGCAACCCGTGAGAAGTAACAATGCACAGCATCCGGCTGCCACGATCGAATGTTTCATCAAATTCCTGCCCTGGGAGGTGAAACCAACAACTCAGTTCTACCAGCGGGCACTCGAATCTCGCCAAGAAAACCGAGCCGATAGAAAGTGAGAATCCTCGCTCGAGCGGCAGTTCACCGCCGCAATCAACTACATTCAGAGGGTGACTACGCCGCAAGACCCGAATAGCGGGGATAACGCACATGACCGGGACCCCTCGGACGGGACCGGGCAGCAGTGGCCTCACCCTGGCGGATACAGCTATCCGCCGCTAGGCGGTGAGTATCCGCCGCCGCCGGGTGCTGCGTACCCGCCTCCACCGGGTGGTTCGGGGCCCAATTATGAGTCGCAACCATATGAGTCGCAACCGTATGAGTCGCAGCCGTACGATTCACAGCCATTCAACCCCAACCCGTACCACTTCGACCCCAACAGCCCGGGCGCATATGGCACACCGCCGCAGTACGGAGATCACTCACCGTACGGTGGACGATCGCCTATCCCTGGGCAACATCAATACCCGCCCTACGGGTACTACGGTGCACCGCCACCCACGAACGGAATGGCTATTGCGTCTCTCGTGACGTCACTAACGTCGTTGGTGTGCTGTGGCCTTTTTGCGTTTGTCGGCATTATTTTGGGCGTCATGGCCCGCAAGCAAATACGTCAGACCGGCGAACGGGGTGATGGACTAGCTATCGCGGGTATCGTCGTCGGATCAATACTCACAGGCCTGATCGTCTTGTACTTTGGTGCCTTTTTGCTAGCGATCCCTGCGGGCTTCTAGTCTCTGGCGTCGTTGCACCTACGAGTCGCTGCGAGTTGAATGAGAACCGTGGCGAGTAACCCGCAAGACTCGATGGTGGATGTTGTTGTTATCGGCGCCGGTCAAGCAGGCCTGTCAGCGGCGTTCTACTTGCAGAAGTCCGGGCTCGAACCCAATGACGGATTTGTTGTACTTGATCAATCTGAACGACCAGGCGGTGCGTGGCAGCATCGTTGGCCATCACTCACCTTAGAGACAGTCAATGGAGTTAGCGATCTGCCGGGCCTGAAGTTCTCCGATGTGGTGCCGGTTGAGCAATCATCGGTGCATGCGTCGGATGCTGTCCCGCGCTATTACGAGGCGTTCGAAGAAAAATTCGACTTGCGGGTTCAACGTCCAGTATCGGTATCGGTGGTATGCGGTGGCGAAGAACGCTTCCGAGTTGAGACCGACCGCGGAATCTATTGGGCGCGTGGACTCATCAACGCCACCGGAACCTGGGAAAAACCGTTCATCCCGTACTACCCGGGTATCGATACTTTTCGCGGTCGGCAACTTCACACCAAGGACTACAACACTGCTGACGAATTTCGTGGAAAGCACACGATTGTCGTTGGGGGTGGGATCTCTGCTGTGCAGCTGATCGACGAGATCTCCCGGGTAACAAGCACTACATGGGTGACACGCAGCGAACCGGTCTTCCGCGACGCTCCGTTTGATCCCGAACTCGGCCGACGTGCGGTCGCACTGGTCGAGGATCGTGTGCGTCGCGGTCTACCACCTGGGTCGGTAGTTTCTGTGACGGGGATCCCTGTTACCGAACAGGTTCGCGATGCACGATCGCGCGGTGTGCTCGATCGCAAACCCGCGTTTGCTCGCATCGAACCAGATGGCGTCCGGTGGAAAGACGGCACGTTCGAGCGCGCAGACATCATTTTTTGGTGTACTGGCTTCCGTTCATCGCTCGACCACCTTGCGCCACTGGGGCTACGAGGTCAGGGCGGAGGAATCACGATGTCTGGGCGACTCGCAACCCAAGTTGCCGCAAATCCCCGAGTCCACCTCATTGGCTACGGCCCGTCTGCCAGCACAATTGGTGCCAACCGTGCGGGGAGGGCCGCGGTGAAGGAACTACTGGCCACAATTGACGGTGTTAATCCGTAACATCGCACAAGCAACCCCCACGTCGGAGAGGACGCGACTTGTCGGTCACAATTTCACACGGTATTGCGCACGTCGTTGTGTCCAACCCCAACCGTGGGCACAGCCTCGATATTGACGGCCTCGACGCCGCGGCCGAGACCCTGAAGCACGACACCTCGATCCGCGCGATTGTCCTGACCGGCGCGCAAGAGGGAAGTTTTTGCAACGGTGGGGACGTCAAGGCCTTTGCCGCATCAAGCGATCCTGGTCAGTATTTGCGAAGCATCGCCTTGCCTTTCCACCGTTTCATCTCGACACTTCTTGACGCTGACGTTCCGACGATTGCAGCAGTACGCGGGTGGGCTGCCGGTGGTGGGATGAGTTTGGCGTGCGCGACGGACCTAGCAATTGGCGGGCCAGGCACTCAACTTCTGCCCGCGTACCCCACAATTGGCTATTCGACGGACGGAGGACTGAGCTGGACGTTGCCGCGCATCGTTGGGCGCCGCGCTGCCGCGAGCATCATCCTGACCAACGCACCACTTGATGCCCCGGCTGCGCATAGGCTTGGCATTCTCTCCGAAGTTGTCGACGATGATGAAGCCGTGGTGCAGCGGGCATTCGAACTCGCCGAACAGTTCGCCCGCGGACCGCGTGGCGCATACGCCGAAATCAAACAACTGCTGCGTACCTCAGGCTCACTTTCGGCTACCGAACAATTGCAGCTGGAAGTTGATGCCATAGCTCGCACAGCGGGTAGTGACGACGGCCGCGAAGGCGTCGCCGCTTTGCTCGACCGCCGTGCCCCGCGTTTTCAGTGACCACGAACCTAAGGAGTTTGCATGAGCAATGAATTCATTACCGACCTAGATCTTCGGGACAAAGTTGTTTTCGTCGCGGGCGGAACCAGCGGAATTAACCTCGGTATCGCGGAAGATTTCGCGCGTGCCGGTGCGCACGTTGCCGTCCAAAGCCGATCACAGGACAAAGTCGACAGCACCGTAGCATCATTGCGGGAACTCGGGGTCCGCGCATGGGGTGGCGCTGCCGACGTCCGTGACTACGCCGCCACCGAGAAGGTGCTCGCGGACGCACACGCCGAACTTGGCGACTTTGATGTCCTGATCTCGGGTGCTGCCGGAAACTTTCCAGTGTCAGCGCTGAAGATGTCGGCTAACGCATTCAAATCTGTCGTCGATATCGATTTGCTCGGCACCTTCAACGTACTGCGGGCTGGGTACCAGTTTCTGCGCAAGCCCGGCGGCTGCGTCATCAACATCTCGGCTCCACAGTCGGAACTGCCCACAATCACTCAGGCACATGTGTGCGCGGCAAAAGCGGGCGTCGATATGCTCACGCGGACTCTCGCCCTCGAATGGGGCCCAGCGGGAGTGCGGGTCAACGCCGTGATCCCAGGCCCAATCGACGGCACCGAAGGGATGTCCCGTCTTGCGCCGACTGAAGAGTCCCGCAGTTTGGTGACCAACAGTGTGCCGCTCCGACGCTACGGAACGCCCCGCGATGTGGCGAATGTGTGCCGATTCTTGGCCTCGCCACTCGCTGACTACGTCACCGGAGTGATCTTGCCTGCTGACGGCGGGTGGGTTCTCGGAGGTGCTTCACACGCCATGGGTGTCATCGGACAACCGTTGCTCGACCAGTAGCCGCGACAGCCATCCTGGAGATCACGCGCGGAATTTCTCGATCAACTTGTTTGGCGAGGGCTGGCAAAATGAGGAGTGACAACCACCGTGGGTGGGGCGTAAGTTCCCACCACACAGTCACGGTGGATCCGTATTTCGCCGGGCCCTCGTTAACGGCCCAGCCGCCAGCCATCGCTGAAGCAGGAAATGGGAAGTTCTCGTCCTCGCTGCGGAATCGCAGTGCAAAGCTTCCACTCGGGTCGAACGTGGTGCACTCTTCGGACCAGCCTTTCCCTGCCCGATTGACGCATTGCCGAACCGCACCAACTCCAGGCTCTTTGTTATCGATCACCTCTGATGAGGCAAGCGACGGCATGTAACGAGCGATGCTTCCAATATCCCGCACGACGGGCCACATCTTCTCCATCGGTGCAGTGGTTTCGACGGAAATGCGGTGCTTGTGAACCCCGGCCGCGAAACTTGCACGGTGCACTCCCCAGAGTTGTGCGATACCCAAACCAAGAACGACCGCCGCAACGACGACAATCGTCGCCCGTCCTGACGTGCTCAGCGCCCCGCCGAACAGTGCGAGCGCAACTACGGTTGCCAGGACCCAGGCGAAATCTGCTGCGCTTGAGTAAAGCGACCGCCACACTGCGATTCGTGGTCGCGTGCCCTGGTGGATCAGATCAGCCGCAAAGATTGCCAAACCGATGCCGACGACCAAGTAGACGCTGCGTGGCGCGTTAATCCCTAGAAGTTCGTTGACCAGCGTGGGTGCGGCGATGAGCACGACCGCAGAGCCCAACGAGAACGCTGCGTTCGTCAGGAGCGTGCGACGGAGCGGTGTGGTGGTTGGTTGGTTCCTGATCATCGAAACTCCTACGGGTATGAATTACGGCATAATGCGTACTTGCTTTGTGTGAGGAACCCGAAGACCCAGTGTGAGCATTCCACAATGTTGGCGAAGTTTCAGATCAGGCAGCAAGCAAACTGTCAGACCTCGGTGGAAAAATCGGTTTACGCGATGAGTTTGTGACGGTATGAAGGTCAGTAGGGAAGAGCGCGCCGCAGGGGCGGGCGAGGAGGGGAGCGCGATGCCACAATCTAACTTCGCAATTCATACGCAAGGGTTAGTGAAGCGGTTCGGAAGCACGGTCGCCGTGAATGGTGTCGACCTCGCTATCCGAGAAGGCGGTGTGTACGGCGTCCTAGGTCCAAACGGCGCCGGTAAGACGACAACAATCCGGATGCTTGCAACATTGCTTCCCATCGACGGCGGGACCGCAACCGTGCTCGGCCATGATGTTGCGTCCGAGCCAGAAAAGATACGAGAAAAAGTTGCCTTGACGGGGCAATTTGCTTCATTAGATGAGGACCTCACGGGCGCGGAGAACTTACTACTACTCGCTCGCCTTTATGGGTATTCACGCCCGGCCTCGCGTGAGCGCGCGGCGCAGCTTCTCGAAGCTTTCGGGCTCACCGAGGCGGCGAAACGGCAGGTCAAAAACTACTCCGGCGGGATGCGACGTCGGCTTGACATTGCCGCGAGCATTATCGTCACTCCCGAACTGATGTTCCTTGACGAACCCACTACAGGTCTTGATCCGCGCAGCAGAAACCAAGTGTGGGAGATCGTTCGCGCACTAGTGGCGGGCGGCACCACAGTCTTGTTGACCACGCAGTATCTCGATGAGGCAGACCAGTTGGCCGATCGCATCGCCGTGATCGACCACGGGAAGGTGATAGCAGAGGGCACGACGGGTGAACTGAAAGCATCAGTGGGGTCGGGGGCATTGCACGTGCGCATCGCAAACCCTATCCAACGGGCCGATGCGGCTGGAGTCCTGTCGCGCGTTCTTGGCGTCGATATTATTTCCGAATCCGACCCCGCAGCCCTCACTGCCCGAATCAGCGATCCCCGAACCGTAGCGCTTGCCCTGCCTGCACTTGATGACGCAGACATCGCTGTCACCACGTTTGCGCTTGGGCAGCCAAGTCTTGACGAAGTCTTTCTTGCACTTACCGGTAAACCAGCAGAAGAGGTCACGCAATGACCACCAACCTTGATACCAGCACTAGCGCGACGCCGTTGGCCGTGGAACGTGTCTTGCATGCCCCGGGCCCGCGCCCAGCAAAACCGAGTTCGATGTCGACATCACTGTCGTTCGGTTGGCGCGCACTGCTGAAAATCAAACATGTCCCGGAGCAACTGTTCGACGTCACGATGTTCCCGATCATGTTCATCCTGATGTTCACGTACCTCTTCGGCGGTGCGCTTGCCGGGTCGCCTGGAGAGTACGTGCAGTTCCTTCTCCCCGGCATTCTTGTTCAGACGGTAGTGATGATCACGATGTACACCGGCCTGACCATGAACAAGGACATCGAAAAGGGTGTTTTCGACAGGTTTCGGTCCCTGCCGATCTGGCGGCCGTCGCCCCTTGTCGGGGCGCTGCTAGGCGACATTGTTCGCTACACGCTGGCGTCAATTATCGTCATGATTGTCGGCATGCTCATCGGGTTCCGACCCAACGGTGGAATCGTGGGCGTCACCCTCTCCGTGACCGTTCTGCTCGCCTTCTCATTCAGCCTGTCGTGGGTGTGGACGATGCTGGCAATGCTCATGCGAACGGAACAAGCTGTACTTGGCGTATCCATGTTCATCCTGTTCCCCCTGACATTCATCAGCAACATCTTCGTTGACCCCGAAACCATGCCGGGGTGGCTGCAGGCCTTCGTCAACGTCAACCCCATTACGCACCTGGTGACCGCGATCCGAGGGCTCATGGACGGCAGCATCATCGTCGGTGACCTCGCACTTGTAGGTGTGTGGTGCGTTGTCTTCGTTGCCATCTTCGGCCCGTTGACAATGTGGCTATACAACCGCAAGAGCTAACTACACCAACCAACAATTGTGCCCCGAACCGCAATCGCAGTTCGGGGCACAATCCGTTCGAGTTATGGTCGCGCGAACACATCCCAGGGCATCACTGGTTGTGCAAAGTACTGGTCAACATTGACCCACTGGCCGAGGTCAGCATCCCACTCCTGGGTTAGCTCGTGGTCGCCACGGATAACACCGATGAGTTCAGCCTGGCCCGCGTAAAAGTCACCGAGGCCAGCGAAGAAATCACCCATCTCTGCGTAGTAGGCCGAATCACCGATCAACGCAGTCAAGATTTGTTCCAACATGAGGGCATCCTTAATTGAGGTGGGGGACCGCACTTTACGATGTGCGTTGCCCTAATTTGTAGGCTGCCCAACATGTTTCGGTGCCCAGTTTATGTGCAGTGATGCACCCTAGTGACCATTCCGAACCCAACCTGACATCGGGTTACACGCACATTAACCCGCCGTTAGATTAGAGTTCGCCAAATGCTCAATCGCGCATGGAATATGCCCCTGAAAGCGCTGACACTGCCTCCCACGTGACACTGTCATCTGACTCGGCCGGACGGCGGATCGCAGCGATCATGCGTTTCTGCTGATCATCGGTTGCAAGGGGCTTTGAGTACAGTGACACGGCGTAGCCCGAGAAGTCACGGACGATCGTCGCGAAAATCTGATCCACAATCTCATCTTCGAGTCCAGTGATGCGTGCCTGTTCGAGAATGAGGTGTCCGTAAACGATTTGGGTAAACAACTGCCCAACCTCAAGCATGAAGCTCATGTCGCCGATTTGCTCAGCTGTGGGGGTGGCGTCGGTAAGTAGAGCCATGAACTCGGTGATCTGCTCGCGGAAGACGGCCACATTTTTGATGTGCGACGCGTTCGCAAACTCTGCGTTCGAATCGTGGAATCGCACCTTTGACAAGCCCCGGGCAGGTCCTTGTTTGAACAAGAAGTCGTCGTTTGCCGCGTCACGCCGAGTCGGTACCTCGGGCAAATCTGCTGCCTGGAACAGGTATGCAGGCATGAACTTGTTGATCAGTGCCAGGTTGACGGCAACGGTGCCTTCGAGTTTCGGGAGTCCGCGAACATCGTTTGCGGCGATGGTGATGTAGTTGTCCTTTTCGAAGCTCTTTGCCGCCACAACTTCCGTGAGGAGTCCGATAATTTTTTCGGACTCGGTGGTGACCTTCATCTTGGTGACGGCGTTGTAGAGAAGGTAGCGGCGGTCGTCGGCGTTAGCCTCACGGAAGTAATCGATTGCGCGGTCAGAGAACAGCCGCCCGCCGGTCAGCCTCGCGTACGCCTCGACGAATGCTGCGCGAACGTGCGGCATGGTTGTGACTGCTGCGCCGTACAGGACACGGTTGGATGCGTGAGTGATGGCTTCGTAGAAGGCGTGGGTTGCCATGCCGATTCCACCGAAGCACAAGTTGAACTTGCCGACATTGACGGTGTTCATCGCGGCCGAGAAGGCATCGTTGCCGCGGTGCAGGATGTCCTCTTCGCGCACTGGGTAATCGTTGAGCTGGAACGCGGCCACATACATTTGCGATGGCACGATGTTTTTGATCAGCTCGAACGCGGGGTGGGTTGAGTCGGCACGGAAGAACACGTATTCAGGCTTGTCATCAGCGGAGTCGATGCGCCCGAAGACTGAGACCGTGCGGGCACAGTTGCCGTTTCCGATGTAGTACTTTCCACCGTTGGCGAGGTAGCCGTCGTCTGTGGGGGTAAGGCGCATGTCGGTGGAATACACGTCGGCGCCGTGATCTTTGTCGGATAGCCCGAATGCTGCAACTTCGCCTGCGGCCATGAATTCAGCAGTGATCTTGCGGGCGGCGGGATTTTCGCTCTGCCAGACTGGGCCAAGTCCGAGGGCGGTGACCTGCCACGGGTACCAGTAGTTGAGCCCGTAGAATCCGAGGATTTCAGAGAACGCGGCGACGCGGGCGGTGTCCCAACGGGCCCCATCTACAGCGCCTTCTTGGCCTGCTGGGGTGAGGAACTTCGCGAACAGCTGTTTTTCGGCGACGAAGTCGAGGAATTCTTGGTAGAAGACCTTGCCGTAGTAGTCCTCGGTGAGCTTGGTGAGTCCACGTTCTTCGAACCACGCGATGGTGGCCGCGAGTAGTTCACGAGTTTCGTCGTCGAAGTGTGTTGGGTTGTAGGTGTGCGGGTTGAGCAGTAGGTCGGAAGAGGACACAGTACCTGCCTTAGCTAGGTGGTATGGCATAACGCCGCTGGTGGACCCATATTAGGTCGTTTATCCAAATCGGCGCCGTATTTGTTGCTGAGGTGTGCCTACGCGACCGTAGCCCAACGCAGCGGTGGCGGCCACCCTGGAAAGGGGAGCCGCCACCGCTGCGATGTGTTGGTTGAGTTACTGCTTGATTGCTTCGATGTCGAGGGTGATGGTGACCTTGTCGCCTACCACTGCGCCACCGTTTTCGAGTGGGGCGTCGAAGTTCACGCCGAATTCTTTGCGGTTGATCACGGTGCTGGCTTCAAAGCCTGCGACCTCGCCCTGGCCCATGCCGGGGTTGACGCCGTTGAACTCGAGCGCGAGGCTGACGTTCTTGGTGATTCCGCGGAGCGTGAAGTCTCCATCAAGGTAAAGGTCGTCGCCTTCGGCGCGGAGTCCGGTGGACTTGAACACAGCGGTTGGGTGGTTGGCTGAGTCGAAGAAGTCGTTGGCTTTGAGGTGCTCATCGCGTTGCTCGTTCTTGGTGGTTACCGAGTGAGTGGCGATGTTTGCTGTCACGGAGGGGGTGCCGTCTG
The DNA here is from genome assembly GCF_014643175.1 of Hoyosella rhizosphaerae. Classification (GTDB taxonomy): domain Bacteria; phylum Actinomycetota; class Actinomycetes; order Mycobacteriales; family Mycobacteriaceae; genus Lolliginicoccus; species Lolliginicoccus rhizosphaerae. The sequence continues at coordinate 145,113 of NZ_BMJH01000001.1, forward strand.
CTGCGACTTCCAGTTGGCCGGAGAATTCGGTGAATTCGCCGCGAACTTTGCTCACCATCAGGTGGCGGACGCTGAAGGACACTGTGGAGTGAACTGGGTCGATGGTCCAGGTTCCTGCGCTAAGGCCGGGGAGGGTGGTGACGGCTGCAGTCATGATGGCTCCTTGTGGGGGTTCGCAATGTATTTGCTTGAACAACTAAAACTAGTTAAACATTCAACTACTGAAATGTCGAGTTACTGTGAGGCAGATCACAGTTATGTTGGTTATTCAGGCGAAATCGGCGTTAACGCGCCAGACACTTCCACTGTTACATCGTCGGCCAGCCGCAAAGCGCCCAGAAACGCAGAAAACGGCACGATGCCCCAATGGGACTGCGTCATCACAGTTTTCATCTGCACGACACCAGTTTCCGATACCGATCCCGACATGGCCACCGGCCGCGACAATCCCAGCAAAGCAACCTCCCCGCGCACATCGAGGATGCCGTCGCGCACGTCGACAGACGTCGAAGTGAAATCAATTGAGGGGAAAGCCGCAGGTTTTAAGACCCCGCGCATATTCTTCTCAGTCGACTTCCGGTCCGCCTTCGACATGGGTTTCACTCCGCCGTGGGCTTCAGCGACGAACAGGCTCGCCACAGCGATAGTCGCGGATACCACTGTCCCTGTGGCTCCTATCGTCACTGTGTCTTCTATCGTCACTGTGGCCGACCACTCGGCAGCATCAATGACCAAATCGTGCCCAACTTTTGCGCCGATCCCGGCCCTCGTCGTGCGCACCGAAAGTCGGTCGCCCTGGTGGCCAGCGTGAACAGGGCCGAGCGCATATTTACCGGCTGGGAGCATAGTGCCACCGTAGTCCTAACGTGCCTGTCAGAGGAGGATTACTCCGGATAGCGCGATTCGACAATGCGTTTTAATGCCTGCAGATCTTTGGTGTTCGCCCGACGCATCGCCGCCGTCATCATGGGGGCAACAAGACGCGAAAACCCTAACGGTTCCCCTGCGTTATTCAACGTCACGCGCGTCACTGTCGGTGATACCGCGGTCCACTCATACGTCGTTTGCATCGGGAACGGCCCCTCCGTCGTACGCATCACCAGGCGTACCAGCGGCTCAAACTCGACAATCTCGTATTCATACTCCAGAGTGCGGCGCAAAAACTCCGCAGTAAATGCGACTCGAGCGCCCACTTCCACAGTTGGGGCAGTGCGCCAGTGGACTTTCTTGATATTGGCGTACCACTCAGTGGCATTGCTTGGATCAGCACAATAGCCCGCCACCTCAGAAAGGGGGCGGGCTATCTCGATTGATGTGGTGACGTCCACCATCGGCTTAGAGGTCGAACTCCGCGCGACGGTCCTCCGGGACTAGCGCCACATAGTCGGCATTTTTCGTCAGGAACTTGCGCACAGCTGGGCAGTACGGAAGCAATTGAAGTCCTTCTTCGCGGGTTGCGTCGAGCGCCTCGCGAATGACCTGCATGGCCAGTCCCTTGCCGCCAAACTTGTCGGCGATCTCGGTGTGAATAAATGCCCGCTGTTCTCCGCGCGGCTTGTACTCGGTAAAGCCTGCCATTTCGTCGTCAACCCAGATTTCAAAGCGAGTCTGCTCAGTGTTGTGCTTGACCTCAGTTGCCACGGTCGTCCTTTCAGAAGTGGGCGTACATCTCCCAGATGAGTATTTCGGATTCTTCGATCATTGTCAGCGTTTGCCCGCCGCCGGAGGCTACTCGCACGGAATCGCCATGGTGGAGAGTCTCGCCGTCCATCTCTACCTCGCCGGAGGCAATGAATATATGGATGAACTTGCCAGTCGGTACGGTAATGGAGGAACCGGCCTTGGGTCGTGCGGCGTACAGCGCGGCGTACTTATTGTTTATTCCGATTCCTCGGTCCGATTCATGTTTCGCAAGGCCGGACGCGACGACAAAAAGCTCGCCAGATTTTATCTTGTCGGTGAAGTCTGCCTGGTTGTAGCTGGGCTGCAATCCGTTGGTGTCAGGCGCAGCCCACATTTGCACTACGTGAATGGGCCCCTTGTCGCGCGATAGGCTTCGCTCCGCGTGACGGATTCCAGTGCCGGCCGTCATGCGTTGGGCCGACCCAGCCGGAATGGTGAGGGTGTTGCCTGTCGAATCTTCGTGTACCACTTCGCCGCTCATCACCCACGTGATGATTTCCATGTCTTGGTGATAGTGCATGTCGAAGCTTCCACCGGCAGACATGATGTCCTCGTTGTTGACTAGCAGTACGCCGTGTCCGCCTCTGTGGAGGTCGAAATTGCCCGCGAAGGGGAACGAGTGGTTGCTGACAAGCCACCCAAGGTTGACGGACGTGCGTTCGCCCGCACGTTTTATGTGAACCTCCACCGTTAGCGCCCCCGGTATGGGCGGATGCCGTCCGCAGGGATTTGCCCGAATGCGCCGGACTGGAAGTCCTGGAGCGCTTCGATGATTTCCTGCTTGGTGTTCATCACAAACGGCCCGTATTGGAAGACTGGTTCGCGGATTGGTTGGCCGCCGAGAAGAAGTACTTCAAGTGCGGGGCGATGGCCGTCTTGTGTGCTGTCCGCCGTCACAGTGATGCGGTCGCCTTTGCCGAGCACAGCGAGTTGGCCCTGTCGGATGGGGCGTGCTTCTGCGCCAACGGTTCCGCGACCAGACAGGACGTAGACCAAACCGTTGAAGTCGGGACTCCACGGGGTGGACAGTTGAGCCCCCGGCTGGATCGTTGCGTGCGCCAACGTGATGGGTGTGTACGTCGATCCCGGACCGCTGTGTTCGCCGATGGATCCGGCGATGACGCGAACGAGGGCTCCGCCGTCTGCTGACGACAGCAGCTTCACTTTGTTGCCTTCAAGGTTTTGGTAGCGCGGTGGTAGGAACTTGTCTTTGCGTGGCAGGTTCACCCAGAGCTGGACCCCGTGGAAGGTGCCACCGGACTCGACTAGTTCGGCTGGTGGCGTCTCGATGTGGAGCACTCCCGATCCTGCCGTCATCCACTGTGTGGCGCCGTCTTCGATCAGCCCTCCGCCGCCGTGTGAATCCTGATGCTGGAAACGGCCATCGATGATGTAGGTGACGGTTTCGAAGCCCCGGTGGGGGTGCCAGTCGGTGCCGCGTGGCTCACCTGGGGCGTATTCGACTTCACCCATTTGGTCCATGTGGATGAAGGGGTCGAGGTCCCCGGAGGAGACGCCAGCGAATGCGCGGGTGACGGGGAACCCTTCGCCTTCGAATCCGCGTGGTCCTGTGGTGATGGATTTGACGGTGCGTTCAGTTTCGGCGGCGCTGGGCGCGGGGATTCGGGGGAGGGTCAGGGTGTCGGCGGTGATGGCGGGCATTGTGGGCTCCTTTCGTGGCTCTCACTCAGCATAACTAGTTGAATGTTCAACTTATTCCACTGGGGTAACTCAGCCACATTTCTTCTTCATTCTCCCACCTGTCGCCGCTCAGGCAATGAAACGCGACCAAAACACAGGATCGGACACAAGCCGGTACAAATCGTGAACCTAAGGCATCCTGAACAGCATGGAATCGCCAATCCCTGACTACCTCCGAGAACTACTAGACCGCTGCACTGGCAACGAGCAGGGTGCCGTTGCCGACTACATCCCCGAACTTGCCCGAGCCAACCCCGACCGGCTTGGCATAGCCATGACCACGGTAGAAGGCGCCACCTACACCGTCGGTGATGCAGATATCGACTTCAGCATCCAATCCATCTCCAAGCCCTTTACATACGGACTCGCGCTCAGCGATGCGGGATTCGACGCTGTCCTTTCGAAGATCGGCGTCGAACCATCCGGCGATGCCTTCAACGAGATTTCGCTCGAAGAAGTAACCGGCAAACCCTTCAACCCGATGATCAACGCGGGCGCGATCACCGCCCACTCGCTGGTCAACGGAGCCGACAGTGAAGCGCGCGTCGAGCGCATCCGCGAACACTTCAGCGCCCTCGCTGGTCGAGAACTCTCCTTTGACGAGGCAGTCAACTCATCCGAGTTCGACACCGCCCACCGCAATCTCGCTATCGGCTACATGCTCAAAACAGTCGGGATCCTCGAAGGCGACCCAGTCGACGTTGTTCGCGGGTACATCCGCCAATGCTCACTCAACGTGACGGCCCGGGACCTCTCCATCATGGCGGCAACATTGGCCAACGGGGGCGTGCAACCCAACACCGGCGAGAGGCTGTTCTGGCCGTCAGCAGTACGTCAAGCGCTAAGCGTCATGCTGACGTGCGGAATGTACGACGCTGCCGGTGACTGGATGTCCGTCGTCGGCATTCCCGCAAAGAGCGGGGTAGCCGGCGGGCTTATAGGCGTTCTGCCCGGCCAGATCGGCATCGCGGTGTTCTCGCCCAAACTCGACGACCACGGAAACAGCGTGCGCGGCGTCAAACTCTTTGAGCGCCTGTCCCGCGACATGGGTCTTCACCTCATGGAAACTCCCACCCTGGGGCGCGCAAGCCTGCGCTCGGACTACGTCAAAGACGGTGTGCACGTCTTCGAGGTGCAAGGTGTTGTGAGGTTTGCGGGCGCTGAAGCTGTTGTGCGATCAATTGCGGAGGGCGATCAAGACGAAGATGCCTACATCCTCGACCTCAGCAGGGTCTACGAACTCGGCGATGTGGCACGTCGCATGCTGCTTGAGGTGGTGCGGCGTTTGACCCTGCTCGACAAGAAGAAGGTTGCCATCGTCGATCCAGATGAAGTGCTTCCTGATCCGGACGCGGGCGACGGAGTGACAGCAGATGTGTTTGCCACCGTCAGCGAAGCAATGAGCCACGTCAAGAGCGCAGCCTAGAAATGCAGAGCGCCCAGCCTCGTCGGGAGAGGCTGGGCGCTGGGACAGGTGTGTGCCTAGAAGAAGAGTCCCTCAAGGGATCCGAAATCCAAACCAGCATTGACTTGCGGCAGCGTCGTGGTAGGGCCGTTGAGGCTGCGGTAGCGCGGCTCGAATGCCTTGATCTTCGCCACGTAGGGCTGCGTCTGGGTGGTGTACTCGCCACCAGATGGCATGCCTCCGGCGCGCTGAACTGCACCAAGACCTGCGTTATATGCGGCGAGCGCGAGGTCTAGCGGGTCTCCACGTAACGTGCCATTGCGGACACCCGCGCTTGTCTGACTGTAAAGGTGGCACATAAAGCGACCTTGCGCAGTGACGGAGTCGGGAATGCTACGTGGGTCGGCGCGGCCGTCGCCGTCGGCGTCGACACCCCAGGTTGCCCACGTGCCGGGCATGAACTGCGCTGGACCTACAGCCCCCGCGCTGCTGACGACATTGGTTCGGAAATCGCTCTCGGCTTGAATCTGGGCGGCGAGTAGCGAGGCGGAGATGCCTGAACATTGTGCCGCGGCGGACTGTAGCCACGGAACGTATTCAGACGGAGCGTTGGCGGACGCCGGACTCGCAAGGGCAACGGTAACGCCCAATGCGGCGGCTGTGGTGCTAAGCACTGATGTGATCTTCTTCATGGCAGTGTGAAGCGTGCCATGAATGATTCAGTAGCGAAACGGTTTTGGCACAATTTGATAACAGTAAGTCAGCCCGGGTGTGTTGACTTGCGGTTATTCAATACGAAATTCAACTTTCACCCTACTGTAGGCCCCCTGTGGGTGTCCACCATTTGGACGGCAGTGCTTTTGGGGGCATCGGTGCCAAGAGATTTGTGCATCGAATAACACTGGTGCGCAAACACATGACTAGTCGTAGGATGAATCACTGCCGACTGACGCGAAAGGAAACCCCATTGCTCATCGCGTTGCTCCGCACATACCTACCGCGCTACCGCAAACCCATCGCCGCAATCGTCATCCTGCAGCTGTTCGGAGCGCTCGCCGCACTCCTGTTGCCTAGCCTCAACGCCGACATCATCGACAACGGCGTCACCCAGGGCGACATCCCCTACATCATCCGTATCGGCGGCATCATGCTCGCCGTCGCAGCACTGCAAATTACGTGCAGCATCACCGCCGTCTACTTCGCCGCACACACCGCGACATCGCTCGGCGCAGACCTCCGGCGCGACGTGTTCCACCAAGTCAACCAATTCTCCGCCCGCGAGATGGGAGTTTTCGGCGCACCATCGCTGATTACCCGCAACACCAACGACGTCCTACAGGTTCAAACCCTCGTCCTCATGTCGTTCACCCTGCTAGTCATGGCGCCGATCATGGGCGTGGGCGGCATCATCATGGCACTACGCGAAGACTTGCGACTTTCCTGGCTCATCGCCGTAAGCGTGCCCGCACTGGCCCTCAGCATGGGCATCATCATCGCCCGCATGATCCCTGGCTACCGACTCATGCAAATCAAAATCGATGCCGTCAACAGGGTGCTGCGAGAACAAATCACAGGGGCACGGGTAGTGCGCGCATTCGTTCGCGAACCCTGGGAAACTCGAAGATTCGCCACCGCAAACAACGAACTCACCGACACAGCCCTCCGCGTCGGGCGACTCATGGCTTTTGCTTTCCCCATCGTCATGCTCATCATGAACGTCAGCTCCGTCGGAGTCATCTGGTTCGGCGGCATCGAAATTGACGAGGGACGAATGCAAGTCGGCTCGCTCACCGCGATGCTGAGCTACCTCATCCTGATTCTGATGTCCATCATGATGGTCACGTTCATGGCGTCCCAAGTACCACGGGCGGCGGTATGCGCCGAACGCATCCACGACGTGCTGTCCACAGAGTCATCCATAGTCACATCACCAAAACCGACAGCAGACATGCCAACACCGGGCATCGTCGAATTCCGCGGCGCCACATTCTGTTACCCCGGAGCAGAAAAACCCGTCATCCACAACATCACATTCACCGTCACGCCAGGCACCACCACCGCCATCATCGGCGCCACCGGTTCCGGGAAATCAACCGTCCTTAACCTCATACCAAGGCTCATCGACTGCACCGATGGCGCGGTCCTCGTCGGCGGCGTCGACGTCAAAAACCTCGACCCGCACTTGCTACGAAGCAACATCGGTTACGTCCCCCAACGAGCGTTCCTGTTCTCCGGGACAATCGCCACCAACCTCCGCTACGGCAGACCCGACGCCACCGACGAAGAACTCTGGGACGCACTCACCGTGGCTCAAGCAGCCAACTTCGTGCGCGCCATGCCACTCGGCCTCGACAGCCCCGTCTCCCAGGGCGGCACCACGGTATCCGGAGGACAAAGGCAACGACTCGCCATCGCCCGCGCACTCGTGAGAGCACCCCAGATTTACCTATTCGACGACTCCTTCTCCGCCCTCGACGTCGCCACCGATGCGAGGCTCCGCGCCGCTCTGAAACCCCGAACCACCAACTCGGCGGTCATCCTCGTCGGACAGCGCATCGCCACCATCCGTGACGCAGACCAGATCGTCGTCCTCGACGGCGGGGCAGTGGTGGGCACAGGTAAACATGACTACTTAGTTGCCACCTGCGCCGAATACCGCGAAACCGTGGACTCCCAAATGATTGTCGAGGGCAACCGATGACCCGACCAGGAATGATGGGCGGCGCTGCCGACAGCCAAGGCAACCCCAACGCCCGCGCAACACAATTCGGCCCCTCAGTCCGACGATTGGCAACGCGGCTAGCGCCCTACAAACGTGCCATCGGTGCAGTCCTTCTTTTCATCGTCACCGCAGTATCGCTTAACGCGATCGGCCCCCGAATTCTCGGACACGGCACCGACATCATCTTCAACGGCGTCATCGGAAAACAACTCCCAACAGGAGTGACACAAGCACAAGCCGTCGAACAACTCCGCGCTGCCGGACAAGACACCTTCGCCGACATGGTGTCCGGGATGAACCTCATTCCCGGTGTTGGCGTGGACTTCGGTGCACTAGCCCGCGTGATGTACCTCGCGCTGGCGGTGTATCTCATCGCCGCCACCTGCGCCTGGGCCTCCGCCTACATACTCAACAATGTTGTGCAGTCCGTCATCCGAGGGTTGCGGTCCGACGTTGAAGACAAAGTTCACCGCCTACCGCTGTCCTACTTCGATAAACACCAGCGCGGGGACGTGCTCAGCCGAGTCACCAACGACATCGACAACGTGTCGCAAAGCCTCCAGCAAACCATGAGTCAACTCCTCAACGCGCTCCTCACCGTACTTGCGGTTCTCGCGATGATGCTGTGGATCTCGCCGCTGCTCGCCCTCATCGCACTACTCACGGTGCCGCTGTCACTGCTGGTCACCGCCATCATCGTCAAACGCGCCCAGCCTCACTACGCGGGCCAATGGCGGCACACCGGTCTGCTCAACGCACACGTCGAAGAAACCCACACCGGCCACGAACTAGTGCTCGCCTACGGGCGTGAACGAGACGTCCAGAACACCTTCGACGAACGCAACGGCAAACTCCAAACCTCCGCGTTCAAAGCCCAGTTCCTATCCGGAATGGTCATGCCCGTCATCATGTTCCTCGGCAACATCAACTACGTACTCGTCGCCGTGGTCGGCGGAATGCGTGTCGCCTCAGGCAACATGAGCCTCGGAGAAGTCCAAGCGTTCATCCAATACTCACGCCAATTCACCCAGCCACTGTCGCAACTCGCATCCATGGTTAACGTGCTGCAATCGGGCGTGGCTTCGGCCGAACGCGTATTCGAACTTCTCGACGCCGAGGAAGAAACCGCAGACGTCACCAACCCCGACCTTCCCGCATCCCGCGGACGCGTGGAGTTCGACGACGTGTCCTTCCGCTACGACTCGGACCGACCGCTGATCGACAACCTGTCCCTCACCGTTGAACCAGGTCAAATGGTGGCGATAGTCGGCCCCACTGGTGCTGGGAAAACAACCCTGGTCAACCTGTTGATGCGGTTCTACGAAGTAGACAGTGGCGCGATCCGCATCGACGGCGTCGACATCCGCAGAATGCCGCGCGCCGAACTGCGCACCCGCATCGGAATGGTGCTGCAGGACACCTGGCTGTTCGGCGGAACGATAGCCGACAACATCCGATACGGAGCCATCGATGCGAGTGAGGAATCCGTATCGCAAGCTGCGAAAGACAGCTACGTCGACCGGTTCGCTCGCGCCCTGCCCGATGGGTACGACACCATAATCGACGAAGAGTCCGGCAACGTCAGCATCGGCGAGCAACAGCTCATCACAATCGCCCGAGCTTTCGTGTCTCAGCCGCACATCCTCATCCTGGATGAAGCGACCAGTTCCGTCGATACGCGCACCGAGCTACTGATTCAAAAGGCGATGTCGCGGTTGCGCGCTGATCGCACGGCGTTTGTTATCGCGCACAGGCTCTCCACGATTCGCGACGCCGACGTCATTTTGGTGATGGAAGACGGCCACATCGTCGAAACAGGCAGCCATGACGAACTGATCGCGGCGGATGGCCCATACCGCGCGCTGTACATGTCGCAGTTCGCCGGCGCATCGACCTAAACCCGTCACGCTCCCACTTTGTTCCGACGCTCCCACTTTTACAGTGACAAACCGGGAGCATTCGTCAAAAGTGGGAGCGTCCAGCTAACTACTCGGCCCGCTCGGCGGTGCTCGTCATATTCTTCACCATCCCGCTGAAGATCACGCCATGGAACGGCAGGATCGAATACCAGTACAGAACGCCCACAAGGCCCTTCGGGAAGAACACGGCGCGCTGTTCAAGCCTCGAACCATTCTCAGTAGGCACAACCTTCATTTCCAACCACGCGCCACCGGGCACCTTCATCTCGGCGCGCAGACGCAATAGCTCCGGCGGCCGAATCTCCTCGACACGCCACCAGTCCAAGGCCTCACCCTTATACAAATGGCGTGCATCCCGTCGACCACGCCGCAAACCGACACCACCAACGACACGATCCATCCAACCCCGAATTGACCACGCGACGGGGAACGAATACCAACCGTTCTCGCCACCGATTCCTTCGACAACCGCCCACAACTTCTCAGGCGGAGCGGCACATTCTTGCTCGCGAAGGTCGGTGTAGACGGTTTCGCCAGCCCAATCCGGGTCCGACGGCAAAATATCTGCGGGCGCCTCAGGAACGGACGCGTTTGACCACCGGGTCTCGACGTTGCCGTCATCGATGCGCTGCAAGGCAAGCTTCACAGCCCGCCTGTACGGGGTGAGACCCTCAGCAGGTGGGGGAATGAAGTCGTCGATGTCGTGTTCATGCGCGATAGCCTCGCACTGCAACGACGCAATCAGCGGCATCGCCAACGCTTTCGGCACAGGGGTCACCAAATTGATCCAATGACCAGCAAGGTGCGGCGTCAGAACAGGCACCACCACCATGCGACGTTTAGGAAGTCCCGCAACATCGCCGTACGTCTTCATCATCTCGCCGTACTGCATAACATCAGGTCCGCCGATGTCGAACGTGCGGTTAGCGCCCGGGGCCACCGAAAGATCAGCGAGCGCAATCAGATAATGCAACGCATCCCGAATCGCAATCGGCTGAATACGGTTGCGCACCCATTTAGGAGTCACCATCACGGGCAAACGGTCGGTGAGATGGCGAATCATCTCAAACGACGCTGAACCCGACCCAATCACCACACCCGCTTGAAGCACCACAGTGGGTATCGACGACGCCAACAAGATCTCGCCGACTTCAGCACGAGACTTGAGGTGAGGCGACAAATCAACCCCAGGCGGATGAAGGCCACCAAGGTACACAATTCGTTGCACCCCGGCGGCCTCGGCTGCGCGCACAAAATTTAACGCCGACTCGCGTTCAGTCGCAGCGAAAGACTTGTCACCACCCATCGAATGGACCAAGTAATACACCACATCGATGTCTTTGCAGGCGTTCAGGAGGCTATCCGCATCAGTGAGATCGCCCTGAACAACGTCGACGTCGCGAGCCCAAGGAACGTCCCGCAACTTGTCAGGAGTACGGGCCATCACCCGCACCTTGTAGCCCTCTTCCGCAAGCCGTGGGGCAAGCCGACCGCCAACATAGCCAGTTGCACCGGTTACCAAACAACGAGAAGATCGCGAGTTATCCGCCATGCCCTATAACGGTACTCGCGACTCATGAACTGAAGGGAACAGCAGCACCTTCTAGTTGTTCAGCCTCGGCGAGACGATGCGGATGCTTCCACAGGCCGCGTTCGTGCAGCCTCGGTAAAACCCCTTCGCCGAACCAGTACGCCTCCTCAATGTGCGGATATCCGGAGAAAATGAAATGGCTGATGCCCAAATCACCATATTCCTGGATACGGTCCGCTACCTCCTCGTGCGATCCGACAAGTGCAGTGCCAGCCCCACCCCGCACTAGGCCCACTCCGGCCCACAAGTTCGGTGCGATGGTCAACGCGTCAGTTCGCCCCTTGTGGAGTTCTTGCATCCGACGTTGGCCCTCTGACTGGCTTTGCGCAAGGTTGGTTTGGATTCGGTTGATTTCCCGAGGGTCGAGGTTTGCGAGCAATTTGTCCGCGACGGCCCACGCCTCGGCAGAAGTATCTCGGCTGATGACGTGTAGCCGAATGCCATGCTCCACGCGTCTGCCCTGTTCCGCTGCGAGCGCGTTGATCCACGCGATTTTCTTTCCAACTTCCAAAGGAGGTTCACCCCACGTTAGGTAAACGTCGGCGAATCTTGCCGCTACGTCTCCCGCAGGTGCGGAGGATCCACCAAAAAATATGGGCGGCACCACTACTGGGCGACGGCCAAGTGACGCATCAGATACGGATAGGTGCTGACCGCGGAAAGTAAACGGCGCTTGTTCGGACCAGAGGCGTCGAACAACGGAGAGAAACTCGCCAGTCCGCTCGTAGCGTTCACTTTTGTTGAGAAAGTCGCCATATGCGCGTTGCTCATGGTCCTCGCCGCCGGTAACCACATTGAGGTACAACCGCCCATTGGAGTGCCTTTGGAATGTAGTTGCCATCTGAGCGGCCAAAGTAGGGCTGACGAGCCCCGGTCTGAAAGCGACTAGGAACTTCAGGTATTCCGTCGATTCGATGAGCATTGCTGTTGTCAGCCACGCGTCTTCGCACCACGCTCCGGTCGGAGTCAATACCGCTTCGAATCCGTTCGTCTCGGCAGCGTGTGCTACTTGTGTGAGGTACTGCACGGATGCTGGGCGATCACCCGTCATCGCTGAGCCGTGACCACCCGCGATAAGGGCTCGCGAGTCCCCGTATGTCGGTAGGAACCAATGAAAACGAAGCACGGTTTCTCCTTCTCAGAATAGGGCGTGTTGAGGTTGTGGATGCCCAAGCAGCGCACGCCCGATGTTGTGGTATTTCCACCGGACTGGGTCGTGAAGGGTGTGGGTTCTGGCATTTCGCCAATGCCGATGCAAGTTGAGCGATGCGTCTGCTGTGCGGGTTCCGCCGAGTTCGTGAAGCGCGTTCGTTGCCGACAGTGCTGCCCGGTCTGCAGCCGCCTTCGCGATGGCAACGGCAAGGGATGCGCGTGTTGCCTGCTCTGAGGAAAATGCAGCAAAGGCTTCATCGACAAGGGCTCCAGCTTCCGCCACCAGTGCTTCAGCTGACGCAACATCGACAGTGACTTCGCCGAGTCGATAGGTAGTGAGTGGATCGTCCCGAGCTTCGTCGACTTTGGCTTCAAACCAGGGGCGGGCAGAAGTCCTGATGAATTCCGCTGCATCGTCGAGCGCATTGCGCGCGATGCCAGCATCAATTGCAGCGTGAAGAAGTTGAGCGAACGCGCCATACGCAGCCGGAGCGCGCACTGCTGGTTCGCGCGGCACCACCCACGCCGAATCTACGTGCACATTGTCGAGGTGAACTGTCCCGCTCGCGGTTGTGCGCTGGCCGAACCCGTTCCAATCATCGTCAATTGTCAGACCAGGGGAGTCTGATGGGACAAAGGCAACAAACTCCGTCCCCTCCGACGTGGAAAGGACAGGAATCCAGTCAGCGAACACGGTGCCAGTGCAGTAGTACTTCGTCCCGTTAAGGCGGTAACCCGTTTCAACGGCGTCCAAGGTGGTGGTTATAGACGCAATGGTGCTGCCGTTGCGTTCAGACTGCGCGTTCGCGAGTCGTTGCCCGTCGAGGATCTTGCTAAAGAAGTACTGCTTCTGCTGGTGGCTTCCAGCGATCTTCAAGAAGTTGACATAGACGAAGTGGCTTTGCGGGATCTGAGCGATGTTCGGGTCTGCAGTAGCAAGGATCCGCGTTGCTTCGGCCACCACAGAGGGAGGTGCTTGAAGTCCGCCGTATTCACGGGGGATGGTCAGCGCAAAAAACCCAGCGGTGGAAAGTTCAGTGATTTCGTTGAACGGCAGCGACCGGTCACGATCCCGCTGTGGCGCTGACTGTCGGAACTCGTCCGCGAGCTTATGCACGGTCTGAATGGTTGCGTCCCACGTCATGCCGTAAGCAATTCTCGTGCGTTATCGGCTGCTTCGAGTTCCCTCACCAGCGGCAGCACATGCTTGCCGAAGTATTCGACCTCTTCCTGGAAGTGAAGGAAACCGCCAAGAATGAGGTCGACGCCGAGACGGCGGTACGCGACGATACGCTCTGCGATCTGCTCGGGAGTTCCTATGAGTTGCGTGCGGAAACCGTCGTTGTACTGAACGAGATCATCGAATGTTGAGTCGGCCCACATTCCTTGCTTGTCGGACGTCGAAGCGCCAGCTTGTTGGACAGCACTGCGGAACCCCTCAACCGCTGGCCTGTTCGCCTTCGCGATGATTTCACGGAGCGTTTCCTTGGCTTCTTTTTCGGTGTCGCGGGCAATGATGAAGCCATTGAGGCCGAAGTTAACCTCCCTGTTGGCTTGCCGGGCGTGATGCCGAATGTCACCAAGCTGTTCAATTACTCCCTCGAAGTCTTTGCCATTGGAGAAGTACCAGTCGGCGTACTTACCCCCATTCGAACGTGCTGCCGCGGAATTCCCGCCCTGGAACAATTCGGGATTGGGCCGTGCCGGAGTGTTCAGCGGTTTTGGCTTGAGTGTGAAGTCGTGAATTCGGTAAAAGTCGCCGCGAAAGTCAACATCGTCCTCCGTCCAGATCTTGCGAAGCACCTGGAGAAACTCTGCGCTGCGACGGTACCTTTCGTCATGTTCGAGCCACGGCTCACCGAGATGTGTGAACTCGTCTTTGAACCAGCCACTCACAACATTGACAGCGAAGCGCCCGCCCGACAGATGGTCCGCTGTCGCCGCGAATTTAGCGAGGACTGCGGGTTGCCACAAACCAGGATGCACCGCGGCAATGACCTTGAGTCGTTGGGTGGCAAGCAGGAGCGCAAGGCTAAACGAAGTCGATTCGTGTTGAAACTCAGCGCCGTAACTGGCTTCGTATCGCACCTGACTCAGTGCGTATTCGAACCCGCTGTTTTCTGCGATTTGGGCGAGCTTGACGTTGTATTCGTAGTCCCAACTTGTGCGCTGTTCGATGGTGCTGGTGACCAACCCGCCGCTAACATTTGGCACCCAATACGCAAATTTGGTGTACTCCGAGAGTCTCTCTGTAGTCATCGTTTAACGCCTTTCCCTGAACGTGACGAACCTGTTGGGGGACAACATTGTCAGGACTGGCGTTCCCAGTGAACAGTTAAAACCGCTATGAATTGAACCCTGTTACCTGACGACTCGACAGGGTGTTCTTGGAGTCATGAAATCACTCAGCATTGCCGTCGAATACGGCGCAACGGCACCGCAAGCCAGGCGTGATCCCCTTGAATCCCCATTGCAGACACCGAGCGGAGAATGGGTGTTGCTCACGGGATCACACCGAGGTGAACGCCTCATTCGGCTTCGTGCGCGCGACCTTGGGGAAGCCCGTCAGCGCTATGAGGGAATCAAACTCGGTGACCCCAGAGCTGTTGTGCTGCTCGACATTTACGGGTACTCCGCCGACTCATGGCGACAGGCATTTGACGCCTACCGTCAGATCAACCCCCAGTGGAAACCAGGCGGAGTGTTCGACACAATCACCTACGTTGGTTCCCACAGCGGTCTGGTGGGACTTATTGAAGATGTGCATGCCGCGGGCGTCGCCGATGGTGTCACCGTGCAAGGTCCTGACGATTGGTTGCAGGCGTTTCACCGCGACACTTTAAAACCGTGGCTGGCAACGAAAGCGGGTCCCGTTCGTGAGTTGGTGGCGAGCTGATGACCGCTTCAGTGGATACCAGATTGCAACCGCAGCAGCTACGGAGCGCTTTTGCGGCGCACCCTGCCGGTGTCGTGGCAGTGGCTGCTGACATTGGCGGGAGATACGTGGGGATGGTGGCAAGTAGCTTCGTGCCCGTTTCACTCGATCCACCGCTCGTTTCCGTGTGCATCCAAAATACCTCGGGGACCTGGCCGGTTCTGACAACATCGGCGACGCTCGGCATCAGCGTCCTGGGCTCACACCACGGGGACGTTGCTCGCAGCCTCGCCCGTAGGACGGGTGACCGCTTCGAAAATGTCCCAACCGAACTCGGCCCTGCGGGTGCAGTGTTTATCGCGGCGTCGCCGTTGCATTTGCAGGTGGCGATCCGCGACACGATCGCTGCGGGTGATCACCACATCGTTCTTCTTGACGTCCTAGACGTGCGGATACTCAGCGATCACGCACCGATCGTGTTCTATCAGAGTGGCTTTCACACCCTCCGCCCTTGATGCGCCCTGGTTCCGCCGGGCCCTGGTTCCGCCGCGGCGCAAATCCATCTGCGGAAGTCGCCTAAACCGCCAATTTGGGCCGGGTTTTGTTGACCTCCACAGATGGATTCCCGTCGGAGTTAGCACCGCCGGGGCCGACCACTGCTTGGATGGTTCTATGTCAAGGTCAACTTGTACCGTCGGCCCAGTGACAAGACTGAAGTGTTTGCCCATCGCGGGGGTCTTGCTCGCAGCCTCATGCAGCGGGGATTCCGCGACAGCAGACAACGCTCCGACCTGCCTCGATGTAGGGAGTGAAGTGATTGGCGCGATTTCCGAACAACTCGACAGCTCGGTTAATCCGATCGTCGGTATAGCTGCACCCTCTAACTCGGGCACCAGCTTCGTTGTCAGGCTCGGGATCGCTGAGCTGATCGTGGACGGAGACCAGGCTGAGGTTGTCAATCACGAGGGGAGTTGGACTACGGACTCCGTCAGTTCACGTCCCGAGACCATTCGCGCGCTGGACCACATGGCCGCAGAGTTATCAACCTGGCCAATGGAAGCCGATCCGCAGAACTACGAGACTGGTCAAGCTGCAGTTGCAGCGTGCTTGGGTGACGTTGGCACTTGGGTCAGAAGGTGAACACGCGCAGATCCATCTGCGGAAGTCGCCTAAACCGCCAATTTGGGCCGGGTTTTGTTGACCTCCACAGATGGATTCCCGTCGGAGTTAGCACCGTCGGAGTTCATAAAAGTTGCGCATTCAGCGGGTCGGCGTGGAGCACACTGAGCGACACCGCAACCGCGGCATGTTCCTGCACCCGATTCCCGAAGCCCGTGACAAGGACGTTCCGACGAGGGGAACGTGTGGTCTGATCGAATGACTGCGCAAAGTCCCTCATGGCTTCGGGGTATGAAGTAAAGGCTTGGCCGCCCAATGTCACGTGGTCGGGGTTGAACAGGTCCCGTAGAGTCGCGACGACTTTTCCGAGGGTTCGTGCCCGGTCTGTCAGGATTGCAGCCGCGGCGGTGTTGCCGGCTCGCGCAAGCTTGATCAGCTCATCGAGCGATGGACCGGATGACAGGGCAATTCCGTCGTCGATCGCGCGGCGCATGATGGCGTCTTCACTGACCGTCGCTTCGAGGCAGCCCCGCTGGCCGCAATCGCACAACACACCAGAACCTGATGGAAGGTGTGCGACGGATCCCGGGCCGCCACGGGGGGTGATCACTCGTTCGGCGAAGGTCAACGCGACGCCTACGGTTTCGCGGGCATAAAAGTAGAGGTTGCTGCTTTCACCATTGTGGGTGGATTCATGTGGGGCGAGTAGTAACTCAGCGGCGGCCATCGCTTCGACGTGTGGAGCTACGGAGACGGGAACATTCAGTGCCTTACCGATAACGTGACCGACAGGCGCGTTGGTCCATTGGAGGCGGTGGTGTGACGCCGTGCCAGTTGTGGGATCAACCTGCCCGCCTAAGGCAATTCCGGCCCACAAGAACGTGCGCCGAAAGCGGGCAGCGAATGCGGAGGCGCTAGAGGCGATACTTGTTAGGGCTCCGTGTTGTGGCCCAGCTGGTGTCGGGATTCGGATGCCGCCCAATATTGTTCCGCGGATGTCGCTCGCCACGATTGTGGTCACTGCGGCGCCTATGTGAATTCCTATGGTGGCGTACGGTTCGTGGTTGATTTGTATGGGTACGCGTGGTCGCCCGACAGCTCCTGATGTAGTGAGGTCGTGGCGTTCGAGCAACAGCCCAGCCGCGAGAAGGGCGGCGACATTTCGGTTAACTGTTGCGATGCTTGCGCCACTGAGTTGCGCGGCTTTCTCTCTGGAGATGGGCCCTTTGTGGGCAGCGATCCGAAAAATCGCTGCAGCTGGAGTTTGCCCGTGAAAAAACCGCGGGGGGTGAACGGATACCCCCGGCGCTGAATGGTGAGAAGTAGGCGTTCTAGCTGATGAGAGTGAGAGTGTAGTCACGAGAAACCATCCGTCGACGTCGAATGTGCGGATCCGCAAATGAGTGAGCCCCGGACGCCAACGGACGCCGGAACGAGATTGGGGTTAGCGCGCTTACAGACAGCAGCGCATGCAGCACATTCGACACATCTGCGACGTCCGAACCGGAGCTACGGCCATGACGGCGTGCTTGGTGGGATTCGTAGAAGTCGACACGAGAATGAACCTAGCATCAAACCTTCATTGGGTTCTATGTGATGTGCGCCCCACCCATGTGAGGGTGTTCGAATCGAGCCGATTCTAACTAGTGCTTTGTGCTCCTTTGCTCTCGATAGTTGAACCAACATCGGTACGAGGCAGGGAGCGGAGAATTGAGTACTGCAACGTCAGTTACGCATGATTTAAAGCAATATTTTCGACCACTTTTCTCTGAAATTGCGGCGGGAGCGTTTGAACGAGAGAAGGACCACCGACTACTTCATAAGGAAGTTGACCTACTGCGCGATGCGAAATTCGGTGCGTTGCGTGTTCCCCGAGAACTTGGGGGTTTTGGTGTCAGCGTGCGACAGCTGTTCGACCTGTTGATTGATCTCGCTGCGGCCGAATCAAATTTGCCGCAAGCGTTGAGGGTGCATTGGACGTTTGTTGAAGATCAATTGTTGTCGCACGACCGTGATTGGCTGAACAGGATCGCTGAGGGCGCCTTAGTTGGTAATGCGATTACCGAACCTGGTATTGGCGCCGCGGATCGCTACCAGACAAAACTTACGCGGCGGGGTGAAGGCTGGCTGCTTAACGGAACAAAGTACTACAGCACCGGAAGCCTGTATGCCGACCACATCCTGACTGCCGTCGACCTCGACGGTGAGCGTGTGGGTGTGCTCGTCGATGCCAACCAGAACGGGGTGGAACAGCGCGACGACTGGGACGGTTTTGGGCAACGTCTAACTGTGAGTGGTACAGCTTCATTCACGGACGTTGACGTGGCACCATCTCGCATTCTGGGGCCGGGCTACGGTTCCCCTGGTCGCACTTATTCCACGGCCTACCTTCAACTTGTTCAGTTGGCTGTGTTGGCCGGGATTGCGCAGCGTGCTCAGGACGATACTGCTGAATGGGTGCGTCAGCGGACTCGAACATTCACGCATGCTTCCGCTGACCTGCCGCGCCATGACCCCCTAGTGCAGCAAGTGATCGGAAAGCTTGCGGCGGCGTCATTTGGGGCGCGGGCAGCGGTACTTTCCGTAGCTGATGAACTCGATGCGGTTCTTGCATCTGGTGGCGATGACGCTGAATTGCTGGACCGTGCTGAAGCCGCCGCGGCGAGTGCGCAAAGTGTTGTCATCGACCTTGTTTTGACAGCGACGTCGCAGCTTTTCGAAGTGGGCGGCGCCTCGATTACGTCGTCGGCTCTTGCCCTTGACCGGCACTGGCGCAATGCCCGCACAGTCGCCGCGCATAACCCCCTCGTCTATAAGCAGCAAGCAGTGGGGGCGCACGTCTTGAACGGGGATCCGTTGCCCTACGCGTGGAGCGCTGGTCGGTTCGATAGGAGCTCAACATGACTCGTCGTATCAGTCTTCGTCAAGCACTTGAACGTCATATTCTGAGAAGGAGAACTCACATGACCATTGAACAACGTACTGTCGCCGTCGTCGGTGCCGGTTTAGCTGGTAGCTCAGCTGCATTGGGCTTCGTCAATGCGGGATTTAGTGTCACGCTCTTCAGTGACCGGGATCTGAAGTCGTTGCGCGATGATGTCCCACCAACGGGTACTGCTGTCTACTTTGGGAAGTCCAGGGAGGCGGACGCCACCATCATTGAAGATTTGTATGGTGCGCAGTCGCATACCAGCGGGTTGAGTACTCGGCTGCATTCCGGCGTAGGGGAGACAAGCGCGGATGTGCTTGAGTTTGACCCTTCGTTTGGTTATGTGGCCCAGGCGGTGGACGTTCGACTTCGGTCTGCGGATCGGATTGCGCGTTTCATCGAGCGTGGAGGCACGTTTGTTGTGCAGGATGTCACGCGAGATGACCTCGGTGAGATCGCGGGCAGACACGATCTCACCGTGGTCGCGACTGGAAAAGGTGGGCTGGCGTCGTTCTTCCCTGTTGACGAGGAGCGGACGGTGTATGACAAGCCGCAGAGAACCCTTCTTTTTGCTGCACTAGGTACAAACGGTGAGGCCCCAGATTTCAGTTACCGAGGCCCCGGTGGTCGCGAGCATAATCTCTTTAACCTGCATACCGATTTCGGTGAAGCATGGCTTGGGCCATATCTCCACAAGGATTTTGGTGAGGCATGGGGATTCATCGGGTTCGCTAAGCCTGGTAGTCCGTGGGAGAGTGCATTCTCGTCAGCAATTGACGCCGCAAGCGCGCATAAAGTGGTTTTAGAACTTTATCGTGAGTATTTTCCCAAGGACGCACGTGAGGTGGAGAAACTCCGCCCGATTGAGTCCGACCCGCATTCGTGGCTTCGGGGGGCTGTCACCCCCACCGTGCGGAAAGCCGTCGGTGCAACTGATAGCGGACACCCGGTCTTAGCGATTGGTGATACAGCGATAGCCTTTGACCCAGTCGCTGGGCAGGGGGCTCAGAACGCCATTATTCAGGTAGCTTCACTGGTCGCCGCGGCGCGAAAACACCAGGGACCATTTACCGCTGAATGGCTCGGTGAGCAGTTTGAGCTGCATTGGAAGAGTCGGGGTTATGCGGCGACGGAGGTAACGCGATTGTTCCTCGGGGATCCCAAGCATGCGGAGCATGCGCAGTTGCTGTTTGCGGCTGCTGCTGTGAACGACGCTGTGGCTACCGCGCTGTTCCTCTTGCTGTCGGAGCCGGATCGTTTTCTCGCACTCACGTCGCGTGACGATGTTCTCGCCTACATCACGGAGGCGGCAGGGGTGTCGGCTGAGGATGTGCTTGCCGCATTCTCACCGAGCGAAGGGTTCGCGGAATCCTCACTCGCTCGGGCGGCTTCTTAGTGCGCATGCACTTCGACTCGAGAGATGACTTCGGTGGTGGGGATGATGAGAAACTCGCGCTCTGTCTCCGTCAAGATTTTCAGGAAGCCTGGCGAGGTTTCCATGACGTATCCGCGGACGTCCCCTTCAAGTAGGTCGATTTGCTCGAGGGGGACCCACGGTGTGCTGACGATCGCGGCGAGAATTAGGAGCATTCCGCTCGCGATCAGCCAGACGCGGTGGAGGACGAACACAGCGGCTTGGTGAAGTTGGTCGTTGTGACGGAGACGTTCCAGCAGCGCAACAACGGCGGTGGCGAGCAACATGGTCACGAGGAGCCACCAACTGCGATAGGTCGCTAGCAGCGATGCTAATGCGGCTGTGACGACCGCAAGTAGAACGAGACTACTTGACCGACCACCTTCGACTACGGGCCAGATCACTCGAATGAGTATGAGTGGAAGAAGCACCGCGAGCGCAACGCCAGTGAGTATTGGTTCACCCATCAATGTGCCGACGAGGATGCCGAAGCCTTCGTTGAGGTCGATTGTGTGGATTATGGCGAAGGCAACATTCCAGTCGTAGCCGCTCACCGCGAGTAGGCGAAGGAAGAGGAACAGGAACAGCGCACTAGCGCCGGTGATGACGAGTCCCGATGTGCTGGTTCGCTTTTCGTGATGGGACATGCGAGGTCATCCTTGAGACATTGGTGCGTAAACGGTGAGTGCGTGCGGTTCGGTTCGGACAGTGAGTTGCTGTACGTCGCTGACGGGGTCGCCGTCGAGGGCCAACGGTGCGGGGTCAGTGAGTTCGATGTTAAGGCTAGGGGACAGCAGGCGAAGGTAGGTGGGGCTGGTCATAAGTGTCCCTGTGATGACGGCGTACAGAGCGCGCGTGTACGACAGTGTGAGGTCGGCTCTGATGATGCGGATATCGAGGTTGCCGTCCGCCATGCTCGACCTGCCGACGGGAATGCGATGTGCGGGTTGGTAGGTGCCGTTGCCGATGAAGAGGGTGCGAACCCTAATGTGTTGCCCGTCGAGGGTGAGTTGGAGTGGGTCGTTTGCGGCGAGTTCGCGGATCATGCCGAGTGCGAGTGGGATCCATTTGCCGAGATGGCGTTCCCACTTTTTGCGGACTTTGAGCGCCGCGGGGTAGGTGCCGAGGCTTGCTGTGTTGATGAATGTGTGGTCGGTGTGGCTATCGGCGATGGCGGTGGCGAGGTCAATTCTGCGAGAGTCGCCGGATGCTACTGCTGCTGCGGTGGTGCAGACATCGAGTGTCCCGATGTCGATAGCGAAGTGATTGAGTGTTCCCCCTGGGAATACTGCGAGCGGATGGTGGGTGAGGGCGGCTGCGGCTGCGACCGTGCGCACGGTGCCGTCACCTCCGAGTACTCCTAGCGCTGATGGGTTCCGTTGCTTGATGAGCTGGATGAGTTTTGCGTGGGTGTCGGCTTGGGTTTCACCGATCGGGATGTCAACAAATTCAGCGTGCGGTAGCAATTCTTTGATGCTGTCGCGGAGTGTGTCGGATTCGCTGCCAGATTCAGGGTTGGCGACGATGAGGAGTCCGTTGCCGTCGGGTAGCGCTGGAGCATCACCCGGAATGTTGCTGATCGATGGGGTTGCGGGGAGGGCGGCCCACCATCGGCGGGTGGCGAAGGCAATACCGACGCCTAGTGCGCTCCCAACGATGACGTCGGAGGGCCAGTGCACGCCGTTGTGGACTCGGGAGTAGGCGACCGTGGCGGCGAGGGGTGCGATGGCGAGGCCGAGGGCGGGTGATTCGAGGGCAACTCCGGTGGCGAATGCTGCGGCTACGGCGGAGTGTCCGGATGGAAAGGATGACGATTTTGGCATTCGGATGCGGCGCCTGTGCAGCGGCATCGAGAAGTGGTCGGGTCGGGGGCGCGGGAGTGAAAACTTGAATGCCACGTTTGCGAGGAGACTGGTCGCCCCGACGGCCAGGATGCCCCGAACTGCAGCTCGACGGGGTGCGCCGGGGTGCCGCGAGAGAAGGAGCGATATCGCGATCCAGGGCTTGCTGTAGTTGGCGATTGTGCTCGCGAACTGCATGCCTGTGTCGAGCGAAGATGGGCGCAGGGTGGCGGAGTGGGCCATTACGTTGTGGTCGAACGTCGAGATGAGGCCTAGTAGGCGGCGCATAAATAAACGCTAGCCGTTGCGGTGTGATTGGTGGGGGTATTGCATGTGTGGATTTGTCGACGTAGCCTTGAAAACATTATTGACCGCGGGTCAACAGTGATACTCGAATGACGGAGAGCCCATGACCACCGTTCCAGGACTGGACACACCACTCACGCTTCCGTGTGGGACAACGCTGCGTAACCGGATCGCGAAAGCGGCCCTCAGCGAGCAATTGGGCAACCGATCTCATGCGCCAGACCGCAAGCTCGTCACCCTCTACGAGCGATGGTCGAATTCCGGCGCCGGGCTGCTGATTACCGGCAATGTGATGGTGGACCGTCGAGCGCTGGGTGAACCCCGCAATGTCGCAATCGAAGACGACCGCCACCAGTCGGCAATGAGTGAGTGGGCCGCCGCCGCCACTGCGAACAACACCCAGGCATGGGTGCAGATAAACCATCCAGGACGGCAGGTGCCCCGCAACCTCAGCAACACCCCCGTCGCTCCCTCCGCCATTCCCGTAAGTGGGATGGCAGGCGCATTCGGCACCCCGCGTGCACTCGAGCACGACGAGATAATTGACCTCATTCGCCGGTACGCCACCACAGCAGGATTGGTGGTGCGCGCAGGTTTCACAGGCGTGCAGATTCACGCCGCGCATGGCTATCTCATTAGTCAGTTCCTGTCGCCGCTGACGAACGTGCGCACCGACGAATGGGGCGGCACACCTGAGCGCCGCCGACGTTTCCTTCTGGAAATCGTGGCCGCTGTACGCGCTGAAGTGGGTCCGCAAACGCCGGTGAGCGTCAAGATCAACTCGGCGGATTTCCAGCGAGGAGGATTTACTGAGGAAGAATCGCTCGCAGTTGTTGCTGAGCTCGCATCAGCTGGAATCGACCTGATTGAAATATCTGGTGGCACTTACGAAGCGCCCGCGTTGATGCTCGGAAATCCTCAAGCTTCCACCGTGTCCCGCGAAGCATACTTCCTCGACTTCGCGCGCAAGGTGCGAGCAGAAGTAAATGTTCCGATCATGCTCACCGGTGGATTCCGAACCGGCAGCGTCATGAACGAAGCAATTGGCAGCGGTGACATTGACGTCGTCGGCCTTGGTCGTCCCATGGCGTTGGAACCTGACCTTCCGGCGCGACTCATCGCGGGAGACGCAGCGGCGAGCACGGTGCGACCACGGCGCATCGGTGTGAAGAAACTCGATGCCGCAAGCGAACTCACCTGGCACACCACGCAATTGTGGCGCATGGGAGATTCCAAAGAACCCGACGCGCGCCAGCATCCGCTCGTAGGCATTGCGCGGTATGCGAGCGCCGCAGGGCTCGACACCTTGCGGCGACCACTTCGGCGAGGCCAGTACTGACCTGTTTACTCGCTAAGTGGCCCGCGGCCTTCCGATGAGTTCTGCCGGTCATTTGTGTCCGGCAGTTCCTCGGAGAGCACTACCGCGGCCTGACGCCACAGGACGATGCCGACAATGAGGAATACGGCGGCGGCAACGCCCAGCGCGATGGCGACACCCGTCATTGAGCCTGCTGCCGCCATGAGAGCACCCGGTATCGCAACCACAGCCACGGCGATCAATAGGTAGGCAACATTCTTCTTGCCGCCTACGTTCGACACATCGTTCGAACCGGTACCTGCCTGGTTAGTGCTGCGCTCATTCATGGGGCTGCCTCTCCATTGATATCGGTATTCCCTTTGAGTATGCCAGCGCTTGGCGCGGCCCACCACGATGATCGGCGAACGTGGGAAGGCGGGGGCCATTGTGCCGTTTCACGTAATGTCTGAATAGTCCGGTTTATTGTTTCGGCGCGGTCTCGGTGTATGGGTACGCAAAAGGGGAAATGAGGCGCATTCGTTGGATTTCCGGGCTGTCAGTGGCTGGGCGTCTCTGATTGCGCGAAATTGATAGAACGGTGGCAGGTCTACACGGTTGCCGCTCTGTGCTCGTTTCATATTCTGCCAGTTATGTCTACATTGTGAGACGTAGCGGCAGGTTCCTTCCATCGTGAGAATATGCCGCAGGCTGTGGTGTTGCAGTGCGCTCGACCAGGGTCCTTACGGGCCGCGATAGCAAGTTCGGTAAATGCAGGTGTAACGCGTTTATTAGAATTAATGACACTTTGTCTTGCGTGGCTGTATTTGATCTAGAGTTCGTAATCAGGTGAACATAAGTTTCATGTCGGTATTATCTATAATTGTTGTCTGTGCGACCGGTTTGCTGCATCCTCCGAGGATCAATTTCAGGCGAAACTGTTTACCTTGACGAGTTTGAATGTTTCAATACTAAAGGGCGCCACGTTGGGCTCAACGAGAAACTATTGTTCGACAAATCAGGAGTTAATTATGGGTAGCTTGGAAGTTTTTGCTGACCTCTTCGGAGCATTCAGTGCATTCTTTGATGTCTTTGGATCACTCGGCGGCGGCGGCGAGGCCGGAGCTGACGGCGGCTTCGAGTTCCTCAGCTGAGACTCAGCTTTCTAGCAGTCAATTGCGACTGCACACGGCGGGGCGCACGGACATATTATCCGGGTGCCCCGCCGTACTGTTTTTGGTTCGTGGCCACAAACATGGGTTATGTGCGACTAGTGCTGTGACGGCGACTGCTCGGCGTCACCTTTACCGGGCTGGAACCACTACCGGATGGGTGGTTCCCGGAAGGTCGATCACTGTCACCGGTAACCCGTACACCTCACTGAGCGCACCGCTTGTGATGACGTCACGTGTCGGACCATTCGAATGAACGCGACCCTCGCAGAGGATGACGGCACGGTCGCCGTAGGCCGCGGCGAGGCCGAGGTCATGCATCACCACCACGACGGCGCACCCCGCATCGGCCCTAGTTCGCGCGATCCGCATCACGTCCTCCTGGTGACGAAGGTCCAGCGCGGCAGTTGGTTCATCAAGCAGCAAGATGCCTGTGTCCTGCGCGAGTGCCACGCGGGCGCGCTCTCCGCCCGACGGAGATGCGAACGGTCTGTCAGCGAACCGCTCGACATCGCACAATTCCATCGCCTCGGCAACCGCGACGGCGTCATCGATTTCGTGCGGGGTGCGCAACCAAGGCGAGCGTCCCATCTCAACGACTTCGCGGGCTGTGAACGAAAACCCGACGGTGTGCTGCTGGGGGAGCACTGCCCGCAACTGTGCGGCCCTTTTCGGCGAAACCTTATGGAGCGGTGATCCGCCTCAGGTGATGTGGCCCTCCGCGTGCGCAATGTCGCCGGACAGCGCGGCAAGCAAAGTTGTTTTTCCAGCGCCGTTGGGCCCCACAAGCATCAACACCTCGCCCGCATTGATGGACAAGCTCACGTCCTTCAAGACGAGGGTGCCACGGCGGCTGACGGTAATTCCTCTAGCCTCCATGAGGGTCATGCCCAGCCTCTCTGACGGGCGCGGGTGCGCCGCAGGAGCCACTGGAAGAACGGTCCACCTGCGAGAGCGGTGAGCATTCCGAGTAGAAGATCGGCATTGTTGATTAGTGTGCGTGCCCCAAGATCTGCGATGACAAGCACCAGCGCGCCACCAAGCAAACTTGCGGGCACAAGAAATCGGTGGGCTGGGCCGACGATCATGCGGATCAGGTGTGGGACCACCAGACCGATGAACACGATGATGCCGGTTAACGACACCGCTGCGGCGACCAGAATTGCCACAACAACGACTATGTACTGTTTGAGTCGTTCCACATTGACGCCGAGGTGTCGGGCCGAGGGTTCACCGAGTGCGAGTAAGTCGAGCTGCCGCCCGAGGAGCACCGCGCATAGCGCACCCGCCACAGTTAATGGTGCCACGACAGCCACGGCTTGCCAGGTCGCGCCGTTAAGGCTACCGAGCTGCCAGAATACTATTTGCTCCCGCGCGGACTGGCTGGCGGCGAAGGTGAAGAACGCAATGAGCCCGCCGCAGAACGCGTTGATCGCCACGCCCGTCACCACGAGCGTCACTACCTCGGTCCGGCCGTCGAAGCGGGCGAGGGCATAGACAATGAAGGTTGCGGCGCAGCCTCCGGCAAAGGCCGCAGCGGTGACAGACCAGGCTGCGGCGAACGCGCCCCCGACAACGATCACTGCGGAAGCACCAACGGCTGCACCGGCAGAGACGCCGACGATCCCAGGCTCGGCAAGCGGATTGGCGAAAACGCCCTGCAGTAAAGCGCCTGCGCAACCAAGGCAAGCGCCGACAAGCAAAGCTAGAACTATGCGAGGAAACCGCACTTTCAGCAGAGTTACTTCAGCGAGGGGATGAGACGGTTCGGCGATGATGCCGACCCCAAACTGGCGCAGGAGCACACTGGCGACATCAAGCGGCGCGGTCGCCACCTGACCGAGGCATGCCGAGACTATAGCGGCGACCACGACCGCTATGGCCAGCACTGGGATCGCCACCTTCCGTCGGTGCGACGTCACCGTTGTCATGATTCATAGGTTGCCGCCGCTACGGCGCGAATCGTGTCGGGTGTGCGGGGCCCGAAACTGAGCATCCCTGTTTCGTCGAGGGTGACGATGCGAGCATCGCGTCCAGCGGGTGTCTGCTTGATCCCGGGTATGGTCAGCAGTCCGTCGACGCCGCGCACCGAATCGAGCCCGCTTTGCATCAATATCAACACGTCCGGACTTGCGTCGATGAGCGCCTCGCTCGTAATCGGTGTAACCGGATTCGCTAAACCGGCGGCAGTCCCCGCACATTCAGCACCGACAGCGGTAATCAGTTCGTCCGCTCCCGATCCGGGCCCAGCGATGAGTTGAGTGCCAGTGCCCCGCAGGTAAAGGAACGCGATTCGTAGTGGCGGGTCGGTTTCGGGGATCTCTGCCCGCACGTCCTTGATGTCGCCGGTGATCCGGTTGGCAAGATCTTCACCTGCTGCGTTCACACCGAGGGCGTTGGCCACGGCGCGAATCTGATCAGCCACCCCGTCGAGTGTGCGAGCCGGATTGAAGAAGACCACAGGTATACCCGCATCGCGAAGTTGACGCTGTACAGCGCGCGGACCCACGGTGGTGTCGGTCAAAACGACAGTGGGGTTGAGTGCTTCTGCGTTGAGACTATGGCCGCCTGGTGTGACGTTTGGGAATGCGCGGCGGCTGGGAAACTCGTGGACGTATCGCGGCCAACAAGGTTCTCGCCGAGACCGAGCGCAAACACGGTTTCGCCCAGCGTCCCGTACTGATCTACGGCGATGATGCGACTTGAATCAGTGACGGTGACGTCGACGCCGTCAAACGAAGTGACAGTGACGGGGAAGGTCGGTACTGGTGACGGCGTGTGGACCACCGAGTCGGGGTTCGTGAATCGTGCCGCGGACGGTTCGTTGACTGGGGACGGTTCGTTGACTGGGGACGGTCGATGTTGCGGTGCTGCAAGCCGTTAGAGCCGTCGCTACCAGGACAGCGGTTAGGAGTCTCGTGGGCCGCGCGGTGAGTGACATCGTCACTGGGTTTGCCCAAGTTCCACGAACAATGCTCGGTTGTGAGCGAACCCAAGGTTTGCCTCGGCGATGATGAGTTCCTGTTCAGCGTCAGTCAGTTGGATGGTGTCGAGGTGGCGGCGGTAGGCATCCTTGAACGGCTTTGCGTTGGGGATGGCGTCGAAGCGGAAAAATCGCACTCCGTCGGTAGTGAAGCCGTAGGCGCGTTCAACTGCCCGGCGCATGATCTGCCCGCCGGAGAGGTCGCCGAGGTAGCGCAGATAGTGGTGGGCAATGAAACCGGCGGCGGAATCAACAGACGCCTCGGTGATCCTGTTGGCATATTCGGTCGTCGCAGGCAGCGGATTAATGCGCAATTCCCAGTCCGGTCCGTCGATGTAGGCCAGGTCACGGCTGAGTTCAGGGACGCGCAGAAGCCCGTCATCAAGGAACGGCACCACCGTCGGGTCGGTAGCGCGTAACCGACCGCTTTGCTCAAGCGCGGTGTAGATGACGAACAACTGGCGCAGGAAACGCGCATAGTCCGGCAAGGGGAGCGTGCCGTGGGTGAGGGCGTCGATGAATGGAGACCCTTCTGCGTCGCGGTGCGCTGCGGCGGTGCGAGACCGCAACCGCGCTGCAAAACCCAAATCTGAAGTCGACGCCTGTGCCATGTACCATCACCACCCTTTCTAACTGCTATAGGTTAGCCTAACCTCCAGTGCGTATTCTGGCGAGAACTGGGGAGACATGAAAACACAACACTGCCTCGCTGTCGCGCTCACCACCACTGTCGCTACCCTCACCATCGGTTCAGCCGTAGCGACCGCCGAACCAACTCTCGCAGTCGAGCCATCAACAGGCCTTACGACAGGCGACTCAGGCACCGTCACCGGTTCCGGCTTTGACCCAGAAGCTGGCTACTACCTCTCCACGTGTGTCTTCGGCACCTCTGGACCATCAGGACCCGAATGCGCAGGAAGTCCAAGTGAACGTGGCACATCAACTTGGGTAACCGACAACCCCCCGCGTAGCACTTGTCATCGGCGCAGCAGCGTTCGTCATCGTCCACCGACGCGGAAACTAAACTAGCTCCTGCGCGGTAGCACCGTCAGGACGCGTTCGATATGGTCCCGAAACTCAACCATGAAATCGCTCAAAAACTTCTCTGTTGATTCGTTGGTCACGGCCCCGTCCTCAGTGATGAGTCCTGGTTTCAACGAAATGTAACCTTCGGGCGCTGTCATTTGGCGCGCATTGCAGTAGGACAACACGGCGCGAAGCGCCTGCTGCGCGAGCGCTGTCCCAATCGCGCCTGGTGTTGCACCGATTACTGCGGCCGGGATGTGATCGAAAGAGTTCTGCCCCCAGGGACGGCTGGCCCAATCGATCGCATTCTTCAATGCGCCCGGAATCGACCGGTTGTACTCGGGCGTCACAAAAAGAATTGCGTCAACCTGGGCTATGGCCCGCTTCAGCGCTTGGCCTTCTGGCGGGTAATCAGCGTCAAAGTCTGGCGAATACAGCGGCAGGTCTTTGATCGGGATTTCGACGAAATCAAGGTCAGCAGGGGCGAGGCGAATCAAAGCCTTCGCGAGCGTACGGTTGATGGACGTGGACGACAAACTCCCAACAAAATAGCCGACGGTAAACGCCATAATCTCCTGCTCTCACTGTAGGTCTGTTGCGTCAAGGCTATTGCGCGTGCCTCCACTCCGCGGCGACTTTGCTCAATGCCGACGGCAGAACTGTCGAACCAATTCGGTGAACTCATCTGGGCGTTCAAGATTGCTGACGTGTCCGCGACAACAGCAGGATTGATTCGGCTGCGGTCGGCATACTGGTAGCCATGACCCAACCGAGCGGCCCCAGTGCACCGCCCGCGCAGCTAAAACCTGTCATCCTGAGCGTCGATGACGACCCTGGTGTGTCGCGCGCGGTTGTCCGTGACCTGCGGCGGCGCTTCGGTGAGGACTACCGCATCATGCGAGCGCAGTCCGGTAAAGACGCGTTGGAGGCGTTGCGCGAAACGAAACTACGAGGACAGCCCGTCGCCGTACTGATCGCGGACTTCCGCATGCCAGAAATGGACGGGCTTGAATTCCTCGAACAAGCAATGGATCTCCATCCGCAAGCTCGTCGGGTCTTGCTTACTGCCTATGCGGATACCAACGCCGCCATCGACGCAATCAACGTGGTCGACCTCGACTACTACTTGCTTAAGCCGTGGGATCCTCCCGAAGAGAAGCTGTACCCCGTAATCGACGCCCAACTCGATGCCTGGCTGACGACCGAGCACCGGTCAGTGCCGGAGGCGAAGATTGTCGGGCATCGCTGGTCCGCGCGGTCGGCGCAGGTTCGGGACTTCCTGGCGCGCAACCAGTTGCCGTACCGCTGGTACATGTCCGACGAACCCGAAGGAATGCGGCTGCTCGACGCAGCCGGTGCAGACGAGGAACACTTACCCGTCGTCGTCACCGCCACAGGCGAGGTGCTGATCAATCCGACGGACACACAGCTCGCTGACCACGTGGGCTTAAGTACCACCCCCGAATGCGACTTCTATGACCTCATCGTCGTCGGCGGGGGACCTGCCGGGCTTGGCGCCGCCGTGTATGGCGCCTCGGAGGGCCTCCGCACGGTACTCGTGGAACGCACCGCTACCGGCGGCCAAGCAGGACAAAGTTCCCGAATCGAAAACTACCTGGGTTTCCCTGATGGCGTATCCGGTGCCCAACTCGCCGACCGAGCCCGTCGTCAAGCGGCGAAGTTCGGGGCGGAAATCGTCACCACCCGTGACGTGATCGGACTCGACGCTCGTGGGGCCGCCAAAGTTGTCCGGTTCGCCGATGGCGGGGAACTCGCGGCACACACAGTGATCGTCGCAACAGGTGTCGCCTACCGGCAGCATCCGGCACCGCAAGTCGCCGAATTCACCGGCCGCGGCGTGCACTACGGCTCGGCGATGAGTGAGGCACCGCGCTGCGCAAACGAAGACGTCTACATCGTTGGTGGCGCGAACTCAGCTGGGCAAGCCGCCGTTTATCTGTCTCGCAGCGCAAAATCAGTCACCATCGTCGTTCGTGCACCGTCGCTGGAAAAGTCGATGTCGCACTACCTGATTAAACAGATTCAGGCGATCAGCAACATCACTGTGCGGACAGGCTGCGAGGTCGTCGACGTCGCCGGTGACGACCGCCTCGAGCGCATCACCCTGCGTTCCGGCGGTCACGACGAAGATGTTGACGCTGGATGGCTTTTCCTCTTCATCGGTGCAGAACCACGAACCGAATGGCTCGATGGCGTCGTCGAGCGCGACAGTCGAGGTTTTGTGCTCGCCGGGCCAGACCTGTCAATCGACGGTGCGAAACCAAAAGGGTGGACCCTCGACCGCGAACCCCATTACCTCGAAACCAGCGTCCCAGGCATATTCGTCGCTGGGGACGTTCGGTCAGAATCGGCGAAACGAGTCGCCTCCGCAGTAGGAGAAGGAGCCATGGCCGTCATGCTCGTCCACAGATACCTGGCAAAGCCATGAGCAACCGCACGCCCTGCGACAGGGCGGAACTCAAAACCCTATTTCTGTTCGAGAAACTCGACGACGAACAACTCGACTGGCTCTGCCGCGACGGCCACATCGAAACCTTCGACGTCGGCCCAGTCGTCCGCGAAGGCGACCCCGCAACCTGCTTCTACGTCCTCATCGAAGGCGAGATCGCGCTCCGCAAAATGTCGGGTGGACAGGAAATCGAAACCGTCCGAAGCGCCCACCGCGGCGCCTACTCGGGTGCCTGGTCATCGTTCCTAGGCGACCGTGTGGAACAGACCTACCAAGCATCGATGTACGTCACCAAACCAGCACGATTCTTCGTCCTCGACGCGGGCACGTTCTCGCGGATGATGCAGCAATGGTTCCCCATGGCCGTGCACCTACTCGAAGGTGTGTTCTTCGGCGGTCAAAACACGCGCCGAATCATCGGACAACGCGAACGACTACTCGCGCTCGGATCACTGTCGGCTGGCCTCACACACGAACTCAACAACCCAGCCGCCGCAGCAGTACGCGCCACCTCAGCGCTACGCGACCGCGTCGCAGGAATGCGCCACAAACTCGGAACGATCGCAAAGAGTGAGGTCGACCCCGCAGCCCTCGACATCCTCATCACCCTGCAAGAAGAAGCCGTAGCACTCGCGGCAAAAGCACCCACCCTCACACCCATGGAGGAAGCCGACCGCGAAGACGAACTCGGCGACTGGTTCGACGACCACGACATCTCAGGCGGCTGGGACCTTGCACCCACCTTCGTGCAAGCCGGAATCACAGTTGACTGGCTCGACAAAGTGGAAGCAACCACCGGGGAGCACGCGGGCGACGCAACCATGCTCGAAGGTGCCTTGCGGTGGCTGAACTACACCATCGAAACTGAACTACTCCTCAACGAGATCGCCGACTCCACCAACCGAATCACCTCGCTTGTCGGCGCAGCGAAACAGTACTCCCAAATGGACCGGGCACCCTTCCAAGTCGTTGACGTGCACGAACTTCTCGACAGCACCCTCATCATGCTCGGCGGCAAAATCGGCGACGGCATCACCGTGGTGAAAGACTACGACCGTGACCTGCCCAAACTGCCTTGCTACGCGGCCGAACTCAACCAGGTGTGGACCAATCTCATCGACAACGCCGCCGCAGCAATGGGCGAACACGGCACATTGACCGTGCGGACGTACAGGGAAAACGACTATTTAGTTGTAGTAATCATTGACTCCGGGCCAGGCATACCCCCAGAGATTGAAAGCCGGATCTTCGAACCCTTCTTCACCACCAAACCCGTCGGCGAAGGAACCGGGCTCGGCCTCGACATCTCATTCCGCATCGTCGTCAACAAACACCGCGGCGACATCCGCGTCGAATCCGTACCGGGCGATACCCGGTTCATCGTCAGGCTGCCGCTCACCGCACCCGAGATCGACGACGACGAATCCTAGGCGGCGGGTTCGTCGAGCATTTCGTGAAGCCGTTGTCGAAGTTGGCTGCGCGGCACGATTGCTTCGATCGCTGCAAGTACCTCGGCGTCGTCGCTCCGGATGATGCCGAGCAGTACGTGTTCTGCGCCGATAGTGCGGTCCTTACGTGCAATTGCTTCGCGCAACGCCAGCTCCAGCGACTTTTTGGCGCCAGTGCTGAACGGTATGTGTCCGGTGCGGAAGCGTTTGCGGATAGGGCGGCGGATGTCGAAACCGAATCGCTTATTTATGGTGTCGGCGATTGTGTTGAGGTCAATCCCTACTTCGCGCAATGCTTCAGTCTCGCCGGTCGTGAACACTGTGTCTTTGGCGTTTTCGCGAATCGAATCGGCGCTGACACCGAGTGCAGAGAGGGCGGTGCTGGTATCGGCATCCAGAGATCCGAGCACGCCGAGGATGAGGTGGGTGGGGGTGATGCGATCGGCTCCGGCGTCTCTTGCCTCCTCTTGTGAGAGGACGACACCGGCGCGGGCTGATCGTGAAAAGCGTTCGAACATGGCTGCTACTTCCCGTATTTTTTGTGCACGGCTTGTCGGCTGACTCCGAGCCGCTGGGCGATTTCGTTCCAGGACCATCCGTGTGTCCGTGCATTGCTGACATGAACTGCCTCGAGTTGGTCGGCGAGTTTTCGCAACGCAACAACGGCTTGTAGTCCGACGGCCGGGTCTCCTGCCGCGACCGAATCTTCCAGTGGTGAGGTCATACAAGTCAATCTAGGTTGACGCCCAGCGGTTGTCAACCTAGATTGACGCTTTGGTTTTTCTGGTTCGCATGTGCTGAAAAATACATCGAAAAGTGTGTGTTGGGTGATGCATTTTTCTGCACATGTGGTTCAGGCGCCGAAGGGGGAATAGCTGCCGCGCCCGACCCACAGCGGTACCCCTGGCGGAAGACCGTTGTAAATCCCCGCACTAGCCTTCTGCGTCCTTGTAAGCAGTACGGGCACGCGTGTGTGTTCACTGATGCTGGCGAGATCTGTCTTGTCGCGCGCCAGTGCCCGATCCGTGTGCTCGCGGATGGGTAGCGTCGCGGATTTGTCGAGGTTGCACCGTGCATCAGCGGCGACATAGTTCGCAATCCCGTCGAGGGGAACCTTCGAGAACGGGATGACGTGATCGATGTGGAGAGTCTTAGGGAGCTTCGTGTCGCAGTAGAAGCAGCGGTTGTTTTGAAGATCGCGGAGATGCGGGCCGACGACGGCAAGGCTCGACCGATCACTGCCAAAGAGGAACCCTGCGAGGTCGTCGGTTTCGAGCTCATGGCGGTTCCAACGCACGACGTCATCTGTCCACATGATTTCGATGACAGGACGTATCAGGCCAGCTAACTCGCGCATCGCATGCGCGACCCCAGGTTTAAGGACGATCATCCATCCGATGGCATCGAGTTCAGCGCTCGTCATCTTGTTGCTGAACGCGCTGGAATCGAAGATGAAATCGGTTGTGCCTGTGAATGATTTGGCATTCGGCGTTTGCAGGTAGGTGAGAGGGTTATGGATGAGTTTCCGCTGAACCTTGTTGACGAGCGAGAAATAGTCTGGGTCGCCGACTTCGCGAGCAGCTTCGGGGGTGTGCAGCTTCTTGGCCTGAAGGATGGGCCGCGTGTGGGCGATGAATGCAGGGATCGCTGCCTTTTGGGATGACTGATGCAGGATTCCATGTTCCGCGTAGGGGCGCACCTGTCGCCAGTAATAGCCGATGACGCGGTGGGTGAGTTCGCTGATCGGAATCGCGAATGTCGCCTCGGGGCCCACTTCGTTCTCGACACAAACGTCGATCATCGCCATGAGTGTCGCGAGTTTGTAGGTAGACACCCTCCGCCCGGTTTCGAGGAGCGCCACCAGGCGTTGCGCAAACTCGAGGGGTGCTTGGTGATCCACATGATCAGCATAAGGGGCGGTGTTTCAGCATGTGCAGAAGAATGCAGCGGAACCGCGGCTCCCGATCATGCATTTCTCTGCACATGCGAACCGGGAACTGTGACGTGGTCGACCAAGTGAATCCCGCGGGCCCGCGTGTGCGTCACCACAGATGTGCAACCGTTCAAACCCAGCCAACGAGGTGTCACTCGCGGCGAACTCGCCCGCTATCGGCGCCTACTCAGCGGTGTTTACGTCGATCCCCAGCATGAGGTCACCCCGCTGCTGAAGGCGCGGGCTGCGTGGGTGTGGGCTGATGGCAAGTGCGTACTGTCGGGCGTTTCCGCCGCAGCAGTCCACGGCACCCGATACCTTCCTAACGGCGCACCTGAGATCGTGTACCGCAAAGCAGCGGCCGTAACGGGATTGGCGGTCCATCGAGATCGTCTGCGGCGAAGCGACATTACGGTGAAACGCCAAATGCGCGTCACCACGCCAGCACGCACAGCATTCGATCTGGCGCGGCGCCAACCACTTTACAAAGCTGTCGCGATGGTCGACGCGCTGTATCAGGCGACCTATCTCACCCCGAAACGACTAGCGAAGTTCGCCGCCGACAATGGTGGCCACCGTGGGATTCGGGCATTGCGCAGTGTAATCGAGCTGTCCGATGACGGCGCTGAATCGCCGCGGGAAACGTATCTGCGGCTGCTCATCATCCAGGCGGGCTTCCCGCGACCGGTTACCCAGCATGTGGTGTGTGACGCGTCCGGAACCTTTCTCGGGCGCGCCGACTTGGCCTGGCCGGAGTGGAAAGTCGCAGTCGAGTATGAAGGCGCGCACCATTTCACCGATTCGCGACAGGCTCGGCGGGATGCGCTTCGGTCGAACGCGTTTATGCGCTCGGGGTGGCGTGTTATTCGGGTGCTGAACGAGTCGACTCAACACCCGTCGACGCTGGTGGCGCACATCGACGAAACGCTCCGGGCTGCGGGGTGGTCCGGCTTAACGCATGTGCAGAAGAATGCATGATCCTCGGCGGGCTAGGTGATGCATTTCTCTGCACGTGCGACGAGAGCAAACATTCTCGACGCGAGGTGGAACCAAACCGGTGCGTCGGTGCGTCGTACTTATCTGACGTCTAGTACGACGACGCCTATAGGGGGATGGGATGAACGAGCTCGAAGTGTCTTCACAAGAACTCCAGCGCATCGGGGGGATTCTTGGCGAGGTTGCGTCGACCATGGCGCAGGCCAGTCGCGAACTGGGGCGCGCCAGGGTGTTCGACCTGGGCTCACACACGCTGGCGTCGGCTGCACAGAACTTCCACGAGCGGTGGGAACACGGCGTCACCGAGCTGAGCAAGGCAAGCGACCTCATGAGCGAGGGAATCAGCAAAACAGCCAAGTTGTATGCCGCAGCCGAACGAGCCCACACCGGAATGTACAGACCAGGCGGTGACCGGTGACAGTTCTCAGCGACAGTTTTGAGAGCCGTCTCGGGACTATGACTGGATTCTCCACCATCAGTCCGAGGACAGCTGATTTTTCTGCCCTTAGGTTCGACCCGGCACCAGGCAGCCTGCCCGATGTCGAGGCGCTTGCCGACCAGTTCGAATTGGTTGCGCGCCAGCTCGACGATGCACACCACTCCTTGCGCAACATCCAGGTAGGCAATGGCACCTGGACCGGAGAGGCTGCCAACCATTTCGCAACGGCGATTACCGAGTTCATGCCGCTGGTTGGCATGGGTGCGGAATCGTTCACGGATGCGTCCCGCGCATTGCGGGACTGGGCCACATTGCTGGCCACTTTTCAGGACAAAGCAGCGAGGCTCGAAGCAGAAGCGAAGGCTGCACTTCGCGTAGTGGTAGCCGCAGAAGCCAACCCGGACCTACATATCACGGTGGGCGATCTTGCAGCTGTGGACCGGCATCGGCAGGCGCGGCAGCAACTCGACAGTGCAAATGAGGTGCTGGAGCACATTCGCTGGCAGGCTCGCCAATTACTCCAAGAACACCAGCGCACAGCTGACGACATCGCGCGACGTCTCGATGCCGCGGCAGACAAGGCGCCGGACGGACCTCGATGGCTCGAACGCTTCGCGCAGGCATTCCACAATGTGCTGGAAGCGCTCCTCGATCTCGGCGAACTCGGTTGGGAATTCATCGAGGAAAATGCCGAACTCATCGGTGCGATCTCGGCGGTAATGGGTGAACTCAGCAGCTACCTCGGCATGACCGCAGCAGTCCTCGCCGTGATGCCATTCGGTTTTACCCAAGCCGCCGCGGCGGTGATCGGACCAGCCGCACTAGGCCTAGGAGTGGCGGCGACGATCGGGTCTGCGGTCGCAGCGACAGCAGGCGCCGACAACACCGATTGGAGTGATGTCGCAATGAATGGAGCAGGGCTGATCCCGTTCGGCCAAATTGCAGGTAAGGCTGCCCCGGCGCTGGGACTCGCTGGAAGTGGGGCTGTTCTGAGCGATGTAGTCGATATTCTTCACACCCCCGTGCTCTATCACGTGGACGCTGCGCGAACTGGAACTCTTCATGAGATGAATCCAAGCCCAATCGTCCACGGCGCTGAACGGATCAAAAACAGTGTGCTCGACCTCGGTGACGAAATCAGCGCATCACAGGAAAGCAGGAGCAACTGATGGGTGGAGCCATATTGGCATTCTTGGTGGTGTTCGGCCTAGTCAATTTTGTGGTTTGGTACGTGGCTTGGACTGCGGTTCACGTTTCGAGTTTGCTGAAGGGGCGGCGTATGACTGTCGAGCAACAGACTGCCCGCTTCATTGAGCTTCTCGATGGGCGTGACGAGGTGTACATCTCCATGTACGAAATGAAGATCCCCAAGCGCGACTACACCAAAATCGCCGAGCAACATGGCTACCAATGGGTGGGCTGGACACGCCAATTTACCTGTCTTGTCATATATCGCATCGACCCAGCCCTGACATTTGTTCGGCGTGAGCTAGTACGAACTAACCGCAAGCGAGTCATCGGAAAGAACTGGATATACCACAAAGCTGATCGACTCCTGCCTAGCGCTTGTCATCGCGACCGTTCTGTCCGAGCACCAAAACCACCGCAACATGAGTCGTACTTGCAGTACACGACCACAGACGTTAGCAAGGGGTCCCTTCGATGATCGGGCTGTCGGTCCCGCCGGGGACTGTTGCTATTCCATTGGATGCGGACGAATCTGAACGTCAAACAGGTGCGAAAGCGCTGCTGGCGAATCTTCCGGCTGGGCATGAATTTGCGGGGGATCGCGCGGCGGAAACCGCCATCGCGGATCTCGGCGGCACACTCCGAGACTCAGGAATCACGTACGCAGCAGTGCTCAGCAAACCAGGCGAGACACCCGAGAAATGCGCCATGCTCATCGTCGCGTATTCCGAGCTGAATCGCAGCGCAGGTTCGAACGACGGTCGCGGGGCTGCTGTCGATGCGATCCGCAGCATCTGTGCAGTGAAGCATCCGCAGGCCCAGGTCGATGTTGTGCCGCTGGCGAATGGTCGGGCCGTCCGGGTGCTGAGGGGCCAGAAAGTCGCAGTGCCACCATCGATTACGTCGCTCGACGACACTGTGGAAGCTGAGTCACGGTCCGTCCAATACCTTGTGCCGTCGCCTGAGGCTTCGTCGCTTATCACTATTGAGGTGACCACGGGAAGCGTGGACCTGTGGCCGTATTTCTCTGAGCAAGCTGCCCAAATCGCGGGCCGAATCAAGTTCGGTGGTCAGGCCTTACAGCCCAGAACGCTCAACCTGTAGGGGGGGATCTAACAAGCGATGAGTTCTGCCGGGTCGCTGGTGGTGTCGAGCCAGCGTCCGTATGCGTTACCTCCGAGTCGACGCACTGTGGAGCAGATTTGGGCGTGTGTGTTTCCGGCGGGGAAGTACACCGCGTAGATGGGGTTGCCGTTGAAGGACTGACGCAGTGATGGGCAGGCTTGGTCGGTCCGCAGGTAGCGCGCACCTGAGTGTTGATTGAGTGCGTTTTGCACTTCGTTTGCGTACCGGCCGGGGGTGGTGGCGCTATACACCACGGCGATCCCGCTACCGTCACACGCAGGCCTTGTCATGGGTGTTGTGAGTCCGAGGTCGCCGGAATCAGACGTCGCGGATGGTGCCGCGTTGTGGCAATCGTAAAGTGCGCTGCCGGGCCAGTTGGTGCTCATCCATTGCTGGAGGCCATGAGGCGCGGTAGTGCAAAACCGTTCGTGAACCGCATGATCGGGAACGCCTTCGAGGAACCAGTATGTCCAGTCGTCGTTGTATTCGAAGACCGCTGGTATGGCTTGGCGATCATCGAAACTGACTGAGGCTCCGACCCATCGCCCAGTGCAGTAGTGATTGTGCAGTCGGATTTGTTGGGTTGGGGCTGTGGGGAAGGCGGCTTGCGTTGTGTTGTTGATGGTGTCGTGAGCTGTGGCGGCAGTGAAGCTATCGCACGGGCCTTGTGCGATCTGTGAATCGTGATCTGCTTCGTCGGCATCTGCATCACCAGAGTTCCCGTCATGGATGGTGACCTCAAACTCTGATTCACTTGGATCCTCGTCGTGATTAGCCGTTGTCCTATCAGCCGTGTCGAAAGGGTTCGGGAGCTCTTGAGCGGCGGAACACCCGGTGGTTACGAGGGAAAGCGCGGCGATCAGTACGGTCATTCGTCTCATAGCAACTCATTCGTTTGGCCTAGATGAATGCGACGCATAATCGTACAAGGTTATCGCAGGTCAAACATGTCGGTCGAACGGCGGACCCGGAACTTCACTCGTGCCCTCGGTGCGCCCGCGTTGTCACATGTGCAGAAAAATGCATCGCAAAACTCGATGACTCTGCTGCATTTCTCTGCACATGGCGAACACCGTTTCGCTCACTACTTAGGCCCCCAGTGCGTCTGCCTCACCCGACGCGCTGCCCCGACGCTCCCTCTTGCCGCGGGCGATTTCGGTGGCCAATGCGTCGAGTGGTTGGCTGAACTGTTCAAGCGGGTCGGTGAGGGTAGCGAGCCAGTGTTGGGCAGCGGCGATTCCGGCTGGATCAATTGCGTAGAACCTTCGGTTGCCTTCGGCGCGGACACTCACGAGCTCAGCCTCGCGGAGTACGCGAAGGTGCTGCGAAACTGCGGGCTGCGAGATTGTGGCGTGACGTTGCATTTCCGAAACGAGGGTCCCTGCGGAGTGTTCGCCGGTGCCCAACGCGGCGAGAATTGCCCGGCGCACGGAGTCGCTTAGCGCCGCGAACACTGTCTCGACGTGCTGGTCTTTCATTAGTCGTGCGATTCGTCTTCGGGCATGGTTGTGTAGAAGGCGATGGTGCGTTCGGCGGCTGCGCGCGCTTGATCGGGGTCGTCGCCGTCGGCAATCGCGGCGTCGGCCCACCATGTGGCGGAGGCTTTGACGAATTCGATACCGACGGGTGAGGTGGAGAACGCGATTGCCTCGTTGGGGTCAACAGATTTGCCGCTGCTGAGGTGCAATCCGAGACCCATTAGTGCGAGGTCCCATCCTGCTCCGCCTGCGCCGGGTCCGTATTGTGCCCAGAACTCTGGATCCTCGGGCGCTTCGTGCGAAAGTTCGAGGGCTGTGCCGTTGCTGTTGGGGGAGAGGCGTACGCGCACCCATGAGATTTGGTCTCCCATCTCCCATGTGATGGCGAACGATTCGGGTTTGTTGCATTGCTCGACGACGCCGCCGGCGTTTCCTTCTAGCTGGTAGTGGCCACCGACGGTGAGGTCGCCGGTGATCGGAAGAAACCAGCGGGGTAGGCGTTCGGCGTTTGTTAACGCGTCCCATAGGTCTGACTGGTCGGTCGAGTAGGTTCGGCGCGCAACGATAATTCTGGTGGGGGCGCCATCTCGGGTGCCTGTGTGTACTTCGCGGGCGACGAGTCCGGCGATGGCGGTGGGATTCGAGATCATTGTCAGCTCCCTCTTGGTATGTCTATCTATATTAGCTGTCACTTATATAGTCCGCTAGGTCTAACGCGAAGTTTCCTCACTTGCGTCAGCGTCGCTGGTGGCGCTCTGAATCCAGCTTTTGTAATACGCACAACGGAAAATCGTGAAATGCAGGTATTGCAAGATGCGGTAATAAATTCGCGACCAGCGAAACCGGCAGAAATGCAGGCAGGCCTCAGGCCTTGGGCCCAAAAGCTAGTTGTCGGAGTTTTCCTAAAAGTCCGGTTTACGCGCACGAATCCCGTTAGTCTTGCAACCGAATCTGTGGCCAAAGTGTCGACTGAACAATGCATGATAAGGAAGGTTGTCGAATGTCCATTCGAAGGTTTGGGGTAGTCGTCGCGGCGAGTGCATTGTTCTACGGAGCATCGTTTGGTGTTGCGAGCGCAGGCCATAACGGAGCCGACGTTGAGTTTGTTGCGTCCGGTGATTGCGGTGAGACGACTTTCACTGCGGGCGTGATTGACGCAGCAGGTACCCACAAGGTCAACAACATGGTTCTAGTTGTGCACGCTGATGGCGAGACTCAGAATCAGGTGATCCCCGTTGATGGCACCACAACGTCGATTACTGTTGGGCCCTTTACATCTCCATCAGCTGGAACCGAAACGATTCACTGGCGCGTATTCGGTGGCGGAGAGCGGGACTACGACGACCCTTCCTGGAATGGGTACGGCGAAGCGGGCTTCACTGATGACATCAATGCGTACGCCGAAGACAACGGCTGGGGTTGGGTTGTGGCTGGTCCGGACGATGACAACCCGTTCACTATCTGGAGCACCGTTGACGTCGAGAGTTGTGCAGGTGGCGCTGAGGAATGCGCTGGAATGCCCATTGATCTCGGGTCGATTCAATTCTGTCTCCCAGCATTCTGATAGCAATGTGGGGTATATAGGGGACTGAACAGTCCGCTGTAATCCCGACTTTCCGCAAAATAAGCGAGAAATGAATCCCGGCCGCAATAATGCGAGCCGGGATTCATTTGTGAAACACATAGTTGCAGGTCCGCGAAACGTACAACTCGCGTGAAATTATTCCCAGGTGGGTCTGCAAGGTGAACGGTTCGCGAATCCGTGCTGAATCTGCAACACGATGGGATTTAATTACTGCATGCCTGCCGTGCGCATCACGTCATTCAGTCTCGCTTGTGTCGTTGGTCTTGGGGTGTTCGTCGGCACCCCTGCTGCTTCTGCGGTACCCACTGCCGCAGAATCCGGCACCGTTATCGAGGTGTCCAACCATCCGTTTGATCAGTGGATTCCAGGTACAGCACACGCATTCCGTATTTCATATTGGTCGGTCGGCGCTCGCGGTGAGCGGATACCAGTTTCTGGGGCTGTGTATCTGCCGGAAGGCACCCCACCACCCGGCGGCTGGCCGGTGCTCGCCTGGGCGCACGGCACTGTGGGGCTCGCGGATGATTGTGCGCCGTCGGTCACGGGCAGATCGGAACGCGATCTCGACTTTTTGCAGGAATGGATGGCCGAGGGTTATGCGATCGTTGCGAGTGATTATGCGGGCCTTGGTGGTCCGGGTGTGCACCCTTATCTCAACGGGGAGATCGCTGCGTACAGTGTGATTGACGCCGTGCGTGCAGCGCGGAACGCCGAACCGTCACTATCACGTTCGTGGGTTGCGGTGGGTCAGTCCCAGGGAGGCCATGCGGCCCTGCAGACGGCCAACATTGCGCGTCGATACGCTCCAGATCTTGATTTCCGCGGTGCTGTGGCGACGGGTGCGCCGTCACAATTGGAGTATCTGGTGTCGACACTCGGGCCGTGGTTCCCGGATGTGGGACAACCTGGCCTGTCGACGTTTGTGTCCTACTTGCTTGCGAGCGTTCGTGAAACGCACCCTGAGGCCAATATCAACAGCTATCTCACACCACTTGGTCGCGCAGTTGTGGACGATGCGGAGCGGCTTTGTTACCACGACCAGCGCGCCCAGCTTGAGGGAATCGCGTTGGGGGCGTTGTTCACTCGTCAATTGACTGACGTGCCGTTTTTCTCCGCGCTGCGCGAAGTCGTGGAAGTTCCTGTAACTGGGTATGAGCGGCCGGTCTTGATCGCGCAAGGAGGGATCGACACGACCGTGTGGGCACCGTTGACGGAAATCCTGGCGACCCAAATGCGGGCAAATCAGCAGCCGGTGCGTGTGCATTACTACCCGGCGGACAATCACGACTCGACGATGACTGCCTCACTGCGGGATTCGCTGCCATTCGTGCGGGAACTGTTCCGCTAGCCAAACCCCGCGCACTCAACGCGCGGTAGCCCACACTGCATGCTGGTCAGCCAACTCCCCGCCCATCACCCGAGCATCGGTTCGTCGTTGAGCGATGGAGTTCAGTATTTCTCCGGCTCGAACAGCGACGTTGGATAGCAGCGATGAACTGATGCCGTGCGTGTGTTCGACTCCGCCTTGTAGGTAGATGCCTGCTCGGATGCGGGGATCGGTGATGACGCGGTAGTCGCGTGCGACGGCGGGTGGCTCACTGATGATGTCGCCGAACAGTGGATGTAGCGGCGTTGGAGTGAAACCTGTTGCACAGACCACGGCGTCGCACTTCAGCGTTTCGGCATGTCCGTTGAGGTCCGAACGGACTGTCACGGTTACGCCGTCTGTGGTTTCTGTGACGCCGTCGACTCGCGATGCCCGGTGCATGAAGATGCGTCGCTGGCCGGTGACGCGTTCCTGGTATTCGGTTTCGTAGAGGTGGGCGATGAGTTCGGGGTCGACGACGGAGTAGTTCACGCCGCGGTGCAGGGCGAGGAGTCGTTGTCGTACCTCGGTTGGTGCGTAGTGGAATTCGTCGACGACGGAAGGGTCGAAGATTCTGTTGGCGTAGGGGGAGTCGTCGGCCGGGCTGTATCCGAACCGAGAGAACACGCTGTGCACGGCTGCTGTTGGGTACCGGCTGTGTAGGTAGTCGACGATTTCTGCGGCGCTTTGGCCTGCACCGACGACGACGAATCGCTGGTGCTGCGGTTGCGGCATCCGTTCGATGTGGTGGAGGAACTGGTGATTGTGGAAGCAGCGCCGGGAGG
Organism: Hoyosella rhizosphaerae; assembly: GCF_014643175.1. GTDB lineage: Bacteria > Actinomycetota > Actinomycetes > Mycobacteriales > Mycobacteriaceae > Lolliginicoccus > Lolliginicoccus rhizosphaerae. The sequence continues at coordinate 189,058 of NZ_BMJH01000001.1, forward strand.
CGGTGACGTCCTCGGGTAGGCGTTCACGTAAGCCCAGCGCGGCGACGACGTTACGGGCGACCACGGTTGTACCGCCTGCTTCGACGCTATGCGCGGTTCCGTCAGCAGCCGGGGTGATTCTGGTGACGGCGGTGCCATACCGGACGTCCGCATCAACTTTTCCTGCCGCCCATTCGAGGTAGTCGTGGAATTCCTTCCGGGATGGGAAGAAGGTTTGGTGGTTGACGAAGTCGGCAAGCCGATTGCGATCGTGCAAGTAGGAGAAGAAGGTGTAGGCGCTGGTGGGGTTGCGGAATGTAGCGAGGTCTTTGGGGAAGGCTACTTGCATTGTTGTGCCGTCGAGCAGCATTCCTCGGTGCCAGCCGAAGCGCTGTTGCCGTTCGAAGAACACCGCGCGCAGCGGTTCGGCAACCGTGTGGTTGTGTTCTTCGATTGCTATGGCCAACGCCAGGTTGGACGGGCCGAAACCGATTCCGGCGATGTCGTATTCGGCGGGGGCCTGGACGCTCATGGTGTTCCTTAGGGTGGTGGGGTGGCAGGTTAGACGCGAGCGGCGCGCAAGGCCGCGTCTACGTCGCAGGTAGGAAGGACGACAGCGCAGCGGGCTGCGGCGTAGGCGAGTGCCTCACGGTGTTCGCGTGCGGTGAAGTCCGCGACAGCATCTGAGACGAGGAAGACCTGGACGTCTTGCATGAAGCCGTCGAGTGCGGTGGTGAGGCATCCGATGTGGGCGTACACACCGGTGACGATGAGTTGGTCGCGGCCCCATTCGTGCATGAGTGCACGAAGGTTGGTGCGGATGAATGCGCTGTAGCGCCACTTGGTGAGCAAGACATCGGAGTCCTCCGGTGCGAGGTCACCGACGATTGCGGTCTCGCGGGGATCGTTGCTGAGGCCTGGGCCCCAGAAGTCTGAGAGCAGAGCGCGGTCGTCGGGGTCTTGGTTTCCTGGTTGTGCTGTGTAGACGACGGGGATTCCGGCAAGCTTGGCGTTTTCGCGGATTTGGGCGATGTTGGGGATCACTGTTGCGAGCGGTTCGGCGTTGCGCTCGAAGGATCGGACGAAGTATTCCTGCATGTCGTGCAGAAGTAGCACTGCCCGATCTGGGTCGATTGACCAGTCTGCAACATTGTTGGACTCGACGTGCGGCAGTGCGTAGGAGATCGCTTTGGGCAGTGTGGATGTCATCGGGATGTCACTTTCTCCCAGGTGCTGGCGAGTGTGCGGCGTAACTCTGACCGGCTAGTCTTGCCAACTCCAGTGGCGGGGAATTCGGAAACGATGTGGATGAGGTCGGGTACTTTGAAGCCTGCAACCCCGCGGCCACGGAGGAACGATTTCAGTACCAACGGATTCGGGGGGGTGCCGTCGGCGACGATGAAGGCGCAGGTGCGTTCGCCGAGGTAGGTGTCGGGGACGGAAACCACGGCGGCGTCGAGAACATGGGGGTGCGCGATGAGGTGGTTTTCCACTTCTTCGGGTGCGATCTTTTCTCCGCCGCGGTTGATCTGGTCTTTGCTGCGCCCTTCGACGACGATGTATCCGTCGGGTGTGACACGGACAATGTCGCCGGTGCGGTAGAAGCCGTCGTGGGTGAAAGCTGCGGCGTTGTGTTCGGCGGCGTTGAAGTAGCCCCGAATGGTGTAAGGCCCACGGGTAAGCAGGTGCCCCTTTTTTCCGAGTACGACGTCGTTGTCGTTGTCGTCGACTACTCGAATTTCATCGGCGGGGCTGATGGGTCGGCCTTGGGTGGTCACGATGGTGTCGGTTGGATCGTCCAGCCGCGTGTAATTGACGAGGCCTTCCGCCATACCGAAGACCTGCTGGAGAGTGCAACCGAGTTCGGGGCCGATACGTCGGGCGGCTTCTTCGGTGAATTTTGCGCCACCTACTTGCAGCACTTCCAGTGACGTCAGATCGCGGGTGGTGTTTTTCGCAGCGGACAGCCATGCGAGCGCAAGGGGCGGTACGAGCGATGAAATGGTGACGCGGTGCTGTTCGATGAGGGTAAACGTGGTAGTCGGGCTGGGGTCGGGCGCGAGTACTACGGTGCCGCCTGCGTGTAGGACGCCGAGAATGCCCGGTGAACTCATCGGAAAGTTGTGGGAGGCAGGCAGCACCACGAGCATCCGGGTGTCTTTTGTGATGCCGCAGATCGACGCGGATTCACGCACTGAGTAGAGGTAGTCGGCGTGGGTGCGGGGGATGAGTTTTGGTGTGCCGGTGGTGCCGCCCGAAAGTTGTAGGAAGGCAATGCACTCCGGATTAACGGGCGTTGGCGCTAGCGGCGCTGCCGCGCGCAGATCGGTGAGCGCCGTGAATTCTGCGGCTTCGCCTGCGACGACGACCATACGGCCGGTTGCAACTGTTCGGGCGATCTCTCGGTAGTCGAAACCACTGTGCCGGTCCGCGATTACGTATGCTGCGGCGTCGGTGAAGTTGATGAAGTGCGCAATGTCAGAGCTGCGGTGCGCTGGTAGCGCAAAGACTGGCAGGGCGCCAAGCCTGAAGAGCCCAAAAAGCACCTCGGTGTGTTCGATGATGTTGGGCATGTGCAGGACAACGCGGTCACCGGCTTGGATTCCGAGTTCGGCGAACCCTCCCGCGATCCTCTCGGCTGATGCGGACAGTTCGGCGTACGTCAGGCTTCGCTGCACCCCTGCTGAGTCATGACCTATGACGGCTACGTGGTCTGGGAACTGTTCGGCCCGGCGAGGCAGGAATTGTTGAAATGTTTCGTCAGTCCAGTACCCAGCGGCGCGGTAGCGAGCAGCGAATTCGTCGGGGTACTGGGGGTGAAGGCTGAGGTCAGGCACGAAGAGTCGCACCTCCGTCTATGTAGAGGGTTTGCATGGTGATGTGACGTGCTCGATCGGAAAGGAGGAACTCGACTGCGTGGGCGATATCGGCGGGTTCGGCGATTCGCCTGAGCGGGATGCCAACTTTGTAGGACTCGAGATTGCCGTTGATGACGGCGTGCCGTCCGGTTTCTTCGTCGGTCCACAGGGAGCGCTGCATTGTGGTGTCGGTCGATCCGGGGGCGACAATGTTTGCGCGGATACCGAACTCGGCCAGTTCGAGCCCTAGCACGCGAACGATCATTTCCGCAGCCGACTTGGATGCGCCGTAGGCCCCCATTCCGACGCGGGGGACTCCGGCAGCGTTGGAGCCAACGACGACGATCGACCCGCGTTGCCTATCGCGCATGCGTGATCCCACTGCGCGGAGGACGCCCACCAGTCCGTGGACGTTGACGTCAAAGACCTCGTGCCAAGCAGCTGGTTTGGTATCGAGAATTGATCCCGTTTCTAACACCCCGGCGACGTGCGCGAGGCTGTCGATGGGTCCATGCTCTGATTCGATCTCTGCGATGGTGCGGTGGACTGCGGTTTGGTCTCGCACGTCGAGCAGGAAGTAGGGCGCGGCGCCTATGAGCTGTGCTGTTTCGTCGAGCGCCGCGCGATCAAGGTCCGCGATAACCACACGTCGTCCCGCTTGTGCGAGGGCAATGGCGGTTGCCTTACCGATGCCGTGGCCTGCCCCGATGACCAATGTGATGCCGTTCACCCCTGCACCTCGAAGGCGTCAAAAACGGTGCGGAGTTTGGTGCTAGTTTCGGAGAGTTCGTCACCGGGGTTGGAGTCGGCAACGATTCCGCCGCCCGCGTAAGCGGTAAGTGTGGTCTGATCAGCGTCGAGAATTACACAGCGAATGGTGACCATCCATTCGCCGTCACCGTTGTGGTCAGTCCACCCGACGGCTCCTGCATAAAATCCGCGGTTGCCTTCGACGTTGCTGATGACGTCGCGGGCAGTTGCGGTGGGGGTGCCGCACACTGCTGGTGTGGGGTGGAGTGCGAGGGCCAGATCGAGGGCGGTGGTGTCGGTGCTGCGTAGTTCTCCGCGGATTGGGGTGCCGAGGTGCCACAGTTCCCGAGTTTTGGTGAGGGTTGGTTTGTTTGGTAGCCGGAGTTCCCGGCAGTACGGCATGAGTGCCCTGCGAATGTGGTCAACGACAAATGCGTGTTCGGTGAGGTTTTTTGTTGACGTCAGCAGTTCGGCGGCGTGGGTGCGGTCGATTTCAGGGTCGAGGTCCCGTGGCGCTGAACCTGCCAGTGGGTGGCAAGTGACGATGCGTCCAGTGCGGCAGACGAGAACTTCTGGGCTCGCGCCGATGAGGTGGCGTCCCACCCATGTCCCGCCCGCGGCGCTGAGGTCGACGGCGTAACCGTTTCCGTGTGGGTCGCGTTCGACGAGCCGCGTACAGAGCGCCGACGGGTTGACTGCTTCGCTTGCGCTGATGGTGACGGCTCGCGCGAGAACCACTTTCTCTAAAGCGCTGTCGCTCATGCGTGCAATGGCTGCTTCGATGCGTGACGTGTGTTCTGCGGTGGCTGGAAAGTACCCGGTGACAGCCATAGGCGGAATCCAGGTGGGTGTGGCTGTGGGTGGCGCGGAGTCGTGCATGAGTCGTACGGGCGCGATGAGTGCGGCTGGTTCTTCGAGGTCGAAAGGGAGGGCTCCGGCGACGGCACTGATTGTGCCACTGCGCAGGCGTTCGAGCGCTGCGTGTGCGGAACTAAATTGTTCCGCGACGCCTTCTGCGATCACAGTGCCGTGTGGGCGGGAAAGCACGAAGGGCATGGAGTTCGCCTGGAGGTTTTGGCGCGTCTGCGTGGCCACCTGCGTCTGCATTTCGCACATACCTCCTGGTTGCTTGTCGTGACGTTGCCGGTGTTTTCCCGCAACAATCCAGAAGATATATGGTTAGCCTCACCTTTGGTGAAGTTCCTTTCGGGGTGCAACCGATTGGACCGATTCGCGAAACATAATGTGGCGTAGGCAAAGCCGGGTGCGCATATTGCGAACAGCGTGTCGACCGCCGCGTAAGTGCAGGACATAACGCAGTTTGCGAAGAACCGCTGGACTATTCGTACTTGAACGCTGTAGCGGAATGCGATCTTCGCCACATAGGCGTGTGTCGGGCCAATGGGTGGTCAATCCACCCGATCGGCCCGACACAGAGCTGCCGACGATGCAGCCGACTAGTCAGAGAGCATCAGAACGCCTCTGGGTGAAATGCCTCTGCGAGTTGGCGAAGAACCTCGATGTTGCCCCATGTTCCAGGCATCACGGCGTTGCTGCTGACGGCGACAATTCGGTCGTCGCGCACCGCGGCAACATCAGCGAAGCGGTCGGTGAGGAACGCCCGTACCGCTTGCTCATGGGCGTCGCCCCTGACTGAGATGACGATGACGTCAGGATTGCGGGCGATGAGTTCTTCGGGCGAGATAACGGCGGCGATGAAGTCGGAAAACTCAGGGCTGTCTGGATGGAATACGTTGTCGCCGCCCGCTTTCTGGATGATGTCGTATTCCAGGCCAGCACCAATCGCTGAGATAGTTGTTCCTTCGATGAACAGCTGCGTCACGGTGGGCTTGTCACGGTCGCCGACGGCGGCCTCGATTTCTTCAATCTCAGCGGTAACGCGATTACTCAATTCCGCGCCCTGCTCCTCTGTGTCGAGCAGTACCGAAAGCTTCTCGATGTCGTCCAGGATGTCTGTGACTTCGGCGGTCTTGCGGCGATCAAAGCATCCCGCAGTCGCGATGTACGCAGCCGCACCAGCCTCGCTCAACTGGTCGATGCTCGCGAAGCCTTGCTGTGCGGTGAATTCGTAGCTTGTGGGCGATACGACTAGGTCCGGTGCGACATTTAGTAGCACCTCGCGTGACGGCGGCGAATCGACGCTGAGCACCTCGACCACGTCAGGATCTAGAGCTGAATTAAGGGGTGTATCGCCTGACTGAGCTTCCGCGACAACACGATCGCCGACGCCAAGGCGCACCAGCAGGTCTGTCGTGCCGGGCATCATCGACACCACGCGCTGCGCATCGCCTGCAACCGACACTGAGCGACCGCAATTTTCCACCGTACGAGTTTCTGAGGTGCGAGCTTCCGCGCTATCCGATTCGCCTGCGGGAGTTACTGATTGGCCACAGGCGGACAGCACAAATGTGGCTGCCGCAGCTAGCGACACACTGACGAGGGTCGTGGAGTTCCGTTTCATGGTGATCCTTACGTGTGGGAGGTGACTTGTGCAGTGCATTGTTGAGTGGAGAAGGCGATAACTGGTCGCCCATCGGAGGGGTGGATCAGAGTGTGGGCGGCGACTCCGAACACGTCAGAAATCAGTTCAGGGGTGAGCACGTTGTGCGGGGTGCCGGATGCTGCCACACCGCCGTCGTTGAGTACCACGACGTCGTCGCAGAAAGTGGCCGCGAGATTGAGGTCATGCAATGCCGCGATTGTGGTCAAACCACGCTCGCGGATCATGGTCATGAGTTCGAGTTGAAAGCCAATGTCAAGGTGGTTGGTGGGCTCGTCGAGAATGAGCACGGGTGTTTCCTGGACGAGCGCGCGGGCGAGCAGGATCCGCTGCTTTTCTCCTCCGGATAGGGCGGCAAAGAGACGGCCTTTAAGATGCCCAGCTCCGACTGATTCAAGTGTGTCGTGGGCAAGGTCGAGGTCGTAGCGAGAGTCCCCGCCAAACCCGCGTTGATGGGGAACCCTGCCGAGCAGTGCCACTTCGAGTGCGGTGAGGGGGAAGTCTTGTGCGAGTTCTTGTGTCATCACCGCGACGAGTCGGGCGGTTTCGCGCGCCGAGAGGTCTCTAAGGTCGAGTCCGTCAATGCGCACTGTGCCGCTAGATGGTTTGTGTACCCGGTACACCGTTCGGAGGAGGGATGATTTCCCGCTCCCGTTAGGTCCGAGCAGCCCTATGAAGCGTCCCGGCTGTACGTCGAGGTTGACGCCGTGCACGACGCGTTTGCCGTCAAGGGTGACGGTCAAGTCCTCAATGTGCACCCGCATTAGGCCACCCCTCCGCGAATCGCGCTTGACTGGCGCATCAACCAGAGAAAGAACGGGGCCCCGACAACCGCGGTCAGGATGCCCAACGGGATTTCCGTGGGCTGCGCGATAGTACGTGATAGCAGGTCGGCAAGCATGAGAAAGCATGCACCGCCGAGGACTGTGATGGGGAGCATTCGCCGGTGGTCCGCGCCAACCAAGATGCGAGCGACGTGAGGGATGACGAGTCCCACGAATCCGATACCTCCGGCGACCGCGACCGTAGCGCCTGTTAGAAGCGCTGCCGCTAGGAGAAGTAGTTTGCGCATCACCCCGACGTTGACGCCGAGGGCTGTGGCGGACTCGTCGCCCGCGAGCATGGCATTGAGGTCCCGTGAGCGGAGCATGACCAACACAGACACGGCAACGAGGCACACTGCAGGAAAGAGCAGTTGGCTATAGGTGGCGGCAGAGACGCTACCGAGGAGGAAGAACAGGACGCTGTAGACATTCTGAGCTTCAGTGGTGATCGTGAGGAAATTGGTGATTGCGGCGAGCAACGCACCGAGCGCCACACCCGCGAGAATGAGGCGCGTCGGTGCGATGACGCCGTGTTGCTGAGCCAGTAGATACACGAGTGCGGTGGCGACGACTGCTCCAGCGAACGCGGCGAGGCTGATCGGCACGCCGGATAGTGTTGCGGAGCCCAGGACGATTGCGGTGACGGCACCGACACCCGCGCCTGCTGAGACTCCGAGGATGTATGGCTCGGCGAGCGGGTTTCTTACCGTCACCTGCATCAGTGCACCTGCTAGTGCGAGCGATGCGCCTGCGATGCCCGCCAATAGTGTGCGTGGCACGCGAAAATTCCACACGGCTCGATCTTGGGCAACGGTGATCGTGCCGTCTGTCATCCATGGCATGCCCGGAAGTAAGTGACCGAGAGTAATTTTTGCTGCTTCTTTGAGTGAGGTTTCGAGTGGTCCAACACTTGCGGACTCGACCATGATCAACACGATCGAGCCGATGAGCAGACTGCTGAGGAGTGCGGTCCGGTTACGTAGGGGCCGTCGCGTGGCAGATCTAGTGCCTCGGACTGTTTGTGGACTGTCGTACTCGTCCGTTGATAGTGATGACACGCTGCCTCGCAGTCTGGAAGATCGAACATATTCTTTAATGAAAACTATTGTCAGGTTTACTCGATCTGGCGCACGATCACCAATCGGTCATGTCTGGCTTGGTGGGGTTAACTTGGCAGCCTTCGCGTTATGGGCAACGCGGCCCACTCTGGGTTCGGTCGCGATAGAGCTCACCTGTTAGCGGTTGAAACAGCCTCATTCGCCGGGAATGAATGGACTGCGATCCGCTGGCGAATGCTGGGCGCGCTCTGTCCGGGTTTGGCGCTTCTGGCTACTCACTGGGTCGCTCGTGCGGCGTAGATCACAGAGTGAGGCGACCGAAAAATAACCCAAGGGTGTTAACTTTGGTAAGGCTAACCAAATCACTTGGACAAATCGGACAACCTGGGGGATGAGTCATGCACGCAACAACGCTGAAGGCTATGCGCCGCGCGTTGAACTGCCTCGGCGGCCTTGATTGCGTTGCCGCGCAACTGAACCCCACGGATGTCAACCCCGCTGGAGTCAATACCGAGATTAGATCATTCGGATCGAAAAGTGGGCGCGTCGTCATCTCAGCCGGCCCCCGAAGGATTGCCGCTGCCAGACGGATGGGACCAGAAAGCAATTGGGGTATTTAGCTGATGACTAGCACTGCAGTCGGTTCGGTCACCGACACAGCAAACAATGATGTCGAAAGTGCCGAGGTAACCGATTCCACTTTGCGGCCACTCACTGGTGCGCAACGCGGAATTTGGCATGCGCAACAACTTGATCCGGAGTCTGACCGGTATCTCGTCGGCGAAGTCCTGGAAATCACTGGATCAGAGCCGATTGATGTCACAGTGCTCACCAAGGCAATTAAACGCACCGTCGCTGAAGCCGAAACGATGAGACTTCGATTCGTCGACACCTCGGACGGACCACGCCAGTTTGTTTCTCACATCGGGGTTAGCGCTGAGATCGTCGATCTGCGGGCGCATTCCAATCCAACCGAAATAGCGCACGCAGAGGTGGAGAACCATCGGCGCAGCGCTGCCGAACACTGCCGTCACATGGTCGACCGGCAGCTGTATACGTATCTCTTGATCCGTCTTTCCGACTGCGAAGTCTGGTGCGTCCAGCTCTACCATCACCTGATTGTTGACGGATACAGTGCGGCTTTGCTGTCTCGCCGAGTGGCCGCCCACTACACCGGTTTGGTTCGAAACACCCCAGTGCCGACTGCTCCGTTTGGCACCATCGCTGAACTCGTAGCGGACGACGAAACCTACCGCGCAAGTGAACAATTCGAGCGTGATCGCGAGTACTGGCGTGGTGTACTCACACCGCTGCCGCCGATGGAACGACGTACCGTCCCGCTGGGCGGCCAGGTCGAAGCCACAGTGCAAGCGCGCACGATCCTTCCAGGCGAGTTCCTTGACGACCTCCGTCAGCAAGCACAACACCTTGGTGTGACGTGGGCCGACATGCTCATCGCCGGGTACGCCGCGTTCCTTCATCGGCTGTTGGGGGTCTCCGACGTCGTTATCGCCCTACCTCTCATGGCGAGGTCGGGTCGGCTCGCGCTCACCACTCCGGCGATGGTGGTGAATGTGCTGCCCTTGCGGGTCACCGTGCGTAGCGACGACGAACTAGGTCATCTCGCGCAACGAGTGGCGGGGGCGCTGCGTGACATGAGAGCGCACCAGCGTTATCGGGGTGAAGATCTCATCCGCGAGTTCCCAGGGTGCGGCGCCTTGCTCCACGGAGTGGGCGTCAACCTCAAGGCATTCGATATGGCCCTGGACTTTGCAGGCGCCCGGGGTGTTCTCCGCAACGTAGCTGGTGGGCCTCCAGAGGACTTTGGACTGACGGTCACTCCTGGCGCTGATCGCACAGTTCAGTTGGGCTTTGAAGCCGACGCCCGCACGAACGATGCGGTTGCAGTGCAGTGGCGGATGGACGCCCTCACCCAGATCGTCCGGACGCTCACAGCGAACGCAACCAAAGTGGGTGCGCTACCGCTGATGTCGGCCGAGGAAACCGATCGGGTGCTGCACGCGCGAGCGAGCGCACCAGTAGCACGGCCAGCCGAGTTGCTTCCCGACGTGTTCGACCAACTGGTTGCGCAGCAGCCACAACGCACCCTCCTGTCGAGTGGCGACGAACAGTTCACCGCAGCAGAGCTCGGCGCGCGGGTATATCAGTTGGCCCGCTACCTGAGAAGTCAAGGCGTCGGACGCGAAACGATTGTTGGTATTGCCCTGCCTCGGAACGCTGACCTCGTCATCGCCGTGCTGGCTATCCTGCGTGCGGGCGGAGCGTATTTGCCCCTCGACCTTGAACAACCGACTGCGCGGTTACGAGACATCACCGTCGATGCGCAGCCCTCAGTCATTATCGCCAACAACGAACTCGCCGAGCTGGCAGGCACCGCGGTGCTGGTGGACATTGACGCACCAGACACGCGTAGTGCTGTGTCCGCAATGCCCAGCAATGTGCCGACAGGCGACGAATGGGGCGCGGCAAGTGATCAGCTCGCCTACGTCATCTACACATCGGGATCGACGGGTAAACCGAAAGGCGTACTGGGGCATCATGGGGGCCTCGCCGCATTGCTGGCTGGGCATCGCGGGGGACTGTACGCCGAGACGGTGCAACGCTGTGGCGGACGACCACTGCGGACCGCACATACTGCATCCTTTGCCTTTGACGCGTCGATTGATCAATTGCTCTGGCTGTTCGATGGTCACCACGTCCACGTGTATGGCCCTGAGTTGCAGCGCGATGCCGCCGCACTCATTGCCGCGTTCCGTGATGACAGCATCGATGTCATCGACACCACCCCGTCGATGGCTGGTGCACTTATGGAGTGCGGACTAGCTGACAGGCCGCCAGCGCTACTCATCCTTGGCGGTGAAGCCTCCCCACCAGGACTGTGGCAGCGCCTCATCGACGCCAACATTCCGGTAGCTGACCTTTACGGACCCACAGAGGCCACGGTCGACGCAATCGGCTCACTGCGGCCAGGCGCAGAGCCACGCATTGGTTGTCCGCTGCCCGGCACGGGTGCGTACCTGCTTGATGCTGACCTATCCGTAGTTCCGGATGGCCAGACAGGGGAGTTGTATCTTGCGGGACCCAACATTGCACGCGGTTACCTTGGGCGCGCGGCGCTGACCGCAGACAGGTTTGTGGCAGATCCGTTCGGGAAGCCCGGTTCACGGATGTACCGCACCGGCGATCTTGCCCGGTGGATCCCGGGCGAAGGATACGAGTATCTCGGTCGCGCTGATCAACAGGTCAAGGTCCGCGGATACCGCATCGAGCTTGGCGAGGTTGAAGCCGCGTTGACGCGCCTGCCCGGCGTTCGTGCTGCTGCCGCGACTGTCCGCAACGAACCGCGCATCCTTGTCGGCTATGTTGTCCCAGACCCAGGCGCAAACCTTCCCGATACGGTCCGGTTGCGGGCGATGCTCGCAGAAACAGTGCCAGATCACTTGGTGCCCTCGTCGCTGGTTGTCATCGATGAACTTCCGATGACCGACAACGGAAAGGCCGATCGTTCAGCGCTGCCTGCTCCTCTTGTTGGCGCCTCTGGGCCGCAGGCCAGTACCGCCGCAGAACTAGCCTTGTGTGAGGTAGTGGCTGAGGTGCTAAATTCCGGCACTGTTGGTGTGGACGATGACTTTTTCTCCGCGGGTGGTGACAGCATCAGCGCCATCACGGTGAGCAGTCGGCTCCGCTCGCGCGGGTACGTGTTGCAGCCGAAGCAGTTGCTCACGCAGCGGCCGCTCGGCACGATCGCTGCGACCCTGACAGCACGCGACGCTTCGGATGCGGTGACGGCAGCTAGTGATGGCACGGGGGAAGTCCCGGAACCTCCCATCGTGCAGGCATTACTGCGCCGCAACGCGAAGTTGGCCGCGATAGCCGGGTACGTCCAGTGGACGTCTCTGCGCGTAGACAGTGGACTTTCTGCTGATGTATTACGAGCGGGCCTGACAGCGGTTGTGCAGCATCATGATGCCCTGCGGTTGGTCAAGACCGAGGACGCCCTGGTGATTCCAGAATCGTCTTCTGCCGTCGTCGCCGTGGCGGAACGAATCCTGGACGACGAAAACCAGATCGCACAGATCGCGGCAGATGAAGCAGCTCTGGTCGATGTTATCGGTGGCCCACTCGTCAGGGCAGTGTTGGTGCAGGTGCCAAACGATGAGTGCAGCCACATTGTGATCGTCGCCCATCACCTCGTCATCGATGGCGTCTCCTGGCGCATCCTGCTGACGGACCTCTATAAAGCCTGTGCGGCTACGCAACAGACGCCGCGGCTTGATCCGGTCCCCGCATCGTGGAGGCGCCATGCCCAACTTCTTCACGAACAGGGTCGCTCAGGCGCCCGGCGCACAGAGTTGCCGTACTGGACATCCACGCTCGAAGCAGCAACTCCGCTGCTGGGAACTCGTCGCCTCGACCCTGCGATAGATACTGCTGCCACAGCGAACCGAAGCACAACTATTGCCTCAACAGGTGTCACGTCAGCACTGCTGACCACCTTGGCTGACGCATACCGCGTGCGCGCCGACGAAGTGCTGCTTGCCGCTTGGCTTCTGACACTTCGGTCGTGGCAACAAGAGCGGACACAGGAGCGCAGACTCGACCATTGCGCTGTTGACCATTGCGCTGTCACTGTCGAAGGCCACGGACGCGAAATGGACGAGACAGGACTCGATCTCACGCGAACCATCGGATGGTTCACAAGCGAGTTCCCCGTCCGACTTCCGATGCACGCAATTAACAATCCGCAGGCGCTTGATGATGCGCTCGCCGGGGGAACCGCAGCCGGACAGTTGCTACGTGCTGTGAAGGAAGCGCGCCGACGAGTGCCCGGTTCAGGTGTCGGGTTTGGTGTGCTCCGATGGCTCGACCCGGAATCAGCACCCGCACTGAGTGCCTTGCCTGAACCTGAGGTGTTGATCAACTATCTGGGTAGGTTTACCGACGCTCCAGGGCCGGGCTGGCACCTTCCCGACGAGGATGCGTTCGCGGTAATCGAACCCGCCGGGAAAGCGCTCACAGAAGTGCTGGCACTGAACGCCTTCATCCGCGAACAAGGCGGTAACCCGCAACTTGCGGTCGAGTGGACTGCCGCGAGCAGGATCGTGGACGACAGTGCACTTGCTGCGTTGCAGAACCATTGGCAGAACGCTCTCGAAGCGCTGGCCGCGCACGCATATCTAGCACCGGGTGGGCTCACTCCGATCGACTGCCCACTGGTGACCATTGATCAACCCACCATTGACCTATTCGAAGCCAGTCACGGGCCCTTAGCTGATGTGTTGCCGCTGTCACCGCTGCAAGAAGGGTTGCTCTATCACGCACTCCGCGACGGGGACGACGATGCTTACACGCTAACCGCTCGGCTTGATCTCACTGGTTCGCTCGACAAGGACAGGCTCACAGCCGCGTTTGATCGAGTAGTAGCAAGGCACCGCAACCTCGGCGCCGCGTTCCACTACGCAGAGTTGCCCTACCCCGTGCAGGTGATTCCGCGCACCGTGACGGTGCCGTGGCGGTATGAAGACGTCTCCGCTCTGCCCCCATCAGTTGCCGAGCGTGTCGCAGCGCGGCTCGAAACGGAAGCAGCTTCCCACGTCTTTGACGTCGAAACGTTACCGCTGTTGCGTGCGTTGTTGATTCGTATGCCAGGTAGTGAGGATCAGTGTGAGCACCGACTCATTCTGAATGCGCATCACCTGCTGACTGATGGCTGGTCGACACCTATTGTTCTTCGCGAATTGCTCGCTCTGTACCACGGTGATGATGCCGCTTTGGCGACGCCGGGGTATTACGGCGACTACCTTGCGTGGCGTGGTGAGCAAGACTTCGAGGTAGCGCTGGAGTCGTGGCGCACACGGCTCGCTGGGCTTGCGGGGCCCACAATGATCGGGCGCCGAGTTGGGGCGGGTGCCACTGCGGAGCAACGTATCGAGCTGGCGCCGAACACCGTCAACAGCCTCGAAACGCTCGGAAGGTCAGCCGGGCTCACCCAAAACACGATCGTTCAAGGTGCTTGGGCAATGGTGCTGGCCGAACACGTTGGCTCTGACGATGTGGTGTTTGGTGCCATCGTTTCCGGACGACCAGCAGACCTGCGTGGTGTCGAAAGCACCGTCGGCCTGTTCAGCAATGCGGTGCCTGTTCGGGTTCACCTGGACCAGGCTGTGCCACTGTGCGAGCAGCTCGCGACACTGCAACACACCCGACTGGAACAGCAGGAACACGAGCATGTGAGCCTGGCTGAGATCGAGCGGGCGGCAGGCCTCGGGCAACTGTTTGACACCCTCATGGTGTTTGAGAATTTTCCCGGCGCCGGTGTGCGCCAGCCAGAATCGCACGAAGTTCGCGTCAGTCGGTTCGTCAACCGCAGTCTCACGCACTACCCGGTGACACTGGTCGCGCCCCCGGCGGATCACTTGGAATTGCTGCTGGCCTACGACACCGAACGCATGCCCGAGGGGCTAGCACAACGCTTCGCAAGCAGGCTGGCAGAGATCTTGACTGCCCTGGCCGCAAACCCGGCGGTGACTCCTGGGGAACTCATCCACATAGACGGCATTACTGCTGGTTACACTGTTGCTGACTGGATGGAAACCGTCGCTGCACAACACGGAGACCGTCCCGCTCTCGCCTACGGTGACGAGACTCTCAGCTACCTCGAACTACATGCGCGCGCCAATCGGTTGGCCCGCTGGTTAGTCGATCAGGGTGTTGGACCAGAATCTGTGGTCCCCATCGCGGTTGGTCGCAGCACACAATTTGTCATTGCTGTGTGTGCGATTAGCAAGGCCGGGGCTGCGTTTTTGCCGCTCGATCCGCAGCTGCCGACGCAACGCATCGACGCCATGCTCGCAGTGACCGCGCCCTCGGTGGTGCTCACGGCAGCGGAAATCGACAACGTCGAACTCAATGATTACTCGGCTGATCCGATCACCGACAATGAACGTCGAGCGCCGATCCGTCCCACCAATACGGCGTACGTCATGTTCACCTCAGGTTCCACCGGTGAGCCCAAGGGCGTTGCGGTGTCGCACGAGGCGATCGTGCAGCGTATGCGCTGGGTGCAGCGCGCTGGCCTCTACACAGCTGACGACATTGTGCTGTTCAAGTCGGCGCTGAACTTTGACGTCGTCGTCGCGGAGATCTTCGGCGCACTCCTTGCTGGGGCGAAACTTGTGATTGCCCGCGACGGCGCACACTGGGATCCCGCCGCGCTCGTGGACCTCATCCGTGCCCATAGCATCACCACCGCAGAGTTCGTGCCGTCGATGCTGGCGCTGTTCTCCGAGGAGATCGAGCCGGGGAGTGTGCCGTCACTCCGACGCGTCTACTCCGGGGGCGAGGCACTGTCACCGGCACTTGCACAGCGTGTAGCCGCCACAACCGGGGCTCGAGTCTTCAACACCTATGGCCCAACCGAGGCCGCAGTCGACGTCACGTGCCGCGAAGTATCAGGGCTGGACACGCCGGTGGTGCCCTTAGGGTTGCCCGCCCCAGGCATGCGAATGTACGTGCTCGACGACGCCTTCCAACAGGTAACCCCAGGTGTTGCCGGTGAGCTGTACCTCTCTGGGAATCAGCTCGCACGCGGCTATGTGGCACGCTCCGCCACCACCGCTGAGCGGTTTGTCGCTGATCCTTTCGAACGAGGCAAGCGGATGTACCGCACGGGCGACCGGGTGACGTGGACCGCCGCCGGTGAACTCGAATACGTTGGGCGCGCTGACTTTCAGGTCAAACTCCGCGGACAGCGCATCGAACCCGCGGAAATCGAGCTAGCGCTCCTCACCGAGGAGGCGGTGGCACAGTCTGTCGCTATCCCGCGGGAGGATGTGCCGGGGGACCAGCGCCTCGTCGCATATGTCGTGCTGCACACTGGAATGTCCACCAGTAGCGAAGTTCTCCGTGAGCGCGTGCGAGCGACGCTGCCCGAGTTCATGGTGCCGTCCACGGTCATGATCCTCGAATCCATGCCGCTGACTGTGAGCGGAAAGATTGACCGCTCGGCATTGCCTGTACCTACGCACGTGTCGTACGCACCACTTGAAGTTAGTCTCGACGACGAGCCAGCGATCGCCGCTGTCTGCACCGCGATGGCCGAGGTGCTCACCGCTGCTCATGTAGGCCCCGACGACGACTTTTTCGCCCTTGGCGGCCATTCACTGAGTGCGGTCCGGCTCATTGGTGCGCTGCGCCGTCTCGGCCACACCGCTGTCGTGGACGACGTTTTCGAAGCTCCCTCGCCTCGGCAGCTCGCCCGGCGAATGAGCGGAGCGGCTCCACTCGAGGCACCACTGCCTGAACACCGCATGGCGGACAGCGTTGAGGCGCGCGACGTTCTGTCGCCAGCGCAGGAACGACTGTGGTTCCTACACCGGCTGGAAGGGCCGTCAACCACCTACGACATTCCCGTCCTGTGGCGGTTGACTGGGGATCTTGATTCCGCGGCGCTGGCCGCAGCGTGGCGCGATGTGCTCAGCAAGCACCCCATGTTGCGCACGATCTACCCCGAGGACGAAACCGGTGCGCCGACACTGTCCACGGTCGAACCAGGCAGCGTCGAATCAAGCAGCGTGCCTGCGTTACGAATCCGAAGCATCGAACCCGATGTCGAAACCGTTGACGCTGCGATAGCTTCCTGCCTAGCGCAAGCAGTCGATCTCGCACGTGAGATGCCCGCACGCGCGACGCTGCTCGCTACCAATCCCGGCGAGCACGTTCTCGTGATCGTTGTGCACCACATCGCTGTCGATGCTGGGTCGATCGCAACACTGTGCACTGACCTCGCCGCGTCCTACAACGCCAGGACGGCTGGTGAGACGCCACAATGGTCCGCCATTGCGCCGGACTATCGCCTGTATGCGACACGCGAACAATCCAGGATTGAAGCAGGCTCCTACCGCACCCAGGTCGAGTACTGGCGCACAACGCTGGCAGGGCTTCCCGCCGAACTCGATCTGCCCACAGACCGGCCGCGTCCCACCCGTCCTCGGTACCGAGGTACAGCGGTGTCGATTCCGCTGTCAGGCCACACCCGTGCCGCAATCGGCGCGCTGTGCGGTGAGTACGCGGTAACGCCGTTGATGGTGCTCCAAGCAGCGGTCGCGGCTACGTGGCAGGCGTTCGGCGCGGGCACAGACATCCCGTTGGGCAGTTTGGTTGAACACCGTGCTGGCGGACTGCAACCCGGGTCTGGTCCAGACTTCACCGGCACAGTCGGCTACTTCGTCAACACCCTTGTGGTGCGCTGCGACCTCAGCGGGAGACCATCGGTGGCCGAGCTTTTGCACCGGGTGCGATCGGCCGCGTTGGGTGCGTTGGCGAACCAAGATGTGCCGTTTGAGCAAGTGGTGGAGGCGATTTCTCCACCCCGCTCACTCGCGCGGCATCCGCTTTTCCAAACGCTGGTCGCGCATGAACAACCCGAACCTGCATTGCCGTTTCATGGTCTGGCCACTGAACCGGTTGTGCCCCCGGTAGCTGCTTCGCGATTCGATGTTGCTGTGTGGCTTGCGGATTCACACGAGTCAACCGATGCATCTGATCCTGCTGCGCATCTGCGTATCGTCGCTGACGCAGACCTATTCGACCACAGTACGGTCGTGAACCTCGTCCACGGTGTCGTGCGCATGCTCGACCAGATGGTGCAATCGCCAGCGGGCTCGATCGCCGAGATCACGTTGGGGGAATCTGCGGTCGCGCCGTCGGCGGCACGCAAGTGCGGCGCAGGTGTGATCGCAGACTTCGTCCGCCAGGCCGAGCTCACTCCCAACGCCATAGCGATTCGGAGCGGAACCACCGCGACGACCTACGCCGAGCTGAATAGACGCGTTGATCAGCTTGCTTCGCTGCTGCACCAGTCCGGGGCAGGTTCGGAACGCGTTGTTGCGGTGGCTCTCCCGCGATCCACCGACCTGATCGCTGGTGTGCTCGCTGTTCTTCGAGTCGGAGCCGCCTACCTTCCCCTCGATATCGACTACCCACAGCAACGCTTGGCGTTCATGATCGCGGACACCAATCCGGTGTGTGTTCTCACCACCAGCGAGCATGCGGACCGGTTGCCGTCCGGCGGTGGGGAACAACTGGTCTTCGTCGACGGCGATATGCCGACGCTAGGTGTTCTCCCGGAACCGCCCGCGCCTGGTGACGGACTTGCCTACGTCATCCACACCTCAGGATCAACTGGACGTCCCAAGGGTGTTCAGATCACAACTGCGAACCTCGAGGCGTTCGCCGCAACGGTCACAGGTGATGGGTGGGTTCGTTCAGACGACAGAATCGTCGCCGTCACCACGGTGTCCTTTGATATCGCCGTTCTTGAGTTGTTGTGCCCGTTGACAATCGGCGCGACTGTGGTGCTCGCGGATCGCACTACGGTTCGAGACCCGGAACTTCTGCTGGCCCTCATCGCGGCGGAACAGGCGACAGTTTTGCAGGCCACCCCGTCGTTGTGGCGTGGTCTGATCGAGCACAGCGCTGGCGGCGAACTAGGAGGTGTGCGCGCACTCGTTGGCGGTGAAGCGGTCCCCAGCGATCTTGCTTCTCAACTTGTGGCGAACTGCGCAAGCGCACGCAACGTGTATGGCCCAACCGAAGTCACAGTCTGGGCCACCACATCGATGCTGACCAGCGGTGCACCCGTCACGATCGGCCAGCCCTGGACGGGCGTCCATGCTCGCGTGCTTGATGCCGACCTGCGCGACGTTCCAGCAGGAGCCGTCGGTGAGCTGTATCTGGGTGGCGACCAAGTTGCCCGGGGATACGGCGGCCGATTCGGATTAACGGCGAGCCGGTTTATCGCCGACCTAACGGTGCCTGGTGAGCGGTTGTATCGCACGGGTGATCTCGTGCGTGTCCGTGATGGGCAACTGCACTTCGTGCGCCGCGCCGACGACCAGGTCAAGGTACGCGGGTTCAGGATCGAACTGGGGGAGGTCGAGTCGGCGCTCTCTGCCGCTCCAGGCGTCGCGAGGGCAGTGGCAACCGTCCGCGCCGATTCGCGTGGTGCGGGCCAACTACTGGGCTACGTGGTTCCAGAAGCGGGTTCCGCGCCAACACCCGATGGTGTGCGGGCCGCGGTCGCCGCTGCGCTTCCCGAATACATGGTGCCCGCGGTCATCACCGTGCTCGAAGCGTTGCCGACAACGCTCAACGGCAAAATTGACAGGTCGGCGTTGCCCGAGCCAGGCCCAGCCGGTTCCGGCAGACGAGCGACCACGGCGTCCGAGCGACTCATGTGCGAGATCACCGATTCCGTGATCGGCAGCCGTGGCGCGGGCCCAGATGACAACTTTTTCGCACTCGGCGGCGACAGCATCTCGTCGATCAGATTGGTCACCGCAGCAAGGCAACGAGGACTCCAACTGTCCGTTGCCGATGTGTTCGAAATGGCGACCTTGGCTGATCTCGCAGCCGCCGCCGTGCCCGTGTCAACAGATACATCTCCGACACTGCAGCGAGTGGATGCCCCCCTCGTCACCCTCGACGAGAGCATGCGACGCCACCTCGACGCAGTGAGTCCGGGCTGGGTCGAGGCGCTGCCTCTGGGGCCGTTGCAGGAAGGCATGTACTACCAGTCTGTCGTAGACGCCGCGGCCGATGCCTACCACGTCCAACATCGCTTCACCTTTGCCAGCGACCAACAGGTTTCGGGCGACGCAGTGCAGGCAGCGGCACAGATTCTGGTGCAACGCCACCCGAACTTGCGGGCAGGTTTCACCAATCTCGCTGGTGGCCAACCGGTTCAGTTCGTGCCCCGCCAAGCGACAGTCCCGTACCGGGAGGTTGAGTATGGCGAAGAGTTCCACAGGCTCGCAGCAGAAGTCGCTGCGGCGGAGTATGCGGCACCCTTCGACCTCGCTGATCCTCCACTTCTCAGAGTTGCGGTGGTTCGTGGACCCGATGGGCGTTCGGAACTTATCGTCACCCATCACCACCTCCTCGCCGATGGATGGTCGCACGGATTGCTCTTCGCCGAACTGTTCGCGCTGTACGAACGTGCCCGCGATGGTGTGGAACTTGAGGCTCTCGACCACGTGCTGCCTCAGCCAGCGGACTTCCGTCAGTACCTGCGGTGGGCTGCGAGCGCCGACCGTGCTGCTGCCGAATCTGCGTGGCGAAACTATTTGTCAGACTTGGCTTCTCCAACGCTGCTCGCGGGCGAAAGAACTCCCGACAGTCAGGTGAAGGAGAGTCGAATCTCGGAATCCCCTGTTGTCGTATCGGCAGACACGACAGCCCAGTTGCGTCGTCTCGCAAGCGACTGCGGGACCACACTGTCGACCGTCGTGGCCACGGCATGGGCGTTGACATTGCGCACGCTGACAGGCAGCGATGACGTTGTGTTCGGTGCAACCGTGTCAGGTCGACCCGCGGATGTCGAAGGGGCAGACCGGATGATTGGGTTGTTGCTCAACACCCTCCCAATCCGTGTCAAGGGCAAACCAGGTGAGCGGCTCACAGATCTGCTGCGACGTGTGTTCCAGGAACAAGGCGCACTAACACCACACCAACACTTGGGCCTCGGACACATTCAGCGATCAGCAGGTTATTCAACGCTGTTCGACACCCTGTATGTTTTCCGGAACCTGCCACGCGATGAGGAAGGTAGGTTGTCAGCTTTCGCGACAAGCGGTGTCACAGCCACCGCGTCAGCTGATGCCACGCATTACGCCATCACCATTGACGTCGACCCTGGTGACAGCGACAGACCACTGCACGTGACGGTCGAACATCGTGACGACCTCATCCCCGCATCAACTGTGGCGCACCTGTGTTCACAGTTCGCCGCGACGCTAAACCGACTAGCCGAGCCCGCAACCGCCCGCGGAGTAACAGTGGTTGCCGATACCGGGCCTGCGATCGTGCCGTCGGACCTGGACCGCGTGCCTGTGCCTGAACCGGGAGAGCGGGAAGGCAGCGTTGATGCGCTGCTGCGTGAACGTGCGGGGAGTACGCCGGACCAACTGGCGCTCGTATGCGGTGAGATCCGACTGACGGCAGCCCAACTTGACACCAGGGTTGACCGGTTGGCCCGGGTGCTGGCATCCGGCGGCATCGGCAGCGGCGATGTTGTGGCAATTAGTTTGCCGCGCACCGCTGATCATGTGGTTGCCATCTTCGCGGTCCTGCGAACGGGTGCCGCCTACCTGCCACTTGACCCGGCACATCCGGTCGCCCGTCGGCGCGAACTCGTGGCCGATAGCGGGGCGATGTGCTTGATTGAAAGTGGCACTCGGGCACCGTTGTTCACCGGCGATACTGCCGAGCCTCAGGTTCGAATTGTCATCGACGACCCGGAGATCACCGAAATACTCGATGGGACTGTTCCTGCACCCGTCGTGGATTCTCACGCCGTAAGCGGGCCGACCTTCGCCGATCAACCCGCGTACGTGATCTACACGTCCGGCACAACAGGTCGTCCCAAGGGAGTTGTCGTGGGGCACCGGGGACTGACGGCGATGTACCACAACCACCGCGACGAAATCTTCATCCCCACAGTCCGAACCGCTGCACGGTCACCCCTACGCATTGCCCATACGGTGTCGTTCTCTTTCGACATGTCGTGGGAAGAGCTGTTGTGGATGCTCGCCGGACATGAAGTCCATGTCATTGACGAGGACGCCAGGCTCGATCCTGTCGCGCTCGTGCGGCATTACCGTGAAGTCGGGATCGACGTGGTGAACGTGACCCCGACCTACGCGGCCGAACTGCTCACAGCAGGCCTACTCGACGGTGAACGACACCCCGCCCTGGTGATGCTCGGCGGTGAAAGCGTGCCTCAGTCCTTGTGGAGTCGCCTCCGCGAACAAGCCGGGGTAGACGGCTACGACCTATATGGGCCCACCGAGTTCACCATCAACGCGCTGGGGTCCGCGGTACGGCGAAGCGACACCCCGTGCCTCGGCCGCCCTGTACGGAACGCGACCGCCCGGGTGCTCGACAGCGGCTTGCGTGAAGTGCCGGACGGTGCCGCAGGGGAGTTGTACCTCGCCGGTGATGGCATCGCCCACGGTTACCTCGGCAGGCCAGGTCTGACGGCGGGCGCATTCATAGCTGATCCGTACAACTGCGGTTCTCGCATGTATCGCACGGGCGACTTGGTGCTACGTCGCTGCGACGGCGAGTTGCAATACCTCGGGCGTGCCGACCGGCAGGTGAAGATCCGCGGCATTCGAATCGAACTCGGCGAAATTGAAGCCGCACTAACAGCGAGCCCCGGAGTCCAACGTGCAGCGGTGGACGTGCGCCGGAGCGACTCTGGGGTAACCAAGTTGATTGGTTACGTCGTCACTAGTGCCGGTTATGACCCCGCGACTGTTCGTGCACAGTTGCGCAGCGAACTACCGGCGCAACTCGTTCCCTCGGTGCTCGTCGAAGTGGCGTCGATACCGCTGACGGTCAACGGGAAACTCGATCGAGCAGCGTTGCCGGAACCACCCGCAGTGTCGATGACGCGCTCACCCCGGTCCGCGACCGAGCAACGAGTGCTGGCGGTATTTGAACGTGTACTCGACACGACCGGCCTGGACCCTGATGACGGGTTCTTTGAAGTCGGCGGCGACTCGCTCGCGCTGATGCGACTTGTCGGGGAGCTCAACCGAGAATGCGGACCGCTTGATGTCCGCACAGTGCTTGCGCACCCGTCGGCCGCAGAACTAGCGGCGCACCTCGATGGCCGTGCAGAACAACAGGTGCTACCACAGCACCTGCCTTCCGAAGAAAGAGGAAACAAGGCATGAAAACCACCAACTGGGGCCGAGTGCGGCGTCCGTTGCGGCAGACCGCGGTCGCCGCAGCCACGCTCGCCGTTGTATTCACAGGGGCGGCGTGCGGTGCCGACAGTGACACAGAATCAGGCGCAAATTCGGCAGAGACGCGCACCGTCGAAACCGAGCAGGGACCGATCACGGTCCCAGCCGATCCGCAGCGCGTAGTTGTTCTCAACGGCAGCCTCGCAGGCTACCTGTTCGACCTCGACGTTCCCGTGGTCGCGGCAGACACCCGCATGATCGGTGTGAACACCGACGGCGGCGAATTCCCACCATCACTTGAAGAGTCGGCCACCGACCAGGGCACCGAAGTCCTTCCGGCTGCATCCGAAATCCCCGTCGAAGTTGTCGCAAGCTACGACCCCGACTTGATCATCGGTGGTGGCCAAGGATTCACAGGCGTCCTCTCAGAGCAGGCGTACGACCAGCTCGCAGAAATCGCACCCACCGTCCTCGTTCCTGCCTCAGCTGCTGACTGGCAAGAACAACTGGGATTTGTGGCCAACGCAGTGGGCCGATCTGACCAGGTCGACACCATCATGGACAGCTACCGCGACCGGATCAACGAAGTCGCATCCGCTATCACACCCCCCGATGGTCAGGTTGCATACATTCTCACCACCTCGGACCCGAGCACGGTGACAATGATTTCAGCCACTGCGGCACTGCCAGAAATGATGAACGAAATTGGTTTCGAAGCAGACGCTGACGTATGGGACAAAGCAGGAAACCCAGAGCTATATGGCACGGGTGACAGCTTCCAGTTCAGCCTAGAACGGCTCGAACAAGCTGCGGACGCACCAGTAGTTTTTGTCATCGCACTTGATGGCGGCCGCACCGCTGAGGAACTCGCCGATGACCCGATCTACGCACGCCTACCTGCGTTCCAGAACGGCAACGTATACGACCTGCCCGCAACAAGTTTCCGGCCTGACTACCGTCTCGCCATCGACACACTCGACATCGTTGAGGCGCAGTTCGGATGATCCGTCGCCTGTTCGTCGATCTGTCCCCGCTGCGGGACAGCCGCCCATTCCGGTATGCCTTCACCGCGCGGCTCGTGTCGCTGCTCGGAATTGGTTTGCTCCTCGTAGCACTTCCGATGCAGGTCTATCAGCTCACCGGGTCGAGCCTCCACGTTGCAGCAGTATCAGCAACGATGGCGGTGGCACTGTGCGTCGGCAGCCTAAGCGGAGGACTGATTGCCGACCGGGCTGATCGGAGTCGCACAATCCAGTGGGCTCGCGCCATCGCGGGTCTGGGGTTCGTGGTTTTGGGTGTCAACGCGCTCATGCCCGAACCCCAACTGTGGGTGATCTATATCGTCGCCGTGGTGGACGGGGCCGCAGGTGGGGTGAGCGGCTCCGCACTGATGGCACTCATGCCTTCGCTTGTGGGGCGCGACCGGTTGGCCGCAGCTGGCGCACTCGTTGCGCTCACCACTGATTTAGGCCTGATGATTACGCCCGCGATTGCGGGAATCGTGATCGCGGAAAGTGGCGTCGCCACCACGTACTTCGCTGCCGCTGCCGCCACAGGGCTGACGGTGTTGCTGTTTCAAGGCGTCGGCCCCGCTCCACCACCCGGTGGGGGAGCAACTCAACCACTGCAGGCGCTGCGCGAGGCATTGCACTACGCGGCGCAACACCAGATTCTGCGTGCTGTACTTCTCACCGGACTTCTCGCGATGGTGATCAGCGGCCCGCTCGTCTTGCTTCCCGCATTCGTTGACATCGAATTGGAGGCGGGACCACGCGTGCTCGGCGTTCTCTACGCGGCACCAGCCGTTGGAGCGGTGCTCGGGTCTCTGCTCAGCGGCTGGACGGGGCGCACCCAACGTGCGGGGCTGTGGCTGCTTATCGCTGTAGCGGCGATGCCGTTTGGTGTACTTGTATTCGGCTTCGCCAAAACAGCGGTGGTCGCGTTCCTTGGGCTAGCTGCATACGGTCTGGCCAGCGCTATCCAAGAGATCTTGCAGTATGCGGTATTCCAAAGGAATGCAGCTGAAGAAATGCGGGGACGCGTCTCCAGTCTCCTCATGGTTCAAGGCGTGGCTGGCGCTGCCGTAGGCTCCCTCGTCGCCGGCACACTCGGCACCGTGTTCGCACCAGGAACTGCGCTGCTCGTCTACGGCCTTTTCGGTTCGGTGCTGGGGTTGGCCCTTCTCATATCGATGCGCAATCTCCGCGCGGTCGGCGCCCTCACCGGAGACGAAACAGTATCTGCATCAACCACCAGGAGCACTCAAGAATGAACCTAGCCATGTATCACGAGCGCCTCGCCGAGGTCCTCGCCAGCACACACTCAGACAAGGTGCCCTATCCCATCGGGTTGCGCGAACTCGAAGTAGTGCGAAGGGCTCCGGTGGGATCCGGGCTTGTCCGGATCACCTTTGGCGGTCCAGAGCTCGAAGGTTTCGTCTCCCATGTGGCCGATGAGCACCTTCGGTTGATCTTCCCCGATGACACAGGCGCGCTGAACCTTCCCGAACGTGACGGACTCTCACTGCGGTGGACAGCGCCACGACCCATCTCGCGCGAATACTCTGTTCGACGCTTCGACCGCGATGCCAACGAACTCGACATTGAGTTCGTTCTTCACCCCGGCGGGTTGGCGTCCGAGTGGGCAGCCACAGTGCAACCGGGTGAGCGCATACACATCGCTGGCCCTCCCGGAGGCGTTGTAGTGCCGGATAGTTATGACCGCTACCTCCTCGCTGGCGATATCACTGCGTTGCCTGCGATTGCTCGGTGGCTCGAAATGCTGCCCAGAAGTGCACGCGGCTGGGCTGTCATCGAAGTTGCTGACGCCAGCGAAGAAGTCACGCTCGATGCTCCAGAAGGTGTGGTCGTGCAATGGCTGCACCGCGGTGACGCGGCCCCCGGAACCACAGACTTGCTGGAGGTTGCCGTACGAGCTATCGACTTGCCCGCCGGAGAACGTGTCTACATCTGGATCTCAGGTGAAGCAGGCTCAATTAAGCCACTGCGTCGATGGGTGCGGGCCGAAGCGAAGTCCGCGCGCGGCGACCACCTCATCACCGGGTACTGGAAACGCGGCGTCACCGACTTCGATGATCACGACTAGACCACAACCGACCACGGAGAACTCACATGACAGTTGCTCACGAATACAACAGGCAAGACGCCCTCAATGACATCGCGCACGTATTGGGGATGCCCCCTGCGGATC
Source organism: Hoyosella rhizosphaerae (assembly GCF_014643175.1). Taxonomy (GTDB): domain Bacteria; phylum Actinomycetota; class Actinomycetes; order Mycobacteriales; family Mycobacteriaceae; genus Lolliginicoccus; species Lolliginicoccus rhizosphaerae. Next base: position 215,032 of record NZ_BMJH01000001.1, read on the forward strand.
TGCCCGACGGAGTCAACCTGTCGGACGCCGGAATGGACTCGCTCCGCACCATGGCGCTCGTAGAAAAGTGGCGAGAAGCAGGGTTCGAACACATCGATTTTGTCACTCTGGCAACAGATCCCACGCTCGACTCGTGGCTCGCCGCGCTTTTTGAACCAGCAGCCTAGTTAGTCGGTGTCCTCCCGTAGTCTTCATATACCGCACCGGCCGGATTGAGGAGAGCACCCATGACATCTGATCTCGACCATTTCGGGCAAGCAAAATATGTGTCCTTGACGACTTTCCGGAAGGACGGGACACCCGTAGCTACACCTGTGTGGGTTGCCTCCGATGGTGACCGACTCCTGGTGTGGACTGTGACGGACTCGTGGAAGGTAAAGCGCGTCCGAAAAAACCCCAAAGTCACAATCCAACAGTGCGACATGCGGGGGAATGCGTCGGGGCCGGTCGTCGAAGGGCACGCGGAGGTCCTTGATGACGACGGCACCGCGTTGGTTCGGAAAGCAATCAAACGGAAATACGGAATCACGGGGACTGTGGCGATCAACGCCAGCCTGTTACGTCGAGGCAAGCGCGGCACAATTGGACTCGCGGTGACTGTGTAGGCGATGAGGTGTAATTCGCGCAGCGGTGGCGAAGCCGAGCAACATCGGAAACGATGGGTCTGTGCAACTCGGTGAAGTAACGGGATTTGTCGCACTGGGCCTTATGGCAGGTGCGGCGATCGGATTAGTCTGCCAGGCCATCGTCCGAGCGATGCGGTGGCGACGAGGAATTGCAAGCGCACTCGGGGTGGCCGGTGTATTCCTCCTCGTCGCGGTACTTGCAGCGGTGTGGGACCCGAGCGGCGCCCTCGCCCTGGGGCTCGGCGCTGCACTCACCACTCCGATATTTGCGACCATCACGAGGCCTCCGCTGCAGATCAATGTTGCAGAGGAAAAGCCGTGGCAATCAAGAGTGGTTGCCACGACACTGGCCTCAGGTGCCGCATTCGGGCTCGGCCTTGTTGCGTGGGGGCGTGGTTCGTTAGGCGAAACGATGTTCGCCGTTGTGCTGGGGCTCATTGTCGGGGGGTGCATTAGTGCCGTCGCCGTAGTGTTGGGCAACATTGCGTTGCGCCTGCGCCCCGATGATGCTGTTGCCTTTGCGTTAGCACTCGCCGTTGCTACCGAAGCAGTACTTCTGGGGCTAGCTATCTGGTTGCCAACAGGGGATTGGATCGCGGTTGTTGCCCTTGCCTCCGGAATCGTTGCGTTCGCCTGCGGAATTCGTTTCCACCCATCGGACCTGCGGCAGCGCCGTGCGTGACACAGGTCCATGATGGTTGGTTACGCGAGTAACTGTGCGGCGGTGTAGAACAGCGGGATTCCCACGATGAGGTTGAAGGGGAACGTGACGCCGAGGGCCAGGCCGAGCGAGAGGGCGGGGTTGGCCTCGGGGACGGCCTCTCGTATGGCTGCAGGTGCCGCGACATATGAAGCGCTCGCGCCCAGCACCGCGAGCAGTGTGGCACCACCGACGGATAGGCCGATGGCCGTTCCCAGCAGTACACCAGCGGTACCACCGATCAGGGGCATCACCATTCCGAACGCGAGCAACCGTAGCCCGGCTTGCCGCAGTTCGCCGAGTCGACGGGCCGCGATGATGCCCATGTCGAGGAGGAAAAGCGCAAGTACGCCGAGGAATGGAGTGACGAGAAAGCCTTCAAGTTGGGCCATCCCGGCTTCTCCGGTTGCGGCACCGACCACGGCTGCGCCGATGAGCAACACGATGGGCCCGTGCGTCAGGGTATCCATGAACCGATGGTTCGAGGTGCTACCTCCACCGCGGCGGGCGAGGTAGATGCCGATAAGGATCGCGGGGACTTCCATCGCTGCGAGCAGGGTGATCATGAAGCCCTCGCTCGATTCTCCCATCGCGCTGAGGAAGGCGGTTGCTGCGACGAACGTGACGACGCTGACTGATCCGTAGTGTGCGGCGACGGCTGCGGCATCGATCCGGCTGACGGGTGTGAACGACCGCAGGATGAGGTATGCCACCAGGGGCAGGGTTACAGCGAGGAAGAGTCCTGCACCGATGCCAAGGGCGAGGCTGCTGCTGATGCCTTCGGCCCGCAGTTGCACTCCGCCTTTGAAGCCGATCGCGATGAGGAGGTAGATGGACAGGGCTTTTGCCGCCTGTTCGGGGAACGACAGGTCTGACTTCATTCGGGTCGCGATGACGCCAAGGGCGAAGAACCCGAGTGCCGGAGAGGCGAGGTTAGCGGAGAGCACATCGATTGGCACGCGCTTTATCCTGTCTTCTAATACATGAAATACACTTCCGGTAATATAGATCGTGTGAGGATGGTTTGTCACTTCGTGCCCGAAATGCGTTAGCGTTAGGTCCAGGATCGACGGGAGGAAGGCATGGCAGCGGAGTCGCAGCGAAACTGGACCTTCTTAACGAACCATGCGCACGTACTGGTCTGCATCGCACGCGATTCCGGGATGCGCATGCGGGATATTGCGCAAGCAGTCGGCATCACAGAGCGCGCTGCGCAGAGCATCCTTTCGGACCTCATCAGTGAGGGTTACGTCACACGCACGCGAATCGGTCGACGAAATGACTACGTGATTAACCAGGAGAAGCATCTTCGCCACGAGCTGGAACACGAGCGGCTCGTTGGCGAACTGTTGGACGTGCTCGCGCGCGAATCCTGACAAGCTCCGCTTCGGGATTATCTAACGTCGCGTGGCCGGAATTGGATACTGATGCGTGGGCCGACTGGCCGTGCTGTTTTGGGTACGCAGTGCTCCCACGTGCGTTGGCATGAACCGCCCATAACGAGCAGGTCGCCGTGGCCGATTGGGAACCGAAGTGAGCGTCCCCCGCCGTTTGGTCGGAGAAGTAGCGGCCGGGCTTCGCCGAGCGACAGTATGGCAACCATCGTATCCTCGGTTTTACTGCGGCCGATCCGGTCTCCATGCCAAGCGACACTGTCTGCGCCGTCGCGGTAATAGCACATTCCGGCGGTGACGAACGGTTCCCCGAGCTCACTGGCGTAGTGGTCGTTTAGCGCTCCTCGCACTTCATTGAGCAGGGGGTGGGGAAGTGGGTCGCTGCGCTCGTAGAAGCAGGCGAGCCGGGGGACGTCCACAACGCGGTCGTACATCTGCCGACGCTCCGCCCGCCACGGCACTGTAGTCACTAGATGTGAAAATAGGTCCTCTGACCCGGCAATCCAGGTGGGGAGCGTGTCCACCCACGCACCGCCGACCAGGTCAGTTCGCCGAGTGTGTGAAAGTGCGCCGATGCTCGGACCAGTCCCACATGTGTCAAAGAGTGAAGCCTGGTGTGATGCGAACATGTGTTCGATTGTAGCGGTAAAAAGACGAGGGCTTACGGTCCCCCGACCGCGGCTTCAACGGTGGGCCACGCCGAGCGAATCGCATCGTTCCAATACGGCCACGAATGCGTTCCTGATGACCGGAAATCGACGGTTGGGATGATCCCTTCGTCGATGAGTCGTGCGGCGAAATCAGTGGAGCACACCAGCGCGGCAGCCTCGATCGGGCCACCAACAGTTACGGTCTCCTGCGCATCGTCGACTTGCGTCTCATAAATGCCCGGTGCGCCACTACCGGCATAGAGATAGATCGGCTTGCCACGTAGCGCATCGAGATTCTGCGCCGGGTCGTGTTCAAACCAGCCTGGGGCATCTCTGGGTCCCCACATGTTGGTGGCATCGCCACCGCGAGAGGCGATGCCAGCGCGCACCGAATTTTGATAAGGCTCAGGCGCGACGAGCGGGCACGCGCTAATTCCAATTGCACCCCTGAATAGCTCAGGATTTCGTGTAGCGAGGGTGAATGCGGCTTGGCCACCCATCGAGGTGCCCCCAATCGCGTTGCGCCCATTGCCGTTGAATCTGGCGTCAATGATCGGAGGTAATTCCTCAGCGAGGAAGGTCTCCCACTTGTACACGCCAAACTTGGGATCAGTTTGCTGCCAGTCCGTGTAGTGGCTGCCTTCACCCCCAGCTGGGAGGACGACATTGACATTCTTGGTTGACGCAAACTCCACAATGCTTGTCTTCGCGATCCAATCACTTTGCTCATATCGCGCCTCGTTCCCGTCGAGCAGGTAAAACGATGGCCGCGGTGCCGAATGCGATGGATGCAGAACATGCACCAGAATGGTGCGCTGCATCGCGGGGGATGAGATGTAGATGTCAGTCTGTGCGTCCGATATTTGATCCTCCCGTGCGATCGAGGCGGTAGACGGCGAGGCCATCGCTGACCGCAGTGAGAACGCGGCGGTACACAGAGCAAGCAGTACCACTGCGAATATCACGATTGCCGCACGGGAATGGGTAGTGACCCTTGACTGCGATGTCACAGGGACCTCACTTAAACACAGAATGTGACTTACGACTCACACAGTGTAACCACGTCGTCGCTCTAAGCGCCGGGCGCCCACATGTGCAGAAAAACGCATCGACAAAGCCGCTCGATCAGATGTATTTCTCAGCACATGCGGCAGACCACCGACCACCATTCGCTCGGTAATTCGGTTGCACGAGGCGTCGGCTGCAGGCACCCTTGAAAGCATGAAGAGCTGACACCCGTCCCGCCCGTTCTGTGGCCTTGCGTGCCCTGCGGGCTTTCCGTCTCAACGGATAGGTGTCTTCATGCCTCACGAAATTTTGCGCGCAATTGATCTGGTCAAAATTTATGGCGACCGCCGTGTCATCGATGGACTCAACCTCACGAGTGCGCCAGGGGAGCGCATCGGTTTAGTCGGTGAAAACGGGGTCGGGAAGTCGACGCTGCTCAGGCTGCTCGCCGGGATTGAGGAACCCGACGACGGCCGCGTCGAGCGACCACAGGAAGTGGGTTATCTCGCACAGGAACTTCCCTACGCACCAGATACAACAATCCAGGAAGCAGTCGATGAAGCGCTCACGCTGACGCACCAGATCGTGGCTGATCTCACCGCCACCGCAGAAGCTGTGGCAATCAGACCAGAGGACGGCCCCGCGCTTGACCGCTACGCGAACCGCCTTGCCCGCGCTGACGAATACGGCGTGTGGGACGCTGAGAATCGAGCCGAAACTGTACTTGACCGGCTGGGCCTCGGCGGGATCGCGAGATCAACGTCAGTTCAGGAGATTTCTGGTGGCCAACGGTCCCGACTGGCGCTCGCAACGCTGCTCATCCGTCAGCCGAGAGCGATGCTGCTCGACGAGCCGACTAACCACCTCGACGATGCCGCCATCACGTTTCTAGAGGAACAGTTGCGCACATTGCCTGGAACGGTAGTTCTCGCATCTCACGACCGAGCCTTTCTCGATGCGGTGTGCACAACGGTGATTGACCTTGACCCGTCACGGTTCGGAGTGACCCGCTACGGCGGCAGCTACTCGTACTACCTGGCTGAGAAGCGGAAGGAACGCGTTCGGTGGGAGCAGCAGTACGCGGCGGAACAGGCTGAGCTCCGCAATCTCGACTATGCGGTGGCAGTGAGCGCGCGTGAGGTCAGCCATGGTCGCCCCATGCGTGACAACAACAAGCTTGGCTACGACCGGCTCGGTGGTCGTGTCGACAAACAAGTGTCCAGGCGCGTTCGCAATGCGCAACGTCGCTTCGATGAACTGATGGCCGATCAGGTTGCCGAGCCAGTCGAAGTACTGCGCTTCGGCGGGCAACTGACGAGCACAAACCATGTTGTCGACGACCCTCTGATCACGGTAAAGGACGTTGTAGTACCACGACGTTTGACTCTCGACGCGTTGGAAATTACGGCGTCCGAGCGGTTGTTGATCACTGGCCCGAACGGTGCAGGAAAGTCCACACTGCTCACTGTCCTCGCCGGTGAACTGCAACCTACGGCCGGGATCGTGGAGGCGGCAGACGGAATAACGCGGCGAATGCTCCGACAGGATGTTTGGTTCAAACACTCTGATCGCAGCGCTTCGTCGACATACTTCGAACAAGCCGGAGATGACGCGCCAACACTCACAGCGCTCGGTTTGCTCACCGCAGCACAGGCCAACCAAGCGGTGGCTCACTTGTCGGTGGGGCAACGGCGCAGACTAGCGCTGGCGATCCTGCTTGCCGAACCACCAGACGTCCTGTTGCTTGACGAACCAAGCAATCACCTTTCGCTACGCCTGGTTGAGGAGTTGGAGGATGCGTTTACATCGGCTCCGGGGGCCATCATTGTTGCCTCCCACGACAGGTGGCTGCGGGCACGGTGGGACGGCCGGGAGATTCAGTTGCATGATGGAGAGGTGAAACTCTAGCTGCGCCCATGCCTGTGGCTCACTTCATTGCGTTCCTCGTCGTTTAGTCAATATTGTCAAGATTAAGGTCCCGACGAGGGGAGTGAGCGTTATGGCCATGATCTCGGCTCACCGGTGTGGTGCGGGTGCGGATTTAGCGCTTGGGAACGGTCGCGCCGCCCTCGAACGTGCATTGCAACTCGATGTGGATTTCGTTGAGTTCGACGTGCAACTGTGCGGCGATGATACTTTCGTGCTTCATCATGACGACCACATCGTTGCTGATGGGGAACGTATTTTGCTGACTTCTCTGACGTTTGACGAGTTTGCGTCGTTGGTCGATGATCCGATTACCTTTAAGCAAGCGCTGGAAATATTGCAGCGTAGCGACAAGAAGGCGCATATCGACTTCAAATTCTCGACAGGCGACGGCGAAACCGAAGATCCTGAAGCTCGGACTGAAGTGGCTGCCGCAAGGCTTGCCATTGACACCCTTGGTTGCGAGAACTTCATCATCACGACGTTGGAAGACGATTCGGTGCGCGCACTACGCGACTGGTCAGATCATCAGGACATCGCGCTCATGGTCGGTCTTTCGCTCGGCCGTGATCTTGTCGGTTACTCGCCGATCGACAAGGTGGTTATCCGGATGTCTGAGTTGTTTCCCAGCCGACGGTTCCGTGAAAGCCGCGCGAACCTCGTCGTAGTTCACCACAGATTGGCGTACTTCGGTGTGGCGGAATGGGCAGCCCGGCGAAGCCTTCCTTTGTTGGTGTGGACGGTTGACGGACAGGCGCGGTTGAGCAGGTGGTTGTTTGATGAGCGTGTGTGGTTGGTGACGACGAACTTTCCGCAGGATGCTCGCCGGATTATCGAATCGGGAGTCGGAAGTCGGCGAAGCAGCACATCCCGTCGCAGATTTCGATCAGCTAGTTCTTGACCCAACATTGCAATTTTCGACAGTGCTTCAACCAGTCACGACGTTCACTTCTTGTACGACGCGAGGGGCGTGAGCACAGCTGTGAATAGCTCTTTTAGGTCGCTGTGCGGTGGGCGGGGGTCTGAGAGGCTCCATTCGTGCGCGACGTTGTTGACCGCACCGACGAATGCCTGACCGGCAAGCATGTAACCACCGGGGGGCTCGTAGGTTTCTCCGAGTTTGCTCCGTAAGGCTGTTTCAAGGAGTTTGCCCCAGGTGAGACGTTGGCGGCGCCGCAGTGCCTCGAGTTCCGTGCTGACTCCTACGACTTCGACGAAGGCGACCTGAGCGCGAAGTGGGTCTGCCGCGATCGACTCGACGTAGGCAGACATTACTTCGGCGATTGTCTCCTCAATTGGCGCATGTGAGAACTCGGTAATTGCGGTGAGTACTGCTGTGCGGGCGTCTTCTTGGATTCGACTGTATGCAGCGGTGAGAAGTTCTTCCCGTGACCCGAACTCCTCGTAGAACTGGCGGCGTGAAAGTTTCGCATGGCTGCAGATGTCGGACAGTGTCGAACCGCGATAGGTGCGTTCGCCAAACACTGTGATCGCGGAATCGACGAACCGGACGCGACGCTCGGCCCGGCGGTCGGAAACTGAACGTCCGCCGTACTGTCTTTCGGTCGCCGCAGAAGTCGAATCAAGCTTTGTCTGCATACTTCCATTTCTACCCGCTACGTCAGATAACTTCGCAATTCGCCCCATTTTGTCAGCCCCCCGAACAAAGTGAGACTGATACGTTCCACTTATGATAGATTTCCGTTGTGGGATAAGCCACAGCTTGTCTCATTAGTGTGGTACGTCATAAATGGAGTGCCGCAGCACTGATGGATGCCCAAAACCTGACGGGCCGAATCATCAACATTCGTGGCACCACCGTTCGGCGAGGTACCAAGTTTTCGCTGACAGCGCTGTGGTCCAGTTGGCTGAAAATCGAAAAGGTACTCAATGCCGGAGATCAAGAAACGCACGAGAAAGCACAATTCGGGGCGGCGCACCGTGGGGGCGATGGTTGCCTTCGTCATGATGGTTGTGCTGCACCCATTCATCGCGGTCGGGGGCGCCGCCGCTGAACCGCCACCACCGCCTGACGCCTTCTACGATCGGCCCGCAGACTTAGCGGCCTTCAACCCAGGCGACATCATCCGCAGCCGCGCTGTCGAAGTGCGCGCGCTTCAGCTGTTCCCAGTGAACGTCCAAGCCTGGCACTTGATGTATCGAACGTCAGACGCCGATGGCGCGCCCGATGCGGCTGTGACCACCGTCATCGTTCCGCAGGGCCCCGCTAAACCTCGGTCACTGCTGTCCTATCAGGCCGCGACGGATTCGACGCTTCGAGTGTGCGGCCCATCGTACTCCCTCGTCCACGGCGCTCCGATCGACTTCAATAACCCCGTTGGTCCGGTTACACTCACCCTTCCCGGAGCTGAAATCGCACTTGCAGCAGCAGGTCTCGCCGAAGGTTGGGCCGTCGCCATGCCTGATCACGGCTCAATCGCAGACCGCTTCCTCACTCCTCGGCAGCCTGGCTTCGCCGTTCTCGACGGGATTCGCGCCGCTACCAGCTTTGAACCCGCAGGACTAGCCGGACCCCAAACACCGACAGCGCTGTGGGGATACTCCGGCGGTGCGATCGCTTCGAGTTGGGCAATTGAAGAGCACCCTACCTATGCCCCGGAACTCAACATCCGCGGTGCAGCATTTGGAGCCCCTGAACGCGACCTTGAAGCGTCCCTGCACTCGGCGAATCGGGCACTGCTCGCTGGGCTCATCCCGATTGCCCTCGCGGCGATTGGAAAAGACTCGCCAGAATTTGCCGCTGAGCTCGAGCCCTACCTCACCACTGAAGGCAGGAACATCGTTGCTCGGGCGAGGAACCATTGTGCGAGCCAGAATGTACTCAACAACATTTGGTTCGACTATGAGCAGCACCTCAATGCACCTATTGACGAAATTCTCGCCAACCCTGTCATCCGCCGCGAAATCGATGCCAGGGGAGTTTCCGGCCGTGCGCCAACCGTTCCGACATACGTGCACAACGGAATTAGCGAGGAAGTAGCACCCATCGTCGGTACTGACAGGCTCGTGAACAGCTACTGCGCGGGCGGGACGCCAGTTACTTACCGGCGGGAAGCGTTTCCGGAAAACCCGCCACCCCAACTCTTTACTACGCACGGGTTCATTGCTGTCACCGGCGCTCCGGGTGCCTTCACATGGATTAAACAGCGCATGGCACCAGGTGCGCCCGACCCCGTCGCGGGTTGCGACATTCAGGACGTTCCCAGCACCTTGCTTGAGCCAGGTGTAGGGGATGGTTTGCCAACCTTCGTGGACAACATCATCGCGATGATCACAGGTCAGCCGCTCGGAATGGATCGATAAAAGATCGCCGCCAGCCCTGCCCTGACGGAGCGTTGACGCCGGGGCAGGGCTGATGCATCAGCCAACAGACGAGTAGCCCACTTGTGTTCCATGCCATTTGCCTAGGGTTTGCGGGGCAGAAAGGCCCTAGTGCGCTCCGCCCGCCGCGAGCACGATGAGGATATGGCAAATCCTGATCCGGTACACGCTGTGCAGTGGCCCCTCTCGGTGCATCTCGAAACGATCGATGCGATGGTGAACTTCGAGATCCACAACCACCCGGTCTACACGGGTGTGGAGGTGCAATCCTTCGACGATGAAGCACATGGCACCGGTGTTCTCGTGCTGATGTGCCGCGCCGACAACGGCAAGGTAGACGTCTATCAACAGCCGGGTCTGACGATCGACCGATCGGGATACGGCATCGCGGCGGGACTCGGTGATTGGTTTACGGTAGACATCTCGCCAGCAGTGTTGGAAGTGTCGGATAGCGGAGTCCACGTGGACATCAAGTTCGACGACAAAATTGGCCGGGCGATCGAGATCCAGGTTGACGATCGAAATGGCAAACGGCGGTGCACTGCGGAGTTTCTGGCGCCGGTGGGCGCTGAAATTGAGCACCCGACGGAGTTAATGCTCGTCTGGATGCGAAGGTTTGACCTCGTTCGTCAGACGGGTATCGACCCAGTTGTGCGTATTGATGGGGAGTCCATCAGGATCGGCAGACTCCCTGGTAGGTGGATGCACCGCCGCCACCTGATCAAAGTGGCATCCGATTTGTGGATAGTCAGCGTGAATCCCGATGAGAGCAAGGGCACTCTCGATGCGCACGGTCCCGGTGAAGCTAACGCCCAACTTCACCTTTCGCCACCACCCCCAGCGCCTGGAATGCTCAAGCCCGGGGAGGTGCTAACTGGAAAATGGTCGGTGTCGATCGGGGATCACGCAGACGTTGTCAGTGGCACGTGGAAATGCGCGGGCACTCCAGTCGTAGCACTCACCTTCGCTGTGACGCGCGGTTGGCAGCCACGGCAACTCCCGCTGTTCATGAGAGTCGTTACGACAGTGCTGCCGATGTTTCGGCGATGGCCGACGACGTACATGTGGGAAGCGCGAGCTGATGTGCGCGACGGCTACAAGGTAGAGGCCACGTGGCGGCGGACTGTGCACAAGAAGAACCTGTACACGAAGGTCACTAGCTAGCCATTTGTTCCCGCGCGTGTATTTGTAACACTCTGTGCGCCAATGAGGATTAAGGTGATGGACTGTGCGTAAGCACGAACCGAATGAGAAGGAGAAAAGATGGGTTCCATCGATTACCTGAACGTCGTCCTCGATCGGACAGCGGGCCTACCGCTACTTGAGCAAATCGAAACTCTATCCCTCGGAGCTGGTATCTACATCTTCAATGCAATCGCGGCGGTCACCCCAATAACGCCGTGGGCTTACTAAACTTCGCGCATACTCTCAGGCTCACCCGTCACGCGGGTGGGCCTGTTTTTTAGCAAAGCGATGCTCACTGATTGCTTGATGGTCGTGCTCCGGGTGCAGGTTACAACCTGGAGACGCCAAGTGGTTCGGCTTCAACCTCGCGCACCCAGGCAGCCTTCACTGAGCGCCATTGCTCGTCCGTGTGGCCGTGCCGCCAGTAAGGAGAGCAGGACAGGTACTCAGGTGTGACGATGTTCTCTCCGAGTAGCACCCGCCGCACTGCCCGTATGGACTCCGCTTCGCCATGGACGAACGCGCTCACGGTGCCGTCAGTTCGGGGAAGCGCGTGCACTGCCTCTGCCAGCAAGTTCTCATCGTGGCGTCCGGCGCGGTGCACCCAGTGGATGTCAAGATTGCCGGTCGAGCGCAGTTCGATTTCCCCTGCGGAATCCTCAACCTCGGCAACGATCGTCACACGCCGACCTTCTGGCACGGATTCAGCGGCAACCGCAATGGCTGGCAAGGCACTCTCGTCACCTACAAACATGTAGCTGTCGGCTTCCGAGTGGGGGCTATATCCGCCGCCTGGTCCTCGGAACTGAAGGCGGTCGCCCGGCTTGGCGTTGAAGGCCCAGCTACCGGCGTATCCGACGTCGCCGTGTACCGCGAAGTCGAGGGCTAGCTCTCGACGTTCCGGATCCCACGATCGCACGGTGATCCGGCGCGGGAGAGGCCGGAATTCGCGGGCGTGTTTACGCACGTCGGCCTCATCGAACGGAACCTCATACGGCGCATCGCGTGGAATGAAGAAGGCGTTGACGTAGCTATCTGCGTACGGGGAGGGGGCGAAGTCGTCGAGTCCTGCGCCGCCGAGCGTGACGCGCACTAGTTGCGGGGTTAGCTGTGTTGTCGCGATGACCTCGCCATGCATGGAGGCTCCTTCTGCTGTGCGATCAAGATTGAAAGCTTCGCATATGAGCATAGCCTAGCCTCACTAGCGCCGCATTGTTGCTGACCTGTGAGCTGGACTCCATCCACGGTTTACGCCTACTTGTGCGGCACTCGTCGCGTGTAGGAGGACGGGTCCACAGTCGCGCGTCCGCACCGATGTCGTGTCGCCTACCTCTGCTCCTCAAGGACTGGTGGCAATCCAAACGATTCGAAGTACGTATCGTCATAGGTGTAGATCTCCGTCACGAGTCCGTCGACTACGCGCAACACATCGATCGCCAACGCACTGTATTCCGACCCGCCAGGTTGGCGGACGTACATTGCCACCGCAGGTTGACGATTGGCGGTGGTGGCAATGCCTCGCCATTCATCGAAGCCCGGTTTGCCGAATCCGCCTTCGACCCATAGGTCAACAGCTGCATCTCGTCCGACCCAGACACCAGGTTGAGGCGGCATCGCAAACCGCAGGTCGTCACGCAGCAGCGTCGTTAGCTTGGTGATATTGAGCTGCTCATGCGCGTCGATATACGCAGAAACGAGGTTTCGTTCATCGGCCGACAACTCGTGAGTGGTCGGCGCACGCCAATCTAAACGAGCATCAGGTAATTGCTCACGCATGGTCGCTCGTGCCCTCTGAAGTGCGCTATTAACGGATGCCACGGTGAGGTCAAGAGCGTTTGCGGTGTGGCTAGCTTGCCACCCAAGGACGTCCCGCAAAATCAGAACCGCGCGTTGACGAGGCGGCAAATGCTGCACAGCGACAATGAACGCTAGCTCAATAGTTTCCCGTGCGACAGCTGATTCCTGAGGGTCATCCGGTAGCAATCTGTCTGGATACGGCTGGAGATAACGCACCTCGGTAGTGCCCTCATAAATTTCCGCCGGAATCGGTGTCCGGTTTTTGCGTTTGTCAAGGAAATCCAAACAGCAATGCGTGGCGATGCGGTAAAGCCATGTACGCAAAGACGACCGGCCTTCAAAAGTCTGTCGGTGATTCCACGCTCGCAGGAAAGTCTCCTGCGTCATGTCCTGCGCGTCCTCGTACGAGGCCAACATTCGGTAACAGTGCACCTGCAATTCGCGACGGAAGCGTTCCGTCGCAAGCGCGAACTGACTGGTGTCACCTGATTGGGCTGCGGACATAAACCGCATTTCGTCCGCCCCGATCGGACGCGCTCCGCCGGTCTTGGTGTCCATAATGATGATCCTTCCCCGTCTGGATGTGACTATCAATACAGACGACGCAGCACCGGAAAATTCATCGGTGGGTCGGAGTCTTTGGCTAATTCAGTTGCGCTACGGCCGACGATCAGCGTGAATCGTAGAACGTGAAGAATGCTGGCGGAAGTGGGGCCACCTGTGGAGGTACACCAATACGTACTCCTGATTGGAGTGTGGGCCGTGGCCGTTGTCGCGCCAGGTCCCGATACGGTTGTGGTGCTTCGCCAGTCGATTGTCGGTTCACGCACCTCAGGCTTGGCTGCTGCCGCAGGTATTGTCGTCGGAATAGCACTGTGGATTGTGCTCGCCATGGCGGGCGTCGCCGCACTTGTTTCGGCCCACCCTGCGTTGCTGCCCATCTTGCAGGTATTAGGTGGCGGCTTCTTAGTCATCCTCGGTGTTTCGGGCCTGCGTGCGAAACCATCACGCACAGCGGCAGCAGCTCACGGTCGGTCGTTTTGGATCGGGCTCGCCACGAACCTCGCCAATCCGAAAGCGCTGGTGTTCTTTGCAGCTGTGTTCGCAACGCTAGTACCAGTGACAGCATCACTCGGTGAACGTACAGCGGTGTTTGCCATCCTCGTCACAGGCGAGTGGCTGTGGTTCAGCATGCTCGCAGTCTTCGCGTCGTCGCACGGTGGCTGGCTAAGCCGGAAGGAACGGCCATTAAACACTGCCGCATCGTTAGTCATCGCCGCGCTCGGTGGCGCATCAATTCTTGCGGGCGCGGCGACGCTTAGCGGAGTTCGTTGACTCGGGAGCCTTTTCGAAGGCTGCCTCTCCTGTCGTATCGTTCGCGTACTGTGATCACCCAAAGCATCAGGAACCGCAGAAGGGCGCACGTGTCCCACTATCAGACAGCTGACGCATTAGTACGTATCGAAAACGAACAGGTAATCATCTGGGGGCAGAGGGTGATGCAGATTTCGTTTGGCGACATCACTGCCGTTGCTGCCAGTGAACCCAGAATGCTGGGGCGAGGTCGCCTTGATATATTCACCGCTGACCAGCGACACACCTTGACTTTCACGCGCGGGCAACTTCGCGAACTCAATGTACTTGCGGGCTACCTAGCCCAAATCGCCGACATTAACTCCACTCGTCAACCAGTCTGCGGCTCAGCCAACACGACAGGCGTGAGCTTTGTTTCGTTTGACGTGGAAACCGCAAATCGAGCACGCGGCAGCATTTGCGCGGTTGGGTTTTCGGTCGTGCATAACGGAGTCATTACTGACACGCGCGCGATCCTATGCAAACCACCGAAAAGTCTAGATGGCTTTGACCCCGGGAATGTCCGCGTGCATGGCATCACCCCAAATCAGGTGCGTCGTGCCATCCCGGCGCGGGAGGCTATTGGTCACGTTCTTGATATCGCCGGGGGCCTACCTTTGGTGTGCCACAATGCCAGCTTCGATATCAGTGCCTTGCGTGACGCATGTGTGGCTGAGGCCCTCCCCATTCCAGAACTGTCGTTTGGCTGCACGCTTACGTGGTCTCGGAAAGATCTATCAAAATTGCAGAATCATAAGTTGCCAACTGTGGCAGCAGCCCTCGGGGTTAGTCTAGAAAACCACCATGATGCTGGCGCTGATGCATATGCAACTGCGGGGATCTTGCTTAGCCTCACGTCAAAGCGGGGGTCCTCGACTCTCGCCGACTACACCACCGCGACCAAGACTCAGTTGGGCTCTTTGGGACCTGCAGGGATTACCGCCTGCAAGGGCACAAATTCGACAAACTCATCGTCTAGGACCCCAACTGGAACACCTAGAAGAAGGCCTCCGAAGCCAGACCTGCGCGCGGATCCCACTGGCCCATTGCGTGGGCAGACGATCGTGATTTCTGGCGAGGTCCCAGGATTCACTCGCGATGAAGCATGGGACGCGATCGTTGCTGCCGGTGCTACGCCCGAAGACTCGGTAACTAAGCGCTGCACCATACTCGTTGCCGGGGATGGCGCTGGGGAAACGAAACTAGGGAAGATGCGCCGTCTGGCCGAGACAGGCCACCCCATTGCCTTGGTCGATTCCTCAGAGTTCGCTGAATTACTCGCCGGCCAGAAAATCGCAGCACTTCCCAACCTCGCCGAAGTCCGAGAGCAGAAGCTCCACCACGCCATGTCGCTCGTTGGCGACGCACCGGCCGAAGCTATACACCCCTCCGAACTGGTGCGCGGCAAGCACTACACGGCTTGGGTCGAGCCAATTAAACAGCTTAAACGTGACGAGCTCTATGACGAAGCACTTGAGTTGCTACTCGAATGCGTGACCGCCTGTGAACAACCAGAATCTCGCCACCGCTCGTCGCCTGCACCCTGGTACACAGAACAAGCCGCCATCATTTACCGCAAGCGAAAGGACTTCGTCGGCGAAGTTGCCATATTGCAACGCTGGTTAGAGCTAGTGGAAGACGGCTCGCAACGACAGCAGTTAAAGGAACGCTTCGAAAAGGCGCAACTGCTACTTGCCCGCGAGGGCTAGAAATCTGCTCAGCCGCCGTAAGGGGGACCTGTTGCCTAAGCGTGCGCCCAGACCTGTCATCGATGAAGTGTCGGTTCCCCAGATTGGTTTTCGAGGGGATCTGGAAGCTCACCGTAAACTCAGCCGAAACCCGCGATCGGTGCGCATGTGCAGAAAAATGCATGCTCTAAAGCCTTGATGGTCCTGCATTCTTCTGCACATGTTGCGGACCCGAAGCTCGCTCACGACCAAACCCCGGCGACCTGGGTGCCGCACGTCCCCATCAAGCCCCGGGCACACAGGCTAGGGTCGCTTCATGGATTGCGAGCCACTGCTTCAGCACCTACTTACTGCGCCTACAAAGGCGCCACAAACGGAAACCACGGCCGAGTTCTGGGCCAGGCACCGCGAGACGGCCCGCCTTTTTCATGAGCCTGTTGATGCCGCAGCCGCCGCGGGGTTTGACGCGAGTTGCGTTGGGCACGCGTTTGGTTCGGGTTATCAGGTCGCTTTGCGTGTCCTTGATCCGCAGCTCGGTGAGGGGCTTGCGGCGATGTGCGTCACGGAGGCAGGCGGCGGACACCCGCGCGCGATCACCACCACCATCACGCCCGCCGACGGAGGGTGGGTCATCAGCGGAACGAAGACGTTTGTCACCTTCGGGACTGATGCGTCTGAACTGCTCGTCGTTGGCAGCGCGGGGACCACACCTGACGGGCGCCCCAGACTTCGCGTGGCCCGAGTCTGCGCGAACGAACCCGGTGTCACTGTGACGCCGAGGCCGCCGCTTCCGATGGTCCCGGAGTTGCCGCATGGTGAAGTTCAGCTTCATGAAGTCCGCAGTACCGAACTGCTCGACGGCGATGGCTACTCTCGGTACGTCAAGCCGTTCCGCACCATTGAGGACATCCACGTAACCGCGGCGCTTCTGGGTTGGTTGCTCCGTGTCGCGAGGGAATCGGGCTGGCCGCACGATATTCAGCAGCAGCTCCTTGCCTCGATTCTTATGTTGCGTCCTCTCGGGAGCGCGAGTCCTGCTTCGCCCGTCGTACACATTGGTCTTGGGGGAGCGTTGGCTGCGATGGCTCAACTTGTCGAAACACTGGAACCTCTGTGGGCGGACGCGGATCCTGACCTGGCCGCGATGTGGCACCGGGACAAAGCGTTGCTGGGCATAGCTGGCCGCGCACGGGCGGCACGGCTTGATTCGGCGTGGGCGGCGATCAGCACAACTGGGAGCTAAAGGCCACCGTATGCTGACGAGGTGGATGAATTGACGGTCGGGTTCTTCACCGACGCCGACGCGGTGAGCGGGCAACTCGAGGCGGAGGGATATCTGCCGGATGAGGACACGGCGTTGACGGTGTTCCTCGCGGATGTCCTGGGCAAGCCGTTGCTGATCGAGGGCCCCGCGGGGGTGGGTAAAACTGAGCTCGCTAAGGCTGTCGCTAGTGCTGCGGGAGTGCCACTGATTCGGTTGCAGTGCTACGAAGGACTGGATGAATCGCGGGCGTTGTACGAGTGGAACTATTCGAAGCAGCTGTTGAGCATCCAGGCGGCCAAGGACCCAGGCGGGTCGACTGACGATGTGTTTAGTGAGCAATTTCTGCTCACCAGGCCGTTGCTGACCGCGATCCGCAGCGAGTCCCGGACGGTTCTGCTTATCGACGAGATTGACAAGACTGACCTTGAGTTCGAGGGCCTGCTGCTTGAGATTCTGTCGGATTTCCAGGTGACGATCCCTGAACTCGGCACAATGCAGGCCACAGCTAAGCCGTTCGTTGTGTTGACATCGAATGCGAGCCGCGAGCTGTCGGAGGCTCTGAAGCGACGGTGCCTTTACCTCAACATGGAGTACCCATCGATCGAGCGTGAACGCGACATTGTTCTGCGCCGCATTCCAGGTATAGATGCCACCCTCGCGCTGCAGCTCGCCGAGACGGTGGACGCCTTGCGTGGGCTTGAGCTGAAGAAGGCGCCCTCGATTGCGGAGACCCTCGACTGGGGGCGCACTCTTCGCGCGTTGGGGACGACCAGGCTTGATGGTCGCACCATCACGAAGACCCTGGGCGTGGTTCTCAAGCATGCCTCCGATCATGCGAAGGCGATTACTGGCTTGAAGCTGACGGAGTAGGGCAATGCTTGACCGTCATCTCGGTTTCTTGGATGCTTTGCGTGCCGCAGGTATTCCCGCTTCGACCTCGGAGGGACTTGATTCTCTGCGGGGGATCGAGGCGTCGACTCCTCTTGATCGACGGAGGCTTCGCGCGGTCTATTTGGCGACGCTCGTGAAACGTCAATCGCATCGACAGCTGTTCGATAGCTTGTTCAACCTGTGGTTCCCGGACAATGCAGCCGCTCGCGAGCCGCGAGCAGAGCAGGGGGCGGAAGCTCCGTCGATACAGCAGGTTTTGCGCGCCGAACTCACCGAGACGGTCCTCCATGGTGACGATACGGATCTGTACGAGGTTGCGCGGGAAGCGGTTGAGCAACTCGGCCAGATCCCTAGCGCGGGTGGCACAGGAACATCGTGGTCGCCGGCGACGGTGATCACCACGATGTCACCGCGAACCCTGATGGCCGGGTTGATGAAAGCTGCCGACGAGGAGTCAGCCTTGCCCGCATCGATCGCCCGGGCCCGGTTTGATGGCAGGCTTCAACGCTTTGAGGAACTGGTGCAGGCTGAGACGCAGCGGCGGATCCTTGAAGACAAGGGAGTCGGCGCGGACTTGGTGCACGTGAAGCCTCTGGAGATGGTGAGTTTCGGTGCCGCCTCCAAGGCCGAGATTGCGGAGATGCGACGCCAGCTGTACCCCCTCGCTCGGCGGCTAGCAACGCGGATGAGTATGAAGCGCCACCACGGTCGCAGGGGGGCACTCGATTTCCGGCGCACTATCCGTGCGTCGCTGAGTACGGGTGGTGTCCCGGTGCATCTGGCTCACCGCCCGAAGCGACCGCACCGCCCCGAGCTAGTGGTGCTGTGCGACATCAGTTCGTCGGGGGCGACTTTCGCCCGGTTTGCGTTGCTGCTGGTTGCGGCGTTGCAGCAAGAGTTCACCCGTGTTCGTTCCTTCGTGTTTATCAATTCGCCCGAGGAAGTCACGGAGCACTTTGCCCGCCACCACGATGCGTTCGACGCGTTGGCAGCGATGGAAAATGGGATCACCCAGCAGGTCATGGGTAGCGGAACTGACTATGGGCAGGTCTTCAGCACATTCGCGTCGACGTACGCAGATTCCCTAACCCCTCGGTCGACGCTGCTGATTATCGGGGATGCACGTGCCAACAACTTGCCACCCCGCGTCGATGCTGTTGCGGGCCTCGCCGATCGCGCCCTCCGCGCGTACTGGCTCAACCCCGAGCCGAATGCCAGTTGGGGGACCGGTGATTCTGCGGCTCTTGAGTACGCCGAGGTGATCGACATGCTCGAGTGCCGCAATCTCGCGCAGTTGACCGAGGTTATCGAGAGGCTTGGGTAGGTTCTTAAAGATCGTTAGGCATCTGCCGGGAGGTAGTGCCGGAACTTCCCACCGGGGCTGATCCGTGGCGGTTCGTTGGCTAGTTCGATTGTGAAATGGGCGAGGTCGTGCTCGGCGAGCAGGGTCTTGAGTTCTTCGCGGACCTTTGGCCACAACTCATCGGCGCGCAGCCCGTCTGCCGGGAGCATCCGGACCTGCAGCGCACTCGGACCCGCCTGCACCAGTTGGAACTTGCGGACGCCGTCCACTCGTCTTGCGAGCGAGCGGACCAGGACCTGCGCGATAACCGCAGGTGCGCCTTCTTCGTTGCGCAACACGTCAGCAGTGCGGCCCTGCACCTTAAACGCCGGATAGGGACTGCCGCAGGGGCACGGATCTGGTCGTTGCAGGACAGCGTCACCGAGTTCGTAACGTAGCAACGGCTGGGTCCTGCGATACAGCACACTGATCAGCACTGAATGCGAAAGGACACCGGCGGGGGTGGGTGAGTAGTCCGCCTCGACCGGCTCGAAGACTACCCAGTCGGTGAACACGTGATGCCATCCTTGAGCGCAACTCTTGCTCAGCCTCAGTGCCTCGTTCGCCGCGTACACGTCGACGAGGTGGGCGCCGAACTCCCGAATGATGGAGGCACGCTCCTCGTCGGAGAGTGTTTCCCCGGCGATCAACACGACCGCTGGTGAGATGCTCAGGCGTCCCGCCGCTTTCTCCCCGGCGAGTAGCGCCACGATACCTGATGTCCCGGTCACGATCGCTGGATCGAACGCGTTGAGCTGCGCGACGAGCTCAGACAACGGTTGAAGCGAGGAGTAGCGCTGGTGCCTTTTGTTGCCCGTGCCGTGAGCCTGCACCCATGTGGAGTTCAACACGTGGTGTCCCGCTAGATCCATGATCGTCGCCGTGCGGATGCCCTTCGTGAGCAACCGGAACAAGCGTATGGGCAATAGGAGCGGGCCTATCGAGCTGGGGCTATATGCCGGTCCGGACACGGCGCGCAGCTCGTCTGCGGAGATGATGAAAAATCCTCGCCGCCCTGTCGACCCCGATGTTGTAGTGAGAAGGTACTTGTCGAGGAATTTGGTACCGATCAGGTCGGGTCTGGCGAGGAACTTCTCGACCTGATCAAGGGTGATGTCGCGGTCGGTGGTCCATCGGTCGAAATCGGCCATGAGCCCGGGCTTGGTGGTGACGGGCAGCATCTGCGGATCGGTGACGGATTCAGGCATGTCCCGGTATAGCTCGGCGAACAATGGGGAGTGGGCGCGCGCGTGGGCAACGGCGTCAGCGAGCCGTTCGCGTTGCCGGGACTGGATTTCTCCAGTGGATGGGTTCTTGCTCGCAAGCGGGTTGCTGAGCACATGCGCTCCGATCGTTAGCTGCCAGGACGGCGTGGATCCGGTGGGAACATCTTCCGAGGCTTCGGGGGAACACGTGAAAGATGTTGACTGGTTGCCACGCTATCGTGTTGTGCGTTCGTACGCGTCCTACAACACGCCGAACGCCGAATGGACATTTCAGTGAACACCTGTACTCTCGGGTATGTGGGGCAAATTGTCCAGCGCAAGGTAGGCGACCTAACAATGCGGCCCAACTCAATCTGAAATGGCCTCTGAGCAGGCCTGGAAGGCAGCCCTCACGCCGGTGTATGGCCGCCGACGAGGGCAGAGACGCTTTCAGATTCATGTAACGGCGCCTTGCGGAGACGAGAACGTCAACCTCTAATCACCCCAGAAGCGCTAGCAAAGGACAAATTATCGTGATTACTACCCACCCAGATCTCACCGCCGATCAGATCGAAGCACTCGGCCAGGACTTCGACGCCATCCGCGCGGAGGTCGTCGCTGACCTCGGCCAGCGTGACGCCGACTACATTCGCAACATCATCGACGTTCAGCGCAAGCTCGAGGTCGCAGGGCGCGTCTTCCTGTGGGCAGGAGTCGTTCCGCCATTCTGGTTGGCCGGTGTCGCTTCGCTGGGTGCCGCCAAGATCCTCGACAACATGGAGATCGGGCACAACGTCATGCACGGCCAGTACGACTGGATGCAAGACACCGAGCTAACATCGAAGAACTTCGAGTGGGACAACACCATTTCGGCGGACAGCTGGCGCTACACCCACAACTACGTGCACCACACCTACACCAACATCATCGGTAAGGACCACGACGCAGGTGGCTACGGTGTCATGCGTTTGACTGAGGAAACCCCGTGGCACCCAATTTGGTTGCTCAATCCAGTCTTCGCGGTACTGGTGCAGTCCTTCTTCCAGTGGGGAGCCGCCCTGCAAGAAGCCGAGGTCGAGAAGGTCATCCGTGGCGAGAAAACCTTCGCCGACGCCCGTGAAAGCTTTGGCCGCGCACTCGGCAAGGGGCGCAAGCAGGCTTTGAAGGATTACCTGATCTTCCCGGCATTGTCCGGTCCGTTCTTCCCGGTAACCTTCGCGGGCAACGTCGCGGCCAACTTCATCCGCAACATCTGGTCGTCGGCGATCATTTTCAACGGTCACTTCCCGGCCAACGTGCAGGAGTTCTCGATCGAGGAGACTGAAAACGAGTCGAAGGGCGCGTGGTACTACCGCCAGGTCTTGGGTTCGGCCAACTTCACTGGCGGCAAACTTATGCACATCATGTCTGGCAACCTGAGCTTCCAGATTGAGCACCACCTGTATCCCGACCTGCCGGCGCACCGCTACGCCGAACTATCCCCGAAGGTTCAGGAAGTCTGCGCGAAGTACGGCCTGCCCTACAACACGGGTACGTTCCTCGGCCAGTTCGGATCGGTCTACAAGAAGATCTTCCGCCTCGCATTGCCTGATGGCCGAGCGGCAAAGGTCCAGCGCGCCGCTAGCACGAGCATCAACAGTCGCGAGCTTGTCGCTGCCTGATCAAAACCATGAGCCCCCTTTTCCTCGCGGAACTGGGGGCTCATGTTTTTTCTCATCGGTTGGCTATCTGAGGGCTGCAGCTCTCTAGGAACCGCGGTCGCCGAGTCGTAGTTGACCGGTGCTATCCAGCGGCTTGGGCAACTGTTCAAGTGATCCGGTGTACTCGGTCAACGGTTGGGCAACCAGTTGAGCCAACATCTGTTCACTGCATAAATCTCCGGCTTGACGGGTAAAAGCGCAGGTCAATAGCACGTGTTCGGGAACACACCGTCAAATGTATTGAGAATCGAGTGAACACATGTACTCTCAATGCAACGGGCTGAACGGCCCAGTACACGTCATAAACCTGAGGAGTGTAGATGCGTACAGCAATGAGTGTGGTGACGTCATCGCGACCAGGACGACGCGTTCTGGGTTCATCGATCGCCCGAGCAATGGCAAGCCCCCACAGCGTGGACCGCTACGTCAGCATGATCGACCCCGCGTGGTCGCTCACCGACATCCGCGCCGAGGTGACCACAGTTGAGCACAAGACGAGCGATAGCGTCACCCTGACACTGCGTCCCAACGCGAACTGGCAAGGCTTCCGAGCAGGCCAGTTTGTGCGCCTATCCGTCGATATCGACGGTATCCGCCGCACACGCTGCTACTCGCCAGCAGATTCACAGTTCCGCCGCGACGGTCGCATCGAGCTCACCATCAAGGTGGACCCGAACGGCCTCGTCTCCCGCTACCTGAGTGACAACGCCAAGCCAGGGATGATCGTCACCCTTTCGGAGGCGCAGGGCGAGTTCTTCGTCCCACTGCCGCACCCGCGACGCATCTTGCTGATCAGCGGCGGCTCCGGCATCACCCCGGTGATGTCGATGCTGCGGACGCTCTGCGACAAGGCATACAACGGCAAGATCACTTTCTTGCACTACGCGTTCACTGAAGACGACATCATTTACCGCCGCGAACTCGACGAGCTCAAAGAGCTCTACCCGACCGTGAAGATCGTGCGGGCGTACACCGAGCAAGAGACCGGCGGAGACCTTCACGGGTACTTCAACCGCGAACACCTTGTTGCAGCGGAACCGTACTTCCATGATGCAGAGACCTTCCTGTGTGGACCGCTGCCCCTGATGGACGCAGTACGCAAGGTTTACGCCGAGGACGGCCTCGACGACCAGCTTCACCTCGAGCAGTTCGCGGCACCAGTACGCACGGTCCCATCTGATGATGTTGACGGCGACCTGTCATTCACCTTCGCCGACAAGAAGGTGACCAACAACGGCCGCAGCATTCTTGAGCAGGCCGAGGAAGCGGGCCTTACTCCGGAGTATGGCTGCCGGATGGGCATCTGCTTCTCGTGCACCAAACGTAAAGACTTCGGTACGACACGCAATGTCATGACGGGCGAACTGGATTCCGAAGAAAACAAGGACATCCAGATTTGCGTAACGGCGCCCTGCGGCGACGTCAGCGTCAACCTCTAACCAACTTTCACGATTCAACAGTTAAGGACTCTTAATCATGATTACTACCCACCCAGAACTCACCGCCGACCAGATCGAAGCACTCGGCAAAGAACTCGACGCCATCCGCCAAGAGGTCGTTGCTGACCTCGGCCAGCGTGACGCCGACTACATCCGCAACATCATCGACGTCCAGCGCAAACTCGAAGTAGCCGGACGCGCATTCCTGTGGGCCGGAATCATCCCGCCGTTCTGGTTGGCCGGAGTAGCGTCACTGGGCGCAGCTAAGATCCTCGACAACATGGAAATCGGCCACAACGTCATGCACGGCCAGTACGACTGGATGCAGGACCCTGAGCTGACCTCGAAGAACTTCGAGTGGGACAACACCATCTCATCGGACAGCTGGCGCTACACCCACAACTACGTGCACCACACCTACACCAACATCGTCGGTAAGGACCACGACGCTAGCGGCTACGGTGTCATGCGCATGACCGAGGAAACCCCGTGGCACCCAGTCTGGTTGCTCAACCCGGTCTTCGCGATCTTGCTGCAGTCATTCTTCCAGTGGGGCACCGCCTTGCAAGAAGCAGAGGCTGAGAAGGTCATCCGTGGCGAGAAAAGCTTTGCGGACGCTCGTGAAAGCTTTGGCCGCGCGCTCGACAAGGGCCGTAAGCAAGCACTCAAGGACTACCTGATCTTCCCGGCACTATCAGGTCCGTTCTTCCCTGTCACCTTCGCAGGTAACGTCGCTGCAAACTTCATCCGCAACATCTGGTCGTCCGCAGTGATCTTCAACGGTCACTTCCCAGCCAACGTGCAGGAATTCTCGATCGAGGAAACCGAAAACGAGTCCAAGGGCGCGTGGTACTACCGCCAGATCCTCGGCTCAGCTAACTTCCACGGCGGTCGGCTCATGCACATCATGTCCGGCAACCTGAGCTTCCAGATTGAGCACCACCTGTTCCCAGACGTCCCAGCGCACCGCTACGCCGAGATGTCCCCTAAGGTCCAGGAAGTTTGCGCCAAGTATGGCCTGCCCTACAACACGGGCTCGTTCCTCGGCCAGTTCGGATCGGTCTACAAGAAGATCTTCCGCCTCGCCCTTCCTGATGGCCGCAAGGCGAAGGCACAGAAAGCAGAGCTCGCCAAGGCCAGCTCCAACGTGCGCGAACTCGTCGCCGCCTAATTGAACATCACGACATGATCCCCGGTTCCCTCGCGGAACCGGGGCTCGTCGTGTTTTGGCCTTTCGCTGCTGTCAGCCGCCACGATGCCGCGCTGCGAAGAAAGCTACAGTAATCAGATGCGGCGACGAGTGCGCGCCGCGGAGAGGCACGAATGATTGTCGTAGGTCTCATATTTGCTGGAATCGCAGCCTTAGTTCATCTGTACATTTTTTACCTAGAGTCGTTGGCGTGGGAGTCTCCACAGGCACGTGCGGTGTTTGGTACAGGTAGTGTCGAGGAGGCGCGGGCAACCCGATTCTTGGCATACAACCAGGGGTTCTACAACCTGTTCCTCGCCATTCTGGCTGCACTCGGCATCATTTTCGTAGCCGTAGGCCACCTAGGTGTGGGGTCGGCATTGGTCTTCGCGGGTACGGGCTCGATGCTCGCCGCGGCACTTGTTCTGTTTGTGTCGTCGAAACCGCACCGGTCAGCCGCAGTGAAGCAGGGCTTGTTCCCTCTGCTAGCCGTGGGTGCTCTCGCTATCGGACTGTTGGTGTAGCTCCTAGAAGGCGACGCAACTACTCATCGGTCCGCCGAACGGTTTGTCACAACCTACGTTCGGCGGGCTTGGCTTTTGCCCGAAAGTGCAGCCAGTCCTGGTGCGAACAACGCGAAGGGCTGACGCCGTGGCAACACAATTCCGACCAAGCCCCGTATGATCGCGAACGTAAAGTTGGCGTAGTCGAACCGGTCACGCCATACAGAGATTTTCCCGTCGCGGAACTCAAACGTGCCGCACACCCAGAACTCGATCCGAAATCTTCCAAGGCTGAGAGCATCAGTACGTTCAGTCAACACTGCATCTGTGCCCGTGCCTATGTGATGGAACTGCACGTCAAAGCGCATATTCAACTTCTTCATCAATGCGAACGCTCGGCTCACGTTGCGCTTGCCCCGAACCTTGGGAAGAGACACGTTGTGCCACACAAGATCCTCGGT
Source organism: Hoyosella rhizosphaerae (assembly GCF_014643175.1). GTDB lineage: Bacteria > Actinomycetota > Actinomycetes > Mycobacteriales > Mycobacteriaceae > Lolliginicoccus > Lolliginicoccus rhizosphaerae. The sequence goes on from NZ_BMJH01000001.1 coordinate 240,695, forward strand.
GACGTAGCTCAACGCCTGGTCAAACTGTTCATCACGCAAAGCCGCTAAAAAGGCAACGACCACTCCGCTGCTCGAATCTTCACCCTCATAAGCCATGCGAAACCTCCACAGGTTCAAAAGCCGTTGCGACGCCTCGTCGCTATTGTGGCAGACAAACGGGCGCAGGCTTCAAGTGTTGGAAGGTTGGGAGCGAAGCCAAGATCCAGGAGTGCCGAGAAGGTTGCTGCTGTCGGACAATGGTGGGTATGGAGCGCGGGCGAATTCGGCTAGGCACAGTCGCGGGAATACCGGTCGGTGCGCATTGGTCGGTGCTCGCGATCTTTGGTCTGATCACTATCATTCTGGGCGCGTCAATACTCCCCGGAGCAGTGCCGGGAAGGTCTCCCATTGCGTACTGGTTTGTGGCAGGTGCAGGCTCAGTAATCTTTCTCGGGTCACTTCTTGTCCACGAACTGGCTCATGCCCTCGTGGCGTTGAAATACGGTGTTGGAGTTCGACGTATTACCTTGTGGCTGCTCGGTGGAGTGGCGGAACTGACTGAAAATCCACGCACCCCGAAGTCGGACTTCCGGATCGCAGTAGTGGGGCCACTGGCGAGCCTTGCTATTGCAGTGGTGGCGCTTATTGCGGCGTATGTCGCGCACCCGTGGATCGACACCCTGCTGGTGGCGATGCTGATTTGGATTTCGCTGGTGAACCTCATTATTGCGGTTTTTAATATGTTGCCTGGCGCCCCGTTGGACGGGGGGCGGGTGCTTCGCGCATTCTTGTGGAAGCGCACAGGTGACCGAGAGCGAGCCTCAGAAATGGCCGCCACCGCCGGGCGCTTCCTCGGATTTATCTTCATCGGTCTAGGGATTATGCGGATGGGTTTCGGTCAGTTCGGTGGTCTATGGCTGTTGCTCATTGGCGGGTTCATGCTGATGGCAGCCCACGCCGAGAGCGAAGCGACCAAACTTCGGCGCCGACTCGCCGGCGTACGAGTCTCTGACGTCATGTCTCGACGATTTGATGTTGCGCCCGCGTGGTGGCCCGTTGAACAAGTCTTGGCGAACACCACGACCGGGCACCGGGTAGTACCAGTGGTGTCGGCAACAGGCACCCCCGTCGGTGTGGTGAACATCGCCGATCTCGCGCGGCTCGACCCCCACGTGCGCATGCGGGCGACCATTGCTGATGTAAGCAGACCACTTCCTGCGGACGCGATCGTGGGCGTCGCCGATGAACTTGTGGATGTGTTAAACCGGATCGAAGATGTTGACGCAATCTTCGTGGTCGATCGCGGTGCGGTCGTCGGCGTTCTGACATCTGAACAGCTCTTCGGACGACCAGGACTGTGAGTGTTGATCAGGACCCGCCGCGACTTCGTGTGCCATTAGCACGAGCAATCGGCGTCGGGCAATTAACGTAATAACTGCACCACACACTCATGGGGAAGGAACCCACGCAATGAGCGAGTACGACGACTGGAACGCCAGCATCATCAGTGAGTTTCGCGCAAATGAGGGTCGAGTAGGTGGCCAATTCGAAGGTGCCGACTTGATCCTGCTGCATCACCGCGGTCGGAAGTCTGGTCGCGAATACGTCAGCCCGTTAATGTGCCTAGTTGATGAAGCCAACACCGATTCGATCTACATCTTTGGCTCCGCGGCGGGAGCGCCGAAGCATCCGCAGTGGTATCAGAACATCACCAGTGCTGGCCAAGCAGAAATTGAACGCGGCACAGAAAAATACACCGTGATTGTGGAGGAAGTGGTGGGGGACAAGCGCGACAAGGTCTACGCCGAACAGGCACGTCAGTACCCCTTCTTCGCCGAGTACGAAAAGAAGACAGCAGGGATTCGCACAATCCCTGTTGTGGCGCTGCGTCGGGCGTGAACTGAGCCAGTTACGGTGCTGAGAGAGTGAATTCGGTTGCCTGGGGGAGTACAGGTGACGCACGCTTTGTCCTCAAGGCTTGCGTTACGCCTATTTGAGCCTCGACGAAAATTAACTGGCGGAGTGCCGTCATTTCGTCGAATCCTCGACTACTCAAACTCGTCGAGCTGGAACGCCGCCTTCTGACGCAGTGGATACCCCTACCTCAGAATTTGTGCATGGGTGGACCCTCGATATTGGTTCACAATCACGGTAGGGGCTTGTTCGTGTGGGGACAGGCGAGTTTGCACGAATGTCGCGAAGGCCAGTGCGGTCGAAGGACATGTCCTGTGAGGCGAGACTTGCCCCGAATGATCTTCCTGAGCGTCGAAAGCGTGTGGGAGGCTAATTATCGTTCCGGAGGTGCCTTTAGCTGTGGCGCGTCAGCGCACGCTACGTGCCATCGGATTGAATACGGCGCAACCTTTCAACGAGCTCATTGATGTCAAAAGTTGGTGTGAGGTGACACCAAGACATGCGCAGGGCTCCGTGAATCTGAGTCTCCGGCAGTCCGGCTGCGAGCAACACATGACTGAGCGCGTAACTTTGTGATGTGCACGCAGATCCGTTTGAAATTGCGGCGATGTCCTTCAGTGCAATGAGCGCGGCTTCGGAATCGAGACCAGGAACTGAAAAGTTCACAGTGTGTGGGGCCGTCCGGTCTAGGTCAGCGTTCCATGTGACGTTGATTCGGTTGAGCGCGGCGACGAGTTGATCACGGATCTCGACACAGCGCGCTTCGCGCGCCTCGTGATCCCTTGTCGCAATTCGGGCTGCAGTCCCCAGTCCTGCGATCAGGGATACCGGCAAGGTTCCTGGTCGTAGACCTCGTTCTTGGCCACCTCCGAACATTATCGGTCGCAACGGTACCTTTTTAAAGCCTCGACGACGAGCAACGAGCGCGCCGATCCCTTTCGGCGCAAATATCTTGTGCCCGGAAATACTCATGAGGTCTATTCGCTTGTTCCGGAGTGGCCCGATCGTTTTCCCGAAGGCCTGCGCCGCGTCGACATGCAAATAGGCATCGTGGTCGCTCAGGCTTTGTGAGATCTCCTCAATAGGTTGGGCGACCCCGGTTTCATTATTGATACCCATGACGGAGACCAAAAAAGTGTCTGGTCGGAGCGCCTTGGTAATTGAGGTAGGTTCGACCCACCCTCCGCGATTCGGCGGTACGACAGTGACATCAAATCCGAGCTCACGCAATTTTTCGATGGGCTCGAGTACAGCTTTGTGTTCAATCTCTGTAGTAAGGATGTGGCGCTTGCCAGCTTGCTCCGCGTGCGCTACAAGTCCGAAGATCGCCAGATTGTTGCTTTCGGTTGCTCCGCTGGTAAAAGTAACCTCTTCGGGTTTTGCATCCACAACTTGAGCAACTTCGGCGCGCGCCCGCACGACGCGCTCCTTCGCGACCTGCCCATATGTGTGTGTGCGACTGCCAGCATTTCCGAACTCGACGTCAAGATACTTCACTACTTCGTCACGAACCTCGGGGTCTATCGGGGTTGTGGCGTTGCAGTCCAGATAGACAGGTCTTGTCGTCCTGCCAGTCAACAAGTTGTCAGAGGGAGGCGTTAAGGTCATATCCGAACAGTACGGGATCCGACACGTGTTCGGTGGTGACAAATCGCCACACTGTTCGGATGTATTGTTCCGTACATGGTTCTACATGAGGGGCGTGAGTTGACGACAGCTAAGGTGCGAACGACCGGGTTTGAGTACGTGTTTCCTGCACTTCGCGGTGTGCAGGCAGGGCGCGAATATTTTGTAACTATGTGCCCGCTTCGGCTGATTCCGCGGTTGTTTGTGTTCGACGATGAAGAACTTGCCCCTGAGATGCGAGCACAAAGGTCATTGAACCGAAATCGTGTCCCTGAGATAGCCCGATATATGGCTCAGAATCCGACAAATTACGTCTTTTCTGCACTTACAGCATCTGTTGATGCAGATGTGTCGTTCGAGTCCTTCACCGAGACCGGTTCGAACGAGCGAGTCGGCATCTTGACAATTCCCATGTCCGCGAAGTTTGTCATTAACGACGGGCAGCACCGCCGCGCAGCGATCCAACAGGCGTTGTCCGAAAGCCCCCATCTAGGTGACGAGACAATTGCGATCGTGCTCTTCCTGGATGTAGGACTGAAGCGGTGCCAGCAAATGTTTGCCGACCTAAACCGGTACGCAATTCGTCCCGCCAAATCCATCAGTGTCTTGTATGACCATCGCGATGAGATGTCTGCCATTACACGGGTGACGGTGTTCAAGTCGCCCTTCTACAGCGATCTCACCGAGGCAGAATCCAATAATCTGGCGGCGCGCTCTCGCAAGCTCTTCACACTCTCAGGGTTCTACAACGCGAACAAGGCCCTACTCGATGGGGTTGCAGAGGACTCATTTGAACGGCGTGTCGACCTCGCAACAGCTTTTTGGGAGACAGTAGCCAGGCAGTTCCCTGAGTGGGGTCAAGTCCGGAACCGCGAAGTCAGTGCTGGTGAAGTGCGCCGTGACTTTATCCATAGTCACGGAATTGTGCTTCATGCGATCGGCAAGGTAGGGAACAGCCTGTTGCGGCAAACTCTCGAACGTAGAACCTGGGAGAAGACACTAAAGCGACTAGATTCAATCGACTGGCACAGGTCGAACTCGAATCTCTGGGAAGGCCGCGCAACTTCGGGTGGGAGAGTCTCGAAGAGTACAGGTAATGTACTCCTGACCACGGCAGTCATCCGGAAAGCCCTGGGAATGGAACTCTCCGCGGACGAACAGCGTGCAGAGAACGCCCTTACGCGAGGAGAAGCATGACAATTAACATTCCGTTGCGCCCGAAGTCGTCCTTCGACGATCTGGGGTTCTCCGCAACTATAGGTGCAATAGTTAAACAGACGCAGGAACTCTACCTATCAGACGGCATCCCGTGGGTAGTCGGCTATTCCGGAGGAAAAGACTCGACAGCCGTCTTGCAAGTAGTCTGGAAAGCCCTCGCTGGCCTCGCGCCCGAGCAGCGCACGAAGACGGTTCACGTGATCAGTACTGACACGCTCGTTGAGAATCCCGTAGTGGCTTTGTGGGTGACGCACTCATTGGACACAATGGCTGCAGCGGCACGAGAGCAGGACTTGCCGATCGTTCCGCACCGACTAACGCCAGCGGTCGCCGACACCTTCTGGGTCAACCTAATCGGGAAGGGGTACCCGGCGCCAAGACCTAAGTTCCGTTGGTGCACCGAGAGACTCAAGATAAAGCCGTCGAACACCTTTATTCGGGACATGGTGCGGGACCACGGCGAGGCGATTCTGGTGCTCGGCACGCGGAAGGCAGAGAGTTCGGGCCGTTCCCATCGGATGACTGAGCTCGAATCTAGAAGGACCCGAGATCTCCTTAGTCCAAGCCAATCGCTACCAAACTGTCTCATTTACTCTCCTGTCGAGAACTGGTCGAACGACGACGTGTGGACTTTCCTGATGCAGGTTCAGAACCTGTGGGGACACTCCAACAAAGAATTGCTCACTATGTATCAAGGTGCATCGGAAGATGGCGAATGCCCTCTTGTAGTCGACTCATCAACGCCAAGTTGCGGTGATAGCCGCTTCGGCTGCTGGACATGCACTCTGGTTGAAAAAGACAAGTCGATGTCGGCCATGATCCAGAACGATGAGGAGAAGGAGTGGATGCTTCCGCTGCTTGAGCTCCGTAACGCGCTGGACGTACCTGACGACCGACATCTTCGGGATTTCAGGCGCATGAACGGATCTGTTCAGCTGTTTTACGATCGGCCTATCCCCGGTCCTTATACACAGACCGCGCGCGAGGACTGGCTCAAGCGATTGCTCGAAGCGCAAGTCTGGATTCGTGAGAACGGCCCCGAGTACGTTCGTTCCCTCGAGCTAGTTACTTTGGCGGAGCTGGAAGAAATTCGCCGAATCTGGGTTGTCGACAAGCACGAGTTCGAGGACACTCTTCCACAGATTTACGAGCAGACCGTGGGAGAAAAATATCAAGGTAGCTCGTTAGATGAGCACTTGCCGTTAGGGCCGGACACAGTAGACATCCTTCGCTCGGTAATCGGGGAGGACCGGTTGCACTTCGAGCTGGTGCGAGAACTGCTTGACGTCGAGCAACGTCATCGTGCACGAGCTCGTCGCGCCGGGTTGTTCGACTCGTTGGAGAAGGCACTTAAGCGTGGCTTCTACGAGTCCAAGGATGACGCGTTGGAGCGCGCAAATGCACGACTATCTGCATTTGAGAAACGGGACGACGATGAATCACCGACCGATCTAGACATAGCGGATGGGTACGTCAGGAAAGTGAACGGGGGATCCGCGCAGTGATTCTCGACGAACTTGTCCTCAGCAATATCGGGACCTTTTCGGGCACACAACGGCTAAATCTCACGCCCGAGGCTGGTAAACCGATCGTACTGGTAGGCGGCTTGAACGGTTGCGGGAAGACCACAATCCTCGAAGCGATTCAGCTCGCGCTATACGGTCCGCTCGCTCCCCGAAATGGGCGCCGGAGTGGCGGATACGACACTTATTTGCGCAATCTTGTGCATCGTGGAGCGGAATCGAGGCACGCGAGGGTGGAGCTGGCTTTCCGTAGCTTCCAGGAAGGCAGTCAACGGAGCATCAGAATTATCCGTTCCTGGGATGGGGGCGCCGGTCCAGTTCACGACAACCTGGAAGTAGCTGTTGACGGACGATTCGACAATGCACTTACCTCGACGTGGAACGAATATGTTGAGACATTTCTTCCTCGCGGTGTCGCAGGGTTGTTCTTCTTTGACGGCGAACAGATTGAAGCTCTGGCCGACATGGACCGGAGCCGTGACGTACTAAGGGCGGCCCTCGCTGCGCTACTGGGACTGGACCTAGTTGACCGTCTTGGCGCGGACCTCGGTGTCCTGAGGCGCCGTCATCGTACAAATCAAATTCCGCCGGAACTGCAGTCATCCGTGGAGAGCAGTCGTCAACTAGTCACGCTCGCAAGGCAGGCAGAAGAAAGCGCAATGTCGGCCGTCGCGCATGCGAGAGTACAGCTTGAGCGTTCCGAAAAACAATTCTTTAGAATCAACGAGCAATACCGTTCAATCGGTGGTGAGTTGCTCGAGCAGCGTGACGATGTGGTGACCAAGCTGGAATCTGCGAAGCAGAGCAAGCGCGCTATTCAGGATCAACTTCGGGAAGCTATGGCAGGAGTCGCACCGTTGTTGCAGTTGGCGTCACTGCTTGAAGAACTACGCGATCAGGCAGCACTTGAATCTGCGGCAGCTCACCAACACGTTGTTGGCCAGGTGATCGCGGAGCGCGACAGAAACCTCGTTGAAAAACTCCGTGCTCAGGACGTCGAAAGTTTGGCCATCGACGTAGTTGAACGATTGCTTCGTGCGGACCGCGAGTCACGCAACAACAATGCGGATGTTTCACCTGTAGCGTTCCTAGCTGATGAATCTGCGCTCTCGAAATTAGTGGTTTCAGACATTCCGGCAGCACGTGAGCTCCTGAGTGGTCTTACTTATGAGCTGGAGTCCACTTCTTCGAAAGTCGATGATCTAGACCGATACCTTGCGACAATGCCCGATCCCGAATCAGTCGCGCAGATAGCAAGCGAACGAGAAAATGTTGAATCCGACCTCTACGCTCATCGAGCGGCCTTGGCTGCGGCCGAGGAACAGCATCGCTTATCAGGACTTGGGCGTGCGAAGGCCGAGACCGCGTACGAGTCTCAACTTGACCGCTTAGCGCAGGCCAACCTATCGATTGATGACGATCGCCGAACTATAAGCCACATCGACAAGGTCAAAGAGACCTTGAGAGCGCTGAAAGCGGCAGCCGTTGAGAGGCATATCGATCGAATCGGTGCGCTTGTTCTCGAAGCGTTGCAGCAATTACTCCGAAAGCAATCGCTTGTATCAGCGGTGAAGATCAGTTCTGATGACTACGGGGTTGAACTAGCTGGTGCAGATGGCTCAGTCATCTCCGCCAACCAACTGTCGGCCGGTGAGCGCCAATTGCTCGCAGTTGCGCTGCTGTGGGGGTTGGCCCGAGCTTCAGGGCAACCGCTACCGGTCGTCATTGACACTCCGCTGGGGCGCCTGGACGGCACACATCGCGAACGCCTACTTGATGGGTATTTTCCCCACGCAAGCCACCAAGTAATCCTGTTGTCCACAGACACAGAGATTGATAAAAACGCCTTTCAACGAATTTCGGGCGACGTCGCGCGCGTGTATCGCCTGAACTTTGACGACGAACTTAAAGCAACCTCGGTCGAGCCGGGATACTTCTGGGAGTGAAACATGGCGATCGAACACATCCGATTGAGTCAGTCCGCACGAGACCAACTGATCACGCTCAAGAGGCGAACTGGAATTGCCCACTGGAATGTCCTTTGTCGGTGGGCATTCTGTAGATCGCTCGCTGAGCCATCGGTTCCGCCGATGACCAAACTTGTGACTGATAGTAGTGTCGAGATGAACTGGAAAGTTTTCGCCGGCAATCAGGGTGATATCTATTGGGCATTGCTGCGAATGCGCTGCCACAAGGATGGGTTTCCCTTGGATGAGGACACGCTAGCCTCGCAGTTTCGGCTTCATTTACACCGGGGGATTGGTTACCTAGTAGGGGACAGTCGCGTGACCGACGTTTCAGGATTAGCTTCAGTCGGGCTCGCCGCTGCGGAATGACGATGACCAGCATTGCTCGCCACAAGACGGCTATGGTGCGCGACGCGTTGTCACGTCCAATGTCGATGGCCGTCTCAGACAGTCTCATCGCTCCCGGGCGAACCGTCTTTGACTACGGTTGCGGGCGGGGTGACGATCTTCGGCACCTTGAAGCGCTCGGATACCAAGCCAGTGGTTGGGATCCCGGACACCGTCCTGATGCAGAACACTGCCATGCAGATGTCGTCAATCTTGGTTACGTCGTCAACGTGATAGAAGATCGCGCCGAACGTGCTAGGACACTTGCAGCAGCTTGGGAACTAGCGAAGCGTGTACTGGTGGTGTCAGCGAGACTAGTCTGGGATGCCCGCGATCTCGTCGGTAGACGGCACAGTGATGGCGTTATAACTAGAACAGGAACATTTCAGAAGTTCTATGAACAACCTGAGCTAGCTGCCTGGATCACGCAAGTGCTCGGGGTGACACCTGTAGCTGCGGCGCCGGGCATCTTCTATGTCTTCCGCTGTGAAGAGGATCAACAACAGTTCCTCCATGATCGTGTGCACACGTATCGACCAAGAGTGCGAATCGATCCACACGAACGCTATGAGTCGACCAAAGAACTTCTTTCGCCGCTGTTTGATTTCATGTCTGCTCACGCACGCCCGCCCCGCACCCTTGAGCTCGATACCGGCGCGCAGGAAGCGATCAAAGTTGAGTTCGGCAGCGTTGGGCGAGCACAGAAGCTTATTTACGCTGTTACCGGCGACGACTACTGGGAACAGGTGCGGATACAGCGCCGAGCCGAGCTACTTGTGTACATAGCAATGTCTCGATTTGGGCGGCGGCCAAGATTTAGCCAACTCGCCCGAACACTGCAAACAGACGTTAAGGTCCACTTTGGCACCTACAAGGACGCATGCATCCAGGGTGACCGAATGTTAGTAGCGACCGGCGATCCGATGTTGGTATTTGTGTCTGCACGAAGCTCCAAAGTGGGGAAGCAGACACCGTCGGCGCTCTATGTGCACCGCAGTGCACTCGGCGAGCTACCGCCTCTTCTCCGCGTCTATGAAGGCTGTGCGCGAGTACTTTCGGGCAACGTCGAACGCGCGAACATGATTAAGTTGTCGGTAGTGAAGCCTCAAGTTTCTTACCTTTCGTACCCGAAATTCGACAAAGATGCCCATCCGGTGCTGGAGTCTGCGGTAACCGTAAATTTGCGGCACTTGACTGTCGACTGGAGAGACTACTCAAAATCGGACAACCCTCCGCTACTTCATCGGAAAGAAGAGTTCGTATCGGAAAGTGACCCGAGGCGTGACCTCTACGCGCGGTTGACGCGCGCCGAGATGCGCGCAGGTCTATATAGCGATCCGTCTCGAATTGGGTCGCTGCATGGTTGGGAGAGGCAACTTATGGCGACGCAGTACCAGGTTTTCGGTCACCGGTTAAGGAAGATGGCCTAGGGCCCAATTTTCAGAATCCAAATCAGATTCGGCTCACCGCGAGTCGTAGTTTCAATTGAATTGCTTGCAAATGTATAGGGCTCGTGCGGCCGTCAAATTTGATATCGAAAGATATTACCCTACTCGAGAATCTGTTAGGCACACAGCCTAGCCTCGATTATTCTCAATTAACCCCAAAAATTCGTTGTCTAGAAAACGAAAGGGTGGCGTGCAGCTTAGATGCCTATGGAACTATTCCGTCATAACCAATGGTGTTGACGTAAGCGTTGTGAATTTCTGAAATCGTAAAAATAGTTCTTAAAAATACCAGAGCTACGAAATGATGTTAATTCATACAAATTCAGGAAAGCGTTCGAAACGCGTGGATCTGTAACAAGCGTTCAGTTTCGCTGGTCAATAGACTGGTCTACCAGCAAAACTATTTGCCGTCATCAACCATGAATTTGTGATCGAAAGCCCATTCGGATCGAAGCAAGTCGCGCGACATACAGGTGGCACCCACGATATAGTCGATCAAGGGTGATAACATGACCCGAATCGGTTCACCCACACGGAGGCTGAGCGCTATAGGCGAGAGAAGGTTGCTATGGCTTTCGAATCTAGCCCTATCAGTCGTTTCAGAATGATCGAGGTGGATGACGCGCCATCGGCACCTGGAATCTATGCCTGGTATGCCAGAATGCAGACTGGAAGTGAGGATTGGAAGATTCGAACCCAGGATGGTCGGGACGTTTCAACGGACGCCTTTGCTGATCTTTTGCGCCAGTACGCCTCATATCATCAACCACGTCCAATACCGCTACGAGGTGAAGCTTCGTACGGAGGCCGCTGGGCGGGCAGCCTCGCACTTGAGCAGCCCTTGGACTTCATAAGCGAGATGCGGAGCAACGGAGAGGATCTACCGGATGAGGCTTCGGACCTATATGACACCATCAGTTCCGAGAGTGGCCGAAAAATTCTCGCAACTATGCTTGATCAAGCAATACCAGTATTTTCATCCCCGATGTACATTGGGGTAGCTAAAGATTTAAATGATCGTCTGCTACGTCATAGAACAGACTTTGACAAGGGCGTGCAATGGCTTTCCAAAAACCCAGGCGAGGCGGAGTCCTTAGCAACCAGGGCAAAAAACTTCGGGCTGAGAGCTGCGGCTAAAGGTCTTGCAATGGAACAACTCGAGGTTTGGGTAATTGAAACATCGCCTTCTGGAATGGGTGACGTTGATGCAGTTCAATTGCGGTCGATAGCGCACACTACTGAATGGCTCCTTCATAAGATATTTGCGCCGGTACTAGGAAAGCGATGAGGCATGTTCCGAACGACAAAAAATCCCGTATTTCGTGATCTTGTACAGGGCACATGGGGAGCATTCGCAACACCTGCGGGCCGAGTGGAATATATAATGACCAAAGCGCGTTTGGGGGAAGAATCCGAGGATCCTGAACGCCTTTTAACAAAAAGCCTGAGGCCGGTACGTGAGGTCATGCGTGCCAGGGACCTCGACTTCAATCAACTGCTCCAGCGGGACTTAGACGATCACCGTGTCGCGACTAATTTAATTCCTTACTTACTAAAGCATCGAACCACTGGTCCAGCCTTCTTTCCGCCCATCGTGGCGGTCCTGCTTCCTTTTAAAAACAAACAACCCTCTTCGTTTCCTGCACTTGAGAATTCGGAGGATGCCGATGACGAGCAACTAGGTCTGCGATGGCGTCAGTGGAAAGCTGGTGACGCATTTCAGGTACGCCGCGTTATTGATGACGGTGGTAATTTCCACAGTGTTAACTTGGGCCAGCTGCGTTGGAACAGCACCGCGGCGCAAATAGTGGTTTTAGACGGTCAGCATCGCGCTATGGCCCTATTGGCGATTGACCGTACCATGTCTAGGACATGGGACGATAACGAAGGATCGAAGTATCGATCCTTCTACGAGCGCCAAGTTGAACAGTATCTGAGAAGCTATGACCCAGAGGGAAAGCTCGATCTAAGTCAGGTCGAAGTTCCTGTTGCAGTGTGTTGGTTTCCTGAGAAGACTGGACTGAATCGCAAACCGCACGAGGCGGCGCGTCAGTTGTTCGTCGATGTAAATAGCGAAGCCAAGCCGCCAAGCGAGTCCCGAATTATCCTTCTGTCCGATGCCGAACTAGCGAATGTTTTGACAAGAAGCCTCCTCAGTCTTCTCCGCGACGAGAAAGAAACCTCGTTCCTCCCTCTGTTTGCAGTTGAGTATGACAACCCGGACATAAACAGCAGTCGGCCCGCAAGATGGTCCGTGGTTAGCAATATTAGCCTCCTGAAACTAGTAGTAGGTCGACTGATCTTCGGTCCAGCTAAATATCTGCGCCAGGTAAATCTTCGCAATACATCGGGTCGGGATAGCGCAAGCGCTAGAGATTCTTTTATGCGTGAACAGCTGGATATTTTAACCTTATTTCCTGCAATTATTGATGACTCTGGTTTTGCTTATAAGCGTGAAGAGATTGGAAACGAAAGCTTCCCACTTGGTAGAGTCGAAGAAATAATTGATCGTTTCTCCCAAACTTGGGGTATGGGGATTTTGACATTATTTTCACATGTGGCTCCCTACAAATCGCATGCGGCAGCATTGAATCGGTTGGAAGCTGACTGGAGTGCAGCGGTCGAGCCTCATGCTGCCTTGGGATACGATGCCCTTTTCGGCGGTGTTGGAGTGTTCTGGACGCTCAAAGACAGCTACGAGCACTATCGGGAAGAGATTCGCCAGGACCGAGGAAGGCAGACGACTCGAAGTAAATCCGATGACGTGATAAAGGCATGGAATGCAATCACAATAAAGCGCGATGATTTCGAAATGTTTAGAAGTCAAGAATATCTTGCTTCCACAAAACCCGAGCGGCTTAAGCTTTGCAAGTCGGTATACGAAGTTGTCAACACGCATGCTTGTCAGCTCGGGTTGGCGCTTACACTCGGCAGTCTCTGGGAGTTGAGGAAGAAAGGCGGTAGTAAACCGCGCGTCGAAGAGATCCCCGAGTTCGCCTCGTCGATTGTTTCTGGAATCAATAGTTTTTTATTGTCGGATGAATCTCGCGGAACCAAAAAAGATCGTCGCCTACTTTTCAGTAAAGAGGTTAATGATCCGCTCAACCTGATTATTAATATGGATGCTGGAAAGGCGATATACTTTCGTTACTTCTGGCTTGAAATCTTGAATACATCTGAAGGCTGGCCGTCGGTGGCTAATTGGTTCCCCAGCAAGGCTGGTTTTGACGAAATGCTGTCTACGGCGCGAAATGCATATTTGTTATATTTGATCGATGAGCAGAAAAAACTCTTGAAGAGTGAATTTGCTGGAAAAACTGATTCAAGCCTGGTGCTCGAAGCGCGAAACAGGTCCCGTAAGCGACTACAGCGTGCTTTAAAGAAATGGTTTAACCTCAGCGAGGAAGTGTTCGATGATTGGGTATCGGATAAATTAAGTATTGATGATGAGGCGGACTCGGCGCCTGACCCCAACGAGGAATCCGGACTTGAGTCTGAACCACAACACGACGGACCTGATTCATTGGAAGCGCTTATAGCTGAGGAAGACTGATGTGAAGCGAAACGTACAGCGGTGGCCTGTGCCGTAACCTCAGTTTGGTAGTCAGGAAATTCCTTTTCAATCCGCAATGGGCATGTTGTAGCCTGTCGGGTTTGGCGATAGCCTGCTTGGCTAAGTTAATGTCACGCTACCGTTGGGCGCTGGAATGAAAGCCTGACTGGTCGAGAGAGCTCCTTTCCAAACATTAATTTACTCCTGTGGTATTCTCTGCGCCGATGGATTTCATGCGCGCGGGTCGAAATCTAGATACAAGGACCTCTCCGGACTTGTGGTGATTCTCTGCTCCAGCACTATCAAGAACTCCGGCGGGATAGAGTTCCAATGCGTTCGTCTCAAATACGAATTGCACTTGGCGGAGAACGTCAATCTAAGCAATTATCGTTTGCTTTGTGATCGTGTAGGGTCGGTATCACTTGTTAGGCAGTGTCGTTGGATTCCAACTATGTCTTGGCTCATCGCCGATCTACGCGCGCCATCACAATTGTTTCTTTGGTTTCCATTGTTCGAGGCGGTGACGGCATATTTAGTATTGATCGCCTAGGTCGATTTTACAGAGTCCCGCTACGGGCGTAGGAACCGAACGGATTGCCGGAATCTGGGGTTTGTAGAGACTTGCCTACGTGATGCCGTGTTCTTGGAGTTGTTGGGCTGTGTACCCGGATTCGACGGCAAGTGCTCTGAGGTTTCGCATATTCTCGGCGATTCGATCCAACGATGGGCGGAAGTCAAAATCGTCAGTATCGCGTTTTCCACGATTGCATGATTCGCACAGTACCTGCAGGTTTGCTGGGTCATCGACATCAATCAACTCACCGCTTTTTGTTGTAACTGTCCCAGTTTTCAGGTTGCGCCGTGACCACGGTACGACATGGTCCACATCTAGCTTTTCAGTAAAACCCGAAGCCCCACATGCCTGACATCGTCCTTGGGCGGCTAGTATCGCAGCGTAGCGACGCGATGCCCGACGAACTCGTGCCGGGTCCTGCCATGCGCAAAGAGCTTGTTCACACAGTCGAAGTGCTTCAGCTTTTTCCGCTTCGTCCGCGAAGTTAACCAGCAGCGAGAATTCTTGTGAAGACCGCTCGTAGCGGACAATCCCATGCTTTACTAGCGTAGTTTTCGGCCACCGCATCACAGTGCGTTCTGCTCTGGCAACTGCCTGCACATCGGCACGCAACAGCGCCTCGGCGATGCGCCGTTTCGACGCACTGCCACCTTGTGTGATCAGCTCGCGGATTACCAGCGGCTGGTACACAGCAGACATCGACATTCGCGACTTCAAAAACTCGACTAGGTATTCACCATCTACCAACGAATCCATGTACGTATCTTGTCACTTGCAGGTGCATTCTGATAGTCGGAACGGGGGCTGAAGGAGTTAAATCTATTCTTTCCTTGATGCACTGGATCAAGCAGACACCGCAATAGCTGTGCAGCGACCAAACTCTAATCTTGAAAGTCGGAGACCAGGTAATCGTGCTGATATCGGACGAGCTGACGATTTCCCGCCGCGGAGTTGGGGCGGGAAATCGTATCTATCTCTAATTGACTCGTTGCCCTAGTCAGCCAGTTGATTTCCCTTGCTATTAAGACCTTTCAGCACTTAAAGACTTAGTTTTTTGAAGTGGATCGCGCTTGTCCGAAGAACGCAGGACCACAATTCTGCGAATCGAATTCTCATCTACCAGCTAACACCGCCAAGTAGTTCGTCGACGGATGCGGCTGTAGCGCCGCTGCTGTCGTTAAGTGCTTCGGACACCAAATCAATTAGTACAAGTGCAGCCGTCTGAATGCGTACGTTGACCTGCTCCTGGATGTATTCCAACCCACCGTTCATGTACTCCTCGAAAATCTCGACTCGTTCCTGGATCCGGACGTTATCCATAATTTCTGGGTCGTCTCCAATAACATTGGCAGCGATCATGTTGATTAGCGCCTCGCTGAAGGTGGGTCCAGTGAGTGTCTCGTACCTAATTGGGTCTCCCGCCGTTTCCGTGAATCTCACTCGACGTGAGCGGTGATAGCCAATGGCAGCGGCGAGCAACATGATGTCGCGGAATGTTGTGAAACCAGCCTCTTCCTGCAGTTCCAGCATTAACGCTTCATGCTGTTGTGGGCGTCGAATGCGAACGTCGGTGGGTACGGTCGTCATGTGACCTCCTTCAGTAAGGCATAGTCAGAATCGGAGTGGCGTATGTATGGATAAGTGTGCCCCCGCAGCTGTATGTCTTCGCTCCCGGCTCCAGGAAGGCTGCTGTGTGCCTCGATGATTCCGAGGTGGCTCACATACGGTGTAAGTTCGTTCGCTACCTTTCCAAGGCCCTGGCTCTTGCTGACTAGTACCACAAGTTGGGGTGCCATCCTTGCGAGGGCGCGGGAAACAGCTTCCTGGTAGTTCTCGTCCAACGAACCAAATGCGGCATCCATTACGATCGGATATGTCCCGGCGTCTGCGGCGGCATCGTCGTCCGTGTGGCGCTCCCTGCGGAGCTCTCTCGCTAGCTTGGAGACTGCAGCGACAAAGCTGAGGCTGAGGATCTGATTCTCGCCGGTTGACTTGCCGACCGGCAGTTCTACTCCATCCACAAACGTATGCAACGTGAGCTGGAAGGACTCGCTGACGGCGGGGATGTAGTTCTTGTAGGTGATGCTCTTGTAGACGGATTTCAATTCGGCGTCGAGGCGTTGACGCATTCGCTCGGAGCGGATTTCTAGAATCTCTTTCAGTGCTCGACAGACGCTCTCCACCATTTCGGAGCGTGCCCGCGCTTTAGCAGCCAGGATATCGGTTACCTCAGCATTCGATCTTTCCTTTACTTTCTGCTCGACTGCTTTAGTGACCAGCTTTAGGTTATCGACAACCGACCCGACGCGGCGTTGCTTCGCGTCGTATCGGTCGTCTAAGTCGATCCGCTTCGACTCGAGCGCCTGGACGCCTTCGAGACGGTTGTCGCTTAGCTTGCCGTCCAGTTCCGACTTGGTTGCTTCGAGACGGGCAACGGTTTCCTGGAGATCCCCGATGCGCTTCATAGTCTGGCTGAGGCTGTCGCGTAGGTCCGTCCGCGCTGCTGCGATTGGTTCGATCTGGCCGCTTAGCTTCTGCCATACCGTTTCCACCGCCTGGAGGCCTGCGCGTTGGCGCCAGTCGTTGACTCGATTCCAATGCGCGCTCTGTGCGTCTAACGGTGTTCCACAGATGCATTCTCCCTCGTCTAGCAACTGGTCAACAAACTCGCGCTTAAGCGGGGCCGGCAAGGCACCCCTTCGATACAGCTTCTCTGCGATTCTGCTTGTCTCTGCTCCTAGCTCCGCCGTGAAAGCGAGGAAACCGCGAGTCGCGATCAGGTTTGCGTGCTCCTTACGCGCAGTGGCTAGGTCCGTTCTGGCCTGGGCCAACTGTTTGGTCACCTCGTCACGTTGTTGCTGAATGGGGGCCGCGGCTTCATGTTGAAGGAGGAGTTGCCTGACATTTTCCCGCTCTTCATTCAATATTGCGAGGTCGCCCTGCAACAACTTGTGTTCTTCCCGCAGACTTGCTTCTTCCTCACGAAACTTGTCAATGGCAGCCTGGATCGCGCTCGCCTTGCTGCCACCAAACTTGGTGATGTTCGCTGACAGCTTTTTGTCAACTTTCGGTAGGTGGACAAGTGCGCGCTCGACCTGTTCTAGGTCGAGGAGCACCTTGATATCCTGTTGAACCTCCGCGTAAGCGCTTTTTTCGACGAGCTTTTCAATCCGCTCCCCGTTGAAAAAGAAGAAGCGACTTATGCTCTTTGGGAGGATGGAGAATACCTTTTCTTGGGGCGCATCTACTACTTCGGACGACCCATCAAGTTTGGTGACCCAGACTTGGACCTCAGGATTTGCAGTCGCCTGGTGATCGCCTTCTTTGCGGATGCTTGCCCTGCGCTGAATTCGGTAGTTCTGCCCCTCGTGATCGAAATTGAGTTCTACGCTCACCTCGACCAATCCGCCGGTTGGGGTGGCGCGCCAGACGCTGTCGGTGACTAAACGCCCCTGCTGCTCTACATCCTCCGAGAGTGTGCCATAGAGCGCCCATGTGAATGCATTGAGGAAGGTAGTCTTGCCCGCCCCGTTTGCTCCAAACAATAGTGTGACGGGCTTAAGCGTATCCGACTGCAAATCCAAGCGCTGTGAACCCTTGAACTGACGAAAGTTGTGGAGAACGATCGAGTGCAACTTCACGGAATAATCTCCTTGACGGCGGCGAGCAAATCGTCAGTTGCGTCGTACTCTTTGACGTGCAGCTTCGCGCGCTCAATTTCAAGCACCCGCTTCAGCAGAGCACGTTCCTCGTCACTCAACTCCCGAACTACCTGTTCTTCCGTGCGTTCTGTGCTACTCACTCGCCGGTCCTCCATATTCTGGCTGTTTCCTATAGGTGCATCAGTTGGTAACGGTCCTTGAGGGGTCGCAAAAGCTTCAGAGTAGCTTCATAATTCTCGGATAACTTGCCGAACTCGTTGGCTCGTTCGAGTTCACGTATAAGCAGCCGCCGCTCGATCTCGAAATCTACCGGCGCGCCCGTTGGCGGCACAGCTAGATAGTCGAAAATCTCTGCATGATCTTTACCCTCTGCACGCCGCAATAGACGCCCACGCCGTTGAATAAACTGCCGTGGGTTGCTGCTGCTGGCAAGGAGGTAGCCAGTTTGGGCGTCCGGGATATCAACACCCTCGTCGAGGCAACGCATCGCCACAAGTACTCGCAGGTCGTCGCCGGTGGCGAATCTGTGGAGTAGAACTTTACGCTCGCGGCGCGGCGTCTCAGATATGTACGGGTGCGCTGCAAGGTTCAATTCGTTGCCTACGACATTCATGACCTCGCTCAATTGATTAGGACCCGGAGGTTCCCCCGCATGTGATGGGCGTGAACCCTCGGCACAATACGCAAGTTGAAACCACGAGTTTGCACGTCCACCGATATCCTTGCGAAGCAGATCAATCTTGCCCGCAGCGTGCCCCAGTACGCCAGCACGCTTACGCAGAAGTTGCCCTAGTTGCGAATTTGAATCTGGATTGTTGTCGTCGGACCCTGCTGCGAAGCATCTCGCGATTTGACGCGAGAGCTCAACATACAGTTCTGTCTCTACATCGTTGAGCTCGACCAGCCGAGGGAAGTAGTTGTAGCGGCACAACGCACCCATCTCGATCGCATCGCCCAAGCCAAGTTCGTAAACAACGGGGCCGAAGTAGTCTACGAGTGCGTCAGTTCCTTCGTCGTCAAACCATCGTTCAGGCGTTGCAGAGAGCGCAAGCCGGTATGTGGCGTTCGTGGGCAAGATCGTTCGGTATGCCGGGGACCCGAGGTTGTGCGCCTCATCAGCGATAACAAGTAGCGGTTGCGTGATTCGCGACAGGATCGATTGGAACTTCGCGCCAGCGAACGAGGCGTTCGTCGCGACCATAGCAACAATCGGTCGCTGTCCGAACCGCACCTGCGCCAGCTGCTCCTCGACAAGCGGCAACCACTTCTGGCTCGACTCATAAACCGGAATCGGTCTGACCCCAAAATCTTCAACTTCCGTAACCCACTGATCGACCAAATGCTGGAGAGGGGCTACTACAACGAGAATGAGAGCCTCCTCGCGGTCGCGCAGAACGTCGGCCAGCTTGGTAGCAGCAATCAGCGAAGTCTTAGTCTTGCCAGTACCCGTGGCCATCTTGAGAATTCCACGGCCTCGGTGCAGCAGCCAACCTTTGACTGCTGCACGCTGGTAATCGCGTACCGTCATCCAGTCGGGAATCGATAGTCGCTGTGCCTTCCCCCGTACGGTAACCGGTTGCACCAGAGCATCATCCCGTGGCGGAGTGAGCGTGGTGCGTTCTTGCCCAAGCTTAATCAAACGGTCACGTGAGACATCCGGGAATGTCTCGACGCTTAGCGATGGGGTCTGATTTGACCAAAGTTCATCAAAATCCTGCTCAATGTCTAGGGCACGCATGCTGTCGCCGTCGACCCACCCGCGATAGACTTCAATCGATTCGAAGTTGCTGGCGAGCCCGCCCAGAGTTTCGTTGCTGCTGCCCGTAAAGGCTACGAGGTCTCCGTGGGAGTCCCGGAAGATTCCAAGTTTCTCGTGGTAGATGCCAATGCGGCCCTCCTGCGCGACAAACGCCAACTTAATGTCGAGGCGACCATCAGCTATCAGTCTTCCGAGTTGACCAAGTCCGTCGAGTATTGGGCCACGGTCCTCGACTGCGAGTGCACGCTCAGTCGCTCGTGTGATCACAGAACGGAAATCGTACCCCCGCTCGATATCCAAGATGTCGTCCTCGTTGAGGTGAGGTGACGCGATGAGCCGCATTGTGCCACCCCGTTCGGCAAGATTTTCAATGCCTCGCGAGTAGAGGGCAAGGCTAGTTGACGTGAAGTAGCCAACTGCGCGGCTATAGCTGCAGGCGACCTGAAACGCTGGTAGATAGAAGCCCTGGACTACATCGCCTCGGTTGCTGCGGTATCTGCTTGCCAGCGACAGGCTGCGGAGCCCGGTGCTTCGCGGCTCAGCCGTCACAGGAGGTCCAAGATGCCGTGAACATCGGTTGCTTTTGCTTCGCGTTCAATTGGTTCCCCAGTTTCCAAGTAGTGACGCATAGTCGTAAGTGAGTCCGCGACATCACTTTCGCCGCGGTCTCTATAACCGCCGATAATGCTTACGACAGGGGAATCTTCGGGAAGTTGAATGGCCGCGGCGAACGCTCGTCTTGCTTCCTCCGCCGCAATGCCGGAAGGCACGCCGATGAGCGCGAGGGCGTCGGCCAAAGGATCTCCGGAAAGTTCCCCGATGACCTCAATATCGAAACTTCGATCGTCGCGGATTCTCAGAAATACCTCGGTATCGGCAGAGATGTCATCCTTGAGAAGGAATCGGCGAATTGTGCCGAACGCTGGTTGCGTGCCCGTCCAGTTGATGGACTGGTCGCCTAGCTCCGATGCGAGCTGTAGTTTGTCGCCGTACGCCATACCAAGAATTGCGGCAATCGCGACGGGAGCGACTGAACCGCTGCCTCGTAGGTGGTCGTGGTTAATGCGAACGCGATAGATCCATTCATCACCGCGTCGATACAAGCGCGGTGTACGCGCGGGGGGTTTGCGTGTTTCGCGGGACATTCCAGCAGATTTGACCATTCCACCGCGCAGTTCGAAGGGTGGGGTGCTGGCATAAGCCATGACGCTACTACTGGAAACTGAATACTTGCCAGTGATGTGCTCGACAAGCCTGTTTATGGATATCGCGCCTCCCGCCTTCGCAAGTTCTTTGCGGATGACAGATCGGATTCCGGCGTAAGCCTCCATGCCCCATTCAGCCAGAGCCCATTCCTTGCGATCGACTCGTTCGAAGCGTTCATCGTTCGTCATGGCGTTCTTCAGAGAACCAGCGGTTCTTTTAACTGCAAAGCATTCGATAATCTCGTCAGCGGTCATAGGCGAACCGCGTAGAAACAAGATGGCAGCTGCGTAGTCACCGACGGACGCTGTCCGCGTCAGTACTGTGGTGTCGTCGACAATATAGCCGCAGCTACGGAGCCATTCTGCAGTTAACTCGCTTTGGTTCAAATCGGGGCTACACTCAATCAGGTCGAGCTCTTCTAATCGACCAACGCCGTGGTAATCAGTTCTCTCCTGAAGCTGGGCTGCCGTCCATTCGCGCGCCGCAGTAAGCGTTGGTACAACGCACCAGCCCTCTGTAATCTGATATGCGTCATCGAGTCGGTCGATGACTCGCCAGACTGGTTGGTTCACAGCCTGAACCGTTCCATTGAGCGCTGGCATTAACCGGACGAGGTCAGTGAGTGGTCGGATTGTTCCGATTAGGGCCCTAGCAGCATTCGCAACCATGTGGAGGGTGCCTGAAGAAATCGCATCGAGCATAGCGGCTCGCGCCTTGCCCTCGATTTGCCGCGCTCGTTCGCGGGTGAAGCCGTACTCAATCCCTAGCTCATCCAACGTCGCTGGTTTATCGGCGAACACACGCTTCTGCAGAATACCTACTGCGCGGGAGTCCAGCTTTCCCAGCTCATTGTCTAGCAATGCGGCCGCATCGAGCTCAAGTTCACTTTCTTGGAGAACATCCTTTGCGGAGAGTGCCTCCAGGTAACCGCGAGCGCTCCGGATCTCGGGCGGTACTCCAGCTGGAATCTTATCGCCGAGCAAGGGCGCTGCGGGAAGTCCGATTGCTGTCTGCCACATGGCGATTTCCCGCACACTCGCGATCAACCCACTTGACAAGACCGGCGGATGAGCGTGCTCGACATAGCGATCTTCTTGGCGGCCTGTCGAGTTTTCTGCCATTACCGAGGTAGTTGAAATCGACATCGAACATTCGGCTAACACCTGGAGAATCGTTGATACCGTACCGATCCCAACATTCCTCCAGTCCATGATCTCGTCAAGCACAAGGAGGCTGAGTTCATCCGTTGTTGAGATGCCGCGCCTGGCGAGCACATTTCCAGCCCTTACTGGTAGACGTAGCGCAGTAAGGGGGAAAGATGGCGGTAGACCTGGAAAAATCTGACCGATTGTCCATTGCGACAACCGCTCGATCGCAAGCTCGGCAATTCTCTCCAGCTTCACCACTCGCTCGACCGATCCAGATACTGCAATCGGAACTTCCCACCACGCGTTTGCATTGTCGTCGGTGGATGCGCCTCGAAGCCAAGGGAATGCGTCAAGCCATATGAGCGGAGGTAGATCGTCAACCTGAGGGTCATGGCCGAAATCATCCATATAGCGCAAGCTCCTCTCGTTAGAACTAGACAATAGTAGGTGTACACCTCGATGCGTACAGTTTTGCTTGGAGCGGGAGCTATCTCGCTGTCGTTTACTTCGAACGGTTCGTTGCTCGGGCTACGGAAGACATAACTGTTCGACGGGTCGAATGATTTCCAACTTTAACCGTAAGTGCGGCAAATGATCTGATCAGTCGCTGTGGGCTTCGGGAGCAAGATTTCGGTTGTTCCGGTTGCCGTCGAATTCGTATACGACCAAATTCGACAGGTGCGATTGTTTCGTGTTTTTTCGGCGCTCGCTGAAACACATGGGTAACGAAGGATCTTGCAAGTTGGGTGCTCAGTTTCCCCTCGCCCTTTTGCGGGCTTATACCACCCCAATCACTTCGACCCGTTTCCCCGCAACCCAATGCCGTCTACTCGTACGATTACGTCGAATAGGTTTCCACTAGAGGGTGCTGAGGGGGCGGGATGCGGGATTCGGATCAGCAACTGGTGGATGTGGTTCTTCGTCGTGCGGATGCGGATGAGTCGCTTGATGAGGAAACTCGGATGCTGATCCTGGCTGCGTTGGAGAGTGAGGATTCGCTTCGGGACGCGATCGGTGCGGAGCGAACCGCTGAACGTCCTGAATCTTCGGATTTGTCTGACGCAATGCAGGATCGGGAGCCCGTTGGCGCGTTCATTGATGAGATTTCGGTTGCGGGTTTCCGCGGTATTGGCAATAGGGCGGTGTTGGATCTCTATCCGGCGCCGGGTTTGACGGTGGTGAGCGGGCGTAACGGTTCGGGGAAGTCGTCGTTTTCTGAGGCTTTTGAATATGCCATCAGTGGAAGCAGTTACCGGTGGCGGAACAAGAAGAACGCGAAAGTGTGGACGCGGAGTTGGCGGAATTTGCACCGTCCTGTTCCGTGTGAGCTTCGTGTGCGTTTAGCGGTCGAAGATCAGGGTGCTGTGACGATCGGGGTGGATTGGGCGGGCGATTCTCTCGACGATTCGTCGGTGTGGGTACAGCGGCGCGGTGAGAAACGCATCCCGGGTGTTGAGTCGTTGGGGTGGCAGGCTGCTGTCGAGTTGTATCGGCCGATTTTGTCATATGACGAATTGGGTGGACTGTTCGAGGAAGGGCCGTCGGTGTTGTATGACGCGTTGGCGAAACTTCTGGGTTTGGAACAGATCGCGGACGCAGAAAATCGGCTGGGCACGGAGCTGCGGTTCCGGAAGCAGGCGCGGACGGATGCAACCGCAGCTGCGCGGAACCTCAAGTCGGCGTTAGCGGGGTCA
The DNA here is from genome assembly GCF_014643175.1 of Hoyosella rhizosphaerae. Taxonomy (GTDB): domain Bacteria; phylum Actinomycetota; class Actinomycetes; order Mycobacteriales; family Mycobacteriaceae; genus Lolliginicoccus; species Lolliginicoccus rhizosphaerae. Next base: position 264,353 of record NZ_BMJH01000001.1, read on the forward strand.
GATGATGAACGTGCCGCGTTGGCGTTGAAGCAGATTTCACGGTCAGGCGACCTGGTTACGGTGACCAAGCTGGCTACCGGTTCTAACACCGGTGGGTCTGACGGTGTACTGAATCAGCTTCGTGCCATTGCGGCGTTGACGATTCCACCGCGTGACGTTATCGAGGCGCGGGTGGCCGCAGTGCGGTCGGCGGTAGCTGCGCTTGCTGAGCAGTCTGATGCTGTGGTTGGTGCTGTTCAGCAGCGGCAAACGATCCTCATGGCCGCGTTGCAGTACCACTCGTCTCATGGTGACGGGCCGTGTCCGGTGTGCGGGGAAGGCCAGTTAACAGGGGAGTGGCACTCCCGGATTGAGACTGAACTAGCGTCGGAGAAGGAACGAATCACTGAGTATCACGACCGAAAGCAACGTGTCGCAGCCGCACAGCGGGACCTTATAACTGTGGTTAATTCTGTGGGTGCGGTGCGCTCTGTGGCCGATGTTGCCCTCGAAACCTTAGGTGCATTCGAGCAGGCTCAGAAGTCGTGGCGGAACGGTCCCGACGATGCCGCAGCGCTCGCGACTCACGTCGAACAGTCACACGCTGCGCTGGAGGAAGCATCTGCGGTGCTGAAGACCGAAGCCGAAAACGAGCTAGGGCAACGGGAAGACGAATGGGCACCGCTCGCTACCGACCTGATGGCGTGGGTGAAACTTGAGAAGCAGGCCCGCGCATCCGATCCGGTTGTCAAACTGATCGACAACGCGCGCACGTGGGTGAAGAACAATGCCGCGACGTTGCGCAACGAGCGACTTGCGCCGATCGCAGAAAAGTCCGCCCACATTTGGGGTGTGCTTCGGCAGGAAAGCAACGTTGAACTGGGTTCTGTCACCCTCACTGGAAGTGGAACACAACGGCGTGTGGAACTCGAAGCGCAGGTCGATGGCGCCCCAGCCGGCGCTCTTGGAGTGATGAGCCAAGGTGAGCTTCATGCACTCTCGTTGGCACTGTTCTTGCCACGGGCGGCGTCCCCAGCAAGCCCGTTCCGGTTTATCGTGCTGGATGACCCGATCCAGGCCATGGATCCGTCAAAGGTGGAAGGTTTCGTTCGGGTTGTGGAGGAACTTGCACAGACTCGCCAGGTGATCGTGTTCTCCCACGATGATCGGCTCGCCTCCGCCATTCGGCAGCTCGGCGTCACCGCACGCGTCGTCGAAGTTGCCCGAGGATCACAGTCTTCAGTCGCTGTAACAAACGCCCAGAGTCCAGCGTTACGGTTTGTCAGCGACGCTCGCGCACTCGCCAAAGACCCAGATGTCCCAGAAGATGTTAAGCGCAGAGTTCTCCCAGGGCTGTGTCGATTGGCGATCGAAGCCGCAGCGCGTGACGTGTTCTACACACGGCAACATCAGGCGGGGGCGGCAAGGGAAACGTCGGAAGCAGAATGGTCCGATGCGCGGTCAGTCCCAGCGGCATTGGCGCTCGCGTTGAAGGGCGACCGTGATGCTGACATTAGCGGCTGGCGTAGTGCGAAGCCTTGGCGAAGTAAGTCAATGGGCATCGCAGGCGGGGGAGTGCACCGCGGAATGTTCGGCGACCCTGCAGATGCGGTGGCGGACCTACAACGCACCGTCGACGATGTTCTGAGTGCGTAATGAGCACACCAGCAGTTGTTCTCCTGCGATACGCCGAACAGATCGTCGACGGCGACGCGAATGCCGACAACATCCAGTCCGTGCGCGGTGCAGCGTTCCTAGCACGGCAAGCCCTCGAAGAACTCGTCACCGACCAATGCCAAAACTTCAATTCTGAACTTGGGCGGGCGTCCATGCGGTCCAAGCTGATTGTCCTTCGCCAGCTTGGTGATTCGGACCACGCTGAGGCCGCATCATTGGCTTGGCATGGGCTTAGTAACGCTTGCCACCACCACGCCTACGAGCTCGCACCTACTGTGGACGAAGTGCGGCACCTCTGCGCAATGGTCGCGGGGCTACTGAAGTAGGTGTGCGGGGTTGTGTAGCGATGCAAAACGAGGTATTCAGCAATCGATGGAAGGACGCACGGCGCAACCTTGCGTCAAGTGGCAGCAACTTGGACGGCCAGTATGCGTCCGCTCCGCAACTGGTCACCTTCGCAATATCCCGATCGACAAAATCAGTCAGGTCAATTCTTCTTCGACCGTTTCCGCAGTGGTCTTTTGGATCGATGCGAGCGCAGATACCACGTGGTTAAGGGTGGCTGTTAAATCACGATAGAGCGTATCGGCGCGAACAAGCCGTAGCACTAGAGCACATGGTCGCCGAGCAACTTTCCGATCGACCGGATGTCGACCCGCCCTTTGAATTCAAGCCGAACCTTGCCGAGCCCACTAAACCACAGATCAACTTCAGCATCGAGATCGAAGCTCCCAGCGGTCTCAATGCTGAACGCCTGAATTCGTGAATACGGCAATGACGTGTAGTCACGCTTTTTCCCGGTGACTCCCTGAACATTGATGGTGAGCAAGCGCTTGCTCGTAAACAAGACGGAATCTCGGACCCCGCGAAATGCCAAGTATAGTGACTCACCTTCGATGAGGATTGGAGCAAGTTCTGCGTGGTAATCAGCAGGATTCGCGGGACCGAGCTTGAAGAATGAACCGTTCTGGAAGTCGATCATTCGCTTGACAATACAGTGGGAATCGATCGGTAACTCGCCAGTAGTGCTGCGGATCAGTAGATTTCGTACGTCGAAATTTGGTCGCTGGTTCCCATGGTCCTTAGAGAATGGCGCGCCAAGGCCTAGCTTGCGCACGCGCTTCTATCCGTCATGCTGGATTCGAGGCACGCGGAGGCACTACTCGGTTCGCGTAGAGTGGTCTCTCTATACGCTCCAGCAGAGGCATAGCCTTTATGCGTTTTCGCCGGTAAACCTGTAATGACCTAACCACGCCTCATGCCATTGGTGTGCTCGGGTCGCAACGGTGTAAGTGAAAGTTTTCGACATGTGGATCGTGAACGCGCAGTCGTTCAAGTGGCTCGCTGCTGCTCTGACTGGAAAATCAGTATCAAGAAAATTGGTGCGACGACAAGCCACGCCCTACGTGCTGAGAAATACATGGTGTGGTGCCGATAGCGTCATGCATTCTTCGGCACGTGCGAAGAGCTCTTGGGAGACGCGAGGCCCCACCAGCTAACAATGGGTGCGATCACGACGAAGGCGACCACAGTAGGGAGTCGGATTATCGGCTGTCAGAGCGAGGAAGTGGCTGTTTTTTGAGGCCTCGCGAGTTGCGCCAATAACCCAATTCTCAGCGAAGTGGAGCGGAAACTGCACTAGACCACAGGCAAATACCGGGAGGACTCAAGGAAATAGCAGACCGCCCGAATCCGAAGTGAGCTTGGAATCGAGTTCATCGAAGGACATCGCTAGTAGGTGGCTTGCGAGTGCGCTTCAGCGTTCAGATATCTGCCACCACACATCAGGATTGCGCTGGAGACGCAGCAGTTTCCTGCTAGAACCCGATTCGAATGTGACCGCGTCGTGTGGTTCGCAAGCCTGCAGTTCAAGGTAAATGTTGAATAGACCCAACCGGGTCCGAAAAGTGTTCCCCCAGTTCAGGATCCAATTCTTGAGACTGATCTCAGGTTGGCTGTATCGGGAAGCGAGATCGCTGACTGAGCCGCGATCCCCATGAACTCGGTCAAAGTAGAATCCGTTGTCGGCGACGATAGACAGGCCCGTCCTGCCAATTTTGGAACCGATGCACAGTTCGTCGACATGTGGCATCCATATGTCGGGCCAGTCGAAATTTCAGTGGACAGCTTTGTAGCGTGATTCCCATTTATCAAACCAAATCTCGGACCGCCGATATTCCCTCCTGAGCAGCTCAAAATCATTCGATAGCAAAAACATCCTATAATTTCGCGCAGTGTGGGCCATTCACCGTCAATAGCCTGAAAACGAGCTACCCCTGGGTAGTCAGCCCGAACCGGCCGTGCAACTGGGATGGGACGAGGTCTGCATATTCGGGGTTTTTCCGGATGAAGGATTGGGCGAACGGACAGGACGGTAGTACGGTCATCCCGCGTTCCCTTGCGGTGTCGAGAACTTTTTTCAGCAGTATTGAACCCACGCCTTGTCCGCCGTACTGGCGGTCTACTTCTGTGTGGGTCAACGACATGCGATCTTGCAGAATGCTGTATTCGGCAAAGCCTGCGACCGCGTCACCGTCGGTGAGTTCGAACCGCTCGCGTTTGCCGTTGTCTCGGAACTCGAAGGTCATGTTCCCCATCTTTTCTGCGCTGTGTTGCGAACCGGTCATTGCCAACGTGTCTCAGTGACGTTTGCGAGAACCAGGGATTCCACCGCTGACGACTTGCCTTCCGAAGATCGAACCGTCACCAGTGTCACTGTATTCGGCTCCGCTAACGCTACGACTTGATTGTGGTGGCGCTGCCTGATTGTCTTGTTGTGCTTTGAGATCAGCAATGTCGCGCAGTATCGCAGGATCAGGTGGCGAGTACTTCAACCTTGCGTAGTGTTGAGCCCTTTTGGCTCGCTGGCGCTTTTCCTGATCAGCTTCATGTTGGGCGCGGAGGGCGTCTATGTGGCGCTGCCTCAGTTCGTCTGCTTCAGACCTTGTTAGGCGTTTAGGTAGGCGCACATGTGTGGAGGAGTAGTCGCCCCTGTCATTCCCGATGTCTGCGGGAACGGTGAAGCTACTCGAAGTCCTTCTGGGATGGTGGCGTTTGCTCACACCTGAAAGCTATCTGCAATGGCGCCCGTAGTGGGTCAGATCTTTGGAATTCGTGTGTCGACGCGGGCCAGTTTGCTCTGGACAATCCGACAGACCTTCTCCCGCTCAACCGTTTTCGGTGGCCTGAGCTCCGGTGATGACGGTGAGCAGTGCGGCGGCAACATCGATGTCTTGACCGCCTGTTGCTAACCGCCGTAGTTGCAGTCCCGTGACTGTTGCCACGACCACTGGTGCAAGGTGTCTCGCGTGGTCGGTGCCCAGAGCGGTCAGGATTGAGACCGCGAGTTCGTCGTAGGCAGCAAAACTGCGGGCGGCGGCTTCGCGGAGTTCTGGGTCGCGTCCAGCGTGGATGTATAGCTCAAACGTGGCGATTTGTTCGTTGGTGAACGCGAGTTTGTCGGCTGTGTGCTGAACGAGACGCGCCGCTTCTGCGACGTCCACACCTGCGGAACGGTACTGTTCCGCCTGCTCTTCGAGCTTTCGGGTCTCGTCCATCACGAAGTCAACCATGGCCGAACGAAGCATGTCTTGTTGGGTGGCGAAGTGATAGGTGATCGACCCCAGTGAGACATCGGCCTCGCTTGCGATGCGCCGATTGGTGACGGCACCAACCCCGTCGGTGCCGATCACCCGCACAACCGCGTCCAGAATCCGTTGACGGGCGGGTGAGCTCATGTCTTCACAGTTTGGGAGGCATCCACAGTTCACCATGGTAGCGGGGCATTCTCATGCCACCGCAGTCGTTCTTCTAGTTGTGCCGCAAGCGATACCAGCAGTGGTTCGGAATTCTCCGGTCCCATCAACTGCACCCCCACTGGAAGTCCGTCTTGTGTTATTCCCGCAGGTATTGCGACGGACGGCCAGCCCAAGACGTTCCACGGATAGGTGTAGGGGCAGGCGCCGGTAATGATGTCATTGGTGCGGGTGGCTGATGCGCCGTCGAGTGCATCGGTGAGCAACGGCGGTGTCGCGGTAGTGGGCGCGAGGATGACGTCTGCGGTGCGGAAGACCCTGGCGAACTGCCGACGCAGCAGCGGTTCCATCGCCCGGGCTGCGTGGAGCGGGCCATATTTCAGCAATCTGCCAACACGTGCGTTCGCGGCTGTTCTCGGGTCAAGTAGTGATGGGTCAGGAACCCGGTTGCGAAGGTCATCAAGGCCTGCCAATGATCGGGGCAGGAAGGAGAGACCGACCGGAATTCCGTAGTGGAGATGCAGGTTCGATGTTTGATGACCGATTTCTCGGATTGTTTGCGCCACGTTTTCGAGTCCATCGTGGACTGCTGGATGAATGCTCGGCCATGAGCCAACGAAGGGTGGGTTTTCGGCGACGACAACGCGTAACTTTCCCGGATCCCGTCCCACCGCATTGGAAACCTCGATAGCCGGAGGCTGGTCGCGGTCATCGAGGTGTGAGCCAGCGGCGATGTCGAGCAGAAGCGCCGCGTCGGCAACAGTGCGAGCGAGAGGGCCAATAACGGTGAGGCCGTAAAACAGTTCACGTTCGGGCCATATTGAGATGCGGCCTCGCTGCGGCTTGATCCCGACAAGGTTCGTCCACGCCGCTGGGATCCTGATTGATCCTGCTCCGTCCGAACCAAGAGCTGCCGGAACAATCCCGGCGGCGACTGCGGCTGCTGCGCCTCCTGACGAACCACCTGGCGTGTGGTCTGGGCTCCAAGGATTGCGAGTTACCCCGAAGCCGGGGCCGCTTGTGACTGGCCATTGGAAGAACTCTGGTCCGTTGGTCTTTCCGACGATGACCGCTCCTGCTGCGCGAAGTCTTCGGACTACCTCGGAGTCGACAGACTTGTGGGGGAACTGCCCGCGAGCGCCGAGGGAAGAGGGAGCGCCTGCGACATCAACGTCGTCTTTGACGGCTACCGGCACACCCAGCAGGGGAGAACGGTGTCCCGCGGAAAGGCGACGGTCGGCTTCGGTGGCATCGCGTAGCGCAGCGTCACGCAAGACCGTCCGAAACGCGTTGAGCGTCGGCTGCGTCGCGTCGACCCGGTCGAGAACCGCAGTGGTCAGCGCGACGGATGTCACGCGTCCTGCGGCGAGATCACCGGCGAGATCGGTAAGGGTTGGCATCGTTGATAGTGCATGCATGGGAACTCCGATCGGGACTGTTCGTTCGAACGAACAGTATCACTGTTCGGGGGAGTTGGAAATTGGCATACTCATCGGAAGTGCGTCGACGATCTACCTGACCCAACCAACGAAAAGTTATGGTTGGTTGCGCGCCAGTCAGCGTGATGAGATCAAAAGGAGTTTCCATGGCTAATACACCTGATTTTCGTCCGGTCGGCGATCTCCCTGATGCGATTGGCAAGACGGCTGCCCGTGAACTCTCTCTCAATGGCATCACAAGTCTCCAGCAGGTGGCAGATCACTCAAAGAAGGAACTGTTGGCCATCCACGGCGTTGGCCCGAAAGCCATTGCGATCCTTGAGGAAGCCCTGACTTCGAGAAATCTTAAGTACAAAACCTAATTACTTCGGGTCTAGCTCGCCCTTGGCCCACGCGGTGACGATCTTGTTTGCATCGGGTCGGCGCGGCATTGCCACAATGACGAGGTCGCCTTCTCGGAGCTTTGTGCGGGGTGTCGGTATGAGCAAACGCGGACCACGGTTGATGGCGGTGATGAGGCCAACCGGTGGCATCACTTCGCTCAGGTATTTGCCTTCGATCGGCAATTGGGTCGTGACTCGTACCTGCACAAGTTCAGCATTGAGGTCACCGATTGGGAGCTCTTCCGCGACGGGACTCCAGACATCAGCTTTTTCGGTGAGGTCCAGCCATTTGGCTGCGGTGCGAATGCTCATGCCTTGGACTAGGGCGGAGACGAGGACAACGAAGAAAACGATGTTGAAGATCAGGTTCCCGTCCGGGTAACCGGCAACGGCGGGGAAAGTGGCGAGGAAGATGGGGACAGCGCCGCGCAGACCCACCCAGCTGACGAAGGTGAGTTCTCGCCACGTGAACTTGAACCAGATGAGGCAGCACACGACGGCAAGCGGTCTCGCCACCAAGATGAGAACCGCAGCAATCGCCAACCCAGGGAGCGCAACATCGATGAGGTTCGAAGGAAACACCAGCATGCCAAGCATCAGGAACAGTGCCACTTCTGCGGTGTTGGCGAGGCCTTCGTGGAATGTGCGTATACCGCGCCGGTGTAGGGGAACTTTCGCTCCGACGATCAACCCTGCAACGTAGACCGCCAGGAACCCCGATGCGCCACCAGCAGCCGCGAGGCCGTACGACAGACCTGCAATGCCTAACGCCAACACCGGATAAACACCGGCCGGTCCAAGTGTCGTCACCAGTAACAGGCGGCTTCCGGCAAGCCCGACGAGCGCGCCAATCAGGAGCCCACCCCCAAGCTGTGTGACAGCGAATGTTGCCCATTCGCCTGCGGGCGGCGAGGACGTCCACGTGGCGATGAGGCCAACAGTGAGCATGATCGCCATCGGGTCGTTCGCGCCCGACTCCACTTCGAGCAGGGCGGACATTTTGCGAGGAAGGGGAGCTCGACGGAGCATCGCGAAAACAGCCGCGGCATCTGTTGACGCCACAACCGCGCCAATGAGCAAAGCCGTCAGAAGGTCGACATTGAGAATCAGATAAGTGGCACCGCCCAACACGGCAGCCGTGATCACCACGGCTACTGTCGCGAGCGTTAACCCCGGTGCCGCTGCTTTACGAATGTCTCTAGGTTTTGTTGTGAGTCCACCCTCGTAAAGGATGAGAAGCAACGCTGCCGTACCAACCATCTGTGCGATCTCAGGATCAGACAACGAAACAAGGCCGAGCCCCTCATCTGAGATAAGCATGCCAAGCCCCAAGAACAACAAGAGTCCAGGCATCCGGATACGCTGAGCGAAACCGGCTGCCAGAATGGCTGCCACAAGAAGAAGCGCAGCCGCAAGGATCCAGCGGTCGGCGGGGAGTTGAATACTCATAGTCCTCTTGAAACAGTTGCGTTCAGCATAGAAGGGAGTTTACCGGTGGCTGACGCACCCCCGGCTAAGCCGAAACAGCGGAAGGTGAAACCAACCCCGCCCATCGACAAGCTGATCGTCCCCCTCGACGGAACCTTTGAGGCAGAAGCAGCAATAACACCTGCCCTCAAAATTGCCCGGCAGCTACACGTGCCGCTCGAACTGTTCACGGTGCATGACCCGGTGCACGGGCGGTGGGCAACTGGAATAGATTCCCTTGCCGCTGACACAGAGTACGACGACGTCGAGGTTGTGTGCGTCAGTGCAGGCTGGGCTGGTGATCATTTGGTTCAAATGTCCCAAGAATCCGCCGGAGCAGTGATCTGTTTGGCAACCCACAACCGGGACCGGTTCTCCAGGATGGTGACAGGAAGCGTTACTGAGCACGTGATCCGACAAGCGCCCTGCCCAGTGCTGATGGTCGGCCCCCACTATGACTCAGCATTCGAACCTGACCAGTACCGCGACTGCATCGTCTGCCTTGACGGGAGTGTGCGAGACGAAGCAGCACTGCATACCGCACGCCACTGGGCCCGGCAACTAGACCTCGGCCTCCGACTCGTGCACATAGATTCGCCCGGCAGACCCGAAGAACCACAGGTATACGAAAGCGCGCTCGAAACCCTAACTCGCGAATTAACCGAGGCAGGAATTCGCACTGAATACGCGCACATCACTCACAATGATGTTGCCGACGGCATTAGGGTTCTCCAATCTGAAATGCCAGGGTCTTTAACAATCGTCACCAGCCGTAACCGTGGAGTCTCCCGGTGGGTTGTAGGCAGCACCACCCTGAAAGTCCTGGCGAACAGCCCATCTCCAGTAGTTCTGGCTGACACCTCATACGAACTGCACGGGCGCACGAGCATCCGCCAACAAGCTTGAACTACCCCAAGCATTAAGCACCCCGTGCCTACTCATTAAAGTGTTGGCAGCGGTTTGGCTGGCTTATCGGAATCAGTCGCGGCGACATCATTCCTAGTGTGCGCTCTACGAATATTCAGGACGACTTGCCACACGATTGTTCTGGAGTCGCTTCGACCTCGAAATGTACGCCCGTTGTGCCCAGATAAAGACGGGCATACCAACGAGAAGTGTTATCACACTAGGCAATTGTTGGAACATACCGATCGCTGCAGTGGCGAGGTACAGCGCCAGAACGGCCAGCATTGCGGCCAGGAAACCAACTACGAATCCTGCTGCCCGCTGGAGGAACCTCCGTTTTGTCACATCAACACGTATATCTCGGACACCTGCGAGTGGGGGCGCACAGCATCGCGGTCTCTTACAGGTCGCCGTGGGCGGCGCGGGCGGTTTGAGGCTTGGTGCGATGTCACATGCGCGTCCATCGAATTTCGGCGAAAGTTTTTGTGAGTAGGTGGAACCGTTTGGGTGTGCGGTGCGTCTGTGTTCTGTAGAGGGGGACTTTGATGAGCCAGGTGTTGGGTGTGTGGCGTCGGTGTGTGGGTGTGGTGTTCGCGTGTGTGCTGGTGTCGGGTTGTGCCCAGTCGACGACGGAGGATCTCGGTGCTGAGCAGTCGACAGTGTTGACCGAGACGACCGAGGTGACGACCCCGGCCCCGGTGCGTCCACCGGCAGTGTTTGATCCGTGTGAGGACATCCCCGATGAAGCCGTCGAAGCGGTGGGGCTAGACCCGGCGACGAAATACATGAGCATCATCGGGGGTGAAAAGCATGATGGCCAGCACTACGATTTTCACCGCGAATGCGCGTGGAACGGTCTCCACATGCGCGTCTTCATTGCATCGGGGGATACACCAATTGAAGAAGTCGTGAACTACGACTTTGTTGACAATGCGCGTCAAATTTCGATCAATGGGCGTGCGGCGTTGCATTACGACCTAGTGACGTGTGGGCCGCGTGTGTGCTCGGAAGTTGCCTTCCAGACCGGCGCGGGGAGTGTGTGGGTGAACCTCAACCTGTCGTCGTTGGGGGATTTAACCCTGCAGGCTGATGACTTGGTGTTGGAGTATACGGCCTTGTTGGAGCCGTATCTCCCGGCGGAATAACAGCGTGTGGATCAGGGGGACGTGATGTCAATACCGTTTTTTGGGACCACCGCCTCAGGTGGAACCGATTGTGCCTGCGCTGCGTCTGTGTTCTGTAGAGGGGGACTTTGATGAGCCAGGTGTTGGGGGGTGTGTGGTGTCGGTGTGTGGGTGTGGTGTTCGCGTGTGTGCTGGTGTCGGGGTGTGCCCAGTCGACAACGAGTGAGGAGCTCGGTGCTGAGCAGTCGACGGTGTTGATCGAGACGACCGAGGTGACGCAGGCGGCAGGGCCTGCGCCAGTGCGTCCACCGGCGGTGTTTGATCCGTGTGAGGACATCCCCGATGAAGCCGTCGAAGCGGTGGGCGTGGACCCGGCGACGAAGTACATGAGCATCGCGGGCAACGAAAACCACTATGGCGTCCATTGGGATTGGCATCGGGCGTGCGCGTGGAATGGTGAATACCACCGCGTGTGGATCGCGTCTGTCGATGAGCCTTTTGAGGATGTACCGGAGCGGTCAATTGTGGAGAATGTGCGCGAGATTTCGATCAATGGGCGTGCGGCGTTGCATTACGGCCTGTTGGCGTGTGGGCCGCGTGTGTGCTCGGAAGTGGCCTTCCAGACCGGCGCGGGGAGTGTGTGGGTGAACCTCAACCTGTCATCTCGGGGGGATCGGTCTCTGCAGGCTGATGACTTGGTGGTGGAGTATGCGGCGTTGTTGGAGCCGTATCTCCCGGCGGAATAACAGCGTGCGAACCAGGGGGACGTGATGACAATACCGTTTTTTGGGACCACCGCCGCAGGTGGTGTGCTGGATATTGATCCGGAAGCCGGAACGCTGGCGATTGCAGCGTGCCAGGAATTGAAAGAACACCTCCGCGATGTTCAAGTCACCCGCATCCATCGGTTACCGTCGGCATCGTTGCGGTTGGGCACATTCACCTCAAGCCAGCAACTGATCGCGGCCTACGGTGCGTTGTGGGATACCGGTGCTGATTCACTCGATCACATCGTCACCCAACATGTTGCGGCCGCGGACTCGATGATCCTTGCGTTCCGGGCCGCCACCGGGTTGTTGCTTGGTGTGGACACCGACAATGCGACGTCGATCACCCGGCTTGTGGAACCCTCACCCGAGGGTGGGGTAGCGGCGCTCTTTGACCATCATGTGCGCGACCTCAAATCCTCCGTCGAAGCTGCGAGTGCCTGGAATCTCAGCCCTCGCACGGTCGGGTATCAGGGTTTGCCGGTAACGGTGTCCGAACCGTTCGCTGTGATGCCACTCGAACAGATCATCGCCGGTGCTAAGTCAGTTGAGAATGATCTATTCCATTTACTTACGTTCTTCGATTCGTGGCGGGTGGTCGGCAGAGAACTCATCACGGCGGCGGAGGATGCGGCGGCGGGTTTGCGGGTGCTGCGTGCTGCGTGGCAGGGCATGTTGGCGGAGCAGATTGATCACGCGGTCGGGAACTACTTGGTGAGTTTGTCCACGTTGGGGTCGGCGGCGGTGGAGGTCAGTCAGAAACTTGATGTGACGTCGCAGGGTTTAGGTCATGCGGTCGGTGCGGTACCAGTTGTGGTGCCGACGACTGCGGAGGCGCGTGTGGTGGCGGAGGTGCAGGCACGCGATGCGATGGAGTTGCTGTATCGGCCGGTGGTGGTGGATGCGGTGGCGGGTGTTCCGGTGTTGCCGCCGCCGGATATGCCGACCACCGGCAGCGAGATCGGCACCGGCACTAACATTGGTGGTACGAATCCGCACAGTGCATCATCGTCGTCATCGAGTGGGGGAGCCGCACCGTCCGTAGGGAACACCGCCGGTGTGTCACCGGTGTCTGGTGGTCCGGGCGATGCTCAGGCTGTGTCGGGTGGCGGGTCGCCGATGGATGACCGCGATGTCGGTGCTGTGCCGTCGGAGGTGACCATATCGCCTGCGAGTGTTGCCCCGGCGTCGGCGGGTATTGCCTCCGGTGCCGATTCGGCACGACTCACACCAGGTGCCGGAACGCCAGGATCAGGGGCACCGGCTGGTGGGGTGTTGGGTTCGGGTGGTCCATTAGGTGGGTCTCGCCCTGGAGTTGCGGGTCCTGTCGCCGCGGGATCGGGTGGTGGTTCACGCAGTTCTTCGGGTACTGCGCTGGCACCGGGCGGTGGGAGTTCGCACCGCACACCAGGTTCCCCAGGCACCTCAAGCCCAGCGCAGACAGTCTCAACGAAAGCCGGTGTCGCCACCGGTGGTGGGCGTTCGATGATGGGTGGCGTCGCCCCAATGGGGGCCATGGGGGCTGGTGCGGCAAGTCAGGGTCAGGATCATAAGCCGGCGAGTTATCTGACGAGTAAACGTAATGGTCATTCGATTGTGGGGAAGCTGCCGAGGACAGCGAAGTTGGTTATTGGGGCGGATACCGAGCACTTCGACCGGTAGGTACCGGAAGGTCGCAGTCAGCTAAGCAATCCTTCATGTAGTGCGCGTAGTACGGCGTTGGTGCGGTCCCGGGCGCCGAGTTTGAGTAGCACAGTGGACACGTGGTTTTTCACGGTGCCTTCGGCGAGGTGGAGTGCGTTGGCGATTTCACGGTTGTTCAGGCCCTCTGCGACGAGGCGGAGAACTTCGAGTTCGCGGGGGCTGAGGTCCTGAATGGGCGTCGCGCCGTTGTCGATGGGTGAGGGGCCAGTTCGAATTGCGCGTAGTAGCCGGTCGGTTATCGATGGGGCAATGAGGGTGCCGCCTCGAGCGAGAGTGTGGACTGCGTTTTTGAGTTGGTCGACTGTGACGTCTTTGAGTAGGTAGCCGCGCGCACCACGACGCAGCGCTTCGAGCACGAGGGTGTCGTCGTTGAAGGTGGTGAGAATCAGGACCGGTACGTCGATCTCTTTTTCGCGGAGCTTTTCGAGTGCCCATAGCCCGTCGAATTGGGGCATGCGTAGGTCGAGGAGCACGACGTCTGGATCCGTTTCAGTGATGACGTCGATCGCTGTTGCACCGTTGTCAGCTTCGCCAACGGCGGTGATGTCGCCAAGTTCGAGCAGGCTCCGAATGCCGTGGCGCACCAATGTTTGATCGTCGACGATGACGACTGAAATTTGCTCGCTCACGACGTGGGGATCCTGGCTGTGATGGCAAACCCGTGCTTCCCGTTCATGAGGACTGTTCCTCCGAATGCTTCGAAGCGTTCGATCATTCCGCGTAACCCGTTACCCGGCTCTGTTTGTGCCGAACCGCGCCCATCGTCTTTGGCGGCCAGAACGGTGGAGCCGTCTTTGTCACGGTAGAGGTCGATCCACAGTTCGTTGGCGTGCGCGTGACGCAAAGTATTGGTGACAATTTCGCGCACCGCGTGGAGTAGCGCTGCACTTTCGTGTTCGCCGACTTCGAGGTTGGGTGCTACATCGACTATGACATTAAGACCGGGTAGGTCCTCGACGATTCCACGAAGCGCAATATCGAGGTCCGTGGATTCGGTCCGCAGTTCACCGACGGTGGCACGCACGTCGCTGAGAAGGTCACGGGCTACGGCGTGCGCACGGTCAATGTGTTCGCGTGCGCGTTCACCTTCTCGGTGTCGGGCCGCTTCCAATTCCAGGTTGAGGACTGTCAATTGGTGCCCCATGGAGTCGTGTAGGTTTCGTGAGATTCGCAGTCGCTCGGCAGTCCGGGCGGATTCGGACAGCAAGGCGCTTGCGGCGCGAAGTTCGACGTGCGCTTCCGTGAGTTCGCGCCGTAGTCTCTGCTCCCGCAACAGTGCCAATGATGAAAGCACCGTCGCCAACTGGATTGCGAAATACAGCACCGTGACGATCACGGTTTCACTGGTTGCTACGGCGCGTTGGCTCGACACGATCCCCAGAAATGCGGTGTTGAGACCAACAATGATGAGTGCGACTCGGAAGGGCGCCAGGTAGACGCTCACCGCAGCGACCAGAATGAGCAAGATGGGCAGGAAACCCAAGGCGGGTGCCCCTGCTATAAGAACCCAGGAGCTACCGACCATAGCGGCCAGCGCGGTGTAAGTAAGCATGTGGCTGTGTTCGTACATTGCGACGAATGCGGCACCGATCATCAGAGCGAAAGCCAGCATCCACCACACGCGGGGAATCACAGGGTCCACGAGCCCCATAAGGACGGGGCCACTGACTGCGATCCCAATCGCGAGCGTTATCAGGCCGGCCCATGCATCAGGATCTATACGCCGCATTGCACCAGCCTATGCTCACGGGATTGAAGGCCGCAGGTGCCAAAAGTCATGACCCGAATCGATGACGTTTGGCACAAGCGTGCGTAACTGACGAAAACTTAGCGTCAAGTGTATGAACAGAACTATGCCCGCTATAGCGGTGGAGAATCTCCACAAGCGGTATCGATCGAAGATTGCAGTTGATGATGTTTCGCTGCGCGTTGAACAAGGCCACGTGCTTGGGATCCTCGGCGCCAATGGTGCTGGGAAAACAACGACGGTAGAGCTGATGGCTGGCTTGCGTAAGCCGGATCGGGGCACGGTGTCGGTGCTGGGTCTTGATCCGCGCCGTGACCGCGCGAAGATCCGCCAAGTGCTTGGAGTGCAATTGCAAGACGCATATCTGCATCAAGCCTTGACCGCGGCTGAGCTGGTCGAGCTGTACCGCAGCTTCTACCCCAACCCGCGTAGCGCTGACGAGACTCTCGACCTTGTAGAACTTTCCGAGCACCGTGACACGATGTTCGAGAAGCTGTCGGGAGGGCAGAAGCAGCGACTGTCGGTAGCGCTGGCCCTTGTGGGTCGTCCGCGTGTGGTCATTCTCGACGAATTGACGACGGGGCTTGACCCTCGTGCGCGCCGCAGGATGTGGTCGGCGATTGAAAAACTTCGTATCGAAGGCGTCACGTTAGTGCTTGTCAGCCACGCGATGGATGAGGTTAACCGCTTGTGTGACTCACTGGTCCTCCTGGACAAGGGGCGGATTATCGCGCAGGGAACCCCAGCTGAAGTGACGGCTCAGGCGCAGGCCGCGGACCTTGAAGAAGCCTTCGTTGCCCTGACGGGCCGGAGTTTGCAGGATGAGGAGGACCTATGACCACCACGATTGAAGTGCATCGGCCAGGATTGTGGTCGTGGGTGACGCTGATCAAATGTGAAGCGAAGATGGTGGTGCGTGATACCGCAGGTTTGGTGGTACCGATCGGGCTGCCGTTGTTGATTCTGATCATGAGCGCCTCGGCCGCAAGCGCGCAGGCGGCGGGCGATACCGGGTTAACAGGGCTGGAAGTGTATGTTTTGCCCCTTGTGTTCGCGGTTGTCATCGCGTCAATTGGGATCATCAACATGCCAAGCTTCCTTTCTTATTACCGGCGGTCAGGAATTCTGCGGAGGCTCGCTGTCACGCCTGCGTCGCCTGTGATGGTGTTGGTGGCGCAGGCTGTCGTGAGTCTGATGCAAGCCGCGCTGGGGGTAGGCGTTGCCCTCGCGGTGGCTGTTCTGTTTTTCGGCGCACAGTTTCCGGTAGCGCCGTTGACGGCAATAGGTGTGGCGCTATTGGGGCTCGGTGCGATGTATGGGGTGGGCATGATTGTGGCTGCTGTCGCGCCAACACCGAACTCGGCCGTCGCCATTGGGCTGATCGCGTTTTTTGCCGTTGGGTCACTTGGTGGGCTCTTCGGCGCGCAAGCGCTACCGGACAGTTTGGCGCGAGTCGGTGAACTCTTGCCATTTGGTGCGACGGTGCAGGCGATGGGTGACGCTTGGGTCGGTACGGCTGTCGACCCTGCTCACATCGTCAGTCTCGTTGCCACGATCATTGTTGGTGGTGTTGTCTCGGCAGCATTTTTCCGATGGGACTGACACAAGCGCTCGCCGCGGTCGGTGCGGCGGGCGCAATCCTGTTTGTCCTGGTGTTCACGGTGGATGGGTGGACCCGGCCGAATTATGACCCGGTTCGTCAGCCGGTCAGTGCACTGGCATGCGGCGCCCGCGGATGGGTTCAGACGGCGAATTTTCTGGTGTGCGGTTCGATGATCGCAGTGGGGGGAGCCGGACTGACACAGGTTTCGTGGGTTCTCGGCGTGTCCATCATTGTGTTCGGCGTCGGGTTGATTCTGTCGGGTCTATTTCCCATGGATGCGATGCGCGGTTATCCGCCAGGAACACCGGACACCACCCCGGCGACGTTTTCGCGCCGACACCAATGGCACGACCACGCTGGTGCCGTCGTGTTCTTCACCATTCCCGTGATGCCCGCGGTGGCGGTGTTTACTACCGCGTTTAGCGCTGAAATGCGAGGTGCTTCCGCCATCGTCGTGGTGCTGGCTGTGGTCCTTGTGAGCAGATTCGCTACGGCGTGGGAGAACGACGAACCCCGCGCCGGGCTGTGGCAGCGCGCTGCTTTGGCGCTGATTATGGTGTGGCTGGTGGTCGTGTGCGCGAACGTTGCACAGTAGGAGTGGTTTTGGCAGGTCAGCTCTTTAGGTACACAGGCTCTGGGTGTTGTTCAATCAGCTCATCCGGTGCGGACAGGCGCCATGCCTCGTAGACCAACTCAGATAGTTCGTCTGCATCGATCTTGTCGAGATACACGACGACCCAGCCGAATGCGCCGGCGGTGAACTGCACTTCGAAAACGTCAGGGCGTTCGGCGACGAGCGCTGTCTGCTCGATGCGGGTTTGTTTGAGACCAACGGTTCGAGTGCGGGGCCAGTAGTATCCAAATCGCTTGCCCTCCACGGTGTATGACGTGTAGTCACGGGCCTGTGACTGACCGACTCCGGCCATTGTCTTGAGCATCTGGAAGAACTGTTTCTCTGTCACCACAACCACTATTCTGCGGCACAGATGACAAACTAGTGGCGTGGTGAAACTAGGAGGGGCAGCTCGACGTTGGTGGCGAAGTTATACGCCGGTTCAGCGGGTTGCGATGTACACAGTATTGCCGTGGTATCCGTTTTTGTGGGGGATACCTGCGGTGTGGTTATCCGCAGCAAGTATTGACGCCCCGGGTCATGTTCCTGTTATCACGGCCATCGCGTTGGTGGCGATGCTGGTCCCGCTCACCATCGTGTTGCGACAGCAAATTCGGTGGCACACACATTCCGAGCCTCCGCAGTATCAACGTCTTCTTATCGCCGCTACCGTCCCTGGTGCGGCGATCTATTTTCTTGCGTTGGTGATGGCTGGGGGCCGTGGCTCAGACTGGGTTAACCTCTACCTCGCGTCGGGTTTGGCTGCTCTCGCGGTGGGGCTAGCTCCGATTTTGGTTGGTAAGCGGGCTGTGGTGGCAGGGCTGGCAGCGGCGGCGATCGCGCTGGGAGTTACCGGTGCGCCACATGCTGCGTTGGTGGCAGCTGTCGGTGTTGCGTTGGTCATCACGTTTTTTCACTCGACCTTGTGGCCACTTGATGTCATGAAACAACTCGAACAGTTACGGGTGAGAGATGCGGCCCTGTCGGTAGCGGAAGAGCGCCTGCGGTTCTCGCGTGACTTGCACGACGTGGTGGGCCGCACTTTGTCTGCTATCGCGATTAAGGCCGAGTTGGCGGCGAAACTGGCGGACCGGGGTGATGCGTCCGCGTCGGCCCACATGCGTGAGGTTGAAAGCATTGCGCATTCGTCGCTCCGCAATGTGCGAGAACTTGCACGCGGCTATCGGGCTATCGACTTAACTCAGGAGTTGCGCGGGGCACGATCGTTGCTCGAATCAGCAGGAATTGCTACGACGGTGGAGGGAACGCCTGACGCTGTGTCGACTGCGAACAGTGAAGCCGCGGCGTGGGTGGTTCGGGAAGCTACGACAAATATCCTTCGCCACGCACGGGCGCATCAATGCACAATAACCATCGACGAATCGCAAGTGGTGGTCGCCAACGATGGGCTCGCCGGGGCACCGAACATGTCGCCAGGTCTGGGGCTGACAGGTCTTCGTGAGCGACTCGCTGCGATTGGCGCTAGCCTCGACATACGGTGTGACGCCTCCACTTTCACGGTCATCGCTCGGTTTAAG
Source organism: Hoyosella rhizosphaerae (assembly GCF_014643175.1). Taxonomy (GTDB): domain Bacteria; phylum Actinomycetota; class Actinomycetes; order Mycobacteriales; family Mycobacteriaceae; genus Lolliginicoccus; species Lolliginicoccus rhizosphaerae. The sequence goes on from NZ_BMJH01000001.1 coordinate 283,055, forward strand.
GAGAACGCATGATTTCTGTCTTACTCGCCGACGATGAAAATCTCATCCGAAGCGCACTGGCAGCAATGTTGTCGCTCGAAGACGATCTCGACGTGGTTGCGGAAGCGTCGCGTGGTGACGACGCGGTAGCGAAGGCTCTTGCGTTTCGGCCTGATGTTGCTGTGTTGGACCTGCAAATGCCTGAACTCGATGGGGTAGAAGTTGCGGCGAGGTTGGCCAAAGAACTTCCGTCGTGCCGGTGCATCATCGTCACCAGCCACGCCCGCCCCGGCTACCTAAAACGGGCACTGTCGGTGGGGGCGAAAGGGTTCCTGCCAAAAACCGCGACCGGCTCTACCCTCGCCGAAGTCATCAGAAAAGTTGTGGACGGGGGCCGCTATGTTGATCCCGATTTGGCAGCCGAAGCCATCAGTGCAGGAGACAGTCCACTGACCCCGCGCGAAGCCGACGTTTTAGAGGCTGCCGCTGACGGAGCCGCTATAGAGGAAGTGGCCCGCCGCGTATCGCTTGCGGCGGGCACTACGCGAAACTATCTGTCGTCAGCTATTGCCAAACTTGGTGCTGGCAATCGGTATGAGGCCACACAACTTGCTCGTCAATTTGGCTGGATCTAACTACGGGGACCCCACTGCCACGTGGCCTTCGCGAACCACACCCCGGCAGCAATCCACACCAATGTGCTGACTACATCCAACGCCACTGCCGATAGCCCCAGACTTGCTGGCGCCTGAACTAGTTCCGCGCCCATTCCACGCGCAAGTAAGTCCGCCACCCCGGAGAAAGGTCCGAGAAGAAGCCACGATCGTACGGATTCATCGAGTAATCCCTGCAACGCCGCGACGGGAAAGCCGATGCTGACGATCAAGATGGGAATGGTGGTGAACTGCACGGACGCAGCACTGGTCGAGAATGCCCCCGTGGCGATGCCGCCGACAATGCTTAACGCTACTGTCCCGATCAGACCTGCGCCTAAGTAGAACCAGTTGGCTGGCATCGGTGCACCGATAGCGATGAAGCCGCCGATGATCAGTGCTCCAACAGCAAACCCGATGACCAAATACGGCACGACTAGTGCGGCCATCATCTGCGTGGGACCAAGTTCAGTAGCGCGCAGAACTTTGAACATTTCAGTTTCTCGGCGCACCGCGATCACGATGGCGAGCGCTGATGTCACCGATATCAGAATCAAAACCGGCCCCGTGGTGGCCAACATGGAGGCCCACGCCTCGGGTGCGCTTGAGTCGAGAGTGCTTGCGAAAATCAGCGCGCATACCGGCCCCAGGGCCAGCATCGCCAGCACCAGTTTTTGCCGGAAAGTGTGTTTCAACTCGAAGACGGACATCCGCGCGACACGCGTCGCCGGTGACAGCGGCTTGGGCGTCAGGTGTGGGGCCGAAACCTGTGCAGTGGCTACCTGTGTCATTGTGTTGCTCCTGACGATTGAGAAATCTGGTGGAAAATGTCTTCCAGCGAGGCGGGGTTTGCGCGAATCATCCCGAGTTGAGCGTCAACACGGTGGGCATCCTGAAGAAGCCAGTGGAGCGATGCCTGTTGGTCGTCTGCTTCCACGGTGACTGTGCGAGTGCCTGACTTTTCGCCGAAGGTGATGGACACACCGGGAGGTGGTGAGGGGAACCAATCGTCCGGTGCCTGCATGATCTCGGCCGTCATACGGGCTGGTCGGCTCGCAAGAACCTCATCCAACGTGCCGTCGATGGCAAGTCTGCCCTCGTGCATAATTCCGACATGATCGGCAAGGCGCTCCGCTTCTTCGAGATAGTGGGTGGTCAGCAGGACTGTGGTGCCGCCCGACTTGAGGTCGCTGATGATGTGCCACAGAGTTTTCCGTGATTCAGGGTCGAGGCCTGTGGTGGGCTCGTCGAGCACGATAAGCTCCGGGCGCCCCCACATTGCGAGTGCAAGATCAAGCCTTCGTCGCTCGCCGCCAGACAGCGTCTGCACCACAGCCTTGGTGCGGTGGTCGAGCCCCACCCGGGCGATCACTGCGTCGACATCATCGCTGCGTGACGACAGCGAAGCAAAAAGCTCGACCGTTTGCCGCACGGTGATTTCACCGAAGTGCCCGCCGGATTGCAGCACTACCCCAGCGCGTTGCCGCACCGTGTGTGGCTTACGCGATGGGTTCGCCCCAAACACGCGCAGGTTTCCGCGAGTGGGGCGGCGAAAGCCCTGCACTGTTTCCAGCGTCGTGGTTTTACCAGCGCCGTTGGTGCCGAGTAGGGCATAGCACTCACCGCGTGCGGCCTCGAAGCTTACATCGGACACAGCCTTGAAATCGCCGTAGTGGCAATCTAGGTTTTCGACTTGAACAACAATTTCGCGGGTCATGGTTCAATGCTGTCGCGTCGCAAAGCGTGTGTGTAGCACCGTATATCACGGGTTTTCAGGAGGTATTCACGTACGAGGCATGACACATGTCATGGTCCAGTGAAACCCCAGGCACGAAGATTCATCACATGAATTATGGTGGGTGTGTGGGGAGCGCAGCACGGGAGCATAAGCCAGACCGCACGCCCGGTCTTGTTCCGTTGCTGATTCTCACCGCCCTTGCATTTGCGGGGCACGCATTGCTGTTCCCGGTCGCACCCCTGTGGGTTGTCCAGCACGGCTCCGACACAGCCGGGGCAGGTGCAGTCAACGCGGTACTCATGCTGTCCACAGTGCTCACTCAGTTGGGTGTTCCCTATGCCTTACGAAGATTCGGCTGGTCGACCACGCTCATCATCGGAATGGTGTTCCTCGGAGTGCCGTCGGTGCTACACATTTTCACATCGAATCTGGAAACGGTGCTGGTCCTTGCCGCTCTTCGCGGCGTTGGGTTCGGAGTCTTAACCGTGGCGGGGGCCGCAGCAGTCGCCGAGTTAAGCGACCCCGCCCATCGCGGTAAAGCACTAGGTGCCTACGGGCTCGCCATTGCGGTGCCACAGTTTGTGCTCATTCCGCTCGCGCCGTGGGTGGCGCTCAACGTCAACTTTTGGATCGTGTTCATCGCTGGTGCCTGCCCGCTAGTGGCATTGCTAGTTGTGTTTCCGCTGTGTCGTCATGTGGGCCGGGGTGAACCGCATTCCGTTGCGGTACATGGCGAGAAAGCCCCCTTGATCAAGCGTCGACTTGTAGCGCCGATGTTGATCCTGCTGGGTGTCACTGCGGCTGCGGGAGCATTGCTGACGTTCATCCCGCAGATGACCGACTCCGGTGTGGCGGCACTCGTTGCATTGTTGGTGCTCACGGCAGCGGCGGCGTGGAGCCGGATGTGGTTCGGGGCCTTGGCCGACAGATACGGCACGGCACCATTCAAAGCGCCGCTGATCGGCGTGACGGTGGTGGGGTTGCTGATGGTGGCCGCAGCCGTAGCAACGTCTGGAACGCAACAATGGGCACTTCTGCTTGGGGGAGTCGCGCTCATCGGTACGTCCTACGGAGGCTTGCAGAATCTGACATTGCTGGATTCGTTTGTCGCCGCCGGGCCATCACGTAACAGCACAGCGAGCGCCACCTGGAATATCGGATTTGACGCAGGCACCGGCGTTGGCGCGCTCAGTGTCGGAATGATCGCAGTGCAAGGCGGATTCTCGATTGCGTTCGTGGTTATCGCCGTGCTGTCACTGCTGACGTTGCCACTAGCTCGCCAGGCACGCTAACCGTCAGATCCCTGCGAGCGCCGCAGCGGCTTCGTCTCCCTGGGCAACATCTCGTGCAGCACAACACACGAGGTCGTTGCCTGCGGCGACCGCGGCTCGAACCCGGTTGCCGGTGCTTCCGTATGTAGCAAGCGCCCCCGCTTCGATCGCATCGGAGACGATGAGGCCACGGAACCCAAGCCGCTGGCGGAGTCGACCCTGCAAGACGGCAGCTGACATTCCAGCTGGCCTGGAACCGTCGAGTGCCGGATACACAGCCCACGACGGCATCACCATGTGCACACCCGCTGCGATGGCGGCCTGGTAGGGCATTTCGTCGACGGTGCGCAGAGTGTGCTCATCAAGCGTGATGGTCACAGGGGTGACATCGGTGTTGGCTGCGGTTGGAGCGGCGCCGAGTCCAGGGAAGTGCTTGGCGCATGTGCTCACCCCCATGCTTTGGGAAGTTCGAATGAACTCTGCTGCGGCGTCGCCCACAATCCGAGTGTTGGTGCTGAAGCTGCGCTGGGTGGCATCAAGGAAATCACCGGGCCTGCGGTACACGCCAAGGACAGGGGCGAGGTTGGCATTCATTCCTGCTGCTTGAATAGTGGCGGACGCCTCCCGCCCTTGCTGTTGCGCCGCGGCGATCACATTGGGTTGGGTGCCCACTTGTTTTGCGGACAGTGTCGGCCCGCCTGGCAACCGTTTAACCGGACCGCCTTCTTGGTCAACAAAAAGCCTGAGTGAATAACCGGAGCTCAGCGCCGTCGCGGTGAGTTGTCGCGTCACCTCAGCGATGTGTCCGGTCGACGTGATGTTCTCGCTGAAGAAAATGATCCCACCGATTCCGCGGCGAACCCGGTCAAAAAGTTCAGGCGGCGGAGTAGCACCTCGGTATGAGTAGATGACGCGGCGCGCACCCACCGGTGGGCCGGAGAGCAAGTCTGAGAGCGGACCGGCGAGCGAACCAAAAGGTGATGCGTGTGCTGCAGCAGCGTGCATCGGAAGAGCGCCAGCCGCCCCAACGATTGCGGCTGTGCGGAGAAAACCTCGCCGATCCATTCCGTGGTGCCCCTTTACCGTCGTGCCTGCGCGTCGAGCCTGACGGTAGTGGATTGCGGGTCGGTCCTGGTGGTGTTGTTCGGATCTTGATGCGTTTGTGCTGAATATTGTGGCGGGCTACTGCTGCTGCCGACGGACCATTTCTTTGATCCAGATCGGCGCATACGGTGACGTGCAGTTGGGTGGAGTGGGGTAGTCCTTCAGCACCTCGAGTCGTTCACCAATGGCGATGGCACGGTTCCGATGCTCGGGGTGGTGTATACCGATCTGCGCAAGGCAGTTGTTCATCGCCCACTGCAAACGATCCGGTGCGTCCTTCATGGATGACTCAATAGTGTCGAGAAGCCCCTCAAGATTGAGACCCTCCGGCGCTTTGGTGACTCGATCTGCGGTGAGTGCCCAGCCCGCACTAGCGACCACAGCGTTCGGATCATCGAACCAGGCAACGCGCAAAGCGTCGACACCGGGATGTTTCTTCACGAGGTAGTTGACCAACCAGTCGAGTTCTTTAGGGGTCCGTGATTGGCGAAGCATGGCGTCCAACTCGTCTTGCCGAAGATCTTTCGGTCGGTAGATCAAAATCGCCAGAAGTCGCGCCGAACTGTCACCACTGTCCCACAATTGGCGTGCAAGATCCGGCTGGTTTTTCAGCCGTTTGGCCAGCGCACGAAGCTTGGTGAGATTCACACCATGATCATCGCCATGGTTCCGATTCACCTCACGAATTTTGGGGTCTTCGAGCTCAGCGAGCTCCCCAAACACTTCGCTCACAGTAGTCTGTGCCATCGAAACCTCCAGCTCGGATTACTAATTACCCTACGCGGCGACCTGAACTTCTGACGTTCGTTTGGGCGCAGAAAACATCACCTGTAATTATGCTGCTGATCTTCATCTATCCAGTTCAAAGGCATGTTTGCGGCTTACCGGACATTCCTCTCGTGTAGTTGACACGTCGTAATTTGGCGATAAAACTCATCATCAACAAATCGCTGAGCACCTCAGGGGACGCCGCATTCTTCTCGCAACTAACGGAGGCCTGTCCGTTGCATGCTCGCCAGTTCTTTCCGGCCGAAAAAGCACATCTCATTATCTCCTCGGCGTCGATTGCTGTTGCCGTGGGCGTGGTGGGTGTGGCATACGGAGCCGTTTCCGTCGAAGCAGGGTTGCCCGTTTGGTTTGCGCCACTGCTCGGAGTTCTTGTCCTTGCAGCGTCATCCGAAATGCTGTTCGTGGGTTTGCTTGCGAGCGGAGGAAGTCCCATTGTCGCAGCGGCCGCCGCACTGACGGTTAATTCGCGACACTTGCCATACGGGCTGGCCGTCTCCGACGTCGTGGGTCGTCGATGGCCCCGATACCTATGGATTCATCTCATCAACGATGAATCGGTCGCTTTCGCGGCAGCCCAGCGTTCTCAGCAATCTAGGCGTTTTGCCTACGCCTGCGTCGGCATTGGAATCCTGGTGGCGTGGCCTATCGGTGCGCTGGTTGGTTCACTTGTTGGGCAGGCGTTCGACGTCACAATTATCGGCCTAGATGCTGTCTTTCTGGCCGTCATTCTCGCCCTCGTTATTTCTGCCTTGCGTGACAGCAATACTCGCTTGGGTTTCGTGGTGGGAGTGATTGTGGCCGTGGCATGCGCTCCGTGGGTCCCAACAGGAGTTGCGCCTTTAATGGCACTTGTTGCCCTCCCGCTGATGGGAATCCGGCAGCCAACGTCTGCTCCTGAATCGCGTAATGAGGCGTCCGATGGCTGAGCTATGGGTGGTGGGGGTCGCGGGTTTAGTTCTTGCTGCGGGAACGTACGCCATGCGCGGAATTGGCCCTTTGTTGCCCGAACGATTTGTGGATTCTCCCAAAATGCGTCGGACCGTGGAGAACATAGCGATCCTGCTGCTTGTCGGAGTGATGGCGACATCCACGGTGGTCAGCGACAGCGGGTTTGCTGGCTGGGCACGATTCGCTGGTGTAGTGGTCGGGGGCATTCTCGCGTGGTTCAGGGCGCCTCTGCTGGTCGTGATCGTTGCCGCCGCATCCGTGACGGCCATCCTGCGGGGTCTGTTGCCGGTGAGTTAGCGCAAAGTAGTCCTATGGAAATGGGGGAGCGACCACCCAAAGCCGCCATCCGTTAAGCATTTCCTCGATGATCGCGTAGCGAATCCGGCAACGAGATTACAGTGGCTCTGTAGGAGGTAAACATGACAACGCAGCCGGTGTTGAGCGAACAGGAATCACAGGCGGTTCGCCGCGGAGTCCCCGATCCTGGTATTCCGCTACCGGCAATAGCGATCCCAACGGTGCTGCTGTGGACGGCTTGTATGGGGTTGTGGATCTTTACTACCTGGCTTCTTCTCGGCGCGAATGTCAGTGCCCTCATCGCGATACCGCTATACACCGTGGTCAACTTCACCATGTTTACTGTGGCCCACGATGCCACTCACCACGGGGTGAGTCGGTACACGTGGGTGAACGAACTGTTCGGCAGACTTTCCACTCCGTTCGTGGCCCTCTACGCATCATTTCCTTTGCTTCGGTTTATTCATATTGAGCATCACCGCAACACCAATGACGTGATGACGAAGGACCCGGATGCGTGGACGAGTCACGGTCCGTGGTGGCAGCTACCTGTGCGCTGGGCAACGATTGATGTCTGGTACGTCATCTTTTACCTCCGCCACGGGTTCCATTGGGGGGCTATCACCGATAAGTCGCAGCGCCCGTTCCTTCGCCGTCCCCGCGCGGAGGTTGTTGAGACGTTGGTGATGTTGTCGCTCACCGTTGTGTTGTACGGAGGGCTTATTTGGGCGGGTTTCGGCTGGTATCTGCTGGTGATGTACGTGATTCCGCAGCGTATCGCCCTGACTGCCTTGGCTTGGTGGTTCGACTGGCTCCCTCATCATGGCCTCACCGCGACCCATAAGGAAGACCGGTACAGGGCGACGCGTGTCCGCGTGGGAATGGAATGGTTGCTGACCCCCACGTTGCTCTATCAGAACTACCACCTGGTGCATCATTTGCACCCGGCGATCCCGTTTTACCGTTACATCACGGCGTGGAAAAAGAATGAAGAGCAATACCTCGACGCCAATGTCGCCATTATGAACGCCTGGGGTAAAGAGCTCACGGCATCGGAGTATCGGGCGTGGAGAAAGATTACCGAAACCGCGGCAGGGGACAACGCGGGAGATCGACACCAGTTTCAGAACCTGAAAGTTAGTGAGGTGCGACCGCTAACTGATGACTCGGTGTCGATCACCTTTAATGTCCCGCAGAACCTGAAAGAAGAGTTCCGGTTCAGCCCGGGCCAGCACCTCACGCTGGAAGTGCCCATTGACGGCAAAACACACCGTCGCACGTATTCGTTGTGTGCGTCGGCCACCTCGGATTTGGTTCGCATCGCGGTCAAACGCATACCGGATGGGGTCGTATCGCACTACTTGAACAGTCAGTTGAAGGCAGGCGACACGCTGCGTGTACTGCCGCCGTCGGGTCGATTCATTCTCAACCACACGACATCGAAAGCCCGCTATGTCGGAGTGGCGGCAGGTAGTGGAATCACACCGGTTATTTCGATGCTCGCCACAGTTCTCACAATTGACGAGGACGCTCACTTCACCTTGCTGTATGGAAACAAGTCTCGAGAGAGCACGATGTTCGCCGACGAACTGTCGATGCTTGCCCGCCAGTTTGAGGGCCGACTCACCATCACCCACTTCCTCACAAGCGGCGAGAAGCCGGAATTCCCGAGCCAGCACGAAAAAGCTGTGATGCGAAGAATCTTGCCCACCGACCTCACTGAGTTCGGCAGCGTAACCGGCTGGTACCTGTGCGGACCGCAGGAATTGATCGACAGCACTACCGATGCTTTGGAAGAGGCTGGTGTTCATCACGACAACATCCACCTGGAGTTGTTCTTTGCCAAGGCTGAACCGCATGCTGAGGTTCACGGTGTTGTCTCGTCGGTGACCGCAACGATCGACGGTGAGCTCTTCAATGGTGTGAGTTCCGGCGCAGAGACTGTCCTGGAAACAGTGCTGCAAACTGGGGGAGACGCACCCTATGCCTGCATGGGCGGGGCGTGCGGCACCTGCCGAGCAAAGCTGGTTAGCGGCGACGTGGAGATGGATATTAGCTACGCGCTCACCGAGGAAGAGGTCAACGCTGGGTACATACTTACGTGCCAGGCTAGGCCAGTAACTCACCAACTCGACGTCGACTACGACCAATAGTGTTACCGAAACCGGTGCTCTATCACTGGCGTTTCGAGGGAAGTCCCATTGATGTCGAAATACAAGTGCCGTTCCATGATTGACACCGTCACGGCGTTGCGACGTTTAACCTCGGCGACAGCGGATTCAATGAAGTCAGGAGCGAAGCTGTAAAGCGGGATGTGCTCGGCTCGGTGAATTTTTTTGCCGTCGAGCAACTCAAGCACACGGCTTGCGTCGTGGTGGGTGTAAATCGCTGCTCGGCCAGCGCGTTTGCTCCCACGGTGCACCCGATCGGAAGCGGGTGCACCAACTTCAATCCAGGCCGTCAACTGGCCAGTGAGGTCCCGCACCAGAACAGCCGGTTCGTCCGAAGTGGAGACACCTCCGTCGCTAAACGCGATGCCTTCCTGATACTCGAGGCAGTATGCAAGCATCCGCGTCACCATGAACTCGGTCGTTTCCGAGGGGTGCCGCGCTAGACGCAAGTCCAACTCTTCGTATACGCCTCGGTCGACGTCGGACAATTGCACTGTAAACGTAAACATCGTTGTACCTGAGGCCACAGCCTTAACAGTACGGGTCGTGCGGGTGCCACGGGATTCCGGTCAACACTCGCAGCCTCGCATGTGCTGAAAAATGCATGACGACAGGGGTTCCTGATCATGCATTTTTCTGCACATGTGGCCTCACCTATCCGAACGGCATCCCGAAAACTACGCCCGGGCTGGCCACCAGGAGACCCGGCCGAGCAGCAACAGTGTGGACGGAACCAGCACTGTGCGCACGATGAGAATGTCGAGCAACATCCCAATCCCCACAACAAACCCAAGTTGCGCCAGGAGATAGATTCCGCCAGCCATGAGGGCGAACATCGTCACTGCGAACACGATTCCCGCAATGGTGATCACACTTCCGGTGGCGCCAAGCGCACGAATGACGCCGAGACGCAAACCGCCGCTCGGACCTGACGCGGAGGACGACAGGGCTGATTCCTGCCGTATTCGGCTGATCACCAGCATGCTGTAGTCCGCGCCAACACCGACGAGGATGACGAACGCGATCGGGATCACCGACCAATGAAGCGATATTCCCAGCATGTGCTGCCAGACCAGCACGCCGATGCCGATTGTTGCGATGAACGAGACGAGCGCCCACACCATAATCACCAACGGGGCGACAATACTTCGCAGCATCGCCGCAAGGATGAGGGTTACGGCGGTGATCGCGATGATCGCCACGAGTGCGAAGTCGCTGTTGATCTCATCTTCGAGGTCGCTGTAGATGGACCCGAATCCTGTTGAGGAAATGTCGACGTCTGCTAGCACTGTTCCTGCTGCGGCAGCTCGGGCTGCGGACTTTATATTGTCAATTCGCTCAAATGCTTCATGCCCGAGTGTTTGCCCGTTGCTGAGGACGATCATGCGCGCTGTCTTCCCGTCGGGTGACACGAAGAACTGGCTGGCGGTAACTAGCCGTGGATCGTCAAATGCGAAGGCGGGCAGGTAGAAGCCCGAAGCTGTGCCAGTGGAGGCGCTCGCTCTCATTTGGTCGAGGTAGTTGGTAGCCGACCCAAGTCCTTCGAGTAGTTCATCCAGGGTGCCGGGCAATTCTCTTGTGCCGTCAGCGATCTGGTTGGCGCCGCCTGCGATTTGTGCCACCCCGTTTTCGAGTTCGCGAACTCCTGCGGATAGCTGGTCAAGCTGCGGCCTGACGGAACCACCGTCGAACATGGCGAGTGAACCTTCCACGCGGTTTGCGATCTGCCGCATGCTTACGGAAAGTGCCTTCATTCGATCTGCGGCGGCGTCGGCGTCGCGTCCCGTTTCGATAGTGTCGCGGAGAACCTGCGCAGTGTTTCCACCTGTGGCGGCATCAACCATTGAGAGCGCTTGCCGCACGGTGGCGCAGTGCATGTCCGAGCCGCAACTTCCGCTGCGGAGCCCTGGCCCAAATATGGTGGCGAGCAATTCGGAGGAGTCACGAATGGCGGCGGAATTGGCCGTAATTACGGTTGCGACGTCTTCGATTCCGGTGGCGAGCACGCGCATTTCGGCGAGGGCATCGTAGAGATCCATGGTGCCGCCTGACGCATTCTGGACAGCGGCCTCCACTGCATCGACGGTATCGAGTATTTCGCGGGCGACGCCGATGAGTTGGTCGGTTCCTTCGACGAGTTCTGGCATGCGTTCGCGTGCTTCGTTGCTGCCGCGGGCTAGTTCGGAGGCGCCAGCAACGAGCCTGTCGACTTCGGGCCTATCCGCGTTGATTCGGTCGCTTGCGGTGCCGAGTCCGTCGGAGATCAGTCCGGCTTGGTATCCGAGTGACGCTTCAGGCAGCGTGGTTCCATTGGGTCGAGTAATAGAACGTACTTCGTCTACGCCCTCGACTTCGGAGATGCTGCGTGCCATATGTTCGAGGGCGGCAAGATCGTCGGTTGTCCGGAGGTCATGGTCGGAACGCACGATGAGGTATTCGGGCAGTAATTCGTTGTTCGGGAAATGTTTTGCTGCAAGCTGGTACCCGGTATTGCTTTCAGAGTCGTGAGGTTGTGCGCGGAATTCGTCGAAGTTTGGTTCGTGGGTGAGGGCGACGAGGGCGAACGGGGCGAGGACGAGGACGGACAATGCGAAGGCTGGCAGTGGTTTTCGAACAACCCGTGCACCTGTGCGCCGCCAACGACGCTCAGGCCCCCGTTTGCCCGGTGGTGTGGGGCGAGGATCTGCGCGGCCATGACGTCCAAGTAGTGCGAGCAATGCTGGGCCAAGTGTGAGTGCGGCGGCGAGCGATACGACGATACCGACGGCGATTGGTGGTCCGGCGGTGCGGAAGATTCCTACCTTGGTAAAGAGCATGGCCATACATGCTGCGGCGATGGTGAGTCCTGACGCGATGATGACTGTTGCGATCCCGCCGATGGCGTCGGCTGCTGCCTCGTCGACTGTGCGGCCTGATCTTCGCGCTTCGTGGAAGCGGCCAATAATGAACACCGCGTAGTCGGTGGCGGCGCCGATAACTAGCGCTGTCATTAGCGCAGCGGTGAACATGGACATCTCGAGGATTCCGGCTTGTCCGAGGAGCCCGACGACTGGTCGGGCAGTGCCGAGGCTTACGCCGAGTAGGGCGAGCGCGATGGCGACGGTGGCGATGCGTCGGTAGGCGAAGAGCAGTGCGATGGAGATGAGGAGGACGCTAACTCCGGTGATGATGAGCATGCCGCGTTCGACTGCGTGCAGCTGATCAGAGGTGGTGGCGACTGGGCCCGTGAACTCCACTTCAAGCCCGTCAGGGCGGGGTATGGTGTCGGCCAGTTCGCGGACCGCGAATGTGGCCTGAGTGGCCTCGGTGGTGCCGTTGCCGCCGTTGAGCACCGTCATGAGTGTGACGGCTTTGCCGTCACTGCTGGTGGTCAGTTCGCGCGCTTCAGGGGATGTCTGCAGGTCAAGTATGTAGGCGACATGAGTGGGCAGGTCGATGAGGCCTTGGGCGAGTTGTTCGTAGTAGGCGCGATCCTCGGCGTCGAAGCCGTCCTCGCTAGCGAGGACGAAGAATCCGATGGCGGACGATTCCGGATTGTCGAAGTCGCGGGCCATTTGCATAAGTGCCTGGTTGGCTTCGTTGTCATCGGGGATGAATGCGGCCGAGTTTTCGGCGATGACGCGTTCAAGCTGGGGCACAGCGAGGTTTAGTCCGACGAGTGCGAAAATCCAGGCGGCGATCATCCACCGGGCGTGGCGGGCAATAAACGCGGCGAGGCGGTGAAACGGGGGACTGGTCGAGTGGGCCATCGGTTCTCCTTGGGCACATCGTCGTTGATGTGAGCTTGCACTGATATGCGCTATGAAGTAGAGCATAATAATGAGGTGCAGGAGAACTCAGTGTGGTGAGCGGCACAGTTATTGTTGGCGGTTGGAGACGGCGAATCTCGACCGTCATTGAAGCGCTGAGCTGCAGTTAAGGGCTAGCGAATCGTTCCAGAAGTAAACGGCCGTTACTGACCCCTCGGTCGCAGTAACGGCCGCACATTAGCCCCTGATGATGGTGTGAAATGTCGCTAGTCGCCAGGCGGGCGGTACTGCACATCTAGTGCAACGGCTTCGTCGATTTGTTCCGCGGTGAGTAGTGGAACAGTTTGCGACACGGCGGCGCCGGATGCGGCGGTGCGCACTGCGAGCGCTGCTGCTGCAATTTCATTTGGCACGTCGCCGATGACGATGAGATCGTCGTCGCCGAAGGCGAAGTAAAACGCCTCCACGGTTCCGCCCACACTGTGAACCATTTCAGTGATGGCGGCGCGGCGAACACTGCCGCCTTGTTCGACCAGTCCGGCGGCGCCATCCGGTGAATAGTTGACTCGCCACATGTATTTCGGCATGTCTTCTCCCGTGTGTTCCGGTTCGCTGTTATGGCTGACGATACGCGGGATTGGATTGCGGCGCGGCCATTCGGCACGGTCTGATACGGGCTACCTAGTGGTGCCTGTTTGACACTCGAGCCCGGTGGTCGGCAGCTATCTTGTGTGCGTGTTCCCAATGGCGACTCTTGCTGCATCGGGATTCAAAACCGGTGAGCATGCGTACGGCAAGTACGGCACCCCACGGTCCAATGACCCACACCGGCCATGGGTATGTGAGGCCGCCCGAGGCTAATGAGATGGCGAGCCACAATGCAATGCAGAATGCGCCGACTGAGATCCAGGTTTGTAGTTCGGCCCGCAGCCACAGTGGGGTCGTGCGTCGTCGTGGGGGTGGCGTGATCTTCGGCTGATGCTGGTGCGCATCTAGTGGCGGCAGGTCTGCAAGGACTCGATTCACCTCATCGACTGCTTGTGCCGCGTAAACGTGTGCTGTGCGCTCGTCGTATTCGGCGATGTCAATCCGGCCGTCGTTCATGTGCTTGCCAAGCAGTGCGAGAACGTGTTCCCGGTCGGCGGTGGAGGCGCGGGGGCTAGGAGTGATGTCCATAAAACTGACCTTCCACAGTGGAATGTTGTATTCTGATGATCAACCTTCCACAATGGAATGTCAAGAGGGGGATATGTGAAGAACGAAAAACCTCTCAACTCAACCGCCGCGTCGCTCCTCGGGTTCTTGCACGAAGGTCCGATGTCCGGCTGGGATCTTGTGGCCATGGCCCAAAATCGAATTGGCAGCTACTGGAGCATCACCCAAAGCCAGGTCTACAGGGAACTCGCCGCCCTCAACCGCGACGGGCTGGCCGAACGAGGTGAAACCGGTCCGCGCGACCGCACTCCGTACCGCATAACCGAGGAGGGCCGGGAAGCCTTCGCTGCGTGGGTAGCTCGCGACCCAGGACCGGAAACGATCCGCTTTCCGTTGCTTCTCTCGTTGGCGTTCGGTAACCACGTTGAGCCAGAACGACTCTCACGCATCATCGCCGCGAATCGAACAATTCATGCGGAACGACTAGCTGGCTACCTTGAAGAGGCGAAATGTCACACGGGCAACGCCTATGGTGCCGCGACGCTGGACTTCGGCATCACCTACGAACGTGCAGTACTCGACTGGTTCGACCGACTACCCGGACTGTTGGAGCGCGATTAGGGACACCACACCCTCGCCCGCCGCGCATCAGGACCTGTCAGTATTGACCCCATGGCTTCCTCGATGACACTCAATGACGGTATGGAACTTCCGTCGATAGGTTTTGGTCTGTACAAAGTGCCCGCAGATCAGACGTTCGATGTCGTTACTTCGGGAATTGAAGCGGGCTATCAGCTAATAGACGGCGGAGCCTTTTACGGCAACGAACGCGAACTCGGTGAAGCCGTACGCGAGTCTGGGCGACGAGATGAGTTGCTCGTAGCGTCTAAATTCTGGGGCGACCCTGTACAGACCTATGACCAGGTGTTGGCCGATTTCGATCAAACGGAACGTGATTTAGGGATCGGTCCGGTCGATTTCTACCTCATCCATTGGCCACGTCCAACACGGAACCAGTTTGTAGACGTCTGGCGGGCGTTTATTCGCCTGCAGGAAGAAGGGCGTGTCCGGTCGATCGGCGTCGCCAACTTCGGTGCCGCAGAACTCGGACGGTTGATGGACGAGACGGGTGTGACTCCGGCGCTCAACCAAGTCGAATCGCATCCGTGGCTGCCGCAACACGAACTGCGTGCCTTCCATGCAGAACACGACATCGTGACCCAGGCGTGGAGTCCTCTCGGGCGCGGACGCCTGCTCGACGAACCAACCCTAATTTCTATCGCCGATCGGCACGCTGTGTCAGTGGCGCAGGTGGTCTTGCGGTGGCACATTCAGATCGGTGGCGCAGCCGTTCCCAAGTCCGTCCACATACAGCGCCTTCGAGAAAATCGAGACGTTGATCGTTTCCATTTGGACGAAGAGGATATGGCGCGAATTGGTGCCCTTGAATCCGGTGTACGCACGGGAAGTTCCCCCGCTGACAAGCAGTGACGACTAACGGCGGGCGTAGAGGCAGGTCCAGGCGTGGCTTTCGACGCCCCCTTGGTGCTCTCGAATCACCGTGAAGCCGTCAGGGAGTCTGGCGCTGAGTGCACCGTGGTGTATCCGAAACGGTCGGGAAGTCATAGTTGGAGTTGAGAGTGCCTGCCAGGCAATAACACCGCCGGGCATGACGGCGTTGCAGGCAGCATCAAAAACGCTTCCGTCCCAGAAGAATGTGGCGATTACCAACGCATAGTGGTGTTCGCGGGGCTGGTAGTCACTGAGGTCTGCTTCGACGATGTCGAGATGCGATGTGAGGCCACGATTGTCAGCTTCACACCGGAGTTGGCCTAATCCGACATCGGAGATGTCCACTGCGGTGACATGTCTACCGAGGCTGGCAAGAGTCACCGCGTTTCCCGATGCACCACATGCGAGCTCAAGCACTGGTCCGTCAGAGATGCCCGCGGTGAGTACATCCGAGAGAATAGGTTGCGGCTCGAAGGTTGGTCTCTTGGATGTATAGCGAGCATTCCACCGGGCGCGATCGTTGTCGGCGGTCACAAGGGAGCCTCTCGTCAGTAGCGTTCCCGTGCTACGCGGCGATGGTGTTCGGGTATTCGAGATCAACGGTGGTGACACTGTTCCGCTCGGTGCGGCGGTGAAGTCACGCCGCACCGGCAGCACGATTACTTGGCCTCAGGTGCTTCCTTGTCGGCTTCGCCCGTGTCGGAATTTTTCTGCTCGGTGACGCCGAGTTTGTCCTGAACGACGCTGCCGCCCTGGCGAATCTGGTCACCGTATTTGCCGCCAGTTTTCTGATCAATAGTGTCTTCAGCCTTGTCGACCGCCGCACGGACTTTGTCGGGACTCTTCTGCGCGAGTCCCTTTGCTTTGTTCATCATGTCGCCAAATCCCATGTGTGCCTCCAATGTTGTTCGTTTGAGAACCTATTCCGGACCACACCGTAGTGCTTTTTGCTTTACCGCGCAGGGAGGCAGCTAGGGCCGGAGTGGCTGGCCGTCGTTGTCGGTGGAGCCGTTGATGAGGACGAGGATTCCATCCGTGACGCTCCACAACCAGCCAATTCCGCAGGTAAGAATCGCCGCGGCAAGCTGGAGGAGTCCAAGAGCGAGGCGTCCTGAGTACAAGCGGCCGACGCCTGGCAGAAAGATATTGAGGACACCCACGGCGACGCGACTTTTTGACGAATACGGTTCCTCGGTTTCAGGGTCGTATCCGAATGGCGCTCCTGGACGGCCGAAAAGGGCGTCATAGTTCTGCGTAGCTCCGGGGTGCGAGGAATCGGACACACTCGCCTCACTGGAGGGAGGCGTGCTGTCTGTGTTGTCTGATTCCTCGATGCTCACGGTTGCTAAAGCTACGTCACGAGTTCACTACCGTGAAGACTTTGGTGACCAATCCCACGGCACACAGGGGAATAGGTGCGCCGTGGGAGTAGTCCGCTACTTCTTGTACGCGGCCATGAACTGGTTTACTTCGCGGGCGGATGCACGCAGTTGTGGGTCATTGTCGAGGTAGTGCTTGGTTTCTCGCACGATGAGCCCGGACAGTAGCAGCAATCCAATGAGGTTGGGGATTGCCATGAGGCCGTTGAGGATGTCGGAGATTGTCCACACGATGGTGAGCTGCGATACAGCGCCGATAAAGACGACGCCTGTGAAGACCGCCCGATACGGCACGACGCCTCCGCGCCCGACGAGGCGTTCAACACACCGCTCGCCGTAGTACGACCAACCTAGGATTGTCGAGAACGCAAAGAACGCGATCGAAATGGCAACTATGTAGTGGCCCCACTCGCCGGGCAGGCCAGTGGAGAATGCATTCGCGGTCATGGTGCCGGAGGCTTCGCGGTCACCTTGCCACACACCAGTCGTGATGAGGACGAGCCCGGTGAACGTGACGACGATGATGGTGTCGATGAATGTTTGGGTCATGGACACCAGGCCCTGACGTACTGGGTGCGTCGTTTTTGCTGCGGCGGCGGCAATGGCAGCTGATCCCATGCCGGACTCGTTGGAGAAGATTCCGCGTGCCACACCGAGTTGTAGCGCGTAGAGGAAAGCTGAGCCGAGGAACCCGCCGACTGCGGATTGCCCAGTGAATGCTTCGGAGAAGATCATCCCAAAGGCGCCGGGGATGGCATCAGCGTTGCTGATGA
This sequence comes from Hoyosella rhizosphaerae, assembly GCF_014643175.1. Classification (GTDB taxonomy): domain Bacteria; phylum Actinomycetota; class Actinomycetes; order Mycobacteriales; family Mycobacteriaceae; genus Lolliginicoccus; species Lolliginicoccus rhizosphaerae. Next base: position 300,573 of record NZ_BMJH01000001.1, read on the forward strand.
GGATGAAGGTGCCGCAAGCGAGGTATAGCGCGATCATCATGGGCACGAAAGCTGCTGTGACACGACCGATGGCCTTGATACCGCCGATGAGAACAAGTCCGGTGAGGGTGAAGAGAACGAGTCCTGTAATCCAGGGTGTAACGCCGAATGTATTTTCCATTTGCGCGGCGACGGCATTGCCTTGGGTCATGTTTCCAATACCAAATGAGGCAAATACGGCAAAAATGGCAAAAAGAATACTGAGGGTGAGTCCGAATTTGTTGGGGATTCCACGGAATAGGTAGTACTGCGGGCCGCCTGATTGTTCGCCCTTGGCGTCAGTAACGCGGAAGCGAACGCCGAGGAACGCTTCGGAGTATTTGCTAGCCATACCGACGAGGGCCGTCACCCACATCCAGAACAACGCACCAGGCCCGCCAAGACCTATAGCCGCAGCTACACCCACGATATTGCCGACACCGACTGTGGCCGCGAGTGCGGTGGTGAGGGCTTGGTAGTGGGTAATGTCGCCTGTGGCTCCCTTGTCCTGACGTTCAATAAGGGCGAGCCGTAATGCGGGGATGAGTTTGCGAAACTGCAATCCGCCTAACCTAATTGTTAGGTACAACCCCGTGCCTAGGAGCAGTGGTATTAGCGCCCACGGTCCCCACACAATTCCAGCTATCGTGCCGAGCACCGATTCAAAGGTGTCGACAAACTGTTCGAAGTTTGACATTGCAGCAATGTATACGCGCTAGATCACGCCTAGTGTGCAAACTCGCCGTGGATATGAAATACCTGTGATCTCTGTGTTGAATTCTTATTACGACTCGCGAATCGATGCGGTCGTCGGCACACTTGTGGGGTGACGACAAGTGGATCTCCGCCCCATAAGCATGCGTACCTGAAGGGAACTCCTCCGCGCGCGTTTGCTCACAGGGGTTGGCACACGGGCGAATTCACGGGACTTGAGAACACCCTCACGGCGATGACAGAAGCAGTGCGTAATGGGTACTCGTACATCGAGATCGATGTTCACGCCACCAGCGATGGTGTCGTCATTGTTCTCCACGATGCGACGTTAGATCGGGTGTCGGACGTTGCTGGAAAGGTTTCGTCGATTCCATGGTCGCAGGTCCAGTCCGCGAAGGTTGGCGGTAAGGGGGCTGTCAGCACGCTCGAAGAAGTACTGGCGGCGTTGCCGTCAGCTCGTTTCAACATTGATGTGAAGACTGACTCGGCGGTGGATCCATTTGTTGACCTGATCGAACGGACACAGTCGCATGGTCGGATTTCGATTGCGTCATTTTCAACCCGCCGTCTAAGCCGCTTGCGTAGGAAGTTTCAACGCCGCGGCGGCGTCCCTGCGGCAGCGTTCTCACCTGCCGGGGTCGCAGCGGTGTGGGCCCTTTCACGGACGCCCTGGTCGCAAAAGGTTCCGCTTGGTGGCTTGCGTCGAGTTGCGTGGGGTGACATGGCCCAAGTGCCAAGGACCTACAGAGGCCGTACGCTTGTGGATGATCGTTTCGTCGCGCTCGTGCACCGGCTTGGGGCGGAAGTGCATGTCTGGACTGTCGACGACGACTCCGATATGCGCGCGTTGCTTGACATTGGGGTGGACGGAATTGTGACTGATCGGCCAGACGTATTGATCGACGTTCTTCGTGAGCGCGGTCAGTGGCAGAAACCGTAGTTTGCAGATGTCGTAGTGGAAGGTGAAGTTTGTTGCGCGGTTTATTTAAGTTAGTTTTCTCCTTGGCCGTAATCCTGGTTATCGTTGCGGCGGCAAGCGAAGCGGCGACGCGCTACTTTGTTGGCAAAGACATCCGCGACCCGTTGAGCGAGTCGTGGCAATCTTCCGTATCGACGTCGTTCGGTTTCACACCGCTACTTCCAGCGTTGCTTGACGATCGGATTGCTGATCTCTCCATTGACAGCGGCACCATTGGCACAGGGACGTTGCGGGGTTCGACTTTGTTGATCGACCTTAGTGATGTCAACATTTCAGACCGGGAGAACCCTGTCGCTGGGACTGTTGAAGTTACCGCGCAGGTCGCAACTGACACGATTTTTGAAGCAATCCAAGCCCAAGGCGGTGGAGGGGTTGCTCTCCTTCCAGGCGTCACTGTGTCCATCGACGGTGTAACCGCTCATCCTGACCGCGATGCGTTGGCGGTGGAAATGATGGGTGGTACCGCATCGGTGGATATGGTGCCGCGGATCAACGGCGGCGATGTTGTTGTCGATATTGGGCAAGCTCAGATCCTCGGATTGCCATTGCCATCGGCTATCGCTCAGGCAATCCAGGGTGGGGCAACTGAGCCTGTCGCCGCGCTACCTGATTCGTTGCGCGCCGACTCAGTTCGAGTGACGGATTATGGTGTAGAAGTGCGTCTCGTTGGTGACAACGTGCCACTGTCCGATCTGCAGTAAGCAACACAGTCAGAGAAGAATCACTGCCAGAGAAGAAACATAGTCCGAGAAACGATGTAGGTGTGATCGTGGTGCCCTCTACAAATGAGACGGTTACAGATGTGACGGTGGAGTCGGTGTTTGTGGGGACACCCGTAAACCTCGGTACGCATGGCGGGGAACGCGTGGTCAGCAGTATCGGCAAGCGCTCCGTCGCGGCGAGCACCGTCGATGTTGTACACCACAACATTGTTGGCGACGAGCAGGCTGATCTGAAGTTTCACGGCGGCCGAGACAAGGGCGTGTACATCTATCCTGCGGAGCACTACGCGGCGTGGCAGGCGGATGGTTACGACCTTAATCCCGGTGACGTGGGGGAGAACATCGCAGTTCGTGGTCTCACCGAACAAGAAGTACACGTTGGTGATCAGTGGCAATGGGGCGACGTGATCCTTGAGGTGACGCAGCCACGCGAGCCGTGTTACAAACTCGGCATGCGGGTCGGCACCAACACGATCATCGCGGACATGATTGAAACTGGTCGGTGCGGTTGGTACGCGCGCATTATCAGCCCCGGGTCCGCGCCAACACACGGAGCTTTGACGCTCCTTCGAAGTAATCCAGATCAAGTGACGATCGCGGACTTGTTCGCCATAATCTGCCGCAACGGTCGAGGGTTTACAACGGCTGAGATTAGGTCCGTCCTCAATGCTGATGACCTCGCGCCGTCCGCACGAGGCGGTGTGTTGAAGGCGTTGAAATCCGCCGAACGGCGCGAGTCACGTTAGCTCATACAGCAGGCAGTTCGAGAGCATCGCAGCAGAACCGCCACAGGCGCACGACATCCTGGTCGCTGTGGCGTGTGCGGGGGATTCGGAACTGTGAGCGTTCGCGGCGATCATGCCAAAATCGGCCAGACGAAGGAGCGGGGTGCGATGCCGCGAGCCACACAATGGTGTCCGCGCCTGATCGCGCGTCGCGCAACAGCGGTTCCATCACCTTGTGGAACCCGGGAAGCGCGTCAACCACGCCTGGCGTGTTAGCCCAACCGGGGTGCATCGCGTGGGCGGAAATGCCGTCGCCGGCCCATCGCTGTGCAAGCAACGGGGTGAGCGCAACTTGCATGCGTTTCGTCCGGGCGTACGCCGTCGCCCCCTTATAAACCCCAACATGATATTCAGGGTCTTCAACTGGCAACCGCTGGGTGTACATGCCGCCAGACGACACAAAAATTACCCGGCCGTTCTGGGACGCCCGCAACGCAGGCCTGAGCAGTTCTGTGAGCAACAGGGGGCCGAGCACATGTGTGGCCAATGTGATTTCGTGTCCGTCATTGCTGTCGAGGCGTTCTCGCGGAAGAACGCCCGCGTTGTGCACGATGACATCGAGGCGAAGTTCGTTCGCCACAATGTTGCGTGCGGCGTGCCGGACCGACGAAAAATCAGACACATCAACGTCAATCACGTCAACATCAGCGCCGGGGACTGTGTCTCGAATCCATGCGGCAGTGTTGGCTCCTTTACTGGGCGTGCGAACGCCAAGTAGGACGCGAGCGCCAAGCATGGAGAGTTGACGTGCGCATTCTGCGCCTATCCCGGAGCCTCCACCGGTGACGAGCACGACGTGGTCGCGCAAACTGTGCGGTGCTGGGTCGGCTGGCCACTGGGGAAGCGAGCGACGTGTCGAAAGCCCGAATTTGGTGAAACTCCCAACAATGCTGGTTTCGAGGACAGCGTCAGCCGCGCGGGCCACGAGCCTGGATCCTCTTGCGCCAAGTGACGACGTCACAACACAACCTCACAGTTCGTCGACAACAGTTCGTGTTTCAGAGTAGGAGACTTTGCTGTGTTGCCGCAGACAGACCTGATCAACCGGACTCCACTGCTTCTTCTTCGTCGTGGGTTTCTTCTTCGTATTGTTCTCGTTCTTCTCGTGCTCTTTCGTCGAGCACTTCACCTATGTATCGCACAGCGACAGCCACCATCGCCGCCACCGGTACAGCAAGGAATGCCCCAACTATCCCGAATAGGCGTGCTCCTGCGGTAACTGAAAGCAGGATGACGACGGGGTGCAGGTTCATGTGTCGACTTTGCAGGATGGGTTGCAGGATATTGCTTTCGAGCTGTTGAACAGCAACGATAATGCCCAACACGATGAGTGCGTTGATGGGTCCGTTAGCAACAAGTGCGACGAGGACTGCTAGCCCACCCGCAACGAACGCACCAATGATGGGCACAAATCCGGCGATGAACGTGATGACGGCCAGCGCATTGGCGAGCGGCACATTCATCACCATGAGACCGATCCAGATGAAGAACGCATCAACGAAACTGACGATCGCCTGGGCCCTAATGAACCCCGCTAAGGTTTTCCACTGGCGGGTAAGAACTTCAGCGACATGGCGGGCACCAGTTCCCCCGGTTGACCGAAGGAACCACGGCATAAACCGCAAGCCATCCTTGAGGAAAAAGAACGTCAGTACCAGGGACAGGATCAGCGTAATGATGATCGATGTCGCGGCACCTAGGCCAACAAAGACGCCGGAGGCGATCCGGTCCGAGCTTTCCTGCAAAATGGTCGCGGCGGCTTGGACGTATTCGTCAAACTGCTCCGGTTCGATATTTAACGGTGGTCCTGCAAACCATTCCTGAATGCTGATAATGCCGCGTTCCGCTTGCTCTGCAAGCTCGGGGACATCGCGCGCGATCGACGGGACAATCGAAGCTATGAGGAAGGCGAACGCCCCGATTGCGACAGTGAGGGCAGCAAGCGATGCCAACGATGCTGGAACACGGTGCCGATGCAACCACCCCGCGATGGGCCACAGCACCGTCGAAACAATGACGGCTAGCGAGACGGGGAGTGCGACCACCCACATCTTGCCTACCACCCACCCGACGACGTAGAGGGCAGCGGCGAACAACAGTAAGCGCAAACTCCACGTGGCAACCCACTTGCCGCCGTCGCCAATAAATTCGCCGCGGTCACGAGGTCGTGGTCGCCTGGGGACGGAGCGACGTGGGGCTCTCGGCTTGGGGGAGTCACTCCCAATTTTGTCAGGCATAAGCAACCTCGCAGACGCGTCGGCACTGGCGGAACCGCGCCGGTGACTGTTCCATCTGTTGAGGCTACCGCCATAAGTGATCGATGCGGTGGCACGGCGCCTAACACGATTACGGCGGTGTCACAATCAGTGATCGGTGTGGTTGACACCGGGGTTTTAATGGTGCGGCTTATGCGTCGGTGACGTCCAATGACATGGTGCGCACAATTATTGGCGAGTCCCACCTCAGCAGCCGCGGCGGCCGAATCATGTGCGCTGCTGCACCTGCCGTTGTCGCGGTAATTTTCGGCGCAGCCTGTGCAACAGGGTCTGCGGACATGATCTACCACTATCCGGAACCGCAGGCGATGAACAACAATTCCGCTGTTGCGGCATCCTCAAGTACGGCTCCGCCGCCGACACCGGCCGGTGGGGTTACGCGGAGCACGGCAGGAGCGATACCCGAGGGAACTCTCGCTGTTGCAGCACGCACGCTCAGCGGTATTCCAGTGGATGGAGTTACTGTTCGCGCCCATCGTTTCGCTCCGTGCGGACCAGATGGGCCTGCTGAGGGTGCCGAGCAGTTAAGTACCCACGAAGGCACAACAGACGCCAATGGAATGTTCGCGGTGACAGTTCCTCAAGGTTGCTACGCCGTGAAACTCGGCGACGATGCGCACAATAGGTATCCAGTGCCTGCCGAACCGCACACCACGCTGGTGACCTCCGCGACCAAAAGCGACGTTGTCGAAGTGATGTTTTACGACGGGCCGACCGGTTTAGGCACCAACTGGGCGGCGGGGACGATTCTCGTGCAAGACCAGCAGACCGGTGCGCCAGTGTCTGCGGTCCGGGTGACTGTGGAGCGCTGCGATAAGTCGTCAGATCCCTACACGTCACCGAGATCGTTCGCGGATGGGCGCATAGTCATAGCGTTGGCGCCCGGCTGCCACACAGTTCAGGCCTCAGACGCGGTCACAGAGTTCTTTGTTGACGTCGAGTCGGGGTTTGACGACGTCCGCGTTATCAAGCACGACTAAGGGCGCTCGATTTCCACGGTTAATTTCTCACAAGGGTCGCACTGTGGGAAGGTAGGGTAACTGCCCGCACCTGACCTGATCGGATGCGCTCATGGATGTGCACGAGTTCCCCATTCTTGCTGCGGTACTGACCATCGCTGCAATAGCAGCAATGTTCGCGGTGCGGCTTAAACAACCGCTGATTGTGGCATTCATTGGAGTCGGAATTCTCGTCGGCCCGGTCGGTTTGGGGTGGGTCACCACCGATGGAACGATGGAACTACTCGCGCACCTTGGCATCGCAGTTCTGTTGTTCCTAGTTGGCCTCAGGCTTGATCTTCACCTTGTAAAAACCACTGGTCCAGTTGCGTTGGCCACCGGTCTTGGCCAAGTCATCTTTACGTCAGTGGTGGGATACTTCATCGCTATTGCGCTGGGCATGGACACGGTAACTGCCTTGTACGTGGCGGTTGCACTGACCTTTTCGTCAACGATCATCATCGTGAAACTCCTGTCTGACAAGAGGGAACTTGAGCAGCTTCACGGTCGAATAGCCGTGGGTTTCTTGATCGTTCAGGACATAATTGTGGTGCTAGTGATGATCGCTATCACCGCGTTCGGGCAAGAGGCTCAGGACAATGTGGCGCTCGGTGTTGTCGAGGTTGTCGCCAAAGGAATTGGGCTACTCATCGGCATAGTCTTGCTAGCCAAGTACGTGCTGCCGCGCGTTCTGCACAGCGTCGCCCAGTCACAAGAGTTACTGGTTCTCTTCGGTATCTCGTATGCGGTCGCTGTCGCTGCGTTTAGCGACTGGCTAGGTTTCAGCTCGGAGGTCGGAGCTTTCCTCGCTGGTGTGTCCTTGGCCTCGACTCCATACCGTGACGCGCTCGGCTCACGGCTGGTGAGTTTGCGGGACTTCCTCTTGCTCTTTTTCTTCCTCGTGCTTGGTGCGCAGTTGGAGTTCACCGATGCTGGGCAGCAAATCAAGGAAGCACTGATATTTTCGGCGTTTGTGCTGTTCGGCAACCCGCTGATTGTCATTTTGATCATGGCACTTATGCGCTACCCCGTACGTGTTGGCTTTCTGGCGGGCTTGACCGTGGCGCAGATATCGGAGTTTTCGCTGATTCTGGCCGCCCTGGGCCTCAGTCTGGGCCATATCACCAATGCCACCGTAAGTTTGATCACCGTGGTTGGATTGATCACCATCGGCGGATCAACCTACCTGATCTTGTACTCGCATCAGATCTACGCGAAAATTGGGCGCTGGCTCGAAATTCTCGACAGAAGCAGCACACGCAAAGTCGATCTATCCGACGACCAATCTGATGTTGATGTCATCGTGTATGGACTGGGGCGTTTCGGGGGTCCCGTCGCAGACCGGTTGGGTGCCAATGGATGGAAAGTGCTTGCAGTCGACTTTGACCCTCGACGGATTTCCAACAATCGGCGCCCCGGTGTCACGGCAATTTTTGGTAGCGCGGAGGACATCCAATTTTTGGAGACGCTCCCATTGGGGCGAGCGAGGGCGGTAGTTAGCACCATCCCCGATATTGATGCAAACCGGGCCTTGATCGTTGGACTTGAGCACCATAGCTACACCGGGTGCGTGGCCATTGTCGCGTTGAACGACCACGACGCGCACGAACTGTCGCTTCGAAACATCGATTGCGTTCTTGAGCCGTACGTCATCGCTGCGGACGTCAGCGCTGAACGGATTGAACACATTGTCAGGGGGCCTGATTCGTCATTCGAGCATGGTCCCGAAAGCCATGCCTAGCAGGTAGGTGATGGTGGCGGCTCCGTAACCGATGGCAAGCTGGCGTAATGCACGCTTTGCTGGTGGGCCGCCAGACAGCAGTCCCACGATGACGCCGGTTGTCAACAGCGCAATTCCTACCAGAACGGCCGCAACAACAACGGCGAGGGTTCCGTGCAGCCCTAGCGCATAGGGAATGACCGGCACGATTGCGCCTGAGGCGAAGAATGCAAAACTTGCTGACGCTGCGCGAAGCCCCGTGCCAACGGCTTCGTGGGAGTCGTTGGCCTGCGCGCGGGCATCGGCGCGAGCGTCGCTGAACTCTGAATTCGTGTCGGTACCGATGTCGGCAATGACGGCTGCGGCCTTAGCCTCGGCTTCGTCGGCAGACATTCCTCGTGCTCGGTATACAAGCGCAAGTTCGTTCGCGTTCACATCAAGGTCGGGCAGTGCCTTGGTGGTGTCAGGGCTCGGCGTTGATGCCTCAAGCAATTCCCGCTGCGAACGCACTGAAATGTATTCGCCAGCCGCCATCGACATCGCGCCAGACAGCAGGCCAGCGACACCGGCGAGAAGTATGACGTCATTGTCGACGCCGCTGCCCGCGAACCCAAGAATCAAGGCAAGGTTGCTGACCAAACCGTCGTTGGCGCCAAAAACCGAAGCCCTAAACGTGCCCGAAAGCCGGTTTCGGCCGCGCGTGGCCAGTGCCCGCACAACTTCTTCGTGGATATGTTCGTCAGCACTCATCGCACTGGTCGCGTCTCGATCCATCGCGTACGGAGATCTCTTCTCGGCACGTTGGACGAGGGCGAGCACAAACACGGAGCCGAATCGACGAGCGAGGAAACCGAGCATGCGGGTGCGGAGATCACCGCGAAGCGGCATGCCAACCTGGTCGCCGAGCAGTGTGCGCCAGTGTTCTTCGTGCCGACCTTCGGCATGCGCTAGGGCGAGCAAGATCTCTCGCTCCTCACCGGTGCGCCGCTCAGCGAGGTCCATATACACAGCGGCTTCGGCGCGTTCATTCGCGAGATAGCGGCGCCAGCGGGCAATGTCCTGCGACGTCGGTTTTGCGTGGTCATTGATGTCGCGTCGAACCAGGGGCTCATCGGGGATGCTGTCAGAGTTGCGGTCCGGCATCGTCAATCCCCTCCTGTGGTCGCATCTGTGGGTCGAGAGTGTTTGCGTCGCTACCGTATGAAGACAATACAGTGGCGACGCTACCGGTCGGCGGTCTGCATTGCAGGTTCTAACACAACTCCAAAGTGATGGTTATGTCAGCTAAACAGTTGAACATTTTCTCGGAAGTGTTCCGCGGTGTGGCTGTGTCATGTAGAAAAATGGGATGTCAAAACTTGTGCGCGATCTAATCCCGGAGATCATTCGAGCGTCGGGGCGCGAACCGTCTATCAGCTTTGTAGACGGGCAAGATCGAGTATCGGCGCTGTTCGACAAGTTTGACGAGGAATTGTCGGAGTTGCGTTTGGCGGATGATGAGGCTGTGCTCGAAGAGGCAGCTGACGTTTATGAGGTCCTGCTGTCGTTGCTTGCTCATCATGGGTTTAGTCGTCTTGATCTTGACATGGCTGCGGCGCAGAAGCGGGCAGAACGTGGTGGATTTGGTGCCGGTGTCGTTCTCGATTCGGTCTCGAATCCAGGGTCGCTACCAATGAACTAGTTGAGATTGAGAATTAAGAGGTCGCAAGATCAACGAGTATTGCCGTCAAGGTCGCCACGCCAACGGCAGTAACGACAGTTGTCACAATCAACAAGTGAGCCGACCCTGGCATATCAGAACCCGTTCGCATTGCTCGGTCCACGGCGACCCATCGGCGATAGCCTCCCAGCGCGGCGAGGCAACCTAGCGCAACCAGTGCGAAACCCAGCGCGCTGCGAATGTGAATTGTGCTGAAATCCGGCACGATATGAATGACAGCGACTCCGGCAACTAGGAGGCCGAGTGCTGTGCGAATCCATGCGAGGAAGGTGCGTTCGCTGGCCATCGTGAAGCGTTCATCGGGCCGTGCGTCCACTTTGCCTCCTTGGTTCGTACGCAGGACATTCAGTGTAGTAACAGTGAGTCATGTATTCGCATCCTTGCCGATGCAATAAGCTTGTCGAGCCCTGAATGTGGCACATGTGATTTCCCTGTAACGTACATCTACGTTGTGGCGACAGTCACTGTAGCGGCATCGTGCGCCACAATGGTGATGGGGCGGGGGTTGTCGGTGACCGACTACGGTGTCGGACTAGCGATGGAGGGGAGGCTCATGGACTACGCTCAGCGTAGCGGTGGCCAGGCGGCCCCGGTCGGAGCATTCCCATTGTCCCCCGCACAACAAAGCATGTGGCTTGCGCAACGGCTAAACCCCGAAGTTCCACTGAATATTGCAATGTTCATCGAATTCGATCAAGAAATCGATGTAGCAGTGTTGAGCCGAGCGTCGGAACAAGCTGGACGCGAATTTGGATCGGGCTACCTCCGCATCGTCGAGGTTGACGGGACACCCTTTCAGTTCGTTGACCGCGAAATCGACGACCACATCGTCACGATCGACTTTTCGCGAGAACCGGATCCGCGTGCGGCAGCCATGTCCTTCATGCGCCGCGACTATTCGGCTCCGATTGACTTATTAGAAGATCGCCTCGCGGTGTCATACGTGCTCACCGTGGATGCTGGGCACCAGTTGTGGTACACGCGGATGCACCACGTCACGATCGATGGTTTTGGCGCCACAACGATGCTCAATCGCGCTGCCGAGATTTACTCTGCTCTCGTGTCGGGCGACGCGTCGCAGCACAAACCAACAGACACCCTGCGCGAACTGTATGAACACGACGCCGCCTACAGGCAGTCGGGCAGGTTCCGGGCCGACAGTGAGTACTGGAGCAACTACACGGCAGATCTCCCGGACGCTGTGTCCTTTGCGGTTAAGTCCGCACCGGCTGCCCCGGTAAGTCGAGTCGCCTCCGCGCCCCTTCCGCGCGAACTTGAGTCGTCGCTCGACGCATCCGCCGAAAAATACAACGGCTCAATCGCACCACTCTCGATCGCCGCGTTCGCCGCATACGTAGCTCGCATCACTGAGCAGCCCGAAGTTGTTTTGAGCCTCCCCGTTACGGCCCGAACAACTCACGCGGCGCGTCGTTCAGGCGGCATGGTGTCAAACGTGGTGCCGCTGCGGTTGTGGGTTGGGCAAGGCACGACAGTTCGTCAACTGATTGACAGTGTTCAGGTGCAGCTTGTAGGCGCACTGCGACACCAGCGGTACCGCCACGAAGACATGCGCCGCGACTCCTCAACAGTCTCCGCCGACCGTGGCTTCTTCGGACCAATGGTGAACATCATGATGTTCCGGTCCGAGGTGGCATTCGGTGACGTAACCGGACGCATCAACGTCTTGTCGACGGGACCAGTAGAAGACATCTCCGTGAACCTGTACTCCAGCACAGGAACATCACGCACACACATTGACTTTGAAGCAAACCCGGACCGCTATTCAGAATCAGAACTTAACACCCACTACCAGAGGTTCTCTCGGTTCCTTCGTCGTTTCGTGCGCGCAGGCGACGATGACGATGTCACCACTCTCACCCTCCTTGATGAGGAAGAACTGGCCCTGATACTCGACGTGTGGAACACACGTCGGCTCGGTGTCCCAGCGGGTGCGACGCTGTCAACTCTTCTCGCTACCCACCGGCCGGAAGCCAAATACGCACTCGCCGCTGTGGCCGGTACTCGCAGGCTTACCTACAGTGACTTTGAGAATCGAACAAACCAGTTGGCGCGGCAACTCGTGGCGCTCGGGGTAGGACCAGAGGTGCGGGTAGCGGTAGCCCAACGGCGCTCGCTCGACATGCTGGTTTCGTTCTGGGCGGTGCTCAAAGCCGGTGGCACATACGTTCCTGTCGATCCGGACCATCCACACGATCGCATCGAATATGTTCTGAACACGGCCCACCCGTCATGCGTGCTGGTCGCCACCAACGATGCGGCTGCGTTTGAGACGACGACAACTCCAGTTGTTGTCGTTGACCGGCCGTCGTTCTTACCAACGGACTCGTCACCACTTCAGCCTCACGAGCTCCGCCAGCCAGTTCGGCCTGACAACACCGCATATGTGCTGTTCACGTCAGGTTCTACCGGGCGACCCAAAGGCGTGGCGGTATCCCATCGCGCAATCGTCAACCAGGTGCTGTGGCTCATTGATCACTACGGATTCGGCAACGATGACGTCATCCTGCAAAAAACGCCACTGACATTTGATGTATCACTGTGGGAACTGATCGTTCCGCTTATTTCCGGCGGAACGATGGCGATTGCGCCTGCTGATGCGCACAGAGATCCCACTGAACTTGCCGCAATCATCGACAGGTACCACGTCACCGCGACATCGTTTGTACCGTCGATGCTTGCCGCGTTTGTTGCCACCGCTGACCCTGAGCAGTGTCGATCATTGCGTCACGTACTTGCGGCTGGGGAAGCTCTGCCAACGGAACTAGCTGCACGCTTTCACCAATTCTCGTCCGCGCAGCTGCACAACCTATATGGCCCCACAGAATTCGCCGTGCACGCGACATTCGCTCGGGTAGACAACGTGGCTACCAGGTCAGTTCCAATTGGTAGCCCAGTGGCCAATACACAGGCATACGTGTTGGACAAGGGCCTCAATCCCGTGCCAATCGGAGCTGCCGGTGAACTTTATCTCGCCGGTCAACAACTTGCGCGTGGGTATCACGGCAGGGGGGACCTTACGGCCGACCGATTCATCGCATGCCCGTTCGGTCAGCCCGGCGAGCGTATGTACCGCACCGGCGATTTGGTGAGGTGGGCGGACAACGGGTCTCTCGACTACATCGGCCGCACTGATTTCCAGGTTAAGGTCCGCGGCCAGCGGATTGAAATGGGCGAAATTGAATCGACACTAGTTTCGCACCCAGCCATCACCCATGCTGTGGTCGTAGTGAGGGAAACAGAACGCGGCCAGCGAATTGTCGCCTATGTCGTGGCAGACACCGACGCCACCGTGACGTCCGCAGACCTCCAAGCATGGTCGGGACGCACGTTGCCCACATACATGATTCCGGACGTCGTTGTCATGCTCGCGGAACTTCCATTGAGCTCCAGCGGCAAAGTGGATAGAAAGGCGCTCCCGGAGCCGAAGCTTGACACCAAGTCCAGCCATTACGTGGCCCCTCGCAATGCGACAGAAGAAACATTGGCGACGGTAATGGCGCAGGTGCTCGGCGTCGACAAGGTGAGTGTTGAAGAATCGTTCTTCGCAATGGGCGGCGACAGCATCGTGTCGATGCAACTCGTTTCCCGTGCGCGCGAAGCCGGTTTCATCGTGACACCTCGGCAAGTGTTTGAACGCCAAACAGTCGCAGCGCTTGCGGACGTAGCGCAGCACCGGAGCCTTTCGGCCTCATCACAGGTCGTGGAGCTTCCTGGAGGGGGCGTGGGGGAAGCGCCACTGCTCCCGGTCGGAAGATGGATGCTCGAACGCGGGGGAGACTATCAACGCTTCTGCCAAGCAGTGATGGTTACCGTTCCTGTTGGTGCCCAACGACGCGATCTCGAAGTAGTTCTTCAGCGGCTTCTTGACCGGCACGACGCGTTGCGCACAACATTAAAACTCGGCGACCCGATCAACGATCCGTCAAGTGGAATCGACGCCGCGACAATGGACATCTACCCACCGGGCAGCGTGTTAGTGGCCGACCGGATTTGGGAAGTGCCCATTGCCGCTGAACTCGATAGCGGCGAATTTGATAGCGACGAATTCGACGATCTTGTGGCGCGCGAACTCGAAGCAGCCGCTGGTCGGCTGGATCCATCAACTGGCTTGATGCACCAGTTTGTGTGGTTCACTTCGCGGAACGGTCACAGCAGGCTGCTGCTGGTTCTTCATCACCTGGTAGTCGATGGAGTTTCGTGGCGCATCATCATTCCCGATCTGGCCGTCATCGGTGCTACATACGCACATGGCGAGCAACCGCCAGAGTCGGCATCGGGCACTTCGATCCGACGGTGGGCGCACGGGCTTGCGGACATCACCAAACACCAGGGACATTCGCACCCCATTGTGTCTGAACTCTCGTATTGGCGGGACGCACTCGACAACGCCGATGTGCCACTAACAGGCGTGATCTTTGATCCTGAACGCGACACAGTCGACACGGCAGCGCAGCACACCGTCACGCTGCCCGCGGACCTAACGAAGGACCTGCTCAGTGCAGTTTCAACACTCCGAGTCGGTATGCAAGATGCCCTCCTCACTGCCCTTGCGGTGTCAATTTCACAGTTGCGGGACGAGCAGGGGATGCACCGCGATGATGTAGTGGTTTCAGTTGAAGGACACGGACGTGAGGAATCCGTACTGCCAGGTGCGGAATTGTCGTCCACTGTTGGGTGGTTTACCTCTATCTACCCCGTGGCTTTGTCACTGTCTGGTTCGCAAGTGCGAGACACCACCACACTCGGCAACATTGCGATCGGTGCGGCACTCAAGCATGTAAAGCAGCAGCTCGCCGAGGTTCCGAACAACGGAATCGGTTTCGGGTTGCTTCGCTACCTCAACAACGTGACGCAGCCTGTTCTCGCGAGCCACCCGCATCCACAGGTGTCCTTCAACTATCTAGGTCGGCTGACGACCGTTGACATTTCCGATGAGCTGCGCGCCAACGGGTGGCTCCCAAGCCGCGAAGGGGCGCGACACAACAGCGTTTCTGGTGGTGCAATGGCCATGCCTGCAGCGCTCGACATCAACGCTCATATCGAAGAAACGAAGGCTGGCCCGCAACTCGTGGTCAACCTCAGTTACGCCACCAGAGTGGTGACAGAACGCGAAGTGGCTTCGCTTGCCACGCACTGGCGTTCAGCGTTGACCAGCATTGTTGCGTATGCGAATACACCCTCTGCGAGTGGCCTGACACCGTCCGACTTCGATCTTGTCTCAGCCACCCACGGCGACATCACCGTCTGGGAATCGCAATTCCATGCGATCGATGATGTGTGGCCGCTTGCCCCACTGCAATCAGGGTTGCTCTACCACGCACAGCTCGCCCACGACGAAGTGGACGTTTACACGGCACAAATCGTCCTGGAGTTAACAGGTGCGGTGGACGCGGATGCGTTGCGCTCAGCATGTGCCAGCCTGCTCAATCGCCACCCAAGCCTGCGTGCCGCATTCACCATCAATGCGGCTGGCGAGCCCGTGCAGGTAGTTGCTTCCACTGTCGATGTGCCATGGCGGGTCTGCGATGTGCATGACGGAGCAGGCACCTTCGCCAACATTGCATACGAAGAACGAGCGACCCCGTTCGACATGGCGGCACCGCCCCTTATTCGGTTCGCGTTGGTCCGCCATACCGCTGACCACGTATCGCTAGTTATTACAAGCCACCACATCCTTGTCGATGGCTGGTCAATGCCGTTGATTGTGACGGAACTTTTGGGTACCTACGTGCTGCTCAAGACGAGCGGGAACCTCTCTACGCTGCCGCCCGCTCGGTCATACCGCGATTTTCTTGCCTGGCTAACAAGCAAGCCACGGCAACCATCACTGCATGCCTGGCAGCGAGCACTTGAAGGCGCCTCCGAACCCACGCTCCTCGCGGGGCTCGGGCAGAGTTCGGCAAGCACAACGGAATCAGTCGACCTCGACCGACACATCAGTCCACAGTTGATGGCCGCGTTAGAACGTGTCGCACGCGAGGTAGGCGTCACGGTCAACACCATCATTCAGGTGGCGTGGGGAATTCTCGTCAGCAGGCTCCTCGACCGGGATGATGTCGTTTTCGGTGCCACCGTATCTGGTCGGCCCGCAGAACTTGTTGGCGCCAACAAGACCATTGGTCTGTTCATCAATACGGTCCCTGTTCGGATTCAACTCCGGGCAACCGACTCCGTTGCCGACATTCTTACGAGAGTGCAGCACGAACAGGCCGAACTCCTCGACCATCACCATGTCAGTCTCGCCGACATCATGAGCAACACCGGCGCAGGTGCCTTGTTTGACACATTGACTGTCTTTGAGTCGTACCCCGTCGACCGTGCCGGGTTAACCGAGGACACCGACCTCGCGGGTATGCACGTACGGGACGTAGCAGTTACCGATGCTACCCACTACCCGTTTGCACTCGTCGTCCTCACTGACACTGGCCTAACACTCCGCGCCAAGTACCTACCGTCCGTGTTCACACGCAGCGACGCAAAATCGCTTCTGTACGGCCTAGAGTGCGTCTTGACGGCGATGACAACGGACGTGTCAGTGTCGGTCGGATCGGTTGACATTCTCCCCGAAGACGAACGCGCAACACTTGTGCCCGTGTACGGCCTACCCGGCACCTCCCCAGTTCTACTCGCAGATATTTTCACTCATACTGCTGAGACGTTCCCAGGGCGTCCCGCCATCACGTGTGGCACGAAACAATGGACCTACCAGCACCTCAATGATGACTCCACGCGACTTGCACGACTACTGATTCAGCGTGGTGCCCGCGCTGAAGAACCCATAGCCATTGCCATGGCGCGATCGTGTGAATCCATCCTCAGCGTGTGGTCGATAACAAAAACAGGTGCCCCGCTCCTGCCGATCGACCCTCGCTACCCGCATGACCGAATTGCCTACCTGCTCAGCGATGCGCGGGTCACAATCGGTCTCACCACCGCAATTCACCGGCCTTCGCTCCCAGATTCGGTCGAGTGGATCATTGTCGATGACCCAAGCACCGAAGCTGAACTGGTACACCACGCCCATACCCCGCTCGTTCCGGGCGACCTAAATGCGAATGTTCGGTGCGACAACGCCGCATACCTTCTGTACACATCGGGTTCCACTGGATTACCTAAAGGCGTCGCAGTCACCCATCGCGGACTCGCGAACTTCCGGGATGAGCAGCAACAGCGCTATCACGCCAACGAATTCAGCAGGGTCCTGCACGTTTCATCACCGAGTTTCGACGCGTCGATGCTCGAATATTTGCTCGGGTTCGGCGTCGGTGCGCACGTCATCATCGCCCCTCCGGAAGTGTATGCAGGTGAGGAACTCGAACACTTGCTGCACACCCAGCAGGTAACCCATTCATTCTTGACACCAGGTGTGCTCAGCACACTGAACCCCTCAGCCGTGCGCGACCTTCAACATCTGTGCGCGGGTGGTGAAGACGTTCCCGCATCGCTGGTAGCGCAGTGGGCTCCGGGGCGAAACCTATACAACGGGTACGGGCCTACGGAAACGACCATCATGGTCGCGATTTCCGACCCGCTCGCTGCTGAGGAACCCGTCACTCTCGGAGGCCCCATTCGTGGTACCTCCGCTGTGGTGTTGGACAGTCACCTGCGCCCAGTCCCAGTGGGGGTGCCGGGCGAACTGTACGTCGCCGGCCTTGGCCTAGCGCGGGGTTATCACGAGCGGGCACCGCTCACCGCGACATCGTTTGTCGCCAACCCCTTCGGCATACCGGGCGACCGACTCTATCGCACCGGTGACATCGTCAGTTGGGTTCGTGACGCGAGCGGCGATCTCAGCATCAAGTACATCGGTCGATCAGACTTTCAGATCAAAATCCGAGGCCTGCGCGTGGAACTCGGCGAGATCGACAGCGCCTTGGAATTGCACCCGTCGGTGCGAACAGCCGTCACTCTTGCGCACAAAGCTGACGACGGCGTTGTTCGGCTAGCGTCCTACGTACTGCCCAGTGACAGGATGCTGTCGGGGGGCACAGGTTCTTCGGGGGGCACAGGTTCTTCGGGGGGCACGAGTCATGACGTCGACCCCGCAGAGCTTTCGGCGTTCCTCGCGCAACATGTTCCCGCACATATGGTCCCGTCAGTGATCATCGTGCTGACAGAACTGCCCCTCACCGTTAATGGCAAAGTCGATCGGCGACGGCTGCCTGAACCGGTATTCGAACAGCATTCAGGCGAATACGAAGCGCCGATCAACGCCACCGAACAGGCTATCGCCGATGTGTTCGCCGAGGTCATCGACATCGCCACAGTGAGCCGACACGACAGCTTCTTTGAGCTCGGCGGCAACTCACTGTCAGCCACCCGCGTCGTGTCCCGAATCAGGTCTGCCCTCGACGCGAACATGACCGTACGGGCACTGTTTGACTACCCGACGGTATCCGCGCTTGCTCAGCATCTCGAGGCCGACGCAGCGCACGCCGAAGCACGCCCACACCTTGTGCCAGTTCCGCGTTCAGGCGAACTGCCACTGTCACCGGCACAGCAACGCATGTGGTTTCTTAACCAATTCGACACTGCGTCACCGGTATACAACATCGCGTTGGCGTTAAAGCTCGTTGGCGAACTTGACGTCGAGGCGTTGACGACAGCGCTCGCTGATGTGGTGGAACGGCACGAAACCTTGCGCACGATCTACCCCAATACACCGCAGGGACCCGTACAAATTATCCGCGACGGTGCCGCGACTGATCTGCGGCTCCACACCGAAACAGTGGGCACTGGTGAAGCTGTCGAACGAGCGAAAGCCATCGCCGCGCAGGGGTTTGACGTCTCTGCGGAGATACCAATCCGGGTGCATCTGCTCACTAGTAGCGCGCACGAGCATCATCTCGTTCTTGTTGTCCACCACATCGCCGCTGACGGCTCATCCATGGCCCCGCTCGCATACGACGTCATGGCTGCCTACAACGCGCGAACCACGGGCCACGCACCACAGTGGGAAACGCTGGACGTTCAATACGCAGACTTCAGCGTCTGGCAACGAAACCTCCTCGGCGACCCCAATGACGAATCAAGCCTCGGTGTTCAGCAGGTGCAGTTCTGGCGCGAACAACTAAAAGGGGTGCCCGAAGCTCTGGGCCTACCGATCGACTTCCCGCGGCCACCACAGCAATCCAACCGCGGCCGCTCACTGCGCACAGTCCTCGACGCTGACATGCAACAGCGCATCAGCGATTGCGCAACTGATGCTGGCGTGACCGACTTCATGGTGATCCACGCTGCGCTCGCTGTGATGCTCGCCCGCATCACGGGTGAAACAGATATCACTGTGGGCACCCCAGTTGCAGGTAGGGGAGAACCAGCTTTAGAGCCCCTCATCGGCATGTTCGTCAATACGCTTGCCCTGCGCACAACCGTTGACCACGACGTTTCATTCCGTGAATTTTTAGCGCATGTGCGGGATCGAGACGCAGCCGCATTCAGTAATACGGACGTGCCATTCGAAACCATTGTCGATGCCGTCGCGCCGACCAGATCGACTGCGCACACACCGCTATTTCAAGTGATGCTGGGATTTCAGAATCTTGATCTCCCCGCCGTCAAGCTTGGTGACCTCGACATCACCGCATCCGGCATCGACACGGGCACAGCGAAGTTCGATCTGCAGTTTACTGTCAGTGAACGATTCACCGATTCTCACCGTACGGCGGGCTACGACCTCGAGGTCAACTACGCAACAGATCTCTTCGCCGACCGTACTGCCGCAGGATTGACGCAACGATTTGTCGCAGTGCTCGATCGATTGCTCACTGCGCCGGACACCGCTGTGGGGGTAGTCGATATCCTCCTCGAAGACGAACTATCCACGCTGGCATCGCTGGTGAGCTCGCGGGCGCCGTACGTGCCTGAGCATGGATCACTCATTGGGATGTTCCGGGCCGTCGCGCAGCGGGCACCAAGCGCGAGGGCGATCACCCAACGTGACATCACCGTGACGTATGCCGAACTCGATGAGGCATCCGACACTCTCGCAGCGCATCTGGCCCGGTGCGGTGTAGGTCCGGACGACACCGTCTCCATCGTGCTGCCGAGGTCTGTCGCCTGGGTCGTCACCATGCTCGCGGTGTGGAAATGCGGTGCTGCCTATTCACCCATTGACCCCACATTTCCGGCTGACCGAATCGCACTCATCATCGAGACCACAGAGGCGAGTGCCGTCGTCGTCTCGGCGGACTCCCGAGCGTTCGATACCGCGGACCGTCCATGCTTTTCTGTGACGCAACAGGGACTAATCGTCGACGGAGCCGACAACCCTGGAAGACTGGTTGTGCCCAGTGATCGCTGGACTGAACCCGGCGCGGGCCAACGCCTTGGTTGGGTCATTTCAACATCTGGCTCCACAGGAAAACCCAAACCCACGCAGGTGTTAATGGCGGGGATCGCCAACACTGTGTGTTACTACACAGAGCTGCTAGGCCTGAACTCTCTCGATGGCGTGTTTGTGGCATCATCACCAAGTTTTGACCTCACGCAGAAAAATGTGTGGTCGGCCCTCACCGCAGGCGCCGAGGTGTTCCTTGCACTACCAGGGTTCGACCCAATAGAGATCCTGAATGACATCGCAGCGAATCCACGGATTGCCGCGACAAACATGTCGCCCGCAGCATTCGAAATCCTTGTCGAACAGGACAAAACAAAGGTACTTACACAACTTCGTGTCTGCGTGCTCGGTGGGGAACAAGTGCACCGCGACCCACTTGTGTACCTGTTCAACTCGGGTGTGCAGTTCCTCAATGCGTACGGCCCTACTGAAGCGGCCGATGTTGTGTCCGTGGCGGCTGTCAACGACCAACCAGACCCACTGCCTATCGGCACGTCATTCCCTGGCGTTGAGTTGTATGTGCTCGACGGTAGGCTTCGTCCGGTGCCTCCAGGCAGCACCGGCGAACTCTACATCGGCGGGGTATGCGTCGGCCGGGGCTACCGCGGGATGAGTGGTGTGACTGCGTCCCGCTACATCGCCAACCCGATGGGTGCATATGGCGACAGGTTGTACCGCACTGGCGATCTCGTGACGTTGCGTCACGACGGAAACCTTGTGTACGTGGGTCGCACCGACTTTCAGGTGAAGATTCGCGGCCTTCGCATCGAACTCGGTGAGATTGAATCGGCTCTCACCCGTATCGAAGGCGTCGCGCAAAGTTTTGTCCTCGCGCATCGGGACAACGCAGTGGGTGACAGGCTCGTTGCGTACGTCGTCGCGACGCCGGATGCCATCATCGACGGCGGCGCGCTGCGGGACACTCTCACCACGGTTTTACCGGAGTACATGGTGCCGTCCGCGATTGTTGTGCTTGATGAGTTCCCGCTTAACGCCAATGGCAAAATTGATCGGCGCGCCCTGCCTGCGCCGCAGTTTGACACACACAGCGTCGACTTTGTGGAACCGGAAGGCGACCTCGAAATGGTCGTCGCCGATGTCTTTGCTGCGGTGCTCGGGATCGCAAATGTCAGCGCCACAGCGAGTTTCTTCGACCTTGGTGGCAACTCCCTTGCCGCAACACGCGTTCTCGGGCGAATCACGGAGGCGACATCATCAACGGTGAGCATGCGGGACCTGTTCAACGCCCCGACTGTTCGAGGACTGGCGCATCTTATCTCCACCTCGGCGACAAATGTGGCCGTGCGCCTCGAACCACAAACGCGCCCCGAACCGCTTCCGCTGTCACTCGCACAATCGCGGATGTGGGTCCTCAACCAATACGATGTTCATTCGCCTGAGTACAACATCCCCCTGACGGTTCGGCTTGACGGTCCCGTTGATACTGACGCACTCATCGGTGCTGTCTACGATGTGGTGCAGCGCCACGAGGTATTGCGCACTTACTATCCGAATACCTCAGACGGTCCCGTGCAAGTAATCGATGCCTCCGGCAGGCTCTCGGACACCGTCGCTCAGATCGACGTGCGGGATACGACCGCAGACAAGCTCGCAGCCGATGTACTGTCGTTTGCTGCGCAAGGATTCGACGTCACGACGGGTCGCCCATGGCGTGCCATCATCTGGCGCGTCTCAGCAACGCACCACTTATTCGAGTTCGTAGCGCACCACATCTCCGCTGATGGCGCGTCGCTGCAACCGCTTGCGCGCGACTTAATCCAGGCGTACGACGCACGTCGTCACGGCTCCGACGTGGCGTGGAACCCCCTGCCGGTGCAGTACGCGGACTACGCCCTGTGGCAGCGAGAAATGCTTGGCGATTCCAGCGATGAGAATTCTCGTTCAGCCACCCAAATTCGGTACTGGAAGCGCATTCTGGACGGAATGCCGGACCTGCTTGAATTGCCAACCGACAGGCCCCGCCCAGCTGTGCGCAGCCTTGCTGGGGCCACCCAAATGTTCACACTCGATGCGAGCATCCACCGCGCCCTCGCTGATGTGGCCCGTAACCACCGAGCGACGATGTTCATGGTGATGCACGCCGCCTACGCGACGTTACTGGCGAGAATCTCGGGCACGTCCGATATCGCCATTGGAACCGCAGTCGCGGGTCGGAATGTTCCGGAACTCGATGACCTTGTCGGCATGTTCGTTAACACAGTGGTGTTGCGTACCAACATTTCCACTAGCGCCACGTTTACCGAACTTCTCGACCAAGTACGCGAAGCTGACCTGTCAGCATTTGCTCACACCGACGTGCCTTTCGAGCAACTTGTTGAACAACTAGCGCCGGTCCGCTCCGAATCACACGCACCCCTGTTCCAAGTTGTCCTGGGACTGCAACACGCGACACCATCAGTAGTGCCATGGGGTGAGGCCACGGCATCCTTCGACGCTGTCGATGTAGGGGTCGCCAAGTTTGACCTCGCCCTCGACGTGGTTGAACACCATGACGACGACGGTTCGCCTGACGGAATCAGCGCATACATGAACTACTCGACCGCGCTGTTCGATGCGGAGACCATCAACCGGTTCGTCTATGGCTTCACGCAACTGGTGAAGCACATCATCGCTTCTCCGACCGATTGCGTCGGCGACGCTGATCTGCTCAGTGCCTACGAGCGAGATGCACTTGTGCCTGCCGTCGGCGCTAAAGCGGCAGAACCGGTGGTGCTCAAGGACCTATTGACGACCGCTGCGGAACAAAACCCAGACGGCACCGCAGTTGAGTATGGCGAACGCTCGCTCACCTACACCGAACTCGACCGGTGGACCAATCAAATAGCCCGGGTCCTCATCACCGCCGGAATCGGTGCTGAATCCACGGTGGCGATAGCGGCACCCCGCAGCGTTTACAGCCTCGCCGCAATCTGGGCCATAGCCAAGACTGGGGCCGCGTTCCTTCCGATTGACCCGTCACATCCCACTGAGCGCATCATCCACATGTTGGCGGACTCGGGCGCAACCTTGGGCTTGACAGTTGCTGAACACGGCCGCAGTTTGCCGGACACCGCTAAGTGGGTTCATCTCGACATCAATTCGACGCTCACGGCTGTGTCTGCCGCAGACGATTCGCCGATCGCGCCTTCCGAACTGCTGAGGCCGGTGACAGACCTCAACGCCGCTTACATCATCTACACATCCGGTTCCACCGGCACACCCAAAGGTGTTGTGGTGCATCACCGGGGCCTCGCCACCGTGGCTTCCGAGGAACGACGTGTCCTAGATGTTGATGCGCAGTCACGCGTGATGCTGTTTGCCTCGCCGAGCTTCGATGCGTCCGTATTCGAGATTCTTATGGCCGTGTGCGCCGGCGCTGCCGCCGTGATCGCGCCGCCGTCAATCGTTGGTGGTTCCGCACTCGGCGACTTCCTTCGTTCGCGTGGCATCACGCACGCATTCCTCACCCCGTCGGTTCTCGCAACGGTGGAGCACAATGCACGGTTCCCTGAGCTACGCTCGCTCGCCGTCGCAGGTGAGGTCTGTCCGCCAGAACTGGTAGCCGCCTGGGCACCACACACGCGGATGGTGAATCTGTACGGTCCGACTGAGACAACAATCTGGACGACGAGCACCGCTGCGCTGCGCGCAGAGCAACCAGTGACCATTGGCGGTCCCATCGCAGGCAACGACGTCCTGGTCCTCGATGATCGGCTCAAACCAGTTCCCGTAGGTGTCGCTGGCGAGCTCTACATCACCGCCGTAGGTGAGGCGCGGGGATACCTAGGCCGGATGGATCTGACATCGTCTCGGTTTGTCGCCAACCCGTACGGAAAACCTGGTCAACGGATGTACCGATCCGGCGACCTGGTGCGGTGGGATCGTGACGGCAATGTTCACTACCTTGGGCGCACCGATTTCCAGGTGAAGCTCAGGGGCCTGCGCATCGAATTGGGAGAAGTCGAAACTCTCGTTGCTACCCATCCGTACGTTGCGTCGGCTGTGGCGATGATCCATCGCGATTCGACCTTCGGTGATCACCTCATCGCTTACGTCGTCCGCGCAAAGACACGTGACGTTGACGCGGATATTGACGTGTCTGAGCTCCGGGATTTTGTGGCCCACCGCGCGCCGAGCTACATGGTGCCCACGCAGTTCATCGTCCTCGACGAACTGCCGATTAGCGTGAACGGCAAGCTCGACCGACGCAGGCTTCCTGCGCCCAACTTTGACCTCACACGCACCGCGTTCCGGGGTCCGACAACGCCCGTCGAAGAGCTTATAGCCGCGGTGTTCACCGAGGTGCTCGGCGGGGCAGCAGTAAGCGTGGATGACAGCTTCTTCGACGTCGGTGGAAACTCGCTGTCCGCGACCAAAGTGGTGGCACGTGTCAGCGAGGCACTCGGTGTGGATGTCGGCATTCGTGACTTGTTTGACGCTCCCACCGTCGAACAACTCGCAACGCACGTCCAGCAGCTCAGCGCAACACGAACGCGGCTTCCCCTTGACGCGCGGCCGCGCCCATCGGTTGTGCCGCTGTCGCTTGCCCAGCAGAGGGTCCGATTCCTCAACGAGTTTGAACCACAGTCGTGGGCGTACAACATCCCACTGGTGGTGGAACTGCGCGGAGAGGTGGACGCCGACGCGATGGCTTTGGCGTTCCGCGACGTGGTCACTCGCCACGAAGTGTTGCGCACAATCTATCCCAACACCGCAGACGGACCCGTTCAGGTTGTCCTACCCGCAGACAACTCCCCGGAACTTGCCCGTGTTGCAGTCGCTGACGGTGACGACATTCGTGGGCGAATCGAAGCAATCGCCAAGACCTTGTTCAATGTGAGCAGCGAGATTCCGGTGCGCGCCGAACTGATCAGCGTCAACGAGACACATCACTACCTGGTGGTCGTCATCCACCACGTCTCAGCGGATGGCGCTTCGATGGCACCGCTCGCCGCGGATCTTCTCGTCGCTTATCAGGATCGCAGAGGCGGAAGCGAACCCACATGGGAGCCGCTCCCGGTTCAATACGCCGACTTCGCCTTGTGGCAGCGGGACTTACTGGGTGACGACAGTGACCCGAACTCACTGCTGTCCGAACAACTGACGTACTGGACCCAACAACTAGCGGACCTGCCCGAACAGTTGGCGCTGCCAACCGACCGCCCCCGGCCACCGGTGCAGTCCATGGCAGGGGCGAGCTATCGGCTGCCCTTAGACGACGAGTGCTTCGATGCCTTCGCCACGATGGTTCGGCAACGCCACGCCACGCCATTCATGGGTGTGCACGCCGCACTGAGCGTGCTTCTCGCATCATTGTCGGGCAGTGCCGATATTGCTGTCGGCACTCCCGTTGCAGGCAGGGGACAGGCCGCACTGGACCGCCTTGTCGGCATGTTCGTCAACACCCTGGTCTTGCGCACCACAGTGGAAGGCACACAGTCATTCTCAGGTCTTCTTGAGCAGGTGCGCGAGACCGATCTTGCCGCCTTCACCCACACCGACCTGCCTTTCGAGCGCATCGTGGATGCACTGAACCCCGTTCGTTCGCAAGCGCATTCGCCGCTGTTCCAGGTTTTGCTGTCATTCCAGAACGAGGGCATACCGGCGCTGACACTGCCCGGGCTTGAGGTCATACCACTTGAGGCTGGCGCAGAATCCGCGAAATTTGATCTCCAGTTGACCATTACTGAGCCCAGCGATGGTCATCCGCGAGAACTCATCGTCACCTATGCCACCGACCTGTTCGACCACACGACCATCGCTGGCATCACCGAACGATTCGTGCGACTGCTCCGCGACGTCACTGACGCACCTGACCGACCACTTCGTGAGTTTGACCTGCTGACCGCCGCCGAGCGGCGTGAACAGCAAACGTGGATGCACGGCATTGTGCGGGAGCTGCCCGCAGCTTCGCCTGTGGCTGAGATTCGCCGCGTGTGCGAAACAAGCCCGCACATCACCGCCGTTGAAACAGCAACCGATTCGTTGACGTACGCGGAGCTTGACCACTGGAGCGATGCTATCGCCCACCGGTTACGCACTAGCGGTGTTGGCCCCGATCATGTCGTGGCACTAGCTATACCGCGGTCAGCCCACTGGGTCGTCGCAATGCTTGCAGTGTGGAAGGTCGGTGCGGCGTACGCGCCCATTGACACAGCATTCCCCGCAGACCGTGTCACGGCGGTGCTTGAGGACATCAACGCCAGCATTGTCCTCACCACCCCGCAGTGGCAGCACCTCGACCTTGTCGCGGAGAACCGGCGCATCGTTCTGGCTGAACCACCAGCGGCCACTGAACACTCAAACACCGCCACGCCTCATCGTTGGGCCGAACCGGGCGCTGGGCAACGCCTGGGCTATGTGATCTCCACATCCGGGTCGACCGGGCGGCCAAAGCCCACGCTGGTGCAATTTGCGGGCATCCACAACACGCTGCGCTGGTTCCTCGAGACAGTGCCGCTCGAAGCGGGAGACGGTGTTCTCGTCGCGTCAGCCCCCACATTCGACCTCACCCAAAAACAGGTGTGGACTGCGCTGATGAGCGGTGCGACCTTGCATCTGAGTGCTGACGTATTTGACCCCCACACGATCCTGACGACCATGCGTGACCATCGCATCGTGCTGGCGAACATGGCGCCGAGCGCCTGCGAAGCACTCATCGACTCCGACGAACACAATGCTCTCGCGGGATTGCGCACACTCGTTCTCGGCGGCGAACCCATCAGACTCAAGCCACTTCGCAGGTTGATGGATGCCGGGTTAGTTGTTCTCAACAGTTACGGACCAACTGAAGCTTCAGATGTCGTGAGCTTCCAGACGGTAGACGCCCAGACCGAACCGGTGCCGATCGGTCTTCCCGTTCCCAACGTCACACTGCATGTACTTGACCAGTGGCTGCGACCAGTGCCCACTGGTGTGGCCGGTGAACTCTACGTGTCAGGTGTCTGCGTTGGCCGAGGCTACGGGGGACTGCCTGCACTTACCGCCGATCGCTTCGTGGCGAACCCAGCCGGTGTGGGTGAAAGAATGTACCGCACAGGTGACCTTGTGCGCTGGCGCAAAGACGGCTCGCTTGATTACCTTGGGCGCACAGATTTCCAGGTCAAGGTGCGCGGATTACGAATCGAGCTTGGTGAGATCGAAACTGCCCTCATTGGCGCACCCGCAGTAAATCAGGCCCTTGTCGTTGCGCAGCGTGGTGACGCGCTGGGTGATCGCCTCGTTGCATACATTGTGTGGGACCACAGCGTCGACACCAGTGTCGGTGAACTTCGCGCCCATATAGCGAAGTCGTTGCCCGACTACATGATCCCCAACGTGATCATTCCGATTGATGCGTTCCCCCTAAATGCCAGTGGCAAAATTGACCGTTCAGCGTTGCCGACGCCGGACTTCGTGACCATCGGCGACGAGTTCGTTGCGCCGAGGAACGCCGTCGAAGAATTGCTGGCGCGGATCTACAGCACCGTTCTCGGGCTCGATCGCATCAGCACGCATTCCTCGTTTTTCGACGCCGGTGGCAACTCCCTCAGTGCACTGAAGGTGCTTTCGCAGGTCAACGCCGAATTCGCGATTACCTTGCGGGTCAACGACATCTTCGATCATCCCAGCGTTGCTGACCTCGCTCCACGAGTGATCGCCTTGGTGGCCAATGGGGCTGACCGGCCTCCGCTAGAGCGTCGCAACAGGCCTGAGTTCCCACCATTGTCGTTTGCGCAAAAGTGGATGTGGCTGCTCAACCGTCTGGACCCGAGCCAAGGTACGTACAACATCCCCATGGCCTTGACGTTGACAGGCAATCTCGACGTCGCTGCCCTGGAACAGGCAATCGTCGATGTAGTGCAACGGCACGAAACGGTTCGCACAATCTTCCCCACCCGCGACGGGGAGCCATACCAACATGTCCTGTCAATGGACGATGTGGACACTTCGTTGCACGTAGAACACATCGAACCGAGCGCGATCGCTGATCATCTCATCCGTTATGTGTCGCAAGGATTCGATGTTGAGAAGCAGCCACCGTTCCGAGTGCAACTCATCGAACTCGACGCAGACAACCACGTCCTGGTAATGGTTGCGCACCACGTCGCCGCTGATGGTTTTTCGATGCCACCGTTGGCACGCGACGTGATGGTCGCATACTCGGCGCGCACCGAAGGCGCAGAACCAGCCTGGCAGCCTTTGAGCGTCCAGTACATCGACTTTGCACTGTGGCAACGTGAGTTTCTCGGTGAGCGCGAAACACCCGATTCGATGTGGAACCAGCAACTGTCGTTCTGGAAATCCGCCTTGGCCGGATCGCCCGACCTGCTGCCTTTGCCGCTCGATAAGCCGCGCCCCGCGATGATGAGCGCGGCCGCGGCGGTGGAGACAACGGCTGTGCCAGCGGAGGTGCACCGCAAACTCCACGACGTTGCACACGCGACGCACACGACCCCTTTTATGGTGCTTCACACGGCGCTGACGGTGTTCCTTGCCCGCATCACAGGCACCACCGATATCGTGATCGGCACGCCGACAGCCGGACGTAGTGACTCGGCGTTACTGGACCTGGTTGGCATGTTCGTCAACACAGTGGCTCTCCGTACGGCCGTAGACCCAGGCGCGACAGCGAATGCACTGCTCGCTGAAGTTCGGCGCCATAACATCGCCGCATACTCGCACGCCGACATTCCTTTCGAGCACGTGGTCGAAAGCCTTGTGCCACGAACACCGACAACGCACACGCCGCTCTATCAAGTCATGTTGACTGTCGAGCAAGCGTCCGAGAATTCATTTGTACTGCCAGGGTTGACGGTAGCGGCAGTCGATCATGAGTTCGCCGTCGCAAAAACAGACCTGCTGTTCGGATTCCTCGAACATTCGACGGACGGTAAACCCGCTGGTATCGACGCGTCGATTACCTACCGGACTGATCTGTTCAACCCCTCGACGGTGGCACGTTTTGCTTCTTGGCTCGTTGATGTTCTGACTGAAATCGTGACTGATCCGGGCGTCATCGTGGGTGACATCGCATTGAAGTCCCACCAGGCGACCGCTGCGGACGCGACGGACTCGGTTGCAGTGCTCACCGGCATCGGAGAGGTAGTCGACCCTCAGCCACTTCCGCAGTTGTTTGCCCGAGCTGCAGAAAGCGATCCATCAAGAGTTGCCGTTCGCGACGCAGAACGCAACGTGACTTACCGCAACCTTGATCGGCGTTCGTCGAGGCTCGCCCGGGTACTGCTCGCGCGGGGGATCTGCACGGGGATGTCAGTGGCGGTGTCGATCCCGCCGTCAGTGGATGCGGCGGTCGCGATGATGGCGGTCGCTAAAACAGGTGCGACCATCGTTTTCACCGATGGAGGGCCAATTTCTGGCGGCCTAGACATTCACTTGGGCATAGGCGTTGGCATTTCGGCGTCAACAGTGGGGCCCGAAGCGAACACTGTGACGTCGTGGCTGGACCTCAAATCGGACGAGACAGTGGCTGCGATGAAGGCCGCCCCGTCAACGCCAATAACGTACTACGACAGGCCACTGCCAGTGCGAACGGCCAACACCGCGCTGATCTGCACTCTGGGACAAGCCGATGTACGAGCATGGTTCACGCACGCTGATCTCGCCGCGTTCGCGGGCGGTTCACCGGTGGGAGGCAATCTCGGATTGCTGCTTTCGCTGATCCGTGGCGACTCGGTAGTGGTCGAGGACGCAGGCAATACCCCATCGTTTGCCGAGGTTGCATTTATGCCCGCAGGTGAGGGCGATGGTGTGCGCCCGCGGCCGGGGATGACGGCGCTTGTGCTCGACGACAACCTTGCGCCCGTGCCTGCTGGTGTCGAAGGCGATGCATACGTAGCGGTTTCCGATATGGCGGTCGGTGTAGAAGCTCGCGCGCAGACAGCTGTGTGGATTGTCGCTAACCCGCACCAACCCGGGCGAATGCTCCGGGTTGGTAAATGCGCACAGATGCGTCCTGACGGAAGCCTTGACCTCAGTTAGCGGAAACGCGGGCAGCGTCAGACGGACTCGTCGCTGCCTTCTGCTGCTCGGTGAGGAAGGCATCAATGTATGGCCACGTGGTTTCGCTTGCATGCGGGCCCGCTAGTACCCCAAGGTGGCTGCCGGGTGCAGTTTCAAACTGGAACGACGGCGCATTAGTTAACACCGATTTGAGGTGCCGCGCGGCAGGCACAGAAGTGATGGCGTCGCCCGTGCCGGCGATAGCAAGGACAGGGACTGAAACCTTACTCAAATCGACGCGTCGATCACCAAGAATAAGCTGGCCCTTGGCGAGGTCATTTCGGATCATGATCCGCTTCCACAGCTGAAGGTACAAACGTCCTGGATAACCAGGCATTTGGGCCATGAACCGTTCGATTGCCTCCATGCGTGCAAGCGTTTCGGTGTTTCGGAGGTTCTGTGCGATAAACCACGGCTTTTTCAGTTCGCGCTGGAATGCGGTTGCTCGGAACGTCAACTTCACGAATGGCGACGGCATTCCGCCCATAGCCATTGTTCCCAATGTTGTGACGCGGCCGCCAGTGAACTTGGCTGCAGTTCGCAGCGGATATAAGTTGGGCAACTTCGAATAGTCAATAGGGGTGGCGACTGTGGCGATCGACCGAATCGGCTGGTCTGAGTGTGCCGCCGCGGACAGCAGCGCCATCGTTCCGCCGAGGCACCAGCACACAAGGTCTACGGGTTTTCCACCGTGCTCTTGGGATACTCGCGCGATCGCGGCGGGAATGATGTCGTCAATCCATTCTTCAAAGCCGAGCTTTCGGTCAGCGAACCCGATCGTTCCGTAGTCGATGACGTACGGGGTGCGGCCGGTGTCGATGAGGTGTTGAGCAAGGCTTTGGCCCGGCCTCAGATCGAAGCAACTGATGGGGACTGCAAGTGGCGGTATGAGCAGTACTGGGTGATCGTTGTCGTCAGCGTTGCGAGGTGGAACGTCATACTTCCGGAGCGTGCGGTGCGGGCCATCCGAGATAATGGTTGATGGAACAGGACTCGGTGCCTCAAGGCCCTCGCCAAACGTCAGTTTCCATGCGTTGCGGGCCGCGAGGGGGATTTCCCTGCGAGGAAGGGCGATGCGCACGCTCATTCGGCTTACTCCTTACATACGAGGTGGCCGAAGATGACGGCGATGGCGCCGATGCCACCCACTGTTACTGAGACATCTTGTCACGTGATCGAGATTGGGTGAAGCATGGCGTGGGGAATCCCACACCGAGGCCGACAAAATGCGCATTTCAACTACGCGAGTTTCTAGCCCCCACAAATGCCGTCATCCAATTGGCGTATCGACGAAAAATCACAAACTACCTAAACTGAACTAGCGATTGTGATTACATTTTTCTGTGAATACAACATCGACAGTAGGTGGGGTTAACCCAGGATCCGTCGACGGAAAGTGTTGTGCATCAGTAATACTCGCGAGGGGACCAGGAGGAGCGAGGATCTAAGTCGCACGTCACAACGCTCGAGACCAAGCTGAAACATTCTTGGTTCCGAAATATGCGTGACACCAAAACCAACGACTTTCTTTCATCGTGTAACACTCCGGGGGCAAATGTGGATATACCAAGCGTGAAGAGGGCTACCCAAACTACACGCGACGACACGCTCCTGCCGCTTACCTCAGCGCAGTCAGCAGCGTGGTTCGCCCAACGAATGAACCCCCACACCCCGGACTGCATCGCGCGATACGTCGATATTCACACAGCGCACGGCGACGACGCCATCAACGCCGAGGCCCTTTCTATTGAGGCCCTCCGAGCAGCAATAACGCAAGCTTCACTCGAATGCGCCCTGTCAACGGTGCGCATCACCGAGCGCAACGGGTGGCCGTATCAACAACTCGACTCGCAACACCTTCATATCCACCAAGTTGATTTGCGTGAAGAACCTGACCCAGTTGCCGCCGCGCATGACTGGATGTGCCTGCATCGCTCCACACCAGTCGACACCAACCGTGAAGCGCTCTTCTCAACGGCGCTCCTCATCGTCGCGGACAACCGCACACTGTGGTACTTCCGAGCACACCGTGTCATCGCGGATCCAGCAGGCGTCGTCGTCTACCAGCGACGTACCGCCGCGATCTACTCCGCACTCGTCGCAGAGCGAAGCATTCCCACGTTCCGCGGCCTCACAATCGCGCATACCGTCGAGCACGATCGCCGATACTCATCAACAGACCGATTCGGATCCGACCACGCATTCTGGGCCGAGCAACTCAGCGGTGTGCGCGCCCCAATAAGTTTCGCTGGCAAAACCGCACCCGCTTCCGTTGCGACGATTCGTTCGACCGCCACGCTGTCGCCGTCAACACTAGAAGCCGTCAACGCGGTCGCCCAATACGCAGGCGCGACGGTCGGTTCGGCAGTCACTGCCGCGTTCATCGCGTACTTCACCCGCATTACCGGTTCCACCGACCCGACCATCACCTTTCCGGTGACGGCACGCACCACCATGGCACTACGCCATTCGCCAGGCGTGCTCGCCAACCTTGTCCCGCTGCGACCAAGCATCACCGAATCAAGCACCGTAGCCGACACGCTGCGGCAAACCCGCCGTTGCGTCGCCGACGCCGTGCGACACCAGCAGTACCGCGTCGACGACATTGTCCGCGAACTCGGGGTCATCGGACCTCAAGCAACCCATTTCGGACCCACAGTCAACGTGGCCTTCGGCGATCCCACACTGAGCTTCGGATCTACCACGGCAGTCATCAACGCACTCACCGACGGACTCGTCTACGACCTCACCGTCAATATCCACTTCGACGCACACGATGCACTCATCATTGAGTTCGAAGCGAACCCTGCACTGTATGGCGAGGCAGAAGTTGCGTCACACCATCAACGATTCATGACCTTCCTGCACGCATTCGCCACCGTCGACCCCGACACCACACTCAATCGAGTGCCAGGGGTGCGCCCACAGTTCCAGGTAATCCAGTAGGTTCGGTCGCCGTTTATCGGCCGCCGACGCTGCCACCTCCGCCGCCCCCTCCGACAGAAGCACCCCCGGCGAAACCGCCTGAGCTAGCCCCAGCTGCGCCCGACGGCGAAGAAGCGAAGTTGTTCAACGCAGCGCTGAAATGCACGGGGCTAAACGGCTGGATGCCGGTGAACCACATCGGACCCGTATTCCCTTCATACTGGTGCGATAACTTTTCCGCCCACTTCTTTCCGAATCCAAACAGGATCGAGTAGGGGAGCGTCTGTTCGTATGCCGCGACCGTCTGGTATCTATCGCCGTCGGTAAAGCTGTTCGGTTCAAACTCTGACTTCCTATTACTCGTCGCGGATTTTAGGTACAACTTGATCCCATCCAACCGATCCACAACTTCGCGTCCTTTTTCGGTCAATGGCCGTATTCCCATCGTTGAGACCATCGCGAACAACCCCAACATTGCGCCAACAATCACCAGTGAGATTCGCCAATCCGCCGGTCGACCAATGAAGAACAGACCACTACCAATCGCGGCAACAATTGCAACACTGCCCAAGGCGATCGCTGCCTTGTTTACCGGAACAGTTCTGCGATATCCGTCCTCGACGACGGACTTGTTTATTGAGTTTGTGAGTTCTTGGAGCGCTTCACTCGTATCGTCATCGGGGTCAGAAAACGAATATTGCTCCCCAGCGGTACCCGACGGGAAGAACGCATCAAGCAGTGCACGTTCGTCCTCGTCCACGCCGTCTGGGTGCACCAATTCGATGCTGTAATTCTCGGACTGCGACCATCGCGAATTGCTCGCAGTCTCCACGATGCGGATGTTTCCACGGATAGCGAGGTCGACAATCTGTGCAGGAACCGCATTGCCTCCAAGGGTTGCGCACTTAATCGCGGCAGCCTTAAGAATGGACATCCCACTAGGAGCGATAAAGGTCGCAGTGAGTTCGCCACGGCGGGGTGCATTACGGCCAACAGTCGAATAGATCCGCACCATCCATGCCATCGCACCCGCTCCTACGGCGGCAGCAAGTGCCATGACGGACGTGGCGACAACCCCGGCCGGACCTTCGGTGTACGGAGCGAACGAATCGCCCTCAAATCCCGCGACTACGGACAGGCCCTCACCCGCATCGAGTTCTCCATTCGATTCAAACGTCAGTAGCCCACCGTCAACATCGCTGGCACAGTCGCGAGTTGCAGCACTAGAACCTTGCAGACACCGCACATCGCCCGTGAACGAATCTTTCACATCATCATCGAGATGGACCCGAGCTACGACATTCCCGAAAGGCTGGATTGAATCAGCCGGAACAGCATCCCAAAAGAACTCCTGACGACCATCAACGTCGTCCACCACATCTCGCAACGAGTACGAAAACTCATATACTTGCGTGCCGCGCACATACTCGTCGGTACCGGTTTCGACAACCCACTCGCTGCCGTCTGCAGACTCAGAATCGATGGGCTCGGCCTCACCATTGCGCGTCACAGAGACACCATCGACAAGCACTGGTCTGCGATCGTAGAACCTCGGCACACTACGCGAAATGCCCTTGTTCTGATCGAACTCAGGGAACTCCGCGGTAAACCTCTCTGTGACGCGGACCGTCGCCCTGTCGCTGTCATCGCGCTCAAAGTAGAAATCAACTTCCACGCTGCTGAAGACGAAGTCATCCACAGCCTGCGCCACGGCAACCGTGGGCGAAACAAACATCGTCACAAGCGCGAGCTGCGCCACCACAAGCGAGAAGGCGAATCGCTGACGTCCCACTGTCGTTTCCTTCACGCTGTCCCTACATTCTCTAGTATCAGGTGGCGATGCAATCGTCGCAGAATTGCGCACCAACGTCGATAAGGAACGGGGCACAGTGGAGTACGGTTTCCTTGAGGGCCATTCCATCGGTGTCGTCTACGCCATTCTGTTCGGAATTGTCTTCCTCCGTGCGCAGGCAACTTATTGGATTGGGAGAGCACTGGGAGTAGGTCTGTACCGCTCCCGCCTTGGCATAAAACTCGGACCGAAACTTGGTCGCGCAGAAGCCGCCATCAATCGCTATGGGCCGATCGCCGTGACCTTTTCTTTCATGACAATCGGGATCCAAACCGCCATCAACTTGACCGCTGGCGTGATGCACATGAAGTTCGGCCGCTACCTCATCGCCATGATCGCAGGTTGCCTCATTTGGGCCGGAATCTACACGTTTGGAGGTCTCGCCGTGTTTACAGCCTGGTGGACCCTTTTCATTCGGTCGCCGGAAATCGCCGTCGGTGGATTCGTCGCCATTGCACTCATCGTCGCCTTGGTGCTGTGGCTTCGACACCGCCGCTCACACCGCTAATCCGTGGTTCAACCCTCACCAAGATTGGCTGAAACTTCTGTGCACTAAGTACTACACAAAGTTGTCGCGCAGGAGAAAGATAAGCCCTATATGTCCTAATCGTTGGCATGAGTAAACTCAAGGGCGGACACAATGTACCTATCTCATCCACGTCGAATCATCAGCATTCTCGCAGCATGCGGAATGACCTTCGCACTTACCACTGCGTGTGGGTCGGACGACACAACCGACGGCGTTCACTATGGGCAACCTGAACAAGTGGGCGAGGGCGAAGCGCGCACTTATGTGGTGGTCGACGACGACGGTGCACCCACAGAAGTGGGTGTAAGAATTACTGAGAACGCACTCACTGGTCTACCGGACTCGCCTGAAGGTCCGCCGCCGGTCTGGATTCTTGATCTACCGGACGAAGCCAGCGACACGGTGTTCGATCATGTCTCACTAGATTGGGCTAGCCACGGTCACGAGCCACCTGGACTTTTTGACGTGCCGCACTTCGACGTCCACTTCTACATGGTGAGCGAAGACGCAATTGACGCCATCAGCCCAGCCGACCCTGATTTTGCGAGCAAGGCTGAAAACCTCCCGGAGGATCGCTATATTCCGGCAGGTTATGTTGTGCCGCCAGGACCGCCGGTTTCGGCGCAAGCAGTGCCGAACATGGGGGTGCATTGGGTGGATTCCGCTGACCCGCTAGTTCCAGGTGAGTATGAGTTCGAATCAACACTCATCATGGGAACGTGGGACGGTGACCTCATATTTGTTGAGCCGATGGTGACGCATGAATTCTTGCTGCAAAAGGAGACCCGCACAACGGATATCCCCCAACCTGAGGCGTACCAAATGAGTGG
Source organism: Hoyosella rhizosphaerae (assembly GCF_014643175.1). Classification (GTDB taxonomy): domain Bacteria; phylum Actinomycetota; class Actinomycetes; order Mycobacteriales; family Mycobacteriaceae; genus Lolliginicoccus; species Lolliginicoccus rhizosphaerae. The sequence continues at coordinate 337,003 of NZ_BMJH01000001.1, forward strand.
CTACTTCCCAACGACGTACACCGTTTCTTACGACGCTGATACGGGAGAACACTTGATCACACTCGGTGGGCTTGAGTGGCGTGAAGCCAGCTGATGGGCTAGGCCAATCGGACTCTATGCGCAGGGCTCAGGACTGATTTCTGATTCGCTTAGTGCCGTTCGAAGAACCGCTGCGGCTACCGGACCCGCGTTGGTGGCACCGCCTCGCGATACTCCCGAGGCGGTGTCCGCGACCACGCGCACTGCAACTGCAATGGTGGTGTGCTCGGCGGGCGCGATGGCGATAATCCAACCGTCGTAGAGTCCTGCGCTGTTTTCGGCCGTGCCCGTTTTTGCGGCGATCCCCTCAGCGAGACCGGTGAGCGCTGGGACTTGTCCTTGTGTGATCGACAGTTCCATGCCGTCACGGATCCGTTCAGCAGCAGCGGGGCTGATGAGCTGTGTGGGCCGGGGCATTTCTGATGGTGAAAACCGGCCCTTTCGACATGATCCGATGATGGTGCGTGGTGGGGTGGCTGCGCCATTGTTAGCGATGATCGCGGCGATGTGCGCCATTGTTGCCGGTGTGGCGCGAACGTCTTGTTGACCGAACCCGGTCCGTGCCAGTGCATCCGGACCGTCGACATCTCCGAGGGTGATCGGCCGATTCGGGAGCACCATGTCCCCGTTCTCCCACGTCGACATTGCGGAGGACATGTCTTTGAGCTCATCTTCGCCGAGTTCAATGGCGATCTGGGCAAATGCAGTGTTGGACGAAACTGCGAGCGCGTTTTCCAGCGAGCCCCCACTGCTGCCGCGGTCGTGGTTGCGCACAACACCCTGCCCACCTGGCGGCGTGTATTCGCTGCTCAACTCGGTATCGCCACTAAGGCCCGCAGACAACGCTGCGGCTGCAGTGACGATCTTGAAGGTCGATCCAGGAGCAGTGTCCGCCACGAGGGCGGGGTGCCCATTTGCCCACCTTTGTGAATTGCCGCTGTCTGGGGTAGACCATGCGGCGAGCACCGAACTAGTTGTGGTGTCGAGTACAACGACGTCGCCGACAAGGCCAGCCAACGCATCGCGTGCAGCTGTTTGGATAGTCGGGGACAGTGATGACACTGCGGGTTGTGGTGGGCATTCGAGATCAAAGAAGTTGCGCCACCAACTTCCGCAATTCGGCCAATGCTGGACCCGCTCGTCAATGGTGGTGATGAGTTGGTAGTTGTCGTCGTCAAACCCTGGGACCGTGTGGATAGGCCGCGACGGAAATTCGTTGGCGTTGGTTACTGTGCTTGCGAGGAGGTTGCCGTCGCGGGTGACGAGGTCGCTTCGGCTGGTGAGGGGGACAGAACTGGCATGGCTGGACGCCGGTGTGGGGTCGATGATGGCAGTCGCCATGACGGCGCCGCCCACAATGAGAACCCAGAGCAGCGGAATGCCGGGCGTCACGAGCGCAATGCGTTGGGTGAGTTCCCGTTCACTGCGCGGTGCGTTAAGCGAGATTGATCGCGCGCCAGCCCCACAAATGAGCCCGATGGTGAACCACATCCCGATCATGGCACTACCGCCCTTGGACAAGAAAGGGGTGACCATTCCTGTCATAGGTACGACTCCGAGGTTACCCAGGATGACGTAAGCGGTTTGGATACTGAGCATGGCGGTGAGCCCAGCGGTGATGAGCCGCATTGCGAGGCTGCGTGCCCGCAAGGCGGAGTACCAACCACCGACCGCGATAATGGTGTACAGGGCAACAATGACCAGGAGTGTGGCGTAACCGCGTTCCTCCCCGATGCCGGCGAGAATATAGTCACTTTCGACCACCGGAATCACACCAGGTGTGCCGCGATCGAATCCGCTGCCGAACCACCCGCCGCGGGACAACGCCATTTGGCCCATACCGCTCTGTCGAATACGCCCGTCCGGCAGAACTGGTTCCATCAGTTCGGTGAACCTGTCACGCACCTTCGCTGACACGAGGAACAGCAACGCACCCAGTGCTGCGATACCACCAAACATGAAAAGGGCGTAACGCATCTTTGGTAGACACAACGTGATGATGACGATGCCACCACCGACAATCGCGAGTAACGGCCCTAAGTCATCAAGAAGCAACGCAAGTATTGCCGCGGCAGCCAGGGGGGACGCGGTGATGGCGATTGTTCGGGGAGTGGCTTGCCTGAAAGTCGCCACCGTTGCCAGCGCAAGTATCGCTACGGATATAACGATGAAAGGCCTGGCAAGCTCAACCGGTTGAGCGGTAATCGGCCCGATTCGCACCCACGCTCGCACGTCACCAACAGCGTGCTGCAATGGCGGCACCAGCGGAAGTGCCATAAGGGCCAGACCGACAGCGGCGATGACGAATGCGTGTGTTTGTGACACTCGCGGATGCCACCTGCTCGCAAACCGTGCGGCAACCAAGAACGTGACTAGGGCCAGCACAATCCACATCGCAGTTGTTGGCGCGCCACTGGGTTCCAGTCGAAGTCCCGTGACGTAACCAAGACACGTGAGGAACCACGCAGCCCACGGCACGGCCAGCGACACCTTGCTGCCGATGAATTTCCGAACAGCGAGCGCAAGCAAAAGTGGCATCACTGCGGCAGTGGCAGTGAGCAGAAGCCCGGTACCAACCGGCCACGTGAGCCGCCCCAATGCTGTCAGCATGAGAAGGAAACACGCGGCAGAAACCGACAGGCCGGTGCGCCATTCGCGTTCGGTCATCGCAAGGATAGGGGAACGGTGCCACACCCAGGGTTGCGGTTGGGCTGGTGCGCTCACGCATTGTCCCCTTTCCGTCTCTTCAAGGGGTTGCGGTCTTTGGGTTTGCTTCTCTTTGCTTTGTTTTCTCCGGCTTTGCTGTCTGCGGCAGATGACTTCTTCTTAGACGACTTGTCCGCAGGGTATTGCACCTTGGTGCGTTCGTGAACCACCTGGAAAAGCAGGGGAATAGCTACAAGAAGTATTGCGGTGTGAGCAAGGAAGTCATTTAACATCTGTGTCGCTACCCAGTTCGGGTGACGCGGAGGGAAACCTCACCTGCGAGCACCACTTCATCGCCGTCCGAAAGTTTGTGCGGGCCAGTTAGCTTCTTGCCCCGCACATAAGTCCCGTTGGTGCTGTTGAGGTCGGTAACAGTGATCGAATCTCCCGCTGGGGTGAGGTGGGCGTGGCGACGACTCACCGTTGGCACATTGATAATCAAGTCGCATTCACTGCTTGCACCGATCAAAAAGTCCTTGCCGTCCAGCAACGCCAGTGACTTACCGTCGGGCCGCGTCACCTCCCAGCGCACGCGCCCCACGACCATCGTTGACTGCCCGCTCGCACGAGCAGGTTCCCTGCGCACCTTCGCCGAACTCGGAACTTCTTGGGCATTGAGCAATACCGAAAATCGACGACGGTGGAAGTGTGAATTCTCTGCCAAAGCGAACGACGTGCCCGACGCCCGGTAGCCCTCATCGCGGGCATATGTTTCGACGTAATTCGACAACTCCGCGGTAACGTCATTCCACGCAGAATTGAGACGCTTGGCCATCTCCGGCGACACCACAATAGTGACCTGGCTCGGCATCACCCGAGTGGTCAACGTCCGCTCGGATTGCAAAACAATCCGGTCCGCCACTCTGCTTAAGAAGCTGTCTAAGGCCTCCTCAGGCACAAGCGCTTCCGCGCGCCGCACCGAGTCGAAGAATCGTGACGACACCTCATCTGATACACCCCGCGAGCGCCACTGCACCCACAACCACCAACACCCCGCGGCGACGAGGGCCAAGAACACAACAATGACGAGAACTCGCACTACGACGCCTCTCTCAATCCTTGTTGCAACACAACTGACCCCCATAGACGGAAAACACAACAATCTGACTATAACGACGACAACCGACAAGACACAGGGGCCAAACCGTACACCACATGCGCCGACACACACCGCGCCGTCACGTCAATTGTTCCCCGGCAAGCGGTTTCGCGCTCACCAGCAATCACATTATGTTGACGAACACCCTGGTCACGTCGGGGACATCACACTCAAACACAACAAACGACCCCAACACCGCGCCGCCAACTACACTCAAAACACCGCGGAAAAAGAAGGGGCCCATGGAAACGATCGACGCAGAACTCAGCGCCGCCTACCGAACTTTTCGCGACGAAATCACCCAATACGTCGTCACCACAGACCGCAAAACAGGCGACAAATACCGCTTCTACTTACTCAACCAGCAATACCACCACGTACAACCCGTGGTTATCTATAACGGCTTCGGATCCACCCCAAACACCAGCCTCGGGCAACAGTACCTATGGTCATACGCGCGAAACCTTGACCGACCGATCATCGCGCCCATGGCCGCCCACGTGCACAGGCGAACACATCGCCGAATCTTCGCCGACGGCCACGCCCGCGCACTGAAGCGGGTACACCCCGAACCGGTCCACGTCGCCGGGATGTCCTGGGGCGGTCTGCTGGCATTTTCGGTTGCCGAAACCCTTCAAGAGCAGGCGTCACACCTCGTCACGATGTCGTCCGTCGGCACCCTCGAGTACCTCACCCATTACGCATACCGCGCCTACCGCATGTACCAATACGAAGGGCCCGTCATTCGGCAGGCGGCCCGCATGCTTGCCCAAGACTTCGACCCCACCGACCGTGAACACCCAGCCCCCACAATGGACCCGCTCAGCAAGTTACGCCGCTCACTCATCATGCGGCGACGATCACTGCCCGGCATCGCATATACCCTCAACTCCGCCACAACCTGGCACGACATAGTCGGAGCGCACGATCAGTTCGCCCACTACAGCGATCACATCGACACCGTCCTCAGACGCAACAGCCTCCACCCAAAAAGTTCATCCATCACACTTGTACGCAACCACGGGCACATGTGGGCCCACATGCGCGAACCTCTCGCGCAATTGCTCGCACAGTCACTACGAAACAAAGAAACCGACCACTACCGTGAAGCCACAATTGCCCGCACGCGTGACGACTACACCGGCGTCGACGAACATGACATGTACTCAGTCCGCGGTGGCCCCTCAAGGCGTTGATAGCGCAACAGCAACACACCCCGCGAGAACGACTTCGGCGGCTCAACAAGTTCGAAGCGCGCGGCAGTGGTGCCTTCCGGAAATAGCCTCTTTCCCTGGCCGAGAACTACCGGACACACCCACAGATTGATTCTGTCGACTAAACCTTCGCGGAACAGACTCTGCAACAAATTGCCGCTGCCCCACGTGTGGACCCGCCGATGGCGCTCACAAAGCTCGGGAACCTGAGTAGCGACATCGGAAATTTGAATACTGTTGTCCCACGACAACTCAGGGACACCCGCCGACGCCACATACTTGGGCACTCGATTAAACGCAAGCGCAATCGGATTCGCCTTGCCCGGCCAATAACTACGAAAAATATCGTACGTCGTGCGCCCCAGCAACAACGCGTCCGCACCTTCAATATCAGCGACTAACCGCTCACCAGACTCCGGATCCCCAAAAGGCCTTTCCCACCCTGCAAACTCGAAGTTTCCGTCCTGCGCAGTAGGGCCACCGTTAGCCTGAATCACACCGTCAAGCGTGACTGTCATATTGACGTGCAACTGACCCATGACACCACCTTAGGCTCTTGCGGTGACTGGGCCCAGGGGAATTGTGCGGCGCGCTTAGCTCCGGTTTTTCTGATCTATCGGCGGATGTCGGTATTGCCGAGGGCGCTGGCGAGGTTGTATTTGTCAGAGAAAGCCAAATAGGGGTCACCACTGGTGCCGCCGCCGACCCAGCATTCGGTCTGGTCAGACACTCGGCTGATTGCGCCACCGCAGCTTGCTGGGTGGATCTGCAAACCGCCACCAGTGACGTCGGCGATCTTCGTGCCGTCCTGCGGGCCGATGACTAGTACAGCGACATTACCGCCGCTATTTTGGAGCGGGTCAGTAATACATGGCTGAACCGGCCGCGGCGAAGACAAATGCGATCATTGCGATCATTGCGACGATGAAGGTGACGTAAAAGATGACACCGACGATGACGCCAATCTTGGCCAGGTTCCGGGCACTATCGGCTGTTTGAATTGACTCGGCGTAGCGGCCTTGCGCCCACAATGTGTTCACGTTTCCGGCCTTCAATAGCGCGAAGATGCCAACCGGCCAGAACAACAACATCGCCCAAATTGCCATCCCGAGACGGTTTGCGGGGAGCGTTGGACTACCTGCCGTGTAGCCGCCGGGAGTATTGGGTGCTGACTGGGGTGTTTGCGCAGATGAATCCCATGGTGTTTGCGACATGGCAAGATCCTTATTTTCTCGGACGGCAGATCTCTAAACGCGTGAGACCGTTGGTTTTTCCCGGTGTCGAAACCACAATTTAGTCACCATGGATGATCGGGATTGCGTCGAATTTAATCACAAAGGTAAGAATAAGGTCAAGTGAATAATGACACAACAAATAGAGTTAATCCATCAAATAATTAAGTAACGATCGCGAATGACATTAAATTAATGGTGATTCAAGAAGCATCTAGCTTGGACATTATTTAGCCAAGACACATCCTGCGGTACCGGTCCTGGCGGCCCGGTCCCTATTTGGAACCGGACTGCCAGTGGGTGCCAGGTTAACTCCCAGCCCCGCCTCCAAGACTTCCAGTGTCAGGTATGGGTGTCGGTACTACCGGCGGGGTACTGTCAAGGTTGTATTCAGATTGTGCCCACGCGTCGGCCTGCTCTATGAGATCGGGTACAACGTCGCTGATCCGTGAACCACCGTTGCTGTTAAGTACCGTAATAATTTTCGGGACGCCGTCAGCGAACGCCAAGTACGGGCCGCCGCTGGAGCCGCCGCCAACCCAGCATTCGGTCTGGTCAGACACTCGGCTGATTGCGCCGCGGCCTCTATCCGGGTGGTAGGTGTAATCACCAATGCAAATGGACTGGCGCAAGCCGTTGTACGGCGATGGCCCTGGGTATCCGATAAACGAGCCGCGCACTACCTCGCCAGCCGCTAGACCAGGGTGGATCTGCAAACCGCCACCAGTGAGGTCGGCGATCCTCTTCCCGTCCTGCGGGCGGATGACTAGAACAGCGACATCCGGAATAGATCCATCGACTGGATCAGATGAGGCAAACTTCTTGTCGATAAACCATCCGCCGTACGGTTCTTGCCCTTCTTCGGCTGCGGGGGCGAATTTCACCGTACTGCCAGGTTTGATGTTCACTGTGCAGTGATCGGCAGTGATAGCCAAGGTGCGAGTCGCCGATTCGATGACAGACGCGGTGCAACCCGACGGCCCGAACGTCTCACCGACATACATTGAGCCAATCTTCTGAGAGATTGAATTTTCGGTATAGGGGGTTTGCACGAAGTAACCGCCTGTGCCATTCGTGCGGAGGTCTCCTTGGTCGTCATATTGCAGACGATCCGACAGCGGCGCACCTTCAGGCGAAGGCTGATTGGCGCTGTCTGCGGAGGCAGGGGACGTGGACAGTGCGATGGACGCCGCGATCATGGCGGCGCACGAAGCGCGTAGGCGATTGCTGGACTTCATTGATCTCTCAATTCGGTACGTGATGAATACCCTTGTGGAGCAGGCAATCTCGGTATCTTGGTCGCGATCAGAATAATCTGTGATTGGGATCGATGCTTGCCAAACGCGTTAATTAAGGTCTGCACCCGCTTGCGACGGTAATTTGGCACGCTTAGGACCTGTCTGACTTCTCGTGTACCTTGACCGGGTGTTACCTGAGCAGCTGCGTTATGTTGTGCCGGGGTCCCTTCGCCCGATCGTGGGCGAGGCGACCTTCTGGCGGGGTATGGCGTACGCACGTGACGGTGCCGTTCGCGACCTGACGTGGGATATTGCAGCGAATGTTTTGCGTGCAAATGTAGACGGTAGTGGTCGCAATTCGTACGACACAGTGGTGGCATTTACTACTGGAGGCGGGGAGTGGGAGTTCGACTTCGGTCGGTGTAGTTGCCCCGTTTCGCGAAACTGTAAACATAGCGTCGCGGTGCTGGCAACGGCTGTCACTGCCGCCAGTGCGGATGGGGGCCACGTTGCACCCTTGGCGGACTGGGAACGAACTCTGGCGAGCCTCACGCCCGACGCTCCTGCCCCGGCTGAACCAGCGCTGGGATTGGAATTCTCGCTAGCTGAGTTGACGAAGATTCAGCAACGAGCAGGCGAAACGGGGTCGCGCTTGCTTGTGCGGTTAGCAACGCACGGTCGGCGAGGCTGGGTCACGACCGGGATCACTTGGTCGGAATTGCCGTATGCCCACTATCGGACGGACACACCACCTGAGCACGTGCACATCCTCCGCGAGCTGTTTGCGATCTATCAGGCTGGGCGCGGGCAGGCGCACTATGTCAACTCGTTAGACGGGCAGATGGACCTCGGGGAGTTTCACAGCCCGCGCCTGTGGGCGGTGTTGCGCGATGCCGACTGTCACGGTTTACCACTTTTGGATCGTGCACGAAACTGGCGGCCGGTGACGTTGCACGACAACATCACCTGGAATCTTGATGTGACCAATTCGGGCAGTGCGGGGCTCTCGTTACGCGGGGTATTTAGTATCGACAAATCTTCGACGGCTGTGACCTTTCTGGGTAAACCAACTCACGGGATTGCCGTTACGGACGATTTAGGATGCTTGCACCTTGCAGCATTGCAACGCCCTATCCCTGACACCTTTAAGCCGATGTTCACCGGGGGAACCGAGGTCAGGATTCCTGCTAGTGATTCCGCGAGATTTGTCACCGACTACTTTCCGCAGTTGCGGTCGTATACGGACATCGTTTCCACTGACGGGTCGTTTAAGCGACCTGTCATTAGCGGACCTGAATTGGGCGTGTCTGTGGTGTTCTCTCCCGACTACCGGTCGACGCTCACACTGTCGTGGCGCTATTTTGTTGACGACAGCGCGAGCAATTTCCGTTTTGGTGACAACACTAGTGGGGCGCAATTGCGTATCCGCCACGAGGAAATGGCGATCACCGATCATGTTGCCTCGTGCCTTAATGGATTAATTCCACGCGATGGCGTCGCCGAAACGATGTCTTTTAATGCCATCACTACCGTCAATTTCATCACCGAAGTGCTGCCGGAGTTAAAGCAGCATCCAGGGATAAAAGTGACTATTGTCGGCGAGGAACCCGATTTTCACGATGCCAATGACGCTGTCACCATCACACTCGCCACAGCCCACCTCACGGGCCAGTCGGACTGGTTCGATCTGAATGTTGCACTGACGGTGGGAACCACAGTTGTATCCTTCCCCGACGTGTTCCGGGCACTCGATGGCGGCGAAAGTCATATGGTGCTCCCCACCGGAGCGTTCTTTTCCCTCGACAATCCGGAACTGACAAAGCTGCGCAACCTCATCACCGAGGCGAAAATGCTTGATGATTCGCCGGGCGATGATGCGCAGGACCGTTTGCGCATCAACAGGTATCAAGCCACTTTGTGGGAGGAACTGGTGGGCCTCGGGGTCGTCACCGACCAGGCTGCCGAATGGTCGCGACAAGTGGACGGCCTGCTCAATTACAACCCCGTCGACATCCCACCGCCTCCGCGACTCCACGCAACATTGCGGCCGTATCAACACGACGGGTACTCGTGGCTGACTTTCCTCTGGGAACACCGACTGGGGGGAATACTCGCTGATGACATGGGGCTTGGAAAGACGATTCAAACACTGGCCATGATCAGCCAGGCCCGAACCACAAATCCGGGTGGGCCACCGTTCCTCATCGTCGCACCCACCAGCGTCGTACCAAACTGGGCGCACGAGGCTTACCGGTTTACCCCGGATCTCACCGTTGTGACCCTCAGCGACACCCTGAAAAAGCGCGGCGCCAACCTGGCGGACACCATCGCAGGCGCCGACATTGTCGTCACCTCGTACACCTTGTTTCGGCTCGACTTCGACGCACACGAAGCCAACACATGGTCAGCGCTGTTTCTCGACGAAGCGCAGATGGCCAAAAATCAACGATCCAAGATTTACCAATGTTGCCGACGCCTCCCGGCACCGATGAAAGTCGCCATTACAGGCACTCCCATCGAAAACAACCTGATGGAGTTATGGGCACTACTCTCCATCACCGCGCCGGGCCTGTTTCCCAATCCCAAACAGTTCAAACAGCTCTACGCCGAGCCCATCGAAAAGCTGGGCGACAAGGAGCTTCTCCACCAGCTCAAGCGACGTATCGCACCGCTCGTGCGTAGGCGCACCAAAGAAATGGTCGCCGACGACCTACCTCCGAAGCAGGAGCAGGTCCTTGAGATTGACCTGCATCCCAAGCACCGCAAAGCGTACGAAACTCAACTGCAAAACGAACGCCGCAAGATCCTCGGACTTGTTGACGACATCGACAAGCACCGCATCACTATCCTGCGGTCGCTCACAACGCTTCGACAACTAGCACTCCACGCCGGACTGGTGGACGACACCCACGCGAGTGTGCCGTCGGCAAAGATCGACGCACTCCTTGAACACCTCGAAGATGTCGTGGCCGGCGGGCACCGAGCGTTGGTGTTCAGCCAGTTCACCGGGTTTCTCCGCCTAGTACGCGACAGGCTTATGTACGACGGCATCTCTTACAGCTACCTCGACGGCAGCACCCGCAACCGGGCCGAAGTGATCGACGGATTCAAAAACGGTTCAGCACCCGTTTTCCTGATCAGCCTCAAGGCGGGCGGGTTCGGGCTCAACCTCACCGAGGCCGACTACGTTTTTATTCTCGACCCCTGGTGGAACCCCGCCACGGAAGCGCAGGCCGTTGACCGCACGCACAGAATCGGTCAGAACCGAAACGTCATGGTGTATCGGCTTCTGTCGCACAACACCATCGAACAAAAAGTTAATGCACTCCAGCAACGTAAAGCGCAACTCTCCAGCAGCGTCCTAGACGATGGCACCACCTTCGGCAGCACCCTCACCGCCGACGACATCCGCGGGCTATTCGACTAACAACGCACACACCGACCGCAGCTACGGCACTGTTCCGTTGACATCGAACATCACCGCTGCGGTACACACCAATGTTTCGCCCTGCTGCGGCTTCAACGCCTTTCGTATCGCAGACAAAACCAGCGCCCACTCACGATGCTCGGCATGGTGCTCAACCTCTTCCCGCCACGCACGAGGCTGCTTGCCCAACGGGGCCAAATGCTCGAATGGCCCAGATGAACCCGGCCCATCATGGTCGAATGCCTGCCACGCCAACCACCGCTCGACGCCACGGACAAGCAACGGAGTGGTGAGCGTGGTCGGTGCCACGATGACTGAATCCATGTGCCCGTCATGGGCTCGCTCGGGAATCTCAATGTGGACGCGCTGGCCTTGGGTCAAGATCAGGACCATCGACAGGCACTGATCATCCCAAGTGCAGTCCACGATGATGGAGTCGTGCGTCGTTTCGCCGTCGTCGTTGCGAAAGGTGGCAGTGACACGTTCGCTACTGCCGGGGGTGTAGCGCAACGCCGCCGCGCGGAACACTTCGGGTGGGGTTAGACATGAAACGGTGAGGCCCATTGGTTTCGCCAACCTCCTTGGCGGTGATAGCGGCAACGACCTACTTTGGTCGCATCGAACAATCACCGTGCTCAGCGTTTAAGGTCATTTTTATACTCCGCGTGGTGCTTTGTGTCCTGTTTGAGGTAACGAAACTGATAAGACGGTGCGAACAAAGTCCCAGAATGTTGGAGAAAACTAGGGCGTATCGAATACAAGCGTAGGGGGCACGCCGAGCGGTATCTGTGATGATCCTGAGGAGATCTTGAGTATGGAATCTTGTATGACACAACGTCGTTATACGAAGTAGACCCGCGTCACACCCCAGACTGGGTGAATCGCCGGTAGCGTTGAGGGTTCAGATCGGGAGGAGACGCCCATGAGTACGTCAGAACGTCCCCATGACAGGGAAGAACTGACCCGTGAGATCACGGCCCTGCAAACAGAGGTCGGCTCATTGCGCCGTCAACTCGCTAACGACCCTCACAAGGTGCGCGAACTTGAGGTGCGCATTGAGGCGCTAACAGCGAGAAACGCCAAGCTTCTAGAAACCCTTAAAGAAGCCCGCCAGCAATTGTTAAACCTCCGCGAGGAAGTTGACCGTCTCGGCCAGCCACCGAGCGGATACGGCGTGGTAGTTGGTCTCCACGATGATGACACCGCTGACGTCTTTACCTCGGGCCGTCGGATGCGGCTGCAATGCTCACCCAATGTTGAGGGTGCATCGCTGCGCAAAGGTCAAACAGTGCGCCTCAATGAAGCGCTTACGATCATCGAAGCCGGATCATTCGAGCAAGTCGGCGACATTTGTTCGCTGCGTGAACTGCTCGATGATGGTCATCGTGCGCTGGTCATAGGCCATGCGGATGAAGAACGAGTGGTGTGGCTCGCGGAACCGTTGGTTAACCCTCCACAGACCGACCCCCAATTGCCGCCGCGGAAACTGCGGCCAGGCGACTCTCTCCTTGTTGACGTCAAGGCGGGCTACGCATTCGAACGAATTCCCAAGGCCGAAGTCGAAGACCTGGTTCTCGAAGAAGTGCCCGACGTCGATTACCACGATATTGGTGGCTTGACTCGGCAGATCGAACAGATCCGTGATGCTGTGGAATTGCCATTTCTCCACCGAGATTTGTTCCTCGAATACTCGTTACGTCCACCCAAGGGTGTTTTGCTTTACGGGCCTCCGGGGTGCGGTAAAACGCTGATCGCTAAGGCTGTCGCGAATTCGTTGGCGAAGAAAATCGCTGAGACGCGCGGTGAAGACACCAAAGAGGCCAAGTCGTTCTTCCTCAACATCAAGGGCCCCGAGCTCCTGAACAAATTTGTTGGAGAGACTGAACGTCATATTCGACTGATCTTCCAGCGGGCGCGAGAAAAAGCATCCGAAGGAACACCCGTGATCGTCTTCTTCGACGAAATGGACTCGATCTTCCGCACCCGCGGTTCCGGTGTTTCGTCGGACGTCGAGACCACCGTGGTGCCTCAGTTGCTGAGCGAAATCGACGGCGTTGAGGGACTCGAAAATGTCATCGTGATTGGCGCTTCCAACCGCGAAGACATGATTGATCCCGCAATCCTTCGCCCCGGACGACTCGACGTCAAAATCAAGATCGAACGCCCCGACGCCGAAGCAGCTATCGACATCTTCTCCAAGTACCTCACCGCATCGCTGCCCATCAGCGACGACGATATCGGCGAGTTCGGCGGTGACCGTGAAGCATGCATCAAAGGCATTATCGAGCGTGTTGTCGAACGCATGTACGCCGAAAGCGACGACAATCGCTTCCTCGAAGTCACCTACGCCAACGGTGACAAGGAAGTTCTTTACTTCAAGGATTTCAACTCCGGTGCCATGATTCAGAACATCGTGGACCGTGCCAAGAAATTCGCGATCAAAGAACAATTAGATACCGGTAAGCATGGGCTGCGGGTGCAGCACCTGTTTGACTCCATCGTCGACGAGTTCTCCGAGAACGAGGACTTGCCCAACACCACAAACCCGGATGACTGGGCGCGAATCTCAGGTAAAAAGGGCGAACGCATCGTCTACATCCGCACGTTGGTGACAGGAAAGAACGCGAGTGCAAGCCGCGCAATCGACACAGAATCGAACACGGGGCAGTACCTGTAGACGCTGCGGCGGGCGCCAAACCCGCAGCGTCGCCTAGGCTTGGTTTCTATGCAACGCATCATTGGCACCGAAGTGGAATACGGGATCAGTTCGCCGGACGACAGATCGGCGAACCCCATCCTGACGTCGACGCAAGCTGTGCTGGCCTATGCGGCAGCGGCGGGTGTCCCACGTGCGCGGCGCACACGCTGGGACTACGAGGTCGAATCCCCACTGCGCGACGCTCGAGGGTTTGACCTCGGGCGTTACGGCGGCCCCGCACCCACCATCGATGCGGACGAAGTGGGTGCGGCGAACATGATCCTCACCAACGGTGCTCGCCTGTACGTCGACCACGCGCATCCTGAGTACTCAAGCCCAGAAGTGGTTGATCCTCTCGATGCCGTGATCTGGGACAAGGCAGGCGAACGGGTCATGGAGGCCGCAGCGCGCTACACCGCTTCCGTGCCAGGCAACCCACGGTTGCAGCTGTACAAGAACAACGTCGATGGCAAGGGCGCCTCCTACGGCACCCACGAAAACTATTTGATGAAGCGTGAAACTCCCTTCGCGCACGTCATCTCGGGTTTGATCCCCTTTTTCGCGTCGAGGCAAATCATCAGCGGACAGGGGCGCGTGGGAATCGGCCAGCACGGTGACCGCGAAGGATTCCAGCTGTCACAACGCGCTGACTACATCGAAGTCGAAGTGGGCCTTGAGACGACGCTGAAGCGCGGGATCATCAACACACGAGATGAGCCCCACGCAGATGCCGATAAGTATCGGCGCTTGCACGTCATCATCGGCGATGCGAACCTAGCTGAAACAGCCACGTATTTGAAGCTCGGCACCACAGCACTAGTCCTCGACATGATTGAAGCGGGTAACGACTTTGGCGACCTGCAGTTGCGCTACCCTGTCGATGCGGTTCACGAGATCAGTCACGATCCGACGTTGCAGAAGAAGGTGGAGTTGGCTGACGGTCGGAACTTCACGGCCGTAGAACTGCAACAGGCATATGCGGAGAAGGTGGGCACCTTCCTTGAGCGTCGCGGCGACACCGATGAGCGTGCGCAGCACATTCTGACCCTGTGGCGTGAGGTTCTCGAGAAATTGAGCCGCGATCCGATGGAATGCGCCGACATCCTTGATTGGCCCGCCAAGCTTCGGCTGCTAGAGGGGTTCCGGCGGCGGGAAAACTTGTCGTGGTCGGCTCCTCGCCTGCATCTCGTTGACCTGCAGTATTCGGACGTTCGCCTCGACAAGGGGCTGTATAACCGTTTGGTGGCGCGCGGTTCGATGAAGCGGCTTGTCACTGAGGAGCAGGTGTTGCATGCGATGACTAATCCGCCTGAGACTACGCGTGCCTACTTCCGCGGTGAATGCCTCCGGCGTTTTGGTGCGGACATTGCTGCGGCGAGTTGGGATTCGGTCATTTTCGATCTCGGCGGGGAGTCGCTCGTTCGCATTCCTACACTTGAGCCGCTGCGGGGCACTCGGGCGCATGTCGAAAAGTTGCTCAACTCAGTGACGTCGGCGCGCGAACTGGTTACCAAACTGGGTTCGTGACTGTCGTTTGCTGACGCTCCCGGTTTTGCTGTTCGCTCCCGCTTTTTCACTGCAAAAGTGGGAGCGTCGGGACAAAGTGGGAGCGTCGAGCAAAAACACACACAGCGCCAGTTCCAGAGGTTCATCGCCCCCAATGTCGGTGTGTGGCGGTACTGTTGAATTATCGCTTCGGCTCACCGTAGGTGCGCGTGGCGACGCGAACCCAGCGAGGAGGTGGTCATGATGGCGCAGGAGCAGGTCAAGCGTGGCGGTGGTGGCGATGAGGACGATGCCACACAAGGTCCTGGTGCAGGTGGTCAGGAGCGCGTAGAGAAGATCACTGACGAAACTGACGATCTTCTCGACGAGATTGATGACGTGCTGGAAGAAAACGCTGAAGACTTCGTGCGCGCGTACGTGCAGAAGGGTGGACAGTGAGTTCGGATGAGTCGTGGCGTTTGACGCATCGCGAGAGTGCGCCACATCTGCGTTTTTCGCCATTGTCGTCGTTCACTGACTATTTGCGCACGCAGGCCCCAGAGTTGTTGCCAGGGAATCGCAGTTTTGTCGGTTCGCACACTGAGATTGCGCCGCATGGCACAACGATCACTGCAGTGACGTTTGACGGTGGTGTGCTGATTGCTGGCGATCGGCGAGCGACGATGGGCAATGTTGTGGCGAGCCGTGACATTGAGAAGGTGTTCATCACTGATGAGTATTCCGCTGTAGGGATTGCTGGCACTGCCGGCATTGCGGTGGAGCTGGTGCGCCTGTTCACGGTCGAACTCGAACATTACGAGAAGATTGAAGGCGTCGCGCTGACGTTGGATGGCAAGGCGAATCGGCTGGCAACAATGGTGCGGGGCAACCTTGGTGCGGCCATGCAAGGCCTGGCCGTGGTCCCGCTGTTTGTCGGGTTTGACGAGCATGCCGCTGATCCGAGCGGGGCCGGACGGATTGTGTCGTTTGATGTCACCGGCGGCAGGTACGAGGAACACACCGGGTTCTACGCAGTAGGTTCTGGTTCCTTGTTTGCGCGCTCGTCTCTGAAGAAGCTCTACCGGAAGGGCCTTTCGCAATCCGATGCGGAACGAATCGCAGTGGAGGCCCTGTACGACGCGGCTGACGACGACACTGCCACCGGTGGTTTTGACCAGATGCGTGGTTTGTACCCGACGATGGCGGTCATAACTCGGGAGGGTGCCGCGTTTGTCGATGAGGGACGGTCGGCT
Organism: Hoyosella rhizosphaerae; assembly: GCF_014643175.1. Lineage (GTDB taxonomy): Bacteria > Actinomycetota > Actinomycetes > Mycobacteriales > Mycobacteriaceae > Lolliginicoccus > Lolliginicoccus rhizosphaerae. The sequence goes on from NZ_BMJH01000001.1 coordinate 353,394, forward strand.
GAGATCGCACGCGGCATTGTGCGAACCAGGACTGAACTAGAACAGCACGGGGCGCCGCCACACGAGGGTAAGGAATAGTGTCCATGACTTTCCCGTACTACGCATCGGCCGAACAGGTGATGCGGGATCGCTCCGAGCTTGCTCGTAAAGGCATTGCTCGTGGGCGCAGCGTCGTGGTGCTGACCTTCGCCGGTGGTGTGGTGTTCGTAGCGGAAAACCCTTCGACTGCATTGCATAAGGTCAGCGAATTGTACGACCGTCTTGGTTTTGCTGCGGTAGGTAAGTACAACGAGTTCGAAAACTTACGGCGTTCCGGAATTTTGCATGCGGACATGCGTGGTTATTCGTATGACCGTCGTGATGTGACTGGTCGGGCATTGGCGAATGCGTACGCGCAGCTGTTGGGCACAATTTTCACGGAGCAGCCGAAACCGTATGAGGTGGAACTCTGCGTCGCCGAGGTAAGTGCTCCGACGTCGGTGAAGCCCCCGCAGTTGTACCGCATTTCGTACGACGGCTCCATTGCCGACGAACGCAACTTTGTTGTGATGGGTGGTTCGACCGAACCGATCGTGAAGGCGTTGAAGGAAACCTTTGAACCGTCGCTGCCGATGGATCGGGCTGTGTCACTCGCGGTCGCAGCGCTAAACAAAGCTCCGGCCGCTGGCGGACAGAATGAAACACGCGTTCTTGGTCCCCAGGCGCTAGAAGTTGCTGTACTGGATCAAAGTCGGCCGCGCCGGGCGTTTCGGCGCATCCGCGGCGACGAACTTGAGGGGCTGCTTAGCAGTCAGTCGTAGCCGGTTCGTTGAGGGGCGCGCTCCATAGCTGTCGAGTTAAGAGCGCGACACTCACCCCAACAACCCCGCCAGCGACAACATCGGACGGCCAGTGCACTCCAGTGTGAACCCGTGAATAGGCAACTGCGGCGGCGAGCGGGGCGATGAAATATCCAGCGATTGGTGACTCGATTGCGACACCTGTAGCGAATGCGGCGGCGAGCGCTGCGTGCGCCGACGGAAATGACGGTGTTGTGGGCAGTTCCCCGAACCGTCGGGTGCCTGGAATGGAGTGTTCTGGTGGGCGATTGCGGGGAAATAGCGGTTTGAGCAATCTGCTTGCCACCAAGGTGCTAGCGCCAAGGACTATTGCACCGCGTACCGCACCTCGTCGGGCATTGCCGCCGGACGCAACAAGTATGGCTGCGACGCCAATCCAGAGTTGACCTTTGTTGGCGGATCGGCTCAGGGTGATCATGGCACGGTCCATCGGTGTGGGACGCCACTGTGCAGACCTGGCGACAAAACGACGGTCGACCTGCCCAACAGCTCGACGCACGGCGCGGGGAGCCGCGACGTGGCGTGGCACACTCGCGTCGTGTACGTGGTGTTCTAAATCAGCCTCGGCGGGGCCTGCGGCATCCATACCCCAAGAGTAGGCATTTGCGCGCGCGGTGCAACGTGAAACCCGCGAGTAGTGATCATTTGTTGATCGAGATACCGCAGCATGATCGCTGATCCCGGTAGTGTGGCGAGAGTGCAGCGACGAATCATGGGGATCGAAACTGAGTTTGGTGTCACGTGTACTTTTCACGGGCATCGGCGGTTAAGCCCAGACGAGGTGGCGCGGTATTTGTTCCGCCGCGTGGTGTCGTGGGGCCGAAGCTCCAATGTGTTTCTCCGCAATGGCGCTCGGCTGTATTTGGACGTGGGTTCACACCCGGAATACGCCACCGCTGAGTGTGATGGGTTGCGCCAACTGGTGGCCCATGACAGGGCTGGGGAGCTTATTCTCGAGGATCTCCTCCTTGATGCGGAGCGTCGACTCGTCGACGAAGGTATCGGCGGCGACATTTACCTGTTTAAGAACAACACTGACTCGGCTGGTAATTCGTATGGGTGTCATGAAAACTTCCTGGTCGCGAGGGTGGGGGAGTTTTCACGCATTTCCGATGTGCTTTTGCCGTTCTTGGTGTCGCGTCAGCTGATCTGCGGTGCAGGGAAGGTGCTCAATACCGCCAAAGCGCCGATATTTTGTTTGTCGCAGCGCGCTGAGCACATTTGGGAAGGTGTGTCGTCGGCGACGACGCGTTCACGACCAATCATCAATACTCGCGATGAGCCTCACGCGGATGCCGAGAAGTACCGTCGCCTGCATGTGATTGTGGGCGATTCGAACATGGCCGAAACGACGACACTGCTGAAGGTGGGTTCGGCGGCGCTGGTGTTGGAAATGATTGAGGCCGGTGTACCGTTCCGGGATTTTGCTCTCGACAACCCGATTCGTGCTATTCGAGAAATCAGCCATGACACGACAGGCGCAAAGTTGGTGCGCCTAGCGGGTGGTCGCCAGGCAAGCGCACTGGATATTCAGCGCGAATACCATGCGCGCGCTGTGGAATACATGGCGACCCGTGAGCCGAATGCTGACCTAGATCGGGTGGTGGATCTGTGGGGTCGCATGCTCGATGCTGTCGAGTCGCAAGATTTTTCATCCGTGGACACCGAGATTGACTGGGTTATTAAACGCAAACTTTTCCAGCGGTACGAAGAGAAGTTTGGGCTTGACCTGGGTGATCCGAAGATCGCACAGATTGATTTGGCGTATCACGACATCAAACGTGGTCGAGGGGTGTTTGATGTGTTGCAGCGCAAGGGTCTTATTGCCCGGGTGACAACTGATGAGGAGATCGTGGAGGCCACTTCGACGCCACCTCAGACGACTCGGGCGAAGTTGCGCGGAGATTTCATTACTGCCGCACAAGATGCGGGCCGCGACTTTACTGTGGACTGGGTGCATTTGAAGCTCAATGATCAGGCCCAGCGGACGGTGCTGTGTAAGGACCCTTTCCGGTCGGTGGATGAACGGGTAGAACGGCTCATCGCAAGTATGTGACGAGCAAGTATGTGACGAGCAAGTTTGAGACGCGCAAGTACGTGACGGCAGGACCATGCTGAAGGCGGGAGGTGTGATCAAGTGGCGGTGGCGCGTGCGGAACGACTCGTTAACCTGGTGATCGCCTTGCTGTCGACGCGGCAGTTTTTGACGGCGGACCAGATTCGGGACACGGTTGCGGGGTATCCCAGGTCGGGGTCAGACGATGCGTACTACCGCATGTTTGAACGCGACAAGTCAGAGTTGCGGGACTTGGGTATTCCGCTGGAGACGGGCCGCGCGTCGTGGCATTCGACGACGGAGGGCTATCGCATCAATCGGGATGCCTACGAACTGCCCGATATTCAGCTTGATCAGGATGAAGCTGCCGCCGTGGCGGTGGGTGCTCAGTTGTGGAGGTCGCCTGAGCTGAATTCGGCGACGCAGACGGCGCTGCTGAAGTTGCGGGCCGGTGGTGTCAATGTGGAGGAGCATTTCCCGGTGGTGTCGGTGCCTCAGCGCACCCGCGGCTCCGAGTTGGTGTTAACCAAATTGCTAGCGGCCATCGATGCCGGGAGTGCCGTGCGCTTTTCGCATCGTCGCAATCCTGGTGAGGATTATCGCGAACGTGTAGTGGAACCGTGGGGGATTGGTACCTGGAATGGCCGCTGGTATTTGGTGGGTTTTGACCGCGCCAAGGATGACATTCGCACATTTCGGCTGTCCCGCATAGGCGATGACGTGTCTACGGTGGGGCGCCCCGGATCCGTGGTGAAACCTGAGGATTTCGACATTCGTGAACATATTGAGCGTGCCGTCGCTAGCGACGGGTCGGTCCAGGGGACAGCGCGGGTGTGGGTGGCGGACGAGCGGGTACATGAGTTGCGGAGGATGGCGACTGCTCGCATCCCAAGCGAGCGAGACGGTGTTGCTGGTGATGAATTGACACTGCCGGTGAACTCGTGGGAGTGGCTTGCGCGGGTGATCGCGGGGCACGGCCCCGATGCGGTGGCGTTAGGACCTCCCAACCTCGTTGACCATGTTGTTGATGTGTTGCGTGGTGCGTTTGAGGCTGCCCGCGGGGGTGGGTCATGAGTGGCTCTCGACTATCAAATCAGCTAGTGCGGCTACTGAACTTGGTGCCGTATGTGAAAGCGAACCCCGGGATTTCCAAGGCTGCTCTTGCCGCGGAACTAGGGGTGACAGAGAAGGAACTCGTTCGCGAGTTAAATCTCTTGTGGATGTGTGGTTTACCTGGTTATGGGCCGGGTGACCTCATTGACTTGTCGTTCGATGGCGAGACTGTGTCTGTCGTGTACACGGCGGGAATGGAACGCCCGTTGAGGTTGACGTCCCCGGAAGCGACAGCGTTGCTCGTGGCGCTGCGTGCGTTGTTAGATCAACCGGGGATGGCGGATCCGGCAGCGGTTCAGCGCGCTATTGCGAAAATTGAGGCTGCTGCTGGGATCGCGGCCAAGGCGGTAGCACCGGCGACGACTAACGTGGTTGAGGATGCGCAGTACTCGGTGGTTCGCGAGGCCGTGCAGCAGCAGAAAGCTGTCCAGCTGCGGTACTACTCGGCTTCGCGAGATGCTCTGACTGACCGTGTTGTTGACCCGATTCGTCTCATGCTTGTTGATGACCACACGTATTTGCAGGCATGGTGCCGCATGGCTGAGGCCGTTCGACTGTTCAGGCTTGACCGCATTGAAAATGCAGACATCACTGGTGAGCCCGCGCAGATCTCCGACAGGGTGCGCTCGGAGGTGGTGGACGGATTGTTCAGTGACGCCGACGATATGCGGGTGGCCGTGTTAGAGATTGATCCATCGGCTGCGTGGTTCATGGACTACTACCCGGTGGAGAATCCGCAGCGAGACGATGACACCGGTTGGATTCGCGGTGAGATGACCTACGCCTCGACCGAGTGGATGGCCCGACTGCTGCTCGGATTTGGAGGCGGTATTCGTGTGTTGTCTCCACCGGAACTTGTTGAGGCCATTCATTCTCGCGCCCACGCAGCGTTGGTCCGCTATGTTGGCCAAGGTGAAGCCGAGGTGAACGGCGTGTTCTCACGTGACAGTTCTGGCGGGAACTCGGGTAGCATCGAAGGCGTCAACAATGTGGGAGGCAAATCGTAATGGGATTCACAAGCCCGTGGCACTGGTTAATTCTGCTGCTCGTCATCGTGGTGTTGTTTGGTTCAAAACGGCTCCCGGACGCTGCCCGCGGTTTGGGTCGTTCTATGCGCATCTTCAAGAGTGAGATCAAGGAGATGGGCAACGATGGCGACGAATCGCCGAAGCGGGAGTCCACGCCTCCTCAGCAACTCGCTGCTCCGCCGCTGTCGACACCAGCGCCTGAAGCGCAGCCAGGAACTGGGCAACCACAGGCACAGGGCCAAGGCGATACACAGTCTGGCCAGTCATAGTTGGTGATGTCCCCAGCGTCACCCGTGGGTGGCGCAGTAGTGCCGCGACTGCGTGGCTGAAGTGAGAAGACAATCTGCGGTGCGTATTCCTTTAAATCCGCGGCGCCGAAAGCGCAGGCTTAACCCAGACGGAACCATGCCGCTCGTGGAGCATCTTCACGAGTTGCGCACTCGGCTGCTGGTCTCGATGGCTGCGGTGGTCGTGACCAGTATTTTCGGTTTTATTTGGTACTCGGTGGAGATTCTTGGTATCGAATCACTGGGTGAGCTACTGCGGGGCCCATACTGTGATCTGCCTGCGGAAAGCCGAGCGTCGATAACGCAGGATGCTGAAGAATGTCGCCTGCTCGCCACGGGGCCGTTTGAGCAGTTCATGCTCCGACTTAAGGTGGCGGTGACAGCCGGAATCGTGCTCGCTAGCCCGGTGTGGCTATACCAAATCTGGGGATTCATCGTCCCCGGGCTGCACCGCAACGAACGTAAGTTCGGGATCACTTTCGTCGCCATCGGAGCTTTCCTGTTCATGCTCGGTGCTGTGATGGCGTACGTCCTGGTGTCGTTCGCTTTGAGCTTCCTCCTCACCATTGGTGACAATGTCCAGATCACTGCTCTGAATGGGCAGGAGTATTTTGGCTTCATCATCAGCTTGATCGTGATTTTTGGTGTGAGTTTCGAACTGCCACTGGTGGTCGTCATGCTCAATGTGGTGGGCATTTTGCCGTACGAGAAGCTGAAAAGCTGGCGTCGGGGAATCATTTTCTCACTGTTTGTTTTCGCGGCCTTCATCACACCGCACGACCCGTTTTCAATGTTGGCGCTTGCGTTCGCCCTAACCTTGCTGTTTGAGCTCGCCATCCAGTTCACCCGTCTCAACGACAAGCGGCGAGCCAAGAAGCAATCTGATCAGTGGGGACACCTCGCTGATGATGAATCTGAACCGTTGGAAACACCAACACCCGTAGCCGACGACAGGAAAGAATGACCCAGTTTGGCGAAGTTGCGGCGTTTGCCGAGCAACTACCGTTCCCCATGGACCCGTTTCAGATACGGGCATGCGAGGCGTTAGAAGCCGGCCACGGCGTGCTGGTATGCGCACCTACTGGGGCTGGAAAAACAATTGTGGGTGAATTTGCCGTTCACCTAGCGTTGCGCGCCGGGCGCAAATGCTTCTACACCACACCCATCAAGGCGCTGTCGAATCAGAAGTTCAACGACCTTGTGAAACGGTACGACACCGACACAGTCGGGTTGCTCACAGGCGACCAGAGCATCAACTCGGACGCGCCGATCGTGGTGATGACCACCGAAGTGTTGCGCAACATGTTGTACGCCGACTCCGACCGTCTTCGCGGGCTGTCACATGTTGTCATGGACGAGGTGCACTTCCTCGCCGATCGATTCCGCGGCGCTGTATGGGAAGAAGTCATCCTTCATCTCGCAGAAGACGTCCGTTTGGTGAGCCTGTCGGCCACAGTCAGCAACGCGGAAGAGTTTGGTGCTTGGATGGAAACGGTGCGCGGTGACACCACCGTCATCGTGGACGAAACTCGTCCCATCCCATTGTGGCAACACATGCTCGTGGGGCGGAAGATCTTGGATCTCTTCCCGAGCCGCATCACACCCGGAAAGTCTGGGCGCAAACTTAATCCCGATTTGCTGATTCACATCAAGAAGCGGTTAGCGATCGACGCGGCTGAACGCGGAAGTTCACGTTTCGAACCTCCTCGGCACAGGCGGGGCGGGCGCGGGCCGCGCGGCAACATCCCTGGTAGATACAGGCCACCTTCTCGGCCAGAAGTCATTATTCAACTCGACAAAGCTGGGCTGCTCCCGGCGATCACATTTGTGTTCAGCCGGGCTGGTTGTGACGCCGCGGTTGCGCAGTGCGTGCGGTCTGGCTTGTTCCTCACCAGCGAGGATGAGGCGAAGGAGATTCGCCGAATCATCGCAAAGCACACCGGGGAACTGCCCGAAGCGGACCTGAAGGTGTTGGGTTTTGACCAATGGCGGACCGCATTGGAACGGGGCATCGCCGCGCACCACGCAGGGATGCTGCCCGCGTTCCGGCACACGGTCGAAGAACTGTTCGTCAACGGGTACGTCAAAGCAGTGTTCGCGACCGAAACGCTTGCCCTCGGCATCAATATGCCTGCACGAAGTGTGGTGCTTGAGAGCCTTGTGAAGTTCAACGGCGATACGCACGCCGACTTGACACCCGGCGAATATACGCAGCTCACAGGAAGGGCAGGCCGTCGCGGTATCGACGTTGAAGGCCACGCTGTGGTGTTGTGGCAACCCAACCTTGATCCTGAGGCCGTCGGCGGTTTGGCGTCCACCCGCACATTTCCGCTGAGAAGTTCATTCGCCCCCGGTTACAACATGGCGGTGAACTTGCTGCGGCATATGCCGGCTGCAGAAGCACGCGCACTGCTTGAGCGTTCGTTCGCGCAGTTTCAAACTGACAGGTCCGTTGTGGGTGTGGCTCGCACCGTTGAACGCAACGAACGTGAATTGGCAAAACTGGCGGGCAGCGCGAACTACAACTTTGCGGAGTTCGCTGAGTATGCCGCATTGCGACGCGCAATCAGCGACCGCGAACGCACGTTGAAACACGGGGCAACGCTGCAACGCCGTGACTCTGTAGCGGAATCGCTAGTCCGGTTGAAGCGCGGTGATGTCATTGTGGTTCCCGCAGGTCGGCGCGCAGGGCCCGCAGTAGTACTGGAACCCGACCGCGACTTCACCAACCCACAGCCGCTCGTTATCACGGCGGGTGCGTGGTCCGGCAGGTTGTCGGTGAAAGATTTTGTGGACCCCACAGAGTCGGTGGGGTCAATTCGGCTTCCTAAACACGTAGATTTCCGCGAAGCGCCGGTGCGTCGAGATATCGCGTCGACGCTGCGCAACCTGGGGTATGCACCCCGTAACCGCCAGAATCCCAAGGGCAAAAAGAAGTCCGATGCGGCATTTGACAAGGAACTCGCCCGCTTGCGTCGAGAGCTCAAGCGTCACCCCTGCCATAGCTGGCCGGATAGAGAAGAGTGCGCCCGCCGTTTTGAACGATACGACCGGCTCAAGGTAGAAACCGACCGCCTGCGCAACCAGATGAATGCGGCCTCCTCTTCTCTGGGGCGGAACTTTGATCGCATCGTTGAGTTGCTGTCCGAACGCAGCTACATCGAACTTGGCAGCGACCCCGTCGTCACCGAGGAAGGCGAATGGCTGCGCCGGATTTACAGCGAAAGCGACCTGCTCATCGCTGAGGCTTTGCGCCGTGGAATCTGGAAGGGCCTGAGCCCCGCCGAACTCGCGGCAGTGGTGTCGGCTGTGGTGTACGAGGCTCGTCGTGACGGCGCACCAGCAGGAACCGTTCCTACCGGGCCGCTGCGCCGTGCGCTTGCAGATACGCAGCGGATTTGGGAAGAAATCTTCGCCGACGAAACACGGCACAAACTTCCCACCACCAGGGAACCTGACAGCGGATTTGTCCATGCGATTTTCGTGTGGGCTCAAGGCGCACCGCTACTTGACGCGCTCCTCGCCGCAAATGAGATCCCGCCTGGTGACTTCGTCAGATGGTGCCGCCAGATCCTTGATCTGCTCGAACAGTTGCGCATTGTCGCCCCTGACCCGCAGGTTCGTTCCGCGGCAGGCAAAGCTGTGACGGCAGTAAAACGTGGGGTTGTATCGGTTGATGCGACCGAGTAAAAATCGGCGGAGTGAAAAACTCTGTCAGATTTGACCGTCAGAGGCCTGTTGCCCTTGCTGCATTAGCGGCATGATGGGGTCATGACAGCATTCCCCTCGGCCGAAGAGTTGCACGATCGCGCTGTTCAGGCGTTGCACAACTGCGGAGTCGATGTGACGCCGGAGTCGGTGTTTACGGGCACGATCATCCCTGCCGGGTCCGGTGATCCGATGGAGGCTCGGAGCCCCATCATTGGTGAGGAACTCCTTATCGTCACCACGAGCAGCCCAGCTGACGTTGACGAGGTTGTAGCGGCGGCGACTGATGCGTGGACCGAATGGCGCAACACCCCGGCACCGGTGCGGGGCAATGTTGTGCGTGAGCTCGGGAATCTACTACGCGAACACAAGGAAGACCTAGCGACTTTGGTGACGCTTGAGGCGGGCAAGATCACCTCTGAAGCGCTTGGTGAAGTACAAGAGATGATCGACATTTGCGATTTTGCTGTCGGTTTGTCGCGCCAACTGTACGGACTGACGATGGCCTCAGAACGCCCCGGACATCGGTTGATGGAAACGTGGCACCCGGTGGGTGTCACTGCGGTGGTGACGGCGTTCAATTTCCCAGTTGCCGTGTGGGCGTGGAACACAGCGGTGGCGTTGGTGTGTGGCAACACCGTGGTGTGGAAGCCTTCAGAGCGGACTCCACTGACTGGGTTGGCGTGTGATGCCTTGCTCGCGAGGGCTGCCGCTGATCTAGATGTGCCAGACGCGATTCATAGGGTGGTGCTGGGGCGGTGTGAGGTAGCCGAATTGCTGGTCGATGATGACCGCATCGCGTTGGTAAGTGCAACGGGTTCTGTGCGGATGGGCCGTGAGGTTGGTCCGCGGGTGGCGGCACGGTTCGGACGCAGCTTGCTCGAACTTGGGGGCAACAACGCGGCAATAGTCGCGCCGTCGGCGGATCTTGACTTGGCTGTGCGAGGCATTGTGTTCTCAGCTGCGGGCACGGCTGGGCAACGATGCACCACGTTGCGGCGCCTCATTGTGCACGAATCGCTCGCTGATGATGTTGTTGACCGCATCGTGACGGCGTACCGGTCGTTGACTCTGGGCGACCCGGAAAGTGACGGGGTGCTCGTCGGGCCGCTGATCAACGAGTCCTCCTACGTCGCAATGCAGGCCGCGTTGGACAAAGCTCGTGCTGATGGTGGGGATGTGTTATGCGGCGGTGAACGAGTCTTCGCGGATGAGGCTCCCCATGCTTTCTACGTCACGCCCGCGGTGGTACGGATGCCTGCGCAGACTTCGATCGTGTGCGAAGAAACCTTCGCCCCAATTCTGTACGTGATGACTTACGCGGACCTCGCCGAAGCGATTGCGTTGAATAACGCTGTGCCGCAAGGGCTGGCGTCCGCGTTGTTCACAACAGATCTTCGTGAGGCGGAAACTTTCCTCTCCGCGGCAGGATCTGATTGTGGCATCGCCAATATCAATATCGGCACGTCAGGCGCTGAAATCGGTGGCGCATTCGGTGGCGAGAAACAAACCGGAGGGGGCCGGGAGTCCGGTTCGGACGCGTGGAAAAACTACATGCGACGAGCAACCAACACGATTAACTATTCCCGCGATCTTCCCCTGGCCCAAGGAGTGCGGTTTACCTAGCCGCTATCTAGCTACTGACTGCGCCGGTATTTTCAGCCAACGCAGCAAGAAGACGCTTAACGGAGTTCTCGATGCCGTAATGCTGTGACAGGTCCGCGATTTCGTGGCGATCTGACGGCGCAGTGGGCAGAAGATCTGACCGTGACAGCGAAATGGGTGCGTCCGTAGCCACCGCCACTACGTTTTTCGCAGCAGCGATGTAGTCAGTAGCAGCCAATAGTTTCGCACGAAGCCCACTCGCGAGGGCGCTGCTGTTGTCGTGTGCTGCCGCGATGATCCCATCGAGCGAACCATATTCGGTGAGCAACCGCGAGGCCGTCTTCTCGCCCACACCGGCGACACCCGGCAACCCATCCGACGGGTCACCCCGCAATAACGCAAACTCGGCGTAGGCAACTCCGGCCCGCTCGATCGGAAGGTCAAACTTGGCCGCAACTCCGGCGGGATCAAACAATTCGGCCTTGGCCAAACCGCGTCCGACATACAGGACCTGCACCGGAACGACGCCGTCATCGACCACCTGCAGAAGATCCCGATCGCCACTCACAACAATTACCGGATCGACTGATTCACGGGCTGCAAGCGTTCCGAGCACATCGTCTGCCTCAAACCCGTCTGCACCTGCGGTGGCGATTCCGACGGCATCAAGAACATCGAGGATCATCTCGACCTGAGCGGGCAGAGATTCAGGTTCGTCTTCGCCGCCGGATTCGGCAACTCTGTGCTCTTTGTAGCTTGGGATAGCGTCGACTCGAAACGAGGGCCGCCAATCGTTATCCAGACAAACGACGAGGCGGGACGGCTGGTGAGTTCTAATAAGTGAAGCGATCGTGTCCAAAAAACCGCGAACAGCATTCACTGGGCGCCCATCAGGTGCCGTAAGCGACTCCGGTAGGGCGTGGAACGACCGATACCAGAGGCTTGCGCCATCAAGGAGGAGAATGGGTGCCTGCATGATCTTGTATTTTGCCAGGCGAACATTGCCGACTGCACGGGGGATAGGCTGAAACCATGTTTGAGGATGTAAAAGCGCCAACCTCTGAAGCGTTCGAAGCGTATAAAGCCAGGTTGACGGCAGTTTCGCGCCGCGCTGCGGAAGAGGGGGTGGACGCACTACTCATCACACCAGGGCCCGATCTGCAGTACCTAACAGGGTCGACAATGACGTCGTTTGAGCGACTCACATGCCTCATCATCCCCGCGCACGGCATGCCGACGATGGTGGTTCCACGCCTGGAAGTTGCCGCATTGCGGGGTTGCATCCTTCACTCACCCGCTGTCGTGTTGGCTCCGTGGGTGGACGGCGACGACCCGTACTTACTTATTGGCAGAAGCGTCGGCCGATCCGCTCGGGTAGCGGTGTCGGAATCTACACAGGCATTGCACCTCATACCGCTGATGCAGCACTTCGATCCTCCCGTTCGGCTCGCAACGGACGTACTTCGCGAGATTCGGATGATTAAGGACGACGCTGAGATTGCGGCGCTGCGCGCTGCCGGTGCGGCGATTGACCGTGTGCACGCACGTATGGGCGAGTTCCTGCAAGTTGGACGCACCGAAGCTGATGTAGCAGCCGATATCACCGCAGCCATCATCGCCGAAGGGCACACGCGGGCCGCATTTGTGATCGTGGGATCCGGGCCACACGGGGCGGACCCTCATCACGAAGTGTCCGACAGGGTCATTGAGCCTGGCGACATCGTCGTCATCGATATTGGCGGTCCAGTTCCTGAAGGATATTTTTCGGACTGCACCCGCACCTACAGCATGGGTGAGCCACCCGCTGATGCGGCGGAGAAGATTGCACTGCTGGAGGAGGCGCAGCGGCGAGCCGTCGAACTGATCCGGCCTGGCGTCGCTGCGGGCGACGTTGATGCGGCGGCGCGCAACTACCTCGCTGAGCACGGACTTAGCGAATACTTTGTGCATCGCACGGGCCATGGCATCGGATTGTCGGTGCACGAAGAGCCATATATCCTGGCAGGTAATAATCAGACATTGCGGGCAGGGATGGCGTTTAGTGTCGAGCCGGGCGTCTACCTGCAGGGCAAGTGGGGTGCCCGCATCGAAGACATTGTGGTCGTGACGGAGTCCGGTTGTGAACCAATGAACCGCCAACCGCACGGACTCACTGTGTTGCCGATTGCCGGGTAGTGACGCGGAGGTGTGGGGTGAGTGACGATCCAACGACTGGGCACTCGCGATACCCGCGTTTGCGTCGGGTAGGTGTCATCGCGGTTCTTGCCTTCTTTGTGCTTGTCGTGTTCATTGTGTTCACGCGAGGTGATGAGCAGGTTGCCGAGCATTCGCAGGCGAACCCGACGTTGCCCCCCACGGGTACCCCTGCGCTGTTTGCGCCAGCCGGTGGTCCACCAGGAGTGATTCGGGTTGCGAGCAGTGATTCGTCTCTAGCACCCGATGTGGTGGTGACCGTGGTGGAAGATTACCTTTGTGAGAACTGCGCGGAGTTTGCGCAGCAGTATCGGTCAGTATTGAGGGAAGTCGCTTCTGTTCCTGGTGTGGTGTTGGAGTTCGTTCCAATCGCTGGAAGTGGGACGGAGGATGCCCGCAGGGTTGCGAACGCGTCGCTGTGCGTTGCGGCTGACACTTTGGAGAATTGGGTGGCGTATCGGACGGCATTGTTCGCAGCTGCGCCGCTGTCGGCCTCACATGATGGCTTAACTGACGACCGTTTAGTTGAGATCGCACATACGACTGGCGCATCCCATGCAGCGGCGGAGTGCATTCTCGGTCAAAGCTTCATCGATGACGTTGATGCCAACACCCTCGACTGGGTCAACGAACAAGACCTCCCATTGGTATTGCTCGACGGCAGTCCGTATCCATTGCAGACCCCCGACGTGTTTGCTGAGGACGTGCGTGACGCCGTTCGCGACAGCTAGACCACATGAAAGTTGGAGTGCTTCAAAAATGGAGTGGCCGGGCGCTTCCCTCGCCCGGCCACGGCACGACTCTATCACAGAATCGAACACATGTTCGAACAAATTTTAGTCGGTTTTTGGGGCACTGACGAACAGTGACTTAGACCCGAGAACTCGTTCAACCGCAATCTCAATCACCACGCGGGTGGGGTTTACGCGAGGAACGCGATACCTCAGCGCGTAGCGCTCCTCAGCGTCGGTGACAGAGTCGCGGTCACGTCGCACCACAGCTTTGCCTTCCAGTGCGAGCCACCGTGCGCCATCAACCTGAAAAACAGTGGCATAGCCCGAACGGTCCACATTGGTGACCTTCTGACTTCCCTCATTAGTTATGACACGCACAACGCCAGCGCCATCATCCCAGGTGAAACCCACAGCAACGACGTGGGGAAGCCCGTTTCCGCGCAGGGTTGTCAGGGACGCCAGGTGGCGTTCGCGGAGAAACTCGAGAGCTGAAGCGGAAAAATCTGCGGGGGTGTATGCCATGTTTTCCACCGTAGTCGAGCACACTATGAGTGTGAGTGATGCAGCAGTACCAGACGGAGCCAGCCAACTTGCGTCCCGTTGCGACCCTGGCGCAGTGGTGATCCTTGGCGGACGCAGTGAAATAGGACTAGAAGTGGCGCAACGTTTCGCCCCTGGTCGCACAGTGGTGCTGGCGGCCCGTCGCAGCAATGAGCTCGATGCCGAAGTGGCGAAGGTGAAGGCAGCCGGGGCGACTCGCGTAGTCACGGCTGAGTTCGACGCCGACGACATCTCCTCGCACGACGCATTTTTTGCCGACCTCACCACCAATGTTGGTCAGATCGGCGCTGCGGTGTTGTGCTTCGGAATCTTAGGCGACCAGGACCGTGCAGAGTCAGACCCCCACCACGCCGTTCAAGTAATCCACACCGACTACGTGGCGCAGGTCAGCGTCCTAACCCACCTTGCCCAGATCATGCGCGCGCAGAAGTCCGGACACATCGTGGTGTTCTCTTCTGTCGCAGGCGTTCGAGTTCGGCGCGCGAATTACGTTTACGGTTCAGCGAAAGCGGGCCTTGACGGGTTCGCGAACGGTTTGGCTGATGCCCTGCACGGCACAGGGGTGCACTTGCTTATCGTGCGGCCCGGTTTCGTTATTGGTCGGATGACTGAGGGCATGAGTCCGGCCCCGTTCTCCTCGACACCTCCACAGGTCGCTGATGCCGTTGTGCGCGCAGCGGCGAAGAAGCGTCGTGTGGTGTGGGTTCCCCTACAACTGAAGCTGCTGTTTATGGCACTACAACTGGTGCCGCAGTGGGCCTGGCGGAGGATGCCTCGGTGACGGTGCTACCCCCAATCGCTGTGGTGGGGATCGGCGCCGACGGGTGGGGTGGGCTCACCACTGCCGCACAGGACGCGATCTCAGCCGCACACACCGTGCACGGTTCGCCTCGTCAACTAGCCCTGATTCCGGACCACGTCACGGCGGAGCGGCACCCGTGGCCGTCACCCATGATGCCCGCATTGCCTACCGTCATCGCTGAACACCGTCCCGCAAGGATGTGTGTTCTTGCCAGCGGTGATCCGATGTTCTTCGGCATTGGTGTGACGCTCGCCCGCACCGTGGGTGCTGCGAACCTGCGTGTTTTTCCGCACGTATCGAGCGCATCGTTGGCGTGCGCCAGGCTGGGATGGGCCCTGCAATCAACCCCCGTGGTGTCAGTAGTCAACCGTGCCGTCGAAACGGTACTTCCTGAACTCTCCGAGGGCCGAAAGCTGTTAGTGCTCAGCGAGTCTGAGCGCACCCCGGCGGTTATCGCTCAGTTGCTGCACGAGCATGGCTGGCACGACACCGACTTGACGGTGCTCGAACAATTAGGCGGCCCCGGTGAGCGCATCATCACCGGCACTGCGCACACATGGACGCATCCTCCGGGGGACCCTCTGAACGTCGTCGCTATCGAATGTCGCACCGCCGCACAGCCTCGGCTCACCCGCACTCCAGGGCTGGCTGACAGCAACTACGGAACTGACGGACAACTCACAAAGAACGAGATGCGCGCGCTAACGCTGAGTGCACTCGCCCCGGCACCAGGTGAACTGCTCTGGGATGTTGGCGCTGGCTCGGGAAGCATCGGCATCGAATGGATGCGCACCCATCCCGACTGTGTCGCACTCGCATTCGAAACTGATTCGGAGCGACACCCGCGCATCGTCAGCAACGCCGCAAGGCTCGGTGTTCCGGGTCTGCGCCTGCTGGGCCGGGCCCCAGAGTCGTTTCCACAACAAGGGGACAATCACTCGAGCCCCGATGCCATCATGGTCGGTGGTGCCGTCACACAACCAGGCCTGCTCGATGCCTGCTGGCAACGGCTGACCCCCGGCGGCCGGATGGTTGTTAACGCAGTGACCGCAGAATCAGAAGCGCTACTGCTGTCGTGGCACCAGAAGCATGGCGGTGACCTTCGCAAGCTGCAGGTGTACCGCGCGGGTGCGCTCGGTGGCTTCACCGCGTGGCGGCCACATCTGCCAGCGGTGCAGTGGAAAGGAACAAAGGCGTGACAGTCTATTTTGTTGGTGCAGGACCTGGCGCTGCTGATTTGATTACCCTGCGCGGCAGGGACGTCATTGCCCGATGTTCGGTGTGCCTCTATGCGGGCTCACTCGTTCCGGTCGAATTGCTGGACTATTGTCCTGAGGGCGCCGAATTGATCAACACGGCCCGAATGCCGTTGGCGGAAATCGTCAAACATATGGTTGACGCCGATCGAGCTGGCAGCGATGTGGCACGTCTACATTCTGGTGACCCGTCCTTGTATAGCGCCGTGGCGGAGCAGGTTCGCCAACTCGGCGCCCACGGTGTCAATTATCAGATCGTCCCCGGGGTGCCTGCGTTCGCGGCGGCCGCCGCAGCTCTGGGGCGGGAATTGACTGTGCCGGGTGTGGGGCAATCTGTTCTTATTACGCGCATTGCGGTGCAGGCTTCGGCGATGCCTCCAGGGGAGGAACTGGCTCAACTTGCCGCAACGGGTGTGACGTTGGCTTTGCATCTCGCCGCAGCCCATATGGACAAGGTGGTGGAGGCTATCGAGCCGCACTATGGCGCCGACTGTCCTGCCGCTGTCGTGGCGTTCGCGAGTCGGGAGAACGAAGTCATTTTGCGCACCACTGTCGGGATGTTGAGGGACCGCATGGCTGAGGCTGGAGTGACAAAAACGGCGGTAATCTTTGTTGGTCGGGTTCTGTCGGCGGAAGGTTTCCCGGACAGTTACCTGTATTCAGCGGCTCGAAACCGCACGTCGCACTGATGCGCGTCCTCTTGCTTGGTGGAACTGCGGAGGCCCGTGATCTTGCCGACAGGCTTGACGGGGTATGCGAAGTTGTATCGTCGTTGGCAGGTCGCGTGCGTCGCCCATTGCTCCCGGCTGGAGAAGTGCGCGTGGGTGGTTTTGGTGGGGAACAAGGTTTCCGTGACTTCGTTCAAACAGGTCACATTGATGCTGTTATTGATGCGACGCATCCGTTCGCTCGCGCCATGACAGCTACCGCAGCGAAGGTCGCAAGCGAACAAGGTATCCCATATGTGCGGGTACAACGTCCTGCGTGGGAGCCCTCTAGCCACGATCACTGGATTTCCGCACTCGACGTACGAGAGGCTGCCCAACACCTCGTGCGCCGCTACGAAGGTGGGATTTCAGCACGGGCGCTTGTGACTATTGGGCGGCAAGAATTGGCCGCACTATTTGATGCACCGATTCCGATGGTGGCTCGCATGATTGACCCGCCCGCCGTCACGCCGCCGTCACACGTCGAGATCTTGTGCGCACGTGGTCCTTTTGCGTTGGCTGACGAGCTTTCGCTTCTAGAACGCATCGGAGCCGATGTGGTTGTCACTAAGAACAGTGGGGGAAGTGCGACCTACCCCAAGATTCTTGCAGCGCGACGCCTTCAGATTCCTGTCGTCATGATTGATCGGCCGCCACTTCCAGCCCGAGCCCTCGTGGTGCCGTCGGCGGTGGAGGCGATCCGATGGGTAACTGGTCTGCAAACTCTGTGATCATTGTGAAACCTGAGAATTATTGAGGTTAACGGTTACTAATGTGGTTCGGTTTTTTAACATGGTGAACCAGAACCCTCTACATCAGGAGAAACATTGGCCACCCGACGCACTTTCCTACGCAATACCGCCCTCGGCGGGCTCGCCATGGGTGCCCCCGGCATCTTCTCCTCGCTAGGCGATCTCACCAACAATGTTCGCCCAGCGCCGTCGCCGAGCCCTTCACCCAGTCCCAGTCCGTCACCATCGAACGACGTCGGACAAATACTCATCGACTACGCCGCTGGTGTCCCGTCGGCTGCGTCGATCAAGCGCGCAGGTTTTCGCGGAGTCATTCGATACATGTCGGAACCACGTGCGAGCTGGATGATCGGTAAGCCAATGCGGGCATCTGAAGTGCAAGACATGAAGTCTCAAGGCCTCGCCATTGTGTCGTGCTACCAGTTCGGAAAGGGCACGACCTCTGATTGGCGTGGTGGGTATTCGGCAGGGCGTACTCACGCAGCAAAGGGTGTCAGCCTTCACAACGCGGCGGGCGGTCCATCGAATGCCGTCATCTACGCAGCAATCGATGACAACCCCACCACTGCCGAACTTCAGCTTGTTGTCAGCTACCTCCAGGGGTGGGAGTCCGTCATCGGCCGAAACCGAACCGGTGTGTATGCCAACTATCCAACGATCGAGCATCTGCGCGCCCGCGGGATTGGCAGCTACTTCTGGATGCACAACTGGGGATCAGGTGGACGGATTCACCCCGCGGCCCACATCCATCAGTTCGAAATTGATCGTCAGTCTGTTGATGGAGTGGGCATCGACCGCAACCGCATCCTCAAAGCGTCATACGGGCAGTGGTGACAGGGGGCTAGTGCTCCGAGTCCTACTGGGCGGGTGGTAGCGCGCAGGAGTCTCGGAAACCTTGCGGTGCGAGGCCTAGGGCACTGTTGAATCGTGCGCGTTGGTTTTCCACCGCAATCACCATTGTGAGTTCTACAATTTGATCCTCCTCTAGATGCTCGCGGAGTGTTTTCACCATGTCTTCGGTCACTGTGACGGGGGAGTCTGTCATCGCTTCTGCATATGCGATTGCCGCCCGTTCAAGATCGGTGTAGACGTCACTGTCGCGCCAATGTGGCAACTCGTCGAGCTTGCGTGGGTCGATGCCGTCCATGCGGGCAATCCAGTACCCAAAGTCCATGCACCATGCGCATCCGAGGCGTGCAGCGGAGGCTGCGACTGCGAGTTCCTTCACGTGCGAGTCGAGGCGGTCCCACTTTTCCACGGCCATCTCCCAGCGTGCATTCGCCCGCAAAATGGCGGGTTGGTGGCCCATGGCGAGCGCTGGGGCCACAACCTTGCCGAACCTGCGTTGCGAGTACCACGATGCTATCTTCAGCGTGAGTGATCGTTTCGGCGCAAGCGATATGTTGGCCATCGTTGATAGTCCTTCCTTGGAGGCGACACAATGTGATGCCGCTACATATACGACGCCGCGCAATGGCCCCAATGTGACGTTATGTGACCTGAATCACATTCTAGCGGCGATTGGGTTCAACGAAGGGGGTCGATTTGCATACGCAGGCGGTTCCACAACGTCGGATACTCACCATTCTCGTAATCGCGCAAATTCTGAGCGGTGCGGGGCTCGCGGCCGGAATTACCGTCGGCGCGCTTCTCGCCCAGGATGTGCTGGAATCAACCAGTCTCGCCGGAGTCCCTGCCGCGCTGTTCACCGTCGGAGCTGCACTATCAGCCGTCGCGGTGGGCAGAATATCCCAGCGCCGAGGTCGGCGAGTCGGGTTGTCCGTTGGTTACGCCACGGGCGCTGTGGGTAGCGCCGGTGTAGTTATCGCCGCAACAATCGCGTCGACGCCATTGCTGTTTGGCGCCCTCCTAATCTATGGCGCAGGAATGGCAACAAACCTTCAGGCGCGCTACGCAGGCGCCGACCTCGCTACACCTGAGCGGCGAGGCACCGCGATCAGCATCGTCCTTGTGGCCACCACTGTCGGCGCGGTGATCGGACCAAACACCGTTACACTCACCGGCGATCTTGCGCAATTCTTCTCTATCCCACCGTTGGCGGGTCCTTTCCTTCTCGCGACCGTCGCCTATGGGGTGGCTGCACTCGTGCTGTGGATTTGGCTGCGTCCTGACCCGTTACTGCTAGCGCGCACTTTGCCAGTGGAGGACGAACCACCATCAGGTGCTGCAGCGAGTGTTTCGTGGCGAGGAATGGTGATCCTCGGCGCTGCTGTCATGGCTGTGACTCAGGCGGTGATGATTGCGATCATGACCATGACGCCGATTCACATGCAACACCACGGGCATTCTCTCGGTGCGACGGGAGTGGTTATTGGGTTGCACGTTGCCGCGATGTATCTGCCTTCGCCAATCTCGGGTGTGTTAGTGGATCGCTACGGCACACGCCCCATCGCGGCGCTTGCGGCAGTGACGTTGGTTGGAGCCGGAATCGCGGCCGCCTTGTCGACATCGGTCGTGGGACTGGTAGTGGCGCTCATGCTCCTTGGCCTCGGATGGAACCTGGGTTTGGTCAGTGGAACCACCATGATCACTGCGTATTCTCCGCTTGAGTCACGGGCTCGAATTCAGGGGAATGTTGACCTTTCCATCACTCTTGCTGGCGCGGGAGGCGGATTTGCCTCCGGCGCGGTTGTCGCAGCGACGAGCTACACCCTTCTTTCAGTGGCCGGTGGGATCTTGGCGATGCTAGTCATTCCGATGCTCATCTTCACCAAGGCGCGGAACCGTTCAATCCCCACTTCAACGCGTAGGGTCTAAAGCCCTCTCGTGAGTGTCCGAAATGCCCTCCTTTTTGGGGACGAACATTTCTCACAATGTGTTGTAGATCACGCTAAGCTTGTGGGGCATCTTGACGACAAGCTGCGTTGAAATGGGGACAGCAACGATGCATCCCCACGATGAGTGGAGCACCACATGCGGTCATCAACAAAGGTCGGCGCAGCAGTATTCGCCACCGCAGCACTATTACTCCCCGGTGCTGTTGCACAGGCACAACTCGATTCCGGAAATACCATCGTTACTGCCGAACTGCTCGCGGGGGCGCTCACCATTACGCCTCCCGTAGCCGCCACGCTAGTGCCCGAACTCGACGGCCTTTCCGCAAGCGGTCCAGTGCTAGCCATTCTCGTATCTGACTTGAGGCTTTCCAACGCGGGCTGGTCAACAACAGCGGTCATTACCGACTTCACGGACTCGCTACTAAGCCAAACGATCACCGCAAGCAACGTGACGTACACACCGGACTCGGCCATCACTACGGGCGTTGTCACCGTCACCCCATCCGGCACGGAGACCATCGATACCGCCAAAACAGTGCAATCGGCAACAGCATCAGGCGCAAACACCGCAACCTGGAATGCTGACCTCGTACTCAATACGGCAGGAGCCGCAGCAGGCGTCTACCTTGCAACATTGACGCACTCCGTTTTCTAACCTCCACCACCAACCTGAGAGAGTGCCGTGCGTAAGCTTCTCCCCGTCGCGCTTGCCGCGGCACTAGTCCTACCGGTGTCGGCTGTGTCAGCACAGCCGACACCGGAACTCGATCGGGTGGAAAACCCCGGACTCGGAATCAGGCTTCTCGAAGCCCCAGAACACCTCAAAGACGATCCGCGTGCGCAGGTCTATGTCATCGACAGAGTCGATGCCGGGACCTCCTTTGATCGGCGCATTGAAGTATCCAACCGCACCGGAGCCGACCAGGCCGTCGATGTGTATGTAGGCGCGGCCGATATCAACAGCGACGGTGCATTCACCGTGGGTGATGCCGACGCCGCGAACGAACTGACCGGCTGGATGGAACTCGATACCAACCAACTGACTCTGGACGACCGAGAAACCGCAGAGGTGACCCTGACTATCGACGTTCCCGAGGATGCCGAGGACGGCGAACGGTATGCAGTCGTCTGGGCGCAAATCGCAAGCGGCTCACCGGACGAAGGCGGCGCCATCGTCGTCAACCGGGTCGGGATCCGCACGTACCTCGCGGTGGGTGACGAGAACGCCCTACTACCCGACTTCGCCATCACCTCAGTAACACCACAACGCAATGACGACGGCGTCGCTGAACTCGTCGTCTCATTCGACAACACCGGCGGGCGGGCTGTCGATGTCTCAGGTGAAGTCGAACTATCTGAAGGCCCAGGCGGTGTCAGGGCAGGACCATTCAACTCAGACCCAGTAACTGTGGCCCCTGGCGGTCAAGGCGCATCAGTCTTCACCCTCACGGCTGGTCTACCAAATGGACCATGGCAAGCGGAGATCACGCTCCGCAGTGGCCTGCTTGAACGCACGTATAGCAGCGCAATCACCTTCCCCGACACAGGTGTGGGCGATGCAATAGCGACAGACGAATCTCGACCAGCGTGGCTATGGGTCTCGATTGCGCTGCTGACTCTCGCTATCATCCTTGCCGCGGTCGTGGCATGGC
This sequence comes from Hoyosella rhizosphaerae, assembly GCF_014643175.1. GTDB lineage: Bacteria > Actinomycetota > Actinomycetes > Mycobacteriales > Mycobacteriaceae > Lolliginicoccus > Lolliginicoccus rhizosphaerae. Next base: position 375,485 of record NZ_BMJH01000001.1, read on the forward strand.
GTAAGACAAGAAGCGAATGATGAAGCGCACGAAATTGGGGATGGGGATTGCGATCTGCGCAGCCAGCGCGTTATTCGCTTCCACATTCGCGGCTGCAGAACCAATCGGTGACGTGCCATGCCCACCCGGTACCGCCACCGTTGTTGACGGTACCGGTGGCGCGGAATGCGTAACGGAAACACCACCAGCACTTGAACCCGAGCCGGTGGTGGAACCCGAGCCGGTGGTGGAAACAGAACCCGTGGTGGAACCAGAACCCGCACCACCGCCACCCGAACCCACAACGGAAATCGCGCCGGAACCCGAACCGGATTTGCCACCTGAGCCTGAGCTACTGCCACAACCGGAAACTGAGCCCGAACCAGAAACAACGCCGGAACCAACCTTTGAGCCAGAACCAACACTTGAGCCCGAAGCGGCAGTCGAACCTAATCCTGAACTTGAGGCCGAAGACACCTCGGAAGATGAAGGATTGGCGCTGAATGAAGACGCCGAAACTGAAACCGACGATGTCAACGACGACGAGTCCCGCGACACTGACGCCGCCACGGAGGACAGTGACGCCGCCGTAGATGACCCCGCAGACGAAGCTGTTAGAGACGAGGACGAAGCTACCGAGGACGAAGCTGCTGACGAGGCAACTACCGACGACGAACCAGTCGAGGACGAAGCGTCCGGTTCGTTGACGATCGCGGTCGGCCCGTTCGTGGCGTCGGGGGTCATGCGTATGGGTGATGTCTATCGGGGACGAGTTGCGGTCGAGGTCGCCGACGCGCGGACGGACAGCCCCGGGTGGACGGCCTATGCGCGGCTCCAACCTTTTGAAGGTAGGTCAGGCTCGTCGTTTGCGCCGGTCAGTGCTACTTACAGGTCGTCTGACACGCATTGCAGCAGTTCGACCGGCCCCCAGAAGCTAAGCGACGCAAACTCGGCGGTGCATGTTGCGACGCAGCCGTGCACCGCGACCTGGGACGCCGACGTCGCTTTCCTGATTCCTAGCGACGGACTGGTGGCTGATACCTACACCGCAGTGATTAGTCACTCGGTGTACTAGATAGCAGCCAGTCGATTCCGAATGTGTCGAGGCACCGCAATGCGAGTTCAATGGCGACGTGATCGGATCGCCGACCTGGGTTGATCAGGTTGAATGCTTGTTCGACGCGATATCGAACAGTGTTTTTGTGCACGTGCAATTCTTCGGACGCGCGGGCTGGACTCGCGCCGCACATGAGGTACGCCCGCAGTGTTTCGCGTAGGCGTTCAGCGGTTTCGGTGTTGTCGGCGAGCCCGCCTAGTGTGCGACGAATGAACCGACGGCACGCTGTGGCGTCGCGTCCCAACAAGTAGGCCGTTTCGACGTCAGCGAATGACGTCACTGCAATGCTTGGTCGTGACATGTTTGCCACGTGTTGTGCGGCGATTGCTTCGTTATGTGACTGCCGGAAACCGTCGCGGCCGCGTAGGCACGTGCCCAGTGCAACATGAACCCCGGGCTGGGTGCTGAGTTCGGGTAGTCGAGTGATCTCGGCCGGAGTGGAAATCCAAGTCCATAGTCCACGTGCTCCTGACGGGATGCTTAAGGATCCCGATCCGCGAATGGCGTGCGTGAGTCGCGCGGCGATCGCCTCCATGTTGGTGAAGGATCGTAGATCATCTTGGTCACTCCAGAGGACTACTGCTGTGTGCCACCGCCGGAGGGAATATTCCAATCGTTGTGACGCCGTGTCAGTGTCAATGGAGTCGCCAGCAAGAATTGCATGTGCCGTTTCTGCGCGACGGGCACTGGTGCCGCGGAGAAGTGCTTCGCGTTCTTGTGTGAAGGCACTGAGGAGCACGTCGGTCGATAGTTCTAGCCATTTCACAGCTGATTCCCACAACTGCACGAGAGCGGCCATTTTTTCTTCGGGATCGACAGGTGCGGATTGAACGATCTCGTTGAGAATGCTGATCGCGGTGGTGCGCCCCGAGCCGTACACGCGCAGCAGAACTTGGACATCCATGCCGCGTCGGGCAACGGTGCGCGCTAGCGCTACTGCCTCGGCGGGCGGCTGATACGCGGTGTCCTCGGTGGTGGCTGCGGCAATGAATGCCCTGACCTGCCCTCGGGTACTGGCGTCGAGATCGCGCCTAAACTCGTCGTCACTGCTCAACTCAGGTAATGAATCAATGATTGTGGTGTTTATTCGCTCGACGATGGCGGACATCGAGGCGGGTGTGAGCATCTGCGAGGTGATACGTCCGATCCAATCAGAGAGCTCATCGGCTTCCATCACAACCCACCTCCAACGATGTTTTTGTATTCAGAGTACAAAGATTGACGAAAACTTCGGCACCGAATACCTATCCGCAGTCTGCCACCGAAGGCCATAGTTGAGGTACTTCAACATCTGGACTTTAGGAGCATCATGGGACACTCACTCGCCGGCCACGTCGTCGCGATCACAGGCGGTGCTCGCGGCATCGGTCTTGCTACAGCAACTCACCTTGCCGGACTTGGCGCAAAGGTAGTCATCGGCGACATCGACGAGGCGCAATTGCCAGAGGCAGCGCTACAGTCAGGCGCAGTGGGGTTCATCCGAGTTGACGTCACCGATCCCGCGTCGTTCGAGGAGTTTCTGGAGTTCACCGAACGTACCGCAGGCCCACTTACTGTCCTGGTAAACAACGCGGGAATCATGCCCGTTGGGCTGATCGTTGATGAGCCCGAAGCAGTGGCGCGACGGATGTTCGAAATCAACGTATTCGGAGTCATTACCGGTACCAAACTTGCCCTGAAGCGGATGATTCCGCAGCGCCGCGGCCACATCATCAACATTGCGTCACTCGCCGGCGAATATCAGTTCCCCGGGCTCGCTAGCTATTGCGGCACGAAGCATGCAGTTCTTGGTTTCACCGACGCCGTACGCAAGGAAGTGCGATCCGAAGGCGTCCACGTTGGTGCCGTCCTCCCAACATTGACGAACACGCAGCTCGCATCCGGAGCCAAAGGAATCCGTGGCGTACGCACCCCGGAACCTGAAGAGATCGCAGCTGCTGTGGCGCGACAGATCACCCACCCCACACCACGCGTTCGCGTGACGTTGCTGGCCGGTTTGCTTGTGCAGTCTCAACACTTCCTGCCCCGGTTTGTGTTCGAAAACATCAGCAAGGTCCTTGGCGCAGAAACACAGTTCGTCAGCGAACTCGACGCGGAGGTTCGCAGCGCATACGAGCAGCGCGCCCGCACCAGCTGACAACATCCCACCAACTACAGAGGAGTACCAACTATGGCTGCGCCATCCACAGAAACTTTTGACCGTCTAGCGAAACTCATCGCGATTGATGACGTCGATCAGCGTGAAACCCGCGAAATCCGCGAAATCTTCACCGGGCAAACCCTGGCCAAGATCCCCATCGGCACCGCAGCCGACGCACGTACCGCTGTTGACCGCGCCCGAATCGCCCAAAAGGCGTGGGCCGCAAAACCTGCCGCGGAACGAGCTGCGGTGTTCTCGGAGTACTACAAGCTTGTACTCAAGAACCGTGAAGCCCTGATGGACATGGCCCAGGCCGAAACCGGCAAGGCGCGCGTGTCAGCCCAGGAGGAAGTACTCGACATCGCACTGAACGCCCGTTATTACGCCAAACGTGGCGCCAAACTTCTCGCACCACGCGCCGCGCAAGGAATCTTCCCGGGACTGACAAAGACGATTGTCCGCCACATCCCCAAGGGTGTTGTCGGTGTCATTTCGCCGTGGAACTACCCGATGACGCTGGCTGTTTCGGATGCCATCCCAGCGCTTATTGCGGGCAACGCCGTCGTGATCAAGCCTGACAGCAATACCCCGTACTGTGCTTTGGCCTGCGCGGACCTCCTGTATCAAGCGGGTCTGCCCAAGGAACTCTTCGCAGTCGTGCCCGGACCTGGCGCGGTGGTGGGTGGCGAACTTCTCGCCAGCACCGATTACGTCATGTTCACAGGCTCCACCGAAACAGGTAAGGCACTCGCACAACAAGCAGCTGAGCGACTCGTTGGGTTCTCCGCTGAACTCGGTGGGAAGAACGCCATGATTGTCACAGAGGGCGCAGACCTCGCCAAGGTGGCAAGCGCGGCGACTCGTGCGTGCTTCTCCAACTCAGGGCAACTGTGTATCTCGATTGAACGCATCTACGTTGAACAAACTGTTGCCGACGAGTTCATGGCACTGTTCGCCAAAGAGGTGAACGCGATGAAACTCGGCGCCGAGTACAAGTTTGGTTACGCGATGGGCAGCATGGTGTCTCAACCCCAGCTCGACACAGTGCGTTCGCACGTCGAGGACGCCGTGTCCAAGGGTGCGACCGTCGTCGCTGGCGGCAAGCCGCGTCCCGACCTCGGACCGCTGTTCCATGAGCCAACCGTGCTCACCGGCGTTACCGAAGACATGGTGTGCGCCAACGAAGAGACCTTCGGACCACTCGTGTCGATTTACCCTGTCGCCACCGTCGATGAGGCGATCGCCCGGGCAAATGACACCGAATACGGACTCAACGCAAGTGTGTGGGCTGCCACCACCAAAGAAGGTGAAGAAATCGCTGCCCGGATACATGCGGGGACGGTCAACGTCAACGAGGGTTACGGTCCGGCGTTTGGTTCGACTGACGCACCGATGGGCGGAATGGGCACCTCCGGTATGGGGCGTCGCCACGGAAGCGAAGGCCTCTTGAAATACACCGAGGCGCAGACTGTCGCGACCCAGAGGTTGATCGACCTTGGCGGACCATCCTGGCTTCCCTCAGCGGCATGGTCAGCGGTACTTCCACACGCGGTACGGGCACTTAGCCTGCTTCCAGGCAGGTAAACAACCGAAAAGCGGGATGCACCTCACTCATGAGGCGCATCCCGCTTTGTGGTTTCTAGTCAGTCTTGTGGAGTGCGAAGAAGCCGATCTTCAAGTATTTGCCCTTGACCCGGAACAGGATCTTGCCGAGGTACACGCCGGGAACAAGTTCGACGAGTTCGTCACGCACACTGCGGATGAGGAGGCGCGGGTTGGTCTCGATCGACTTGTAGTCGATGACCAACACTTCCTGATCCTGGCCATCTTTGTCGCGGCTAGCCTCAACGTGGGTTTTGAAGTCAAAGGCCAACTTGCCATCGTCGGTTTGCGTCATGTTGTAGAGCGGCCACAGAAGACGTAGCGGCATGGATGCGCGTGACGAGATGCGGTTTGACCCTGTTCCCGCGGACCCGAATCGTTTGCCCTCCCACGGCATCCAGAGGTCTGTGACGGCGGTGACCGTCCGGTCAAGGATGGGTAGCGTCGTCGTCATGACAAGCAGACCCTCAGTTTGGCCTTCCAATGACGCTGGGGGAGAACTGGCGCGGAACATCGCTTCGAGGTCACTTGCTGCGCGGTCGTAATCCTTGAGATCACTGTCGCGAAGTGACTTGACCAATTCCCACGCCTCATTGGCGGCTCCGGCGGGGTCTGTTCCTGCGCGGTCGCGCAGTTCGGCAAGCCTCTGGGCTGTGTCAGCAGTGGTTGCAGTTACGTCGGACGTTGTGTCGTCATTCGGTGCCATCGCACTATCCATTCATCGGGGGTAAGCCTTAGGCAAGTCTACGACCGATCAGCGTCACATTGGCCCCTGAAGTGCAATGCGTGTCACATATTTGTGGTGGTTATTGTGAAGTTTATGGTTGACACGATTTGAGTGAACAGATGTACACTGAAGCCTGGGTTTGAACAAAGGCTCATCATCAACACTCGGGGAGACGATCCAATGACGGACTACACACTGAAAGAAGCCACTTTCCACGGTGACGTACTTCGCTACGCAGACGTCGGCAAGGGCACACCCGTCATCCTCGTGCACGGCCTCCTCGGATCCCACCAATCATGGGGCACACAAATTGAGCGACTCGCTCAAAACCACCGAGTCATCGCCGTCGACCTGTATGGCTGCGGAGAATCCGACAAGTACAGCGGCGACTACTCGCTCAGTGCGCACGCAGCGAGCCTCCGCGACCTCATGGACCACCTCAAGATCACCACAGCAACCTTCGTAGGACACTCCTACGGCGGCGGCGTGATCATGCAATTCACCTACCTCTTCCCAGACCGAGTTGCGAAAATCTGCCTCGTCAACGCTGGTGGGCTCGGCCCCGAAGTGAGCGCACTTCTCCGCGCAGCCACCCTCCCAGGTAGTGAACTCGTCCTACCAGTCTTGGCATCAAACGTGGTCCGCAAACCCATCGAAAGCCTCTGCCGCGCCATCGCCGCCGGGTCACCGCTTCGCCTAAGCGAAAGCACCATCGAAACCTGGCGGACCTTCGGCACAGTGTCCGACCGCGACACCAGAAAAGCATTCCTCGCCATCACCCGCGGAGTCATCGGCCCCTTCGGGCAAAGCGTCAGCGCCGTTAAATTCTTCCCCGACTTCCAACACCTCGACGCCATGGTCATCTGGGGCAAACACGACAACATGATCCCCATAACCCAGGCGGAACGTCTCCGCGATGTCATGCCAAAAGCGGAGTTCATCACCATCGACGACGCCGGGCACTTCCCGCACCTTGACCAACCTCGCCAATTCCACCTCGCACTGTCGTCGTTCCTGGGGAAGGCGCAGCGAGCCGCCTGATTTCGGCGACCTGATGGCTTTCAGCTGGCAAGGATCCTGCATTTCGAACGCATTAAGGTCGAAATGCAGGATCCTTTGTGCTTGGGCGGGTGTCGACCCCGCACACCGTCACTCGAGCGTGCGGGCGAAGTTCAACACAGTGTCATACAGACGGTCGATCGTGTCGTCGATGCACAATCCCGCGCATTCCTTCGAATCGTCGGAAGCACGAGTGACACTATTTTCCTCGTCGTAGCTGTCCCACGTAAACGTCACGATTACGCTGGGGTTCACATTGTCGTCAGCCTCAGCGACTTCGTCACCAAACGAACTGGAAAATGGTGCTCCACCAGCCGCAACGATGAACTGGGAATCGCCCTCTTCCGGCAGTGTGTGTACCGCAGACGCGCCACCTTCGCCGGGTTCAGCCACAGAGATAAAAACCTCGCCCGTCGCATCAACTAGCTTGCTGATCGTCGTGGTGGCCCGGCCTAGAATTTCATTAGTTTCGTCGTCTACGAGGTGAGCGCCGGTGGCGGAAATGATCAGCGATTCAACACCTTCGGGTGCTTCAAACACGTGGCGACCTGGCTCATCGAAAATGCACATCACCACTTCGTTTACTTCTTCGCACACCTCATGGGTCTCACCAGCGGCTACGCCGGGGAATAGCACGACCGCGCCAAACGCAAGCGCACCAACTCCAGCGGACGCACCAAAAGGGCGCACTCGCTGCATCATTGCCTGTCGACCACCCACAGAAACCACACTCCACCCATGTTCGAGCACCAAACGACGACAACTCGAACGCTAGAGCACCCCCACGCCGGACCACGCCGCCGAAACCCACCCGAGACCTCATTGGGCACAACCTGCAACAAATCGCCACCGATGATTTTTCAACCCACTGTGAGTCCAATTCAAAACCCACAGTGAAAGGTCTTGGACATGGACACCGCGACACACCCCACCCCTCAACTCGACGAGCGGTTCAGCGCCCCAGGTGCCACAGAGGCCGACTGGGACAGAATCGATACCGCCCTCACTGACGCAGAGGTGTACTGGATATCGACCGTCCGGCCACCTGGTCAGCCACACGTGACACCGCTCATCGGAATCTGGCGCGAGAATGAGTACTGGTTCTGCACAGGCGCTGACGAGCAGAAGGCAAAGAACCTCGCCGCCAACGCCCGTGCGACAGTAACCACCGGAACGAATGTGCTCGATCGCGGCGTCGATGTCGTCATCGAAGGCAAAGTCCAAGTGGAGACCAACGCGCCCCTACTCCAAACCATTGCGGCGCAATACATCGAAAAATACGGGTCAGGCTGGACCTTCGATGTCGTGGACGGCCACTTCGAACATGCGGACGGTGGACGCGCAGTTGTCTACCGTTTAACACCCACCACAGTCTTCGCCTTCACCAAAGGCGCGTTCAGCCAAACACGATTTACGTTTGAACGCGCACATCACTAGCCGTTGTTTTCCGACGCGCACTGGCCATGACTGCGGTGAGTGCGATGAGTCCGATGAGTGATCCGGTGGTCATGGTGAGGGCCATGGCGGTGGCGGTGTTGCCGAGGATACCGACGACGGGTGCGACGAGTGCGCCGAGGCCGAATTGTGCTGCGCCGAGGAGTGCTGCTGCGGTTCCGGCTGCTTCGCCGTGGCGGGAGAGGGCCAAGGCTGGGGCGTTGGGTAGTACGAACCCGACTGACGCCAGGACAAACCAGAGTGGGATGAGGAATCCGATCAGTCCGCCGATGCCTGTGGTTGCGAGGATGAGCATGATTGTGCCGGCTGCGGTGGCGCTGGTGAGTCCTGCGAGGACGATTTGCCGGGGCGAGTAGCGGCTTAGAAGTGGGACGTTGAGTTGGGACGCACCGATGATGGCGATGCCGCCGATGCCGAAGATGATGGCGAATTGTTGTTCGTTGAGGCCGTAGCCGTCTTGGAGGACAAATGAGGCGCCTGCGATGTATGCGAAGAGTGCGGACATTCCTGTTGCTGCGACGAAGGCGAGTACGACGAATTGGCGGTCGCGTAGGAGTGTTCCGTAGGTCTTGAGGATGGGGATGAGTTCTGCTTGCCTGCGCCGTTCTGGTGGGAGTGTTTCTTTGAGTGACGTTACGGCCAGGATGAGGAGGAGGACTCCCATGATGGCGAGTGCGGCGAAGACCCAGCGCCATGATCCTGCGACGAGGATTGCGCCACCGATGGTGGGGGCGAAGATGGGTGCAGCTCCCATGACGAGCATGAGGCGGGAGAGGACTGTGGCTGCGGCGGTGCCGGAGAAGAGGTCACGGACGATGGCGAGGGCGACGACCATTGTTGCTGCCGCACCGAATCCTTGGAGCGTGCGCAGTGCGCCGAGGACGGCGATGTTGGGGGCAATGATGCACAGCAGTGATGCGGTGATGCGGTGATGTGGATGAGGGTTCCGGCTATGAGTGGGCCGCGTCGTCCGAGTGAGTCGGAGAGCGGGCCGATAATGAGCTGGCCTACGCCTAGCCCGATGAGGGTTCCTGTGAGGGTGAGTTGAACCATCGCCGAGGTGGTGAGTAGGTCTGTGGTGATGGCGGGGAACGCGGGCAGGTACATGTCGATGGTGAGGGGCCCGAGTGCCACTAGTGCGCCAAGGACGATGATGAGGCGTAGGCGTTCTTTGGGTGTTAGTTCAGTGCGCGTTGGTTCAGTATCAGGAACTGTTGTGGTCATGTCGCCTACTCGTCGTGGGGGGAACCTGGGGTAGTCCCTGAGAACGACGCTAGTGGGTCCCCAAATATTCCTCCCATGAATTGTGTTGTGAGGATTGCCACGTTGTTTTCTACGTAATTGAGAATGGCGGTGTTGGGCAGAGCGTATTTGTGTCCGGTAAGTACACAATGCGGTATTTACCTGCGGTGACTGTGTTGGGAATGGTCCACGCGAGCGTGACGAAGAGATCGCGTCGACGACGGTGGAACGTCACCTTGGTGTCCCAGTCGCCGTCATCGGCGATGCGCACCCAGCCTTGCTCGCGGTGTTGTTGTATTTCGCAAAAGTTTTCCAGCATGGTGGTGCGGGGATCGGTTGCGGTGAACTCTGCAGTGGCAGTGTCGCCAGGGGAGTAGCGCGGTTGAGGTTCGGCCACGAGCTGCCCACCACTGCGGTGACGTACTAGCTGTGGAGCGCGCACAACGATGCGGGGCCGTCGGGGACGAGGTTGGCTTGGCGACGAAGCTTGCCCGGGCACATGGCCCCGCGACCGAACGAGATTGCTGAACTCCTGCTGGTACGCACACAGGGTGTACCGACCGAACAGGGTTGAGCCGCCTTCGTACTGCTGGGAGTCGTACTCTTCCGGGGTAGTGACGTACTGAGAGTAAGCGTTGGAATAGCCGACGAGAAGAACGTGGTCAAGTGACACCTTGAGTTCCGTCGCAACGGTCTGGCGCAGCCGCAACCCCGCCACGATAGTGAACTCCGCTGGCGCTGCGATGAGGTAAAGCCCGCCGATTCGCATCAGTTGCAGGGGCAGAACATTTGGCGTCCAACCAAGCCTGCCCGACGGTAGTACGACGATGCGGCGGTCGTGTGCCTTATATGGTTTGCGGAGGCCTTCTGGTAGTCCGATCCCAGGGCCGTCCTCCACGCTGCCGGAAAGGGTGGGAAGGCCGATGGCGCCCGAGCGTGTGCGCCGCGTTTTCCCATCCGGAGTGAAGCAGCCGTCGACGGTGATGCGCGAGAAGTCTGCGTAACGCAGCCAGGAATCGACACCACCGCCCACGGACGCAGCTGTCTCGTATGCGGCGAATGCGCTGGCGAACTGCCGCAGGCCAATGATTTGAGTGTTGGCGTATTCGTCGTCAGCGGGTCCCGATCCTGGGCGGAGGTTCAAGTTTGGTGACATATCTCCGGCGTTGGTTTGAGGAAACGCCGCAACAAACGGTGCACTGTCGTCGAGGTACCGCACCCCGGCCTGATCGTGTTCCCAGTGGTATGCCGCATATCCCTTGTTGTCACCGCTGATGAGGCGGTTCGTGTTGGTCATGGAGGTGCCGTGGGTGGCGAAAAAGCTGATCGCCCCAACATCGGAGTTGGCCTGTCTGAATCGTAGGACCGTCATGGTGGGATCGATGGCGTTCGGGAAGTGTTTCTTGTCTGCCGCTGGATTTAGGTCGAACGCAGGCCTTGAGCGGTTGACGCTGGCGTCCCAAAGTTCGCTGTGTCCGAGTGCGATTGTGCCGGGACGCATTTGGGAGTGTGCCCTGCTGACGGCAGCGACAATGCCGTTAACTGCGGCCTGGAAGGTGTGTTGGTGGAATCCAAGCGGCGCCAAGTTGTAGACGAGATGGTGGGAAAACCCGCCGGGTCCCGCATGGGTATGTGTCGCGGTGAGCAGCACGTTTTGCTCGGTGTAGACGTCGCCAAACAGTTCGCGAAGTCTAGCCATGACTGCTTGGTGGACGGAATGGAAGATCATGCCGAGATCTGCGCAGACGAACCCAACGCGGCGGTGTCCGTCGTCGACGATGAAGGCGCGGGCACGCAACCGCAGGTGAATCCCCGACGTGCGTTGTTGGGGCATGGAGTAGCCCATCATCCCGTTGCCATACGCCTTGCCGGTGATGTCGGCGATTCCGCAACCGACCTTCATCCCCATCATCTAGTCGAGCGTATCTGTCCTCTAGACGGACTGGCGGACCGTTCGGTGAAGTGCCCCAGCAGGAACGGCAGTGATGCCGTGCAGCACTCGACTGTTGTCGACGAGAAACACATCGCCTGGGGTCCAGTGGTGTGCCACGAATGTCGTTGAACCCCTGAGCTGTGTGTCGAGTTCTCGGAGGACCTTGCGTGACTCGGCATCGTCGAGTCCGACCAGTCGAACTAGCCACGGAGGTGATGCGATATCCACTGGAAGTATCACGCGTAACGCCTGGCCTGCGGAAGTCTGCGTGAAAACCGGTCGCCGGAACCAGCTCTCGGGCAGGAACGGGAATGGGCGCCGGTCGGGGACACAGTATTCGAGCGGATGTTCGGTGAGTGTGTCCAGTAAGTCTTGGTCGATCTCGTTGATCGCACGCACAGTGTCAACAAGTTCGAGTAACCCGGTGGGTGTTTCAGGCGTTGTGTAGGACGACTGGAAACCAATGATTCGGGTCGGTCTGCCGATGAGGGCTGCGTCGCGATGCAAGGGTAGGGGGAACATGCCGGATGCCGCTTGCGGTTGCAGCGCATTTGCCTTCTCAAAGGCGTGCGGGTCGGTACGGCCCTGGTGATCGCCGTGGATTGCGCTCACCAGCGCGGCAAGTCCCGCGTCGCTAAGCCCGGCACCAGTAATCAGTGCGGCGCCGGACTCAGCGAGCGCGGTGCGTGCGTCGTGCACGACGTCGTCGGTGAAGCTGACGGTAGGGAACATGGCTAGTTATTGTTCCTTGAGTGTGGGGTAGTCGGTGTAGCCTTCTGCCGACCCGCCGTAGAACGTCGCTGGGTTTCCAGGTGTGAGGGGCGCGTTTGCCTTCAGTCGTTCGACCAGGTCGGGGTTGGAGATTGCGTCAGTAGCAATGGGGAATACGTCGGCGATATTGTTTTCCAGATCGCGTTCGATGGACTCATAGTCGCGGCCGGCTCGGACGAGCAAAAGTGGAGTGTTGAGTGAACTGCGGATCTCGCGCAGGAACTCTTCGTCGCCGAAGTAGAACAAGTGAATGTAGGCCAGCCCTAGTTTGTCGAGTTCAGCGAGAACGTACCGGTAGTTGTCCTTGTAGTTGGGGCCTTCGTCGTATCCGTTGAAGTTGACGTTCGGGGAGAGTCGAACCCCCACCCTGTCGGCGCCGATTTCGCTGGCTACCTGCTTTGTTGTTTCGAGAAGGAACCGCGCGCGGTTTTCCACCGAGCCGCCGTACTCGTCGGTGCGCTTGTTTGATTGTTCGGTGAGGAACTGCCAAAACAGGTATCCGTTGGCTCCGTGAAGTTCCACTCCGTCAGCGCCCGCCGCGATAGCACTGGCGGCGGCGTCGACAAACTCTTTCTGGACGCCCGGTATTTCCGCCAACGCCAATGCGCGTGGTTCGGGTGCGTCTTTCATTCCTTCGGGGGTGAAGACGTCGTGGCCAGCTTTGATCGCGGAAGGTGCCACTGATCGGCGCCCCTCAATGTGGTTGTCGGGGTGCGCGACGCGCCCAACGTGCATGAGCTGGATGTAGATCGACGCTCCGGCGTTGTGGACCGATTCAATGACTTTCCGCCATCCGGCGATGTGTGAATCGGTGTAGATGCCTGGTGTGTTTGGGTAGCCCTGTCCGTCGTCGGACGGTTGCGTTCCTTCGGTGATGAGCAGGCCGAGTGAGGCGCGTTGGGTGTAGTACTCGGTGATGAGCTCGTTTGGAGTGCCGTCGGCGTCGGCGCGTGATCGTGTCATGGGCGCCATGGCGAGTCGGTGTGGGAGCTCGATTCGGCCGATACGGATGGGGTTCCACATGGTTGTCATGTGTGTCCTTTCAACGATAATCCCGTGAGGTAGTTGAGATATCAACTAGTATCATCCTGGCATTAATGCTTGATGGTGTCAAGTATTGAAGTAGTGGATAATGGAGGCATGAACACCCCACCAGAATTCGACGAAGCTCGAACCCTCGGATTCAAGCTTTTCCATGTCTCCGAACGGATGTCGCAAGAATTCGACGCCATCGCCGCGTCAATGAACCTCACACCCACAAACGCCCGAACTTTGCTTGAACTGCGCGAACCAAGCCCCATGCGCGTCGTCGCCCAGGCACTCGTCTGCGATGCATCGAACATCACCGGGCTTGCAGACCGCCTGGAAAAACAAGGCCTACTCGAGCGTGTGACAGGGCAGGACCGCCGCGTGAAACTACTGCAACTCACCGACGAGGGCGAAAAGGTGCGCGAAGAACTAGCAAGCCGAATCGCCAAAGACTCGCCGGTGACGGCACGGCTTACCCAATCAGAGCGCGCCACCCTAGAAGGGCTGCTCGACAAGCTCCTGTTATGAGAACGGGTCGCCTGTCGTCAGTTGTGTGCACAAACTCGCGGTGTGGCGACCGAAATCGTGCGAGTTTGTGCACACGACCGGCAAAGGCAGCTATCACCGTTGATCTATTGTGGGTCTCAACGGCCGCGAGGGGAGTTGATTGCTGTGGCAGACAGCCCAGTAGCAGGCAGTGCGGTGCCCATTCGTGACGCGGCGACGGTGATGCTTATTCGCGATGCCTCCAAGAGGTTGGAGGTGTTTCTCCAATGTCGAACTGCGACAATGCCGTTTGCTCCTGGGATGACGGTGTTTCCGGGCGGAAGCGTTGACTCCGATGATTACCGGGCCGATGTTGCGTGGCACGGTCCGTCCACGGAGGATTTCGCGCAGTTGCTCGGTACGACGTCGGATCTTGCTCGTGCGCTTGTGTGCGCGGCGGTGCGGGAAACATTTGAAGAATGCGGCGTGCTTTTGGCGACATCACATGATGGTTCGCCGATTGAGAAGCGGTGGTTCGATGACCACATGCACCGAGCGCGCTCCGATCTTGCTGACCGGTCCATTTCACTCGCTGATTTGCTCAATCGGCACCGCTTTATTCTGCGGGCGGATTTGTTGGCACCTGTGTCTACCTGGATAACTCCGATTGGCAACGCGCGCAGGTACAACACGCGGTTTTTTCTTGCGGCACTGCCGGAGGGGCAGGAGGCGGACGGGCACACGACCGAAGCGGACCGTTGTTACTGGTGTGCGCCGAGCACGGCGCTGGAGGAATGGACCGACGGAAAAACCATTCTCCTGCCGCCGACGTGGACTCAGATACGAACCCTTGCTGGGTATTCCGCTCTCGCGGACTTACCGATCCCGTTTGATACCACAACAAATGAACCGATTCCCGTGATTGAATCAGCGCCCATGAATGACGCAACGGGGTGGCGACTGGGGTTCCCGCATTGCGAGGAGTATTTCGAAGGGCTCCCAGAAGGCGCAAAGCGTGGCCTGCGCCCGTAGGGTTATGAGTCCCATTCGGCTACTCGTTTGAGGGTGGCGAGTCCTTGGTCAAGTTCGGCGCCAATATTGCGTTCTACACGGTTAGTGAAGGGGAGACGCATTGTGCGTTTGCCGACCACAATCCATGTCACTGTGCAGGTGTCATCGTGTGCGGCGAGCGCGAATGATGTTGTGCAGCTTCCGGTGTGAAGGCCTTCTGAATCGAACGCGATACGAAGATAGTGGGATGGTTTCGCGTCGGTTATTTCCATTCGCCCCGTTCCTGCGAGTCGGTTACCTGCCCACGCGTACACGGCACCTTCGCCGCGTGCGGAGCCGCTGAATGACCGTTTGAGGTTTGCGTCGCGCCCGTCCCACGGTGACCACTGGCGCCAGGATCGGAAGTCAGCAAGCAGTGGATACACGAGTTCTCGAGGCGCATTGATGGCGATGCTGCGGCGCACGGTGTACGAACGGTGTTTCATGTTGCTCGTCCCCACTACCGCCCGCTGCGGCCCTGCACCGGCCCGCGTTGCACGTTGGCGCCGGGGATGGTGGTGAGGAAGTCTCGCCCAAAGGCCTGGGAGGGTGACCAGGCACCGTACGGGATGCCGCCAGCCATGAGCCGATGGACTGCGTGGATGGTGCTGCGCGCAGTGAAGTCGTAGGTATTGGATACGGTGAGCGAGCCGCTGACGCACCGCCCAGTGCTATCGCGCAGTTCTGCCCATGCTTCGCTGCGGGTGTTCTCCCGCGTGTGGTCGTCGGGGCCCGCGATGGTTTTCGACAGTAGTTTCATCCCGGCGGCCCGCACGGGTGACCAGGCGAACGCCCGCCCTAGGACTCTTGCTCCCGCTTTGGTGGACCGGGGTGATCCGAACTCTGTGAATGTGGTGATGGTTCCTATGCCGTAGGCCCGGTATGCACTACTGACGTCGCCGAGTGGTGCGCTGAGCACGGTGGTGTCCCCGGTGCTTAAGGGGATTGTGCGCGATGCGTGGCATGACGGGACTGTTGCCAATGCGCCGTTGATACGAATGGTGTTTCCCAGCACTAGCCCTTCGAGGGCAGCTTTTAGGGTTCCGGCACTGAAGCCGCCCCGGCTTACGACGGCAATGTCTGCTTCAGTGGCGTCGGGGAAATCGGCGACCAGTGTCGCGACGAGATGATCGGACGGAACGACGTCGAATCCAACTCCTGGCACGAGGGTGATGCGCGCCGCTCGGGCGGCGTCATGGCATGCATAGATCGCTTCAAAGACGTCGATCTCCCCGGTGAGGTCAACGTAATCAGTGCCTGCGGCCAGGCAAGCGGCGACCATGGGTGCGGCCGTCGCCGAGAATGGGCCCGCACAGTAAGCTACAACGTCCACGCTTGTGAGTGCGTGTTCGAGGTCAATCTCGTCGTTGAGGTCCAGGATGCGGTAGTCGAGGCCAAGTTCGGTGGCTAGTTTTTCGATCGCTGCTGCGGAACGGCCAGCGAGCAGCGGTGTGTCACCCATTGCTGCGGCCATGCGGGCAATCAGTTCTCCGGTGTACCCGTTGGCGCCGTAGATCATCCAACTCATACTGCAAGCATCTCAGGTGGGGTGAAGTCTCCTGGCAACTTCAGCGAATATCGCTTTGCCGCTTCGCCTGTTGGTGAGTGGAGTAGTACTGGGCGTATTTAGTTCCAGCGAACAGTAGAAGCAAGCCGACGAGAAGGAACGCAACCACTCGGTAGGCGCCGTCAAGGGCGGCGAGGTCGAAGATGAGCAGCTTCAGTACTGCCGCAGCTGCGAGGACAAGTCCGATGACCACGATGCTTGGTGTGCGCTGCCCGCTTACTCCCTCGAGGAGTAGAGCTATTGCCGTGATCATCCATCCCACGGTGGTGACGGTGTGACCTGCGAGGAAGCCGATGCTTTCGCCGGCGATCAGAATCCCTGCGGTGACTGTGCCCATGCTGAATGCGTAGAGGCCGACAAGTCCGCACACGGTTCGCACAATTTCGACGTTCTCCGACGAAGCGTTGGTGCTTCGGATGACCACGCCTATGGTTACCACTACCGCTAGCAGGATTGCGGCAGCTACTACGACTGGGGTGCTTGCGAAGGTCAGTGCGCGACTCGGGTTGAGCAGTGCGGAAGGCGGACTTGCATCCATCAGGATGATCGTACCGACCACCGTGTACACCCCACTGATTGCGAGAATTCCACCACGTACGCGACTACCGTCGGGGGACACTGCCGCCGCAGCGACCAGCACCAAGGCGAGGCTTAGGATCACCGCGGGACGAAGGCTTTGCGACGATGCCACTAACGCGGCTGCGAGAACTAATGCGGCACCGACACCGCCGAGCGCGACGCGTGCGTGGGCGGGTACACCGCGAACCAGCAGAGCAGCAACTACGCAAGCAACAGCAAAACTGAGGCATACAGTGACGTACATTTCATCCGGTAGCGCATTAGTCGAGGCGAGTACGGGGAGTGCTACCGCGATGATGACGCCTGTGGGAGCGGCGCGGTGTGCGTGCGCAGTGCTGCGCATCAGCGCAAGTGAGGTGCCTACGCCGACGGCAAACAGGAATGCCAGGAGGGCGACGATGATGTACGACTCCGCGATGGTGCGTCCAGGTTCGGCGACTGCGATTGTCATAGCTAGCGTTGGAGGGGCGACTCGTACGACGTGGAGCAGAGGCCAGTCGCGCTGATGTTGGACGACATAGCTCGCGGCCATCAACGTGATGAGGAATGCGATCAAGGTTGCCGACAGTCCACCGGTGACGATCGGTGCCAAAATTGCTGTGCCGAGTAGAACGAAGACTGCCAGCGTGAGGGATTCCCATCGCAGTGCGAGCCCCAACCCGATTGCGGCGATAGCGAATCCGACGGCAAGCCCGACGATTGCGGGAACGAACTCATAGAGCGCTGTGGCGGCGATGACGTCGAGGCACAAACCAGCTAGGCCTGTCGCGGCGAGCGCGACTGCACCTACACGGCCGCCGGGTTTACTCGCCACCTTCCACGCGACTCCGAGAAGCGCTGCACTGAGGAGGCCTCCGACGACGACCCGACCAAGCGGACCGAGCATGCCTGCCTGAATTGCCAAAATCAGGAGAAGTGCGACACCGACGAGGGTTACAGCCGCGCCGGTGACGGCCAGGATGCGTCCGACTACGCCCTCGCGTTCAAACCACGCTTCAGGCTGGTCGTCAACTGACGCTGGTTGACCGGCTGGCGGCTGCATAGGTGGCGGCTGCACTGGTTGTTGTACGCGCGGCGACTGGTGTGGTTGCACCGGCGCGGGTGCGTCGTTGGCTTGGATTGAGCGTTGCAGCAGGTCTAGCTCTGTCCGGGCATACTGCACTTGTGTGCTGAGCTCCTGCAGTCGTGCTGCGAGCCGTGCCGCAAGCTCGCGATCACTTGGTGGGTACACCACTACATTGTCGTATACCGGCGCCGTATGGGTGACTTAACGGCTACTGCGACATGTAGCGAGCGTGTTGTACCTGATAGACGCGCCGAGTCAGGACTTCTGCGAACACAAACATGAGCAAAGCTGCGATGAGCACGTTGGTGGGGGCGACGGAATCGAATGCGAGTCCTGCCGTCAACACAAGTCCGACGATTACGCGGTAGCTGACGTACACGACTGCGCCCCAGAATCGAAACAACAGTGTCGCGCATACAGCTACGACACCCACAGCGATGCCCGCCACGACAATAGGTAGCGGCAACAGGCCGATGATGATGTTGCGTGGTTCGGGGTCCATCGCCGCCAAGGCGCCAACGAAGAGGATTTCCGTGGCGAGGAGGAACCCTGCAAGTGTACGAATGCGCAATTCATCGGCGTGTTTGACCGGTACGGACCTGGTGACGGAGTAGTCGCGCATTTTCGACGCCATTAGTCCGGCAAGTGCAAGTATTGCTAGGGCGATGCCGAAACCAACATCGCTTCCTTCAATGAGGTAGCACATTAGTAGGAACATGCGCACCGATACATAAACGTGTGCGGCCCACAACTTGTCGAAGAGAACGAAAAGCAGCAGCACCAGCGACATTGCGTATGTGGCAAGTTCGGTTACCAGGAGCCAGGATGCTCCACCGTCCGGCCAGGATGTGAACAGCACCATGGCGATGAGCGCTTCGATGGTGAGAAGCACAACGACCAGTACGACCGGTTTGCGGCTGGTCGCAGCAGGGGATGAAGCGTGCGGGGGAGTTGCCGCCACCGAAGGCCTTTCGATAGGTGCGAGGCTGTCTGGTTCGGCACGAGAGTATCAGTGTTCAGTGGCCGCCGTAACTAGAGTGCGGGCGCAATTGGTTCTCAATCAGGCGCCCGATATCGAGTATGTTAGAGTGCATACTAATGTCGAGGGTGGCGCCACTCCATGAACGCTATGTTTTGCCGTGACCCCGCCACAGCGTCTGTCGATGCACCACAAAGCATGACGAAAGAGCGGTGAAATTATGGCTGAGAGTTCACTCCGGGTGGGAATCGCTGGTTCCGGTCCGGCCGGAATTTACGCCACTGATGCGCTTACGAAGTCCGATGTATGTACCGAGCATGGTGTCAGCATCGACATCTTCGAGCGTATGCCCGCACCGTTTGGTCTCATTCGTTACGGCGTGGCACCGGACCACCCCCGCATCAAAGTCGTCGAACGCGACGAAATGCTCCGCGCTTCTTAGGGCAAGTAAGGACACTGCCGTGCCCATCACCCCGCTGGGTCTACCAAGCGTGACCCCCCACATTGCTGAGCGGCCCCGCGCGTCTGAACTTATCGACCGCTACGGTCGGGTCGCCAAAGACCTTCGGGTATCGGTGACTGATCGATGTAACCTCCGGTGCACCTACTGCATGCCAGAGGAAGGGCCAGGTTGGCTGCCCGGCGGACAACTCTTGTCCACCGATGAACTTGCGCGCCTGCTCACGATCGCGGTGCGTGATCTCGGAATCACTGAGATTCGCTTCACCGGCGGCGAGCCCCTGTTGCGCCCAGACCTACCGGATCTCATAGCTACTGCGGCCTCGCTGCTGCCCCGGCCCGAGTTGTCTATCACCACGAACGGAATCGGCCTCGCGGAGAAGGCGCACGCTTTGGCAGTCGCAGGTCTTGACCGCGTGAATGTTTCACTTGACACTATTGACCGTGAAACATTCAGGGTAATTAGCCGCCGTGATCGCCTTGCTGACGTGCTGCGCGGCCTCGAATCGGCCAAGCATGCGGGCCTTAAACCCGTCAAAGTTAATGCCCTGCTGCAACGAGGAATCAATGATGCACATGCGGCAGACCTCCTCGAATTCTGTCTCAATCACGGATACGAGCTCCGAATAATCGAACACATGCCACTCGACGCTGGACATCTGTGGCGTAGCGACGAGATGGTCACTGCCAATGAGATTCTCGCGTCCCTGGCAGAGCGTTTCAGTTTGACACCTGACCCACAGCTTCGCGGAGCAGCCCCCGCACAGCGCTGGCTGGTTGACGGAGGCCCAGCTACTGTCGGAATTATTGCTTCGGTGACGAAACCATTCTGTGGTGACTGTGACCGTGTCCGGCTGACGGCGGACGGCCAGGTCCGCAATTGCCTCTTTGCCAGCGACGAGACAGATCTGCGGTCCTTGCTTCGAGGATCTGCCGACGACGAAGAGATCGCTGATCAGTGGCGCATGGCCATATGGAATAAGAAGCCGGGTCACGGGATCAACGATCCTGATTTTCTTCAGCCATCCCGACCGATGAGTGCAATCGGCGGCTGAAGACACCGTTCGCCGGAGGCTAGTGGCACGAAAAAGCAGCCCCTCGGTACCGTTTCCGAGGGGCTGCTTTCACACGTCTTTCACTCGGCCTTTTGGGGCAGTGCGGCGACAAAGGGTGCGTCGTGGGAAGTTTTGCCTACCTTCGCGGCGCCTCCTGGTGAGCCGAGTGCGTCAAAGAAGTCCACGTTCGCCGCGATGTAGTCCGCCCACTCCTCCGGGGTGTCATCTTCATAGAAGATCGCCTCGACCGGACAAACCGGCTCGCAGGCTCCGCAATCGACGCACTCGTCTGGATGGATGTACAGCATTCTGTCGCCCTCGTAAATGCAGTCGACAGGGCATTCTTCGATACATGCCTTGTCAAGAATGTCGACGCACGGTTCGGCGATGATGTAGGTCATCGGTTTCCTGTCAGGTAGTGAGGGGTTCGAGCCGGGCGGGAACATACTTGTGCCACGGGGTTCCAGCGAACTCGTCCCTAAGATCGGCAGTGGTGAGTTCGTTGGGGGCGACACCGGTGATCGCGGTGCCGTCGGCATCAGGAAAGTCCACACCAAGGCCGTTAGGCAGTGCGATGTTGCCGGGTTGCATCATGTCGCTGTATTCGACGAGGACTTCCGCAGCACCACCGCTGGTAACCAATCGTGCGCGATCGCCGTCTGCAATCCCCAGTGTGGAAGCATCGCTGACGTTCACGCGGAGTGCACCGTCGCGGTCTCGGCGACGCCAGTCTGGGTTGCGGATGATTGTGTTCGCGGTAAATGCCCGGCGTTCGCCAGCAGCGAGTACCAACGGGAATTCGTCAGTGGTCCAGGAGGACCGTGCGGTGGCCAGGTTGCGGGTCTGCTCCAGCAATTCGTCGATAACAATGGTGAAACGTCGGTCTTTGCGCGTCACGTAGTTCCACACGGTGTCCCAGGTGTCAGATGTGAACACCACGCCGGAGTCTGATTCGAGGATCCGATCAAACAGTGCGTTACCGGGTGCCAGGCCAACTCCGGTGAATCCCGCTCGGGCGACAGCCTCGGGGTTGGCGGCAGCACACATTTGGGCAGCTCCCCAGAGCACCGCTGCTCCGCGCATGTTTTCTGGCAGAGTGTCGCCGAGGGTTTCGTACAAAATATATGGAGCGAGCTGAGCGAACCGCGGTTGCGCCAGGGTAAGTGCCATAAAGGTGGCACCAAAAGTGTTTCGACCAGTGTGAGCGGCGGTCCGCAGTTTGGCTAGCGTTGCCTTGTCGATGACGTCCATGCGGCGGATGATTTGAGCATAGATTTCCGGTTCGGCAAGCGTTCCCGGCAACGGTTCAAACACTGGTTTACGGAGGTGGAAGACGTTGTGGGGGAACTCGAAGTTGAAAAAGGTTGCTTCAGGCTTTTCGAACTGGCTTGCTGCGGGAAGTACGTAGTCCGCGTTACGTGCGGTTTCAGTGAACGCGACATCCACAACAACAGTGAGGTCGAGTTGCCGCATCGCCTGACGAAATCGTTTCGAATCGGGGAGTGAATGGGCCGGGTTGGTGCTGTCGAGCCACATCGCCCGGAACCGTTTGGGGTGGTCGGTGAGGATTTCCTCTGTGATCGAGTTGCACGGGATGAGCCCGCCGATGATGCGTGCACCAGTGACGGGTGTTCGTCGAGCTCCACCGGCTGAGTTGCTCACCTTGGGTGGGCCACCAACTAGTGGGGAAAGTACGTCGACGAGTGCGCGGGAGCCACGTTCGACTCCTTTGCTCATACCTGGTGTTCGTGCGGCAGTGGGAATCAGGTCCGCAGCGGTTGCCGCAGCTATCTGCATTGCTTTTGCGATCACACGTCTTTGTGCACGCTGCATCGTTGTCGGGTTTTTCTTGCCGCCTCCCGAGCCACCTCCGGCTAGAGGCACAAAACTTGAATGCAGAAACATCGTTCCTGGACGGGCGAAGTTGCCGGTGAGCATCCACAGCATTTTGTTGAGGTATGACACCAGAGTGCTGTTGGGTGCCTGTTGAATACCAAGGTCTTCGTAGACACATACGCTGCGCGCGGTGCCAATTCGCCGTGCAGCTGATCGTATCTGCTCCTCGGGCACACCACAGATGTCGGCAAAGGCGGGAACATCTATGGTCGAGAACACCTCCCGAACCTGTTCGTATCCTGTTGTGTGTTCATTGATGAACTGCTGATCGACGAGGTTCTCCTGCACGAGAACAGCAACCA
Organism: Hoyosella rhizosphaerae; assembly: GCF_014643175.1. Lineage (GTDB taxonomy): Bacteria > Actinomycetota > Actinomycetes > Mycobacteriales > Mycobacteriaceae > Lolliginicoccus > Lolliginicoccus rhizosphaerae. The sequence goes on from NZ_BMJH01000001.1 coordinate 397,978, forward strand.
TGGCAGCGATCAGCCAAGCATCACCACCTGGCCTGACTTGTAAGTGGTGGTCAGCGAGAGCGGCAGTTTCGCTAACCCGGGGATCCACAACCACCATCGACTTGTTCGGATCCTTCGACACTGCCTTCAGCAGGGGTCGTGCGCGCGGAAAGCTGTGTGACTGCCACGGGTTTTTACCGATAAACACCAGTACTTCAGCGTTCTCGAAGTCGCCTTTGGTGTGGCCGCCGTAAAGCTTGCCGTCCACCCACATCTCGCCCGTCTTTTCTTGGGCGAGTGCGTTTGAGTAGAACTTCGATCCGAGCGCGGCGCGTAGTGCCACAGCGTTCGCCGAGCCAAGGTGATTTCCTTGCCCACCGCCGCCGTAGAAAAAGATCGTCTCGCCACCATGCTGTTCCTTGATCCCGAGAAGCTTGGCGGTGATTTCGTCGAGAGCGGTGTCCCAGTCGATTTCTGCGTAGCTGCCATCAGGCTCGCGCCGCATGGGGGTGGTGATTCGGTGTGGGCCATTTTGGTAAAGGTCGAGGCGCATTGCTTTTTCGCAGGTATACCCCTCTGACGCTGGATGATCCTTGTCGCCACGAACTTTTGCGATCCGTCCTCCGTCAAGGTCGAGGATTACTCCGCAGTTGCATTCGCACAGAATGCAGGCGGATTTCTTCGACAGAACCGGAACGCTCCGGTTTTTCGTGTCACCAGGATTCATTTCTTCTCCTCACCGCCGAACCCACAAAAGCTTCGGGACTATGCTAGATAGCATATTGGTGGACCTAACAATGTCAATGGCAACACGGTCAAAATGGGAGCATCGGCAATTACCGCCAAATGCCCAACGCTTATCCGTCACGACGAAATCTACGGGGCGTCAGGTTCCCATTCATCAGCGCGCCCGGCGACACGCATTAGTGTGATGTGAGCCGTCGGGGTGGTCGAAACCGCGACGGCGGCGTTACCCTTGGCGGTGAATCTAATTTTGCGACCTCGGCATCGAACCGGGCTCTGAAGGAATGTGACTGTGAGTTCTGACCACACCGGGAAGCCGAAGAGATCCGGCGCTGGACAAAATAAGCAAAACGGTGGAAAACGGCCGCAGGGGCGCAAGCGCTCACGTGGCCGTGTCATTAGACGTACGTTGTTGCTGCTCCTGATCGTTTTCCTGGTGGTCCCCGCAGCATTGTTTGGGTACAGCTATTACAACTCGGAAGTGCCGCATCCGGCTGATTTACGGAACAGCCAAATCGCCACAATTGTTGCTGCCGATGACGCGACCGTAATCTCGCGGATGGCATCTGCTGAGGGCAATCGAGTCAATGTGACACTGGATGATGTTCCGGTCCACGTGCGTACCGCGATCCTGGCCGCAGAGGATCGAACCTTTTACGAAAACCCTGGCTTTTCGGTTCGTGGCTTTGTGCGCGCCGCGCGCGACAACATTACTGGCCGAGAAGACGCCGGCGGTGGGTCGACCATTACTCAGCAGTACGTCAAGAACACGGTCGTGGGTTCAGATCGCAGCCTTGAGCGCAAATGGCGGGAACTTGTCCTGGCAGCTCGGATGGCACGAGAATGGTCAAAGGACGACGTGTTGCTGGCGTACCTCAACACCATCTACTTCGGTCGTAACTCCTATGGGATCGCGACCGCTGCGCAGTCGTATTTTGGAAAGCCTCTCGCTGATCTCACCGTGGAGGAAGGCGCCGTCATTGCCGCGGTAATTACTCGGCCATCTGCGCTAGACAATGCCAATGACTCTGACGCTCTTCGGGCCCGATGGAACTATGTTCTTGACGGCATGGTGGAAATGAACGCACTGCGACCGTCTGAGCGCAGTGACATGGTTTTCCCCACCATTCTGCCGTTCGACCAGGTGCCAGACCCCAACGCTGCCACCGGCAACGAGGGTTTGATTCGTGCCCAGGTGGTGCGGGAGCTAGAGCGTGTCGGGGTGGATCAGGAAGCGTTGGATACTCGTGGCGTCCGAATCGTCACCACCATTGACCCCAAGGCGCAGGATGCCGCGTTGACCGCCGTGAGCGACATCATGACCGGGGAACCAGAGCGATTGCGCACTGCCGTGGTGTCGATCGATCCCCAAAGCGGCGCAGTCAAGGCGTACTACGGTGGCCCGCAGGGCCAAGGGTACGACTTTGCGCAAGCTCCGCTGCAAACAGGATCTTCATTCAAGGTGTTCGGACTTGTCGCGGCGTTGCAGGAGGGCATTCCACTGTCTGCTCGCTACGACAGCTCACCCGTCAACATTGGCAATTTGCGCATCACCAACGTGGCAGGCGAATCGTGCGGGGTGTGCAACATCGCGGAGGCCCTGAAACGGTCGCTGAATACAAGCTATTACCGTCTCACGTTGTCGATGAGCAACGGCGCACAAAAGATCGCTGATGCCGCGCACGCCGCGGGTATACCCGCGGAGATCCCGGGCCTACCGGGCAAGTCACTCTCTGAGGATGGCGGGGCACCGGAAACAGGCATTGTTCTCGGCCAATACCAAGTTCGCCCCATCGATATGGCGTCCGCATATGGCACACTCGCCGCGTCGGGTATTTACCACGAGCCGTACTTTGTGCAACGCGTCGTCGCCGCAGATGGCGAAGTGCTCTACGAACGCGCAGCATCTGAGGGTGAGCAACGTATCGAGAAAGCCGTCGCGGAGAACGCGACGCAAGCGATGCTTCCCATTGCGGCTTACTCCCGTGGAAACAGCCTTGCCGGAGGTCGTCCGTCCGCAGCGAAGACGGGTACCACCCAGCTCGGCGATACGGGTCTGAACAAGGATGCATGGATGGTGGGCTACACCCCATCGCTGTCGACCGCTGTGTGGGTTGGGTCGGAGAACTCGGAAGCGATCCTCAACCGCTGGGGGTCAAGCATCTACGGCTCAACATTGCCGTCGTCGATCTGGAAAAACACCATGGACGGCGCACTATCTGGCACTGAAGTGGAATCCTTCCCGTGGCCAGATCCCATTGCAGGCCAGGCTGGTGTGCCCACCTATGAGCCGCCAGCGCCTGTGCAGCGGGCACCGCAGCGTCAATCTCCGTCGCAACCAAGTCCAGTGTCGCCGCCGCAAGTTCAGATTCCGCAACTACCTCCGCCGCCGCAATTCCAGGAGGTCGAAATCTTTCCAGGCATTCGTATCCCACTGCCGGTGCGGTAAACCTGCTGCGTTTTTAATGAACTGGCTCACATACTGTGGTGAGCTCAGCGACACTTGCCATCATGGCGAAACGTGGCGTGATCCGAATCCGGCCCGGTGATGGGGATGAGAACGCACCGGAAGCACTCGGATTTGATCCGGAATCCCTCGATGATGTTGTCGAAGCCCCGGAAGATGTGAGCCTGCCAAGCCGAAACCCGGTTTTGGCATTGCAGCATATGGAAGCCGCTCTAGCCCGAGGCGACGTTGAACACCCTGAAGTTCTCACTCGGCGCGAGTTTCGTGAGCTGCGATATCTCGTGTCGTTTGCGCGCCTTACCGTCTTTGAACCTGGCGCGGCAGGCCCTGGGGGTTCGAAGGGGCGCGGCGACGTGGATGTCACTGACGAAGTGCGGGGGTTCCGCGCTCGCGTCCTTTCGCAACTTCATGATGCGCTGCGGACAGAACCGGACACGAAAAAGCGGTTGATCAATGCGAAGCAGGCTCTCCCGGCGCTGAAGGATCACCTCGATGAGGCCAGGGAGTCGCTTGTCGAACGGTTTAGCAATGATTTTTCACGTGAAGAACTGGACGCCGAGGTGGGCTACAAGGCGCTGGTTTGCGTGATGGGTGGTGGTGGCGGCGCTGGGTACGTGTACCTCGGCGGGATGCGCACCCTCGTTGAGAATGACCTCACGCCTGATTACATGCTGACGACGTCGTTTGGGAGCATCGTTGGCAGTGTTGTTGCACGCTCATTGCCGGTTCCGGTCGACGACTACATCGATTGGGCTAAAACTGTCACCTACCGAGGGATCCTTGGCAAAGCGAGATTGCGTCGGCGGCACGGTTTGACGGGACTCTTTTCGCTGCACTTCGACCAGTTCGCTGACGACCTGTTTCGCCGCGAAGACGGTGAGCCCATGCAGTTGCGTGATCTTGACATTCCGTTCGAAACGGTAGTAGCCGGAGTGCGTAAGCAGTCTTTTGATCGGTTGCCTGCCAGGTTTCGTCGCACCGAGCTTGATGCGCTTCGCACCCGAACGATGCCACGCACTCGGTGGGGGATCGGCAATGCAGTTGCGGCACGGATGTGGCAAGCTGCCGCCTTCTTCGACACACGAGTTGTTAAGCCGATTGTGCTCGGCGCCGATGATCTGACAGCGGGACTGAATGTGGTGGATGCGGCGAGCTTCTCCTCCGCGATCCCGGGGGTGCTCCACCACGAGTCGAGTGATCCGCGCATGGTGCCGCTGCTCGACGAGTTGATGGCCGTTAAAGATGTAGGTGCGTTGATCGACGGTGTCGCTGCGAGCAATGTTCCAATCGAACTGGCTTGGCGTCGGGTTCAGGACGGAAGGCTTGGTACCCGGAACGCGTGCTTTTACGGTTGGGATTGCTTCCATCCGCAGTGGAACCCGAAACATTTGTGGATGGCTCCGATCACTCAATCTATTCAAGTGCAGATGGTGCGCAACGCACCGTACGCCGATTGCGTGGTTCGTTTCAGTCCCACCCTGTCAGCGTTGACGTTGGCGGCATCGTCAGATGCGATGGATCGTTCCATCGGCTGGGGTGCGGCGTCGGTGCGACAAACATTGCCGATGATCAAGCGTCTCACTGAACCGGTGTGGTGGGACGGTGATGGTCCGCCGAAGGTTATGCGTGGACCGGTGACGATCACTTCGGAATCACGGCCGCGTGCTCGATCGATGTCGAAGGTCCTCGCTCGCACTCGGGCGGTGGCAGCCCGGTTGTCGGATAAGGCGCGGAGGAATCGAACGGATATGTTCGCACCGCGACCCAGGATGGTCGAGGACGAGTGACCGAACGCTAGTTCTGGTGGCTGATGCGTATGGCTTGTGTGCGCGTCGCGATCTCAACGATGAGGTCGTCGCCCCGCGTTGCTGCCTCGAATGTCACCGATTGGCGCGTGGTGTTGTGCCGCAATTCGATGTTGATGGTTCGGGAATTGCCACGGATGTCGTGCCCTCGTGCGGTCCAGTCATCAGCCACGCTGACGGTGGTGGCGGTTAGGCGTCGGTCATCAACTTCCACAGTGATGGACCCTGCTCCGCCGAGGGGATAGGTTTGTGGTGCGTCGGGGGCAGGGCCTCGGAGCGTGAGGTCTGTGTCGAACTGCCGGTCTTCAACTTCAATTTCGAAGGTGATGGTGCTGCTGTCGCTTCGAATTTCGATGTCGAATTCATTTCCGTCTTCGTCGAAGTCGTGAATGCTCCAACCTTGATTTAGTGCAGTGCTGTGCAGGGTGATGTTGTCCGGTGCCACGTCGACCGTGATGGTGCCTGCGGGGCCGACCGACAGTGTGTAAGTGCCTTCGAAGACTACTTCGTCAAGGGGTGGTTCGACAGGGGTGGTCGGGGCCGTTGGCGCGGTTGTGGGTGGTGTGGTCGGCGGGGTCGGGACTTCGACAGTCGGCGATGGTGTAGCGGGTTCGGTGGGTGACGTATTGGGCGCGGAACATGAAGTAGTGGCAATTGTGACGGCGAGGACTGCGCCGACAAGCGCTGTGTGTGCGGGTGGTGTTGGCTTGGATATGCGCATGCCGTCCTCGTGGTGCGAATGGAAGTGTGTGGTGTGCCTGCCATTGTGATCCTACTGAGGGGCACCTGACGGCGAGGGTCACCGGTCGGCGAGGCTCAGTGTTGGGCGGGGCTCAGGGTTGGGCGGGCGACTAAGCTCACATTGTTGTTAACCGTCTGGTCGGTATAGTTTGCGGTGGAGGTTAACAATGTTGTGGACAGAATTCGCCGCGATCGCCGGTGTCTTTATCGGTGGTGCGGCACCATGGCTCGAAGCAATCATCGTCATTCCTGCCGCCATCGTCGCAGGCATGAATCCAGCGGTGGCATTCATTGCGGCAGTGACGGGCAATCTCCTCACCGTTGCTATCGCCGCATGGTTCGGGGAAAGCCTTCGCGCATGGTGGGTTGCCCGCAAAGAACGGCGTAGGGCCCACCAGGCTGCTAGCGACCCCGGTGACTCCGCAAGCGCACCCGACAGGGGGTCCGCTGAAATGGATCATCCCGTTAAGTCCCGCCGCCGCACCCAGATCGAGAATGTCATCAACAGATGGGGGATGCCTGCGCTCGCCGTGCTGGGGCCCATCGGGCTCGGTACCCAACTTTCGGCAGTTGTTGCCGTCGGAATGGGTGTCACAGCGCGGGTCGCATTCTTGTGGATTGGTGTCGCCACCGTTGTGTGGTCGATCATCGCCGTAGCGGTCACCCTTGGTGGGCTCAGCGCGTTCGGCGTCGGGTAATCGTGGAGCTTGCTGAGCCGTGGTCTGTGGAGTTGGAAAATAAGTAGCTAAATTCCGTCCGATAGTGGAAGACTCACATCATCACTTCCTTACGGAAAGTAGGAAATTATGGCGGCACAAGGCAAAAAGATGAGCGACGAACAGCGCAAAAAGTTTGAAGAAGCACTCGCGCACAAAGACGCCCACAACTCTGATCCGCATCGCAACAGTCCACACGGTTCAGGCAAAGCGAATGAAGCACATCGGGCGGAAGGCACGCGTTCGATGTTCCGCCGCAAGAGCGGTGGATAACCCAACAAAACAGCACTGGCCGCAGCGTCTTCAACGCTGCGGCCAGTTTTTTTTGTCAGATTACGGGATCAGCATCATCAATGAGTCAAGGTCAACATCGGTGAGCAGTGGCAAGATGGCTTCGAGCACCTGCGGGCCAGCAAACCCACCGGCGATGCCGAGGAACAGCCCACCAAGTCCGAGTGCCGTGCCACCTAGGCTTCCGGCAAGAATGTTGGCAAGAAAGTCAGGCATTAAGGCTCCTAGGGTTCTGCACGAATCAGGCGTGAGCGCTCTGTGCGCTTCACGTAATTGAAACACACCGTTTGTGGTCGCACTCACAATGTGTCGTTACTGTTGTGCTGTGGGCGCGGGCACAACATCGGAGGTATCGGGCATGGATCGACGGCAAGCGATCAAGACTGCATGTGTGTTGTGCGCCGGAACTATGGTGGCAGGCTGTGGCCGAACTGGCAGCGGAGCCGACGACGTTGAATCACTTCCCCCGGCGACCTTCGACCCTGACGGGCAAGCCGAGGAAAACGGGTTCGCTATCGCAAATGTCGAGGACGTCCCTGTTGGTGGTGGCATCGTCCTCTTCGCTGAACAAGTCGTAATTACGCAGCCTTCAGAAGGAAACTTTTTCGCTTTCTCTGCGGTATGCCCCCACCAGGGGTGCATGGTCCAAGAACCAGAAGACGGCCGTATCGTCTGCCCTTGTCACGATTCCAGGTTCGAACTCGACGGCAGCCGGATCGCGGGCCCCGCAACTTCCGGGTTACGGCCTCGTCAGATTTCGCTGAATGGCACATCGATCGTCCTGGCCCAATAAAGGTGGCCCTTTAGGTCGGTGGCCCAGAGATAACTGTAGGCATCGCTTTGGTCGCGATTCGAGTGCACCACTTTCGACATCGTGCGCAGTGAAGTGTTGTGGCCTACAGTAACTGCGAACACGATAGCCACAACAAGGAGACACAGCATGGACATGCCGGAACTTGCGATGCTCGACACGATGGGCATGATCTTGCCAATCTGGTTGGAGTTTTTCTTCCAGGAGCAGGTTGACCTCATCAACAGCCTGACAGTCCCGTATGGCTCAGCGCCAATCGCTGACGTCGACTTTGGTTTGGACTACGACCTCGACAACCTCGAGAGCGCCAGCATTATCTAGCCGATAGCCGCAGGATGACGGGCCTTCCTTGTGCGCAGTTCGCCGTGCAGGGAAGGCCTGTTTTGTGTGACATGATGACGCCCATGCGTGATGTAACTATTAGAGACGAATCGATCCGTCTCGGCCAGTTCTTGAAACTCGCCAACCTGATTGATTCTGGGGCCGACGCGAAGGCGAATATCAGCGACGGTGAAGTGGAAGTCAATGGGGAAATCGACTTCCGTCGTGGTCGGCAATTGCGGCACGGTGACCTCGTGCGAATTGGGGACGAAACTGTACGAGTCGTGTCCGAGATCGCCTAGCAACCAAGCAGTACGGTGATTTTGCGGCAATACTGTGATGATGGTTGCCGCGACAGAAAACTCGAAAACCCCGCGCGAAGCGACAGAACCGCTTCGGGAAGATATCCGCCTGTTGGGCGGCATTCTTGGCGATGTTGTGCGTGAACAAGCGGGCGATCGCATATTCGATCTCGTGGAAAAGGCCCGCACTGAGTCGTTTCGATTGCGTCGGTCTGAGATTGATCGTGCCGAACTCGAGGAACTCTTTGACGGGATTGACCCTGCCGACGCTATCCCTGTAATCCGGGCGTTCAGCCATTTTTCGTTGCTCGCAAATCTTGCTGAAGATCTGCATCGCGAACGTCGCAGGCAGATTCATCGCAGGGCAGGCGAGCCACCACAGAACAGCACTCTTGCGGCAACGTATCGCAAACTCGACAACGCAGACATCTCGGCAGAGAAGGTCTCCGAGCTGCTCGATGGGGCGTTAGTTTCGCCCGTCATCACTGCGCATCCGACGGAGACGCGGCGCCGCACAATCTTCGAGGTCATCAAACGCATCACGGCTCTCATGCGGGAACGCAACCGCACCGGACTTGAGGATGACGAACGCGACGACATCGACTTAGCGTTGCGGCGTCAAATCCTGACGTTGTGGCAAACAGCGGTGATCCGGTTGACGCGTCCCCGGCTGGAGACGGAAATTGATGTTGGGCTTCGGTACTACGACATGTCGCTGTTTGATGTCATTCCCGATTTGAATGCTGAAATTCGAACGGAACTGCGGCGTCGGTGGCCCAACGCGGAGTTACTCGCGCAACCAATCCTACGAACAGGGTCTTGGGTGGGTGGTGACAGGGACGGCAACCCGTTTGTCACTGCTGACGTTGTGCGGACTGCGACGCGGCGTGCCGCCTTCACCGCCATGTCGTACTACTTGGCGGAGCTTTCCGATCTGAAACAAGAATTGTCGATGTCGGATCGTCTCGTCACGGTCACCCCTGAGGTGGCGGCGCTCGCCGACGCATCGGGCGACGATTCGCCGTTCCGGTCAGATGAGCCGTACCGCCGCGCCATCAACGGCATAGCGGCCCGCCTAACAGCCACCGCCCGCCAGGTGTTGGATGAGATTCCGCCGCACAGTCGTGACTCGAACCTCCCGCCGTACCTACGGCCTGAGGAGATGCTTGCAGACCTCTCCGAGATCAGCGCGTCGTTGCGTGGCCACAGTGATGGGATTCTTGCTGACGATCGTCTGGAAAAGCTACGGGAAGCAGTGCAGGCGTTTGGGTTTCACCTCAGTGGGCTCGATATGCGGCAAAACTCGGACATTCACGAAACCGTCGTCGCTGAACTGTTGGCGTGGTCCGGTGTGCACGAGAACTATCGTGGCCTGTCCGAATCCGAGCGGGTTGATGTTCTTGTTGCGGAGCTGTCGACGAGACGGCCACTGACCCGACCAGATGCCACGCTATCTGACCTCGCCACTAGCGAACTTGGCATTGTGCGTGCCGCAGCAACGGCCAATCAAGAACTTGGCCCAGATGCGGTTCCGCACTACATCGTCAGCATGTGCTCCTCAGTCAGCGACCTGCTCGAAGCTGCGGTGCTCCTCAAAGAAGTCGGCATCTTTGACCCCGGCAACGCTGACGAAGGTCCGACCTGCAGCATGCAGATAATCCCGCTGTTCGAAACGATCGACGACCTTCGCGGCGGTGCCGACATTCTCCGCGAAATTCTCGCAATACCGGTCTACCAACAGGTCGTGCGGGCGTGGGGCAACCGGCACGAAGTGATGTTGGGTTACTCCGACTCCAACAAGGACGGCGGCTATCTCACCGCCAACTGGGCACTGTACAAAGCCGAACTGGACCTCGTCGCCGCGGCCCGTGATACCGGAATCCGGTTGCGGTTATTCCACGGGCGCGGGGGTACGGTCGGGCGCGGCGGCGGACCGAGTTACGAGGCCATTTTGGCACAACCTCCCGGGGCAGTGCGGGGATCGTTGCGCATCACCGAACAAGGCGAAGTGATCGCGGCGAAATATGCCGAACCTGGCCTGGCTCGTCGCAATTTGGAAAGCTTGCTCTCGGCAACGCTCGAATCGACACTCCTTGACGTCGAAGGACTGGGCGACGACGCTGACGACGCCTACACGATTCTTGATGAACTCGCAGACATGTCCCGCGATGCGTACGCAGACCTGGTGCAACGCACACCCGGGTTCTTGGAGTATTTCCGCATGTCCACACCGCTGGCGGAAATTGGATCCCTCAACATCGGTAGTCGCCCAGCGAGCCGGAAGGCAACGAACTCGCTCAGCGACCTACGCGCCATTCCCTGGGTGCTGTCGTGGACTCAATCACGTGTCATGTTGCCCGGCTGGTACGGCACGGGCACGGCACTGCAGCAATGGGTGGGCGACAGTGACGAACGACTAGCACAGCTGACAGATCTGTATCGACGCTGGCCGTTTTTCCATTCCGTCCTATCAAACATGGCGATGGTTCTGGCCAAGTCCGACATTGGGCTAGCTGGTCGATACGCGAACCTTGTGCCGGACACTGCAGTGCGCGACCTGGTGTACGGAAAGCTACGAGACGAGCACGCACGCACCGTGGAGATGTACAAAGCGATCACCGGCTACGACGATCTTGCTGGCGATAACCCTCAACTTCAGCGTTCAGTGCACAACCGGTTTCCCTATCTCGAACCGCTTAATCACCTGCAGGTGGAATTACTGACGAGGTATCGCTCGGGAGATGACAGTGCGCTGGTTCGCCGGGCCATCCACATGACGATGAACGGTTTGGCGACGGCGCTACGCAACAGCGGGTAATGCACTAATGGGTAGTGATTTTTTCTCGCAGTAGAGCGAGAACCCGCTGTGGGTCCGCAGGGCTGAATGCAGGCTTGATTAGATCGTCAACGTCGAGAATCACGAGAGTAGATTTTCTGCGGCGGTCAGGGTCGAAAGGCATCCACACGTTTGTGCCCCCGGAACCCCACCCGCGAGCCTTCCCTGTGAGCCAACCCATGCGCCGCGAACCGACCCGAACAATGCGGGTATAGGGAATGTATTTGGCAGCACCGGTGGGGAAGTAGTAGCGGCGTAAAGTCACTCCCGTGTCACTGAGCTGGACCAAGCCATCGTCGTACAACAGTTGTTCGGCCATGATGGTGAGTACACCACAGTTAGTGCGACATGGCATGAGGAGACTTTGTGCAGTTTGAGGACTACCGTCGCCACGATGCGACATCCTTGGCCGCTCTTGTTCGGGCGGGAGAGGTGCGCCCGCGCGAACTGCTTGACGTGGCAGCCGCGCGCGCAGATACCGTTGATCCATCGCTTGGGGCATTGCGCCGCACCATGATGGGTATCGCGAGGCGACGCTGCACCGAACGCCTCACCGGTACGTTTGCTGGTGTTCCTTTCCTCATCAAGGACCTGATGCAGGAGTACGCGGGGATGCCGTCAGGAGAGGGGACTAGCGCTTTACAGGACAAAACAATCGATGAGCACAGTGCGATTGTGAAGCGGTGGCTCGACGCCGGGCTGGTGATTTTTGGTCAAACGAACACCCCAGAATTTGGGCTGAAGGGCGTCACCGAACCCAAAACAGGCGGCATTACCCGCAATCCATGGGACCTCTCGCGCACCCCCGGTGGTTCGTCGGGCGGTTCCGCGGCCGCCGTAGCTGCCGGTATCGTGCCGGTAGCGGGTGCCAATGACGGCGGGGGTTCGATTCGGATCCCGGCTTCTCTGTGCGGCCTCTTTGGGCTCAAACCAGGCCGTGGGATTGTTGCCGACGGCCCCTACTACGACGAGTACCTGCACGGGGCGTCCGTCAACGGTGTGGTCTCACGATCCGTCCGTGACTCTGCCGCGATGCTCGACGTCATGTCCCGACCAACGGATCCACGCAGGTCCTATAAGGTTTCGATTCCAGACACACCGTTTGCCACACTCGCCGCGCAAGCACCGCGACCACTGCGTATTGGTTTCAGCGTCGACTCACCGATTGGTACCCCCGTTGACCCAGAAGCGGTAGCCGCCGTGATGGATGCGGTAGAATTTCTCACCGCCTTAGGGCACCAGGTGGAACCGGCCCGTCCGAGCGTCGACGGGCATCAACTTGCCCGGGACTTCCTCACCTTGTTCGCAACTCACGCCGCAGCCACAATGGCGAATATTCGGACAAAGACTGGTGCATCAACAGCAGAATTTGAACCGGACACACACGTTCTTGCTGCGGTCGGCAGGAACATCAGCGCAGCCGAATACCACCAAACACTTGACCGGCGCGGAGCACACGGGCACGCACTCGCTGAGTTTCACGGCAAGTACGACTTGCTACTGACTCCCACCACGGCGCGTCCAGCCTGGCCGATAGGGGAGTTTGACACCCCGCGCGCACTCGAGGCTGGTGTGAAAGCGCTGGTGCGTTTAGGCCAGGTCGACAGGGTAGCGAAGACGTCGCTGTGGCGTAAACACGCATTGGAAAGCATGTCCGCCGTCCCCTTCACACAGCTAGCGAACGTTACCGGCAGGCCCGCGATGACCGTACCGACGTACTGGACCCCGCAAGGGTTACCGCTGGGTGTGCAATTTGTGGGGGACACCGGAAGCGAAGGGCTACTACTAGCCTTAGCAACCCAGATTGAGCACGCACGGCCCTGGGCGCACAAAACGCCACCTATATAGAAATAAGCCACACAGCCAACGCTATTGCTCCGATTCCGAAAATGGCGGCAGTGACCACCAACGAACGCGGGCTTGAGGTGGTCAAACCGAGACGAACAGCCAGCATCACGGCGACACCGCCGAGCAGGCCGCCACCGACGGGGACGAGCATCGCGAACACACACGCAACCACGCCGATGATGATGGCAAATTTGGCCGGTGCATGAATGGGTGCGCTCTTCGGGCGCTTCGACACCTCAGGTGCAGACAGGCTGTCAGGGTTTGACTGTCGTAACACAGCCGCGACGGCCCGGTCATCGTCAATATCAACACCGCTGCTGGCGACAACTTCACACACCCTCTCGGCCTCATCGAGAAGCATCTCCGCACGTTGGGATTCGTCCACACCGGCCAACGCGTGGCGAAGTCGCTGCAAATGTCCGCGCACCACAGCAGACCGCAGTACCTCTTCGTCGCGGGCATTCGGCATGGTCCATCCCTTCTGGCGTCCGCTTTCTGGGGGCCGCAGTCAACCTATCTGACGCGCACCACCGTCATGCTCAAACCTAGCCGATACGACCATGTGACACATGCTGCCCGCATAGGGACTTTAGTCCCTATAGCCGTTGCGGATTCACTGGCTTAATAGGTCGAGAAACCTCGTCTGATGGGAGCGACCATGGCAGTTACTAAAGAGAAGTCGACGCAGCTCACGTCGCCGTGTGAATCGTGCGTAGCTTGCGCACAACGACTCAGCGTCGATTTCAACGTCGACTTTTCGCCACGGGTCATAGCTCGTGTCCTCAGCGGTTGCATTTCAGATCTTGCAGGCACGCCTCGTGATGATCTACCAGAGTTGAGCGAACGACTGGCTCGTTATCGCCTGGAAGACGCGCAAAAAAACCACAGCGTCGGGACAAGCTGGGTACGTGCCGACGATGGGTTGTGCCCCGTCATCACCCGTGTCAATGATGAGCTCTCAGCTTGCGCGCTGCGTCGACGATAGAAACTACCCGCGCAAGGCATCAATCGGTTCCACTGCTGCGGCCCGCCACGCCGGGTACGCCCCGGCTATCGCTCCCACAGCCGCGCCGATCAGAGGTGCTGCGAGCGCTATCCGCATATCGAGCAACGGCGTCCAATCACGGACCGCCGACACCGCCACAATGCTCAGCACAGCCACAGCAGACCCAATCAGACCCCCCAAAACTCCGACAATCACCGATTCGCATAGGAACTGGCCAGCGATCGAGCGTCGCGTTGCTCCCACAGCGCGACGCAAACCAATCTCGGACGTGCGCTCAGCCACCGAGAGGAGCGTTACGGCCGCGATCCCGACTGCGCCGATAAGAAGCGCCACAACTCCAAGTGCAAGAAACAGGGCGTTGATGTCCGTCGTCACCCCAGCACGGAGTGCGCTCGGGGAGGGAGGAGCACTGACCTGAACAAGCGCTGGATCATTCGGGTTGATAGCGACGCCCGCTTGTTTACCAACCTGATGGGCGGCACCAAGCTGAGTTCGGATCTCAACGGCTGCGGGTGCGCTGATATCAAATTCACGCTGCGCCGTACTGTGCGGGATGATCACCGAATCTTGCAGATCAGCCCGCCCAGACACAGTGTCAATGATGCCCACAACGGTGAACGGGCGTTCCCCGATAAACAGCGCAGGTTGAGTGTCGACCCGATTGATGCCCAACCGTTCCGCCGCATACTTGCCGACAACAGCGATATCATCGGCCCGCTCGTCGTGACCCGAATCAAACACTCGACCAGCAGACACCGACACCTGCATGGCGTCAAACAGACCCGCGGACGCAGCGACGACAGGAAGAGCCGTCATCGGGGGTGCGGACGGATCCACAATCGGAACGCTCCGGATGGTCTCGTCACCGATATCAACCCGCGTGTACAGCCCTGCAGACTCCACACCGGCGAGGCGCAGAACGCGCTGTTCACTATCCGAAGGGAGGACCATCGCCTGCACCTCACCGCCGCGCGAGGGCCGTTCCATGGGTTCAACAACCACGCGCGTAGCCGTTGCCGCGTCGAAGCGTTCCGAAATCTGCCCCGACGCTGTTTGGCCTAGTCCAATCGTCGTTACGAGAGCCGCGATGCCAACCACAGTGCCAAGTGTCGTGAGTGCAAACCTGCCAGGCCGTGCGGCAACCCCGGCGACAGCCTCGTCCAGAAGATCACGGACCGCAATCCCGGTGTGACGGCGACGAGCCAGCCTAGATGTGAGTCGATTCCACCGACTCGGTGGTCGAACACGTTCCGTCGCGAACATGTCATCAACGGTCATGCTGCCACCTCATGCAGGGTGCCGTCGGTGATCTGCACCCGTCGTTGCGCCCGTGCACTCACGCTCTCGTCGTGAGTAATCACCACCACCGTCAAACCAGCGGTATGGAGTTCGTCAAACAGCTCCATCACAGCGTGCGCATTGTCGCCATCGAGGTTGCCGGTGGGCTCATCCGCCAGCAGCAAACTCGGCTGGGTTACCAGCGCCCGCGCGATTGCGACGCGTTGACGCTCGCCACCCGACAACGTGGTCGGTTCAGCGTGCATCCGGTGCGACAACCCCACCCGCTCCAACGCTGCTTCGGCGCGACTGAGGCGGTCAAGACGCGGGATGCGCTGATACAGCATCGGCATGACCACGTTTTCAGTCACCGAGCGGCGAGGGATCAGGTGGAAGCTCTGAAACACGAACCCAATCCGGTGACTACGCAGCGCAGCCCTCTCGCCCTCAGAAAGGCCGCCAGCATCAACGCCATCAAGCCGATACGTGCCAGTCGTAGGGCGGTCAAGCAACCCCAACAGATTGAGCAAACTCGATTTTCCAGCACCCGACGGACCCACGATGGACAAATATTCGCCTTGATCTACACGCAGTGTCACCTCCCGCACGGCGACCACCTCCGGCGGGCCCGGAAATGAGCGTCCCACCGAGTCCATATCCACCACCGGAGTCACCGGCCGACCACCACAAGATCACCAGCGTCGAATCGTGGTTCGCCCTCAGCTGGTGTGACTTCGGCGAAGCCCTGTGCCGACAAACCAACATTCACTCGAACTAACGTGGTGACACCGTCATCGTCCTGTAGTTCAATGCGGGACTCTCCACCGGGTCCGGCTGTGAGCGCAGCCAACGGCACCACGAGCACCTCACCTTCGGTGCTGGCCACCGGGATAGTGACCCGCACGTTGCTGCCGCGCAATGCATCTACCTGCTCCGGCGTCAGCTCACCAGGTTCAATTGACACCTCGTAGCCGCCACTCCCAGATGCGTCCCGAACATCAGTGACGGTACCCGTGGCTGTTCCACCTCGCGGAAGATCAAAAATCGCCTCGTCACCCTCCGCGATGAGTTCACCCGACACGTCATTGATGCGAGCAGTGAGCACCATGTCCGCCCCGCTGGCCGTCATCACTGGGGCCGATTCGAGAACGTCGCCGCGCCGCACCTTCACGTCGTCAACACGGCGGGGCAGGGTGGGGAAGTACTGCACCTCCGAGATAGGCAACGGAGTCCCAGCCTGGGCCTGAGCTTCGCCAAGGCGCGCACGAGCTTCGTCCAAGACGTCGCCCGCATCCTCCATTCGTTCCGCCTCACGAACAGCCTGCCGGGCTGCGTCGAGTTCAGCTTCGATATCCGGACTCATCGGCGGCGCTGCGTACCCGATCCTTTGATACATACCAGCGACAGCCCGGGCGGTGTCACCGGTGTACACATTGTCGATATACCCGGGATTCAAACCAAGGCGTGACAATGCTTGCTCCAGTTGCAGCACATCTGGCCCCCGCATACCAGGGCTCAAGGTCCGGTACATAGGAAGTTCACCCTCAAGTGCAATGACGGGACGCCCCACAACCTCCAGGACAGCGGCACCTTCATTAAGTTGATCGCCGGCCTCCGGCACCTGGCCAGTAACGACTGCCTTGGCGCCGGCCTCGCCCGGTTCGATCAGTACGTCGATGGCCCCCTCAAACGACGCATCAGCCCGTGCGACAACCTGATTGACCAGTGCGCGGCGCTCCACCGGTACCGCAACGTCGGTTGCGTCCGGAGGTGCCGTTCGGCTCGCGGCATCAGCAGGAGACGTAATCTGCATGCCTGCCACGAGCCCGACGACCAGCGCTAGGACCGCGATTGAAGCCACGATTAATACCGTATTTTTACGTGAGCTTCCCACGTTCTTCCCCCCGTGTAGCCGACTTGCTTAGTTGACACCGAGTTGTTCGCGAAGCTGGTCGAGCTGCTCACTGTTAGCGGCGATGAACTCTTCCTCAACCTCAAGCTGAGCTGCACGAAAATCGTCCTGGACGTGCTCGGTGTAGCAGTTCAGATCTGCGCGGGCAACATCGATTTCGAACTCTTTCAGCTCTTGCAATTCAGCCTCGTCTGGTTCTGAGCCGGACATCTGGGCATCAAACGCTTCAGGATCAAAGGACTCAACGTCGAAGCTCTCGATGTCAGGCATTCCGCTGGCGGCTTGGAATCGTTGCTGCACATCATCGGATGGATCATTGAGCTGTGAATACTCCGGGAAGCCCGCATCAGCCATACACGATGCCCATTCGCGTTGTGCCTCAACAATCTCGGGTCGGGTCAGGATCCGTTCGTTGAGATTCCACATTTCAGAGCCGAGTTCGTCAAACGCCTCCATGTCACCAAACTCGCTGCTCAGAGCGCGGCCATGGCAGCTTTCCTTGAATGCTTCATCTGCCGCATCCGATGCTGCTGGGTCGTCGAGCATGGCTGGATCAGGCATGTCCATCGGACCAAAAAGTGCCTCGTAATAGGCTTCAGTTTCCGATTCTGACAGCGAGTCCACAATCGCCGTGTTCGGGTCTTGGGCCATCGCCTCATCCATGTCGAAATCAACATCAAGCGTGGTAAACCCATAACCGTATTTGTCGACAAAAGCAGCGGTGTCAAGCGAAAATGCGTCCTGCAGTTCAGGTGGCATCATCTCGGTATAGTCCTGGGCGTTTGGAATATATTCGAAACCCTCTTGGGACATACATTCCGCGATCGCATTTTCAATAGCTTGCTGCTGCTGAAGATCGGACTCGGACATTTCGAACGTGCCACTTCCCGTGAACCGAAAAGAGGGGTGGCCGAACTGCGGTGCGAATTGTCCCAACTTGTCCGCTAGCGGCGAATCAAATTCTGCGGCAACATCATCACTACTGTTAGAGCAAGCGCCAAGAGCTAGTGTGCCCACGATCAGAAATGTGGGAACGGTGAACTTACGAGTGCGAAAGGAAGTCATTTCATATTCCTAACATGGCCAATGGCATTGTGCAGCGCAAGCAAAACACCCAAATCGCCCGTGTGTTTAAGAAAATGAATAGCGCTTTACGGTGTGCACGAAATACGGGGTCGTTGAGAGTTGAACAACAGAGCAATCCAGAAGCCCCTAAGCGCAGGTAATATTGCCCCAAAAAGGAGTGATCACAGTGGCCAAAGCGCTAGTGGTAGGCGGGGGAATCGGCGGTCTAGCTACCGCGGTCGGACTCTATCGGTTGGGCTGGGACGTCAAAGTCTATGAAAAGTCGCAACACCTCGGCGAAGTCGGCGCTGGCCTCAGTCTGTTCCCCAATGCGCTGACCGCCCTTGAGTACCTCGGCGTGCTGTCCGCGATGCCTGTCGCGCACCGGACAATATCTGGGGGCATACGAACCGACACTGGGCGATGGCTTGCCCGCCAAGACATCTCAGACGATGGCCTTAACGGCAAGGAGTTCCGTGCCGTACACCGAGCGGAACTGCACAATGCCTTGAGGGGTGCATTGCCTGAAGACGTTATCGTCACGGGCGCTCGAGTCCTGCACCTCAGCCCAATTGGTGGCGCAACCATCGAGATAGGCGGGAACACAACTCGCGTAGACAGAGTCGAAGAAACCGCCGATGTCATCATCGCCGCCGACGGCATCCACTCAACTGCGCGCCGAATCCTCTGGCCGATGGTCAGTCCGCCGGAGTACACCGGCATCACAGCGTGGCGCGGAATCTCAGCTACCCGGCCCGGACACGACTATCCCCTCACACAATCGTGGGGTCGAGGATCAGAATTCGGGATCGTCCCACTCGCGGACGGCCGCACCTATTGGTACGCAGCCACTCACTCGGTACCAGGGATAACCTATCCGAACCATCGCACCGAAGTGCTCACCCGGTTCGGAAGTTGGCACCAACCGATCCCAGACATCGTGACTGCCAGCGCGCCCGACGACATCGTGCATCACGACCTTTTTCACGTTCGTCAACAACCGCAGTCGTTTGTGTCAGGGCGAGTTGTGCTGCTGGGCGATGCGGCCCACGCGATTCCGCCATTTTTAGGGCAAGGTGCCTGCCAGGCGCTCGAAGACGCGGCCACACTTGCCGCACTGCTTGGTCCGGCCGATACGTCTGCAGGTGCGTCAGTGGAGAGTGCTTTGCGGACGTATGACACCCTGCGGGTCCCGCGGGCGCGGCAGATTGCACGAGCCACCGCGCT
Organism: Hoyosella rhizosphaerae; assembly: GCF_014643175.1. Lineage (GTDB taxonomy): Bacteria > Actinomycetota > Actinomycetes > Mycobacteriales > Mycobacteriaceae > Lolliginicoccus > Lolliginicoccus rhizosphaerae. The sequence continues at coordinate 417,327 of NZ_BMJH01000001.1, forward strand.
GGCGGCGCAAATCGGCATTCGCGCCCGCGGTCCAATCACAAACCGTGCACGCAATGCCGCTGTGTGGCTCACCCCGCCAATCCTTGCCCAACGCGCGATGTCACGGATTGCACAATGGGAAGTACCGAGGGACGTACCAACGCGTTAGAACGGCCAGACGGTGCCCGGAGGTAGCAAGAACCGGAAGTCGCCCCACGGGGTGTAGCAGGCGATGGTCGTTGGCGGCGGCGGGTATATCAAAATCATCGGCAGCATCTCGCAGTACGGCAACGGCCGATTTGGTTGATGATCTGCTGCAGCAACACCTGGAACCGTAACTGCCAGCGCGGCCGCGACCATTCCCGTGACCGCCGCACGGCGTAAACTACTTCGCTTCATGGAGCCCCCTGCGTGGTGTCGTCCGTTACTGTGTGAGTTTAATTCTAGTTCGTGACAGGAAGGTGACTACCGGTGGCGACGATCAGTACTCACGTATTAGACACCACACAGGGGCTACCAGCTACAGGGGTCACTGTCGTTCTCCAAGCGCAGGACGGCGCCGAAATCGCCTCCGTTGTCACTGACGGCGACGGCCGCGTCAGCGACATAGCAGGCGATGATTTACCGACCGGCGTTTTCCGCCTCGTATTCGGAACGGGGCCGTACTTCTCCGCACGCGGGGTGCAGGCATTTAACCCCGAAATTGTGGTGTCAGTGGTGCTTCCCGAACACAAGCACTACCACGTACCACTTCTCGTATCGCCGTACTCCTACACCACTTACCGAGGAAGCTGACCGCTGGCCCCGCCGCATAAGGCGGGACCAGAACTCCAAGGCCGCTAGCTTTCGCCGCCGATGGTGTTCGCGAGTGTGTCCGCAAGCACCTTCGTGAACCCGGCTGGGTCCTTCAACTCGCCACCCTCAGCTAGTACCGCCATACCGTGCAGCAACTCGGCGGTCGCCTTCACATTATTGCCCTCCGCGTCGCGGGAGTGGAGAGTCCGCAGCGTCGTCACCAACGGGTGGTTGGGGTTGATTTCCAGAATCCGCTTGATGTGCGGTACCGGTTGACCGGAGGCACGGTACATCCGCTCCAGCGCAGGGGTGATGTCAAAGTCATCACCAACGAGGCAAGCTGGCGAGGTCGTCAAGCGTGACGACAACCGAACATCCTTGACGTCCTCAGTCAAGGTTTCCTTCATCCAGTTGAGAAGTTCAGCAAAATCTTTTTCGCGTTGTTCGCGGTCGGATTCGTCGGCCTCCTTCTCTTCCTCGGAGTCGAGATCAACGTCACCCTTGGCGATGGAGTGGAACTGCTTGCCGTCGAACTCCCGGACCGACTCCACCCACATCTCGTCGACAGGGTCCGTCAAGATCAGCACTTCCAACCCCTTGGCCTGGAACGCTTCCATGTGCGGTGAGTTTTCCACCAGCTGACGAGTTTCCCCCGTCATGTAGTAGATGCGGTCCTGGCCGTCCTTCATACGGTCGACGTATTCGCGCAGTGTTGTCCACCGGTTCTGCTCGTCTTCCGTGTCTTCTTGTTTGCGCGTGGACACGAACGACGACACCTCAAGAAGTGTCTCGCGGTTGTCTACGTCAAACAGCAGCCCTTCTTTGAGGACTCGGCCGAATTCACCCCAGAACGTGCGGTACTTCTCGGGTTCATTCGCCATCATGTCCTTGATGGTGGACAAGACCTTTTTGACGAGTCGCTTCTGAATCCGGGAGATTTGCCGGTTCTGCTGGAGGATCTCACGCGACACATTCAACGAGAGGTCCTGCGCATCAACAACTCCCTTGACGAACCGAAGGTACTGCGGCATCAGTTCTTCGCAGTTGTCCATGATGAACACGCGTTTGACGTACAACTGAACACCGCGCTTGTGTTCGCGGGTGAACAAGTCATGCGGCGCATGCGTAGGCAGGAACAGCAGCGCCTGGTACTCGAAAGTGCCCTCCGCCTTCATGGAAATGACCTCAAGAGGCTCATCCCATGCGTGGCTGACGTGCTTGTAAAACTCCGCGTACTCCTCGTCCGTCACTTCACTCTTGGGGCGAGCCCACAGAGCCTTCTGCGAATTGAGGGTGACTGTTTCGGTAACGGTCTCCTCATCGACGGTAGATTCTTTGTCCATCCGGACTGGCCAGGAAATGAAGTCCGAATAGCGTTTGACGATCTCGCGAATTTTCCACTCGGCTGTGTAGTCAAAGAGATGATCGTCGTCGTCACTGTCCTTCAAGTGCAACGTGATCGACGTACCCTGCGGAGCGTCCTCTACGTCTTCGATGGTGTAAGTGCCCGCGCCTTCGGACACCCAACGCGTTGCCGTCGTCTCGCCAACTTTCCGCGTCACCATGGTCACCTTGTCCGCAACCATGAATGTTGAATAAAACCCAACACCGAACTGACCAATCAATTCGCTGGGGACTTCGCTGTTCTTTGCTTCAGCGAGAGCGCGGCGCAACTCGGCGGTGCCGGACTTGGCGAGTGTGCCAATCAAAGTGACCACTTCGTCCTTGGACATACCGATGCCGTTGTCACGCACGGTGAGAGTGCGTGCGTCCTTGTCCGGCGTGATCTCGATATGCAGATCAGAGGTGTCAATGTCGAGATCTTTGTTGCGGTATGACTCCAGGCGCGCCTTGTCGAGTGCATCCGACGCATTCGAAATGAGTTCCCGAAGAAACGTATCTTTGTTCGAGTAAACAGAGTGAATCAACAACTCGAGAAGTTGACGCGCCTCTGCCTGAAACTCACGTTCTTCAACCTGGGTGCTCACGGACGAATCCTTTCCACACGTTATACGGGCAACAACGGCAAAATTTTACAATCTGTGCCCGACAAAAACGCACACCAACTTAACGCCGTGCGCGAAACGGTGGAATCACGGTTCGTACAAGTCAACCCTCACCAAGGGCGCGAGAACGTCAGATCACCAAAAAGCGTGTGGCAAATAATGATTGGACCGAAGAACGGCAAGGATGACTCCTCGCAGTACGGGATCAACACCATGTGCGCCGGTGTCGCGCCAGGAAGGTCGCGGGCGGGGGAGTTGGCCGAAGCCATCGCCGGTGCTGCCATTCCGAGACCCAAAGCTAGTGCTGATCCGGCGATTGCCGTCACGATTCGTCGTTGGATAGCCATCAGATTCTCCTCGCGCCGTGGTGTCGTACCAAGATGATCGTTCCACAGCCCACGCAGTTGCGGAAGAGGGTTTCGCTACCTTCATTTTGTGTCCCGTTAACTGAGGTGAAGTACCCCGCGGAACCGCAGGTAAACGGCGTGATCTGCGACAAGGGTAAGAACTCCGCGGCGCGTCAGAAAAACACGCCGTATTGGTCTTGTTTTTTGATGCGGAGATTGCATACTAATCGCATGATTTCTCCGTTCGTGCCGGTGGCTGATCCACGGCCGGTGGACACTCCGTGGCCCGACATGGTCTGGCCATTGCCGAGTGGCACACACCTACACGGGGCAGTGGTTCAACTGTCCCCGCTACGTCCCGACGTAGATGCTCCGGCCCTGTTTGCGGCGCTCGACCATCAACACGTGTGGAACTTCATGCCCATCGCACGACCACAAACTGCCAACGACCTGGAGGCCCTACTCCGTGCCCGCGCCGAGCTCCCGAACTGGCATCAATGGGTTGTTCGCACTGTGCAGGAATACCGGGGTGTACTCGCCGGGTCAGTCGTCGGAATGACCTCATTCGTCAACGCTTCCGTCTCCGACGCAAGGGTCGAGATCGGCGGAACGCTATACGCCCCCGAAGTGTGGGGTAGCGCGGTGAACCCGGAAACGAAGCTATTGCTGTTGTCGACCGCATTCGACCACCTCAATGTTGGCCGCGTCGAACTGCGCACCGATACGCGCAACACCCGCTCACAGCTTGCGATCACTCGACTCGGCGCGATGTACGAAGGCACTCAGCGGCGGTACGCCCGCAGGCCTGATGGCACGGTACGCGACACAGTGCTGTTCTCCATCGTCGCCGAAGACTGGCCAACAGTCCGGCACAACCTGGTGAACCGCGTTTCGGCATTTGACAGCCAGGCAGGCGGGGCGCTTGAGGTACGCCACCGTCCACATCCTGATCCATCTCAAACCTCCAGCAACATCACCTCCAGTACAGCCGAGGTGATTCCCCAATCGCAGACCTGCGGCTAACCGGCTGGGCGGGTGCACGCGCCATCCGCCCTGCTCACTGTCATGCCCGGGGCTTCCGGTAGGTAAGTCAGAGTTGTGTCCCCTTGTTCAAACGCGGGGTCTGCCGCGGGTTCAGGTTGCCATAACAGCAAATAGTGTTGCCGTATTGGCTAGGGCTCCCTCACAATCGAGAGATATTCGATATGGGGAGGAAATGATGGGAAATCAGGTGCTCGACCGCTACGACGTAGTGGTCATCGGTGGAGGTGCCGCTGGGCTCAATGGGGCACTCATGTTGGGACGAGCGCGCCGCTCAGTCGTCGTGATCGACGCGGGCGAACCACGAAACGCACCCGCGGACGGCATCCATGGCCTACTCGGGCGCGAAGGAATGCCGCCCAGCGACCTGCTCGCCCTGGGGCGCGCTGAAGCGGAACAGTACGGCGCCGACATTGTTTCGGCAACAGTCACCAGGGTTCAACGCGATAACGAGGATTTTGTTGTCGAACTGTCGGACACCAGGTCGGTCCGAGCCAGCCGAATTCTGCTAACCACAGGATTGACCGACGAGCTTCCCGATATACCGGGCCTGCGGCAACGATGGGGCCGCGACGTTATTCACTGCCCGTACTGCCACGGCTGGGAAGTGCGCGATCAAGCAATCGGGGTATTGGCAACCAGTCCGATGACAGTGCACCAAGCATTGATGTTCCGCCAGCTCAGCGACGACGTTGTCGTCTTCCTCAACGGGACGCAACTCCCTGCTGAACAGGCCGAGCAGCTCGCGGCGCGCGGGATCACTACGGTGCCAGACCTCGTTGCCGGGGTAGAGGTTGTTGACGACGCGATCTCGGGCGTGCGACTCCACGACGGCACAGTCATCAAACGCCAGGTAGTAGTCGTCGCGACGCGCATGGTGGCGCGGGCGAATTTCCTCGACGCGTTGGGGCTGCAACCTCAAGAACACCCGTCAGGCATGGGCGAGTTCATTCCGACGGATGCGATGGGCCGAACCGAGGTCCCCGATGTGTGGGCTGCGGGAAACGTCACCGATCTGATGGCGCAAGTGGGCGCATCGGCCGCGGCAGGGGCGGCGGCAGCAGCGCAGATCAACGCTGACCTCGTTCACTCGGACACGCTCGCAGCTGTTGCGCAGTACAGGCGCTAGAACCCGTCGGTCGTGTGCACAAACTCGCGGTTAAGCACCCGTAATTGTGCGAGTTTGCGCACACAACTGAGCGCACGGAATCCCTAGCGGCGTCGCATGCGTCAAAACGGGGCATGACACATTTCGACCCGCGGACACCATTCAAGTCGGCCTGTCGTTCCATCCCGCACTACGCCGCGGGGCGCAAGTACCGGCGGCTGTTTGACGGTGTGTATGCCGACAAGTCGGCCCCGGTGACGCAGGAGTTGAAAGCCCGTGCGGCTTGGTTGTGGGCCGACGGCAACTGTGTCCTGTCAGGTGTTTCCGCCGCGGCGGTATGGCGGGTGAAGTGGCTACCAGAAGAGGCACCACCCGAGATCGTGGTCAATAAGGTTGTGCGAGTTAAGGGCCTCATCGCGCATAGAGACTTGGTGGTGCCGCAGGATGTTGCCGTGCGCTCCGGAATGCGGGTGACCACTCCCGCGCGCACGGCGTTTGATCTAGCACGCCGACTCAGTGAGGCCGAAGCAATTCCGTTGGTTGACGCGCTATACCAGGCCACGAATCTGTCCCCAGCTAGCTTGCGCACGTGGGCTGAGTCGCGGCCGGGATACAAGGGAATACGCAGGTTGCGCCGGGTAATCGAACTGTCGGATGCCGGTGCAGAGTCACCGCGCGAAACTCACCTTCGACTTCTCATTATCGACGCTGCACTGCCTCGCCCGGTGTCACAGTATGTGGTTCTCGATCACCGAGGCGGATTCATCGGCCGTGCGGATCTGGCTTGGCCGCATTGGAAGGTGGCCCTCGAATACGAAGGTGCGCACCATTTCGACGACCCGGTGCAGGCGCGGCGTGACGCGTTGCGGGCGAACGCGTATATGCAGGCTGGGTGGCTGGTGATCCGTGTAATCAGTGGGATGGTTCGGCAGCCAGACATGTTGCTGAACCAGATCACTAGCACGCTCCGTGCCGCCGGCGCTCCAATCTGATAGCGGTTGTGTGCACAAACTCGCGGTGTATTCGCCGCAATTCCGCGAGTTTGTGCACACAACCGACGAACCCATATCCCGCTAGACTCGCGAGAGTGCGGACGACGCCGAAAGACCAAGCAAACAGAGCCTCCCGCCGCATCCCCGCTCTGGCGGCATCGCTCGTCGTCATCGTAGGGCTGGCCTGGGCTGTGGTTGCCTATTTCGACTTGTGGAACATGGTTGGCCCCCGCGAATTCCCCGCCGTTGAGACTGCCGAGCTTGACGACCGGCAGGCCGCAGTGATCGAGGTGCTGCGCCGAGAATTCGCGGAAAATCCGCCGGGAGAAAAATATTCGGAAGGCTCAGACGAAGCATGGTGCGCCAACTTCGTCAGCTGGGTGATGCGGGAAGCCGAAATGCCTCTGGAGAATCCGAATTCCGGCTGGTGGCGAATACCCGGTGTGTACACGCTCGAGGAGTACTACCGCGCTGACGGACGATTCGAATCGCGTGAGTCAGGGTACGAGCCGAAAGTTGGCGACGTTATCCTGTACGCACCGAGGAGCAAGTTCACCCAACACACGAGCATCGTTGTGCGCAACGACGATGGCGTTTTGACGACTGTCGGCGGCAACGAGTTCCTTCGCGGCGAAGTTGCTGCACGAAACGTCCGTACAAGCCACTCAGGAATTGTTGGTTATGGGGTGCTGTGACGAGGCAAAGTCTGACGCCCTAGGTGTAAACGGCCGTCCTTACGGGTAACCAGATGGAGTAAGGCGCGATGCGCAGCGACGACAAGCGGACCGTGCAACATCATGCGAGCGTGAGGAACCATTAATGGACACCACAACGATCGTTACCATCGTCATTATTGTTGTTGCGGTGCTCGCAATCGCTGCGATCATCGGCGTGGCTTTGCGAAGTCGAACCGATCGACGGCATCGCAGGGCGGAAGAACTACGACACAAGGCCGTGGCCCACCAACACGAGGTCGCTGAGCAAGAAGCTGAGGCGGAAGCCGCTGCCGCTCGGGCACGCGAGACAAAAGCGCGCGCTGAAGCGCAGGCCGCGGAGGCCGAAATGATGCAGCATCGCGCGACCGAGCAGCGCACTGAAGCGACCACCGAACGCGCGAAATTGAATAAGGAATTTGAGCGCGCCGCTGAACTCGATCCAGATTCGGCGCGTAACCGGCCGGGTTCGCCTAACACGCCACGCTCAACACACACCCGTGATGAAGGACCGCCGCGCGGAAAAAAGTGAGCCGCGCAAGCAAGCTCCACAGAAGTGTGCACAAACTAGCAATATTTATGGTGCTGAGCCGCTAGTTTGTGCACACAACCGGGAGCGAGCGGACGAGCCCATCACTAGTGCAAGAGAAACCAAAACGTATGGCACAGCGAGCGCCGCGAAAGCTACCGAGTGGGACGAGACGGTAAAGACCCCGAGGTAGCTCAGTAGCACCACGAGTGTCATCACTTCGGCGCCGACGCCTGCGGCGGATGTCACTGTTGCCCGCGATTCCCCGCTGATTCGGTGCTGCAACCGTGCATCTGCGGCGACGCCAGCCGCCTGCAACGCCCCGAATGCAACGCCGAGCGCGATCCACCCGGCAGGCCCACCGGCGAGGGCTCCCACCGCCATCAAGGACGCGGCGACTGCTAGTAGTGCGCTGAACTGTCTCGACGATAGTCTCGCCGCAGGTCCGGAGAACAGGCCACCACCGGCAACGCCCACCCACACGGTAAGCACAACCCAGGGGATCGCTTCGGTGTTTACTCCATGCTCGGATGCTAGCAGTGGCACATATTCTTCGAGGTTCTCCCAAATGGCCGGGATGATTGCGGCCAAGGCGACAGCGGCGAGTACGGCTTTGCTTCGAAAGACCTCTCGCATCCCAGCGCGCATTACGGTCCTAACCTCGTGGTCATCACGAGGCGCGGGTAACCGTAGTTCGGGCAACAGTAGGCCGATTGCGGAGCACACTACACACGCGAGCACGCTGCCTACTCCCACGGCCACGTAACCCCCGAGGGTCATCACTGGGATGGCAACAATGGTGGACAGTCCTACTGCGCAGACCTCATAGGTTCGGGCGATGCCCATGACGGTTGCGTATTGCGGGGCTGCACCCCGGTGGTCTAGTTCGGTGAAAACGAGCGCTTCGAGTGCACCGGAGGAGAGGGTTCCCCCGGCGCCCCAGAGGATAAAGCCGAGGGCGAACGCCCAATAGTGCGGGAACAGTAGCCACAGGGAGAATGCGGTTCCTGCGAATAAGGGGGCTGCCGCGAGGAGGTAACGGCGGGGCACGATGTCTGCTAGCACTCCCGAGGGGACCTCTAGGAGTACTGACGCGAGTGACCAGATCGCGAAGAGCGACGTAATCTGCGCGACGGATAAACCCGAGTCGGCGAAAAAGATCGCATAAAACGGGTAGAGCAGGACGAACTCAGAGCTCAGCGAGTAGGCGTATAGCGGCCACGAAAGCCTGCGGACTTCCCTTGAGCGGGACTTGATCGGCATGGTGAACATGGAGGTCTTCTGGTTGTGCGGACAAGGGGTTCGGGGATGCCGATCCGGTGGGGGACCCCGAACTTGTGCCGCGCAACGACCTCTACGCAGGTATCAATGTCGCCAATGCATACTTCAAAGTTTAGCGGCCCCTCCCGGAAACGGAAGAGGCCGCTAAATGTTGAGGGGACTAGAAGCTTGTTTCTGTCGGTGCGGGTGGTAGGCGCACGACCTGGCCCGCGTAGCTGAGTCCAGCGCCGAAGCCCAACAGGAGTGCGATTTGCCCACTCTTCGCCTTGCCGGTGACCAGCATTTCTTCAATCGCCAAGGGAATTGAGGCGGCGGAAGTATTGCCAGTGTTCTCAATGTCGTTGGCGACGGGGACGTGGTCGGCGAGTCCGAGGTTCTTCTTCATTAGTTCGTTGATTCGCGCGTTGGCCTGGTGGGGGACGAACACCTCAATGTCGTCGATGGAGACACCTGATTCGGTCAACACGTTGGAGAGCGCCTTCGGCAAGGTGATGGCAGCCCACCGGAACACGCGTGGCCCTTCCATGGTCACGACCATGCGGCCGACTTCTTCATCGTCCGGGTCCTTGCCTTGGAGTTCTTGGGCGCGGTCCATGTAGGCAGGCACGTCAAAGTTCTGGGTGATGGCGTCGGAGTTTTCACCGTCGCTGCCCCACACAGTGGGGGAGATGCCATTTTCTTCGCTTGGGCCGATTATTACGGCACCGGCGCCGTCACCGAAGATGAATGCGGTGCTGCGGTCGTGTGGGTCCAACACGACCGACATGGTTTCTACGCCGATGAGGAGTACGTATTCGGCGGCACCTGCGCGAATCAGGTCGGAGGCTACTGCTAGGCCGTACCCGAAGCCGCCGCAACCCGAGTGCAGATCGAATGCGGGGATGCCGTTGATGCCGAGGTCGTAGGCAACTGCGGGGGCGCCGTGCGGGATAACTGTGCGCCAGCTACTTGTGGCGAGCAGGATGAGGCCGATTTTTGACTTGTCGATTCCGCTGTTGCGGATTGCCCGATCAGCTGCTGCTACAGCCATGCTGCGGGCGGACTCGTCGCCACTAATCCATCGGCGGTTGCGGATGCCGCTGCGTTCGAAGATCCACTCGTCTGACGAGTCGAGAACCTCGCACACTTCGTCGTTGCTGACCAGTCGTTGGGGTCGGTACGCACCGATGCCCAGCATCGATACGTTGGGTGTCCCAGTCTTGGACGCGATTGTCACCATTGGATCCGCTCCTTATTGCCTTGTGGTCAGCACTCTTACCTTAACGCGGCATCTCGCGCATTGAAGCCGTCATGACAGGCTCGTTTGTGCTATTCAGGGCAAATACCAGCCACATCGCGCATCGCTTTTTAGTTAATGTGAGATAACCGACATCGCGGTCTCGGCGTTGGATTTGCGGGCATGGGGTTGAAGGCGGACGTAAACCTGGCGGCGAACATGGGCAACGACGTCACCTGATTCGTCGGTGATGTCGCACTCGAACCAGGTGAGGGTGCGATCGCCGGAGGCGGCGCGGGCGCGAATGTCTTCCACCGTCGAGGCGGGCACGTGCATAACGGCGGTGAGTTTGCCTCGCCCTCGTTTGACGAAATCTATTTCCGCTGAAGCGTCCCATACGTAGTAGTCCTCGCCGAGTTGTGGCATGAGGAGCAGTACGTAGAAGGGGTCGGTCATGGATGACAGTGATCCGCCGAAGGCGGTACCGAGGGCGTTGCGGGTCAGTGAGTTCACGCGGAGGGTTACTTCCGCTCGCGACCAGTCGTCGGCGATGTGGCGAACGCTAATGCCAGCGCCGAGAAATGGCGGCCAGGCGCGCATGCCGAGTTTGAGGGTTCGTGGTGTGAATTTCATGGTTCTCCTTTGAATCATTTCCTCACACAATATCCACTATGACGGAATGCATAAAACTAAGTGTGGCCCGACTAACATGACCCGCGATGAGTTTTCACTCCTGCGCGAGTCAGTACCGGCATGAGTATTCCCACAATCAATAGCGCCCTACTGTCGAGCACCAACCCCGAACGGTTGCGTGACTTTTACGCCGCCTCGTTTGGTATTGCACCGGAAGCCACCCCCGACGGCGGCTACCACGTCATAACCTTCGGTGGCTTCTATCTGATGTTCGACAGCCGCGACGACGTCAGCGATACCGCCCCCGAACCAGGCCGCATCATCTTCAACATCGAGGTCGAAAACGCGCCGACAATCGCACAACGGCTCACCGACAATGGCGCCCGATGGCTGTCCCCGCTCGAAAACCGCGAAGGCAGTTGGTTCGGCACCGCCATCGACCCCGATGGAAACTACGTGCAAATCATTGAACCAAGCGATGAAATGCGCGCCATGATGAGCGAATAGGAAATTACAGTGACACGCCGCCGAAATTCACGCCGGACAACTCCGACATATCCCGTTTCCATGTAACGAGGTCGTTGTGGCTGAACCCTGACAGGCTGTCGTGTCCGCATGCGCGCGCCATGATCTTCATCAAGTCCACGGAGGAATCGAAGAATCGTCCGAGACGCTCTGCCGCTTCATCGACAGGGAGGCGTTTGCGCAGTTTTTCGTCCTGGGTGGCGATTCCGACTGGACACTTGTTGGTGTGGCAGGCCCGCATACCGAGGCACCCGATTGCCTGCATGGCCGAGTTGGAGACAGCCACGACATCGGCACCAAGGGCGAGGGCTTTGACAAAATCGGCGGGCACGCGAAGTCCGCCGGTGATGATCAAAGTGACGTCACGAGCAGCGGAAGTGTCGAGGTGGCGGCGTGCCCGAGCGAGTGCGGGGATGGTTGGGACTGAGATGTTGTCGCGGAACAATGTGGGTGCGGCACCAGTTCCGCCGCCGCGGCCGTCGAGAATGATGTAGTCCACGCCGATTGCAAGAGCTGCGTCAATGTCGCGTTCGATGTGCTGGGCGGACAGTTTGACGCCGATGGGGATTCCGCCGGTGTTTTCACGCACTTCGTCGGCGAATTCGCGAAAGTCTGCGGGTGTGGTCATGTTGAGGAACCGAGATGGCGATACAGCGGATTCGCCGGGGGTGAGGCCACGAACTTCAGCGATCCTGCCGCGCACTTTGTTGCCGGGCAGGTGCCCTCCGGTGCCGGTCTTTGCGGCTTGTCCAAGCTTGAAGTGGAACGCTCGGCTAGCGGCAACGATATCCATGGAGAAACCGAACTGGGCGGATGCGAGTTCGTAGAAGTAGCGGCTGTTGGAGGCCTGTTCTTCAGGCAATACGCCGCCTTCGCCGGAACAGATACCTGTACCTGCGAGTTCGGCGCCTCGCGCGAGCGCAATCTTGGACTCTTCTGACAATGCGCCGTAACTCATGTCAGACACCATCAGTGGGATCGCGAGCTCGAGGGGACGTTTCGCTGCGGGGCCAACCGTGACGCTGGTGGTGACCGGGTCGTCGTCGAGCAGCGGTGGGGTGGCTAGTTGGGCGGTGATGATCTGGAGGTCGTCCCAGCTTGGCAGTTGCGACCGGGGGACACCCATGGCCTCCATCTGGCCGTGGTGGCCAGTGCGGGAGAGGCCTCGAGATGCCAAGTGCGAGATTGTGCCGACGTGCGGTTCGTCGGGTGTTCCTTTGAAGTCGGCGTAAAGACCTTGATACGAGTCGCGTGAGTACTTTTGAGGGTTCGCGCACTCCCACTGGGTGATCTCATCTTCGTCCACCCATACTGCGCCGTCCTCGACCCAGGAGTGGAATTTATGAAGGTCGGCACCCTTGAAGTGGATATTCTTGCCAGTGCGTGAGTCATAGGTGGATCCGTGCAGGCTGCAGGACAGGCGATCACCGTGGACTTTGCCGTCGGAAAGCAGTGCGCCGCGGTGCTGGCAGCGTCCGTACATGACTGTTGCCTCGTCAGATTCAGGGTGACGTAACACGATGAGATCAACATTGGCGACGAGCGCGTATCCGGGCTGCGATGGTGTGAGTTCGTCGATGAGAGCGACTTTGTTGGCTCGCACGTGGGGGGTTCCTTCGGCTAGCGGGATCGGTCCGGGGCCCCGGCGGGCACCGGTGCGATTGGGGCGTGCTGACATCTTCAACAGGCCGCTAACTAGTTTAAACGTCAACCAATTGGTAATGGCTGTCCCGCCGGCCTAGTAACGGGAACCGCCATCGCCCATACTCGACTATATGAAACCTGAGGCGCGCAGTCCGATAATCCGTACAGTCGCCCGCTGGATCCTCGGCGCGTTCCTGATCTCCGCTGGCATTGCACACCTCACGTGGGCGCGAGCAGAGTTTCTCGCTCAAGTCCCCGATTGGGTACCGCTTGATGCTGACTTCGTGGTCATCGCCTCTGGAGTTGTCGAGATCGCCCTAGGGGCCGCGTTAATCCTGCTTGTGCGGTTCCGAGTGATCGTCGGGTGGGTAGTTGCAGCCTTCTTCGTAGCAATTTTCCCGGGAAATATATCCCAGTTCGTCACCCAAACCGATGCCTTCGGTCTCGACTCAGATCTCGCTCGTGGGGTTCGGCTGCTTTTCCAGCCAGTACTTATTGTGTGGGCGTTGTGGGCTACTGAGGCGTGGAAGTACCGGCCGTTCGTTCGTAACCCACGTCGCGAAGAGCATTGAGCACCCACTCAGACCCGGCAAGGAACTGCGACACAGTCAACGCAGGAACGGCGATGTACCGATAGACAAAGTCGGGACTGAAATCTCCAAATGTGCTCGCGGTGCGGTGGGGCGCTTATAGCTCGTGAGTCGTGCGCACCTGCGCTCGGTTCGCGATGGCGCGTAAGCGTGGGTCCGCCGACTCGGTTAAGCGTGCGAGGGCTATCTGGGATGTTGGTGTGGCGAAGTCAAAAAGGGCCATGGCTGCCGATAAGCGAACCTCGTCGTCGCTGTCATTGAGCGCCTCAGATAGAGCATCGGTGGTGGAGTCTGCGTCCGGGCCAAGTCGGCAAAGAACTTCGGCGGCGTGGCGGCGCAAGTGTGGCTCGCCCTTTGTCAGCGCCGCGAGAAGAGTGGGCACAGCGGCTTCACCAAAGGATGCTAGATCGCGGGTAAGGCCATTTCGAGTACTGTCGTCGCCGACTCCGAGGTGGGCCGCGAGGGCAGGGATTGCTCGAGGGTCGCCGATGCGAGTGAGCGCCCACCGAGCCTTCGCTGCGACATCGAGGTCGTCTGACGACGCCAACGGCAAAATTGCGTCCGTGGTCGCAGGGTCCGCGATCTTGCTCAGGACGTGAAGCGCTTGAACGCGGGCAGACGTGTCTGCTCCCGCCAGAGCGTTCAACAAAAGTGGCGTGGCTGCGTCGGCGACACGAGTGACCGCCCAGGAAAGCGTCTCGCGAACAAAGAAGTCCTGTTCGGTCCATAGCCGAGCCACTAGTTCCGGTGTGGCAGCACGGTGAGCCAGTTTGCCAAGGGTCAGTGCCGCGGCCTGACGAACGTCGCGGTCTGCGTTAACGAGGCCGAGGAGGGCATCGTCCACTTCGGCGCTGCCGGTGGGCTCGAGCGGATCGGTCTCGAGTCTTGCAGCGTTAGGGCCCACGGCACGGTCTTCGATCCACGCGCCGCGGACTCGGGCGGTGTCAGAAACTATCGCGCGGGGGTTGTCGTCGAACATTCTGTTGGCCTTGATGCAGGAGTGTTGTGCGTTACTCATGCCTCTGAGGCTAAAAGTTTCCGTAGCGAGAAGGTCAAGATGCTACTTTTGGGCCGTGCAGTACTCGATCAGCCAGGTCGCCAAGATGGCCGGCGTCTCGGCCCGTACTCTGCGGCATTACGACGAGACTGAGTTGCTGCAACCGGCTGCGGTCTCATCGAATGGTTACCGCTGGTACGGTCGGCGAGAGCTACGTCGGTTACAACGAATCTTGCTGCTGCGTGACCTCGAAGTTCCGCTTCCTCAGATCAAAGCCATCCTCGCTGGGGATAACGACGAGGCCTCTGCGCTGCGGCGACACCTCATGCTTATTACCGCTGAACGCGACCGTCTCGACCGGATCGCCACCACAATCCGGCGCACCCTGGACGACCTTGAAGACCGTCACCGCCTGCCCGACGAGGAGTTCTTCCGAGGACTGCACGAGGGGCGCGCACAACTTGCCACCAGTCTTCAGGAGCGATTCGGCAACGCCGCTACCAACACCCTTGGCGCGGCTACCGACAGAACGGCACATTGGAGCAGAAGTCAGTACGACCGAGCCGCAGCCGAAGCGCAGGACCTCTACGGGCGACTATCCCGAGCGCGCCAGTCGGGTGTCGACCCCGCCTCGCCCGAAGCGCTCGACCTCGTCGCAGAACACTATGACGCCGTCCGTGCCATGTGGCCCGCCGATCCTGCGGCCTATCACGCCCTCGCTGATTTGATAGAGACCGACGAACATCAGCGAGGCACCGTCGCGGTCTATGATCCCGACCTTCCCTCATGGCTGGCGGCAGCTATTCGTACCTACGCCACGCAGCGTCTTGCATACCGCAGATGACCCGGGGGATTTGACGAGTTCCCCGCCAGCCTGGGTCTCCCAACTTGCAGCCACTTCGATATTTTCGACGAAAATCGACTGATGCAGGTTGGTGGGGGCTGAAGCGCCTTTCGTGGTGAGGTTGAGTCGAATGCCTTCTGTATCGCCAAGTTTCACAATCTACCTATGACACGTTTGACCACCCGTGAACGCTGCAGTGGGTGTCGATACGGTTTGTTTTGGCGCAGTTCGTTCATCTCGCGTGGGCCCATCCGCGCAGTCGAAACATAAACCTGACAAATGGGTCACCTAACAACCCTGTCACATGACAGACCTGTCATCTACACTTAAGCAATGGACACACCACTTCTGCGCCCCATCCCGCTCACCGTGGGAAGTGTCCCCGCCTTGGGTGACATTATCGGCCGTGACGCACAGGTTGGCCGCGTCCTCCGCCTGCTAGATACTCGGCAAACAGTGCTCCTGACGGGAGATCGCAGAGTCGGCAAGACATCAATTGCCCGACTCATTGAAGCGCAACTTGCCGCGCAAGATCGCCGTTTTGTACGCACCTCAGCTGAACGAGTCAATTACGACGGGTTCGTCGCTGAACTCGCTCGAGCACTCGGTCGCGCAGTTCCGGCCGGAGCGGTTCGGGAGGAACTTCACCGCTGGGAGCTCACACTCAAAGCCGGGCCAGTGGGACTGAAGCGATCAGGGGACGAGCGGACTCTGGATGAACTTGTTTCCCTCGCGCTCCCACCCGAAGGGGATCCACCGCTCATCCTGATCATCGATGAAGTTCCGGTACTCGCTCTTGAGATGGAGCGGGAACAACCCGGTGCGGGAAAGGAATTGCTCGTCACTCTTCGCCGCATCCGACAGCAGCACTCCACCAGGCTCGCGATGCTGCTTCTCGGCTCAATCGGCTTCCATCACGTCAGTGATGCTGCACCCGGAAGCGTCAACGACGTGGCACCCGAACCTGTTGGGCCTCTCAGCGAACCCGATGCGGTGTACCTCGCACGCTGCCTGCTGCTCGGCGAAGAAGTGGAAACACCTGACCCACTCGGGGTGGCGATCGCTATCGTCAACGCTGCCGAAGCGGTGCCGTACTACATCCAACACCTCGTCAAGGCTTGCCGCGACACCGCCGATGCCACCGGCCCAGTGGTGGCAACACAGATCCCTGAGCTGGTGAACGAAGCGATGACGGACCCACACGACCCCTGGAACATGCGGCATTACCGCGAACGCATCGCCCCGTACTACGGCAGGGCCCAGGCCGAACTCATCGAAACCGTCCTCGATCTGTACGCCGATCAGGGATCACTCACGGTGGACGAACTTGCACGGTTAATACCTGGCACCGGCATTGCAGAACCGCAGAACCGGCGTGCGCTCATACGGCTCATTGAGGACCTCGAACGCGATCACTACCTCACCAGAAGTGGCAAGGCCAGCAGCTTCCGAAGCTCACTTGTACAAACATTCTGGGAAACGAGCATGCGGTGACAACCCACTATGCTTACTCGCCAGAACTGCACCCGACTGAGTACCTCGACGAGATGACTGTCGGCGATGGACGCCTGGTCAAACGAATCGCCGAACGCATCCGTCTCGCCGCACGGTCCGGCACTCGCGCGCACACCTTGATCACGGGAGCGCGCGGAACAGGAAAAACACACACCCTCGCCGTTGCCGTAGGACGGGCGTCTGCCAGCAGAACCGTTGCGAACAAGGTCAGTGTGGTGTGGCTGGGTGATGGTGCATTGGAAACCAATTCCTACACGGACTTTCTTGTCAACGCGATTACTCAGATTGACCCTCTAGTGGCGTCCGACATCGTCCTCCGCCGCGCCGACTACAACGCTGCGGCGTTGGAAGAAATGCTCACCACCGCGTTAAACGGCCGGGTACTTGTCCTGGTCATCGAATCGTTAGACGCGGTGTTTGATCGCATCGGAATCGCAGGAACTCGAGCGTTGCGCGGTTTCGTGGAAACACACAGCGACACACTCGTTCTCGCCAGTGCGCCCACACTGTTTCCGGCAGTGAGCTCCCGAACCCAACCGTGGTTTGGCAACTTCGACATCGAACGAACCAGGCAACTCACAGTGCGTGAATGCACCGAACTTCTCCGTCGACGAGGTAATGACACAGCACTGGCCGCCTATCTTGACGGCGCCGAAAGTCGGGACGCTATCGATGTTGTGTACCAAGCACTCGGTGGGGCTGCAAGGGTCTGGCACCTCATCGCAGATACGGCAACACCAGAAACACTCAGCGACCCTGCCGAAACAATAAACAAAGCACTCGACATGCTCACGCCTTCGTACCACGCAATTTTGAGCGAGCTACCCAATGTTGAACGCGCCGTTATCGTGACCCTTGGGCGGGGCAACGGTGACGCACACGCCTTCACCGTCGGGGAACTCGCCGCACACTCAGGCATCACTGCTAATACGGCTGCCGTCACGTTGCGGCGCCTTACCGAACACAACTGGGTGGTGGGCGCCAAGCGGCCTGGAGCAGATCAGCGGCGAACCTACTACCACCTCACCGACCCGCTTCTAGAAACGTACATTCGGCGGCAAACACCCCACCGCGCGGCAAGCACCAGTCGAGGTAATGATGAACAATTGCCCCATTCGTTCAGAAATCAAAAACCAACTGTGACAGGTCGCTAAGGTGAGACGTGACACTCGGCGCGCGTTCGTCGCGTGTTGCACGAGTCGAATGTTCGACTGCGCCCGCACTGCACGCTAAGGGGACACACTATGTCGCGTTCTACCACGACCGCACGCCACCACGTCGTTATTGTCGGCTCGGGGTTCGGTTCGATGTTTGCCGCCAGGCAACTCAAGAACGCGGACGTGGACGTCACCGTCATAGCCCGAAGCACACATCACCTTTTTCAGCCGTTGCTGTACCAGGTGGCAACAGGAATCCTGTCTGTTGGTGAAATTGCGGTACCGAACCGTGTGATTCTGCGCCGCTACAAGAACACCAGGGTGCTTCTGGGTGATGTCGTCGATATTGACGTACGCAACCAAACAGTGACATCTGAAGCAGCAGACCACGCCATCGTCACTTCCTACGACAGCCTTATCGTCGCAGCGGGTGCTGAGCAGTCGTATTTTGGCAACGACCATTTCGCCAAGTACGCGCCCGGAATGAAGACCATTGACCACGCGCTAGAGTTGCGCGGCAAGATCATTGCGGCGTTCGAGCACGCGGAGTTGTCGCATGACCCCGAAGAGCAAAAACGCCTCCTCACCTTTGTTGTCGTGGGTGCTGGGCCGACAGGTGTTGAGATGGCCGGGCAGATCGCCGAACTAGCTAAACGCACCCTGACTGACGCGTTCCGCAACGCCGATCCTGCATCAGCGCGCATTATTCTGCTCGACGCCGCCCCTCAGGTTCTCCCACCGATGGGCAAGAAGTTGGGCAATAAAGCGCAGAGGAAGCTCGAAAAAATGGGCGTCGAAGTGCTGCTTGACACTTTCGTCACCGACATCGATGAAGGCGGATTTGTTGTCAAAGATAAGGACGGCAACCAATACCGCATCCCCGCATACTGCAAGATCTGGGCCGCCGGCGTTTCTGCGAGCCCATTGGGTAAACAACTAGCTGATCAGACTGGCACCGAGCTAGACCGCGCTGGGCGAGTAAAGGTCAATCCTGACCTGACAATTGAGGGGCAACGCAACGTTTTTGTTGTGGGCGACATGATGGCCCTCGGCGATGTTCCTGGAATCGCGCCCGCCGCAATTCAAAGTGGAACGTATGTAGCCAAACGCATTAAGGATGACGTCAAAGCCGAACTCAACGGTGAAGCCCTACCTGATCGCAAGCCCTTTAAGTACCTCGACAAGGGCAGTATCGCGGTCGTATCGAAATACAACGCCGTCGGCAAAGTTATGGGTGGAAAAGTCCCGGTCAGTGGTCTCATCGGGTGGCTCATGTGGCTTGGTGTCCACCTCTTTTACCTCGTGGGCTTCAAGAATCGCTACACCACACTCATGTACTGGTTGATCACGTTTATCTCCAACTCGCGAACCCAACTTAATGTCACCGAACAATGGATGAATGCCCGCGTGGCACTGGAACAAGTCGAAGAAGAAAAACAGAAAGAACTAGACGCACGGTAAGGAACACGACATGGCCGATCAAGACAGCCCTCAAATCCCACTCCCACCTGTGGCCCCACACCTCGTTGTGCACGGTGCAGCGCAGGCGATTGAGTTCTACACAAAAGCATTTGGTGCTGTAGAAGTGTTTCGAGTACCCGACGATGACGGCAACCGCCTCATGCACGCGAGTATCACCATCAACGGCGGATTGATCATGCTGGTCGATGACTACCCCGAATACTGCGACGGGAAGAGCACCACACCACAAGCTCTCGGTGGAAGCCCCGTGACCATTCACCTCAACGTCCAGGACGTCGACGCCGCCTGGAAGCAAGCCGTCGATGCTGGGGCAACAGTGGATATGGAACTTGCAGATCAGTTTTGGGGCGACCGGTACGGCAAGCTCACCGACCCATTCGGGCACAGTTGGTCGCTCGCTTCCCCTAGCAAAACATGACCGATAAGCGATTACCGATCGTTTTCGTTCACGGAATCCGGCTTAGTCACGCGGAATGGTCTGCCGAAGTTGATTTACTGCACACTCGCGGTTACCAAGCCACGGCTGTCGACCTTCCTGGGCATGGGCTTCGGCGAGGAGATAAATTCACCCTCGACGGCGCCACCGGCATCATTGCGGACGCCATCGACGAACTCGGTGGTACCGCGCTGCTCGTAGGCCATTCGCTAGGCGGCTATGTTGCCCTCGCTGCCGCAGCGCAGTTCCCCGACAAACTTGCAGGACTCGTAGTTACGGGTTCGACGGCCACACCAAATCGATACCTTGGCTTGCCGTTTCTCGGCGCTCACCAGGCCCTCACCCGGCTGCCGAACAGCGGTGATGCAGTGAGTCGGTTCGCAATGCAACGTCTCGCTCCACCACGAACCGGGCAGGCCATTGTGGAGCGTGGTATCGCGACGGAAGTAATCCCTGATGTTGTGCGTGAAGTTGTCGGTTTTAACCCGCTCGCAGCTGCGGCGCAATTCACCGGCCCAACCTGGTACATCAACGGGCGCCACGATCATTTCAGGCTGCACGAAAAACGCTTCCTGAACGCCAGCGCCGACGGTCGGTTGCACGTTGTGCGTGGGGCCGGACATTACTTGCCTATCACCCACGCCGACGAGTTCACTGCCATTCTTGAGAACATCGTTGAGGAGCTCACAACAAGCGCGTGAGGGCGGGGGATTAACGCCCGGATTTGGCGTGGATCATGGAGATCGCAACCGCCGCCGTCGAAGCGACGAGGGTGGGGACGAACTCGTGGTTAAACCATGCTCGACCATGTGAGACCCACACGCTGTTAAGACCCATATTGTGGGCGCCACCAATATCGGCGAGTGGGTGGTCACCCACCATCCAACCGTCCCGCAACGGCATGCCCACGGATTGTGCCGCGGCGTGGAATATCAATGGGGATGGTTTCGCGTACCCCACTTCCTCGGAGATGACGCACTCATCTATATGTGCTCCAAGGCCCGTGGCCGCGAGTTTCGCCTCCTGCTGCCGCACCGTTCCATTGGTGACGACGACGAGCTTCCATCCACGCGCACGCGCACGCGCGACGTCAAGGTTGTCCAGGACTGCGTCTTCCACCGTCACATAGTTGACGTGCTGCATCAGCAAGACCTCCACCAGAGCGGGCACCGAACAGCTGAGTTGATAGCGGCGGCGCAGCTGTTGTGCCAGCGACGAACGTGGGGTGTAACCATCGGCGTCTGCTTCCATGAGCCAAGCAAGGTCACCTGCTGCACCGATGGTGGACAGGAATTCGTTTGCCCACAAACGAAATGCGGCATTCCGGTCGATCAGGGTGTTGTCGAGATCAAGCAACAGTAGCGGCATAGTGAATTCATCCTGCTATACGCGCACTAAGCGATCCAGGGAAAGCGTCAGGTCGTCACATATAACGGAGGAACGTGACGTGCGCTACTCTAAGTCCAAACAGATGGCCCAAACAGATCGCGGGGCCACTGTTGCGGCATCAACAACAACTAGGCGCGCTCGTGCGATATCCCCAGTGGTTCGCTACTGGTGAAGCCAAGAAGGAGACTGGGACGACAATGGCTGACAGCGACGCGGTCAACCAACACCCCGACTTCTCAAGCAACCAAGCGTTCTATTGGTTGCTGAAGTTCGCGCTCATCGGACCCTTTATGCGGGTATACAACCGGCCGAAGGTCGACGGCCTCGAGAACATACCTAAAGAAGGCCCAGCTGTGATCGCGGGCAATCACCTTTCCATCGCTGACTGGCTCTTTGCGCCTCTCGCATCGCCGCGGAGGATCTCCTACCTCGCGAAGAATGAATACTTCACGACTCCTGGAATCTCAGGAAAGTTGCAGCGTTTCTTCTTTGTTCAAACTGGCCAGGTTCCGATTGACCGAACTGGCGCTAGTGCAGCGGAGAATGCATTAAATACAGCCAAAAGGCTGCTCCGTGAAGGACGCCTAGTTGGCCTATATCCAGAGGGCACGCGTTCACCTGATTCCCGGTTGTACAAAGGCAAAACGGGTGTGGCGCGAGTAGCTCTAGACACTGGTGTGCCGATCATTCCTGTTGGTGTGACGGGAACTGAAAAGGTGTGCCCTCCGGGCAAGATGACCTGGGGGCACCACCAGGTGACGGTGAAGTTCGGCAAACCCATCAATCCTGCCGAGTTCGGCGAAAGTGGCGACACCAAGGCCGAACGCACCTTGACTGACCACATCATGAAAGAGATTCAGGCACTGACTGGGCAGGAATACGTCGACGAGTACGCGCCCCGCGGAAAGAAGAATAAGTAAGTCTAGAACTGTGGTCAATCAGGTTGTGTAGGTGTACGACCTAGACTGAGCGCATGCCTCGAACCGGTGTTCGCGAACGCAGACATACTCGGCTCACCACGGCGGGTGTGCTTTTTGTGCTCGCCGCAGTGTGGTACCTGGGTAGCGAAGCTATTGCAGCGGCCGCGTTTGCTGGGTACAGCTACTCGCACAACTACATTAGCGATCTTGGCATCCCCGGCCTGGGGACGTCTGGCGGGCGCGACATCGACTCACCGCTTGCGCTCGTGATGAATGTTGGCTTCGTCGGACACGGGATCCTCTTCGTGGCAGCGGCGTATTTGTTGGTGACTGCACTTCCTGCAACTCGGCTTCGGTGGGTGTATTTTGGGTTCGCTGTCGTACACGGCGTCGGCATCACCATGGTCGGTATATTTCCCGCGGCGCTTGATGCATCTGACACCAACGGCATGGTGTTGCACGTCATTGGTGCCGGGATGGCGATCGTGGGCGGAAACCTCGCGGTGATCACCGGCGGATTCATTGTTCTACGCCGGGTTGTGCCACCGTGGGTCCCCAGCGCCAGTGTGGCACTGGGGATGACGGGCCTGGTGTGCCTAGCGATGTTGATGCTTAGTCAAAACGCAGGTAGCAGCATTCTTGTCGCCCACGGAGTGTGGGAGCGCGGCGCGGTGTACACAGTGCAGGCGTGGGAGCTTTTGGTCGCCGCGGTGATCCTTGTGGGGGCGGTTCGTCAAAGTCCCGCAGGAGCAAGCACCTCCCGTTCGAGCCGCTGGTAGCTGGTTTCCATCCCGTCGGTCATCCCGGTGCCGAGGACGATGTCGCGCAATTCAGTTGTGGGGTAAGTGATGACGAGGGATAGCAGCGTGCCTCCCTCGACGGGGGTCAGTGTTAATTCATTGATTGTGCCTTCCCCCTCCATGCCGATCATGCGTTCGGTGGTCACCGCGCGATAAGGGGGAGTGTTCTCCAGCAGTTCGCCTTCGAAGCCGAAGCCGCCTTCGCCGCCGCCTTCTGGTGCCCACTCGTACCGGTAGGAGTCGCCCACTTCGGTGGCGAGTTCGCAGACGGGCATTGTCCAGCCGTCAGGGCCAAGCAACCAACGGCGGATTAGTTCTGCGTCGTTGTGGGCACGCCATACGTCGTCGACAGAACCGCGGATGACGCGACTGATCCGCACTTGGGTGTCGTTGAGGATCTGGCTCGCTGTGGCTCGGTCATGGGCAAACGATGTGAGGTCGGCGAGGACGTCATCGATTTGTCCCATCGCTTCTTGGAGTCCTTCTTCCATGCCCATTTCAAGCAGTTTCTCGAGATCTTCAAGGGACGCGAAGGTGGTTACGGTGGTGACGCGTGATCCGTTGTCGACGGTTTCGAATGTGAAGGCTGTGCGGGAGGTGGGCAACTCGTCGTGTGGTGTGCCGTCAGGGTTAGCGAATCCATCAACGACTTCGAATGATTTTTCCGGTGTGACGGCGACCCACTTCCAGTAACCGTGGTAGCGCTCGTCGTTGGGGCCGGTCATGTAGTAGGCGCTGGTTCCGTTGGGTGAGCCGTCGTGGCGTGTAAATGTCGCGGGGTAGCCGGGGGGTCCCCAGAATCGTTCAAGTTGACGGGGGTCGAGGTAGGCGTCCCAGAGTCGGCGTAGTGGGGCGGAAAACTCAGCGACTACGGTCAACGTGAGAGCTTCGGTGTCGCGGGTTACGGACGTGACAGGCATGGTGATCGCCTTCCTGGTGGTCAGTGTTGCGGGGGTTCTTCGGAGAGCAGTGCGTCGAGGCGCTCGATGCGGCCTCGCCAGATCTGTTCGTATCGGTCGAGCAAATGTTGGGCGCGCTGGATCATCTCGGGGTTGCCGCGGATCTGGCGCTCACGGCCTTGTCGGTGCTTGGACACAAGGCCTGCTCCTTCCAGTACGGCGACATGTTTTTGCACGGCGGCGAAGGACATGTCGTACAGCTGTGTGAGCTCTGAAACCGTGGCTTCTGCAGTCAGGGTTCGGCGCAGGATGTCACGCCGGGTTGCGTCGGCGAGTGCGCGGAAAATCCGGTCGACCTCGTCGTCGGATAGCTCGGTGTCGCGTGAACCAGAATATACAACCATATGGTTGTATATTAGTCCGAGTTGGTCGGAAGTCAAGGGTTTGGCAGGCGCCCCGACTGGCCGCGCGGCATGATAGAACCGTATAAGTACACACGCGAACAGAAACGGACAACGCTATGCGCTCACGCCGATGGTACGAACTGACAATCGTTCAGAAATTACTCGTCGTGTCGCTAGCATCGGTTCAGGTCTCGCTGGCTGCCGCAGCCTGGGCCGACCTCGCTCAGCGCCAAGAAGGCGAAGTACAAGGATCGAAAAAGAAATGGGCGGCAGTCATCGCGATCAACTTCATTGGGCCAATCCTGTACTTCACGCGAGGGCGCACACCCGCAGGGGACACGGTTTAGCGCCACGTCGCCATGAAACCTCAACCATCACCGAGCCTCTTGGGACAAGTGGTGCGATGCTCGTTCCTTCTCGTGATTGCGTTCGTCATTGGTGCGACGTTCTGGCCGCGCGGTGTTACAGCTTCAGCGCAGGATTTGATAGACGACCTCAACAACGGGGCAGTCGTCGCGGTCGAGCTTGGGCGAGAATCTACATTCGGCGGGATTATCAGGCCAGCAAGCAATGACCCAATCCGTGTCCGCTGGAAAACCGAGTCCGGTGGCACGTGGCACACATTCCGCACTGAAGACGTCTCCAGCTATGGAGTGACGCGCCCTACTCCGGAAGAAGCTGCTAACGAGACCATCCTTTTCGAGGGTACCGACCGCATCACCAATGTCCTCACTGGGCAATTGGCCCGGCATCCCGATGTTCCCGTAACGCTCCGGGGCATGTCGGGGGCGAGCCTGGCAAATGTTCTGTTGTTGTTCATTGGGGTGTGGATCGTCGCTGAGCTCGTGTGGGGTAAGCAACCACGCATAGCGACCAAGTGGGGGTGGTTCTGGTTCCTGTTCATACCCGGCGGAATCGGAATGGCCTGGTACTTGCTTTTCGAAACGCAATGGTCGACGAAAATACGCCGAAAGCCCAGGCCATTGCCTCCAACAACGCAAACTACTACGGCGGATTCCCGCATCAACGGAATGTTTGCCTTCATCGTCGCGGTCGTACTGGGCGTAGTCATTACGCACTTCGTTGTGTTGTAGGGAAACGCCACAACGAATCTACGGCGACTGAGCGCGAGCGACCTTATTGCCACCGACGTAAAACACCTCCTGGGGGACTAGAATCAGCGGTGTGAGCCGCCTTCCCGCAGTGGTGATTCTTTTCGTTCTTGCTCTGGTCAGTCTGCCCATATCTGCGTCCTTCTTAGATGGGGAGCGCACTGAGGACATCGTTTTGCCAGTCCATTTCCTCGTGATGGCAGTAGCTGGTGCGGTTATTGCCCAACTGTTGCCTTTGGCGAATGCAGGTGCTTCGGCAACCAGGAGGACCGTTATCGGTGTCGCAACAGGGCTCGGTATGGCAGTCCTTGGCATGGCAGTTTTCTGGTTCCTCCTCAACGGGCTTGGTGGTGCATAGGACAAGGTGTGACGAACCGCTTGACATTGACATCGTGACAAGGTTTTGACTGTCAATGTAAGGAGGTGGTTGCCATCAACACGATCGACCACAACACACCAGGCAATTCGCTCGTCACGGCATTGAGCAGTCCGAATTCCTCTACGAGACTTCAAGCTGCGCTGATGGCAGGCACACACCCTGCAGCAAGTCGTTGCGAAAGTCTCGTCGCACGGTGCAGCGTAGAACCGGACTTTTTCGTGCGGGACATGTTGACCTGGGCTTTAACGCGTCACCCCCGTGACATGGTTGTGCCATTACTCGTGCGCGAACTCCGATCGGAGATTGCCCAAGCACGCAGCCAATCGCTGCACACGCTCTCGAAGATCGGCGACAAAGAGTCCTGGGCCGCGATCACGTCGGACTTATTGCACGACGCGGATGACGAGGTAGCGCGCAGTGCCTGGCGAGCCGCAATCATCCTTGTGCCGACGGGGCAAGAAGATTGGCTTGCCGCCGAGTTGGCAAATGAACTCGGTCGCGGAGACCTAGACACCCAACTAAGTCTGAGTCGAGCCCTCATCGCGGTTGGGGGACAGGTTCCACTATCACTCAACGCTGCGACAGCAAGTGCTGACCAGAAGGTGCAGGCACACGCGATTGCCACCGAGAAACTTTTGGCAGATCCCGACGCTGAGTTCGCGCAGGCACTCAAGGACGCTAAACGTGTCATGATCACTGGAGTTATCTAAGGGGGGGATCGCAGTGCTTATCGGGGAGGTATCGCAACGCTCGGGTGTGAGCACTCGCATGCTTCGGCATTACGACTCCCTCGGGCTTGTGCGGCCGACCGGGCGCACGTCGGGCGGATACCGCGCGTATTCAGGGAACGATATTGAGCGGATCTTTCACGTCGAATGCCTACGCTCGCTTGGTTTAACGCTGCGCGAAATACAACGCGCGTTGGACGATCCAGAGTTTGCGCCAGAGGCTCTCGTCAGCGACCTCGTCCGGCAGGCAGAACAGCGAATAGCGCGTGAAAAGGAACTGCTGACCCGACTCAACCGAGTCACTGTCGCTGAACCTACTGATTGGGCGGACGTCCTGCATGTAGTCAAGCTGCTGCGTGCTCTGGATTCGAAACACGCTGCGCTGCGTCAGCGAGCGATCCTGTCCTCCTCCGATGGTGAATCGCTTCCCGCCGAAATTCTCGCTGACGCAGCGCTTTCCGAGACCGATCCGAATGTGGCTGGCGCTATTGAGTGGGCCCTTGCGCGTGCGGGCGATGTCGGGTTGGAACGTGTGGCGGCAGGCCTGCAATCGGAGGACGTCGAAGTGCGGTTGCGAGCGGTCTCTGCGATAGTGGCAATCGAGAGTACTGCTTCGACAGAGATGCTTCGGGGGCTGCTGACCGACCCTGACGACAACGTGCGACGACGAGTCGCACTCGCGCTAGGTTCGCGGGGGTGCCTTGATTCAGGACCAGCCCTTATCGACATGGTGGTTTCGGGAGCAAACGATGTTGAGGCTGCTGAACTCCTGGGAGCGATGTCGTCGAGCGATGACGTTGCTGACGGAATTGTCCGCGCTCTCGTAAACAGGCTGGGAAGCGATGCAAAACCGCGTGCACGACTCCGTCTTGCCCAGGCACTCGCGGAGATTCCAGGTTCGGCGGCGCAGGAGGCACTCACGGTAATGACACGCGATGTGGACCGCACCGTAGCGCTCACAGCAGAATCGATCATGGTCAAAAAATTGCGTTGACGGCAGATTCAGGGAAATGGGCGCGCTGCGAAACATTGAGGGGTTACCGACGTGACGACATCATCTCGTGCGACAGCTACTAGGTATCGGCCGGATTTGTCGTGGGTTTCACTCGTCGCGCTTTCTGCAGGTATTTTGATGGTTGCCGCTGTAAGTGCGGCTAACAGCCAAACGGTGATGGCCAGTTGGGGAGCGTCAATCGCCGTTGCTGCCGCGCTGATTGGACTGTTGATCGCACAGCGGCGAATAGCGAAGCGCTTCGGTGCACCTGTTCATCGCGTCGGCTACGGTCTCGCTGCGCTCATAGCGCTCATGGCAGTGCCGACTTTGATGCCGGTGGCTGCCTACCACTGGGGATACCTCACATTTCTCGGCGCAGCGTTTGTGGTGCTGGGCTTGCGGTCGCGTCAGCAGCTGACGTGGATCGCCGGGGCGGTCACGGTGGTGGTCGGATCTTTAACTGGATCTTCGATATTGCGCGACAGCATTTTTGGCTTGAGAGAGGCGTCAGCGGCTTTCGGTGCATCTGTGTCAGCTCAGGTCTTACTTGGCGTTGGTGTGTTGTTGCTCGCGGCGTGGTCGCGTGGGCGGGACCGGCATGCAATTAGGCCAGAATCGTTCCGCTAAACCTGTCATGGTGTAGGGATGAGCAACACGACAGAGCGGGTGCTGCGACTGTTGTCGTTGCTGCAGGCTCAGCCGGTGTGGACGGGCGAAGCGCTGGCGGAACGGCTTGGTGTCACTGCGCGGTGCATTCGCCGGGACGTCGATCGTTTGCGTGAACTGGGGTATCCCGTCAACGCTACCCAAGGGGTTGGTGGTGGGTATCGGCTTGGCGCGGGTAAAGCGTTGCCGCCGTTGCTTCTTGATGACGGGGAAGCGGTGGCGGTTGCAGTCGCGCTTCGGCTCACGGCTGGTGTCGCTCTGACGGGTGCGACTGCGGTGGGTGCAAGTGAGTCCGCGTTGGAGGCGCTGACCAAGCTGGATAAAGTCATGCCCCCGCGGTTGAGGGCTGAGATTCGGGCGATTCAGGACTCGATTGATGTGCTCGGCGGACCCGTTCACATGGAAGTCAGTGCCGAGTGCCTGCTCACTCTCGCCCGGTGCTGCCAAGATCAGTGTCAGGCCCGATTCGCCTATGGCGACCGCGATGGCAAGCGTTCCTTTCGGCGAGTCGAACCAGTGCGATTGGTGTCGGCGCAGCGGCGTTGGTACCTGATGGCGTGGGATCTTGATCGCGACGACTGGCGGACCTTCCGGCTAGACCGAATGACCGACGTCGTTGCGTCTACGTTTCGGTTCCGGCCTCGTGAACATCCCGATCCTGCCGAATATGTCCGCAGGTCTGTGACGACTTTTCCGCACCGATTCATGGTTCGTGTCGTTCTGCATTGCTCCCTTGTTCAAGCTAGGGCCATGATTCCGCAGACAGTGGGCACGCTCACCGAGCGGGAAGGCAGGGTGCTTCTTGAATTTAGTGCTGACGACTTGCGCTGGTCCGCGATGCATCTGAGCTGTCTCGACGTGGGGTTCGAAGTCCTTGACCCGCCAGAGATGTTTGACGTGATGCGGGGCTTGGCAAAAAAGTTGACCTTGGCGGCAGATAGCCGGTTGATTGCGGACCGAAATGAGCCTATATCGGGTTGATCATGACTTTGTCACACACGTTAAGGAGACAATCATGAGCACTCTTGATCGTTACATTCCAGGCGTCCCTTGCTGGGCAGACACGGAACAACCCGACCCCGCCGCTGCCGCCGCGTTCTATTCCGGCCTGTTTGGCTGGGAATGTGAGAACGCTATGCCCTCAGACGAGGACACGCCCTACTTTGTCGCTCGCCTCAAGGATGGCGATGTTGCAGCGATTTCCGGGTTCTACGACGGGGCTCCGCAACAGCCGACGTGGAATACCTACATTTGGGTCGAGAGCGCCGACGAGACAGCAACGAAATTGACTGAGGCAGGTGGACGGGTTCTACAGGCGCCATTTGATGTCATGGATCAGGGACGTATGGCTGTGTGCGCGGACCTTGAAGGTGCCACGTTCATGGTGTGGGAACCTCGTGCGCATCGAGGCTCTGCTGTCGTCAATGAACCCGGTAGCGTGAACTTCAATGACCTTTACACCCGTGACCCCGAGTCGGCCCGGCGGTTTTACAATGCTGTTTTCGGTTGGGAGATATTAGATCTCGGCCCCGGCGGGCAGATGTTTACCTTGCCCGGCTACAGCGACCACCTCGACCTGCTGTACCCCGGTAACACAGCGGAAATGGTGGCGATGGGCGCTCCCGCTGGTTTCGAGAATGTCGTTGCGAGCCTGTCGTTGATCGACGCGGACTCCGATATTCCTCCGCACTGGGGAATTACCTTCGCGGTTGCGGACGCTGATGAGGCAGCGGCGCGGGCTGCAGAGCTTGGGGGAGCTGTGGTTGCGGCACCCGCAGATGCACCGTGGACGCGCGTAACAGTGTTGCGTGACCCAGCGGGCGTTGTGTTCACAGCCGGTCAATTTGTCCCCGAAAACGCTAGCGTCACGTCGTGACCTTCGAAGTTCGGCCTGCTACGTCGTTTGACGATGTGTGCGCGCTCGTGGGCCCCAAACGCCCTGATGCGAATGTGTGCTGGTGCTTGAGTTATCGCATCAGTTCGAAGCTGAACAACGAGCTCCGGGGACCAGCGCGTGGCGAATACGTTGCGAAGCTCATGGAGACGCGTGGGCCTCTCGGCGTGCTTGCCTACGACGGTGATACGCCGGTGGGGTGGGCTGCCGTCGCGCCACGAGCTGACACTGCTTTCGCTCGCAATCGGAAGATTCCGTGGATCGACGACCTGCCTGTGTGGTCGCTGTGGTGCATTCGCGTCCGCCCAGGGCATCGAGGGAACGGGGTGTCTCACGCATTGATTTCCGGCGCGGTGGAGTACGCAAAAACTCATGGCGCACCTGCGATCGAGGCGTATCCGCTCGACAACAAGGGCGCGAAGGTTGATCTCACAATGGCGTATGCCGGGATTCGTAAGAACTTTGAGGCCGCAGGTTTCTCCTACGCCGCTGACACAACGTCCACGCTGAGTGGTTTTCCACGCGTCATCATGCGGAAAGAGTGGCAATTGAAGGGTTAATGCCGTTTTCCCATTGCACTATGTATGTGATCTGTCATACGGTGTACTTGCCGAGCCTGTGGTTCGGCCAGGTCGCACTCAATGTGGAGGAAACATGGCCAATCAAACACCAGACCTATCAGCGATGTCGGGACTCGAACTACTGCGAGCGATGATGCCCATGCTGAATGACGTACCCAACATTGGGCGCACCATTGGCATGGAAGTGGGCACGCTGGAGGACGGCAAGGTTGAGTTTCACCTGACCACTAAGCCAGACCACGCGAACCCGCTCGGTTCCGTGCACGGTGGCGTCTGTGCGACACTCCTCGACTCAGTCATGGGGTGCGCGGTTCACACCACCCTCGACCCTGGGGTTGGTTACAGCACGCTAGAACTGAAGGTGAACTACATCCGCACAGTTCCCACAGACGGTGTTCGACTCACCGGAACCGGAACTGTAATCCACCGGGGACGCTCAACAGCGACAGCAGAGGGGACGGTGCACGATGACCAAGGTCGCCTCGTCGCGCACGCCACCACCACCTGCCTGATCCACAGTTGATTCACGTATGACCACACGACACACACCCCCGCCGGATCCCAGCGCTGGTAGCTGGGGCAAAACCGCCTGCATCCTCTGCGAATGCAACTGCGGCCTCGAAGTTCTCGTCAAAGACCGTGAGCTCGTGAAGATCCGCGGCGACAAGGACCACCCCGGTTCAGCCGGGTACACCTGCGAAAAACCGCTCAGGCTCGACAAGTACCAAAACGGCGCACACCGTATCGATACGCCGATGCGACGACGCCCCGATGGGACGTACGAAGCAATCGACTGGGACACCGCACTCGATGAGATTGCCGCAAAGCTCGCCAACATAAAAGCCCGGCACGGCGGTGACACGATCTTCTTTTATGGTGGTGGCGGCCAAGGCAACCATCTCGGCGGCGCCTACGGCCGCGCCCTGTTTCACGCGGTGGGCGCGCAATACATGTCGTCTGCCTTAGCGCAAGAGAAAACGGGAGAGGGCTGGGTCGATTCCCTGCTGTACGGCAACCACACCACCGGAGATTTTGAGAACACAGAGGTTGCCGTGTTCATCGGGAAAAACCCGTGGCAATCGCACGGTGTGGCCCGCGCCCGGCCAGTGCTGCGTGAGATTTCTCGAGACCCAACCAGAACGATGATCGTGATCGATCCACGCCGATCCGAGACTGCGGAGATCGCCGACATTCATTTGCAGGTCAAGCCAGGCACCGATGCGTGGTGCGTCAGTGCTCTGGCTGCCACGATCACCCAAGAGGGCCTGACTAACAACCCGTGGCTCGACGAACACACCACGGGCGCCGATGATGTCATTGCACAACTCAATGACATCGACATTGAGGACTACAGTCGGCGGTGTGGTGTTCCTGAGGAACTCATCAGGATCGCGGCGCGGCGAATTGCCACTGCCGAAAGTGCAGCGGTCTACGAAGACCTTGGGGTCCAAATGTCCCCAAACAGCACACTTGTGTCATACCTCAACAAGATGTTGTGGATGCTCACGGGTAACTTCGCCAAACCAGGCGGCATGCACATCCACTCCTGGATGTTCCCCATCATGGGACGGTGGCACCCCATACCGACCGACGAGCCGATACGCGCGAAAGCACTTCGACGCCTGGTGGGCACGGCAGCGATGCAGTCAGGTGCGACCCCTCTGCGTAAAGCAGTCGCGGCGGCATCGAGAATCCGCATCACGCGAACGGTCGCGGCAGCCACCTCAGATGCCGCGCTGACAGCATTCTTCCCAGCGGTAGCAGTGCCAGTCGCACGTCACATCGCCAATGTGCTCTCGGTGGCAGATGGCCCCGCAACTACACCCGTGACACAAGCGCGAATATTCAGCGGCCACATTCCCTGCAACTCGATTACCGAGGAGATCCTCACCGATCATCCACGACGATTCCGAGCGATGTGGATTGACAGTTCGAACCCTGTGCATTCGCTGTCACAGTCGCAGCGGTTCCGTGAGGCAATGGCTGAACTCGAACTGTCCGTTGTCGTTGATGTCGCCATGACGGAGACCGCGCGTTGTGCCAGCTACGTACTACCCGCAAGCAGCCAGTTCGAGAAGTACGAGGCAGCGCTGTTTACGCTTCACTTCCCGCATAACGCATTCCAATTGCGTGCACCGCTGATGAAACCGCTGGCTGGCACCCGGCCGGAGCCGGAAATCTACGCTGGGATCATTGACCGGCTCGGCGTGGTCGACGGCACGCTGATAGCGGACCTCACCGCAGCGGCGCAGGTCAGCCGGGGAGCCTTCGCGCTGGCATTTTTCTCCGCGATCAAGAACCGCCCACAGCTTGCTGGACTAGTTCCGTACCTGCTGTATCGCACCCTCGGGACCACACTCCCCGAAGGCCAGCAGTCCGCGGCGCTGATCTGGGGACTTGCGCACCTGTGCGCGATTGCACAGCCCGACGGTGTCGCCCGTGCTGGATACAAAGCGTCCGGGTTCGGACAGGGCGAAGCCTTGTTCGAGGATATTCTCGCCCGCAAAGAGGGCGTGACCTTCACCGACGACCGATATGAGGACGCGTGGAAGTACATCCAACACCCGGACGGGAAAATCCACATTGCGATTCCGGAACTCCTGGCAGAACTTGATCGAATCGATCGAGTAGAGCCCTCGTACACTTCTGACGAGTTTCCTTTTGTCATGTCAGTCGGTGAGCGTCGGTCCTTCACTGCGAACGTCATCATTCGTAATCCCGAGTGGCGACGCCGCGATGCCGAAGGCGCGTTGCGCATCTCCACCGCCGATGCTGAGGAACTCGGAATCGGCAACGGCGCGCAAGTGCGCGTGACCACCGAATCCGGCAGTGCACAGACCGTAGCCGAAGTCTTCGATGGCATGCAGCGTGGCCACATATCGCTACCAAACGGGTTCGGTGTGAGGTATCCGGACGGGCAAGGCGGCGAATCGGAGACCGGTGTCGCGCCGAACAACCTGACGTCCCTCTCTCGGCGAGACAGATTTTTCGGGACGCCGTGGCATAAAAACGTGCCAGCACGTATCGAGGTGGTTTAAATAGAGGGATGACAGCTCAGGACGTCGTCGACGCATTGTGGGACAACCGGTCCGAGGCTGAACTGACCAATATCAGAAAGCGCCTGAAACCCGAGGAAGAATCCTTCGGGGTCCGCATGCGCATTCTGTTCGACACCGCAAAAGCACATGTGAATCTGCCGCTAGCAGACGTTCGAACACTACTCGGGCACCCCGCGTATGAACCGCGCATGGCGGCGTTCTGCATCCTTGATTTCAAAGCCCGCGCACGCAAGATCAGTCGCGACGAGCGACAAGCGCTGTATGACTGCTACATGGACAACCACGACCGGATCACAACCTGGGACATGGTGGACCGCTCGGCGCCGCGGGTGGTGGGCGGGTACCTGGCCGGTGGCGATCCCGCGCCGCTGATGGAACTCGCAAAGTCACCCAACCCACTACGGCGACGAACGGCGATGACGGCACCTCTGTACTTCGTGCACTCAGGGTCTGACACGGACGTAGCTACGGGGTTTGAGATTGCGACAATGCTCGTCGCCGATCCGGACCCCTTAGTGTGCAAACCGGTGGGGATTTTTCTCAAACACGCAGGGGAGCGGGATCGAGCTTTGCTCCACAGGTTCCTAGCGGACCACGCGTCATCAATGCCGCGGGTTGCTCTACGGATGGCGATTGAGAAGCTTTCGGCAGAGGAACGCGGTCAAATCTTGCGTTGATCTCTGCTATTTCCTCTTCCGAGGGGACTCGTCGGAGATTGCTAATCAAAGTCTGCATTGACGCCAGGGCTAGAGCCCAGAGTGCGATCGGACTTCCAACCAAGCTGAACAACGCTGAAAGCGGCAAGATTTCTAGGGCGACAAGTGTGCCAAACACGAGTAGCGCCACCTGCAGTGCTGCGGTCATCCACACGATTCGAATGTGGAGGTAGACGACCGGGGCTAGGCAGAGCGCGACTGGCACTGCAAGCACGACAATGAGCCAGGGTCCAAGTCGCGACAGAGTAGTTCCAGTACAGAGGAAATCGGCGTACAAGACTTGGCACATTCGGTCGCTCGCCCTATATGGCGCTTGAGCTATCAAGATTGCTGAGTAAGTGATTAATCCTGCGAGCGCGAGCCACGCCAGGCGTACGAAGACCATTACTGAAGTATCGCTTCTCCCGAGTTCTGCGCGGCAGTCAGGTTTCAACTATGCACCGCACTACCGTACTATCGCTAACGGTAATCATTGCAGTTAATGGTGGGGAGAGAAATGACACGGCTGTCGCGCAGAACAATTGCGGCGAGTATCGCAGGGGTTCTGATGCCAGGGGTGCTGATGCTCAGTGCCTGCGGCTCGCAAGATCGGGAATCTGACACCGACGCCCTCCGAATCGTCGGCCCGTTCGAAGTGCACAGCCTCGTCCCGGCCGCGAGTAGTGCGGTCTTCAACCGACTACACATCATCGAAACGCTCGTCGGCACCGATATGGATGGTGACATCGTCGAGGGCCTCGCCACGGCTTGGTCATCGTCAGAAGACCAAAGCGAATGGACGTTCGAGCTGCCCACCGGCGTAACATTCCATGACGGCACACCATTGACCAGTGAGGCGGTAGCCAACGCATTGACGTGGGCGGCGCAAGAAGCAGGAAGCCCACTGGCAACGGCAGACATTAAGCACATTGAGCCACTAGATTCGGCAATCCGGATCGAGCTCGAACAGCCGCTTCCGACATTGCCCGCGATTCTGACTCACTACAGCACCGCAGTCCTGGCTCCCGCCGCATATGGCGACAACGGTGAAGTTCTTAACGTCATCGGCACTGGCGCCTACCAGGCTTCCCACATCGAACTTCCCGCCTCGATTCGCACCACCAAATTCGACGACTGGCGCGGTGCAGAACCACAAATCGAACGAGTGGAGTTCCAAACTGTTTCGCGCGCTGAATCTCGTGCGCTAATGGCCGCAAGCGGGCAGGCCGACGTGATCTTCCACCTCGAACCGTCCGGTCGCCAGCGTGTGGAATCGGCCAATAACGTACGGCTAGTTAGTAGCTTGCAGCCTCGCACCCTCTACATGAAAGTAAATGGTGAGCACCCCGTCCTCGGCGACAAGCGTGTTCGCCAAGCGATAAGCAAGGGCATCGACCGCGCCAGCATCGCCGATGCCGTCCTGCGCGAACGCGAACTCGGTGCGACACAACTGTTCCCACCATCACTTGTAGCCTGGCACAACGACGATCTCGCGCCACTAGACCACGACCCCGAGGGTGCCATCGATCTGCTTGCCGACGCCGGCTGGACCCAAGGCGCAAACGGGCTGATGCAACGTGATGGCCAACCCTTGACCGTCACGCTGATGACGTACCCAGATCGCCCTGAACTTCCCGCATTGGCCGCAGCCATCCAAGACCAACTCCGTCAGATCGGCGTCCAGGTTCGGGTCGACGTCACCAACTCCAGCGAGATTCCAGTCGGGCACGAAGATGGAACCCTCGAGCTTGGTCTGCTCGCCAGGCACCTAGCACTCGTATCTGATCCCCTTGTCACCGTCGCGGATACGTTTGGTCCGGAAGGCGCCGACTGGGGGGCCATGAACTGGTCCAACGACGAAGTTCTCGCAGCCATCGACGAGCTACTCGCAGGTGCCGATGACGATCGTGCCGACGAACTTCGGGCGCGTATCGCAGAGATCGCGCAGGACGAGCTGCCTGTCATTCCGATCGCGTGGTACCGAATGAATGCGGCAGTGTCGGACCGCGTTGAGAACTTCGAACTCGATCCACTCGAGTACACCTGGCGGATCACCGACGCAACGCTAGTGCGATGACAGGAACTCTGCCCTCCATTCTGTTGCGGCGGTTAGCCCAGGCAGTGAGCGTCGCCATCTTTGTCTCCGTGCTGTGCTTCTTCATGGTGAGACAACTACCCGGCGACCTGGCGTACCGTATCGCTGCAGGTAGATACGGCTACGACCTGGTGGATTCACGGTCAGCCGAAGCTGTGAGGCAAGAACTGGGTCTAGACCGTCCGGTCCTGACCCAGCTTCGGGACTGGCTCCTGTCAGTGGCACAGTTCGACCTCGGTCAATCCCTAGTCACCGCTCGGCCCGTCACCAGCGAGATCAGCTACTACCTGCTAGGCACCTTGCAACTCACCGCTGTTGCCCTCACACTGGCGATAGCGATCGGTGTGGCCGTCGGTGTATTCGCCGCACGTCACCCCGGAGGCGTTGTCGACCGGATTACCGATGTGTGGGTCGCTGCCGTTCGAGCATTGCCGCCATTCCTTCTTGGACTGCTCCTCATCACCGTCTTTTCGGTCCAACTCGGACTTCTCCCCGCCGTAGGGCACGGGAGCGCCACCAGCATCGTTCTGCCCGCCGCCACTCTCGCCGTCGGCCTCTCAGGGCTTTTCGCCCGCGTGACCCGCGACGCAGTCGTGGAAGTACAAACGAGTGAGTACGCACAGTTCGCGCGAACCAAAGGCCTCAGCGAGCGCCTTGTCCTCGTGCGCCACGTCGCCCGGAACGCAGGAGTTCTCGTCGTGCCGTACATCGGCGCTCAAGCACTCGTGCTCATCGAAGGTGTGGTTGTTGTCGAAAGCCTCTTCGGCTGGCAAGGCCTCGGCCATGCACTGGTGCACGCAGTTTTCTGGCGTGACATCCCCATGCTGCAGGCCACGGTACTCACACTCGCGCTAATAGTCGTCGCCATCAATACCGTCGTCGATGTGACAATGGCCCGGCTCGATCCCAGGCCGAGACGGGAGTCGATCCAAGCATGAGCTCACTACTGACACTGGATGCCTCAGCAGCAGACTTCCGCCCGAGGCGTTCGTTCGTGCGCATCGCTGCGGCCTCAGGACTGGTCATCCTCGTTCTGTTCGCGCTGGTCGGTCCCTTTCTGTGGGGGGATCCGGCAGCGCAGAACCTAGCACGATTCCTCGAAGGGCCCAATGCCGCAGAACCACTGGGTCGCGACGAATTCGGACGGAGTGTGCTAGCAAGGGTCGCCCACGCCACCAGACTCTCACTTGTCCTTGGTGCCGCAAGCGTCATCACAGCACTGCTGCTCGGATGCGTAACAGGAGTCCTCGCCGCGTGGTGCGGCGGATGGGTCGATGCTGTGCTGCGCGGCATTTCCGAAACCTTTGTGGCGCTACCCGCACTGCTGATCGTCCTGCTGTTTGCAGCAATGTCGCCCGGCGGCGGACTGCTCACCCTCTACATCGGGCTGGCGTTGGCGCAGTGGGTGGAGTACTTCCGAGTGGTGAGAGCCCGTAGCTCGCAACTACTCGGTTCGAGCGCTGTGGAAGCCGCAGGTCTGCTCCAACTCGGCCCCGTGCACATCGTGCGCCGTCACCTGTGGCCAGAACTTAAACCGATTCTCACCACGCTGGCATCGCTTGGCATGGTCACGTCAATTCTCGCGATGTCGACGCTCGGATTCATCAAAGTCGGGCTCGAGCCACCCAGGGCAGAACTAGGACTCATGATCGCCGAAGCATTCCCACACTACGACGCCGCCCCGTGGATCGCACTGGCACCAATTGTCGTGCTGTTCTCATTGACACTATGTTTCCTTGGTCTGCGGCAACCGGAGGTCAAACGATCATGAGTAGCGACGTCCACATTCCCCACCTCATTGTCCGACATCGAGGCACGGCCCTAGCTGACGTCTCGGACATCCGACTCGAGCCCGGAACACCGACGACGATCATCGGCGAAAGCGGCTCCGGCAAATCCATCCTGGCCCACGGCATTATGGGGTCCCTCCCGCGCACACTCACCGTCGAAGGGGAGCTGCACTTCGACGGACGAAAATACAACCTCCGTGCGCGGGCCACCCGAAAACTCTGGGGGAGGCGATTTGCGCTACTCCCACAAGAACCGATGTTGGCTCTCGATCCCACGATGCGTGTGCGCAGGCAGGTTGCGGAAGGCGCGCAGGAATTCCGATCCTCGGCAACACAAGCACTAGCCAAAGCAGACGCCTCGCTTACCCACCTAGGGCTCGCCCACACCGCGCAGTCATATCCACACACACTGTCCGGCGGCATGGCGCAACGAGTGACGTTCGCCGCAGCCTCGATCGGCGGCGCGGAAGTGCTCATCGTGGACGAACCCACCAAAGGCCTGGACACAGCCGCCGTGGATCGCCTTGCCGACTTGCTCATCGAACATGCGGACCGCGGTGGCGTCCTCTTGACCATCACCCACGACCTTCGCCTCGCACGGCGGCTCGGCGGGCAGGTCCTCGTGATGAAAGACGCCTCGGTCGTTGAACGCGGCCCGGCAGACCAAGTGCTGTCATCACCCGACCACCCTTACTCTCGGAGGCTGGTCGGCGCAGAACCATCGCATTGGCAGTACCCATGGCAAGTCACACCACCCCCGGCATACGCAGAAGAACTGGTCAACGCACGCGAGATCAGCAAATCCTACGGGGATATGACACTGTTCGAATCCCTGAACATTCACATCAGAGCCGGTGAAAGACTCGCGCTCACAGGCCCTAGCGGCGCCGGAAAAACCACCCTCGGCAATGCTCTAGTCGGGCTCACCCCAGTCGACCACGGGGACGTCACCCTGTCGCCCACCGTCGAGGGCGTTCGTCGGCAAAAGCTCTACCAAGACCCAGCCGTGTCCTTCCCACGTCGCGTCCGGCTCGAACTCGCATTGAGAGACGTGTGTAAACGTCACCACATCCCCGAACACCGCCTCGAAACGCTCCTCGCGGAAGTCGGACTCAACACCGCGATCGTTAGCCGTCACCCAAATGAAGTGTCCGGAGGCGAACTCCAGCGCCTCGCAATCGTGCGGGCGATGCTCGTGGAACCAGCACTGATCTTCGTCGACGAAGCAACCTCGCGACTCGACCTCATAACGCAGGAAACCACCATCAATTGCCTCATGACGGAACTAGAACGCACAAGGTGTGCACTCCTACTAGTCACCCATGACCACGACCTCGCCGAAGCCACCACACACAGGCGGCTCGAACTCGGTGCCACTCCTGAAGTACGAGCTGAGGTCGGCGCGACTGCCCAGTGATTTATGGCCGACGCAAGCGCCAACCTGCAGCACCGAGCGCCGTGGCGGCCCCAACACCAAACAAGGAACCAACCAATGGCGGAACGGCGAGATGAATCCGTGGGTACTGTGGTAGCTCAGATGGGTCCGCGACCTCAGCGGGATCCACATGATACTGGACATACTGGCTCACAATTACGGGGCGAGGGTGCAAGAGCGAATACCCAACGGATGCAACGCACCCGAGAAGCGTTCCGAAAATTACGAGGGAAACCAGGAGACCGCGCATCGGGTTATCGTAGCGTCGTCGACATTGGCTGAGCTGCTACGGAAGGATTTCCAGTGCACACCATCCGAGAAATCCATGGGGACACACAAGTAGGGGCGACAGCGCTTCTCCATCTGCGCCCCCAGTGGCACAACAAAGACGAACTCGCCAACTTCATTGATGTGGACCTGAGACCTCGTGGCTACAGGTTGGTTGGTGGTTTCACCGACGGTGTGCCATCAGCGGTGGCAGTTGCGGGCTTCCGCGAAAACTGGTCAACAGCGTGGGGACACCACCTCTACATTGACGATCTCAGCACATCTCCTGCAGAGCGCGGAAAAGGCCATGCTGACAAGCTGTTGACGTGGGTGAAGGAAGAGGCGATTCGTTTGGGCTGCGGCGCAATTCATCTCGATTCAGGAGTAGGGGAAGAACGGGCAGCCGCGCACCGGCTATATATGCGACATCAATTTCGAATCGCGTCCCATCACTTCACCTTGCCCCTAAACACCCAATGAACCCATCCTGGCGTGACTCCGAACTGCAGCACACTGTTGCTGCTGGCACGTGGATCGAGCGACAGCTCGGCCGTTTCCCGACGACAGCCGTTGGGTCGTTGGTTCCTCTCGGCTACGAGGCGTATGCGCGGATAGTGAGGCCCGCCGAATCAGTTGATGAAAAGGGCAACACACGCTGGGTTCGATGGTCTGATATCGCGCGTTCACGGGGCACGATAGCTCACGCCGCGATGGAGTGGTCCGGGATCACAGCTGGTGCGCCACAAGGATTTCTCCGTACAGATCCTCCAGAACCAACGTCGCTTGTTTCGTGCTGG
The DNA here is from genome assembly GCF_014643175.1 of Hoyosella rhizosphaerae. GTDB lineage: Bacteria > Actinomycetota > Actinomycetes > Mycobacteriales > Mycobacteriaceae > Lolliginicoccus > Lolliginicoccus rhizosphaerae. The sequence goes on from NZ_BMJH01000001.1 coordinate 458,061, forward strand.
GAGGATCAGGTTGTTGAGTTGGCCGCACTCTCACGACACTTCACAGAGACGGCCGACGACTGCTGGTTCGCGTTCTGGGAAGGCAACACGGCATTCGAAGGAATCTCGCCCACGGTGCCTAAACTGCAGTTCGGTTCATTCAATCACTACCTGTTTCGTGGCGCAGTCGAGCGGGCATCTGAGGACTTCAGAGGTTTGTCACCGAATGCATGGTGGCCGGAGGACCGGTCGTGGTTTGTTTCAGCACACGTCGACTTTCCGTCCGTCTACGTTGGTGGGTCCGAGGCGTACATCCGTGCGGTAGTCAACAATGTCGAGTTCGAAGCGTGGACGGTAGCAAGTGATCAACCGATTACTTCAGACAGCGATCACCTGAATATCTGACCGGAGGTTGCGTTATTTTGTCCCGAAGATGCGGTCGCCTGCATCGCCTAGACCAGGTCGGATGTATCCGTGGTCGTCGAGTTGGCGGTCAACCGCTGCGGTGTAGATAGGAACATCTGGGTGCGCTCGGTTCATGGCCTCGATTCCTTCGGGGCAGGTCAAGAGGCACACAAATTTGATGGATTTCGGGTGAAACTCTTTGAGTCGCTCCACTGCGGCGATGGCGGTATTGCCCGTCGCGAGCATGGGATCAACCAGCACGATGTCACGTTCGGGAAGATTGTCTGGCAGCTTGAAGTAGTACTCGACAGCGACGAGAGTTTTCGGCTGCCGGTACAACCCGATGTGACCCACGCGCGCGCCTGGGACGACGCGGAGCATGCCGTCGAGAATGCCGTTTCCTGCTCGCAGGATGGACACGAAAACGACCTTCTTACCGTCGATCATCGAACCAGTCGTCGCCTCGAGCGGCGTTTCGATATCGACGTCATGTACCGGACAATCGCGTAAGACTTCATACGCCATCAGCGTTGATATTTCGTCAAGTAATTGGCGGAAGTTCTTGGTGGATGTTTCCTTCTTGCGCATCAATGTCAGCTTGTGCGCAATGAGCGGGTGGTCAATTACCTGGAGTTCAGCCATCGTTGCTCCCTTCCTAGAACACTGAGCCGTCGCTGGCTATCGACAGTGGAGGCAAGCCACCACGCAGTTGTTGCGCCAACTTGCGACCGGCGGCCCATGTGCCGCCTTCGAGCACACACGCCAATGGCATCTGATCGGGCTGCATGCCGAGGCGGGCGCGCACCAGTGGGGCGAGTTCATCCAACAATGCGACCGTTAGGGCGCGCCATTCGACGATAAGTTCGTCGCCGACCTTCCATTCGCGTTGCGTGCACTCTGGGTCACGAAGTCGCAGCACACCGGTGTCGAGTAGCAGGCCACCGTTGCGGTACTCGGGGAGCCCGGTCAATTCGTCCAACCCCGTCACCTGCACGCCAGACCATTGCAGCGGTTCGATAAGTGAGTACGTAAGCCATTGCGACAGCTTGTGCAGTGGCAACCAGCCTTGTGTGAGGCCTTCGCCGACAACCGCGTCATGCCACCAGCAGTCACCGAGTCGCTCGTCGCCGAGGGTGTTGTCTGCGAGCCAGATTCGCGAAAGCCCCGTCAGTAGTCGATCCAGAATGTCATGTGCCGTCACCGAGGTGAGACCGGTGAAGAGTTCAGAAGGTCGCCCCACTGTGGATATCGCAGCTCCAAGTCGGCGCAGCAGTTGCACCCGGCCTTCGACTCCAATGAGCGGATTGTCAGGTGAAACTTGGAACGCTTCGGAAAGTTGGGCCGTCGTGAGGTTCTGCAAGCCTGTCGCGTCGGCTTGCAGCGGATGAGCTGAGTCGCTGGAGAACACCCCGTTGAGGAAGGCATGCCAACTCGCCACCCCGAGTCCCTCTGATCGCGCGAAGGTGAGCCCGCTCTGATGTTCGGTGTAGCTCCATTGCGGCCCGGCGCCCGCATCGAGGAGCACGCTGACAACGGTGAGGTCGATTAGTGTCGCTACGCGAGCCTGCTGGTCGGTAAGCCGTGTGTGCAGCTCACCGATTCGATCAACGCCGCCAGCTTCGAAATGACGCCAGCGGCTGTGGTACGGAATCTTCAAATCGGGATAGCGCTCGCGCGTCACTGCCTCCACTAGGTCCGCTGCCTTCTCCAGCGCACCGTCATCGACGGCAAACCACGACGATTGATCGTCACGGGCCCGTCGCAGTAGTTGGTTTGCGCGCTCGCGGATAGTAGAAGTGGATCGCAGCGTAGCGGCCGCCGCAAACGGGGTGTTAGTCATCGGTTAAGCCCCTACCTTTGACCCGTTTAAGCGCCTCTGCATCAGGAACCGGCCCGGGTGTGAAGTACCCCGCGGCCATTTTCGCGTCGATCTCCACACGCGCATCCAGCGGTATCAGCGACTCCGGGATATTCACCCGTTCGCCGACCTCAATACCGGATCCAACGATGGAGTCGTATTTCATATTGCTCATCGATACAAACCGGTGAATCTTGCGAATACCCAACCAGTGCAGGACATCCGGCATGAGCTCCTGAAAACGCATGTCCTGCACACCGGCCACGCATTCGGTGCGGGCGAAGTATTGGTCTGCGGTGTCGCCGCCTTCCTGACGTTTACGGGCGTTATAGACGAGGAACTTGGTGACTTCGCCCAGCGCACGGCCCTCCTTCCTGGAATAGGCCACCACACCGACACCGCCAGACTGCGTCCCCCTAATGCACTCTTCGATCGCGTGTGTGAGGTACGGACGACAAGTACAAATGTCTGAACCAAAAACATCAGAACCGTTGCACTCGTCGTGGACCCGCGCCGTCAGTTCCACGTCCGGATTCGCTAGATCGGTGGGGTTCCCGAAAATGTAGACCGTCTGCCCGCCGATCGGGGGGAGAAACACTTCAAGGTCCGGCCGGGTGACGAGCTCGGGAAACATTCCGCCGGTTTCCTCAAACAGCACCCGGCGCAGTTCCGTTTCAGTACACCCGAACCGGGAAGCGATCCCGGGCAGAAACCACACTGGTTCGATCGCCACCTTCGTCACGACAGCAGCGCCGCTGGGGAGCAGGACGCGGCCGTCGGGCACGAGTCGGCCACGCGTGATTGCTTCGGCGATTTCAGGAACCGAGACGTGAGCCTTCGTCACGGCGATTGTGGGCCGAATGTCCAACCCGGACGCCAACTCTGCGGAGAACGCTTCGGCGATCATGGCGCCCCACGGATCGATACTGACGATGGTGCTCGGGTCACACCATTGCGGATAAGGGCCAATCGAGTCCGTGGGTGCGGTGTTCGTCAGGTCTGCGCGATGTTCGCGGGACAGCGCACCGGCGGCGACTGCCAGTGCCCGGTACACACTGTAAGAGCCACTGTGGGTGCCGATCACGTTGCGTTGCGCGCGCATGCCGGTCGTTCCGATGACAGGCCCACGGTGGCTCGGTACCGCTGCGCCCCAGTTGATTTCCCGCGAACCTGCGCTGCTTGCGTGTGATGTGAGCCGAATGTGGCCCCCGTGGCTCGCGCCAGTTGCTGGCGGGAAAGCACTCGCATCAATCGCCATGGTCGCCCCCGTTTGTGGGTCCCGGTGCTCACTACAACGCTGGAGTGTAAACCTCAAGAATACTGGTCCGGCGGGGAATGCGCCCGGGAGTGCACTTGCCCCCTGCCCCTCCGGCGAGAAATCCATCAGCGGATGTCAACAAAACCGCCGGAAAGTGGCTAGTTATGTTGACCTGCGCTGATGGATTCGCCGGGAACCGGGAGCCGGGAACCGGGAGCCGGGAACCGGGAGCCGGGCCAGTGGAGGAGTGGGCGGAGGGTGCCGCTTGCTGAAATACTTCAAGAGTGACCATTCAACAGCAGGATCCTGCCGACGTTGTCGAGCAGCGGCGGAGGCAGATCCGCCGATTCGCGAAAGTGATGGATTCGCGGTTCCGCATACCAGGGACTAAGCAGACGTTTGGTGTCGATCCCATCCTCGGCCTAGTGCCCGGGGCGGGGGATGCGGCGAGCATGATGATCAGCGCGGGCATTGTGATCCAGGCTGCCAGGTTCGGGGCACGTGGCCCAACCCTAGCGATGATGCTGTTTAACGTCGCGATCGATGCGATTTTTGGCAGCATCCCATTTTTCGGCACGATTTTTGACGTGATGTTCAAGGCCAATAACCGCAATGTTGCGCTGCTCGATCGTCACGTCACCGATCCGAACCTGACGCGGGCGCAGGTTCGCCGACGCGTCTACTGGTCAATCGCCATCATTGTCGCGTTCACAGTGGCGCTCTTTGTGACGCTTGCGGCTATTACCGTGTGGATTATCGCCTGGCTCATCTAGCGCCCGGTACCTCAGCTTCCGGCAACGAAGGCTTGCTCAAGTTCTTCGACGGCTTCCCCACACGCGAGTGCGAGGCGCTGTAGGCGGGGGAGAGTGTCGCGGCACCCGACAAACCCAAAGTTCAGGGTGTCGCCGTAGCTTTCGCACGTGATGTTCAGGGGGCCGCCGTGCATGAGGAACGACACGGGGTAGACCGAAGCGAGGCGGTTGCCGCGGAAGTACAGGGGTTGCTTTGGTCCCGGAACATTGGAGATGACCACGTTGAAGCTAGGTGGGATGATCTTGCTCAGCCCGAATTGGGCTAGGCCTGTTTGAATCAACAAGGGCGAACCGACGTATGTTGTGTAGGCGATGATCGCGGCTCGCGTCATGTTTTCCATTTGCTGCTTCGCCGCGCTCGTCGATGCGACTACAGCCTTGAGTCGTTCCTCTGCGGTCTCAGCGTCGGTGCCAAGTGAGGCAAGCATGCCGCCGACCATGTTGCCGCCGCCCGGGTCGTCTTTGGGGCGAATGTTGACGGGCACGAACGCGATCAGTGGTTTTGATGGCAGCGCTTCGATGCTTTGGAGGTAGGTTCGGAGCCCACCACCGCAGACGGCAAGGACTACGTCATTGAGCGTGCAGCCCGCAGCGGTTGCGATCGCCTTGAGCCGAGTGATGTCGTATTGCTGGGTGGCAAAACGCCGGTTGCGGCCGATTCGACCATTCAGGATGCTTTTGGGTGCTTGCAGCACAGTGACGATGGGGTCGTGTTTGCGGAATCTCGACCGCGATAGTCGACCGAGGCTTTTGCCGATATCGCGTACCGATGTTGTGTGGCCTGCGACGGCGCTGATGAATGACCCTTGGTCGGCCGGAGCATCTGTGGTCGACCTGAGGCGTTTGCGCGGGGGCGGGATCTGGAAGAAGAACGGTTCTTCAGGTGCGTCTGGGGTTTTCGAGAAGGATCGCATCAGCGTCTTGACAGCGGTGTAGCCGTCGACGAGCGAGTGGTGAACCTTGGTGTACATCATGAGGTTGCCGGACTCGTGGCCTTCGATGATGTAGCACTCCCAGGGCGGGCGTCGGAAGTCCAATGGGCGACTGTGTAGGCGTGATACCAGCACACCGAGTTCACGTTCGCTGCCTGGGCTCGGCAAGGCGGAGCGGCGCACGTGGTACATCGCGTCGAACTCAGTGTCTTCAACCCACCGGTGTACCGGATTCTTGAGGAACCTCGGGGTGGCGAGCTTGAGGTTCCACGGGGACTCCGCAGAGGTCATTTCTTGGAGTTCGTCGCGGATCTGCCTGCTCATATCCCCGGTTGTGCCATTGGTGACCTCAATTTCAATCAAACCACCTACGTGCATCATCGAATCGGGCGATTCCATGTACAGGAACATTGCGTCGAGCGGGGACAACCACTTTGCCATGTACTTAACTTACCCGTTTGCCGGTTTCGATCCGATGCGTAGCCGTAGGACTCGCGCTGACTGCTCGCACCACAGCAGTGTTTCCGTCTCGAAGGCCCTACCCCGCAGGCCTGTCAGGTAAGGGCCGATGCGGCTGTTGGAAGCAAGGTAGGTTTCTTCGTCCGTGCCGCCACGTAACTCTCGGAGCAGCTTGTCGAAAAGTGTGATCTTGGCGCGGGCCTGCACGGCGCGTTCCTCAAGCTGCTCGATGAGCTCGGCGTGTCCGCCGACCTCGCAGGCCCGTACTTTGACTAGCAGGTCATCCCGAATAAATGAGGGGCGTGAGGGTTCGGTGATGAACTGGGTAAGCGTCTCGGTGCCTGGGTCGGCAAGGCTGAATAGCCGCTTGTTGGGGCGGCCTTGCTGGATCACAACTCGGCCGGTGATCAGGCCTTCTTTTTCTAGCTTGGTCAACTCGCCGTAGAGCTGTTGCGGAAGTGCGTGCCAATAGTTCGACACGGAAACGTCGAAGGTTTTGGCGAGCTGATAACCCGACATATCTCCGTCGAGTAGTGCCGCGAGGACGGCGTGCCGCAATGTCACGAGGCAGCCTCCTTCGCTAGTCAGTTATTGACATAGTCATATTTAAGACTATGTTTGCTGTGACCCACATTACACAAGGAGTCCACTCGTGCACCCATTCCGCGCTGCGGTCGAGGCCAATGACTTTTCAAACCTGCCCAGCATCTTCTCCGAGGACGTTGTATTCCGTAGCCCCATCGCTCACCGCCCCTATCAGGGTCGCGACATGGTGGCCCTGATCCTGGGCGCCGTCACCCAGGTGTTCGAGGATTTCGAGTATGAGAAGGAGATCTCTGAGGGAGATGATCACGCGCTGATCTTCCGTGCCCGTGTCGGCGAATTCGAACTGCAGGGATGCGATTTCCTCCACACCAATGCCGACGGCCTCGTCGATGAGTTCACCGTCATGTTGCGCCCACTGAAGGCCACCACAGCCTTCGCTGAAAAGATGGGCGTCATATTCGCGGCCGCTATGCGACAGCGGGAGGCAGGCCAGTAAGTGGCGTCGACGTTGGGTCGAACGTGACGGCGGGGCGACCCAGTGCACAACGAGGGCAACCCAGCACAGACGGAGAGGGCGTGCCAAGAATGCTCGGCACGCCCTCGTTTCGCGTAGGACTACGCTGCAGATTTCGCCGGGGTCCGGTTACCGAATTGTGCGCTGATGACCTTTGCCGGTGCCGATTTGACCTTGCTGCCGAAGTCGTTGGGTAGCGACAACCTAATGACCTTTTTCCACGCGGAGGCGACCTGCTTGGGTAGCGGACCGCTGACGTAGTTGAGGTTGTAGCGGTCGAACACTGCGCGCACCTGTGGGGCGATTTCCTGGTAGCGGTTGCTCGGCAGGTCCGGGAACAGGTGGTGCTCGATCTGGAATGACAGGTTGCCGGTCATGAAGTGCGTGACCTTGCCGCCGGAGATGTTGGCCGAGCCAAGCATCTGGCGCAGGTACCATTCGCCCTTGGTTTCGCCGTCGATGGATGCCTTCTCGTAGGTTTCTACCCCTTCGGGGAAGTGCCCGCACATGATCACGGAGTGGGTCCACCAGTTGCGCATCAGGTTGGCGACGACGTTGGCGGCGAAGGTGGTGGGTGCGGAGGGGCCGGAGAGCAGCGGGTGCACCAGGTAGTCCTTGGTGGCCTGCTTGCGGATCTTGGCGAGTACGCCCTTCTTTTTGCGGTCGAACTCCTCTTTGGGGATCCGGCCCTTCATGTATTTGCCGATTTCGAGGTCGTAGGCGGCGATGCCGTACTCGAAGACGCACGCGTTGATGAAGTTCCACAGCGGCTGGGCGAGGTAGAACGGCATCCACTTCTGATCCTCGTCGACGCGCATGATGCCGTAGCCGAGGTCGTTGTCTTTGCCGATGACGTTGGTGTAGGTGTGGTGCAGTTCGTTGTGGGAGTGCTTCCACATGTCGGCAGGTGAGGCGTTGTCCCACTCCCAGGTGGTGGAGTGGATCTTCGGGTCGCGCATCCAGTCCCACTGGCCGTGCATGACGTTGTGGCCGATTTCCATGTTTTCGATGATCTTGGCGATCCCGAGGCCTGCGGTGCCGAGTAGCCATGCCGGCGGGAACAGTGAGACGAGCAAAACTCCGCGGCTGCCTAGCTCGAGGTAGCGCTGAAATTTGATTACCTTGCGGATGTAGTCGGCGTCGCTCTCGCCTCGGGCATCGAGGACTTGCTGGCGGATCGCGTCGAGCTCGCGGCCGATGTTTTCGATGTCCGCGGCGGTGAGGTGGGCGATTGCGTTGTTGGGCTTCTTCTGGATGACAGTCATGTCAGGTAAGTCCTTATACGTCAAGGGTGCAGGGGCCCGCGGCGGCGGACACGCAGGTCTGGATGAGGACTCCGTCGCCTTCGGCCGCTGAGGTGATCTCGCCGTTGCGGAGGTCACGAACAACGCCGTTGCGCAGTGGGATGACGCAGCCGAAGCACACGCCCATCCGGCAGCCCGATGGCATGAGCACGCCTGCGGATTCTCCGGCGTCGAGCAGGGATTCGGAGCCTGCCGATTCGACGGTGGTGCCAGCGCGCTCGTAGGTGACGGTGCCGCCGTCCCCGGCGACGATCGGGGTGATGCGGAATCGTTCGGTGTGTAGCTGATCGGCGATGCCGAGGGCCGTCCAGCGCTGCTCGATGCCATCGAGGAGTTCGGCGGGACCGCACGCCCATGCCTCGCGCTCGGCAAGGTCGGGAACGAGCATGTCCAGCTCATCGATGCTGAGGCGGCCGCTGGTGGCGGTGTGGCGTTCGATCAGCGTGATGCGGCCCTGGCGGTGCAGTGTGCGGAGCTCCGCGCCGAAGATCGCGTCGTCGGCGGTGGGTGCGGAATGCACCACGATGACGTCTTCGAGTTGGTCGATCGCATTGCGTAGCATGCCCATCACTGGGGTGATGCCGCTGCCTGCGGTGACGAACAGGGCTTTCGCGGGATGCTCGGCGCCTAGGGTGAAGTCCCCGGCGGCATAGTCGAGGTGGACGATCGTGCCCACGGTGGCGTGGTGCACGAGGTGGTTGCTGACGGTGCCGCCTTCGATCGCTTTGACGGTGATGGAAATGCACCCGTCGGCGCTGCCAACCTCAGAGGTCAGTGAGTAGGTGCGCCACTGCCGCACGCCATTGACGTCGATGCCGATGCGGGCGTACTGGCCGGGGGTGTGGGGCCGCCAATCGCGGCCAGGTTTGATGACGACGGTCACCGCGTCGGCGGTCTCGCGGTGGATTGCTGTGATCCGTCCGCGCAGCGCCGAACCGGACCGCAGGGGCGCGACCAGATCGAAGTAGTCCGAGGGTAGCAGTGGTGTGGTTGCCAGCTCGGCCAGCCTGATCAGCCGGTCACGCAGGGTGCCGGGTGCGAGTGTTTTCGAAGCCCGTATTGTCATACCTTCACTTTCCCCCACACATGGGGATAAAGTCTTGTCCAAACCGTGTGAATAAATTGGCTTGTTTTATCCTCAAGGAACAAAAATGCCACGATCGGACGCTGGGCGGGACCCTGGTCGCGTTACCGGGCTAGCTTTGGACCCCGAGATCATCACCGCCCTGCAATCAGCACTGCCCCGGATTGCAGAGCAGACGGTGGCAGCTGTCACCATCGAGGTGCCCAGCTATTCGCGTGCGTTTAGCGGTCGGATGGGCCGAAACATTGAAACCGCGGTGCGCATGACGCTGGGCGCACTGGTGCAAATCGCCGCGCGCACCGAGGATTCGATTCACGCGTCGCCGCTGCCTGCAGCGCTCGACGCGGCATATGAACTCGGCAGGGGAGAAGCGCGCAACGGCAGGTCCACGGACGCATTGCTTGCGGCTTACCGGGTCGGTGCCCGCGCATCCTGGCGCGAAATGGCGGCCACAGCAGTGTCTGGTGGCCTACCTGCACTGTCGGTCGCCCGGTTCGCGGAACTGGCGTTCGCGTTTATCGACGAACTCTCCGCCGCCAGCATTGCCGGACACGAAGACGAAAGCGCCACCTCCGGCCGCGTCCGGCAACACTATCTCGATCAACTGGGACAGAAGATCCTCACAGGGAGGTCGGACGACACACTCATCGCCGGTGCTGAGCGTGCCAACTGGCAGCCACCGTCAACCCTGACGGCAGTACTGCTACCCATCGCACAAACACGCGGCCTCGTATCCCGATTTGGCGAATCCACCTTGCACATCACAGAGGATCTACCCGAGGTCGACGCATCGGACTCACTCGCACTCCTGTTTGTCCCAGACATGGGCGGCGCAGCCCGAGCCGAACTCATGCAGCGCCTCGAAGACAGGACCGCCATCGTGGGCCCACCCCGCGAATGGATGCAGGCACGCTCCTCGTACGATCGGGCCCTACGTACGCGAGCACTTGTGCCGACGGGCACGAAAGGCCCTGTCGACTCCGACGACTATCTCGTTCAGTTGATTCTCACCGCGGACGAACAGGCGTTAGCGGACCTACGGCAGCGCACACTGGCACCACTATCAGACTTGCGCGGAGCCACAGCGGAGCGCCTCGAAAAAACGCTCCTGTCCTGGCTCTTGCACTTAGGGCAACGCGACCGTGTGGCCGCCGACCTCTATGTCCACGCACAGACCGTGAGATACCGCATGTCGCAAGTTCGCGACGTCTACGGAGACCAACTCAACGATCCGCGCACAGTGCTCGAGCTCATAGTCGCACTGTCGGCCTCGGAATAAGAACACATAGTCACGGGCCGATTGTGTGAGCTGCCAAACTAAGCCAGCGGGGTTTGGCAGCACAGCCATGTTCATAGGTCGCGTTAACCCGGAGTATCAGTATGACTCGGGTCATGTTTAGCAAAAATTCTGCTCTGCATCACAGTCGATGCCAGTGGCCACGACCCGGGAACTCATTCGTTATTACCGAGTCAATCCTCTGGAGATCTGATGACTGTGCCCGACCGGCCTTCACGCTGGTACCAATCGCGTTTCGCGCGCCTTGTACTCACCTTGGGCATAACCTTGCCCCTCGCTTTCTCCGCGTTGTTCATGTGGGCCATGTGGAATCCCACGGAAAAGCTGAGTGAACTCCCCGTCGCGCTCGTCAATTCCGATCAACCTGTCGGCGAGGGTGAAGATGCCATTAACGCGGGCGCAGAAATCACCCGTAACTTGGTCGATAGTGGCGCGTTGAACTGGCAGGTCGTCGCCCACGATGAGGCGGCTGCGGGGCTACGTTCTGGGGATTACTACTTCATCGTGGAGATCCCGTCAGACTTCAGCCAGACGCTCAGCACATTGTCCGATGGTGCTACGGCACCGGCAAATATCGCCGTCACCTACAACGACAACAACACAACGATGGCATCGACTGTCGGTACACGCGTGATGACCGCGGTCAACGCCGCACTGCTGGAATCCACCTCCAGCCGGGCTGTCGGAACAATGTTGACCGGAATGAACGATATTGGTGTTGGCCTCAGAGAGGCATCTGAGGGATCTGGTCGACTCTCTGACGGAACCGCTCAACTCGCCGACGGTGTCGACGAACTTGTCGGCGGCGTTACTACTCGCCTTGCCCCTGGCATGCGCGAAGCAGCCGATGGTGCGACCGCACTTTCATCGGGTGCGACCCAACTCTCAAGTGGGCTGACTCGACTGCAGAACGGCACCGTCGAACTCGGTGCAGGCGCCCAGCGGCTTTCGGACGGAATCAGCACATTGGCGGCGAGAATCGACGCCGACAATACATCTGCTGAGCGAATCCGCCTGGTGCAGTCACAGTTGTCGTCGATTTCTACCCCTGCTAGTCAGGAGATTTCGTCTGTCCTTGACCAGGTCGCCGCGCTTCTCGATGGAATTTCACAGCTAGAAGCGGGAAGCGCCGAACTTGCGCGCCAACTGACGGACCCGTCCGCCGACTACCGCTCAGGTGTTGATGCGCTCACCGTGGGTGGGGCACAACTTGCCACCGGTGCCAGCGCACTCTCTGACGGGCTGGGTCGCCTGGACGACGGGGTTAGTTCGCTTGCCGAGAACCTACCTAGACTGCAGGAGGGGAGCCGTCAGGTCGACAACGGGGCAAGGCAGCTCTCAGAGGGCCTCGGCTCGGGAGCTGCACGTGTGCCTGACTTGAGTGACGATTCAGCGCGTAGTTCACTCGCTTCGCTCGTAAGTACTCCGGTCGCACTGCAGTCGGACTACGTGGCTGCGAAAACTGTTCCAGGTTCTTCACAGCTCGGACCCGGCGCTATTCCAGTGCTCCTAGCGGTGGCCTCAGCTCTCGTCGCTGTGTTGGTGTGGATGTCCTTCCGTGTGTCAGGGGAGGATCGCAGGTTGGGGGCTCACCCCCGTCGCCCTCTGCGACGTTTGTTGGCCGTATCAGTCGTGAGCGTGGTGGCGATGGCAGCACTGTTGGCAACGATGTGGTCGATTGTTAGCCCCGCTCCAAGTCCAGCGCACCTCGGCCAGGTTGTGGCGATTGTCGTTGCGGCAACTTTGATGTCAGTCGCATTGACCGGCGCAGCTTTCCGCATATTTGGCTACGCAGGCGGCGCTCTGGTGTCACTTGCGGCGTGGATGCTGCAACTGTTCGCTTTCGGGGGTATTTGGATGGTGGAAACCGTCCCAGCACCGCTGCGAGCTCTGCATCCGGTCGCGCCGATGACGTACACACGCGAAGGACTCATCGCAGCCTTCAACGGCGGTCCCGGCTTTGCGTCTGCTCTCGCGGTAGTTCTGGGCATCACCGCCATCGGCCTGCTCGGCCAGTTCGCCGCCCACCGCAAACAAGCAGCAAACCCCGAAATCGCACCCCTGAACAACGAAGAATCCACGGATTTCGTGGGGGTCGATCACGGTGAGCTAGTCGGCGCTGTGCCTCAGCGTTAACAAACTCAATGCAGGACCGCTGCCCAGCTCCAGTGACTTCGCGTCACAGAGCAGGGCAGCGGTGTTGTATTGACGCGAATGGGACACAGCGGCTCTGACAGGCCGATACCATCACGTCATGACTGAGTCGCCGAAAGCGGACAACGCGGCGCTCGACAATCTGGCGTATGCCCTGCATCAGCGCCTCGACGCGCAGACCGACGCGATCGTCGCACTGATTCGCCGCAGCGTGCCTGAGTACGACGTGTTGCCCATCGAGGATGTCCGTTTCGGGATCGTCGAGATCGTGCGTGAGGTCATCGCCCAGGTCGCATCACTTCAGGTGGATGCCACCCGAATTGCCCCGCTCGCGGATCTTGCGCGAAGGCGCGCCGAGCAAGGATTCCCTTTGGGTGCATTGACCCGAAGCATTCAGCTTGGGGCACGTTATCTGCTCAGCGAGGCCGACACACTCGCCCCCAAGTACCACATCGATGCGCCGACGATGCTGAAAGTGCATGACTTCGCCTGGCAGTTCGTCACCGATGCGGCGAGTGTCATCGCCGAGATTCAACGTGACATTGCTATCGATGCGGGGCATCGGGAGAGTGGCCGCCGCGCAGACTTTCTGCGAGGGGTGCTGCATGGCACCCTCGCGCCAGCCAGGCTCGCCACGGAGGCTCGGGTTTTCGGCATCGATCCCACAGCCCGGTACTTTCCGCTGCGAGCGCGGCCTTCAGGGCAACAAGCGGAGGACCGGATTTCGTCGGCCATTCGACGCACAAGCACCACCGCGCGTCACAAACCTGTCCTCGCAGTCCTCGAAGGTGACCTCGTGGGGCTGCTCCCGCAACCGCCAACGCTGCCGGAAAATACCCTCGCTGCCCTCGGTGAAGCAGTGCGTCTGAGCCAAGCAGCTGACTCGTTCCGGTCGGCGAGCCTCGCACTCGACGCCGCCGCAGCGTTCGGGCGCGAGGGCGTGGTGACGTTAGCTGATCTTGGCCCGCTACCACTTGCATTGATGGCCGACGACCTCGCCGCGACCGTGGAACAACAGTATTTTCGTGATCTCGATAGTGACTACGAAGCAAACAGGGATATTGAGCAGACTGTGTGGACATTTTTCGAATGCGACCTCAATGCTGACGCCGCGGCGGAGAAGCTGCATGTCCATCGCAATACTGTGCGCTACCGGCTCGGCAGGTTTCGCGAAATCACCGGCCTAGACGTTCGGGCGAACACGCATGACTTCGTATTGGCCTGGTGGGCGCTTGCACGGCGGGCGCGTCAACGACAGTGACGAGCGCCAGGCCAATCAGTGGCTTTTCACTCGGCGGCTGGTTCGAACGTCCTAGACTTGCGGAATCGTAGCTCGGCTCGTCCGCTGCAACCGAAGCGAGGGGATCGATGGTTTTCGGCAACGGCGCCGCTGGCCAACTGATTGGCACTGTCCGTGCGGTCTCTCGTGGCGCGACTGGACCTATCCGGCGGCCGTTGTCGGGTTTAATTCCGAGGTTTAGGCCAGGCACCCTTGAGGATCGTGATCCTGACGCGATGCGGGAAATATTGCCTGGCGTGTGGCTTCTCGTCAGCATTTGGTTTCGCCCCGAAGTCCGTGGGTTGCACCATATTCCACGCGAGGGCCCGGCGCTGATCGTTGGAAACCACACCGGTGGTTTGCAGTCCCCGGAGGTGTTTATCTCCAATCTCGCGATCGCGTCCTATCTGGGAACGGAACACCCGTTCTATCAACTTGCCCACCGGATGGTGTTGAACTCGCCGTTCGCGTGGATGTTGCGGCGTTTTGGCACCATCGAAGCGGATCCGCGGAACGCTGATTTGGTCCTGTCGGAAGGTGCGGTGCTGCAGGTGTTTCCTGGCGGTGACTACGAGGTTTTCCGGCCGACTTGGGAGTCAGCGAAGATTGATTTCGGTGGCCGCAAAGGATTCTTGCGCCTCGCCCACAAACACAATGTTCCGATCGTGCCGCAGGTGACTATCGGTGGACAAGAAACCGCGTTCTTTCTGTCGCGCGGCGAGTGGCTGGCCAAATTACTGCAGGTGGACCGTACTCTGCGGCTTAAGACGATTCCCATCATGCTTGCTCTTCCGTACGGGATCGCGCCGCCGTTTATGCCATTTGTGCCATTGCCGTCAAAGATCGTGATTCAGTACGGAACACCCATTGACCTGCGCGCGGAGTACGGTGACGATCCAGATTGGGATGTTGCTTACGACGAGGTGGTGGGACGTATGCAGTACATTCTGACGTCCCTGCAGGCGGAACGAAAGCTTCCGGTGATCGGATGAGGTTCGAGCTACGTATCGATATTGACGCGCCACCGCAGAAGGTGTGGGAATTGTGCGCGGACCCGGTGGGCATTGGTCGGCTTATCGGCACCGACATGACGGTGGAACCACGTACCCCTGGTCAAGAACCTGGGCTTGACGGTCGTTACCGCGTGCTCATCAAAATGGGAGCGGCCCTCGCTGGCGGTGATGTCATCATCGTTAACTTCACCCCTGCGCGAGAGTTTGCGTGGCACGCGTTCACTGGGGTGGATCACAGGTTCCGGCTTCGTTTGCGACCCGCGCAGGGTGGGCGGACATCTGTGACGTTGCGTTTCTCCTACGACGCGCCGGGCCTGCTGGGGTCGGTTTCCGACCTCGCTGCCTATCCAAGGCTACGAGGAATGTTCACCCGTGCTCTGGAAGCGGCGAAGAAAGAACTTGAAGAAGGTGCCCTGAGCCACCCACCGACGCCGTCGATCCCGATGCGTGTCGTGCGGGAACTAGGAAACATTGTCGTTCTTGCTAAAGCCGGTGTCGTTCAACCCATCCGGCCTGATCGGCTGCTTCGGATTGCGTGGGCGGCTCGTACGTGGGGACTGAGTTTGGGGACGTCGGTGGCTACAGGTGCAGTGCTGCACCCCGATACGCCGATGATTATCGACGAGCGCGGACCGTTCAGCTATGCGGACGCAGATCGACGAACGGATGTCATCGCTCGTGCGCTGCTCGACAATGGGCTCACCGAGGGCGACATCATCGGCGTGCTTACGCGTAATCACCGTGGCTTTATTGACGCCGTGGTGTCCGCGGCCAAGATTGGGTCCGATGTGGTGCTGCTCAACACTGGTTTTTCGAGTCCTCAAGTGGGCGAGGTGTGTCTGCGTGAGGGCGTTTCAGCGATCATTTTCGACGCTGAGTTTGATGCTCTCCTGTCTGATTGCCCTCAGAATATTGTGCGCATCATCGCGGACGCGCACGCGAAAGCTGGCGTAGCTAGTCTTGATGCCTTCGCTTCGTCGAACAGTGGGAGGAGAGCGCCCGTTCCCGGACGGGCGGGTCGGGTGACGATTTTGACCTCCGGTACGACTGGGACGCCACGCGGAGCGAACCGTGGAGCTATCGGTGCTAGCGGCGTTGTCACGTTGGAAGCTCCTGCGGCGCTGCTTGATCGGATCCCGCTGCGGGCTGGGATGCGAATAGGGTTGGCGGCTCCGATGTTTCACGCTTGGGGCATCGCGAACCTAGCGCTTGGGTTGAGCCTCGGCGCGACCCTCGTGACGTTGAAGTTCTTCGACGAAGAGGCATGGCTTGCTGAAATTGAACGATCCCAGTGTGAGGCCTTGATCGCGATCCCCGTGATGTTGCAGCGCATCCTGGAACTACCAGCGGACGTCCGCCGAAAGTACGACACGTCGACGCTACGAGTTGTGGCGGTTTCGGGCTCGGTGATACCTGGTGATCTCGCGACTCGGTGGATGGATGCTTTCGGGGATAATTTATACAACTTGTACGGCTCAACGGAGGCCGCCAACGCCACAATTGCGACACCTGAGGATCTTCGCGCCTCACCGTCGACAGCTGGTCGGCCAACACGCGGGACCACGGTGAAACTGTTGGATGACGACGGCTTGGAAGTTCCGCAAGGCGAAGTCGGTCGAATTTTTGTCGGCAATGCCCAACTGTTTGAGGGCTACACCGGAGGTGGGGATAAGGAGCGTCGTGGGGGGTTGCTCGCCACGGGTGACCTTGGCCGATTTGATGAAGCTCGACGTCTGGTGGTGGTCGGGCGTGATGACGACATGATTGTTTCTGGTGGGGAGAATGTGTTCCCCTATGAGGTGGAAAACATCCTTGCGCTGCACCGCTCAGTGCGGGAGGCGGCGTGCATCGGGGTTGAGGACGATCATTTTGGCCAGCGCCTGCGTGCCTTCGTGGTGCTGCGTGACGGGGAGTCTGTCACTGCCAATGAGTTGAAAGACTTTGTGCGCGATCATCTCGCTCGCTACAAGGTTCCACGGGACGTGCGATTTGTGGAATCGTTGCCGCGCACTACTACGGGAAAAGTGCTCAAACGGGAGCTAGTTTCGGATTGAGGTTGTGGGGCAGACGACGCCGAGGACAAAGTCGGTGATTTCTTGGCCTAGTTCCGTGATCGTGCTCGGCGAATCGTGGACGAGATGCCCGACAATCATTTCCATCCCACCTCCAACGATGCCGCGAACGATAGTGCGGTTGAGCGGCGGCAAATCGGGGCTGGTGCTTGACCTCAAAAGGTGCAGTGTGGCTGCGGCAGTATCGACGAATTGGTTGATGGCGGCGTCGCGGCGGCGGCGCACTTCGTCACCTGCGCCGAGGACTTCGAGGAAGAACATGCGCGCAGCGGCGGGATAGGTAGCGAGGACGGTGAGCAGGGCGTGGACCGCTGCGCTTATTCCGTGGGGGGTAGCTAGGTCGGCGCGATTGTCGGCGGTTAATCCGGAGTCTCGAAGGAAGCCGTCGAATGCTCCGTAGGCAGCGAGGATGACGGCTTCTTTGGAGTCAAACATTTCGTAGAAGGTTTTGCGTGATACGCCCGCTTTTTTGACGATGTCCATCACGGTGGTGGCAGCGAATCCGTTGTCGCCGAAGAGTTGTATGGCCGCATTGACGATACGGGCAGATTGGCTGCTTTTGACTTCGGCTCGTGAAAGATTGTGGCGATGGCGGGGGAGGTGGCCGTCAAATCGGTCGGGGATGAGCGCATCGTGTTGGATGTTTGCCACGCCTACGCCCTCTCGTCATGGTTCGGAGTTTCAGTGTAGGAGTCTACGTGTATCACCCGTTGACTTTCCAGAAACAGGCTGTACTCTGACACTGAGAATTAGAGAAACGCTATGTATCTGGATGGCCTATGAGGGGGCAAACGATGAACCGCTACCCAAAAATCGATCTCACAAACGCCACCGTGGTCATCACCGGCGGCGCTCGCGGTATCGGCGCCGCCACGGCACGTGCGTTCAGCAAGCGTGGTGCCACAGTCTGGATTGGAGACCTTGATGCGGCGCTAGCTCAGGAAACGGCCACCAGCATCCCGCGCTGCCACGCCACCGAACTCAACGTCACCTCTGAAACATCGTGGACAGAGTTTCTCAGCACTGTCGCAATCTCATCGGGATCAATAGACGTACTCGTCAACAACGCGGGCGTGATGCCGCTCGGCGGGTTCCTTGAGCAACCAAGCGAACTATCCAAGCTGATTCTCGACGTCAATGTCCACGGCCCCATCAACGGGGTCAAAGCAGCGTTACCTGGAATGCTCGAACAGGGCCGCGGACACATCGTCACAGTGGCATCAATGGCAGGCAAACTCCCCATCCCCGGCATGGTCGTCTACAACGCCAGCAAATTCGGCGCAGTAGGGTTATCCCTCGCCCTGCAGCACGAATACGCCAACAGTGGCGTCAGCTTCAGCTGTGTTATGCCCAGCGCAGTGCGCACCGAACTTTCCTCCGGTGCCACCCTGACCGGCATCCCCACGGTCAATCCTGAAGACGTCGCAGACGCCATTGTGAACACCGTACACACCCGAGCACAGCAAGTGTCAGTGCCACGTTTTGTCAACCCTGCCGTAGCACTCATGGACGCTGTAGTACCGGAAAGGCTCGAACGACTCGCACGGCAAATATTCGGTGACCGCAGGGCGCTTGACGGTATAAACCGTAATGCCCGACGAGCCTACGAAGATCGCGTTGCCAGCCAAACAGTTGCCAGCCAGGGTGGTGCGGAGTGAGACGCGGACTCGTACTCGGATGTGGCGGCACCCTGGGCGGTGCCTGGATGATTGCAGCGTTGAAGGCGATTGAAACGCAATTGGAGTGGGACCCGCGCACTGCAGACGTCCTCCAGGGCACATCAGCCGGAGCCGAACTGGCCACCATGCTGGGCAGCGGCGTAAGCGTCGACGACCTGGTTGCGATGCAGAACGGTTCGACGACAGACCCACGGCTGCAGGCCCATCTCGCTGACACCCCAGGAATGATTCCACCTCTTCCGCGTGCCGCTCTAGGATCGTTTGGACTCTTCCGGCGCGCACAGGGTGTCGTGGCGCTGTCAGGACTGGCCCCACGTGGCAGTGGAAACCCCGCATGGCTGACGCGACTCGCTGAGAGCCTCAACCCTGACGAGACCTGGGTCGAGCACCCCGATACCAGGCTTGTCGCCTTGGACTACGACACAGGCAGTCGTGCCGCGTTCGGAATTCCTAGCAGCCCGCCTGCGACCATTGAGCAGGCTCTTCGGGCGTCGTGGGCCATCCCAGGGTGGTTCCCGCCCGTCCAGATTGGGGATCGCCGATACGTCGACGGTGGTGTCGCATCAACAGCATCGGTGGACTTGCTTGCAGCCGACGAACTCGACGAACTGTTCATCCTCGCACCCATGGCGTCGATGTCCGGGGCACGCGCCCCGGGGTTGAGCGGTTTCGCTGAAAACCAAGCACTCCGCAAAGGCATGACGGCAACACTGCGCAAGGAAATCGCCGCCGTCGAGGCAGGCGGGACACGAGTGTTTCTCCTCGATGCCCCAGCGCACGACCTTGCCGTATTGGGCGGCAACTTCATGGACTATCGGCGCCGCGAACGCGTCTTCACTTACGCGATCAATGCGCTCGAACAGCGCGTGCAGGCTTGGGAGGTACAGAAGTGAGTGTTCGAAAAACTGTCGTCATCATTGGCGCTGGAATGTCCGGCATCGCCATGGGCGCCACGCTACGCAAGGCCAACATCGACGACTTCGTCATCCTCGAAAAGGGGTCGGACGTCGGGGGAGTATGGCACTGGAACCGATACCCAGGGCTAGCCTGTGACGTCCCTTCCCATCTCTACCAGTACTCGTTCGCGACCAAACCGGACTGGTCCCGCGTGTTCGCAACAGGCCCGGAAATCCAGCGGTATCACCGCGACGTCGTCGAAGAACACGGCCTCACGCCCTTCATTCGCACCAGCACCGAAGTGACGTCCGCGCGATTCACACCGACCGGCTGGGTTGTCGAAACAGCCGCAGGCGACACCTACGAATCTGACTTCCTCATCGCCGCAACGGGCGTGCTCCATCACCCCAACATCCCCGACATCAAGGGCCTCGACACGTTTACCGGCCCTGTCGTCCACACCGCCCGGTGGGACGATTCCGTAGAAACAGACGGACGCAGAGTGGCCGTCATCGGCACAGGGTCCACCGGCGTACAACTCGTTTCAGCATTGCACAAGCACGCAGCCCAAGTAACTCAGTTCTCGCGCACACCGCAGTGGGTCCTGTGGGGTCCGACAGATATTAAACAACCCGCGATCCTTGGTGCCGCACTTCGTCGACTTCCCGGCCTCAATCGCGCCGTGTATAGCTCGTCGTTGTGGGCATCAGGCATCCTCGCGGACATCACCACACGCGACACCTGGAGACGGTCCCTTGTGCAAGCCGCAGCCCGGGCGCACCTCCGCACCGTTCGTGACCCCATTTTGCGCGCCAAGCTCACCCCCAACTACGAGCCCCTATGCAAGCGTCAAGTCGTGTCCGGGACGTTCTACAAAGCAGCACAACAACCCAACGTGGAGATTGTGGACACGGGCATCGACCGCATCACCGAAACGTCCATCATCGCCGCTGACGGCACCGAACGTGAATTCGACATCATCATCCTGGCCACGGGGTTCAAAGCGCACAGTTACATGCGCCCGATGAACCTTGTTGGCAGAGATGGCCTCACGATCGACGATGCCTGGGCGAAAGGACCCCGCGCCTACCGGATGACCGCGATCCCTGGGTTCCCCAACTTCTTCACCATGCTCGGCCCCAACTCACCCATCGGTTCAATCTCACTGCAATACACAGCAGAACTCACGTCTCGTTACATTCTGCAGATGATTCAACGATTCCAACGTGCCGAGTTCACCGCCGTCGAACCAACTGAAGACGCCACCAACGAGTTCAACGAGCAAGTACGCGACGCGTTAGGCTCCACAATCTGGACCACCGGCGGGTGCAACTCCTGGTACCACAACGACGACGGCACCATCGACCTGTGGCCGTTCGACCGCAAGACGATGACACGAATGCTCACCGTGCCCGACGATCGGCACTATCACTTCACGAGGGGCTGATCTGTCAGACGGCAGGTTTGGGTGACTTCTTCTTGCCGAAGTACAAGAATCCGGCAGCGAGCGAACCGATGAACAACGCCAACATGCCGGCAAAGAACCACCCGGCACCGAAGCCCACAATGAGCGGAATGGATCCCGCGGTAATGAGACCGCCACCGAAGAATGGTTCCAGCACCAACTGCTTGTAGCCGAATGCGGGGTACGCCGGCGTTTTCAGATCGGGGTCAGCCACACGAAGCAAGATCAAACCGGTGGACGTCACACCCAAGGATTGACCAACGTCAGCGATGGCACGTTCAAACCAGTAGTCAGGCATCACGTGACGAGCAATCACGATAAACGCAAACAACGCCCACGCCAGGCCCGTTACCGCAAGTAGCACGAATGGCCAGAAGTTCGCAGCAATGGCGAGAAGCGACAAAGTGCCCAAGGCGGCAACGATAAGGACATCCAACGACACACCCTGAATGCGTTCGACGAGTTGCCGGTCTACGATGTCGTGTTTGTCGAAGGTTTGAATCGCGATCTGAACGATGATGCCACCGATCATCGCGACCGGGAACAGCGGCACGAAGGCGATGATCTCGATGCTGTCGGCCCACAATTGTTGCTCAATCCATCGCAGGCTCTCCAAAATGATCCACCCGATGAGCACGGCCGTGGCGATGAGACCGAAGTGAAGCGTCAACGGCTCAATCGAAGCGGGCTGCACAGTAAGTGTGCCGGCGCTCTTGCGGTTGTCCTTCTCAACAAGACCAGCTTGCTCAGCGACGGAGAGGTTTCCTTTTTCCTTCAGCTGCGTGGTCTTGCCGGTGCGCACACCCCAGTTGATGAGAATGATGCCGACAACCACACCGGACAGGATGCCGATGGTAGCCAGGCCAAGGGCAAGATCCTGGCCCTCAGGGAAGCCGAACTCTGCGAAAGTTTCGGCCATACCAGCTGCTGTGCCGTGCCCGCCTTCGAAACCAATCTCAATAAGTGTTCCGGAAATGATGGGCATGCCAAAGACAGGTCCCAGAACAAGGAACGCGAGCAATAGTCCGAGAACGTACTGGCCACTACCCAACGCCATGCCGAAACTGATCTGTGGTCCGGCCACATGGAAGGCCTGTTTCAGGGTGGGCAATCGATGGCCCAGGAACAGTGCCGCAAAAATCATCGAGATAAGAAGACCCGGCAGCGAACTCCAGACAGTCAAGATGCCTTCAGTGAAGATGCCCGATTCGGCGAACCGGTCTGTTCCTAAAGCAGACATGAGCCGCCCAAAAACGTCCGGACCCAGAAGTAAAACGAGCGCGCCGCCAATAATTGAACTCGGGATAAAAAGC
Organism: Hoyosella rhizosphaerae; assembly: GCF_014643175.1. Classification (GTDB taxonomy): domain Bacteria; phylum Actinomycetota; class Actinomycetes; order Mycobacteriales; family Mycobacteriaceae; genus Lolliginicoccus; species Lolliginicoccus rhizosphaerae. The sequence continues at coordinate 480,381 of NZ_BMJH01000001.1, forward strand.
CGCTGGGCGAAACGCCACTTCACCCGAATAATCTTCGATATCAGCATTACTAAGCCGATGAGAAGCAACGAAAAACCAATAACATTGGCGGACATTGACATCCTTCCCCGCGCGTTAACTCAAGCAGCAGCACAGGCGGCGCTGTGATGGTGATGAAGAAAAACTACAGCACACTAGAAGGTGCTGTGACTTCAACCAAGAGATCAAGAACGCACGGATTTGACCAACTTTTTGATAGAGGCAACAGAAAAATAGGACATACGCAATAAATCCACCAAACTTTCGCCCGCATATGCGCAATGCTCGGGGCACACGGCACGGTGCAGCAAGAAAAAATTTAATGCCGCCGTAACGATGGTCAGTGCTTACGACCCCGCGCAAAGTACACGATAGGGCCAACGAAATTGATCGCAATGATTCCGGCCCATTTCGCCTTCGGGCCGTTTACCTCAGCCGCGGGGCGGCAGGCGAGGTCCGACCACGCGGACACAGCGAGGCTGATTTGAACGGCCACTGCCCCGATGAGTACGCCGCGCTGGGCCGGGGTGAGATCTTCCCATTTGATCATGAACTTGAATTTAGCCCACGCGGGCTGCGGAGCACAGGTGCCGAAAGTCCCTAAACGCTGTCGGTCATGACGGGGGAGAGTGCCTTAATTGTCAGCAGCATCTTCCGGCTCATCACGAAACTGATGGGCTCCAATAGCAGTCGACCGAAAGTGAGTCGGCTTCGCAGTGATTCTCCGTGGGTGCTGCCGCCCCGTTCAATCAGTCTCGTGCGCCCACTACCTTCGGGCGTCAGGTGGAACCCCCAGACGGTCGAATCGCCCGACTGCGCATCCGAGGCGAAGAGCACTAGATGCCGCTCTACTTCCATCATCGCCACCGTCAAAGGAGGCGCCTTCGGATGGAGGCGGATCGAATCCCCCACCTCAAGGTTCTGGCAATGAGGGAGGATTTGGTTCGCGTTGGTGATCCTGCAGCCGACGAGATTTTCAAGAAGTTCGTAGCTATAAAAGCCTCCGCAACCTTGCCCAATCTGCACGATCCACGGCCACACCTGTCCTGGTGGCGCATCAACCGTGACCCCGTGCGTGTAGCTCCAGCATGGATTCGGCAGTAGTGCATCACCAGGGTACGCACGCTGTCTTTCACTAGGGGTGGTACCCCACGTAGTGCGCCAGTTCCGAAGGGGACGACCAAGGATTACGTGGATCTTCATCAGCGCGATGCCACTGAACGTCTCGATGACTGTTCGCACAACTCTGCGGACCGGTTGGAAGTTGACGCTGCGACGGGTCGTCATACTGTCCATCGTCCGCCGCGCGGGGAGTGTGGAACAAGAGTCGGCGGGTCCTTCAGTCATAGGACCATTGACCCAGATGACGATGCCCTCGGGCCCTAACCGCAGGTGACCACAAGGCGGATACTTAAGGCTGAAGCACGGAGGAACCTTGAGTACAGGACGCGCAAGCATCGATCTCTATTGGCTCCCACTCGGAGCGGGCGGCACTGTTGTCCGCTGGAATGGACGCCTCTACGAGGCTTTATCTGCGCGGCGCAACCATAGACCTACCGCAGACCTGTACCACGCGGCGCTCCTTGTCACCGAACATGGCCACACATTCTCGATCGAAATGGGGCCAGTGTGGAATCTCAAGGAAGCCCAACGCGGCGTCGTGAGGGTCGGCCCGGTTGGTGCTCGATGGTTGGGCCGATTTCGGTTGTTCCGATACGAAATCCGCTGCTGGCGAGACGGTCGTATTCCCGACTTAGCGGAAGCAGTGGATGGCCCACGCCGCGTCAGCACCGATGAAGTCCATGCCGCGACCATCCTGAAACTTGTTCACTCAGCGCCGACGTTGACGTGGGGCCGCGATGAGCTGCAAGTGGGCGACATGTGGAACTCGAACTCGCTTGTCTCGTGGCTTCTTGCTAGGACAGGACTCGATACGTCTGCAATTACCCCACCAGAGAATGGGCGAGCACCGGGCTGGGATGCGGGCCTAGCGCTGGCCAACTCTCAAATTGGGCAAGGGCGTCCAGGGATTACGCTGAACGAAGCCCGGCGTTCTCCTTGACCAATGCTGCTGCGACATCTCTTAGTTTCTCGTTGGTGGCCTGAGACATCTGCCGGAGAATCTGAAAAGCCTCATCGGGTGAACAGTGGTGTTGGCCCATCAGGATGCCTTTGGCCTGCTCAATCACCGCCCGAGAGGCTTGAGCCTCGCGCAACTGGTTGTTTTCCTGCGCGAGAGCGAGATAGGTTTCACGGTAGCGGGGCAGAGCGCGACCTACTGTCCCGAGTTGACGCACCACGTCCCACCAGTGGTCGTCATCTGCCTCTGCAACTGACAATGTTCTAGCCAGCGACGCCAAAACACAATCGAGAGCCGTTATATCTTCAGCATGCTGAACTACTCCAATCACCGTGCCGTCATTGCCAACCAACGGCTGATGATTCAACGTCCAGACTTTTTGGATAAAACCACCCGGTGTTGCTGGGTCGGGAATGTCGTAACGCTGCACCCACAACGTGTTTGACCTCCGGCAGCGCAGCACCCGTTCGTAGGAGCCTCTAACTCGGTCAACCTGATTTTCTGAATTATCGGGGCTGTCGGGAAACAGATCGAATAGTAAATGATCTTGCATTTCGCCACGTGAGAGCCCAGTCGCCGCTTCGTAAGCTTCGTTAAAACCCCGGATGCGAAAGTCGCGGTCAATCAGTACACACCCGGTCGAGGTGTTCTTGCGTGAATATTCAACCTCAGCACACCGGAAAGCCGATTCATGCGCCCGTTCAAGAGCTGACCTGCCGACCAATGTGGTTCCTCCCTTCAGAAGGGGACCATAAATCCTCAATCTTGAAGCTTAGCGGGATCCGAACCGTTGGATACGGTTTCGCGCAAACAGGGTTAGTTAGCTTTCGTCCGCTGCGGACCGATTAGCCACCACCCAGGCGACCCAGAGAATGACAGGCGCACAGAGCGTGATCCAAGTGACGGCACCCATGAGTTCCCGGCTTTCCGATAGCCACAGAACACCCAAACCAAACGCAACGAAGGCAACCACAACCAACGCTTTAGCCCACGACGGTAGCCTCGGGTCTTTGCCCCAATTGTTGGCGTAGCGAGGTGCGGCGCCAAACAGTTCCTCCGGGTGCTGCCCAGTTGAGGACGACTTCTGCTCAACTTCAGCGACAATAACGCGGATAGTGCTTTGAGGAACCTTGCGAACTGAAAGCTCCGTAACAAGCTTGTCGAGATACTGAACCGGCCCGGGCGCGCCCATATACTTTTCCTCGACACTCGTGCGGACAAAAACAAACCAATGGTACCCGTATCTGGCCAGAATGTGACCTGGCTCATGGTGGTGCGGGTAACAACCGCGGCGGGGAATCGCACTTTACCTACTGATCCCTCTAGGCCGAGTAATCAGCAGTAGCGTGGGAGCGGAAAGCGCAGTCGCTCGGTGATAACCCGCAGTCAGCCTCACGAAGGAACACTCACATGCCAAATTCGGACCACGGGACAACAAACAATGCGCCCACCCTTGCGCCACCGCTGACAGCCGTCGCTATTGCTACGCAACCCTCCGCTGCCGAAGAAGCCCGCACCATCGTTGCGTCGACCAACTTCGGAACCCTCGCCACCCTCACGTCTGGCGGTGACCCGTGGGCTTCGTTTGTCACCTACGGAACACTGCACGGCGACCCCGTATTGTGCGTGTCCACCCTTGCCGAGCATGGCCGCAATCTCGCTGACGATCCTCGGGCGAGTATCGCCGTTGTGTCACCCGAAATGGCTGATGACCCTCTCGCTACCTCACGCGTGACTCTCGCAGGCGTAGCTGAACGCCCCACCGCCGATCAGCTATCAGCAGCCCGTGATGCCCACGTAGGTGCTGTTGCCGCAGCAAAATACTATGTCGACTACTCAGACTTTCAACTGTGGGTGTTGCGCGTTCAACGGGTTCGCTGGGTTGGTGGCTACGGGCGGATGGCCTCAGCTTCGGGCGTCGATTACTCTGCTGCACAACCTGATCCAGTGATGGGTGCGTCCGGGCACGCGGTGGCGCATCTCAACGCCGATCATGCTGATGCGCTCTTGGAAATGGCCCGTAATCTCGGTGGATACCCGGATGCGACACAAGCGCGTTGCGTTCGTGCGGACCGGTATGGGCTGAGCCTGACTGTGACTACGCCACGTGGGTGGGCACCTACTCGGGTGGGTTTCCCTAATCCCATCGCTAGTGCGGACGAACTGCGCAGCGCCACTATTGAACTGGTACGGCTTGCTCGGCTCGTCAAAAGCTAGACCTGAGCAGCTCCACGGCCGCCACGGACTGTGTGTCAACTACTGTGAAGTGATGGTGATTGCATTTTCCGTCGCGCCAGCAGGGAACATGTCGGGTGACTCGATGTCTGACGCTGTCGCAGCCGCAGTTCGCGTCGTTCGAGAATCTGGACTGCCAAACCGCACCGATGCCATGTTCACGACCATCGAAGGCGAATGGGACGAGTGCATGGCGGTAGTTAAAGGCGCATGCGATGCGGTCGGGCAGTATGGTGCTCGCGTGTCTCTTGTGCTTAAAGCAGACATACGGCCCGGCCGCAGCGGCGAACTCGACGGCAAAGTTGACCGTGTCGAGGCGAAACTTCGTGAACTTTAGCTGATCACCCCGGTACCTTGACGAGACCTGGCACTACGACGCGTCGCAGACCAATCATGCCCAAAGTGGCAGCGCATGCGTAGAGGTCGTTGACTCGGGCTGCGTCGATAACGTCGGCTGCGCCTCCAGTGGCCAGAACTGATCCGCGCTTGTTGAGAACCACTGCATCGTCGGCGAACCATAGTGCGTGGTTCGGATCGTGCGTGCAGACGAGTGCTCCATGTCCTTCGTCGACGAGGCTTCTGATTGTCTCCCATACGAGCATCTGGTTGCCGAAGTCGAGGCTCGCTGTTGGCTCGTCGAATAGCAGAAAACGAGCATTTTGAGCTAACGCCCGTGCGATGAGGACAAGTTGACGCTGACCCCCACTGAGGGTGGTGAACGAACGGTCCGCCAAGTGCAGCAAACTGAGCCGTTCGAGCGCGTAATGTGCGGCTTCTACGTCACTTGTTCGAGGGCCGAAAACGCCGCCGCGCTGGGGGTTGCGTCCCATCAGGACGATGTCGCGGACCAAGAATGAGAACGTGGTGGCGTGGTCTTGTGGAACGTAGGCGATGGCGCGAGCGATAGCTTCTGTGCGCCAGGATCGGATCGATTCTCCGTCAATGGAGACTTCCCCGGTGTGTTTTTGTGCCCCAATGATGCATCGAAAGAGTGTTGATTTTCCTGCACCATTAGGGCCAAAAAGTACACCGAGACGCCCTTCGGCTACGTCGACGGAAATCCCATCGAGAATCCGTTGCCCCCCGAGTGATGTGGTTACATCTCGAACACTGAGCATTTCTTACGTCCCCCACGAAGTTGACTTGCGGCGAAGCAACATGATGAGGAATGGTGCACCGATGGCTGCGGTGATAATTCCGATGGGAAGCTCACCCGAATGCAAAGTGCGGGCAAGGCTGTCGCACATCATCATGAATGATGCTCCAAGAAAAATGGAAAGTGGCACTACGGCACGGTTGTCTGCGCCGACGATCATGCGAGCTGCGTGCGGGATCAACAACCCGACCCACGCAATGATTCCAGCAACGGATACGGCTAGTGCGGTCAATGCCGTCGCGATTAAGACAATGGCTCTGCGGGTTGGTGCTGGGTTAACGCCTAGTGATCGGCATTCTTGGTCGCCTAGCGTCAGAAGGTTCAATCGCCATGCCAGCGCCCACAGTGCCGCAGCCCCGAGGATCGTCGCTGGCAGCACGAGCCATACGTCGTCCCAGCGGGCGGTGTAGAAGCCGCCGAGCACCCAAAAGACGAGGCGCCGCAGTTGGGCATCCGAACCGAAGTACTGGAACAGTGCGAAGATCGACATGAAGAATGATCCGACGATCACGCCGGATAGCACGATGGTTGTTGTGGATTCGCGCCCGCGGGCAAAGTATGCGGCTAGTGCGACGGCTAACGTGCCCATGATGAAGGCCGACAGTTGCATGGACAGGGGAATGTTGAGGAGAACCGACATTCCCGCTCCGCACGCCGCGCCCGCGGATACGCCAAGAATGTAGGGCTCGACGAGCGGGTTGCGAAAGGTTCCTTGGAAAGCGGTTCCGCTGGCGGCAAGGGCTGCGCCGACCGCCGCGGCGAGGAGGGTGCGTGGCATCCGGATGTTCCAGATGACGGTCTCTTGGGTGGAGTCTCCACCACCTGGCAGGCCTAGTCCGCCGGCGACCACACGGACAACGTCCCCGAGTGGAATCCAGTACGCGCCTGTGCAGATGGAGATGAGCAGCACGACGATGGTGGACAGTGCCGCTGCGATGATGGCGAGCCGTCTTTTCACCGCACCGCGTGCGGCCTCTGTAACAACTGAGGTCGCAGCGGTGTTCGTCTGACGGGTGAGTGTGTCAACCATTAGTTGTCCAGTTCGCCGCGGAATTGCTGGCCGTCGATTGCGTCGCGTGCAGATGCGTCGTCGAGGCCGAAAATGTCCTGGTAGTAGTCGAGTTCTTTCTGTGCGATATCAACATCGGCGAATGCTTCGGGGTATAGAACCGAAGCGACTTTGAGGAGCGCAATTGGGGTTTCGAGCGTGGCGCGCCATTCGTTGTAGCCCAACGCTGTCACGCGCTCGGAGCTGATCGCGCGCAGTGTTTGAACTTTGCTCCAGTCGATGCCTGTGTTGGCCCCGCCGTATACCTCGTCGAGTCCGATGTAACCTTCGTGGCCCGCCACGACGAGCACGTCTGGGTCAAGCGCGAGGAGCTTCTCTTCGGAGATGGGCACAAAAGTGCCACCGCCTGCAACATTGCGAGCGCCCAGCATGCTGGCGAAGAGTTCGGACTGAATGCTCTTTTCACCCATCAGGTATGCGATGGAGGCAAAGATGGCGACAGTCGGTCGTTCGTCGTCTGGCAGGTCTGGAATTTTGTTGACGACATCGTCGATGCTTGATTTCATGCCTTCGACGATGCTGTCGGTGGCGTCGCTACGGTCTAGGACGTCGCCGACCTTAGTAATGACGTCGTAAGCCGTGTCCATTGCGGGGTTGTCGAAGTTTGATGGCGACATGAACACGATCACAGGGATGCCGAGACGCTCGATCTGTTCGACGGCGTCTTCGTGCAGTTGGCGGTCTTCGTCGCTGGAAACCCAGGCCTCCAGGAACATCATGTCTGGGGCAAGTGAAGCGAGTACTTCGTAGTTGATTCCGCTCCACGGTGATCCGACGTCGGTGGCGTCGGCAATCGCGGGGACGATCACTTGGCGTGCAGGGTCGCTCTTAGTTGCGGGGTCTACCGCAACGATGCGGTCATCCTCGTTGAGAACGGCAAGTGTTTTAGCGACGAGGCCTTCCCATTCGAGTACGGCGATGCGGCTGGGATCGACTGGAACATCGACGCTTCGATCGAAGTCGTCGACTATTTGCAGGGTTTCGTCGCTAGTGGACGTTGGTTCAATAGCTTGCGAACACGCGCTGGTCAGGAGCAGTGCCCCTGTGAGCACCGCCAACACGCGGAGTTTGGTGACCATTGAGGTCCTTTCGTGAAAGTAACTTGCCGTGGACAAACAGTAATGATAATCATTGTTATTATGCAAACCAGTGCGCCTTTGTACCTGGATCCCTCTCTCACCACCGCGTTAGCCGACACGGTGTGCCAGCAGGAACTCCTCCACACGCTCGTCACTGCCCTCGGCAGCCCACTTAACGTCGTTCTTCCCGACCAGGCAGTAGCTAACGCTCAACAGTTCTATGGCCTTCTTGACCGCTTACGTTTGCGAGGTGAGGTGTACTTTGCGCACAAAGCGAACCGGTCCACCGCATTCCTGCGGCGTCTAGCTGCGAGCAAGACCCGAATTGACATCGCTTCCATCGGGGAGTTGCAGCACGCGCTCGGCTGCGGATTCCACCCCGAACGAATCATGGCTACGGGGCCGAAGACGCCAGAATTTCTCTGGCTCGCTGCCCGGGCGGGTGCCATCGTCAATGTTGATTCCCTGGACGAACTCTCAACCCTGGCAAAGCTCCCGGCCTACCTCGGCCCAACGCGGGTACTCCTGAGGTTTTCTAGCTTCACTGCATCCGGCACTGTGGCGGCACGGACTTCACGCTTCGGCATGGCCGAAACTGATCTGGGCGCGTGCCTCGATGTCGCTGATGCTTTCCGCGACAGGCTCGATATCCGCGGCGTCGCCTACCACCTCGACACGGTGGGGGTGACAGAAAAAGCCGCAGCCCTTGATGGCTGCATACGCATGCTTCTCGAAATCCAACGACGCTCGCACAACGCCGACGTCATCGACATCGGTGGCGGATTCGGGGTCAACTACCTCGAAGACTCGCAGCAATGGGACAACTGGACTTCTGAACTGACACAAGCCGTGCTCGGCCACCGTGATCCCATCACCTGGCGCGGACACGGCTACGGACTCCGGGCAGAACAAGGGCGCCTGAAAGGTGCGCTGAGTTTGTATCCGGCGCACCGCCCCGTGGCCGGACCCCGATACGCGGAAGAGCTTCTGGTGCAACGGTCACCGAGCCTCGGTCAGCGATACTCCGACATCTTGCTCGAAACTCTCACTCAGGTGTACATGGAACCCGGGCGCGCTCTCGTAGACCAGGCCGGACTGGTATTGACGCGCGTCCTCGAAGTCCGACAGACGGCGGGCGAGACGCTCATCCGCCTGGACCTCAACCACTCGGACGTCAGCCTCGAAGAACACGGCGTCGTCATGGACCCAATGGTGATACCGCGAGGTGGTGAGCAACACGGACCAGGTGCTGGCTACCTCATTGGAAATCTGTGCCTCGAAGCTGATCTCATCTCCCGGCGGAAAATCTACTTTCGTTCCATGCCACGCCCCGGCGACCTTCTCGCCTTCGTCAACACGGCCGGCTACTTCATGGACTTCTCCGCCGACCATGCGCTTCACCAACCCATCGCGCGCACGGTAGCGCTCACCGGCGACCGCTGGACCCTCGACGACCAGTACTGGCCAATGAATCGTGAAACGGAAGTGGCATGAGATACGAATCAGTTACCGACGCAATCGGTAATACACCATTAGTACGCATCAGCAGTGACGTACACGGGCTGCAGAATATTGACCTGTACGCCAAGATGGAACTGCTCAACCCTTTCGGATCAGTCAAGGACCGTGCGGCCTGGGGAATGCTGCGCGAACACGTCGGTGACGCTCAAGCCGAGCAGCAGTCGATCATTGAGCTTTCGAGCGGTAACACAGCAAAAGCACTTGCGATCCTTGCCGGCATGCACGGGCTCACTTTCAAATCGGTGACAAACCGGATGAAGGTTCCTGAAGTTAAAGACGTGCTCCAACTGATCGGCGCGGAGATTGAAGAACTGCCCGGTCAAGCCGAGTGCCTCGATCCCACCAACACTGATGACCCGCTGACTCGCATCCATCAGGAAGTAAGCCGTGATCCGGCGTACCTTCACACAGACCAGTACTACAACTCCCGCAACACCCGAGCACATTCTGATAGCACGGGTCCCGAGATCGTCGCCGATCTTGATGGAACGGCTCCGGACCACTTCATTGCCTGCATCGGCACTGCAGGATCATCAACTGGCGTGGCGCAAGTTCTCCGCGCAGCACGCCCAGATGCGCGCGTCATCGGCCTCGTCGGTCAAAAGTCCGACTTCATCCCCGGTATTCGCAACATCGACGAAGTTCACGAAGTGGGACTCTTCGATCCCTCTACATACAACGAAATCGAAGCGGTATCCGCCGACGAAGCGATTGACGGCACCCTCACGCTCATCCGGCGGTGCGGCATTCTTGCTGGCCCGACCGGCGGCGGCGCCTACTTCGGGGCAGTGCGCTACCTAGAGAAAATCGACGCCCAGCTTGCGTCGACGGGGGAGCGGCACACCGCAGTCTTCATTGTTTGCGACCGCGTTGAGAGCTACATGAGTTACTTCCGAAGCCGCCGACCTGATCTTTTCGGCGATACAGTTCGACGCCGGGTTGCGGCCACGGCAGAGCAAATCGAACAGGTTTCCACCCTGGCGCCGCTCAATGCACAAACATGGATTAAAGCCGAAGACCCCTTGATTGTTGATTTGCGTGGCAGCTTCGCCTACTCGGCTGCGCATATCGAAGGATCGATCAACATCCCCGATCAACTGTTCGCTGATCTCCTGCAAGGCGGAGTGCCGTTTCCGCGCCAACGCCCCATCCTGCTCGCCTGCCCCGTGGGCGAACAATCAGCGAAGTATGCAGCGGTACTCGCAGGCCTTGGTCACCCCGATGCACGCAGTCTCGACGGCGGGATCGTCGCCTGGCGTGATGCGGGTGCGGAACTCGTGAGGGATTGATGTGACCACCGCATCGATCCCGGACACCTTGACCGCATGGCATGAACACATGCGCGCACAGTTCCCACAGATAAAAAGTTCACCCCACGCCTATCTCGACTCGTCCGCTACCAGTCAAAAGCCACAGGCCGTGCTCGACGCAGTGGCCCACTACCTCACGACAACAAACGCCAACGCGGGCCGCGGCTCATACCCGTGGGCCAACCGAACAACCGCGATGATTGAGTCAACACGGGACCAGGTGAAGTGTTTTCTCCATGACCCTGACCCGGGCCTGTCTTCGGTTCATTTCACGAGCGGGGCCACTGAATCGCTGCGCAGGATCGCTACCGATTGGCTAGTGGACACACTTCGAGACGGCGACGAGATCATCGTTCCCGCGGCCGACCACCGAGCGAATGTGGTCCCGTGGACCGACGTCGCCGCAGACCTGCGACGTCGCGGCACCCAGGTTGTCGTGCGATCCATGCCGTACGAACCGTCAGGCGACTACGACCCAGTCAAGCTTGCCGAATTGATAACCCCGCGAACCCGATTCATCGCCGCGACGCACGTGCACCACGTATACGGCGTGGATATGAATGTGCACCGAATTCGCGCCGCAGCGGGCAATGACGTGGTTATCTGCCTCGATGCCGCGCAAAGCGTTGGTCACCTCGACGTCTCAGTTGCCGAGCTGGACGTGGACTTCGTAGCATTCGCGGGCCACAAAGCGATGGCCCTACCTGGGGTAGGTGTGCTGTGGGCACGTAATCTCCGCACTACACCGCTGGTTGTGAAGGGATGGTCCGGCACCCCCAATACTGTGGGGATCGCGAGCCTCTCAGCAGCATTAACCTGGCTCACTGAGGCTGGCCTGGACCGAATCGATTCGTGGACTCAGATGCTCGGTGCCGTACTCACTGATGGTCTTTCGCAGATGCGGTCCTATGACGTCCTCGGCTGTCAGTCCAGCCTCACTCTCGACTCGACGGTGCAACGACGCCAGGGCATCGTCGCATTCAGACACCGGGGCATCCCCGCCGGTGATCTTGGTTTCATACTCGAGCGCAGCGGCTACCTTGTTCGCGCCGATCATCACTGCCAAGCAAGCCCAGAAGCTGACACACCCTCAGTTCGCGTCAGCACGCACGCCTACACAAGCATCGACGAGATCACAGGACTTCTCGGCGCCCTCCAGGAACTAGATAAGGAAAAACAGTGGCAGTAGTGGCGATCACCGACGTCTACGCCCCAACGCTCCGCCTCGCGCAGGCATTCAGCGCGGCCGGACATGATGTTGTACGGGTGCAAAGCTCCCGCCAGATTCCGCGCGTCTACCAGCCCGGGCTCCCCCCGGAAGACTTAGCTGACACATTCGTCGCCAACATCAACTGCGATGATCCCGTCAGCGCGCTCGCACCGTATAACCCAGACGCAGTCGTGGCAGGGGGAGAATGCGGCGTCGAGCTCGCCGATATGTTGAGCGAACGCCTCGGTGTTCCCACGAATGGCACCGCCCACAGCCACACGCGCCGCAGCAAGTTTGATCAAGTGGAACTAGCCCGCAAGTCAGGACTCGGCGCGGCAAGGCAGATCCTCGTGCAGAACAGTGACCATCTGCGCGCTTGGCATTCCGACATCGGCGGGAAGATCGTCATTAAGCCACTGCGCAGCGCAGGCAACGACGGCGTTCACTTCTGCACAACACCAGCGGAGTCTGTGGCGGCCTACGAGGCGATCAAAGACGTGGAAAATATCTTCTCCGTCCGCAACGAGGGTGTGGTGGCGCAAGAGTTTCTGGTCGGTACCGAATACGTCGTCAATACGGTGAGCTGCAACGGCACCCACCGGATTACTGATGTGTGGCGCTACACCAAGATTTCCGTCAACGGCGTAAGCGACCGCGTGAGCGCCGCAGTCTCTGTAGGGCCACATTCGTCTGCCTGGCCGACGCTCGAAAAATACGCACTCGCGATGCTCGATGCGATTGAGATTAGCTATGGGCCAGTGCATTTCGAGATCATGCTTACCGACGACGGAGCCAGCTTGGTCGAACTTGGAGCCAGACTATCGGGTGCAGACACGGCGTACTACGCCACCCTCGCCACGGGATCATCGCAAATTGATTGGACGGTTCTGGCCTACACCGACCCCGACGGTTTCGCGCGTCAATGCGCACAACCGCTGAAGCTGCAGCAGCATGTGGCGATGTGTTTCCTGACCTCGCCACAAACGGGAACACTCAAGTCGTACCCGCTGCTCGACGAAGTGAAGCGCCTTGAAAGTCACCACAACATCGTCCCCATCGTCGCCCCTGGCGGCCACCTTCACGTCACGGTCAGCGACACCACCGAACCAATGATGGTGGGGCTCGCGAATGCCACGGAATCGGCACTCGAACGGGACTTGCTCACACTGCACTACCTTGACGGCCGCGGCTTTTACGAACTCGAGGCTGCACATGGATAGGTACGCACAGATGTGGCGGATCCCTGGTGCGCCGACATTGCTTCTAGGCGGAATAGTAGCGAGGCTCGGGCAAGGCGTCACCGTCATCGCATGGCTACTGCTCGTGCGAGAAACTCGGGGTTCCTACGCCGACGCAGCTGCGGTCACCGCAGCCATTTCGCTAGCCACAGCTGCTGCCGCTCCTGTCGTTGGCAGACTCGCCGACCTCTACTCAGCGCAGCGGGTACTGTCGGCGTGCGCCGTCGTGTACTCGTTGAGCCGAATCGCGCTCCTGACAGCCGTGCTCAACGGCCGACCACTCATTGAGTTATGTGTACTGGCTCTGATTACAGGAGCCTCGTTCCCACCAGTCTCGCCTGCGTTGCGCGCAACATGGTCCATGCTCACCGCGCAAGACAAACCTCATGCAGACCTGCGGCAAACCACCATGGCAGCCGAATCAGCCCTATTCGAGTTTGTCTTCGTTGTCGGACCGCTCTTGCTGAGCGCAACAATTCTCATCACGGGCTTCTTCGCGCCAGGGGATCCCGCCATCGGCCCAGCCGCAGCGATCCTTGGTGCCGCAGCATGTTCACTGTTGGGGTGCCTATGGCTTGCGCGTGGCACAGGTATGCGCTCGATGACCCCAATCGGTGAGAACCCACGCACCACAGGACTCGGGCCGTTGCGTGCACACTGCTTTCCGGCGCTTCTCGGCGCTGCAGCCGGGGTGATGTTTGCCTTTGGTGCCGCACCAGTGGCCATTGCCGCCTTCGCTGAGGAAATTCACGCCGGAGGTGGACCAGGCGTAACGGGTGTGCTGATCGCGATATGGAGCCTAGGAAGTGCAATTGGCGGTATCTGGTTCGGCACCATCCGCTTATCCGCGCCGCTACGAACCCAGTTCCTCGTCATCCTCGCGATACTCGCGGCCGGATACTTCCTCTGGGCCGCATCGCCCAACACTTTCGTGCTCGCTGCGATCCTGTTTATCAGCGGCGCGATCATTGCGCCCGCACTTGCCGTCATGGCCAATATCGTTGCCGAACTCACCGTTGAATCGATGAGAAACGAGGCCTACACCTGGCTGACCACCATTTCCATGAGCTTTGCGGCGGTCGGTGCGGCCGTGACTGGATTGGTCGTCGAAAGCGCCGGTGGGGCGCGCGCTGGGTTCATCGTCGCCGGGTTAGCGACCTTTGTTGCACTCATCGTGGCGTTACGAGTACGAACACCAGAAAGGGTGCCCGCATGATCTCACGCAATGTGGCCAGACAATGGATGGAAACCTGGGATGCCCAACAGCAGATCTACGCCGTCCGGCGCGAGCACCGGTTTGCTGTGGTCAGCAAAGCGGTCAAGGCGGCAACCGGGCATAGTGATACACCAATCATCATTGATATTGGCGCTGGGCCAGGATCACTCGCGGAGCACATTGCCCGAGACATGCCTGACGCACGGGTCATAGCTATCGAAGCGGACCCGTTCCTCATTGAACTCGGCCGTGCAGCGTTCGGAAAGCGAATCGAATTCGTAGAAACCACGGCAGGCGCGGACGGATGGCTTGATGCTGTGGGAGTCGACCGGATCGACGCCGCCGTGTCGTCTACAGCACTGCACTACTTCGCCGTAAACGACCTCGCGAGGCTGTACCACGACTTACACAAAGCTGTCTCACCCGGCGGCCTCGTCGTTAACGCCGATCATTTCCCCCTCAATCCACTCGTCGGTGAACTCCTAGGCAACTCTGGTGACGGCGGTACCGCATGGCAGCAATGGTGGAACGCGGCACGCGCCTGCGACGACCTCACTACTGCACTTGCGCTGCGCGAACACGTCGTGTTACCAGACGGCGGGGACAATGACCTTTCCGCGGACGCGCACATGCTTCTGCTCAGCGATGCTGGTTTTACAGCAACCGACGTGATCTGGCGTGATGGTGTCAGCACGATAGTCGCCGCGCGAAAATAGGCGCAGTACATCTACAGGGAGGTGCGCGCCTGGATAGAATCCCGGGCATGGCCAAGCGAGTGCGGCGCGCCCCCGATGAGGTGCTGGTTCATCTGCGAGCGGCGAAGGACCACACTGATCGCAACTACACCACACCACTCACACTCGATGAACTGGCAGCGGTTGCGACCCTGAGCAAATTTCACTTCCAACGACTGTTCAAAGCGACCTACGGTGTTTCGCCCGCAGAGTATTTATCGCAACGCCGCATCGAGCGAGCGCAAGATTTACTCCGTGCCACCAATTTAACAGTGACCGAGGTGTGTCACGCGGTAGGTTTCAGCAGCTTGGGCTCGTTTAGCAGCCGCTTCCGGGACATCGTGGGGGAGTCACCGAGTGCTTTCCAAGCGCGCTATGCGTCCACGGGCGCGCCGCACGTTCCAGGCTGTTGGGTCTTTATGCGTGGGCTCGTCGAAGTGCGCAATCAAGGAGAAGCGAAGGACAAGCCCCGCGCATAAGCTCAAACGCATGATTACTAATGTTTCTCTCACCAGCATCTGGGTCAAAGACATCGACGAGTCACTGGCGTTCTACACCGACGTGCTTGGGTTCGACGTTGGCGACAATATTCACGTAGCCGAGGACTTCCACTGGTGCACAGTGACGCACCCCAAACAACCCGAATTGCACCTCCACCTGACAACGCCGAGCCGCCCCCTGTCGGATGACCTCATCGCGGCCATAAACAGAGCCCTAGACGAAGGTGGGATGCCGGGAATCGGGTTGAATGTTGACGATTGCCAATCGACGTACGAGGAACTTCAGGCCAAGGGCGTCGAGTTTCTTCAGGCCCCTGCCGAGCGGCCGTATGGCATTGAGGCCTTGATGCGTGACAACTCGGGTAACTGGATCGTGTTGGTTGAGCCGCGTGAGTACACCCCAGAAACCATTCAGGCCGGGCTTGGGTAGCAGCTTGGAATGGTGTAGTCCCACGTATCAGCGCTCTGGTTGTTAGCATTCCGGGGTGCAGCGAAATCTCGTGATGACAGTAATAGGGGACGACCGACCAGGACTCGTGTCAGCAATCGCACGTGTCATCACCTCTCACGGTGGCAACTGGGAACGAAGCCAGATGACCGAACTTGCTGGGCTGTTCGCCGGAATTGTTGTCGCCACGGTTGACGACGACAAAGCCGAGGCGCTCATCGCTGCCACACGGGAACTGGACGGTCTCCTCGACGTTTCGGTCTACACGGGGACAGAACTTGTCACCGGCACAGACGAGTCATCTAACCGCTTGTCGATCAGCATTCTGGGCAACGACCATCCCGGCATTGTGCATGAACTTTCCTCTGTTCTAAGCAGTGGTGGGATGAGCATCGAGAAGATGACCACAAATACTCGTGAGGCGCCGATGGCTGGCGGGATGTTGTTTGAGGCCCACCTCGACGTGCGACTTCCGGCGGGTACGCGGTCCGCTGATGTCAGGGCGGACTTGGAACGCATCGCGGCTGAACTGCTTGTTGACCTTGAAATCGTTGAGCCCGGCGAATGACGGCACACAGCACGGCATCTCTGTCTTGACTGCGGTCACTGTCGCTGGTATCTCCAAGGTAGGGACATTGAAGGTAACCTTGTAAATCTAATAGTCGTGAGGCAGTGCTTCTTGGTGACTGGTAACGGTCCAATTGAGGCATCCTGAGATGGTCGGCCCGCAGGGCAGACACTTATTCACCCGCAGGTTCCGGTCCGTTGCGGGGTTTTCGCAAGGATCTACCCACCACAACCCAAGCGGGGGAGATAAGTGACAGGATCAGAACTACGCAGTGTTAGCGACCAACCTTCAGTGAAAGTCGCTGTTCGGGCCGATTTGGCTCTGCTTCACATCTTCCGCGGTGTCAGTGAAATGATCTCGCATGCAGCAGATTTTGACCTCGACGCCTCAGAAGACCTCCGTCTCGCTGTGGATGAAGTGGCTGCTACGTTAATTGGAATTTCTGATTCTGACGCAGATGTGCTGTGCGAATTTAGTGAACACAGCGCGGGTGGGCTCCGCGTGACGATGACAGCAGAGAGAGCTGTTGCGCGTTTGCCAAAATCAAATAACTTTCGTTGGCATATCGTCCGCACGCTCACGGACGAACTTAGTTGGGATGAAGATGTGAGACCCCCTCACACTGATTCGGCAGCGGACTCTTACTCAAAAACGGTTGTTCAGATGGTCAAACGAAAGGCCTCAAGCCCTCGTGGATGATCCGAACTATTCCGACATTCCACGGCGAATTGCCTTATTGCGTAGTGCGAACTGCAGTGAAGCTGAAGTAGATGAGCTTCGAAATGACATCATTGCCCACTGCATGCCCTTAGCGGAGCACATCTCTCGCCGGTACGTCGGTCGCGGCGAGCAAGCCGACGACTTGAAGCAGGTAGCCCTCGTCGGTCTCATCAACGCGGTAGATCGGTTTAATCCTGAATTCGGTGACGATTTTCTGGCCTTCGCGGTTCCGACAATTATGGGTGAGGTTCGGAGGCATTTCCGTGACACCCGATGGGCGGTTCGTGTCCCGCGACGCCTTCAAGAGGTTCATCTCGCGATCGGTAATGCCACAGCCGAGCTGGTCCAGAAGCTTGGTCGTGCCCCGACTTCGAAGGAACTTGCTGACGACCTCGATATAACGCTTGAGCAACTTGAGCAAGCGCAACTCGCTGGTAGTGCGTTCAGCGCACAATCCGTTGATGTCCCACGTGGCAACGACAGTGACTCGCAACCCTTTATGGACGCAGTGGGGGAACCTGATGTCAGCTTCGAGAGATTTGAGAACCACGATGCGCTTCGGGCTGCCCTCGACGCTCTCCCTCCGCGGGAACGCACCATCATCATTATGCGATTCTTCGGAAATAAGACTCAAGAGCAGATCGCAGCGCAACTGAACATCTCGCAGATGCATGTGTCGCGCTTGCTGACAAAGACGCTGAGGTCGTTACGCGGGCGGATCGACGGAGATTAGTTCGCCCGATGACGTTTGACTCCACGAGATTCGGGTAGGGAATCGATCACTACCCCTCGCGCGGGAGGCGGCAGGCTCCGCCAGACGGCTACCGTGCCTAATCGTGAGAGGCTCCGCCATGTCTTTCAATGTCTTTGTACCAGGTATTACTGAAGCACAGCTTGGCATGCTCGACGAATCAGCGGAGTCCTGCGACGTGGTTTTTCATCCACTCTTGAGCTTCGACCGACTCGTTGTTGCGGAAGAAATCAATATGCGGCAGCTACTCCATGATGCTCGTGAGCAACTCAGCGCGTTCGACGGCAGGATCGACGCGATTATTCCGCACTGGGATTTCCCCACGAGCGTCTTGGTTCCCATACTTGCGGCTGATCTAGGGCTTCGTGCGCCGACTCTCGACAGCGTTCTCCGGTGCGAACACAAGTATTGGAGCCGGGTTGAACAACGCGATTGCATACCTCAGGTAGTCCCCGCGTTTGATTTGGTAGACCCCTTCGATGATTTGGCTGAACAGAAAATTTCGCTTGCTTACCCTTTTTGGCTTAAACCCGTGAAATCGCATTCATCCACCTTGGGGTTCCGCATCAATGACGCCGAGTCCTTCAAGGAAGCTCTTGCGCTCGTTCGCGACAAGATTGGTGATATCGCCGATGCATTTGACGAGGTGCTAGATACCGTGGACTTTCCGTCCCACATCCGCAGAGCGTCCTCGACGATGTGTGTTGCGGAAGAGCTGTTGGTCGGGCACGAATTTGCTCTCGAAGGGTATGCGACGCAGGGCGAAGTTGTTATCTATGGTGTTCTCGATATCGATCTAGATGAGCAGACCCATTCGCTCACCTCGTTGATCTATCCGGCTAGCAACACACCCGCGCGTGTGGAGGAGGAAGCCGTCGACGCAACACGTCAGTTTTTGTCGCATATCGGATTTTCTGATGGGTGTTTCAACGCAGAATTTATCTGGGATCGCGAGCACGACCGTTTACGTCTCATCGAAGTCAACACTCGCATCTCCCAAGCTCATACTGACCTTTTTCTTAAAGTCGATGGGGCGCCGAATCATCTCACCGCGCTCAATGTCGCCCTAGGTCGCCAACCCAATTTTCCGTTCCGTAAAGGAGATTTCAGCGTTGCAGGGATGTACTACCTGACGACCACGAAAGAAGGCGTGGTGCGCACGGTTCCCTCGCAAGCTGACATTGATTCGCTGAGAAAGGAGTTTCCCCAGACGCGGGTCAATCTGGCTGTGAAACCGGGTGACGTACTTTGCGAAATGGCACATCAAGACCAGTACCGATATCGCCTAGCGGACTTGTGGATCGGCGCGCAGAGCGTCGAACAGTTGCAGGAGGTCTATGAAAAATGTGTGACCCATTTGCGTTGTGAAATAGATGATCCGAGTGAGCAGGAGGAAACTAATGGAACACATTGCGAAGTTTCCGTATGCAATTGAGTCTACGGAGAATGTGTTTATTCCGATGCGCGACGGGGCGCGCTTGGCGGCGCGTATGTGGATGCCCACCGATGCGCTGAAAAATCCGATTCCTGCAGTAATTGAGTACATTCCGTACCGCAAGAGAGATGTCACTCGAGGCCGGGACAGTTTAAATCACCCGTATATTGCAGGCCACGGCTACGCCTGCGTGCGGATCGATCTGCGCGGTAGTGGGGATTCCGACGGTGTCCTCGAAGACGAGTACCTCGAGGTCGAACATACCGATGCCGTGGATGCGATCTCGTGGATCGCGAGCCAACCATGGTGTGACGGCAACGTCGGCATGATGGGTATTTCGTGGGGCGGTTTCAACAGTCTCCAAGTTGCCGCCAAACAGCCTCCAGAACTGAAAGCAATCATCAGCGCATCAGCCACCGAGGACCTATACGTCGACAATATGCACTACATGGGTGGGTGCTTACTGTCCGACAATCTGTCTGAAGCAACTGTGATGTTTGCCTTCAACAGTTTGCCGCCGGATCCGCTGATTGTTGGTGACAGGTGGCGTGAAATGTGGAGCGAGCGTTTGCGCGACAGCGGATTGTGGATTGAGAAGTGGTTGCGGCACCAGCATCGAGATGACTACTGGCGGCGCGTCGCGATCAATGAAAATTATGCGTCGATTCAATGTCCAGTCTTCGCGGTGGGCGGCTGGGCCGACGGGTATACCAACGCGATCTTTCGTCTCTTGGAGCACCTTCAGGTGCCATGCCATGCGCTTATTGGTCCCTGGGGGCACAAGTATCCCCACACCGGGGTCCCGGGCCCGGCGATTGGTTTTCTCGACGAGGTGGTTCGCTGGTGGGATCATTGGCTGAAAGGGCGCGATACGGGCTTACTGGATGAGCCATCCCTGCGGGTGTGGATGCAGGATTCAGTGCCGCCGAAGTCGTCCTACGAAGACCGGCCAGGTCGGTGGGTGGCGGAGGAGCACTGGCCGTCACAGCGAATTGAAGAAAAGCATTTGCGGTTACGTATAGGGTCACCAGCCGGTTTGAACGAGACGTCTCTCGCCGCAGAGGACGGTGAAAACGGATCGGTTCATGTCGTGCGTTCACCACTGAGCGTCGGCATGTTTGCGGGAAAGTGGGCCTCATACGCAGCACCACCGGATCTTCCGTCTGACCAGCGCGAAGAAGATGGCGGTGCGCTGGTGTATGACACCAACCCACTAACGGAGGATGTTGAGATTCTCGGTTTGCCTAGGCTGCAACTCGCGGTGTCATCGGACAAGCCCGTGGCGATGGTCGCTGCGCGATTGTCTGACGTGGCACCAAGCGGCGAAGCAACTCGCGTGACGTACGGTTTGCTCAACTTGACGCATCGAAATGGGAGCGCGAATCCACAGCCCCTGGAGGTCGGGAAGACGTACCAGGTGGAGGTGCAACTAAATGGCGTAGCGCAAACTTTCCCCGCTGGTCACAAGATTCGAGTGGCTTTGTCAACGTCCTACTGGCCGTTGGCGTGGCCTTCGCCTGAGGCCGCCACGTTGTCGATAGAGCCCGAGGCGAGCGTACTTATCATTCCCATGCGACCCCCTTCTGCGGCAGACGAATCGTTACGGCCGTTCGGACCCCCTTCTGCAGCAGCTGAATTGTCGACTACCCGTTTATCGGCACCTGAACATCATTGGAAAGTCACACGGGACTTAGCGTCGGGGAACTCAACCCTCGAAATCGCAAACGATCAAGGCGCGTTCCGCATCGACGAAACGGACACTGTGCTACGTCGCTCCACTACAGAATGGTTTAGTTTTAAGAACAACGATGTCGAATCTGTCCGCGGTGAGACGCGAACGGTGAGACGGATTTCGCGCGGATCGTGGCAGATTGAAGTGATGACACGGACGGTCATGACATCGACCGCAAGAAACTTCCACATCACGGCCGAGTTAGATGCGTGGGAATGTGACAGCACACGGGGGGATCGACGTGTGTACTCGGAAAACTGGGAGCACCAAATTCCGCGCAACCTTGTCTGAGTATCTTTCGCGTGGGTGGCTTGCTGTTGCCTACCTACGTGTCATAAATTTGGCAGTGGGGTTGAGCCAGCAGCCCGAACCGCTGCGACATGAACCACACGCACCATCATGGCTTCACGTTCGCATTACACGGTTTACCTGACCAGTGGTTTTTGTGAATTACTGCTAGGAGCTGCAGATGGCGCTAGCTATTCGGCGATGGAGCGCTGAGTGGTCCGTGACAATTTCCCCGAAAGCCGACGGAGCCGGACCTGGAACAGGCGTAACTGGGTACAGGGTGGAGTTGCATGGTGAACTCGATGCCGCATCACGCTGCGAACTAGGTGCGCAATTGACGTCACTCGTAGATCGTGGTGTTCCTATAATTTTGGATCTCACGCACCTTAGTTTCTGTAGCGTGGCTGCGGTCGAGGAGGTAGTGCGGGTGGTTCAGGTTGCTCGCGAGCACAATGTCAGCGTGTCGATCATTGCGCCTACCAGGCTTGAGTGCCTTTTTCGGCAGGTAATGGAGCCTGTGATTGACGAAAAGGTAAGGTGATGGATGACGGTCGGAGGTAGATATTTCACAGGTTCCGAGCGGTGTGCATCTGCGCATTGCTGAACTCGCCCGCGCGATGCATGGTCGTTCTAGTGCAGATTTAACGGCAGTTCTTCAACAGACAACAAACGCAGCGGTAGTTCATGTTCCAGGCGCCCGCCATGCGGGGATCACTCTCATCACGGGGCGCCGGGAAATCGAATCGGTAGCACCCACCGATGAGTGTGCGGCGCTGCTCGATGAAATACAGCGCCGACACAGAGAAGGTCCGTGCCTGGCCTCTGCATGGGACCACCAGATTGTGCGTATGAATGACTATGCGAATGACACGCGTTGGCCTGAGTTCGTAGCAACGTCTATTCGCGAAACCCCGGTTAGAGCGTCCCTATGCTTCCAGTTGTTCACACAAAACAAGTTACTGGGTGCCCTCAATATTCACGCGGATCAACCGAATGCCTTCTCCGACGTCGCTGTGGAGGTAGGGATGGTTCTTGCCGCCCACGCAGCGGTAGCGCTCGGTACTGCTCGTCGAGATGGGGAGTTTCGCAGCGCTCTCGCCACGCGTGATGTCATTGGTCAAGCAAAGGGCATCTTGATGGAGCGGTACAAGATTGACGCTACGGAAGCATTTCAGTTGTTGGTCGGGCTCTCACAAGACACCAATTGCTCTTTAGCAGCAGTCTCGGAAGAATTGGTTTCCACCAACATTCCTGAGCGATCTTCGGACAGCGCCGCACAGCTCGATTGAGCCGTTGGTTGCGCTGCCCGAGAACGCTATCCCCGTAGATTCCCCTCAGATTTCCAGCGGCCCTTTACCCTCGGTGGAGATCTCACGGTCCCGAGACTCGGGGTGGGCCTTGGCCTTCTGGTGCGCCTGCCATTTCCAGAGTGAACCGCCAAGTAGCAGTAAGGCAACGGCGCAACCACCAGCAATCCACGCCCACGCGGCTTCTCCTGAAGCAGCGGCGATAAGGGCCAGTGGTATGGGGATCAGAGCGAGCACGATCAGAAGGTAGCTCAACAGTGCGAGCGCACGCCCAGTGGACGAAAAGGTGTCGCCGCTGTCGGGATAGTCTACTTCGCGCATAGTCCCTCCTATGTCGTTGTTCATGCAAAATCCCTGATGGGCGACCCTAACGGAGGTCAGTCCGTATAGGTGTCGCTCACAGCGAGTGCGGGTGCGCGCAGAATCGCACCGAAACCGTCACCAAATTTGACGTCATCTCGTTTGCACACAACGATGTTCCCGCCTTGGCGGAGTGTTGCCGCAAGCACCGCATCCTCGACGCGGCTGTCTTCACCGCTCGGTGCTGGTTGTGTGTCATCGGTGGGTCGAGCCACAAGTAGTGTGTCGACATTCGCTTGTTGTACATGGGCGGCAACTGTCCGTATGCCATCGACGGCAAATCCAGAGGATCTGCCGAATTCGATGCGAAAGCGCTCCAATGCTTCAGCTACTTTTTCGGAACGAAGCTGTTGCACGATCCCAGCAATCGCGT
This sequence comes from Hoyosella rhizosphaerae, assembly GCF_014643175.1. GTDB lineage: Bacteria > Actinomycetota > Actinomycetes > Mycobacteriales > Mycobacteriaceae > Lolliginicoccus > Lolliginicoccus rhizosphaerae. The sequence goes on from NZ_BMJH01000001.1 coordinate 503,729, forward strand.
CAGTGAGCTGAGTATCGTCGGCCCCGTCAGCGCGTCCGCCTTCCGGCACCGCAAAGGTCAGATTCCTGACGTGATCCGGCAAGAGCCGTTCAATGCCGGTGCGTGCTTGAACTTCGCCGCTAATCACGAGAATGGACGGTTTTATTTCCTCCACCGTGCTGGTGAGGTGAGCGGCCGTGTCACGAAAGTTTCTCTCGATCATCTCTTCGGTTCGTTCTTCCACACGAGCCCAACTGAAGCGATCCCCAACCTTTGCTTTGTGCACCGGGTGTCGGTCCAAATCTTCGCTGTCCCAGGCGACCGCGTGTCCATATTCATCGATGAGACTGACATCAACACCGTTACGGTCGACCTCAGCGAGCAGAATTGTGAATTCGGCTGCCCCGAACTCAAACAGCGGGAGGAGGTGCGGCATAACCGAGAATCGCACATCCGGCTGGGAGGGCACGACAGGCAGTTCTTCGTCGACGACAACGCCTGTCTGTCCGACGATGAGTGCTCTTCCGCGATTACCAATTGGTGGGCGTCGGTCGGCAAACTTAACCACTCTGGCTGACAGTTCGTCGGGGGCACCTTGACTGCGGAGTTCGTCAAGCACGGTTCGCCAGTGAAGTTCGCGGGCCTTCCCTGAGTCTTCGGTGTTATTGGAGTCGTCTACATAGATCGAAGCAAATGGGCCGCGCGCAGAATCGAGACGCTTCTTCAATGTTGCAGTGTTCATCTTATTTTCCTTTCCATTGTGGTGACGTGGTTGACGCGAGGTCACGTGTAGCGGGCCCCTCAAGCAGCGTGCCGTCGGCGCTGAATCGGGAACCGTGGAGCGGGCAGTCCCACGTTCGTTCGGCCGAGTTCCAGCACACGAGGCCTTTCAAATGTGGGCACACGGCAGAGACTGTGCGGGTGTGGCCATCGACAGTGCTGGAGGCAACTGGCCGCCACCCGCTCCGATGCACGACACCTTCCCCTTCGGCAGGAGGCTGAGCCGTGGTGTGCGCGAACTGGGCCCAACCTGTGGCGACGTGAACGCCGACTTTGGCGTTCGTGGCCGCGAAACTGGGCAGCCGTCTGATTGCAATGGAACGCTGACTGTCAAAAAGTGTTGCCCCAGGAATAGAGTCGCTGGACCCGCCCGCTAGTCGCGCCGACAAGATGCGGCCTGCAGCTACTCCATTTGTCATTCCCCACTTCGCGTACCCGCTGGCAAACAGAACCTTGTCACTTGTGGGGGTGAGTGCACCCACAACAGGTAACCCGTCGACGGTTTGATAGTCCTGAGCTGACCACTGGTGGGTCGGACTCAACGACGGAAAATAATGTTGAGTCCAGTCCACAAGGTTGCGGGCACACATGCGGGTGTTTGCGGCGCGCCCCACGACATGCCCGTTTCCGCCGACAAGCAGGTGTCCGGGCGCGGAGCGCAGCGATCGTGTTGGTGCCACGTCCGGGGGATCAACAGATACGTACATACCTGTTAGCGGCTGAGTCCCATTCGGAACGGCAAACGCTGCTAGGTAGGACCTCTGAGCCTCAAGTTTCGCGAAAAAGAAGCCGCGGTCGAGGATCGGGGTACCCGTGGCGAGCACCACCCGGTCGGTTGGGATGTCACCGCGGGACGTGTGTACCGTGACAGAACCCGTGGTGCTGACACGTCGCACCCGTATTCCTCGGTGGACGGTGCCGCCGAGCTCGACGATCGCAGCGACAAGCGAGTCAGCGAGCGAGACGGGATTGAACTGGAGTTGATTCTTCAGCGCGACGTAACCAGCGACCGGGAATGGCACAGACTCGGCAGGGGCACCCCGCGCGCTCTCGACTCTCAGACCGGCTGCATCAGCCGACTCTGCTTCGCGCTCCACAATCCGGAGTGACGAGTCGTGTTGCGCGAAGGTGTATGCAGTGCGTTGCTGGACCTCGACACCTGAGGTCGCACAGAATGCGCGAATCCAGTCCAAGGCTGCCTGGTTGATGGTCATGTATTCGCGTGCCGCATCCGCGCCGTGTTTGTGGGCGATCTCGCTAGCCTTTGCACCTTGGAGACACGAGGCTTTCGCTGTAGTGAGGCCAGTGGTGACTTCGGCGACGCCACGAGCATCGAGCACTGCGACACGGAGCCCTGCTCGTGCGCATTCAAGCGCACAAACTAACCCGGTCAGGCCAGCACCGATGATCACTACGTCGGATTTTGTTTGGGGTATGCCATCGATGAGTGTCGTGTCGGTGCGTACCTGTCGAGTGTCGAGCCAAAGGGACGTCATGGGTGGGGGGTACCACCGCCACTTGCTCGATAATCATCTGCGGCACAACTTTTTCAGTATTCGGACGTTTAGGGCCCGCAATGTTTGGTTTTCGTTCCCGCGGGTAATGCTGTCGACATGACACATAGTCATGGGGTTCTCTGCGCTTAGCGCCGCACTCACATTCATTTAGAGGAAGGACCACTATGCGCGTTGCGTTTGTATCAGAAAACGTCAGCCCGCTGGTGTCGCCCGGAGTAGCTGAAACTGGGCGGCAGAGCGCGCATGTCGCTCAGCTTTCTGCCGCACTTGCGCGCCGCGGGCACGACGTAGTCGTTTACACCCGACGCCAGGATTTGGACGCGCCTGATCGAGTACATGCTGATGCAAATTTTGACGTCGTCCACGTCTCAGCAGGTCCCGCCCAACCGAGTTCACCAGATAACCACCTGGCCCACATGGCAGATTTTGCACGCTACTTGCGGTGCCAATGGCAGGAAAACCCTCCCGATGTGGTGCACGCTCACTACTGGAGCTCCGGACTGATGGCCCAACTCGCAGCCCGCACCCTCGGTCTTACGTCGCTACAAACCTTTCATGGATTGGGAAGCATGAAAGCGCGCGTAAAAGGTGGGTCTCAGCGACAGTACGAGCACCAGATCCGCACCGAACGCGTAGTCGCGAAAGCCGCATCGCGGATCATTGCTACTCATGCCGATGAGGCGCTTGAACTGGCCCGAATGGGTACGCCACGTACCCGGATTTCTGTTGTGCCAAACGGAGTTGACTTGAATCTCTTCGCACCGTCCGACAGGGTGCCGAGTATCGAAGCCAGGGAATCCAGAATGCGACGGATTGTGTGTGTGGGCCCGCTCGAACCACGCCGGGGCTTGGACGCAGTAATTAAGGCCGTAGCGGTGCTTCCTGATGTGGAATTGATCATTCCAGGCGGCCCTCCGGGGTGCGAACTCGACGATTACGACGAAGCGCAGCGACTGAATCGACTAGCGGTCGAACATGGGGTGGCGAATCGAGTGCAACTCGTTGGACATGTCGCTCACGCGGCAATGCCCGCGCTTTTACGTACCGCAGATGTAGTCATTTGTACGCCGTGGTACGAGCCATTCGCAGTTTTACCTGTGGAGGCGATGGCGTGTGGGATTCCTGTAATTGCTCACGGAGTCGATGGTCATGACGATGCGATTGTCGACGGCGTAACCGGAATGCTCGTTCCACACGGCAGTCCACTCCGGTTGGTTGATTGTTTGCGAGAGATTTTCGACCATCCTTCCGTGGCAGAGGGATTGGGTGCGTCCGGTCGAGATCGCGCTGTTGCGCGGTACTCCTGGGACCAAATAGCCATTGAAACGGAACGCGCGTACATGCGCGCCACACCGAATGTTGTGGGTGACAGGCATGTCAGTGCCGGGCAACATTAACGCTCTTTTGCCCGAGATGTTTAACACGCTAACCCCTGGGTAGACCACAACAGTCCGCGTTGTGAGGCACTACCACGGCCGGACAAAAACTATAGGTTGGATTGACGAAAGGGAAGCTGATGTCTGACTTCACCGATGATATGAAGCACAAAGCCGAAGAACTCAAGGGCCGAACCAAGGAAACTGCAGGCGAAGCCACAGATGATCAAGACCTCAAGAATGAAGGGGCTGGCGAAAAAACGGCTGCAAAAGTGAAGCAGGCCAAAGATAAAGCCGCCGACGCGGCAAAGAAGGCGAAAGATGCCATCACCCCCGACAACTAGCCATTAGCAGCGAATCAGGCGGGGTTCCCATGGGCATCCCGCCTGTGAGCGCGAAGGGGCACGTATTTATATGCCTTTCATATGTGGCAACTTGAAGCATGCTCAAGTAATAGTTTCTGGGTCCATCAGGAATGGCCTACATGGTTTACTTATGTAATGAGCTAGTAAAATGCAAGCAATATAGCTTTCGAATGCTTGCGCCGCCCCTCGAAGTAGGGGATGCTTAATACAGGTTGAGCGAACAGCCGAAAATCCGGATCATAACCCGGAAGGCTGGGAAAAGCCCGGCGCTACTATTGCAGCGCCGGATTTTTATGCTCTCTCGGACTTCCTGGTTTTTAGAGGAGGAGCTGAGATGAAATCTGTCGCATCTATTCGGGGCAAGTCTAAGTGGGCCATGTCGGTGGCTCGTACGCACTCCGCGGATGGAAATATCTGCGTAGCTACGCTGGTCGGTGAGCTGGACGCTTGCGGCTTGGCCACGCTTGATCGTGCACTATGTGAGCTCCTTGCCCTCGGCGAACCTGTGATGCTCGACTTATCCCGCGTTAGTTTCTGCAGCATTGCATGTGTGGAAGCAATCGCACATTGCAGAAAAAAGGCGGTGAAGAAAAATCTTGAATTGTCAATTCGAGCTAATCGACGAACCGCTCGCTATTTAGAAATGTGCGAACCTGATCTGAAAATAGTTGCAGCCGAAGACTTCACTTCCCAAGTAGCCGTCAAATGGCTCAGCAAAGGGCATGCACTGCAACCCGTCTGAGCTAAAAAGATGAGCGCACATTTGAGTTCCAAGAAGAGCCTTGAGACAGACTGATTTATATCGCAACGATCGGAGCGCGCCATGGTGGAACACGAAAATTCGAAGTCTCGACCGGAGCCCACCCCGCCAGCGGAAGATCAGACAAGCCTCGTTCATGAGGAGCACCAACCTAGCAATGGTCCGCAACCCAAACTAGCTGGTGCAGTGGTAACCCTCGCGGTAGTAGCTATTGCAGTTGGATTCCTCATCGTGGCGATCTACGTCGGAGTCCAAGCCTTCAGCGGTTGATAACCGCACGTCGTCTTAAAAAGCCTGACAGGGAGCGTGACTATGCCATCGCGGCTACATGCCACCCCAGCGCACTGCTCAATCTGACAACGTAGCACCACGTGATTGTCGGCTTCCCAGGTAAGCGCTCGAACGGATAGCCGTGAGCCAACCTGGGTAAAGGCGCAGGTATTCCACCTGGTTAACGCCGGGATCGAAAGACAATCCAGGTTCAGCGGTCCGCTCCAGGGTCAGTTCGCCGACCCAGTGAACCGCACCATTTGACGCACCGGAAAGCAACTCAAAGCCCAGCGGAGCACCCTTGATTGCTTCAGTGAGCGCGTTTCTGCGAACCGACACGGTGTGGCCACCCAGTGCGCGCGCGTGCAGCCACATTAATTCACCATCAGCACGCTGATAGGGCATCAAGGTGCTGTAACAAGGCCGTGTCCACAACGCGGACGGTGTGATAATCAAACGACCCAGTACGCCGGTACCAGCACTACTGACCATGAGAACATCCCACGGCTGGGGCCGTTCGATCCGAATAGCGAGGCCCAGCGCGTCAGGAACGGCGCCAACAAAACCTAGTCCTTTCGAAAGCCTGACGAGGCACGGGTACTCCTCGCGTATCCCAAGCGTGCCGGGAACAAGAAGTGTGATCGTTCCGGCGAAGCATTCACCCCAAGGGTGGAAGAGTCGGCGGCTACGCCGGAATCCCGCGGCAGCCTGAGCGACCACGCGAGTGAAAGTCGCCATCCATGTTGACGGTGATGCAGGAACCATACGCTCTAGATACCCGTAGTTGTTGATGCGCAAACTCGTGACATGAACAACTTGTACGACTGCAGATGGGCCTCCGCACACAATTAAAGGAGACATCCCCAGTTTATTTCCAGTGAGAGAGGGTATGCCCACAGGATGCAAGCAGCAGTCCTCTTCGACATCGACGGAACATTGGTTGACTCAAACTACCTACACGTCCACGCGTGGCAACGTGCGTTTGACGACGCGGGAATCCCGGTCGAGAGCTGGCGGATACACCGCTCAATCGGCATGGACGGCTCCAGACTCGTTAGTTCACTGAGCGGTGGTGCAAGCGAAGCTGTGATGAGTGTGGTTAAGAAACTTCACACGCAGTACTACCGTGAACTGAGTCCGCAACTACGCGCATTCGAAGGTGCGCGCCACATTCTCGACAAGGTGGATTCGTGCGGAATGCGTTCGGTACTCGCGACATCCGCCCCGGAAGACGAACTGGTACAACTGCGCAAAGTACTAGACAGAGAAGACGTCATTTCTGCGGTGACATCGGCAGAAGACGTCGTGACCGCGAAGCCCGACCCGAAAATCGTTGAAATCGCACTGGAACGTGCAGGAGTCCCACAGAACCGGGCAGTGTTCATTGGTGACACTGTCTGGGATGTTGAGGCATCTAACCGAGCTGGCGTTAACTGCGTGGGAGTTCTCTCCGGCGGAGTGTCGCGTGCGGAACTCGAAGATGCTGGCGCGATCGCGGTGTACAGCAGCGTCGGCGAATTGTGCGCCAACTTTTCGTCCAGCCCCCTTGCTCGTCTGAAGTAGCGCTCAGCTCCAGGCCCTCAATATGGACCTGGAGCTGAGCTGGATTCGAGCTTTATGGTTTGGGTGGTTCGACGTTTCCCCGCCATGAACCTGTCGACGTTCCCAAGTCTTCGATGTATTCCTTAAAGCGCTTCATGTCGCCTTTGATTTGCACATCGACGATGTTGAGCGCATCTGCGACCTGCTCAGCAATCCCTTCCGGATCAATATCAATCTGAGCTGTTACTCGCGTGGTGTCTTCATCGAGCCGGTGAAACGTGATGACACCGGCGTGCGTTGGCCCCTCGGTGGAGTGCCAGGCCACGCGCTCGTCAGGATGCTGCTCATCAATCACCGCCGCGAACTCTCGAGAAACCGGCCCGAACTTCACATGCCACCGCAGGTGCGTGTCGTCGAGCTGCTCAATCTTCTCAACATGTTCCATAAACAGTGGGTACCGTTCGAATTGCGTCCACTGGTTGTAGGCGACGCTAACAGGTACGTTCACGTCGATTGCTTGGGTGACTGTGCCCATGAGGAACTCCTTACGGTTGCGTTATCCAGAAATTTTCTTAGTCATGCGGTTCCTATCGTCGCGGTGACTTCCCGCGCAGTTTTCCCGTCGCATGGAGTGTGACTACCCCGGATCAGTTCGAATAAACGAATAAGCGGCGGGGCAAATAAATTTCCTTGAGATGTTTGCGGCGCCCAAAAGGGGGAAGCCCATAGTCCCGCGATGAATTTCGACCGGTGGAGGAGGACCCGATGACTACGTGTGCAACATGCGGAAATGATTACGACAAGCCGCTCTTAATCACACAGGGTGATAGAACGGCGGCCTTCGATAGCTTCGAATGCGCAATTCAAAGCATGGCGCCCCAGTGCCATCATTGCCATTGTCGAATCATTGGACATGGCCACGAAAGCGGTGGGCAGATGTTCTGCTGCGCGCACTGCGCAAACCAAACCGGAGTCACAGGTGTAGAAGATCGCGTGTGAGAACACGTCATCAACAATCAACATCAAGGATCGTTATGGATGAACCGATGATCGAACACCCGGGGCACACCGACGAGATGCCGTCGCCGCCCGCCGACGAAATGCGTGGCTATGTAGGTAGATCATTGCTTTCCGGGCAAAAAGCACTCATTACGGGTGGTGACTCAGGAATTGGTCGTGCGGTCGCAGTGGCCTTCGCGAAGGAAGGCGCAGACGTAGCTATTGCATATCTGTCAGAGCACGACGACGCTCAACACACTGTCGACCTCATCGAAAAGGAGGGTCGCCGGGCCGTCAGCTACGCGGTGGACATAGCTGACCCACAAGCGTGCCGACAACTAGTTGCCGACACAGCCAGCGAACTTGGGGGGCTGTCTATCCTGGTCAACAATGTGGCGTATCAGATGCCGGTGGAGGAATTCGAGGACATCAGCGACGAACAATGGCGTCACACATTCACCGTGAATATCGATTCGTTCTTTCACATCACCAAAGCTTCCCTGCAGCATCTTTCGCGCGGCTCCGCGATCATCAACACGTCGTCCATCAACGGTCTCCGCGGCAACAAACAGTTGATCGACTATTCCGCAACCAAAGGTGCAGTTCTCGCACTGACATACTCGCTTGCGCAGTCGCTGCTAGATCGCGGCATTCGGGTCAATTGTGTTGCACCGGGACCAGTGTGGACACCGCTTATACCAGCAACCTTTCCGAAGGAAGCGGTGGAAAACTTCGGGGAGCAAGCCCCTTACAACCGTGCCGCACAACCAGACGAGATCGCCCCCTCGTTTGTATTCTTCGCGGCAAACCAGTTTTCGTCCTACTACTCGGGCGAAGTACTCGCGCCGATCGGCGGCGAAACTCTGCCTGGCTAAACTTTCGACGAAGGGTCACGACATGCCGAAGACCAAGAAAACTGGAGCTGCAAAGAAGGATGAGCTCCCCGAGACGCTGCAGCGATCGGAAGCAAAAGCTCAACGCACCTTCTCGAAGGCCTACGACTCCGCGATGTCGGAATACGGGAGCGAAGCGCGCGCCCATCAGGTCGCCTATGCCGCACTCAAACACACCTTTCAGAAGGTTGGCGACCATTGGGAACCCAAAGAAGAAAAGGGCCCATCCGATGAACGAGCGGAGAACAGCAACGACCCCGATGCACAAACGCGGGGTGGGGTCGATGCCAACGCGACAAAGGATGAGTTGTTGAAGATCGCCCGAAAGCTGGACATCACGGGCCGCTCAACCATGCGTAAGGGCGAACTCGTCGATGCCATCGAAGCGGCAAACAAGCGTGAGACTCAGCGCTCACGGCGCGACAACAAGAAATGAAACCAGAGAGGATCGAGCCATGACCGCGAGCCCGCAGTTTCGCAGCAACCTATCGTCTCAACGCGTCCGCAAAGTCTTTGCCTTCTCAGTAGGACTTGCGTTCCTGGCCATCGGCGTTTTGGGTTTTATCCCCGGTGCCACCACGGGAACTGACGAGTTGTCCTGGGCGGGGCCACACACTGATACGTACCTTTTCGGCATATTCGCCGTGTCAATACTGCACAATCTAGTGCATTTAGGTTTCGGAATCTTGGGTCTCATCATGGCGTTAAGGCCCATCGGTGCCCGCATTTATCTGATCGGCGGAGGCCTTGGCTATATCGCTATCACGATTTATGGACTCATGATCGATCACGGTAGCGACTTAAACTTCCTGCCAGTGAACGACGCCGACAACTGGCTTCACCTCGGTGTTGGTTTGGGGATGGTTTTCCTCGGAATCGTTCCGTTGCGGACACCGAACAAAGGATAGTGAGGCGTTCTACCGGTAAGGCGCGGGCGTTTCTGTCGCGCTTATGAGTTGGAGTCGTAGTTGTGTTGCGCGGTTTCGATCTGGGGCACTGCTTCTTCGACCAGGTCAATGAGCGTGAGCAGTGGGGAAGTGATGCGTTGGCCTAAATCAGTGAGGGAGTATTCGACGTGTGGGGGAATGGTGGTGCGGACGGTCCGGTTGACGAGGCCGTCGCGTTCGAGGTTTTGGAGTGTTTGCGACAGCATGCGTTCGCTGACGCCGTCGATGTGTCGACGTAATTCTGAGAAGCGGCAGGTCTTTTCGGTGAGTGCCGCGAGTACTAGGACACCCCAGCGGCCAGTGATGTCCTGGAGTACACCGCGGGAGGCGCAGGCGCGGGCGAAAACATTCGCGGCCGGGGTGGGGCTTGTGTTCATGGTTTGATTCTAGCGAAAAACGCGCAGCGCTAACCGTCGGTATTGCGCTAACTAAAAGGAAGTGCTGTAATGGTTGTGCAAGCAACTACTCGCATCATCCTGCTAGGAGTAACCATGACCATCGCAGTCACCGGAGCAACCGGCCACCTCGGACGCCACGCACTCACCGCCCTCCGCAACCGCGGCGTACACCCCACCGACATCGTGGCGATCGTCCGCGACCCAGCCAAAGCCGCCGACCTGGCCGAAGCAGGAATCGACGTCCGTCAGGCCGACTACACCAACTCCGAAGCCCTCACCCGAGCGCTCGGGGGCGTCGATAAACTCCTCCTCATTTCCGGCAGCGAAGTTGGCCAACGCGCCACCCAGCACGCGAACATCATCGACGCTGCAGCCACAGCGGGCGTCACCTACATTGCCTACACATCAATCCTCGACGCACAGAACAGCCCCCTTGCGCTCGCCGACGAGCACAAAACCACGGAAAACTTGCTCGCCAAGTCCGGGATCGAGCACACCATCTTGCGCAACGGCTGGTACTGGGAAAACTACGCATCAGCCATCGAAACCGCGAAAGCTACCGGTGCGCTATTCGGTGCCGCAGGTGACGGTCGAGTCGCCGGAGCGGCGCGCGAAGATTACGCCGAAGCCGCAGCCGCCGTCATCACAAACACCACCGACCACGCCGGCAAAACCTACGAACTCGGCGGCAATGAACACCTCACCTACACCGAACTCGCAGAAGTAATCAGCGGAGTAATCGGAACACACGTTCCCTACAAAAACCTCGGCGAAGCTGAGTACGCAGAACTGCTCGAGAACGCAGGTGTGCCAGGGCCCTTCGCCCGCATCCTGGCCGACTCCGATACCGGAATCACACTCGGCGCACTCGATACCCACAGTGGCGACCTGCAGCGACTCATCGGCCGGACATCGACACCAGTCGCGGACGTGCTGTCACAGGCTTAACCGTAAGCGAGTCTTGACCGCGAGAAACCCCCAGTTCTCACGACCAAGAATGGTCCATCAGTGAACGAATAGGGTGGAGGATCCTTCGGTAAAGCACTGATCCGCTACCAAATACGCCGCACTAACAGCGCCTGCCTACGCTGCTGCCGATCATTTGCCAACGAACGAGGTCTGTACAGACGTCTAAGCAGGTAGTTTTGAGGGCACTGAGACAGTAACAACATTGGTCGGTCGACAGATTTTGGCTTTGGCCTCCGTTTACTTTGGTCCCGGAAATATGGAGTCCGTTCTCGCGTTTTCGCTGTACAGTTGGGCGCGACGACGCTGCCAACTGAGTTAGTGCACGAATGGCATTGCAAATGCATTTCGTCGGGTTCGATTGCCCAGATATAGTGCCGCAGCAGGTCGTATGCTCGCGTGACTGTGGATACAGTGCTGTTGGCAGCGTTCTACGCTCTGCGGTCGGCAACACTTTGGGCGATGATGTCCCTATGCCAAGGAGCCTAAACCGATCGGACACTTTCGCGTCTCGACTGGATGGCCGCGCAGTCTCTTTAGGCGAAATAGCGGAAGCTGCGGGGCTCAGTCTTGCCGATGTTGTTCATGTCTCAGGAATTTCGAAGAGCACCATCGCTCGCTTATGGCATTTAACAGATTGGCTGGACCATATCTCCGGAGCTTTGCTGCAGCAAGTAATCGCTGTCGTTCCTTCCGTGTCGCCATATGTCCAGTATCGGAGCGATAAAGCAAGCCTCGATCGAGCGGTACGAGAATGTATGGCAGTTGGTCTTGATGTCCAATTCGATGCGGTTCGATCACTCCTCCATAGTCACTCCAGTCGTGGCGGTGTTGCTGTTGCTCTTTTAGCTGGTGCAGCGGTCATGCGGGGAGATATTAAGCGATCGCTTCATCTTTTCTCCTATTGTTGGGGTAGTTCGACAGACACTGCGATTGATGCTCTCTTCGCGCCTGGACATAACAGTCTCTTCGTCGGTAGAGAATATTTCTTAGAACGCGCTCGAGATTTGATCATTAGAATTAGTTGTAGTTCGGGCACGCACGACCAGTCTGCGGTAGTGGGCCGCGGAATCCTTTCTCACAAGCTTGCCAAATATGGCGCGAACCAAGAAGTGAATGCTTTAGCTATACCTCGGCGCCCAAATGCCCACGATGCTTTTGCTTTGCGTAGTGAGATGATTGCAAGAATCCTCAGGGGCGACGATGATGCTGCAGAACGATACCGGCGTCTGGTACTGAGTAGTCAAGTACTAGCGTGTAACGAGCTGTGGTCGCTGGCAACATATTCAGGTGATTTGACCATTCAGCGTAGCTTAGAGTCGGTTATCAGCGCCAAGATCAGCTTGCCTCGGACAGCTGAAGAAGTTGCCTCCGACGTTCGGACGCAGAGCGAAGCCTACCTATTCTACGTATCTGGTTTGGCTATCCCACTCATGTTGAGCCGAGGTTGCACGATTGGAAGTCGCCTACCAATGTTAGTCGCCGCGTTACAACAACGTCGTGATAGCTCAGACGGCCCTCGCGAGGGTAGAGAAATCGATCGGCTCCTTGAAACGCTGCGCCCACTGTCGGTTTGACGAACGCGAAGCGTTAGGCACAGAACCCTGCAAAACGAAAGCGAGCTACTTTGTGTTAGGCGATGAGCAGGTGACGACGAGTTATGCGGCTAATGCTAGTTTTTGGATTCGCATTGTTCGCGAAGAGCTAGATCGTTTTCAAACTGAACTGACCGACCGAGCTCTGTTTGATTCAATCGGAGATTGCAAAAACTTAGTTGTTCTGGATGCCGGCTGTGGCGAGGGTCATCTCACAAGAGGATTGGTGGCACTAGGGGCTTGTCATGTACACGGTGTCGACACCAGCGAGCCACTGCTCAATTCCGCGCGTCTGCACCCCGAGTCTGATCCCGCGACCAGTACTTTTCACCATGCTGACGTGGCCGATTTACCCTTGTCAGAGTCGAGTATTGACCTAGTCGTCTCCAATCGCTTGCCACATGGTCTGACGAACCCTGAACGGCGGTTTGTTGAGTTCTCGCGAGTCTTAAGACCCGGGGGAAGGATGCTGCTGCTTAGCTTGCATCCATGCTTCTACTCAGGTAGAGCAGACAATAATACATCCGCGCGCACGCACTTCACGGTGACTGACTATTTCGACGGGCGCACTGTGCAACAACATTTGCGCGTCGCCGAGCACACATCGCCGATGCCGACAGTGCAGCGATTCTACTCACTTGAACAATACGTCGGCATGTTGACTGGCGCAGGTTTTGTCATCACAGGCCTATTCGAACCACACCCAACAACGAACCAGATGTCGGAGAGTAGTTGGTGGCGCGAAAACTTCATCGCTCCGCTCTTCTTGCTCATCGAGTGCACCCGACCCGCGTAACACAATCACACATGGTGCGCAACTGTTGTTCTAAAGATGGGTCAGGAGTTCCCTTAGCCAATTTCAGAGAACAAGCTGGTACTGCGGATCGAACCGGAGCCAGCGCACAATCGTCTGCCTTGCGTCAAGTCCGCTGACTGTCAATTTCAATGCGAGAAGGGGATTTCTATGAAGATGAATCGCGTGGTCACGGCTGCCGTACTTACAGCTGGAGTTTCGATGGGAGCGGTCGGCGTCGCTGCTGCCGCCATCGTAAATGTTGACGGTGGTACTTGGAACTATGGAGTTAGCTCAAGCAAGGTGTGGTCCTATTACCAGCATCACCAGAAGGAGCACCGTGCGTCTGTCTCGAATGGCGATGGAAACTATCAAGACTCGTGGTGGAAAGCCCCTGGCGTCGAAGCTAGGGCTGAAACTTATGCAACGTGGTCGGGAAACAAGAGCTACTACGACGTTCGCTAACAGATTGGTGACGAGAGCCTGGGATGCTCGCCCGTCCCAGGCTCGTCCTTATGGACAGCATGGCGAACGGAAGTGAGGGCAGTGTGCACAAGCTAGTCAGGGTTGCGGTGGGCATCGGAGTGGTGTTTGCAGCGGCGTTCGCTCATCTGTTTATGACTGCCAGTGACCGCAGTGAATTTGTCGGGGCGGACACGGTTGTTTCGATTGACTCATTCGACATGACTCAGTCAAATGCTTCGCTCTACGCCTCGATCAATTCCGTGGCGGACGAATCGAATGTTGTCATCTTTAAACGGGTCTATGAAAAGGACCAGAATGAGAGGTCCTTCTACCTGTTCGGAGACCAGTCCTCGGTGCCTAAGCGCATCCAGCCTGGCGGCGCCTACGATCACTTTGCACGTTCGATGCATACAGAAATCTTCGACGCCGGTCTACTTACTCACCAGGACGTCCGCGGAGCCTATTATATGGTCGGCGATGACCTCAGCACTGCTCGGGCTATACAGGGTTTGCAACAACAAGGATTCAGCACCAGCATTGCACCGAACGATGCACCGTTAGTGTTCAAAGTTCACCAAGTGCTTGCAAACACTCACCTGCTGCCACTATTCGTTGTGATCGTGTTCATCATCTCCATCGTGATGATGTATTCCACACTGTCACGTGCGAGATCTCTTGCCGTTCAACGACTACAAGGCTACAGCAGAAGAAGGGTGTTGTTCCAGCAAGAGTGGATGAATGTACGCGAGTTGGTGTTTACAGTGCTCTTTGTAGGCACCGGTACAACATTGTTCCTCAGCTGGTACAACGGCCTCAATCGCATTGGCATGTACATGCAGGTATTCGGCGGCGCGGTGTTAGGCCTACTGCTGCTGGTTGTTGTCAGTACCGTGGCTGGAGTGTTGCTTGCCTTGGCGCCGACAATCGTCAGTGCGCTGAAGGGGCACTCTTCCGCCGATCAACTATACCGGTTCACACTGATGATCAAGGTCACCCTGAGCCTCATGGTAGTACTGCTGACCTGGGCCGCGTTACAGGCAGTTTCTACCTCTTCGCAAGCAACTGCGAACGGTAAGCACTGGGACGAAGCGCGCGACTACGTATGGCTAGGCATGTCCCCACTGGCACATGCCCTCAGTGTTGAGGAAGAAATTAACTACCACGCCACTTTCCGTGAACTCCTCAACGCGTACAGCGAGTCCGGGCATGCACTCTTGACTCTGAATAATCAGCAGCACGTACCAAGCGCTGACAATGTTACAAACACCTCCGGGAACATCATGGTAGTTAACGACAGCTATCTGTCCGACAATCGAGTAATTGATACCGACGGGCACCGAGTTGAAAATCTCAGCCCAGCCGATCTTGAGCTTGTTCTCCTCATTCCCGAAAGTCTTTCAGGAATGAGCGACGCGATTCAATCTGGGTTGACCGATCAGGTTGTGTTCGAGCAGCATCTGCAACGGACTCCCATCGAGAGCGACCAGGTCACAACCCGCCCCCTCATCATTGAGGCAAACCAAGAACGCTTTACATACAACCCTGCGAATTCGCTGGCCGCTTCGATTGCTCACGACCCTGTCATAGTTGTCGCGAATCCGCAGAAACGGCTCCTGTCAGACGGCTTTTATGTTGCAGCTGCGTCCCGGGGCGAGATCTTGTTCACTGACGGAGGTTCATTGCAAAAGGACGTCGCCTACCTAGGATTGGATGATCTTTTTCCGCGTTTGACGTCAGTACAAGGCCTTGCCCAGCAGGAGTTGCAAGAGTCACGGGCAGCAGCACGAAACCAAGTAGCGGTCCTGATCGCGGTTGTCATTGCGAGTCTCGCTGCAGCAACTCTCCTGGCGATGCTCTATTGCGAACGAAACAAAAACCTGAATTTTGTGCGGCGCCTGCACGGATGGCCA
This sequence comes from Hoyosella rhizosphaerae, assembly GCF_014643175.1. GTDB lineage: Bacteria > Actinomycetota > Actinomycetes > Mycobacteriales > Mycobacteriaceae > Lolliginicoccus > Lolliginicoccus rhizosphaerae. The sequence goes on from NZ_BMJH01000001.1 coordinate 519,284, forward strand.
ATGCGAAGCCGACACCGCGCACTCATAGTCACCATGCTCGCTGGGCTTCTCCTCGCCACCGGAACCGCAACAGCACTCATCTTAGTTTTTGGCGGGAGTATAGCCAGCGTTCTCTATCTTTGCGCGGCGCTGTTTGCTGCCGAACTCACATTAACCCTCACCGCTACTTCCTGGTACGAAAGCCGAACACAAAGCTCTCTCGTCCGCTCGTAACCGTTGAAGCAATTAAGGATTGAAGGGAAGTCCTCATATGAAAAGAAACCGACGCCGTAACACCTTTCGCGTTGTCATGGCTCTGGCGGTGGTGGCAGTAGCCATCACAGGCCTGATGCTATCTCGATACAACATTTCGACAGTCGACAGATTTAACCCCCTTGTAAGTTCGACAGAGTCGTATGTCCTAGTCGAGCCCGGTGCTCGTGAGGTGCGCAACGCGGATCCTGTCGACGAATTGGGTGCCAACAGGCCATACACCTTGGATTTCACTGCTTGGGGCACCGAAGACACCGTCATCAAAGTTCGACATAAAGGCACCTATGTCTCATCGATCGAATACCCCGAGCAAGGTGACATTCCAGAAGCTACGCGAATGAAACTTGACCGTGAAGCTGGTGAAGAATCTTGATCGAAGCGCACAGCATCTACAAAACACTCGGCTCAAGACCTGTCCTCCAAGGAGTGTCCATCACCGTGCCCTCTGGCTCTCTGACCTGCGTAACCGGGCCCAGCGGATGTGGTAAATCGACACTCCTAAACTGTCTCGGCATGCTCGAACCGATCGACGAAGGACGTATCCTGCTCGACGGAGTTGACACCACCTGTGTAAAGGAGCGAACCCGAACACGCCTCTACCGTAGGAAGATTGGATTTCTTTTCCAGAACTACGCGCTGATCGAGTCCGACTCCGTCGACGCCAATCTTGATATTGCGCTTACCTACTCCGATACTCCAAAGTCTGACCGGCGCGAATCCAAGGAACAAGCTTTGGCGACAGTCGGACTGCGCGGCTACAGTGCCCGAAAGATCCACGAATTAAGCGGCGGGGAACAACAACGTGTAGCCGTCGCGCGCCTGCTCATCAAAAGGCCTCACATCATCCTTGCCGATGAACCCACCGCGGCCCTCGATCCTATCAACCGAGACGTGATTCTGACGCTTCTTCAGGCATTGCGGGATAGCGGATGTGCCATAGTCCTCTCAACCCACGACCGGTTCGTAGCAAAACAATGCGATACCGAAATTTCACTACCAACGCACAGTAACGCTAGTAGGAGCTAAATTCGGAAATCCGGTATTGTTATCTGTAAATAACACCGAAAGATGTTTATGACTTCACAAGTATTTCACGCATAAAAGCCGAGACATTTCACGAAACGGGTATTAGAAAATGCATCCCTCGACGCTGTTGTCTCCCTGGTGCTCTTAGAAGAAACGTACCGTTATGATTCCGTACATCCAGCGTTTACCAGGCACCGCAGGGGCTTTATCCCGTTTGCCGACTTTTTAGACGGAAACTAGTGTTGCTTATCACTTTTGGGTTTGTTTCTTTTAATAATCCGGTTTGAATCAATACAACAGCAGTCATCTTTGGCTGAATGTTATTGGCGAATGCGTTAGTCGAGGGAATCGTGTAATGGATACGGTCAAACCTGTGATGGGTGATTTGGAGCGTCAGGCGCAGTTTGAGGCGGTGGAGGCCAAGCGCCAAGAGATGGTGCGGAAGCTTCGGGAGGCTCAGCAGCCGATTTTGGCTGATTTGCGGGCGGTGGGGTTTGACGTACCGTCGGTGTGGAGTTTGGGCCGCGGTGGTGAGGGCTTCAGTGTCGTGTTGCCGGTGTTGTTGAAGCATTTGGAGCGGGGTGGGTATCCCGATCGTATTATGGGCGCGCTCGCTTCCCGGTTGGGTGTGAAGGAGATGCGTCCGTATTGGGACAAGCTTCGCGACATGTATGTGCGCGCGACTGGTCCACATGAAAAGGACTCACTAGCGGCAGCGCTGGCTGAGACTGTGACGCGGGAGCGGGAAGAGGACCTGATTTCCTTGATTCGCGATGACAGTTTGGGCGACAGCCGAATAATGCTCCTGCGTGGGTTGATTCGGTTGCGGTCTGACCGAAGTCGGGCTGTGATGGACAGTTTGGTTGATCACCCGGTACTCGGCAAGGCGGCCACACGTGTTGTGCATCAGCGCAAGCTTCGTCAGGCCCGCAAAAACCGGAAGTCGGCTGCGCGGTGATGTCGATGTCCGTTGGTGGTGGGTTCAGTTCCGGGACGGTGGTGTGATGAGTGATTCGGAGCGTCAGGCGCAGTTTGAGGCGGTGGAGGCCAAGCGCCAAGAGATGGTGCGGAAGCTTCGGGAGGCTCAGCAGCCGATTTTGGCTGATTTGCGGGCGGTGGGGTTTGACGTTGACTCTCTGTGGTCATTGGGGAGTAGGCCTAAGTCGTATACAGCGGCGTTGCCCGTGTTGTTGAAGCATTTGGAGCGGGGTGGGTATCCCGATCGTATTATGGGCGCTCTCGCGTTTCGGTTGGGTGTGAAAGAGATGCGTCCGTATTGGGACACGCTTCGCGACATGTATGTGCGCGCCACGGGCGGGGATGAGAGGCAAGGGTTCGCGGCAGCGCTGGCTGAAATAGTGACGCGGGAGCGGGAAGAGGACCTGATTTCCCTCATCCTTGATGACAATCTAGATGACAGCAGAATATTGCTCCTGCGTGGGTTGACCCGGTTGCGGTCTGACCGAAGTCGGGCTGTGATGGAGAGTTTGGTTGATCACCCGGTACTGGGCAAGGCGGCCACGGGTGTTGTGCATCAGCGCGAGCTTCGTCAGGCCCGCAAAAACCGGAAGTCGGCTGCGCGGTGATGTCGATGTCCGTTGGTGGTGGGTTCAGGTCTGAGTGGGTGGTGACCTGCATGAACCGTTGGTGGCGAGGTTGTATTGGTGTTGCGATTCTGATGGTCACTGCTGTCGGATGTGGCAGTGACCATGGCTCGGAGCAACGAGGTTTCGAAAACGACGAAAGGGAAAACATGGTGGCATCGTGGAGGGAAACTGCTTCACAGCAGACCGTTGATGATCTGGACAAGTTAGCTGGAGTAGCGTTCGATGTGGCTGAGGATCACCTCGCACAGTATGGAGAGTTTTACCCAGTGGCGGTGGCGTTGCTGGAGGGAAACCAAGGTGCGCTCATAGCGCCGGATATGGAGACCGAGTTTCCGGAAACGGAAGCGGTACTCGCTGAGCTGTATAAGGCGATTGAAGCTGGGGCCGATGATTACCTAGCCGTTGCAGTTCTAGTTAACGTCCGGATTCCGTCGACTGATTCAGATGCGGTGGAGTTTCAGGTGGAGCATAACGATGGTACGGCGATCCGGGTCGTGGCCGAGTACGCCCTCGGTGAAGATAATGCGGTCGAGTTTCGGGAACCATCAGTGTCGAACAGTCAGCCGCGCATCTGGGGATAAAAATGTGCCCGGTCAGGTTGGGCCGGGCCGGGGTCGGGAGAGTGGTGTGATGCGTGATTTGGAGCGTCAGGCGCAGTTTGAGGCGGTGGAGGCCAAGCGCCAAGAGATGGTGCGGAAGCTTCGGGAGGCTCAGCAGCCGATTTTGGCTGATTTGCGGGCGGTGGGGTTTGAGGTGCCGTCGGTGTGGCATTTGGGCTATGGCGGTGAGGGATTTAGTGTCGTGTTGCCGGTGGTGTTGAAGCATTTGGAGCGGGGTGGGTATCCCGATCGTATTATGGGCGCACTCGCTTCGGCGTTGGGTGTGAAAGAGATGCGTCCGTATTGGGACACGCTTCGCGACATGTATGTGCGCGCCACGGGCGGGGATGAGAGGCAAGGGTTCGCGTCGGCGCTGGTCGATACTGTGACGCGGGAGCGGGAAGAGGACCTGATTTCCTTGATCCTTGATGACAGTTTGGATGGCAGTCGGATAATTCTGTTGAGTGGGTTGTCGCGGTTGCGGTCTGACCGAAGTCGGGCTGTGATGGAGAGTTTGGTTGATCACCCAGTGTTAGGTATTCAAGCAAGCGAGACGGTGCATCAGCGGAAGCTTCGTCAGGCCCGCAAAAACCGGAAGTAGCTAACTCTGGTCGTCACGACCGCCTGAAAGTGTTGCTACTTCAGCTTCGAGTTCAGCAATCCGCCGTTGCAATGTTTCCCGCTCCCGTGCGGCATCGGCCGCGTACAGCGCAGAAAGTTCCTTGACGTACTCGCGGTCAAAGCGAGGAATTATGCTTCGTGAACAATTCCAGTCAATAGCTTCGACCTTCAGCACGATGCTGCGCTCGCACTTCGCTGCGATTGTGCCCGATGGGGTGTGACGCAAAGTCTCAAGAAGCTCCGGATCATCGCTGCCCTCAATCACCGAGGCGGTCGCGAACAGTTTTAGACGCAACTTGCGTGGATAGTCCACCAGTATCAGTGCGATGCGCTTGTTGTGCTCAAGGTTTGCGACCGTCACAAACTGGTTGTTTCCCCGAAAATCGGCGAACGCGATCGTTTTATCGTCGAGCACGTGGAGGAATCCCTGCGGACCGCTTCGATACTGCAAATAGGGCCAGCCTGACGGTGTGATTGTGGCGGCATAAAATTGGGTCGCCTTCTTAATAAGGTTCGCTTCCCGGGCCCCTAACCCCATCGGTCCGTCGTCGGTGCGTTCCGTGTGGACACCGTAGGCAACATAGCTCCCGTTGCGACGTTGACGGTCTAGGGCATTCTGACCGAACACCAAATGGTGGTAGTGATTGTTGTCGACCAAGGTGAACCGTCCTCCTCATATCAACTCGGAGCAAAACCGTAATACTCGAAGCTCATGAAAGCTGCACCAAGTACACCACCAACTGTGAATAACGCAATCACGTAACCCCATGCGGTCCGCCTCGCGCGCGCCTCAGCTAGAAGCGCAATTCCCGGAAGCGCCAGAATTACGAACGACAGAGCCCAACTCCACCAATATTCGACTGGAACCGTTACTGACGGGTCGCGTTGTGCGATCGGGACAGGGCTAGGATGGGGTACTTCAAAAAACTGCATCGACATCAGCGCCAATGGGACATAGAGGAAGACTGCAATCAGAAATCCGCCTAGAACACCCGGCCACGCACTCCACTTCGGCGGACTCTGAGCGGCGTCGAGCGTCATACCGAACTCCGGATAGGCGAGCGGTCACCCTGAGCAACATTCGCAACCAAGAGTAGGGCCAAACCCATTACCAAGCCTGTCCACGGAACGTGGTGAACCTGCAGCAACGCCACCCACGGATTCGACCACGTGGTAGTTACCCCGTCTAGGATTTTCCAGTGCGCGAGCGCCGAGATCGTATGAACGGCGATCGATCCAATCAGGAGATACCAACCCAAAGCCCTCGTCGTCTTTAGCGAACGTGGCGACGATGCGCCATGCCGCTGCACTGCACTCAAAACGATCGCTGCGCCGATGAAAGCTCCGTACAACCACAGCGCACCTGACCACCATTGAAGATAACTCGCTGCCACCTGCGCTGCGCCCGGGTCAATCACACATACCTCAGCGCCCCCGCGCACCACGGCCGAGGCACCCGGCAACAACGAATTAGGGTAGTCAAACTCGATTGCCTGAACCGCAGCATCGTGCGCGCACACACCCGGACCGGGCGGGACGTGCAAAGAACTCGACAGCATAGGGCCCGCAAGAACAGCGAGGAAGTAGACCCCACCCAAAGTGACAGCAAGGCCAACGACACCTCGCGCAACCCTATGGGGTAACCCGTACAAGTGTGAGCCGCTATCGTTCATCCCGACCCCGGTCCCTCCGCCGATACGTTCGATAACGCAACCGTACATGTGAACCGCTAGCGTGTCTTGACGGAGCTCCCACGGTCAGGCACGACGGTGCACCACCGGAGTCAGTTGCTGGGCACCGGAGTCACGCTGTATCGCAACAGGTTTGAGAAGGTGCGCTTGCACCAGGCACATGCGGCGGACCACCAATTCAGCCAGTCGATCCGGCTCACCGGGCGCAAAGACTTAACATGCCCGGCAAATACCCACCGCGGCTCATCCTTAACGCGGTAATACGTGAGCCCCGAAGAACAATGAGGGTGCGGGCCAGTCACGAACACGCGATCGCCACAAGTCAATGTTGCCTTGTAAGTGCCATTGGATGCCGGTGCGTGCGCGATCAGTTGGTATCCGACCTGAAACATTCTCCGTACCGACGCTTTCACACCAATTACATCGTTGTGAGTCCATAAGACGTTTCAGGTGGCAGCGACCTTCCAGCGGCTCACGCATGCTGATGTGTGGTGCGGCAGCCTGAAAGTAGCCCGTTGGCGACACCGATGTCTTGTGAAATTAGTTGACCTTGCTGAGGCATGATGTCCGGTAGGCAGCGAAAACCCAGGTGAATTAGTGCAATAGCGAAGCCATCGCGCGAGTTGATGAAGTATCCACGTGCGGGGATGCCTAGTGTGGGATCGCCAACTTGGGAGGAGCGACCGCACGACCCCAATCAGACCAGTGCGTCTGGACTAGCGAATACCTTTGTTGCGGAGGACTGTTCGTAATGCCTCCAGCCATCCAGGTTGGTACAGCGCGCACCATGAGGTGCCCATGATCCTCCATCAGGGACGCCATATGTCCGAAGGCTACGACATTGTCGCATTCGCGCTCGTATGCCCCACACGAGAACCCATCAGGAACGGACTACTGGAGTGTCTCGAAATTCGGCGTGAAAACCAGGGGAGGGCATCGCGAACGGCTCATTCTGAGACCCTAGGTGCCACATTGTGGCATCAACGGCCGCGGTGAGAGAACTTTCTCACCATGGCAGGACCCGAGGTGGCCAACGCTGCCGTCCCACCCGCCAATAGCACGCCGACTGCGGAGGCACGGCGGGGAAGTCCTTGCTGTGCCGCCAGAAGAACCACCCCGGCATCAAACAGGTCCATCATGATCCCAGCGTGGAGCGTCGCTCTCCTGACTGCCGCATGTGGGTGCAGCGCAGCCGCACCGAGGACAACATCGCGCACACCGAATGCTCTAATCCAGATTCCCTGGTCTGGGCCCGGATATGCCACCCCTAATGCGCCGTGAACGCGGGAAGGGGCAAGCACAGTCGTCGCACCCCATACGATTCGCCCAAGACCGATCGCTGCGAGAACTAGATCTTCAGCCGAATCATGGTGCACTTCAACCTCAGCCACCGTTGTCTCCTCCGCGAAGGTCCTCTGTGTCAGTTCTGAAATAACCCTAGATCCCTGGCAGCATTCCAGCATTCGATTCGTTCGATCGGGAGAGCGATTGCTTACGGCCCGCACTCGTCGGCCTATGCACTTCACCCAGGAGATGGCTCTACGAGTTGGCGGAACCACACGAAACCGGTGGTCGTCTCAGTCGTGCGTACGGTCAGCCTTACGAGGCGTCGCCCGCGCTGTAGAGGTCATCGAAAAGGTGGCGTCCGCTAAGGGGCGTTGAAACCGTGACCTTCGAACGACTTCCCCTGGTCTCCCGAGATCGAGAGCAGACCAGTGATGCGTTGTCGGTAGCGCAGAAAAGATCCGGTCCAAATCACCGCGGAGCTCAAGGCCCTGCGCCGGTGGTTACTTCGATCGCCGAAGCGTCACGCGATCAGAGCTCATTTCGGCGTCACATGCAGTGCAAATCCAGATCCGACACGGAGGTGTTCGCATGGAGTCCCAACCAACTAAACACGAGTTCGCCAGCGTCAGATCGTGCCCCTGCGGGCAAACCTTCGGGGCTACTTCTTCCATCCGCACATCGTGACGATAGTTACGCAGTCTGACGCTAATCGGAATGACAACCTCACGTGATGGGCGTGAGGACCAGTCAGCTCGGTGCGCTCGACGCGCCAGCTGCTGCGGCTGTCCTTGACTGTTAGTGCACCGACTCGAATCTATTGACACCCCCGCGTATTTGGAATCCAGCAACGAACGCAGCATTCCGCTTTACGAGCGTTTCGGGGTTCCGCATCACCGACGAAGTCCACTTGCCCCGCGGCGGCGCGCCCGTTTGGCTTATGCTTCGACTGTAGGTCTGCGGTCGCACACCGACTGGCCGAAGATGTCACGCTCACTATGTACGGGAGTGAATGTCGTTGCGCGCTGACCGAAAACCTTCCTATTTGCGCAGACCTGGCTTGATTCACCTGTCTTTTGTAGCTGTGGCTTGTGGGTTTCTCATATCAGCGCGTCTGGTGTGGTGGCCGCGTGATTTTGGTGTCGTTTTAGTCTGGCTGGCAGCGATGGCTGTACTCGCCGTGTGTGGGTTGTACTGGTTGATTCAATCTGTTGTTTCTTTGCGCAAGGCGCGGCGCTGGTCCTGGCGGATTGCGTTGAGCCCCATTCTGGTTGTTATGACGTACGTCGGTATCCAGGTGTTTGAGCCAAAGTTCGATAATGCGCTACCGGAATTCGAGCGTGTAGTAGAGGAACTGCACGCGCAACCGGGCTACACCAGCATTGGCTCGCTTCGCCTAGGCGGTTTCGAGATCTATCGCGCCTATGACAGAAGTGATGGTCAGGTCTTCTTTGTTGACGCGACCACTGTATTTTTTTGGGGCTCTGGTGGGTGGGCCTATTCACCGGATGGACCGCCCAGCGATGCCCACCTAGTCTCGGTGAACCACATTGTGGGCGATTGGTACCACGTCCGTTGGTATTTCGATCTCTAGTTCGTATGTGCGTACGTGAGTGAAATCGCTTAGCGCAGAACCAGGCCTGCGCATTGCGGGGTCGTTGATAGTTGCAGAGGAGACGGTATGTCGGCGTGGGTTGAGGTGCTGACTGCGATGTCGGCAGAATTGCATACGTCGATTCGGGGAACGATCCGCTCCAACGAAGCGGGCGAGACGACCAACGACGTGAGGGTGTGGAGAGCACCTGGTGGGAAGTTTCGCGTCGAAGACCCGAGCGGCGAAGTGCTGTTCATCTCTGATGGGCAAAACAGCTGGAAATTCCGGGATGGTGAACCTCCAGTGTCGGGCCCTGCCAAGCGCGTCCGGTATCTCGGTCCAGAATGCGACATGATTTATCCACGACTGCCTGGCGATTGGCTGGGCGATGACTTCACGCAACCTACCGGCGCAGTGCTCGACATCGACTTCCTGGGGCGTAAATGCTGGGAAGTGGAACTGGCGCCACCACCGAGGAAGCCGTCACCGATGCAACTCGTCGTAGATGCAGACACAGGTGCCGTCCTGGCTGAGCGAAATGACGCGGTGGGGTTGTCCATTGCGTATACAGACGTCGCGGTGGGGCAACCACTCGATAGTGGGTTGTTCACATGGACCGGGGCAAGTCGATCTGAAGAAGAAATGTTGGCGGAACATCGTGCGCGAGCGATCGAGGCGGAACAGGCGAATCTCAACTGGTTTCGCGAGCACGTCACCGGGAACAGGCTTGTCGTTCCCATAGAGCTCGACCTCACACCCGACACGATCCGCACACTGGATTCGGCGACAGGTGCATTTGAAGCAAGCGTTAGCCGCGGTTTTATGGTGTGCTTATTTGCCAGGAGACCACGAAGCGATGAACCGTGGGATTTGCATTGGAGCGGCACTATCCATAGGTGGTCGACGGCCACGTTTGACTGGGCCATCGCCGTGCACGGTGCTGAGTTTGGCGACGAAGCACTGAGGGCATTGCAACAGCAGTTGCAGCGAAGTGAGTAGGTAGCGACAGGGGAACATCGTGGTGAGAATCGGTCCGGTGAATTTGGATCTAGCAGCTAGGGGAGCGGCGCGGACGCTATTCTCCGCCCCCGATCCGGTGTGGAGACTATTGGCCCCGATCCGGCCGACCATTGACGGTCAGCGGATGACTCCGCGGTTGCAGTTCCTAGCCAACATTGGCAGTCACGATCTCAAAGCGCTTCGCCGACCAACACCTTTGAAACGCAAGCGTATGGACGTTTTGATGAACCTGGTCGGCTATGTCAAAGGTCTCGATGTCGCTGCTAAGAACCTCGAAGTTCCAGGTCCCGCGGGACCGATTTCCGCACGACTGTATGCGCCGTCCACCGTGGAATCGAGTGGCCTTTTGATTTATGTGCATGGTGGCGGATGGCACCTCGGTAGCACAGCAGGATTCGACGGACTTTCTCGCTTTCTCGCCGACCGGGGGCGAACCAAAGTTTTATCTCTGAACTACCGTTTGGCGCCGGAACACCCATTCCCAGCGGCATTCGATGATGTGCTCGCGGGATTCCGTTTCGCTGTTGACCAGTCGTCTGAGCTCGGGGTCGATCCTCAGCGCATCGCTATTGCCGGGGACAGTGCGGGAGGCAACTTAGCCGCCGCTGTCGCCTTGCACCTTGGCGACGATGAGAAGTATCGGCCCGCACTGGCAGTGCCGATTTACCCTGTGGTGGACGCGGATGTGGGCAATCACCGTTCCATCGACCTTTTCCACAAACCGCTGGACCGCGGGGCTGTGGCTCGAGCAATCGCCTGGTACGGATCGCGCCCCTCCGATTTCGAAGATCCGCGATGTTTCGTCATGGCGGCAACCGACCTGTCGACGATGCCGCCGACCTACATCGCAACAGCAGGGATGGATGTTCTACGTGATCAGGGTGAAGCCTTCGCGGAGCGGCTCAAGGACGCTGACGCCGACGTGACACTGCGCCGATTCGACAACATGCCGCACGGATTCGTCAGCATGCTGGTCGACCCAGACGCCCGCGCCGCGACCGAAGAGATCGCCGCCGTTATCCGTGACCGAATCGGCGAACGCTGAAGCGGCTCAGACTGCGGGACATCGCTATGCGCCACCCTCGGCTGCACTCACAGATTCAACAAACTCGGCGACCTCATCAAGAGCTCGTGACGCCGCCCGTGACACCCGGTGTGCGGCCTGGAATACGTGAAACTTGCGGTGAAACAGGCTGAGTCGAGCATTCCCACCGATCGCATTCAAGCTGTCGACATAGGTCTTGGCGTCACCGGCCAGCAGTTCATTGTCACTCGCTTGGACAAGCACAGGCGGCATCACTGACAGGTCATCGTTGGTCAACAGCAGTTCGGGGTGGGCAGCCTCAACCCCCTTCCAGTTCGGAGCCATCAATGCGCGCCCAGCGTCAGTGAAATAGTCGGGCAGATCTGCACTATTGCTGGCAACCCAACGGCCACTGAGCTCCATCGTCGGATCGACCACGGGAGACAACGCAACTACACCGGCCGGAACAGGAAGACCAGCCCGATGTGCACGAGGGGAAAGGCCGAGCGCGAGATGCCCACCAGCCGAATCACCACACACCACAATCTGCTGCGCACTAAGCCCGGACTCAAGAAGCCAAGCATAAGCACGCAAAACATCGTCCCCAGCAGCGGGATACACATACTCAGGCGCTCTGCGGTAGTCAAGCGAAAACACAGGCCGCTTAGTGCGGGCCGACAGTTCACTCGTGAGCCCACGATGCGACAAGGGCGAACCAGCCACGAATCCGCCGCCGTGTACATACAACACAACAGCGCTATCCCGTGAACCAACACCCGGACGTTCCACCCACTCGCCGCGCACCTGCCCGCCATCAAACCGCTCGCGGACCTGCTCCACGCTCGTCGACGGATCAGCTCGGAACTCAGGCCGCGTCATATACCGCTCCAGCATCACACGCATGGCACGAACCTCAGCCAACGTGATCGTGCCACGTGCAGCGAGACGGCGAACATACAGAGCCGCCGTGTGCCGACTCCTCGTCACCGCCACGCGGCGTAATAATTCCAGTCTGGAAGCCACTATTTGGCGCATCACTCGATAGTGCCACAGCGACGGACAACGGCGCGGCTACCCCCGTAGCTGGTAACTAGGAGCTGGGCCTTTAGGTGTCTGCTGCTTTCTTGCCGCCACGGCTCGCACATATGCATGATGGCCGGGCAACCACAGCATTGCTGCAGCCACGAGCCCCGTTCCAACGCACAACGCCAGCGGGGCCACCAGGGCAGAGGCAGGAATCGCCAGAACGGCAAAGATGGTCACAAAGATCCGTGCGCGCTTTCGACCCTGATGTGCCGCTATTGCAATGACAATGCTGATGACAATGGAGAACCCCAGCAGAACAGCTCCAATTGTACGTGCGACTTCGATGTAGTCATGCATCGTCCGAAAGCTCCATCGGTCAAGCAATGCAGTGACCCGATATAGCCACCATGCGCCCAAAAGTGCAACTAGGACTGCGTTGAGCATTAATAGGGCGGAAGCTATTCGAGTAGACCACGGCGGTCGGGGTTTTCCACTGCGTCGATACCGCGCGAACTCGTCGACAGTTGTGCGCATCGCGACAGCTCGCACTGTGCCGGTCACGGCGTGGGACTCTCTGAGACTCCCGTTGCGCTTCGGTAAAACGCCGTAAGGATCAAGCACGCCAAGGGACCGGTCACGGCGTAGCCAAATCCGAGAAACAGGCTACCGGCAATCGCCAGTGCCATCGCTGTGAAAACTGCGAGCAACGCATGTACGGGGTTCGCGACCACGAGCCGCCAACTCGTCGTTACCGCACGAACGGGGTTAGCACCGTGCGCTGCGGCCTGCGCACTGAAAGCCCCCAGAACAAATGCGATAATCCCCGGGATGATTAATAGAATAATGCCGACCACGACGGTGGCGGTGTACACGAACTGAGCTGCCAAAATTCTCGGCAAGTACGAGAAGTCGAACATCGAGACGATAGTAAGTCGATTTCCCTGGAGTGCTGTGGAAGCGCATGCAACCAACTGGCATGTCAACACAACCATAATCAAAGATGCGATGACCCATCCGATCAGCGGCACCAGGCCAATCGCGATTCCTGCCACCATATAGATTGCAGTTCCAGCAATAAGCGGTAGCGCGTTCCTGCCGTAAGTACTCAACGCAGGGCTATAGACGCTTGCAAAACTTACTACAGGACCTTGTGGACGTTCAATGTTGTCAGCGACGCCATACTGCGAGTAGTTCATTTCCCCCCCAGGACACAATGATCGTTAATAACGTACATGTCCGAACGTGCACCTGCAAACGATGCAACATTGCTCTACTCTCTTTGAGATGCTTGCTTACAGTGAGAGCTTGGGACGAAGTCCGAGAAAGGTACTGGCCGAACATCTACGACGTGAGCAATGTTCGCTGAAGCAAAGCTGGGCAGGGCGTAGCCCCGCCACATGCGGCCTCGCGGCCTGCCTAGCCCGACTGATCGACACCATCACAGAAACACTGTGGCCCTGCGTTTGGGCGAAAAAGACAAGTATGTCCGCGCCGTTGCGAAGAAGACGTGATCTTCGGTCGTAGCATGGCCGATTTTGGTTTTGGGGTCGGTGCAGCAACCCGAACTTGTCGTAGGCGCCTTTTACGATGAACCACATGCAACACAGGTCCACGCGCACAACGGCGTTGTGGGTTCAGCACCAGAACATTTGGTTACCACCATACCGTCGCCGAGTTCGACGGCATGCTGGCCGAAGCGGAGATGAAGCCCGATCATGGGCACCTGCCGGTCGACCTGCCGCCGAATGGGCTCGCATATGAAAGACCTGCCAGTGTTGAAGGGGCGCTCGCCTCGGTTGTTTTCGAGATTGCCCAAGAAATAGGTGCACAAGGAAGGACAAAAAATTTGATCAGCGTAAAAGCGGGGAAGAGTCTGGTGGTGTGGATTCCGACACCACCGTTGTCGTTCCTGTGACTGCACAAGCTGAATCGACAACCGCGACTGAAACTCACCCCGCGGAACCAGTGGATGTGGAACCTGAGACCTAACATCATGGGGAACGGGGATTATCGGTTCGCGCTGGAATCCGGCCGCGAATGCGTTTTTGGCTCAGCAGATCAGGGCCACACGATCTACTGCTCGGTGTTATTCCCCCAAGACACTCGGCATGTTGTGAACCATCCCTTCTCTGGTACGCCCGACACGATTGTGGTTCGCCGTGATGGCTTTTACCCCAGCATCAGTTCAGGGGTACCACCTGGAGCTGTGCTGCTAGCACCAAGTCAGAGACTTCGGATCGGTGGGGCAGAGTGCACTGCACTTGACGGTGGGATTGACTGCCAAAACGGAAACGCAGGATTCACCTTTGTCGATGACGTGCTCATCACCCACGGTTCGCAGCTTGAGCACCCAGATACAACGCCACGCCCTGCCGACCACCAACAACAAGCGGAACAGAATTCACAGCTTGGCCCACCCATGCACGCCCCTTATCAAGATTCCACAAAGCCCGCGCAGTCAGGTGAACTGTGCGGCGCAGCAACAGGACGACGTTTCGTTGAAGTCACATCCGGAGGGATTTCCTGTAAAGACGCGTTGGACCTGATGGACACCTACATTTCGACGAACACCGGACAGTTCGGTAACGCCGACATCCGTCCCGTCGGTGACTGGGACTGTGTAACCACGACGACTGCGGAGATGCAGAGGCAACTGGGGTACGCGGCGCGCTGCACCAACGGTGCTTTAGAGATCCGCTCTCCAGCCCGCTGAGTGGTGTCGCGCTTGTGGTGACATCGCATAGCAGACTCTCGGGCACTAACAATCTCACGGTTCGCCGTTATGACCACCACTCAATGGGGGCGGTCCGGATGGTGAACCCGCTCGATACTGTCACCTCGTCCGGATTTTGAAAACCGCAGAGCTCGGCTACCGATGATGAATGCACGTACCCCAATTAGTTTGGAAGAATCGGTCAACGCTTATCCAAAAGCGTCGACCGCACGGGCAATAACCGGGGATAGCCGTTCCTTGCGCTGTCCATCGCGAACCTGCGCCGATACGGCACACGGGGTCCAGAACTGAAAAATTCGACGCTTGGAGACGACGAGAAGGTTCCGGACGAGATTGAGCGGTGGCGCGCCGAGTGCGGTGATGAGCTTGCGGGCGCTGGCTCAGGTGAGCCGCAAAACCTCCCGGCCGGACTAACTGAGACGACACAGGTCCTGTCGCGGCTCAGGCTAGTCGACGAATGCCCGACTCTTCGAATATGGTCGGCCGTGTGGAGCACAGTTCGATTGTTCGCTGTAACTATCGATATTCTAGGAAATAGGTGTGGACGCGCCAGTCCACGGTTTGTCCAGACTTCCCTCTAGGCTCTAGTTGGTCGAGTCCCTTCACGGTGCCGAGGGTGGCATTGGGGAGCGTGTCGGTGAGAGCGACCAATTCTGCTCGGGTTCCACAGAGGGGCGGCGCCGCGGCGGTGATGGTATTCAGCTGACCCGCCAGCTTCTCCCAGAGTCTCCGGTCGGCTTCCAGTTTGCCGTCTGTGACCTGACGTTCCAGAGTAGTGACATCCGGTAGTCGAGCATTGTGTTCTCGCAGCCATACCATCGCACCGGACGGGAGTGCATTCGGGTCGGCGCCGGTTATCTCAGATTGATCAACATTCGACTCCAGCAGTTCGGCCTCGACATGCGCGAATGAGATCGGCCGCAACCGACGCTGGATCTCCCACACATTCTCGAACTGAGTTTTCTACCAGTTGCTACCGGACTTCACGTACGACGGATCCGCGATCTCGAGCTGTTCCGCAAGATAGTTGACCAACCCTCCTGGAGTATTGACAGGATCCAGTAGGAACGTGTCGCGATAACGCACAGTCAGGAGCTGCAAAGCATAGGCAGGATGATTGAGAATCCGGCTCCGGGTCGCGACCAACTCCCGCCAAGGTGTCATCGAGATGAAAAACCTATCCAGTTCGACCTGAGACAGCGCATCGAAGAATTCGGTCCGGCCCTCATCACCCACAATTCGGTACGCCACAACCACGCGGCCGCCCACCCCCCACTGATTCAACACATTGACCTCCACAGCGCGGCGTTTCGGTCTCTGCTTGGCGCCAGTTTCCGTTCGACTGAACTCCATCGTGCTGTGTTCGAGAGGTTTCGGCGGCACTGGACAGCCGATCTGCCCCTGAGACTGCCAGGCTGCGTAACCCACCGTCCGCTCACACAGGAGAGCCTCATGATGACGATGGGGTCTCTACCATGCTACGAAATACGTTGAGTTACAGTCGTTGTTCGCGCAGAATGGCGTTGAATAATTCGTTTCAACTGCCGCGCCATGGCTTCTGCGGGGGATACTGGCGATGTCGTCCTTGCCTGCGCACGCCGCGGGCGTTTTGGGAGCTGTTTCAAAGCACGATTGGTTGCAGCACCAATGCAAATCCTTGGTGATCAACGAAGACAGCTGCCACATGAATCAAGCCCGAACCAGTAGAAGAAAACCAGCAAGAAACTAGTGGTTCACACACGAGTAGCGGCAACACCATACTGACCTTTGACAAAACTCCATTTCGTCGAATCTTATTAGTGTCAGTGCCAATCGTTACGATCTGCGCTATGACCCCCTATAAGAAGTATGCTGTGTTGGGTACCTTAGTTGACCGCGCTGTCTGCATGCCGTACTCCAAGCCGTATGTGCTCTGTGAGGGAATACGTCAAACGTGGTGGAACAATGTTCCGATTACTGCCGACATCATTAACGCCGCTGATGCGCTCCACCGCATTCTTCAAGAGCCGACTGCGGAACGAGATTGGTCAACCGCGGATTTCGCAGTAGACCCTGCTGGCCCCTGGTGGTCGAAGACCAAAAACGACTTTTTTCAACTGTCCCTGGACGATCAGAGCTGGCTCCTCGCTAAGCTTGTCTCCACTGCTGCGCGGGCTGCGGAAGCCATAGAAGAGAAGGCCGTGGAGGAAAAGTGGACCTGGTTGTGGTCCCAACCGTCGCTAGCGATGCCAGGGGACCACTATCCTCAAATTCTGAGGCCGGACCTCGTAGCTGGCCTCGACAAGGATTCTTGCGTATTAATCGATCTCAAAACCACGAAAGATGCCTCCAATCAATTCAAAAATAGGGAAGGCCTCAAAAAACCAACCGATGACTTTCATGAATGGTCAAAGCGACTGAAACACTCGGGTTTTAACCCCAAGCGGCGCTGGATACTCTCGGTATCGACAGGCGAAGAGGCACGTGATCCCCACAAGTGGATCGGAATCAGGCGGCGTAGATTTTGACCTGCTGGGTCGCGCGGACGGAGATGGCATTGAAGGCGTCTCACGATAATTCCAGTTCCCGGACCATCCCCGAAATCGTCACGCGGTCATCATCAGCCGTCGCGGAGTGAAGCGGGCACACCGTCTCGTGGCCGCCCAGACCCGGCGTACCAGACTGACGTTGTTGTGCGCACGAACTTTCCGGGCGCCAGCTATGACAAAGCGGCAGCCCGGAGCACTTAAACTCAAATACAGCGGTGACCCCACGACGGGCACTGAGCGAGGCGGATTTTGAGCCGGGCTCAGACCACGACCGTTAAATGACCATGTAACACCGAGTTAGTGATCGTGGCACTAATCTCGCCACTGCGGATTATTGTGTCGGCAACAACAGCAGCAGACAACGTAGGCGTAAACACAGGGTCCTTTGGTGTGGATTTGATGCGGAGTAGGCACCTGCATGATTAACCCCCCAGGAGCCCGATTTAACTTGTCGGCGCGATCGGCGCCCGTGGGGTAAACCACCCAACGCTGCAATCCAGTTCCGGAAGAGTAACTTTGCCCCTGTGCGGTTCACAGCGAATAGATGGCACCACCACCGTCACCGCACAGACCAGGTTTGGCTGCAACGATATACGAAAAACAAGGGACATGACCGGCCAAAACCGGCGACCAACCGGTGGCCACAATTTGGGACCGCTAGCTAGCCACCAATGGATATGTATTCGCGGCCATGGACAAGCCTTGACCTGCCCGATGCTTTCCGGGCAGGTAGCTTAGGGGATTCCGTGCCGCCAGGTGCTCATACAGGAATGCGGTGTGAACCCAAATACCCTCAGCAGGAGCATCAATCCTCCCAACTTGGTGTTCACCAAATTGAGTAAGCCTTAGCTAACCAGAAACCCCGTTGTCAGCTTTTGGAAGAGCTCGTGCGGCAAATGATCGGTAGGTCCATCGTTCCCACAACTCAGCACGAGTGTCGCTATGAGGCCCAATGCGTCGCGCGGATCAGCGACTAAAACGCCCTCGTCTCGCAAAATCTCATTCGCGTCCTCATCCGACCCGATCATAGTCTCGATCCAGTCTGCAGCAATGCCAGAAGACAGCATCGCCGCGAGGGCAAGCGGGTTAAGTGGTTTATCCTTGATTCGTCGCGCCGCTACAAGATCAAGTGTGCGCTCCGAAGCCCCCAGCATCGCAGGTACGAGGAGATCAAGCGCCGCCGGTTCCTGACTGCTCTGAAACAAAGTTCCGATAGCACCGTCGCTGGGCCTATTTGCGCCGACCTGGGCGATCATGCGGAGCATGGCTGGTCGGACGCGTCCATGCTCCACGAAATCCCTAGCGGCAGCGAAGCATACGACAATCCAGTTGATCGCAGCCAGTAGCCCCAAAGTTGGCTTGTGGAGGTAGGCGATTGTCAGCCGCGGAAGGACGTCATGGAGATTCGATAAGCGGTGGCGGTCGAAGTCCGTGGCACAACAAGCTGCTGTCTGCAGCGTCGCTACGATATCCGCTCGCTGCATGCCTTGGTTTTCCATCATCGATATACCGGCAATTAACCCCCTAACTGAAGGGTCACCTAAACGTAACGCATGGAAGTTGAATCCCTTAGGCAGAGAACTCCTTCCGGAGCGCTGGAGCTCACGATGGCATGAAAAGGCCCGATAAGACCGACATCCGGTCACATCTAAGCAGGCGCCTGCGTTTCGAAGTGCGGGGATTAGTTTTGGGGTGAACCCTGCCATCGCCCAGGCGACCGCAACCTGCGGGGTCAGACCACTTGTTTTCCAATCGTGAACGAACTGCGGATCCATTGGCAAAACCAAATCGCCACGCGGCGATGCGAGAAGTATGCTACGGAGTGCAGGTACCCCTGCGCTCATCGTCGACGGAAGTCGCGAACTATCGTGATAATCAAGTACTTCCCGGACTGTACGCAGTGGAATGTGTACTTTGTTTTCTTGCCATGCCCGGTCGGTGCCCATCCGATGAGTTCCTCTCTAGTTTGGAACGACGCGTTTCGCCGATGTGGCCGGAATATGTTTCCGCGTGTTTGACCGGGTGGTGGGATTCCGTCGCGAGGTTGCCCCCGTGGCACGAGCGTGCAGTTACGGAATTTGCGTCCCCGCTTTTGGTGGCTACCGACCAGTGTCAACCCTGCCGGAGCTTGTAGGTGAGTTCGAGTTGCCCAAGCCGACCCATGCTGCGCAACTACGTTCGGCAAAAGCTCAGCGGTGTTTACGGTTGTGTGGTGCGACGATCATTTGCAGAGCGATGCCGACCAGGCTTAAGTAGTCGCCAGCCAATGTGCAGACCAGTGGATCACCTTACTCCCGACCTACCTCAACCTATGACCTAGGTTTGGTATCCGCTGATCTTGACTATAATTGAACGTTCTTCACTGTCTAGGTAGCTCTATACCTGGCCCAACACTGTTCGACCTCAAACTTTGGACTGAAGTCTGCCGTAGACTTATAACCCATTGAGGCCGTGCTTCTTGCGGCAACCAATAGGGGTGAGTTGAGGTTCATGGCGCAGGAAGGGAGTTCGCGTGGACCCTTTTAGTGGTACTGAGACGGCTCATTACGCTGCAATCCTGCACGACCTTGATTGCATCCCCCTGCAGGTTGCTCTGGGGTGCGTGGGCGCGTCAGAGGCAGACCTCGTTGTGCTTGACGATGCAGGCACAAAAGTATGCCCCGCCTTCCAGTTCGAATCCGATTTAGTCAGTCCAGTGGTTGTGTATGCGAACCGGCTTCTTGGCGCATCATCAGATCCGTGGCGTGCAGCCGCATGGTGGTGCAGGTCAGCAGAACCTCTTGGTGGGGCAACCCCGGTGGAATGTTTGAAGGACCAGACTCTCACTGAGCGGAAGGTCACGGAAACGATCGCGTGGCATCGCCGGATGCAACATGTGCTGCGGGAAGCGTTGACCGGGCAGGCTGTCGTTGATGATGATGTGCCGTGGGATCAGTTTATTCGCGCCCGGGTGGAGAAAGTGGATGCAGCAGTCGAGACGCATATTTTGCGCAACGACATGCTTACCTTGCCCAGTGCGGCCGAGCGTGCAGGCATCAGTGTCGAGGATTTGACCAACTGCATTAGGTCAGGGGAGCTGATTGCCATTGCGGATGCGGGTGAGCAGGTTGTTCCTGCTTTTCAGATCAGTGACGATATGCAAAGAAACGAACTGGTGCGGACGATCAACGGGTTGTTGGACGTTGCGCGATCACCTTGGGCAGCTGCATCATGGTGGACTCAGCCCAGCGCCTACCTAGAAAAGGAACTCAACCCTGTGCAGCTCCTTGACGCGGGTAAACACGAACTCCTCATGCAGCTCGTCGACGCTGAAATCAATTGTGAAGTGTAGTAGAGCAATCCCCGGGGGCGTCTCTTCCATCTAGATATCTGCGCTCGTTTTTCCTGCCGTCCCACGGTGGGGGCGTTCACCCGTCGCGCGACCTAAACAGCTGTAAATAATCTCGTGAGCTGCGCCGATGAGATGTCCCGGCGCCGGTGTGCACAGGATAAGAGTGACTCTCCGATCAACATTCCGTTCTTGCGATGAGAAGCAACACGAACGTCCTCTGAATGTCGAGGAAGACATCCACCAAAGATTGATGAATGTTGCAATCAATGCGTTCATAACGAACATGGAGGAAGCATATGGAATCACATAGCTCATCTCATCGCCCTCCAATTCGGGTTAATGGGAATCGGACTCGTATCCGGTCTGCTTTCGCTCCCGTCATGAGTCCGCGCCTTCGGCTCGTGCGGGACAGGGATACGGCTCGCAAGGCTCTGGAGATTCAGGAACGGCTTCTGGGGCTGATTCAGCAGCTGCTCGAAAGGAGCGACCGCCATCTTCCATATACGGACTCTCGTCCAGAAGGATACGAAGAGGCTCTGGCTAAAGGAGAGCAGTACATTCGTGATCACCTAGAAACAGTAAAGTCCGGCCAGGCAGGTAAATTGATCTCACCGACCTCGGGATCTGGCGGCAGATCAGCCATTAAGAATCTTCGAGATGCCGGTAAACTCATCGGTCTTCCCGTTGGGAAGCGCCCTGATTACCTGTATCCGGTCTTTCAATTCGATGTTGCTCAGTGCCGCGTTCGCCCTGTTGTCGCCTATACGAATCAACTCATCATGGCGAACGAGGATCCATACGGTTCAGCGACCTGGTGGATCACGCCGACAGATCTCCTTGACGGGGTGAGTCCACTCGACGCACTTAATGCAGGAGAGCTAACCGAGTCCCTGGTGGACGCCGTAATCCGCTTCTCTCAGCAGGGCATGTGAATGGCGGCGCCATGACACGTCGAACTCAAAGACTTGAGCGGAATCGAAGACGCGAATGTGCTGCAGACGGGAATGCTGCTTCGTTGCGTTTCAGGGTAACGGTCAGGCATTCCCCTCGAGGAACTGCAACTCCTAGTCGACGAGAAAGAGCACTTACTTTCGCTGTTGAGGCCGGTCGCGTCGTCTCTGCTTTTCATATCCTGGCCAGTTGTTTTCCCCGCATGGGCCAACGCAACCGATGAGACGGTCTGCGTAGAATTCGCCCATGACGAAGCTTACGGATGATGCTTACCGCAAGGCTATCGAGAAGGGCGAACGGTTTATCCTGCAGGCCCTGCCGTGTATGTCTCTCCGCGATGTAGTGGAACAACTCGGCATATCCGACAAGGAACTGGTCCGAACGGCCATCATCCTCGAAGACAACAGTGAAAGAGTGTGCCCCTCATTCCAATTCGACTTGGTAAACCGGCGCGTTCACCCGGTAGTGGGCTATGCGAATCAAATCCTTAGTTCAGTGTCGGATCAGTTCGATACAGCGGCTTGGTGGATAACATCGACCGATACAATTGATGGCTCGACTCCACTCGATCTCCTTGACAAGGGAGAGCTTACTGAGGACCTCGTAGATACCGTGATCCATTTCTCCCAGCAGGGAATGTGAATGACGGTGCCATAACACGTCGAACTCAAAGACTTGAGCGGAATCGAAGACGCGAATGTGCTGCAGACGGGAATGCTGCTTCGTTGTGTGTCAGGATAACGGTCAGGCATTCCCCTCGAGGAACTGCAACTCCTAGTCGACGAGAAAGAGCACATGTATTGACCGATGCAGGGGCGATCAACAGAATTGTTCGGCGAGGACGCTCACGAATTCAACCCGAAGCGCTTCGATGATGCTGCCCAGCGGCGGGCGTTGGCGACGAATGTTAAGCCTTTCGGTACAGGGGTTCGCGCATGCCTGGGCCGGGCATTAGCGACACAGGAATTGGTCATTGCTATGTCTGCGCTTATCCGTGACTACCGGTTCAGTGACCCCTCCGGATTAATCATGCGCGACACTTTGGGGCTGCGTCCGCAGAGCGAAACTCTTGATGTCGTCCGAGAGCGTTCGTGACAATTTCACTATTCGATAAAGCCGATCTGCTGTCGCATGCAGCAACTACTAAGCACTGGTGAACGCGTTTTACTCTAAACTGGGAGCATCTCAGTCATCAATCGCAAATGTAGTCGTCAACGAGATGGGTTTCTGTGGTGAGTGAAGCGGTCGAACAGCGAGCAGTCAGATGACCGTTAAGGTTCGCGCCTCGATCCATATAAAGGGTTACGCGTTAGCGCTCCTAGCCATGGTGGTAACAGTCAGCTTGATGGCAATGGTTTTGGAATTTCTTGGGCTTCGAGAAACTACTCCCAGTTGGGTGTACGTACTTGTAGCTGTCCCCGTGATCAGTTTCGTCAAAGCTGCCTACACCTCGATTAAGTTTGCACAGATCAGCGAGCTTGAGCGGCTGGAGAAGCTTGAGATGATTGACCCATAGTGGTGTTGGAACCCCGCTAGACAAGCTCCAGACCCACCCGCCTACCCCCAATTTTCGCGTCCGCAGTCGGTTTGAACGGCGCTTGCACCACAACGCTGTGGAATTCCTTAATAGTGGAGAACCATCGCCATCACCCAAAGGCGTCGAACGGCGTGGGTGGTGTTGCGTTAACACGATGGGGGCCGCCGATCACGCGTAGATTGTGATGCCACCGTGCGCCACTGCGCTAGACGGATTGTTCTCGATGGCAAGGCCCGCTGAAGATGTCGCTGATACAGCTCGCCAACGTCGCTTTCACGTGAGTAATGGTGGTGTGCTGCGGGTCTTCGAAGAGTGTCCAGGAAAGGCCACGCACCACGTGGCTCAGGTGCCACGAGACGGCTTCGGCGTCTTCGCCCGGGGCGACTTCGCCGCACAATTTTCCATTCATGACGGCCTGTGCAATGAGTTTCCGCAAGCGTAATTGCCATCGCCGTGACTCTGCCGCAAACTCGGGTTGCTCGACGGCGAGACCCGAAAATGCAAGCATGCAGGATGCTTCGGCGCGACGGTTTTCGTCAAGCGGCAACAACTCACACATGGCTCGATGCAGGATCTGCTCTATCCGTGAATGCTGCTTCTCCATGTCTGAGACGAGGTCCTCAACGCGCTTCTCGATGTCGATAATGAGTAGGCGGTGCGCGGAGATGAGCAGCGACTCCTTGCGTGGAAAATAGTGTTGAACCAATCCGACCGAAATGTTTGCCGCCTCGGCGGTGCGCGAAATCGTCACTGCGGACAAGCCTTTGGCGTCAGTGATCGTCCGTACCGCTTCATAGATTTGCCGTTGTCGCGCGGCGTGGTCGGCTGATCGTGGCATCTTCTTACGATACGGCGAGCGCGCGTGATCCACGCCAAACTTTAACCATATAGTCATACGGTTATTCCGGTAGGGTCTTCACTATGCGCCGCATCGCCCTGCTGTCACTTTTGGCTGCCCTTGTTCTGTCGCCCTTGGGCGTACCCTCCGTGGTTGCTGACTCGCCGCAAAATCCGCCATCAATGGCTTCACTGACACCAGCACCCGCAAAGGTATTTTTGGTCGGCACTGCCCTGGGCGCGCCGACAACCGAAGCTTCTGGAGTCATCGACAAGCGCAAAGTCGACGCTGATACGCCTTTTCTCATTGGATCAATATCGAAGGCCTTTACTGCAGTCGCGGTCATGCAATTAGTCGAAGAGGGGCACCTATTGCTGGATGAGCCACTCGGAAACTCCGTACCGCCGGCACTAGCAGACGTAACCGTCAGGCAGCTGCTGTGGCACACCAGCGGACTTACGACTGGCGCGGGACTGACACGGGCTGACGTAGTCGACAACCGTCCTGGTGCCCTCGGCGGCCTAGTGATGTCATTTGATGAAAGTGATGTGAACGCGGCTCCCGGTGCAACTTACCAGTACAGCTCGGCCAACTACATGGTTCTCGGGTACTTGGTGGAGGAAGCGACCCAAATGCCCTTCGGGGCGTACCTCGAAGGGCGAGTTCTAGCCCCGCTAGGTATGACTAACAGTGGGGCGACTTCTGACTCTGCCAAGAAACTTGATGTGAACGCAGGTCATCGGCTGATCTTTGGGCGCGTTAACAAACTTGAGAGGGGCTATGTATCGAGCGGCGCATCCTACGGATACGTCATTAGCACTGCGGCTGACCTGAATCGATTTGCGCAGTGGCTAGCAAGTCCGGAGACGACCGATGGTCCTCTCAATGCCGACGCTGTCCGCGAGCTCACGACGCCCGGGCCACGAACATCGACAGGGCAGCACTATGCGATGGGCTTGCGGGTAGGGAGCCTAGACGGAGAAGGACCCGAGGTTCTCGAACACACCGGAGCCACACCAGGAACCTTTGCCCACTTGGTCATCGTCCCCAGCGAGAAAACTGCAGTCGTTGTGTTGGCGGATATATATGCGGAAGCGTTGGCGCCTCAGTTGTCTTCTATCGGCTGGAACGCTGTTCGCGAGCACGTCGGCTACCCTGTTCGGGCGGCGGGGAAAAGTAGCCTCTTAATGGCTGCGCCGTGGTTGATCGCTGCATTGGCTATTGGTGGCTTCGTCATCGCTCTGTTTGCCGCACGCAGGCTATTTCGTGCAGATCTTCGGCGCAAAGCTTTGTCCCGCAATCGATCGCTCATCTTGGCGATCGTCGCAGCACTGATAACTGCAGCGGGTGTACTTGCGCCTCGATTGTTCGGATTTGGATGGCGTGAGCTGATGTTGTGGGCTCCAGATGTGGGCTTTGCTGCAATCGCGACCACCGGTGCATGGGGGCTATCTGCGCTCATGTTGCTTGGCTTGGCAGCACTTTCTCGGCCCCGTGCGTGAAAGTGGGAGAGTCGCGCGGCAAGCATCTGCGGGACCGGTGGGCGGCTGCACTAACTAACTCCGTGATGAGCAAAAGCAGGCCACGGAGGTTTCGATCTCCTTGAGGTAATGCGGAGGGTGCGGGGAAATATTAGCCGATCATTTACACGGCTTACCCATGAATGTTTCCCTGCGCGATGTCGAACCCGACCGTGGAGAAGTTGCACAGTTGCCCTGCGCTATTCTCGCCGTCAGAGTCTACGCTCGGCTTCCAGACAATCCTTTTTCGAATACGCCCTCAAACAGGAGCGTTCTTGTTATTGAACTGTTTCCGCAAGTAAGTCGATAAATTTGGTCAGCAGATAGCGTTTCGTCTGTGACTAAAGTAGCTCGTGTTGGCGCGATGGGGCTCGTAGTGATGTCGGCTGCCGCCGGTCTTATGGTTGTTGGCGCCGCATCTTCGTCGACGCCGAGCGGCACGGTGAGTGTGATCAACACAGCGACGACCGCTGATGTCATCACGTTCTACAATTCCGCGCAAAGTAAGTTCGCGAGGCACGATGCCGTCGGAGGACTTGCAGACATTAAACGCGCACTGACGATTGATACTACTGATGTAGATTCCTTGCAGTTGCAAGTTATCTGGGCGGAACAGGTTGACGATACGGTCACGCGTGACGCCGCGCTGAGAACGCTCGACACTGTTGATCCGTCGGCTGCGCAGACGGCCCGCAACGTGATCGCGGGGGTGGACGCCGCCGCCCAGATTGTGCCATCGACCGACCCCGTTGAAGCAGCTTCGGTGCCCGTTGCGATCGTCATTCTCGGACATGGTCTCCGCCCTGACGGTTCCATGCAACCCGAGCTAGTCAAACGTCTCACCGCCGGGCTCGCACAGGCGATCACCACGCCCAACGCGCCAATCGTTGTCACTGGGGGTTCGCCACAGCAGGGGATTACCGAAGCTGCGGCGATGACACAATGGCTGGTCGAACACGGCGTACCCCGATCAAGGATCCTCGTGGAGGATCAGTCCGTTTCGACGGTCGCGAACGCCCAAAACACCACCAAACTACTGTCCCAACAAGGCATCTCAGAGGTCATCTTGGTGACCTCCCCGAGCCACGTACGCCGAGCGGCGGCGAACTTTGCGGCAACAGGTACCAGATTCGTTGGCACTGTCACCACGGACACGGACCTCGACAAGTTCCTTGTGCCGTACACCAAGGCGCAGCACGCCGGTATTCGGCTTGAAGCGACTCGCGCTGCCGGTATCCCAGCGACGAAGAAGCACAGCACGGACGTCATCAGCGATCTGCTCGGGTCGGTCATGCGGTTCAGGGGTTCGCTCGACGGGCTGGGAAGTTAGGCCCCCGTCCCCGCGCGGCACTTGGTGCTGACCTTAGCTGCTGAACCATGTCTGCGATGAGGTATCTGCGTCTGGTGCTTTGTCGCCGAGGCCGATGATGAGGTTGCGCATCATGGGTTGTAGGACGTTGCGAACTCCGGCGCTTGGTGGTGTGTAGTAGCCCGCTAGTTCGAGGACTGTGTATCCGTGGAGAGTGGTCCAGATTTGGGCGGCGACGGCGACGGGGGGTTTCTTGTCGAGCCGTCCGGCTTCGATGGCGCGTTCCGCAGCGTTGACAATGTAGTCAAAGGTGTAGCGCCCGGTGTGCAGGATTTCTTCGCCGGTGCCTCGGTAGCCGCCTAGTGATGCGGAGCCGAACATGACGACATACAGTTCGGGGTTTTTGCGAGCGTTGGTGATGTAGGCGTCGAAGATTCCGCCTAGGTCCGCGATGGGATCGTCGGTCTGTGGGACCTGCGCGAATGCTTGTTCGAGGCGAACGAATCCTTCGTCGACTACGGCTTTGACGAGGTCGGGCATGGAGCCGAATTGGCTGTAGAGGGCCATGGTCGATGTGCCAGCTTCGGCGGCGACTTTTCGGGTGGACAGTCCGCTTGGTCCTTCGGCTGCCAGTAGGCGGGCTGCGCTTTCGAGGAGTCGCAGACGCATCGGCGATTCGTTCCGGCGCACAGTCATAACCATGTACTTATCACACCCACTCGTTTACACTGCTATAACACTGTTATTCACTGTGCAATCGGAAAGGGCGTGCAATGACGGAACGCGCAGACGTAGTAATCGTAGGAGCGCGCTGCGCAGGCACCGCTATGGCCGCACCACTAGCAAGGGCGGGCCGAAAGGTCATTGTTCTCGACAAAGCTGCATTTCCTGCGGACACAATGTCGACGCACGTTTTCTTTCCCATGGGAGTGAACGAGCTCGCCCAGATGGGTGCGCTCGATAGAATCCTGGCACTGAACCCGTCCCGTATGACGCACCTGCGACTCGACCTGTTTGGTATTTCACGCACCGAACGGTTCAAACAGGTCGGTGACATCGACTACGGAATCAGCGTCCCTCGCATCGATCAAGATATGCAATTGGTGGCCACCGCGCGTGAGGCTGGAGCCGACGTCCGCGAGCAATGCACCGTGCAAGACATTCTCATCGAGGACGGGCGGGCCGTTGGCGTCACCTACTTCGACAGCAACGGGGACGTTCACGAAGTGCGCGCACAATTAGTCGTTGGCGCTGACGGACGCCATTCCACCGTTGCTCACCAGGTTGGGGAGTGGGAACCATACCGACGCTCCCGCAACGGTCGCGGGATGGTCTTCCGATATATGGATGATCCGGCCGCCGATACTGAATTGGCCTCTATTCTCTGGGAAGGCCGCACGGCCGATACCATCGCCTTCGCGTTTCCCTGCACACCGAAAGGTCGCTTGCTGGTCCTGTTCATGGGGCCTCGCGCTGAGGTTGCTGAAGCACGCGCCGACGCCGAAGGCTATTGGGCCCGCAAGGTTTCCGAGTTTCCGATTCTTGCTGACCGGCTCGTCGGCGCCACGAATCAATCGACCATTCGGTCAACTTCACAGACACATGCCTATTTCCGACGCTCATCAGGGCCTGGTTGGGCACTGATCGGAGATGCCGGACATTTCAAAGACCCCGTACTCGGCCAGGGAATGCGGGATGCAATGTGGATGGGCCGCACCCTAGCCGACCACGTCGCCACAACACTCGACCACCCCAAAAAACTGGATTCGGCTACACGTAAATGGGAACGAGCCCGCGACATCGAGGTTCTCCCGACTTACCACTACGGCAATCTTGAAACCCGAATACCTGCTCCACCGCCGGAACTGCTCGCCTCAGTGGTCAGGAACTCCGCCGGTACTGAACTGTCCGATATCCACCAGCGACTAACGAAACCCCACGGTGTCTTCACCGTCAGGCGAATTCTCAAGGGCGGTGCGACCGCATTAACAAGCAGAAGGCCCACGGTAGGGGGCGTCGCCGGGCTTGCTGAGCTCCTCGGTGTCGAAGCAGCAGTACGGGTGGAACTTCGTGCAGCCCGGGTATACCGCGGTCGAATGCCATTCCTTGGTCCCGTAGTCGGCGAACACCGCGACAACGCTCCTTGGAGCAGGCCGCCGCGCCGCGCAACCCCTCACCGAACGAGCCTCGCTACCTCCCCAGCAATTGTTGCGGAAAGCCGCACGCTGAGTGGGGATACCAAGTTGCTCGAATTGCGGCGGACAGACGATCAACCGTGGCCACAATGGTCGCCCGGATCCCATATAGATCTCCACCTGCCCTCGGGGAAGGTTAGGCAATATTCGCTGTGCAGCGGCGACAGCGACGTTCTGCGTGTAGCGGTACTTCGCGAACCCGAAGGCCGCGGCGGCTCTGTTGAAGTCCACGATCTTCGGGTCGGCGCAAGCGTCACCGTCAGCGGTCCTCGAAACAACTTCGAACTCCATGACGAAACCGAGTACCTCTTTATCGCCGGAGGGATTGGGATCACCCCCATGCTGTCGATGATCGATGCGGTAGAAGCTGCCGGCAAACCCTGGAGACTCCTGTACTTGGCCCGCACCCAAAACCGCATGGCGTTCGGTACGGAGCTAGTAGCCAAATATGGTGACAGAGTCACGTTGCACAGCGACGACACCGATCCGGCCCCGAACCTTGACGCATGGTTAGACCAGCTCGGCGTTGGCGCAGGCGTCTACTGCTGCGGACCCGCCGGCCTAATGGATGCCGTCGTTTGCCTTGCCGCGCAACGCGAAGAGCTCACAGCCCACATTGAACGATTCGTGCCACTAGAACACAACGCTGGGCAGAACACGCAGTTCGCTGTGGAGCTCGCACAATCCAACACCACCATCGAAGTGCAAGCGGAAACATCCATGCTCGACGCCCTCCGAACAGTCGTCCCGGACTTTCCAGCGTCGTGCGAAAACGGTTTATGCGGCAGTTGCGAACTCGCGGTGGTATCCGGGCGACCGGACCATAGGGACGACATTCTCGGACCAGGGGAGCGGGATCGGACCGACATCATGTACCCCTGCGTTTCACGCGCGCGTGACACCAAACTCGTCGTCGACATCTAAAGGACACCATGACCCGCCAGATCAAGATCGCTGCTATCCAGCCGGCGCTCGCCCTCGCCGATGTCGACAACAACCTGACTCGACTCGAGGCGCTCATCAGGGACGCCCACCGGGAGCATCAGCCCGAGGTGATCGCCGTGCCGGAAGCCGCCTCAGCGCCGAATGTGCATCACCCCGCCATGCGCACAGTGGCACGCCGTGAACGCGGCGAACCCTACCGTCTACTCACTGGGCTCGCCCGTGAACTCGGCGTTGTCATCGGCGGCGGTTACCTGAGCGAACGTGACGGCGACGTCTACGGGCACTACATCCTGGCAGACCCCGACGGCACTGTGAATTCCCACGACAAAGACATCCCGACGATGTGGGAGCAAAACTACTACACCGGAGGCCACGATGACGGCGTCTTCGACAGCCCCACACTCGGTTCCGTAGGACTCGTGTCCGGGTGGGAATGGGCGCGGTATCGCACCGCGGCACGGCTGCGCGGACGCGTCCAGTGTGTCGTCGGCGGAATGTGCTGGCCCACCACACCGCACAACTGGTTCGGTCCCCTCGGTTGGTGGGGAAACCGCGACCATCGCCTACAGAAAGAACTCGCCCGCAAACTTCCGGGCCAAGTTGCCAGGCTCGTCGGCGCACCAGTCGTTCATGCCAGCCACGTCGGCCCCATCACCATGCACATGCCTGGCCTGCCAAAAGTTCCCTACCGCACATCGATGCTCGGCGAAACCCAAATCACCGAACGTGACGGCACCATCTTGGCACGACTGCGGGAGGAAGACGGTGAAGGGCACGTCGCCGCGACCATCGAATTGGCAGAACCACAACCGCTCGACCCCATCGAAGACACCTTCTGGATCCCCGACATGACCCTCACCATCCGAACCACCTTTGACCTAGCCAACATCCACGGCAAAGCGAACTACCAAGTACGCAAAATTCTCGGCCAACACATCACTCGATAGCAGAAAGCACACACCATGACACCTCCAGCTGAATTGAAAACCCCGCCCAGCAACATTTCCAACACTGAACTGATCCAGTGGGTGTTTGAACGACTCAACGAAAACGACTCGCACTCGCTTCGCCAACTCTGGACAGCCGAGACGGTGGAATACTTTCCCGACGTGACCTGCCAGGGCCCTGACCAGATCGCCGCCTGGTTCGAAGACAAATTCGCCGCCATCGAAGGTTTTCGACTTAACGTCCTGTGCATCACCGAATCCGGTAGCGACGTTCTTGTGCACTGGCGCATGACGGGTCGACACACTGGCACGCTAGTAGGCATCGCCGCGACAGGCCGACCTATAGATGTCGAAGGAATCGACCACTTCGTTCTCCAGGACGGAAAAGTCGCCAGCAACACCGTCATCTTCGATCAACTAAAACTGGCTCGGCAACTAGGTTTCATGCCGCCGGACGCCTCACACCTCGAGAACGCGGCCAAGACAGCATTCAACCTCAAGACGCGCGTGCGCACTGCCATTACCAGACGCTCTGCCTGAGAGTGTTCGTCAGGGCTGCTAGCAGGGAGTTTGTGCACGCGGTTCACGTTTTGCCTGCGACTCCATTGACTGCCGCACAGGCGAAACGGGGCGATACGATTGGTCTGCGTGTACAACGATGAGGAGCTTCACATGGCAGCCATCACCCAAGTTGGCAACTCTGACTTCTGGACGAAAGTCCGTGACAGCGACGATGTGTCCCTTGTCGAATTTTGGGGCCCCTGGTGCGGCCTATGCCGCGTATACACACCCACGCTGGAACAGTTCGCCGAAGACAACGGAGAAAAAATCGGAGTCTTCGCAGTAAACGTGGGCAATGAGCCAGATATTGCGAGCGAGTACGGCGTCACATCCACACCGACAACACTTGTTTTCCACCACGGGGTAGTGGTTAAGACATTAAAAGGCGTTAAGACGCGCGCAGAACTTGACACGGAGCTCGCCGAGTTTGTGTAGCTAGTCACGTCCGTTTTATCTGAATTGCCCGTAAAATACGCTAGCGGTGGGGTTAGTTCCGTGTAGTCGAGTGTCCGAACCGACGCAGTCTGTCTCGCGTCCGAGCCTCCGGTGGAAAACATACGGTGGAGAGATCGCGGAGGCGAAAATCGATGTCACAGCGCAAACAGACCCAAAAACTGCGGTACACCACGTCCGCGTCGGATGGCTTCTTTCGGCGCCTGATGTCACCTCTGTCATGGGTGATTTTTGGGCTCACCGCCGTACTGGTGGTGTCACTGCCGTGGTTTGTCGTCACCGTAGCGCAGGTCAACTTCAACCTGGCCGGGTGGCTCGTCATTCTCGCGGCTGCACCGGTCACCGCGTGGGCTGTGCTCGAATCGTTGTGGCGGCCAGATAAAGAAAGCGGTGTTGTTGGCGCGGCTGTACAACGCGCCTGCGTCGTCCCATTCGTCACGGTACCGGTGCTGGTCTTGCTGTCCTTCGCAGCTTCCGTCGTGCCAGCAATACGACAGCGTTTTGAGTCGCACCCGTGGCCGACAAACCAATATGAAAGCGAATGGACTAACAGCAGCATTCTCCCCACTGACGGCACCTCGATAATGAGCTGGCTAGCATTCCTGCCTATCGCGTGGTTCTTCTCGGCCTTGATGGCAGGCTTGGCGATCGCAGTTGTTGTCGTAGCCCCGGTGTCTGCGCTTTTCACGCCCGAGCGCTTCATTCAGGACAACAAGATGAGCGCCAAAGCTGAGGATCGACGACGCAATACAGTCGCCGTTCGAGCGATGGTGTTCATCGTGCCGCTGGCATTCCTGTCCAGCGGCGTGAAGGTGGCCGAACAGGGCAGTGGTTGGTGGTGGATCGGTGTCGCAGCACTCGTCGGGCTTGTAGCAGTGGTGTACTTCATTTGGGCAACGCAGAGGGTGGATCACAAAGCGCGCGCAAAAATGGGTGCATTTCGGGGTGTCCCCAATCCTGCTGACCCCAATCCCGACGACGCGCGCCGATGACATTTTGGTGAGGTGACATTTTGGTGAGGCAGCGCTACTGATCGCGAAGCGCCTCGAGCAACCGAAGCCAAACTTCACTCACGGTAGGGAAGGCCGGCACCGCGTGCCACAGCTTGTCGAGCGGCACCTCACCCACCACTGCGATGGTGGCGGCGTGAATTAGTTCGCCAACCTCCGGTCCGACAAAAGTTGCACCCAAGAGGCATTGAGTGTGGTTGTTGATCACCAATTTGGCGTGGCCCTTGTACTTGTTGCGCAGCAGTGAGGAACCAGCAACTGCGATGTCAAGCTCAACAGTCGTGACGTCGAACCCGTCACTGGCAGCGGCGCTTTCGGTAAGACCAACGGACGCTACCTCAGGCGCTGTGAATATCACCTGCGGAACTTGCTGCAAATCAGCTGTGGCACAGTATCTCGAACCCTCTAGTGCGCGCTTTTCACTGCGAGCGGCAATGACGTCACCGCAAACACGTGCCTGATACTTACCCATGTGAGTAAGTGGTGAGCGACCGTTGACGTCACCAACCGCGTACAGCCAGTCGTTCCCTGATCTCAGTACTGTCATATGGTCGTCGACACCGACGTACCCACCGTCTGTGAGCCCCACAGTCGCGAGACCGAGTTCGTGCGTGGACGGCGCCCTGCCTGCCGCGACGACAATCTCATCCGTCGTGAGGGTCTCATGACCAAGATCGACCGTCACGGGCCCACCGTGAATCCACCCCTCGCCGGTATCTCGCACTTCTGGGCGAACCACACCTTTAGGGCTGGTGCTGAAAAGAATCTCCACCCCATTGCTGCGCAAGCCGGCGGCCACCATTTCCCCAACAAACGCTTCCGCCTTGGGTAGGAGCGATTTCCCACGCACCAGCATGATGACTTCCTCAGCGCCTAGCGCAGCGAGCCACGTCGCACACTCACAGGCCACCACACCGCCGCCCACGATCACTACCCGCTTCGGAAGTTCATGCATATTTGTTGCGTCGCGAGAGGTCCAGGGCAATGCCGCACGAAGACCCGGGACGTCGGGGACGCTCGCGGTCGTACCAGTGGCCAGAACTACCGCATGGCGCGCCCGCAGCACTTGATCGCCGACCTCTACTAGGCGCTCTCCAGCTAATCGGCCGGCACCACGAATGATGTCGATCCCGTTGTTGTTCGCCCATTTGATTTGGGATGAGTCGTTGTGGTGGCTGACAAACGCATCACGCCGAGAAAGAACCGCCTCGAAGTCCAGAGTTTGTGATGAAAGTTGCTCGCGAACACCGGGCATCGATCGCGCCGAATCAAGCACATGACCTGGGCGCAGCAGAGCTTTACTCGGGATGCACGCCCAGTACGAGCACTCGCCACCAACCAAGTTTCGTTCCACTAGCGCAGCCGTCCGGTCGCTACCTGCGATCGCATACGCGGCAGCATTCTCTCCAGCAGGACCGCCGCCGATCACAATGACGTCATACATGTCGTAGGCCATAACCAAAGTTAGCGTGCGCCGCCTATTCCCGCTGCACCATGAGCGACTAGATCATTGTCGGAACGGTGATAACTGCGTGCCACGAGTAAGCCACACAACAATCACTTGTGCAGAAAAATACATGCCGATAGGACTTCGATTCGATGCATTTCTCTGCACAAGTGAACAGAACGCCTGAACGCGCCGTCACCAACGCTCGGTGAGACCAGCGGGACCACCTTTTCCAGCTTTTGTTCACGGACGGTTAGGCGTCGAAACTCACCGGCAACCATCAGGAAAATGGGGGCGTGGCTGCTACGCTGCTGTTCTGGCTGATTCTCGGAATATGGCAGCTGGCAATAACTACCGAAGGTGTGATGAGTTGCACAAATCGGTGACCGGTATGCATATCAACAGCAGAAATGCTGAACGGGTCGGTCACCGACTCGCTGAGTTATCAGGCATACGGCATTGCCGACATTACGGGAATGTAACCTAGTACACCTGTCCACCGATGGAGTATCTTCATGATTATTGGTGTCCTACGGGAAGTAAGTCCCGGCGAGACGCGTGTGGCAGCAACACCTGCCACAGTTGGGCAGCTAATGAAGCTCGGGTACGACGTAGTTGTCGAATCCGGCGCGGGTGAGCTGTCGAACTTTTCGGATGTAGCGTATGCGGATGCTGGGGCGTCGATCGGGTCGGCCTCTGAGGCTGATGTGGTGTTGGGCGTAAATGCCCCATCACCGGAGCAGTTAGATGGGCTCAAGCCTGGGGCGACCCTCATCAGTACGCTCAACGCTCGGTTTGACGAGTCGCTAGTACAGGATTTGTCGAAGCGCCCACTCACGGCACTATCAATGGATGCGGTACCGCGCATATCGCGGGCGCAGTCGTTGGATGTGTTGTCGTCGATGGCCAACATCGCAGGGTATCGCGCGGTCGTCGAAGCGGCGCACGAGTTTGGCCGTTTCTTCACCGGCCAGGTCACCGCGGCGGGGAAGGTTCCGCCAGCAAAGGTACTCATTGTGGGTGCCGGTGTGGCGGGTCTGTCTGCGATCGGTTCAGCCGGATCGATGGGCGCTATTGTGCGCGCAACCGATCCGCGCCCTGAGGTCGCTGATCAGGTCGCCTCCCTCGGAGGTGAATACCTCGCCATTGAGAACCCCGAAGCTGAAGTTTCCGCCACCGGGTATGCAAAAGAAATGGGCGATGACTACAAAGCCCGCGAAGCGCAGCTGTATACCGCGCAGTCCAGCGAAGCTGACATCATCATCACCACAGCCTTGATTCCGGGCCGCCCGGCACCACGGATCATCACCGCGGCGATGGTCGCATCGATGAAGCCTGGTTCGGTCATCGTCGATATGGCTGCTGCCAATGGCGGCAACGTCGAGGGCACCGTCGCTGGGGAGAAGGTCGTCACCGACAACGGTGTGACCATCCTCGGATACACCGATCTGCCAGGCAGGCTTCCTGCACAGGCATCGCAGCTGTACGGTCAGAACCTCGTTAACTTGTTGAAGCTAATGACTCCGGGCAAGGACGGGCAACTTGTCGTCGATTTCGACGACGTCGTCATCCGTTCGATGACAGTGGTCAAAGATGGCGAATGCACGTGGCCGCCACCACCCGTACAAGTTTCTGCGGCACCCGCCGCAGCTGCCGCACCAGCGCCCATGCCGGTGGCAGCGAAGGAACCAATGTCGCAGGGCAAACGGATCGGAATGGTCGCGGTTGCCGCGGCTGTTTTGTTCGCCCTCATCGCAGCGGCACCCGCAGCTCTGCAGGGGCATCTGATCGTTTTCGCTTTAGCGATCGTGGTTGGGTTTTATGTGATCGGGCATGTGCACCACGCCCTGCACACACCTCTGATGTCGGTGACCAACGCGATTTCCAGCATCATCATCGTGGGAGCGCTACTGCAAGTCGGAGTTGACAATGTGATTGTCACAACGCTTGCGCTCGCGGCGATCCTGCTGGCCAGCATCAACATTTTCGGTGGCTTTGCGGTGACGCGCCGCATGCTCGCTATGTTCTCGAGGAGTTGATCTGCGTGCTCACCCTATCTACTGCCGCCGCGGCTGCCTATGTCATCGCGGCCTTACTGTTCATCCTCGCCCTAGCGGGTCTGTCTAAGCACGAAACCGCTAGAGCTGGCAACACTTTCGGGGCGCTCGGCATGGCCGTGGCGCTAGCCGCCACGCTCGCACTGGCATTTGATGACGGCATCAACGTCACCACCTTGGTGTTGCTTGTCACTGTCGTTCTGATCGGTGGCGCAATTGGTTTGTGGCGCGCCCGGGTCGTACAGATGACCGGGATGCCTGAATTGATCGCGTTGTTGCACAGTTTCGTCGGCTTGGCCGCAGTGTTCGTCGGTTGGAACCGCTACCTCCAGGTAGAGGCCAACCCCACCGGGCCATATGCAGCCGAACTCGCCGAACTTGACCTTCTCGGCATTCACGCCGCTGAAGTCACCATCAGCGTCTTTATCGGTGCGGTCACACTCACCGGGTCAATCGTGGCGTTCTTGAAACTGTCGGCAAGAATGAAGTCGACGCCGCTGATGCTCCCAGGGAAAAACTTCATCAACCTGGGCATTCTGGCCGCCTTCGTGGCATTGACTGCATGGTTTGTGATTGACCCGCAATTGTGGATGCTCATCACCATCACCGTGCTTGCACTCGTGCTCGGCTGGCACCTGGTCGCATCAATCGGTGGCGGCGACATGCCAGTTGTCGTCTCCATGCTCAACAGTTACTCCGGATGGGCAGCCGCCGCACTCGGGTTCCTGCTGCGCAACGACCTCCTCATCATTGTCGGCGCCCTCGTTGGTGCATCCGGTGCGTACCTCTCGTACATCATGTGCAAGGGCATGAACCGTTCATTCCTCTCCGTCATCGCTGGCGGTTACGGAATGGAAGCTGGACCAAGCGTCGACAAGGACTACGGCGAGCACCGGGAAGTCACCGCGGATCAAGCGGCTGAAATGCTCGCAGCGGCCCGTTCAGTCATCATCACCCCCGGTTACGGCATGGCTGTTGCACAGGCGCAGTATGCAGTGGCGGAACTGACCCGCAAGCTCCGCAGCCACGGCGTCGAAGTCAGATTCGGTATCCACCCTGTCGCAGGGCGACTACCCGGACACATGAATGTGCTTCTCGCCGAGGCGAAAGTCCCGTACGACATCGTGCTGGAAATGGACGAGATCAACGACGACTTCGGTGACACTGATGTTGTCTTGGTCATCGGGGCGAACGACACCGTCAACCCCGCGGCCGCTGAAGATCCAACTAGCCCGATCGCCGGAATGCCTGTGCTCAATGTCTGGAACGCGCGCAACGTGATTGTGTTCAAACGTTCCATGGCGTCAGGCTACGCAGGGGTTCAAAACCCGCTGTTCTTCCGGGAGAACACCGCCATGCTCTTCGGCGATGCCAAAGACAAGGTCGAACACATTCAGCTCGAACTTGAGCAGGCAATGCACGTCGGCCACTAACGGCAAGACAACCTAATGTTCGCGGCCCCGGAAGTACACACTTCCGGGGCCGCGAACATTTGTTTCCCAGGCGACACCGTGACGCGCGGCAATCAGTGCCGGGTGGGGATTGGGGATCGCATGTGCTGAAGAATGCAGCTTTCTGACCGCCGTTCGTCATGCATTTCTCTGCACATGCGAATCGGTTTGACTCGAACGATCCCCCTAATGTCGCAACCGAACACCCGCTATGGGGAAAGGTGCTTGGTCAACCAAGACACGGCGTAGGGTGCGATCGAGAGCGTATGCCCAGTCATGTCCTTAGTGGGTCCGCAAGTTTGTCCTAAAATCCCGACGGTTATTTCGGGTCGACCGTCAGCGTTACTTGACATGCAGCAACGCGGGAATCGATGGAGACGCAATGGGTGAATTCGACAAAGGTTATTGGGAAGAGCACTGGGCACCCACTGTCGGGAAAGATTCTGCGGAGTTGCCCGTGAACCCTTACATCCCGACGGAAACCAAGCATCTGACCGTGGGAACCGCACTAGATGCCGGATGCGGGACCGGGGCTGAAGCGCTTTGGCTTGCCGCGAATGGGTGGGTCGTCACAGGCGCCGACATCTCAGCGAATGCGCTGACCACCGGAGCCGCGCGAGCGTCGGCTGCGAATCTCACCGACCAGATTGAATGGGTTGAAGCTGATTTGGGCCGTTGGGAGACCGATCGTCGTTGGGACCTGGTAGTGACCAGCTATGCCCACCCAGATACCGGCCAACTAGCGTTCTATCGACGCCTATCGTCGTGGGTTGCACCAGGTGGCACGATTCTGATTATCGGACACCTCCACGGGGCCGATCACGGCCACGGACACCCCGATGGCGCCACGGCCACACTGTCCGGAATTAAGAGTCTGTTTGAGGGGCCAGGCTGGACAATAGATGTCGGCTACCAGACGGTTCGAACCGTCCACGTGCGCGGACACTCAACGCAATTGCACGACGTGGTTGTGCGCGCCCACAGCAACTCCTGACGTTTGGTTCCAGTCTTTCAGTCTTTGGCGTGATAGGCCAGTAGTCCAGGCCCCGGCGCCAATTCGATGTCGCGTGCGGTGAGTTCGCTTGTGCAACTGTCGCATTCGAGACGCACGTGTGCCTCGCCGGAGCACCCGCGGTGCTGATAGTGCACGGGCGGACCATCGGGCGCCATGTAGACGTCGCCCCAGTCTTTAATCGCCATGAGGATCGGGTAGAGGTCGTGCCCCTTCTCGGTCAGTCGATACTCGTCATGGGCGCTCCCGGGGGCCTGTTGTTTGACCAGGATCGCGTGTTCGACCAGGCGGTCGAGGCGATCTTGCAGCCTACTTCGGGAGATGCCAAGCGTGCGTTGAAACTCGTTGAAGCGTCGAATGCCAGTAAACGATGCTTTGAGCACTAGAAAGGTCCAGCGGTCTCCGAGGATCACCAGTGGGCGGGTGATTGAGCACGGATAGTCGGCGAGATCGTCATAGCGCATGACTTGATCGTACCTCACTGGTTCTAAAACGAGACTAGTCGTGGTAGCGTCAGTCTCGAAATGAGACCACGGTGTGCGGAACTCACAACGAAACCTGCTGAGTTGGTACCGCCAGCGCATCGCCGAAACAAGGAGAGCCCTTCATGGAAGCCATCTATTTCGAGAAACACGGAGGACCCGAGGTCCTGCGCTACGGGCCGCGCCCAACCCCTCAGCCGTCATCGAAGCAGGTTCTCATCGAAGTGCACGCGGTCGGGGTTAACCCACGCGACTGGATGCTGCGCCAAGGCAGCTATGTCGGACGATACCTAGTCGGGCGGCCCCCAATCATTCCCGGCTCCGACGTATCCGGCGTCATCGTCGACGTGGGCGCAGAGGTCGAGGACTTCTCTGTTGGCGACGAAGTCTTCGCGATGCAAAGCCAACTCGGCCATATGGGTGGATACGCACAATACATGGCGGTCAACGCCTCGTGCGTCGCACTGAAACCCCCCACAATCAGCCATATCGAGGCGGCGGCAGTGCCCGTGGCAGGCCTCACCGCATGGCAAAGCCTATTCGGGATGGCGAAAATCGGGGAGGGTGACAATGTCGTCGTTGTCGGCGCCTCCGGCGGAGTAGGGCACTACGCAGTCCAACTCGCCCACAACGCCGGAGCACACGTCACCGCGGTGTGCAGCACAGCCAACGTCGAGTTCGTTCGTGAACTTGGTGCGACCGACGTCGTCGACTACACCAAAGAGAAATTCACCGACGTTGTCAGCGGCCAAAACCTTGTCTTTGACGCACTGGGCAGGGAGAGCCTCGACAGCTGCCGCAAGGTTTTGACCTCAGACGGGCTGTACATCACGACAGTGCCAAACCTCGGCACAATCGCCCGTTGGGCGCAGACGAGTTTGCGTCACCGCGTGCTCGGCGGCCAACGCGCTTCGGTTGTCGCAGTGAAATCTCGAGGCCAAGAGCTAAGCGCAATCGCTGAACTCATGGCGCAAGGCCACATCCGATCCGTGGTCGACAGCGTCTACCCCCTCACCGAGGCTGCCGAAGCCCACCGCAAGAGCCGAACATTCCGCACACGAGGCAAACTCGTGCTGCAAGTCCGCGACTAAAGGCGCACAGCGATGATCACAGAGAGTCGAACCGACTACGCCGGCTTTAACACCCGAATCCTTCGCTGCGACGGAGACGGTCCATCAATCGTGCTGCTGCACGGCATATTTGACAGCGCGGACACATGGAAAGGAGTGCTGTCCGCGCTCGCACACCGCGGACGCCGCGCTATCGCGGTAGACCTCCCCGGTTACGGAGACGCAGATCCCAGAGCTCCTGGCCCCGCGCTCCCGCAACTCGACGCCTTCGTCGCGGAACTGGTCACATCGCAAGCGCAGACTAAGCCCGTTGTACTGGTCGGGAACTCGCTGGGCGGCGCCCTCGCTGTGAGAGCAGCGCTCACAGAGGACATGCCCATCCACAGCGTCATCCCAATTGACGTCGCGGGGCTGGGCTACCGGCCATGGATCGAAGCCACCATAGGACGATACTCACCGCCAGCCACCCTGCTCAGCAGAATCCCATACCCC
Source organism: Hoyosella rhizosphaerae (assembly GCF_014643175.1). Classification (GTDB taxonomy): domain Bacteria; phylum Actinomycetota; class Actinomycetes; order Mycobacteriales; family Mycobacteriaceae; genus Lolliginicoccus; species Lolliginicoccus rhizosphaerae. The sequence continues at coordinate 559,898 of NZ_BMJH01000001.1, forward strand.
CGTCGGGTAGCCCGCAGTCGCGCCGCTACCAAACTCGTATCTCGGTCCCTCTACGCTCACGCCGCGAACGCAGATCCAACAGTCGTGGCGCGCTTCGTCCAAAGAGCTAGTGACCCCCGAGAAATAGCGCTTGTCGCTGCCGAAGGCCGCGCCATGCTCCGCGAACTCCACACCAGTCGACCAACCGGCGACTCGCCCCCGATGCTGATACTGCATGGGCGCCGTGACTTCCTCATTCCGCCGTCCGGTTCGGAACGTCTGCATCGCCGTTATCCCGAAAGCGAACTCGCGATACTTGAGCATTGCGGGCACTGTCCTCAGCTCGACGACCCGGGCCTCATCGCCGACCTGATAGCTAACTTTTCTCCTCGCGAATAGGCCGCGGCGGCGCATTCCCTGCGCCCCTTTCAAGATATAGCGCACAGGGGGTCTTGCGGCAAGGCCCCCGTCATGGCGCAGAATGGTCCAGCCTGGTCAGCGGCTACGAAAGCTGCGATATTCGCCAAGGCGGGGAATGAGAAGGGGAATACCCATGTTTGATGTGATCATCGTTGGGGCAGGACCGACCGGTTTGATGCTTGCCAGTGAGCTGCGGCTGCACCGCGTTCAGGTGCTCGTGCTGGAGAAGGACCCCACCCCGCCCACATGGGTCCGCGCGCTTGGCCTGCATGTGCGCAGCATCGAGGTGCTCGACCAACGCGGTCTCCTTGAACGGTTTCTTGACCACGGCAAGCAATACCCAGTTGGGGGCGTCTTCGCTGGGATCGACAAACCCACACCACCGGGGCTCGACACCGCACACCCTTACGTTCTCGGCATCCCGCAGCCCGTCACCGACCGCCTGCTGGCCGAACGAGCAACCGAACTAGGCACCGAACTCCGGCGCGGTTGCGAGGTAGTCGGCCTGAGCCAGGACAACGACGAAGTCACCGTCGACCTAGCCGACGGCACTACCTTGCGCTCGCGCTACCTTGTCGCCTGCGACGGAGGCCGAAGCACAGTCCGCAAGCTCGTTGGCATCGACTTTCCGGGCGAACCCTCCAAGGTTGAGATCCTGCTGGGAGAGATGAAAATCGACGCGGCACCAGAATCAGTGATGACGGTGGTGGCCGAGGTGCGCAAAACTGAGAAGCGGTTTGGCCTTGGGCCACTCGGCGACGGCACATACCGAGTCGTGGTGCCCGCAGCGAATGTGACGGATGATCGCTCGGTCGCACCCGTCCTCGACGAGTTCAAGCAGCAACTGCGTGTGTTCGCCGGTACTGATTTCGGGGTGCACTCACCGCGCTGGCTATCCCGATTCGGCGACGCCACCCGGCTCGCCCAACGCTACCGGGAAGGCCGGGTACTACTTGCCGGGGATGCCGCACACATTCACCCTCCGTTGGGCGGACAAGGCCTCAACCTTGGTATCCAAGACGCGTTCAACCTCGGTTGGAAACTCGCTGCCACAGTTCATGGTTGGGCACCGCCAGGACTGCTCGACAGCTACCACACTGAACGCCACCCCGTCGCAGCCGACGTCCTCGACAACACTCGCGCACAAGGTGTGCTGCTTTCGACGGAGCCCGGTCCTCAATCGGTGCGCACACTGGTGACGGAGCTGATGGACTTTGAGGACGTGCACCGGTTCTTGATTGAGAAGGTCACGGCGATCTCCGTTCGGTACCCCTGCGGCGAAGGAAACCTGCTCGGCCGAAGGCTACGCGATATGACACTGAAGCACAGTCGACTGTACGAGTTGATGCACGAAGGGCGCGGCCTACTGCTAGATGGGACGGGCCAGCTCTCAGTGGAGGGCTGGGAAGGTCGGATCGACCACGTAATCGACCGTAGCGACGAGCTGAATGTTCCCGCTGTGCTGCTGCGACCGGACGGCCACGTCGCATGGGTTGGAGACCACCAGGCGGACCTTCTCCACCACCTGCCACGCTGGTTCGGCACCGGTGCACCTAGTGGGCGAGCTGAAGCTCGTCGATGACCTGCGCTACACGCAGTCGTTGGATCGAATCCAATCCTTGAATGGGCAACGGTAGGCAATTCTTCGGTGCCAGTCCGAGGTATTCGGCGATCGCTGCCACTACCCGCAAGCTGCCACCAAATTCTGCGAACAGTGCCCACAGTGGTGCAAGGCGTGCAGACTCAGCTCGTGCGTCGGCGGCGCTACCGGCTAGCGCCGGGCGGACGATGCGGAGTGCTTGTTGGGGCAATGTCCCACCAATCACGGAATACCAAGCGTCGCACCCTGCGTTCAGCCCCTCAGCGGCCATCGCGTCACCTGAGATGCCGATACTCACGTGATCGGGAATCACCGAGCGGATCTTTTGGATCCGCGACATGGTCATCTCAGGGTCAGCTTGGATACCCGGAATCTTGATGGAGGCAATGCCGGGCATCTCAGCGATGCGCGCGTACAAGTCGTTGGTGAACGTGAAATGCGTGGTTATGGGGTTGTCGTACACGATGACCGGCAGTGACGAACGCTCCGTCACGGTTCGGAACAACGCAACAACATCGTCGGCGGTGAGTGCCTGGTACGTCATGGGTGCCAGCAGGACACCCGCGGCCCCGGCAGCCTCAGCGTTTGCGACATTGGTGAGCACCTGCGACGTGCGAAGCGCCCCCACACCAATGAACACGGGAGTCTCGCCCGCACATTTAACGGCAAGACGCGCGACTCGGCTACGTTCCTCCACGCTCAGGTAAGCGTAGGAGCCTGTGGAGCCAAGCGCGGTGATCGAATCGACCCCTGCCGCCGAAAGACGCTCCACAAGAGCGGAAAAGGCCCGCTCGTCAACTTCGTCATTCGACAGCGGCGTCAGAGGAAACGCACTCAGTCCAGTAAACATCGAATTCTGTAGCTGCCCCACACTTGCGTCCATGCGGGAAATATAACCCACCGTGGAGGCACACGCCCGTACGCGGAAGTCCTGGACCCTTGTGCCCGGTCATCGGGGAGCGCATGTGCAGAAAAATGCACCATCCCATCCGTCGTTTGTCGTGGATTTCTCTGCACATGTGAAGCCGCTCGACTCGTAGGCGGGATGGACACGGCCACCTAGGGTCGGCGCAACAGACGACGCACGATCACGCCGACCGTGCTGCGCGGGAACGGTGCGCGAGGTGGTTGCATCTCGAAGCCGGGGGAGAGTGTGCGCGGAGTCCAGTCCGGGGGCCACGGTCCAGCCGTAAACGCCGTAGGTTTACCGAGGTTCTGTACCGAGCCGCCGTGAGCACCGAACGACGTGCGAGTGATGAAGCGGTCCGCAGTGATTTCGGCGTGAAGGGAACCATCAACGACCGAGAGCACCCACTGGTCTAGGTCCTCCAGGAGTGCGTCGGAACCATCATCGCAGGCGTCGCATTCACAGTGGGGAATCGAGGCCAAACTGACCGCCGGGTTCCCTGCAGCGATCCTGACGTTGACCAGATGGTCGCTGTCCACTCGGGTGTGTGTCGTCAAAACAAGTGGAACCGCACCCTCTGCCGCAGGCTCAAGAATTGTGACGGCCCCGTCGGGCACAGTCGGGCGAAACGCCCAGTCCACGTCCGAAGTTTCTCGCGCCCAACCTCGATTGAGGAGAACCTTTGTCCACGCCTGAGCTCGCGCCACGACGATGAGGAACTTTTCCGGGTTGGGACAACGCCCGTACTCCGCCTCATCTGGCGCGACACCAGCGATATGCGGATCCGCCCATCCCGGTGTGTCGGCGCCGGTGATCGTAAACGCCGCGTCGACGTCGGTGAGCAAATTGCAGATTTCATGCGAAAGCAATGACAAATTCTCGCCGAAACCAGTTTCGTGCACTTGGCGAATTCTGTCGTTGTGTTCCTCCCACCACGACTGTTCCGCGTCGGTACCCATGTCGTGGACATTACCTCCCCTGACCGTGCTGCGCGGGCCTAGAGCTGATTGAATTGGCCCATGACGGATGAGGCGCGATGACCGCTCCCGAGTGGTTCCGAACCGCACTCGAGGTACCTGTTGAGACCGGCGCCGTACGAGTCGATGGGGTGGACATCGCCTACCGTGCCTGGGGTCGGATCGGGGACCCGGTCGTCGCCCTCGTGCATGGAGCGGCTGCGAATGCACACTGGTGGGACCACGTAGGGCCATCACTCGCACAGGGGCGGCGGGTAGTGGCGTTAAGCCTGTCTGGTCATGGTGACAGCGGCCGACGTCCACGGTATAGCTACGCATTGTGGGCGCGGGAGGTCGCGGCACTGCTCGATGGTTGCGAAAAGCCGCTCGTTGTGGCTCACAGCATGGGCGGCAGGGTGGCCTACCACTTGGCGCATACCTGCCCTGGCCTCGGTGGCATCGCGTTCATCGATACCGGTTTCGCGGGAATGCCAGGACCTGCCGCTCGGGCGGTTTTCGCGGACATTGCTTCGCGACCGGGCCGTGCCTACGCGACGCGGGAGGAGGCTGTGGCAGCATTCCGACCGTTTGGCTCAGCTGAACCGATCGCTGCCTACTTGCAACGGCACATCGGCGAGCATTCTGTGAAGCCGGTGCCTTACGGGTGGTCTTGGAAGTTCGACCCGGAGATTTTCCACGCCTTAATGTTCCCGCACACAGTGAGTGGCGTGGTTCCGGTTCCAGCCGCGCTGCTGCGGGCGGGGCGGGATTCAGTGGTCACCGAGGAAGTTCTCACAGCTACTCGGCTGGTGCTTCCCAGTGCTGCCGCGTACGAGGCGATCGAACTTAGTGGCCACCACGTCATGCTCGATGCGCCGCTTGAGCTTGTGGCGTGGTTACGCAAGACGCTCGCGTCATGGTGACCCCGTAGTCAGCCGCCAGGCGATGACACGACCCGCCAGCCTGGAGCACTACCCTCCCGACTGCACTACTGTGATACAAGACACATCGCGAAGCCAGATCGGAGAACGCCACGTATGGACGCCCCATCCATCGCGATCATCGGAGCTGGACTCGGTGGCATCGCCGCGGCCATCGAGCTTAAGAGATCTGGCCACGACGACATCACAATCCTCGAGAAGGCTAGTGACGTCGGGGGAGTGTGGCGCGACAATACGTACCCCGGCGCGGCGTGCGACGTACCTTCACCGTTCTACTCGTACTCCTACGAGCCGAACCCGCGCTGGCCACGGCGGTTTTCCCAGCAGCCCGCGATCCTTGGCTACATCAGCGACGTCGCCGATACCTACGACGTGCGCCGACACATTCGCTTCGGCGTCGAGGTCACCGCCGCAAGGTTCGACGAGACTACCGGCCGATGGACGCTGGAACTTAGCAACGGCGAGACTCTCGATACCGACGTGCTCGTGCATGCTGTCGGCCAACTCTCCCGGCCTACAACCCCCGCCATTCCCGGGCGCGACACCTTTGCGGGGGAGTCATTCCACTCCGCACGGTGGGACCACGACATCACCCTCGATGGCAAGCGAATTGCCGTCATCGGCACAGGAGCCAGCGCCATCCAGTTCGTCCCCGAGATTCAGCCCAGGGCCGCGCATCTCGACGTCTATCAGCGCTCCGCCCCATACCTGTTGCCCCGACCCGACCGCGAGTTCACGGAGCTGCACCACAAGGTCTTCAAACTGCTGCCCGCAACCCAACTCGCCGAGCGCGGAACCTGGTACGGGCTAGTCGAGTCGCTCAGCGTCGCGTGGGTGTACTCCAAGCCGCTCGCCGCCCTGGTGCGCCGCGTCTCCCACGCGCACATGAAGCGCCAGGCTAAGGACAAGCCCGGCCTATTCGAGAAGGTCTGGCCCGATTACCCCATCGGCTGCAAGCGAGTCCTGTTCGCCAATGACTACATCCCAGCCCTCGCCCAGCCCAACACCGAGCTCATCACGGACGGCATCCGAGAGATCACCCCCAACGGCATCATCACCACCGACGGCACCGAGCACCCCACCGACGTCATCATCTGGGGCACAGGCTTCAAGGCCACCGAGTTTCTTGCGCCCATGAAGATCACAGGACTCGGCGGTCGCGACCTGCATGAGCAATGGGCCGACGGGGCCAGCGCCTACTACGGAATGACCGTCACTGGATTCCCGAACATGCTCATCATGTACGGGCCCAACACCAACACCGGCGGGGGGTCGATCATCTACTTCCTGGAGATCCAAGCCGCCTATTTACGCGATTTCGTCGACGCAATAGCATCGCGGGGCGCACCCCTAACAGTCAAGGCCGTCGTCGAGCGCGCGTATGACCAGCGCATCCAGAAGAAGCTCGCCGGAAGTGTCTGGAGCCAGTGCGAGTCCTGGTACCGCACCGCCTCCGGTCGGGTCACCACAAACTGGCCGCTACTCGGCATCGAGTACAAGCGCGAGGCCAAGTTCGACCCCACCGACTACCAGGCGATACCGGTCAAGCGGCACGCGTGAAAAAAGAATTGCGCGTCCGTGTCGATCTGGGGGACGCCCACTCGACCTTGAGATGAAGCCCGGCGCATCGGCCCGGGCCCTCCAGCAAAGGTACACCCCATGAAGTACATGCTGATCATGCGGAGCACCGACGAGGCCGCCGCGACGATGGCGGACCGTGATTTCACTGAGATGCTCGAGATAGTCGGCCGATTCAACGACGAGCTCATAGGAGCCGGGGTGCTCGTCGCGGCGGAAGGACTCGACGATGCGGCGGACAGCGTCATCGTTGACTATTCCAGCGAGCCTCCGGTGGTGACCGACGGCCCCTACGGCGAGACTAAGGAGCTTTTCGGCGGGTTCTACCTCCTCAACGTCGCGTCGAAGCAGGAAGCGGTCGAGTGGGCGACGCGAATGCCCTCGTTCGGCGCTGGCTTCAAGACCGAGATCAGGCGCGTCCCCACCATCGACGAGTTCCCTCAGGACAATGAATGGATCCAGCGAGAGCGTGCCTGGCGCGAGGCCACCGGTCAGCTCTGAGCCGACAAAGCTTCTCCCACCGTTCAGCGAACCTGATCGCCAGAGCCGCGGCCTCGTTCTCCACCGTCGAGAAGATCTCGTGGATCGTGACGTTGAAGCAAGTGTCGATGTTGCGCGCAGTTGCGACAGCCCACGGAGAGGAGGCGAAGGGAATGGGCGAAGCATCCGGGGCCACAGTGAGCCGCGCTGCGGTAGCGGCGGTCTGGCGGATCGAATCGGCGCGGATCGTGGGGGCGCTCACCCGCTACACCGGTGACTTCGCGCTCGCCGAGGACCTCGCGCAGGAGGCCCTTGCCGAGGCGCTGGTCACCTGGCCACGCGACGGGGTACCGCGCACCCCTGCGGCGTGGCTGCTCACGGTGGGGCGCCGCCGGGCGATCGATGGGTTCCGACGGCGCGCTGCGCGCGATGAGCGATACGCCCTCCTCGCCCACGAAATCAGGGAAGACGCGCGCACCGGGCAGCCGGGGGAGTTCCCATGGGACCCGGACCAGATCGACGATGACATCCTTGCGCTCATGTTCATCTCCTGCCACCCGGTGCTCTCCCGAGAGGCCCGGATCGCCCTGACTCTGCGCGTGGTAGCAGGCCTTACCAGTGATGAGATAGCGCGCGCCTGCCTCGTTCCCACCGCAACCGTTCAAGCCCGCATCACGCGCGCCAAGAAGACCCTCGCTGAGGCCTCCGCGACCTTCGAGGTGCCCCCGGCGGAGGAGCGGGCGAAACGACTTAGCTCCGTTCTTAACGTCATCTATGTGATCTTCACCGAAGGGTCATCGGCAACTTCCGGCGCCTCGCTGATCCGCCTCGACATGGCAAGCGAGGCGCTGCGCCTCGCGCGCATGCTTTCCCGGCTGACGCCCCGATCCGCGGAAGCACACGGATTGCTCGCCCTGCTTGAGCTCACCGCGGCGCGCTTTCCCGCCCGCACCGGACCCGATGGCCGTCCAGTGCTGCTTGACGAACAGGACCGCAGAAGATGGGATCAGGGGGCAATCCGGCGGGGTAGGGCCGCTCTCGAGCATGCCCAGACGCTCGGCAGCGGCCTCGGCCCCTACGGGGTGCAAGCCGCCATCGCACAATGCCATGCGATCGCTAGTTCCATCAACGAGACCGACTGGCACCGGATCTCGCAGCTCTACGAGACCCTCGCACGGCTCGCCCCCTCGCCGATCGTCGAGCTCAACCGCGCAGTGGCGGTATCGATGTCCCGCGGACCGGCAGCTGCACTACCGATGGTCGATGCGCTTGCCACCGACGAGGGGCTCGCGCGCTCGCACCTTCTGCCTAGCGTGCGCGGCGAACTGCTCGCCCGCCTGGGGCGCGAGCGGGAAGCCCGCGCGGAGTTATCCCGGGCCATCGAACTGTGCCGTAACGAGCAAGAGCGGGGCGTGCTCCAGGCCAAGGTCGCCGCGCTGGGGAACTCGACGTAGAGGTGGTCAGGGCAGTCAACAGCAGAGGCGCGCCTTTCCCGGATATCCGAGCAGAAACGTTGCTCTTATTATCATTTATCTAGCAACTGAGTCTAGAGTGGAATGATGGCATCAGAAGTCGACTGGCCCGCCCTCGGGGCTGAAACCCGCCCCTGGGTGCCCCGCATACCGCCGGACCTCGTCGCCGCCGCCATCCGGCAACGACATGCCGGCCCTTACCAGGCCGCCATCGTTCCGGCCATCGCGCACCAGCCACTCCAGCTGCCAAGCTCGGTGCTCGCCTTCGCCGAACAAGCCGCCACCGAGCTCACCCGGTTCGACGCCGAACTCGGCTCCGACATCGCACCCTTCGCCGCCGTGCTCCTGCGCTCGGAATCCGCATCATCATCGATGATCGAGAACCTCACATCCAGCGCCAAAGCAATCGTCCTCGCCGAGCTTGGCGAGACCGCCAAGCGCAATGCAACCTCCATCGTCGCGAACACCCGCGCGATGCGCGCCGCGCTCGACCTCGCCAACCACCTGTCCCCAGAAGCCATCCTTGACATGCACCGAGCACTCATGGACGGAATCGACCCCCAGGCAGGGCGCTGGCGGGAGGAACAAGTATGGATCGGCGGCACTACCTACGGACCGCACGACGCCACATTCGTCCCGCCACACCACGAGCACGTCCACGCACTGATCGACGACCTTACGATATTCCTGCGACGCACGGACCTACCGGTGCTTGTCCTCGCTGCGATCGCGCACGCTCAGTTCGAGACCATCCATCCCTTTACTGACGGCAACGGCCGCACAGGCCGCGCGCTCGTCCATTCCTTACTGCGCGGCCGCGGCCTCGCTCGCAACGTGACCGTTCCAATCTCCGCCGGCCTGCTCACCGACACCACCCGCTACTTCACCGCGCTCACCGACTACCGCAACGGCGAACCCGAGCACATCGTTGCCACATTCGCCGACGCCGCGTTCGCAGCCACCGCCAACGGGCGCGCCCTCGTAGCGGACCTACGCGGCATCCGAGCACACTGGAGCACCGTCATCACCGCCCGCAGAGGCGCATCAGCTTGGACACTCGCCGACCTGCTACTCCGCCAGCCCATTATCGATGCGGCGACAGTCGCCGCGGAGCTTGGCGTCGCCCCGCAAAACGCGCAACGCGCCATCGCGCCGCTTGTAGACGCAGGAATTCTGACCGAATTCACAGGGCAGCAACGCAACCGTATGTGGCAGGCCCGTGCCGTGCTCAACGCGATAGACGAATTTGCTGACCGTGCAGGCCGACGGGCTCGATAGGCCACTCGAGGCACCGAATAATCGAAGCGTGGCAAGCACACACACTCCGCCCCGCGCGTTACCCACGGCATCATTGTGTTCGGTATCGCCGGATGGGCTTGTATCGCGATGCCCGCGCTCAGCCCCCGCAGATCAGCCCTCGCAGCCCAGCCGAACGGCGTCGGGGAATCCCTCGGCGGCCTGCGCGGCCCGCGACCGACCCAGGTTCCAATCAATCAGGCTGCCACTATCCTGGGGCGCTGCGATGATGCATTCCGCAAGCCCCCGGGGCAGCCCCTCGATGATCGCGGGGGTGGCATCAGGACCGAGCGACCGCAGGTAATGGAGGTCGATCTTGCCGATTTGCGCGTAGCGCTCGATATTGTGCTCCGCCACCCACGCCTCCGGGTTCATCAGCCCGATGCCCAGGATCAGCAGCGCGCCAGAAACGAGCGCTGCCCGCGGGATCCAACGCCCCGTGCGCAGCGCCGTGGCGATCAGCACGAGGACGAGCAGGAAACCCATCCACAGCTCGAAGCCGGTAACAAGCAGCCGCATGACAGTGAACCCGTAGGCCTCCTGGTAGACGTGCATGCGATACAGCGCCGAGGCGACAACCGCGAGGGCTAGGCTGCCCAGCAGCCCGAGCGCGGTGGTAAGCAGCGCGCGATCAACGGATGTCGCACGCGGCGCCTTGCGCGCCACGATTGCGACGGTGATCAGCGTCAGGAACGTCACGGCTACTAGCTGCCCGAACCCCTGGTGCACGTACTCGGCGTAGGTAAGCCCCGTGGTCCGCTGCACGTAATCGTGCCCGCCCCACATCGCGGTGGCCTGGGCTGCGACGAAAGCCATAAAGATCGCGATGAGCATTCCGAGCGGAATGATCCATTCGAACCTCCGGCGCACCGGGGTTGCCGGCGGCAGGGTCGCCTTCTCGACCGGTGGGGGATTGACCGCCACATACGTCGCGGCGAGGACGATGCCTCCGACGAAGAAGCCGACGAACGCCCGGTTGATGAACCCATCGACCTGCATATCGGGGACGATCCGGTCCGCCCACGAGCCGAAGATCGCATCACCGGAGGCAAAGAGCCCGCCGAAGACCACGAGCACCACCAGCGTGACCGCGACCGTGCGCACCACGGGCCAGACGCTGGAGCGCCGTGACAGCACGTTCAAGGTGTGGCCCAGCAGTGGCAACCCCCGGATCGCGGCGAGCACCCACGCCGCCATCGCCGCGACCATCGCCCCGAAGGACAGCGCCCCGGTCAGTCCTGCCATCGCTAGCACCGCCGCAGCCAGCACCGCGAGGACCGTCACCCACTCCGCCGCGCGCAGCACCAGCAACGAGGCCAGGGCCAGGCTGGTTACGGCGAGCATCATCGTCCATGGTTCACGCCGACGAACCGAACCGGCCAGGATCACCCCGCCCGCCGCGAGCAGCACCAGCAGCAGGCCAAGCCCCATGCTCGACTGGGCGGGCAGGATGATGGCCGCGAGCACGCCTACCGCTACGCTGCCCAGCACGAGCCCGGGTCGGGGTCGCTGATCCTTCTCCGGCCACGCGCGGCCGAAGAGCTGCGCTACCGTCGAATCGGCTACTGGCTGTACTGGCCGCATGGGTGGCACCGGCCCGCTGGGCATCTCTCTCGCAGTGAGCGTTCCCGCGCCCGCGGGCCCTGGCTCATCAGGCATGAGCTTCTCCTCCGTGTAATACCCGGCGCTTGGCAGCCGGGGTGCCTTGGGCAGGACAGCGCGCACGCGCGCGCCCCGCCCGGAATCCTCATCCGTGCCGCCGATGACGGCGATGGAGCCACCGTGCAGCTCGCACACCCAGCTCGCGATCGCCAGGCCCAGCCCCGTGCCGCCACCGGAGTTGTCCCACGAGCCGAAGCGCGCGAATACCCGCTCCGCCCGATCCGGCGGGATGCCCGGGCCCTCGTCGGTGACCTCCAGCGCCCACCGATCACCGTCGAGGGAGTCTGCGCGCACCGTCACGATGCCGCCCTCCGGTGAGTGGCGCACGGCGTTGTCCAGCAAGTTCGCCACGACCTGCGCGAGCCGTCCGGCATCGGCCTCGACCTCCCGCGCCCCGTCGGCGATCGCCACCTTGATGCGGATGCCGCGCTGCGCGCCGCCCTGCGCGCGCGCCTCGGCCACGCCCTGCCCGACGACCGCTTCGACATCGACGAGGCCGATATCGAGCCTGGCGACGCCACCATCGACCCTGCTCAGGTCCAGCAGGTCCGTCACCAGTCCGCTCAGCCGCTCGGCCTGCGCCAGAGCCGTTCGCAGGCTCTCGGAATCCGGCGATACGACGCCATCGACCAAGTTCTCCAGCAAGGCCTGCTGCGCTGCCAGCGGGGTGCGCAGCTCATGAGACACTGTCGCGACGAGCTGGCGTCGTTGCTGGTCCGCTGCCGCGAGATCGCCAGCCATCACGTTGAATGCCCGAGCGAGCTCACCTACCTCGTCCAGCGAGGTCGCCGTCACCCGCCGCGAATGGTCGCCGGTCGCCATCACCGCAGTGGCCGCGGTCATCTCCCTCAGCGGGGACGTCATGCCGCGCGCGAGCCATTGCGTGACGAGCAAGGCCACGACCACGGTCACCGGCATCGTCAGCCAGCCCGGCACGCCTGCCCGCGATCCCGCCTGTGCGACCAGGACAGCGACGATGACGCTCGCGCCCACGAGGATGCCCAGCTTCGCCTTGATCGACCGGAAGCCATCGAGCGGCCGCGCCCTGCTCATGCCGCCACCACCAGCGCGTAGCCGACGCCATGAACGGTGCGCACCCGGTGCGCCCCGATCTTCGCGCGCAGCGCCTTGACGTGGCTGGCCAGCGTGCGGGTTCCCGACGCCTCCGACCAGCCCCACACCTCGCGCATCAGCTCCTCGTGCGAGCGCACCACTCCTGGCTCGGTCGCCAGCGCCACGAGCAGGTCGAACTCCAGCGGGGTCAGGTGCACGGCCGATCCCGCCACGAGGACCTGCCGGGTACGTGGCTCGATGCTCAGGCCACCGACGGTCACCGCGACGGCGGCCGCGGCCTCCCGCGATCGCTCCACTCGCCGCAAGAGGGCCTGTACACGGGCAACGACCTCGCGCATCCGGAACGGCTTGGCGACGTAGTCGTCCGCGCCCACGCCGAGCCCGATCAGCACATCGGTCTCCGAGTCCCGCGCGGTGACCATCAGCACCGGCACCGGGCGCGTCGCCTGGATGCGTCGGCACACCTCGAGACCGTCGAAGCCGGGCAGCATCACATCGAGCACCACCACATCAGGCGCGTGAGCCTCGTGGGCAGCGACCGCCCCGGGACCATCGAAGGCCCGCACCACCTGGAAGCCCTCGGCGACGAGGCGATCGCTCAGCGCCTGATTGATCGCTGGGTCATCCTCGACCACCAGCACCACTGGATCTGTCATGCCGCAAGCGTATGCGAGCGCTCCTGCATTGATCGGGGCCAAATCGTGGAGATCCTGTGAAGATCCAGGCTTCCGCGCCCTTGTCCGGGCCGATGGGCCTCGACAGGAGCGTCAAGCGCGAGAGAAGCTGCGACAAACCCCGGGCAGGTTCTCTCGCGCTTGACGCTTTCCGGTGCTTCCGCCGACGGGTGCGGGGTGGGATCGTCGAGCTAGGCGCTGGGCTCGCCGTCGCCGGGGAGCTGCTTGGCCTCCCGTGCACTGAGCGAACGGCCGAGGGCCTGAACCTCCCGCTCCAGGTCCGGGATGATCCGTCGCGACATTCCCCGCGCAAGTTTCACTGCGAGCGGCGCCTGGATCATCGCCCGCGACCAGTACACCGTGCCCACAGATCCTGGGCTGAACACCCTCGACGCCCGCTTCTCCATCCCGGACACTATTGCAGCGGCACACTTCTCGACGGTAGTAGTCGAGTGCAGGGGCCACGGCAGCATGGAGCGGAGCTTGCGGAACGTCGGCAGATCATGTTCTGCGTCGCGCACCATGTCGGTGTCGATCCAGCTCGGGTGCACGGAACCGACTGTGACGCCAAGATGGGCAACTTCCATCGCGAAAGCGTGGGTCAGCGATTCCGCCGCAGCTTTGCTCGCCGTGTAGGCATGCAGACCACCGAGCGGAGTAAATGACGCAACTGAGCACACAGTCAGCACATGCCCCCGCGTTTCGGTGACGTGCGGAAGCGTGGCGTTGAGAGTGTTCCACACGCCTCCAACATTGATCGCCATGGAGAGGTCGAACGTCGCCTTGCCGATTGTCGCCACTGTCCCGTAGGGGGCAACGCCAGCATTGGCCAGCACAACATCAATACGACCGAAACGCTCCACGGCTGCCGCGACGGCCGTCTGAACCGCCTCGAGGTCAACAACATCGGTCTCAAGCGAAGCCGCGTTCGCATTACCGAGCTCCGCGCACAAAGCTTCCATCAGCTGTGGTTCAAGGCCCGCGAGGAACACCTTTGCGCCCTTCGCGGCGCACAGGCGCGCGACCTCCGCCCCAATGCCACGGGAGCCGCCGGTAATAAACACGACCTTCCCATCAAGGTTGATTCGTTCGCCCCGGAGCCTGGCAAGTGGGTTGTCCATGAGGCTAAACCTACCGCCTCCACGCAAGCCTGACTCCGCAAACTTGAGCCATCAACTGACTTGGCTAGCGCTCACAAAATCACCCTAAATCGGGTACGGACAATAACATTGTGGTCATCTGGAGTGATGCGCCTCGCTAATCGCTTCTAACACGAATCGATCTACCATATTGTTTCTCCTCGTTGGCGGCCGTGGGTTGCCCTGTATTAGTGGAGGAAATATGTCCGGATCTATCGAGGTCGAAGAAACCGCTGCACCTGCAATCAGCGATGTTTCCAAGTTCTCCGCCGAAGCGATCGGCACGTTCGTGCTTGTGTTCGTCGCTGTCGGTACAGCTGTGTTCGCAGGCGAATATGTTGGGTTCCTTGGCATCGCGCTTGCCTTCGGCCTCACGCTCGTTGCGTTGGCCTACGCGATTGGGCCGATATCAGGTGCCCACGTCAACCCAGCGGTGACGCTAGCGTTCCTTATCCTTAAGCGCCTCACCCCAGTTCAAGCAGCCGGATACGTCATCGCCCAGGTTGTCGGTGGCCTTATCGCCGGTGTCGCGTTGCTCGCGGTTGCCTCTGGACTGCCGACGTACGACCGCGCGGTAGATGGACTCGGGGCCAACGGATTCGGTGAATTCAGTCCCGCAGGCTATGGGCTTGGGTCAGCGATCATCGTGGAGATTGTACTTACGGCACTCCTCGTGTTCGTTGTTCTTGCTTCAACTGACAGGCTCGGCAATGCAGCACTCGCTGGCATTCCGATCGGCTTCACCCTTGCAGTCATCCACCTCGTGTCAATTCCTGTTGACGGCACCTCAGTTAACCCCGCACGAAGCTTGGCTGTGGCGCCATTCCAGGACGGCGCACTGGGGCAGATCTGGGCGTTTATTGTGTTCCCACTTATCGGTGGCGCTGTCGGTGTCGGCGTCTACCGCTTGCTGTTTCCGCGCAGCTGATCGAATGAGTTGAGACTGTGCCCCGGTTGCCACGGCTGCCGGGGCACAGTGCTGAGATCCATCCCCGGTACCCGGAGCGCACCGATAGATTGGAGCGGCAAAGGAGGAACGCATTGTCAGACGCTGGCCACTTCGTTACTGAGGTCATGTTCGACGGCCCACCAGATCTGCCCGGATACCCATTCGAACTTCCAGTCGTGCGAACACTAGCAACCACTGGCAGCCTTACATTCGCACCTGGGGTGACGTTCTTCGTCGGCGACAACGGTTCTGGTAAGTCCACGCTCGTGGAATCGCTAGCAGTGGCCGCCGGATTTAATGCCGAAGGCGGTTCAAAGTCTTTCCAATTCTCCACGCGATCATCCGACTACGCACTCGCCGATCGGATAAGACTGAGATGGAACCCCGGCAAACCCCGCTCGAACTTCTTCCTGCGTGCTGAATCGCTGTTCAACGTGGCAACGGAAATTGAGCGGCTCGGCATCCTCGACTTTTACGGAAGCCACTCTCTGCATGAACAATCCCACGGGGAGTCGTTTCTCCACCTCGCGAACCAACGATTCCGCCCCAATGGGTTCTATATCCTCGACGAACCAGAAGCAGCGCTGTCAGTGCAAGGGTGTTTGGCACTAGTCGCGCGTATCGCCCATCTCGTTCAACAGAACTGCCAGTTCATCATCGCGACGCATTCGCCGATCCTCCTAGCACTGCCCCACGCGCGCATCCTAGAAATCGACGGCCATGGCGCCATATCCAAGGTCGAGTACGACAGTGCAGAACCGGTACAACTAATGCGCAGGTTCCTGGACCGCCCCGATCTCTACCTGCACCATCTGCTCTCGGACGACTGAGACCATGTTCCACACTGATACGGTGAACAGGTGATTTTTGCGCCCAGTTCGAGCGTCATCGACACATATCTTGCTTCCGACGATGTAATCAATTTCCACACCCGCGAAGTCCTCAATACAGCGCAAATGCTGGGTGGACCCGAAGCCGCCTTCACGTTCGTACGGGACAACATCGCACACTCCAGAGACGCGGGGCGATGGAGCGCGGCATATAAGTCCGCAGATGTTCTCGAAGCGCAAAACGCCATCTGCCACGGCAATGCCCACCTCCTAGCCGCGCTACTTCGGGCGCAAGGAGTTCCCGCAGGTCTGTGCTAGAAAAAGACTAAGAGACGACGTCCCCGGTGGCTTTGTTCTGCACGCATTGGTTGGTATCTACAGCAACGGGAAGTGGGCTCGGATCGATGCCCGAGGCAACAAGCCTGGTGTGGATGCCCAGTTCGACCTCGACCGCGAACGAATAGCCTTCACCGCAGACCCCAAACGCGGCGAGATTGACTACACGCTGGTGTACCCCGAGCCACCGCCCGCCCTACAAGCGGCATTAAAAAGCGCCATTCCAGGCACCGCAAACTACCTCTACCTACCGAGCCGCCTAGACACGTAAACTCTGTGACATTCAGAAGCGTCCCGTGCAAGTTCGGCTCGCATGCGGTCAAAAACATTGCACTCCCATCAGGAGAACATTCGAATGCCCACTGCGCAGATTGAAGTCCGCCGTCAATACTCCGAAGCAGACGAGGTAGGCATCATTGATGCGGTCCACGCTGCGCTCGTTGATGCCTTTCGAATCCCGGCGGAAGACAAGCATGTGCGGCTTGTCGTGCATGAACCGCACAGGTTTGCGTCGTCACCGAAGCACGCGAACCCCGAGTTTTGCACACTCATCACCATCGACTGCTACGCCGGCCGATCCATCGAAGCAAAACGCAAGCTCTATTCGCAGATCGTGCAACGCCTTGCACCGTTCGGCATCGACCCACTCGATGTGCTCATCACTGTCCGAGAATTCCCAATAGAAAACTGGGGGATCAGGGGCGGTCAGGCCGCGTGCGATGTCAACTTTGGCTTCACCGTAGAAGTGTAGGGATCTCACGACAAGCGCAGAGCACGGACTTAATTTGCGCAACAATTTCGTCGCCAAGTTCTCTGCAACATTTGGTGAGTCAAGCCACGCCGTTTTGGCACCTCAGTGCCACCCTTAAATGTTCGCGCGCATACGTCCCACAGGATTCAGTTTGACTGCGCGTGCAACGGTGGCGCCTGGGTGCCACATGCTTTGGACGGAGCCGACCAGGAAGTGTTGCGGGGTTCGGCGGTGGCGGAGATGCTAGGGGCGTAGGCAGCGGAATCAGCTTCAACGACTAGCCATCAAATCCTTGGGGGCGGTAATGCCGCCAGGCCGGATGAGCGTTACGTCGGTTGGCACAGCACCCGTATTGGAAATGATGCGCGCTCAGCTTGTGTACCCAACCTCGTGATAGGCAGGGATGATCGTGGGACGACCGTACCGAATGTTTGCACTGAGCTTGTGCAGTGCAGCAGTGCTTGCGATGATCCTCGCTTTTCTTTTTGCCGCGCGACTCGACGGTGCAATTGGAACCACGTTTTCAGGTGTCCAAATCTCCCAGCCAGACACAGACGCGGACGCTGAGGGAGCTATCGCAGCGCTAGAGGACCTCGCCGCGCGCGAGAACGCGCTGATCGTCACAAGTGACTACGACCTCGTCGACGGCACACGCACCAACTTGTATGTTCTCGATGCCGGGCGCGGCAGCGAGGTGCTTGCCACAGGGCACCGACAGTTCACCCGAGGTGAGGAGCTGGAGACGCTTCCGCTCGCACCTCGGATGAGTGCCGAACTTGCCGGTGGCTACAATGTCGTCGGTCCAGACGGGTTTGCTTCGGAAGTAGTTCGAGTCCTGGATGAGCATGGTGTCTCCGCCCACGAATGGCACGGAAGTGTCATCGTTGAGATGCTCCAAATCCCGTCGAACCAGACGCTGTTGCTGCTATCTGTGCTGACGGTTATCGTCCTCACCGCCGCGGCTACGATGCTGTCGTCAAAACGGTACGCAATCAGTCGGCTCAATGGCTCGTCAATTGGCGGTCTGTTTTTGCGTGATCTGGCCGCAACAGCCCGGTACGGGGCAGCAGCGTTCGCTGCAACAGTGGGTGCGGGTTTCGCTGCACTTTATGCCTATAACCAGTTTGCCGAGGTCAGTAGTTTTTGGTTTTGGCTGGTGAGAGCATGGCTTCTCCTGTTGATTGTGTCGCTCCTGGCGCACTGGATCGTGCTGCTGGAGGTGTGTGCGACCCCATTGGCCGTGGGCATCAAAGGCCGAGTGCGTCAGATTCTGCTGGTCCCGGCGATCTACGCAGTACGTGTCGCAGCCCTACTGGTTGGCGTATCGATCATCACGGGCGCCGTTGCTGGATATCAGCACTACCAGAACTTCACTCAGGAAAATGCTGCTTGGCAGCCCCACAGCGAGGATCTTCTGATCAACATGGGTGGTCCTGCAGCAATGGATCCACATGACGATCGACCAATGAACGCTTTGGGAGCAGCCCTGCACGAGATGGAGGCAACAGGGCAGGTTAAATATGCGGATCGGACCTTCAGCCCTGATCTGATCACTGCCGATATTGATGCGCTGATCACCATCAACGCGTCGGCGGCCCAGTCCTACCTCACGGGTGTCGACGTCACCGCCGACCTCCCGACCACCGCAACGCGCGACACTACGATTGTTATCCCACCCCGATATGACGAGGCGTCAAAACTCCAAGTGTTGGCGAAGTACACCTCAGATTACGACCGGGAGGGTGCTCCGCCGCCGCGCATCGTCGTTGCCGAAGACTATCGACTGTTCTATCCAGACACCACAGGAGGGCCTGTGTTGTTCGACGAACCAGCAGTGGTGATTCGCGCTGACGCCGCTCCGATGGAATACGTCGGGAGCCTGGCCGGCAGAGGTGCGGTTCTGCTCACCGCGGAAGCGGCGGCGGGACTTGAGGCGGACCCGCGCGCGTACGGCGTCTTGCAATTCAACTCCGCCTACGACACATGGCAGGCAAGCCAATCCGTGTGGGTATCTGAGGTTCGAAAACTACAGTTCAACGCTGTAATCTCGGCAGCGCTGCTCATGATACTCGCCGTGGCATCGGTCATTGTGTACGAGTTGCGAAATGCGCAACGGCTGCGCATCCAGTTCGTTTCGGGTTGGTCGCCGCTGCTGTCACGCCGTTGGCTGTGGGCGGGCGAGGCACTGCTGTTCGCCTTTCCATTCGCACTCCTGTACCGGTCCTGGCGTCAGAATCAGGCTGTGCTGGCAGACCCCCTTTTCGCCTCAATGCCATCAGTTGAATATCTGCTCACTGCCGTTACCCCGCTGACCGTCACACTCGTCACGATTCTGGCACTGATCGCGCCACTGACGGCAGTGCTTGCCATCCGCCATCGCGAGCAGCGTCTCAGCGCGTCGAACATTCAGAAGTAGGAGAAACAATGGATATCACCATTGCGGGACTCTCAAAGTCGTATGGGTCGCACCACCTTTGGAGGAACTTGGACTTGACGATCCCATCCGGACGCATGCTGGCGATCACAGGAAAGTCGGGTTCGGGAAAATCGACGCTACTCAACTGCATCGGACTCATTGACAGCCCTGACGCGGGGTCCATCACCGTCGATGGTGCGGACATTACGACTTTCGGGGCGCGCAGACGACGAATTTACCGTCGCAATACTGTGGGTTACCTCTTCCAGGATTACGCACTGGTCGACAATGATTCCGCCTATAACAATGTTCGGCTTGCCTTTCCGTCGCTGTTTGTCGGTTCCGCGACCAAAACAGCGATCAACGAGGCACTCGCCGAGGTTGGGCTCTCCGGACGCGGCAAGTCCCCGGCGTTCAGCCTGTCCGGCGGTGAACAACAACGTGTCGCGCTTGCGCGCTTGTTGGTGAAGAACCCTCCGGTCATCCTGGCTGACGAACCAACCGGTGCCCTCGATGCGAGCAACGCGAAGATGGTTATCGAGGTGCTCCGAGGATTCGCCGACGCTGGTGCGACCGTTGTTATTGCGACGCATGACCCGACGGTCACTGCCGCGTGCGATGACACCCTCTCAATCACTGCAACCGCATCAGAAGTAGCGTAGGAACACCATGGCGGCGGATGTCCCTTAGGGTAGAAGCGGTCGTAGGGGCGGCCACTACCTGACGTCGGGAGGTCCACTGCGGTATGACCGATGACTACCAAGTCTGCCTGGCCCTTGCTCGCAGTGTTCATGCCGGCCTGAGCAAGATCGTAGCCGAATCTGGTGTCACACAAAGCGACTCACAGTCCGCTGTAGAACGGCTTCGCCTGGTTGGACTGGTACGTCGGTCCCGTGACATCGACGAGGCATATCGCCTAGTTCACCCTGCCTTTTGGGCGGCACGTTCCGTGATCCATCGTCTGCACACGCGCCCAGCCGAGACTACCGTTCCGGGTCTGCGAGAAATTGGTGGTTTTGCTGGTTTACAGCAACTCCTTGATGTCTGGCGGTGTACAAGAGCTCAAGCCTCGTCACCGACCTCACTCGACACGTTTTCCACGATGGTCGAGGAAATCCTGATCAAGGCAAGACACGACGTCACGTTGCTCCACACCTACCCAATCGCCGACACAGCGGGATTTTTGCACCACACCCTGGAATATCTGTCGTGCCGAGGTATATCGATTCGGGTCGTACGTGATGCAAGGTTTATGTCAGCGCCCGAATGGACACCGTATAGTCAAACGCTCGCGGAACGTAACATTCCAGTGCTGACCGCCGCTGAACTCCCTGGACGCGGCGTGGTGATCGATGGTGGTCGGCTCGCATTGGTTCATGAGGGTGAGCACACTACGCGAATCTATACCGACCATTCACCGTTTGGCCCCGAAATATCAGTCGGGGAGTTCGCTCAGTTCCCGCAACCACCGCTGCTTGTCATTCTGAACCAGCTCTGTTCCGGGGCTTCAGTTGGCCGAGTGGCCGAGTCGCTCGGAATGGCCAACCGCACGGTGCTGCGTGCGCGTGATCGATTGCGAGCCACGTTTAACGCACACGACACCCCAGGTCTGGTCTTCAACGCAGCAGCACTCGGTCTGATTGACCCGCCGCCGACTGCCTGAAAGTAAAAGTTTTCGGCACCCTGGAAAGCCGCAAATGTGGTTTCCAGCGTGCGAACGCCACCACCTCCGATGCCTGCTAGCGGGCGTCAACGAGTGGAGTGGAAGCCGATTCCCATGCCGCTTTGGTTTGTCGGACCGCCGACCACGACATGTGCAGAGAAATGCACGGTTTCAAGGCAAGAACGGATGTATTTCTCTGCACATGTGGCAACCAATTAGTGCCCAGTGTCGTATTCAACTCCAATAACGTCATCGTAGGTAGATCGCGGAGGTCATTAACCGCGCGACCTGAGCTGCGTCCTCGGCAAGGGTTTGGGGATCGGCTTGGACGCTAGCTAACGCCCAGTTTTCGATAGAGACACGGATCGCAGTGGTGGCGGCGGCAGCGAGGAGGCGCCCTTGCTGCGCGGTGTATTGAGCGACGGCGGGTGGCTCCCCGGATGTGAGGATTTGAGCTAGTTGACGTTCCGAGTGGTCGTTGACGTGTAGCCATACAGCCCGCAGCGCAGTATCAGATTCGGCGGCCTGAAGAAGCACGCGCACTAGTTCAAATGGCATGGCGTCCGTCGCGCCATTTCCCGCTATAGCCTCTCGCGTGGCCGCCTCGATTGCCTCGGGGAGTGCTCGACTGCTGGAGGTGCCTTGCAAGGCGTCGTTCAGGAGGTTCTGCCATCTCTGCGCTCCGAATGTCAACAGGGGGATGACCGAGTCTTGTTTGGAGCGGAAGTATCGGTAGAAGGTTCGCACGCTAACTTCGGCACGCTCTGCGATCGCTTCGACGGTGGTTTCAGCAACGCCCCGTTCTACGAAAAGTGTTTGGGCGGCATGCGCGATGTCTTGTTCCGTCGCCTGCTTGCGTCGGGTTGTGAGACTCATTACATCAGTGTGTCATAGACAGCCTAAGTGACATAGCCTGCCTATATGGCACGATGTGCCATCATGAGTTTCGCAAAGGTAAAAGGTGTGGGCATGGCAAAGAAATCGATCATCGTTGTGGGGGCAGGGCCCGGCGTCGGCTACGAAACTGCGGAAAGATTCGCCAACGAGGGATTTGCGGTAGGTCTCATTCGCCGGGATATTCATCAACTCGAGCCCTTTGCAGACAAACTCCGGGCTCAGGGACGCACTGTTCACGGAGTCTCAGCCGACGCCGCTGATCCGGAATCACTGGGTGCAGCGATAGTCCAACTGGGCGACGCGCTTGGTGGCATCGATGTACTTCTTTACAACGTGCCGGGACCTTTAGGCGAGGCATACGGCCCAGCCCTCGACATAGACCTAAACGCACTGCAGGAGTTCCTGACCTTGCGAGTGGTGAGCGTCCTGGCCTCCGTTCAAGCCGCTCGGCCACACCTTCTTGCCGGCAGGGGATCGGTGCTGATCACAAGCGGCCAGTCTGACCGCAATTCGTTCCCCGGGACCGGGCTCATCGGAGCACCCCAGGCGGCGTTGCGGATGTTGGCACGCCATATGCACGCCGAGCTTTCTGAACACGGCGTCTATGTGGGTTATGTTCCGCTCGACAATCCGCCCCTGTACTCGAACCCCGAATTGGAAAGCCAGCGCACTGATCTACCCGAAGGTTTTTCGCTACCAGCGCGCGTCATCGCCAGCGATGTTGCGGACAAGCTATACGAGCTGACCCGAACTCGTAACGCGTTCGAACTTGCAGTACACGCAAAGGAGCTGTAGCTCGCCACATTTCCGGAAGTATCTTGTCGTGCTTTAGGCTGCGCGGAAAGCTTGACACATGATCCGGCCGTAGAATTCGCCCAACGCGTCTGGGGTCCAGTGGCTTTCGGGATCCAGGATTGTTCGGGCGGCGGCTTCGCCTGATGCCATGAATAGCTCGATGAGTGCCGGGAGTTTTGTATCGAGGTCAGTTTTGCCCCACCATGATTCGAGTGCGGGGCGTATCCAGCGTGAGGAGTGATGCGCGACAGCCTGCTTGGCCGCGGCAAAGTTAGCTGCGACTGCGGGGTCAGGATCGGCGCTGAACAGTAGTCGCCACGCGCCGGGGCGCGACTCAATGAAGCGAAGCATTGCGGTGTACCCGGTAATGAAGGCAGCCTCGGGGTCAGGCCCTTGTGCTTGATGCAATGCTGCGACGAGGCCATCGTGCACAAGTGCGCTTTCGCGCTGCAACAGTTCTTCGATGAGTTCAACGCGGTCGGCGAAGCACTTGTAGACCACGGGGCGAGTCACGCTCATGCGGTCGGCGATGGCGCCGATCGTCACTGCACCAATTCCGGATTCGACCGCGATGTCGAGCGCCGTATCGAGCACCTGAGGGCGGCGGCGTTCGGGCCCCAGATGTGGCGCGCGGCCCCTGGCGGGGGCATCAGCTTTGACGGTCATGACACCAACCTAACAGATTCCTTCATTACTGTAGTATTTGCCTACATCGTTGTATCATTTGGTCTCATGACTAAGCTCTTCAATCCCATGGAACCCGACTTCGCCGAGTTCGACACCCGCACACGCGAGTGTTTCCAGGCCACAATCGATTTCTTCGAAAACCACGGCAAAGCCTGGCTTAAGCAGCAGGACCGCGACCGCGTGTGGTACTCGGAGTTCCTCACCATGGTGAAGAAGGAGCGCATTTTCGCGACCTTCCTGACCCCAGCATCTGAAGCCAACGGCGACCCCGACAAGCGTTGGGACACCGCCAGAAATGCCATGTACAGCAAAATCCTCGGATTCTACGGAATGCAGTACTGGTATGTATGGCAGGTCAGCATCCTGGGCCTCGGACCGATCTGGCAGTCGCAGAACACCGCAGCCCGCAAGCGCGCCGCAGACCTCCTTGAAGCAGGGGAGATCTTCGCGTTCGGACTGTCAGAAAAAGAACACGGTGCTGACGTCTACTCAACCGACATGATCGTGACCCCGCAGGGCGAAGGCACGTACTCTGCCAGCGGTGGCAAGCATTACATCGGCAACGGTAACCTCGCACGCATGGTGTCGGTATTCGCCCGTCGTTCCGACAAGCCAACCATCGACAGCGCCGACATTGAAAGCTACAAACCCGACGAAGACTTTGAGGGTTACCTGTTCTTCGCCGCCGATAGTCAGCATAAAAACTACAAGTTGCGCAAAAACGTCGTCGACGCACAAATGTACGTGGCCGCATTCGACCTCGAGGACTACCCGGTCGAAGAAGAAGACATCCTGCATGAAGGCAAGAGCGCCTTCCACGCCGCGATGAATACCGTGAACATCGGCAAGTTCAACCTTGGATTCGGCGCCATTGGCCAATGCGAGCACGTCCTCTACGAGGCACTCACACACGCCGAGAACCGCATTCTCTTCGGCAAGCGAGTCACAGAGTTTCCACAAATCCGCAGGATGACAGCGGAAGCGTACGTGCGCTTAATCGGCATGAAGCTCTACAGCGAGCGGGCGATCGATTACATGCGATCTGCGAATGCGGATGACCGTCGCTACCTGTTGTTCAACGCCATCGAAAAGATGAATGTCACCCGCGAGGGCGAAAAGATCATCATCCTGATGGCCGACACGATCGCTGCGCGCGGGTTCGAGACAGACATGTACTTCCCGATGGCGATGCTCGGCGCGTTCGGACTTCCACGCCTTGAAGGAACCGTGCACGTCAACATGGCGCTCTCACTGAAGTTCATGCCGAACTTCCTTTTCCGTCCGACCGATGCCGGAATGGCTGCCCTTCAGATGCTTCCCGTCGGCACAGCCCCAAGGGGTGCCGTCCGCGCACTATCGACAGGATTGCGCGCCGCCAGCAACAAGATCGTCCCGCTCGCTGAGCGCATCCCCGGCGCACCATCGGCATTACGCACCCACCCGGTACCTGATGTGCCGCACCGGCGCGATCCAGCAAACGACGACTTCCTGTTCAAGCAAGGTGCAAGTCGCGGCTTGAGCAAAATCGCATTCGCGGACTGGCGGCCCGTCTTCCAGAAGTTCGCACACATCCCGAACGTGGCTGTCTTCACGCAGCAAGCCGAGGACTTCCAAGCCCTGCTTGTCGCGGCGAAGCCGACAGCTGAGCAGCAGAAAGACGTGGACTTCCTGTTCGCGCTCGGCGAGTTGTTCACACTCCTGCCATACGCACAGCTCATCCTCGAGCAGGCCGAGATCGAGAACACTGACCTCGACGTCATCGACCACCTATTCGAGGTCTTCGTCACTGATTTCTCTTCGCACGCTACGAAGCTGCACTGCAAAACCACGGCAACGTCGGCGCAGCGCAAGCGCGCACTCGACCTGGTGCGCGAACCCGTCGGTGACCCGGCCCGCTTCGAGCGAATCGTCCAAGCAGCCCGAGGACTTGCGAACACCTACGAAATGAAGCCGTGACAGCTCTTTGTCTCCTGACCTAGCTTCGACGACGCAGTTTCGCGGGTAGGGATTTATAGGACGACACCGCCTCAACCCACCAGCACCGTGGCTCAGTACTCCAAGCCACGGTGCTGGCGTTTCCGCTGACCGTCTGTAGATAGGGGGACAATGTTTCGCGCACGGTCTCCGTCGACTATCTCGGGCCCTGGTTGCGGAATGGCAACTTCGCTCCACCCTCGTGTGCGACCTTCGCGGCGAAAAAGGCGGTCGCACCGGTCGCGAGTAAGGCAATGATGATTCCAAACGATGGGCCCGACGACGCAATCGTTTCGGGGAGGATCGCGTCAGGGTCATCAAACTGCACCGCACTGGTTCCCCGCACCACGATGTCAATCAGGATGATCAGCGTCAGAACAAAACTGGCCAAGCCTGCTATCGGAAGCACGAGGCGGGCCTTCGCCGACGTCGCAAGCGAAGTCACTACGCCGAGAAGGTAGATAACAGCGACACCAATCGCGATGACTGTCGGCACCCACCAAAGACCATTCCAGCCGTTCTCCGTCGCGGTCAGGCCGAGAAACGAAATCGAATACCACGGCAAGAAGCTCGCCACGACAGTCACTGCTACAGAGACGAGCAAACACCACCCTGCGACCGTGATTCCTTTGGTTGCATTCGACATAGTCGTCTACCTTCCTGAGGGGACATCATCACCGATGCCACCCCTAGAATTCCCTCACTTGGGTCGTTTCAAACCTGAAACAGGGGATAGGCATTGGGACCGTCCACCCAGCGCCAGCCGTGATCTATTCCTCCGGAAACTCGGCGAAAACGTCGCGCACTTCGGCTAGCTCATGTTGCATCCGTTGAATCTCACGACCGGAGAAACGTCGGATTTGCGCGTTAAGTACGACCTCGGCACCAGTTTCACTTGTATCAAGGAGTTTCATCACCGCGCTTATGGCCTCCCCATGGTCGGCCGCGCGCGAGACTGCTTGTAACACTTCAATTGGCCGCTTCGACGCCTCAACTAGGGCAACGAGTTGTGCCATCCGCTCGGCAGTTGCCGCACGTGGTCCGCGTAGATTGAGAGCGGTATCGCCAACCGGGCCATCCCATATGAAGCGTTCACGGGGAATCTCATCGTGCACTGAGAGAGCCGTAACCTTGATGAGAACACCGCCCATCGGATGGTGCAAGCGCACAAGCAGTCCGGTTTCCTCATCGAAGACAAGCTCAACTTGGATGTCGCCTTGGGGCGAAACGAAAGGTACCCGCCATGCCGACCTACCGTCGAGTTCGACGGGTTCAATGGCCCCGGCTACACGTAGGCTTTCACTGATTTTGCTCAGGACCGATTGCTCACCAAGCAGCAAGAACGGGTTGAAGACTGAACCCATCTGCGCGACAACAGAATTAACTGTGGATCGACGACGCATCTCGCCGTCAATGAAAACGAGCGACGCCCCGTCACCGGCCGCGATATACAGGACCTGGCCGTCACTCTCGATCCGCCACAGCCCGCCACCACCGTGCCAAAAGTCGAAACGCTCGTCAATCGTCTGAGTTTGCGGATGCTCGCGATGAACTTGCAAGGAGCCAGACATAGCCAAAGCGCCGGCGGCCATATTCCGACCGGCTAACTCCACCCACGACGGTGTTCTCATCGCACCAGACTACTTAACGACTAACCATTTCGATGATCTGATGATCCGCAGCACAGGACGATCAAACTCAATCGTCATCTGATTCTTCGCGGCCGATCTGCACATACGCGTAGTCCTCCGGATCGGTCTCACGGTCGGATGGTGCGTCCTGAAAGGCCTTGACTTATGCCAGCGGCATCTGCCGGATCTTGGAGCAAATTCACATTCTCGATATCGTCCAGGATTGCGCTTCGCCACGCCGTCGCTTCCCGATTGTCGAGGCCCCAAGAGTCGGAGTTATTCGTTACTGAGGGTTAACGACAGAATGGCCTCGGATCTCGCGCGAGATATATGGCAACCAGCCTCGTGACAGTTGGTGGAGTTCCTGCCCGAATTTGATCGTGCACGGTCGACAATTGTCTTCGTACAGCTTTTCGCAAACTTTCTCAAGAGTCTTCACCGGGATTCGTCATCGATGGAAATGTTACCGACTAGCCTTCGCTTGCCGGGGTACACACCGCAAACGGACGGTTGGGGATGCTGTTGCTCCCGCCGTTGCCTCACGCCACCCCGTATCACCCCGCACCCCCCAAATCCATATGCGCCAGTCAACGAAAATGGCTAAATATCAGTAGTTTTGGTGACACCTACAGATGGATTTAGCGGAAACGACAAGGTTGTTTTTGGGCAGAACCGAGCCGTTGTGCACTGCGTCGCTCCACTGGGCAGTGGTGGTGACAGCGGCGAAGTTGGACTGCAGCAACACCCTCTCAGTTGTCACCACCGCCCTCGCTGCACTTCACACCGCCCAGCACGACCCGCCACAAGCCAATAGCGCAACGACGTCTGACTAGTCCGCAACCAACACAGACCTATGCTTGTCTACCCCGAGCTCGCGTTGCCTCCGAATGACATAAAACCCAGGGGCGAGGCCCATCGCACCATGTTCGGGGTGGAGCAGATACGCGGTAGCCGTGTTTTCGACGACCCCCAGAGCTAGCCCCATGGCATCCCAGACGGGCGCTCTCCACGTGCACGTGCCCTCATCGGCGACAAGTGAATGTGGGTTCCCACCGACAGTGCTCCGCAACAGTTCCACACCGGATGATGGAACAGTGACGGTCCGTGTCCACGGGCTGAGCCCGACGGGGTTGGGGACAATCTCAAGCGGGATGACAATGAGATCCCCTTGAGCCTGCATACCGCCGCTCACGGGGATGGTGACCTCACGGTCTAGGTGTTCGAGCACATCTAGACCTGTGAGGTTGGTCAGTTCGGATAATGTCAGTTCAGATTGCATGAGATCTCCTTGGGTTAGGTACGGCGAACGAGTTGCGCATAGTCGGTTCCGCTGAGCCCGTATGTCCAGGCCGCGGCATTAAGCGCGGAGTTAATCCAATGGGGAACGTGGAGGCCGTAGCGACGACGCTGTCCGTCGCGTTCTCGAGAACCGTTAACGACGAGTAGGACTCGGCCGGTGCGTCCCCAATCGGCAGGATGTGCGTGAAGTTCGAGCTGGCTCTCTGGGTTGCCCGGATCATCTCCACGGTCCACTAGCTCAAGTTCGGCAGTTTCGATGTAACGGTCCCATCCGATGCGTTCGATCGCGCATCGTCGGATCTCGATATTCCGCTCTTTGTTGATCCGCTCGACGGTGGGATCGAGGACAACCCAATCGGGGACGATGGTGCCATGCTGCACAAAAACATGATTGCCATCCAAAAATTGGAGCGCTGGCTGGTCCAAGTGATGTAACCGACGCTCGTTGTGGATACCATCGGGCGTGGGCTCCGTATGCAGCGCAGAAGGCCGTTCAGCCATGACACATACGTCGTCGAATGCCCACCACCAACCGGTGGCACCGACTAGCGTTGCCTGCAGGTCGAGAATCTCTGCATCAGGTTTCAAATAACTTGCGAACCCAAAGTGTCGGAATGCATCGTAATAGGCCACCCAGTGCGCGTCCTGCTGCCCGTACCATGTCACACCGGGTGCTTGGCTCGGTAACAGAGTGCGCATCGCAGTGGCAACTCCGATGTGCAGTGAGGTCCGCAATGAATTCCACACAGCTGCGCGGATGAGCTGTTGGTGTCGATCTTTGTGACCTACTCGGCCATCTATGCGTTTGTCCATGCGCTCACCCGCCCAATGGCGCAACGAAGCTATCGCCGCCGAGGAATGATGGGGACCAGCAAAGCGAATCGGCGGAACCGACAAACCTTCTTCAGCAATCAATTTCAGTGCCGCTGGGGGAGAGTGCACCCAGGCGAACTTCGGTTGCTTCAATCCCGCGCGCTGATAAAGCTCGATGACGGCGGACTCTGCGGAGGATCTATCGGCGGGTTGGGTACATAGTCCCTGACCTAGCCATTGGTCGCGACGAGCAGCAATCGCTGCAAGGGTGTCTGGATCGAGAATGGGCACGGCGCTCACCGGATGGTGGCGGTGGCCGCCTTTCCTGTAGTCATAGTTACTGAGGATGCCACGAGAAGCGCTAGGGCGCAAGAGATTTTTGCTTCAGCGGGCGATGCCGATACTTATCGTTTGAGCCCGAACTGCTTTGCGATGACCCGCTCGACGAGAGCCGAAGGTGCGACACGTTTGAGTAGAAAAACAACGTCCGCCCGGCTTCCTCGGGCGTACAGCGGTTTTGGCTCGTCGGCTGTGATCGCCTGAAGCACCGTTGCAGCAACGTGCGATGCGGGGATCCCTTCCGCTTCCTTGGCATCAAGTGTCGATATGACGGTGTTGAACTCGTCGCGATAGGGGGAGTTGTCCGCGACGTACTTGGTGCGTCGCTCACTGATCCCGGTATTGATCGAGCCCGGCTCGACCGTCGTGATCCAGACGCCGTAGGGGGACAGCTCGAGTCGCGCCGAGTCGGCGAACGCTTTGATGGCTGCCTTGGTGGCGACATATGACGAACGGTAGGCAAGGGGAAAGCTTGCCAGCATCGAACCGATCATGATGACACGGCCGTACCCACGCTCGCGCATGCCCGGCAGCAGAAGTTGTGTCAGCCGGACCTGGCCAAACACATTCAGGTGGAACAACCGTTCAATCGCGTCCGCGGGGAGTTCTTCGAATGGTCCTGACTGACTTTCGCCAGCATTGTTGACGAGAACGTCGACGACACCCACTTGCGCACCAAAGGCCTCAATAGAGGCCCTGTCGGTGAGGTCAAGTGCGCGATACTCGACGCCTGGAACCCGAACAGAGTCTTTAAGGCTGTCTGGGTTGCGACTGGTACCCACGACGCGGTACCCGTGCGTCACCAGCGCCTCTGCGATTGCTTTGCCGATTCCGGAAGATGCGCCGGTCACTACGGCTGTCTTGGTCATTCGATACCTTCAGTTTCTGTGGAGTAAGCCAGGACCACGTGGGTGAACAACTCGATTCGGCGCCGCCGTACCGCTTCATTGTCCGGTTCGGTGAGGACTTGGACCGTCGTACCGTCGTGCACCGCGACCAGTGCCTGCCCGAGCGCGACCGGGTCTGGAATTATTCTTCCGGTACGGCGGAGAAGTTCTTCGATCAAGGGGACAAATTCGTCTGAGATGGCCTGCTCCCGGGACGCCATAACCCGGAGAAGCGACGGGTTGCGCAGCGAATGAGCTGTGAACTCTGCAGTGATCCGATACCACTTATCGTCGACGGGCACTGCCGCCAGGACATGCTCTACGACCTGTGCGGGGGTTCCGAGATGCAGCGTTGGGAGTTCTTCAAGGACGGCATGGATTCGCGCGATTAGGTCACCAGATTTCTGTCTCCACATCTCGAGAAACAGGTCGTCGAGCGAAGCGAAATTAGAGTAGAACGCACCTCGCGTGTAGCCGGCGCATTCGCAGATATTCTCTACGGTGGCACGCCCGAATCCTTCGTCTGCGAACGTGTCAAATGCAGCCTCGAGCATACGCTGACGAGTTTGCGCTCGTCGCTTCGTTACCCGCTGAGGGACCTGAGTTGCATCCACGATACGAAAGTGTATCAGATACGATTCTGTATCGAGTTGACTGACCAAAATCCCTGACCATGAGTACTTGAACTGTTTTGGCGCGGACAAGCGGGCCGGTTGATCGGATTGCTCGACTTTGCACGATGGCACCTGAAAATGGTGGAAACGGTGACGTCTGCAACATAATCAATCTGCGCATACGCGTAGCCGCAGGGGAGCGAAGGTCTCGTACGCCACGCCTCTCGACTGCTTTATGCGCAAAGGAGCACGAACAGTTACACAACCGGCGATGTTGTCGACGCACCCGACAACATCGGATGCGCCCTAACTCACTCCCTTGGTCGCCACCATTTCCGCACAGGCGGTTCCGACGCGAGCTCGTGCAGTCGACGAAGGGTTGACTCGTCGGTGCGGACAACCCCCACCGTCCGATGGTGAGCTAACATCGGGCCTCGATCCGCAAGCTCAAGGGCGGCACTCGCACTCCTGCGCACTGTGTCATGATCGCCCTGCGCCTGGGCCACCTGGATCACCGCCTGGTGCCAGCGGAACAGGCAGTTCGGCCACCCCGGTTGGTCCCCCTGCTTCCACCGCGTTAGCCATTCGAGCGCTTCGTCGAACCGCTTCAGTCGCACGAGTGTCTCGCCGAGTGACAACTCCGCGAGACGCGACGTCGCGCCGAGATCGGGGTGCTCGTCGAGTAGTTGCCGATAAAGCTGCTCGGCCTTGGCGGCGTCGGTCTCCTTGTACGAGTCGGCGAGGTGCTCAATAGCCGATGGTCTGGCCAGGCCGATATCCTCGTAGACGCCATTGACGATGCGGAGCCACAGTTCCCGGGCGTCGTCAACTTTACCTGCGTCGTGCAGTGCGAGGCCTTTGATCCGTACATAATCCCCTCGATTATAGCTACGAGCACGCGAAAGACGGCGTTCGAAGTCGTCCTGAGCGGCGGGGGACCAATCGGTAGTCCTAAACCAGTCAGTTGCCAAGATCGTTCTCCTCAATGTCATGAAACGACAACTCATTGCGTGAAAACCAAAATCCCTGCTGTCGGCCTCCCCATTGCCCTCCCACCTGCGCGGAATCACAGATCGGCGTGTTGCACGGCTCCTGATCCTCCGACTGAAAAGAAGGGAAGATCTCACTCGAATTACTGCTATCGCTGCATCACCGAACTTCATGGTAACTGACGCTAAGCACTACCAAACTTCCCAGCGCAGCATGCGAATCTCACGGTACGCGTGGGTCCGCTCGACCTGTTCGACGTGCACGTTGCCGTCACCCAGTCACGTTCGTGCTCGTACACCTGCATATTCGATCTGTGCATATTCCGGACGAGGTTGACTCAGCGGAGGTCCGCGATTGGCATCCGCACAGCCGTCCCAACAGCATCGGGGTGGAACGAGTTTGAGTCGTAAGGCTGGCATGATGTTCGTGGTCTGGGTAGGTCGTTTGTCTGAGGGGCAGTTCTTGCTAGTTCGCGTCGGATTGATGGAGTCGCCCGACTCGTACTCGGGCCAACAATGGCCTGCGAGTTCGGCGTGTTTGTGGGTGACTTGGTCGGTGTATCCGAGCATCACGGAGACCGCTGCGGGCGCTGATACGAGCGTTCGCAGAGTTATTTTTTCGTGCCAAGCAGATCGATCCCCAGATTGCGGAGTCGTAGCATCAGTGTTTGAGGATTAATATGCCGTCCTGCCCGGCCGCTGCGGTAAACGGTTCATCTCTGTCTGAGAATGGAGCGTCTAGAATGATTCGGCTCGCACAAGAAGAGGATCTGCGCAGGTCAACGAAAATGCCTAAATATCACAAGTTTTGGTGACACCTACAGATGGATTTATTCGACCGGAAGGCAGTTGCCAAACTGGTGCGTGCGCTCCCGCAGCTGGCGGTTGCGGCTGTTGACGAGCTAACAACTACGCTCGACCGAACCGGGGCATTGCCGACCTGTCGCCGCTAAGAAGGCCACAACGTGCTCGACCCCTTCCCTAAACGTGCGCCGAGTTCCATTCGCGGCCATTCACTCACGTCGCGCAGGAGTTGGCGGTCGTGGGTGGCAAGCACCACCGCCGCGCGCGTCACGAACAGCGCCTACGTGAGTTCGTCGACCAGCGCAATCGAGAGATGATTTGTCGGCTCGTCGAGAAGCATCACCTGCGGTTTAGTCACGAGAATCATTGTGAGTTCAAGTCGGCATTGCTGTCCCATAGACAGATTTCCGATTCGCATACAGGCTTCGCGTGGACGAAGAAGTCCGAGGGTGGAGAAACCCAAGGCATCCGAGGATTCCAGCAGACCTACTGCTACCAGCTCGTCGACGTGCGCGGCGGTCCTTAAGAATCACGGACTACTGGCGCACTACCTACGCCTGGCGGCCGCGCGAAGCGAGACTCAACTAAATCGGTCAATTCCGCTCGACCATTGACGATCTGGGAATCCACCAGACTAGCGATTCGTGGGTGTGGAATACGGAAGGGCAGCTTGTCTGGTAGCTAGGCTCTGAACCAGACCCGGGTTTAACGATCAAATTAAGGGCGCCGACCGCGGCGGACAATTCATTGCTGCGCACCTGGGGCGCATTCTGATCCCAATAGAGTTGCGCGACAAACTCGAGTTTCGCGCCGGAACTCCCATCGACGTCTCCCTGGACGGCGCCGGGCTGCAGAATTTTCCAAAGGGGGAGTAGCCCAGCAGGTCGGCGAGGAGCGTCGATCGCCTTTGCTATTGGAAGATTGGAAACAGCGGCACGCACTTTTTGTGCCATGGCTCAGTGCTGCCAACACTTGCTGGAACCCTAGGCACACTCAAGTGTCTTCAGATACGAGTGAAGTCGCGGCAACAATACCGAACTCAATAACCTCAATATTGCTGGACATCGAAGAATCAGGGCTGCCGCCTGCGGTCATACGGACCCCATCTCGCGAACAAGGTGCGCCGACGCCGATGCTTAGCCTAGATTGAGAGCTATCATCGCGATAGCTCCAGACGAGCTCAACAGGGTTCAGTCCGGAGACGAGGGAGACAGTTCCTATGCCGGTTTTCATGGTAGAGCGCGAGTTCGCGGACCGACTGGAGGCTGCGCCCGGCGCATTCGACGATGTAATCCGAGTCAACGACGAGGTAGGCGTGCGCTGGCTCAGTTCCTTCTTATCTGCGGACAAACGCAAGACGTTCTGCCTTTACGAGGCCGATGACGTTGAAGCGATTCGTACCGCCGCGGTTCGCGCCGGAATTCCAGCTTCCGCGATTATGGAGTTGGCTGGCACGATTAACCCCGACGGCACCTTCGCGCCGATGTAGCTGTCTGAGGCTCGAATTTCACATAAGGCCGTGTTCAGCTGCGAATACGGCCGCCTTCGTGCGGTTTGAGGAGTCAGTTTTGTTCAGGATGCTTCGAACATGATTGGCCGCCGTATTCGCGCTGATGAACAAGTGTTCCCCGATCTCTCGGTTCGACAAACCGGCGGCGACCAGTCGCAGTACGTCGACCTCTCGTTCGGTGAGGCCATTCGGCAGTCGCGGGGATGCGACGTCGGGGAGCGGTCCGGCATCCAGATCTCGTAAGACGCCGCGATGTCCGACTTGGCGGGCGAGGGCACGCGCTTCATCAGCGAGTTGGGCGGCGGGTGGTCCTGCTGAGCCTCCATATCGGCTCCGGTGTCTGCTCCACGCGGCGAGCGTTTCGACTTGGTGAGTGACCGCGCCCATGTTTCGGTCCATTGCGAGCGCCTTCTCGAAGTGCTTATCAGCACCTGGTGTGGCGAGCACCGAATCGAGTTCGCCCAAGTAACGGTCGGCGCTACCGAACACTGCCACGAACTGACCGGCCATTAGGTTTGCACCTGAGTAATCTGCGATCAGCGGTCGTAGCACAGCGGCGGCTGTCGGGTCCTCTAACCGCACTGCGGCCTCGGACATGAAAGCAAGAACTCCACCGGCTTGTCCACCAGACAGGTAGTCGTCGATTCGGTCACATAAATGAGTGAGGAGACGGGCCGCCGGATGCCACAACTCCAGTTCTGTGTACATTGCGAGCAGCCCGGGGAGCCAATGGTCATCAAGTGTTTCCTCGCCAGTGATCAGCGAACGGATCTCCTCGAGCCCATTAGTCACGCGGCGGAGCATAAACTGCTGCACCCCCCACGACCCTGCGGTGACACCGTCAAAATCCTGGTTGAATTGGTCCAGCCACTCGACTATGTGCCTCGCAGCCGCATAGTCGCCAACCGAGTAGCGGTGGGCGTACCGGCAACACCCCGCGACATAGCGGTAGAACGGCTGACCACGTGACAACGCCAATTCGGTTAAATCACTCTGCGCACTACTCCAGGCCGCCTGGTCACCGACGATGTAGGCGAATACACCGCGGAAGAACGCAGCCGGACCACGATGGTCGGCATTGCCCAGGTGAGATCCAATCGCGTGCAGCTCCACAGCGCGTGCCGGCAACTCGGGTGCCGTCTGCGGGGAAAGTCCCTGCCACAGCGTCGTCGCAAGCGCGTGCGCGATTAGATCCTGGTCGCCCAAAGCTCGGGCCCGGCGCAGCGCATCCTCGCCAAGAACCCTTGCTCGCGCGGCGTTTCCGGTGAAGGCTGCCGCTCGGCCCATACTCGCGACGGCGCGCACGCACAGCGGATCGTCTGGATCGAGTTCGGCACTGTCTAGCGCCTCTCCGAGCATAGAAAGCGAGAGTTCCCCGCGAACGCCCGGCCGCCACGAGGCGTCCTCGTGGCCGATGGCGGCAAGCAACCTGACTCTAGGACTCGGATCTGCAGCTAACTTTTCGTACAGACATTGGGCCGTGACGAAGTCACCGGCATGCATATGGCACCTGGCGGCCGACGACAGGAGTTCGATCCGGTTCGGACCGTGCGTTCCTCGCACACGCGCAGCCTGCTCGTACAGTTTGGCCGCCTCACCGTGGGCAACGCTCCGCTCAGCCTGCCGCGCGGCAAGGACCAGGAAATGCACTGCCTTGTCCGCGTGTCCCACCGCACGTGCCTGAAAGTAGTGGCGAGCAAGATCGGCGACAAGTGCGGGATCGTCCTCGCCGTGGCTCTGCTCGAGCGCCACGGCGACGCGGGCGTGGACCGTCGCCTTCTCAGTCGCAGACATTCGATCGAGGACAGCGTGACGTGCCAGCGCGTGGACAAATCGATATCCCGCATCATCAGCGACAAGCAGTCCGGCGCGGACGCCGAAATCAACCCCCTTCATCGCTATCTCGGTGCCAAGGCCACATGCGTGGACGAGAAGTCCTGCGTCCACCACGTCACCAGCGACCGCCGCCGCCTCAATTACGCGGGCGTGAGCGGGCTCGAACCCGGCAAGACGGCTTTCCAATGCATCCTGCACTGATTGTGGCGCTGAATCGGTAGGCAACTGGAAAGCTGAGAGTCCACCCCTTTTCGCCAGGTCATGCCAGTATTCCTGCAGGAAGAAGGGGTTCCCGCCGGTCAAGTCGCGTATCGTTGGCGCTGCGACCGAAGCCGCGCCCAGGGACACCCCAGCTTCACGGACGAGGTATGCGGCCACGTGTTCGGTACGCAGTCCGACCAGATCAATCCGATCGACACCGTCGAGCCTTTGCAGGTCGGCTAGGGCAAAAGTCATGGCATCTGACCGGTCCGGCGCCGTCGTCCGCCGGGTGGCGAGGATCAGGAGACGCTCTCCATCTGTCGATTCGACGAGGTGTGCGAGCATTGCCAAAGTTGGTTCGGGCGCCCAGTGCAGGTCTTCCACCACGAGAACTGTCGGGCGATCTTCGGCGACAGCAAGGACGAGCTTTAGTACAGCGTCGAACAGTATTAGCCGGGAGTCACCTTCCCAGTGCGACAGCATCGGCAGGTCCGGCCACCTTCGCTTCGCGTGCGGCGTAATGCGCAGCAGCAGCGACCCAATGTCGGTGGGTACGTCGCCTAGAACCTCCGCTGACTCGTGCTCAAGAATGTGGTCGACGATCGACACGAAGGGGCGGTACGGGACATCTAAGTCGGCACGACAGGATCCCCACAGTACAGCCGCGCCATGCTGTTGAATGGGTGCTACCACCTCGGAGATAAGGCGAGTCTTTCCTACTCCAGGTTCACCACCAATAAAGATGGCGTGACGCCGGTCGTTTTGTACCGCCCGCCACACCGCGTGGAGGCGCTGGACCTCGGCCCGGCGGCCAACGAAGGCGGTGCCTTCGTTTACGGAACCGGTCGGGGCACTGAGCGGAAGTGGTTCGACCACCTATCGACCATATACCCATATCGACTGCGCAGGGGTACGACGTTTCATGTAAGAACTGCTAGGCAATCAATCAGCCGCGCTAGTCAGATCTGACCATGTCGGCCGCAGCCGATCAAGTTAATTCAGGTCATGTGCGTATGGCCTCCTCTCCGTAACGTCAGTAGAAGCGACAAATCGCAAATCAACAGCGCTGAGGAGCACACCATGGCAACACCAATCGCAGACATGCCCATCGAAGTCGCGCAGGGTTACCTCGAAACCCGGTACCTCGAACTGGGTGACATGGCTATCCGTTACGCCAGCATTCCAGCCGGCACTGATTTCGGTCCGGTTCTGAAGGGGCTTCCACACGACCGGTGCCCTAGCCCGCATTGGGGGATCGTAATGGAGGGGTCTCTCCGACTTGAACACGCGGACGGGACATTCGAGACAGCCAGCGCGGGGGAGGTGTACCACTGGCCTGCTGGGCATACTGCTACGTCTTTAAATGGCGCTGTCTTCATCGAAGTCGGCCCAGTCGCCCCGATGCGGGAATTCCACGAACATGCATTGCGCCTTTTTAGCTGACCACACGGTCGACCCTCAGGTACATCGAGCAACCCACTCAGAACTAGCGCACGGAGCAACCATGAACGGCACACCGGCACTCACCATTTTAGAAGGTACGCGTGGCGCAGTAATCACCCAGCATTCCCCGGAGTACGACCAGGCACGATCGGTCTACAACGGAATGATCGACCGACGCCCGCTCGCCATCGTTCAGGCCGTCGATGTTGATGATGTACGTACTACCATCGCCGCTGCTACCGAAGGCGGATTTGATCTTGCCATCCGGGATGGGGCACATAGTGTTCCTGGGTTCGGGACGGTCGACGACGGCATAGTCTTGGACCTCAGCACGATGAAGGGGATCCGAATCGACCCCGAGAAGCGAATCGCTCGTGTGCAGGGCGGCTGCACATGGGGCGACTTCGACCGTGCTGCGCACAGTTTCGGCCTTGCCACTACGGGCGGAATCATCTCGACCACCGGCGTTGCGGGGCTCACGCTCGGGGGCGGCATTGGCTACCTGTCCCGCGCCCATGGACTGTCCATCGACAACCTCCGGTCGGCGGAGGTGGTCCTCGCCGACGGCAGCTTCGTGACCGCGAACGAAGCAGAACATCCCGATTTGTTTTGGGCGCTGCGTGGCGGCGGCGGAAACTTCGGGGTGGTCACCGAGCTCGAGTTCGACCTCCATCCCGTGGGTACGATCTACGGGGGTCCGATGTTCTTCGAACTCGATGCGGGCGAGGAACTGTTCGCGACCTATCGCGAATGGATCGCGGCGGCCCCACGTGCTATGGGGGCGTTCCCCGGGTTTCAGATCGCGCCGCCGCTGCCTTTCATCCCTGCAGATCGGGTAGGAGAGCCATTCTTGCTGGTGGTGTCCTGCTTCAATGGAAGCGATGGCGAAGCAGAGGGGCTGCTTCAAGAATTGCGGGCGGTCGGCCAGCCCGTGGCCGAGCACATCGGAAGGATGCCATACCCGGCACTCAATAGCGCGTTCGACGGCTTACTTCCAGCAGGTCTACAGCACTACTGGAAGGCCGCCTTCCTGTCAGAGCTGACCGATGAGGCCATCGCGGTCCACCTCCAATATGGTCCAAAACTCCCGGCCATGGAGTCCACCATGCATTTGTATCCGATAGACGGTGCCGTTCAAGACATCGCGGCTGACGCGACGGCGTTCGCCTACCGCGACGCCAACTTCGCCCCGGTGATCGCCGGTATGTGGCCCGATCCCGCCGACAATAACGCCAACATCAAGTGGGTGCGCGACTACCACGCAGCGCTCGAACCCCACACTAGCAACGGCGGCTACATCAACTTCATGGCAGAAGACGATCAGAGCCGCATACGGGCCAACTACGGTCCCAATTACGACCGGTTGGTTGGCGTCAAGAAGACTTACGACCCGGGTAACGTCTTTCACCTCAACCAAAACATCGTTCCGATTTAGGTCTAGCACCTGGTTTGTTGCAAGTACCGGGGGAGCTTTAAGTACCCAGGGTTTCTATAGAGGGCCGGAAATCGGTGGTCCTCTATAGGGCCGCCGAGTCAGAATAATGTTTCGATCATCGCCTCGAACCGTGTCCGAGCGTCGTCAAGCGACTAATCAATAGTCTGATCGACTTGTTTGATTCGCGCGGCAACGGGTTCGAAGTACGCTCGCCAAACGACGTCAACAAGTACTGCACCTTGCAGGTGTCGTCGCTTACGCCGACTGGAGAATTTTGGTTGAGGTCGCTGCTGGGGCCGTCGGTGGCCAAGTAATTTGGTTGGTTTGTGCTCCAGGTTTCAATGACGGTATCGGGGGCCAACGAAGTTTGTAACCAGTTGTGTTCGGCCAACCGTCGGCGAAGTATTTAGAGGAGTGCGTTACTCTTACCATTACTTAACATAATGTAGATTATCGGCTATATAAACAGGCGGGCTCAGCAGCAGCAAGTTAACCAATGTGCGCAACATCTTTTGCGTGCGTCGTTGACGATTTGCGCCTGCACCTACCATGCACCGTAACCCCTTAGCCCTATAGCGCCTGTGCCCAGCATTTGGCTTTTGGCCTTTGGCTAAGCGCGCCAAGAACGTAGATGTCCGCAAATCTCATGGAAACGGCTTTTTGTCCGCCCGGATCTCTGTGTCAGCCTTTGTAATGCCATTGACGTAATTTCAGGAACTCCCAACCCCAGGTTGCCGTCTGCGATTTCATAAACGGCCCTACGGCGGGTCCTGGTCAATACGTCACTGTGACGTTTGCACTACGTGTGCTTGTACGCAAAGATCCTGTATTTCACCCCATATCGGGTCGAAATGCAGGATCCATTCACGACAAGTTTCGGCTCCTCACGCGAAAGGCATCGAGCCTGCACGTCGCGGCATGCAGAAACTCATCCAGCCCGTGAGCCAAGGCGGCGGCGACACGAACATCGGCAGATCACTGGAACCTAGCCGTGGAATCTCGGTGACTACCCAGCTGTCGCAGGTTCGCCAGATCGACATCGACCGCCTTAGGTTCAAACTCTGCACAGTCGGCAATCGGTCCGTCACTCCCCAATTGCCATCTACGGTCAGCAGTTCCGTCACTGTGACGCTTGGACCACGTGTGGTGGGTACACAAAGATCCTGCATTTGGAACCTATTTGGGTCGAAATGCAGGATCCATTCAAAACAATAAAATGTCAGTCCTGCCCCGTAGGCTGCAGGCGTGCCAGAACTTGTTCTCACTTCAGATGAGGCTCGCCGAATCGCCCTACATTCACAAGGTTTGATTGGGTCCAAACCGGGCAGTCCGCTAGCGGTATTGAAGCGACTCGGCGCGGTGCAACTCGATACTATCTCCGTGTTGGCCCGATCACACGAATTGGTACCGTACGCCCGACTCGGCGCTGTAGGGCGAGACTCAGTGGAGGCCGCATATTGGCAACAAGGCCAATCATTTGAGTACTGGTCACACGC
Organism: Hoyosella rhizosphaerae; assembly: GCF_014643175.1. Classification (GTDB taxonomy): domain Bacteria; phylum Actinomycetota; class Actinomycetes; order Mycobacteriales; family Mycobacteriaceae; genus Lolliginicoccus; species Lolliginicoccus rhizosphaerae. Next base: position 600,671 of record NZ_BMJH01000001.1, read on the forward strand.
TGCGTGCGTACTGCCCATCAGCGCATGGCCGCAGTACGCGTTTCGCCGTCGAGCTTTTGCCAAACGTGGCCATCGTTCGCGAGATTGTGCACAACTCGACCGCTCCTGCGCAGAGGTATTGGCCCAGTTGTGCGATGAAGGTCCGCGTACGGCAACCGAACTGGGTGGGGCGAAGAATGGCGGCGATTGGTGGGACTGGTCCGATTCAAAGATTGCGATCGAGTGGTTGCTGAATATTGGTGTCGTGGTCTGCACTGAACGGCGGGGCTGGAAGCGAGTGTATGACCTCGCAGAACGCGCAATACCTGCCGAAATTCACGCCGTCGACATGGATGACCAGAGTTGCCTTCGGGAGCTAACTGAGCAGGCCGGTTCGGCACTTGGTGTGGCCACAGTAAAGGACCTCGCGGATTATCAACGACTGACGATGGCGCAGATCCGCTCGGTGCTACCTGAAACTGGGCTGGTTGAGGTTTCGGTGGCGGGCTGGGGCAAGGACGGCGGCGATGCAGCGGCTTGGGCTAGCCCCTCAGCGCTTCGCAATCAACCGCGAGGCCGACACCGCACCACCTTACTGTCACCCTTCGACAGTCTCGTTTGGGACCGAGCACGCACCGAACGGATCTTCGGTTTCACCCACCGGCTTGAGGCCTATGTTCCTAAAGATAAACGGGTACATGGCTATTTCGCAATGCCGCTGCTGTCGCGCGGGCGACTGGTGGGTAGGGTCGATCCAGCGCGCGAAGGTGACACCCTAGTAGCCCGTCAGATTTCGCTCACGGGCGCAAGCCACGTACCGGCGGCGGCGAAGGCGTTGCGTGAAGCAGCGGATTGGGTCGGCTGTTCAAACGTGCGGGCCGAGCGCGTGCTACCTGAGGCACTCTCGGGACCGCTTGCCGCGGCGCTCACAAACTGAACGATAAGAAGGTGAGGAAACCACAAACTCTGAGCTTTGGGCAGGTAAATTTATTGTATGTCCGGTAGGTGGTTGACCCCGTTCGACTCGATGTTTCTTCACATGGAAACGCCGGACTCGATGATGCACGTGGGTGGCCTTTTCCAGTTTGATGTCACCACCGGGACAGCCGCCGACATGAGTGTTCGAATCCGCGACGAACTGCTCGAATTAACATCAGCCGAGCCGCCGTGGAACATGAAACTGCTGACACCCGGCTTCCTCCGCAACCCGGCCCAGCGCTGGGTGACAGACAAAAAATTTGACCCGATGAACCATATTCACCGGTCTGCCCTACCCAGCCCCGGCGGGGAACGCGAGTTGGGTGTACTTGTATCACGCCTGCATTCACGCCCCATCGACTTTCGGAAACCACCGTGGGAGTGCTACATCATCGAGGGCCTCGAAGGTGGCAAACTCGCGATGTACGCCAAAGTCCACCATTCACTCATTGACGGCTACACGGCTGTCAAAATGCTCATTCGTTCCTTGTCGACCGATCCGAACGATACGGATCACCCACTGTTTTTCCAGGTTCCGCAACCTAAGCGCAGACCGCGAAGCTCGAATGAAGTTGAGGCTGATCAAGGTTCGTTTGTTCAGGCGGCGGCTGGTCACCTCACATCCGCACGGGACATGAGAAAAGCTTTTACTCGGCTCACCCGTACGTTTTTCAATAAAGAAGACCCACTCATTACGCTGCTGCAGGCACCAAAAAGCATCCTCAACGGAAGGATCGGACGGAATCGTCGGTTTTCCACGCAGCAATACGAAATTCCGCGTTTACGGAAAATCGCGGCAGCGTCAGGCGGCACCCTAAATGACGTCGTGCTCGCTGTTTGCGGCGGCGGTTTGCGGTCATACCTGCTCAACCTCAATGCACTGCCGAAGAAGCCGCTCATCGCCTTTGTGCCCGTAAACATTCGCCCAAAAGACGACCCAGGCGGCGGCAACCTAGTAGGTGGAATGCTGGCGTCCCTCGGCACCCACATTGAAGACCCGGTGCGCCGGATGGAAGCCATCATCGCATCCACTGGTGCGGCAAAAGCACAGATGGAAAATATGACCCGCGCGGCGATTGTCGCCTACACCGCCTATGTGGGGTCACCGCTAGTTGGGCAAACCGGCCTTGCCCAGGTCGGGCTCAGCAAGATCGTGCCGCCGAGCTTCAACGTCGTTATTTCGAATGTTCCTGGACCAACAAAGCCTATGTACTTTCGAGGATGCCGCATGACTGACGCATACCCTGTGTCATTCCTCATGCACGGCGGCCCGCTCAACATCACCTGTGAAAGCTACGTCGACACGTTGAACTTCGGATTCGTAGGGTGTCGTGACACGTTGCCACACATGCAAAGGCTCGCGCTTGCGTGCGGAGATGCGCTTGCAGAACTCGAGAAGTACTACGGCGTTGGCAGTGATTACCAGCGCTGATAGAACAAACTCCCCTGCGACTTATAGCACCGAAATCCCTCGAATCACGACTGCGAGTGCGCCCACCGCGGCAAGCACCAGAGCGAGTCGGCGGACAGTCGTTCCGTTTACATGTGCCGCAATCTTGGCGCCCAGCAACAAACCAAGCGTGGCGAGGCCGACGATGCCCGCCAGGACTGGGATGCTTGCCACGGGACCGAAGTCGACACCGGAGATGGCTTTCACTGTCACCGATATTGCCCCTAGGGCAGCAAATGCCGGTTGCATAGTTGCTACGAAAGCCTTCGGTTCCCAACGGGCCAATCGGGCATAAATCACAAAGGCTGGAGATGCGACTCCCGCGGCGGTGTTCAAGAACCCTGCGACTACCCCAGTTACGGCGAGGACAATACGACCATCGCGATGCGGGAGCCTGGGCATCGCGACACTTAGAGCCAGAGCGCATAAGACCACAACTCCGATCCCGATCTGCAACCACGCGGGCGGTAACACGAGAATCAGTGCGGATGCGGCAATCGACCCAAGGATTGTGGTCGGCATGAATCGACCAAAACGAGACCAATCGACTTGTTTGCGAACTGACAGGAAGAGGACAAACCCTGCGACGCACGCCGCGACGTTGGCAACCACCACCCCTTGGCTCGGTCCCAATGCCACGACCAGTATTGGTGCGACAATGAGTCCTACCCCAGTCCCCGCGACTCGTTGCAGCACGGAGCCAATAAAGACGGCGAACCCTCCAAGCACCCATAACATCTGAGCTCGACCCCCATTGTTGATGCGTGGGTGTTGCACCACGCATCAATGCTTTGTCAGATGTGTGGCGCTTTGCGCCACGCTGGCCGAAACTGTTCGACGCGCTTCTGCCTACTGACAGACCGTAGGTGGCTCCGTTAGATTTTGCTCGCGATCCACTTTTCGGTGTCTGCGCATTCGGACTTCGCGAGGTTGGAAATCATCTGGACTATGCCCTTTTCGAGTGCGCCACCGATGACTCGTGCCTTGACGTCGGTTTCGCCTTCGACTGTGTAAGTTGTGGTCTCCCCCTCGGCCTGAATCACAACCCTGCCTGAGGTATGCGACGTCAAACCTGTTGAATCAGCCGTGAATTCAGCCTCAGCACTGCCACCATTGAGTGCGCCCCAGTTATCCACGCGAACAATGGTTAAATCCCCACGCAGGGCTTTGCGCGCTATCGCGGGAAGAGAATCGCCACCGATATGCTGAGTTACCGCAATCTTAAGGGTGCCCGGCTGGGTGCTTTCCGTCGTCATCGTGACGTTTTCAGCACCTTCTACACGGCGTTGCCACAGTTCGGGAGAAACCAACGCTGCGTGGACATCATTGATGGGATACGCAATCGGAAAGGAAAAACTGAACTTCTTCGCCATGGATGACAACAATACTGAAGGTATACGAGGAACAGGCGCATCAGGGTGATGACTGCGTGGCTCTGATTTCGGTATACGCCACATGACAGCACAGCGGGTTCACACGCAGAGTGATTCAATGTTTCTATGACTGATTCGCAGATTGTGAGTGCATCGCTGGAGATTGCGGCGCCGGTGGAACGAATCTTTGACCTCATTGCCGAACCCGCTCAGCAGCCGAGGTGGGATGGCAATAACAACCTGGTTGAAGCGCTGACCAACAAGCGCGTGCGGGCGGTTGGTGAGGTGTTCACGATGACGACGACTAAGGGAAACGTCCGTGACAATCACGTTGTTGAGTTTGAGGAAGGTCGGCTTATTGCGTGGAAGCCGTCGGAATCTGGTGGTCAGCCGTTTGGTCATCTGTGGCGGTGGGAATTGGAACCTCTTGGGGATCTAAGAACCAGGGTTACGCATACCTACGATTGGTCGAAGTTGACTGACGAGAGCCGCTTCGCTCGAGCGCAGTCGACTACTGCGGAGATGTTGCGGGCGTCGCTTGATCGTCTTGCGCAGATCGCTGAGGAGTAGCCACACAATTGAGGGCGCCCCCGACCACGCTCAATGGTCGGGGGCGATCAGTGTTAGGCGCCGATGATGCCGCCATCAATGCGTTGGATTACAACGGTGGCGGATCGCCCGTAGCCCGTCGGTGAGTTGCGATGATCAGGCCAGGTGCCGTCGATGTTTCCGGCGGCGAATGCTTCCGGTTCTGTTGTGGCTCCTGGGTGTTGGACGTTGATGAACAGTGTGCGCTGGTCTGGCGTCATGATGCATCCGGTGATTTCCTGGCCGCGTGGTCCGGTGAGGAATCGACGAATGTCACCGGTGCGTGCGTCGCCGACGAGCATGCTGTTGTTTCCGAACATTACGTATTCCGGATTGGTGTTCATCACGCTTTCGCTCATGTCTGTTTGAATCCAGATCCGGCTGTCTGGGTCGATCCACAGTCCGTCGGGCGAACTAAACATTGCTTCGTATGGAAGCGGATTTCCGTTAAGATCGCGGCCGCCTGTGAGGTTGTCAGGGCCGGTGTCGTCGCCTGCGACAACGTATAGGTCCCAGTCGAATCGGGTCGCGGCGGGGTTGTTGTTGTCTTCGCGCCAGCGGATGATCTGGCCGTGCGGGTTTGGTCCACGCGGGTTGGCGTTGTCGGTGTCTTCGGGGTCACGTGATGTGTTGTTGGTGAGGGTGAAGTACACCTGTTTGGTGTTTGGATCGATGGCTCCCCATTCTGGGCGGTCCATTTTGGTTGCGCCAACTGTGTCGGCGGCGAGTCGCGTGTTGACTAGTACGTCTGCCTGGCTGCTGAAACCATTCGCGGACGTTAGTCCATTCTCCCCGAATACAAGTGGTAGCCACTCCCCTGTGCCGTCATCGTTGAATTTGGCGACGTGTAGGCGACCTTCGTCGAGCAGGTGCCCTCCGGCGGTGGCTGGCTCGTATGGGTTGCTCGAGATGTACTTGTAGATGTACTCATTGCGAGCATCGTCGCCGGAGTAGCAGACGATTGGCTGTCCAGCGACAGCTGTATGGAAAACGATGCCTTCGTGCGCGAATCGTCCCAGTGCGGTGCGTTTTTGGGGGACCCTTTCTGGGTTGAAGGGGTCGAATTCGATACACCAGCCGAAGGTGTTGGGCTCGTTGCGGTAGTCCCCCGTCGCCGAATCTGCCGTCGGGGTGGCGTTGAAGCGGACGTACTCGTCTGCGCCTCCGGCAGCGAGTTCCCACCCGTACCGGCTTGTGCCATAGCTAACGCCGTATCGTTTGTGCTCGCGCGGTTGTGAATCGTCTTCGTCTGCACGGTTGGAGAAGTAGCCAGCCCAGTTTTCTTCACACGCTACGTAGGTGTTCCACGGTGTGACGCCGTGTGAGCAGTTGTTCAGGGTTCCTCTGGTCATGGTTCCGTCGGGGCTGAACTTGGTTCGTACGAAGTCTGTGCCGCGGACTGGTCCGCGAAGTTCCATCGGGGTGAGGCCGGTGACGCGGCGGTTGAGCCGATCGGGGACGGTATGCCAGTTTCCGAACGGGTCCTTCCGAATGCGGACGACCGTGACGCCGTGGCCGTTGAGTTCTTTGAGAACCTCGTCTGCGTCGCGAGTGTTGTCGTCGATGGTGGGAAAGTCGTCGCTGTCCATCGCCTGACCGCGAGCTGATTCGTGCATATAGCGGGGTTCTACGTACTCGTGGTTCATCACGAGTAGGCCATCGGTGGAGCTTCCGCGCCAGGGGTCATCCCCTTCGATGGGGAAGAAATGCATGCCGTCGTGGTGGGTACCTACCTGCATTCCTTGGTCGGCGCCGCTGTTTCCGAGCCGGTATTGAGGCATGGTCCCCGTGATGGGTTCGCCCCAGGGTGCGATTACAGAGATGCGGTATCCAGGTGGCACGACGACATTGTCAGCTTCGCTGACGGGCACAGGTATGAACCCAACGATGGAATCGGTTATGGAGTCGGTAATGGATTGTGCTGCAGCGGGTTGTCGTTGCGCGACGCCGCCAACCAGTGTTCCAGCAAATAGTGTGACGAGAGCGGTCTGCATTCCACCTTTGAGTACTGCCCGTCGACCATAGCGCGCGTTGAGCACGTCATTGAAGTGTTGGTTTCCGGATGTGTTTGACAGCGGTTCGTCGCCAGCTGGAAGGGCGGGTTCTTTCCACGGCATGCTCTGACTCCTCTGGTAGGTCGCGGACCGACCGTATAGAGGGCAGGGAACAAGATCATGAACCCAACAACGCCGTAGGGGTAATCGGAGGTTGCGTAGTGAAGAATTTGTTCCGCTTTACTTTGGGGTTGTTACTTGTTTGGGTTTGCGCCGGTGGTGCCGAGGATGATGCGGAGCCCGCGTTCGAAAGATGCATCAAGGTCGGAGTCTTGGGATATGAGGCCAAGCGCGCTTGCCTGCGTGTGAAGCTGGGTGGCTTGGGTGTGCCCGATGATGTAGATCAGCAATGTTCGGGCAATGTCGGGCGTTGAGAACCGCGCTATCTCTGCTTCGAGGGTGGATGAGCCCAGTTTGAACGCTGTGGCCGTGGCTACGACTTCGGCTCCGTCGCGTATCCCCAGCATGGCTGCGCGAAGCCGGTGTGACACCGTGGTCAGGTCCTCGTCTATCACTACTGGTGCGACGATTCGTGAGGCCATGAGGGTCAGCAATGTTTGCTTGTTGTCGACATGGTGGTAGAGCGCGCTGGGTTGGACGTCGAGTTCGGCGGCGATGCGGCGCATGGAGAAAAACTCCATCCCGCGCTTGTCTAGTACGCGGAGTGCTGCGTCGATGACGTCGTCGAGTGAGTTAGCCACGTGATCAGCATATCGGCTAACCTGAACACCATTCAGGTGAACACTGTTCAGGTAGGGGGCGTTATGGCAACGGCGGTACGGCAATCGAGGGTAAGAACCAGCGACTTGGCGTTGATCTCTTTGTTCGCCGCACTGATAGCCGTGTGCGCGATCCTGCCCGCAATCAAGCTCACTGCTAGTGGTGTACCCATAACGCTGCAAACCTTTGGCGTTCTGCTCGCAGGGGCTGTCCTCGGCGCCAAACGAGGGTTCCTCGCTGTGGCGCTCTACATGATTGTCGGCTTCGCAGGACTGCCCATCTTTTCTGGTGGAGCTGGAGGACTTGGCGTTCTTGCCGGACCGACAGCCGGTTACCTTCTAGCATTTCCATTCGCCGCCGCTCTGTGCGGTTTTCTTGTTCAACGCATAGCCCGTCTCAGGACGAAGAAATGGCACACACCGCTCATATTCTTTGCCGGACTTACCAGCAGTTTCGTGTTCATACACACGTTCGGAATCATCGGACTTTCCATCCAGCTCGACCTCACCCTCACACAGGCTTTGATGCTTGATCTCGCATTCTGGCCAGGTGACGTCATCAAAAACATTGCGATGGCGATAGTTGCGACAGCAGTGCATCGCGCCTTCCCAGATTTGCTCCCCCGCACCCACGCAGGCCAAACCAATGGCAGTCATTGAGCTCGATCGCGTCACTGTCACCCAACCCGGGTCGGTGAACGAACGCACGATACTCGGTCCAGTCACGGTGACGCTCCGTGAACAACGTATCGCGCTCATTGGGCCCAACGGCGCTGGAAAGTCCACGTTTGCCCGCCTTCTAAATGGGCTCGCGCAACCAACATCGGGCAGTGTTCGAATTGACGGTCTAAACACGCGCAAAGACGGTGCTGAAATCCGGCGTGCCGTCGGCTTCTTGTTCAGCGACCCCGCCGCACAACTCGTCATGCCCACGGTGGTCGAAGATGTTGCACTATCCCTGCGTCGTCGCAAACTTCGCAAAGCCGAAAGGCGAGCCCACGCACTCGAACTGCTCGCCCAGTTTGGCCTCGATCACCTAGCTGACGTGAGCGTGCATTCGCTATCTGGTGGACAACGCCAACTCCTTGCGATCACAAGCACACTTGCGGCCGAACCCAAGATCATTGTCGCTGACGAACCAACAACGCTCCTTGATCTGCGCAACAGCCGCCAAGTAGGAAACCTCCTGCTGACGTTGCCGCAACAGGTCATACTCGTCACTCACGATCTGGACCTTGCGGCGCGATGCGATCGGGCGCTTGTCGTCGACGAAAGCCGCGTGGTGTACGACGGGCCTGCCGCAGAAGCTGTCAACTACTACAGGGCCCTGGCAGTATGACGCCCGCTCCAAACTTGCTCGGTTTGTACCAGCCGGGATCGACGGTGATTCACAGGCTTCCTGCGGGTGCGAAACTGGTGGCGTTGTGCGTGTTCGGCACCGTGGCGATGGCGATCCGCACGCCCGAGGCGGCAGTCGTGATGCTCGCACTCGCAGTGGCGTGTGTTGCTTGGTCCAGAACGAACTTTCGCCTGTTTTTGCGCGCACTACGACCAATTCTCATAATCTCGGCAATCCTGTTCGCATTTCAGTGGTGGCAGGCCGATATAGCGCATGCGGTGCAGGTCACGGCACGAATGCTTGCCCTTGTCGTACTGGCGACTGTTGTCACTGCGACGACCGCCACCGACGCCATCCTTGATGCCGTCACTCGAGCACTAGGCCCTCTCCGTCACGTGGGAATCAACCCAGACAGTGTTGGCTTGGCAATCGCACTGATGCTGCGCGCCATACCTGGACTTCTCACTATCGCCATTGAATCACGCGAAGCCGCTCAAGCCCGCGGGTTGGGCCGCAGTCCACGCGCACTGCTCGTTCCCTTGGTTGTTCGCGCTGTTGCGCAAGCCCGTATGACGGGTGAAGCGTTGGCTGCGCGCGGATTTGGGGACGACGAGGGCGATCGAGCAATACAGGCGTAGTGTTGGAGGGGCGCACCCACTCCAAGCAGGGGCGGCAGCAACTGTTGGGACGCGCACGTAACGCCTTGTCGCAGTCCGGCTGGGCAGTCAGGAATGGCCGCAATGAACCTCACCGGATACGCTCCCTCCACCGCCATCGATTCGCATTCCCATGCACGGGCAGCCGACACGCATGTCGGTGAGTGCGAAATGTGCGGGCACCCCAGTAGCGATCATGATGAAATCTCGCGTCGCTATTGCCTAGCGACAAGCCGAGGAAATCTTGCTCGGGGATGCATCTGCCCACAAGGCTAGCTGCCGTTGTCACTCCTGTAGTGCGTCAAGCATCTTTTGCGCTAGGGGTGCTGACGATGCCGGGTTTTGACCTGTGAAAAGGTTACGATCCGCTTCCACATGCGGTGCCCACGGGTCGCTTTCGCGAAAGTCTGCGCCAAGCGCGACGAGTCGGTCTTGCAGTAACCACGGCGCTTTGTCTGCGTGGCCTGCTTGCTCTTCTTCGGCGTTGGTGAAGCCTGTCATGCGGTATCCCGCGAATGGTGATGTGCCGTCCGGCCCAATTGTGGCGAGCAGTGCGGCTGGGGCGTGGCACACAATACCGAGCGGTTTACCTGAATTGAGTGCCGCGATGAGTAGTTCGCCGGAGTTGGGGTCCTTCGCTAGGTCCTCCATTGGTCCATGCCCACCGGGGTAGAAGACTGCCGCGTAGTCATTGAGGTGCACTTCATGGAGTGATATCGGGTTCTTCAACTCGGGGAAATCCTCGAGTGCTTGGAGTGTTTTGTCGACCCCCTCGTCGCCGCCATTGGCTTCAGCAGAGAGGCTCGCCTTGTCGACAGGAGGAATGACGCCGCCGGGGGTTGCTACGACAATGTCGAATCCAGCGTGGGTGAACGCCTCATATGGTGCGGTGGCTTCCTCGGCCCAGAACCCTGTGGGGTGCTGGGTGCCGTCTTTCAGTGTCCACTTGTCGGCGCCGGTCATTACAAAAAGAATTTTCGACATGTCTCCGACTGTACGGAAAATGTGCCTGGCCGTGTTGTGGGACTTCGCGGTTCTCATGTGCAGAGAAATGCAGCGCTATAGGGGCCTGTGGTGATGCATTTTTCTGCACATGCGGAGAGCGCGGCGAACCACACCCCCGCTATTGACTGATACACCCTGACCCAGTTACATTCATGAGACAGTGTGTATCAGATAGTCCATGCGGGATTACGTAAGGCGCTACCACCATGACTACCTACTTCGTTTCCGGCGCGGAAAGCTTGCTCGGCAGAAACCTCGTCACACAACTGCTGAACAACCCCCGATGTACGGCAGTTCATCTGTGTTGCCCGCCCGATTTGGTCAACCGCATGGAACGCGAGTGGACACAGGATTCCCGGGTCCACGCCATCACATGGGGATCCGGCGACACAGCGATAACCGGCGAAATAGAACACTTCGTCAACATCGGCTCAGCCCCCACACAGGAACTCCTCGACTTTGCCGTGAACCATCGCGCCCGATCGTTTCATCAGGTGTGGGTGACCCCTTCATCCGACTCTGAACTCCGACTCACGGCACCGGATGCTCGAACACAAATCGACGTACGGCAATACCGCACCTCGCTCATCCTCGGAGATGCTCAGACCGGCGAACCCGACGCAGCACGGGAAGTTCTCGCGATCGTTGCGCGACTTGCGCGGATGCCGCGCCTCACCCCTGTTGTTCTCCCACACCTCGGTTCAGCCAACATCATCACGGCAGACTTCGCCGCCGCAGCAATCAATGTGCTGATGCACCATCCCAACCCCACTGCTCGCATTGTTTCCATCGCGGCTGCCGAACCAACACCCATTGCGACGCTGGTCAACGCGTTCGGAAAAGTCGCCGGGGCACCCCACATCACCACGGCACCACAGATTCTGGGCCGTCCCGCCACTGCGCTCGCGCAGGCTGGGTTGAGAGTCACTGACTCCAGTTCAACGGTGCGCGCAACACGACGAGCGGTGCTGCGTGAGATCGGGCTGACGAAAGAGGTGTTGGCGCGGTGGCAATCACCCGCTCCGCCGCCGGACGAACGCACCGCTGCGGTTCTCAACACCAGTCACATCACGGTGCCGCCCGTGAGTGAGTACGCCAATCGCATGTATCGCTTTTGGGCAGCGAACATCGACCCCGACAGGCACGCAAGAACACGCCGCGCCAAGAAAATCACTGGACGCATCGTCGTAGTCACTGGTGCATCCTCTGGGGTGGGGCGCGAAACAGCCCTTCGGCTTGCCCGCGAAGGGGCCATCGTGGCACTTGTTGCCCGCCGCGCCGACCAGTTACACGCCGTCAACAACGAGATCGCCCAACAAGGCGGTACAGCGTTTGCTTACCCCTGCGACCTGTCGGACGCTGACGCAGTTGATTCTTTGATCAAGCAGATCCTCGCCGACCACGGAGCAGTGGACGTCCTCGTCAACAATGCTGGGCGGTCCATCCGTCGCGGAATTATGGACGCCACGGATCGGATGCACGACTTCGAACGGACCATGGCGCTGAACTACTTCGCGGCCGTGCGGTTGACGCTCGGATTCTTGCCGTCGATGCATGAGCGGCACAGCGGCCACATCGTCAACATCACCACCCAGGGCTTGCAAAATCACACACCACGATTCTCAGCCTACTTGGCGTCCAAAGCGGCGTTGGAAGAGTTCGGCGCCGTAGCGGGGAGTGAGTTGCTGTCACATGGCATCACGTTTAGCTCCGTCAAACTCCCCCTCGTACGCACAGATATGACGGCTCCGTCTGAGAAGTTCAATGCATTTGCAGGTCTTCCGATGATGAGCGTTAGGCGCGCAGCATCGATGGTGCATCGGGCCGTGGTGGACGCACCGGCTCACGTCACGGTGCTCATGCCGACGGGTGTGCCAGCAGAAGTCGGCGCACTCATCGCGCCCCGCATAACGAGAACACTGAGTCACCTTTTCGGTTATGAAGCAATGCCCGCCGCACACGGCACGGCCCGCGGTCTTCCTGCCATTGCCGCAGCAACTACGAGGCTCCTGTGGAGGCGGCTATGACACGTTCATTGAGAATCGCGATTGTCGGCGCTGGAATGTCCGGGCTCGCGATGGCCGCGAAACTTTTGCGTGCAGGTTTTAGCGACGTCGTCATCTACGAAAGCGCCGACGAAGTGGGTGGAACATGGCGCGACAACACATATCCCGGATTGAGCTGTGACGTGCCCGCACGGTTTTACTCGTATTCGTTTGCGCCGAATCCGAATTGGAGCGCCAACTTTGCCCCAGGTGACGAAATTCAGGCATATTTCGTAAAAACTACTTCGGACCTGGGATTACGACGTCTCATTCGGTTTGGCACCGAGATCGAATCGGCCACCTGGGATGGGCACCGCTACCACCTTCAAACCACGAAGGGCGAGCATGACTATGCCGACGTGCTGATCGCTGCGACCGGCGTTTTGCGGAAACCACAAATTCCGGACATTGAAGGAATCGCAGAGTTCTGCGGTGACGCGTTCCATTCGGCGCGGTGGGATCACTCAGTTAAGTTGCGCGGCAAGAAAATCGCCGTCATCGGCACCGGATCAACAGGCGCCCAAATAACCTCAGCTCTCGCCGGAGTCGCTGCGCCGCTGATGCTGTTTCAGCGCACCGCACAGTGGATACTTCCACTCCCACGGCTGCCCTACAGCCCCCTATCGAGAACCGCAATGCGGCTTGTGCCGCAGCTGAACCGCTCGAGCTACCACCTCTATCGTGAGCTGATGGAGCGCATCTTCGGGCGTGCTGCAGTAGAACCCGGGTGGCAGCGGTCAGCCGTGTCTGCTGTGTGTCGGCTGCACCTTCAACTCGCCATCCGCAACCCTGCTTTGCGCCAAAAGCTGACGCCGCCTGACGATCCAATGTGCAAACGGCTCATCATGTCTGCCTCGTTCTACCCATCGGTGGCCCGCAAAGACGTGCACCTGATCACCGAGGCAATAGAACGGGTGGAGCAACGCGGAATCCGCACCACCGACGGCGCATTGCACGAGTGCGATGTCATCGTCTTCGCCACCGGATTCGATGCGCGAGCATACCTACGACCAATGGATATCATCGGCGAGGACGGCCGGTCCCTGTCAGAAGCCTGGGCTCACGGTGTCCGCGGGTACCGCACCGTAGCAGTGCCTGGCTTCCCGAACTTCTTCACCCTCATCGGACCCCACAGTCCCATTGGCAATCATTCCCTCATCGCGATCGCCGAGACTCAAGCCGACTACATAGTCCAGTGGCTTGAAAGCATGCGCTCGGGCGTCGTGTCATCGTGCGCACCGTCGCAAGAAGCAACGGATGAGTTCAACTCCGCAATACGGGATGTCATGCCCTCCACCGTGTGGACCACGGGGTGCAACAGTTGGTACATCGGGCCAGACGGTGTGCCAGAAACGTGGCCCTGGACACCTGCTGTGCATCGACAAATGCTCGCAGCGCCTGTGCGGGCCCACTTCCACATAACGGACGGGGCCCGCGCGTGAGCGGCACTACTCGTCGGCAGCTTCGGCGAGTTGTTTGATGGTGTTGAGGCGACGGTCCCATGCGGACGCGATCTGTTGGAGGTCGTCGGCGAGCTGGGTGAGCGTCGCGCCGAGTGCCCTGTAACGGAGTTCGCGGCCGTGCTTTTCGGTTTCGGCTAGTCCGGCCTCGCGGAGGATGTCGAGGTGTTTGACGATCGCTTGTCGACTGATGGGGAATTCGCCAGCAAGCGCGGATGCCGACGCGGGTGCTTGCCCTAATCGGACCAGGAGGTTCCACCGCGTTTCGTCGCCGAGCGCTGAGCAGACGGTCGAGACTGCACTAGGCGTCGTCATCGTCGCTTCCGGTGAGGTAGATGCGGGCTGCGATGAGTTCTTCCTCCCACCCGTCTTTGTTGGATTTGATCCGTAGCTGGCGCTGTTCCTCGGACATGCGCAATGAGGCGAACCCGCTTTCGATGACCCTGAGGGTGACGCCCCCTTGTGGTGATTCCTCGATCCAGAATTCGACCAAGGTGGAGTCGTCTAGGCGTGTTGTGTCGGTGTGCCAGCGAAATGCGGCGTAGCGCGGTTTGTCGAGCTCTACGGTGGTGAGCTTGAATTTGCCGTGGACGGGGTCGTGCACAATGTGCACTTCTCCCCTGGTTTCGATGGTGTGGTCGATGATCGTGCCGTCGTTGATGAACCATCCGGGTATGGAGATGAGGTCCCATACGCGCTCTGCTGAGGCGTTGATGGTGATATGGCGTTCGATGCGGTCAAGGTCTGTTTTCATGGCGTTCTCCTCAGTAGGTGCAACTTAATGGTTGCACCTACTGAGCGATAGTGCAACCCCTAGGTTGCAGAAAGTGGCCGGAAGATTTTAGGCCCGAACACCCGCCGCTTCACGTGCCGCTTTGCCCGCCAACGAATCAGCGATCTCATTGTGATGATTGCCGGTATGCCCCCGCACCCACACAAAAGTCACCGGGCCCTGCCGTTCACTAATTGCCCGGTCGATCGCCTGAATCAACGCCAAGTTCTTCACAGGACTCCCCGACGCAGTAACCCAGCCTTTTCTCTTCCATGCAGGCAACCACAACGAGGCGCACTTAATCGCGTACTGCGAATCCGACTCAATAACCAGAGGCTCAACGCCCGGATGCGCCACGATTGCTTCATAAAGCGCAGTGAGCTCAGCGATCTGGTTGGTACCCGAACGCGCACCACCGGACGCACTCGAACCATCGTGATTCACCCACGCCCAACCAATCGCACCACCGGGGTTTTTCAAACAGGAACCATCTGTGCTCACCGTATTCACGGCACAGACCTTACAGCCCACAAACCTCCGCAACGGTCTCCACAGACCCGAGCCACGCATCCCGGTCAAGCGCCGCAGACAAGATAATCAGCTCATCGGCCATCGCCAACTCCGCAAATTCCTCCAAGTAGTCACGCACATCTGCACCGGTACCTACTGCCGAATACTGAGCCATGTGACGAACCTGATCACCGGCGGGCGAATCCATCAACAGGTCAATCTCATCCGGAGTGAACCGGCGTCCCTTGCCGAAGAACCGCGCTGCCCGATACTTCAACGCATCAGCAAAAAAGTGTTCGGCGTCCCGCGACGAATCAGCAGCGACGACGTTGACCCCCGCCATCACGTGCGGTTTCTCGCACTGTTCCGATGGACGAAACTCCTTGCGATACAGCGCCACTGCACTGGTCAGCGCATCCGGAGCGAAGTGTGACGCAAACGCATATGGCAAACCCAGTTGGGCTGCAAGCCGAGCGCCGAACAGCGACGACCCCAAAATGTACAGCGGAACATGTGTGCCTTTTCCAGGCACCGCCCGCACACCTGGCACAGCGGACTCCCCCGACAGGTACCCGCGCAACTCGACAACGTCGTGGGGGAAACGGTCCGCCGACGTGGGATCCCGTCGCAACGCCCTCAATGTGTTCTGATCCGTCCCTGGCGCACGACCCAGACCAAGATCAATCCGACCCGGAAAAAGTGTCTCCAAGGTACCGAACTGCTCGGCAATGACCAGCGGTGAATGGTTCGGCAACATCACCCCGCCCGCGCCCACACGAATTGTTGACGTATTCGCAGCTATGTGTCCGATCAACACACTTGTCGCAGAAGAGGCAATCGACCCCATGTTGTGGTGCTCCGCATACCAAAGCCGGTGGAAACCCCACTTTTCCGCATGCTGGGCCAACGTCACCGACGCAGCGAAACTATCCGCAACCGACTCATCAGAGCCAATCATTGCAAGATCAAGAATAGAAATATCCACCTCAGGCACAACCACGCACCGGCACTGGTCATTCCCGCACGCGGCGAACGATCAAACACTCGATTGTTCGAACGCCGATGAAAAGTGCCAGCGCGGGAGGTCTAATGAGCCATGAGGAAACTAATCTATTCGTTCGGCGTCTCCGTGGACGGTTATATCAACGACCGCGACGGCAACATCGACTGGACGACACCCGACGACGACTTACACCAGCACCACAACGATAGGTTCCGCGAAATCGAGCTGTCACTACACGGCCGTCGGCTCTACGAACTGATGGCGGAGTACTGGCCGCACGTGCCTGACGATGCGCCGCCCATCGAGCGAGACTTCGCCAGGCTCTGGCTTGAGACGCCAAAAGTCGTCTTCTCTCGGACCCTCACCGAAGTCCACTTCAATAGCACACTCGTCAGCGAGAACGCGGTCGACGAGGTTCGTCGAATTAAAGCCGAAGGCGACGGCGTCATCGAAGTCGGTGGTGCAGACCTCGCCGCGTCACTGATTCCCCACGGACTCATCGACGAATACCACCTCTTCATCTCGCCTATGGTGCTCGGCGGTGGCACACCACTCTTCCCACCACTCGACAAGCGCATTCCGCTCGAACTCGCCGAGACCCGGCAGTTCAGCACCGCCATAATGCTGCGCTACGTCGCGGTGTGAGACGACTGAAATCCGCCGGGTAACACTTCGATAACGCACACTCCTTTTCGTCCCCTTAAATGATCTTCGTGATGCAATCAGCAGGAGTGGTTTGGATCACAAATAAGGGGTTGGCATGACCGCAAGTAAAGACACAGGCCTCGACCGCACTATCTCCCGCCGCACTCTTTTCAAAGGCCTCGCCGGATCCGTCGCCGCTGTGGGTATTGGCGGGGCGGTGCTTAATGCCGGCTCAGCCATCGCTAGACCACCGACATTGGGACAACAGTTCATTCGACACGTGTCTACACGCCAAGGTTCGCCGTACGTCTTTGGGGCAACAGGGCCGCGCACATTCGACTGCTCAGGGCTAGTCCAGTGGGCATGGAATCAAATGGGAATCTCCGTACCCCGCACAGCCCACAACCAGTGGAAATCATCAATGCCACTCACGTTTGACCAGCTTAAGGCTGGTGATTCTATCTACTTCATTAACTCTGAAGGAGTCGCAAGACACACTCTGGTGTGGGCTGGAGATGGTACCGGGAATATCTGGCAAGCATCAAACGCATACGCCGCGTGCGCGTGCGTGATGTACGGCCCAATGCCCTTCACTCGCCAGCGAATCGAGTACGGACGACTCATCAACTATTAGAATCGGCGCGCTATCTCGAAGCCCTTGGCGTAGTGGCCATCACCATTGAGGATTGAAGCGCCGTTGATATCCGAAATCGTTGGCCCGTTCACAGTTCCACGACTCGAAATGAACCGGTGATCGCCCTCCGAATCGATGCCGAGGTAAATTCCTGCGTGGTGGATTCTGTCCTCGCCATCGGCGTCGAAGAAGACTAAGTCGCCCGGTCTTAGGTCGTCAATTCTGTCCCGCGCTTCCTTGGTGGTGCTAGCGATGAGCACGCCAGGACCGCGCTTTGCGATGTCATCAGCTACGCGAGGTATCGCATCCCCGTTGCCGGACGCTCGAGTAAGTTCCATGCCCATGCGATATCCGTACACAAGTCGAATGTAGCCCGAGCAATCAACGCTGCCTGCTTGCGACGGAGTGTGGGCATGGAAGGTGCCGTCGGGAAACGTCCAGTCGAGTCCTAGGTAGTCGTGAAAATCTGCGCCGATGGATCGGAAGCCATCTCCGCGCAGGGGTCCGAATTTGGCAGCGCCGCGGTACCGAAGTCCGTCGTCATCATAAAAGTCCGTTGTGCCTGCCGTGTACTGAAATGCAACCTCCAGCACGTCCGGAATAGTCCAGTCGATGCTGGCCCGCATCCATTCATCAAACCATGGCAGCGTGGCTGAATCTTGTTGCCATGGCTCGGGCAACAGCCGTACCCACGCGGTCGTCCGAACGGTGAGCTTGGGCGCTACGCGGTCCGTGAACTCTCGCTCAGGCCCGGTGATTACAACGGTTCGCGCGCCATCCGTAAATCGAGCACGAGTTTTGCCGATTGGGTCGAGTGCAACGGACCCCTTGGAGTCAAGGTTGCGGATGATCTTTTCGATCTCAACTGAGTCGTGCTGCTGTTCCACATTCCTGCTCGTACTTTGGATCGTCGCTGTCGCCCACAGCACACAAATCGAAAGGATTATGACAGCAATCACCAATGTCCATCCCCACGCGGAAGTGTTCTTTTGCGCTGGAGTCACCATTCGTATTCCCACGCATTCGTCAACGGAAGAGACTCGCGCTGCACAGTGATATTCGCGGTATCGATCGC
The DNA here is from genome assembly GCF_014643175.1 of Hoyosella rhizosphaerae. Taxonomy (GTDB): domain Bacteria; phylum Actinomycetota; class Actinomycetes; order Mycobacteriales; family Mycobacteriaceae; genus Lolliginicoccus; species Lolliginicoccus rhizosphaerae. The sequence goes on from NZ_BMJH01000001.1 coordinate 618,956, forward strand.
GCGAACCGCGTCCCACCTCTTTGTTGGCTCAGCCGCAAAATCAGACCATTGGATAAGTTTCACATTGTCTACTCGCAGTTGCCGGATTGCCTGGTTCCGTCCAGGTGGCGTGAGCCGAAGAAACGGCTGGACGGCATAGGTGCCGTGGGGCACAGTGACGTCCAACATGATCGTTTCGCACGAATCTCGCCTAGGCGACGGCGGAATTTCAATCGACTCCTCCGCGAAGCTACCTCCGACGGAATCGCTGTACCAACGAACTTCGGCAACCCCCCCAGACAGGGCTGATCTCACGTCGAGGGCGAGGGTCAGTTCGGTACCTGGAGTGACTGGGATGCGATGGTCAATAGTAGCGATTGCGTCCTCGGTACTGAGACCACCACGCGCAAATGCGAGACCATGCTCGTCTTGGTCTCGTGGGAAGCCCTCCCGCGAACATTGGGCATTTCGGTTCCTTACAACGTGCTCACCAAGAGTCCAACGAGCGACATCGTTCTTGTTGCCCACCAACTGATGTTCAAACGAACCGGTTCCTAGAAGAAGATCATGACCAAATTGCACGATTCCAGCGGTCACTTCTCTAACTGAGACCCCAGGTTCTAGGGACCTTAATTCACCAGCTCTTAGCGAAACTTCGTCGAACCTAACTTCACCGGCGCTCTCGTTGGGAACCAACGCTGGTCCAGGTGCGGACATGTTGCCACCACCGGCTGCCGCAAGCGCGGTTCTCGATATTGCCGTCGCAAGATCGCCGACTGCCGGAACTGGAACGAAACGCTGTACAAGCAGCGGGTCCGCTGAGGCATTAAGAACCTTGCCGGACGCAATATCAGCGCGCACAAGGTACGACGGAGCGGTGTCCCACAGAGTTTGATCAAAGATTAAGTTCCCGGTTGTTTCCGCAACCAACGCATGATGCTCCATGCGCAGTGCGCCAACGACGTGCGGATGACTGTTGATGACTGCTGTCGCGCCAAGATCAACCGCCATCGATGTCAAGTCTTGGACGAAAGGGGTTTGCTCAGCGACGTACTCATCTCCGCCGTGAATCATTACCACAACAGTGTCAGAGAGTGTGTTTGCCTCTTCCACGGCTTGTTTAAGACGGTCTGACGTACATGCGGCAGCACCGCCATTATCAGCCCCTGCTACGTAAGGAATCTCATGCTCGTTGCCGAGAATTGATGTGCAACCAACGAAAGCGACGTTGCGCCCATCATCCAATGTTATGAGCAACGGAGCCCACGCCTCTTCTTCATTGCGTCCGCCACCGAAATGAGCAATACCTGCCTCATCGAGGGCGTCAAGCGTGGATTGAACTCCATGTTCGAGAGCGTCATAGATGTGATTGTTGCCCAGTGCGACGACATTGATGCCTGCATCTTTCATTGCCTGCGCGGCAGCCGTCGAGCTTGCGAATGCAAACTCCTTGTCCGCGTGTAGGAGGCCTGCGGCGTCACCGTCGAGTGAGCGCAAAAAGTCTTCGGGCGCCAGCAGCGGCGTTTCTAGATTGACGACCGTAAGATCTGAATCCTTCAGCAACGGTTCGATCTCGCTCATCACAGCGTGATGCTGTTCAACTGACGTTGCGTCTGAAATCAGCGGCTTGGAGCCGTCATCCGTTTGATGGAAACGACGTCCAAACATTACGTCGCCTCCGAAACGAATGCTGATTGCACCCTCCGACACTGGCGTGAGATTGACACTGATGGGTTGTCCAGGCGCTGCTGCCACGACTCGCGGCACGTAACCGTCGGCCTGGAATTCGAGGAGTTTCGGCTCGCGGGATGGAAGTACGAATGCGCCGTCAGCGGCGGTCGATGCCTCGCGGCCATCACCAGCGTCGGAGATGATTTTCACACTACCGTTGGTTACCGCCGTGCCATCGATGCTGTGAACCTGGCCGACCAACGCAATCTGCCCCTGCGCGTTCTCTGGCAAAGGGACAGCCTTCGACGACACAAAGGTCAACGCCACCAACGACAGTACGCAAACGCTGACAACGCCTTGCTTTATTCGAAGTGCTTTCACAGAATGTCTCACTTCACATCAGTCCTGCGTAGCCAAGTCCAGCCCCGACCGCCGCCATTACTAGCACCGTCGAAGCTGCCGTGATCGATGTGCCAACAGCTGTCTTGCGCCAACCTTGTCGTTCAGCATCATTCGCCACCAAAGCGGGCACCATCAGGGTTGCCACCGTCATTCCTCGCCACGGGATGTACTCGGCGTTTGTGAGGACAATCAGGAAAATCTCCACTGTCCACCCGACAAGCGCAGCGACAAGAAGCATCGAGGCCAATTTTCGGCGGCCAAAGATCAGTAACCGCGGCATTAGTACTTTCGTCACGATCAGCCAGGTGATCAGGGCGACCGCAACTGTGAATGCAAGATCGGCCCAACGCGGGCTAATCAGGGCTACGTAGGCGCCCGTAATAAACCCGCCTGAGCGTACGCCGAGTTTTCCGTACACCGCCATGCCAATTAGGACACTTACGGCAACCGCGCCAAAGAGCAATTCGCGGGGAAATCCGGTGACGGAGCCAATCTCCCTCACAAGGCTGAGGTCATCGCCCGGCGACAAAGACAACACCGAGTTGAAAGCAACAAGGAATAAAGCCAGCGCGACGCTCACGATGGTGACAGCGATCAGCGTTTTCCGAACACCCTGCCGTGCGATGTCATGGGCCACAATTCCCGGGAGCAGGAAACCAATCCCTCCGAGGGTAGCGAGCCATGGATCGACATCACCGAAGACGGACGCGAAGGTGGTAAAAAGGGCGCCAAAAGCGAGGCCCACTAGCACTTCGATTTCAAATTTTCTGCGACCGTACAGGATGAATCGTTTTGCGATCAGAATCGTGACGACGAAGTACGTCAGGATTCCGCCGACGAGAGTCATCATCACAGAGAGTGGGGTGAACATGCTGATCGCGAGGTACCCAGGGACGATGGCGCCACCTGTTGTGAGGTGGGTGCGTTCGTACATCAGCACACTAAGAATCACGCCCAGAACTACTGCTACCCGTACGATTTCGGGGGCGAATGCGTAGCTAATCACTGATCGCCACCTCCACGACGACGTATCTTGAGCGAGCCCAAGATGTCTGCCATCGCGAATCGACGCTGGACCGCTAGGTCGAGGTCGGCATCGTGGCTTCCTAGTTCCGCATCAAGATGTGCGAAGTGTTCCATCAATTGCTCGGCTTGATCTGTGTGGATGTTGACCATACCGACGAGCACGCCGAAATCACCGTCGATGGATTGAGCAACGGTATCGAGGAGGTTTTCGATCGTTGCGTTCGATGATTCGCCAAGGTTGCGGATGCGGTCCGCGCTGAACCCCTCGCGCACCATCGTTGCGGTCACCGACTTTTCATAGGCTCCGAGAGTAATGACAGTATCGAGGTAGTCCGAAAGGTCGTTTGGCACCATGTGGGCGAATAGTTCAGCGCGGCGCCCTCGGTCGTTGCGGTTATTCAGCAGGGCGATCGTCGAGGCCTTCGCAGGAATGCGGCCCTTCAACAACTTCATGTTTGCGATGACACTTTCCCGGTCATTGGCTGCAAACATTGGCACCCATAGCACTGTCTTGTCGCGGATCTCGTACTCCCGCAGCCGGATCACACCGATGTCGGGCGCACTGTTCCACATGCCTCGGATGGCGACATGACGGGGAATCCCTGCGAGTTTCGCGATCTCTAACCCGATAGCCACGTTTTCGCGGTGCTGGATGTAGTCGAAGCCCTCCATATCGCGGTCGTCCACCTGCGACGAATCGGCATAGATGAGCTCGGTGTTTCGGCGCTTTGCGGCAGCGGCGAGACGGTTGCGCAGGTGGGGTCGGTCCTCTGCCGTGATCAGATACCCATTGAGCGGCACTGTGTTTGCCAGTGAATCGGCGATTTCCTCGAGCGTTTCGCCCATTTCTTCTTGATGATCCTCGCGAACATTCGTGATTATTGAGATGTTGGACTTCACGATCATGTCCTGCGAGTACTTTTGATAAAGGGGTCGAACAGCCATGCACTCGATCACCATCGCGTCAATGTCAGGCGTGACAACTTGCGACACAAACTCGATTTGCTCGTTGATTGTGGCTGCGCCGTATCGGTGAATTGGCGCTTCAGAACCGTCCCGAAAGATGGTTTTGGCGGCGCTGCCAGTGGTCTTTGCCACTGTGGTGATACCTGACTCGCGGAGCACACCAGCGACAAGACGTGTAACTGATGACTTTCCCCGGATCCCGTTCACATGAACGATGAGGTTCAAGTTCTCAAGGCGCTTGCCGTGCCGGGTCACTGTGAAGTGCCAATACCCCAGTAAGAGCGTCGCCATCACTGTCAGAAGCGCGACGCTTTCGATCGCCCTAATCATCGGCTAGCTCCCGTGGCTAGCGCAGTTCGTGCCGCGATTCGGGCACTTTCTACGAACTCAGCGGCGGTGGATGCGTCGTTCATCGTACTCAATCCCACTCCCACGCTTAGAAAGTCGGAGACCGACCTGCGTTCGCGGGCTTCTGAGAGCGTCACTGTTGCGTGGATGAGCGAATCCGCGAGCCGAGCCCCTTGTATCTGTGCATCGGCTGATTCGGTCTCGATCAGCAGGGCTCCGAATTCTTCATCGCTAAATCTAAAAGGAATGTCGGTGGTCTCAGCGATGTTCGACAGCATGCGCGCCAATTCCCGCTCTGCACGCACGAACTGCGCTTCGTCGGCTGCATTGACTTCCCGCAAACGTGCAACTGCCAACACGAGAACCGCCAGCGGACGGCGGTGTCGCTGGGCACGCTCAAATTCGTCAGCAATTCGTTTGGGCGCCTCGTTTGGCGCCAAAAGCCCAAAACCAGGATCGTATTCATTCTCAACTGATCGGTTGCCGCCTCGATGACTTGTGTGGTGCCGAACGCTCGACGATGCGATGGACACGACCCACACCGAGACAAATGCGCCGAGGGCAAGGCCTGCTGTGTGCGCAAAATCGGCGTGTCCTACTGTCTCTTTGATTACAACGACCGAAGCGGCTGCTGCGAGCCCCGCAATGAGACCCAGGAACTCGTCCACGACGACGGCCAAAACGAGGGTGACAGCGATGACCGCTACGAGCGATGTCCGTGCAACACTAAGCTCCAATCCTGCCAAATACCCTGTCAGAGCAACGGTTACCACAGCAGCAACCAACCAAGAATGTGAAGGCGACCAGCCGATGAAGGATTTGCGTCTCATGATCGATTATTTCTTCTCGCCGTAGACGATTACTTTGGGTGCTGATTCCGCGTAAGAGTTGAGATAGGTGATAGTGATGTCCCCGTCGGCATCACGCACAACCGAGACCGTCGCGCCCTTTACCGCCACGCGGCCAGCTGAAATTCCAAAGGACAGGTTGCACGGATGCGCCCCGGCCGGAACGAGGGCCCGGTCGATTCTTTCGACTAATTTTACGATTCCCTCAGTCGACCGAGGTTTCTCAACTATGAGAACCGGATCTGCGCGCTTGATCTGATCGACATCAGAGTCATGCGCGAGTAGCGCTCGGTCGACGGTAATCGTCATTATTGGTCTCTCCCCGTCCAGGCAATGCGATTAGGCAGACAAAGCATCGTCGCACGCGTAAGCAATGTTTCAATTGGGCATATCGATCCATTTAATCCGGGCGTTACAGTTGTACCTGGAACGATTTGTTAATAGCGAGAAGCGAGTTGCTTTCGTTAGGGAATTACCATAATGTAGACGCCCGACATTCTGGACTTACCGCCCAAACACCCCCAGTAGTCAGCGCCAATCTGATCGGATCAGCGTGACGATTCCGCAGTACACCCGCAGTAATAGCCACTAGCAAACTAGATTCCACGATATGTTACGCATCTATGCGAATGATTCACCCAAGCTTGGCTAGGCCTTTTCAATTCGCCATTCGTGCCCCTAGAATTAGGGGGTCCTAGTCGGTGCACACCTGTACACCGTTTGGTTTGCCCGATGCTCACACCACTAATCTGTTGTGCACATCGAGATTGCTTCAATATGCGCCACGATTGTTATATGAATCACAATGTTTAATGAACTCAATTAAAGTTTTCCAACAATGAATATAGGCGAATCTACTTCTTTGAGCCCCTCACGTCGCACCCATCAACACCATCAGGCAGGTGCTCATCCGCCCAGATTATGAGGGCATCGCGGACGAAGACCGCCCCACCATCACCAGGTGTCGCCTCGTAGTTCGCTGCGAACCGCGAATCCGCCACGTACATCTCAGCCAGCGACAGAAGATGTTGCCGAACGGGCGCTTTGCCTTGGTAGGCGCTGGTGAGCCAGCGGTAGTGGCGTTCAGCCAAAGCTTGAGCCCTCTCGCCGTCCGGGGCGCACTTGTCCGCGTGGGCGTCTTGCCAGTCCTGATTAAGACTGGCGACTTCCGCCATGAAGTCAGCTTTGTCTTGCTTGCTTAGACTGCGCCACCAACGGTCGCCGTCTGCGTAGGCTTTTGTGCCCCAACGCTGCTCCACTTCATCCTTGTACTGTGTGTGGTCAAAACCGTCGAACATTGTGTCAGCCATGATGCTTTCGCCTCTTTCTTGTGCATGAATCGTGCGCCGCACTGCGCGTACCTGCCGCGCGAGCCGGTCTTGCTCCGCCTCGAGCCACACCAGGTGGTGACGCAGTGCGGCCACATCGTCTTTTTGCCCAGCGAGGACGTCGGCGATGGAAGACAACCCGAGTCCCAGCGCACGGAGCATGACTATGCGCTGGAGGACCCTGAGTGCTTGCTCGTCGTAGAAGCGCGTGCCTCCGACCCCTGTGCGACTGGGTGTGAGTAGCCCAATGTGGTCGTAGTGCCGCAATGTTCGCGTGGTGACTCCGCAGAGCCGCGCAACCTCGTGGATAGACCAGTCCATCGTGTGTCCTTCCGTGCAGTTCCCAAACTTTTCCGGGCACATAAAGAACCGTATAAGTTGACGCTACGTCAACCGCAAGGTGAAATCGCCAGCTAAGAATCGTTGGTAGCTGCGAATCGACGTGGGCCTGGGCCAAACCGCGACAGTTTGTCCTCTGGGTTGGCGAGCTGACACCGGTCGAGTGAGAGGCACCCGCATCCGATGCAGTCGGTGAAGGAGTCTCGTAGTTGTTGCAGGAGCCGGATGCGGTCGTCGAGTTGCTGTTGCCAGCAGGCCGACAGGTAGGCCCAGTCTTCGCGGGTGGGTGTGCGCCCATCGGGCAGGTGCGACAAGGCTTCTTTGACGTCTGTCAGTGGTATTCCGACGCGTTGCGCTACTTGTATCAGCGCTACCCGCCGGATGGTGTCACGCCGGTACCTGCGCTGGTTGCCGCTGGTGCGCCTGCTGGTGATGAGTCCTTTTCGTTCGTAGAAGTGCAGCGCAGACACGGCGACACCGCTGCGTTGGGAAATCTCGCCGACGGTGAGTTCCTTGTGTTTCCACTGCTCGTCCTGGGGTTTTCTCCCGGCTTCGTTCATCGCTGTGTGACCTCCATCACTCTTCATTGACCTCAACTTTAGTTCAGGTTTTAGCGTCGGAGGTGATCAATCAACCCGAAAAGGAACAACATCATGAGCCAGCAAACTCTCGCACCTGAAACACACTCCAGCACGCACCCAGTCCGCACAGGCGCCAGATGGGTACTGCAGATCCTGCTCGCCGCTCTATTCATCTTCTCCGGCGTCGTGAAACTCATCGGCGACCCAGAGCAAGTTGAAGGGTTCGAAGAACTCGGATGGGGACAGTGGTTCCGGTACTTCATCGGCGCCTTGGAACTCGCCGGTGGTATCGGTCTGCTGATACCTGTTCTCGCCGCCCTCGCCGCGCTGGGACTCGCAGCCATCATGGTCGGCGCAATCTTCGTGCATCTCGCGGACGAGGCACATGCCTACTTCGCCGTGGTACCGCTTGCATGCGCGCTTCTGTTAGCTGTCGTGGCGTGGGCGACTCGCCACCGGGCACCGCGCTCCGTCCAGCGGTACCTCCCCAGGTAAACCATCACGCGCCGACGTAATCCGCGAGGTGCTTCGCCGTCAGACCTGAACGCCCAGCAACCAGGTCTGACGGCGTTCCCTCGAACACGATGCGGCCGCCGTCATACCCGGCGCCCGGACCGAGATCGATGATCCAGTCCGCGTGGGCCATCACCGCCAAATGATGCTCAATGACAATCACGGACTTGCCGGAGTCGACGAGGTGGTCGAGCAGTCCTAAGAGTTGCTCGACGTCTGCGAGGTGCAGACCCGTTGTCGGCTCGTCAAGAACATAAATACCGCCCTTGTCGCCCATGTGGGTAGCGAGTTTCAGCCTCTGTCGTTCACCGCCGGAGAGCGTCGTGAGTGGTTGGCCGAGTGTCAAATACCCGAGCCCCACCTGGTCCATCCGTTCGAGGATGCGGTGCGCGGCTGGTGTTCGAGCCTCCCCAGCACTGAAGAACTCCTCACCCTCGGCGACGGACATCGAAAGCACTTCGCTGATGTTTCGCCCCCCGAGCTTGTATTCCAATACCGCAGCCTGGAACCTTTTCCCCTCACATTCCTCACAGGTGGTGGACACTCCGGCCATCATCGCCAGATCTGTGTAGATAACGCCAGCACCATTACAGGCCGGGCAGGCACCTTCAGAGTTTGCGCTGAACAACGCTGGCTTCACGGCATTGGCTTTGGCGAATGCTTTGCGAATCGGCTCAAGCAGTCCGGTGTAAGTGGCGGGGTTGCTGCGCCGCGAACCCTTGATCGCGGTCTGATCGACAGAGATGACGCCCTCGTCGGTGGGTACGGAACCATGAATGAGTGAACTCTTGCCGGAGCCTGCCACTCCTGTGACAACCACCAGTACACCGCGTGGGATGTCTACGTCCACGTCCTTCAGATTGTGAGTGTTCGCACCCCGAATCTTCATCGCCCTAGCGGGTTTCCGGACGTCAGGCTTCAGGGACGCCCGGTATCCCAGGTGACGCCCAGTCAGCGAGCTGCTGGAACGCAACCCATCCACGGTGCCTTCGAACACGACTTCCCCACCGCCACTACCAGCGCCGGGACCGAGGTCCACCACATGATCCGCGATGGCAATCGCTTCGGGCTTGTGCTCCACAACGAGGACGGTGTTGCCCTTGTCCCGCAACTGCAGCAGAAGATTGTTCATCCGGGCGATGTCGTGCGGGTGCAAGCCGATCGTTGGTTCGTCAAAAACATAAGTGACGTCAGTAAGCGAGGAACCAAGATGTCGGATCATCTTGACGCGCTGAGCTTCACCGCCTGAGAGTGTGCCGGACGGACGATCCAGTGAGAGGTAGCCGAGCCCGATCTCGACAAACGAGTCCAGGGTGTGGCGCAGTGACTTCAGCAAGGGCGCCACAGATGGTTCGTTGAGGCCACTGACCCACTCTGCGAGCTCGGTAATCTGCATCGAGCATGCGTCGGCGATGCTCACCCCGTCGATCTTCGAGGATCGTGCCAATTCGCTAAGTCGCGTGCCGTTGCAGTCTGGGCAGGTGGTGAACGTGATCGCCCGGTCCACGAAGGCCCGGATATGCGGCTGCATCGCCTCCCGGTCTTTGGCGAGGAACGACTTCTGAATCCGCGGAATCAACCCCTCGAACGTGACGTTAACCCCGTCGACCTTGATCCTGGTGGGTTCCTTGTACAGCAGGGCGTCGAGTTCCTTCTTCGTGAATTTGCTGATCGGCTTGTCCGGGTCGAAAAACCCGCTGCCGCGGAAAATCCTTCCGTACCAACCGTCCACGCTGTAGTTCGGGATCGTCAGCGCACCCTCACTCAACGACTTGCTCGCGTCGTACAGTGCAGTGAGGTCGAAGTCTGTAACCTTGCCTCGGCCCTCACACCTCGGGCACATCCCCCCGGTAATGCTGAAGGTGCGGCGTTCCTTAATTTTTTGGTCGCCCTTCTCGAGGGTGACAGCACCCGCGCCACTGATCGACGCCACGTTGAACGAAAACGCCTGAGCAGACCCGATATGTGGTTCACCGAGCCTGCTAAAAAGGATGCGCAGCATGGCATTCGCGTCAGTCACAGTACCGACAGTCGAACGGGGATTCGCACCCATTCGCTCCTGATCGACAATGATCGCGGTAGTCAGCCCGTCGAGCACATCAACATCTGGCCTGCCGAGCGTGGGCATGAAACCTTGCACGAAAGTGCTGTAGGTTTCGTTGATCATCCGCTGCGACTCCGCGGCGATGGTACTGAACACCAGTGAGCTCTTGCCCGACCCGGACACCCCAGTGAACACAGTCAGCCGACGCTTCGGGATCTCAATGCTGACATCCTTGAGATTGTTTTCGCGCGCCCCATGCACACGAATCATCTCGTGACTGTCCGCCGGGTGTAGGTCGTTGCTCACCATGTTTCCCCCTTTTTTCGTGATGCTACTGGCAATCTTCAACTGATTTGCTGAATACGAACGGTATTGCCAGCCGGGTCCCGAAAAGCACAATCGCGGGAACCCCACGGTTGATCCGTCGGCTCCTGCATAACCTCAGCACCGGTTTCCTGAACCTTGTCAAAGACCCCATCAACATCGGTGGTGGCCAACATGATGGCAGCGTATGTTCCCTTGGCCATCATTTCGGCGATGGTATTTCGCTCATCCTCTGTGATGCCCGGGTCCGCAGCAGGTGGGGTCAGAACGATGTTCATGTCGGGTCGATCGACTGGACCCAGGGTGATCCAGCGCAGCCCGTTGTACCCAACATCTTTGCGAACCTCGAAACCAAGCGCGTCGCGGTAGAACGCAAGTGAGGCTTCAGGATCGGTATGCGGCAAGAAACTTGAATTAATTGTGATGTCCATGGCTTCACTTTAAGTTTGCCGAGGCGGCCACGCTTCTTGATTCCTGATCGGTCTGCTGACGTTCTTCGCCACACACGTAGGAATGCCGACGGTCTCGTTTGCATACTGACTCTGGTACACGCTGGGCGGCACACCGACCAGTTCTGTGAATCGCGTGCTGAAGGTTCCCAGTGACTGGCACCCGACCGCGAAACACACCTCAGTCACGGTCAGATCACCCTTGCGGAGCAGTGCCATGGCGCGTTCAATACGCCGCGTCATCAAGTAGGAATACGGCGGCTCACCATACGCGAGCCGAAACTGCCGACTCAGGTGCCCGGCCGACATATGCACGTCGCGGGCAAGCGCCTCGACATTAAGCGGCTGGGCGTGCTCGCGGTCGATCCGGTCACGAACACGACGCAGCAGCGTTAAATCACGCAAGCGCTGCTCGGCATCCGTTTGCTTGGGCACCCATTCATCCTGCCACGGGATGCAGAGGGTTAGGAGTGCGCAAAATGTAGAACCGGAAGAAGTCATTCTCCAGCGGCAGTACCTCAATCCCAGCAAACCCAGCCTGCTTCGCATATTGCTCCAGGGTGGCAGGCCGCATCACAGTGCCGGTTGCGGCGGACGGCTGGTGAGACATCCCGTCAGGCAAGCAGCACAGCAGGCTGAATCCGTACAACATTTGTTCCCACTCATCGGCGGGAGCCGTGAAATGTTCGTGCGTCCGCTCATCCATCACCACCACGGTTCCGGTGGGAGCAACCATGTTTCGCATTGCTGACAACACACTGACAGGGTCGGACATATCGTGGATGCACTCAAAAGCACACACCAGGTCATACTCCCCGGCATCGGGAAGCTGGTCGAAAAATGTCACCCGATCCGAGACACCGTATTGTTCCGCGTTTCGCCTCGCTGCGGCGAGTGACGGCTCGTCGATATCAAACCCATGCACCGTCGCGTTCGGGTATCCGCGAGCAATGCCAATACACGACCACCCCAGCCCGCACCCCACATCCGCCACTGCCCCACCCGCGCTCAACGCCGCGTCGACAGCCGGAATCTTCGACAGGTAGTCCGGCACCAGCGGGCCGAGGAAAAGTGGCCGATTCGCTGCCGCCTGGCCTTCCCTCGCATCGTGGCCCAGCGTCGCCCAACTGACTCCACCACCGGCGCGGTAAGCATGCAACAGCTCATCGCTGTGCTTGCCAACGGCAGCGGCGAGTTGGCCAAATGGCGCCACAAAATAGAGCGAATCCTCATCGACGAGCACCGCTTCATGCTCGGGAGGCAGCGTGTATCGGCGTTGATCTTCCGGGGTCGCGGGATCGTCGACTTCGACATACCCGCACACCGCCTGATGCTCAAGCCATTCACGTGCATAACGCGGATGCGTGCCTGTGGTGTCAGCCAGTTCTGCGGGTGTGAGCGACGGACTGTCAGCCAAGGCCCGGTAATAACCAAGCGTCGCACCCAAAAACATCACCTGGGTTTCCATCGCGCCGCGCACCGCGTTAAAGACCCGATCCGCGAGCGCACCTGTCTTATCGGTAGCGCTTGAGGTCATATGTCCAGTGTGATCCTTCGCTAGCCCGACACGCTAGATCCTATTTGCGGCGGGGCATTGCTTTCCCGGTTGTGTTCACATTTGAGCAGTTTTCGGCCACCACAACCGCGAGTATGTGCACACAACTGCTAACTCCTTGCGCCGCCACCGCCGGTGATGGTCTCGACATACAGGTCGGCGAAGCGCTGCACAGCGTCGGTGCTGAGGTACTTCCGGAGGCCGCGGAACGTAACGAACAGTTCCTTGCCCACGCCAGCAAGCCCGACACCAGGGCTCATGACGTCACCAAAGCAAGGCGGGCTAAACCACACCTCCGTGACATCGCCCGCGTCCCCGAAGCTGGGTAAATTCATGCGGCCCACGTTGGACAGGACGGTGGTCTCGACGAACTGGTGCTGCACGAGCGGCAGCATGGTGGCGAGGTTCTTCTTGAGGATGACGGGCAGCCTGTTGCCCCGGTCGAGCACGTCGACGATCCAGCCCGCGGCACCGTTCTCCTTGAGCTTCTTTGTGCGATCACGCACCACCATCGTGGCTTCGGCAAGATCGCGCGGCACAGAGGTGGGAACGACGATGGCGAGGAAGCTGGCGTAGTTGGAGATCACCTCGGTGGACCACTCGGCGGGCCTCATGTTGACCGGCATCATGATGGACACAGAATCGCCGATTTTCTCGCCGTGCTCCTCGTTCCAACGCAGCACGGTCAATGCGTGCGCGGCCAGGGCGACATCGTTGATCGTCGCGCCCTTCGGCTTACTGGCGACGATCCCAGCAGTCTGCTCGGCGGTCAGCGTGACAGCAGCGAAGGTGTAGCCAGGCTTGGATGGGTCGCCACCATCGCTCGCCACCCGGGTTATGCGTTTGCGGTCCAGCGTGTCCTGCGCGAGCTTCTGCGCCCGAGGAATCAGATCACTGAGCGAACGAGCACCCGCGATGGCTCGCAGGTCGCGGGCCTCCTTAATGGGCGGACCACCTGCGATGTCCTCAGCACCCGAGTACGCGCGCGCGACCGAGGTGAGAAAACGCACCGCGCCCATACCGTCGAATCCAGCGTGGTGGAAGTTGAACATCAGGTAGTCGCCGCCGGGATGCCGCACCAGAGCGACATGAAACAACGGGCTCCGCGCGAGATCAGGCGCCCGCGATTGAAGCCTGTCGCGCACCACACCCACCGGCTCATCGGTCACCTCAAGAGCTAAATGATCAGCACTATCGGCAATCTCCCACGTCACGCGGGTCGAGGCTAGCCGTGGCGGAGCGAGCCGAGCGCGCGCGAGCGGATGTGTCGCCACAGCCTGCCGCAGCGCTCCCCGCAACCGCTCCTCATCGAGGCTGCCTAATACCCGCACCTCGAACTGCACCGACATAATGACCTTGGAAGCGAGGTTGATGAAGGCCTCATCAAGGGATGTGACCGTGAGCGTTTGCGTCATGCGTGTCTCCTTGCCTGGGGGCTTCCTGCAAGCGTAGGCAGAAGACGCGACAACCGTGCCGACAATTCCGAAAGCCCGACCGCCCCTACACGTCTAGATTGGGCTGCTGCCCGGTTCCCCACCGATGAACGCCCGCGATCGCATGTTCCGTCGTCACGGGGAGCGCAGGCGTTCTGTTCCTGCTCATCGTCGCTCCGCCTGTGACCGAGCAGTGGCCACTGGCCAAATCCTGGTGGATTGTCCTATCAATTGCTGTGGTGGTGACGCTTCTCGATGACGGTGGTCTCGAACATCGCGATCCAGACTTGGTCAGCGTGGTGCACGCGACGGTGATCGTGCGGCTCGAGCAGATCATCGCAGGCCGGATCACCGTGCGGATCCTGCCCTCAGGACGAGAGTCGGTGTGCACCATCGTCGAGGACTCTCCCCGCGGGGCGGAACGCATCGACGTTCCGGTAGGTGGGGACGCCGGGACGATACGTGTCGGGTGAAGGCACCTCCCGCAGACTGCAGGGTGATCGAGCCGCTCGCGCGCACAACGTGCATGCTTCCCTGTTACGCCGCGAACCGCATGAAAGCCCCGATGCGCAAGATGCTTTTTGGCGTGTCGAACTGCTGTCAGCGCATGTGCAGACAAATGCATGGTCCGACGGGACGTTGGTGATGCATTTTTCTGCACATGGCGAGCGGTGGTCGGCGCTAGCGGGAACCGCTCGCGAGGGCCCAGTCAGCAGCGACCCCAGGATCAGCGCTTGGGAAGGGCCCCGCCGGTAGCGATACGCATCAAATCGGTGTTGAGGTCGATGCTGGTTTCCGCTCCCCCGGCGCTACCGAACTGGTGTTGGTAGTTGCCCCAGGATTCTTCGCGGACTTTCTCGGCGAACCCTGATTCCATCAGCAGGACCAGTTCACGCGCCGCCCGGTCGATGCGTTTGGCGAGGTCGTTGTCGCTCCAATCCTCGGAAGCGGCAAACAGCGACGTTGGCACCGTCATCGTGCGGAGGAAGGCAAACAGCGACCGCATTTGGTCGTCGATGACTAGCGCGTGACGAGCTGTGCCGGCCGTGGCGGCGAGCACGACGGGTTTGGCGATAAGCAGGTCGTTGTCGAGGACGTGGAAGAACGAGGTGAACAGCCCGCTCGGTCCCGCTTTGTAGACGGGTGTAGCCGCGATGATCCCGTCCGCAGTGCCGAGGGCGGCGATCGCTTTGTTCATCTTCGGGCCGTTAAGTTGCGACACCAACGCAGTGGTGATTTCGGTCGCCAGTTCGCGGAGATCAATCACGGTGACGTGCACGTTGCGCCCACGCTGTGTAGCCAGCGCCTCAGCCCGTCCTGCGACCCGGTCAGCTAGCAGTCGCGTGGACGACGGATCGCTTGTGCCGCCGCTGACGACAACAATCTCAAAAGGTTTGTGCTCAGTCATTTCTCGTCCTTGCTGCTAGTTTTGCGCCAATCTCTTTCAGCGTGCGCAGTTCGTCATCAGTCAGTTCTGCGGTAAGCGCTCGCGCGACGCTGACCGCGTGTCGGCCACCGACCCATCGCTGCTCATCCCGGCCAGCGTCGGTCAGCGACAGTCGCACGCCTCTGCCGTCGCGGGGGTCGCGGGTCCGATCCACCAAGCCCCGTTCGACGAGGCGGTCCACCAGTCGCGAGAGCGCGGGCTGGCTGAGGACGACGTAGTCGTTGAGTTCAGCCAGCCTCAGTGGCTCCCGACATTTGGCCAGCGCATACAGCACGTCGTACTCGCGCATGCTCACACCGCGCCACACATCATCGGCGGCGAAACGCTTCACCAATGTGGCGTGGGCGGTGAGGAGTGACTCCCATGCTTCGTTCGCGAGTCGGCTGCGGTTCGACATTGCTCAGGCCCGCTTGCTGTCCTGATACGGCGAGGTTCCGGTCAGGTTGTCGCCGCGGTTGGCGTTCGGGCGCGGTTGCCGCGCGGGTCCGTCGCCGTACTTCTTCTGCACTAGTTCCTGATGCGTGGGGGCTAGCGCGGACTGCGGGTCCCGACGTGCTTCGAGTTCCTTGCGAAGAACTGGTACTACTTCTTCGCCGAGCAGATCGAGTTGGTTCAGCACGGTCTTCAGTGGAAGGCCGGCGTGATCGATCAGCCACAGTTGTCGTTGGTAGTCACCGAAGGTGTCGTGGAAGGTCAAGGTTTTGTCGATGACTTCCTGCGGGCTGCCCACCGACAGTGGTGTCATCTCGGCGAAGTCCTCCATTTTGGGCCCGTTGCCGTAGACGGGGGCTTCGTTGAAGTATGGCCGGAACTCGTTGTAGGCGTCTTGCGAATTTTTGGCGATGTAGGCCTGTCCGCCAAGTCCGACGATGGCCTGCTTCTGGGTGCCGTGGCCGTAGTGTTCGAACCGCTGGCGGTAGAAGTTGATCAGGCGCAGTGAGTGCTCGGAGGGCCAGAAGATGTGGTTGGCGAAGAACCCGTTGCCGTAGTACGCGGCTTGTTCGGCGATTTCGGGTGTGCGGATGGAGCCGTGCCACACGAATGGCGGTACATCGTCAAGTGGTCGGGGCGTCGACGTGAATCCTTGTAGTGGTGCACGGAAGTTGCCTTCCCAGTCGATGATGTCTTCGCGCCACAACCTGTGCAGGAGGTTGTAGTTCTCCAGTGCGAGTTCGAGGCCTTTGCGGATGTCCTGGCCGAACCATGGGTATACGGGTCCGGTGTTGCCGCGTCCGAGCATCAAGTCCATGCGGCCACCGGAGAGGTGTTGGAGCATGGCGTAGTCTTCGGCGATCTTTACTGGGTCGTTGGTGGTGATCAGCGTGGTGGAGGTGGTGACGATCAACCGCTCGGTGAGGGCTGCGATGTGCGCGAGGAGCGTGGTTGGTGAGGAGGAGAAGAACGGCGGATTGTGGTGTTCTCCGATGGCGAATACATCGAGGCCGACTTCTTCGGTTTTTTGGGCGATCTTGACGACCGCGTCGATCCGTTCCGCTTCGCTCGGTGTTGTGCCGGACACGGGGTCGCGGGTGATGTCACTGACCGAGAAGACTCCGAACTGCATTAGTTGCTCCCAACCCTTCGATTCATGCGTTTGCATTCATCTCAACATAGTTGAATCTACAACTATTCCCGCGCGGCTGCAACGCCAACAGAGGACCCCAGCAACCTGACGGGGACACCAAGGAAACGCACGACCGGAGGCCATTGCCGTCGTGTGCACGTTCTAGCACTTAAGCCGGTCCAAAAGTGCTAGAACGTGCACACAACCGGGACTTCTATTCGTCGAGCGGGGTGATGTGCATGCGTTGCCCGGCCGGCCCGAAGATTCCGAGAAACTCAACACCATCAGGGGTGGCGCTACCGAACCAGTGAGGTGTTCGGGTGTCGAACTCGGCGGCCTCCCCGGGGCCAAGGATGTATTCCTGGTCGCCGAGCAGCAGGCGCAGTTGCCCCCGAAGAACGTAGAACCATTCGTGGCCGGGATGGACGCGCAGACGCGGCGCGGGCGCAGCACCAGGATGAGTCGTGACACCCGGAAGGATGTGCTTAAACGCGTGCAGACCGGACGAGCCGTGGCTCAACGGGAGAATGGTCCGCCCGTCTCGGCGCAGTGGCCGGATATGCACACGTGGGTCACCCGTTGCCGGTGCGCCGACGAGGTCGTCGAGCGGGATCGAATAGGTGCGAGAAAGCGGCAAAAGCAACTCGAGTGTTGGTTTGCGCTGACCGGACTCGAGGCGCGAAAGAGTACTGGTGGAGATTCCGGTTTGTGCGGAAACATCAGAAAGCGTCAGTTCACGCTGGGTGCGCGCCGCGCGGAGGCGTCCAGCAACAGCGGTAAGGGTGCTTTCAACGGTCTCGTCCACGTCAACATTTTGCCATACCGGCAATCCAGCTTGCCGGTATTACATAACCAGAATTAGCCGGACCTCCGTTGAGCACCAGCACTCAACGTGAATTTGAATGCGGCAGACATCACCCCTTGCTACATGACGCCGCCGTCACGTGACTGTGCCGTCACCCTTCCCCTGGGGGCTGCTCGAGAGCGTCCACCTCAAGTGTCGCAATGGACTTCAGAGCTGCTATTGAGTCATCGCCAAGTCCTACGAAGAGGTTCTCGAGCAGGGGGCTGAGCACCTTCGTCACACCGCCCGTCCTGCTGATGTACCCACCGAGTTCGAGCATTGTGTAGCCGTGGATCGCCGACCACCACTGGGTCGCTACTCGCACCGCGCTCGCGGGCCGGAATCTGCCCTCGTCGAGCGCGCGCTGAACAGCTTCGACGACAAGACTGAATGTTTCTGCCCGGCCGATCCGAAGGTCATCGGGGTCGCGCCTTCGATAGGAGCCAAGCGACGCCGTGCCGAACATGATGGCGTACAGGTTGCCGTTGGACCGCGCATTGGCAAGGTACGCGCGGGTGAACCCGGCGATGTCAGCCACGGGATCGTTCGTGCGCCCAACGCGGTCCATGGCCTCGGCGAGTCGCGCAAAGGCTTCCTCGACAACTGCTTCAACAAGTGCCGGAAGTGACCCAAAGTGGGTGTAGACAGCCATTGTTGACGTGCCCGCTTCCGCGGCGACGCGCCTGGTGGTCAATGCGGCGGGGCCCTCCTCGGCGAGTAGTCGGGCGGCACTGTCGAGGAGCTTCTGGCGCATGTGACTGCTATCGCCTATTTCTGCCATACCTTCCATTCTCGCATCACGGCTGCTATAACAAGTGTTATGGCTAGTAATGGCAGCAAAAGTAACTTCACAGGCAAAGCATCATGGCTCGCACTCGCAGTCATCTGCTTCGTCTACGCACCGATGGCGATCGAGTACATGTGGTCGTTTTTCGGAATCAGCAGCCCCCAACTGTGGATTAGCGCGTTCTCGCAGATCGTCAGCGAGACCCACGCAACCGGGCCCGGCTCTGTAGAGCTTGAGCAAGCCCATGTCTATACCGAAAACCGCATCGCGCTGCTTATCCACACCATGGCCGGGGGTCTTGCGATCCTTCTGGCCATCGCACAGTTCAGCAATCGACTCCGCGCCCGCCATCTCGCCCTGCATCGGGTCACCGGGCGAATATTCGTCGGCCTCGTGGTGGTCAGCATGATCACAGCGATGATCTATCTCGTGCGCGTTGGCCCCGACGGCTCCTTCGACGGCCCCGCCTTCCACCTGCAATTGTGGTTCCTCGCAATCGGCACGCTTGTCGCCACCATCGCCGCCGTAGTAGCGATTAGGTCGCGAAAACTCTGGATCCACCAAAGCCTGATGGCCTACTCTTTCGCGCTTCTGCTCACCGCGCCACTGCTGCGTGTTCAATACCTCATCTACGGAACAATGGATCCCACCTATTCGCAGGAACTCACCAACACGATGGGCGCAATCGTGCTCGGATTCGCCGTAGTGTCTGGCGCGATCCTGGCGTCCCGGCATTTCAGCACACCAGGACAAGCCTCAATACCAGCCATAGGCCGTGTCGATGTCGTCACCTGGACAGCGGGCGCACTCGGTGTGGGTGCAATCGCAGCCCTACACCAACGATGGATCGGCGACGTCACCATCTTGACCGTTACTCTCATGGTGAGCTTTGCGGTGTTCCTCGGGGTGTTCATACTCGCCGAAAGCATCGCCGGACGCGGTACCGATCAGCGCGCCGTCGCCGACTGGAGAATCCACCGCCGTGCACTCACAATGGCGCCGCCAGTGTTCCTCACGCTATGGCTCGTGTACTCACTACCGTTCACCGCATTCGAAGCGTTCTACGGAGCCGCACTCACCGCCCCAGCCACCGCGCTCACTATCGGGTTCGCATTGACGCTCGCAAAGCGCCGCGCGAACCAGCGGTTGCGTCCCGGCGGAAATGCGCGTCCCGCCGTTGTCCAGGGCTAGCGGGTCCTGCCCTGGCAAAACGGCCACAACAAAAGGCCCTGCCGTCTGGTTAGTTTTCGAGTTGCGCGATGACTAAGTAGTTGTCACCGGTGTCGGTTCCGTCGATAACGTCGCAGTTCGCCAGAATCAGTCGGCCGGGCTTGTGTCGGCGTAGTTCGTGATCGGTGAGAAGCGCGCCTTTTGCCAGTGAGGTGACTTCTTCGACACGGTAGGTAAGAACATTGTCGGCGAGTGCGAGAGCGACTGTGTCGCCTTCCGCGACTTCCCGCAGGTGATAGAACGGCGCAATGCGGTCGGTGTAGTTGTGCCCCACAATGACGACTGTTTCGCGTGTATCGGTGCTTGGCAGACCTGCTTCCGCCCACCGAACGGGGAGTTCGGTGTCGGGGTTGAGTTCTGCGCCGTCGAGGCCGTCGCGGTAGACGGGCTCCGGAAAGACTTCGCTGGCAAAGTACGCGTCGCCGCCGGGCCGTGCGAAGCTGATTTGTCGTGGCTCGCCTTCCACTGCCACCACAGTTTCGGAAGTCGCCTGGGCCGACGGCGCACGGTCCAACACAGGGTTCGCGTGGTTGACCCCGCCACAGCCGACCAGTACGACCACACCGATGGCTAAGGCGGCGACGATTGAACGGAAATGCGTGATGTGCCCTCGCAAAGGTTCCCCCAGAGTGAAGGTGAGCGGGGTCCGAGGCGGCACCCCCATGCGCCCCGAACCCCGCTCACATGTGCAAAAACTATGCGGATGTTCCGCGCTTGCGTGACACGGTGTACACCGCCGCGCCACCTGCGCCGACGATGAGTGCGCCGCCGAGTCCGAGTGCTGCGAGCGAGAACCCTTCAGGTCCTCCCAAGGCTAGCGAGACCGGTGGCAGCATTCCATTGTCGTCGTCCTCATCTGCGCTGGTTGCGGACTTAGCAGCGTCCTTTTTGTCGTCGTCAGACGCATCGCTTGCACCTGACGCGTCATGGCGATCGTCGTCAGTTTCTGCGCCGTCGTCGCCCGTGGACTCATCAGCAGTGTCATTGGCATCATCTGCTTCGTCGGAATCGGTGTCGTCTTCCGATTCCGCTTCGTCTGCACTGTCGTCAGTTTCGTCCTCGTCAGCCCCGTCAGTGTCGTCTTGAGAGTCTTCACCCTCGTCCCCCTCGGCACTGCCGTCGTCGTCTGTGTCTGGGTCAGGAGTTGAAGCCTCGTCGTCGTTTTCCTCGGGGCCTTCGCCTTGCCCGCCGCCTTGCCCGCCGCCTTGCCCGGCTCCGTTGCCTGGCCCTTCGCCAGCGCCAGGACCGCCTTGGCCAGGTGTGGTTCCGGTGTCGGCAGGTGTTCCCTCATTGGCATTGTTTCCACCCGGGTTACCACCGCCTTGGCCTTCTTGACCTTGGCCCGATCCGGCGCCTGCGCCGCCAGCGTTCGCACTGTTGCCACCTGCATTACCTTGACCGGTGGGGTTGGCCGCTGCAATGGTCGGCCCGCCGATGGTGGTCGCCAAGACGATGCATGCTCCAGCAGCTGCGGTACGGACGGCACTCGAAGTTCGGTTCAAGTTCATCGTTGGTCTCCTATGTTTTGTGCGCCAATCGCGGCACACCGGAGTCGGTGCACATTGTGCGCATGTGGTTAATACTTCGCTTACGAGCGCGTGACTGTTACGCGTATAGTCAGTAATTGCGGGTGATTGCCGTCACAATTTTGTCACCCATTGTTTATGCCCCCAAAACTACCGTCATTGAAACGACGTACAACCCGCACATCGAGCATCACAGCAGGTCATGACATGGTCCAGGAAACCGTTGCCCTATAATCAAAGTTAACTTCTACATTAAATGATTCATATACCGGTGCGCCATTTCTGGGCAATTTCGAGCACTTTTACAGTAATAACGAGAATGACACCATACGGCTTCTCGGAATAACGCAACACGCGAACCATTAAATTCTCGTATTTTTTACTTTAGGAAATAATGCGCGCCAGGGATTTCTTCCGGTTACGCCGCAGTCCAACGAAAACATGCACACAATCGACGGTCATCGCCGTGATCGGATAAGTTGCAAGCATGTCAGGTGCGATCACTTTCACTGGTTCAACAGGCTCGCCGCTCGCAGGTCATCTCGACATGCCTGATGGCCCCGTGCAGGCATGGGCCCTTTTCGGGCACTGCTTCACATGCGGCAAGGACATCGTCGCGGCATCCCGTATTGCGCGAGCCTTAACCGAGTTTGGGATCGCAGTGCTGCGGTTCGACTTCACGGGTATCGGCCAGTCAGAGGGCGACTTCTCGCACACCACCTTCACGAGCAAGATCAAAGACTTGGTGGCGGCAGCCGATTTTCTGAGGGAGAACCATGAGGCACCGACAATCCTTATTGGTCACTCCCTCGGTGGTGCTGCTGTCATTGCCGCCCGCAGCGAGATACCGGAAACGAAGGCCGTCGTTACGATCGGTGCACCCGCAGATCCTGTGCACGTCACTCACCTGTTCAGTGACCTACGCGATGTGATTGAAGCTCAGGGGTGCGCAACGGTGTCATTGGCGGGGCGAGATTTCGACATTCGCCGCGAATTCTTGGATGACATTGCCGCTCAACCGCAGCGGGAGAGGATTGAGACGCTCGATGCCGCGTTGCTGATCTTGCATTCCCCTACGGACGAACTTGTGGGTGTCGACAATGCGCGAGACATTTATCTTGCAGCCCGGCACCCCAAATCCTTTGTGTCGCTTGACGGTGCGGACCACCTGCTGACGGACCTCCGAGATGCGGCATACACCGCGAATATTATCGCTGCCTGGTCCGCGAGGTACACGCGTCCCGCCGAGGCGAAGAAGCCCGTCGAAACCGCCCCCGAGGGTACTGTTATTGTCGCCGAAACTGACGGTGGCCTCTATGCGCAACATATTGCTGCGGGTCGTCATATTTTGAGGGCTGATGAACCGCGGCCAGTCGGCGATGACTCCGGACCGTCGCCTTACGATCTGCTTCTTGCCTCGCTTGGCGCATGTACGTCGATGACGTTGCGCATGTACGCGAAGCGCAAACGGTTACCCCTAGATGGTGTGCATGTGGCACTCAAACATAAGCGGGTGCATGCCAAAGACTGCGCCGATGTTGCCGCTAAGTCTGGCTTTGTCGATCAGATCGACCGTGTGATCACAATTTCGGGGGATCTTGATGATCAACAACGCGCCGACCTCATGAAGATCGCCGACCGGTGCCCCGTACACCGGACCCTGCATTCCGAAATACACGTGACGACACGGCAGGCGTGACTGTTCGGTCTCGCATCATCTCAGGCGCGAGACCGACTTGCTTCCCCGGCCGGGCCGTAAGAGAGCCAGTAGGGTCGAATACCGATTGGGCGGTGACCTTATGCCCTAGAGCGGCGCGGCCTCTCATCGCACAATCAGGCTATGAGCACACTAGACATTGGCGAAACCACGGCTTATCGGCTCACGGTCCCAACCATGGGCTCGGATCACTGCGCCGGAATAGTGACGACGTCGCTCAAGCGTGTGCCTGGCGTTCGTGCTGTCCACACGAATATTGCCACCCACACCGTGAGCGTTGTCGCTTCGGAGGACTCCGAGCTCCCAGTGCTTACCGCTGCTGTGGAACGCGCTGGTTACAAAGTTGTCTCCGCTTTTCCCGAGGGGGACCTTCCAGCGTCCGCCGGAGCTGATCCGGATGAGATCGAAACTCGGCATCTGAACATCGCCGCCCGCAGACTCATCATTGCAGCTGCCCCGACCACGCTGATCATGATTCTGATGATGGTGCACATGCTGTGGCAGCCAGTTCCTGGTTACCTGGCGATTGTTGCCGTACTTGCGTTTCCCGTCGTGTTCCTATTTGGCGGTTGGGAAACACACCGGTCAGCGTGGCTCTCGCTGACTAATCGCACGGCGAACATGGACGTGCTCATCTCAATGGGCAGCCTCCCGCCGTATCTGATTGGCCTCGTCGGCTTCATCTATCCGATGACGTCGTTCATCGAAATGGCCTCCACGATCATGACCTTCCACATGCTGGGTAGGTACTTGGAAGCGCGCGCGAAGGGAAGTGCGTCGCAGGCGATACGGCGTCTCCTGACTTTGGGAGCGAAGACAGCAAGCGTGATCAGGGACGGCGAGGAGACGCAAATACCTATCACGGAGCTGTCTGTCGGCGATCTGATGGTGGTACGGCCCGGGGAGAAGATCCCGACAGACGGCGAGGTTATCGACGGGCAATCCCATGTGGACGAGTCACTTGCCACTGGCGAATCCTTGCCGGTGGCAAAGCAGGCCGGTGACACCGTACTTGGTGCGACTGTAAACAAAGAGGGCCGCTTGCAGGTTCGGGCGTCGCGCGTTGGTTCAGATACTTTTTTGTCGCAAGTTATCCGCCTCGTTGAAGAAGCGCAGGGCTCCAAGGTTCCTATCCAGGAGTTTGCTGACAAGATAACGGCACGGTTCGTGCCCGCCGTGCTGGTGATCTCGCTAGGAAGCATGGCCGTGTGGCTGCTTTTTGGTGAGAGGCTTCGACCGATACTCCATTGGGGAGCTACCTTCCTACCTTGGGTTAATCCTGATGCTCCGATTCCTGTGATAGCGGTTCTCGCAGCAGTCGCCGTTCTCGTCATCGCGTGCCCTTGTGCACTAGGTCTCGCAACACCAACTGCCTTGATGGTGGGGGCGGGCATGGGTGCCGAGCATGGAGTCCTCATTCGTTCTGGTGAGGCGATCCAGACTCTGAAGGACGCCAAGGTAGTCGTCCTCGATAAAACCGGAACGATTACTCGGGGCGAACCTGAACTTACAGAAATCGTTGCAACACCAGGAATTACCGAGGACGAGGTTCTGTTGGTGGCCGCAGCGGTGGAGAATGCATCAGAACACCCCATTGCGAAAGCTGTGGTCGAGGGCGCGCACGAACGAAACCTCCGGATAAGTGACGTCGCAGACTTCCGGTCTGTCTCAGCCCGCGGCGTCGAGGGAACTGTCGAGGCGACGCGAATCTTGATCGGGAATCGCCGCCTGCTTGAAGAGTCGGACGTTCAAGGTCTCAACGAACTCGATTCGGACCTTGCCCGGCTGCAGCAACGGGGCCGAACTGTCATCCTGGTAGCCAGGGATGGTGTCGCAATTGGGCTCGTTGCGGTCGCTGACTCAATAAAGTCTGAATCTCGCAGCGCAATAGCCTCGATGCATAACCTCGGAATCCGAGTGGTCATGCTCACCGGCGACAACGAGCGCGCAGCTCACACCGTCGCAGAGGAAGTAGGGATCGACGAAGTACACGCCGAAGTTCTCCCCGACGGCAAGGTCGAGACGATCCGCGCTCTCCAGGAGCGTTATGGCCCGCATGTTGTCATGATCGGCGACGGGATAAATGATGCGCCAGCGCTCAAGCAGGCGAATGTGGGCATTGCTATTGGTGCCGGTGCTGACGTCGCAATCGAAGCTGCCGATGTGACGCTTATTAGCGGCGAGTTAACCAAAGCCGTGGAGGCTATACGTTTGTCGCAGGCGACTTTCCGGAAGATTGTGCAGAATCTCTTCTGGGCGTGGTTCTACAACGGTGCTGCAATCCCGGTAGCCGCCATCGGGTTGCTTCACCCCATGATCGGTGTCGTCGCTATGACTGCTAGTTCGTTGTCGGTGATCGGCAATTCGATGCTATTGCGACGTAGCAACCTGTAGATGCGCCTTACATCATCTCGCCATGACCCATTTGGTGATGCATGTGCATCATCTGGTCTTTACTGCACAACTGGCCCATAGCCTGTCGATGCGCTTGTGCCAGTTCGGGGTAGGTGTGCATCAGCTGATGGTGCATTCGCATCACCTCCGGATTGTCCATCATGAATGTCATGAAACACGCACACACTTCGTGCGTGATGGGTCCGTTGGTGGGTTGCGCTGCTGCGGTGTGTGCTCCAACAGTCAATGTTGAAGCGATGATTGCGGCGACGAACGCCGCTTTGGTGAGTCTCATGGCGTGCTCCTTGCCCAGTTAATTTCGTGTTCGAGTGACTTAGTGTGTTGACGGGCGCTACTCGGAGTGCCCGCGTGATTGGATGAACTCGCCATGCCACGTGTGGTACCAGACATGTCCACTCCTGCTATGTACGGACAGCATTCCGACGGTGGCACCATCACGGACCGTGTGCATAGTGAAGTAGCCCGGGAACGCATGCGACTCACCCGTCTGAAGTCCTGGCCGAAACTGCCGCAACCACTCGGTCGCAAGATCACGGGCGCGGTCTGCGTTGACGGTGTGGCGGACTGGCCGCGTGTGACTCGGCATCATCCCGTACGAGGTGTTCCACATCATGGCGGGCCCCCACTCGAGCGCAACATCGCCAGTTTCCCGATCAACAATCAGCTCGGTGGCAGCATCGCCCGCCTCGTCGACGAGAACGACATAGAAGTGGTTGCTGAACTCCATGACTTCATCGGTTTCCAGGCTCCATTGGGCGGCCAGTCGGTCGGCGCTTGCCGCAGCCTCGTCGATTGTGTCGACCGGCCCGTCTCCCTGCTGCAGTGCCCCCATAACGCCCACCGAATCTGACATCATCTGGGATGACATCGTGTGGCTGGGATACGTTCCGCTCCCCCAGCGGTCACCCCATGGCGCGGAAATGCTCCAGGTCACCGTGCCGATTAACACGGCAGTCGAGACCGCCAGCACAGTCAATGGTAAGGCTCGGGAACGGGGCGCAGTCGTCATGCTGATCCCCGCCGATGCTCCGCGAGCCGCTTACGTGCTTCGCCATACTCGTCGGCATCGATTTCGCCGCGTGCAAAACGGCGATCAAGAATATCCTCTGGGGACTCGCGGTAGTCAACGCCGCGATCACGCCCGGGCCGGTCCTGAGTCAGTCGTACAACAGCCCAGACGATGAGAACAATCAGCCCTATCCACACGACCGGCATTAGCGCCATCCACACCCATCCGGTGCCATCAAATCCATACATCATCGCGAGCCTCGTTTCATAACCATGCGCATTCGAAACCGAAGAAAGCCCTGATTATGAGCATGCGCTGCGCAGCCGTCGCACGACAGAGCCCCATGTCCCCTGTACGCGGGACCAAGGTCCCTACTTTGAAGGCGAGGGTTGATTCTCGCTTACCTATGGGCCACTCGGTCGCCGGTATCGCCCTCACGGAACGAACCAACCATCTGCTCCCGGCGCCATGATTCGGGGTCGCCACAGTTCCTCAAAACTCCTATCGAAATACTCTTCCTAGCGACCATTGCGCGGCGTTGGATTTGTTCTATGAACTCGAGAGAAAGCTGGGACGCCGCACAGTTCTCAAACTCACATGGACGGCGCCCGATGCGCTTCACGCGGGCGTGGATCGCCGCGTTTATCTTGGGTGAACTTGTGGGGTTCATTCCGCCTGCACTCGTGGGCGTGACTTTGGCGCTCATCGGAGCGCACGACGTAGCTTTTCTCGTGGCGCTTACACTTGCGGGCGCTGCCGAGGGAGCAGTTCTGGGGGCAGCGCAAGCATGGGTGCTGCGCGCACACGCACCGCGAATAAACCACAACCGTTGGGTGGCGGTGACTGCCGTAGCAGCGGGTTTTGCATGGTTAGTCGGCATGGGCACCAGCACAGTTTGGGGTTTTTCTGATGTGGCACCGTGGCTTTTGCTGCTACTTTTCAGCCCACTCTGGCTCGCCGCACTACTTGGAATGGGTTTCGCGCAATGGACCGTGCTGCGGAGTGCGGTTCCTGGTTCGACGCGATGGATCTGGGTGACGGCTAGCGCGTGGCTCGTGGGAGTCAGCATTCCGATTGTCGCACTGTCGGTCGTACCGAACAGTGGGCCACTGTGGAGCCACGGAATTGTGGGAATCCTGTCGGCAGTGGCCATGGGCCTCACCGTTGGTGCTCTGACAGGCCGAACGCTTGCCACACTGTTGTCGCGGCAAGCGTAGACCGAAACCGTGTTCGGCCTTTCACTCTGGCTACTACGGGTCGAGCGCCGATTTATCAGGTTCGGTGTTCCCGACATGGATGCGGTTGGAACTCTTCCCCGAAATTAACGCCATAGTCACCAGACCCGAAACTAGCAGTTACTACTACCAGTGCTGCGACTGCTGCCGATCCGTGCAGTCTAAAGAATCTGCCACTCTCACGCATGGGCCCGGGAGATGGGCCAGAGACGCCAAACTACTACAGGGACGGCGACAAGGACCAGGATCACGCTAATCAAACTACCGGCGTAAAAACCTGATTCGCCAAGCAGAATCCACCCCAGTTCAGGCAATACTCCCAAAACTATGCACGCCGCAGGCAACAACCCAAGCCATATAAGTTTTTGACTACGGGACCACAGTCCTGATCCGGCAATGAGCACCGCCGCCATGAGCCATATCGGTAGCGAAGATTGCCCTGCAACCAACGCTCCTTCGGCGGCAGCTCCAGCGGTGTAATAGGCCGTAGTAGTTGACTCGCCGCTTGCAATTGCGAAGTTAATACGTGTCTCCGGCCCGGCCACTGAAGCGACACTGAACAGAATCCTGACGAGCCCAAGCAATTGCAGCGACGCTACCGTCATCGGGACCCAGGCGCGATCTAGCATTCTGCTTTGGTTTCCTATGGCTGACATCAGACTCCGCGCACGTCGCTGCGTGTCCCTGCGACCGCTTGAGCACTGGCTGCAAGGTCCGATCCGAGAACGTGTGTGAGACGCTGAATCTGCTCGACGGACCAGGGGCTGAGCAACGACGGGGCATCGCTCGCGATGGTGACGACGGTTTCCCACGGTACCCAGGCCCAGTCGCACACTTCATCGGGATTGGGCTGGGGGTCCGCGTCGAGTGTCCCGATCAGGATGGGGCAGAATTCGTTTTCGACCATTCCGCTGGCGTCAACTGCTCGGTAGCTAAATTCGGGGACGGCGACCTTTAGGTCGAGCGCCTCAACGCCAAGTTCGAAGCTCGCACGGCGAATGGCCGCGCCTGTGAGTGATTCCGTGTGTCCTGGGTGGCCGCAGCATGTGTTTGTCCATACCCCCGGCCAAGTTTGCTTGGTGGTTGCCCGCCGCGTCATCAACACATGCGTTCCTGCCCTGTTAAAGAGGTAGCACGAAAATGCGTAGTGGTACGGAGTGGTGTCGCTATGTACTTCATGCTTGGGCATGATGCCGACCGGTTGGTTGTTTTCGTCTAGCAATACAACCAACTCGTCGGTGCGTGACTGCACGAGCTTTCTCCGATCCCCCTGTTTGGGCGCTTTTTTGGGCTCATCGACCCTGATGTGGCGACACAGTGATCGTACGTTGTGGCTATCGCCTGGTCGCGAACTGCTCAATGACGAACTGGTGAAATGCCTGCACTGGTCGGCCTAGTGCTGTTCCCGATTTCCAGATTAGGCCGACATCGCGGGTGGCGCCGGGTCCTGCTAGCGGTATTTGGACCAGCCCCTCGGGTAGGAGTGGGGTTTGCTCGATCGGCATGATTGCCACACCGAGTCCTGCCGAGACCATGCCGGAGATGGTGAACAGTTCGGATGTTTCGAATGTGATGTGGGGCTCGAAGTTTGCTGCTGCGCAGAGTTCTTCGAGGATTCGTCGCATGCCGTAGCCCTTGTGCATTGTGATGAATGGTTCGGCAGCTGCTTCTGCGAGGTCAACCGTGTGTCTGGTGGCCAAGGCATGCCCGAGGGGCACTGTGAGGGAGAGCTTTTGGTTGGTGAGCAAACTCCAGGCCAACCCGCCAGATATGGGGCGTGGGGAAACGATTCCGATGTCAATGTTGCCGCTTTCAACATTGTCGGCGATGACGGCGGCCGCGTCTTGTGATAGTTCGAACCGTACGCGTGGTTCGACTGCCCGGAATTCTCGGATGAGTCCTGGGATCATGCGGACTCCAAACGAGTGTAGGAACCCTAACCGGACTGTGCCTTGTGAGGGGTTTGCTCTGTCGGCTATTCGCCTTCGAGCGGTGTCGAGTTCGGCCTTCGCGCGGCGCGCGTGTTCGAGGTAGATTTCGCCGTTGATGTTGAGGGTGATGCGCTTTCCGTGACGGTCAAAAAGCTCAGTGCCTACCGCATCTTCGAGTCGCCTGAGTCGTCGCGACAGGGTTGGTTGGGCGATGTGGAGTGCGTCGGCGGCGGCCGTGATTTGACCGTGTTCTGCCACGGTGATGAACAGTTTCAGTTCGTCGCTCTCCATAATCGACCCCTCATCCCCTGCCTTGCCATATGCATTGGTTGCATACAGGACAGCATATGCATGCAGTATCTGGGGATAGATTGTTGCACGTAGTGCGTGAGGCGCGTCACTGCACCTCAGCAGCACACCATCCGCCACCAGTCATTATTACCCAAATACATACTTAAGAGTTGATTCATGCATTTTCTATTTGTGACACACGCGCAGAAGATGTACTCATGACCATCGTCGACGACCGCACCGCACCCCACGGGGTTGATTCTCGCGGCTACCGACGCATCACAGCAGCACTCTTCATCGCCGGTGTCACAACCTTCGGGTCCATGTACGCCACCCAGGCCGTGCTGCCCGAATTTAGTCGTCACTTCGGGGTAAGCCCCGCGATGTCCGCGCTAGCGATGTCCCTAACAACGGGTTTTCTTGCACTCACAATCATTCCCGCCAGCGCCCTCTCCGCGCGGTTTGGCCGCACCCGCGTCATGGCGATCTCCGCGATCAGCGCCGCCGTCGTCGGGGTCCTGGTTCCGCTCTCTCCCAATATGGAAACGGTGCTCGCCCTCCGCTCGTTGCAAGGCGTGGCCCTGGCGGGAGTCCCGGCCGTGGCAATGGCATATCTCGCCGAGGAGGTAGACGGGGCATCCCTGGGGCAAGCCATGGGCCGCTACATCGCTGGCACCACCGTCGGAGCGTTGCTCGGCCGTATCCTTGCATCGAGCATGCTGGACGTCACATCGTGGCAATGGGCGCTCGAAGCTGCGGCCCTACTGGCCGCACTCAGCGCGGTGCTGATGGTCAAGATGATGCCCCCGTCGCGCATGTTCACCCCACAGCGAGTCACACCCTCGACGCTGTATCGCGCAATACTTGGGCACCTGGCAAACCGAGCACTGGTGTTGCTGTTCGGGCTGAGTTTCCTGCTCATGGGCGGTTTTGTGGCGGTGTACAACTTCCTCGGCTACCGACTACAAGCTGACGCGTTTGGGTTAACCGCAACACTGACAGGCCTGGTGTTTCTCTTCTATTTGTCAGGTACGGTCTCCTCGCCGACAGCGGGCGCACTGTCCGACCGGCACGGCAAGGCGCGCGTCTTAATCATCGCAGTCGCAGTGATGCTGACAGGGCTGATCATCACTCTCCCCGACTACCTGCCGACACTCTTAGCAGGGCTTGCCCTGTTCACTGTGGGGTTCTTTGCCGCGCACTCCGTGGCGAGCGGTTGGGTGGGAACCCTCGCGATTACCAACCGCGCAGAAGCATCGTCACTGTATTTGTGTTCGTACTATCTCGGCTCCGCCGTTGCGGGCGGTTCTGGAGGACTTGTGTACATGACGTTTGGGTGGGCGGGAATGGTCGCCTACGTCGGCATGCTGATCGTTACAGCAATTGCACTGGTGTGGCTCCTACACCGCACGGCACAACGCGTCAGCGTGCGGTGACGTCAGTCCAGCTCCACTTCCGCTAGGAGCGTGGGCGCGTTCGTTGGATCGCTCAGTACAGCGGCGATGAGATGACGCTTGGGCCACTGCCCCATCGACCAGCACAGTCCGCGAGCAAGCCCGTCCATTGTGGCCGCATGGATTTCCCCGTCCGCCACCCACCACGGAAGTTCCCGGCCGTCGACGATCAACGGTTCGTGATGCCGGTAGGTAATCGGGTGAGAACCAAGAAACGGTGCCACCACCTCCGGTACTGGCCTGCTTTCACCCCGCGACGTCACAACCCCACCTACCTCTTCGCTCACCAACGCGATATCGAGCAGGTCGGCCAGTCCAACCGCGAGATGTGGTGGGAGCAGAATCAGCGGTTGGTCCTCCACCAGTGGTAGGGCGTCTGGCCTGTCGAGGATGAGCACATCATCAGCGTCAACTACCACGACACGTCCGCGGTCGAGTGCCCGAACATCATTCGGTGCGTTGATCCTGTCCGGAGCCAGGTCCGCCAGAGATGTCCACACTGCGTGCAGCGCGGCCCGTGTGACGTCCCGATTCGGGTCCGCCAGCCTGTCCATTAAGTCTTGTGGCCCGTCGGGGTCTGCCAGCACATCAGCCAATGAATGTCGGATACCGAGAGCGGATGCAAAGGCGGGATCCATCGGGGTTGTCACTTCGTCGTACAACCCATGCAACGCCTCATCCGCATCGGGGCTGCGCAAGTCTCGGGGCCGTGCACCGTCAATACGAGCGTGTGAGGCCATCCACCACGCGGTGTAGGACGGTACATCAATCGCCGAACCAGAAGCCGTCAGCAGTCGGGCGGGGTTCACAATCGCGTCGCGCACATCCGCATGAGCCAACAGTTCGATGGCCTTGGGCCATTGGTCATCGGCGACAAGATCCAGG
Organism: Hoyosella rhizosphaerae; assembly: GCF_014643175.1. Classification (GTDB taxonomy): domain Bacteria; phylum Actinomycetota; class Actinomycetes; order Mycobacteriales; family Mycobacteriaceae; genus Lolliginicoccus; species Lolliginicoccus rhizosphaerae. The sequence continues at coordinate 651,097 of NZ_BMJH01000001.1, forward strand.
TCGGCGACCACTGCTAGTTCTGGAATTAAGGGCGGGATGTGTGGGTGTCCGAGCCGTTCGGCGGTGTGAGTGACCCAGTCATCAAGCCGGTCTATCTCACGGCCAAACTCGTCCTCAATTCCGGCACCCAATTCCACATCCGCCGCACGCAGCGTTGTGAAGGACCACAGCGCACCCACTGCGCGTAGTGCATCAGCCCCGTACTTCTCATAGATGGACTCGTGCACCACAAAATACGCCGAATCCGCCCCCAACAAGTCAAGGAGCGGGCCTCCGGGAATGAGCAACTCCCCCGCGGCCGAATAGTCATCCTCGTCATCGCGCAAGGCGAGTTCGGCTAGCCACGGCACGTCCATTGCGGTGATACCGGATGCGGACACTAGGCTCAACACTGCGTCCGCCGTTGCTTCTGGATCGTCGGCATTAAGCGAGTTTCGCACTGCGGCCTCGGTCAGCGGATGCGTCAACACATTCGATGCTGTTGCTCGTTGTGCGCCGAGCAGTTCCAGCAGTGGGTCCGCGGCGTCGGGATGCACCACCCGTAAGCCGAGCGACGCAAACGACTCAGGGTCGACTCCCCAATCCTCGGACGGAACTAACACTGACCGCGCGCCTTGCACTAGTCGGCCATCAAGCAGCGGCACCGGCAGTGCTCCCAGTTCCCCCACATCAGCACCCGGCCCAAGTGAAGCCCGGACCGCCTTGTACACGCTTGACCACCAGTGCGGGTTGTTCTCTCTGCCCGCCAGTATGTCGGCAACGTCGGCAAGCCCTAGGTGGCGCACACTGAGGGCACGCAACGCGGGGAGCCTCGGTGACCATGAGCCGGGCAACAGCCCAGAAACTAGAGGCGCGAGCACCTCCGCGAGCGGTGATGCATCTGTGCCGGTATCCAGAATCAACGCATCAACGGGACAGACTCGGCGACCATCGTGAGTGGGCAAGAACGGTGTGTACGGCAAGAGGGAGTCAAGGGCGTCGCGCAGGTGCGAGTCAAGCGCTGAGCTACTCAAACCCGCACCCGGGATGAGTTGAAGCACTGTGATGTCGTCGAAGCGCATCACGAGATCGCAATACGCTTCGGCGGCGGAGGTGATCAACTGTTGGGTTGCGGCACCGGGAATGATGGTTCGGCGATCTGAGCTCAGGGGGAAGGTACCCAACAGCACCGCAGGCACCGACAGTGCGGTGTCGCTGGGGGTGGGTGCGTACACCACGTTCTCGACATCGGGAGGCAGCGTCGCGACCCTGCCCGTTGCCGTCACTGGCACGGCCCACATGACGGTCCAGTTGCTGCGTTCGCGTTCCTCACGCGGACGGTCCGCTAGCACCGCTGCATCAAAAGCACCGGTCCGACGAACCACACGCCACCGTGTTTCCGCCCCATCGACGGCGGTGGAAAAATCAAACTCCGAGGTGGAGTCGCTGCGCGTGAGAACCCACCGTGTGCCGTCGATCTCAATGATGACTTCGGAAAGCCCCTCCAAAGCCACGAGCAGGGTTTCTCCGGTCGCATGCAGTAAGTTCGCAACCCGGTCGCGATCCCTCGACGACCGCAACAGTAAGCACACTGCTGTGTCGTAGTCGAGTGTGTCGCGCGGTGTTGTAGGGAACGGCAACCGCAACATTGGCACATGCCCGCCGCGGCGATGTAGCTCGTCTGCCAGCGCACTTTGCGGCTCATCTGCCAACATCGCCACAACGGCGTCGTGCGCACGGTCCTGCGAAAACTGCACTGCGTGACCGTGTGACGTCACCACAATGTCGTCGCTCACCGACGCGACTGCCGAAAACCCCACGCCAAAGCGCCCAGCACTGCGCGCGTGCCCACGTTTGGCCGAAGCCCGCAGTGTCGAGAGGGCTTCCACTCCGTCAGCATTGAGCGGTATGCCGGTGTTGTAAGCAGTGAAGACTTGCCCGTCTAACCGCAGTAGTAATCGGCCGTCACCGTGGTGGGCAGCGTCTGCGGCATTCTGCGCCAACTCGACGACAATGCGATCGCGGTAGCTGCTCAGCGCAAAGTCTTCCTCCGCATTCGAGTCTTCACGAAAACGGGCAGGAGCATCAGCCCACGCGGCAAGAACTCTGCGGCGAAGGTCAGCGGTATTAAAGAAATCGGCGTGTGCCACAGTGGGCAAGCCTAGTGAACCGTGTGGGGACCCGTGGTATTCGTTGTGTGCTGGTGCGGCGCCAATGCCTGTGACGCTGCATCGAAGCCGATCGTGACAGCGAGTCGGAGTAGCTGTTCATCCCGCTCGCCCGTACTAATCATCGGTGCGGTGTCGGGTGGTCTGATCAGTCCAATGGTGGCTTCGGGCTCGGACAGGAACTGTTCAAGTTGAGTGGCGCGTTCTTGACGCTGCGACCACGCCTGCACCGCTGCGCGGGAGCGCCGCGCAAGATAGCCGTGGATAGTCAGTAGTTCGATCACGGCTGACATCCCCGATGTTTGAGCCAGGGCGTGGGCAGCGCTGCGGGTGCGCAGGATAAGGACATGAGTTGCGCCCCATCGCAACGCGGAGTCCAGTGGCACTGACTCTGCAAGTCCACCGTCTAAATACCGGTGACTGCCCAGATGGACGGGCGGTCCAGCGACGAGGGGCAAGGCGCAGCTCGCGCGGAGGGTGGCGCGTATTCCTGCCGCGGAGCTGGTGTGCGGGTGCAGGTCAGTGGCAGACCCGGTGTCAAGCCGGGTGGCGATGGGATGCAGCGTGGAGGGGTGGCGAAGGATCGCGCCGAAATCCATCGGCGCTAAACCCATGTAGATCGTTTCAACGAGATGTTCGACGTCGAAAGCGCGACCACCGGTGATGAGTCTGCGAGGGTCGAGGACGCGGTGCAGGACGCGCGGGTCCCACCATGTCCAGACCGATTGGGAAGCTGTGCCGGTGAGGAACCAGGCGGCGTTAAGCGCACCGGCCGACGTACCGAATATGGCATCGAACGCATGTGAGTAACCGAGTTCCTCGAGGGCTGTAATCATGCCGCCGGAGTACGCACCGCGGGCTCCCCCGCCTTCGATGACTAAAGCCACCTTGTGCGGGTCGGTGCGGCTGTGTGCTGTACTTCCGGCTGCGCGTCGGTCGGCAAGGACCTCTGTGACGCTACGCAGGGATGGGGAAGCACTACTCATTGGTCAAAATGTACCGGCGATCTGCAAGGACTGCTATGACTCGGATTACTGACATGGCTCCTTGCGTCCGCTACAAGAGTGCTCATCCACGAAGATCAATTAACTGTGATTCAAATCACTAACTGGACAAATTCGGCGTAATGTCGGTGTTGATGGCAGCACATCGGTGTGGTGCCTTTGCGGTGAGCCAAGGAGGGCCAATGACTTCGTCGGATTCACTTCGTGACACCCCCGTCGAGGAGTGGCGCGACAAGAAGCGCTACTGGTGGATGCTCGGCATGGCGGTTCCCAGTTTGTTTTTGATCGGCATGGGGTTTGTGGCGCTGTACAACAGCCTCGGGTGGGGCGTAGCTGCGTCTGTGTCCTGGTGGATCGGACCCATCCTGGTGTACATGATCATCCCGTTGATTGACGTCGCGCTCGGCCCCGATGGGGCGAACCCGCCAGACGACGCGATGGAGCGACTCGAGAACGATAAGTACTACCGGTGGATCCTGTACGCCTACACACCAATCCAGTACACGGCGTTTGTCCTGGCGTGCTATTTCGTCACCGCCTCGAACCCGAGTTGGATTGGGTACGACGGGCCGCTGTCCTTCATCGACAAAGTTGGCGTCATGGCCACCATGGCTATGATCGGCGGCATCGGTATCAACACCGCGCACGAACTCGGCCACAAAAAGGTGAGCTTGGAGCGGTGGCTTTCGAAGATCACCCTCGCGCAGACCTTCTACGGCCACTTCTACGTGGAGCACAACCGCGGCCACCACGTCCGCGTCGCCACCCCTGAGGATCCGGCTAGCTCACGGTTGGGCGAAAGCTTCTGGTTCTTCCTACCACGCACAGTCATCGGAAGTTTTAAATCTGCCTGGCATATCGAGAAGCAACGGTTCGACCGCATGGGTAAAAGCCCGTGGTCTATTAAGAACGATGTCCTCAACGCCTGGCTCATGTCCGTCGTGCTGTGGAGTGCCATGGTCGCAATCTTCGGCTGGGCGGTATTGCCGTGGATCATCTTCCAGGCAGTGTGGGGATTCTCGCTACTTGAAGTGGTCAACTACTTGGAACACTATGGACTGCTCCGGCAGAAGACAGCCAGTGGACGCTACGAACGCTGCGCACCCTCGCACAGTTGGAACAGCGACCACATCTGCACCAACGTGTTCCTCTACCACCTGCAGCGCCACAGCGATCACCACGCCTACCCCACCCGCCGCTACCAGATTCTGCGATCCTGGGACGGCGCACCAAGCCTGCCCGGCGGCTACGCATCCATGATCGTCCTCGCCTACTTCCCGCCCATCTGGTACCGGGTGATGGATAAGCGAGTGCTTGCCCACTATGACGGTGATGTGACCAAGGCGAACATCTATCCGCCGAAGCGCGAAAAGATCCTCGCTAAGTACGGCGCCAAGCAAGAAGGCTGATAGCTCCGACACAGTGGCCCTGGGGAATGAACCCCGGGGCCACTGCTCTGCCTAGTGTTCCGGATACCGCGCTCGGTACGCCTCGACGGCGGTAGGCAGCGTCGGGAAGAGCAAATGGGATCCGATCATATCGAGTAGATCCGCGGCCGCAAGATCGTCACGCAACTCTTGCTTGGCACGAGCGAAGGCAAGAGTGATATTGCGTTGTGTGAGTTCATTTTTTAGATCTTTGAGCATGTCTGCGGCGGTGATGTCGAGTTCGACGATTGCTTCGGCGTTAATAACGAGCCACCGCGTAGGCGTCGCGGCGGATTCGATCGCAGTGATTGCTCGCCGATGAAAGTCTTCCGAATTCGCGAAAAACAGCGGTGCGTCGTACCGGTACACGACAAGCCCGGGCACAACCTCCGAGTTCGGGTAATCATGGATGTCGTGCATTCCTGCGATTCCCTTCGCGTATCCGAGAACGGCGTCCCGGGGACGAGCTACTCGCCTCAAGAGGTCCAGTAACGAAAGTACGACGGCTGCGACGACTCCGTACAGCACGCCGAACAGCAGGACCGCGATGACAGTGCCTACGGCGAGAAACAGTTCACTGCGTCGGAAGGTGGCGATGCGGTGAAACTCGCTGAGTTCGATGAGTTTGACTGCCGCGTAGATAACCAAGGCTCCGAGAGCTGCAAGTGGAAACAGCGCAAGTACCGGACCACCAACAAAGAGAGCCACAAGCACTACAACGAGGGCGACGAGTGAATGAACCTGCGTCTTGCTGCCGAGGCTGTTCCCCAGTGCGGTTCGACTGGCGCTACTACTTACTGGAAACCCTTTGACGAGGCTGCTCGCGATGTTTGCCGCACCTAACGCTAGGAATTCACGGTTCGCATCGATCCGGTATCCGTTGCGCGAAGCAAACGAACGGGCGGTAAGCACGTTGTCGGTGTATCCGACGATGGCGACGCTCAGAGCTGGCAGGAGCAGCATTGTCACGTCGGCAAGCGCGAGCGGCGGGACTTCAGGAGCGGGCACACCGACGGGGATTGAGCCCACAACATCGATTCCATGATCCGCCAATGAGAAGGCGTACGTCGCGGCAGAAGCAATGATCACCGCCAAGAGCGGAATGGGCAGCCGAGGCCAAATGCGAGCTCCCAGAAACAGAAAAATTACGGTGCCGAGAGCGAGCGCAAGTGTAGGTGGATGCACTTGATCAAGTTGCGCTATAAACGACACGACTTCTTCAGCAACAGATGTTCCTTCGACGTTTGTCCCTGTGACGGTGCCGAGTTGGCTGACGATCATAATCACGGCGATACCTGTCATGTACCCGATCAACACTGGTCTCGATAGCAGGTCCGCAAGGAACCCGAGTCGAGCCACCCAGCCGATGAGGCACAGTACGCCGACAAATAGGGCAAGCATTGACGCTAGTGCCGCATAGCGTTGTGGGTCGCCCGCGGCGAGCGGACCGATTGCCGCTGCAGTCATGAGCGCGGTGGTTGATTCTGGCCCGACGGATAGCTGACGTGACGAGCCTAGAAAGACGTAAACGATGAGCGCTGCGGAGATCGCCCAAAGGCCGACGACAGGTGGGAGTCCAGCGACTGCTGCATACGCCATCACTTGAGGAATCAGGTAGGCCGCGACGGTGATGCCTGCAAGTACATCGGGGCGAAGCCAGGCACGTCGGTAGTGCCGCATTGTGTAGCTATTGGATGACCCGCGGTTGTTCATGGCCTGCCTTTGGGTACGCGCGTGCGGCCATGTGCCATGAGTAAAAAGCTACTCCTGAGGGCGGTGTGCCGGTGCTCCTTCTGCGGTTGGGGGCGCGCCTATGTCGAAACCACGTGAGCTGAGACAGAATTGTTATCAACAATGCTTACAGCCGAGTTAGTGATGCACAGCCCAGAGGCATCCAACCCGACTCGATTGTTAGTTGAATTTTATTGCAGGTCAATAGTGCTTTCCTCCCAGTCTGGACGGTCTGAGTCCTCAAGCTTTCCGTGCGATATGTGAGTCACCAAGTCCGCCTTTTTCTGCGCAAAACTCGAAAGCCCCCAGTTCAAGCGGCTCGGCTTGTTTTTTCTGTACAAAACGCCGGGTCTGTGGTGCGCAATTACCTTTAAAGAGCTATCGTCAGCACGGTATACAGATCACTCGCATTTGTCTGCGAGTGTCCGTTTCGCTGGAGAGGACAAAGGTGTCGTCAGCAGAAGTAGTTCCCGACAGCCCAGTAAGCGAGTGGCGCGACAAGAAGCGTTACTGGTGGATGTTGGGCATGTTTGTACCCGGTGCGATGATCATCGTGCTCGGCCTCGCGGTTTTGTTCAACCAACTTGGTTGGAACGCCGCAACCCACGTCCTATGGTGGGCAGGCCCCATTCTTGTTTACATCCTGATCCCACTAATCGATATCTTCCTGGGCCCGGATGGTGAGAACCCACCAGAAGAGTGGATGGAACGGCTGGAGAACGATAAGTACTACAGCTACATCCTCTACGCCTACATCCCGCTGCAGTACATCACGTTCTTCATGGCGATGTACCTGATCAGCGCGGACAGTATCAGCTGGATTGGGTACGAAAACGGTCTCAGCTTGGTTGACAAGATCGGCCTAGCGGTGAGCATCTCGTTCGTCGGCGGCATCGGAATCAACACCGCACACGAACTTGGCCACAAAAAAGAGAACCTCGAGCGTTGGCTGTCAAAGATCACCCTCGCCCAGTCGTTCTACGGTCACTTTTACGTGGAGCACAACCGCGGCCACCACGTCCGCGTCGCCACCCCGGAGGATCCGGCTAGCTCGCGCCTGGGCGAAACATTCTGGGCATTTTGGCCGCGCACGGTATGGGGCTCACTCACCTCTGCCTGGCACATTGAGAAGACCCGCTTCCAGCGCATGAACAAGTCGCACTGGACCATCAAGAACGATGTCCTCAACGCGTGGCTCATGTCTGTCGCGCTGTTCGGTGTCACGATTGCCATCTTCGGCTGGCAGGTGCTCCCCTACATCATTTTGCAGGCAATCCTCGGGTTCTCCCTGCTTGAAGTGGTGAACTACCTCGAACACTACGGGCTCAAGCGACAGAAAACGGCCAGTGGACGCTACGAACGCTGCGCACCCTCGCACAGTTGGAACAGCGACCACATCTGCACCAACGTGTTCCTCTACCACCTGCAGCGCCACAGCGATCACCACGCCTACCCCACCCGCCGCTACCAGATTCTGCGGTCGTGGGACGGTGCGCCAAGCCTGCCAAGTGGATACGCATCCATGATCGTCCTCGCCTACTTCCCGCCCATTTGGCGGCGCGTCATGGACAAACGAGTTGTCGCACACTACGAAGGCGACCTCACGAGGGCCAATGTTCACCCCAAAAAGGTGGATAAGTACTACGCCAAGTACGGCGTAACCGCCAACAGCTAGAACGCAGCACGTGTGGGTCCGAGCCGTCATGGTTCGGACCCACTGCTGTACTTAGGGCCACGTTTGTCGACTCGGTCGTCTTTTGGTGGCACGATCTTGATCTTGCCGGTAGCTTTTGAATATGACCCACGGCACAACCGCGCACGCACTGCGGTGAGCGGCGTGACAGTCACCGTCACCACTGCAAGCGCCCTCGATGTGGTCAGCGACCGCGGCGCCGCCCACGCGATCATCGCCCATGCAACTCTGGCGGTGTGTCCCGGTGAGGCAATTGGCACCGAGGTTGAATGGTTCGCCCACCAGTCCGCTCGACGCCGAACACGCCTATCCGAGAACGAATTACGCACAGCGCTGGATTCACTTCCCAGCAATCCTCTGCCACATGGCGGCACCGTCACCTTGGAACCAGGCGGGCAGATCGAAATCTCCAGTGCCCCTGCGGCACGAACTTCCGAAGTCATCGAGGCTGTGCGGGCCGACGCGACAGTCCTTGCGCGCCACCTTAGCGCCTCCGGCATCACGCTGCGCTCCGCTGCTGCGGACGTTCACCGACTTCCCTCCCGGGTTCTGGATGCGCCCCGCTACCAGGCAATGGAAGCAGCATTCGACCGTGTGGGACCGCTCGGACGTCTGATGATGTGTAATACCGCCGCGGTACAGGTGTGCGTCAACTCTGGTGCCACCGCATCCGAGTCGCAGAACCGTTGGGACATGCTCAACGCGGTGGGTCCTGCCTTGATCGCGACGTTCGCCGCGTCCCCCCGTATAGCCGGCGGCGTACCGGGGGCATGGGTCTCCCAACGCATGCGTTCATGGCTGTTTCTCGACCGCCAGCGAACCGACTTCCCGCAACAGCATCATTCGTTGAGCGACTACCCAGAATGGGCGCTAAACACGCCACTATTGTGTGTGCGTTGCGACGGCAAGGATTGGTCCGCACCGCCCTTGACGCTTGGGCAATGGGTCGACGAAGGGGCGCGCTCCGCAATAGGACGTGCCCCCACCGTGTCGGATGTGGAATACCACCTCACGACGCTGTTTCCCCCAGTGCGCCCCAAAGGCTTCTTTGAAGTCCGCTACATCGACCAACAACCGTCAGACCAGTGGCACATACCTATCGCAGTGGTCGCAGCCCTCACAAGCAATCCTGCCGTGATTAGTCAGGCGCGCGACATCGCCGAAGAAACGGCGCGCTGGTGGTTGCGCGCCGCACGCCTTGGACTTACCGAACCAGCAGTAAAGCGCGCTTCTCGACGGCTCCTTGCCCTTGCCGCCGAGCACGCTGACAGCCCCGAACTGGCCCGGGAAATCGATACTTTTGCGGGTCAGCGAACATGTCACCCGTCACCGACTGTGGGAGCACGATGACTCAACCGCCCCTGGAGCGAACCGAAAGCTTGCGCGACACCATCGCGAGTGTGCTGGAACGCGCACGTGCGCGGAGCACCACCCTGACAGGTTCGGTTGATGACGTCGACCTCACCGCCCAGCATTCGCGGCTGATGAGCCCACTCGTGTGGGATCTAGCTCATATAGGCAACCAAGAGGAACAGTGGCTCGTGCGCACCGTCGGCGAACGCACACCGATTCGGGCGGATATCGACGAGATGTACGACGCATTCCAGCACCCCCGCGCTGACCGGCCCCAGTTGCCACTTCTCGGACCCGATGCGACGCGTGACTATATCCGTATTGTGCGTGAGAAGGTGCTCGGCGTTCTCGATAGCACCTCGTTTGACGGTACTCCCCTGACGTCTGGCGGTTTTGTGTTCGGGATGGTGGCCCAGCACGAACAACAACACGCTGAGACCATGTTGGCCACCCACCAACTCAGGCGGGGCGCCCCCGTGCTTACAGCGCCCAACCCGCCGACAGCTGACGTCGACGTCACTGGTGAGGCGATCATTCCAGCAGGGTCGTTTGAGATGGGCACCTCCAGCGACCTGTGGGCGTTAGACAACGAACGCCCCGCGCATACCGTGTGGGTCGACGAATTTGCCATCGATCGCGCTCCCGTCACAAACGGGCAGTACATGGAGTTTCTCGCCGACGGCGGGTACGACCGACAAGACCTCTGGTCTGCTCCTGGTTGGGAGCATCGGTGCGCAAGCGAGTTGAACGCTCCGTTGTTTTGGCGACATGACGGAACGTGGCGACGCAGACGGTTCGGGTACGAGGAACCTATACCGGAAAACGAACCCGTGATGCACGTGTGCTTCTACGAAGCCGAAGCGTTCGCGAACTGGGCGGGTAAGCGACTACCAACGGAAGCTGAGTGGGAGAAGGCAGCCCGCTGGGATCCCGCGACGGGAACCTCGCGGCGGTACCCGTGGGGCGACGCCGAACCTACGCTCGACCACGCAAACCTGGGGCAACGTCACCTGCAACCAGCTCCGGTGGGCGCGTACCCTGCTGGGGCGTCACCGCTGGGCGTTCATCAGCTTATAGGCGACGTGTGGGAGTGGACTTCCTCCTTCTTTCACGCCTACCCGGGGTTCCGGTTCTTCCCCTATGCCGAATATTCCGACGTGTTTTTCGGCGAGGACTATCGGGTGCTGCGTGGAGGTTCGTTCGGCACGGACTCCGTGGCGATGAGGGGCACATTCCGTAATTGGGACTACCCCATCCGGCGGCAAATCTTCGCGGGATTCCGACTAGCACGCGACATCACAACCTGATGTGTCGACACTTGGCCTACATTGGCGAGCCTGTCCGCGTGAGCGACATCTACACCGCTGGGGATCACTCGCTGGTACACCAGTCCTACCTGCCGAAGGACATGCGTGGCGGCGGCGTCATTAACGCTGACGGCTACGGGGTTGCCTGGTGGTCCGACGGCGAGGCGTCCCGGTATCGCAGCGCCTCACCCATTTGGGCTGACCGCTCCGGAGAGGCTGCTATGTCATCCTGTCGATCACACGCCGTTGTCGCAGCCGTACGAAGCGCGACGGTGGGGATGCCCTTAGTCGAGACCGCGTGCGCGCCTTTCATTTCGCGGCAGTGGGCGTTTAGTCACAACGGGTACGTTGCACAGTGGCCACACAGCGTGGTGCCCCTGGCGGGCGAAATTCCTCTCGCGGATCTGATGACCGTTGATGCCCCCACCGATTCGGCAGTGCTGTGGGCGTGGGTGCGCCACCAACTCCACAACGGACGCGCGGCATCGGATGTTCTGACCGAACTTACCTGCAGAATCGGCGCCGAGTTCCCCTCGTCCAAGTTGAACTTCCTACTGTGTGACGGCCACACAATCACCGCCACAACCTGGGGGCATAGTTTGTCGGTGCGGTCGGACGGAGCCACTGTTCTCGTCGCAAGTGAACCCACAGACTCGTCTCCCCAGTGGCGGGCTGTGCCTGATCGGCACCTCGTCGTCGCTACAACATCCCTAGTGGATGTGCACCCACTTGCCTGCACGCCGATTGAAGAGCCCCAGATCTAGGAGAGGTATGCCGGTGCCAACAACGCAACGCCATGATGTCCATATCGAACCGCACGATCGCGAGCGGGCACTGATTAAAGATGTGCAGGACGGTTTGGGTTCGCGACCCTACACATTGCCGCCGAAATGGTTCTATGACTCCACCGGCAGCGAGCTATTTGACCAGATCACGACGCTGGCGGAGTACTACCCCACCCGAACCGAACGCGCAGTTCTGGAATCATGTGTGTCCGATATAGCAGAAGCGACAGGTGCGCACACCGTTGTCGAACTGGGGTCAGGGTCGTCCGAGAAGACACGACTGCTGCTCGATGCGCTGCAAGCCCACGGAACTCTGCGCACCTATGTTGCGCAGGATGTGTCGGAAAGCGCGCTGACTGCTGCCATGAATCACATAATGGTCGACTACCCAGGTGTGGATCTGCACAGCGTCGTCAGTGACTTCTCCGCCGCAAACTACCGGGACGGGTTGCATTGGTTGCCGGACTACCCCCACCGCCTGTTGGTGTTCCTCGGTGGAACCATAGGAAACTTGGTGCCTGCGGAACGCGCGCACTTCTTCGGTGCGATGCGTGAACTGCTCCACGACGGCGAACATGTCCTACTCGGCGCAGGGTTGATCATTGATGAGACCACCATGGTGGCGGCGTATGACGATGCACGTGGTGTGACGGCGGACTTCAACCGCAATGTGCTGTCCGTGATGAATGCGGAATTGGGTGCCGACTTCGATGTGCACGAGTTCGACCACGTTTCTCTGTGGGATGCGGAAAATCAGTGGATTGAGATGCACCTACGTGCACGCAAAGACATGACTGTGCAGGTCCCCGGCGCTGGTGTAGTGGTGAATCTTGAAGCGGGTGAGACGATCCGCACGGAGGTATCAGCGAAGTTTGAACTGTCTGCACTCGTTGAGGAGTTGGCGGCGCATCAATTGCACGTGAGGCTGGTGTGGCAGGACCCCGATTCGCGTTTTGCGGTGTTGCTCGCTGAAGCAGCACAGTAGTATCACGATTCTCATCACAACGGCGATACTCCATTATCATGAAGGGTAGGTCGGGACAACCTATTCGAGGTGAGGTGTGATGAAAAAAACATTCTCGGCCCTGGCTGGCTCAGCCCTTGTGGCGGGCGCTTTGGTCTTAGTTCCTGCGTCGGCATCAGCAGCGCCGTACTGCGGAATCGTGTGGGGTTCACTGCAAAAGACTCAACAAGTGATGTCCACGGCGCCGGTTGTCAACGTCCGCTCTGGTCAGCACAACTGTTTTGACAGAGTGGTGGTCGACATTAAAGGCCCCGTGGCCGGGTACCACGTTCGGTACGTCGATGTGGTGCGCCAAGATGGATCCGGGCACGCAGTTCCGCTGCGAGGTGGCGCGGCCATCCAGGTGATTGTTATGTCGCCAGCGTATGACTCGTATGGCAACGCTACGTATTCACCGGCGAACAGGAACGAAATCGTCAACGTGAACAACTATCAAACATTCCGCCAGGTGGCGTATGCAGGCTCCTTTGAGGGGCAAACTACCTTCGGTGTGGGTGTTCGTGCGCGGCTTCCATTCCGGGTGTTCACCCTTGATGGTCCTGCTGAGTACTCACGCGTTGTTGTTGATGTGGCGCACTACTGGCAGTAACGCCGCACGTGGGTGTTGTTTAGTTTGCCCCCACATCGCACAGGGCAAGGAACGCTCCGAGCTCTTCTAACCCTTCCGGTGTGGTGGGCATGAAGTCAGTGAGGGCGTGTGACCGCACCACAATGGCTAACCATTGGCCGCGGGACACCGCCACGTTAAGCCTGTTGCGCGACATCAGAAAGCCCATTCCCCGCGGAACGTCTTCCACGGCGGACGCTGTCATGGATACGATCGCTACTGCTGCTTGTCGGCCTTGAAACTTGTCTACCGTCCCGACCATGACCTCTGCGAGGCCCGCAGCTTTGAGCGTCGCGGCGATTGTTTCTACTTGCGCGTTGTACGGAGCGACGACGATGACGTCGGATGCATTCAACGGGCGGGGTTGCTCGCCACCTTTTTCTGTCCAGGGCTTGCCCAGTAGTCCGATGATGGTGTCGCGGACCGCTTCGGCTTCTTCTATCGATGAGGTTGAGTTGCCGTGATGGTCGACCATGATGGTGCGCACGCCTGGTGCCACGCCTTCGAGGTGTCTGGCTGTGGTGACGGACTCTTCGCTATAGAGACGACCCTCGTACGACAGGGTTGAGACGGCCTTGCATAGTGCGGGATGCATACGGAAGGTCCGTTCCAAGAAGTATCCATAGCCCTCTGGCAGTGTCCCTCGTTGTCCGATTAACCATCCGAGTGCCGAGTGGTCTACAGGTTCGGGGTGGGTGCCTTGGCTTACCTGCGGGAGTTGTTGGGGGTCGCCGAGCAGCAACAGATTTCGGGCTGAACCGGCTACGGCAAGTGTGTTGGCGAGGGAGAACTGACCTGCCTCATCGATGACGAGGAGGTCGAGGGACTGGGCGGGGATTTGATTCGTGTTCGAGAATGCCCAGGCGGTCCCCCCGACGACGATCCCGTCGTGGGCGGCATCGATCAACGCGGCAATGTCGTTCTTGTTTTTGGTAGTCGACCACTTGTCTGACTTCAATCTGTTTTCGCCTTTAAAAACCGCCGTTCCGGCAACGCCAGCGTCAACGATGCCGTCGAGCATGTTTTCGACGACGGAATGGGACTGCGCTACAACTCCAACTTTCCAGGCATGGTTGTTGACTAGTTCCGCGATGACCCGCGAACCGGTGAAGGTTTTCCCAGTCCCCGGTGGTCCTTGCACTGCGACGTAGGAGTCCGCGAGATTACGCAGTGTGGTGACGATGGCAGTTGCTGTGTCGTGTGCGACGACCGTGGCCGGTGGGCGCCCGGCTTTGGTGCGCGGCGCCGAGCGGAGAAGGACGTCGATCCCTGCGGTGGCAGGCACGGTCGGCCAACTGTCGACGAACTGCTCTCCGGCTTCCGCGAGTGCTTGTTCCAGGCTTTTTGTTGCAGGTGGGCTACCTGGTGTGAACGCAACTGGAATGTCGTCGAATGGTTCTACGCCTTTAGGGAGGCGCTCCCACACGATTGCTCCGTGATCGGGATAGCGGATACCGGCGCTGTTGCATTCGTCTTCGCTGAGCAACTTGGCGTTGCGTCCTACCCCACGCCCCTCTGGAACTGGTTGCGGTATTCCCTCCGGTGGGGGCGACTGATAGAGGGCGAACACGTCTTTGCCTTCTCCGAGCCCTGAGCCTGGGGGAATTTCGCCCGTGACGTGGACATACCGGCAGTAGTTTGAACGCGGTGTGGGTTTTTCCCACGGTTGCACTGTGACGGCTTTGTCGACGACGAACGCTTCGTTGGAATCGACGAGGTCGCCGTCGGTGGCGGATAGTCGGTCGAAGTGCCCCCACCAGAAGGGTTTGCGTTCGCGCCAGTGGTAATTCAACGCCGCGGCCATCATCGCGGCGGCCTGTTGCGGATCAGAGCGCTCATGCCGCGGGATGTCTTCGGTCAACTCGAGTAGTGCACGTTCGAGTTCGGAGTCGTCGAAATTGTCGGGAACATCGTCGACCAGGGTCATTTCACGATGCCGCAACGCGATGCCGTGGTCGGCGGCGTGGTGGGCCAGCCAGTTACGTAGGTGCAGGGTGGAGTCGCAGTCGTAGCGGTTGTAGTCCGCGATGGAGTTGAGCACGGCGGCTGCGGCGGTGTGGTCTCCTGCCCGCACGAGGTCCGTGTAGTGGGCGTACTCGACGATCGAATCGCCGGCGGTGGTGACGTCGCCCCCGCGAAGGTGATCGCCCATGTAGAGGGGTTCGAGTTTTTTGATGCTGTAGGACGGTTTGCCGATGCGCAGAGCTTTGCGAACAAGTGGGTACAGGTCGATCAGAACATTGGCGCGTAGTAGTTCATCGACTTCGGTTTCGCACACTCCGTGGCGCCCGGCGAGCCGCCGCAGTGCTGTTTTTTCGTACGGTGCGTAGTGGTAGATGTGCATATCGGGGTACTGTTCGCGCCGCTTGCCGATGTAGGCGATGAAATCACGCAGAGCCTGTTTCTCCTGGGCACGGTCGTGAGCCCAGAACGCCACAAAGGTTGTCTGCACATCGGGGGTGTGGCTAATCGTGCCGTCGGGAGCTTCCACCAGTCCGAATAGGTATTCCAACCCCCAGTCCGGGGAGTCGCCTTCCGTCCACAGCGGGTCACCTTCAAAGTCGAAAAATACGTCTCCAGCGCTCGGCGCGGGCAGTTCCGTCAGCGCGTGTGGGTTGTAGACGGAGAAGTGAGGCTTTCCGGTTCGCTCCTCAATAAGTTGCGCTTCGGCTTGCGCTTGCAGTCGCGCCAACGTGGGCGCGGAGATGCCGGAAACGGGTTTGCCTGGACTGAGTTCGGCGACATCATCGATCGTGCGGATATTCGCGGCGAACAGCCTGGTGCGTTGCACCGTCGTTAATCCTGCGATGAGGATCGGGTCGCGGGTCTGAATGAGATGGTCCGCGACGAGATCACTGTGAATGTTGATGCTGTAGCGAGGGTCCCCCCATTGCACCGGCGCCGCTTCTGCGAGGTGCTCACGGAGAATAAAGTCCAGACGAGCGCGGCGTTGCCTGTACACCGGCAGCACATCGGCGAGTTGGTGATTAGTCACTGTGCCATCACCGAGAACCAGATGCACGTGGGGTGCAACAGCAACGCCCGACGAGAGTAGTTGGTCGGCATAGGCGGCGAGCTGGAGCAACGCGGTGACGCGAGCGTGCCGCGACAACTTCGTGTCATACACCGCGTACGTAGGCTGCCCGTCGAGGCCAACTTCGCGCAGCAGAAAATCGCAGAAACCAGCAAAATGCCCGTCGTAGAATGTGCCTTGAAAGATCACAGGCGCACCTTGACGAATTGCGTCCAGGGTGGCTTCCCGCGCGGCGATCAGAGCCGATTCAGTGAAGGCGGGGCGTTGCAGTTGCACCACACCGTCACCATGCTTTGCGATCAAACTGTCAAGCATGCGCTGCTCGTGCTCATCCCCGAGTTCCGCAGCGCGAGCCATCATCGCATCGTCGGCGACCGCGGGAGCATCCCACCGTCCCAACTTGATGTCGAGCATGCGAAGAGTGTCGAATTCGCTGGTGGCAGCCTGAGCAAGGTCGGTTGCGCTGTAAATCACCCGCACATTGTCATCGTGTGCTGACGAATCGTGGTGTGCGGAATCTGGATGGCGCAGGATGAACACAGCGGCTCCGGTCTGTAATTCTGAGCGGGCATTCTTGAGAACGGGCGAATCAGGTTCAGACCTTACGTGGTGCCGCTGACAGTTTTGGTTAATCCTCGATGAGTTTGAGGGCGTAGAGACCAAGGGCCGCAATGACGATGAATGCGGTGCTAGGCATCGACGGGCCAAGTACGGCACCACCAAATGGGTTGCTGAGCAAAACAACCCAGCCGCACACCAAAACTATGAGCAGCATCGAGAATCCGGCCGCACTGACATGCGTGGATCCCACGCTGGGGATTTCTAGTCGCAATGCTCCGCGCCGTGCTTTGCGGCGACGTTCCGCGAGAGCACGCGCGGCCTCAGCGTTGTGGGGGCGCTTGGCCGATCGTTTGGTCGGTCGCTTCGCTGTGTCTCGATAGCTGCGCCGGACCTGATCAGCGGTGTGTGACCTGCGCGGAACCGCGCCGCGAACTGCGCGGTCGGGAGTATTTCTCCCTGCCATGGCCAACACCTCCCCTACGTAACCCTCTACCTTAGGTTGATTGTAGGCACACGGGAACCTCCCCTACTGTGGATTTGTCCGTAATCTGCGTCACGACAAACTCTCAAAACCACTTTCCGCCTTAAGCCGATACCCTGTTAGGCGTGGGAGAACCAAGCGCGCAGCATCCCGAACCCCCCGTACTCACCGACGGGGTCGTCACGCTTCGGCCGTGGACAGACAACGACGTCAACGCCGCAGTTGCAGGCAACGACGACGAACTCACTAGATGGGTGGGTCAAACGTCCCTTAATAATCTTCACGACGCACCAACATGGTCGCGCGAAGCGTTCGCCGATAACCGGCGCGTAGTGAACCTCGTCATCGAACACCAAGACTTACCAGTCGGCTACGTCGAAGTACGCCGCACCGGCGCCACCACCGGCGACCTGCAATGGGCGCTGTTCGCTGGGCATCGGGGACGCGGCCTCGCGACACGATCTCTCGCATTACTCGCTGACTACGCATTCACTGAACTGCACCTTTCTCGGCTGCAAGCGTATGTGGACGTCGACAACCACCGGTCCATACGTCTTGCCACGCGATCAGGTCTGCGCCGTGAAGGGGTCTTGAGGAAGGGCGACGCTCGCGACAACAAAAGTCACGACACCGTAGTTCTGGCGCGGTTGGCAGACGATCCGCCACTGAGAGACCCCGCGGGTTTCCGCGAGATCCTCAATGCCTTCTTGCCGCGCAAACGCGCGATCAGCCAACTTCTCATCAGGGACGATCAAGACCGCGTATTGCTGTGTCAATTGACCTACAAACGCGACTGGGACTTGCCCGGCGGCGTCGTCGAAGTGGGCGAATCACCCCACCTCGCCGCGAGCAGGGAAGCAGAAGAAGAACTAGGAATCACAGTGACGACCGGACCACTGCTCCTCACCGATTGGCTACCGCCATGGGGTGGGTGGGATGACGCTGTGTGCCTCGTTTTTGACGGCGGAACTTACCCACCAACCCTGACCGACCAGATCACCGTCGACGGCAAGGAAATCAAGTCAGCAATGTTCTGCACACCATCGCAAGTGCAGCGACTCTGTGCTGATTTCACTGCCCGCCGAATCGAAGCCGCACTAAATGCCGCACAGGGTGGCGGTACGAACTACACCGAATCAGGGCGCACCACGGCATGAATCTCCCGGAACTTGGACCACTCGACCTGCGAATCGGCACGGTTGTCAGCGCCTACAAACACCCCACAGCGCGAATACCCGCGTACGTCCTGACAATCAACCTTGGCGAACTGGGGACGAAGACGTCCAGCGCACAAATCACCGACCTATACGACGCGTCTAACCTCGTCGGGAGGCAAGTGATCTGTGTCTGCAACCTCGAACCAAAACGTATCGGCGGGGTCACCTCCGAGGTACTGACCATCGGCGCCTACCGCGAAGACGGCGCAGTCAGCCTCATTCGCGTTGACCACCCCGTCGCCGACGGCACCCCGTTGGCTTAAAACCACGTCGGCTTTGAACTACAGCGGCAGGTCAGTCGTCACTGTGTTTCGCCACCGGCACGGATGCTCGCGGCCCGGCGGACAAGGTGGTTGCGCTCAGCTATGTTTGTTGCGAGTCGCGCAGCCTCTGCATACGCTGCTGCCGCAGACGCCAGATCACCGCCGAGTTCATACAGGTAGCCACGGACCGCATGCCAACGATGGCGATCCCCCATCACCGCACCCAGTGCTTCGGTTTCGCGCAACCCCGACGCGGGGCCGAAAACATGCCCAACCACTACCGCCCGACCGAGCACGGCAGCTGGGTCTTGCCGTACTGGGTCGTCTGTGAGGTCGATAAGGTCGTCGTACCAGGCAAGGATCTGCACCCAGTCGGTCTCGTTCGCACTGGCAGCATCATCGTGGAGGGCCGCGATTGCGGCTTCGATCTGATATCGGCCCGGCCGGTAGAGTGCCAGCGCTGACTGGAGGACACGGACTCCCTCGGCTATCTCACGTGTGTCCCACAGTTGACGGTTCTGTCGATCGAGTGTGACGATCCGTCCTTCTTCGTCGAAACGCGCCGCTGACCTTGCGTGGTTGAGAAGCATCAGCGCGAGGAGCCCACGCGCCTCGGGTTCGTCAGTGGCGAGGACGAGTTGCCGTGTGAGACGTATTGCCTCGCATGCCAGGTCGATCCGGCCACCATGACCGACAGTGTAAACAAGGTAGAGAACGCGAAGAACGACAGCGAGGTCGCCGGGCTGGTTGAGGCGGCGCCCCCTTAAGGTTCGCTTCGCCCTGCTGATCCGCTGTGCCATTGTTGACTCTGGAACATAAAACGCATCTGCGATCTCTTTGGTTGTGAGGCCGCCAACTGCGCGCAGTGTCAACGCGACTTGTGAGCCGGGTGCCAGTTCGGGATGGCAACAGCAAAACAGCAGGAATAGTGTGTCGTCGCCTTCTTCGGCCGCGGTGGGGCGAGGTTCGGCGGAAATCAGGTCTTCGCGGCGACGACGAGCAGCCTCGTTACGGCGGGCGTCGACAAGCCGCCTGGTGGCTACCGTCGTAAGCCATGCACTCGGGTTTCGGGGAGGATTTCGGGGCCACGATCGCAGCGCTTCGAGTAACGCTTCCTGTACCGCGTCTTCGGCATCATTGAAATCTTCACCGCGCCGAACAAGCGTCGCCAGCACGCGAGGTGTGAGGCCGCGTAGTTCGCCCTCACACTCCGGTGATCGCGTGATGTCGCCCATGCTGTGTTACTCCGACGGCGCCTCGGACATCACTTCTCGTATGTCGATCCACTCAAACAACGGTGTGCCGCCCGGTCCTGGCTCCGATGAAACATAGGCCGCCAGTTCTACTGCTCTCTCGTGAGACTCGACGTCGATCATGTACCACCCAGCCACAAGATCACTGGTCTCTGGAAGTGGGCCGTCAGTGACGACGGGCGCGGCATCGGGACCTCCGTACCGCACCCATGTTCGGTCTGGAGTGAGGGCCTGCGCGTCAACGAACTCACCGGTGTTGGTCAGAAGTTCGCTGACATGCCGCAGAAAAGCGATGTGTGCGTCAAGGTCCTCAGGTGCCCACTGGTCCATTGGTGGCACACGTCGGTGCGGTTCCGGGCCGCCGCGATAGTGCTTAAGGAGCAAGTACTTCGGCATGATGGTCTCCTGTCGTTGCGGGGCCATGCAGTTGTGGCCCTTCACTAAGTGAGCGAAGCTGGCCCGAACTTTTCGACATCGCCGTCAGTGGGGTGGTTCGGGCTCGTGACCAACGCGCCCCTCGGTGCGGCGATCTTCTTTCATTTCCGCCTCAAACACATGTCTCACACCTTGCACTAGGTTGTCCCGCGCGTGTTTTTCCACCGCCCGGAATGTCGACCAATATCCGTCGTCGAATTCTTCTACGACTTGGAATGTCCACCGCCCGTCCAGAACATTCAAACCGATGAGTTCAGTGCGGATTTTGGCGGCGATGTCGGGGTGACCGGCATTCTCAAACATGGTTGCCGCCTCGTCGAGCTTGATGTCTGCACCGCCGACGAGTTGATGAAAATCGTAAAGGTAGCCCCGTGCACGTTCGACAGTTTCCAGCGCTTCCGATAGCTTGCCCAACGCTTCTACCGTGTTGTCATCCACACCGTCTGGGCGGCGTCTCTGCGATGACTTTGCTACCGGAAACTCTTCCACAGCAACTCTTTTCGTCAGTGTTGTGCGATACGTCGATTCACCGCACGCAACACTCGCAGCGGTGTGAATTGGGCGGTGGTAAACAAGGCGTGCGCTTGTGCACCAACTGGAATATGGGTGGGTTGCGGGAACGGCAACCGTTGCGGCTTTGCGACAGAAAATATCTTGTTCGCGACGTCTTCTGGGCTCAGCCGAACACCAAGCGTCGACATGGACGATGTTTTTTCGTCAGCGATCATGCCGGTGTTCACGAACAGCGGCCACACCGCGCACACCCGGATGTCGTCGTCTTTCCACTCAACATCGAGCGCTTCGGTCAGTCCTCGCACCGCGAATTTTGTTGCCGAGTAGGTGGCGAGTTCGGCTTGGCCGTAGATCGCTGACGCCGAACAAACATTGATGACTTGAGCTTTGGGCGTCACTTTTAGGAAGGGGTAGGCCATGTAGCAGCCGTTGATCACTCCGTCGACGTTCACTCGCACGATTTGCGCTTGCGTATCGAGCGGGATGTCAACGAATCGCCCCGCCCTAAGCAGCCCCGCATTGTTGACGAGCACATCAAGTCGGCCGCTCGTGTGCCCCATGAACTCGTCGAGAACGTCGTGCCACGCATCTGCATCGGTGACGTCGAGGCGACCGCCGACAATGCGTCCGCTCGGCGCAGCACGCATCAAGGATTCGATTCCCTGTTCGTCGACGTCGTAGGCACCCACCAGGTATCCGGCTTTGAGGAACCGCAGCGCCGTTGCCCGGCCAATGCCCGCAGCGGCTCCCGTCACTAGCACCGATGGTCGAGTCTTTGGCATTGTCACGTCCACTTCGTCGCGCAGAAACCGGGCATAACCCTAAGCCTATATCGAACTATTGCAGTCTCGGCTCGTCAGGACAGCGAGTACGTAACTCCGGTGAGTTTTTCACTCTCTACCCATAACTTGGCAGCAAGTTCGGCGTCCTGAGCAGTGCGGGATTTCTTCGCCGGACCGGGCTTCCCGCGGGTTTCAAACAGAGCACGCGGACCGGTGTAGTCCCCCGGTCCCCCGTGATTGATTGCGTGCAGAGTTGGCCACGCACCCGCTGCTGCGGATTGGCTGACGATGCGCGCACCTAGTGGCGCGAGGACTTTTAGAATGCGGTTGCTGCCCATTCCGTCGTCGCTGCCATACAGGCCGGTGGCGGAAAATCCTGGGTGCGCACCACAACTCACCAGAGGTGACCCGGCGGCGCGGGCGCGGCGATCAAGTTCGAGGGTGAACAGAAGGTTGGCGAGCTTCGAGTTTGCGTAGGCCCTGTGGGGGTTGTACCCGCTTGCGGCTTGCAAGTTGTCGAAGTCAAGGTGTGGGCGTTGTTTGTGCGCCACTGATGAGATGGTGACAACTTTGGGTGACGTGGCGGCCAGCAGTTGAGGTAGCAGCCTCCCGGTGAGGGCGAAGTGGCCGAGATGGTTCGTTCCGAACTGCAGTTCAAAACCGTCCACTGTTTCGATACGTGACGGCGGCATCATGACGCCAGCGTTGTTGACTAGCACATCGATCGGTTCGGTTTGGGCTTCGGCAAAGTCTTTCACTGATTCGAGGTCAGCAAGGTTGAGTTCTTCAACGATCACCGACGCCGCAGGGACTTCGTTGATGATGGCTTCAGCAGCAGCTTCGGCCTTTGCCCGATTCCTGCAAACGAGTACCACCGTGTCGCCCGACCGGGCGAGTTCGAGTGCCGTGAAGTATCCGATGCCCGAGTTTGCGCCGGTGATGACGATACGCCGAGAGGTGTGTTCGGCTTGTGGGGAATTCATAACAGCAGCCTACCGACGGTTATGCAGGCTCGCTGTCTACGTGGCGCTGGCTGAGAGGTGTTCGTTGAAAGAATCGATCAACGCAACACGGTATGCCTCGGGGTTGGCCAACGATGAGCGGTCCGCGACAAAGGCAATGCCGAGCCGGTCCTCGAGCGAGGTCACATGGTGGGCGACTGGAGCACGCGGATTGAGCAGCGGCAACCCGTGCGTACGTATAGCCCGTGCGTCGCCAAAGTACATGGGGTTTCGTCCGCGGGGAACATTGACCACGCTTGTTGCGTGGATCGGCTGTTTGGCGGGTATGCGACGGGCCAGAGCGGCCAGAATTCCTGGTGGGATGGCACGGATAATATTTTCGATGTGGACTTGCGGTCCGAGTTGCAGGCGTTGCTTCGTGGTGCTGCTGGTTTGATGGATCTGTCGCAAGCGTTCCCGCGGGTCAGCGATGTGCGTTCCGATGGGCAGCAGAGCACCTGTGATGTCATTGCCAACGTGTTCAGTTGACCCTGCCGCGCGCTGGTGCCCGTGCTTTTGCAGCGCAACAGTAATCGCGCACAGCAAGGGCTTATCGGGAACCTCCGCATAGGTTTGCAGGTACCGGCGCAACGCGCCCGCAACTACGCTCAGTGCCACGTCGTTGATGGTTGAACCGGGCACAAGTTGGCGGATTTTCTGACAATCTTCGAGGCTGACTGTCGTGGCATCAAAGACACGTTCGGTGAACTCGGTGGCCGCCATTTCCTCAGGCGGCAATGCGGTGGTGACTTTGTTTGCCGGTGAAGTCTTCGGCTTCGTTATTGCAGAAACCGCACTGCGGGCGTGTCGTGCAGCGGTCGCGGCCCTTGCTGGCAGTTCACGAACCGCACCGGCGACACTTGGCCTGGCTGCTGTGAGTGTTTGTGCCTCCACAGGAACTTGAACTGCCGCCGCCGAGGTGTCTGGGAAGAGGGTGCGCGCGAATGCAACCAAGGAGGCACCGTCCATTGCCGCGTGCTCTACCCGCAAGATCACACCGATTGCCCCGGTAGGAATTGATGAATCGCCATGGGCGACGCGCATTGCGGAGATGTGCCACGGCGGACGGCCGTGCGGCAGCGGGGTTTCGGCAAGACGGACGAAGTCTCGGCACAAATCAGTCCACGATCCACTACCGCTTAGTTCATGCCAAGAAATGTGATTGCGAACGTCAAAGTGCTGATCCGCTGTCCATGCAGCGTTTCCTAGCCCTAAAGGCGCCGGCGAAATAACATGGTCGAATATTTGGTGGTGAGATATGCGGGCCGTCACGTAGTCGGCTAATTCGACCTCGGTAGTCGGAACATGTTCTGCGCCAGCAGCATCGAAAACATACAGTGACGCCATATTTCGTCGCGGCATTGACTCGGACATGTGGTGTAACAGTGAACTGGT
The DNA here is from genome assembly GCF_014643175.1 of Hoyosella rhizosphaerae. Lineage (GTDB taxonomy): Bacteria > Actinomycetota > Actinomycetes > Mycobacteriales > Mycobacteriaceae > Lolliginicoccus > Lolliginicoccus rhizosphaerae. Next base: position 675,110 of record NZ_BMJH01000001.1, read on the forward strand.
GTTGTCGAGTTTCCGCATACCTCACCTTTACATACAAACTTGCCGCGATGCCCTATTTCTTCGCGCGCACGTCAAGTCCGTTGGCGGATTCCCATGCCTTGTCGTACGGGCTGCTGCCCCGCTTGCTGACGTCTTTGCTGCGGTAGACCACATACGGGCGGAACAAGTATCCGACTGGGGCGCTGAATACGTGGACGAGTCTGGTGTAGGGCCAGATCGTGAAAAGCACCAGTGCAGCGATGGCGTGGAGCGCAAAGCTCGGCGGGATACCGACCATGAGTTCAGGATTGGGGCTGAGAGCGAACACGCTGCGGAACCACGGTGACACGGTTTCGCGGTAGTCGTATCCGCCGCCAAAGATATTGACCCCGATGGTGTTCATCATTCCGGTCAGAATGGTGATACTCAGGACGGTGTACATCACAACATCGCCCTTGGTGGTGGCTTTGCGGATCGCCGAGACTGTGATGCGACGGTAGAGCAGAATACTCAGACCCGTCACCACGGCAAGCCCTGCGAGGGTGCCGGGAATGACCGCGAGGTAGTGATAGGTGTGGTCGGATATCCCAACGGCCTGCGTCCACGATTTCGGGATGCCCAGTCCGCCGATGTGCCCGCCAATGACGGCGAGGAGTCCGAAGTGAAACAGCGGGCTAGCGATTTGCAGCAAGCGGCTTTCGTACATTTGTGACGACCGTGTAGTCCAGCCGAATTGGTCGTGACGGTAGCGCCAAATGTGTCCTAGTGCGAAGGACATCAGTGCGATGTAGGGCAGGATCAGCCACAGCAGGGTGTTCACTGGGGTCCTCCAGTTGGGAAGGCTGGGGTGGGTAGCAGTTGCGCATTGTCGTGCAGGGTGGGGTCGATCGCGTAAGGGTCGAGGCCAACTTCTTCTTCAGGTGGCCCGTCAGCGGCGAGCACCTGAATTTCGGCACGATCGGTGGTGGTCAGCGGTCGCAACGTGGAACACAAGGCGTCCAGAATGTCAGCGTAGGGTGACTCGCTTTCGTGCAAAGACAAGCGCAGAAGCTCGAGCACTGCGCGGTGACGTGCCAAAATGCGTCCCCCTGCGAGTGGATCGGTGGTCGCGGAGAATTCCAATACCACCGGCAGGTAGTCGGGTAGCTCTTGTTCGTCCATGACGACACCAGCGCGGCGGTATGCCTGCTTCATCATCAGCAGCGCTCCCCCGCGCTTACGGGTATCCCCATAGGCGTAGTAGGTCAGATGCAGGCTTGACCTGCGGCGTAGGTCGAAGGTTTCGACGTAGTGTTGCGCCAGAACGAGCGGATCAGCGTGGGTTGCGTGGTCACAGAACTTGCGCAGTTGGTCGCCGACTGGTGTGGGGAGTTCATGTGATGCCTCGACGAGATCGGGCAGCATCACGAGTGTTCGCGGGTGCGGGTAGTCAAGCACGAGAGCGCATATCCGCCAGATGAGGCGGCGCTGCCGGTCGGTGTAGTTCACGGTCTGGTTCTTGCGTAACAGTTTCACTGCACTCGCTCCGGGACGATTCCATACGTCGACTCGCCATCCCAGTTCAGGAGGTTGACCCGAGCTTTCTTGTCTTCCGGTGCCGCTGTGTTTGCGTCTTCTAGGAGGTGGAACTTATCCGCCATCGCATCGAACGCAGTCATGCCCGCTTCGTTCATTCCGGGTCCACCGTCGCTGTTGAGACTGCACTCAGTCGCGATGGCTTCAAGCCGGTGGGCGTCGGAGCTGGCACCCGTGGGAATCACATATCGCTCGTCGTACTTTGCGAGTGCGAGGAGCCGGTACATCGCCTCAATTTCGTAAGTTGATAGCCGCACCGACGCCGCGATAGTGGGATCAATTTCTTCTTTGAGGTTGACCTTGCGCATGTGCGCACGCATCGCGGCGAGGCGCTGCAGTGATGCTCGCACTGGTCCCACGTCTCCCGCGGTGAACAGTTCCGCGAGGTATTCGATGGGGATACGTAGGGCGTCGATTGCGCCGAAGAGGTTGTTTTCGTCCTCTCCGTCCCCGCCAGACTCCGTGATGGCATCAACAACCGGCGACAGTGGTGGGACGTACCAGACCATCGGCATGGTCCTGTATTCCGGGTGCAGAGGTAGCGCGATCTGGTAGTCGGCAATCAGTTTGTACACCGGTGAGTTCTGGGCCGCCTCGATCCAGTCGGCGGAGATGCCGGCCTTTTCGCACGCGTCGACCACTCGGGGGTCGTGCGGGTTGAGGAACACATTGAGTTGGGCCGGGTACAGGTCTTTATCGTCGGGAACCTGGGTGGCCTCGGTGACGGCATCTGCGTCGTACAGCATCACACCGATGTAGCGCAGGCGGCCGACACAGGTTTCAGAGCAGATCGTTGGCATTCCCACTTCGACGCGGGGGTAGCAGAACGTACATTTTTCGGCTTTCCCGGTTTTGTGGTTGAAGTAGATCTTCTTGTACGGACACCCGGTGACGCATTGACGCCATCCGCGACATTTGTCCTGGTCGACCAGCACGATGCCGTCTTCGGCACGCTTGTAGATTGCACCCGATGGGCAGGATGCGGCGCAGGACGGGTTGAGGCAATGCTCGCAAATGCGGGGCAGGTAGAACATGAAGGTTTGATCAAACTCTAGGGTGATCTTTTCGTTCACCCGCTGCAGAATCGGATCTAGTCCGACCTGCTCAGGACCACCGCCGAGGTCGTCATCCCAGTTGGCGCCCCACGTTACTTTGGTGTCTTCGCCCGTGATGGCAGATTTCGGTCGCGCCACTGGGGTGGTGTCCATGGGACCGGAACCGAGGATCGTGCTGTAGTCATACGTCCACGGTTCGTAGTAGTCCGAGACTGTGGGGAGGTCGGGGTTGGCAAAAATGTTGCCAAGTCGCTTCAGCCGGGAACCGGATTTGAGTGTCACCTTCCCGCGCTTCGTGCGAGTCCAGCCACCTTTCCAGCGTTCCTGGTCCTGGTACTGACGGGGATATCCCTGTCCCGGGCGGGTTTCAACGTTGTTGAACCACGCGTACTCCACCCCTGACCTGTTGGTCCACGCCTGCTTGCAGGTGACGGAACAGGTATGACACCCAATACATTTGTCCAGGTTCATCACCATGGCTATCTGTGCCATAGGTTTCATCAGTACTGCACCTCCTGCGCGCGGCGACGAATTGTGGTGACCTCGTCGCGCTGATTCCCCGTGGGACCGTGGTAGTTGATGGCGAACGACTGCTGTGCGTAGCCGCCGATCATGTGAGTGGGTTTGATCATGATGCGAGTGAGCGCGTTGTGGATGCCGCCTCGCTTTCCTGTGCGTTCGATGCGCGGGACGTCCACGGCACGGTCCTGTGCGTGATACATGAATACAGTTCCCTCGGGCATGCGGTGGCTGACGATGGCGCGAGCGACCACAACACCGTTGCGGTTGACGGCTTCGATCCAGTCGTTGTCTTTGATGCCGATCTTTTCTGCGTCGATCGCGGACATCCAGATTGATTGCCCACCACGCGACAGTGTGAGCATGTGCAGGTTGTCCTGGTAAGCCGAGTGGATGGACCACTTGGAGTGCGGGGTGAGGTACCGCACGGTGACGCCAGCTGTGCCTTCCCGGTTAGCGACATCTCCGATTCGTGGTTCGCTGAACAGCGCCGTCATATCGAGCGGTGGCCTAAAGATGGGCAGTTGCTCCCCGAGTTCCGCCATCCAGTCGTGGTCGAGGTAAAAGTGTTGCCGTCCGGTCAAGGTGTGCCACGGTTTGAGGCGTTCCACATTGATGGTGAACGGTGAGTACCGCCGTCCACCTGATTCTGAGCCCGACCATTCAGGTGACGTGATGACGGGAACCGGGCGTGCTTGGGTGTCCGCGAAGGTGATGCGTTTACCTTCGTGTTCAGCGGAAAGATCCGCGAGTTGAGTGCCGGTTCTGGTCTCCAGGCTCTGGAAGCCTTCCGTCGCTAGGCGTCCGTTAGTTGTTCCTGACAGCGCCAGGATCGCCTCTGCCGCGTGGGTGTCTTTCTTCAACGACGGGCGGCCAGCTGCGGGGCCTGTCGGAATGACGCCGTTGGCTGCTTTGAGGTGTTCCACTTCCTCACCCGGATAGGTGGTGACACCCTTGACGGTCAACCCAATTTCTTCCACGAGAGGCCCCAGCGCCCCGAGCTTTTCTGCGATGGCAGAGTAGTCACGTTCGACCACAGTAAGTTTGGGCATCGTCTTACCTGGAATGGGTTCGCATTCGCCCTTCTTCCAGTCTTTGACGGTGCCGCCTGGTTGCGCGGTGGCATCGTTGGTGTCGTGCATGAGGGGCGTCGCGACAATGTCTTTTCGCACACCAAGGTGCTTTTCTGCTAGCCAGCCGAACCCGCGAGCAATGCGGTGAAACGCATCGAAATCGGTTTTTGATTCCCATGGCGGGCTAATTGCTGGCGAGAACGCGTGCACAAAGGGGTGCATATCGGTGCTCGACAGGTCATGTTTTTCGTACCAGGTGGCCGCGGGCAGAACGATGTCGGAAAACAGGGTCGTGGAGGTCATCCGGAAGTCGAGCGACAACAAGAGGTCGAGCTTTCCTACTGGTGCCTCATCTCGCCACTTCACATCCTCGGGGCGGATTCCTTCAGCATCAGTGGCCCGCAGGTTGGTGTCTGCGCCGAGAAGGTGCTTGAGGAAGTACTCGTTACCCTTCGCTGAGGAGCCGAGCAGATTGGATCTCCACACCGTCAGCACCCGTGGGAAGTTCTCCGGCGCGTCTGGGTCTTCGCACGCGAACTCCAGGTGGCCGGACTTGAGGCCGTCAACGACGTGTTCTGCGGGGTCCTTGCCGAGACGTTCAGCGTCATCGACGAGGTCTAAGGGGTTGCGGTTGAACGTGGGGTAGGACGGCATCCAACCCAGCCGGGTCGCTAGCGCAATGTTGTCTGCTGCTGTCCTGCCCTTGAACGCGCCCTTGGCAAGTGGCGATGCCACAACCTCCGAGGTGAAGGGGTCGTAGCGCCACTGTGATGAGGCGAGGTACCAGAAGATGGTGCCTTGCATTTGCCTCGGCGGCCGCGACCAGTCCAGGCCGAACGCCAATGTTCCCCACCCGGTCAGCGGTCGGCATTTTTCCTGGCCCACGTAGTGAGCCCATCCGCCGCCGTTGACGCCCTGGCAGCCGGTGAGCAGCGTCAAGGCCAGGAAGGAGCGGTAGATCTGGTCGGAGTGGAACCAGTGGTTTGTGCCCGCTCCCATCAGGATCATGGACCGTCCGCCAGAGCGATCCGCGTTGTCAGCGAACTCGCGGGCAACCTTGATAGCCGATTTCGCCTTTACCCCGGTGATCGTTTCCTGCCACGCGGGTGTGTAGGGCTGTGTGGCGTCGTCGTAACCTGTGGGCCACGAACCGGGAAGCCCGTCGCGGTAGACGCCGTACTGGGCAAGCATGAGATCAAACACGGTGGTGACTCGTTTGCCGGCCACCATTCGCGTCGGTACACCGCGGACCAGAACCTCAGGAGTTGAGGTATCAAAGCGCGGAAGTTTTACTCGCGCCGTCTCGCTTGAACCATGCAAGGTGAGGACTGGGGTGACGCCGCCGAGGTCGAGATTCCATTTGCCCTTCCCCGAGGGGGTGAAGCGGTGACCCAATGAGCCGTTGGGCACAAACGGGTCGCCGGTTTCAGCATTGAGCAGGACCGTTTTGAACTCTGCGCCTTCAGAATTCGAACCAAGGTCTTGAGCTGTGAGGAATTTGCCCGGCACGAACTCACCGTCGCGCTCCTCCACCGTCACCAGGTATGGGAGATCGGTGAATTGACGGACATACTCCATGAACCGTGGGGTTGTCTTGTCGACAAAGAACTCTTTGAGAATGACGTGACCCATCGACATCGCAAGTGCGCCGTCAGTTCCAGGTCGTGCTGGCAACCACTCGTCCGCGAACTTGGTGTTGTCCGCGTAGTCGGGTGACACCACAATGACTTTCTGACCGCGGTACCGCGCCTCGGTCATGTAGTGGGCGTCGGGTGTGCGGGTAACGGGCACATTTGAGCCCCACATGATGAGGTATCCCGCATCGAACCAGTCCGCTGACTCGGGAACGTCTGTCTGGTCGCCAAACACCTGAGGTGATGCCTCGGGAAGGTCTGCGTACCAGTCGTAGAACGACAACATGGTCCCACCGAGCAGCGACACAAAACGGGCGCCAATTGCATGCGACACCATCGACATCGCAGGAATGGGTGAGAAACCAGCAACCCTGTCCGGGCCGTATTTCTTAATGGTGTGCACATGTGCGGCAGCAACCATTTCTGCCGCTTCCCACCATTCAGCGCGAACAAATCCGCCTTTTCCGCGCGAAGACTTGTAGCGCTTCGACTTCTCCGGGTCCTCCGCAACATCAGCCCACGCCAACACCGGGTCTTTCAGACGTTCCTTTGACTCGCGGTACATCTCCAGCAAAGTTCCGCGTACATACGGATAGCGAACGCGCGCAGGCGAATACGTGTACCACGAGAATGATGCTCCACGTGGGCAACCGCGAGGCTCGTACTCGGGCTTATCTGGGCCGATTGACGGGTAGTCCGTTTGTTGGGACTCCCAGGTGATGATCCCGTCCTTGACGTAAATCTTCCAGGAACACGAACCGGTGCAGTTCACACCGTGGGTGGAACGCACGACTTTGTCGTAGGACATCCGGTCGCGATAGAACGCATCTGCTTGGCGACCACCCGACTTCTCGATGGTGCGCAGATCCGGGGATGTTTCTCCGCGTTGAAAGTGGCGCCCTAGATTCAGGAGCGATTCGGCTATATCGGTCACAACTGTCCTTTCGAACAGCGCACAACAAGGTGCAAACTGCGATGGGCTGAGCAGGTTCCCATGACCCTATAGAGCCTCTGACCTGCGAATCAACGCTCAAAACGTGTCGCACATGCCCGTATTTTCCGGCGTGCGGTAGCCGCAACACAGCAGTTACACCGCTGTTGGACATTTCCCAACATCGCGGCAGATAGCGAACCGTTTTAGCTCACCCTGTGTGATCTGGGTCATGTGTTCTAGGTGAGCTGATGAGAACAAAGAATTAACAACACATTCCCTGCTTACGACGTCACGGAACAGTCACGCTTGCCGAATTCCGCACCAACCGATTTATGCGTCGCCGATATGGTCGGCAGGTACCCCCTTGGCGCGGACACCACAACGAGCATGCGAGTCACATTCACAGAGTTACCTCTACGACGCCTCGCGAGTCCGGTGCATGACCACCTCACTCGTATGCCAAAACCAAGTAAGGAACCTTTTTCATGGCACAACTCTCCATACGGAAAACAGCAATAGTTGTTGGCCCACTCTCTGCCGCAGCACTATTAGCAGGCTGCTCCTCAGGTTCGGTAAGCGTCGAAGATCTGCAGGAGGAAGGGAAAATCACCGTAGGGTTCGCCGGTGAAGCGCCCTACAGCTTCGAAGACAACGGCCAACTCACTGGCGGAACAGTCGAACTCCACCGGGAAATCTTCGGTGCGCTCGGAATCGACGAAGTTGAAGGCGTGCAGACTGAGTTCGGGTCACTTATTCCCGGCCTCAACGCTGGTCGCTTCGATGCCGTCAGCGCGGGAATGTCCATCCTCCCCGACCGGTGCGAGCAAGCACTGTTCAGCGAACCCGAGATTGTTTACACCACCGCTCTGATGGTGCCGGAAGGCAACCCACAAGGCCTATCCGACATGCAGTCCCTTGCCGATGCGGGAGCACGCATTGTCGCCCTCACCGGTGCAATCGAGGTGGACTACGCAGGAGAACTCGGTATTGACGTAACCCCAGTGGGCAACCCCATTGACGGAATGGATGCCGTCATCCAAGGCCGCGCCGACGCGTTCGCACTCACAGGCGTATCGCTGAACCACATGAAGAACACCCGACCTGAAGCGCCCGTGGAGGTGACTGAGTCCTTCGTCGCCGTCATCAACGGCGTTCCGCAGGTGGGTGCCGGAGGTACCGTCTTCAGGCAGGACGACGCTGAACTGCGTGACGCCTACAACGAACAACTCGCCGAGATCAAAGCCGACCCAGAACGCTGGTTGGCCATCATGGAACCGTTTGGGTTCAGCATCAACGAACTCCCCGGCCCCGAACTGACCACCGAGCAGCTGTGCGCCGGTGTTCAAGAGCTCGATGAGTAATCTCGACGCGCTCGTAGCGGCGCTGCCCCGCATCGTCGACGGCATCATTGTCACCGTGCAGTTGACGCTTGGCGGGGCGGCGCTAGCCCTCGCTGTTGCCGTGGTGTTCGGCATCTCAGCCCGAACCCCCAACCGGCTCATCCGATACAGCGCCCGCACCGTCATTGAGGTATTGCGCGGAACATCGCTGCTCGTCCAACTCTTTTGGCTGTTCTTCGTCCTTCCCGCGTTCGGGATACGCCTCGAACCGATCCTTGTAGGCATCCTCGCCCTCGGATTGAACTACGGGGCCTACGGCGCCGAAGTGGTACGCGGATCCCTCAACGCCGTGCCGAAAGTCCAGTGGGAAGCAGCGATCGCCCTGAACTTCAGCCCAGCACAACGCATGCGGCGAGTCATCTTCCCCCAGGCGTGGGTGCTGATGATTCCAGCGCTAGCGAACCTGCTCATTCACTTGCTTAAGGGCACCGCAATTGCCACTGCGATCACGTTGCAGGACCTGACGTTCCGCATCGACCGACTTCGGGAAACGACCGGTGATACTTTCTTCGCCTTCGGCATTGCACTACTGATCTACTTCGTCCTCGCCTACATCCTCACGTTGTTTATGCACATCGTGGAAGCGCGGGCGAAACACCGCCTCGGACGCGGACCGTCGATGCGAGAAATCTTCAAGCTGAAGCCCGACACGCTCACCGCCGAACTCGCCATCGCGAAACGAAAGGACTGAGCGCATGTGGAGTTGGCAACATGCCTGGGATTCAATACCGGTGCTGCTCGAAGGTTTTCGCATCACCGTGTTCGTCACAATCGTGGCCTTCGCGATCGCCGCCGCTGTGGGATTGATAGTCGCAGTCCTGCGAATCGCGCTCCCACGCTGGCTGATCTTTCCCATCAGCGCCATGATGGAGTTCGTCCGGCTCACGCCCTTGGTCGTGCAGCTGCTTTTCGTGTTCTACGCCGTACCGCCTTCCATTTCGGGCATTCAAGTCGGCATCATTGTGCTGGGGATTCATTACTCCGCATACATGGCCGAGGTGTACCGCGCAGGCATCGAAGACGTGCCCACGGGCCAGTGGGAGGCCGCACGAGCCCTATCGATGTCCACGAGCCGCACCTGGCGAGCCGTGATTCTCCCGCAGGCGATCCGCCGCATCGTCCCGTCCCTCGGCAACTATGCAGTCTCGATGTTCAAAGACACACCATTCTTGTTCGTCATCTTCGTGGCCGAAATGGTGACCCGCGCCCAGCAATACGGTGGGCAGACATTCCGCTACGTAGAACCCATCACACTCGCGGGAATCATCTTCCTCATCGCCAGTTTGATCACCGCCTACTTCATTCGACGTCTGGAAAGCCACTATGACAAACAGCCTGGATAGCGTTCCCACCCCACCCACCGCGAAATCGTCGATGATCTACTTCGACGACGTCGTCAAACAATTCGGGGACAATGTTGTTTTGAACCACCTGGACTTTTCCGTGGAACGAGGCCAGCGGGTCACCCTCATCGGTCCTAGCGGTTCAGGCAAGACGACCATCCTGCGACTACTCATGACGCTCGAAAAGGTCAATGAGGGAACAATTTGGGTTGCGGGAGAACCGTTCTCGCACGAAACACGTCGCGGAAAACTGGTCCCGGCCAGCGAGAAATACCTCCGCCAGGCACGAAAGCGCATCGGGATGGTTTTTCAGCACTTCAACCTTTTCCCCAACATGACGGTCATGGAGAACCTCACCGAAGGTCCCATTCATGTTTTGGGTCGCGACAAAGCCACCGCCGTCGAACGGGGCCGTGAACTGCTCGCAACGGTAGGGCTGTCCGATAAAGAAAACGCCCACCCGTCCCAGCTTTCGGGCGGACAACAACAACGGGTAGCTATCGCACGAGCGCTGGCGATGGATCCTGACATCTTGCTGCTCGACGAAGTGACATCAGCGCTTGACCCGGAGCTCGTCGTAGGTGTGCTCAATGTTCTGCGCAAGATCGCAGACACCACAGACATCACCATGCTCATCGTCACCCACGAGATGCAGTTTGCCCGCGACGTTTCCGACCGCGTCCTAATGTTCGACAAAGGGCGCATTCTCGAAGACGGATCACCCGATCAGATCTTCACCCAACCTGAGCACGACCGCACCCGAAGCTTCCTCAAAGCCGTCGTAAGCCACTGAGGCGCGATCACCCCGTGCGGGGCGGTTGGTGAATTCATCATGAATCTACCAACCGCCGTTTTCACCTCAGAGGGTCGTCTGACAACCAATTAAACACAGAGCCCATCGTTGGTAACGCCTCGCGCACACAGAACCGTGCGCTCAACTGTGCGCAACGCCAGTGTTCCGGCTTCCTCCATTCCAAACACAACCAACCGGTAGCCAAGCACCGAGTCGTCGCCGAGGCCAATGACGTCAAAAGTCACCTCATGCAAATCGCCCGTTGTTCCTGGCGCGGTCTGCACAACACGCGATGGTGGCTCCTCCGATGTGTACACGTCGGCCACAGACTCACCAATTTCGGTGATGTCGTTACCCTCGATCCGACCAATATCGGCAATGACTTCGCTCGTCACGTCATCAGTGGACCCAAGGTAGGCCAACTCCTGCGCGGCGATCCAACCTTCCCGGCTATCGTCTGACGGATCAACGATGCCGAACCACGTGGATCCATCGTCGAGTGTGCGATTGACACCCGTGGCAATGAGCCCGGTGGCAAGTGGGTCAATTTCGGCGAGACTGTCAGCACCGGGCCGCGCGAACAAGGGGGCGCTGCCTTCGTGGTCGACACCGACAATGGCCAGTTCTGCGCCCTCCTCTGGTCCGAAGAAGCTCGGTTCGCCAGGAAGGTCGTTGGGATCAGCGGGCGGCGTTGTTTCCGTTGCTGTTTCCGTCACCGTTTCCGTTGGTGCCGCTGTGGGGTCAGGAGCGTCGGCGTCGTTGGCGCTTGTGCAGCCCGCAAGCAGCAGCGCGGACGCGGAAATACCTACTAGGGCGCGTGTGCGCATACGTATAGTCATCCTTTGACTCTACGATTTGCGGGTAGTGCCGTCATCGATTGATGCACAACCGTGCCACGACATTTGGTAGGCCAGTCCGGCACTATGGTGTGGTGCCCGCATCTGCCACCGAGATAACCCCGGTTCGTCCGTGGCCTGCACTATGGGCCTTGTGCCTCGGGTTCTTCATGATCTTGATTGATGTCACGATAGTAAGTGTCGCCATTCCTGCTATCCGCGCCGAATTTGACGCCGACATTGCCGCAACAATCTGGGTCAGCAGTGCGTACCTACTAGCGTTTGCTGTCCCTCTGCTGATTACAGGTCGGCTGGGCGACAGATTTGGTCCCAAGCGCGTCTACCTATTCGGGCTTGTGGTGTTCACCCTTGCCTCGCTGACGTGTGGGTTCGCAGGTTCACTCACAGCACTGATTCTTGCGCGCATCGCACAAGGCCTCGGTGCGTCGCTGATGAACCCGCAAACGATGGCAATCATTACCCGCATCTTCCCCGCAGAACGGCGCGGAGTGGCGATGGGAATGTGGGGCGCAGTCGCTGGAGCGGCAACGCTCGCTGGCCCGCTCCTTGGCGGCATCTTGGTGGGGACACTCGGCTGGAAGTGGATCTTTTTCGTCAACATCCCGGTAGGGGTACTGGCATTTGTGATGGCATGGCGGTGGGTCCCGCACCTACCGCGCGCCGCGCGCAGGATCGACCTCATCAGCGTCGGTTTGGTGTTCGTGTCGATGTTCTTGATCGTGTTTGCCCTCCAAGAAGGGCCACGGTTCAACTGGGGCACCATCATTGGTCCGATTACCGTGCCAGTCCTTATTGTTGTTGGCCTAGCAATTTTCGTATTGTTCGTGGCTCGCCAAAAAGGGCTAGGACGCAACGCCTTGCTGCCGCTGCGGCTGTTCCAGGAGCGAAACTTCAGCATCGCCGCCTTTGCGATTTCCACGATGGGGCTTGCGATGACGTGCATGTTCCTGCCCATCATGATTTACGCGCAGGACGGGCGCGGTCTCACTCCGATCGCTGCAGGACTCCTTGTTGCCCCGGTCGCTGTATTCTCCGGTGTTCTGTCGCCATTTGTCGGGCGGATCATTGACCAGATTGATGTGCGGTACATGGTTGTGCCGTCACTAGCGTTGCTGAGCGTGGCGACGGTGTGGTTCGGCCTCGTAGCCAGGGCCGACACGCCCCTCTGGCAACTTGTCGCGCCGCTAATACTTATTGGAGTCGCAAACGCTGGGATCTGGTCCTCTCTATCCACAACCGCGACAAGAAATCTGACCGCCGACGTTGCAGGGGCTGGTGCAGGTGTTTACAACACAACACGGCAAACAGGGGCAGTGCTAGGAACTGCTGCCATTGCCGCCGTAATGGAACAGCGGGTTCGGGCATTAAGCATCGATGGTGCTAGTCCAGATGTCGTGAGCGCGGCGATGGGCCAGTCACTTTTTCTACCCGCTTTTGTTGTTCTACTCGGTGCAATATCTGCACTATTCCTACGTCCTGTTAAGAAATAGCGCTTCTGCGGTTTCGTACCAAACGTTGCGAAACAGTCAAATTTCAACCCGATTACATGGTGAAATCAACCTTGATGTGTCCGCACGTTGCGGCGAGACGCGAGGGCCAAGGGAAGGTTTTGACGAGTGCAGCGTTTAGAGCAGAAGCGTTCGCGCAGGATGCTGAGTGGAATATTCGTGGCAATTGCCGCACTCATCATGCCCCTGCTTGTCGCGAGCCCCGCATCGGCAGCACCGCGCGTTGACCGCATCGACTGGGTTAACGCACGCTTCGCGATTGTTCACGTGTACTCGCCTTCGATGAACAAGGTCATTGCCAATGAAGTGCTGTTTCCCGCAAACAGGGGCGCAGCAAGTCCCACCTTGTATTTGCTTCCTGGAGTTGACGGTGGCCAGGAACACCACAGCTGGTTCCGCAGCACACGCTTGAATGAATTTTTCGCCAACAAGCACGTCAAGGTGGTTAGCCCCATTGGGGGCCGGTACAGCCTCTACACCGACTGGCAACATGACGATCCGATACTGGGGCGCAACAAGTGGAAGACATACATGGCTGAAGAGCTACCCCGCGCGATTGACAGCGCATTTCCTTCCACGGGGCGCAATGCCGTCGGAGGCCTGTCCCTGAGCGGTGCTTCCGCGCTCGACCTTGGTATTCAAGCGCCACACCGATTCCAGGCCGTCGCCTCCTACAGCGGTTGCCCGCGCGTGAGCTCACCAGAAAGCGTGGCCCTCTACACCGCAGTTGTCGCGTTCGGCGGAGGAAACGTGTTCAACGCATTCGGGCCTCCCGGCGCCCCAGGCTGGACAGCTCATGACCCGTCACTGAACATCGACCGGCTACGCGGCACCGCCGTGTATCTAGCCGCCGCAAGTGGCATACCAGGTCCCGCTGACAACGTGACAGGTTCTGCTGCCATTCGCCACGCTCTCGGCGCCGGAGTTATTGAAGCAATCACCTTGAGCTGCACACAAGCGTTCGCCAACAGCATGCGCCAGCGCGGAGTTCCGGCAACATTTGCTACCCAGGAAACAGGTGCGCACACGTGGGGGCTTTTCGAGCAGCAGATGCGTGACTCGTGGAGAGTGATAGGCCCCGCAATTGGCGCATAGAATGTAGCGGTGAAAATTTGCACGAATTGCACGGAAACCTGTTGTTGCATAGACACTTTCGTGCAACAGCTCAATAACCGCCCGTAGTGCCACTGGGAACCCTCGAACTTTTCACCTAGCGTGGTGTCATGATCGAGACACAGTTGCGACAGCGAGCACATCGCTACCCCCTGCGCGTTTACATGCGCGCTACAGTCGCAACCCTAGTTGCCACCACGGTCGGCCTCACCGTCGGCGCCTCTGGTGCAGCAGCAAACCCACTTCTGCACCAAACAGGACCCTATTGGTCTGAACTCGATGTCCGCGATTACTCAAACGCTGTGCCCGCACCGGGCACCCTGGTGGACTCATCCCAACTTGATCCCGCTGTGAAAATTGCTGATTCCGGCTACGGCTACCGCATTGCCTACTCCACCACCGACCACCGCGGCGAAGCAGCGCTCAGCACGGCGAGCGTGCACGTCCCACCCGGCACCCCACCGCCCGGCGGGTGGCCCGTCATTGCGTGGGGCCATGGCACCACGGGTATTGGTGACACGTGCGCACCCTCGACACAACCAGCAAACGCGACCCGCTCGGTCACAGCGAACTATCCCGGCTATTGGCTGCGTCAAGGATTTGCGGTGGTTGCCACCGACTACGTGGGGCTCAGCACGCCTGGAATCCACCCGTACCTACATGCTGAAGCAGCGGCCAACAGTGTCATCGATTCGGTGCGCAGCGCCCACGGGCTGAACCTACGACTGTCACGCAGTTGGGTCGCCATCGGGCATTCCCAAGGAGGCGCCGCTGCACTGTCGGCAGCCCACCATGAACCACGTGTCGCTGGAAGCGATCAACGCTCTGACTTCCGGGGTGCCGTCGCCCTCGCCCCCGCGACCCACGTCGAAGACTTCCTTGATCTTGCGGCCCCACTGCCACAAGCCATCGCCGGAAATGACACAGGCTATCTGATGTACATCCTCGCAGGCATGCGCGACACCTACCCCGACCTCGACATTGATGGCTACCTCACCGCGCGGGGCAGGTCGTTGCTCAACAGTTCCCTCGACCTCTGCTCCAGCGAACTTGCTGCAGAAGCGTCGGGTCTTCGCCTCGACACCCTGTTCAGCCAACCCATGAGGGATATGCCAGGTTTTGTTGATGCTGCGTTTGATTACATGGCCTTGCCTGAGCAGGGGTACAACACTCCCTTGCTCATCGCGCAAGGACTCGACGATTCTCTCCCACCGAACCGCCCCATCGCGCTCGCCGACAGAATCGCAGTGAGCGGTTCCTTCATCGCCCTGCGTACCTACGACGGTGTGGACCACAACGGAGTTCTCGAAGCATCACTCTCCGACGTCCAACGTTTTGTCGAAGCGCTCTTCACGTCAGCACCCGAACGAACCCTCCGCGCAAGCGGTTTCGGCGGATAATTTCTCAGAAGTACCACCCAGAGCGCGTCTGTTTGCGTCACAGTAGTGAACAACATCAAGTTCCACTCTCTTAAGGAGTAGCTGTGCTTCGATACCGCAACCGGGCACGTGGATTTCAAGTAGCAGGGGCGCTCCTGATGGGCACCGTGCTCGCAGCGGGTTGCGCAAGCGACCCAAGTGACCCACTAGCTGGTGATGGAGCCACAGACTCTGTGGTGGTGGGGTCAGCGAACTTCCCGGAGAACGTGCTGCTCGCGGAAATTTACGCGCAAGCACTAGAGGCGGGCGACATCGCCGTCCAACGGCAGTACAACATCGGCAGCCGCGAAATCTACTTCGGCGAAATTGAACGAGGATCGATCAGTCTTCTCCCCGAGTACAACGGCGCCCTGCTGGCGTTCATCGACGACTCCTCAGAGGCGCGCACAACCGACGAGATTAACGACGAGTTGCGGGCGCTACTGCCGGGCGGGTTGACCATCTTGGATTCTGCGCCCGCCGAGAACAAGGACTCCCTCGTCGTCACCGAAGACACCGCGGAACGGTTCTCACTGGAAACAATTGCGGACCTAGCCCCCGTTGCTGGCGAATTGACCATCGGCGCGGCCTCGGAATTTGAAGTGCGGCAACAAGGAATCATCGGTCTACGCCAGGTGTACGGGGTGGAGTTTGGGGAGTTCGTCACCACCGACAACTCAGGCCCGCTCACCATCAGTGCCCTCGAACGCGGCGACATCGACGTAGCGAACATCTACTCCACCGACCCGTCGCTCGCGACACGACCATTTGTGTCCCTCGACGACACCGATGCAGTGTTCGGGTCCCAAAACATCACCCCACTCGTTGCCGAAGGCGCATTCGATGCGAACGCCGAAAGCATCGTCAACGACGTTTCCGCACGTCTAACCACGACCGTGCTCACCGATCTACTGAGCGCAGTCGTCACCGATCGTCGCGACGTCGACGACGTGGCGCAAGAATGGCTCAGCAACGAAGGACTTATTGGGTGATCGTTTTCGACGATGTCGTCAAGCGCTACCCCGACGGGACCGTAGCCGTTGACCACCTTTCGCTGACCGTCCCCGAAGGAACCCTCACAGTGTTTGTGGGGCCTTCGGGGTGCGGCAAAACAACATCGCTGCGAATGATCAACCGCATGATCGACCCAACCGCCGGCACCATCACGTTAGGCGGCGTCGACGTCATGACACGTGACGCCAACCAATTACGCCGAGGCATCGGCTACGTCATTCAGCACGCAGGACTGTTTCCGCACCGCAGAGTCGTCGATAATGTCGCGACAGTGCCGCGATTGCTAGGCGTCTCGCGAAAGCAAGCACGAACCCGCGCATACGAACTCCTCGAACGTGTCGGGCTCACCGCCGAGCACGGCAACCGCTACCCCTCGCAACTGTCCGGTGGGCAACAGCAACGCGTCGGAGTGGCGCGCGCACTCGCCGCCGACCCCCCAGTGCTCCTGATGGACGAACCGTTCTCCGCCGTCGATCCGGTGGTGCGCAAAGACCTCCAAACAGAATTACTCCGACTCCAAGGAGAACTGCACAAAACCGTAGTTCTCGTAACCCACGACATCGACGAAGCCATCACCCTCGGTGACCGTGTGGCCGTGATGCGCCCAGGAGGGACGCTCGCCCAATACTCCACACCCGACGAACTACTCACCAACCCCGCCGATGACTTTGTTGCAGACTTCCTAGGCCTAGATCGCGGCGTCCGATTGTTGTCGTTTTTCCCCAGTAACGGGGTGCCCCTACGCACAGACAATGTGGCTGCGGATGGCGACTCGGTACCACCGGATGACGACTGGATCTTGATCACCGACGAAAACCGGCGCCCCCTAGGCTGGCTGAACGGCCCCGTTGCCACTGGCGAACGTGCATCCGAAACACAGGGACTAATCAGTTTCGGGCACACCTTCACGCCAGGTTCGGATTCCCTCCGCGCCGCGCTCGATTCGGCCGTGCTCTCCCCTGCCGGATACGCCGTAGCCGTCGATGGTGACGGTCGCGTACTCGGTGTGGTGAGCCAGGAAAGCCTCGCCGCACACATCAGGCTGTCCCACGGACATGCGCGAAGTGTACGACCAGGAACTGCCACTGCCCCATGAACATTCCCGGCATCAATATCCCGTCGTACCTCGGCACATTCGGGGACCTTTTGGCGGAACACCTCACCATGGCACTAACTGCCTCGCTGCTGGGGCTGCTGATCTCGGTGCCAGTGGGATTGATGTGCGTGCGATGGCCCCGCTGGTACCCGCCAGTCCTCGCAACCGCAAGCGTGCTGTACGCAATACCCTCCTTGGCGTTCTTCGTACTCCTCATCGCGTTCACCGGCATCAGTCAAACCACGGTGATCATCCCATTGGCCCTCTACACACTCTCCGGCCTGATCCCCAACGTCGTCGACGGACTACGGTCGGTGCCGCAAGAGGTTCGACAGGCGGCCACAGCGATGGGAATGTCCCGCGCCCGCCAACTAGCCACAATTGAGTTCCCGCTAGCCTTTCCAGCCGTCATGGCCGGGCTGCGAGTAGCTACCGTCGCCAACATCAGCATGGTCAGCGTCGGGGCGCTAATCGGCATGGGCGCCTTCGGCTCACTGTTCACCGCCGCAGCACAACTCGACCGCTACGAACTCGCCGTCACCGGAATCATCGTCACCATCGCCATGGCCCTCGTCGTCGACTTCATCCTCATGCTGATTCAGCGAGCAGCCACACCATGGACACGAACCGGCACCGCAATGAAGCGGCGCCGCCCAGTCACCGCGCTGAAAAACTTGCGAAGCACGGGTCGCTGATGACAACACTGTGGTTCTACCTCACCGACTTCTTCGCCAACCCCGACAGCTGGACCGGCACCAACGGCATCCCCAACCGGATGTTCGAACACTTCACCTACACAATCCTCGCGTTGATCGTTGCAATCGCGATCGCGTTTCCGCTCGGCCTCTGGACCGGACACACCGGACGAGGCGGCTTTCTGCTGTCCACGTTGGCCAATGCAGCTCGCGCACTCCCGACGTACGGCGTGCTGGTTCTGCTCGTCGTGACCATGGGCATGGGATTGGTCCCGGTTCTGATCCCTCTCGTCGCACTCGCGATTCCCCCCATCCTGCTCAACACCTACGAAGGCATTCGCAGCATCGACCGAGCCCTACCCGACGCCGCACGAGGAATGGGCATGTCAGGCCTACAGGTGCTCGTCAAAGCCGAACTACCCGTAGCGATGCCGCTAATTCTGGTGGGGATGCGAACCGCGGCTGTGCAGATTGTCGCGACCGCCACCATCGCAGCCGCAGTGAGCTTCGGCGGGGTGGGGCGGTTGATCGTCGACGGCCTCGCACGGCGCGACTTCACCCTCGTCGTCGGCGGCGGTGTACTCGCTGCTTTCGCGGCACTGCTTATCCTCGCTGTGTTCGCAGTGCTGCAACGGGTGCTGATCTCCGACGGGCTGCGCGACCGCTGACGGTGGGTGGGTGAAGGTGCTGCTGCTGCCGCGCGTCGTGTGCACAAACTAGCGGTTCTGCGGCCCCAAAT
Source organism: Hoyosella rhizosphaerae (assembly GCF_014643175.1). Lineage (GTDB taxonomy): Bacteria > Actinomycetota > Actinomycetes > Mycobacteriales > Mycobacteriaceae > Lolliginicoccus > Lolliginicoccus rhizosphaerae. Next base: position 693,855 of record NZ_BMJH01000001.1, read on the forward strand.
CTGCAAGTTTGTGCACACGAGTGGCATACGCGCAGTGGCGGGTGTAGGTCGCCCGCAGTGGCGATTAAGTCTGGCTACGCCTCCAGATAAGCATCCCGTGGTCATCAGTGAAACCGCATCGGAGATACAGCGGCACCGACTCCTCGCTAGGTGACAACACAACTTTCGAATACGCGCGCTTCTCAGCTTCGGCAAGAACTTGACCAACAAGAGCCGAACCAAGACCCATACCGCGTGCCGTCGCCCGAACGTAAAGTTGGCCCAGGTATCCCCAACTGCCACTCGCCAACACTGCGGGGCTGGGCATCCGTTCGAAGTGGGTCAAGCAAACCATGCCTACAGCATCCCCCGCATGGTAAGCAGTCCACACAGTCCGCGGACCTGACATCCATCGATCGACGGCGTCAACAAAGGCTTCGTCAGGTTTCGACCCGAGAACCCCATGCCACTCCTTGGCCCACTCCCACCGAAGCGCCGCAACATCACGGGGGCAACCAAGCCTGATCATGAATTCAGTAGAACATTGCCTGCGTGATCAGGTGGTCGACTAACTTCCTTGTGACGCATTGTCCGCAGCGTGTGTTCGCGCATCAATCCAGTCCCTAAACCGCTTATCAAAAAAGATCACCGCAATCAGAGGGAGTGTGACAAACCCGATCACCCCTCGTGTTGTTGATCCCGCTAAAAGCTCAGCCGCGAAGAACGGCACTGCAACCGCAAAATATATAACGAGAATGAATACTGAACACGACCGACTTCGGTTTCGAGTGCCCCATACGGCCACGCCAACTACTGCTGCGACACAAAGTGTCAAACCAACGGTTGTCGTAGTGAAACCCGCCGCGACCGCACTGACCCACATACTGCCGATCGGTATCCCAGCAACGAGAAGAAGCAGGCCTCCCACCGCGACATTGATCCGGTCGTACCCTTTAACGGCGTAACCTCCTGTTTAAGTGCTCCGATGTCACTTCGGGCGAAGCGAGCTCAGTTAATCGTACCGGCGGAAAGTCAACCGCAATAGGCCGCTGAGTGAACTGTCGGTGCATCATGGCTTCGCGGTCGGTGCGGAAATCGCGCTTGGGGATTCGCTCGCGTCTGGTGCCCTAGTCCGCTGCGCGTCGTGTGCACAAACTTGCAGGATTCCGGCCGCAGAACCGCTAGTTTGTGCACACAACCGGCATGCGAGGCGCTTCGCTCAGTCGAATGGCGAGTCATGCACCGGCGTCAGCGGTGTGGCGTCGCGATTGCCGAGGTACTGCGGACGAGGCGCCGTACCCGCGTACGGTTCGCGCAGTGCGTTCTCCACACTGTTGAACACTACGAAGATGTTTGCTCGCGGGAATGGTGTGATGTTGTTGGCTGAACCGTGCATGGTGTTGGAGTCGAAGAATAATGCGCTCCCAGCTGGTCCGGTGAATTGCTCCACACCGAATTCGTATGCGAGTTTGGTGATTGTTTCCTCGTCGGGTACACCAATTTGTTGGCGTTGCAGTGATTTTTTATAATTGTCTTTTGGCGTTTCTCCAACGCATGGAATGTACGTTTTATGCGATCCTGGCATGAGCATCAACCCACCATTAAATGGGTAGTTATCGGTTAAAGCGATGGACATGCTCAGCGCGCGCGGAAGTGGCATGCCGTCTTCGCTGTGCCAGGTCTCGAAGTCTGAGTGCCAGTAAAATCCACTGCCGGAGAATCCGGGCATGCAGTTGATGCGACTCTGGTGGATGTACACCTCGGAACCGAGGATTTGGCGCGCCCGATTGAGGATGCGTGGTGTGCGGATGAGTTGATCAATAAGTGGGCTGACTTCGTGCACCGCGAACATCGAACGCACACTGCCCGAGTGGCATTCCCGCACAATAGCGCCCATTTTGTCAAGTTCGATATTGTTTTGAAGTCGTTCAACTTCTGACCAACACTGTTGTACCTGCGCTGGTGTGAGCATGCCTTCTTCGATGTGAAATCCGTTGTTCCCGTACCTCTGCACCGCGATGGGAGTGAAGGGTCCCGACTTCTCCTTGCCCCATACTGCGGGGTGTGTGCGGGGGAAGTTATCGGCTGGCGCGGAAAGCCGCGAGGGATAAGGATCTGCAATGGTTGTATGAGCTGCCGTCATGACAACACCTCCTAGTTTCGAACAATATTGTTATCTGTTCTCAGCGAAGAGTTGAGTCACCGGTAGGGTAACGCAAGCGCTCCATTCAGTAAAATAACCAAGTTCGCCCGATTTAAACAATGAGCGCTAACACACGATTTAAATGGTAATGAGGTGCACGCCGGGTGCCTTTACAGCCGCTGTTACTGTGCTTCCCGCCATTAGGTTCATCTCGCTAATTGCGTGTTTGGTGATAAGTGCTGTCAGCGTCATTACCGGCGGGGCGGGGACGGACGCGGCGAGGGTTGCGCGCACCAGGGGGCCTTCCGGAACGAGGGAAGTCACGACTGCGGTGACCTGGTTGCGGGGGCTCGCTGACGCCAACGTGTGCTGAGCGGCGAGGATCGAGACTTCCTCCGCCCGAATGCACGCGTACACCTGGGCGCCGATATCGAGGCGACCGTAGTGAATCGCCGCGAGTGTCATTCCCCCTGCGTCCACTGTGACAACGCCGTCGCTCACTTCAGTCACACGAGCTGCCAGTACGTTTTCTGTCCCTACTACAGACGCGACGGCGCGGGATTTTGGTGCATGAAAGACCTCGCTGACGGTGCCTTCTTGGATGACGGTGCCATTGTTCATCACGACAATGTGGTCCCCCAGCGCGAGCGCTTCTGTGCGGTCATGGGTTACCAGCAGGGTTGGGGTTCCTACCTCGGCGATGATGGCTCTCAGTTCGTGGCGCAGTGCGGCGCGGGTGGGAGAATCCAATGCGGATAGGGGCTCGTCGAGCAGCAACAGTTGTGGTGACGGGGCGAGCGCCCGGGCTAGTGCGACGCGTTGGGCTTCCCCGCCAGAGAGCGATTTCGCGCGTTGTTTCAGCAAATGCTCTGCGCGTACGAGCGTGAGCACTTCGGCGACGCGTCGGGCGCGGTCACTGCGATTCCAGCGGGGTAGCCCGTAGCCGACGTTGTCTTCGACGGTCATGTGCGGAAACAATGCATGGTCTTGGAACAGGAATCCGATGTTTCTCCGCCGCACACTCACGAGAGCTCGACGGTCAAACCACGGTTCGCCATTGAATGTGATGTCGCTGTCTCGATCCGGGCGGTCTAGCCCAGCGAGGCACCGCAGCACTGTGGTTTTTCCGGCACCTGACGGCCCGAACAAAACTGCGATGGGCTTCTCGGGGGTGAGGTGCAGGCTGATCCGTGCATCCACAACGTGTCGGCGGATGTGCGCGTCGATTAGCGTGGCCATGCTGGCCCCCCGCGACGATTGAGTGCATATGTGGTGACCAGAACGACGAGCGAGAATGCGAGCAGTGCCGCACTGGTGCGCCCGGCAGATGCGTAGTCGAATGCTTGGACGTCGTCATAGATTGAGATCGCGACGGTTCGTGTTTGGCCTGGGATGTTCCCGCCGACCATGAGCACGACACCGAACTCGCCGATCGTGTGCGCGAAGGTGAGTACCGCTGCGGTGGCGAAGCCGGTGCGCGACAGTGGAACTACGACGCGCCAGAGGGTGGTTCCGGCCCGGCGCCCGAGCACTGTGGACGCTTCGATCATGCGTTTGTCGAGCGCCGAGAATGAGGCAAGGAGGGGCTGCACTGCAAACGGCAGACTGTGGAGCACCGAGGCGATGAGCAGGGCGTTGAAGGTAAACACCAGCGGGGTTCCGGTCATCTCAACCCACCACCGACCGATTGGTGATTGGTTTCCCAAACTGACTAGCAGGTAGTAGCCCAGAACTGTCGGTGGGAGCACCAGCGGTAGTGCAACGATGGCTTCGACAATGACCGTCCACCGTTGCCGTGAGAATGCTAGCCACGCTGCGAGCGGGACAGCTATGACCAGGAGAATGATGGTCGTCAAGACTGCTAGTCGCACCGAAAGCGCGATTGCTTCCCAGTCCATTAGCGGTCTTTAGGGTGGAAGCCGTAGCTGACGAGGAACTGTTCCACCTCGTCGCTTGCGAGGTGGGCGGCGAAGTCATATGCGGCCTGCGGACGACAGAACCACCCCGGCCTGGTGGAGTGGTGAAAATAGTCCAGCATCGATCTCTACGTAGACACCAACCTCTGACAGTTGGGGGGAAACAGCCAGGGACAAGGCGATGATTCCGACGTCAGCGTTGCCGGATGCGACGAATTCGGCTGCCTGCCCGATGTTTTCGCCGGTGACGATTTTGCTTCGAACCGCATCGGCTACCCCCGCAGCGTCCAGTGCTTCTTGCGCGGCTCGGCCGTAGGGTGCGTGGGCGGGGTTGGCGATGGCGATGCGGCGAACATTCTCGTTAAGGAGCATGGTGAGGCCGTCGCTGACGTCTATCCCACTGTCGTTGCGGGTCCACACCGCGAGTCGTCCCCCTGCGTAAGCAAACGTGTCGGATGCGCTTGCGAGACCACCGTCGACGACATCGTCAACGTACGTGCGGTCTGCGGACAGGTAAATATCAAATGGGGCGCCGTTGAGTAGTTGCTGCACGAACATTCCGGACGATCCGTAGGACACGGTGATGTCTACATCGGGGTTGTCGTTGGTGTATTCGTCGATGATGTTGTCGAGGGCAAAGCGGAGGTCGGAGGCGGCGGCTATCCGGATCGTTTCCGTGCCGGGTGACGTTCCGCACGCCGTGCCTATGATCGCGAAAATCGTCAGCAGGACGGCGAGTCGGGTGGCGACGCGGGTCACGGAGTTCGCTCCACAATCGCGGTGGTGGCTTTAATTACGGCAGTTGCGGCGACACCTGGCGCGAGTTGCATTTCTTCCGCAGCGTCTCGAGTCATTAGTGACACGAGTCGAAATCTGCCGACAGCGATCTCAACCTGCGCCACCAGGCCCTCAATCTTGACGTCGGTGACAATTCCGGGAAGCCGGTTACGGGCGGAGACGCGATCGCCGTCCTGGTTGTCGTGCGTGAGCGAGCGCGCATACCTCGCGACTTCTACCCCGTCGACGATGTGGCGACCGGAGTTATCCATCGCGGCTGGGAGCTTGCCTGCGGTGATCAGTCGGCGGACTGTATCGTCGCTCACGTCGAGCAACTCAGCAACCTGACTAATCCTAAACTGCGGCATGATTCCGATACTAGCACCGCACTTGCGGGACTAATGGGTTCTGATTGTCGGCAGTTGCGAACCCATCCACGTTTCCAGCTCGGCGCCGTGCGGTAGGGGCAAGCGCACTCGGGCGTCGCGCGGATCGCCCTCTATCCCGATTTTCGATAACTCATTCGAACGGGTGGCGTCGGTGAATCGGAACACGCTCTCGAGGGCACCGGCTGACCCCAACGCGTCGTCACTACCGAGGTGCAATGCGTGCACCAATAGCGGAACACCACTGTCAAGCCGGGCTTCGGTTTCGCCCCGCCACACCCCAAGACCTACCTCACCGGAGCGGCCAATCTGCACTTGCTCGCGCAGACTCACTGACGCATCTGGGGCGCAGATGACGGACGTTGTCACCTCGTGTTCGGCTGTTCCAGCGATAATGAGCGGCTCGGGTGAAAAGTCCAGCACACCGCCCGCGCCGACGGTGAAATCCCATGCCGCCGTGGATCGTTGGGTGGAACGCCCCGGGAGCGCAACCGACGCTGCGACGGTGCGCACACACAACTGCGCACCGTCAGCAACACGGACCGTCACCGAGATGTGGTCCCCGCCCAAAGGTGTGATTGCCGTGCCCACGAGGTAAACCGTGTGTGGCCCTGTCTGCCGAACAGCTAACCCGCCAGAGGCGCGAATTCGTGGGCTACGCCCGACCGACGCTTCGATGGTGACGTCAGTGCGCATGCGCCCCACGAAGTTTCGACACTTGCTCGCGCACCCACTCCAACACTGGAGTCGCCGCAGGATCTTCGGTCAACGAACTGAACACGAAGGGCCTACCTTCGCGCACGCTGCTGGCGTCACGATCCATCACCCCAAGGTCTGCCCCGACCATGGGGGCAAGGTCCGTCTTGTTGATCACGAGTAGATCGGAGAAGGTGACGCCCGGTCCGCCTTTGCGCGGCACCTTGTCGCCGCCAGCAACATCAACGACGAAGATCTGCACGTCGATCAGCCCCATCGAAAATGTCGCGGTGAGGTTGTCGCCGCCCGACTCCACCAGGATGAGATCTAACGGTGGATTGGCGTCAATAAGATCGTCAATGGCGTCGAGGTTTGCGGTGATGTCATCGCGGATCGCGGTGTGGGGGCAGCCACCCGTTTTCACTGCGGTGATTCGTTCGTCCGGCAGAACCGCATTACGGCGGAGGAAATCCGCATCCTCAGTGGTGTAGATGTCGTTGGTGAGCACCGCGAGAGACATTTCATCGCGCAACTCACGGCACAACGCCGCCACGAGGGCTGTTTTACCGGAACCGACGGGTCCTCCGATACCGATGCGCACTGGCTCGTCACGGGTGCGTTCGCGCTTCGGGCGGTCGTGAGAATGTGAGTGGGGTTCTCCACCCATCAAATGGGGAGGCATAGTGCCGTGTCCTTTCAGGTCGAGGGTTCAAAGTGTGATCGATAGCTACGACACAAAGAGCGGCATCTCGCGCACCATGTGCCGCTCGGCAAGCACATCAAACAGTGGGTCTGACAACGAATGTAGCTTCGTTGCCGCAAGCGACGCCGTGTCGTCACAGACTGTGGAGAGCCGAAACGTGCACACCGCAACATGGGCGGGGTCCAGCGCCAGAAGGCGCTGCGCTGCTGTGGCCGAACCTGTCATGACGGTATAGATGACTGCGAGCGCGGTATCTCTTGGCGTTAGCGCACACAGCGAACCTGCTACACCTGTTACGACTGGCAGATGCGGTTTGCGACCTAACACCGACCATTCGTAGTCGGGCCACACCGACTTCGCGAGGCGCACAAATCCTCGACCCTGGATGCGTGATGCGTCGCGCGCCGCAGGCGACGGAGTGCGGGCATCAGTTTCACCATCCGCAACGACGGGATCGAGCCCGTTGCATACCGCAGCCGCAATCGACCCCGTGACGAGGCCAGTTGTGCGGATCCGCCGCTCGAGAAACGCCTCGACTGTGGCGACGTCGTGGACCACTCCGCTGGTGACAGCCTCTTCCATTCCGCCGGAATGGACGTGTCCGCCTATGGGTAGTCGCGAATCCGCTAGCGCCAGAAGATCAGTCAGCATCTCAGAACAGGTGGTAGCGCTGCGCGAGTGGCAGGACGTCCGCGGGCTCCGACTCCCACACCTCACCGTCGATGCGCACCGCAAACGTATCCGGGTCAACCTCGATGTGTGGTTGCGCATCGTTTAACGGCATGTCGGCTTTGCCAATGTTGCGTGGGCTCGCCGTCGGTACCAGACGCCTGTTGCAGGCTATGCGGCTCGACAAGTTGCTATCCAATGCTGCGGACGACACAAAGTGCACCGCTGTACCGGCCGCCACCTCGGGGTATGCGCCAAACATGGGGCGCGGCAGATACGGTTGCGGCGTCGGGATTGAGGCGTTCGCATCGCCCATCGCGGCCCACGCGATAGCCCCACCCTTAATGACCAGATCGGGCCGGATTCCGAAGAACGCCGGGTTCCACAGCACTAGGTCTGCGAGCTTGCCGATCTCAATCGAGCCCACTTCACCATCGAGTCCATGCGCTACGGCTGGGCAGATCGTGTATTTGGAGATGTACCGGCGCACCCTGTTGTTGTCGGCACCGTTGTCTCCTGAGAGGTACCCGCGCCGCTTTTTCATCATGTGCGCGGACTGCCACGTACGCGAGATGACTTCCCCAACGCGACCCATCGCTTGGGAGTCACTTCCAATCATGGAAATGGCACCGATGTCGTGGAGCAGGTCCTCAGCAGCGATTGTCGATGGGCGGATGCGACTTTCAGCAAACGCGAGGTCTTCAGGGATCGACGGGCTGAGGTGGTGGCACACCATCAGCATGTCGAGGTGCTCGTCGACAGTGTTCACGGTGTATGGCCGGGTGGGGTTCGTTGAGCTCGGCAATACATTGGCGTACGACGCCACGGTGATGATGTCGGGAGCATGGCCCCCACCAGCACCTTCGGTGTGGTAGGCGTGGATGCTGCGTCCCTTAATGGCCTTCAAGGTCGATTCGACGTAACCTGCTTCGTTCAGCGTGTCCGAGTGCAGCGCCACCTGGATCCCGGCCTCGTCTGCCACCTTCAAGCACACATCAATTGCTGCGGGGGTGGAGCCCCAGTCTTCATGCAACTTCATGCCGGAGGCACCTGCGCGGATCTGCTCCCAGATCGCCGCTTCGTTGACCGTATTGCCCTTGCCCAGAAGGGCAATATTCATTGGCCAGGAGTCCAATGCTTCGAGCATACGCGCAAGGTGCCACCCACCAGGGGTGACCGTTGTTGCCTTAGATCCCTCAGCAGGTCCAGTTCCGCCACCGATCATGGTGGTGATTCCCGAACCAATGCCTTCGTCTAGCAACTGCGGGCAAATGAAATGCACGTGGCAGTCGATGCCACCGGCCGTGAGGATCTTTCCGTTACCAGCGATGATTTCTGTGGATGGACCGATGACCAGACTCGGGTCAACACCATCCATGGTGTCCGGGTTGCCGGCCTTACCGATTCCGCAGATGCGACCGTCGCGGATACCGACATCAGCTTTGATGATGCCCCAGTAGTCGACGATGGTGGCACCGGTGATGACGGTGTCCGGCCCGCCATCGACGCGCAGTGCGCGCCCCTGCCCCATCGACTCACGGATCACTTTCCCGCCTCCGAACACCGCTTCGTCACCGGCTTTACCCGGTCCGCCGCTGCGGTCTTCGGTGATTTCGATAAACAGGTCGGTATCGGCAAGGCGGATACGGTCGCCTGTGGTGGGACCAAAAAGTTCGGCGTAGCGTGCGCGACTCACATATGTCATCAGTGATCCAGCTTTCCTGGAGGGTTCAGGCTCAATCCGTACACTTCCCGCGTGCCACCGAGTGCGACAAGAGACACGGTGTGGGTCAGCCCGGGTTCAAAACGAACTGCGGTCCCGGCGGGGATATCGAGGCGAAAACCGTGTGCGGCCTCCCGATCAAACCGCAACGAATCGTTCGCTTGGGCAAAGTGAAAATGGCTGCCCACCTGAATCGGCCGATCCCCATCATTGACGACGTCAAGTTCGATGCGCTTCGCGTTGACGTTGATCGCGATGTCGCCGTCGACGGTAATAATTTCGCCCGGAATCATAAACTTCGCCTCCTCAACTGATCGGGGTGTGCACGGTGACGAGTTTGGTGCCGTCGGGAAATGTTGCTTCGACCTGTACGTCGTGAATCATCTCGGGCACGCCTTCCATCACCTGCTCACGGGTGAGCACCTCCCTGCCGCTCGTCATCAATTCGGCGACCGACCGACCGTCCCTAGCTCCTTCGAGCACATGGTCGGTGATGATCGCGATCGCTTCGGGATAGTTGAGCGTGAGGCCGCGTTTTTGCCGACGGCGCGCCACCTCAGCTGCGTAGCTGATCATGAGTCGTTCTTGTTCATGTGGCGACAAGCGCATGACATCTCCTGGGTGGTCGACACCGTGGTGGTGTGACGTGGCTGGCGACGACTGTGACGTTAGCAGCACCGAGCACCAGGTATCTGCGTTCGCCGTGCATGTACTGGTGAAACGCTGGCCGGTTTAACCAGTGCGTTACATAACTAGGGCATTGGTCCGATAACGGGAGTTTTTCGTCACCCCCGCTAGATCGAACGTGCCAGGTATCGTTTACACCAACACAACCGTAAACAAATGAGGGGGTTCACGTGCCCGGTGCAGCTTGGGTAGTGCTGATACTGCTACTGCTCGCCGTCGTCATCTCCGTTGTCGCCGTCATTGGCATCTACAACGGACTGGTTACACGACGCAACGGTTACCAAAACGCGTTTGCACAAATTGATGTGCAGCTCACGCGTCGCCACGATCTCATCCCAAACCTTGTCGAAACCGCCAAGGGTTACATCAAGCACGAACGCGAAACTCTGGAAGCCGTCATTCAGGCCAGGAACTCCGCTGTTAATGCGCAGAACTCTGCACGCCAGAACCCAGGCGACCCCGCCGCGATGGGGCAACTGTCGGGCGCGGAAAACATGTTGACCCAGTCATTGGGCCGCATGTTTGCGCTGTCGGAGGCATACCCCGACCTCAAGGCGAACCAGAACATGATGCAACTGTCCGAGGAACTAACCTCGACGGAAAACCGTGTCGCCTACGCACGTCAGGCATTCAATGATGCCGTGATGAGCTACAACATCAAGCGCGAAGTCTTCCCGTCGAACATCATCGCGGGAATGTTCAACTTCAAGCCAGCAGCGCTTCTCGAAGCTGAGGGTCCAGAAAAGCGCGAAGTGCCAAAAATTTCGTTCTGACGTTTCACAGCAGCTGTGCGGCCAAGCGGGAACTAGCACACCACTAGTTTTTCGCTTCGCTGCATGGCCGCGAGCGTTCTTACCGCACGAATACAGTCACACCCCGGGGGCACCAGATGAATTTCTTTGAACGGCAGATCGAAGTCAAGAAGTCGTCGAGACGGCTTGTTGTGCTGTTCATTCTGGCCGTGCTTAGCATCGTGGTGCTTGCGAACCTCCTCGTTGTGTTCCTCTCCCTCTCCGGTGGTGCCGAGCCCGCAGATATCGCCACTTTTGCGATCGCCGCCACAGCGATCACGTTAGTTTTCATCGGCGGGGTCTCGTTCTTCAAGACGATGATGCTGCGCAACGGTGGCGGTAGCCAGGTGGCCCGCAGCCTCGGCGCGATTCCGGTGCCCGAGGACACCACTGACCCGCGAATGCGCCGCTACCGCAACGTCGTCGAAGAAATCGCCATTGCCTCATCCACGCCTGTGCCGGAACTTTTCATTCTTCCCGGTGAACAGGGCATCAACGCATTCGCCGCTGGGTACACCACCGCTGACGCCGCCATCGCCGTCACTGAAGGTGCGCTGGAACGCCTCAACCGTGACGAGCTGCAAGGCGTCATAGCTCACGAATTTGCGCACGTCGTCAACGGCGATATGCGACTGAATATTCGCCTCATCGGCGTCATCGCAGGACTCACCGCACTCGCCGTCATTGGCCGCGTACTTCTCTACAGCGGCGGTGGACGAAGCAGCAAAAACAATAATGGTGCCCCCATTTTCATCATTGGCCTCATCGCCATCAGCGCTGGATTCATCGGGGTGTTTTTCGGTCGCCTCATCAAAGCCGCCGTATCCCGCCAACGAGAACTCCTCGCTGACGCCTCCGCAGTTCAGTTCACCCGCCAAACAGCAGGCCTAGCCGGGGCACTGAAAAAGATCGGTGGTCTCGACGCGGGATCAAAGATGAAAAATGCACGCACCGAAGACGTCAGCCACATGCTGTTCGGTGAAGGAATGCGATTCTCATCGATGTACGCCACTCACCCACCGTTGGTGAAACGCATCAAGCTCCTTGAACCTGAATTTGATGAGCGCGAACTGCAGGAACTCCAACGACGCTGGAAATCCGCACCACCGTCTGGCCTACGCGAAGACCAACAGATGGGACTCGCTGCACCCAACGACCTCCCGCCCCGCCCAACGCAAGAAACGCCGACAGGGACCCCCCGTCAAGCGCCGAAACCCCAACCTATGGCCCCATCACCCGGGCCCCGCAATGCTAAGGAAATCGTCGCTGGCATCGGCGACCCAGGCGCGGCATCCTACGAATACGGTGAACAGGTTCGACGCAGCATCCCCGAGTCCCTAGCCGACCGCGCACACCACCACGAGCACGTCGTCCCCCTCGTGTTCGGGCTTCTTTTCTCCGCCGACGAAAACATCCGAGTGGCACAGCACGGCATCGTCTTACGGACCTGGGGCAAAACCACCGCTGATGCAGCCTGGTTTTTCGCTGGCGAATACACAAACCTCGACCCACGCCTACGCCTGCCGTTGGTCGAAATCGGGTTCCCTGCATTGCGTCGACGCAGCAAGCAGGAACTTGAATCAATCATGGCGACACTCAGCGAACTCATCGCCGCTGACGGCAACGTCAGTGTGTTCGAGTACTGCCTAGGCACCCTCATCTTCACCGGGCTTCACGAGTCGATTCACCACCGCCCCAAATGGAGCGGGAAACGCCACCACCTTCGGGGCAGCGCCAAGGAAATAGCGACCTTGCTTGCGGTCCTCGCCAAAGTGGGCCACCCCCAGCAAGGCGAAGCGGAGTCGGCGTACCAAGCAGGTATGAACGTGGTGCTTCCGCAGTCCCGCATCCCCTTCGCGCTTCCCCAGCAAGGGATACTGGAACTCGAATCCGTATGGCCCTCCATCGACGGTCTCGAAGGCAAAGAAAAGCAGCAACTCGTCGAAGCGCTCGTCACCGTCGTCATGCACGACAACGTCATGTCAATCGAGGAGAACGAACTACTGCGCACCGTCTGCGCCGTGCTGCACTGCCCCGTTCCCCCTATCGTGTAGGTAACCGGCAACCACCGGCACACCGATGGAAGGCAACATTATGGATGGCGACACCGTCAGCGTAGAAAAAGTGATCCCTGCTGCACCTGAGGACATCTTCGCTTTGCTCTCAGATGCTCAGCAACACAGCCAGTTCGACGGTTCCGGCACTGTTGTGGGTTCCAAAGGCAATTCAGAGCCGCTGACGTTGGGTTCGAAATTTGGGATGTCCATGAAGATGGGAATCCCCTACAGCACCGTCAACACTGTCATCGAATTTGAATCAAACCGCCGGATCGCCTGGCAAACGACCGGGTTAGCGGGACTCATCGGTGGTCGTATTTGGCGCTACGAACTCGAACCGGTCGACGGCGGCACACTGGTCCGCGAGACCTGGGACTTGTCCGAGGACAAACAACGGTTTTTCCTCAAGCGCGGGAAACTTCCCGCGATGACGAAACGCAACATCACCCGCACACTCGACCGTATTGCTGAGGCTGTCACGGCCTAGGTGGCACCGTGCTGTGGCCCGGTGAACACGGTGTGTGAATCGGGCCAGAGTGGACAAGTTGGCAGCTGATACCTGGCACACTGAAAGCCGTGAACGCACCCGAATTGTCAGGCGAAATGATCATCCGCGGCGGCACAATCCTGACGATGGATGACGCTGCAACGGTCTGGGACGACGCCGCTATTCATATCCGAAACGGCGTCATCGTCGACATCGGCCCCAGTCACACCATCAAAGCCCACGAGACTGGGTGCCGGACAGTGGATGCGCATGGGTGCGCGATCCTTCCTGGCTTTGTTAACGCACACACGCATCTGGCGATGACGTTGTTTCGCGGCATCGCCGATGATGTGCACCTCCAAGACTTCCTCCGCCGCGTGGTCGCCGAAGAATCAGAAACACTGTCTCCGCAACGGGTATACACCGGTGCCCTTAATGCCTGTTATGAGTCGCTACTTGCTGGCACCACTGATGCGCTCGACATGTACTGGTTCCCGCACGAGGCAGTCTCGGCCGGGCGGGATGCCGGGTTGCGTGTCCACGCGGGCGAAGCGTTCGCCAACTTCCCCACGCCCGAACACACCAGCGTCGAAACAAAACTGGATAGCCTGAACGCAGCCGACCGCCGTGTGCCTTGGCTTATGCCACATAGCGTGTACGCCCTCACCGAAGATCAGCTTTCTCGGATTGCGGCCAGCGCTCAGGAGCTTGGCGCCCGAATCCACGTGCATGCGGCTGAAAACGAAGGCGAACTAGCCACCGTGCGCGCACAACACGGCACCACCCCCATTGAGGTCCTGCACCGCACTGGGCTGCTTTCGTCGCGAACCGTCATCGCCCACGCAGTTCATCTCACCGACAACGACATTTCCCTCATCGCCGAGGCGGGAGCGAGCGTCGCACACTGCCCCTGGTCGAACCTGAAACTAGCGTCCGGCATCGCCCCAGTGCGCGCACTTCTCGACGCGGGCGTCCGAGTCTGTCTCGGTACGGACGGAGCTGTGAGCAGCAATACCCTCGATATGTGGACAACAATGCGGCTCGCTGCGGTGCTCCACAAGTGGCGCGACCACGATCCAGCAAGCATCGGGTCACGAGCTGTGCTCGCAATGGCCACACGTCACGGTGCTGAAGCATTGGGCATTCCCGGCGGTGGTGTTCTCGCACCGGGTATGCCCGCTACGCTGCAGATTGTTGACCTCAGCGGCCCGCATCATTCAGGCGTCGGCGATATCTGGTCGCAACTGGTGTACTCCACACATCCCGGCGACGTTCGTGACGTCATTATTAGCGGCGTCAGCGTAGTCGCCGACAAGAAAGTTGTTAGCGAAGACGTTCGGCGTCCCGCGCTAGCTCAGTAAGCACCACAACCAGTTCAGTTAACTCGCGCTGCGGCGCGCCCTCTTGAAGCGCTGTGGCGACGTCCTCGGCAGCACAGCGCACAGCGAACGCTCGATCAACCAGTGCGGACGCTTCGTCCGCTGACAGCACCACCGAATCCTCCGGAATGGAGGTGCCTCGCACACTGGTCCGGTGCTCGTAGGCGCGCTGACGGCAGGACTGCCGACAGTACTGCCGTCGACGGCCCACGCCCGAATCAGGAACTTCTCTGCCACACCATGCGCAAGGGTGCGGGCGCCGCGCTACTCGTGCCACGGTCGCTAAGCGTAGCCGCCAACTGCGACGTTTTCACCTACCGGGCGGACACGGTCGCGTGAACGGAGTAGGATATGTCAGCCGCCTCATGTGGGAACTTTTTCGTGTGCGGGCGCGTTTAACGCTGTGTACGGTCCAGCGCACCGATAGTGCGTGGAGGGGAACGGATTGCTGATGTTGGCGATTCGACTCCGATAGAGAGAGGGTAATGCGATGGCAGATCGGGTTCTTCGAGGAAGCCGCCTTGGTGCGGTCAGTTACGAAACGGACCGGGATCACGACCTTGCCCCTCGCCGCTACGCCCGCTACCGCACCCCAAGTGGTGAAGAGTTCGACATTCCTTTCGCCGATGAAGCGGAGATCCCCGGTACGTGGATGTGCCGCAACGGTGAAGAGGGCGAACTTATGGAGGGCGGCGCGCCGGAGGCGAAGAAGGTGAAGCCGCCGCGCACTCACTGGGACATGTTGCTTGAACGGCGCAGTGAGGAAGAGCTTGAGGAGTTGCTCCAGGAGCGCCTTGAGTTGCTGAAGAAGCGTCGCCGCGGTATCACTACCTAGGTCAGATAGCAGCGAGCCCTCCCGAGAACCAAATCCGGGAGGGCTCACTTTGTTTTTGCGGTCGTTACGCTTTCTTGCGACGCAGTTTGTCGATGCGCTGATGCCAACCCCACTGGGTGACTTTCCAGAGTGCTTCACGCACAATGTTTCCGCTCATCTTGGATTCGCCGCGCTCGCGTTCCGTGAAGGTAATGGGGACTTCGCGAACATTGAATCCCGAACGGATCGTTCGCCACGCCAGGTCGACCTGGAAGCAGTACCCGTGTGATTCCACCGCATCGAGGTCAAGTTTTTCGAGCACGGTTCGACGATAGGCGCGGTAGCCGCCTGTAATGTCGCGCAGTGGCACACCGAGCGCGAGGCGCGCGTAGACGTTGCCTCCGCGGGACAGCCATTCGCGGCGTTTTGGCCAGTTGACCACAGAGCCGCCGGCCACATACCGCGACCCGAGGACCAGGTCGTATCCTGCGTCGATTTGGTCGAGCAGTCGGTGGAGTTGCTCTGGTGCGTGGCTGCCGTCGGCATCCATTTCCACCAGGACGCTGTAGTCGCGGTCAAGGCCCCAGCCGAATCCTGCGATGTAGGCAGCGCCGAGGCCGTTTTTGGCGGTGCGGTGCATGACGTGAATGCGGCCGTTAGGGTCCGCGTCGGCGAGTTCATCGGCGAGTTGACCTGTGCCGTCGGGACTTCCGTCGTCAACCACGAGGACATGGACATTCGGCAGAGCTGCATGGAGTCGTTCGACGATGATCCCGAGGTTGTCTCGTTCGTTGTACGTCGGGATGATTACCAACGTCCGTGCGCTTGGCCGCAGATCGGGGTCGTCCCCTGGTGTGCCCGCCGTCATTGTGGTCCTTCCTGCTGCAATGTTTCCTGCCGCGATGTTTACTGCACTTTCGTTACAGGTGAATCTATCCCCTCACCGAAGTGAATGCAGGGAAGCCGGTACAAATTGTTCTCCTACGAGCTGACAATTCCTAATTTGGTTGCCTCCGCACATACACAGCCGCGAGGGCTGCGAGGGCGAACACAACGAGCACTCGCTCCGGCCATGGCCCCAAACGTGTCGCCAATGTGAGGTCTGTGTGCAAGGGCACTTCGGTTGTTAGCACCTCGGGTACGAAGATTCCGCTTTGCTGCTCGATGGTGCCGTCGGGCCGAACCACGGCACTAACCCCGCTGGTGGCGGCCACGACTACTGCGCGGCCGTGTTCTGCGGCACGGACCTGCGACATCGCTAGTTGTTGGAATGTCATGTCGGTGGAGTCGGCGGTGGTGAAGGTGGCGTTGTTGGTGGGCACCGCGAGGTATTGGGCGCCGTCGCGGACAGCGGTGGTCAGCGCCCGGTCGAACGCAACTTCGAAGCATGTGGCGATTCCCACAGGTATTCCGGCCGCGTTGACAACCCAGTTGCTGTCGCCGGGCACGAAGTTTCCGGCCATGTCGACGAAATCTGAGAAGAGTCGGAAGAAGTCCCGCATCGGCATGTATTCACCGAAGGGTTGGATGATGGCTTTGTCATGCCGATCGCTTGGTCCGGTGAAGGGCTCCCACACGATGGCACTGTTGGAGAATGTGCCGTCACCGTTGTAAATGACGGCGCCGACGATGATGGGTGCGTTGATGGCTGCCGCTGCCGCGTTGATTCGCTCCGTCGCTTCTGAACTGCGGAAGGGGTCGACGTCGGAGGAGTTCTCCGGCCAGATCACCACATCTGGCTGTGTGGCTTCGCCGCTGCGCACCGCTGCTGCGAGCTCAAGAGTTCGGTTGACGTGGTTGTCGAGGACTGCACGGCGCTGGGCATTAAAGTCCAGCCCCAATCGAGGAACATTGCCCTGCACCGCAGCAACATTAAGAGTGTTGGTGGAGTTGTTGGCGTTGGCGACTGAGGGCTGGAATGCGAGTGCCAATACGAAGGGCGCGATTGCAGCGGCCGCACCTACACCGATCCACTGCGGGTTGCGCCGCACAATGCTCGATACAGCGATGAGAAGTCCGACTCCGGTGAGTGCCACCATGAAGCTCAGCCCTGGCGCCCCGATGAGCGCAGCGATCGGCAGTAAGGCACCGTCGGGTTGCCCGAACGCAAGCCTGCCCCATGGGAACCCGCCGAATGGGAAGGACGACCGGATCCACTCTGTGGCCACCCACCAGGCCGGGATGGCAACTACAGCGAGCAGTCGTGGGAGCTTCCATAACCACACAGTGCCGAGACCGAACAGTGCCACATACCCGGCACACACCAATGCGAGTGCCAACCAGGGCAGAGGGCCGACGTACATCCCTATCCACGGCAGCAAGGGCACGAAAAGCCCTACCCCAGCAAGAAATCCGTAACCTAAGCCGGTGCTGGCCCTGATGGGTTCGCGTGTCCAGTTGGTGAGTACACCGACCAGCACTGCTACTCCAACAGGGGCTGCGTACCAAAACGGTAGGGGCGGGAAGCTGAGATACATCAGCACACCCGCCAGGACCGCAGCTACCGCATTGGCGATGAACCCGCCCATACTGCGGGCGGTAATTCCGCGCGGTGGTGCGGCGGAAGCGTCGACGGCGGAGATCATGGAGTCCGCTCGAAAATAGTGCGGCCGCGGTGGACGGTCCGCAAACAGGTCGGCAGCGTTGCGGTGAGATCTGGCAGAGGTGGGACACGCGAACGCGGGTCGGTAGACCATCGCTGTACGGAATCTCTAGGTGCTGAGATCACGAGGTCACCCGCGTCCCATACTGCATATGAGGCTGGAGCGCCCGGAACGAGTGTGCCAGCCAGCCCGTCGCGCACCCCTCCTGCACGCCATGCACCTCGGGTCGCGGCGGAGAAGGCCGCACGTGGCGACACACCGCTTCCTGGTGTCTTGTGTTGAACGGCTGCACGGATCATGGGCCAGGGATCAATGGGCGTTACCGGTACGTCAGACCCGAAGGCAAGGGACACTCCGGCCGCGGCGAGCATGGAAAAGGGGTTCATGAGTGCGGCGCGCTCGGCCCCAAGCCGTTGCGCATACATGCCGTCTTCCCCACCCCAGAGGTCGTCGAACACAGGTTGCATGCTGGCAATGACGCCGAGGCGCGCGAGTGTTTGCGCCTGATCTGGTGTGATCATCTCTACGTGCTCGAGGCGGTGACCACAGCGAGCGACCGCGGGGACTCCGCAATGCTTTTCGGCCCGCTCGAACGCCGCCACCGCGGCCGTGACAGCTGCATCGCCGATAACGTGAAAACCGGCCTGAATACCGGCCGTCGTGCACGCAATGATGTGCGTGGCCATCACATCTTCATCGAGGTACGTGCGCCCGAAGCCGTGCTCACACCCGTGGTCGGCATAGGGCTCAGTGAGCCACGCTGTCCGCGAACCGATTGCACCATCTGCGAACAAGTCCCCGCCAAGCGCGTGCGCTCCGGTGGCGGCGAGCAATTCTTCGGCTTCGTCTGCTGTGCTGACGGCTTGGCCCCAGTATCCACGGATCTCCACGCCGTGGTCTGTGCTGAGAAGTTCCATGAAGTCGCTGAGCCCAGCGATTTCGGGGCCGCCGCATTCATGGACGCACACCACCCCGTGTGAAGCAGCCTGATCCAGCACGGCATGTCGGGCGGCGATTCGTTGCTTAGGGGTAAGTAACTCCCCCGCTGTAGCCCGCACTAGGTGGTGCGCTTCCGCTGTCAGCGGACCGGCGGAGGAGAAGCCTGGTGCGCCTGTTAAACCCGGCGTTTGTTCGCGCAACGCGGTAGACGCCGCGGCGGAATGCGCATCGACGCGCACTGCATACACCGCTCGCCCGGGAGCTGCGGCGTCGAGCTCAGCCGTCGTGGGCGGTGTGCTGTCCGGCCACAGTGTTTCGTCCCACCCTGTTGCCCAAAGAACGCCATCGTTGTGACGCGCAGCGTGGGCGCGGATCTCGTCGACAACGTCTTCTCTGTGGCGACAACCGGTGAGGTCGACACTGGTGAGCAATAGTCCTGCTGCGGTGGTGTGGACGTGCGGATCAACAAAGGCGGGCGTGACAAACGCTCCTTGAAGGTCAACGATCTCGGCGTCCGGATGTAGTGCCCGACCGGGGCGGTCTTCACCGAGCCACACCACGACCCCCTCGGTAACCGCCATCGTTGTGGCATCGGGGTTCGTGGGGCTGTATATCCGGCCGTTGACGAGGAGTTGCGTGCTCACCGGTGTCTAATTCCTCTGTTCAGCGTTGGGTGTCGTTGCGCGGGTCGTCTGGGTCCACCTCGTACGGTGGTGGATCGAGTTCGCCGGAAATGATGATTGTGTCATTGTCGCCCGCCGGATTATCCGACGGCGTCGACTCGCCGGTCGTCGTTCCGCTTGCGGGCTCCTCGACAATGTCGCTGTTTACCACGTCCCCGTCTACCACTTCCCCGTCGATCACTTCAGTCCCACGATGGTGGCGAACAGTCCGAACCGCACCAAAACCTGCCGACCCCGCGGTCGCGGCCAAACGATACTTCTTCATCAACACAAACAGGATGGCAGGGCGCATGATCTTGCGTGTCGGAGGGAACAGGACAAGCAATCCGAGCACACTGGTCGCCACACCAGGAATGGCTAGCAAAAGCCCAGCTAACGCCACGAGTGCAGTGTCCGCTACGGCATTGGCGGGCGAACCAACTCCCTGAACAGCAGCAGCGAGCTGCCTCAAAGCGGTTCGTGACTGCGAAGCAAACAGCACCAGACCCAATACAAAGCTCGCGACGACGATAGCGAGCGTCCACAACAGGCCAACAGTTTTGACAAGCACCACAATGGTGGCGATTTCCACCACCACGTAGGTGAGGAACGTCAACAAGATCACAACAAACCCTTCCCGAACTCACGCCGTGCTGCAGGCGATTGGTCCCAGTCTTCCCGATCCGCACGCCCTATGCCATCCTGGGCGCCGCAGGTCACACCGAGATTACGAACCAGGTTTGACCAGACCGTGCTCATAGGCGAAAACCACAGCCTGCACACGGTCGCGCAAACCCAGCTTGGCTAGCACCCGCCCGACATGGGTTTTGACCGTCGCTTCAGTCAGGTGCAGTGCCGCCCCGATTTCACCATTGGACAGCCCCGACGCGATGAGGTCGAGAACCTCACGTTCCCGGTCAGTCAACTGCTGCAACGACTCGGGAAGGTTCGGCTCCGGCGTGGATGGCGACAGCATTCGGTCGAGGAGTCGGCGAGTAATTTTTGGCGACACCACGGCATCGCCGCCCGCCACTGCGCGAATCGCCGACACTAGCTCCTCTGGCGGGGTGTCTTTCAACAGGAAACCGCTTGCTCCCGCATTGAGCGCGCCTAGCACGTGTTCGTCCAGGTCAAACGTAGTCATCACCAGGACTTTGGTCTGCGGGCACTCCTGAGTAATTTTTTCGGTTGCTGCAACACCATCCATGATGGGCATCCGGATATCCATCAACACAACGTCAGGGTTGAGTTCCCCTGCGGCACGCACTGCGGCGAGACCGTCGGCAGCTTCTCCCACCACCGAGACATCCTCGTGGGCGTCCACAATCATTCGTAAACCCATGCGCATGAGTTCTTGGTCGTCAACGAGCAGGACAGTGATGGGCACGTCAACACCTTAGTTGGTTTCCGCGCCAACCGTGCGTCAGCTAGTCGATCGGTAGTGCCGCATGCACCCGCCACCCGTCACCGGGGAGGACGGATGTCTCAAGCGTTCCGCCTAGAACAGCGACGCGTTCACGCATTCCAACAATTCCGTTACCGCTGCCATGGTCGTGGCCCGGCCGGGTCATACCGTTCCCGCCCTGGTCACTGATAGTGACGTACGCAGTATCGGCGTCGCGTCGCACCACAACAGTGGCTCGCGCTCCGTCACCGGCATGACGCAGAACATTGGTCAGTGACTCTTGCACGATCCGTTTGATACCCAAACCCACGGCGGGGCCGATGGAATCCACATCACCGGTAATTTCGAGTTCAACGGGCAAACCAGCGTCCCGCATGAGCTGCGATGTCCGCGCCAAACCCGCCGTGCCATAGTCGAGCACCTCGTCTGTCGAATTGTCGGTACGCAACAGCGACAGGGTGCGTCGAAGTTCGGTCAACGCTTCACGGCCCGTGCTCGCGACCGTGCGCAACGCTTGTTCAGCAAGCTCGGGGTGAGTGCGCACGGCATATGACGCCCCTTCGGCTTGGACGATCATCACACTCACAGAGTGCGCGACAACATCGTGGAGTTCCCGGGCAATGCGGGTGCGTTCCGCAGCGACAGCGTCTTCCGCCCGGCGATCCCGTTCAATCTCTGCAACCTCAAGGCGGGCCGCTATCTCCTCGTGGTGGCGATGCCGCACCGCCAATGCCTCTGCGACCAACCATGCAATGGCATAGAAGAACGCCAGATACAGTGCCGTAGCGGGCATTTCGTAGCCCAACAGCATGCCTTTGAGTGCCGTGTCGACAACGAGGCCGAGCACAAACACCACGCCCCACCCGCGGCTTGAATTCACCACCAGCGTGTAGAGGGCAACAATGAGCAACAGTGAAGCCGGGTGACCTATCTGATCATGATCGACTAGGTGAAGTTGCAGCGTGCTAAGCCACGAGAACAGCAAGATAGCGAACGATGACAGCACCGGAAGCTCACGACGACACACCATAGGCAGGCACATAGCCAGGCCGACGGCAAAAAACAACCACGGCGTATTGCTGCGTGGTGCGGATGCGGCCTCAAGAATGACAAACACTGAGGCGATAAGGATGTCCGCTATCCGCGGTTGGTCACGAAGCCACATGCTGAAACGATGCACCCGTGTAGCTTACGGGCGTTGCTGCACTGTGCGCTCGGGTCGGCTGTCGGCGGTGTTCTCCTAGCGGTGTTCTTCTAGCACCGCTAGCCTCAACTGTGTGAGCCACCCGCGAACTGTTGACGCAGACTTTCTTGACCTTCCTACGAGACTTCTCTCCGATGCGGCACTCAGAGCCGCAACCGCTGCCGGTGCATCGCATGCTGATATTCGGATTCATCGGGTGAAGTCACAGACCCTGCGTCTGCGTGACGCGAAGGTGCAGTCCGCCACCGACAACACTGACTTTGGGTTTGCAGTGCGGGTCATTGTCGATGGCACGTGGGGTTTCGCTTCGCATGCACTGCTGAGCCCTGATATCGCGGCGGACACCGCGCGCCGGGCTGTTGCGGTCGCCCGCTCATTGCGTGAACTTAATAGGGAGACGGTGGAACTCGCTGACGAACCCGCGTATCCGGGTGCTACTTGGGTGTCGTCGTATGAGGTCGATCCTTTCGATGTTCCCACTCGGGACAAGGTCGAGGTGCTCGCTGACTATTCGCAACGGCTCTTAACTTCCTCAGGGGTTGACCACGTCACGGCTCACTGTCTGATGGTCAAGGAACAAGTTTTTTACGCTGACACGGCGGGGTCGTCGATTTCTCAGCAGCGGGTTCGTCTGCACCCGCAGTTGGAGGCTGTAGCCGTTGATGCAGACGCCGGAAGTTTTGAGTCCATGCGCACCCTCGCACCCCCTGTTGGCCGGGGCTGGGAGTACTTGACGGGCAATTCGCAGTGGGATTGGGCCACTGAACTAGCCCGTATTCCCGACTACCTATCCGAGAAAATCAAAGCGCCCACCGTTACTGCCGGGCCCACTGACTTGGTCATCGATCCCACGAATTTGTGGCTCACCATTCACGAATCCATTGGCCATGCCACCGAGTACGACAGAGCGATTGGCTACGAAGCCGCCTACGCTGGCACGTCATTCGCCACCCCGGATCAACTTGGCACACTCCGGTACGGCACTCCGATCATGCATGTCACCGCCGACCGCACCGTTGACCATGGTCTGGCCAGTATTGGTTACGACGACGAAGGCGTCGCCACTGGCTCGTGGGATCTCATTCGAGACGGCGTTCTTGTGGGCTACCAACTTGACCGGACATTCGCCCCTCGGTTGGGCCTTGCGCGTTCGAATGGCTGCTCATATGCGGATTCTGCACACCACGTACCGATTCAGCGCATGCCGAATGTGTCGTTGCAACCAGATCCGGATGTGGACAGGTCGACCGATGACCTCATCGCCATGGTCGATGACGGCATTTACGTGATGGGTGACCGGTCCTGGTCAATCGATATGCAACGGTACAACTTCCAGTTCACTGGCCAGCGCTTCTATCGCATCAAGGGCGGTGAAATTGTGGGCCAGGTCCGCGACGTCGCATACCAAGCTACGACGACGGACTTCTGGGGTTCGATGGAAGCTGTAGGCGGTGCGCAAACGTGGCAGCTCGGTGGGGCGTTCAACTGCGGGAAAGCGCAACCGGGGCAGGTCGCTGCCGTCAGCCACGGGTGCCCTACGGCGTTGTTCCGCGGAGTTAATGTGCTCAACACGAAGCAGGAGGCGGGCGCATGATCACCGCACACGATCTGATCGAGCAGGTCCTTGCGCTGTCGGTCGCTGACGACGCCGTCGTTGTGGTTACTGACGTGAGTGAAGCTTCACTGAGGTGGGCGAACAGTTCCATGACGACCAATGGTGCATCGACGTACCGCAAGTGGTCGCTCGTCTCGTTCATACACGGCGAATCTGGGACCTCCATTGGTGTGGTTAACAGCACGAGCGTCGACGCTGGCGACATCCCCGACATTGTCCGTGCCAGCGAAGAAACAGCACGTAGCGCCGAACCCACTACCGAGACTATGCCTTTGGTGGACGGAAGTAGCGTTGACGACGCCTGGACCGAGCCACCGGTTTCCACTGGGGCGGAGGTTTTCACGGCACTTGTTGGTCCGCTTTCGCGCGGGTTCGATGGCACGGACAATCTGTTCGGATTCGCGCACCACCAGGTCCACACGACCTGGCTTGGCACCAGCACCGGTGTTCGTCGACGCTGGGTTCAGCACACAGGCTCGCTCGAGATCAATGGGAAACGCGACTACGGCACGCACGTCGCCAGTGCATGGGTGGGCGCGGGAACGAAGGACTTTACTGACATCGACGTCGATTCCATGCTCTCGTCACTCGATGTGCAACTTGGGTGGGCGCGGACCCGC
This sequence comes from Hoyosella rhizosphaerae, assembly GCF_014643175.1. Taxonomy (GTDB): domain Bacteria; phylum Actinomycetota; class Actinomycetes; order Mycobacteriales; family Mycobacteriaceae; genus Lolliginicoccus; species Lolliginicoccus rhizosphaerae. The sequence goes on from NZ_BMJH01000001.1 coordinate 718,110, forward strand.
GTCGAGTTGCCAGCAGGCCGTTACGACACCATCCTTCCTCCGTCAGCGGTGAGTGATCTTCTCGTGTACATGCTGTGGAGCATGAGCGGCCGTGGTGCCCACGAGGGGCGCAATGCGTTTGCGCGCAGTGGTGGCACACGCCTGGGCGAAAAACTCACCGACCTCCCGTTGACTCTCACCACCGACCCGCACGCCAGTGGAATCGAGAGTATGCCGTTTATTGCCACGTCACATTCCGGCGATGACTTGTCAGTATTCGACAACGGTCTGGACCTTCCTGCCGTGGATTGGATCCGCGACGGACACATCAATGCCCTCGCGTTTTCACGCGCAGGAGCCCAAGAGTTTGGTAATCAGTTCACCTTCGCAGCGGATAACGCCACCCTCACAGGCGGTTCGGACGCCACCGTGGATGACATGATCCGCAGCACCAAACGCGGATTACTCCTGACGTGCCTGTGGTACATCCGCGAAGTAGACCCGACCTCACTGCTCCTCACCGGCCTGACACGTGATGGTGTCTACCTCATCGAGGACGGCAAGGTTGTGGGGGCGGTGAATAACTTCCGGTTCAACGAAAGCCCCATTGACTTGCTTCGCCGAGTAACCGAGGCTGGGGCGTCTGAACGCACTCTTCCGCGCGAATGGGGCGATTGGTTTAATCGCGCAATTATGGCTCCGCTGCGGATTCCGGACTTTCATATGTCCTCTGTCAGCAAGGCAACGTAGCGAGTTCGGTCCGTACCTTGTCTGTATTCGCATTCGTCCGCATTTACGCACACAAGCGAACCCAACGCAATGCCGATAAACAACGCTGTTCCAACCAAGATCAAGAATTTCCATAATGGAAATGGCGCGGTGGTATTTCCTTCGTGATTCATGGTTTCCCCCTGCAAGTCGCGTGGTCAACGCAGTTGCGTGACCTGTTACGGCGACTATGACAGCGAGGTCTGACAAACTACATACGTGTAAGTTAATTCTCGTTTGTCACGTTGCTGTCGTCTAGAGTTATGGCGACACCAATTGTTCCGCGACGTCCTCGACGCAGAAGGCTCCCTTTCACCAAAAGCCAACCCGTGGCACCGTATTTTTTGGCAATGAGACCGCGCACGTAATTGGTTCCCTCTTCGCCGAGAACTTCTGCGCTTGCCCGCACAGTTTCACCGTCGGGTTGACCCCGCTTCCCGCACACAGCGATCGTCACACGGGGGTCCCGTTTAATTCGCTTGACCTTGTACGAGTTCGTTTCCGTCCACACAAACAGTCGATTGTCTTCGGCTGCCACCCACAATGGGGTGGGTACCGGGGTGCTGTCCTTACGGAAGGTCGTCAGAAGCACGTATTTTGCGGAGGCGAGCTCGTCGAACGTCGGTGCCATGAGGTCAGAGTACTTCCCTACTGTGCTAATCGCTCGCCATCGCCATGCGCGGCGAATAGGTGAACGTGTTCTGGGTCTACTTGAACGTGAATTGTCGAACCTTTTTCTGGTGGTTGCCGCCAGTCGACGCGCGCCACGAGCTCACTCTCAGCACCGTTGATCATTGTGCGGCCGTACACATATGCTTCCGAGCCCAGTTCCTCCACCACGTCAACCTCGACGCGCATGCCAGATTCGGAGATCACGACGTGCTCGGGCCGAATGCCGACCACAACCGAGCCATCAGCTGAGTCGTGAGGCGGAACCGTGAGCGTCAAATCGCCAAGAATTACGGTGCCATCTTGAGTGGGGATGGTGTACAAGTTCATCGCTGGTGAGCCAATAAATCCGGCAACAAAAACATTGGCTGGGTTGCGATACAGCTCACGCGGATTGTCACACTGCTGCAGGACGCCGTTGTTCAGAACGGCGACCCTGTCGCCCATGGTCATCGCTTCTACTTGATCGTGGGTGACATACACCGTCGTTGTACCGAGTCGCCGCTGCAACTGCGCTATTTGTGCGCGGGTCTGTACGCGAAGTTTTGCGTCGAGGTTGGACAGGGGTTCGTCCATGAGGAACACCTGCGGCTGGCGAACAATCGCGCGTCCCATCGCAACGCGCTGGCGCTGGCCACCCGACAACGCTTTGGGTTTACGGTCCAAATAGTCTTCGAGCCCAAGGAGTTTCGCCGCGGCTTGCACGCGTTCGCGGATCTCCTTTTTCGGTGTCTTGGAAAGTTTCAGCGAGAAACCCATATTTTCGGCCACAGTCATGTGTGGGTAGAGGGCATAGTTTTGGAACACCATGGCGATGTCGCGGTCTTTGGGGTCTAGGTGTGTGACATCGCGGTCACCGATGAAGATGCACCCAGCGTCGACGTCTTCGAGTCCTGCGAGCATTCTGAGGCTCGTGGACTTCCCGCAGCCAGAAGGTCCGACGAGGACGAGAAACTCACCGTCCTCGATGTGGAGGTTCAGTCTGTCGACGGCAGGTTCCTCCGACCCGGGATAGACCCGAGTGGTGTTGTCGAACGTGATGGCAGCCATGGTCTGTGGTGGTTCCCTTCACCGGCAGGAACGTGCCGGACGATCCGAGTGTGGGGATGTTCTGCGCGAAACTCTAGGCCACTTCACCCTCGAGGTCGCGTTTCTCGCCTCTGGTGGTGTCGTAGTCGTTACCTGCGCGAGAACTCGGACGCCTCACGAAGCAGGTCATCTGGCGGCACAATTCCGGTATACAAAGCGAATTGTTCTGCTGCCTGCAGTGCGATCACTTCCGTGCCCGCGATCGTTTTTTTGCCCGCCTTACGCGCGTAGGCAAGTAACTCGGTAGTTGCAGGCATCGCGATGACGTCGAATACGGTGTGCGCGGCATCGATTGTTTCGGCACTGAATGGGAGCCCTGGCTGATGCTCCATACCGATCGGTGTCGCGTTGATGAGCACGTCATAGGCGGACGTTGTCTCGGGGATCCAACGGTACCGGTAGGTATCGGCTAGTTTTCCCCCGCTGTGTGCGTTACGGGCGACGATGGTGACGTCTGAGAATCCGCTGTCTCGCAGCGCGGCGGTAGTAGCTTTGGCCATTCCGCCGCTGCCACAGACCGCGACCCTGGATGAGGTGGAAACTTCGTGTGTGCGGAGCAGCGATCGCACCGCTAGATAGTCGGTGTTGTATGCAGCGAGGTGACCATCTGTGTTGACGATTGTGTTCACAGATCCGATGGCACGTGCGGATTCATCGAGTGTGTCGACCAAGTCGATGACGGCTTCTTTGAACGGCATGGACACAGAGCAACCTCTGATGCCCAGTGCGCGAACACCCGCTACCGCACCCACGATGTCCTCTGTGGTGCACGCCTTGTACAGGTAGTTCATGCCTAGTTTTCGGTACAGGAAATTGTGAAACCGAGTACCGATGTTGCTCGGCTTGCCCGCAAGGGAGATGCAGATAATGGTGTCCCTGGTGGGCATGAACATCGATACATCCGCGGTGCTTGGGTTCATTCTTGTTCCAGGTCGCCTTCGCTGCGCAGGTAGGCTTCTTTAAGCGCCGCCAGGGTCGCCGGAGCAGGGTTGGCCCACATTCCGCGTTGCACCGCTTCCAGAAGCCGCTCGGTGATGCCGTGCATAGCCCACGGGTTGGATTCGCTCATGAACTTCTGATTCTCGTCGTCGAAAACATAGTTTTCGGTGAGTTGCTCGTACATCCAGTCATCCACGACGTGCGCTGTAGCATCAAGTCCGAACAGGTAGTCCACTGTTGCGGCCATTTCGAATGCACCCTTGTAGCCGTGTCGACGCATTGCAGACATCCATCGCGGGTTAATGACGCGGGCCCGGAACACTCGGCGGGTTTCCTCGGTGAGTGTACGAGTGCGGACGGATTCCGGCCTCGTGCTGTCTCCCACATACGCCTCAGGCTCTGTACCGGTCAGCGACCGAACTGTGGCGATCATGCCGCCGTGATACTGAAAGTAGTCGTCAGAGTCGGCGATATCGTGTTCGCGGGTGTCAATGTTCTTCACGGCAACACTGATCCGGCGGTACGCGTCGCGCATGTCGTCTGCAGCGGGGATGCCGTCTAGTCCTCGACCGTAGGCGTACCCACCCCAGGTGGTGTACACGTCGGCGAGGTCGGCGTCGGTGCGCCAGTTTTTAGCATCTACGAGCTGCAACAACCCTGCACCGTATGTACCTGGTTTGGAGCCGAAAATCCTTGTGGTGGCGCGGCGTTCGTCACCGTGCCGGTCCATATCGTTTTGGGTGTGTGCTCGAATAAAGTTGTCATCGGGTGACTCGTCGAGGTTCGCGACGAGACGCACGGCATCGTCGAGGAGCGCGAGGACGTGTGGGAACGCATCGCGGAAAAAGCCACTGATTCGGACGGTGACGTCGATTCTTGGACGCCCGAGTTCGGCGAGCGGGATGACTTCGAGGTCGCGTACGCGGCGCGACGCTTCGTCCCAGATGGGGCGCACTCCGAGGAGGGCGAATACTTCAGCGATGTCGTCACCGGACGTGCGCATCGCGGATGTGCCCCACACCGAGATTCCCACTGACTTTGGCCACTGCCCGTGGTCCTTGTAGTACCGGGTCAGTAGCGAATCGGCCATCAGCTGGCCCGTTTCCCACGCCAACTTCGACGGAATTGCTTTGGGGTCAACGGAGTAAAAGTTGCGACCTGTGGGGAGAACATTGATCAGCCCACGCAGTGGTGATCCGCTTGGACCAGCCTGAATGAAGCCGCCAGCTAATGCGTGCAGAACCTGCGGAATCTCCTGTTCCGTCGCACGCAAGCGAGGCACGACCTCATTGCACGCAAAGCGGAGAATCTGCGCAACCGTGTTGTCGTCGGTGAGCTTTGCGACGTGCTTCGATTTCCACTTCTTCTCAGCCAGCGCCAGGAGAAGTCCACGCGCCTGCGCTTCGACGTCGTCAACGCGGGTGCGTGACTCGTCGCCGTCCTCACTGAGGCCAAGCGCTTCGCGCAGCCCAGGAACAGTCTGTTCGCCGCCCCACATTTGGCGCGCCCGCAGCATCGCGAGAACGAGATCGACTTCCTCTTCGTCGCGTGGCCGGCGACTGAGAATGTGTAGGCCATCGCGAATTTGGACGTCCTTGATTTCGCACAACCATCCGTCAACATGCATCAGCATGTCGTCGAATACGTCCTCGTCTGGTCGCTGTTCAAGCCCAAGGTCGTGGTTCATTTTCGCCGCCGTCATCAGCGTCCAGATTTGTTGCCGAATGGCGGGGAGTTTCGCTGGGTCAAGGGCAGAAATGTTGGAGTGCTCGTCAAGGAGCTGCTCAAGTCGCTGGATGTCGCCGTACGATTCGGCGCGCGCCATCGGCGGAATGAGGTGGTCGACCAGGGTGGCGTGGATGCGCCGTTTCGCTTGCGTTCCCTCGCCCGGGTCGTTGACCAGGAACGGGTAGATGACGGGGAGATCACCAATGGCCGCATCGGTGGCGCAGTGTGACGACAATCCGAGCGTTTTACCTGGCAGCCATTCGAGGTTGCCGTGTTTGCCTAGGTGAATCAGTGCGTGCGCGCCAAATCCGCCGTCGTCCTGGGCGGCTCGAACCCACCGATAGGCGGCAAGGTAGTGGTGGCTCGGCGGCAGGTCGGGGTCGTGATAGATCGCCACTGGGTTCTCACCGAATCCGCGTGGCGGTTGCACCATTATGACAAGGTTTCCGAATTGCATTGCCGCGATGACGATGTCGCCCTCGGGGTTGGTGCTGCGGTCAACGAACAACTCTCCAGGAGCCGGTCCCCAATGCTGTTCTACCTGCTCGCGCAGTAAGGCAGGCAACGTCGCAAACCATTCCCGGTACTTACTTGCTGAAATGCGGATTGGGTTTGATTCAATTTGTGACTCTGAGAGCCAGTCCTGGTCTTGCCCTCCGGCTTTGATGAGGGCATGGATCAGCGCATCGCCGTCACGTTGAGCTAACCCAGGCACCGCGTCAGGCCCGTCGATAGGCCCGAGGTCATACCCCGCCTCGCGCATGGCGGACAAGAGCGCGATCGCACTTGCCGGGGTGTCAAGACCCACTGCGTTTCCGATGCGTGCGTGCTTGGTGGGATACGCCGACAACATCAGCACCACGCGTTTCGACGACGGATTTAACCGTCCAAGGCGGGCATGGTTCACCGCAATACCAGCCACCCTGGACGCCCGTTCCCGGTCGGGAACGTAGGTGGACAAGCCATCATCGTCGATTTCCTTGAACGAAAACGGCACAGTAATGATGCGACCATCAAATTCGGGCACAGCAACCTGGGTGGCTGCGTCAAGAGGTGACATGCCGTCATCGTTTTCGTTCCACTGTTCCCGGGACGACGTGAGGCACAGCCCCTGCAAAATCGGTATGTCGAGCGCGGCGAGTTCGGTCACATCCCACGCTTCGTCGTCTCCCCCGGCGCCGACGGTGGCGGGCTTCGTACCACCGGCCGCCAACACTGTCACCACCATGGCGTCGCTTTGGCCCAACGCGTCGAGTAGCGCTGGGGATGCCGAGCGCAAGGACGCGCAGTAGATCGGCACCGCGCATGCGCCGTGGCTTTCAATCGCATCACACAGTGCATGAACGTATGCGACGTTGCCTGCGAGGTGTTGTGCGCGGTAGTACAGCACCGTCACCACTGGGCTGCCCGGCGACAACTCTGCGGATTCGCGGTCTAGGTAGCCCCAGTCGGGAAGTGACTGCGGATCATCAAACCCAAACCCTGTGAGAAGCAGGGTGTCCGACAGGAAGTTGAACATCTCCCGGAGGTTGTCAGCGCCACCTTGAGCCAAATAATTATGGGTCTGCGCCGACACGCCTGCCGGAACGGTAGACAGTTCCATCAATTCAGCGTCCGGGGCCAACTCGCCACTGACCACTACGACGGGGACATTTGCTGCGAGAACAACCTCGAGGCCGTCCTCCCATACCCGTTTGCCGCCGAGTATGCGGACAACGATCAGGTCCACCCCATCAATCCACTGCGGCAACTCTGCAATGTCAACGCGTGCCGGATTAGCGAGGCGATAGTCGGCGCCACTTGCACGGGCAGAAAGCAGATCAGTGTCTGACGTGGACAGCAGAAGTATCACGCGCACCCTTCCCAAGGATCAGTCCACCCAAGTGAGGCGAACGCCACGCATGCTACCGGCTTAGCCGAACAAATTCGCGGCCACCTTTTTCGCCCACCTTTTTCGCTGGGGCACCGTCGCGCGTCGCTTCGGCGCTGATGGCGTGTGCTGTTCGTCTCGTACATGCCTTTCGTTGTGGGCGGTATCGAACTTCAGTCCCTACAATTCCTCACATGATGCCGTCCGTACGCTCTGCTGCCACACGCGTGCAACAGAGCTATTTAGTCGGCGTCTTCTCCACTGTTGCGCGCACATTTCACCCCGTTGGCCTTGCCTTCGCCGTGTTGTTTTTCGCCTGGTCGATGAGCCCATCACTGCTGCCCCGGCCCTGGTTCCTGCAGGCGCTGGCCACCGGCATCAGCATGGCAATCGGATACGGTGTCGGGCGACTGCTGGCGTGGCTGACGCTCCATCTTGGGTTCGCCCCTCGATGGTCGGCTCATGCCCGCATTGCGGGATGGACCATTCTGTCCCTGACTGCTGCTGTGACCATTCCGACGTTCACGATTCTGGGCGCGCGCTGGCAAGATATTGTGCGAGACATCGTAGGTACGCAGCGCGATGGCGGCCATTTCTACCTCCTCGTTGTGTTCCTTGCCTTCACTGTGGCGATTACGCTTGTGTTTTCCGGGCGTGCGTTGCGCTGGTTGAGCAACCGAATCACCCACCTCGGAACTCGGTTTGTTCCCACTCATACGGCCCGGCTGGCTAGCATCGCCCTCCTTTTCACCTTTGTTGTCTTTGTTGTAGACGGGGCAGCCCAGCGCGTCATCGTCAATGTGGCGGAACGATCAGCAGCCGCGGTAGATGTCGACACGGCACCGGGAGTAACCGCACCGATCTATCCGGAACGATCCGGGTCGCGGCATTCAGCTCAAGCATGGAACACGCTCGGAAACCAGGGGCGTTCTTTTGTTGCGGGTGGCCCAACGTGGCGAAACATCGAGATCGCTACCGGGCAGCCCGCCATGACCCCAATCAGGGTGTATGCGGGTCGGGATTCGGGCCCCACATTCGACGACGTCGCGGCCCTCGTCGTTGACGAACTTGAGCGCACAGGCGCTTTTGACCGTTCCGTGCTCGCAGTGGCGACAGCGACGGGAAGCGGCTGGGTGAACCCCAACGTCGCCGCAGCCCTGGAATTCGTAACAGGTGGCGACAGCGCGATCGCCTCAATGCAATACTCCTACCTACCGAGCCCAGTGTCGTTCATTGCCGACCGCGAAACTCCCCAGCAAGCAGGTCGCGCACTCTTCGACGCCGTCTACGAACGGTGGAGCAGCAAGCCGATAGATTCCAGGCCTGCGCTTGTCGTGTTCGGTGAAAGCCTCGGATCATACGGCGGACAAGCAGCGTTCTCCGGCGGCTACGAAATGCTCGCCAAAGTTGATGGCGCCCTATGGTCTGGCACCCCCAACTTCACCGAACAGTGGCAACTCATTACAGCCTCACGCGATGCCAACTCACGCCAAGCGCGCCCCATCATCGCATCGGGCGACCACATTCGGTTCGCCGCACAGCCAGCCGATGTACGTGGCGCAGGTCTGGCAGCCGAGTGGCGTTCGCCGCGAATCGTGTACTGGCAGCACTCTTCCGACCCGATCGTGTGGTGGAACTCCGAACTCATTCACACCCGCCCAGAATGGTTAAACAAACCCCTCGCGCCGGGCATCGACCCCAACCTTCAATGGGTTCCCTTTGTGACTTTCTGGCAAATCACAGCCGACATGGTTTTTTCCATTGACGTTCCGTCCGGACACGGCCATAGCTACGGACCCGAAGCGGCCTATCTGTGGGCTGACATCCTCGACGGAATTACGGACAAAAAATTATCGCCGGAACAACTCGACCGTGTCCACGCAGCGATAGGGCGTCGATAGGTGAACAGGGATTACGCTGAACATATGGCCGATGACCGATGTCCTGGAGCGTTTCGACTTCACGAGGCAGCTGACGGTTTGCTTGCCCGTGTGCGCCTTCCCGGCGGAATGTTGACGCCAGCGCAGGTGCACACCCTTGCGGAGGTGGCGCGCAACCACAGCAACGGCGTACTGGAGTTGACTTCGCGGGCCAATATCCAACTTCGCGGAATTCCAGATGCCGACGCCGCGGACGCTGTCGTGGAACAGCTCACTACGGCGGGGCTTTTGCCGTCTCGCACCCATGAGCGGGTGCGCAACATACTCGCGTCGCCGTTGTCCGGTGTTATGGGCGGGTTCGTTGACGTTCGACCATGGGTCACGCGGTTCGATGAACTTCTCTGCTCGCAGCCTGAACTTGCGGCGCTCTCGGGTCGGTTTCTCGTGGGATTCGATGACGGCCGCGGCGATATCGCTGGCTTGGATGCGGACATTACGGCAATGGCGTTCGACGAAACGACGGTCGCGTTGCTCGTCGGCGGGAGCGACACCGGTATCCGTGTGCCCGTTGACGATGTTGTGCCCCTGGTGCTTGAGGCCGCGCTCGCCTTCGCTGCGGTGCGGACTGGTGAATGGAGGGTGAATGATCTGCCTGAACGTGGTCGTGAGATCACGGCATCCTTGTCAGTGGCGCCTACTCACGGCGCTGAGGATGTGTACGTGCCGGAGCGGACTGTACCGCCGGTGGGCTGGTTTGCCAGTGACGACGGGGGCGTCGCACTTGGCGCGGCCACACGACTGGGGCGAATTGACGTCCGCCTTGCCGAGTTCTTGGCTGCCATTGAACAACCAGTGGTGGTGACTCCGTGGCGCACACTAGTTGTCACGGGCCTCGATGAGTGGCGCGCGGAGCAGGTAGTCCGGGTTCTTGCTCCGATGGGCCTGATCTTTGATGCTGACTCGCCGTGGGTGTCTGTCAGCGCTTGTACGGGGCGTCCAGGATGTGGTCGAGCCGTGGCTGACGTGCATGCTGATGTCACCCAGGCGGTCACCGAAGACTCGTTACCCGTGCAGGGACGCCAGCATTGGGTGGGGTGCGAGCGGCAGTGTGGCACTCCGGCAGGCGAGGTTCATGTGGTGACGGCGACCACCAGCGGCTACCGTACGGCCCGCACGTAATCCAACGCCCCGGACCACCAAACGGTGCGCATCCGACGGTGAGCAACATCAACATCAGGTAAAGCGTTAGCAACGAACTGGATTGCGCACCGCTATCCCACTTTTGCCGCAGTCCAAACCCATACCATTCGCGCAGAGTCATCACTAATACTGCTTGTGGAAGGGTTTGCATGCGCAGATCGCTGCTCGGAATTGTTGCGACGTCCGTCCTCGCTGGGGGTCTTGTGGTGGTGGGAGCGCCCGCAGCGGTGTCGGAGCCACCAGACGAGTCGTACATCGTTGTGTTCAACGACAATGTGGAACAGGCACCGAAGGTGCGTGCATTGGAACGGGCGAACGGAATCGCAACGGACCGCGAATTCCGCAACGTCCTCAATGGTTTTTCGGCCCGGATGCCCGGTGCGGTTCGGGATCGGCTCGCGCAAGATCCGGACGTCGCATTCATCGCACCAGATCTGCCTGTCCGCGCTCTCCCCTCAGACCCTGTTCAGTCCGGAGAGAACGTCCCGACGGGCGTTAAACGTATCGAAGCGGAATCAGCGGGTTTAGTAAATAAGCCGAGCAATGTTTCGGTGGCGATTATCGACACTGGGATCGACCTTGCGCACAGTGATCTCAACGCAGTTGCAGGAAAGGACTGCATCACCAACGGCGGTACCTCTCAAGACACGCATGGTCACGGCACTCACGTCGCAGGCACAGTGGCTGCAAGGAACAACGGAGCAGGCGTGGTGGGAGTTGTTCCCGACACCACCGTGTATTCGGTTCGTGTGCTCAACTCGGAAGGTGACGGCACCATTTCGAGTGTGATCTGTGGGATCGATTGGGTCACCGAGAACTCCGTGGGTCTGAATATCAAGGTGGCCAACATGAGCTTGGGCACGGTGGGAAGCAGCGACGGAAACTGCGGCGCAACGAAGGGCGACCCGATGCACCTTGCAGTGTGTCAGTCGACGCAGCAGGGCATTACCTACGTTGTAGCGGCTGGTAACGATGCGACAGATTTCGCCACTGCGATTCCCGCGGCGTACCCAGAGGTGCTTACGGTCACCGCGATGTCGGACAGCGACGGCGCCCCAGGTGGTACGGGCGGCGCACCGTCGTGTTCGTCAAATCAGGGCGACGATGTTGCGGCAACATTTTCCAACTACGCAACATCCACAGTTGATAGAGCGCACACGGTCGCCGCACCGGGCGTATGCATCGCGTCGACTCGTCGCGGTGGCGGCACTACCTTGTTGTCGGGAACGTCGATGGCCGCCCCACACGTCGCTGGTGCTGTCGCGAAGTGCATTGGCACTGGCGGGATTGCTGGGCCATGTGACGGGATGACACCGGCGCAGATCATTCAAAAGATCCGTAGTGATGCCGCAGCGAAACCGGCCTCATTTGGATTTACCGGTGACGCGGTGAACTCGCCAACGGCAAAGCATTACGGTCGCCTCGTGCACGTGGGTGTCGGCGCAGGTGACGGGTCGCCGACTGATCCAGAACCAACTGACCCGGAGCCGACTGACCCCGGGCCGTCCCCCACCCCGCCACCGTGCCAGCCCACTGGCAGCTTCGGTGGCGGATGCTGATCGCTTTTTACAGGGTCTCGAGCAGTTCCTTCATGTAGTCGATTTCGGTTTCCTGGGCGTACAGGATCTCTTCTGCGAGTTCATGTGCGTCCGGGTTACTGCCGAAAGCGAGGAGGGTGTCGGACATGGCGAGGGCACCTTCGTGATGGATGATCATTTGCTCAAGAAATAGCCTTGCTGCTTCGGTGCCTTCAGCAGCGCGGAGTTCCTCAAGGTCCTCATCGCTCATCATTCCGTGCATGTCGTCATCCGCATGCGCGGCATGGTTGTCTTCGGCTCCCCATTGCGCGAGCCATTCGCTAAGCAATTCAATCTCGGGCTCTTGGGCTGCCTTGATGTCCTCGGCCAGCGCGGTAACCCGTTCGTCGATGTTGTCCTTGCCCAGGATGATGTCACTCATCTCGATGGCTTGTTCGTGGTGCACGATCATGCCCTGCGCGAATGCGATGTCGGCATCGTTAAATTCGCCGTCTCCGAACTCAGCACCGTCCTCGGGGGTTGCTCCCACTTCGGTGGTCGCGTCGATACCTGGTGCGGTGTCAGTTGTTGTTTCCTCGTCGGAGGCACATCCGCTCAGTGTGAGGGCTGCGGTTGCGGCGATTGCTACGAGTGTGCGGTGGGCTCTCATTTTTACTCTCCCTGGTGATCGAGTGGTACCGTGACATTTATACCCTACGGGGGTACCGTAGGATTTATCACGGAAGGAACAAACTATGTCTCACACCACCACAATTATCGTCTCTGACATGACATGCGGCCACTGCGTGTCGGCAGTCAAGGAAGAAATCTCCGCCATCGACAACGTGACCGGCGTCGACGTCGACCTCGCCTCAGGCAGCGTCTCCATCACGAGCACAGCACCAATTGCAGACGAATCCATTCGCGAAGCAGTAACCGAGGCCGGATACACCGTCCGCTAGATGGCCCCATCCAGGAAAGCGTCATGAAAATAAACCTAGACACCCCCACCGCCTCCACCATTGAACTCGCTGTCTCGGGAATGACCTGCGCTTCCTGCGCGGCGCGGATTGAAAAGAAGCTCAACAAACTTGATGGTGTAACCGCGGCCGTCAATTACGCCACCGAGAAAGCACACATCACCAGTTCCGACCCAATCAGCCCAGATCAACTCATATCTGTCGTGGAAAAAGCCGGGTACTCAGCCCGACTCGCTGGACCAAACTCCACCCTCAGCGCCGCCGACATCGACGAAAAAGACGACCGCGCAGTAGCAATTCTGCGCCGTCGCCTCATCGTCGCCGCTGTCCTCAGCATCCCCATCATCGCCCTCGCCATGGTCCCTGCCCTGCAGTTCCCCTACTGGCAGTGGATCTCGCTCGCGCTCACCATCCCAGTAATCACCTGGGCTGGCTACCCGTTCCACCGCGCCGCCGTGGTCAACGCGCGGCATCGCACCGTCACCATGGACACGCTTATCTCCATGGGAACGCTCGCCGCGTTTGGTTGGTCCGTCTACGCACTGTTTTTCGGTATGGCAGGACACATCGGGATGACGCACCAATTCAGCCTCATCCCCGACCGCACAAGCGGCACAGCAAACATCTACTTCGAAGCCGCCGCCGGAATCACAGCCTTCATTCTCGCCGGTAAATACATGGAGGCAAAGGCGAAACGAAGCGCAGGTGCGGCACTACGGGCCCTCGCTGAGCTTGGTGCGCACGATGTCGCTGTCTTGCGAAATGGGCAAGAAGTGCGCATCCCCACCGAACAACTCCAAGTAGGTGACACATTTATAGTCCGCCCTGGGGAAAAGGTCGCGACGGACGGCATCGTGGTCGAGGGGCAATCCGCCGTCGACGAGTCCATGCTCACGGGCGAGCCGATCCCCACCGATGTAGGGCCCAACTCCCGGGTGACCGGTGCAACCCTCAACACCTCAGGACGCCTTGTCGTCCGCGCAACCGAAGTCGGTGAGGACACCGCACTCGCCCACATCCGCACCCTCGTCGAAAACGCTCAATCCGGAAAGGCGCAGATCCAACGCCTCGCGGACCGTATTTCCGCCACCTTTGTGCCCTTTGTTATCGCCCTTGCGCTGATCGCACTCGCTTTTTGGTGGTGGCGTGAAGGATCAGTCGAATTCGCGTTCACCGCAGCCGTCGCAGTCCTGATCATCGCGTGCCCGTGCGCTCTTGGACTCGCCACACCCACCGCTCTTCTTGTGGGAACCGGTCGCGGCGCGCAACTTGGCGTACTCATCAAGGGGCCCGAAGTTCTCGAAACCACCCGCACAGTCGATACGGTAGTGCTCGACAAAACCGGCACCATCACCACCGGGCAGATGACACTCCTCGACGTCATCACACAGTCGGGCACAACCCGCGACGAGGCATTGCTCGTAGCTGGTGCGCTGGAAAACGGTTCAGAGCATCCGATTGCCCGTGCCATCGCCGACGCCGCACAACGCGTGGCCCCTCTGGTCGACGTCACCGATTTCACAAACTTCGCGGGCCTTGGTGTGCGCGCCACCATCACCGACCGTGACACCGTTGCCTACATTGGCCGACCCGAATTTCTCACCGAACATGGACTGGCATTGCCAGCGGACCTCCGTGACGCGATCGTAGAAGCGCAAAATCACGGCCGCACCGCCGTCCTCGTCGGTTGGGGCAGCACCGCACGGGCTGTGCTCGTGGTCGGTGACACCATCAAGCCCGAATCAGCCGACGCGATCGCCACCATGCATTCGTTGGGTCTGCGTACGGTGATGCTCACCGGTGACAACCAGACCGCCGCCCAGATCATTGGCGACACCGTGGGCATTGACGAGGTCATCGCAGGTGTTCTTCCAGCCGACAAGGTCGCTACGATCACGCGACTGCAAGGCGAGGGACACACAGTGGCAATGATCGGCGACGGCGTCAACGATGCGGCCGCGCTCGCCCAGGCTGATCTCGGCATCGCAATGGGGTCAGGCACAGATGTCGCAATCCACGCCAGCGACCTCACCCTCATGCGATCCGACCTTCGGGCCGCGGTCGACGCCATCAGGCTTTCGCGAGCCACACTGCGCACCATCAAAGGGAACCTATTCTGGGCCTTTGCCTACAACGTCGCTGCCCTGCCAGTGGCCGCTGCTGGTCTGCTGAACCCGATGATCGCGGGCGCCGCGATGGCACTGTCATCGTTGTTCGTGGTAGGAAACAGTCTGCGACTTCGCCGATTCCGCACATCAGGAATCTCCCCAGCGCGCAGCACCTCAGCGATCAGCCCCACGCCGAATTCGGCACCGCAGAAAGGTCCACGCAACCATGTCTGACACCACCTGCCATGCAGAACACCATGGCTACATCAGCAACAAAGAAGACCTCCTCAAACGTCTCCGCCGAATCGAGGGCCAAGCACGCGGAATTCAACGCATGGTTGAGGACGAAAAGTACTGCATTGACATCCTCACCCAGGTGTCCGCGATGACGAGCGCGCTCCGCTCAGTTGCACTGGGGTTGCTCGACGACCACATGAATCACTGTGTCGTTAACGCAGTGGCAGTAGGCGGAAACGAAGCGGACATGAAGCTCAAAGAAGTGTCCGATGCAATAGCTCGGCTCGTTCGCTCGTAAACTCGCCACATGCCCGTCACCACCACAGCGGACAACGCTGACCGATACACCGCCCTCATGCGCGTGGGTTATGAACACGATGGACGTGCCATCTACCGGCAATCCTTCGCAATGATTCGCGCTGAAGCTGACCTCACGCGCTTTCCTGAGAGTGAAGCGCACGCTGTGGTGCGGATGATTCACGCATGCGGAGACACCCAGCTGACGGATGACATCGCGTTTTCTACCGGGGTGGTCGATGCGGCCCGCGCTGCGCTACAGGCTGGGGCACCGATCTTGGCTGACACCCACATGGTGGCTTCTGGCGTCACCCGCACCCGGCTTCCCGCCGACAACGACGTCATCTGCACCTTGCGTGACGCTCGCACACCCGGCCTCGCCGCCGAACTCGGCACCACACGCACGGCCGCCGCCGTCGAACTGTGGCGCGACCACCTCGATGGCGCAATCGTCGCCATCGGCAACGCACCCACCGCGCTCTTTCACCTGTTGGAAATGATCGACAACGGCGCACCTATGCCCGCTGCAATTGTTGGCGGACCAGTGGGGTTCGTCGGAGCGATCGAATCCAAGGAAGCGCTTATCGCACACCCCGGGAGGGTCCCCCACATTGTGGTGCGCGGGCGACGCGGAGGAAGCGCCATCACCGCCGCGGCGGTCAATGCGATTGCGAGCACTGAACTATGAGCGGAAAACTGTACGGAATTGGGCTTGGTCCAGGCGACCCGGAACTTGTCACGGTGAAGGCCGCGCGGCTCATCAGTGAGGCCGATGTGGTGGCATTCCACAGCGCGAAGCACGGGCGCAGTATCGCCCGCAGTGTCGCTGAACCATACCTTCGGCAGGGTCAGATCGAAGAGAAGCTCGTCTACCCCTTAACGACTGAAACAACGACCCACCCACAGGGGTATCAGGGCGCGATTAACGACTTCTACGAAGAATCCGCTGCACGCCTCGCAACACACCTCGCAGCAGGGCGCACCGTCGCACTGCTCGCCGAGGGCGATCCCATGTTCTACAGCTCCTACATGCACATGCATAAACGGCTCAGCCACCGTTTCGACACTGAGGTGGTACCCGGCGTTACCTCCATATCGGCCGCATCCGCAGCGATGCAAACACCGCTGGTGGAGCGTGACGAAGTTCTTACAGTTTTGCCTGGAACATTGCCAGTGGAAGAACTCACCGACCGCTTGGTAGGCAGCGACGCCGTCGCCATCATGAAGCTGGGACGCACCTTCGGCACTGTTCGCGACGCCCTCGAGCGCTCGGGACGACTCGACGAAGCGGTGTACGTAGAACGAGCGTCGTGGTCGGCGCAGAAAGTCGCCCCGCTCCGCGATATTGACCCGAACGATGTGCCCTACTTCTCCGTCGCTATCGTGCCGTCGCCCCTCAACAACACCGAACGGCAAGGCGACGCCACAACGGGCGAAGTGGTCGTTGTGGGGCTTGGGCCAGGCGACCCTGCCTGGACCACACCAGAGGTGAGGCGGGAGCTACGTGCGGCCACCGACTTGGTTGGGTATGGGCCGTACTTGTCACGGGTCGCGGCCAATGCGTGGCAGCGCCATCACCCTTCCGATAACCAAGTGGAGGAGCAACGCGCCGCGTTTGCGTTGGACCTAGCGCGTTCCGGCGCCCGCGTGGCTGTGGTCTCCTCGGGCGATCCCGGTGTGTTCGCGATGGCCACCGCTGTCTTAGAGGTGGCGTGCCGTTCGGAGTTCGAGAACATTCCGGTGCGGGTGGTGCCTGGGATGACGGCAGCCAACGCCGTCGCGTCACGGGCGGGCGCCCCGCTTGGGCATGACTACGCCGTGATTTCGTTGTCTGATCGCCTCAAACCCTGGGATGTTATTGCGAAACGTATTCGCTCGGCTGCCGAGGCTGATCTTGCGATCGCGATTTACAACCCAGCATCGCGGTCGCGCCGGTGGCAGGTAGAGGAGTTGAAGGCAATTCTCCTCGAAACTAGAGCTCCGGACACTGCTGTGATCATTGGTCGTGCTGTCGGCAGCGCTGTTGAAGAGGTGACGGTAGTGACGCTCGCGGACTTCGCCCCCGACAGCATTGACATGCGGTGCCTCATCATTATCGGCTCGTCGCAAACCGTCGTCGCACACCGTGCAGGTGGAGCGGTTGCCTTCACCCCACGCCGGTACCCAGACGCAGCGACTGCCCCAGTCAACAGTGCTGTGAACGGTTCAGTGAATGGTGTTGCGCAGGAAACGACCGAAGTTTAGTAGTCGTGGATGGCGGTGAATGTTTCGCCGCCATCCGCTGACCTAGCGATAGTTGATTCGGTTGCGACGTAGATATCGCCCGCTGGATCAATGGTCAATGCGTGCGGAACAGCGCCGAGGTCAGAGACGATATCCCAGTGTTGTGCGGTTCGCGAGGAGCGCACAACCGTCCCACTGATATCGATGCCGATGAGCGTGGTGGCGTCGAGCCAATCAACGTGAGCGATCGCGGGAGCGTTCTCCACGACCGCAAAGGTGGACCCGCCGTCGATGCTGCGGTGCAACCCTGTTTGCGCGGTCACCAGAATATGGTTCGGGTCGACTGGGTCAATTGCGATGTGACGTGCTTCAAGGGTGGCCAGTTGTTCCCAATCGGTGGCGTCCTCGGACCGCATGATGGTGCCGCTCACGCTGTCGAAACCATAGATGGTGCCATGCCGAACAGCGAGAGCGTGAAAATCAGCCTCACCGGCAAGCGACACCGCGGACCACGTTTGTGCACCATCAGTGGATTCAATCAGCCCCAAGTTGATGGGTTGTGACAGGTCGTCTGGGCTGGGGTGACCGCTTGCGTAGAAGTGGTCTGGGCCCGCGTTGGCGAGACTCATGAAGTCATATTCGACGTCACTGTGCAGCCGTGGCGTGCCGCCGTCGTAGCGGAAAACCCCGAAGTGTGACGCGATATAGAGACTGTCGTCGTTCGCGTTTGTGGCAAGCGCGTGAATGTGGCCGAAATACGGAGGCTCAGCCCGGTCAAAAACTCCACACCCGCTGACTGCTAGCGCCATAGCAAGCGACGCCACCGCAATGCGAAAAGTCCTACGCACCATCTCTCCCCTGTATAGGCCGGGCCTTATCAAGCGTCCGGCCATCCTTAAGCGCCGAGCCATTCGGCAGTCCACCACACGTGCCCACTCAACACTGCTGGCGCTATCCATAGTGCCGCAATCAACGACGCACTCGTTAACATCTGCTCCCGGGTTCCGCCCGCACGTCCAAGAACAGGGATGCGAACGCGACGCTTGGGTAGTGGCCAGAAGAAGTTCGGCAACCCGCGCACCGTCATCGAGTCCTGTAAACAATGCAGCAAACACCCGACCGCAGCGGTGATGGGCATCCACCACCAATCGTTAGGTGCGAGCCATAAAGCTAACGCGACGATAGCGACTGCTTCGACCGCAATAATTTCGTCTCCGATCAGCCGAGATCGGAACACGGACAAGCCGAGTGTCAGCATCATCGTGTACGCGAGAAACCACATCAGCACGATCAAGGCCCAGTTCGGAGGCAACGTCATTCCGGCAATTTCAGTGGGAACGGTGGCCAGCAATCCGGCGAGAAAACCCATCGCGAGAGCAAACACCAGTGTGTGGGTTTTCCCTACCCTGTGCCCGCCCGACACCTTGTTGACGATCCTGGCAAACGCTTTCGATAACGGACCCAGCGTTTGCGATAGTTTTGCGTCGGAGTGATCCCAGTCGGGCCAGACTGACCACCCGGCGATGGCGATGGTGGACACAATAATTTCACCAGTAGTCAGTGGAGTGCCAAACGCATTGGCGATGGGCGGCGCACACGCGAGCCACAGCACGCTGGTTGTCGCCATATGGCCTCGGGCCATCATCGTGGGGAATCCCCTTTTCTGTCTTTACATCGGCTAAGTCCGAAAAGCTCTGTTACACAACGACATACACGACAGGACCGACAAAAGTGACTCCAGAACCGAAAGGTTGTGTGGCACATCACGTTTAACGAAACCCGGAGCCCTATTTC
This sequence comes from Hoyosella rhizosphaerae, assembly GCF_014643175.1. Taxonomy (GTDB): domain Bacteria; phylum Actinomycetota; class Actinomycetes; order Mycobacteriales; family Mycobacteriaceae; genus Lolliginicoccus; species Lolliginicoccus rhizosphaerae. The sequence goes on from NZ_BMJH01000001.1 coordinate 737,388, forward strand.
GTGATCGGGAACATTTCAGTTCTCCGATGGTGTTGCACCTATCAACTACCCACGAAAGGCACACCATGATCCGGGCAGTCTGGAACGACACAGTGATCGCCGAGGCCGAATCAACAGTGAAAGTGGAGGGAAACCACTACTTTCCGCCCGAGTCGGTCAAACGTGAACTGCTGCGCGACAGTACGCACACCACGGTGTGCCACTGGAAAGGCACCGCTCACTACTACGACATAGTGGTCGACGGCAGTACAGGAACAAACCTCGGGTGGTATTACCCGACGCCCCACAGCGCAGCGGCCAACATCAAAGACCACGTTGCCTTCTACCCTCAGGTCCGCATCGAACAAGACTGACCCGCACAGGACTGGGGCGAACGGCTCGCACCAACACCATTAGAGTGGACACACTGCCTCAGATGGTTTGGAGTTGGAATGCCTGTTGACCGCTTGCTGCCCACACGCGAAGCCCGCGACCTCATCGACATGGTGCGCGACGTGTGCGCTAAAGAACTCGACCCCCGCGTGGTCGACTGCGAGAAGCACCAGGAGTACCCAGAAGGCCTGTTTGGCACGCTTGGCGAACTCGGACTTCTGAGCCTCCCGTACCCCGAAGAGCAAGGTGGCGGCGGACAGTCCTACGAGGTGTACCTCCAAGTCCTCGAGGAACTCGGTGCTCAATGGGCCGCCGTTGCAGTAGCCGTCAGCGTGCACTCCCTATCCTGCTACGCCATGTCCGCATACGGGACAGACGAGCAGCAACAACAATGGCTTCCCAGAATGCTCGGTGGCAACCACATTGGCGCCTACAGCCTGTCTGAACCTCAGGCAGGTTCCGACGCCGCAGCGCTCCGATGCGCAGCAACACCAATCGACGGTGGCTACCGCATCAACGGCAGCAAAGCGTGGATCACCCACGGCGGTCGCGCCGACTTCTACACTCTCTTCGCCCGGACTGGGACCGGTCAACGCGGCATCAGTTGCTTCGTCGTCCCCGCAGACACAGAAGGGCTTTCATTCGGGAAACCCGAGGAAAAGCTGGGACTGCGGGCCATTCCCACCACCGCCGCCTACTACGACAATGCCTTCATCGCCGATGAGCAGCGGATCGGCGACGAAGGCGAGGGTCTAGCAATCGCATTCAGTGCACTGGACTCCGGCCGCCTCGGAATCGCAGCTGTCGCCACCGGACTTGCGCAACGCGCACTCGACGACGCCGTCGCCTACGCCAAAGAACGCCACACCTTTGGCAAGAAAATAATCGACCACCAAGGTCTTGGTTTTTTACTCGCCGACATGGCGGCCGCCGTCGAATCCGCGCGCGCCACCTACATAGACGCGGCCCGACGACGCGATGCCGGGCTTCCCTACTCGCGGCAGGCCAGCGTCGCCAAATTGATCGCCACCGACGCCGCCATGAAAGTAACTACCGACGCAGTTCAGGTATTTGGTGGGTACGGATACACCACCGAGTATCCAGTCGAGCGGTACATGCGAGAAGCCAAGATCATGCAAATTTTCGAAGGAACAAACCAAATTCAGCGACTCGTAATATCCCGCCACCTAGCTCGGTGACACGAGAGTTACAGGCTAATTCACGGAACATAGTTCAGGTTGCGGATGATCGCCGCCCCAAGCCCCTGATCACGAAGCAATTCCACATCGTCCCACACTTGCTCTGGGTCAACACGGCCGCAGGCGAGACGAACAAACAATGACGAACTGATCCGAACGATGGTTGTTGGTTTCTCCTCCGGTGCCTTGTCAAGTACGCGTGCCTTCTCCTGCACGCCAACGTATGTCGTAAATTCGATGGGCCCCGTGAAGTCGAACTCCACGACCGACCCTTCAGGCGCATGCGCCCGCCGCCCCACGATGTACCCCAAAGAATTAACGATGGTCCCGAACGCCGCCTCCGCACGTGGGCCACTCTCGTCGCCAGGCTTATCGACACTGTCACGAATGTCCAGTTCATGCACCCAGCAGTCGAACAAGCGCATGAGCATGAACTTTCCATACTCCGTAGGCCCAGCGGGCCCTATCGTCGGGGCATACCACTCCTCGATCGTCATAGCCTTCAAAGCTTCAGCGCGACGGTCCATCGTCTCTGCGAACAACATCCGCATCTCGGTCGGCGACTTATCTCGGAAGTGTTGGACCCACCGCTCGTTAATCCCGGCGAGATCATTGCGAACATACTCAAGTTCACGCACATCAAAATCTACCGTCGGCAAATCCGACCCAAGCAACAGCAGTTCGGTGCCCACAACATGCGACACGATGTCGTGGACCGACCAACCGGGAAGGACGGATTCCGCCGCCCACTCATCATCAGTCAGAGTGTCTAATAATTGGCCGAGAGTGCCCCATTGCTCAATGAGGAAACTAACCGTGTCGGCCCGTTCCAACTCCCGAGGCATCGCTACTCCCTTGTGGGCTAAACCAAACTTCTATCTTCGCAGTCCATCACGACGAGAGACGATGCACTACAGAAACTTCTAAAAATCTTCTCTACGGCGGGCACATCTGATTGTTCGCACGTATGGTCGGAGTATGAGTGCGAACCCAGATGCGAACCCAGATGCGGCGAAGTCTCCTCGGCTCGAATCTTTAGCTGGATGCACACCGCCGGGATGGTTGTCAGACCCTGACCGAGTGGCAGCAGTTGCCTCGGCCGAGCCGCCAGCGTTCAGCGCCGCGGAGTATGCCCGTCGGTTAACCAACGTGCGCTCCGCAATGCTCAACAACGGTCTCGACGGACTCGTGGTGTCACGGCCATCCGCCGTGGAATACATCTGCGGATACTTCTCAGCGGAAACAATCCCGCAACCAGTCCTGATCACCCAGGACGAACTTGTGCTATTTGTGCCTGATTTCGAGGTAGGACGAGCGGTGGCAAGCTCCCTCGCCCCCGAGGTGCGCTTCTTCCGGTACGCCACAGCGCACACTGCCTACGCTGCTGTTGCTGAGTTTGTTGCCCACAAGATCAAGGCCGGGCGGGTGGGCGCCGATTCACGTACCCCAGTCGAGATTGTGGACGTCCTGCGGGACGCGGACAGTGTCGTCGTACCAGGATCCGACCTAGTTGATGCCGTTCGCATCGTTATGTCAGAAGACGAAATTCGGTGCGTCGAAATCGCAGGCGAATCCACCGAACGCGGCGTGCAGGCAGGACTCGCAGCCGCCGCCGAACCCGGCGCCACAGATGCCACAGTTGCAGCAGCCATCAGCGCTGGTCTGGTTGAACAGGCAACATCGCGGTCTGCATGGCAAGTCGTTGTCGCCACCGGCAACCGCGCCGGAATTCCGCACTCCACCTGGCGCGGACTCCCACTCGCCGAGGGCGCCACATTTATCGAATTCGCCGGAACACACAACCGCTACCACGCACCCATCATGCGGACGTTCTGCCGTGGCAAAGCCTCCCCACTGGTGCAGACACTAAGTGAACTCTCACGCACAGCAGTCGAAGGTGTCCTCAGCACCGCCAAAGCCGGGATGCCATGCGACGAAGTGGCACGCACCGTAACCAAACAACTCGGCCCGCTACCCGAAGGCGTGGTGTTTCACGAACTATTCGGCTACCCCGTCGGATTAGCTCACCCACCACACTGGATGGACAGCGTGCCCTTCAACATCACAATCGACAACCCTGAACCCTTGCGTGAAGGCATGGTCTTCCACATGCCAGGGTCATTCCGCTCCATCGGTAAGGCAGGCGTTGGCCTAAGTCAGACATTCGTGATCGAAAAGAACGGCACACGAGTCCTCACCAAGGGTGACGCCGAAATGGTCTACCTCTAAGGCCTCTAAGGCCTCTAAGGCCTCTAGGGCCAATCCGAACGGACCTGCGACAACCCGTCGTCAATCAGGTCAGCAAGTGCGTCACGATCAATGGCGTTGAGCCTGGTGACATAAATGCAACTTCTGCCCGTCCGGTGTGGACCGAGACGGGCAAGAAGTTCAGACCGCGACTCGTTGTAGCCATACACATACAGCGAGATCGCGGCCTTGCGGGGCGAGAACCCGATAGGGAAAAAATCGCCCTCCCGCCCACTTCCACTCTTGTAGTGGTAAGAACCAAAACCGACGATGCTTTCACCCCACATGGTCGGCACACAACCAGTGCGCGCCTGCATCAACTCGACAAGCTCACGCGCCTCACCACGGCGCCGCTCATCAGGTAATGCGGCAATGAAGTCATCAACACTGTTGCTATTGGGAACTGTTTTGTTCTGATTCGTCGCCACCTCCCAAGTCTGACCTAAAAGTCAGCAATGCTTAATGCAAACCCTGTACTCCCCACCCGCGCAACGTAAATGGTGCGTCGCAACTCGTCCACGACTGCTGCCATCCACTCACATAGGGCCCGTGCCGGTCATACGTCAACCACGGAGCCCACCAGGCAACACACCTCACGGTGACACGATGCACGGCAGTCGGGACTGCACATTGTGAAAACGCTCCAGTCCCAAAAACTGGGTAAGCAGTACACGTCGCATGCGACGCTGGTGTTGGAGCCGGGGCGGCCGATGCTGTCGCGCCCATACCAAGAATGCTGGCTCCACCAATGAGAGCACCCGCGCACAGTCCGCTCAGAGTGCGCCGAACGCTGATATTCATCTGTTTCTCCTTGCTGGGCCTGCACGTCCGCAAAGCAAGGGGGCACACAGGCCCTGTCCGCAATCATGGGTAACTAACACCCGATTAATATTTTACTCAGCACAAAAAAGTGACGGAACGATACAAATTGGTCGGACCTGCGGACGCTGTGGGCGCTGGGCTGCATTTCAGTCGTGTGCACAAACTAGCGTTTCAACCACCGCGAAACTGCACGTTTGTGCACACAACGCGCAGCGGATTGGCACCTATCGAGAAAGCGCCCGAAAAGGCACTCGCGCGCGCCAACGCCGGGTGCTTTTGCGTTGGTAATGGGCGTGATGATCAGGGTGCTCGACTCACGCCACCGTTGCGGTCGTAATAGCGAACCATCAGTTCCCAATACACCATCAGCAGCCCCATCTCCAGCGCTATCGCTGCTGCAGCTGGTACTGCGCGGCGCTGATGGGCGGCGACCATCGCAGCGATCAAGGCGGCAGTCGCGCCGACGTTGACCGCCATCGCGGTGTCCATCGGCCTCTTGGCGATCCACTGCTCCTCACCTAGCGCCGCCCGCGTCGACCAGGCCCTGTCGTGCGCGGGTTTACCGAACACCACCGGGTTAATTGCCATCCATAGGGTCACCAGGGCGGCGTCGCGCCTACTACGCCGCCACAACGGGACGAGCACCAGCGGTGTGCTCGCCCACCTCGACCACATGCTCCACGGATTGCTGTGGCGCGCGAACATAGCGTGCTTGGCCTTCCCCCAGTCCGCCATCGACGACTCCTCTCGAACCTGCTCTACTCTGTATTCTGCTCCTATAAACCGTCTAGCACCGATTGTCTGCGCAGAGCTGGCGGGACTTATCAAGACATCTGGATCGGCGGGTCACGCGGTATGGGCGAAGTCAGTAAGCAACTGGGACTCTCGAAGTCCACATTCGCGCGTACTCTGCAGGTTCTGATCGGATTTGTCGCGGGCGCGTCCAGTTGGGCACTTAGCGCACGCGCACTTTACGAACTCGGCATGCAGACTTCGTGGTATTCGGTGTTTGGGATTTCAACACTTGCTTGTGTCGCAATTGCAGCAGCAATCAAGTTATGGTTTCCACAATTTTCCCTATTGGCCTGGTCTTTCTTACTTGGTGCGGTGACGTGGATTGCCCTCGTGTCGGTGGTTGTGTACCAGTTCTCTAGCGTCACGCCATGAACCGTTCAAAGGAGGCGACTATGGACTCGCGCCCCCGCAAGAAGTTCTTTCCTGGCGGGCCAATCCTTTTCGCAGTCACCGCAATTGCCTTGGCGCTTTTGGTAGCGGCGGTCGGTCATTGGTGGCCGCGAGGATCCCTCTGGTACGCGGCAGCGTTGGTTGCGGTTCTGGTTCTATTAGCGACCGCTCTGGCGTGGGCAATCGATATGGTGCGACTGCTAAGAACACGCCAGGCACTGCGGTGGAGGGTGGTCGTGTGGCCACTGATTGTTGTTATCGGAGTTGGTGCAGCTTTCGGTAGCCGCCCTAGTTTCGAGAATCATCGGCAAGAGTTCACGACTATTGCGGTAGATCTTCTTGGCGAACCTGGACGAACCGAACGTGGTGGGTTCCGTATCGGACGGTTCGACGTAGCTCGGGCGTACGACCTTAACGGCAATGTGTTTTTTGTCGACGCCCGCGAGACACTGCTTCTCACAGAGGTTGGGTGGGTATTTTCACCCGACGGAGAACCTCACCAACGATATGGGGATTACTCAACGGAGCATGTGAGTGGACCTTGGTATCGGTATTCATACAGGCTCACTTAGTCCACGACCGCTAGTGTTTCGATGCGGCTCGTGCAGGCTCGCAGTAGTGCGTTGTCGTGGCTGATAAGCAGGACACCCACGTTGTGTGTGGTGCCGTGGTGGACGAGTGCGCGCACTATTGCTGCAGTGGTGGCGGCGTCGAGCATTGCGGTGGCTTCGTCACAGACAACAAATTGTGGTTGCTGGGCGAAGGCTCGGGCTACGCAGGCGCGTTGAAGTTGGCCGTCACTTACTTCGTGTGGTCGTCTCTCGAGCAGGTCTTGCGTGAGGCCGACGGCTTCGGCGAGGCGGGTGGTGTCGTCAGGCGAGGATGTGCCGCGGAGGCGGGCGGGTTCTGAGATGACGCGCGCGAGTGTGTGGCGCGGGTTTGTGGCATTGCGGGGGGATTGAAAGATCAGCGCAGTGTGGCCGCGCGGTGCCGACTTAAGGTGCTGCCCCGCGATGGTAACGGTGCCGTTTTGGGGAGTGGTCAAACCGGTCAATACGCGCGCGAGAGTGGTTTTACCGCTTCCGGATTCACCGGTGAGGCCAACGATTTCTCCCCTTTTAAGGTCAAAATCGGCGTCGCTCAGAACAGTGTTTGCGCCGTATCGCACTGTGATGTTTCGGGCGGAGAGCATCACGGCCTCCGGGTTCTTACCGTGCGATTCTCACGCGTCACAAGCATCGTCGGACCACCCAAGTGTTGAGTTTCGGGCCTGCGCAGGTGGTAAACACAATCGTCGCCGAGGTTTGTTAGTTCTGGTGGCATCCCTGGGATTGGGTGCAGGCCCCGTTCGGGTAGGGCGTTGAGCAGGTCGGCGGTGTAGTCGTGCCACGGGTCTTCCAGCACATGCTCGGCGGGGCCTTCTTCCATGATGCGGGAGGCATACATCACGGCGATCCGGTCGGCGATCGATGTGCGGAGCAAAGCCCCAATATCGTGCGTAATCAGCAGCACGGCGCTGCCTCGTTTGGCGCATCCTCGGAGCAGGGCCAGGACAGTGTCTGTGTGTTGTTGATCGAGATGTGCGGTTGGTTCGTCGGCTATCACCACCGGTGGGTCGGCGGCGATGGCTGCGGCTATGGCCGCACGCTGCACCATCCCGCCAGACAGTTCGTGCGGGTACCGGTCGAGTGCTTCGGCGGGGAAATCGACGCGGCGGATCAGTTCCGACACCGAATATGGTGACCCGACGGCACGAATGGTTTCGGCGATTTGTGCGCCCACGGTGTGCACCGGGGTGAAGTGGGTCGACGGTGACTGCGGCACCATACCGATTGTTCTGCCTCGAAAACTCTCCGCAGTGTGAAGCAGATCAACGATGCGCCCATTATCGCCGACCGTAATGCGGCCACCAATGCGCGCAGACGGCGGAAGGAGGCCCATGGCAGCCAGCGCGACGACTGATTTCCCGCACCCTGACTCCCCCACCAGCGCCGTAATCGTTCCTGGCTCGATCCGAATACTGACGTCGGTGACAGCATGAACCGTCCGACCTCGACGCCACGGAATACGCACGGTCAACGCATCGATCGACAGCCCAGTTCCGACCACCGGCGTGACGTGTAGAGGGGTGCTCGCGATGGTGGTCATGTCGGTACCTTCGACGGAATGGGTGGGATGAGCATGGTCCGTAAATGCGAACCGGCAATTGCTACGGAAACCGTGGTGAGGACGAGGACTCCGGCGGGGAAAACTAACGTCCACCAGCCACCGAGGAGCAGCGAGCTGCGCGCCTCCTCCAGCAATGTTCCCAAGCTTGGTTCATGCGGCGCGAGGCCGAACCCAAGAAATGACAGCGTCGACTCGTGCCACACCGCATGGGGAAGCAGCAGAATCACCGCGATCAGCGCTTGCGGTGCGGTTGCGGGCACGATGTGATGCAACAGAATGTGGCGTCTCGGCGCCCCAGCGAGTCGCGCCGCACTGATGTAGTCGCGTTCCCGCAGGCTCACCGTCTCACTGCGCACAATACGCGCCACTTGAACCCAGTGCGTGAGGCCAATCGAAAGGATAATGGCGACGACATTGCCCCTGAACATCGCCACAATGACGATGCCGAGCAGCAGATGCGGGAGCGCGTTTGCGGCATCGGCAAGTCGCATGACGACCCGGTCGTACCATCCCCCGGCGATAGCTGAGGTGGTGCCGACGAGTACACCAATGATCGTGGCAAGCAGCGCGGACGCAAGAGCAACCAGCAACGACGTACGGATTGCCGACGCGATACGCACAAACAGATCGCGCCCCGCTGAGTCGGTGCCAAACAGGTATTCACTCGACGGTGGTTGTCGGGCTACCGCAAAGTTTGTCACCCGGTCATTGACGTCCGTCAGCCAGGGAACGAGTAGCGCATAGGCGATTACGAGGCCCAGCACCCCACATGCGACGACGAACTTCTTGTTAGCCATCGGCTTCTACCCTCGGGTCAAGAAGAACGTACGCAACATCGGCGAGCAACGAACCGAGAAGCCCTGCCAGAGTCGTTCCCACCGTCAAAATGGCCAACAACGGCATATCTAAGTTGTGCGCAGCGGTGACAAGCGCCCCGGCAACACCGGGCCAGGAAAAGATCTCCTCCACTAGAACAGCGCCCACCACGATTTCCGGCAACCTCACGCCGACAATGGTGACGAACGGGGCCAGAGAAGTCGGCACAATATGCTTCCGGGTGATATCGCGTTCACTGAGTCCCCGCGCGACTGCTCCCGCAACGAAATCCTCGCCCCTATTAGTCGAAATCGACTCACGTACCGCCAGAAGCAACCACGGCATTTGCGATATAGCCAAAACCCCTGCAGGAAGAATGAGATGCCGAGCCACCTGAGCCACGGTCGGGTCAGCGCCCGCATCGGTGAGCCCCGCTGGCGGTAACCATCCCAACGCGAGGGCAAAAACACCAATCGCAACAAGTGACAGGACAAATGGCGGGATCCCTTGCAGGATGATCGCCAACGCCGCAATTGCCTGATCGATTCGCCCACCGCGGTGCATCCCACACCAAATGCCGACAATCAACGACAACATCACGGCCACAGTCATCGCGACACCAACAAGCAGTATTGTCCACGGAATACGTTCCGCGAGAACGTCAACCACAGGTTGGCTGAAGCTGCGCGACATCCCAAGATCACCGGTAAACAGTCCCTGCACCCAACTCCCGTACACGACGTACCAGGGCGTATCCAGCCCGAGTTGTTCAGCAATGAGGAACTTGTCGGCCTCCGTGGTGGTCATGTAGCGGGACCCGAGGTAGCCAACAAGAGGATCAAACGGCGACAATGCAGCCGCAGCAAACAGACCGGCAGAAACAACGATGAACACCGGCGGAAGCATGACCAACCGCCAAAAAATCATGCCGCCCAAACCGCGATCGTGGTAGCGACGCCGCACCCGGCGAGCATGGGCGCCCACGGCCTGCGCACTGGTTGGCCCGGCCTCAAGTCGGTTGTGCAAATCCGGGTGAGCGCTCATTAGTCACGCGTCCACGTTTGCACTGACCACCAAGGTCCCCACGTCACCCCGTGCGAGTGCGGTTCCAGTATCGGCCCAGACATGGTCCAGTCGCTGTCCTTGGCGACGTAGGTGTGATCAAGGAACGTGAGGAACACATAGCTCGGATCGTCAATGTACGCCTCCTGTACAGCTCGATATTGTTCGGCACGTTCCTGCTCGTCAATGCTGCGACGGGCGACGTCGAGTGCTTCGTCGATGCTGGGGTTTGCGTGGCGGCTCGCATTGTCGAACACACTGCCCACACCGGAGTCGAGATACTGTGAATGCAGCGTCTTATAGCCCTGAGTATCGGGGTCGAACGGTTCGTCACCGCCGCCAAGAAGGATCGCATCCTGTTCGATCCGTGGGGTGATCCTGTCCCACGACAACGCTTCAAGATTCACCTCCACACCAATCGCGAGGGCGTCGGATGCGAATGCCTGGGCTAGATCCCTACGAACAGTGTCCACCGAGTTGTACATAACGGTGAATTCCGCTCGCTGGCCGTCGCGCACACGGATACCGTCGGACTCCTCGATCCATCCGGCGTCATCAAGAATGTTGCGGGCCTCGGCCTGATCGAAGTTAAACACTGCGTCGGGATTGTGGAAGGCACCAAAATCTGGCGGAAATGGTGTGTGCGCGGGGCGACCGAAGCCTGCAAGCACATTGTCTACCATGACATTTCGATTCGTTGCGCGGTTGAGCGCAAGACGAATAGCTGCATCACCTGTCACAGGGTGGTCCGAAGGCATGGACACTCCACGCCAGTCTGCGGAGGAGTGTGAGTACACGCTCATGCCATCCCGATTGGCGAAAGTGTTCGCAAGTTGCGGCGGGAGGGTGGTGCCATCAAGTTCTCCCGACGCCATCCGCTGAGCACGCGTGTTGTCATCGGGGACATACAGCAATGTCAGGGAGCTAACCTCAGGTTCGCCGTCCCAGTAGTCATTATTTGCTTCTAGCACCGCCCGGTGTGGAGACAATCTCGACAATTTGTAGGGCCCTGTGCCGATGGGCGTGGTGTTGAGTGGCGATTCAGTTGCGAGCCCTGGTTCTGCAACTGTGTGCGAGGGAACGATGCCTATCAGCATCTTTGTCGGCAACGCCGCATACGGATAATCGAGAACGAAGCGAACAGTCGTGTCGTCGACTGCTTCCACGGTTCGAATCATTTCGAATGACGACCGGGCCTCCGATGCCGAGGCAGGGTCCAGAATTGCGTCATAGGTTGCCACCACGTCGCGGGCTGTGAACTCAGATCCGTCGTGGAACAGCACACCCTCACGAAGCGTGACGGTCCACTCCGTGGCGTCGGTATTTGGCGTTGGGTCATCCGCTGCCAACGCCGGAACTAGATTCGGTATCCCCTCGCCGCTGCTCAACCGCAAAAGGCCGTCAAACATTTTTGCCTCACCCGCGGGCCCGTACCCGGCAACAGGGTTGAAACCACCGAGTTGATGTCCGTCCGCGAGCACAATGCCATCAGCGGATGATTCGGCGCTGGGATTCGAGCAAGCCGACGTAGCTAGCGACAAGGCCGCGACGACAGCGATTACGGCGGATACGTTGCGGCGAAGGCGTGAGTCGGCGACCAATAGATACCCTCTCATCTGTACAGATGTTCAGATATTGATGTTATCGCGTTGAAGATAGAGGTGGCGGACCTGGGTGCTGGTTTTCGGCAACACCAAAGGATCCTGCATTTAGACCCTTTAATGTTCGAAATGTAGGTTCCTTCGAACCCGCCAAACCCACGTAACGCGCAACACTGCGCAATAGCGGCAAAACACTGCTGGTCGACCCAACTTATGGTGATTTTTCTACACCACATGTGGTCAACTCACCACAAGTTTCCATCGGCCATGCGGTCCAGGGGGCTTTCAGGGTTAATAGCCGGAGTGGTGTATCCCCGATATCTGGCGTCTGACTTTCCCTGACAGTGGTGTGAACATGCTTTGAATGAATATTCGGTGTCATGTCATCGGAATTCGCTGTCGTGTGGTGCAGTTGGTCGCAAACTCGTCAAGAACGAAACGACGCATTCAGCTGGGAAGGCGGCAACCGAATCCGAAACGGAAGGGGAGGCAGCCCCGACCAACTAACCACCCAACCCGCCACCGCTATACACCGATTTCGGCTAATAAGAACCAAAGGATCCTGCATTTAGACCCTTTAATGTTCGAAATGTAGGTTCCTTTGAACCTGCCAAACCCACAGTCCGCCAAACCCACAGTCCGCCAAACCCACCACCCGCCAAAACCGAAACAACCCACAAACAGCACTGTGGCCCCCCACCGTAAGGTGGAGGGCCACAATGTTTAAGCGAGTTTTACCTCAAGACTGATTGACTCAGACTGGGCGAACCGCGATGGCCTGCTGGCCCTTGGGGCTCTGGCCGATCTCAAACTCAACTCGCTGGTTCTCCTCAAGCGAACGGAAGCCGTTCGTCTGAATCTCGGAGTAGTGGACGAATACGTCAGCCGATCCATCTTCGGGGGCGATGAAGCCGAAGCCCTTCTCGGAGTTGAACCATTTGACAGTGCCCTGCGCCATGTTACTTCTTTCTCTTACCGGAAATGATGGGTAGACGTTCCAGCCCATCCAGCCGGTTGTGATCGCACGCAGTGGTTACCCAATGCTCTACGACCGCAACTTCGATCTCGAGCACGTTTGTAACGAACACCGAAAACTACGACCGGACTTAAGTAGACCACATCCATGGGCTATGCGCTACCACTTGGCGAAAAACTTTCTGCCGCAACCTAAGAAAAGCCGACAACCAGGTGAGGGGCGAAACCGCTGATGCACCAGGTGGGAGCCCTATTGATGACAACCTGAAGGGGTAATAAGACAGACTAGCAAGACTTTGGATATCCGATAAATTGCGAGGCAGGTATGACAACCGATGACACCAACGTCGTCTTTCGCGTTGGAGAGCCAGTACTTTTTTCTGGTGCCACCGCGGTCACATTGGCGTCAAAAGTGGGCACGCCTGCGCTCCTGGCGTTCCTCGGTGTGGGCCCTTACTAGGATTTAGCTCGACGTCACTGAGAAAACGACCTCTACGCTGGGTGAGCCGCGGGCTGGAACCACGACACAGTAACGAGATCTCCGCAACTTCGCCTAACTGCGGTGAGACAAGGTAGTAAAGAGGGATGCGACTTACGTCTATGTCCTTGCGCTCTGCCGCAGTCCCCGCCATCGCACTGTCAACAGCTGCAGTTCTGGGTTTATCCCTCGGCGCATGCGGCACCAATGACTCGACGGACGGCGTCGCGGACGGTTCATTCGCTGAAGAATTTGGTATTGATCTACCCGACACCCCTGTGGGCCGTCAGATGGCGTGGTTCATTTCGGCTGTGCCGCAGGCGCCGCTGTCCGAGGAGTTGCTGTCGTCTCGATTCACTGAGGAGTTTTTGTCGCAGGTACCTGTTGACGACATCAACAACAGTCTGCTCGATTTCGGTCGACTCAACCCGGTATCAATCGAGCGTGCTGACGAGTTCGAGATGATGCTGATCGTCACCGCGGGCGAAGAACGCTTGAATTTGGCGATGTCAGTTGATGAGAACAATGACATCTCCGGCCTGACCTTGACGCCCGCTGGCCCTGAGCGTCCCGACTCCCCCGAATCTTGGGATGAGTTCGATGACCGCCTTGATGCACTTGCGCCCGATTCAACATTCGTTGTCGCTTCCGTTGATGGCGATGGCATGTGCGTTCCTGTGCGTGAAAAGCGGGGCGACGACGTCATGCCCATCGCATCCGTCTTCAAGCTTTATGTCCTCGATGCGGTTGCCGGGGCTGTAGAACGTGGCGACATCGAGTGGGAAACGACCATGGCTGTCACTGATGAGTTGAAGAGCTGGCCGACTGGCATTCTCCAAGATGAGCAAGCTGGCACTGAGGTCAGTGTCGGCGAATCTGTTGAACTGATGATGGCACTCAGCGACAACACGGCGACCGACATGCTTATTGATCTCGTCGGCGCGGAGGCCGTCGAGGATTCGATTGCCGCATCGTCGCGTAACGCTGAACGTAACCAGCCGTTGCTTACGACGCGAGACATGTTCATCTTGAAAGCAGTTGACTATCCGTCCCTTGCCGACGAGTTCGTCGGACTCGATGCAGATCAACGTCGCGATTTTCTCGCCACGACCCTCAGTGAAACGCAATTGCCCCCGCTGTCTGAGGCCCAGGATTGGACAACGCCGCGGCACATCGACTCTATTGAGTGGTTTGGCTCCGCTGAGGATGTGTGTGCCGCATATGTCGGCCTTTCGCAGCGAGACTCCGAAATGGTGGATAGGGCCCTGTCGCAAAACGACGGCGGCATAGGCCTTGACCGCGAGGAATTTCCGACCGTGTGGTTCAAAGGTGGCTCCGAACCAGGCATACTCGCGTTGTCGTATCTTGTTGAAACCCCGGAGGGCGACAGGTTTGTTATCTCGATTAACACACGAGATGAACGCGCTGACATAACAGATAGTCGCGTTACCACAACGGATGTCCAGGAAGCATTGTCGTTGGCAGAGGGCGCATTACGCTTGGCCACATCGTGAAAGACCTGACGAGCATTGCTAACGAAAGGTTCTAGGATGCGCCAACTCGATCCGACAAGTGCAATCATGCTTCACCTTGAAGGGTCAGGCCATCATCACAACCTCATGAGCGTGTATTTTGTTGACCCGCTCACCTCGACCAGCGCCGACGAACTTACGGCACTGGTCGAGGCGCGTCTTCGCAATTCGCCCACATACTGTGCTCGTCTTCAGAATGTTCCCGCTGCTCTCGGTAATCCGTTTTGGGTGAGGGACCCAGAGTTCGCGGTCGAGAACCATGTCAGCACAGGAGTGGTGTCGGGGCGCGGCACGTGGCGCGATGCGTGCGACGACATCACCAGCATCTTCGACAAACCGATGGACTTTTCACGTCCTACGTGGGAGGTACACATCCGCCACGGGGTAGCGCCATGTGAACGATTCCCTGTTGGAGCCTCGATTGTGATAGTCAAAGTCCACCACGTCGCGCTGGACGGCCTTGGGTTGGTGCAGTTTTCCTTGCGACTGTTCGATACCAATCCAAATACCGGTCTGTCCCCTATCGCAGCCGACACTCCGGCGACTCATACACAGCCAGCTGGCCCCTTGCGCGTTCTTGGCAAGGTTGTCGCAAGCTCTCCCGGCAAAGCCGCCGCCTTTGCACGTGACTTAACCAAGACAGTGCGACTGAACCGCAAACTGGTGTCGGCGGTTGCGGAGGGTGCCATCGTGCCGCGTCCTACCAAGTCGGCTCGAACGGTCCTCAATGACACAACTAGTTCGCTACATAACTTCACTGGGATCGCATTGCCTTTTGCGGACGTTGCTCGATGCAGGCAACTTGCTCCTGGCGCCACCATCAACGATGTCGCACTGGCGGTCATATCAGGAGCCCTGCGCAAGTTTCTAGTCGAGAATGACGAAATTCCGACGGAGGATTTGATCTGCGGTGTTCCAAAGTCACTACACGGCGATGCTGTAGAAGAAGGAATTAACAAGGTCACCGGACTGTCGGTCATTCTGCACAACACCATCGCTGATCCGGTGGAGAGGTTAGCAGCCATCCGCACGTCATCCGGCCATGAAAAGCGTCGCGCTGAAAAGTTCAGTGCCGCCGAAATTGCGAGCATGGTGATCAAGCTCCCCCCATTCATGCTGAAACCGATTGTCACCGCAGAAATGAAGTCCACGCAGTCACAATCTTCGACAGTCAACCTCAGCACGGTGGCAACAAACATGCCGCGTGGAGTTAAGGAGCTCTACTTCCAGGGCGAGAGGGTTCGCGAAACGTACACGCTGCTCCCGATGAACAGTGGAGTCGGGATGAAACACGAGATCACCTCCATCGGTGACACTGTGTTCATCTCAGTTGCCGCGGACCGGGACTTGCTGCCGGATGCCGAGTCCTATGCCGACAAGCTGCGGTTGTCATTCGCCGACCTCTACTCGCGCACTAATGCAGATCGCTCACCTGTCACGGCCTCGTAGTGTTGTGATGTCACCAAACAGCATGTGCTGGTAGCGGAGCAGAATTTCGTCACTGCTACTGACCTGCTCGTCCACTAGTCGTATGTTGTCGGTGGATATTTCGCGTACCCCGGAAGTCGACAACAGTTCGTCGAGGCGAGCATCAAGGTGCTGTTCGGCCCTATCTGCCTCGAGGTAGCGGAATTGCTCCTCCATACGTGACACGGTGAGATCAATGCGCATCAGCGCAGCAACCCTATTGACAATCTGGTCCCAGACAGCAGCGATTGAGTCGTCTCGAGTACGGATCGCCGCCCGCTGCGCACTTGTAGTTGCGGACAGTAGCGCTGTTTCGCTGTCCGCAACTATTCCTTCGAGGGCAATCGTGTCGACGGCGATGTTGGTGAGTTCTTCAGCAAGGTCGACGTGCGTGCGCTGAGATGCGAGGACCTCGGATTGCCAGGCACGCGAACGGCTGATGTCATTGCATAAAACCCCGGCGAGATACAACACAGCGTCGTACTTGGTGGTGAAGACCAGTGTTGTATCGGCTTCACCTCCGAGGCGATCTAGGAGTGCCTTTCCGACTACTTCTAACCGAACCGATTGCTCCCATCGTTGCGCCCGATCGTGAAGTGCATTTCGCATTGCGTGGGTGACTACGCCAGTGATGTCGGTGTGACTCTGCGGTGCTGGGGTGCGACAGAGGGCATCGAACAGGGCGTCTCGTTCGCCTACGTCGAGGTAGATGCCAGCTTTGCGTTCTTTACGAATCGTGCTGACTTTGCTGCTGAAGTGCTCTCGCGACATCGTGAAATCTGAGCGCAGGCGGCGCAGTTTGGCAGTTAATGATCGGGCCCGCCTGATAAGAAGCTGTTTCGCTGGCCCTTGGGGTAGTTCTGCGATCCTGTCGTTGGTGGCGTCGCGCCGGTCGCACAAATTGCGCAGTTCGCTAAAACCACCCTGCGCACTCAAACCACCCTGCGCACTCAAACTACTTAGCGCCGGAAACTCCGCACCGTTGCGAAGCCGTCGCACGAGCGTGTCGCGGGTAGGTTGCGGCAGTCGGCCTGCCGCAATGTAGAGCGCTACGCCGTCGTCGAGTGGGCCCACAAGTGCGGGGAGGGTCCGCGATTCGCAGCGGGTGCGGACCCATGTTTCGGGAGTTACATCACCAAGTTGTGGAGGTGGCATCACCGCTCCTTAGTCTTGCCAATACTGACAATTGTCGCAGTTCGTCGGCGACCCTGTGCGCGTGATCCAGCACACTTTAGGCGTCCGCTGGTATGTCACTGTGCTGACGACCGCGGAATGCCGTAGCGTGGCGTCATTGTATTTGTGTCCACGTCAGACTGAGTGCGGGCGTCGCAATCGCTGATACAGGGGTGGTGGGATCGGTGCAGTGGCCGGGGTGCTGGCGTGCAAGGTTACGTCTCGTTGCAGTGGGTGCCACTGTGTTGCTCGCTGGTGGGTGCATCAAACCTGAGGTGCCTCCGACATTCCCCGCCACACTCGATCTCGGAGCCGAGACGTTTATCTCTGCGCCCCACTTGCGTCCGCCGGTGGTTAAGGACATGTTCAAACTTGAGTCAGCAACAACTGGCATGTTGCTGTTTGCGCCTCATTTCCGATCGAGTTCCGATGCTGATGAATGGGACGCTTTAATCGAGGACGCTGCGGCCGAGGACTCAGCAGCGCGGGATGCGGAGCCGTTGGCGGCGCGCCCGGATGCAGGCATTTTGATGGTAACTAACGGTGGGGAGACGAGCTGGTTCCTCCCGGCCTGGGACGATATCGAACTGCGCAATGTGGCGGTACAGAACTTGGGTGATCAGCAGGTGATCACCTACTGGCGTGGCAGTGTCGTGGACGAACAGACCGGTGAGGGCGAGTTTGTCATCGTTGGGTCGGACATGGGCGAATTGCGCACGGTTAATGCGGCCAATGATCTCCGTGCGAGCTTCCAAGATTTGGTGTTAACCGCGCGTAATTCCGCGCTGCTTATCGCCCACCCGGTCGTTCGCCTCGACGAGGGCGACATTCGTACGACGATCGTCCAGGAGGTCGCCCTCGACACGGGTGAGGTGCTTTTCGAGTGGAATGCCCTTGATCATGTTGATCCATCGGAATCAACCGTCGAGAAACCTCAGGATGATGAAGTTCCCTGGGATTACTTCCATGGCACCTCCGTCAGCGAAGGCACAGACGGCAGTGTTTTAATTTCTGCGCGCAATACCAGCACTGTCTACAAGGTAGATCGTGAAACGGGCACTATCGTGTGGCGTCTCGGCGGGAAACTGAGCGACTTCACCGGCGATGATGACGCGCGGTTTAGCTACCAGAACGACGTTCGGTGGCGCAATGAGGGGCGCATAAGTTTGTTGGATAGCGGTATCCCACCGGTGGACCGCCGTGACAGTGACCGTGACAGTGACACAGACACAGACACAGACACTGAAAGCGACGATGAGGATGTGCCGCTACCGCCCTCCCGTGGGCTGATCCTGGGTATCGACGAGGTGGAACGAGCTGTCACGGTGGAGGCTGAGTTTCCTCACCCTCTCGGATTTTCAGGTAGCACCGCAGGTAGTCACCAGGTGCTAGAAAATGGGAATAGTGTTGTGGCGTGGGGTTCTCACGCCAGCATCACTGAGTTCACCCGTGACGGCGGCATTGTGCGGCACGCAGTGTTCCCGGCCTCGATGGCGACGGATCGTGCGATCCTCGCGCAGTGGGCAGGAACGCCCTTCGCTCGTCCTGCTCTCAACGCACGCAGCAACACGACTACTACCCGACTGAATATGAGTTGGAACGGTTCCACTGGTGTGACCAGGTGGCGCATCCTTGCTGGCGATGACCGCGATGACTTGGAGGTCATCGAAACTGTGCCGAGGACGGGTTTCGAAACTGAGGCGACACTTGACCGCCGGTTTGGTTTTGTGCGCGTTCAGGCACTCAATGCGATTGGTGAGGTTCTCAGCCAATCGGATGTCGAGGAAGCCAGCTAGTCCGCTGGCTGTTCTGACCGGCGCCGGATGTCGTTGATGATGGCGGAGAAGTCAAGACCGTGTCCGCCTTCTTTGGCAACACGGTGGTAAATCTGTGAGGCGTGCTGCCCGAGTTCGCCCGTGACGCCACTTTTGGCGAGCGCGTTGGCGGCGAGGCCGAGGTCTTTATCCATGAGTTCCACAGCGAACCCAGGCTGGTAGTCATTGTTTGCTGGCGATGTGGGCACTGGGCCTGGAACCGGGCAATACGACGTCAGCGCCCAGCATTGGCCGGAAGCTTGCGAAGCGACCTTGAAGACGGTGTCGTGAGTAAGACCGAGCTTCTCCCCCAGTACGAATGCTTCACTGACCGCGATCATAGAAATACCAAGGATCATGTTGTTGCAGATCTTGGCGGCCTGGCCCGCACCTGCGGCACCGCAGTGCACTATGTTGCGGCCCATGATGTCGAGTAGTGGGCGTACCTGGTTGACGTCGTCTGCCGATCCGCCGACCATCATCGTCAACGTCCCGGCTGTGGCACCTGCTACCCCACCCGATACTGGTGCGTCGACAAATCGGTGCCCTGCTTTGACGGCCTTGTCGTGCGCTGTGCGTGCATCATCAACATCAATGGTGGAGCAGTCGAGGAAGAGAGTATTGGGTGTTGCTGTGGCGAGCACTGTGTCATACACCTGGTGCACGTGGGCGCCGCTGGGCAGCATGGTGATGACGACAGTTGCGTCTGCCACGGCTTTGTCGAGCGAACCCACTGTCGTGATGCCGTTTTCCGCGGCGAGCGCCAGTGCTGCGGGTACTACGTCGTAACCCTGAACTGGGTACCCAGCCGTGACGAGGTTGTGGGCCATGGGGCCACCCATGTGTCCAAGTCCAATAAATGCGATTGTTGGCATGACGACTGCTCTCTCTTCAGTACTGTGCGGTCAGGTGACGTTGAGGGTGGATCGTGCGACGACCATGCGCATAATCTCGTTGGTGCCTTCGAGGATCTTGTGAACCCTTAGGTCGCGAACGATCTTCTCGATTCCGTAGTCGGCGAGGTACCCGTATCCGCCGTGGAGTTGCAAAGCCTCATCGGCGACGCGGAATCCAGCTTCTGTGACGAAGCTTTTCGCCATCGCGCACAAGGCGATCTTGTCTTTCGAGTCATCGTCGAGTGCCTCCGCGGCGCGCCATAGGATGCTGCGTGATGCTTCGAGGTCAATGCGCATACCGGCGATTGTCGACTGGACTGTTTCCCGTTGGGACAGTTTTTGGCCAAAAGCGGATCGCTCATTTACATAGTGAACTGCTTTGTCGAGTGCTGCCTGCGCACCGCCAAGCGAACATGCGGCGATGTTGAGCCGCCCACCGTTGAGTCCATTCATTGCGATGCGAAACCCATTGTTTTCGCCACCGAGGATATTGGTAGCGGG
Organism: Hoyosella rhizosphaerae; assembly: GCF_014643175.1. Classification (GTDB taxonomy): domain Bacteria; phylum Actinomycetota; class Actinomycetes; order Mycobacteriales; family Mycobacteriaceae; genus Lolliginicoccus; species Lolliginicoccus rhizosphaerae. Next base: position 757,697 of record NZ_BMJH01000001.1, read on the forward strand.
GACACGGACATTGTCGAACATGACTTGCCGGGTGGGCATCGCGTTCCACCCCATCTTGGTTTCGTTCGCTCCGAAGCTTAGGCCCGCTGCTGAGCCTGGTACGAGGACGGCGGAAATACCATGCGGACCCGCGCCCCCAGTCCGGGCCATGACTACGTATGTTGAGCTCACCCCGGCGCCGGAAATGAACTGTTTCACTCCATTGATGACGAGTTCGTCCCCATCGCGGCGGGCCGATGTCGTCAGCGCTGCCGCATCGGACCCGCTGTTGGGTTCTGTGAGGCAGTAGCTCGCTAAGCTGTCCATCGTCGCCAGTGGGGGCAGCCAATCGCGCCGCTGCGCTTCGGTTCCGTATGTGTCGATCATCGAGGCAACCATGTTGTGGATTGACACGTAGGCGGCGATGGTGGGGCATCCGTGCGCAAGATGTTCGAAGATGCGGACGGAGTCGAGACGAGTGAGACCAGAGCCGCCGACGTCTTCGCGGACGCAGATTGCTCCCATGCCGAGGGTTGCGGCGCGGCGAAGTACGTCTACGGGGAAGTGTTTACGCTGGTCCCAGTCCAGTGCGTACGGTTCGATTTCCTCGTGGGCGAACTGTTGCACGGTGTCGAGAATCGCCTGATCATCTGCGGTTAACGTGAACATGTCTGATCACTTCATGGTGGGAATGATGAAGTGGCCTTCGTTTTCTTTGATGCCGGATGGCCACCGCTGGGTCACTGTTTTGGTTTTGGTGTAGAAGCGGATGGAATCGGGGCCGTGTTGGTTCAGGTCACCGAAGTTTGACGCCTTCCATCCGCCGAAGGTGTGGTAGGCGACGGGTACTGGGATTGGTACGTTTACGCCAACCATTCCTACGTTGACTCGGGTGGTGAAGTCCCGTGCCGTGTCACCGTCGCGGGTGAAGATGGCGACACCATTGCCGTACTCGTGCTCGCTCGGGAGTCGCAGCGCTTCGTCATATGTGTCGGCGCGGACCACGGTAAGGACGGGTCCGAAAATTTCCTCGATGTACGCACGCGATGTGGTGGGGACGTTGTCGAGCAGTGTGGGTCCGGTGAAGAATCCTTTTTCATGTCCGGGGAGCGTGAATGCACGGCCGTCGACGACGACGTCTGCTCCATCGGCGATGGCGATGTCGATGTAGCTGTTGACCCTGTCGAGCGCGTCTGAGCACACGAGTGGCCCAAAGTCTGCGTCCTCGTCGTCTGATGTTCCGACTGTGAGGTTGCGGACTCGTTCGGTCAGCTTCGCTACTAGCGCATCAGCGGTGGCTTCACCAACCGGTACTGCTACGGAGATCGCCATGCATCGTTCACCCGCTGACCCGTATCCCGCGCCAACGAGTGCGTCGGCAACCTGGTCGAGGTCCGCATCCGGCATGACGATCGCGTGATTTTTCGCGCCACCGAAGCACTGAGCGCGCTTACCATTTGCGGTGGCTGTGGAGTAAATGTATTGGGCGATCGGTGTTGAGCCAACGAACCCGACTGCAGAAATATCCGGGTGATGCAGGAGGGCGTCCACTGCTTCTTTATCGCCGTTGACGACGTTGAAGATGCCGGGTGGAAGTCCTGCTTCGAGGAATAGTTCGGCTAGACGTAGCGGTACCGACGGGTCACGTTCTGATGGTTTGAGGATGAACGCGTTCCCGCACGCAATGGCGGGCGCTGCTTTCCATAGGGGGATCATGGCGGGGAAGTTAAACGGTGTGATTCCGGCAACCACACCGAGCGGTTGGCGCATGGAGTAAACGTCGATTCCTTCGCCAGCACCGACGGTGTATTCGCCCTTGAGGAGGTGTGGAATGCCGCAGGCGAACTCGACGACCTCGAGTCCGCGTTGGATGTCCCCGTGGGCATCGGCGACGGTTTTGCCGTGCTCTGCGGAGAGTAGTTGTGCCAGTGATTCTCGTTCTTGTTCGACGAGGTGGAGAAACTTGGTGAGGATGCGCGCGCGTCGTTGTGGATTCCATGTGGCCCATGAGCGCTGCGCTTGCACGGCATCCGCTACTGCTGCGTCTACTTCGGCCGAGCTCGCTAGCGGCACTCGTGCCTGAACCTCGCCAGTGTTGGGGTTGAATACGTCGCTGTACCGACCAGAGGTCGATGCGGAGGGTTTGCCGGCGATGAAGTGGGTGAGGTCGCGAACGGGCATTGGTAGCTACCTTCTCAATCAGTTGCACAAAACGTGGTAGTCCAATAGTAGGACGTCCAAGTGTTTCCTGTCACGTCCGTGAACCAACACTTCTAAAATAAGTGACAAGATGAGTCGGTGAGCACCAACCACGCACTCCCCTTTGACCCCATCGCGCGGGCACAGCACCACTGGACCGAGCATGGGTGGGACGCCGCCGCAGACGGAATGGCGGCCGTCACCTCAATCATGCGAGCTCACCAAATCATGATCAGCAAGGTCGAAGATGCATTAAAGCCGCACGGCCTCACTTTCTCGCGCTACGAAGTGCTCATGCTTCTGAGCTTCACCAAGCGCGGCGAAATGCCGATGAGCAAAGCAAGCGCGCGACTTCAAGTTCACCCCACCAGCATTACGAACGCGGTCGACCGGCTTGAACGTGCAGGCCTTGTCCACCGAGTAGCCCACCCCGACGATCGCCGCACGACGCTCATCCGCATCACCGAGGACGGCCGGGAAAAGGCCACAGTCGCCACAAAGCAGCTCAACTCTGAGGTGTTCGGCAACATCGGGCTACCCACACAAAAAGCCCGGCAGCTGGTCGAAATTCTCACCGAATACCGTTACCTCGCAGGTGATTTTACAGAGCCACCAAGCGAGCGGTAACGGCATACGCCCCGACTACTACAGGTGCATGTGGGCGATCGCTGAACTCGACAACGAACCAAACCACAAATCGCCATTGCGCTCACGAACGCTAGTGAGGAGCTCGAACCCCTCCACACGGCCATATTCCTCATGCGCCACGGTGCCATCAGCGTTGATGCCGAGAAAACCAACGCCGGACTTCGGCTTCGGCAATACCTTCTCGGGAACCTTCGACACCAAGCGTCGAGCCGCGTTTGGCAAATACTGCACGAGCGACAACGCGCGGTTGGTTGGGTTTGCAAGCGCGACCCAAATCAACCCGTCCGTACCTGTTGAACAATTGTCCGGATACCCAGGAAGGTCATCAATCCACACTTCCGCCGTGCCAGTTTTTGGCCCCGTCAACCACACTCGCTGGATTTGCCTCGTTGACGATTCTGCAACCACCACAAAGGATTCGTCAGGCGCTAGCGCAACTCCGTTCGCGAATTGCAGCCCCTCCGCGATGACGTCAACTGCGCCGTCCGGTGAACGCTTGAGCAGTCGCCCTGTTCCGGTCTGCGCGATCATTTCGGCGCGCCACTGCGGGATGACAAACTCTGTCGAGGAGTCACTGAAGTAAATTGACCCATCCGACGCCACTGCGGCGTTGTTGCAGGTTCGCAGCGGGATACCAGCCACCTCCGATACCAGCGTCCGCACATTCCCGGTCGCAATATCCACGGCAAGCAAACCTGCATCTGACGCACACACCACCAGCTCGCCATCACCGAACAATTCGATACCCAGTGGCCGCCCTGGCAATTCAGCGATCGTCGAGAATTCACCATCCGGACTGCGGCGGATTATCTGACCATCAACCAACCCCGCGAAAACCGATCCGTCCGCCGCGATAACGACATCCTCAGGGCCTTCGCCCGGTACTGGATGAACAGCAAGAAAGGTGGTGCTCATACACAATCCTTAAAGTAAAGCCACGACGATTAGCACGTCGAAGGTGCGGGTTCACCGCGAAAACGTGCAGCGAGGTACTCATAGGCATCGCCAAAGCCCGCCGCTGCCGGGATTAGGTGCTCTGCAATATCGTAGGTGACAAACGTCAACTGCACCCCTGCGGAACAGTACTTCTGCGCGATTTCTTCGATGCCGTCATACGGAGTCAATGGGTCGAGCCGTCCATGCCACATGTACACCGACACCTCGGGAACACCCTCAAAGTGGCGCAGACTGTTCTCCCGCAGCACATCTCGCGCATCCCCGTTGTTGAGCCACCCATTCGAACGGGTCAGCACGCCTGCGTTATGAAAGACACCGTGGAACAGAATGGACCGGCGGCACTCGTTGCTGAGGAAGTTTCGCAACGACAGCCCCCGCTCATTGAGTTGCTGCGACATCCTGAAGCGATCAGGGTATTCACGCTCTAAACCGATGGCGGCAGCAAAGCCCAAACCGAAGCCGGGGTGCGGTTCGTTGCCGATTAGATCTGCCATTTGTTCCAAGTCCGCTGGAACGCCGCCTTGCACTACACCAACGATGTCAAGTTCGGGAGCGTAGGTCGGTTGGAGCGCAGCTGCCCATCCACTCGCCATTCCCCCGCCGGAATATCCAGCTAGAGCTACTGGGCTCGACACGAGGCCGAGTTCGGTCGCATTTTTCACTGCTCGCACGCTGTCGAGCGTCACCATCCCACCCAACCGTGCGGCGCCATAAGCATTTGTGGGACCAAGATGATCAGGCACGTTCACTGCCCAACCGCGCTGCAACGGGATCAACAGCCCCGGAGCCTCAACCTGCTCAAGGTTGAACAATCCGCGAGAGGGGGCACACTGCGACCCCAACGCATTAACAATCGCTTGATACGACAGCACTGGAGGTTTCGTCACACCACGGGGAACCAACACCGTGGTAACGCCGAGAATGGGATCGCCTTGAGAGTTTGTCGACCTAAACGCGAGCTGCCACCCCATGGAGTCTGCGTAGACACGCGTGTCGACAGAGCGCACCCGCACAACGTCGCCAGGCTGCAATTGAGCAAGGTCGGCAGGAGGTCTATAGAAGGCGTCAGGGTCCGGGATTGCATATGCCGGTGTGCTGTCACCTAACTGTGCGGTGGCTAGACCAGGACTAGTCAATCCATGAAGTATTGCTGCGCCAGCGACAATAACCCCAGCCAATACAGCGGCAATGCTCCGCGTTTGGACGCGCATCGATAAAGCTCCCCCTCGAAATGGTGCACCTAGGCAAAACTCACCCCGTCAGTACTCACAGCGACAGCGTTCAACTGTGATCTAGGCGTCACAACTAGATCACAGCCTGACACGAATTGCGACTTAGGGCACACCGATATGTTAAAGGGAGTCGTACGACTAGCGGCAATAGCGCGGCGCTAACCGGAAAACTGGCACGTCATTTGCCGTCCGCTATGTCCTCTTCAGGGCGCGGCGGGACAGTTTCGTCAACCTCCAGAATGTGGACATCTGCGAACTCTGGGTGTTCATGCAGAATTGCTTCCGCCAATTCGTGACCGTGCAGAGTCTCTGGGGACGGGTCAAACTTTTTGCCCATCTCGCACCTCCATGATCGTCTACTTCAGTGTAAAACTCTGCCGCGCAGAACTCACGTGAGCGGGACTCAGGCAGCTACGACAACCTGGGCCCGGTTGGCAACCGAACCAGTACGGTGATAACTCCAATTGTCACTGCAGCCGCCAATGCGGTCGATGCAGTCGTCGCATTCACGAGTTCACCAGAGAATCGGGCGTAGGCAATCCAGCCCAACCCCCACACGAGCGCGATGGCGGGTGCTGTCCTGCCGCCCGTGATCCACGCGAGAGCAACACCGACTACGGTAACCAGGCTCAGAGCAATAACGGACCAGAAAGTGGCACCCCACGTGGTGCCCTCAGCATCAATTCCGATGGAAACAAGCCAAGCGGTGATGTTTGCGAAAGTCGCCAGAGCGACCCAGCCGAGGTAGAGCCCGAATGTTCCGTCGACAATGACGCGTTCCGCTCGGCTTTCGGGGCACGTGTCTAACAGCCTGCCCATGATGGCGATGAGGGTTGTGAGCAACATCAGCATGATAAAGACACTGACGAGCAGCTGATCCATGACTGCGCTGACCAGCCAAGCACCGTTCAGGATCATCGATGCGGCCGCCAACGGCCGGAGTTGCTTCTGCCGGTAGGATCGCTTTTGGCCTGGCAGCGCTTGCCAGACGGCGTAGGCGATCAGTCCAATGTAAATCACTGTCCAAATACCGAACGCCGCGGACGCAGGTGCCACCAACGTGCCGGTTTCCCCGAGTACACCGTCGCCAGCATCGGCAATCGAACGCTCCCCGATGCGTCCAGCACCCACAAATGCAGCGGCAACGGCGACGAGAATTGCGGCGATGACACCAAAGCGCATGCTTGCTCGTGCACGGTCATCAAGTACTGCTGTCATGAAGCGAAACTCCCCTTTGTAGCCGTGCACGCCGCCATCGGTCATCCTGACACAAATCGCCAGAATTTCAGCGTTCCGGTTTGGACAGTGTCGCCACCTGATCCTCATCGAGGTCCAGCACGAACAGGTGTGATGTCAAGGCTGTGATGTCGCTGACGAATCCCCCACCTAACTGCGCGTACAGAGGCTGTGATCCGATACATTTAACACTTATGGACGGTAGCGATTTATGTAGTCACATTGCACGGGTGAATTCATGCTAGATGCCTGGTTACTCCTTGGCCTTGTGATTGTGCTGATTGCCGCAAACGCGCTGTTCGTTGCCTCTGAGTTTGCATTGGTGACTGTGGATCGCCCGACAATCGCGCAGGCGGCAGAGCAAGGTGACAAACGCGCTGCTTCAGTTCATAAGGCACTGAAATCGCTCTCAACGCAGCTATCAGGTGCACAGTTGGGCATTACGGTGACGAGCCTGGTTATTGGCTTTATCGCCGAACCCTCACTGGCGCGCATTTTGCGCGGACCCCTTGACTTAGCTGGACTGCCCGAAGCGACCACTCTTGCGATCGCCCTCGGTGCAGCGCTTCTGCTTGCCACTGTGACACAGATGGTGTTCGGCGAATTGGTGCCGAAGAACTGGGCGATCTCGGAACCCCTGCGAGTGTCGCTGGCTGTCGCGGGGCCACAGCGCGCCTTTACCGCAGCCACACGTCCTCTGATCGTGGTCCTGAACGGCGCCTCCAACGCTATCGTGCGTGCGCTCGGAGTTGAGCCGCGTGAAGAGCTCGCGTCAGCACGAAGCGCGCAGGAGCTCGGTTCGCTTGCGTCGCGGTCAGCGTCCGAAGGCCTACTTGAACAAGATGTCGCAGACCGGCTCACGCAGGCTGCTGAGTTTGCTGATCAGACGGCGGCCGACGTGATGACGCCTCGACCTCGCGTGAAGTTTGTCAGCACCGACACCACCGTCAGTGAGGTCCTGGAGCTGGTGGCAAAGACGGGACATGCCCGTTTCCCCGTCGAAGGCACGTCCGTAGACGATGTAATCGGTGTAGTGCACTTTAAGGATGCCCTAGCAGTCCCAGCGGACGACCGCGAAACAAAAACAGTCCGCGACATCATGGGCGAGGTACCGGTGGTGCCAAGTTCATTGCCAATCGACGACGTGTTGGCTGCCCTGCGTGGCGGTACCCACCTCGCTGTTGTTGTCGATGAATACGGCGGCACCGACGGCATCGTCACCATCGAAGACTTAGTTGAAGAAATTGTTGGCGAGATTGATGACGAGCAGGACCGTCCTTCAGCACGGGCACGGCAACTTGCCGACGGAACGTGGACGCTACCGGGCCAGCTCAGGCCTGACGAAATCGGCGACATCACAGGGATTGACCTTCCCGAAGGTGAGCATTCCGACACCATCGGTGGCGTCATCGTCGAGCAACTCGGACGGCTCGCCGTATCTGGAGATGTCGTGGTAATGACAGGGCGCAACACACAAGTCCTTGACAGCGACGGCATCGCTACTGACGCCGACGTGAAGTTGACAGTGACACAAATCGACGGACACAGGGTGGCGCGTGTTCGCCTGTCGCTCACTCCAAAAGACGTCAAGTCTTCGTCGCAGAGTGAGGACACACAGCGATGATCAACATAACCGGGATGCTTATCGGCATCGCCCTGTTGTTCGGCAACGCGTTCTTCGTCGGCGCCGAGTTCGCTCTGGTATCGACACGTCGAACACAGATTGAGCCACGAGCCGAAGCAGGAAGTCGCGTTGCGCGAATTACCTTGCGGGCGCTAGACAACGTGTCGTTGATGATGGCTGGGGCGCAGTTGGGCATCACCATGTGTTCGCTCGGGTTGGGTGCCGTCGCAGAACCGGCGGTGGCCTACGCGCTCGAAATCCCTCTCGAAGCTATCGGTGTGCCGTCCGCTTTCCTCCATCCCATTGCCGTAGTCATCGCGTTGACGATTGTGTTGTCCCTACACATGACAATTGGCGAAATGGTGCCGAAGAACCTGGCGATCGCCGGTCCCGAACGCACAGCGATGATTCTTGGTCCAATCTTGTACGTTCTAGTTCAGATCATGAAGCCGCTGTTGCTGCTCATTAACTTCCTGGCCAACACTGTGCTCCGCATCTTGCGGGTCACGCCCAGAGAGAAAGTGGCGACGGCATTCACAGCGGACGAGGTAGCTGGATTTGTCAGTGAGTCGATGGCAGAAGGTCTGATTGACCACGAAGAACATCAACTTCTCACGGGTGCGCTCACGATGAGTCGCGAAACGATTGAAACCATCACGGTGCCGCGTTCAGAGCTAGCGGTCTTGTCCATGAACGCGACAATCAGCCAGGCCCAGCAGGAATGTGTCCGCACCGGATATTCACGTTTTCCTCTCGCCGACGCTCATGGAGACCTAGCTGGGTACGTTCACGTTAAGGACCTTTTGTCGAGTGAACTCAACGCAGACGATCCCCTACCTGCACGCGTCATGCGGCCACTTCCCCGGTTTACGGCCAACACGTTGCTCGACGACGCACTGGAAGGCATGCAAGCTGGTGGCGTCCACGTTGCGCTCGTCAGCGGAACCAGTGGGGACATCATTGGTGTTGCCATGCTTGAGGACGTCGTGGAACGCCTCATCGGCGAAATTGGAGAGATTGGCGAGGTAACCGATCGGCCCACTTCGTCGTCGTGACACCTCCAAACATGCACAATCACCCCAACTAGCGGTGAAGTCCGCCGCTCACCACTACGCTTGTTCAAGTGGCATTCACTTTGACCGCCCATGCCGTAACTGATCGTGGCCTGTACCGGGAACGCAACCAAGATGCTCTCGCCGTAGACGGCTGGTTTAACCAATCGGATCATGGCGCGCTGACAAGCATGCGCATCGCCATTGAACATCCAACAGTTTTAGCGGTTGCAGACGGTGTCGGTGGGCAACTCGCTGGCGATGTCGCGAGTCGCATTGCTTTGATGGAAATGGTGTCCACGAAGGAACAGTGGGTATCACATGAGAATGTTGCCGCGTGCCTTCAGGCGATAAATGATCGCATCAGTGTCGTCGCTGACAACGCAAACCTCGCGGGGATGGCCACCACAATCGCGGGGATCGGCATCAGTGCTGATTCCGTCATCGCATTCAATATCGGCGATAGCAGGGTTTACACCTGCGCAGAAGGTCGTCCTCTGGAGCAAGTATCAGAGGACGATGTCGTGCGTGATTCGTTTGGGAAGCCGACCCATATGATCACTCAGTGCCTGGGCCGCCGTGATGAACCGCCCGTCCCCCACATCACTGAGTTCAATCTAGAACCTATGCGGGTCGTGGTGTGCAGCGACGGGATCCACGGGGTCATTGATGATCGAACGATGAATGCTGCGTGCGAGGATTTGGGGGGCGCCGATTGCGCGCGATTCCTCGCTGAGACGGCGGTAAACCGGGGAACGCGAGACAACTATTCGCTCATCGTCGTTGATATCGCTAGTGGTTGATATCGCTAGTGGTTAATAGCTGCGGCATTTGATAGCCACCGCCCGCAGTGACAGCGCTCAATCGGGATCGCACCAAACAGTGGCGCGGAGCGCTCTCACTACGGGACTGCAGCCCGTCCTTGGACTGCGGGTGTAGAACTCCCCAGCACAATTGCAAAAAATGCTGCACACCCCTCTGCGCAGCGATCACGCAACCATGTCCTGGTGAGTTCATCGGTCCTGCGGTCAAGAGCGTTACACCTAGGTGGACGCGGATGCCATGCTCTAATCACATGGTGACAACGAGAACTGCGCCGCCACTCCCGGTCGTTGCACTTGTTGTTAGCGCCACTCTGCTCGGCCTCGTCATCACGATGGGTGAATTGAATCGCCTTATCGAGACTGCGCATGGGCTAGGGCGAACCGCTGACTTCAGTTCTGTTCTTGTCCCCACTCCATGGCACGATCAACGAGCTTGGTTGGTATGGAGTGAGTCTGGTTATGGCCGTGCAGTGCAGTGGTGGATTCTCGCCCATACTATGGCGGGCCTCACTGTGGCAGGCATCGTTGTGGGTGCGCTGTGGAACCTTTTACCTGTCATCTCGCGGCCTGTCCGTCGGGCCGCCCTCACATTCGTGGCGGTCAAGGTTCTAGAAACCCTCATTGTCGGGGTACATGCACTACTGCTAGGCGGGGGCTCGGCATCTCCTGTGCTGATGGGGTCCGGTGAACTGATCGCGACTGCGAAGTGGCTGAGCATCGTCGCGCTGAGCACGGCGGTGGTTCTTACTCCTGGGGTTGTGCGCTTGACCCAACAATGGGTTCTACGGGCAGCTCGCGCGCTGTGGGTGCAGCGGCTATCTGCGGTGCTGGTTCTCCTCCTCGGTGGTTTGGGTTTGGTTCCTGCGCGGGACATTCTGGATCAACTACCTGATGTGCAGCGGCAATGGTTTGAGTCGTGGGCAGGTCTCGGCCATGCGAGCGCCGCGACGATCGGGACAATTTTTGTTGCGTTTGTTCTCTTCACGCACGGCCGTTTCCGCTCCGAACTAGCAGTACAGCCTTACTCGACGCGTGCTTCGACTTACCGCCCGTGGCTAGTTTTTCCGGCGGCGCTCCTAGTGCTTGCTGCGGTGGTTCAGATCACTTTAGGCAGTGATTTTGTGGAGTGGGCAACGGTGGCCATTGTCGTCACTGTTCCTCTTGTTGTCGTAGCGCTGTCGGTGGCCGTCCGGCGGTCATCGCCCCGTAGCGTTGGTCAGAAGGCGGCTGTCAGTCAACGAGACGCCTACGACATCTGGATTGCAGGTGATGTTCTCGCGGTAGCACTTCTGCTCATCGCTTGGCTCGGCTTAATTCGGTCACTCACTGCCCCTGTCGCTTTGTTGTTAAGCGGACTCATCCCCGGTACCGGCGCACTGCCGTTCATCGTCGGATTGTGCATCGCATGGGCGCTGGCGCTCTGCACACCATTGATCTGCGCAGCGCTTATTCGGCGCGCGGTTGTCACCGGCGAACCGCCTACTGGCGTGGCGGTAACGCGGCTACTCGATCCGCGGTGTCACTCACCCGCCCCCGGTTGGTTGCTGGCGTTCATTGTTGGTGTGCCCATTGCCCTGCTGGCTTTGGCTGCACTCCTGCCGCTGGATGTTCCGCCGCTGCTCGGTGTTATTGGTACGACGATCGTGACACTAGGTTCGTGGGTGTTGCTCATCAGCTTCCTGACCGTGCATTTTCAACGTCACGCACCCCTGCCTGTTTTCACTGCTCTGCGGTTGAGGGAAACGCCGTTCCTCACCATCGTTGTGATCGCCTTGGTGATGACGGCGTATTCCACAACCACCTCCGATTTGCATCGGGTGTCGAGCGATGCGGCGCGGGCTGTGGACGAGCCGCTAACGCTGTCTCAGCTTTGGGATCAATGGCTCGAGACCTCATCTGACTGCGATCGCATCGTCCCCATCCCTGACGGTGGCACTGTGTCGGTGCGACCAATGCTGCTAGTGGCCGCTAGCGGCGGCGGTATTCGGGCTGCGGAGTGGTCAGCTGGTGTCATCAGCGCGTTCGGTGATCACGGGTGTGGAAGCTCTGCGGTGCTGTTGTCGAGCGGGGTGAGCGGCGGATCAGTGGGACTTGCCCTTACCCACACCCACGGTGGCGCTTCGTCGGATGATCCGTTGGCTCTCACGAGCACTATCTCTCGGTCTGACGCCCTGGCGGTTGCGTTGGGAGGCCTCGCGTCCCGTGATTTCGTGGCCGGGGCGACTGGTATCAGGGTTCCGTTGATTGGAGACAACTCAACATGGCGGGATCGGGCAGCGCTGATGTCTGAAACATGGTCCACGCAAGAACCTGCGCTGTCGGGTACATCCAATACTGGTCATGTGATGGGCCCCGGTGGTGCTCTTATTTTCAACGCGACCGACGCCCGAACTGGGTGCCGAGCTGTACTCAGCCAGGTGGAGTTACCCGCACCGAACATAGGCGGAATGGTGCCGGCCTCGTGCGGTCCCGCAGGTCTGACCGACAGTGAGCACGGGGCGCTAGCACAGTCCGCTCCCAGCATGATCGACCTTGCCACACGGTTGGGCACATGCATGCCGGACCAGTCGTGGGCAAGCGCGGCGCTGGTGTCGGCTCGCTTTCCGTGGATCACACCCACTGCGCAATTCCGGGGACCCCACAATGACACGTGCTCTGGCGAAACCTTCCAACTTGGCGACGGCGGCTATTCTGATCCGTCAGGGATCGCCACGCTGGTCGAGATCGCCCCTCCGCTCGCGTCGCGTGTTCTGCAACACAACATTGCTGTTCTCGCAAACGCTGCTGACAACGAGGTACCGAACACGCTCATCATTCCGATCGTTGTGCATTTAGACGATTCCCCGGTCGCTGAATTCACCACGCTCGACAGTCGGCCGACGTCAGAGGTCCTCGCCCCGCTGGTGTTGCTTCAGGGAGCGGGCACAGTGCAGAACACCACCACTACGTGGATGAATAGGGCTGCTTATTCCTACGGCGTAACGTGCCCCACCGGTATTGCGCAGTGCGACGCCGCTGTTGAGCACGTCGTTGGTTTCCTTGGCGCCAACATGGTCACCATCGCTCCCGATACCCGGCCCACATTGAGGTCCCCGCTAGGGTGGACATTGTCGGAACTGAGCAGGTCATCGACGCGTGCGGCACTGCACGAAAACGCTGACAGTGGCACACTGGGGTCACTCAAAGCGCTCCTCGACGGAGAGGATGACTGAAGGGGAGGGCCGTCTTCACCGTGGACATCGACTTGTTTGTGGCGCAGCATGAACGCGACTGGCAACGCCTACGCCAGTTGACGCGCCGCGCGGGGAAACTCAGCGGCGCAGAAGCCGATGAACTAGTTGAGTTGTATCAGCGCACAGCAACGCATCTTTCGGTGGTGCGCTCATCCGCCCCTGATCCCACTGTGGTTGACCGGTTGACGATGCTGGTGGCGCAGGCGCGTGCCGCGACCGCTGGGACATCAGCACCAGGGTGGCGTGTGGTGACGGATTTTTTTGTCGAGACGTTCCCTGCGGCGGTGTACAGGTCCCGAAACTGGTGGATCCCCGTCTCTGTTCTGTTTCTCCTCTTCTCAGGCATCGTGGCGGCGTGGGTAGCGCAGAATCCGACTGTGCAGTCCGCGTTGGCGACACCCGAAGCGATTGAGGAACTTACCCGCCCGGGTGGGGACTTCGAGACCTATTACTCGTCAGAACCTGCGGCGTCGTTTGCTGCGCAGGTGTGGACAAACAATGCCTACATTGCGGCAGCATCACTCGTCGTGGGCGTGCTGATTCTGCCCGTGGTTTACATCCTGATTATTAACGCACTCAATGTTGGTGTCTCGGCAGGACTTATGGCCGATGCCGGGCGACTCGACATCTTTTTTGGCTTGATTACCCCGCACGGCCTGTTGGAATTGACGGCAGTGTTCATTGCCGCTGGGGCCGGAATGCGGCTCGGTTGGTCGCTTATTGATCCTGGCCCGCGAAGCCGAACAAAAGCCCTCGAACAGGAGGGACGCACGGTCGCAGGTATGGCTCTGGGGTTGGCGCTGGTGCTGTTCATCTCCGGGATCATTGAGGGTTTTGTCACGCCGAGTGGGTTTGGTACCGCAGTTCGCGTAGGTATCGGTGTTGCCGCTGAAGTGGCATTCCTGGCCTACGTATTCGTCCTTGGTCGACGCGCGGTAGCGCTGGGAAATCTCGGTGACATTGATGCCGCGCTCGCTGGCGATGCCGCACCAACAGCGGCGTAACTACAGCTTCCCGGCGGCCTTGAGATCGATGTATGTATCGGCAAGTGCCGGTGGGAGTTCTTCTGGGGTGTGGTCGACGACCGTCACACCTGCTTTGGTGAGGACTGCAGCTACGCGGGTGCGGTCGGCGATAGTTCGTTCGGCGGCGGCAGCGGCGTAGACAGCGTTCCGGTCGCCCCTGCCCCGCGCGAGTTCAGCAATGGTGGGGTCAGCCACGGACGCCACGATGACCCGGTGGCGTGCAGTCAACGCTGGCAATGCGGGGATGAGGCCCGCCTCAATAGCAGCCGGTTCGAGTGGGGTTATTACCACGACGAGCGCTCGTTGTTTAGCGCGCCGGAGAACTTCAGAGACCATCCCCCTGGTGTCGGATTCAGCAAGAACCGGCGAAAGTGGAGCCATTGCGTTAACAAGGGTCGGCAAAAGTTGCGTTGCCCCAACGCCTGCCACCGAGGCGCGAGTAGTCCGGTCGTAGGCCACAAAGTCCACTCGGTCCCCAGCACGTGACGCCAGCACAGCGAGCAACAGTGCCGCATCCATTCCCGCATCGAGTCGTGGTGCATCACCTACCCTGCCAGCCGAGGTGCGTCCGGTGTCCAACACGATGATGATGCGCCGGTCGCGTTCTGGTCGCCAGGTGCGCACCATGACGTCGCTCGCACGGGCAGTGGCTCGCCAATCGATGGACCGTACGTCGTCACCAGCGACGTATTCCCGCAACGAGTCGAACTCCGTTCCTTCGCCGCGCTGCAAGATGGCCTGCCGCCCGTCGAGTTCACGCAACCGCGCCAACCGGGAGGGCAAATGCTTGCGACTACTAAATGGCGGTAGAGCGCGGATCGTCCACGGAACAAGGTGATGGCCCTGGCGCGCAGCCATACCGAGGGGGCCTACCGACCGGATTGTGGTGCGGACCGCTCCCCTGTCGCCGCGCCGCGTCGGGGTCAGCGAAAGCGTAACTTTTTGCCGTTGACCAGGTTTTAGATGCAATGGAAACCGCGTTTGGTGCGCACCTGCGCTCGGTACCCACGCGTCGCGCATCACCCCGCGGACGGTGCGCTTACCAGTATTGGTCACCGTCAGGGTAACTGTCGCTGTGGCGCCAAGACGGACTGACTCGCTGCCTTCGCGCACTATCGCGACGTCCCGCACGGAGCCCGCACGAACAACATCGACCCACACCAGGGCGATCAGGACAGCACAGACGGCGGCGATTCCCCACCATGATGGCGCGAACACCCCCACGATGAGTGCCGCAGCAGTGGCGAGTAGTCCAATACGCCCGGTTAACGTCATTGGTGATCCCTACCGTGGTACCGGCACCGTGTTGAGGACATGGTCGACAACACCGTCGGCGGTTGCGCCTTCCAATTCAGCTTCGGGACGCAACTCGATTCGGTGCCGCAGTGCTGGGCGGGCAATCGCTTTGACATCATCGGGTGTGACGTAGTCGCGACCGGTGAGCCACGACCACGCACGGGCTGCATGCATCAGCGCCGTGGCGCCGCGTGGCGAGACTCCGAGCTGCACGGCCGGTGACTCGCGGGTCGCCCGACATAGGTCGACAGCGTAGGTGACGATCTCTTCACTGATTTGCACTTGCGCAACTGACTTACGCGCCGCGTGCAAGTCGTCAACACTTGCCACCCGGCGCACTCCGGCTCCGTCGAGGTCACGCGGGTCGAACCCGGCCATGTGTCGGCTGACAATAGCGACTTCGTCATCCCTGCTGGGCAGCGGCATGGTCAGCTTCAGCAAGAACCTGTCCAGTTGGGCTTCCGGAAGCGGGTATGTGCCTTCGTACTCCACGGGGTTTTGCGTCGCGATCACCATAAACGGATTGGGCAGCATTTGCGCTTGCCCATCGACCGACACTTGGCGTTCCTCCATTGCCTCAAGCAACGAGGATTGAGTTTTGGGTGGGGTTCGGTTGATCTCGTCTGCCAGCAAAAGGTTGGTGAAGATGGGCCCCTCGCGGAACGAGAACTCTGCCTTTTTCGCGTCATAAACCAACGATCCGGTGACGTCGCCTGGCATCAAGTCTGGTGTGAACTGCACGCGCGCGGTTTCGAGGTCAAGCGCAGCGGCGAGCGTGCGCACCAGCAGTGTCTTCGCCACACCGGGAACACCTTCGATCAGGACGTGCCCACGGCAGAGCAGCGCCACCAGGAGTCCACTCACGGCGGCGTCCTGACCGACGACTGCCTTCGCTAGTTCTGTGCGGAGGGCTACCAGTGCCGCGCGGGCATTGTCTGCGTCAGTGCTCATTGATTTCGTTGCTCCTTGTCGTGGTGGCGTCGTCAATAGCGCATTCAAGGTCGTCAAGCTCACGGGCTAGCGTGATCAGGGCGCCGTCATCTGTGAGTGGTTGGCCATCAAGCAATGTCCGAATGGCATCCACGCGTAGGCCCGTAAGCCGTGCTGCTTCTGTGACAATGACGTCGATATCTGCGGCTGACGGTAGGTGCAGTTTGTGACGTATTCGTCGAGACGCGGCGGCCCGCAATGTTGCGGCGGCATGGTTGGTATCACCAGAGCGCTGATATAACCGTGCTCGACCTTCAGTGGTTTCAGCACCGCGAACAATGACGGGCAGGGGTTCAGTAACCAGTGGCCCTAGTCTGCGGGCTCGCCACACAGCAATCAGGATCGCGGCGATCACCAGTTGAATAGCGCCGAACCGCCAGCCCGCAGGCACCAGTTCGATAATGGTGCTGCCTTCGTCACCGAAAGCTGGGTCATTCCAGCTGGGGAAATACCACGTCAGGTTGTCATGCTGTCCGAGCAGCCACATGCTCAATGCGGCGTTGCCTTCGTCGCCCACATTGTCATTGACTAACGGATCGGACGAGCCAAAAACAACTATTTGTGTGTCGTCGTGCTCGAAAACTAGCAAGTTTCCTTCGTAGCAGGACTCAATCGGATCGTCCGATACGTACACCGGTCCGCCCAGTGTGACGGGCCCCGCTGCTGTTGCTGCGGGCGATTCGCAGTCGGGCTGACGCGTTGCTGCGCGCGCTATTACGTCGTGGGAAACCTCCACGCCAAAACGGGCCAGAACGTGTTCTGGAGGTTGGATTAACACTACTGTCGCTGCGGCTGAGGCGAGTTCGGTGAGGTTGCCTGCGGGTATCCGCGCTGGTCCAGCAATGACAACCGTGCCGCCTGCGCCGGACTGCAGTGCGTCCGCAAAAACTTCGGCCTTGTGAGTGGTGACGCCTTCGTCCTGCAACAACGTCGTGAGCGCACGGGTCCCGCTCGGTGCCGGGGACTGTGGATCCAGTGCCGTCGCGGCTTGATCTCCGCGAACCAACACGGTAATCACGGCGAGCATGACGACGGCCACGACAATGAGGACCGGGGTGCGCGCCGCACGCCATGCGCGGCTGACATCTACGGTGTCGCTGTGGTGTGTCATGACGGCGCAACCACCGGCTCTGCCTGGGGATTCGACGCGATAATGCGTCCTGTACGAGCCAACTCATCAGCGGCAACAACGATCTCGTACTTCGTAGAATCTGCAGCGTGGTGGCCATAAAAGACGTCACCGAACACTCTGGCGGCGTCGACGAGGACGGAACCATCAACGTCCAATGAACCTGCGGCAAGACTCGCGAGTTCGATCGCCGTACGGCCCGTGGTGGTGTCCACGACGGTTCGCTCCTCAATCTCAGCGACAAACGCCCGAAATCGCTCCGAAATGGCAGTGGAAAAGTCGCCGGCTTTTGCGGCGGCTTCCGCGCGTTGGCGATGCTGCCGCGCCGACAGTGTTGCCACGACAGATGTTGTTGTCTGCACCGCCCGAGACCGCGCTATCCGCCCCATCCGGAGACGAATCGCTACCAGCGCAGCAATGAGCACCGCCACCAGGATGACCACGCTTGCCCACCCACCGGGGGCAAGCGTGGTGACTCCTTCTGTGAACGAATCGAGAATGCGCCCAAGCTGTTCGATAGCCCACTGCATTGCTTGCTGCGTGAGCGAGGGTTGGGCATCCAAGTAGATCTGCCTCGACAATTCCTCGCGTGCAGCAGCACCCGCCGTGTCGCGGTCTATTTCCACCGGTACGCGAAGGGACGTCACGCCAGCCAACACTACAGCGACGGCCCAGGCTCTGTTCGTGGCTGCTCGCCCCCACTTACTCGGCGAGTCAACTCAATGTCGAGGCCTTCCTTGCGCATACGGAGGTCCGTGTACAGCAACGCAAGCGTCGTCGTCATGAAAGGCGTGACAATCAGCGAACTGAGAATCCCTCCGATGGACCCGATAACCAGAATAAGGAACGGACTATCGACGACGACACCGACGATGCCAGCGACGATTCCGATCGGGATTTGGACGATCATGGTGACAATCAAAACGATGACGCCAACGAGGAGCAGGATTCCGAAAATTCGCCACCAAGTGCCGCGGACCAGTGCGATTGACCTCTTGATACCGCCGATAAGGGTCGCTTGTTCGAACACGATCGCGGGTACCGCAACCGAGACGAGCACCGCGATCCATACTCCTGCGACGAGTCCAGTCAATACCGCGACAACGCCGACAGCGGGGTGAATAAAGAATGACCCTACAATTGCCGCTATCGCTGCGATGAGCACAATGATGGACAGAATGTAGAGCCCGATAATGCGCAACAGGTGCGGCTTGGCTCCTGCCCAGGCATCGGAGAACGACACGGGCTGGCCTAGCACAGCCCTGCTGACCACAAAGGTGAGCATGGCGTACAGCAGTATGGTGACGAGACCTGCCGCCAGCCCAGCAACAAATTGACCGCCGAGCATCCCGATGAACGCGGCGTCGTCGAGTGGATCAACAAACGGGTCGGCAAACGGGTCCAGCGCCGTACCAGCAGTGGGAGCCTGGGCAATCAGCGAGATGAGTTGCCCAATTGTGACGAGAATAGCCGTCAAACCGAACATTGTCGCCGCATATTTGGTCATCGTGCGCACAGCGCCATCGAGGATTTCGCCCACACCAAGTGGTCGCAGTGGAATCACGCCCGGTTTCGGAGCGTCGTAGCCGTGCGGCTGAATCGGCGACATCGGTGGCATCGGCTGATATTGACCCGGTGGGTGCATCTGGTGGGGTTGACCACCCGTGTCGTATGGGTCAGGTCCGATAGGTGGCCATTGGTCCGGTTCGTGGCTCATCTCGCTCCTTTTCACTATCAACAATCGGAAACGTAGTTTTTATTTGGGCGGGGCAAACGGCGACTGCGGGCCGGTGTTCGGTGTATCGGGAATATGTGTGGGCGGCGCGACACCACTGAAGCGGGCTGCCTCACGCGCGCGGCGCTCTGCCAATATCGAATCAAGCACCAGTTCCGGGGGGTGATCGGCTGGTGGCACGATGCCAGCAATTCCAATGAGTTGCTGCACAAGTCCCTGTGCAATGCGATGCCGTGCCTCTGGCCGTAGAGCGTTTGCCCGGCTCAAGAATTGTCGAATTGTGAGGACAAGGTCGGGTGTCAGCCGTGATAAATCTAGGGTTCTTGTCCATTCTTGGCGCTGTGCCTGCGCTTGCCACCCGGCCGGTGGGCGGGTGAGTCGCTCGCGAACCACGACGGTGCCTGCAAGGTAGTCGCCCACGCGTTTGTGACGTGGTGACAGCAGCGACACGATCATGGCGACTGCTCCGAAAAATCCCAGCACCCAAAAGTCGAGGAAGAAGCCTGCAAGTCCGCGGATCAAGGAATGACGAAAGCGTACTGGACCGCCATCATCGCGTACTACGCGCAACCCCATCGCGAATTTTCCGAGGCTACGACCACGCGTTAATGTCTCCACAGCGACCGGAAGAGCAATCATCGTCAACACCACCACCAGGATCACAATGGCGCTGTACAGGGCATCGTCGAGGTCGGGTGCGGCTGCGAAAAGTATCCCAACTAGGGTGAAGAGGAGCATCAACTGCACGATGATGTCGATAAATACCGCGACAGCACGACTCGCGAACGTAGCTTCGCGCAAGTCGAGATGAACGGCTTCACCGGAAACTATTGGGGACACACTTTTTACGTTAGACGGCTCTTGGCCAATCTGCTCGGTCCGAATGCCGAGCCCCCGACGCCGCATTATTAACCGCCACCCATGATCAGTGCGTATGCGGTGGTCGTCGACAATGTTGTGCTTTGCCCGCACATGTATGGAGACGTTTGTCACCTACACCATGTGAACATGGCATCGGATTCGCTAAGATTTCGTCTACCAGCAATAACGAAGCGGAGAATGCGTGACCGACGAATCACAAGACCAGTCTGAGGCCGACGATGTTGAGGCCACAGCGGATGATCCTAAACTCCGGTCACGGACACGCATTTTGGTGATCGCAGGGGCCGCCATCGTCGCTATCGCAGGCGCTGCCTACATCACAGATATTGTCGTCACAAAAGACTCCACAGTTCGTGGCGCTCATGTTTTAGGCACCGATATTGGCGGGTTAACACCAGCCGCGGCGGAGGAGAAGCTTCGTGCTTCCGTCGGCGAACGCGTCACCACTCCCATCACGGTCGTAGCCGGGGACGTCACAACTGAAGTCGTACCGCGCGATGCCGGATTGGAGTTCGACTTTTCCAGCACGGCGTCACGTGCGGCGCAACAAAGCCTGAATCCTTTCACGCGAGCCGCATCGTTCTTCCGTGAGACGGACATTCCGCACCGATACACCGTTGATGTCGAAAAGCTCGACGAAACAGTTGAAAGGTTGGCGTTTGAGGTCAATCGCGAACCTCAGCATGGCGGAATCGCCTTTGACGGTGCCGAGCCGGTCGTAGAACTCCCCCGGCAAGGTCAACAATTGCTCGAGCAGTCAGCCAGGTCTCATATTTTGCGGACCTGGGGCGACGGAAGCGTCATCGAGTTACGCACCGATGTTGTTCCGGTGGAACTCACCGAAGATGACGTCCGCACAACATTTGAAACGATCGCTGAACCCGCCCTCGCGAATGAACTTGTCGTCAAGGGCACCGGCAGCGCCACCGCTACACTGCCGCGTGATCGCATAGGCGAGGTTCTGTCGTTCGCTATCGAGGACGGCGAACTTCGGCATTCTTTTGATCGCGACGCTGCTGAGAAGATCCTTGCACCACAGCTATCTTCCACGGAGTTTAATCCGACCAACGCCACGGTACTTATTGGAAACTCTGGCCCATATGTGGTTGCAGACACCTCCGGTAGCAAGATCTTGTGGGATGACACGCTCCGAGACTTCGACTCGGTGATGCTGCAGGTGGATGACCGCACAGTCGATGCGGAATATGAAGAGGTCGTCGCAGAGTTTCGAACAGCCGACGCCAATGCGCTAGGTATCCGGGAAGTGGTTGCCGAATTCACGACGGGCGGATTCGCGCAAGCATCAGGGATTAACATTCGCCGAGCCGCACAGCAGGTCAATGGTGCAATCGTCAGACCCGGAGCGACCTTCTCACTTAATGGGTGGACAGGCAGCCGTGGAACCGCCCAAGGCTACGTAAAGTCTGGCATCATCCTCAACGGTCGTCCTTCAGAAGCTATTGGGGGCGGCGTGAGTCAGTTCGCTACCACTCTGTTCAATGCCGCCTATTTCGCGGGAATGGACGATGTCGAACACCAAGAACATTCGTATTACATCCCCCGCTACCCCGCCGGACGCGAAGCAACAGTGTGGGAAGGCGCGATCGACGTGAAGTTCCACAACCCGTACGACACCGGCGTCCTCATTCAATCGTGGGGCACCGCATCCAATGTCACCGTCCGCATTTGGGGAACCAAAACGGTGAATGTGCAGTCCATCAACGGGGGACGCTGGGCTTACACCAGCCCGCAACGAGTGACATTGCCCGCTGGCCCTAACTGTGTGCCATCTGAGGGGGCGCAAGGTTTTACCACCAGTGATACTCGGGTGATTCGTAGTGCTCTCACCGGTGCGGAGATTTCGCGATCAACACGGACCGTTCGCTACGATCCCCAGCCGAACGTGGTGTGCCGCTAAGCATCGTGTTCCGCAAATAGTCTGCGCGGAATCCACCACAGGTAAATCACCATCCCGAACAGTTCAACGAGTGACTGTACGACGATGACTACCGCGGTGATTTCCCAGCCGAACGGCAGTGCTAACGCGAGAGGAAGCACAACAAACGAGTTGCGAGTTCCCAGGCTGAACGCGAGCGTCCGGCCTTGGGGAGTTGGTAGCCGCAGCACCCACGCCAGCGCCTTGGCCAGCAGTGCAGCAGACACCAAGAACGCGATGAAGACAGGCACAACCACCGGAAGCACACTCATCGCATCGATGACGGCACCTACCTGGGCACCAGCGATGAGGAACATCACCACGGCCAGAGCGGGAATCGGCCACCACGCCAAGTGGTCTCGAACCACCGACCGTGCAGGTTTCGCTTCTATCCAATACTCAGCGACTATGGCCGCACCCAGTGGTACGAGCACGATCGCTATCGCATGCCAGAGGTCGCCTATGCGCAGAGCACCGGTTATCTCCGCACCGGCGAACAGCCACAGGTAACCAGGTAGCAGCGCTAGTTGAAGGATGAGGTTGAGCGGGGTGATGGCGATGGCCCGCGCTGTATCGCCACCACCGAGCTGTGTGAAGGAAATGAACCAGTCGGTGCAGGGCACCAGCAGCACGAGGAGGACCCCGAGCCGCAGCACATTGTCGTCGGGTAGGAACTGAACGAGCCCCCACACCACCATGGGGATGAAAACGAAGTTTCCGATAACTGCTGCTGTGGTGAATCGGTAGTCTGCGAAAGCGTCACGCAAGTGCAACAGCGGCACCTGCACGAAGGTGGCGAATAGCAGGACTATCAGCACGGGCCACAGTGCCGCCTCAAACGCGGATTCGACGCCAGGCCACGCACTTCCGACGCCGAGTCCAATGATGATTGCCGCCAGGTAGACCCATACCTGATTGCGTTCTAATGCTAGCCGCGTCATTGTGCTAAACGTGCGGCGATAGCGTCAGCAAGCATCGCGGGGGTTGGCACGGCAGTGATCTTTCCTTCGTATTGGTAAATCCGGCAACTCAGTCCTGGTTGTTGATTTGCTGCCCCGAATGGATCAACGCCGTCGATCAGGAACGTGGGTGATCCCACGAAATCCCGTTCTTGTGCTTCTTCGTGGTTTCGCACCATTGTTGTGTGCACGGCAATCGTGCCGCCCGGTATTTTTGGCTCGAGCAACGCCAGTGCCGCATCAACATTCGACCGTGCAACGTCTGCGTTGGGGCATTCGGTCACAAGGAGAATTTCTACCACCACCGTCTGATTATGCACATCTCCATTGTGCCATCATTTCAATACTCGTTAGAATATTGAAATGACGGTAGAACCCGACGTATGCGAACTGCTCTGTCTTGATCTCCCCCACGCCGAACGCATTCGCAACGCTCTCCCACCGCTAGATGCGCGCCAACCCGCAGCGGCCGCAGCACGGGCATTGTCCGACCCCACACGCCTACACATCGCCACCGCACTACTCGAAGGCGAAGAACTCTGCGTCTGCGATATCTCCTGGATCGTCAACAACGCCACAAACCTCGTCTCACACCACCTACGGCAACTACGCGCAGGCGGGATAGTGACTTCGCGACGCGACGGCAAACTCGTCATATACCAACTGACCCCCACCGGACGTTCGCTCATCGCATCACTCATTGCGACAACCGCTCCACCGTCATGATTCGCGACATCACACGTACCCGCGAAATCCAAGCGGCCATCGCCGCTGCCATCGCCCTGTCGATCGCATGGATTACCGGATCGCTGGCATTAGAACTCGTTGCCGTCGCTATCGGCGCCTGTACCTTTGTGCCCCGCGCACTATGGCGACTGCGCATACCCACAATAGGTGTCGGTACATTGATGACCATCGCGGTCATCGGCGCCCTCAGCCTTGGCGCATTCACCGAGGCCGCCCTGCTCGGAGTGCTTTTCTCGCTCGCCGAAGGCCTAGAACGCTTCGCTATTACCCGCACACACAAAGGAGTTCGAGCGCTCCTCGCGTTGGTGCCGACTGCTGTTCCAGTAGTACGAAACGGCCGCGAAGTCACCGTTGAACCACACGAACTCGTTGTCGGCGACACGATGATCCTGAAACCCGGAAGCCGCTCAGCCACCGACGGCACTGTCACCACGGGCACAACAACGCTGGATCTGTCCGCGATTACCGGCGAATCCATGCCCCTCGAAGCAACACCAGGAACCCCGGTTCCCGCTGGGGCAATCAATGGCGATAGTGCCATCGAAGTGTCGGTGACCACGCTTGCACAGGACTCCACCCTCGCCCGCATTGTCGCACTCGTCGAGGCAGCGCAGCACAACAAAGGCACGGGACAGCGGCTCGCTGACCGTATCGCCAGTCCGCTTGTGCCCGGAATCCTCATTTTCGCGACCATCATCGCCAGCGTCGGGTCGCTACTCGGTGATCCTCGTGTATGGATTGAACGTGCACTCATCGTGCTCGTCGCCGCATCACCATGCGCGCTGGCCATTTCAGTACCGCTCACCATCGTCGCCGCCGTAGGTGCAGCCGCCCGCAACGGCGCACTCATCAAAAGCGGTGCCGCACTTGAACAGCTTGGGCGAATCAGCACCGTCGCCATTGACAAGACTGGCACCCTCACCCTGAACAACCCGCAAATCGTAGCCATGAACAGCTCAGCTGGCTGGACCGACGAAGAGGTCATCAGCGCTGCAGCGGCAGTGGAACTACGGAGTCAACATCCACTCTCGCGAGCCATCGCCGCGGGTGTCAGCCCCCGCCCCGCCGAGGACGTCACTACCCTTCCCGGACGCGGCATCGTCGGCACTGTGCAATCGCAAGAGGTGCGCGTGGGAAACCCGCGTTGGATAGCACCACAGGGGTCGCCTTTCGACGAGTTCGTACATACGTGGGAGGAGAGCGGTGCAACCGTAGTCCTGGTTGAAATCAACCAACGTGTCATCGGTGCGATCGCCGTCCGAGATGAACTTCGCTCCGAAGCCTCTGAGGCGATGCGCGAGCTAGACGAGCTGAAAATATCCACGGTGATGCTTTCGGGCGACAACAAGCGGACCGCCAACGCTCTAGCCCAGCAGAGCGGTATACGTACTGCCTACGCCGAACTGCTTCCCGAGGACAAAGTCAGCCACGTTGCCACTCTGCAAGCCGACCGCCACGTCGCGATGGTGGGCGATGGCATCAACGACGCCCCCGCACTTGCCACCGCTTCCGTGGGAATCGCCATGGGCGCTCTGGGAACAGATGTTGCGATAGAAGCAGCCGATGTGACTCTGCTCGGCGACGACCTCAGGCACTTGCCCCAACTACTCAGGCATGCTCGTCGCGCCCGCCGCATCATGCTATTCAACATTGGAGCGTCGCTCGCTATCATTGCGACACTTATTCCGCTCGCGGCCACGGGGCTGGTTAGCTTTGCAGCCGTCATTGTGATTCACGAAGTCGCCGAGGTGCTCGTTATTCTCAGTGCGCTTACCGCCGCAAAGCTTAAGCCGCTGCCCAATGTGACCGTCATAAGCGCACTAGCCAGCACAAACGTGAGCAACCGCGGCGACGAACCGCAATGTTGTTCAGCTTGCTAGCTGAGCTTTTACTTCTGAAGCGACGCGAGCCCCGTCAGCGCGTGCTGCAATGGCAGCGTTGGCGGTCTTCATGACCTGACCCATTTGGCGCATACCAGGCTTCTCGCCGAGTTGGCTTTCGACGTCTGCAATAGCTTGCGCGACGATGGCACTTAATTCGTCATCACTGAGCTGCTGGGGAAGGTAGCGGGCGATGATCTCACCTTCAGCCTCTTCCTTTGCTGCGAGTTCAGGGCGTCCATTGTCGGAATACACCTGAGCTGACTCGGCGCGCTTTTTCGCCTCCCGCGTCAACACTTTCATGATGTCTTCATCCGACAGATCTTTCACCTGATCACCGGCGACTTCTTCGGTCTGCACCGCGGCGAGGATCATCCTCAAGGTCGCGAGAGTGTCGGTGTCCTTGGCTTTCATTGCTGCGGTCAAATCTGCGCGCAGCTTCGCTTTCAATTCAGACATAGTGTGATCAGCCTACTGCGATCCGATGTACTTCACAGACGCGCAACGCTCAAACGCACCAGAACCTGATCTACGGGTTCTGGTGCGTTTGAGCTAAAGAGAAGTATGAGCGTCCTGTTCAGCTGAACAGTTCAGTCAACAGGTCAATAATCGCTTGGGGGTCGTCGGAGAACGTGACCTCAACATTGGATTGCGTATGTGCCCACCGGTTCGGTGGATCTTGGGCGGGGTTGGTGTTGACGCAGTCGCTGGCAACTGTGTAGAAGCCCGGAATCAGCGGCACAAACTGGAAGTTCAGTTGCTCACCGCCGATATCGCTACCGCTTTGCGTCATACCGATACCAAAATCTTGGTGAGTCACGGTGACGTCGCAGTCCTTAGGAAAGCCGACTCCGCCTGGCACTGTTAGTGCCACATCAATAGCTAGGTCGCCACCGGTGGCCACCGGCGCAGGGTCGAAAGCCAACGGCTCCGCCGCCGCTGCGCCCGCTCCAAGCGCCAATGCCCCTGCCGCGGCAGCCGCAACAACCAGTGTTTTGCGTGAAATGCTAGATGACATAATTTGCTCCTGTTTCCATGAGCGCTGTGCGCACTCCATCAATATCGTTCGCGTACGCCCCGTCGTATTTACCGTAACGTGACACAGCGAACTCGGTTGGTGGAATACCCAAAAAAATCGCCAGGATTACGCCTAGATCATGT
The DNA here is from genome assembly GCF_014643175.1 of Hoyosella rhizosphaerae. Taxonomy (GTDB): domain Bacteria; phylum Actinomycetota; class Actinomycetes; order Mycobacteriales; family Mycobacteriaceae; genus Lolliginicoccus; species Lolliginicoccus rhizosphaerae. The sequence continues at coordinate 784,421 of NZ_BMJH01000001.1, forward strand.
CTTTTGCGCCCAGCCAGCGCAGCGTCGGCCACCCGAGCGCAACCGGCAACCACGTGGTCAGCACGCGATACAACAACACTGCTGGCACAGCGGTCGCAGCAGGCAAACCAAACGCCACCAGGCCACCAATGAGAACAGCCTCCACTGCGCCAACCCCGCCTGGAGTCGGTGCCGCCGAAGCGAGTGTGCCGCCAATCATGGTCACGACCGTGACGGTGACAAAAGTTGTGCCACCGCCGAACGCTTCAATACTCGCCCACAACGCCAGGGCCATCCCTAGAGTCGTCATGGCGCACCCTAAGAAAATGATCGAGAAACGCTGCGGGTCCCGCGCCAAATCGCCCAACTCACGGATGACATCGCGAAGCTGCGGCAGAATCGAGCGGCCGAGCCAGCGCCGCAAAGCTGGGACCAGCACCGAGACGCCGAAGATCCCCAACGCAACACCGATGATCAAATAAATCACCGTGGGGTCCGGAACAATCTGGCGGATCTCGGCAGTTGTACCCGCCATGATTGCGAAGAACACGAGCAAACCCACATGCGTGATCACCTGAACCGACTGCTGCAACGTCACCGCAGCGGTCGCACGAACTACACCCAAGCCACCTTTTTGCAAGAACCGAACACTAAGCGCGAGCCCACCCACGCCTGCCGGGGTTGTCGTAGCCGCGAACGTATTGGCAATCTGCATAATCGCCAGGTTGCGGAAGCTCACTAAACGGTTAGCGCACGCCCACAAAGCCGCAGCGGCACCGATATACGTCAAGCCGGAAATAACGAGACCAACAAGCGCCCAAGTCCAGTTGACTGTGCGGAGTTGGTCATAAAACGTCGGAACGGCACTGATAAACGGATATGCGACGTACACGAGACCAATCAGCAACGCCAACTGTATCCATTGGTTGCGGGTAAACCGCGTCACCTGTTCTGGCTTGATCTGGTCTGCACCGGTCTGTCTCAACACCTCTTCACGTGCCGCAACCATAACGGAACCGCAATCAGGCACAGATCGGCGCAACAATGCAGGAATCGCCGCCCGCGTGAGCCGAGCGGACGCAGCGAGAACAGCGTCGGTGCCCATTGCATTCACCGCGCACCGCACCGCAACCTCATGGCCAAAAATTGAGGTGGTTGTGACCAGAAGCTGAGCTATATCGGAAAGCAACTGGGGCTTCGATGCGCCGTACTCCGCAGCGCCAAAACCATCAAACAGCGCCACTCCGTCGTCCATGCGGATTTGCTCCGCGCGAAGGTCGCCGTGCGAGATCTGGTGCGAGTGCAGCAGCTTCAACGCATTCCAGATGCTTTTGGCCGCTGCTTCGCCGTCAGCGTCCGTGACTATCGAGCCGCGAACTGGGGTTCGGGCGTACAACACCCAACCACGATCAAGTGCCGCTACCAACAATGGCCGACTACTTGCCACACCCAGATCGTTGATCACAATGCCCATCAAGGCTCGATGTTCTACTGCTCTGCGCATCGAAACGTGAAGCGGTGCGGTTTCGTTCTCCCGAAACGACAACCACCGCCAGTACTGCCACAAGGCGCGATTGCTTCTCTGGTAGGGGCCATAGAGTTCGACGATGACTTCGTCGTCACCATGAAACCCACCAACAGGTCCGGTCGGTGTGCTGGTAGCCGCACCAGTGGACGACAACACCAGGGGCCCAGCCCCGGCCGGGCGCAGCACCGTGAAATGTTCCGTCATATGCCCTTGGCGCCCCAGCACCTTCGCCGCTGTCCGCAAGGGAACTTCCAGGGCTGGTGTCCCCACGATGAGGACGGTCAACGCCCCAACGGCCCATCCCACTGAAAGCCCGAGCACCGACCGCGCCGGGATTACCGTACTGGCAACTAGATGAATGGGCACGAAAGCGAGAAGTAGACCCCACCACCACCGGCGCCACACCTTCGGCAACCACGGGCCAGACACTGTCAACACTGCGGCCAGGCCTGCAATCCACCGTGAGTCAATGAGAAATTGTGACAAGAAGGAATCGAGCTCAGTAGCGCCCTCGAACGTCAAAGTCGATGTCGTGAGGCCCTCTGGCGTAATGGACAACAAGAGGCCCGCGACATTGCCAGCCACAAAGTACGCCGCAAGCAGACGCCACTGCAGACTCGCTAGAACTCCGATGAGGATCGCGAACGGCAATGCCAAGATAACGAGGCCGTACAGCAGAAAAACCAAGTTGGCTTGCGCAGGCGTCAGTACACCCACAATGCCTGAGACTGACTGTTCCAGCGCCGACCATTTGCTGCGAGTGATCTCAGATGCCGCAATTACCGCACCAAGGACCGACAAAGACAGGGCGACGCGGATGAGATCTGTTGTACGACGGGCACGCGGCTGCAGCAAACTTCCCGAAACCGGGATGTCTCGCCCATCGACGCGCATTGTCAGCTCTCTCGCCCCTAGTTCGTGGCCGCGATCACGACCAGACCACAACATATCGCGTACATACGTCTAAGAGCTGCCTATCCACGCGGGTTGGGTGGAATGCCCAAGTCGCCAATGCCCCCAGTAGCTATTCCGAGTAGCTATTCCACGATCACTGTTGCGACCATCCGCGGGTGATAGAAGCACACGTAGGTGTAGGTGCCGGGTTCGGTGAAAGTGCGCGCATAAGTGTCGCCTTGTGTCATATCGCCTGATTCGACACCATCGTCAAAGTCGACGGTGTGCAGAGAGTTGTCTTGTTGCACCCAAGTTATGGTCGAACCCCGCGGCACGGTGATATCACCTGGGGTAAATCGAAACTCCGCTATATCGATGGTGCGTTGAACGGGAGCAGGCGAAGTTGTTGCAGGTGCCGTTGTTGGTTGTGCAGTGGACGGTTGTGCAGTGGACGGTTGTGCTTCCTCGGTCGTCACTGGTGAGCCTATTCCTGTGCTCTCCGACTCTGGGTCTTGCGCGAATGTTGCACATCCTGCGGCGACAATTGCGGCGGATACGAATACTGCTGAGAGGGTCTTACGCATGGTGATACTCCAGTGCAACGGGTACCTCACTCTGCGAGTGAGGCAAAAGCAATGATGTTGTCGCGGTAGCTACGTTCACGCTGGTCGAAGTCGCCACCGCACGTAATCAGCCGCAATTCCGGTGTGGTCGACGGAAGGTAGACGGCTTCGGTGGGGAATTCGTCTTTCGAGTGCTGTTCTACTCGGGTAACGACGAAGCGGAGGGTTTCCCCGGATTCGGTGGTAATAGTGACATCGTCGCCGGGATTAAGTTCATTGAGTCGGTAGAACACATCCGGTGCGATGTGGGAATCTACGTGTCCAAGTATTGCTGCCGGTCCTGATTCTCCAGGCTTCGCTCCGCCGTTGAACCAGCTGATGTCACCAAAGTCGGGGACTTCGAGTGTGCGATCCGGGTTCAATCCCGTGTGGGTCAGTGGTCCGTCGATGTCGATTGCGGGGATGCTGATGCCGACTGGTGGTGATACTTGCCGTTGCTGCCTGGTCGACTGGAAACCTCGGACAGTATCGATGTTCGGAGTTGTGGAGATTATGTCGGACGCTATTGGTGGTTGTGAGGTGGGGCTCTCTGTTGCCGTGCCGCACCCGCTGACCAGCAAGATGCCCGCGATCAGCGCTGCGAATAGCCGGTATGTGACAGTCATAACTCCCCCGGGGTTGAACTGCTGGTGACACGAAGTGTGTGGCGGCGTGCCACCAGCAGGTCAGTAGTGGTGTTTGCCTAACGCTTGTTAGCGTGCGGCACCACCGGCTCCTGTTTCGACGCCACCTTCGGGCATTCCGTCACCCATGAAGGCAACGATGCCTCCCGCGAGGGCTTGGGCGGTGTCGTACATGTGGTTGTAGGCGTGGTAGGCCGACCGGTACGCGGCGGTGTAGTCCTCCGCGTGATAGGCGTCTACCTGTGCGACGAGGTCATCGACGTGTTTTTGCAGACCATCAGCAACTACATCGGCGGGGATGTTGCCGTTGGAGGCGGTGTCGAGGAACTGGGAGAAGTCGTCGCGGTATTGGCTTAGCCTGCGAAGTGCGGCCTCTTGACCCTGCTCGTCTTCTTCTGCAACTGCGACGGTGTACTGGACGAAGAAGTCAATGTGGTCGGCCCACATTTCCATGAATGCTTGTCCACCTTCGGCACCAAATACACTGCTGATCGATGCGGTGAGATCTTGGGTGTTGGCATCGAGTGCACCTGCAAGTGCTGTGAAGTCGTCGCGGCCGGTCACCCCTGATCGCATGGCTTGCACGGCAAGTTGGGCGTGTTCGCCGAGTTGCTGCCCGAGCCCTGACCGAAGGTCGATGGCGGAACTTTCAAGCGGTCCGCTGAATCCTTCTTGTGAAGCGACTATTGCACCGGCGAGGCCCTGTGCTGTTCCAAACATGTGGGCATACGCTTCACGAGTCTGGTCAGTGGCCACCGTGAAATCACCGTTGGCGTAGGCGCGGACTTGTTCAACGAGTTGATTGACGTGCATCTGTAGCAGGTCAGCAACTGCGTTGGCGGGAAGTTCTCCGTCTGTTGCGGTTTCGAGGAATCCGCTGAAGTCGGCCCGGTATTGGTCAAGCCGAGCGAGTGCTTGGTCTTGTGCGTCCTGGTCGTCTTCTGCCAGCCCTACAGTGAATTGCACGAAGAAGTCGATGTGGTCGCTCCACAATCCGTTAAACGCATCCGCACCGTCGTCGCCGTAAACTAGCCGGATAGATTCGGTGAGGTCATCGGTGTTTTGGCCCAGCGATGCGGCGGCGGCTTCGAAATCGGGTTGTCCCGCGATGCCAGCACGCATAGCTTCGACGGCAAGTAGCGCGTGGTGGCCAAGTTGCCGTTCGAGAATGATGCGTAATTCTTCAGCAGAAACGTCGCTACTTTGTGTGAGTTCGATGCTGTATGAAATTTGCCCGCGATCTGTGCTCGCGACATTGCCGACGGACGTGGTTCCGATTGTGACGACGCCTCCGGCAAGGACCCCTGCTGCGAGCAGAGCGGTGAGTTGGTTTTTGGTTACCTTGAGCATGATGCTCCAATCGTTGGGACGTTCTCTTCCCCCCTGTGAAGTATTCGGAGAGGGGCAAGGCATCAGATTGGTGCAATTCGTACTTTTCCTGCTTCCTGCGCTAATCAGGAAGGCGACTGCGAGGCCAGTCCAGGCTTAATAGTGGATCGGCGAGGGTGAGGTTCTCATCATCGAGGGCGAACGTCCGCGCTTTCCCTGGCCCCGTACTTCGCGTTTCGAATCGCACTGTGACGACGCCGTGGCCACACCCTTGCACCCATCCGAACCCGTATTGGACGTGCTGCACGTCGGACCCTGTTGAAATTCCGCTCCAGGAGCGGGTGGGGAGGTTCGCAGTTGATTCGCCTACTGGTTCGCTGTCAACGTCGAGTTCCGGGAACAGTACCTGCTGCTGCGTTGACGTGAGCCCGGAAAGGCTAACGCCGACGAGTCGAATCGGCCCCACATCGATGGGGTCAGCTGCGAGTTTGTGTGCGGTTGCGATGAGCACGCCGCGATCAGTAGTGGCATAGGGCAGGGTTGCGGAGCGCGAGACGATGCTGAAGTCCGCCTTACGAAGTTTGACGGTAACTGTTCGCGCACCGCGAGTGTCTTTGAGAAGCCGCGCGTGAGCGGAGTTGCCGGTTCTTGCGATGGCCGCGCGTACTTGCGCTTTGGTGAGAAGATCTTGCGCGAACGTGGTTTCAGCGCTGATTTGTTTTGCGACGGCGCGTTCCGTGACCGCGCGGGTATCGATGCCTTGTGCGAGGGCGTGCAAGGCGGGACCGGTTGTTGTCCCCAGTATTGATGCGGCATCGGCAACGCTGAGGGCCGCAAACTGCCCGATTGTCGTTACCCCCATCGTGCGCAGACGTTGGTCGGCCACGGGGCCAATGCCCCAGAGCTTGCGCACTGGAAGTGGTGCGAGTAGCTCGCTTTGCTCGGCATGGCCAACGACGAGTTGCCCCGCTGGTTTTGCCAGGGCGGAAGCAATCTTGGCAATCTGCTTTCCTGACCCTGCCCCGACGGAGGCGTTAAGGCCCGTGCTGTTGTACACCTGGGCACGAAGTTCTTTACAAAACTCCTCGACTTCCTGCCGTGCCGCACCCTTCAAGGAAGGCGGTTCGCCAAATGCCTCGTCGAATGACAGTTGCTCAATCACCGGCATCAGCTCACGAACTGCCGCAAAGGTTCGTTCACTCGCGGCTCGGTACACACTGCCTCGTGGCGGCACTACAACTGCTGTGACGCCGATGAGCCGTTGAGCTTGGTGCATCGGCATCGCCGATTTCGCCCCGAAGGTACGCGCTTCGTAGCTGGCACCGGCTACGACCCCTCGCCCGCCGATGCCACCCACAAGTACCGGCCGCCCGCGAAGTGTTGGGCGTGCGAGCTGCTCGACTGACGCAAAAAATGCGTCCATGTCGAGGTGCACTACCCATCGCGATTCCACAGTCTCATTATTGACGACTGCTACGACATTCTTTGCTACGACAGTCTTGCGCGCTAGCTGACGCTGATGGGCCGAATGGCTCCCAGGGCGGCTGCAATACGTTCACGTTCGAACACAACGTCATACCGAGTTTGAAGATCAAGCCAAAAATGCTCTGTCGTTCCAAAGTAGCGGGCGAGGCGCAAGGCTGTATCGAGCGTTACTCGGCGTTTGCGATGGATAATCTCGTTAATTCGCCCTGCGGGAACACCGATTTCGGTTGCTAATTGAAGCTGAGTGAGCTTAAGCGGAAGCAGGTATTCAACCTCAAGTACTTCGCCCGGGTGTACGACATCCATCGTGTGATGGTCCTTTGGGTATTGGGGTTTCAATTTTTTCAAGCAGTGTTGGATTCGGTCTATCCGGCACTGCCGTTGAGTCGTACTCAACGGTATGAGGTCGTTGATAAATAGTCAACATAGGACTGCATTTCTTTTCGACATTGTTTTCGACAACTGATTTAATTCTCATTAAGTACACGAGTACGATAAGGCTGTGGCTGCAACTCCGAAAATGCCGGAAGTCCGACGAGCGCAAATCCTCGCGACGGCAATTGACATGCTTGCCACACACTCATTCGAATCGCTCACCATCGAAAAGGTCGCGCGCAAAGCCGGTGTGTCTCCCCCGTTGCTGTTCCATTACTTCACCAACAAAGAGGGTTTTCACAACGCACTCCTTGCTGAGGCGGCAGAAACATTCCTAGGGCGGATAAGACCAAAATTCGAATTACCGGCTGACCAACAACTTTGCGACGCAGTTCGTTCATTCTTCGACACAGTCGACGAACTACCGACAGTCTTCCTCGCCGTGAAACGCCTGTCCTCAAGTGGGCAACCTCAATTGCGAAAACGCTACCGCGAAGTTCGTACCATCACGACCGGATGGATCGTCGACAACCTCATTGCACTCGGTGTGAAATCCACCCCACAATTGCCCGCACTGCTCGAAGGGTGGCAGGCATTCATGGAAGAAGTGGCCGTGAAGTGGTTAGACGATCCAATTTTGGCCAAGAACGACCTCTGCCAACTCTGCGAAACCGCGTTGTACCTACTACTGCCGGCCGCCAAACTCGATGCTAACGAACTTGAACGCGCCTTGGCGTCGTTGGGGCGCGACGCCACCGGTAGGCATCTAATCCAAGACGGCAGCGAGTAACTCCGCGAGGTGGTGGCCGTCGCGGGGGGCTAGGTCATGCAATTGCGTGCGACACGAAAACCCGTCCGCCAAGATGACAGTATCCTCACTCGCTGCACGAACAGCGGGCAAAAGCTGGTGCTCAGCAACCTTGACAGACACCTCGTAATGCCCCTGTTCGACCCCGAAGTTGCCTGCTAAACCGCAGCAGCCGCCAAGCCGTTCCACTGTCGCCCCAGCATTCGCCAGCAGTGCGGCATCCGCACTCCATCCCATAACCGCATGATGATGACAATGCGGTTGCGCCACCACTTTTGTGCCTTCCAGCGAGGGCGGCACCCAGCCACGGTCCGCTAGTAACTCCGCTAGCGTGAAAAAGTTCTCTGCTACTGGCCTCGCTGCGGACTCACCAAGTAACTCCCCCGCGTCTGACCTGAACACACCCGTGCATGACGGCTCCATCCCCACGACCGGGACTCCCTGACCAGTAAATGGTGTCAACTCACGAACGGTGCGCCCCAAAATGCGAGAAGCAGCATCGAGTTGCCCCGTGGAGATCCACGTAAGCCCACAACATTGTTGACGATCGGTGAGTTGGGGGCGCAATCCAGCAGCTTCCAACACCTTCACGGTCGCGACACCCACTTCAGGAGTGAAGTAGTTCGTAAAAGAATCAACAAAAAGCACCACCGGATCACCAGAATCCCGACGATCATTTTGGGTCCGCGTAAACCATGACCTAAATGTCACAGGCGCAAATGGAGGGATGTTGCGTCGAGGGTCAGCTCCCGCCGCTTTCAACGCCAAGGATCCACCGATCTTGGTGGTCGTATTAACTAACTTCGGTGAAATAGCAGCGAGTTTCGACCACCGCGGTAGCCAACCCAACGAGTAATGAGACGGGGGCCGAACTTTGTTCTTGTATGTCTGGTGCAGAACTTCGGCCTTATACATCGCCATATCGACCCCGGTTGGACAATCCGAAGCGCACCCTTTGCACGATAAGCACAGATCAAGCGCCTCGTGAACTTCAGGCGAAGCCCACCCCTTGTTCACCGCGGTCCCGTTGAGCATTTCTTGCAGCACCCGTGCGCGCCCGCGCGTGGAGTCTTTCTCTTCTCGTGTCGCCAAGTACGACGGACACATGACCCCACCGGCACCCGAGTTGTCGGCCCGGCATTTGCCCACGCCAGTACACCGGTGCACTGCTTGTGTGAAGTCACCGCCGTCACCGTGGTACCCAAACATCAAATTCTTGCGCAGCGGCGGAGCCGCAGGAATGCGCAAGTCGGCATCAACCGCGGCGGGATTCACCATCACACCAGGGTTCAACAAATTGTCAGGGTCAAAAACTCTCTTAACCTGTTGGAACAACGAGATAGCAGCCGGTGAATACATGTAGGGCAGCAATTCACTTCGCGCTCGCCCGTCACCATGCTCCCCGGACAACGAGCCACCATACTGTTTGATCAGCTGCGCGCCCGCAATCACAAAGTTGCGGTATACCTTCTGACCATCTGGCTTATCTAAAGGCAGATCGATCCGAATGTGCATACACCCGTCACCAAAATGCCCATAAGGGATGCCCGTACACCCGTACTCGGCCATCAAGTCATCGAGATCGCGAAGGTAGCTACCAAGCATCTGTGGAGGAACGGCCGCGTCCTCCCACCCCGCGTGAGCAGGCTTTCCCGCAGGGCTACGTGCCGACAGTCCAGCACCGTCAGCGCGAATGCGCCACAGCGCAGCGGCAGTCAACGGATTCTCTTCGATTAACGTGTCGACGGCGCCAGAATTGTCAGCGAGTTCCTCCGCCTTGGCGCGCGCTTCCTCACGGGATTGGCCGACAACCTCGACAAAAAGCCACGCAGCACCGTTCGGCAGCGGAGGAACGGCGTGCATTCCGCGCCGCTCGCGCACGACGTCCACGATCCGTTTGTCGATGCCTTCGCACGCGGTCAAATCAAAGCGCAACAGCGACGGCGTGGCATCGCCCGCAGTTCCGATATCGGGATACCCCAGTACCACAAGGATTTTCACCTTCGGTTCGGTAGCGAGCTGCACGGTCGCTTCCGTCACGACCGTCAGTGTGCCTTCCGTTCCCACCATCATCCGCGCTACGTCAAACTTCTTTTCGGGTAGCAAATGCTCCAACGCGTACCCGGACACTTGCCGACCAAAACGGCCAAACTCTGTGCGGATAGTGGAGAGATCGCTGTGCGCGACCTTGTTCAACCGAGCGAGCGTCCCTGAATCTGCGGTCTGGGTCGAGCTCGCGACCGGTGAATGGAGAACCATCTCCTCACCATGGGCAGTGAGCACCCGCATCGACACAACATTGTCGACGGTTTTTCCGTATCCCAGTGTCCGTGTGCCGCAAGCATTATTTCCGATCATTCCGCCGATGGTGCACCGGGTGAACGACGACGGATCGGGTCCGAAAAGCAACCCGTGAGGCTTCGCCACCTTTTGCAGTTCGCTCTGCACCACACCAGCTTCGACGGTAGCGGTGGCTGATTCGGGGTCAATCTCAAGAACTTTCGTCATGTGGCGCGAAAAATCAACAATGACACCAGTACCGACAGCGTTGCCGCACAACGATGTTCCCCCACCGCGGCTAGTCATAGGGACACCGAGCTCCCGACAGACTTCCAGAGCCGTTGCGACTTCGTCACGGTGCCGCGGCCTGACCACCACCAACGGCGGAACCCGGTAGAGCCCGGCATCTGAGGAGTACGCCGCAATGGTGGTGGAATCACCAAGAACGTCGCTGATTCCACGTCGCCGGAGTTCGGTCGCTAGTTTCTCAGCCACACTCATCTACTCGATGCTAGCTGCGATCCGCTAACACGGCAGGATTGTTCGCCCAGTTACAGCCGAACGGCTTCAAGGAGACGGTGCGCCAACTCTGCATCACCAAACATCTGCACCGTATCGAGTGGCTGGCGCCGCCACAGAGTGAGTAGCAGGTCCTGTGCAGTACCGCGGATTGCGACATCGCCTTTGCCATGTTCCCGCGTCACTGTCACATCATCATCGCTGATCGTTAGCATCCATTCAGCATGGTCAGTATCAGTGCCGTGAATATGCACGGTTCGGCCCGCGAGCTCCGCAGGCACTCCGCCATGCTTAGCCACATAGTGCTTTAGGGCCCGTGGAACCATGAGGTAACACCACTCATCAACGCCATCGGCCGCCACCGGTGGGTCGGCGGGTGCCGATTCCACGCCCCGTGCAGCATCAATGTCGAAGCGATGAACAGTAGTCTCATGGGCCTGACGCCGCAGCCACCACCCGACCGTGGCAGGTTCAGCGAACGTCAGTGCAGGCTCGGCAAAATCTCGCGAGTCAAACAGTTCCACAAGACCAGTCACAGCGCGCTCATACTCAAGAATGCAACTCGCCCCAGCAGAAATGTCAGGTATCTCGCGTAGGCGCGGCGCTTGATCAGAAGGTGTGCGGCGCAACATCTCCATCGCCCACAGATGCATTTTCGCGGTGTGGCGCACGACGTCCTCGACGCTCCAATCGCCCAGAGTTGGAACCACGTTTCCTAGAGATTCCACAGGCGTTGACGCAATTCGACGCCCCTCAGTGAGAAGTACCGATTTCAGCTGCGATGATTCCACTTGCGACGCACTCATGTTCTGTACAGTACCGGTGAAACGGGGATGCGAAGGCAGGGGTCATGGCAGTTCGTGTGCATTTCATCCGTGCTATCAATGTAGGTGGCGCGTCACTTCCCATGGCGGAACTTCGTTCACTAGCAACTGATCTCGGTGCTGAGAATGTGCGAACTTATATCGCGTCGGGCAACCTAATATGCTCCCCGCCCGGCATCCCGGAGGACTTCGATCGAGCCTTAGAGCGCGCAATTGAAACGCACTGTGGTTTTTTCCGGGAAGTAATCTCACGGTCTGTTGATGAAGTGCGCGAGGCGTTGGCCGCACACCCTTTTGAAATACACAACCCAAAGTATTCATACGTAACTTTCCTATCGAAATCGCCTACCCCAGAGGCGTTGGATAAGGCCCACACATTCACGACGGGAGACGACAAGTGGGCTGTAGTAGGCCGCGAAATGCACATTCGCTACCACAATGGGGCAGGCCGACCACAGATGAAAGACGCGTCAATTTCGCGGGCGCTCGGAGTGCCGGGCACAGCACGCAACATCAATACCGTTTCTAGCGTTGTGGAGCTGGCGAAATCAGTCGGTTAGTCGGAGCCGCCGGTCCGCACACCGTCGTTAAACCCGATAGAGGGACATGCTCTGGCCCGTCGGGCGTGTCTCCCTCGCTACCCAGCGGTCAACGCCGACGCATCTTGCGCCTGGGCCGAATGCTTGCCTCGGTCCTGGGTCAAATCGGCCCATATTTGGTCAAGAGAGAGACCAAGAACTGCGGGGAGCGCGTCAGCAATGACCTCTGGGTAGTGCCAGAGTCCCGGCGGGGTCGTCGCTGGTACCCAGTGCGGACTTTCCGTGGCCATCCGAACATTCCCAGCCTGGTGGAGCCCTGGGCTTGCCAAGAGGTGCCGAAGCGGCCAAGTCAAATGCGGCAGGAATGACATTCGGCGACCCTATATTGCGCTATTCGATGCCAGCCTGAAGGCAGCGCTCGATTGTTGCCTGTGTCGTGGCCTTGCTGCCGGATTCCGGTCGCAATCCGAACAGGATGCTGATAAGTCGCCCGGTCAGCAGATCAACGAGATCGTCAGCGATCTCCCGGGATGGATCACACCCGAGTGCGATGGTGAGCTCCCGTGCGAGCTCATGCGAGAAAAGGCACCGTCCAAGACTGTCCCGATGCTCCGAATCCTTAGCGACTTCCGGAAGCAATGCGATTACTGCGAGTGCCTGTTCCCGTCGTTCGGTAGCGAGGGAGTGCAAGTGCTCGGCGATGAACGCGGAGGCAGTCTGAACGGACAGCGGTTCCGGTAGTGGCGCGGCTTCGAACGCCATGCGGGAGTGTTCTCGGATGCGGGCTACAGCTGCCGCAACAAGTGCATCGCGAGTGCGGAAATAGTAGGAGGTCGATCCGATCGCCAATCCCGCGTCGCGATCCACAGCTTGATGCGTCAGTGCCCGTGCGCCGCCGTCGGCAAGCATTGCAATCGCGTGGTCTGCGATCAGTGGGCGCCGATCTCCAGGGCGTGCCATCACCCCTCCTGTTACTCTATGCCTATAGAGTAACAGGGGGTTGTATATGTTTCGACCGCTTCACCGGGGGGTGTCCCGCAGCCGACCCAACCAACTCGCGGTTCTGACAGGACCCCGATTCCGACACGCGGCGGAAGCGTCCGCGCTCACGTTTGATCCCGCGCAGACTGCTGCGATCGCAGCACTAGCAGGACCTGTGGCTTATGGCCACTACCTCTTCGGCGATGTTGGACGCGGCAAGACGATGCTCTCGGAGCTGTATTACGACACGGTGCCGACCACACACAAGCGTCGTTTTCACTTTCACAGCTACTTCCGCGACTTGCAATCGGAGGTTGTAGCGACTCGGCAACCGGTCGAGAAGTCAATCACAAGAATTATCGGGAATGCCCGCGCCGTGCTATTCGACGAGTTCCACGTGCACGATGTGGCAGACGCCGTGTATCTCACGAAGACTCTGCAATCACTCATTGAGCGAAACATACTTGTACTAACGACATCCAACTACGCACCAGCAGATCTGATGCCCAACCCGCTCTACCATGACAGGTTTCTGCCAGCGATCAACATGATCGAATCCCGGCTAGACGTAGTTTCACTGGCACAAGGCCCCGACTATCGACAGATGATTGTTGACCCAACACGCCTCTCGGGATTCAGTGCTGGCCGTTGGACCCTGGACCCGACTCGTGTCCCCGGTGGGCTTCGGAGCCCGGTAGAACTGACAGTAAACGCCCTTCCCGTCCGAGCAGTCGCCGCCAAAGATGAGGTTGTGACGTTCACATTCGCGGAACTCTGCGAACGACCTCTCGGGGTCAGGGAGTATCTGCGGATCGCTGAGAACTATTCGGCCATCTGTGTTCTCGCTGTTCCCGATCTCGCAGAGGCCGATCGCGATCCTCTACTCAGATTCAGCAACATGGTCGATGTGTTTTACGACCGGAACCAACGGATTGATATTCAAGCAATCGCGGTGCCTGCGCGGATGCTCCAGGCAAAGGAGCCTCCCTACGATGCAGCGCGAACCCTCAGCCGCCTGTCAACGCTGTCAACGACGGGCTGACGGTCAATGAACGGCTCCGCGCTCTCAGGTTCGGCGCGTTGTGAGAGCATGCGAAGGTCACTTCGCTCGCCGCGTCGGTCTGGGTCAGAGTGCGTGTTTGCAAACCAAGGCCACAACGCGATGATGCGCTAGCGCATGTCTGAGCTGTGGCACTCGTGTACCAACCGCTCTCGTAGGTTGCCTGTGGTCACCTGGCGGGCGGATCAGGAATAGGAATTGAACAGAAAGACAACAGCGACTAGATCTCGTCGCTGTCCTCTAGAAACTGGCATTTACTGGCTGAGCTCCAGGTGGAGCGTTGGGTACGGTCGACCATCGCCGTCCAGCTCGTCGCGTCCAACCAGCACGAATCCGCGATTGAGATAGAAGCCATACGCGCCCTCGTTTTGTTCATTCACATCAACCTTGGTTACGCCGAGGCCAGAGATCGCCTCTCGGAGCAGCAATGTTCCGACACCGCCGCCTCGCACGTCGTCCGTTACGAACAGCATTTCAAGATTGCCCTCGGCGACTCCTGCAAAGCCGACCGGCGCTCCGTCTCGTTCAGCAACGATGAGAGCCACAGCCGGGAAGTACATCGAGGCGAGGTTCTCCTCGATTCGTCCAAAGTCCTCCTCTTGGAGGAAATCGTGAGTTGCGCGTACGGCGCTGCGCCAAATTTCGACGAGGTCCGAGTACTCTTCTTCGCCTTTCGAAGGGCGAACTGTAGTTTCAGGGTTGTCCTGCATGCAATTATCGTCGCAAAGTTGACTCCTCAACACCAAGCTGTTTGCCAGCCAATTGAACAGCCGCACGCGCTCCGCGCGCTTGCCCTCGAGGGAGCTCGGTCACATACTTCCGCCAGCGGGGCCACTTCGGCATCCCGCGCCCCGTCCACGTCTCCACCAGCTCAGCGACCCAGCGAACTGACGCGAAGAGCCCGTAGCCGACGCCGACGAGGCCGACGACGTCGGCACCGGCACGGTCTGCGACCGGCTGCAGCTTCGCGTGCTGATCGAGCATCGGGCGGAGCAGCACATCGCCGATCCGGTACATCGCGGCCTCGCGCTCATCGTCACTCTCGATCGAATCGACCGCCGTGCAGACGACCTTCATGCTCGCCACATGCGAGCGCCCCTCTGGTAGCCCAGGAAGTCGGCGGAGGCATCCACGAAGCCGCGGTTGCCGAGCATTTCGATGCTGTCCGTCGTCACCTCGAAGACCACAGTGAAGCGCCCCCTCGACTGATTGCGGTCCTCGGCCTCGTCCGTGTTCCCGCTTGCACCGGTGTACTCACCCGCCAGGCTGTCAAGGGACTCCGCGAACGGCGAGTTCTACCCGAGCCTTTACCTCAACATCGCCGACAACCTACGCCGACTTATGGCATTCGAAGCAGCGTCTGAGTACATCGACCTCGCCAAGCAGCGCATCTCCGCGCTCTCCTCCGATGTCTATGGCGAAACCATCCGCTCCGCCGTCAACGAAGTTAGCAACGCTATTCGCAACTGCGACACTGCCCGTCGACCGTCCACACCGGGGGGCGCAACGTAACCAACAGCGGGCTCCACATGCGCTCATCACTCAAATTGCACTTGTGATTGGAGTAATTCCGCATTCTGACACGCAGCACAGTCACGGTGAGTCAATCGAAATTGGTAAGTAGGAAGCTGCTAAGGCGAGCGGTGGGAGGAGCTTCGATGGTGGCGGCCCAGGCGAGAGTGATGTCTCGGCGGTATTGCGGCCCGGCAATCGGCAACTCCGTTAACCCTGGAGGGTTGCGTTCGTCGTGCGGGAGAAGCGCGATTCCGATGCCGCGGCTGATCAGTTCACGGATGGTAGCGAACTCCGTGACTTCGAACGCAATATCGGGTGTGTACCCCGCTTCCTGGCACCACGATTCGGTCAGGCGACGGAGGTTATAGCTAGGCGGGTTGGCGATGAAGATCTCACTTTTCAGGTCCGCGAGCTCAATGCGTCGTCGCAGTGCGAGAGGGTGATTATCAGGAACCACGACCCGGATCTCCTGGACGCCGATGCGGACGTGCCTAAGCCGTTCGGGTGCGGGAATGACGATTGCCAGATCGAGATCACCTGCGAGAAGATCCGCACTTAGCGCTGCGCCGTGAGCCTGTTTAAGGAGAACCTTGACACCGGGATGGCGGTGCCGGAACTCCGCGAGTAGGTCGGGGATGTGCCCGGAACCCATGGTTAGCGGGAACCCGAATCGAACAGTTCCGTGATCGGGGTCAGCTGCCCCGGTCACCTCAGCGATTGCCAGTTCCAGTTGGCGAAGTGGGTCACGCACTCGTGCAGCTAGCTGTTGAGCTGGGGGCGTGAGGCGGACGATTCGTCCGTCGTGAATAAGCAGAGGCACACCAAGTTCCTCTTCCAAGGCGTGGATGCGACGGCTCATCGATGACTGAGGTACGCCGAGTGCCGCAGCGGCCTGAGTCATGTGCCCCTCATGCGCTGCCAGTTCCACGAGAGCCCGCAATTGCGGGGCCAGCCGATTGGTCCATTGATCCATATCCTGATTGTAGTATCGCAATTCTTCATTGGACGGAACGAATGTTGTGGGTGGATTCTTAATGCACTAACCCTCTAGCCGGGAGCGTGTTTCACATGGAGAACCCCTTAACTACCGAGTCTGGCGCACAAACTGAGCTCGTCGCCGACGTCATCTTGATCGGCGGCGGGATAATGTCCGCAACACTGGGATCTATGCTTGCGGTTTTGCAGCCAAACTTGCGGATAGTCCTACTGGAGAGGTCAATTGAATTGGCTGGCGAAAGTAGCGGACCTTGGAACAACGCCGGCACCGGGCACACCGGGTTCTGCGAACTCAACTACATGCCCGACCCGACAGATGGAAGCAAGGCATCATCGGTCGCACGGCAGTTTCATCTCAGTCGCCAGTGGTGGACGCACCTTGCACGAAAAGGACTGTTGGAGCCGGGCGCATTCATCCAAACCACCCCACATATGGATGTGGTTTTCGGCCAACGCGACATTGATTACCTCCGGCAACGATTCGAAACCCTGACGCGCGACCCCCTATTTCGCGAGATGGAATACACCGAAGATCCAGCCACAATCAGTGAGTGGGTACCACTACTAGCCGAGGGCCAGAAACCTGACGAGCCGATGGCCGCGACCCGCCACCCCGGCGGGACCGACGTCGACTTCGGCGCACTGACAAAAGGATTGGCACAAATCATCACCGACGCCGGTGGTCGAATACTGCTCGAACACGAGGCGCGCTCGCTCCGACAATCTCCGGACGGAACATGGGTCGTCGGTGGAAGCAACGGACGTGGCGGCACATTTAAGATCCGCGGCCGACGCGTATTCGTGGGAGCGGGGGGAATGGCGTTGCGTCTTCTGCAGCGTGCTCGTCTCCCCGAGGTTCGTGGCTACGCCGTGCTACCAGTCGGGGCCGCCTTCTTTCGCTGCTCAGAACCGGACGTCGTGGCTCGCCATGAGGGCAAGGTCTACGGCCAAGCAGCGATCGGGGCGCCGCCCATGTCTGTCCCCCACCTCGACAAGAGGTTCATCAACGGTGCCGAGCATCTAATGTTCGGCCCTTACGCTACGTTCAGCACCAAACTACTCAAGCGCGGACGGCTCACCGACTTCTTCGCCACACTGCGTTGGCACAACCTTCACGTCATCGCGGCTGCACTCATTCAGAACCTGTCGCTGATGCGCTACTTGTTCAGCGAACTCGCTGCTAGGCCCCGGAAGAAGTTCGCCAAACTACAACGCTTCTGCCCCCATGCAGACATCGATCAGTGGGAACTTGCACCCGCTGGCCAGCGTGCACAACTCGTCACACCCGACCGGCGTCGTATCGGAGTACTCCAGCAAGGAACAGAGTTGGTGGTCAGCAACGACGGCACCCTCGCAGGCCTTCTGGGCGCATCCCCCGGCGCGTCAACAGCAGTGCCCATTATGCTTGACCTGCTCCAGCAATGTTTCCCACACCAATGGAACGCATCCTGGACCAGCATCATGAGAGAAGCGATACCAGGCTTCACCGCAGCAACAGACTGGAACACCGCCACTACTGCCGGCGACGTAGATCTCGAAAGACAACCGAACGAACGCGGCGACCATAAGCCGACTCGGAATGGTCAATTAGGTAATGACAAGAGTAACTCGTAACCGCAGCCCCTCAAGCCGACGTGTTCAGGGCAAGCGGTCGAACGACCAGGCCATCGCCGACAGTTCTGCACATTGCGCGGCCGCAAGGATAAGACTGCCGGCTAATTCAGCCGGACGACCGCGCTTTGGTCACCGAGGGCGAGGTGCCGCCCTCAGCTGGACCGTACGAACTAGGACAGGACACCTCGTTACCCCCCCTACTGACCCGCATGACCTTGTCCTGGACGGTTCGTACCATCGTCGTGTTCCGTGAGGACTCCGATAGGGCGATGGACCATTTCGCCCGTCATTACGCCCAGCGCTCACCCGCCAACTCGTGGCCGATCTCCGGCAGTATGCAGACGCTCGGCTGAGCATGCCGATGGTTGGCCCCTTTGGCCAAATGGCAGATAGCTTCGTCCACATGCGGGACCTAGCTAGGCCATTGGGGCTAGCTAGGTCACCTAAGCCGGAAGAATGGCGCCGCGCCTCGCTAGACCATAAATGTGCGGACTGGAAGTGACCTACCGAGTACTTCCCTAGCTCACCAGTGGGGTCAGGCCTACAAGCGTTCGGCTGGATCGACCACGCCCACCTATGTGCTGATTGTCGAGGTTGTCGCGCGCTCTTGGTTAGATTGGCGAGATGAAGACTTTGACCGTCTCCTCTGCCATATCCGTACTGTGCGCCGTTGTGGTGGTGCTGTACTTCGTTCCGCAACTTCTGCTGAACGGAGTGGTCGAGATCAATGCTGCTTTTGAGTTGATGGTCGTATTACCGACACTAGTCGGAGTTGCATCCTCTTTCGTGGGCGCGTTATTCGGGCTGATTGCTCTCGTGCGACGTGTTGACCTCGGTTGGGCGAAGATTCTGATGGCTGTGGGGCAAGTGGTTTCCTGGGCGCTGGTCATCGTGGTCATAGTGTGGGCGACGAAGTTTGGCTCGACAGGATGGGAATTGCTCGCCTTGCCACATGCGTTGCTAGTGGGCCAATTCGTAGTTGCCACTGGCTTAGTCACGGCGGTTTACCGTCGCCGCAAGCAGATCGGATGACTTACGCGAAATCTGGCGGATATCTGAAGGCGCATGACGGAAGGACCTGCACGCCCAGCTCTGCCGCATAATGATAAGCGTGACCAAACACGACCCCAGCCTTGAGTCCGTACCGCCCATCGGGGAGGCGCAGATCGATCAGTTTTGGAACACTGTTGACCTCAACGATCCACATGTTGCAATCGCACAGATGAAGAGTCTCATCACCGAATTCGGTCTGGATGATGCCATAGCGCATTTTGAAATGGCAAGCGTCTACGACGCGATTGGCTTCGAGAGTGAAGCAGCCACTGAGTACGAAGCGGCTCCGCCATCGGCCTCAAGGGCGCTCGTCTGTCGCAGGCACACATTCAATATGGCTCGACGCTTCGCAACCTCGGACGAACCCGCGAAGCGATAGATGTATTGCAAGCAACGGTCCCTCACCCCTCTATCGGAGATGCAGGAACGGTATTCCTTGCATTGGCTTTGCGTGACGCGGGAAGGACCGACGAAGCATTGCTCCGGACTATCGAGGCGCTGATTCCCCACCTGCCTCAATATAGGAAGTCAGCTACCGATTACGTGCGGGCGCTCCGCTCAGCGTC
Organism: Hoyosella rhizosphaerae; assembly: GCF_014643175.1. Taxonomy (GTDB): domain Bacteria; phylum Actinomycetota; class Actinomycetes; order Mycobacteriales; family Mycobacteriaceae; genus Lolliginicoccus; species Lolliginicoccus rhizosphaerae. Next base: position 804,012 of record NZ_BMJH01000001.1, read on the forward strand.
GACGGCATAGCACGACGATAAGAACCAACACCGAATTACGTTTTGCACGACAGTGACCACGTCAACAAGTCCGCGCCGCGCTACTGTCGTGTTATGTGCTTGGTACTGCTCGCATGGAAAACGAACCCGCATTTCCCTCTGATCGTTGCAGCGAACCGTGACGAGTTTTATCAACGCCCGACCGAACCAGTGCACTGGTGGGGCACCGACCCAGACGTTTTGGCCGGGAGGGACGTCACGGCCGGGGGAACGTGGATGGGGGTCACCACCGAGGGCAGATTTGCCGCTGTAACGAACTACCGTGACGGTGTTCGTGAAGCGGCTGCGCGGTCACGGGGCGAACTCACTAGTGGGTTTCTTCTCGGTCGTGCGTCTCCCGGCGACTACGCCAATTCGGTGAAAGAATCCGCAGGCGATTTTGCCGGGTTTTCATTGCTGATTTCAGATGGCCAGGAACTATGGTGCGTCACGAATAAGCCCACCGTTCACGTCCAGCGGGTGCAACCGGGGGTTCACGGGCTGTCCAACGGTGAGCTCAACGAACCATGGCCCAAAGTGACCACTGGCATCGCTGCTTTATCAAGCGTGGCCGAACGGGACGTCTCGCTGAACTCGACAGATGACTACATGAATGTTCTCGCTGACCGCACCGCTGCGGATCCCGCACAGTTGCCAACGACCGGTGTCGGTGAGGATTTCGAGTATTTGCTGTCGAGTCGGTTCATACACTTCGACAGTTATGGCACTCGATCAAGTTCGGTTCTGAAAATTTCTGCCGACGGCGCATTGGCTATGGCTGAACGTAGGTTTGACAGTAATGGTGAATTTGCTGGACAAACCGACGTGAGGTATCCCAACTAGTTCACTCTTGTGGTCGGCTTGCCTCACGAACAGCTGTCACATCGTGCGGCAAACTGGTTCGTGTTGCTCGAAGAAATGCGTACGGCGTGTGTTTGCCGAAGTTGGCTACGCGTGAGGTGTAGACGTCAGCGAACTTTTCTACCTGTCGTGCAAACAGACTTTTGTCGGTTCCGGCGCGCATGAGTGGTCCCCATGTGGCATTCCCGAGTGTGCCGGATGCTTTGGCGAGTGGGGCGATACGTTGGTCAAGTTCACGAATTGATTCGTAGTACTTATTGATTTGTGTGTCGCTGGATTTCGCGGACTCGCCTTGAGCAAGGGCACGTGTTCGCTCAAGGCGGGCGTGCGACAGTTCGTCTTCAAGGCGGACTTTTTCGCCCATGAGGTCGCGAAGTTTGATTTCGTCGTCCGCAAAGGAAGCAGAATCGCGAATTTCGGCCTCGAGTTCACGCATGATCAGGGCTGTTCGCCAACGCAGCACCGACTTGGACACGTGGACATCACCAAACAGGTGGTCGCCAACATAAAGGATTTGTGCACCGTTGAGCCCGAGGCTTTCTTCGACTAGTCGCGCGCAACCACCGTGGTAGACCCCTCCTGGTTCCATGATTCCCTGGTGGGGTTCAAGGAGGCTTCGCTTTTCGTCGACGACACGAAACACCGGCGGGGTTTCCGAGAAGAACCGTGGCTTAGATGCGGCGACGACAACGATGTCGAAAAGGTCACGCCAGTTCCCGGTGGGAGCGTGCCTGTCGAAGGCGTAGCTCATCATGGCACGGGTGTAGGTCCACTCACTGTTGGTGATGAGTAGCAGCCTTTTCCCTGCGAGGCGCTGGTCGATCAAGGTGGTGGCAGTATCGGAGTCGAGATCACAGAACCGGTCGGGGTCGGCGGTAATTTCGGCCTTTAGCGTCCCAACCGTGTGAGACATGTCGAGAGCAGACGAGACGACCTTGAACAGTTCGTCGTAACCCAACGGGCGGCTTATCGCTCCGGCGTCGAGCAAGTCAACCAGTTGGGCGTAGAGGCACGCCTCCGAGATGGAAAACATTGTGTTGAGGAAACGGAAACGCGGTTCGGCGAGATCAACGAAAACACCGTCGTAGCTGCGGCGTAGTTCGTCGAATGGCAACTTGGTGGTGCCGTGGTGCGCTTGAATTACATATCCGAACCGGGTGGCCTTAATCAGGTTGCCTAGTTCGAGGTCGAGGACGAGACCTTGCAGGTACTTGTCGGCATCGAAGACTAGGTCGTGGACGGGGTATCCGCGTTCGGCTAGGACTCGGCGGGCGTGCTCGAACGCCGCGCCTTCCCATTCTTCGGTGCGGTAGTGCAGCAGTGTGTAGTCCATGTCGTAGCCGATGGCTTCGACGGTCCGCAAATTTAGCGTCCGGTTGGCGTAAACGCGACGCTCGGGGACATCTGCACCTTTATCTACCCATGACACAGTTAGAACCTACATGGTCGTTTCGGTCAGGGCGTGTCGATTGCGGCGAGGACGATCTGCGCCAAACGTACGAGACGTTTGGTTGCTTCCGACGATTCGATGGTCGGGACGATGGCGTGTGCCACCGCGAGGCGTGCAATCGAGTCAGCGAGAATCATCGCGTCATAGTCATCAATGTTCGGTTTGACCGTCTGCAGAAGTGAGGACAGTTCCTCGACTGAGCGTTCGTTGACGTCGCGCAGAAGATCCGTGAGGCCGGTTCGATCGCCACTACCAGATAGCACGGTACGGATTAGGGGTTCGTCAACGAATTCGAAAAAGAGGGTGAGTGCGCCGTGCAGTCCGGTTTCGAGGTCTGGACTATTTAGAACTGTGTCGCGAACGGATACGAGAAGTTTATCGAGGCGATGGGTTATGTATGCCTCAGCGAGAGATTGTTTATTGCCAAACTCGTTGTAGACCGTTTGGCGACTAATTCCTACTGTCTTGGCAACTTTTTCTACAGTGGTGGCGGCCCAGCCGTCTTTGCGAACGAGTTCATCAACGGTAGTGAGTACGGACTCGCGCAGTAATGAACGTGCTGCCTGTGCGTATGACAAGCGGGGGCGCGCGGACTCACTCATTTCTACCTCATCCACTTTGGTGTGATTGTTATCTAGCTTTCCAGACGATGCACGGTTCGCAAACTTCTACATGCTGCGGCGTGTGGTGGCACGTTCTATTGTCATGGGATGACTCTTGTGACAGTTGAGGATGTTCGCAAGGCATCGAACAGGCTTGCACCATATGTAGTGCATACGCCACTGTTGCGTGCGCCTCGGTTGTCAACTGAGCTGGACCTGCGCGTGCTGGTTAAGCCGGAGAACCTCCAGCGCACGGGGAGTTTTAAGGTCCGAGGTGCCTTGAACACGTTGTTGTCGTGGCAGGAATCCGGGAGTTTGCCGCGTGGCGTGGTGTGCTATTCCGCAGGCAATCACGCTGCCGCAGTGGCGTATGCCGGTCAGAGCCTGGGTGTGGAAACTGTCATTGCGATGCCGCATGGTGCTGTTCAGTCGAAGATTGACAATGTGCACCGGTTCGGCGGGGAAATCGTCGAGACTGACGACCTCATTGGTACGTGTAACTCGTTGTCCGCTGAACGCGGGTTTCCGATGCTTCTTCCGTTTGATATGCCCGAGGTAATTGCCGGGCAGGGAACTGTTGGTCTTGAAATCCTTGCCGATGCCGTAGCGACTGGTACGGCCGTTGATGCCGTTCTCGTTCCTGTAGGTGGCGGAGGCTTGATAAGCGGTATTGGTGCGGTGGTGAAATCGCTGTCTCCCCGCACATTGGTAATCGGGGTGGAGTCCGAAGCGTCAAATGCGCTTGGGCTCGCATTGAACGCCGGTGAGGTTGTGGATTTGCCCGCCCGCCTTCCCACTATCGCTGATGGTTTGGCAGCTCCGCGCGCTGGTGGACACACGCTCGCGCATGCCCAGGCTTATGTGAATTGCATGGTGGAGGTGTCGGAGTCGGCGATCACGCGAGCCTGGCGGGACATGGTTGATGCTACAAAGCTTGTGGTGGAGCCGTCGTCTGCGGTGGGGCTTGCGGCACTGCGCGAAATTAGCCTCGCTGACATGGGCTTACGTGCGGGTATGTCGGTTGTGCTGGTAGCTTCGGGCGGAAATGTGGATTTTTCTCGGTTCGCTGACTTTTAGCGCGTGGGGCCCTGTTTGTAACGGGCGTAGCGCGTCTGTTTGAAAATGAGCGATACCTCACATGAGGATCAATCTGTGCTCTGTGTGTGCCCTCTTGCTTCTTCTTGTTTGCTGCCTTGAACTGGCGATTCATAATGCTGCGTCCATTGGGCGCAGGTTTCGGCACAGCAAACACTCTATTTGCCCGCCTTGACAGCTCCCCATGCGGCAAACCCCAGCTCACAGCCCATCACCGCCCTGACTAACGCACACAATCCGCCTGTCGTGACCGACGTCATAAAACCCCTGGTGAGACGAGCACCACAGACACCCCCGTGACCTTTTCGTAATCTATTCGAGACACAGCGGAGTTCATCCCGACAGATACGAACCCCGCCACCACAGCCCCAGAAGCTACCGGGGCGCACGTAACGCACTAGGAGACTCGAAACCACATGGCTAACACTGTGAAACGCGCAGCACGCACCACACTCATCGCCGGCATCCTTGGCACCACCGCCATCATCCCCGCAATGCACGCAGCCGCCGACCCAGTAGAAGTCCCAGGCATCGGAACCTTCGAGATCCCCTCACACGTAGCCGAACAATTCGCAGCACCCACATTTGACGTACCAGCAGGTACTCCATCCGCAATCACTGACATTGCAGCGCCCGAACAAGTAGCGTCACAAGGCCAAGCCGTCGCCAACGCAGCACTCTCCAAAGTTGGCTCACCCTACGTCTGGGGCGCGACCGGACCTGACTCATTCGACTGCTCCGGACTCGTCCAGTGGGCACATAACCAGGTTGGAGCATCAATCCCCCGCACCAGCCAAGCCCAAGCAGGCGGCGGCGCACCAGTCAGCATCAACAACCTCCAGCCCGGCGACGTCATCGCCATGTACGGCGGCGCCTCACACGTAGCCATCTACATCGGCAACGGCCAGGTTGTGCACGCCCTCAACTCATCGTCACCAGTGAAGGTCGACAACCTCGGCGACTTCCCATTCCACAGCGCACGCCGCTACGTCTAAACCTCCAGTCTGAAAGTTCAGACCAGAAAAAGCCCTCACATTGCGTGGGGGCTTTTTCGGCTGCCACCGCAACGAATTCTCCGTACGCTTGTCGAGTATGGGCATCGAGTACACGACATTCGTTGACGACGACATTGATTCCGTATTCGCGTGGCATGGTCGGCCTGGAGCTTTCCGCAGGCTCGTACCGCCGTGGCAGCCGATGAAACTGGTGAGCGAAGCATCATCACTTTCCGATGGAACAGCGGTTCTTGGCCTTCCCGGCGGTTTGCGCTGGATCGCCAAGCACGACCCCGAGGCATATGATCCGCCGTACCGATTCGCTGACGAACTCTCACGCGATGGCGCAGCATCCATTCCAGCCAATTTGGCTGTCTCATGGCGCCACACCCACACGTTCTCGTCCGCTGGCACCGGACTTACAAAGATTGTGGATCGGGTGGAAACGACGGTGCCGGAGTTTGCGCTTCGCTCAACATTCCAGTACCGCGAACGCCAACTGCACGATGATTTTGCGCGCCACCGCGAGTATCCCGGTGTCACCCGCACCATTGCTATCACGGGCGCATCGGGCCTGGTAGGGACTGCTCTCTCCGCGTTCTTGTCGACAGGAGGCCATCGCGTAATCCGGCTGGTGCGCGGTGAATCGAATGGTCCAGATGAGCGCACGTGGGACCCCCAAAACCCAAGCAAGGACCTTTTCGACGACGTCGACGCCGTCATCCACCTTGCGGGCTCCTCAATCGCTGGCCGGTTTACGGAGGAGCACAAACAAAAAATTCTCGACAGCCGTATCGGGCCCACCCGCCTTCTTGCCACATGCGCGGCCCAAGCTTCGAACGGTCCAGAGGTTTTTGTGTCAGCGTCAGCTGTCGGATTTTATGGCAGCGATCGCGGCGATGAAGTCCTCAACGAGGATGCGTCTCCTGGTGATGGTTTCCTCGCCGATGTCGTTGCGCAGTGGGAGGACGCAACGCAACCGGCTCGCGAGTCTGGCCTCCGGGTTGTGAACGTGCGCACAGGAATTGTGCAATCGCCGAACGGTGGAACGCTGCAGATGTTGCGACCGCTCTTTAGCGCTGGTCTTGGCGGCAAACTTGGTAGCGGACGTCAATGGTTGTCGTGGATTGACCTCGATGACCTGGTCGACATCTATCACCGGGCAGTGTTGAACACGACGATTTCCGGCCCTGTGAATGCTGTTGCTCCGCTTCCCGTGCGCAACATCGAATACACCAAAGCGCTCGGTGCGGTGCTGCGCCGCCCTACGATCCTGCCCGTCCCCAGCTTCGGCCCGAAGCTGCTGTTAGGCAAAGAGGGAACTGAAGAACTCGCGATGGCTAGCCAGAATGTTCTTCCGTACAAATTGCTCGATGGTGGGCATAATTTCCGGCGTCCCAGCATCGTCGAATGCCTACGTCACCAATTCGGAAAGTTTGTTTAGCGGGTAGCCACGACGATTTCGGTTGCTGGTTTGCGCCGGAGCATGGGGATTCGCGCGACGAAGTCGTTCACCGCGTTGGCGGGGTTCAGCATGTCCTGAAGGGACGTCGCGGTGGAATTGAGGGCGTCCAGTGTTGGCACAATGCGATCGACCGCGGGCCCAAATCGTTCGAGTGTGTGCAGGAGTGCAACAAGTCTGCCGATGACATCTCGTTCGGCAACCGTCGCCACGAGGCCGTCGTCGGCGAGCAACCGATCCACGGGTCCCCCTGAGATGATGGCGCGTTCCACGAGACCATCCTTGACCGCTATTTGGTCGAGCACTCCCCCTTCGGCGAGCAGACGGTCCAGCGGACCGCCCTTCTCCAGGACCTTTTCGAGAACGCCTTCCTCATCGACGAGCCGTTCGAGTAGCCCACCTCGCGACAGAAGCCGGTCTAGCGGCCCATCGGGGTCAAGCAAACCGCTCTGCGCGATCCGGCCGAGCACGGCCAGTTGGGGCCGAAGGTCAACGGTGTGGACAAGGACGGGTGTCCGTCGGGTCAGTTGACCGACTGTGTCAAATGCTGTGTCACGCGCTGCTCTGGTGGCTGAAGCTAGCATTCGGACTGGCAAGAAAATAAGTATGAACAACGTGCTCCCCCTGTGACGCCACGGCCATCTGCCTCCGTGTGCCAGCCAATGTAGTGCACTTGTTCGCCAATTTCGTGGGTGACGCGGCCATCACCCACGATAAGTATCTGTGACAGCTGTCACAGCTTATTGTCCGAGGTGTGTGAACAACTCCAGCGACTTACGAATGTCACCCTTTAACGACTTCGCGACCGCAAAGCCGATCGGTCCGGCAACCGCAGCCCCCGTGATGTCAAAGTCGAGTGCAACCCGCGACCCCATCTCAGTAGGAGTGACAGCAAGGTCAACCACAACATTGATGCCCATCATCCCTCGGCCCTCCAACGTCAGGAGATGAGGCTCTTCCACACGCAACGCAGTCCACGACACCTTCTGCCGTAGCCCCCGCACCACGACTTCTGACACGGCTGTGCTGCCGTGGACGATCCGGGCTGGAACCTCACTGCACCAACCGCCATGCAACGTAAACCACTGGTCATACCCAGCGAAGTCGCATGCTCTCGCCCACGCCACTGCGGGTTCGATCGGAATTTCCGTCGTCATTGATGCTCGGGCCACCCGGCAACAATAGTGGACGAGTAGCGGTTAGCGCATTGCTGCTTCCATCTCGGTGAACTCATCCTGGACACCCTCATCGGGACGCGGGACGAGCAACGACACCGCTACTGCGACGACGAGGCACGCAACGAATCCTGGGACGATCTCGTACATCACTCCCTTGAGCGCATCGATATTGCCCCAAATGCCAACAACGACGGCTCCGGTGATCATTCCGGCAAGAGCCCCGTTCGCGGTGAGTTTGCGCCAGAACAGTGAGAGCAGAATCAGTGGTCCGAATGCCGCACCAAAACCGGCCCAGGCGAAGCCAACGAGCTGAAGGATGGTCCCACCCGGATTCAGCGCTAGGAGCCCGGCAACTAAGGCGACTGTCAGCACGCCGATACGGCCGTACAGGACGTAACGCTGCGGGCTCGCTTCCTTACCAAAGATTTTGTAGATGTCTTCCACTAGCGCTGATGAACACACAATCAGCTGCGACGACACGGTCGACATGATTGCCGCGAGCACAGCAGCGAGAATAAACCCAGCAATCAATGGGTGGAACATGATTTGCGACAGGCGCAGGAACACCGTTTCGGGGTTGGCGAGGGTCGCCGGATTCGCGTGGAAGTACCCAATGCCAACGAGGGCTGTCGTGATCGCGCCAGTCGCGGTGAGCACCATCCAACTGATGCCGATGCGCCTACCTGCCTTGGCGTCCTTTGCTGATCTCAGCGCCATGAACCGCACAATGATGTGCGGTTGCCCGAAATAGCCCAGGCCCCACGCCGCGGCGGAGATGACGGCGAGCACGCTGCCGCCGAAGAACAAGGACGTGCGGTTGAGGTTTTCTGCCGCATCAGCTGCATCGATCGCAGTGAATACCTCGCCGAAACCGCCCATGGCAATGATGGTCGCAATCGGAACGGTGATCAGGGCCACGAACATCAGGATGCCCTGTGCCACGTCGGTGAGGGTGGCGCCAAGAAAGCCACCAAACAGTGTGTACGTGAGGGTGATTCCGGCGACTAGGAGCATGCCGAACAGGTAGGTGGAGTTGAACGATGATTCGAAGAAGACACCACCGGCGACCATTCCGGAAGAGACGTAGAACGTGAAGAAAACGAGAATGATGATTCCCGCGGTAATGCGAAGCAGGCGGGTTTTGTCGCGGAACCGGTTCTCAAAGAAGCTCGGCACTGTAATCGAGTTGTTGGAAATCGCGGTGTAGGTGCGAAGCCGTGGGGCGACGAACCTCCAGTTGAGGTAGGCGCCGATAACGAGGCCGATGACGATCCATGATTCGACTAGACCACTCGCGTAGATCGCGCCGGGAAGCCCCATGAGCAGCCACCCCGACATGTCCGAGGCTCCTGCGGACAACGCTGCGACTCCCGGTTTGAGCTTGCGCCCGGCGAGCATGTAGTCATCGAGGTCAGAGGTCTGGCGATACGCGTAATAGCCAATGGCGAGCATGGCGCTGAAGTAGATCGCGATCGCGAGCACTTGATACGAATAGGCGGTCATGGCGTCCTCGGTTCTGTTCGTTCGGCCCGGGATGTGTGCCCGTGAGGCCAGATGTCCGTGAGGTGGGGTGTCCGCGTGCGATTGGAATGTTTCGCAGGAGAGAGCGCCAAATTACCACAGGCTCTCCAGGTCACGGACGGTTTCCTGCAAAGCTTCTCGGATCGCCATAATCGCAGGGTGACGGGCACTTGCGGTGCGCTGGGAGGTGAAGATGGTACGGCTTGGGCTGGTTTCGAGCGTCACCAGTCGCGCCTCCGGTTGCCTTCCCACCCAGACCAGATCTGGCAAGAAGGCGACCGCGTTTCCGGACTCGACGAGCCGAACGTGAGCTTGCAGGTCCGCAGTTTCAAATCGCACGTCAGGGTCAAAACCGGCTTGTCGGCACGCTTGCTCTGCCCAGTGCCGTGATGCGGCCCCGTGCGGTTCCATCACCCACGGTGCCTCCCGTGCGCTGGCAAGATCTTCGATGTCGAGGAAACCGCGCGGGGGTAGCGCGAGTCGAATTTCGTCACTAGTGAGGTGTTGCCGGTCTAAGCCTTGATAGTGCTGCGCAGCGTGGCCTGGGTACTGTTCCGCGACGACGAGGTCAAAGTCGCGGGCCCAGGTCTCGTGGAGGGCTGTTTCTGGTTCGTGCTGCACCATTTCAATGCGCACGTTGGGGTGTCGATGCCGCATTAGGTTTAACGATTGTGGAATGAGTGCGAGGGCTGCGGTTTGGAAAACAGCGAGTCGGACCGTTCCGGAGACGGTGGTGTCGGATGCGGCGAGGGCGGATTCTGCGCGTTCTAAACAATCGAGAAGTTCGCCGGTGTGCTCGACGAGCAACAGTGCCTGGGGTGTGAGTTGTAGCCGTCGGCCTGATTTGCGCAGGAGTTCGGCGCCAGCCTCCCGTTCCAGGATTGCTAGTTGTTGCGACACCGATGAGGGGCTGTAGTTCAAGGCTGCGGCGACTTCCGCGATGGTGCCGCGAATGCTGAGTTCGCGCAAAAGGTTTAGGCGGTGGACGTCGAGCATCAACCCATCCAATCATTCGGTTTTCCTTCACGATACTCTTCGGAAAACATCGCTATACCTGATGGGTGGTTGCGGCGCATACTCAAAGGAACCGAGCAACCAGAGGAGGTCGTAGCCGTGAGCACCCCCACAGGCCATGCACCGCACAATTCCCGCGAAGCCAACGTCACGCCGCAGGAACTCACCGACGAGGCAGTTCAACTGGTACGCCGCTGGTTGACCGAAGGCTCAAAATTCCCCGTCGACAAATCCGCTGAGCAACTCGCCGGAGTACTCAACGACCCCAACGGTCTCGACTTCACTGTCGGCTTCGTTGACGGCGTCGTACGCCCCGAAGATCTGCGCGTCGCCGCCACCAACCTCAAAGCGCTGGCACCCATCACGCCCGGCTTCCTCCCGTGGTACATGAAGTTCGCAATCCAACTCGGCGGCATTCTTGCCGTCGTCGCACCGCACCTCGTGATCCCCATAGCCCGAAAAGTGCTGCGCCACATGGTGGGGCACCTCATCATCGACGCCACCGACGCCAAGCTGGGCAAATCGATCACCAAAATCAAAACCGACGGAGTTCGGCTCAACATCAACCTCCTGGGCGAGGCCATTCTCGGCGAAAGGGAGGCCGCCCGCCGCCTCGATGGCACTCGCAAACTGCTCACCCGCGATGACGTTGACTACGTCTCCATCAAAGTCTCGTCAACGATGGCGCCGCACAACCACTGGGCATTCGATGACGCCGTCACCCACGTCGTAGAAAACCTGTCCCCGCTCTATCGCATCGCCGCGAATGCCACACCGCGACACAAGTTCATCAACCTCGACATGGAGGAATACAAAGACCTCGACCTCACCATCGCGGTCTTCACCACACTGCTTGACCAACCAGAGTTTGAGAAACTGGAAGCTGGAATCGTGCTCCAGGCATACCTGCCTGATGCTCTCGCGGCGATGATGCACCTCCAGGAGTGGGCAGCAGCACGCGTCGCCCGCGGCGGAGCCCCCATCAAGGTTCGTGTCGTCAAAGGCGCAAACCTACCCATGGAACATGCCGATGCGGACCTCCATGGCTGGCCCCTGGCAACCTGGCACACCAAACAAGAATCAGACACGTCCTACAAGGCAGTGCTCGACTACGCTCTGCGCCCCGAGCACACCCGCAACGTCCGCATTGGCGTGGCCGGACACAACCTGTTCGATATCGCACTCGCCTGGCTGCTCGCCACCAAACGTGACGTCACCGATGGCGTCGAATTCGAAATGCTCCTCGGCATGGCCACCGGACAGGCCGAAGCAGTGCGTCGAGATGTTGGTTCGTTGCTGCTCTACACCCCAGTTGTGCACCCACGTGAGTTTGATGTCGCGATCGCGTACCTCATCCGTCGGCTTGAGGAAGGCGCATCCAAGGAAAACTTCATGTCCGCGGTGTTTGAACTCGACAAGAACGAAGCACTCTTTGAACGCGAGAAGCAACGCTTCCTGGCGTCGGTCCACGCACTCACCGATGAAGTTCCCACCCCGCACCGCATCCAGGACAGGAACCGGCCACAACCCCCCGCCCCACGTACAGGGTTCATCAACACTCCCGATACGGACCCGGACCTACCCGGCAACCGCGCCTGGGGTCGGGCCATCGCTGAGCGCATGGAACACTCGACGCTCGGCAGCGAGTTAGTCGAAGAATCCTGGGTCGCCACCGAAGACGAGCTCGACACCATAATGTCGCGCGGCGCGAAAGCGGCGGCGAGTTGGCAAGCACTCACCGCAGATGAACGTGCGGAAATCCTCCACCGCGCAGGTGACGTCCTCGAACGCAAACGCGCAGACCTTCTCGAAGTAATGGGCTCTGAATGTGGGAAAACCCTCGACCAGGGCGACCCTGAAGTGTCAGAAGCCATCGACTTCGCGCACTACTACGCAGAACTGGGCCGCGAACTCCAGAAAACCAACGGAGCGGAGTTCGTACCCTCTGCTCTGACGGTAGTTACTCCCCCGTGGAATTTCCCCGTGGCCATTCCCGCAGGTTCAACCCTGTCCGCACTTGCCTCCGGCTCCGCAGTTGTCATCAAACCCGCTGGACCAGCGGCGCGATCAGGCGCAGTGATGGTGGAAGCATTGTGGGAAGCTGGCGTACCGCGCGACGTCTTGCAGTTTGTCCAACTCGGCGAGCGCGAATTGGGCACCCAGTTCATTTCACATCATCTCGTTGAGCGGCTCATCCTCACCGGCGCTTACGAAACAGCGGAACTGTTTCGCTCATTCCGGCCGGACTTGCCCTTGCTCGCTGAAACATCAGGCAAGAACGCCGTCATCGTCACGCCCTCCGCTGACCTTGACCTAGCAGCAAAAGACGTCGCATACTCTGCTTTCGGCCACGCAGGACAGAAGTGCTCGGCGGCCTCACTTGTCATCCTCGTCGGTTCAGTCTCGACGTCCAAGCGGTTCCGCAATCAACTCATCGATGCCGTGCAGTCCCTACACGTCGGATATCCGTGGGATCAGCGCACCCAAATGGGCCCGATCATTGAACCCGCCTCGGGGAAACTACTGCGCGGCCTCACAACGCTTGGCGACGGCGAAAACTGGGTGCTCAAGCCCACCCAGCTCGACAGTTCCGGAAAACTGTGGAGCCCCGGCGTGCGAGACAACGTAGAACGCGGCTCTGAGTACCACACCACCGAATACTTCGGACCCATCCTCGGCATCATGACGGCAGGGACGCTCGACGAAGCCGTCGACATGGTCAACGAGATCGACTACGGGCTCACAACCGGCCTCCACTCACTGAATCCCGACGAAATCAAGTACTGGATGAACCACATCGAGGCCGGAAACCTGTACGTCAACCGCGGCATTACAGGCGCTATCGTGCAACGGCAACCCTTCGGCGGGTGGAAAAAATCCGCCATCGGAGCGGGCACCAAAGCAGGCGGACCGAATTACCTCGTCGGTCTCGGTACATGGAGAGATGCACCCGTCGAACCAACGCTTGCCCCAATCACCGGCCCTCCGTCTGCCATCGCGACAGCTCTAGAAGGCGTACTGAGCACAGCGGACATGGAATGGCTGCGCGCTGCGATCGCCACTGACGCTTCCGTGTGGAATTCCGAGTTCGGCATCGCGTACGACCGCACCGGTCTACACGCCGAGCGAAACCTACTCCGCTACCGGACCGTCCCCGTTGTTGTCCGGTACGAGGAAGGCACATCCGGACACGGTGTCGCCGAACTCGCTCGGGTTGTGGCCGCCGGACTGCGCTGTGGCGCACACATTAGCGTGAGCAGTGCCGCTGCTCTTCCGCCAGAAATGCTCGATATCATTGGCGCACAAGGAGTCTCCATTAACACCGAGACCACGCAACAATGGCATCAGCACGTCGCCCACCTCGCTGCGGGTGCAGCTCGGATTCGCCTCATCGGTGGGGACTACACCGCGACAGCTAAGGCCGCGAACGGCAAACCCGATATCGCGATCTACGCGTCACCTGTGGTGTCCGCTGGCCGCGTTGAAATGTTGCCTTTCCTTCGTGAACAGGCAGTTTCCATCACGGCTCACCGGTACGGCACACCCAACCACTTGACCGACAACATCATCTAAAAAACCTGGGTGGGGTGCCTAGTAATAAAACTTGGCACCCCACCCAGCTCCACCTTTAACTACTCGGGGATGCGGTCCGCAGCCCAGCTCCCGTACGCAAGTGCGCGCACCGTCTCAATTTCAGACTCCGGCACTGGCGTATCGCTCAGCGAACCCGCCGCGTCATCGTGGAAAATGTAGAGCCGCGACACCATCTCGGCGAACGGCAACGATGCCTCACCGAAACGCTCACCGTGCCCCTGCGTCGACACCAGAACTCCGTTGCCCCAGTTCTGCCGACTGTCATTGTTCGGGTTGTAAAAATACACACGCATCTCGCCTTCTTGATCAAGGCCAACTCGAATGAGTGTGATGGCATGCCACCCGACAAACACTGCCGAACTATCCGTCACCGCTAATCCCGCCGGTTGCGGATGAATCAGAGGCTGGTTTCCGTTGTACAGCGGGTGATAACTCGCGTAGAACTCCCGGACAAATCCTTCGTAGTCACGCAGCTTTCCTGTCGCCACATCTACCGCGATGTAGAACTCGCGGCCCACCCACCAACCGTGAAACTCAGGGTTGATCCACCGATGGGGGTCTTCTCCACGGTCGGAACACAGCCGTCCCATTTCGCCATAAATCCGGTCCAAGTGCGGCACGAGGATCGTCGACACGGCATCCGTATCGAGCATTGACGATCGTGCCAACGCGTCTGGCAGTTCGGCGGACGAAATCGGGGTGCCTTCAAAATGCATGAGCACCGTATCTTGCCGAGTTGCGTGGAAAAGCACATGCAATAGATACGCGGGATCGCTGTATGACCACATCGAAATCGCCCGAGCTGACTGGCACGTCGGGTTGTTTCCTTGCCCGATCCCCAAAGGCAGCCCGAGGGCGAGGATAGTCCCAGCGAGCAAGTGCACCCGTGGTGGAAGCGCTGCACCAAAAGTGGCCGTCAGTGCCGCACTTGCCTTCTCGGAAGGCTGCAACGCAATTTGCCGCCACAGCCCAGGTGCGATGGGCGGCGAATACAGAATCCCGCGCTCCAACAAGTTTACCAGCCCGTACAGCGCCTGCGCTGTCCCCGGATGAATCGCCTCGACGATCAGGTGGTGCACCAAATCCGAGTAACACTGCAATGCGTCCTGGCCCGTGCTGCTCAGTCCTAGTGCAGTAGGCAATAGCGTTACCTGACCAGTGTCGAGAATCCACCGCACAAACAATGCGTGGTAATCCGACACAAGCCCAGTATCGAGCATCGCTCGCGCAAGCCCTGAAGCTTCTTGCTGCAACCCAGGGAAATCAATCGTTTCCAGCCGAGATTGGTACTCGGTAAGCCCAGGATCGTCACGACACGTTTGTGTAGGGCCAAACAGTGAACTGATGAGCCGGTCTGCTCCCAGCCGCGCGTCACCGAGGCTTCCCGCCCCATTCGCCATCGTGATCGCGATTTCAGTGATCATCGCTTTTACGTGGCCGACTTGGATGGGGCGTTGCGCGAGAATCCGCCAGATCTCGTCGATCAAACTCTGCAGGATGTCGTCAAAACCGATGTGATTCAGCAAAAACTGAAACAACTCCGACACTGCACCGTCGAGTGGCCCGGCCTTTACGCGCGCCGCTTCATCCATCATTCCGAAGACGCGCTCAAGGTTCATCGCCAACACTTGTGTCAAGAAGTGGCGCGCTAGGTCCCCTGACAACTCGGTGCTGTGCATCCGCCCGGTGGCAACGGCGAGCATGCGCAATTCGCTCAGGCATTCAATGGTGATGGTCTGCGCTGAACCACCGCGCATCGTTGCCGTGACCAACCCTGGAATTAAGGAAGCCGGGGCGGCCCAATCTGTACCGGCGAATACTCCGGCCCGATCAAGCCGGGGCGCCATCTCATATAACACTTCGATGCCACCTGATTTGGTGAGCAGCCGACGCGCGACATCAATGACCGGTGCCTGATGGTTGGACTTAGCGAACGCACTTGCCTGCTCAAGACGTGACACGGCGTGCTCAAGTTTTTCCGTGAGCTTGCCGACGCCGGGGTCAGTAACAACGGACTCCGCAGAGTTCACGTCTCAGTCCACCTCTCGTGTCATACGTAAAAGTCAAGCTCTTCTTGCCTGGTAAGTAGTTCCTTCATGCGATCAGGATCGTCGCCGAAGAAGTACACCAGACCCCAGTGGGTGCCAAACGCCGAACGCTTCGTCACCTGATTAGCCACAGGTGGTGTGAGTTCGTGGAAATCAAAGTACTCGTCGTCTTCAGTCTCCGAGGGAATCTCGAGTTCGCTCACGACACGGCGCCGTGGGTAGACACCGAAGCAACCAGCGTGGCCTTTAGCATCGACCACTGGTGTGGGGAAGAAAGCTTCGATTTCTTCTTCTGTTGTCTTCGGGTCGAACATCAACACCAACGCCTGGTACGCGTTGAAACCGTATGAACGCTCAAGAAGTTCAAAAACCTTGAAGCCGGGCGGCCGGTAGGCGACCTCGCCGAAATACATTTTGCCGTCGCTGGTGACAAAGTATTCGGGGTGAATGAACCCGAAATCAATATCGAATGTTTCGATGAGTTTTTCGATCTCTTCGGTAATCCGCGGGCGCCACTTCTCCAACTCGGGGCTGGCAGGCACAAACACTGAATATCCGAGGCGGACGTACTCGGAAATATTGAGGAATCGAATCTTGCGATCCTGCACCCACGCCTCGACTGCGAATTCCCACCCGTCAAGGTGGCTTTCGAGCAGCGCTGGGAATTCATCGTCATTGATATTCGCGACGTCTTCCACAGTCGAAATGACTCGGTGACCTAAGCAGCCGGCCTGATCGAAGGCCTTGAGGTGAATAGGATCGTTCGGGTCACCATCGAGTTTCAGCAAGGTTTGGTTTACGCGCTTGAGGAATCGGACCACATCATCACGGTCGTGTGCTTCCTCGAAGATGCCCACGCGGATTCCGCCGAGTTGAGCGCGGCGCTTCATCAACGCCTTGTCGCGGAACAACATTGCCTGACCGTGCAGCCTGGGGTTACCGTGCAACACGGCATTGATGGCCCCAGCCCATTCCACGGTTTCTTCGAATAGTGGAATTGCGGCGTCAACACCCATGTCTTTGAGTGTTTGAGCGATTTCTAGCGAACGATCATTTAAGCGTTCAAAGTTCCAGCACACAAACGGAATATTGTTTTCTTTGGCGTAGTCTTCAGCCCATTCAGGTGCGACTACAACGTACCGTCGGTCGAAACGCTCTACAGCGTCTATCGCACCGAGGCTCCAACCAAGAAGTGCAACATAGCCCTTTTCGGGATCTTTCTCCATGCTCTTCAACTCCTCCAATGTAGGTTTCGAGCGGTGATCGATCTATCGGCCACAGTTCCCTAGCCTGCCACCGTTGACGACTAACCGCCACCATCGCTCCGGCCGTGGACGTGGCTACGGACTTCGTGCAGAGAGCGCATCACCCAACCAACATTGACCGAACTTCGCAACCTAAATTCAACAACGCAAACACCGTGTATCACCAGGCGTTATGCAGTCATAATTCCGCTGCTTTTCCGTTCAGAACACACATCTGCGTCACGAACGCGAATGCGCGGTAATGGGGCGCCTCTTGTTTCCCGAACGCTACGGCGTGTCGCCCATGCCTACTCACAACGGGGGGTTCAGCCGGGGTGAATGTCAGCCGCATCGGGCAGGATGTGCACATGCTTCAAAACGATCTCCGGGCCCGCGCTGACGAACTGCTACGCAAACTCGCTGGCGAACACGCTCAGCTACGCGACGATCAATGGTTGGCGATCGAGGCGCTGGTCGCCCACAACCGCCGCGCCCTCGTAGTGCAACGCACCGGGTGGGGAAAATCGGCGGTGTACTTCATATCGGCTAAATTGCTTCGCGCATCGGGGCGAGGTCCGACAGTAATCGTGTCGCCTCTCTTGGCTTTGATGCGAAACCAGGTAGCCGCAGCCCAGCGAGCAGACGTCGTTGCAGCGACCATCAACTCAGGCAATATCACCGAGTGGTCAGCGATTCACGAACGTATTGCTGGAGGCGAGATCGATGTACTCCTCGTCAGCCCTGAGCGGCTCAACAACCCCGATTTTCGTGACCAGGTTCTACCCCACCTGGCACGCGACGCCGGGCTGGTCGTCGTCGACGAAGCACATTGCGTATCTGACTGGGGCCACGATTTTCGCCCCGACTACCGCCGCATACGCACGCTCCTCACCGAACTCGAACCCAATACCCCCGTGCTTGCCACCACCGCAACTGCGAATGACCGAGTAGTCACAGACGTCGCAGCTCAACTTGGTGTCGGTGGTGACGACGAAACCCTCATTCTTCGGGGAGGACTCGATCGCGAGTCACTGCATCTGAGCGTTCTTAACGTCGGTGGTGGTGCCCGACGTGCAGCGTGGGTAGCGCAACACCTCAACGACCTGCCTGGCAGCGGAATTGTGTACACCCTCACTGTCTCCGCGGCGGAGGACCTGGCTGCGTTGCTCACCGACCAGGGTCATAGCGTGGCGGCGTACACCGGCAAAACCGACACAGCTGAACGCGAGCAACTCGAATCGGACCTTTTAAACAACGAGGTCAAGGCACTGATTGCGACGTCCGCACTCGGGATGGGCTTCGACAAACCTGACCTTGGTTTTGTGTTGCACGTAGGCGCACCGTCGTCACCCATTTCGTATTACCAGCACATTGGCCGCGCTGGACGGTCCGCCCAAAGAGCAGAAGTGATTTTGCTACCAGCGGCCGAGGATCGCGACATTTGGCGCTACTTCGCTTCGGTAGCATTCCCACCAGAGGAATCTGTCAAAAGCGTCTTGGCAGCGCTACGAACCGACCGTGCATTGTCCACGCCCGCGTTGGAACCGTTGGTCGACCTGGGTCGCAGTCGGCTAGAAATGGTGCTCAAAGTTCTTGACGTGGATGGCGCCGTCAAACGTGTCAAAGGCGGGTGGATCAGCACAGGTGCCGAATGGACCTACGACTACGAACGCTACGGACGGCTCAGTGAGGCACGGGATTCGGAACAACGCGCCATGCTCGACTACGCCGAACTGAAAACCTGTCGGATGGTGTTTCTTCGTCGGCAACTTGACGATCCTTTGCTCGGTACGAATCCCGCGCCGTGTGGTCGCTGCGACAACTGTGGGGGCGCACGATTTAGCGCAACGATTTCCGACAGCACCACAGCAGCCACCGATGCGAGGTTGTCCCGCCCCGGCGTCACCCTCGCTCCGCGCAAACAGTGGCCAACAGGGATGCGCAGTCTTGGGGTGGCGCTGAGCGGGAAAATCCACACTGGTGCCGAACAAGGCCGGGCTATTGGCCGACTGACAGACCTTGGTTGGGGGCAGCGCCTGCGAACGCTTCTCCAACAGCCCGACGGGCCCGTAGACGAGGACGTCGTGTCGGCCGCGGTGGAGGTCCTCAAGGCGTGGAACTGGGGACAACGCCCAAGTGCCGTCCTAGCGATGCCACATCACACCCACCCAATACTGACCGAGACACTTGCTCAACGGCTCGCTCAAGTAGGGAAACTGGACTTTCTTGGCGTCCTACCGCGTCGTGCGAACCACCCAGTCGCCAACGCGCACAACTCCGCCTACCGCGTGGCCGCGCTACATGAGAGCTGGGAACCACCGCACGTGGCTGAAACTGGTCCGATCCTGTTAGTCGACGCGACCACAGATACTGGGTGGACGTTCACCGTCGCCGCTCATTCACTCCGGCAAGCGGGTGCGCCCGCTGTACTGCCGTTCGCCATAGCTAGCGTCAGTTAAGCCGAGGGAACCAAGAAAATCCAGGTTGTTCCCTCTGCCACTGTGAGAGGCTCCCCCGCCGAAGTGAAGAACAGCAGAGGGTCCTCGCTGCGCGTACGGCGCCACTGACCGACGTGTCGTTCCCCGTCGCGCAAGACGGTCACGGCACCAGAACCGGTGGTGCGCGCTTCGGGTGAACCGAGCAAACCCGGCCGAATGTCTACTTCCTGCAGAACCACGGTGTCGGCGACAATGTTTCCGCTATCCGTGGTGCTTAGTGGCCGGCTATCGACATCGATCGTCCATGCGGATTTGTCACTGTCCCAGGTGATGGCATACGAGGCGAGACCGTAGTCGACTCGCTCGCCGGTGGTGATTTCACCGCCTAGTGGCGACTCCCCCACAGCAAGTACGGCACCTGCAGGAGGCTCCGACGGCTGGGGCAGAAGCCCAGGTCGGACGTACAGGTTGTGTGGTGAACTACGGCGGTTGTCTCGGAAGAAGGCTCCCGGAGTGTTTCCTTCTGTTGCGTTAATCAGAGGGGCGTCACGGAATCGGTCGAGTACCTCATTAGCTGCACCAGAGTACGCAAATGTTGGCTCCCCTAGCAGCCTCAACAAATCTAGGTCTGTGATGCGAGCACTACGCACAGGACCGACAACCTCCGGGAGGGGCGCCTCAAAAACCGCGAGCAAGCGAGTAAGGCCTGCTTCAACAGGTTCAACGATGACTATATGCGCATCCCCAATGCCAGTTTGAGGCCGCGCCGCGGCAACATTGTCGACCTTCACTGCTATCAGCGGGTTCGGCTCCGGAGGCAACGGCTCATCTGTGGTTGGCGTGGCTGTTTCTTGCGGGTCTTCTTGCGGAGTTGGTTGCACGCAACTAGTGAGCATCAATGTCGGCGCGATGACCGCGACGGCAAGGGTGCGGAGGATCGCCCGAGTCATGCGGACATTCCTACCACAGGGACACCCACCACAGAGGCGCACACCACCGGCAAGCCGATAATTCAAACAGAGTTGCAAAACCCAAATTCTGCACCTGCCGCTGACCAATTTTGCTTCCAAAAACCACCGTGACCGTCAAGATGGAGAGCAGTCCAGAGTTGGGAGCTCACGATGGCATCTGAGAACGCGACAGCCACCAAAACAGATCAAGTTGGCTTCGGATCTGCGGTTCCTCCGGCCATCATCCCACCGGCAAGAATTTGGACAGGAAGGCTAGCCGGTCCACTCTTGGCGTTGGCCGCATACTTCCTCATCCCAGATCACCCGGAACTGTCAGCAGCCGGACGCACCACTGCGGCCATCGCAGTGCTGATGGCGGTCTGGTGGATGACCGAAGCGCTCCCACTTTCGGCAACTGCGCTGGTCCCCATTGTGGCTTTCCCAGCCCTCGACATTCTGCCCATTGGTGACGCAACCGCGCCGTATGCCTCCCCCACGATTTTCCTTTTCATGGGCGGGTTCATGATTGCTCTCGCCATGCAGAAATGGAACCTGCACAAGCGAATCGCATTGCACACGGTGCAAATTGTGGGCACCCGGCCTAAACAGGTTGTGCTCGGGATGATGATCGCCACCGCGTTCCTGAGCATGTGGGTGTCTAATACCGCAACCACACTAATGATGCTGCCCATCGCAGTCAGTGTGCTCGCACTGGTAATGGCAGGGAGCGACAAACTCGCAGATAAGGACGTGCGCAACTTCGCCGTCGGATTGATGCTCGCGATTGCCTACGCTGCATCAGTCGGTGGATTGGCAACCATCATCGGTAGTCCCCCAAATGCGATCATGGTTGCGTTCGTCGAGGAGAACTACGGCATCAGTATCAGCTTCGCCGACTGGATGAAGATGGGCGTTCCCATCTCCGTCTTATTCCTCTTCATTGTTTGGGGTCTTCTCACCTGGGTCATATTCCCCACAAAGATCAAATCTATTGTTGGCGGAAAAGCGATGCTGCACGACGAGCTTCGCGCATTGGGCACAATCTCGCGCGGTGAGTGGAATGTGCTCGTCGTGTTCGTTGTGACCGCATTGCTGTGGGTGTTCCGTGAACCCCTCGCCGACATTGATGTTCTCGTGCGTGTGCTGCCGTTCATGGCGAATCTGTCTGATGCTGGCATCGCGATTGCGGCCGCATTGGTGCTGTTCTTGCTGCCGGTGTCAGTCAAGACGAGCCCGGAGTCTGGGCAACGAGAAATCATCAATACTTTGGATTGGAAAACCGCGCAATCCGGTGTTCCATGGGGCGTCTTGTTGCTGTTTGGTGGTGGGCTTAGCCTGGCAGGCGCTGTTAGCAGCACCGGGTTGGACGCTTATATTGGCGAGCAGGTCGGCGGACTTGGTGCTCTGCCCATCGTGCTCATCGTCGCCGGGGTCGCGGTAATCGTGTTGCTGCTGACGGAGTTGACATCTAATACAGCAACCGCAGCAACGTTCTTGCCAGTTCTTGGTGGTGTGGCGCTCGGCTTGGGTATGGACCCAATGCTGTTGCTAGTTCCCGCTGTCTTGGCTGCCTCGTGCGCATTTATGTTGCCCGTCGC
This sequence comes from Hoyosella rhizosphaerae, assembly GCF_014643175.1. Taxonomy (GTDB): domain Bacteria; phylum Actinomycetota; class Actinomycetes; order Mycobacteriales; family Mycobacteriaceae; genus Lolliginicoccus; species Lolliginicoccus rhizosphaerae. The sequence goes on from NZ_BMJH01000001.1 coordinate 826,080, forward strand.
TACCCCGCCGAACGCTATTGTGTTTGGTTCCGGGTACGTCACCATCGGTCAAATGATGCGCGCCGGGATTTGGCTCAACGTCATCGGCATTGTGCTGATAACGGTGGCTGTCTTCACGTTCGGCGGGTGGGCGCTAGGTATCGAGTTTTGACGTCAGCTAGTCTGCGCTGCCTGAATCTTGGTCGGCATCGGCATCATCAGTCAGGTCATCCTCAGTGACCGGGTCGGGAAGCACAAACGTCATCGTCACGGTTTGGCCGTCGTCGACGAGTTCCGCGACCTGTGGACCTATGTTGGGGTGTGTGTCAGGGGATATTGCCGCACCGTAGCAACCGGTGGTAGCGGTCAAAGATGCAGAACCACTGCTATCAGTGACGACGGTACCGACGGCGGTTGACGCACCTTCAAAGCTGCTCAATGGGCACGTTGGGGTACGGACTATGCCGATGGTGAGGCCTTCGACCGGTTGTCCGGACTCGGTGCGCGCAACGATGGCGATCGTGCCTGACTTTTCGCCTACGGTGTCAGGAGCGTTCTGCGTGACAGAGACATGGTTCGGACTACTGCCGACATTAAAATAGACCACAGGTTCTGTGAGAAAGTAGCCGGTGTTTCCACGCACGTGTGTTGCGGCGTAGCAACCAGGGTCTAGCGCGATGTGGATGCGCCCACTCGCATCAGACGGCGGGGTCCCCCAGCTAGTAGAGGGGTCTCCGCAGCGATGAATTGTGATTTCGTGTCCAGCAATATTGTGCTCAGACGACGCATCATTGACGTTGATTGTGGCAGGTACCCAGTTTGAGGAAAGACCTCTGGGACCATCGTAGAACCGCAGTTCCCCAGTGGCTGATTGTCCACTTTCGAGGTTGTTGACGGTGTGCATGCCTTCAGGGATTGGATAGACGCTGTTGGGTAGTGACTCAATTCCGTAGTGAAAACAGCCGGCAGGGACGGTGATGGTTGCATAACCTTCGACAGAACTCTGCGCGAAGTAGTCGCGTTCCGGCTCCGCGCCAAGGATTGGGCCATCTATGTCGCATTCGGTGAAGTGGCTTGCGCGAACGGTGACGTCGCGGATGGGTGCTCCGGCGAGCGTGCGGGTTTCGATGGTGAGCGTAGATCGCGTCGCTTCGGCACCTGGAGTGTCGCGAATAGTAGGGCGCACGTTCGGATCGGGTTGTGGTTGTTCGGGTGCCTGCGTTGCGCTGGGGGTGCTTCGCGGCGCAGTTGGAGTTGTTGCAGCAGGAGTTGTTGCAGTAGGGCCTGGGGCATCGGTGGAGCGCGTGTCGGTTGGTGCGGGGATCTGCTGAGTAGGCAGCGGTTCGGCATAGGTGTAGTTGAGGTCCGTCATGCTGCCGCAGCCGGCAACCATTAAGCCGACCGATGCGGCCGCAACCGCGAGTGCATATTTGTGATGTCGCACAAATGTCCCTTCGTTCCAAACTCGTACACGTTTTACTTACTAGGTTTCTCGGCTGGGGAGCTGCCACCGTTACCAAGATCGCCATATCTGCAGTGATCGTGATCACTCTGTAACCTGAACTATGGCGCAGGTTGCGTTGAAAACGGAGGCGACAGGAGGGCCGTCACTATGAGGCAGATTCAACCCGACCTATGGGAAACTGAGCCCGAATTCCCCGCTCCGGGGCTCAAGACGCACGCATACTTGTGGGTACGCCCGGACGGAAATGTGTTGCTGTACAACACCACTCTCGAATCCGAACTCGACGAAATCGAACGTCTCGGTGGTGTACGCCACCACTACCTGAGTCATCAGGATGAAATTGCGTCGTCCCTGCGCACTATCCGCGACCGATTCGGGTCAACGCTCCACATTCACGCATCAGAGGGCCATCTGTTAGATGAGGTGGTGCCGGAGCACGAGACGTTCAGCGACCGCCACGTCATCGACGGGGAATTCGAAATAATCCCCACGCCTGGCCACACACCAGGCAGCACATGCTTTATCGTCCACGGCGCAGGCGGGCAATACTTGTTTACCGGCGACACACTCATCCGCGGCAGTAACGGCCACTGGTTTACGGCCTACTTTGACGGCTTCTCCGACTACGACGCACTAGTAAACACACTAGAGATGCTGTCTACCTTGTCGCCGGACATCATCATCTCCAGCGCATTCTCCGGCGATTCTGGCGTGACGGTATTAGGCGACGACCTGTGGCCATTGTGTGTCAACGAAGCGCTCGATGGGTTGCGGCGAAGCTAGTGTGACTTGATGTAGTCGGCTGCCTTCTCCCCAATCAGCACTGACGGTGCGTGTGTGTGCCCGCGGATGATCGTCGGCATCACCGAAGCATCGGCAACCCTCAAACCTGACACACCTCGCACACGCAGTTGAGGGTCGACCACACTGTTCTTGTCCATGCCCATGCGGCACGTTCCCACCGGGTGATAGAGAGTGTGCGCGTACTGCTCAAGGCAAATCTCAATTAGTTCATCTACTGGAGCGTCGGCTGGAGCAGGCGGTTGCAAATAGTCGCCGAAATGGCGAGCAAGCGCTGGCGAGGCAGCAAGCTCGGTGCAAGTACGAAGGCCGGCGATCATGGCCGCACGATCAACCCCACCCGGATCTGACAGATACTTCGGATCAATACGAGGTTTGTCGAAGGGGTCTGGCGTCACCAAGGTGATATCCCCTGAGCTTTTCGGCTTGAGAAGCACTGATCCGAGCACAGCACCATGGCCGTCTGGTTGCACAAGACCTTCGCGGATAAACGGACCAGGCCCAAAAAGTAGTTCAATATCTGCATGTTCCAACCCTGCGCGGCTATGCACAAACCCGTAGGCCTCCGCTACGGGCGAGGTCAACATTCCTCGCCGACGCACAAGATAGTTCACCAGTTCAGGCGGGCTTTCCGCCGACAGCAAGCTGCCTTTTTCAACGCTATACACAATCCCTGCAACCAGGTGATCTTGCAGGTTCTGCCCGACCTCGGGGGCGTCATGCACAACGGCGATACCGTGTTCGACAAGATGTTGAGCTGAGCCAATTCCAGACAGCATGAGCAGGTGTGGAGTGTTGATTGCACCGCCGCAAAGGATGACTTCGCGTCGAGCCCGGATGTGCGTCAGTTGGCCATCGCGTGCAAACGCGACGCCCTGTGCGCGAGTGCCGTCGAAGGTAACGCTGGTGGCGTAGGCATTAGTGAGCACGGTCAAGTTGCTGCGTTTGGCCGCGGGCCGGAGATAGGCGTCCGCTGTACTCCAACGTGCGCCGCGCTTCTGGGTCACCATCGTTTGCGAGAACCCGGATGGGTGCGGAGTGTTCGCCCGCTCAATCTTGAAACCGCACTCCTGCACGGCCGTCAGAAAGTCACCCGTGAGGGCGCGTGGGCTTCGTTGTTCCGAAACAACGATCGGGCCGGATTTGCCATCGCCCGGTGAACGCCCATTCTGAACATTCTCTATTCGTTGAAAGTAGGGCAGAACTTTCTGGAACGACCAGTCATGGCCTGCGTGGGTGGACCATTCGTCGTAATCGGCGGCATAGCCGCGAACCCACATCATGGCGTTCATAGAGGAACAACCACCGAGCGTTTTGCCTCGCGGCCAGTATATTTGCCTGCCCCCAAGTTGCGGTTGAGGCGTCGTGGAGTAGTCCCAATCGACATCGGTCCTATATAGCTTCGAAAAAGCCGCAGGAATATGAATGAACTGGTTGGTGTCCTCCGGTCCGGCTTCAAGGATCGCAACCGTGGTCGAGAGGTCCTCACTCAACCGGGCAGCAACGACTGCACCGGCTGATCCGGATCCGACAACTACGTAGTCAACTTCTACTGGCGTGGTCATGGGGCCCTAACCGCGCAGCGCTGACGCGAAGATGCCTGGAAGCTTCACCCAAGAAGGGTTTGCAGAGAACTCGGTGAGTCTTCGGCCTGTGGTGGCCGCGGTGGTGTTCGTGACGAACCACGGTGGGCGGGGCGACAGCGCGAGTTCGCGGTTGAGTAGTGAACGTGGGGCTGGGCGGAATGGCCCATACACAACGGTGCGTTCAGGCTTGTCGATCAGGAATGCGTTGTGTACTACGCCAATTCCGCTTTGCACGTCGTTGAGTGTGTGACCGGGGAACGCCCCCCATGTTGCTCGCGCAGTGAGGTAACCGACACCCGTCCATGCGTTCAGCGCAACGGTGCCGTAGTGCAGATCCTCAATAGCCTGATCAAGCTTCTTACCGAGACTGTTGATCGTATTGGGGTGGGCAACGAGGTTCACACCTAATGTTCCGGCACAATGTTCGTTCGCGAATGCCACCGCGTTAGCTAGGAAGTCAGCAGCATCGCCGGGCAACTCGGCAACGGCGAGGACGGGTGCGAAATACTCAGTGTGCAGCGCTGGGGAATCTGAGGTGATTCCCGAAATGAGCACGCGGGTACCTATCTTCTCCGCAATTTCGTGGGTATCGAGCGCTGAACTGATCCTTTGATCGCTTCCCGGGTAGTACGGGGTGCGCGGCGGCGCATTCGTCAGCACTTCGCGGAGCGCAGTTAAGAACTGTTCCTTCTGTGCCCACTCGGCGGGCACCACGACGATTTGTGATGCGACGCAGTTATAGCCGCCGTTATGGAGTCTCTGGGTTGCGACGTGTTCAGCTTGGAATTTGATGTCGGCGGCCGACCACTCCCCAGGAATGATGATGACCGGTGACACACCGCCAAGTTCGCTCGTGATGGGTTTGGTGAGCAGTGGGGCGTTGTCACGTTTCCGCTTCTCCCCTTCTTCGCCTGTGCCGAACACGATCGCGTCGTGAGTCACCGCACTGCCAGTCATGTGGACATGGGCGACCGCGTCGTGGTTGACGAGGTAGGTTCCGACATCAGCCCCACCCGTGACGATCCGCACGACGCCAAAATCAATAAGCGGCCGAAACACCTTCTGAAACACCGGAAGCATTCGGTCCATGATCGGGTTGAGTTTCAGAATGACCACGCGATTGTGGGCGAACAGTTCGTACAAGACGTCGAGTGGTGCGATGGACGTAATGTTTCCTGCACCGAGCACCACTCCAATGCCATGGGTTTCGGTGGGGTTGCGTTGAGCTAGCCCGGCATTGCTCCGTGCTTCGTCTTCCGTGACTCCTGGCTGCAACCACACATTGGCTCGGAAACCGTTCATCAACAAAGTGTCGAATGCGTTGAGCGGCAGTACTTTCACGGCTACACGGGCGCCTGGCGCTTGAGAAAATTCGGCATTATCGAGTGGGCTCTTGCCACCGTCGAGGGACTGCACGGTCTCCGCCAACGCAGCGGTTGCTGTAATAACCGGGTACGGCCCGGACATCCATTCCTCACCCACCAGCGCCGACTCAGCAGGTAGGTCTTTTATTGCGGACGCTGCCTCAACCCACTGTTCGGCGCATTGGCCCGTCAGCAGCCGAATTTGGTCTAACAGTTCGCGTCTGCGCACGAGCGGCGTGGATCCCCAGAGCTTTTCTCCTGCGCTTAGCTCAGCCAACGCTGTATCGATGTTCGGGAAACTGGAGGGCGGCGGCGAACTTTCTCGTGGCACGGGTACCTACTCTCACTTGTCGCACGCGCATGTGGTCTACGACACACATTAGCGCGTTTCGAGCCGACGGACGGATTTGTGTTGGCATATCATTTTTCGCAACTCGGTGTGACATAGACCACAAAGTGTCATGATCATATAAGGACACCGCCTCGGCCAAGGAGCACCCACATGCTCAAAAAAGCGCACGACCGCATGGGCCTCAGGACAGACCCCATAATCTTCTTCGTCTCCGCCGGAATCGCCATCGGTTTCGTACTATTCGCCATCCTGTTCACTGGATTCGTTGACAGCGTCTTCACTGCCGCACGGGACTGGCTACTCACGTCGTTCGGTTGGTTCTACATCCTCGGCGTCACCTCATTTCTCTTGTTCCTCATCTGGATCGCGTTCAGCCGATACGGCCACGTCAAGCTAGGTGGAGAAGACGAAAAACCCGAGTACAGCAACATGGCGTGGTTTTCGATGCTGTTCGCCGCTGGAATCGGCACGATCCTCATGTTCTGGGGCGTTGCCGAGCCAATCAGCCACTACGCGAACCCGCCGCGCGGGGATGTGGAACCCGAATCAATCGCTGCGATGGACGAAGCGATGGGCTTCACGCTCTACCACTTCGGGCTGCATACCTGGACGATCTTCTGCCTACCAGCGCTGGCATTTTCCTACTTTGTCTACAAGCGCGGACTGCCAATGCGGGTCAGTTCGATCTTCTACCCCATCCTCGGCGACCGGATCCACGGCCCCATCGGAAAATCGATCGACATCCTTGCCGTCATCGGCACACTTTTCGGCGTGGCCACCTCCATCGGTTTGGGCACCTTGCAAATCAATTCCGGACTCAACAGCCTCTTCGGTGTACCGGAAGGCAAATTAACCCAAGTCCTGCTTATTTTCGGCATCACACTGATTGCAATCGGATCTGTCGTTCTCGGTCTCGACAAAGGCATCAAACGACTGTCCAACATCAACATCACGATGGCGATAGGTTTGCTCGTTTTCATCTTCATCTCCGGCGCAACCCTGTATCTGGCCAAGGGGATCATCGAGACCACGGGGACCTACCTCAAGTGGATAGTGCCGCTGTCATTCTGGACCGACGCCGCCGACGTCAACCCCGGTTGGCAAGGCAACTGGACGGTCTTCTACTGGGCTTGGACCATCACGTGGGCACCGTTCGTGGGAATCTTCATTGCCCGCATTTCGCGCGGCCGCACCATACGCCAGTTTGTCGGCGGCGTTCTTGGCCTCCCCACCGCGTTTTCCATCATCTGGTTCAGCGTCTTCGGGCTGTCATCCTTTGACATCGAACGCAACCGAGATGGCAACCTCATTCAAGAAGTGGTGGTGGAAAACGACATACCGGGAGCGCTGTTCAGTTTCCTCGAAAACTTCCCATTCACTACCTTTGTCGCCGCAATATCCGTGCTCATAGTCGTCATCTTTTTCACAACGTCGTCCGACTCAGCGTCACTAGTGATCGACATGCTGTGTACAGGTGAGTCAGGGATGGGCCCCACCCGTCAGCGCGTATTTTGGGCGGCCCTCGAAGGTGTCGTCGGCGCAACACTTCTCGCAGCGGCAGCCGGAACGGACGGGCTCACAGCATTACAGCAAGTCATTACTGTCATCGGTTTGCCGTTCTTCCTTATCGGGTTCCTGATGATGTATAACCTCGTCAAGGCCCTTCGCGAAGACCACGTATCTACCGGAGATCCAGTACGAGCGTGGAAGCACGCCAAATTCCGATAGGTCCCGATCGTCGAAAACTATTCCAAACCACTCAGATCAGAGGGGACGTCAACAGCATTTTCTTTCAGAAACGACAGGTCGACGATACTCAGAACCTTCTCATTGGTGGCAGCCAACACCACTGGAGCAGCTACGCCATCACGGTGCGCCTGTAACCAGTTGCGCGCCGTCACACACCAACGGTCACCCGGGTTCAACCCTGGGAAGCCATACATTGGCATTGGACTGCTGAGGTTATTCCCAATCGACTTCTGGTGCTCCAAGAACTCGGCCGTCACGACCGCACAGATGGTGTGACTTCCGCGATCATCGTCACCTGTACTGCAGCAACCATCACGGTAGAACCCTGTTAAAGGTTCCGTGCTACACACCTCGAGTTCGCCGCCAACAACATTGCGTTCCGCCATAGGACCACTGTAGGCGCGTAAAGCGTTTCCCACCGCCCGCACGGCGGCAAATGCGGCATCTCACTTCAGCCCCAAGCAAGATCGAACCCGGGTAGCGTAAGAACCGCAATGTTCCCGAACTGTGCTTCCGCGCAGAAAAAGCGAGGTGATGACAATGAGCTACCCAGGATATGACCCCAGTTCAGGCGCTCCTGTTGGTGGACAACCAGCCGGACTACTAGTGCGATTCACCGCCCGAGTTATTGACTGGTTCGTTTGGATCGTCCTCAGCGCATTCGTGTTCTTCATCCTCCGCGCCGTCAACGCTCCCGAACTTCTTGCTGCGGCACCCGGTGTGGTTTTCGGATACCTATACTTTGTCGTGTTCGAGGTGACGACAGGCTCGACGATCGGTAAGAAGTTTGTCGGACTGTCTGTACGCGGCAGTGGAGGCGCAGCCCAGCCGTCCGTGAAGGACTCAGCTGTGCGCAACGCATTCATGATCTTGAACTTGATTCCGTTCCTCGGCACGTTGCTGTGGTTGGGTGCAAGTATCGCTATCGCAGTGACAATCAGGTCGAGCTCCACCAACCAGGGCATTCACGACGGCTTCGCTGGTGGGACACAAGTAGTTCGCGGATAACAGCACCAAACCTAGTGCGCTGCGGTGGCGGCTCGGGCGATGTCGTCAAGGTCTTGACTGATCATCCGTTTCGTTATCGCAGCGCCCAGGTAGCCGAGAGTATTGCTCACTAGCTTTCGAAGCCCATGCAACTCCGGCAACTCAGCGGAAAACGTATAAACCACGTCCGTTCCGCCGTTCACCTCCGTGAGGTGAATTTCGGATACGTAGCGAACCCCGCCGTCCTCCGATGTGATGACAATGCGCCCAGGAACCTCCATCGCCGACACCCACATCTCTTCAGTGGCTTCTTTGCCTAGAAGTTTGCGGGTTTCTCGCCATCGCATCCCGACTCGAAAACTACCCTCTGTTAACCGCTCCACCCTGGTGACAGAGCTCAGAATTTGCGGCGAGTGGTCGAGATCGGTGATGACACGCCACACATTTCCAATCGGTGAATTTACAAACTTTTCGACCTCGACAATGTTGCGCACCAACTGGTCCCTTCGCGCTTGGAGTAACACTGTCTACGCTACTTCGAATAGACGTGTACTGGTGGGACACCAGGCCGGATTACTAACGCGGTTCGTTGAGATGGAAAGGACACTGCTGTGCGCCTCAGCCAATTCATCAGCAGATCGTTAGAGAATCTCGCTGAGCCCCGCGAGGGATTCAACCCCGAACTGCCGTGGTTTCTGACTGAGGATGAACGCGATAATCCCGACACCACGATGCGACTCTGGTCAACAGGCAACGCCGTAACACCACTCGTTGATGGCCGCACATACTTTGCACGCTTGGCCGACGCTTTAGCAGCCGCCGCTGAAGGTGACATCGTTTTCTTCACCGACTGGCGCGGTGACCCCGAACAGCTACTCACCGACGACGGCATCACTGTCGTGGAGGCACTCGTGGCAGCCGCCGAACGCGGCGCCTTAGTACGTGGGCTCATGTGGCGATCACACCCCGAAACATTCGGGTTCGCCGGTGCAAAAAACCGTGAACTAGCGGACAAGATCGGCGCCGTCGACGGCGAAATAGTTCTTGACCAACGTGTGCTCAACCTGGGCAGTCATCATCAAAAATTCTTCGTCATCCGCTACAGCAACCCAGATATTGACGATGTGGCGTTCGTTGGTGGTATCGATATCGCCAGAAGTCGAAGAGATGATAGTTCTCATGTGGGTGACCCACTGAGCAGGCCGTTTCCGCCCGAATATGGGCCACGCCCACCGTGGCACGACATTCAGGTGGAAATCCGTGGCCCCGCCGTACGCGATGTGGAAGAAACATTCCGCGAACGCTGGAACGACCCGGCTGCGCCCTCACGACTGCCATGGCAATCGATTCCAGACATGCTCCACCCCCGCATTCCTTTTGTCCCAAGCGAACTTCCTGCGCCAACGCCCGAGCCTCCTGCCCTGGGAACGTGCGACGTTCAACTGTTGCGCACCTATCCCAGCCGACGCCCCACGTATCCTTTTGCTAAACGAGGTGAGCGAAGCGTGGCCCGGGCCTACGCAAAAGCACTCCACCGGGCGCGGCGACTCGTGTACATCGAGGATCAGTATCTGTGGTCCCTCGACGTGGCGCGCGTATTCGCGCATGCGCTGCGCACCTCCCCTGACTTGCACATCGTTGTCGTGGTGCCGCGATACCTCGACGATGACAGTCCCGTCACCATCCCGTCCGCACTACTCGGGCACGCAGAGGCGCTTAACGAATTACAGACAGCCGGACCCGACCGGGTGGCGGTGTATGACATCGAGAACTCCGAGTCGACACCTATCTACGTTCATGCCAAGGCCTGCATCATTGATGACGTGTGGGCGACCGTGGGCAGTGACAACTTCAATCGCCGGTCCTGGACCCACGACTCAGAACTCACGGCGGCCATCGTTGACAACCGCGAAGACCCCCGCGAACCGCTCGACCCTGCCGGGCTAGGCGACAAAGCGCGCGTGTTCGCCCGAGACCTGCGCCTCCAATTGGCCGCCGAACACCTTGACCGCCAGCCCGACGACGTTGATGATCTGCTCGACCCCCTACGTTTTTTCAACGTACTTCACGACAGTGCACGCGAGCTCGAACAGTGGCACCAACGGGGGGAACTCGGGCAACGCCCACCCGGCAGGCTGCGCCCTCATTCGATAGATCCGTCGCCGTCGTGGCAACGCACACTTGCATCGCCGATGTACCGGCGAATTGTGGACCCAGATGGTCGGCCCATGCGTATGCGCCTAACGCGGCGGTTTTGAGCCTCAGCACGCGCTTTACAGAAGCAGCGCCACGCCCAGGCAAATAACTGCACCAATCGCAAGACCCATTCGAATGACATTAAAGCGACACCACGGAACTTCAAACCGTTCACGCGCAGCTGACAAGTGCGCACTGTCATCGACATCAACCGCAGCGAACTCCACGTTCAGCGGAATATTCCGCACACCCGTAAGCGCGAGAACTCCCCCATACAAAACCAGTGCAGCCACCGTGAAAGCAATGACACTGGCATGGCCGTTGACAACGGCTATCAATGCAGATGCCGCGATTAAAACACCTGCCCCGATGTACACCGACAGGAACCACGGGTTAAGGATCGTGGTGTTGATCCGTTGCATCATGTCCACAAAGTCGCGGTCAGGGACTGTGCGCAATGCGGGCATTATTGCCACCGCAAATCCGAAAAATAGGCCCGCCACGAGGCCCGCAGTCACAGCACTAGCCACCAAAGTTATCGCCATGAGGATCTCAAGCATCAGCAATCGCCTCCTGCACTCATTGTCTCATTTGGCGAATTATTGGCAGCCAGAAAACACCGCGCACCGCACCCTCTTGGGGTGTAAAACCCGAGGATTTGGGGCGAAAGGCACAACCAACTATGGCGATCAAAAACCCCAGGTGCCCGCCACGAGCGAGGTTTTCATCCCCGTGTCGTGTTCCGCTGCCGTAACATGGTGCCCGCCGTTCGCACGAGAACTCAGAATGTCGGCCATGCAGTGAAAGCGGGAAGAGAGCAACCATGAGCGCCCAAAAGCCCACCATCATTTACACGCTGACAGACGAGGCGCCTCTGCTTGCGACAGCCGCGTTTCTCCCTGTAGTGCGGACATTCGCCGAGTCAGCGGGGATTGCAGTTGAAACGAGTGACATCTCTGTTGCTGCCCGAGTGCTCGCTGAATTCTCTGACTATCTTGATGAGGATCAGCGCCTGCCCGACAACCTTGCTGAACTTGGTCGGCTAACGCAGCTACCCGAAACAAACATTCTTAAGTTGCCCAACATTAGTGCGTCTGTGCCGCAGCTTCTGACTGTGATCAAGGAGCTTCAAGGAAAAGGCTACGCAGTCCCGGACTACCCACAGGACTTGAAAACGGACGAAGACAAAGAAATCCGCGACCGTTACTCCAAGTGCCTAGGCAGCGCGGTAAACCCTGTGCTGCGTGAAGGAAACTCCGACCGCCGCGCCCCCAAGGCGGTGAAAGAGTATGTGCGCAAGCATCCGCACAGCATGGGTGAGTGGTCGATGGCGTCGCGCTCCCACGTCGCACATATGAAGCACGGCGACTTTTACCACGGTGAGAAGTCAATGACGTTGGACCGCGCTCGTGACGTCAAGATGGAGCTCGTGACCGACAGCGGGCAAACAATCGTGCTCAAGCCGAAGGTCTCCCTCGGCGAAGGCGACGTGATCGACAGCATGTTCATGAGCAAGAAGGCTCTCGTTGAGTTTTACGAAGAGCAAATGGAGGACGCACGCAAGACCGGCGTCATGCTGTCGCTGCATGTCAAGGCAACAATGATGAAAGTTTCGCATCCGATCGTCTTCGGCCACGCGGTCCGGGTCTTCTACAAGGAAGCCTTTGCGAAGCACCAGGAGCTTTTCGACGAGCTTGGCGTGAACGTCAACAATGGACTTGGGGATCTGTACGACAAGATTGAGTCGCTGCCCAGTTCGCAGCGCGACGAGATCATTAAAGACCTGCACGACTGCCACGAGCACCGTCCGGAACTGGCGATGGTCGACTCGGCCCGAGGTATTTCAAACTTCCATTCGCCAAGCGACGTCATTGTCGACGCTTCAATGCCAGCGATGATCCGTTCTGGCGGCAAAATGTATGGTGCCGACGGGCGAACGAAGGACACCAAGGCTGTGATGCCGGAGTCAACATTCGCCCGCATCTACCAGGAGATCATCAACTTCTGTAAGACCAACGGCGCTTTTGACCCAACCACCATGGGAACTGTGCCCAACGTCGGATTGATGGCTCAAAAAGCTGAAGAGTACGGCAGCCACGACAAGACCTTCGAAGTGCCGGAAGACGGCGATGCCAACATCGTCGATCTCGAAACCGGAGAGGTGCTGCTGACGCAGCGTGTAGAAGCCGACGACATCTGGCGGATGTGCACTGTAAAGGACGCGCCCATTCGAGATTGGGTGAAGCTCGCCGTTACCCGGGCCCGCGATTCGGGCATGCCCGTGTTGTTCTGGTTGGATCGCTACCGCCCACACGAGAACGAGCTCATCAAAAAGGTCCAGACGTACCTGAAGGACCACGACACCACTGGACTCGACATCCAGATCATGTCGCAGGTGCGGTCGATGCGCTACACGCTCGAACGCGCGATGCGCGGTCTAGACACCATCGCCGCTACCGGCAACATTCTGCGCGACTACCTCACCGACTTGTTCCCGATCCTGGAATTGGGCACAAGCGCCAAGATGTTGTCCATCGTGCCGTTGATGGCCGGTGGAGGTCTGTACGAAACAGGTGCGGGCGGTTCGGCACCGAAGCACGTGAAGCAACTGGTGGAAGAAAACCACCTGCGCTGGGATTCCCTTGGGGAGTTCCTCGCGCTGGCCGTCAGCCTGGAAGACCTGGGTCGCAAGACAGGCAACAAACAGGCGGTCATTCTTGCTACGGCGTTAGATGCGGCGACCGGAAAGTTGTTGGAGAACAATAAGAACCCCTCGCGACGGACCGGCGAACTGGATAACCGAGGCAGTCAGTTCTACCTTGCGCTCTATTGGGCGCAGGAACTCGCCGCACAGACCGAGGACGAGGACTTGCGTGCCCGCTTTGCCCCGCTGGCAAAAGCACTAGCCGAGAACGAGGAAGCCATCGTCAGGGAACTCGCCGAGGTGCAAGGTTCGCAGGTCGACATTGGCGGCTACTACCTGCCAGACAGTGAGAAACTCGCATCGGTGATGCGCCCGAGCAAGACGTTCAACACCACACTGGAGTCCGCAAAGGCCTGATACCGGCCAGCCGCGATCGTGAGCTCTGTGGGCAGTTAGCCGCGGTTCATAACCGATAGGCAGTATTGTTTTCACATGCCCAACGATCGGCTTCTTAAGGCCGCCAATACTCTGCACAAAGCTCTGCTCAAAGCCACGGGTGGACGCATCGGCAGCAGTATTGGCGGCATGCCCGTTCTTGAACTCATTACGGTCGGCCGCAAGTCTGGCCAGGAGCGTCGATCGATGCTCACTGCCCCCATCCACGACAACGGCGAATACGTTATCGTCGCCTCGCGCGGTGGCGACCCGATGCATCCAGCGTGGTACCACAATTTAGTGGCACAACCCGACGTCGACATCATTGTCGACGGCACGCGGATGCAGATGCGAGCCCGCACCACTACGGGTGACGAACGCACTGAACTATGGTCCCGGATCGTGAAAGCTTTTCGCGGCTACGCCGACTACCAGAAGCGCACAACCCGCGAAATACCCGTGGTGGTCCTTACACCGCGCTAAAACACGAGGATGAATCGCTCGATTACCCTTGGGGCGCCGGACCTGTCGTAGGCAAACCCCGCGTACACGCCTGGTTGCACTTGGCGTATTTCATCCCGCACGAAGCCGAGCGGCCCACCCGCATAGTCGATGACGATGGTGGGTCTGCCGTCCATGAATGATGTCCCGACGTAAACCGACGCTGGGAAAACTTCAGCGCCCAGAACCCGGTTCGACACCGTGCCTGATCCGAATGTTTTGCCGTGCCACACCAACTCGGCGACCGGGTTGTCGCGCACAAACCCTTGCGCGACAGCATTGACGGGGACGGGGCCGGGCGACAGCGAGCGATAGAGCGCATCATATTCTGCTTGACTGCAACTGAAACGAAGATCGTTGACCGTCGCCGCGGCGTTGCTGGCGCTCACCCCACAGGTGGGGCTCACCCGTGGCTGCGCACTCACTGTGCCCGCATTGATCGTCCCCGCTCCCACAGCGACGAGCGCGGCGATCGCAACAGTTGCCATTTGTCGAACAATCTTGCCACCCATGGGTCCCCTACCTTCGCGTGACGGAGTTGCCCCCCCAACCCTACTCTTTGTGATCTAGAACACACATCAACTTGATCGTAGCTGGTGCAGGAGACCCTCAATCGTCAGCACGTGCCGCCCAAATCAGACCGAGTGTTAGTCACGTGAAACGCATGGTCAAAGTCGGATCGCAACACGACCTCCTGGCCCTGTTCGTCCACTGAGCACGGGGACGTACGGCCCCTGAGGCCTTCGACCTGAAGACAGTCCGCTGCGCTCGCTACGCGCACCACACCCTGGGAATCAGTGGCGTCAGTGAAGCGAAGCGCGCTACCACCGGTGCAGGAGGCTAATGTCAACTGCTTGCCCACGACTGGCGCACCAGTGTCGGAGTTCACCAGCCGAAACACTCCATCAACCAACTCTGCTTGCGGGTCGTTGAACAGAAGGTCAATCGTGACGCGGGACCCTGCAGTGAGAGCGGTTCCGAGATAGCTCGTCGGCACTGGACTACTGGAGATTGGGGTTTCAATGAGACCAAACCCGTAGCAGCCTGGGGGCAGTTCAGCCAGAACGGCTGTCCCATCAGTTTCTGTTACCGGAATCCCGGATGTCGGAAGTTGAAACTGTGCAGGACCAGTCGCTTCGCAGTGGTTCGACGGAACCACATTGACGGCCACCCCGACGACTGGTGAACCTGAAGTCGTTTGTGCTGAAAAGACAAATGTGCCGTGTGTTGCCTCTGGTTCAACCTCCCCTGGCGCCGTCCCAGGGGTCGGCTGCGGGGATTCCGGCTGCGGGGATTCCGGCTGCGGGGATACTGGTTCACCAGGCTCGAGCGCTTCCGAAGCTTCATCAACAACCGACGGCGAAGGAGCTTCGGACGCCGCTCGTTGTGGGTTGTCGGCACCACATCCGATTGCCAATAAAATCGGAAACGATGCTGCGGTTGCGGCAATTCTGCGTAGCTGCACAAAAATCCTTCCAAGAGCCACCATTAAGTGTATGCGTACGATTTATATTTCGGATTCCAAGATCACGCCGTTACCCGCCGACTTTGACTGTTGCCGAGCCGAGTCGCAAGCGAGACCAAGTTGATACTCACCATCATTGAGACCTCCCCATCAACAACTCAGGTACCCGCCGGATCATCGCGGTAGCCTCACTCCGTGACGCTTTCTGTGGATCTGGCTCTCGATCACATTGCTCGGACCCCTAGGACGGCCGTGGACGCGCCTGGGATGCAGGCAGCGACAGCACTCATCATCACGGAACAAACCGAACCCCGAGTTCTTCTCATTCGCAGAGCCGTCCGTGATGGCGATAGGTGGTCGGGGCATGCCGCATTGCCTGGAGGAAAAGTAGAACCATCCGATGGCACCAGAATCGATACCGCACGCCGGGAGGCCGCAGAAGAAACTGGGATTACCGGCCTTTCCGCCGTGGGCGCGATGGATGACATCAAGGGATGGTTTCGCACAGGTGTCGTCACTCCGGTGGTGTTCACCGTTGCACAGCCACAGGCTCTCGTCATCGATCAACGCGAGGTAGCCGAAGCCGACTGGGTTCCACTTCAATGGTGTGCCAGTCGGCAGTTTCGCGCCCGCTACCCGTATCCCCTCATCGGGCCGTGGAGTTCGTGGGCCATTCCGTTTGGCACCCACGGCGAACAGCTGGTCGTATGGGGCTTGACGTACAGGATCCTTTCGAACTTCATCGCACTGTGCCGATAGCGATGACTTAGCAAAATTGCCCGGTACGGTGGAGTCATGGCGCCGTCAGCACCCTGGGAAGACCCTTGGGACGATCAGGACCTCGACACCGACGACAACGAGAAACCCCGAACGGGAACTCGGTGGACCACGGTTGTCGCCTGGATCGCGATCGCGGCGATGGTACTCATGCCGATGATGTCGCTATTGAACTTGTATCGCGCTGAACCACTTCTCGTGATCGCTGCGATCTCACTGGTGGGTGCGGCAATATACCTGGTCAGCACCCGTAGTGGTGATCTCATCGCACGGATTAACGAGCGATTCAAGCGATAGGACGTCAACTTCACTGGGCTACGATGCAGGGCGCTGAGACGTCCAATGTGACGAAGCTCGCACACTTCCGTCGGCTCGACTTTGCGGGTCCACTGGGCTGATTTTTCCACATTTCCCATTGCGTTGACGTGCCGTTTTGTTACCCACTCGTGTTGTTAGGTTCGGCTGACCTTAAGCTCCATTACGGGCACGGCTGACTGATTTTGGACAAAATCGCGGTTGCCGTCTACCAAACAAACGATTCGTTCTTTATAGTCACTTCTACGAGCTGCTGAGACATCGGGGTCCAGCACAACGACACCATGAGGGTGGATGTATGACTACTACGGTGAACGACGAGGGGACGGCCGCGACCGTCTCCACCAACGACGAAGTTCTTGAGCGCTGGCGAGATAAGAAGAAATACCTCTGGCCGCTATCGCTCCTACCAGCATTGGTCACCTTTATCGCGTGGGGTCTTGTTGAACTCACCGGTAACGGAATCTTCTGGTGGTCAGGCCCAGTCCTCGTATTCGTCCTCATTCCTATCCTCGATGTTCTCATCGGCGATGACGGCCAAAATGCGCCCGATGAGTTCATGGACGAACTCGAAAACGATCCGTTCTACCGCTGGGTCACCTACCTCTACATTCCCCTCCAGTACGCAGGCCTCGCCGTCGCGGTAGCAATGTGGGCCACCGGCACACTGAGCATTCTTGAAAGCATCGGTCTTGCTGTCACCGTCGCCATGACATCCGGCATCGGCATCACCGTTGCCCACGAGCTCGGCCACAAGAAGCAAGAACACGAGCGCTGGCTCTCCCGCATCGTGCTCGCGCAATCCTTCTACGGGCACTTCTTCATCGAGCACAACCGCGGCCACCACGTCCGTGTTGCCACCCCTGAGGATCCTGCATCGTCACGATTCGGCGAAAACTTCTACCAGTTCCTCCCCCGCACCGTTAAAGGTTCGCTGACTTCTGCTTGGGAGCTGGAGAAGAAGCGTTTCGAGCGCCTCGGCCAGTCGCACTGGACGCTGAAGAACGATGTTCTCAACGCCTGGTTGATGTCGGTTGTGCTGTTCGGTGGCATCCTTGTCGGCCTACAGGCCCTGAGCTTCGCTGGTGTTCTCACCAACTACAGCATCTGGAATGTTGTTCCTTACCTGATCATCCAGGGTGTTATCGGCTTCGGTCTGCTTGAGATCGTCAACTACCTCGAGCACTACGGCCTGAAGCGCCAGAAGCTCGAAAGCGGCCGCTACGAACGCTGCAGCCCGCAACACTCATGGAACAGCGACCGCATTGTCACCAACCTTGCGTTGTACCAGTTGCAGCGCCATAGCGACCACCACGCTAACCCAACCCGTCGCTACCAGACGCTGCGCACGTTCGATGAGTCACCACAATTCCCAGGTGGATACGCCACCATGATCGTCATCGCCGCGATCCCACCACTGTGGCGCAAGGTCATGGACCACCGCGTACTCGACCACTACGACGGTGACATCACCAAGGCCAACATCTACCCGCCCAAGCGCGACAAAATCCTCGCCAAGTACGGGCAAACCAGTTAGAAACCACCCGGGGTCAGGCAACCGCTCACTGACCCTGTCCCGATAACAGGGTTAGGGAAACGGAAGCCAGATTCGGGAAGCTATGGCCCGCAGGTAAATACCTGCGGGCCATACTCGTGTCTACACATGAACTGCACGCAAAATGGACATTACTTACGCGCCGCATACAAGTTAGTGCGCACAATGTCCGACAAATCTGGAATGCTTGGGTGCTGTGAAGCAATCCGACGTAGCACCAGTTTATCGCGCAGTTATGCGCCTTTCGGCCCCCGTCGTCAAGCATTGGGGACAACTCGAAGTTGTCGGCGAGGAGCACCTCCCGCTCGACGGCCCTGTACTACTTATTGCCAACCACGACAGCTACTGGGATCCGGTGACATTCGGAACAGCTCTGATAGGCCGTCGCCAGGTTCGTGCCCTCGCCAAGTCGACCTTGTGGAAGTACCGGCCCGTTGCGTGGGTTGTTACCCGAATGGGCCAGATCCCACTCCACCGCGACAAGAGTGATGCGGGAGCGTTGGCGTCGGCGATTGAGGAACTCAAGGGTGGCGCTTGTATCGGCATTTTCCCGGAGGGAACCATCTCGCGGGGCGCTCCGATGCGTGCGCGCAGCGGTGTCGGCCGACTAGCGCAAGCGGTTCCTGAGGCAAAAGTTGTACTCGCGGCGGTGACTGGAAGCGTAGATATCGTCCGCTTCCCCAAGCGGCCCTCCATTCGAATTGAGCTGTTCGAGCCCAAGGATGGGCAGATGAAGCCTGACGAGTCTCCTGCCGATTTCTCGAACCGAATTATGGCGGAGATCCGTGAGCGCGCTCCGTTTGCGTTGCCTGGTCGGAAGAAAACGGCCACCAAGTACCGCACGCGAATCGAAGCCGGGTTGCCACCCAAAGAGCCCAAAGCGAAGCGCAGCTAAGAAGTTATTGGCCTAGCTGGCGCTTCATCTGCGCCAGTTTCGCCTCTAGCTGACGGTTTCGTTCTTCGAGTGCGAGTATGTACGCCACCCCCGCTAGGTTCACCCCGTCGGAGATAAGGTCGGTGATACGCGCAAGGACCGTGAGGTCCTCGTCGCTGTAACGCCGCGTGCCGCCGGAGGTGCGCCTCGGGGTGAGTAAACCTACCCGCTCGTAGTGGCGCAGCATTTGCACCCCAACCCCCGACAATTCTGCGGCAACAGATATTGCGTACACGCCGCGGCGGGAATCGAATGGGTTGTTGCTTGTCATTGTCACCTCCAATGTTTCGCACAATACATCTTGCCGTCTGGGCAGGACAGTGCTACAACATCTATAAGAGAGATTAACAGGTTTTCTCATCGTCTCTCTATCAACATTGGTGAGTGTATGGAGGTGGAAAAGATGCTCATGCGCACAGACCCATTCCGTGAACTTGACCGCCTAACACAGCAAGTTCTCGGCACATCGAACCGACCAGCCGTCATGCCAATGGACGCCTGGCGCGATGGCGACAAGTTCGTCATCGAGTTCGATCTCCCCGGTGTGACGACAGATTCAGTCAACCTCGACATCGAACGCAACGTACTGACCGTCCACGCCGAACGCCCAGACCGAAACGACGACCGCGAAATGCTCGCCTCGGAACGGCCACGTGGCGTCTTCAGCCGTCAACTATTCCTCGGCGACAACCTCGATACCGGCGCTATTGAGGCCCACTATGACAGCGGAGTTCTTCGGGTCACGATCCCCGTCGCGGAGAAGGCAAAGCCGCGCAAGATCGAGATCACCAACTCCAAGGCAGGCGCGCAGGCCATCGACGCCTAGCCGGTTCCCGAGCTAGGAGTCCTACAACGAGGCCCTGCTAGGCACACAACACCTAGCGGGGCCTCTGCAGTTTCATCAACGCAGTTACCGCATCACCACCAGGGCATCACCAGCCAGCACCTGCGTCCCAGCTCCGATTACCACTTGGTCGATTACCCCATCCTTTGGTGCCGTAATAACTGTTTCCATCTTCATCGCTTCCAACGCGAGCAGAACGTCTCCTTTGCTCACTGTGTCGCCTGCGGTGACGCTGACTTTCCACACGTTCGCCACAAAAGGCGCCTCGACGAGGGTGCCGCCATCAGGTACCGCGATGGCATCGGTGGGCGGTGCGGCTGGCTCGGCGTCCTGCCGGTCGAACTCGCCAGACGCTTCCCAAGCTGCCCGTTCAGCACCGAACGCCGCGTGCTGCTGCGCCCTAAAATCCGCGATAGGGTCAGCGTTCGCCGCGAGGAACTCCCGGTATTCAGCGAGGGAGAACTCGCCGTCGGTGATATCCGGCTCAAATCGTCCCGCCGCCATATCGGCTCGCATCTCCAAAAGCTCGTCCGGTGATACCGGGTACCAAGAGATCCGGTCAAAGAACCTAAGCAACCAAGGTGTTTCCGCGTGCCTCTGCCAGATCTGAGTGGTGCGTCCAACAAACTGGTAGCCACCGGGGCCCTCCATCCCGTAGACACACATGTACGCGCCACCGATCCCGACGGCATTTTCCGGTGTCCAGGTGCGCGCCGGATTGTATTTGGTGGTGACGAGTCTGTGCCGCGGATCCAGCGGTGTGGCAACGGGCGCCCCAAGGTAGACGTCACCGAGCCCGAGGACGAGGTATTCGGCATCGAATACGGTTTCAAACACTTGGTCTACCGTGTCAAGGCCATTGATTCGGCGTATGAACTCAATGTTCCACGGGCACCACGGCGCATCGGATCGCACACCAGACATGTACCGTTCGATGGCTTCCCTCGTCGCTGGGTCATCCCAGGAGAGCGGCAACCGCACTGTTCTGCTGGGGACCACTAGCTCAGACGCGGCAGGAATGTCCTCCTCGAACTGCTGAAGCAACTCCACCAGCGTCGCTACAGGTAGCACGTCGGGGTCCACGTGCACTTGCAGAGACCTGATACCCGGAGTGAGGTCCACGATCCCGTCGATAGCGGCAGATTCGACCTTGGCATGAAGGGCATGGATGCGGGCGCGGAGTTCAAGATCGAGCGTGATGTCGCCATACTCGACGAGCACATTGTCGTTACCGGTTCGCCGGTACGTCAGTGAAGGCAAATCGCCCCGGTCGGGTTGATGCAGCAACACACCGTCGTCACCATCCCCACCAGTTGGTGGCATGATCCAGCGCGTTGAGTTCAAAGGCTTAGCGGTTGCCGCGGAATCACTCCGAACTGGAACAAAGCGCACCGTGTCACCCGGACGTAGTTGGCCGAGCTTCCAGCGTTGTCCCGCCACCACCGTGACGGGGCACACGAACCCGCCCAGGCTAGGTCCGTCTGGGCCAAGCAAAATCGGGGTATCACCCGTGAAATCTAAGGACCCAATGGAGTACGCGTTGTCGTGAATGTTTGACGGGTGCAGTCCCGCTTCTCCCCCGTCGGTACGGGCCCACTGCGGTCTGGGCCCGACTAGCCGGACGCCGGTGCGCGCGGAATTGAAGTGCACCTCATACGGGGTACCGTACAGCGCTTCCATGTCTGCACGAGTGAAAAATTCGGGTGCGCCGTGAGGACCCTCCGTGACGGCGAGTTCCCACTGGTGCGTGAACTCGGGCCGCTCCGATATTGGTTCGCCATCCACCTCCGGTGATTCGGGCTGTAACGCGCGCAGTACGTCTCCACTTCGAAGGGCGCGCCCGCCATGACCACCAAACTGGCCGAGGGTGAACGTGGAGGCACTCCCAAGGTATTCGGGAATGTCGAGTCCGCCATCGAAGAGGATGTAGGTGCGCAGGCCTGCGTCGTCCGCTGTTCCGACGTCAAGTACGCCACCGGCCGGGACCGCCACGGGCTGCCACATCGGTACCTCGACCCCGTTCACTGCGACAGTGGAATCCGCGCCTGTGACGCACACGGTGGTGGCATGGGTGAACCGCAAAGCTGGACCGCCGACAGTGCATTCCAAGCCCGGCGCCCCCTCCTGGTTTCCCAGGGCCTTATTGCCGAGCCTGAACGACAAGTCGTCCATCGGCCCACTCGGGGGCACACCTACCTGCCACAAACCGGTTCGGCCCGGATAGTCCTGCACGGTCGTTTGCATCCCGGGGCGTTCCACCACAATGCGCGGTTCCTCGTCGGCGACATCGGCCAAGGTCGCGGTGGAGTGTTCTGCAGCCAGAACGGTCGGGACGCCTGTGATGGCGCGGAGCAAACCGAGGTTCGTTTCGATTCCATCAACCCTGGTGTCGACGAGTGCGGCACGAAGTTTGCTGAACGTCTCAGCTCGGGTTGGGGACGAAACGATAATTTTGGCGAGCATTGGATCGTAGGCAGTGGAGACTTCTGTGCCCGTTTCTACCCAGGTGTCCACACGCGCACCCTGCGGCAGCACCACTTGGGTTAAACGCCCCGCAGATGGCAAGAAATTACGGGTGGGATCCTCGGCGTAGACGCGGGCTTCAATCGCATGACCCGTCACTGGCACCGCGTCCGGGTAATCACCCATCCCATCGCCCCGCGCAAGTTCAAGCATCAATCGCACAAGGTCAACACCGGTCACCTCTTCGGTGACGGGATGCTCGACCTGAAGCCGCGAGTTGACCTCAAGAAACGATGCCTCTTGCCGTTCCGCGTCGTACACAAACTCGACCGTGCCTGCGCTGCGGTAATTGACTGACTCAGCCAACGCGCGGGAGGTGTCATGCAGTTGCTTCCGAAGATCGTCGGGCAGCGTCGGCGCGGGTGCTTCTTCGACCACTTTCTGATTTCGGCGTTGCAGGGAGCAGTCGCGGTCGCCGAGAGTGATCACACGACCGTTGCCGTCCCCAAAAATCTGCACCTCAATATGGCGTGCGTTTTGCACATAGCGCTCAGCAAACACACCAGTTGCGGAGAAGCTTTGAGACGCAAGCCGCGCGACCGTCTCGTACGCATCAATGAGTTCGGCGTCGTTCCAGCACACCTGCATTCCGATCCCGCCGCCACCACCGGTGGCCTTAAGCATCAGTGGGTAGCCGATGCCTGCGGCGATGACTTCCTCAGGGCTTGAGACCAACCCTGTGCCGGCGATCATGGGAACCCCCGCTGCGTGGGCTGCGTCGCGTGCGGTGTGTTTGGTTCCGAAAATCCGCAACTGCTGCGGCGTAGGGCCGACAAACGCCATACCTTCGGCTTCGACCCGCTCCGCGAAGTCGGCATCCTCGGACAGAAACCCGTAGCCCGGGTGAATTGCGTCCGCCCCGGATTTGCGTGCGGCAGCGAGGATTGCCTCCACGTTCAAGTAGGACTCACGCGGCGGGGTCGGCCCTATATGTATTGCTTCATCGGCTTGGCGAACATGGGCTGAACCACGATCGGCGTCGGAAAACACAGCGACCGTTCGTATTCCCATTTCGCGGGCGGTGCGGATGATCCGACATGCGATTTCGCCTCGGTTGGCGATCAGTAGCGTCTTCATTTTCGCGTCACCACCATGCGTACTGGCGTGGGGTTGAACCCGTTGCATGGGTTGTTGATTTGTGGGCAGTTGGACACCAGGACCAGGGTGTCGATTTCAGCACGGATAGACACCTGCTTGCCTGGTCCGGAGATGCCGTCGACGATGCCCAGTGTTCCGTCAGGATCGACGGGCACGTTCATGAACCAGTTGATGTTGGACACCATGTCACGTTTGCCTAGACCCCATTTGGCGCCTTCGATCAAAAAGTTTTCGACGCACGCGTGCTGGTGTTTAGTGTGGTGCCCGTAGCGCAATGTGTTGGATTCTTGGGAGCACGCACCGCCCAGAGTGTCGTGGCGTCCGCAGTTGTCGTCCACAATCGTCATCAGTGCATCGCCGGTGTTGGCACGCAAAACACTGCCTTTGGTGAGGTACGCGTTGCCCTGTGCCGCAATGGTTTCTGGTGCGCAGTAGCGAACAGTGTGGTCTTTTGCCGAGTAGAGGATGCAGTCGACCGCCTGGTTTCCCTCAAGGTCAATGATGGTGAGGGTGTCGCCAGCTTTGACGACAGTTGACCAAGGGGCGAGTGCGGAGACGGTTTCGTCGAGAACAAGTGTCATGGTGGCTCCTTGTCAGGGGGCGGCTGGTCAGAGTGCGCCGCGGGCGGCGAGATAGTCGTTGGTGTTGGCTACTGCGCGCAGATACTCGGGGTCGGTGTTGGGTAGGTGGTCAAGGTCCTCGGGGGCGGGCCATGCCAAAATTTCGACGCCTGTGGTGGCGAATACGGGAGACGGGTCAAGACGGTGCGCGGTGTTGGCGAGCAACACGATCGCGGGCATGTGCAGCAGGAGGTCAACTGATGTTCCGGGGCCTGCTGTGCCGTCGCTGTGGAGAGTGCCATCTTCGTCGACGCGGATGCCGTGGAAAAACGACACCGATGGGGGTAGATCCCGCACAGTCAGACCATGTTTGGCGGCGGCGACGGTGAAGAGTTCGAAGCCAGCAGGGGTCGCGGAGTGGACTTCCCCTTGGCCGTATTTCGCGGTATTTGACGCCAGTGTTGTTGTACCGCACAGGAGGTCGTGCCGCCCCGACGTGTCCGCCACGACGGTGGCGATAATTCTGCCTTGGTCGGTCAGTAGTGGGTGGCCTCCACTGAGATAGGCCTGCCACGGAACTTTGACTGAATCTGCCGCGTTCAGTCGTTCCCATGGCTGGTCGGCGTTAAAAAGGAGCAGGTGGGCACAGGCATCGCCGTGTACGTCAGTGATGCGGATTCGAGTGCCGCGTGCGACAAGTTTCGATGTATATCGGCCGCCCGCGAGGGTTTCGGCCCACATCAGACGTTGCGCTGGTACGCCGTGGGGCGGAGTGGGCCAAGCCGAGGCGGGGACAGTCGGCATGGATTCACTGTGGGTTCCAGCTTGGGCTCGTGCGTGTTCGCGGGCCGCTTTTGTGGTCGCGGTGGCTGCAGTCATGACGTGTCCTCCATCGGCAATATCTGTCAGTTGACAGTTTTTACCATCATGCAAGCCCTGTGGTGTCAAAAAAGTAAATGAATGTTTCGGCCATGTTGCGCCACATTCACTTTGGCAAATGTCAACAAATCACCGGCGGTCCGTAACTAAGGGTTTACGTCGCCGAAACCACACTCCGCGAATCGCGTCGTAAGTTTCTGTCAACCGATAGGTACCGATTTGTCGCGCTTCCTCGCACCACCCCGACAGCTTCACACCCACCCGATTTGAGGCAACCATGATCATCACAGGCGTAGCCCTTTGCGTGCTCGCACTGCTCATCACCGGTGTGTATGCCGCGCGCCGAGTCCACGGCAGCAGCAACAACTACCTACTCGCAGGCCGTACACTCGCCATCCCCATCGTCGCGATCCTGCTCGCCTCCCAAGCGGTTGACTCCAACGGCATCCTTGGCAACACCGACCTCGCTGCATCGTTCGGATTTTGGGCCGGAGCAGCACTTCCCGTCGGCCTCGCACTATGCCTCATCATCGCCGGAATCTTCTTCGCCAAACCCATGCGCGAATACCGCATCGTCACGCTCCCCGACTTTTTCGAACGCCGATTCGGGCGCAGCATCGAACTCCCAGCATCAATCCTCACCGTCACCGCATTCGGCATCCTTGTCGCGGGAAACCTCGTTGCCCTCGGATTCCTACTCGAACACTTCGCCGGAATCCCCTACACCGTCGCCATCCTCATCGCCGTGCCGATCGTCATCAGCTACACCATCGCCGGTGGCATGTTCTCCAGCGCCTACATCGGCATCGCCATGATCACCATCAACTTCTTCGGCATGCTCGCACTGTTCGGGTGGATGGTCGCAAACTACGGCCTCAGCTCCCCCGACGGCTTCAGCGCATTCGCCCTGTCCCAACTCACTGACCCGGCAGAAGGCGCCGTCATTAACTGGGCGACCATCGTCGCACTCGCACTCGGCAACCTCGTCGCAATTGACCTCATGCAACGAATCTTCTCCGCCCGCTGCCCTCGTACCGCTCAGAAAGCCTGCTTCGGCGGCGCCGCCCTCATCCTCATCATCTGTATCCCGTTCTCACTCGTCGCGCTCACCGCAGTGTCTGTCCTTGGCGACTCGGCAGGATCAGGCCCAGTGCTGTACACACTGCTCGGCGAGTACGCACCCCCCATCCTTGCCGTAGTCGTGTTGTCCGGCATTGTTACCGCGTCGCTCACTACCGCAAGCGGTGTGTTGCTTTCCTGCGCAGCGGTCATCACCCGCAATATATTTAGGCTCGGCCAGCAAGAATCACTCGAATCTTCGGGCGCCATGACCGCCACCCGCATCGCCATGATCCCGATGGCACTGCTCGGCGCGTTTGTTGCACTGCGTATCCCGCAAACCGGAATTTTGCTCACTCTCACATTCGATCTACTGCTAGCCGGACTTGTCGTGCCATTCATCCTCGGGCTGTACTGGAAATCTCGCGGAACCGTGTCCGCCGCGATGGCCGCGATCATTGCCGGGGTATCCGTGCGCGTCACCTTGTTTGCGCTCACGCCCACCATCTACGGGATGGACAACACATTGCTATACATCCCGAACAGCATCTTTGACGAAGCGATGGATGGGTGGGCAACCTTCATCGCCGCCGCAATTTCACTCGCCGCCTACGTTGCGGTGGCCATGATGACCAAGCCAGTCCACGTCGCCATCCCAGCCCCACCCGCAACTCCAGCGCCAGTCCTTCGCCAGCCCGAACCAGTTCACGTTTAGTCGCCGCTCCGGCATCGTTGAGTTGAGCCTGCAAAGATAGAGGTGTGACAACTCAAGGTGCCGGACGGCCACGCCTCACTGACCGCAAACGACCCGGCGAGACCGCACGCGAGGAAATTCTCGATGCGGCAGCCGAACTTTTCACCACCCGCGGTTACGCGTCCACGTCGACACGCAAGATCGCAGACGCAGTCGGCATCCGGCAAGCGACGTTGTACCACTACTTCAAAACCAAAGACGACATCCTCGATGCTCTGTTGAGCACGACAGTGACACCCACACTAGAAGTTGCCCGCCGGATCCTAGATAGCGACGCAACCCCGGCAGCTCGCTTGCATGCCGTTGTGACATTCGACGGTGTGCAGTTGTGGACTGGCCGCTGGAATATCGGAGTCTTGTATCTGCTACCCGAACTCCGAACTGAACGGTTTCTGCCTTTCGTGCGAGCACGCGAAACTTTGCGGGCCACATACCGAGAACTAGCCGCGGCAGTACTGGCGGAGCTTGCTGCAGCGGGTACACAACATTTGCCTGATTCCGAGGAAGACATTCCTTTGCGCCTAGTGGAGACGCTGGTGAACCTGCGGTGGGATGGAATTGGACGTGAAGATGAGCCTCAGCGAACTGCTGACGCGGCAATCCGCGCGTTGGGGTGGACGGGCGACTGGGAGGCGATGCGTTCGCAGTCTTCGGCGCTTCTTGCGCAGAAGGAATGACGAGTTCACATCACGGAAATAAACCCACTGCATAATATCTATCATCCGACAGAAAGGCGGGATGATGACCGCGGTGGAACGAGTCAAACGCGCATACGCACGAATTGCAGAAGCAAACAGGCCAGAGGCCTGGATTCACCTACGCCCCATACGCGATGCGATAGCAGACGCCGAAGCAGTAGACACGAACCTGCCGTTGGCCGGAACCGTATTTGCCGTCAAAGACAACATCGACGTCGCTGGGATTCCCACCACCGCCGCAAGCCCGTCATACTCCTACATACCCACCCGAACCGCCACCTCAGTGCAACGCCTCCTCGACGCAGGCGCAGTGCTACTCGGCAAAACCAACCTCGACCAGTTCGCCACCGGCCTCGTCGGCACCCGCAGCCCCTACGGCGCATGCCGCAACGCGCATAATCGAAACCTCATCTCCGGCGGATCAAGCTCAGGATCCGCAGTCGTAGTCGCCCTTGGAATCGCAGACTTCGCGCTCGGCACCGACACAGCCGGATCCGGACGAGTGCCCGCAGCGCTCAACGGCATCGTCGGCATGAAAGCCACCATCGGTCTCGTGCCCGTCGACGGCGTTGTGCCCGCCTGCCCCTCATTCGATTGCGTCACCGCATTCGCCCCCACCGTGCCAGACGTGGTGAAAGTAATGCGACTCATGACCGGCGCTAGCGCAGACGATCCAGGTTCACGCGCCTGGCCGTCATCAATCCGCCTCGGCGCTCCGCCCACCCCACGAGTAGCAATACCCACCGAGGCCAACCTCGCTGTGCTCACACCACAAGCCCGGCAACGGTTCTCCGAAGCCAAAGCCGTCCTGGAAACTCGCGGTGTTGAGATAGCCGAACTCGATATCACCGACTTCCTAGACGCTGCGAAACTTCTCTACGACGGAGCACTCGTGGCAGAACGCTGCGCATCCTTCGGCGCACACATCAACGAACCCGACACCGACCCCACCGTCCACACCATCACCCTCAAAGCCGGTTCCATCACCGCACACGCACTAGTGCGCGACCAGCAGAAAATCCGCGCGCTGCGCACCCACACCCGCAGGCTCATGGATGGCTTCGACGCGCTCCTCGTACCCACCGCACCCGAACACCCCACCATCGCTGAAGTGCAAGCCGATCCCATCGGCGTCAACTCCACAATGGGCACCTTCACCAACTTCATGAACCTGCTCGACATGGCGGGCATCGCGGTTCCCGCAGGCACGCTAG
The DNA here is from genome assembly GCF_014643175.1 of Hoyosella rhizosphaerae. Lineage (GTDB taxonomy): Bacteria > Actinomycetota > Actinomycetes > Mycobacteriales > Mycobacteriaceae > Lolliginicoccus > Lolliginicoccus rhizosphaerae. Next base: position 854,814 of record NZ_BMJH01000001.1, read on the forward strand.
ACACAGGGCTATTTGGCGTCACCCTGGTTACGCGCGCATTCGACGACCAAGTGGGCGTAGACCTCGCCGCACTTTTGACGGATAGCATCCCTGGGCTGTACCCGGACGTTGGACTCGACATCGCAGTATTCGGTGCCCACATGCGTGGATTCCCACTTAACCATCAACTCATCGATTGCGGCGGCCGCTTCATACGCGAAATCGCGACCAGCACCAACTACGCAATGTACGCACTACCTGGTGAAATCCCAAAGCCCGCCGTCATCCGCAACACCAACGGCGTGAGCCTCGCCGGCGAACTATGGGCACTACCGCCCGCCGGGCTAGGCACGTTCCTCGCTGCACTTCCCCGTCCGATGTCCCTCGGAAAAGTGGAACTCGCCGACGGGCAATGGGTCACCGGATTTGGCTGCAGCGAACCCGACGGAGACGACATCTCGCACTACGGTGGATGGCGAGCATTCAAAGCCGCAACGAGTTAACTGGCGACGGCTCACCCATTAAATCGGCTCGGCGGCCCCCAGTAGCCGCCTCCGGTGGCGGCCTCCCGGCGGCTCAGAACAAACTGCCCGTTCGGCTTTGCCTCCGACTCGGCGGCTGCGGCTGGGGCTGAGGTTCCGGGTTTGGCTGGGGTTGGGGCTGAGGTTCCGGGTTCGGTTGGGGCGTAGCTGTATCCATATAGGCTTGCGCCGAGTTTCGGATCTGAACTAGGTAAGGGTATGCGCGATCTCCGGGGCACGCGGTCCGACCAACATCACGATGTCCGAAGACGATCGGCAAAGTAATCGCGGCACCGCGGGGCAGGAACGTATAACTCGTTCCCTCGGAATACATAACCGTCTTGCCGTTTGGGGTGAGCTTGGGCTGGGAACCTGCGGGGTTTAGTTTGTTCGCGACGGATAGGCGCCACCCTGTCAGTTGCGAAATCGCTTCCCGCTGTGCGGAAGTTGGCGTTATGGTTTGGAAATTGCCAAGCATGGCAAATCCCGCTGTATTGACGTTGAATCCGCCCGTATGTGCGCCCTGGATTGGGCGTTCCATTCCGCCAAATCGACCCTCGTAGATGTTGCCAAACTTGTCGACGAGCGCGTGATACCCAACGTCTCCCCACCCGAGCGTACGAGCGTGGTAGGCATAGATGCCACGGACGATCGCGGGTGCCTGCGCTTCTGTGTAGTCATTGCTGCCTGCGGTGTGGTGTATGACCACACCTCCCAAGCTGTCATTCACCGTCAGGGTGCGTCGCCTAATTGATTCATCTGCGCCCCACTGCTTGCGACTAATAATGCGTGGTTTCGCAACCGTCCCGGCAATGTCCTTTACGCCGTCGCTGCGGGATGCTGTGGGCTCGACTGGCATCGTACTTGGACGTACTAGCACGGCTGTGAGGTCACTAGGCCCACCGTCACTTATATCGGTGACGCGCTTGCCGTGTACTTGCAGCTGTATAGCTGTGCATTCGCCTACATACAGGACCTCTGTGGCGTTTCTCGAGCTTTCGCCGAAAGGCTCACCCGCCGATTCGATCCCGTGCCCGTCCTCAAAGTCGAACCACGGGCCCCATTCGCCGTCTAGACCGCGCGCTCTGACGTGCGCATCGAGGGTCCCGTCGCCAGTCCACGTGATTCCCAGCATGCTGAATGGGCTGTCTTGGGTTACGTCGAACACACGAGTGCTTTGGCCGAGGCTGCGAATATCGGTGAGGCGCACCGACGGCTGCACGGTTGTTAAGGGAACCTCAGAGATCGTTGTGCCATCGGTCAGTGTCTCGGAAATTGTCCCTACCGCACGGGCTTCCTCCGGTGAACGTGACGCACTCGCGACAGATCGACTCAGCAGAGCCACCGGGAACGCCGCCGTCACAGCGGCAGCTCCTGCGATTACATGCCTGCGCGAAACTTGCTTCACGAAACCTCCTAGATGCCCAAACGGAGACTGCGGGAGTGACTTTGCCTCTCGCTGTCCGTCCACTAACGCTAGGGCTGCAAGACGGTCATAACGGCCACGAGGCCATCTCTATTGCGCATCATTCACCGCTATCGAATTTGAAACTTCGTCAGCTGAATCCTGTTGGAATCCTTGACCCCAAAGCTTTTTATCCGGTAACCGGCGTTTTGAGTTCGGCACACCGTATTTGTGATTTTTACGTGACAGTCGCCCGGCCTGCCATCCCCCCTTGTGAGTTCGCCCGTGGCGCCTGCTGCTTCAGCGGCAACCCAAAGGGCGCGGCTAACGCTTGGAATCGCGCAAAAACGACTCCCCGCCAAGACTTGATTGATTCCAGAAAATGGGGAAGACTGTGGACGTGCACGCGACACCAAACTTTGAGCAAATGCTGCGAGAGGCGTCACTCCGTGTGACAACTCCCCGCATCGCCGTGCTCAAGGCGGTGCACACCCATCCCCACTCGGACACCGACACCATCATCAACACAGTTCGACAATCCGTTGGGTCCGTCTCCCATCAAGCCGTATACGACGTCCTACGTGCCCTCACAACCGTAGGTCTCCTACGCCGAATCCAACCAACAGGTTCGCTAGCTCGCTACGAAACCCGCGTCGGCGACAATCACCACCATGTAGTGTGCCGATCATGCGGAGCAATCGAAGACGTCGACTGCGCGACTGGTGATGCTCCCTGTCTGGATACCTTCGATGATCACGGTTACGAAATAGACGAAGCCGAGGTCACGTACTGGGGCACATGCCCCACTTGCTTGGCCTCACATAATTCCAAACGCACTCTCTGATAACCGGAAGGATTACCGTGTCTGACAGCCCAGATGCCGTTGTTGAAGAGATGAACGAGGACCAGGCAGACAAATGCCCGTTCTCAAAGCACCCCACTGCGGGCGGAGGAAACCGCGACTGGTGGCCCAACCAACTAAACCTCAAGATTCTCCGCAAATACCCCGCCAAAGCCAACCCAATGGACCCCGACTTTGACTACGCGGCAGAGTTCAACAGCCTGGACCTCGCGGCAGTAAAAAAGGACATCGCCGAAGTTCTCACCACCTCTCAGGACTGGTGGCCGGCCGACTTTGGGCACTACGGACCACTCATGATCCGAATGGCCTGGCACAGCGCGGGCACCTACCGAATTAAGGACGGCCGCGGCGGCGCTGGCAGCGGGCAGCAACGATTCGCGCCCCTTAACAGCTGGCCTGACAACGGAAACCTCGACAAAGCACGCCGCCTACTGTGGCCCGTCAAGCAGAAGTACGGGAAGAAGATTTCCTGGGCCGACCTGCTCATTCTCACCGGTAACGTCGCACTCGAAACCATGGGCTTTAAAACATTCGGGTTCGCTGGCGGCCGCGAAGACGTATGGGAGCCTGACGAGGACGTCTACTGGGGCCCTGAAACAGGGTGGCTCGACGACAACCGCTACAGCGGCGACCGCGACCTCGAAAACCCGCTAGCCGCTGTCCAGATGGGTCTGATTTACGTCAACCCTGAAGGCCCTAACGGCAACCCTGATCCCCTAGCTGCCGCAATCGACATCCGCGAAACCTTCGGCCGCATGGCCATGAACGACGAAGAAACCGTCGCGCTCATCGCCGGTGGCCACACATTCGGCAAGACACACGGTGCAGCCGACCCGGACGCAAATGTCGGACCGGAACCTGAAGGTGCACCGCTCGAAGAGCTAGGCCTCGGCTGGCGCAACGCTCACGGCACAGGAAAAGGTGGCGACGCCATCACCAGTGGCCTCGAAGGCATCTGGACCAACACCCCCACAAAGTGGGACAACACCTTCTTCGACATCCTTTTTGGATACGAATGGGAGAAGTTCAAGAGCCCAGCCGGCGCATGGCAGTACAAACCAAAAGACGGCGCAGGCGAAGGCACCGTGCCCAACGCCCACGGCGGTGGAACAACTCACCCCGTCATGCTCACGACTGACCTCTCGCTGCGGTTCGACCCAATCTACGAACCCATCTCACGGCGCTTCCACGAAAACCCAGACGAGTTTGCCGACGCTTTTGCTCGCGCATGGTTCAAGCTCACCCACCGTGACATGGGGCCAATCGCCCGGTACCTCGGCCCGGAAGTTCCGTCCGAGGAACTCATCTGGCAGGACCCAGTCCCCGCTGTTGACCACAAGCTGATCGACGACAAAGACGCCGCGAAGCTCAAGGCCCAGATCCTTGACTCCGGTCTCACCATCAGTCACCTTGTGTCCACCGCATGGGCGTCCGCATCCACATTCCGTGGCGGCGACAAGCGCGGCGGCGCCAACGGTGCACGCATCCGGCTCGAGCCGCAGCGCAACTGGGAAATCAACGAGCCGCAGCAGCTCGAGACCGTTCTCAGCACACTCAAAGGCATTCAAGAGTCGTTCAACGACGGCCAGAAGCGCGGAAAGCAGGTCTCCCTCGCTGACGTCATCGTGCTAGCTGGTTGCGCTGCAGTCGAAAAGGCAGCTCAGAACGCCGGAATCAAGATTGAGGTGCCGTTCACGCCAGGTCGAACCGACGCATCGCAAGAGCAGACCGACGCCGAGTCGTTTGAGCCGCTCGAACCGACTGCCGACGGTTTCCGCAATTACCTACGCGACGGCCACCAGTTGCCAGCGGAGCACTTGCTCATCGACCGAGCAAACCTCCTTACCCTCACCGCGCCAGAACTGACTGTTCTCATCGGCGGGTTGCGGGTTCTCGGAGCGAACTACAAGCAATCCTCCGCAGGAGTGCTGACGGACAAGCCTGAGACGTTGACCAACGACTTCTTCACCAACTTGCTCGATATGGGCATCGAATGGAAGTCAACGGACAAGTCGCAGAACCACTTCGAGGCACGAGACAGGGCAACCGGCGAGGTCAAATGGACCGGCACCCGTGTTGACCTGGTGTTCGGATCCAACTCTGAACTCCGCGCCCTCGCCGAGGTGTACGCATGCGACGACGCGCGCGAAAAGTTCGTGCGTGACTTCGTCGCAGCGTGGGACAAGGTTATGAACCTGGACCGGTTCGACGTTAAGTAGCACTGGCATGTGGGTGGGTCCGCGAGAATGTTCGCGGACCCACCCTTTGTTTTGCCGTGCACTGCCGTGCGGTGCCGTGCGGTGCCGTGCGCTGCCGCGCGGTGAAAATCTACCTGCGGAAGTACCCAAAACCCCATCAGTTAACGCGTATAACGCAGCCTTCCGCAGTCAGATTTTCAGCACAGCCCCAATCAACCGCGAAGCCGACCAAAACGTATCGTTAACCCCAATACCCAAGGTGCCCAATAAGCGAGGTAGACAGGTGACGCACGCGGAAATTTTTGAGCAACACCGTGGGCTGCTGTTCACTGTCGCGTACGAAATCCTGGGTGCCGCCACCGATGCTGAAGATGCTGTGCAAAACAGCTACCAACCATGGTCGGAAAGTGATCTCGACCAGATTCGCGATCCTCGCGCTTACCTCGTGCGGGTGGTAGGACGGCGTGCGCTTGACGTGTTGAGAGCCCAAGCTCGGCGCCGCGAAACCTATGTTGGGCCGTGGCTTCCTGAACCCGTCACGACCGGCCCTGATACCGAGGTCGATCTTGCCGAATCGGTGTCGATGGCCATGCTGCTGGTTCTTGAAACGCTGTCACCGACCGAACGGGCAGTGTTCGTTTTGCGGGAGGTTTTTGACTTTCCGTACGACGACATCGCGAAGGTTGTCGGCAAGACGCCCGATGGTGCCCGGCAGATCGCGCACCGCGCACGTGAGCATGTTGCCACCCGCAGGCGTCGCTACACCGCAGACATGGAGCAGGCCAGCGCGATTACTGTCGCATTCTTGGCGGCCACTCAGCAGGGTGATATCGCCTCGTTGGTGGCGATGCTCGCGCCGGATGCCGTTGCTATTTCTGACGGCGGCGGCATTGTGTCCGCGGCACGGCGTCCGGTCTCTGGCGCGGAACGTGTGGCCCGGTTCTTGGCTGGCCTTGCAGCGAAGAGTGCCCGTGGTGAAGCGAGCATCGACATCAGCTTTGCCATATCCAATGGGCTTCCCGGCGTTGCCGTACGCGAGGACGGTGTTCTTAGCGTTGTGCTGCAGTTCGAAATTGTCGATGGCGCTGTCCAGACAATTTATATGCATCGCAATCCACACAAATTGAGCATGGTTGGTTCAACTCCGACGATCATGCGGTGAGGATGCCCGGTGACCATCGACACCACCCAAACTAATAGGTACAGTCTGTCTCAGTAATTGTGAACGTCTAAGTTGACAATTGACACAAGGGGCAAGCATGGCACCGCATTTTGACGCCGTAATCGTAGGCGCAGGCTTTGGCGGAATGGGCGCTGCAATAGCGCTCAACGAACTAGGTCTTCACAACCTCGCGATACTTGAGCGCGAAGACGACCTCGGTGGAACGTGGCACGTCAACCGATACCCAGGACTTGCGGTCGACATCGCGTCCGTCACGTATTCCTACTCGTTCGAACCGAATCCCTACTGGTCGAGACTGTTCGCGCCCGGCGCTGAACTGAAGAAGTACGCCGAGCATGTCGCCGATAAGTACGACTTACGCAAATACATGCGCTTCGATACCGTCGTCACCGGAGCCGTCTGGAATAGCGAAGAACAGTTGTGGACCGTGTCCATCGCTGACCAAGAGCCTGTAACCGCGAGGTTCCTACTCACTGCCACAGGCTTCTTGTCACAACCGCACACACCTGACATCCCCGGTATCGACACCTTCACCGGCAAGATCATCCACACAACGGACTGGGACGACTCCTACAACCTCGATGGCCGCACAGTTGCCATCATCGGCACGGGCGCCACCGCTGTCCAACTCATTCCGAATCTCGCCAAACGGGCCAAAGAGCTGACTGTATTTCAGCGGACACCGATCTGGGTGACACCCAAAATCGACACCCCAATACCTCGCGCCGTGCAACGCATGTTTAGCGTTGCTCCCTTCACGCAGCGCGCCGCCCGCTTCGTTAACACGGCCATTCTCGAACTGATCATGGTCAGCGCCGTGCTGCACTTTAGGCAAGCACGGTTGCTTAACGCCGTAGCTGCTTCGGTCGCCAAACTTCACCTTCGGACACAAGTTAAAGATCCGGACTTGCGACGCAAGCTCACACCCGACTACGACTTCGGCTGCAAGAGGCCAACATTTTCCAACGAGTACTTTCGGACATTCAACAAACCACATGTGCGCCTCGAAACCTCCACCATCGAGCGGGTTGAATCGGATGGGATCGTCACTGTCGATGGCACCAAGACGACGATTGACACACTGGTGCTTGCTACCGGCTTCAACATATGGGACGTTAACTTTCCTGCCATCGACATCGTCGGGCGCGAGGGCCGCAACCTCGGTAAATGGTGGCGCGAGAACAGGTTCCAAGCTTTTGAAGGAATCAGCGTTCCGCAGTTTCCGAACTACCTAACCCTCGCGAGTCCGTATTCCTACAGCGGCTTGTCCTACTTCACCACGATTGAAGTCCAGATGAAGCACTTGCGACGAGTCATTCGCGAGGTACTACGCCGCGGCGCCACAACTTTTGAGGTAACAGAGGAAGCTAACAGCAATTACCTCGACCGGATGACCGCCAAGCTTGGAGATTCGGTGTTCTACCAGGGGAACTGCCAGACTGCGCGAAGCTACTACTTCAACCAGCACGGGGAAGCTGCGATCTTGCGCCCCACGTCAACTGTGACTGCCCTGCGGGAGGCATCACGGTTCCCGCTTGACAGCTATAACTACGCATAGGGCCCCTATGCCATCACGCTCAACTCGCCTACGCTGAGGTATGGCCATCTATCGCGACCGAATCCTGCCGCGGATCATCGACTGCGCGTGCGGCATGAAGATGACTGACCCACAACGCGAGCGAACCTGCGCAGGGCTCACTGGTGATGTGGTGGAACTCGGGTTCGGCTCAGGGTTAAACGTGCCGTTCTACCCATCAACCGTCACCAAGGTATCGGCGATTGAGCCCGCCGACGCTGCGTGGAAGCTGGCATCCAAACGGGTTAAGGCGTCGCGAATTCCGATTGAACGGTCTGGTCTGGACGGTCAGCAACTCCCATTAAGCGATGCAAGTTTCGACTGCGCGCTATCGACGTTCACGATGTGCACCATCCCGGACCTCGTCGCCGCGTTACGGGAGGTGCGTCGCGTCCTTAAACCCAATGGACGGCTACATTTTGTCGAACATGGCCTGGCACCTGACGCGAAGGTGCAGCGCTGGCAGAACCGGCTGAATCCTGTGCAGAACAAACTCTTTGGCGGGTGCAACCTGAATCGGCCCATTGTTGAAATGTTGGAGCAGGAAGGGTTCGTTGTCGACTGGGTGGATCGATTCTACGACCGAGGTGCCCCGAAGTTCCTGGGTGCAATGTCGTTGGGTGTCGTGCGCGTGTGACGTCGCCAATCCAGCGACCGCTCGGCTACGAATCATGAGGGACCCCTCCAACAGAAAGGGCTCATTATGGTGCACGTCCAGCGAACTTTCGTCGTCGACAAACCAATCGATGTCGTCGTCAAGTATCTCTCCGACTTCAGTAATACCGTGGATTGGGACCCGGGCACAGTTGCTTGCACGCGGCTCGACGACGGCCCGATTCGAGTGGATGCACAGTGGCGCAACGTCTCGCGCGTTCTCGGTAATGAAACTGAATTAACGTACGAGCTTGAGGTGTTCGAAGCCGACCGCGTGAAGTTCGTTGGCAAGAACAAAACCGCCACTGCGATCGACGATATTCGTTTGCGTTCTGAGAACGGCGAAACCGAAGTGCACTACACCGCGGACATCACATTTCACGGATTCGCGAAGCTCGCTTCACCGGTGATGCGATTGTTCTTTGAGCGGTTGGGCAGCAAGGTAGTCATCGACATGCAGGCTGCTGTCGCGGCTCTGTAAGTTACTCGCAGTCGATCCATTCGATGTAACCGCTGCCGGTGATCTCGTTTCCTTGCCAGTTACCGGTGTAGGTGTATGCGCCGACGTATCCGCGACCGTGTCCGTATCGCCACGGCGCGTCGATACGACCTTCGATGTTGAGCAGCGTCGAATTGCCGTCTCGAACAGTCCACCGGATTCGGGTGGGTACGCGCATCGGGCGGCCGTGAGGATCAAGAACTCGTTCTGGGTTGTATTCCAGGACCTCAAAATCGACGTCGTCGAATACGCTCGCTACGCCATCGACGGTTCGCATGTGCGCCAGTTTGCACGCTGTCACACCCGCTGTCCGGACGTCAGTGAGCAGCAGTTGCGTAGTGTCGTCAAGGTTCAGCACTTGATAGGTGAAAAAGTCGAGGGGCAGCTTCACCGGCTCTGGTAGCGGGGTCGACAGCAGCGATTGTGGTGACATATACCGGGCGTACTCCACTGTCCCGAGCCCACTGATGGGTGTTGTACCGCGCTCATCGGTGATGGTGCCGCTGTACGACGCCAACATGCTGAAATGGTCGCTGACCGGGTTCTTCAAGAACCACGACACTGCGTCTGTGGCACTGAGGGTGAGGTTGACGGACATGTGTTCGTAGCGCGCGTCGACGGTGTACGTCGGATGATCGCACGTGATGGTTAGGTCATCTCCCCAGCTGAGTGTGGATCCATCATCGGCGAAGTCACACTCGTCAATCGAGTCGTACCCCTGATAGTGGTGGGACGCACCGTGCGCCGTCGAGGACATGACGGTTGCGGTTGTTCGGGGATCGTCGCGCAGAATGTAGTTGTCGTCGAAGCACAGGGCCCCGGGGGTTCCGATCAGCGTCATCGTGTTGAGGTACCGGTATGGTTCCGGCAATGACGGAAGAAAGATTCCGAAGTGCGTGCATGCCCAACGCCGAGACAGCGTGTGCGGGACCATCATCGTTGGGTCGACACCAGGTGCTGTCGACGCTGTGATCCGCCGGTCAAGGCGTGGCAGCAGTCGTTTCACGACGGCAGTTGCGAATGCCTGCTGAGTGATATGTGCCATGGTTAGATTCCTGCCCGGAGAATGAGTGTGTTCGCTGCGTGTGGAGAAATCGAATCGATCAGCCGAATAATCCCGGCGTACCGAGAGTGCATTTGTGTGGGGCGCTTCTTCATAGCGGTGATCACCCAGCTGCTCGCCTGCTGTGGTGTGAGCGCGGCCAAGTTCTTGTAATGCTCGGTGGGGGCGATCATGGGTGTGCGGATGAGCGGAAAACCGATAGTTGTGACGTGAACCCCGGTATTTTCGGCGGCGAGGCTCCGCCCAAACGCGGCGATCGCGGCTTTTGATGCGTGGTAGGCGGCGAACTTCGGCATTAGTCCTGCGTGCACGCCCCAGGTGGCGATGTTGATGATGTGCCCATCACCCGACCTAGCCATTGTTGGCAGCACGCCGAGGCTCATCCTCACTGCTGCCAGGTAGTTAAGGTCTATGGTCCGTTGAAAGTCGTGGAGGCGGTCGACCGATTCCATGACGGGACGTCGAATTGAACGCCCCGCGTTGTTCACGAGGATATCGATTGTTCCCACTGTGGCGAGAAGCTTGCTGACCGCAGTCTCATCGGTGATGTCGCACTGATAGGTTTCGCAGGAACCGCCCTTGCTGACGATTCCCTGTCGAACCTCTGCTAGTCGATCTGCATTGCGCGCCACCGCAATGACGTGTGCACCTTCCGCGGCAGTGTCCTGTGCGAGCTGGGCGCCTACCCCGGATGACGCTCCAGTGATGAGCACCCTTTTGTCGCGTAGTTCAATGCCCCTGGTGAACAGTGTGCGGGGCGAGATCGGTGGACTCAACAGCCATGACGTCATCGGGAGCTCAATTCTTTTTGTTTGGGCTTCCATCCTGGTGGAGCGAAGATATAGCCCAGTTTGTCACGCCAAGTTGTCGCAGAGCGGACGTCTCGGATGATGCTTCCGTATTCGTGGTACTGGAGTTTGATGATGTTGTACGTGCCAACCGGTGTGGTGAGACCGTATGTGGGCTGGTGCTTTTCCTCTTCAAAGGTGCCGAACAGTCGGTCCCAGATGATGAAGACGCCACCGTAGTTCTTGTCGAGATATTCGGGGTCACTTCCGTGGTGCACGCGGTGGTGCGATGGTGTGTTGAAAATGTATTCGATCGGTCGCGGTAGCTTTCCGACAGTCTCTGTGTGGACGAAAAACTGGAAGATGAGGTTGAACCCGAAAACGACAAAGATTGCCCACGGTTCAAATCCCAATAGCGGAAGGGGAAGCCAGAAGAGTGCTTCCGCCCACGGGTTCCACTTTTGTCGGAGTGCTGTTCCGAGGTTGAAGTATTCGCTGGAGTGGTGGGCTTGGTGTGCGGCCCAACCGATGCGGACGCGGTGGGAAAACCTGTGGTAGCAGTACCAGGTGAAGTCGACGATGACGAATAGCAGGACCCAACTCCACCAGGTGTCAGCAGGAATATGCCAGGGCGCGAGATATGTCCAGATGAAAACGAAGAGCAGCAGGGTGAAGAGTTTGAAGAGTGCGTATGCGACGAGGGAACCGGCACCCATGCTTAGGGAGGTCCTTGTGTCCACACGGTTGTATCCACGAGCGTGGCCGTGTTCGTGGAACCGAAGCGCTGCAAGCTCGATGGCGATGAACACTGCGAACACTGGCAGCGCGTACACAACTGGGTTGTTTATTTGGTCCCAAATGTCGCTAAACATGGACCCCTCCTTAATTGACTGATTCGTAAGTTACGCTTTAGTCAATTAAAGTGTCAATACCCCCACCACTACACATGGTTGGATAAACCAGTGAGCACAGCAGGAACCAAAGGCGTCCCCCGCGCCGAACGCGAAACCCAAATACTCGACGTTGCCGCCAACCACATCGCACACGTCGGATACGCCGGGCTCTCCATCAACGACATAGCCACCCGTGCAGGAATCTCAAAACCACTGATATACAGCTACTTCCACACCAAAGACGGGCTCTACACCGCGTGTGTAGAACGCGCTGGGGCGAACCTCGGCCACGAAATCGAAAATGTAGTCACCGGCAGTGAACACAACATCACCATGGCGCACCGCACCCTCAAAGCGATCTTCACCGCACTCGAACCCCGCCCCGCAGACTGGAATGTCATCTTCGACCGGTCAGTTCCGCGCGACAGCGAAGCCGGAATCGCCGCAACCAAAGTCCGGCGCAGCATTGCCGCACAAGCCCAACGCGGCAGCGCCAACGTCTTGAACACTGCCGGAATCACCGACCCACTCGACGTGTCCGCATTCAGCGAAGTGTGGATGGGCGTCGTGACCTCTCTGGTCAACTGGTGGCTCCGGCACCCGTCCGAATCGGCATCAGATATGACCGCCCGCAGCGAACGACTCATCGCAGCAATAAGGTGAAGTATGGGCATAAATCCATCGAGAAGTTTTGGTCAAGCTGCACGCACCTACGCTGCCGCACGCCCCACCTACCCGCAGCAATTGCTGGCAAAAGCACTACGCGGAGTCACAGGACCCATCGTTGATTGCGGCGCCGGAACCGGCCTCCTCACAACAGTTTTGGCTGACCTCGGGTTAGAAGTCATCGCCGTTGACCCAGACCCAGCGATGCTCAACGAACTCGCCGCCACAGCGCCACACGTCCGACGCCTCATTGGTACAGCCGAGTCAATGCCAATCCCTGCCGGATCAATCGGCGCCGTCGTGTTTGGTCAAGCATGGCACTGGGTTGACCCCGATCAGGCATCGCACGAAGCAGACCGCGTCCTCACCCCAGGCGGATCATTAGTACTGGTGTGGAACATCCGTGACGACGCAACAGAATGGGTAGGCCAACTAACCAACATCATGGGTTTAAGCCCAGCAGAGCGGTTGATTCGAGACGGCGGCCCCACCGTCACCCAACCCTTTCAACAACGAGCGGTATTCACCCAGGAATGGGTGCGCACCTTGACCCCCGATGCGCTCCGAGGGCTCGTCCGCAGCCGCAGCCCCTACATCACAGCCAACCCAGAGCAACAGCGCGACGTCGATCATGCAGTAGATCAGCTGATCGCCACCCACCCATCGCTGGCAGGCAAAACAGAGCTGCACCTTCCCTACCGGACCTACGCGTTCGTCTACCAACGCGACTAGCTAGTCCTCGTCCCTCCGACGCCCGCGCCACCAACCTTTCAGCTTCCCCGGAGCGCCCGTCAGTGACCCAGTCGTCGTAACAAGCACGTGCGTCGACGCTTCAAGCGCAACATTCAACGCGATCTTCGCAACAGTTCCCGTCACCACATTCCGCACAGCAAGCGTCGTCGTGGGCTCAACAACTGAGCGGATCACTTCGCCAATCGCATCCTCGACTGCCTTACGCAACAGCGCATCAACTTCGTCGGATGACTGAAGGTCACGCGCATCGACGATACTGTCGACCGTCAGCACAACCCGTCGGGCAATGACAAGCGGAATACCGACAGTGACTTCCCCAGCAATCGTCCGGATAATTTCACCGCGAGCCTGCTCAGCAGCAAGATGAACCGCCGGACTCACCACCCCTGTAGCGGCACCTCGCGCAGCAACCCCGATGCTTTTCACAAGCAACGTCTGTGCGGATTCGCTCAACGGGTTGTCCGTCGCAAAATTCAACGCAGCCGTCAACGCGCCGTGCCCCGTATCCGCAATCTTCCCCGCACCTACCGCTGACGCAGCACCACCCACGGTCGCGGTGCCGTGCAGGATCCCCGACTTAACAAGATCAATCGACGTCGACACCGACGTTTCCACCAATGCCGGTATCGCAACATCCACAGTGGAATCCAAAGCCGCATCGACCATCCGAGTCACAGCCGCCATCGTCGTCTCGTTGACAAGAGCTGTACCCACCGCCTCTTTTGCGGCAGCCTCAAAACCTTGAGCAACCTGCGTCGAAGCGATAAACGACCCCACACCTTTCACCGCGTGCCCGAGCGGTGAAATAGCAAACAGGTGCGCCACCGTCGTCGCTACGCGACCCGGAGGACTCACCAACAACACTGCGGAAACAGTAATAGCCGTGTCGACAGCGGGATGCTTAACGACGACACGAGAAATGTCACCCGAAATACGCTTCGACACTTCGGCTGTCGCTGCGGAAGCAGCACCCTCAGCTGACTTTCGCGCCGAATCCCGAATGCGACGCACAGCCCGAGATACCGACAGCCCATCCTCGTCAGACGCCACGGGAATATCAGGTACTTCGCCGTCACCATCAGATGTTCCACTAGGCCTGCGGACGATCTCCACGACATTGCGCGCCACACGCAACGACACCCCCGCCACTGACACGGCATTGTGTATCGAAATCCAACTCATCGGGTAGCTCCCACCCAACACAACCCTCGACAGTCGTACATGGGTGCATGGTAAGCACCAGCAGCGCGGTAGCATTCCGAAACGGTCGAATCCGAAGGGTGCATGTTCAAACAAAAGGGTGGATGCTAGTAAGAACAGGGTGCCCGCCGACGAGTGCCCCACAAATTGGAAGGAGACCACCGACGATGTTCGCTGTGCTCGTCCTCGCACTGGGCGCATTGGTGACAGCGACAATCATGTCCTTCACCTCGCTGACTGGTGCAACATACTGGCGGGTAAGCGCCCTAATCTTATGGACCGGAGTTGGTTCCCTCATCGCCCGTGCAGTACTCGGCGACCGATCCGGACCAGTAGGTCTCACACAGGACTACGCATTCCTAGCGCCCATGGGAATCCTGCTTCTCGTCGTGGGAATCGTTGCAGTATTCGCCAAGGTCGCCACAAATGCGATGGACGCCATGGACCGCTACCGCCGACCACCAACACGGATGCGCCGGTGAGCCACACTCACACCACACAACATCCTTACGAAATTGTCACTTGCGCCCAAGTGATCCTACGAAGTATTCCGGATACGCTGAACCGGATACTTTGTGATTCGAATCTGCGTTTACGGCAAAGGAGCCGACAATAGTGGTCAATATCGCAGCTAATCCGGTGAATCAAAACGTCGCCATACTCAGCATTGGTGCGTACCGACCTGAGCACATCGTCAGCAACGACGAACTGTGTGAAGTTCTCGATTCCAACGATGAGTGGATCTACGAACGAAGCGGTATCCGCAACCGACGCTGGATAAGCGGCGACGAAACAGGCCGGTCCATCTCCGTTGCCGCCGCAGAGCGCGCCATCCGCAACGCAGGAATTGATCGCGCCGAGATCGGCACCCTCATCTTGGCAACAAGCACCTGGCGAACAATAACCCCACACGGTGCACCCGAAGTCGCCTTTGATCTCGGCATCAACGGCGTCGCCGCATTCAACGTCACATCAGGGTGCAGCGGATTCGGATACGGTCTCGCTTGCGCAGCCGACCTCGTGCGTGCAGGCACGTCCAAATACGTGCTCGTCATCGGCATGGAAACCATGTCCGAAGGCATCGACCGCACCGACCGCGGCACCGCTTTCATCTTCGGCGACGGCGCCGGTGCCGTCATCGTTGGCCCAAGCGAAGTCAACGGCATCTCCCCCACCGTATGGGGAAGTGATGGCGAAAACGCTCCAGCAATTCGCCAAAACCTCGACCTCGTCGAATACATGGACCGCGCCGAAGCCATGCAAGGCACAGACGCCTCCGTCGAAAAAATGGGACGCCTCAGCCTCGTAATGGAAGGCCCACGCGTCTTCCGCTGGGCGGCGATCACCCTACCCAAAGCCTTGAAGAGCACCCTCGACGCATCCGGGCTTTCAGTCGACGATATCGACGTCTTCATCCCCCACCAAGCCAACTCCCGCATCAACGATCTAATGAAGAAGAACCTTGGTCTTCGCGACGGCGTTCCTGTCGCGAACGATATCGAAAACACAGGAAACACCTCAGCGGCATCCATCCCCCTCGCCATGGAAGAAATGCTCGCCACCGGAAAGGCGAAGGGTGGCCAGATCGCACTCCTCCTCGGCTTCGGAGCTGGTCTGAGCTACGCCGGACAGGTCGTCATGCTCCCGCCAGCGCCCGCCGAAGCAAGCTTGTAGAGGGGCATTTAGGTCCGCAAGTACGGGTTCGGGTGGTTCACGGTTTTTGATGCCGCCGACAAAGCAGCAGGATAATTCCGCGCCCGAGCCTTCACTTCATACAAACCAGCGAACAACTCTTCCTTGAGCTTCTCCTGGCCGTCTCCGATCGCGCCCCGCTCAATACGGTCAAACAGAATCGCAATCTCCGTCACGACGGCATGGTAATCGCGCAAACCCTTTTCCACCTCAGAGCCATACTGGCGACGAACGTGCTCACGCCAACGACCGCGGCTCACCAAACATGCCAGGTGTGGAACCTCATGCGGCGGAATGAGCTGCGCAGACACCATCGCAGGCAACTGCCGTGCCACTACCTTCTGCAAACGGCGACGCTGCCACACCACAAGCACAATCGTTGCAACGAACGTAGGAATCATCACCAGCGCGTAGACGTACAGGAAGCCCACACCGTCAAGAATCAGCGTCGAGCCGTTCCACAAACCATGCAAAACCATTCCCAGCACCAACCCAACAACCGGTGCTAATACCTTGACGGACTTGTATCGGCTTTGAACCGCCAGACCCAATCCGATACCAAACATCACGGTAAACAACGGATGCGCGAACGGGCTCATCACACAGCGCAAAATGAAGAGAACTAGGCCGCCCTCCAGGCCTTCTTCACGCAGAGCAGCTGATAAGTAAAAAATGTTCTCCGTGAAGGCAAAACCTAGTCCCACCAGGCCCGCATAAACGATCCCATCAACAACACCATCGAACTCACGACGCCTAAACCAAAACAACCACACCAAGAACAGGCCCTTGCAGACTTCCTCCACAACAGGTGCCGTGATACTCAGACTCAACGCCAATTCATTTGACGTCGGCAGCACCGCCATCCAAGTCAGGTTAAACAGCAGGCTACCGATAACTGCCGCAACAATAGCGATGCTCGCACCCCACAAAAATGCCGCGAGCAGCATTCTGCCGGGCTCTGGCTCCCACCGATCAATCCACAAGAACAACATCGCGATCGGAATCACCGGGAGAAACGCAAGACCCGTCGCCACCACAGCAACGTCAATGCCCATCGTCACTGCTGACAACGCGACCAACATCATGGCCACGATGGCCATAGCCACCATCACAACAATCGGCACCAATGCCCTGCGATTGTGCTGAACATTCCACTGCGTGTGGTGTGGCATCGGCGGTGCCTGCTGCAGATGGCGCACTTATCCCCCTGAGTTCGGTATATACGCAAGTACACGTTTCGTCTTCGCAGTATTTCACGCGCCAATCGAGTAAATGGCTGTCGCATTAGCGAGATCACACGACCATCAGAGGCCGCACCGCGCGTGGTCCTCTCCTCCCGACGCGCAGTGCGGGTGTGCGATCTCCTCCTTTGATGCCCATTTCTGTGCATCTGTTGGGGTATGACGCAAGGGAGGTGGATCTGGTTCCGTTTCCGGATTTTTCTTGTGGGAGCTGTCCTGCCGCCGGGCCGGGTCCCGGGGCCGCCGGGCTCAGCACCCCTGCCCGGCCCGGCTCGGCACTCCGCGCCCGGGCGGCCCGGCTCGGCCCGGCTCGCCAAATTCATCTGCGGACGTCAACGCAACCCCCGAAAAACAGGCAGTATCCGCGACATACGCAGATGGATCCGCAGCATCGAAGCACACGCGTAATCCCCAACGTGGTGTTATCCACACCTCTCCGCCACGGTCGCTCACCATCTCCCCATCGGTAGCCAAACTGTTCACACATGGCGCGTCCCAGAAGAACCCACCTACCAGACTCACTACAAGCCGCAATCGCAGCTGGGGAAGGCCTGATCAGCGCGGATAAACCAACCTCGCGCCAGTATCTCCACTCCCTGGGCAGGAAAGGACTGCTGACGAAACTGGCGCATGGTCAGTACACCGGCACCGAATTGTGGGGCGGCCTCAGTGGTTGGGAGCAATTTGCTCTAGCATCGCGCGCATACCAACGATCCTGCGGTGATCACACGTATCTCGCCGGGTGGTCTGCGGCGACGCTGAACGGATTGCCCCAACTGGGGCGACCCCCACAGCTACCCGACGCGGTCCACTCTAACCCGAAACCGGTAGGTGCCCAACGCAATCAGCATGGTCGAACCCGACGGGAGTTCGTTCCCCCACAACATTTGCGCGAGTATAACGGCGTCCCAGCGACTGGCGTTGGGTACACGGCGAGCACCATCGCGCTGTCGGCTTCGCTGCCTATCGCACTTGCGGTGGGCGACCATGCTCTGCGGCGTGGAGCAAACCTCATGAACGCAACCAGAGATATGAAGGGACGCAGTGGGATAACCCGCACGCGATGGGTGGCTAACCATGCGACGGGACTTGCAGAATCCCCGTTGGAGTCTCTCGGTCGATTTGCTGCGTATGCGGGCGACCTCCCGCTCCCCATCCCCAATGCCTGGGTCGGCGATGGTAAACCGATGTTTCGCCTGGATGGCCTGTGGCCGTGGCACTGGGCGGGGTTTGAAGCAGACGGCGCAGTGAAGTACAACAACCGGGCTGATGCGTCGAAGATCGTGTTTGACCAAAATGAACGGGAGTGGTTGTTGCGGCGGCTGTCTCTTGACCTGTGCCGGTTCGGCTGGCAGCTGGCGTATCCCCGACTCGATGAGCTGATACTGCGGTTTGCCCAATTGCTAGCTGCCAACCCGGTTCGCCACGAGCCGATCCGATGGTGGAAGCACGATCCGCTGCTTGGTCCGGTGGAGCCGGAACCTGATGACTGGCCCAGTAAATACCCCTCGGGAATCGTCCTGCCGCCCCGCTGGTGGGTCGACACCCGCTGACCCCCTGAGCCCCTGAGCCCCCAGAGCCCCCGCGCCGAATCCATCTGCACACGTCAACAAAACCACCCGAAAACCAGCAGTTTTGACGACTCCCGCAGATGGATTTGCAAAAAGGAGGCGTCACAACCAGCCTCGTGACTGCGCGATCTGCGCAGCCTCGCCGCGTGTGGATGCACCAGTTTTTCCGATGGCGGATGACAGGTAGTTGCGAACCGTCCCTTGAGATAGGTGGACGTGCCGTGCGATCGAGGCGACGGTGGCTCCGGTAAGTGCATGTAGCAGCACCTGCCGTTCGCGTTCTGTGAGCGGGTTGATCCCATCGACGAGGGTTTCTGAGGCGAGGGCTGGGTCGATGACGCGCAGGCCAGCATGGACGCGGCGAACGGCATCGGCGAGCTCACGCGCCGGGGTGTCTTTCACAACGAAGCCCCTAGCTCCCGCATCAATCGCGCGGCGCAAATAACCCGCCCGACCGAACGTCGTCACGATGAGCACGTGTGTATCCGGGAATCGCTCCCGCACAGCGGCTGTTGCTGCGATTCCGTCGATTCCGGGCATTTCGATGTCGAGCAGACAGACGTCGGGCTGGTGTTCCAGCACTGCCTGGACGACTTCGTCTCCGCGGGCTACTTCGGCGACCACGGACAGGTCGGGTTCAAGCTCGAGCAACGCGGCGAGAGCGCCTCGGACTAGGGCTTGGTCGTCGGCGAGCAGAATCTTGATCACGGCACTGACACCTCTACGCGTGTTCCTTTACCTTGGGTGGCTGCGATGTCGACTTGGGCGCCTGCTGCTGCGGCTCGTTCGCGCAGTCCGCGTAACCCTTGGCCTTCGGGCAGTGGCCCGTTGCCGTGCCCGTCGTCGCTAATGGCGACTGAGCGTGGGTCCAGCGTGATCACGCAGCGGTTCGCTCCGCTGTGCCGAATGATGTTGGTGACGGCTTCACGGACGGCCCACGCGAATACCTCCTCCGCACCGTCGCGTACTTCTGGGACGGTTTCGGGGAGGTTGCCGTGTATCCCGGCGGCTGTCAGCGCTGTTCGTGCACTTAACAGCTCCTCTTTGAGGCTGCGGGTTCGCATTCTTGTCACTGTAGAACGTACCTCCGCGAGCGCTTCCCGAGCGAGGGTGTGTAGTTCGGCGAGTTCGCGTTTAGCCCGGTCGGGGTCAGAGTCGATGAGGCGCGCGGCCAGTTCGGCCTTCACAGAGATCACGGTGAGGCCGTGCCCAAGAATGTCGTGGACGTCTCTGGCGATTCGGTCTCGTTCGGCCACCGTGGTCAATTGTTCTTGAAGTTCTCGTTGCGATTCTTCCTTTTCGAGCATGACCCGTGACAGTGCGGATACAAAACTCACTGGTACTAGGAAGAGGAGGAATACCCAGTACTCGCCGAACTGGCCGGCACCAATGAGACTGGGCCCCACGAGCACCAGCACGACGGTGGCAATTGCTAAGCCAACAGCCCGGCGCATCGGCCAGGCAAAGAACACGTAGCTGATGATGAAAGCCGTCATGCCCATCGCGCCTAGTCCGATGAGGATCGCCATGAGTGACGTGATTGCGACCATCCCGAGGACGACGAGGTTGGCCTGGAGGTCGTCGTCTCCGATGCACCGCAGGGAAACCAGGCCGTAGACAAAGACTGCGGCGAAGACGATGAGCAGCGCCACACCGATCATCATGCCGACTAGTGATTGATCCGACATGAAGAGTTCTCGCGCGGGAAAGACGAGGAAGACTAACCACACCGCGCCGAACACCCAGCTGTGGTCCTGCTCTTCGGTCATCTCTTTGCCAGAGCTCGACGCGACATGATGGTCGCGACTGTCCCGAAGATGATTGCCCATGCGATGACGTTTACCACAGGAATCCACAACGATTCGCCCGACATTCCTGCGTAGGTGCCTTCCGTTTGCGGATAGCGCGCGAGCGCCACCATGCCGTACATCGGTGTGAACTTCGCGATTGTCAGCATTGTCCCGGTCAGGGGGATGAATACGTTGCCTAGGAACGCGAGGATGACGAGGAGTCCTCCTGCTGCACTCAGTGCTGCTTCGGTGCGGAAAGCGAATCCGACGGCGAGTCCGAAGAGCGCAAAGATTGCGGAGCCTAGCCAGCACAGAAGCGCGGAAAGGATCCACACGTTTGGTGGGGCTTGTGCGCCGAAGAAGAAGCCGAGTGAGTACACCACGAGGATGGGCATTGCGGCGACGCCGAGAGCCACGATGGCTTTGATGGTGACAAACCCTGATGATGTGAGCGGCGTAAGTGCGAGTTGCCGACCCCATCCCTGAAACTGCTCGACAGCGACGGAGCCGCCGATTGACAGTGTCGCCATCGCGGCGCCGTAGCAGGCCATGGACGTCATGATTACGGCGGCGACGTTGCCGGAACCGGCGGGTTCGGACCCAAATTCCGTTAATGCGCCGAAGACGAGGTAGAAGGCACCCGGTAGCAGCGCGATGAAGAACATGTTGGGGAAGTTCCGGATTGTTCGCCAATACTCAGTGGTGACGTAGGTGGTGCTCATAGTGACACCTCTTCCTTGGTATCAAGGCTGTCGGAGGTGAGGGCGACAAATGCTTGCTCAAGGTTTGCTGAGGTGATTTCGAGGTGGTTGCCCAGGTTGTGCATGAGGAGGTAGCGGGCTACTGCGTCGGAGTCTCGGCATGTGATTGTCATGCGTCCTCCGCGCACTGTGACATCGTGGACACCGTCGAGCGTGAGAACGGCTTCGCGCACGCGCTCGACCGCCTGGACAGCGACCTCGGCAACGACGGTTCTGCCTGTTGTTCGGGCTCTTATTTCGGCGGTGGAGCCGTCGGCGACGATCTTTCCGCGCGACATCAGGATCACTCGGTTGGCGAATGTGTCTGCCTCTTCGAGGTAGTGGGTCGCAAAGATGATCGTTCGTCCTTGCCGCGCTTCGGCGTGCATGGTGTCCCAGAATTCGCGGCGGGCACGCACGTCCATTCCTGCTGTGGGTTCGTCCAGGATGAGCAATTCGGGGTCGGCGAGCAGCGCGAGCCCAAACTTCAGGCGTTGCTGTTGGCCACCGGAACACTTTGACACCATGTGCCGGGCAATGGTGGTGAGGCCAGCACGGTCGAGCACTTCGTCAAGTGGTAGTGGCCGGGGCATGAGGGACGCGACCGCTTTGAGTGTCTCGCGGACGGTGAGGTCGGCGAGTAGTCCGCCTGTCTGTAGGACTGCTGACACTGCACCGTCCTCGATTGCGGCGCGGGGTGATCCCCCGAAGACGCGGACTTCGCCGTGATCTGGTTGGCCGAACCCCAATACGAGGTCGAGTGTGGTGGTTTTTCCTGCACCGTTAGGTCCGAGGAGCGCGACTACTTCACCGCGCTGGATCGTTAGGTCGACGCCCTGAACCGCGTGGACCTGTGTGCCGCCTCGTTGCCGGAAACTTTTGTGTAGGTCGCGTATTTCCACTGCGGGTGGTTGGTTGGTCATGCTTCTACGGTGTCAGCGCCAGCGCTTGAGGCCTCGGATCAGATGTCACGAGATTGATGTGACAGTTGTCATTCCCGATCGACCCGGGAAGGTGCCGTTCAGCCACGCCGAAGGGCGGTGAGGCGCATCGGCAATCCGTCCGCGGGAAATGGCAGCGAACTGGTGTCCCACCGCACCTGATACGACTCGGGAAGTTCGAGTTGATAGGTAGCGAGAAGGCGGCAGAGGATAGTTTTCACCTCTAATATCCCGAATCGCATTCCGATGCACCGGTGCGCACCGCCGCCGAATGGCACAAAGAGGAACGGGTGCTGTTTGTGCTCGTTGCGGTGTGAGGAGAATCGGTCTGGGTCGAATGTTTGTGGGTTTGTCCAGTACTCCGGGAGTAGGTGGTTGACCCAGGGGTCGACGAGGAGGAAACTGCCTCCGGGAACGTAGTGGCCGAGAAGTTCAGTGTCGGTGGTGGTTTCGCGGACGAATGCGGGGACGGGGCCGACGAGTCGGAGCGATTCGTTGATGACGTTATCTAACGTGGTGAGGCTGTCGAGAAAAGCTGGGGTGATGGGGCCGTTGTGGGCGGCGATTTCGTCGCGTACGGCGTTTTGCCACTCGGGGTGGCGTGCAAGGTTGTAGGCCGCGACGGTGGTGGTGATCGTTGCGGTGTCGTGCGCCGCCATCATGAGGAAGATCATGTGGTTGACGATGTCGTCGTCGTGAAAGGTTTCGCCGTCGTCGGATGCGGCGTGACACAGCGCGGAGAAGAAGTCTGGGCTGGTGGTGCGGCGCTTTTCAGGTATTGCGTCGCGGAAGTATTTTTCTAGGACGCGTCGACCGTGGATCCCGCGAGACCACCGTCCGCCAGGTACTGGGTAGCGCACGATTGCTGTGCCACCGCGGACAGCGGCGATGAAGGCATCGTTGAGGTATTCGACGTTAGTGTCTGCCGTGTTGGTGTCTGCAGCCATGAACACATGTGCGGCAACGGTGAGGGTGAGTTGTTTGAGCATTGGGTACAGCTCGAGTTCGTGGTCGTGCGGGGTGGTTGCGATCTGTTCGTTGATCACGGCGTCGGCGATGTTGGTGTAGCCGTTGAGTCGTTCGCGGGTGAAGGCTGCTTGCATGATTCGGCGGTGGTAGCGGTGTTCGTCGCCGTCGAGGAGCATGAGTCCGCGGTGGAAGAAGGTGTCGATGAGGTAGCGCCAGCCACCTTGGGAGTAGGTGTTTTCTTTGTTGGCGAGTACTGCTTGGGTGCCTTCGGGGCCTGCGACTGCTACGCCGCGGCGCCCGAATACGGTGGCCCATGAGATGGGGCCGAACTGCTGGTATCTGCGCAGTTGGTAGTCGGCACCGAGGCGCATGAGTTCGAAGGTGTGGCCAATGAACGGCAGTCCGGGGTCACCGGGAATTGGTTTGAGGTCGCTGCCTGGTGGGGGTGTCGCGAAGGGTTGGGTGCGCCAGTGATGTTTTTCGAGTTTTTCGGCGATGTACCCGGTGCCGGGGGTGGTGGCGAGTGTGGGTTTGTGCCGTTCGACGGCGTCGCGAATTTTTTGTGGGTTGATGAGTGTCGTCATTGCGGGCCTCTCCGTTGACGCCAGCTAGCTCTACCTCACCACATCGTTGTGGTGTATCTCACAATGTACCCGTTGACACTTAACAATCAAACGTAAATGATCACACCTTGTTGGCTAAGTACACCGTGTTGGCTGAATCCTTGCCTTGCAGACGATTCTCAAAGGTCACTATGTGAGCGGAGGCAGGACCGATCGCGTTCCCGAGCATTTCGGTGAACTGATCGTCAGGGGCGTCGTTGGACCACAGTGCGAATACGCCACCCGGCGTGAGGTGTTTCGCCATGCCTTGCAGCCCTTCGGGGGTATAGAACGACGCGTGGCTTGGGTGCAAAACGTGACTGGGCGAATGGTCGATGTCGACGATAACGGCATCGAATTTTGCGTCGGCAATTTCGGGGTCGAGGGACTCTGAACGTGCAAGTTCGAAGAAGTCGGCGTGTACGAACTGGCACCGTAGGTCTTCGACGAGCCTGTCTCCGGCGGGAATCAGTTGACGTTCATGCCATGAGATCACATGCTCTAACGCGTCAATGACGATGAGTGATTCGACGCGAGAATCAGCGAGCACAGTAGCGGCGGTGTACCCGAGACCAAGTCCACCGACTGCCACTGATAGGTTTTCGCCTTCAAGTTTCGCAAGTGCGAGTAGCGCCAGTTCTTCTTCTGCCACCGTGAACAGGCTAGACATGAGGAAATCATCGTCGAGTTTTACTTCGAAGACGTCACATTTAAAGGTGGGGTCGAAACGTCGCCGTAGGGAAATTTCGCCCATTGGGGTTGTGCCCCAGCCAAGTTCTTCGAAGCGCATCGCACCACCCTACTCTCGCGCCGCGCTGTGGGCGCGCGACGCGAGGGGCGTGACAATTACCGATTTACAAGTCGATCATTCCGGGGGCGGCTGTGCTGTTGCGCATCGGCAATTCGCTTCTCAGCAATTTGATCGGCGGCCTTGGCTGGCGTGATGTTCGCGGCCGCGGCGAGGGTGAAGACCTCTTGCGCGGTGTCAAAGATTCGCAGAGTTTTCGCACGGGCGCGATCGGGATCAAAGCCTTGCAGTTCGTCTTCGACTTGGATCACTCCACCAGCGTTGACGAGGTAGTCGGGTGCGTAGAGGATCCTTCGTGCGGCTAGCTGCTCATCCACCCCAGGGTGGGCGAGTTGATTGTTGGCGGCGCCGCACACAATGTTGGCACGCAGTTGTGCGACCGTCTCTGTCGTCAGTGCACCACCGAGTGCGCAGGGCGCGTAAATATCGATGTCACCGGAGATGAGAGTGGCAGTGTCGGCGACAGCTTCGACGTCAGGGTGTGCCTGCCGAAGCTGGTGAACGGCAGCGTGGTTGACATCTGTGACATAGACCTTTGCGCCGTCTTTCACGGCGTGTTCGGCGAGGAGTCGGCCGACTTTGCCGACGCCAGCGATGCCTACGCGCTTTCCAGCAAGCGACGGTGAACCCCATCGGAATTCTGCGCTTGCTCGCATTCCTTGAAACACACCGTAGGCCGTCATGACTGACGAGTCACCGGAGCCTCCGTGTTCCACGGAACGCCCGGTTACGTAGCGGGTTTCTTCGCCGATGATGTCCATATCTGCAACGTATGTGCCGACATCGCAGGCTGTGATGTATCGACCGCCGAGGGATTCGATGTAGCGGCCATATGCGCGTAGCAAGTCAGGTGTTTTGATCGCGGCGGGATCGCCAATGATGACGGCCTTGCCGCCGCCCAGGGGAAGGCCCGCGAGTGCTGTCTTGTAGGCCATGCCGGTGGACAGGTTCATGACGTCAGTGAGGGCGTCGTGTTCGCTGGCGTAGGGGTAGAAGCGCGTGCCGCCGAGTGCAGGGCCAAGCGCTGTGGAGAAGATGCCAACTATGGCTTTGAGGCCGGTGTGTTGGTCGGAAAAGAATACGACCTGCTCATGATGAGTGGGCCGGTCAAAAACGCCCGAAACTGGTGTAGCTGCGGAAGTCACTGTGGTGTCTCCTTGAGTTATGGTGCGGTTGTTGGCTTGTGGCTACAACCTGGTTGAGCAACCCCGTGTGATGTGGGTCACTGAACACCATTGTGACATGAAAGCATCAACGGTTGTAACCCGACACCGGGCGGCCGCAGACGTGCTTAAGTGAGGTATGCGCCGAGTTGCCGTGGGTTTGGCTGTCACTACTTCACTTTTTGCCGTGGGAATGTCGTCCGTTGCGGCGCAACCGCTGACGGGGTCGGCGGATGGAACTGACGGCCTGAATCCCCTTCTTGCGGTGGCGTACACACTCGCCGAAGCCGAGGCTCGCGCTCAGGGGGTTCCGATGTGGGTGACATCGGGATTTCGAACACGCGCAGAACAGCAACGTCTATGGGAGCAAGGCGTTGCAACGTATGGCAGCCCGGAAGCTTCCCGCCCTTGGGTGCTGCCCCCGGATGAGTCGACGCATGTCACTGGTGATGCGCTAGATATTGGACCGGCGGAGGGTGCCGCGTGGATGAAGGCGAACGGGCATCGTTACGGCGTGTGCCAGACGTATGCCAACGAGTGGTGGCATTTTGAGTTTGCGACGCTGCCAGGTACTCCGTGTCCGGCCCCGCTTCCTGATGCAAGCTGGCGATAGCCTCTGGGCTCACTCGAAACCTGTGTAGCGCCCCTCGGGTGTGCGTCGCGCCTGCAGAACACCAACAACGGCTGCAGTGTCTAGCGGGCCGTAAATATGGGGGAAGGAAATGTTGGCATCCACCCCTGGTGGTGGCGCAGGAGAGGGAGCTTCCCACCGGATCGGAGCGGCCACGTTCTCGGGGTTGATCTCCAACGCCACCACGTCACCGACCCAGTGCACATAGAAGCGGTTGGCAACTGCCACGAGTGTGTCGAGGTTGCCGGTGCAATGGATAAAGCCTTCGGCGTCCAGTGAGGGCGGTCGAAACAACGCGTCGTTGCACGATTCGAAGTCGTCGCGCCGCACAAGGTGCCAGATACTCATCTATCTAGTGCGCTAGTGCGCGTTGAGATCCGCGATCCTGGTAGGCGGTTTTGGATGCATCAATCATGTCGAAACCGTCAGTCACGATGGCGCCGATCTCATACACAATCGCCGCGATAGCCCGGGTGATGAGCACTGCAATCTGTCCCACGTGATTGACCGCGGACTCCAACAGTGTTTGGACGTGCTGAAGCGACTCTGTGAGGAAGTCTCCTAGTTCACGCACGACATCTGCTAGCAGTCCGGTGGCAATGACGGCGATCTGGCCGACGTGGTTGACAGCAGAAACGATTAGTTCCTGAACATTGTCTTTCCCCGTTTCTACGGCGCCTACAGTCATGTCGTCCTCCCCGAGCACAGTGTGTTGTCTGCGATGACAGTACAGGGGCGCGGAGGGCGTCGTCGATAAGGTGCGATGAACTTCTCTTTCCGTGCAAGTCCAACTATGTGAGGCCCGATCTCACGGGACACCAGGTGCAGACTAAGGAGAAGCGATGCCGTCAATCAGCTCACCACGAATCATCCCCAACCTCTGGTTCAACACCAACGGGGCAGATGCTGTGGACTTCTACGTTTCCGTATTCCCTCACTCCCGTGTCACCAACACGACTTACTACACAGACGCAGGCCCGGGCCCGGCGGGATCGGTGCTGACCGTTGATTTCGAACTCGGCGACCTGAAGCTGACAGCAATCAACGGCGGCGCAGATTTTCCCTTTACCGAGGCAATTTCCTTCCTGGTGCTGTGCGCCAACCAAGAGGAGGTCGACTATTACTGGGACATGCTCACAGATGGTGGTTCGGAGGTTCAATGCGGTTGGCTGAAAGACAAGTTTGGGTTGTCGTGGCAGATTGTCCCGGAGGGCATGGAAAAGTTGTTGGCTGGCGATGACGCAGAGGCTGCCACCCGCGCATTCAACGCGATGTTCGGCATGAAGAAGATTGACCTCGCCGCACTGCAGGCTGCATACAACCGAGAGTAAATCCGGGTCATCACCCGTTCCATCCGATTGCTTGCGTCACAAGAAGAAAGACGACAGCGATGCCGCACCAGGCCGCGAAAAGCGGAAGGTAGAACCGCACCCACTTTTGCCACGGCACTCCCGCAATCGCTAGTGCAGCCATGAAGTACCCGGATGTGGGAAACAGAATATTGCCCAGTCCGTCGCCGAATTGGAAAGCGAGTACTGCGGTTTGCCGGGTGACGTCGAGGACGTCGGATAGCGGCGCCATGATGGGCATTGTGACGAGTGCTTGTCCGCTGCCTGATGGAATAACAAAGTTGAACAGCAATTGGCTGACGAACATCCCGAGCGCGGCTAGCGCCACGGGCATTCCACTGACAGCGTTTCCGATCCCGTAGACGATGGTGTCCATGATCTGGCCGTCTTCGAGAATGACGGCCACGCCACGGGCCACGCCTGCGATGAGTGCACCGAGGAGTACTTCGCGGAATCCCCTCTCAAATGCCTCACTGATCGCTGTTGGGGTTAACCCGGCGATCAGGCCGACGACGATTCCTATCCCGATGAACACGCCCGCCATCTCGACCATGAACCATCCGAGGCGGACTACACCGAAGATCATCACCGCAAACCCAATGGCCGTTGCGGCGGCAGCGAGCTTGTGTCGAACGGTCATGTGAGGCGGGTCGGCGATGAGTACGTCGCGGTATTCGTTTCGCTTGGCTGCTTCTTTGTCGTCGTTGGCTAGGAGCCCGAGGGACGGATCGCGACGCACCTTTCGGGCGTAACGCAGCACAAACCATGTGGCGCTTCCGACGAGTGCGGCGAGGACAAGTAGGCGGACGAGAGCGCCGGAGTATCGGTCGACCTCTGCGATTTCCTGCCCCAAACCGGTGGTAAACGGGTTGAGCACGCCTGCGGTGAAGCCCGCCGCGGTGGCACACAATGCGACTGCTGCTGCCGTTACTGAGTCATAGCCGAGCGCGATGAGGAGCGGCAGGATGACTGGAATGTAAACGAGCGACAATTCTGACGTTCCAATGATCGACGCGATGAACGCGAAGATTGCCATGAGCACGGCGATCATGAGGAGACTGTTGTTGGCGAAGCGTCGCCCGAGTCGATCCACTGCGATACCGATGATCCCGGTTGAGCGCAAGACCATGAACATGCCGCCCGTGACGAGCACGAAGATGACAACAGCGCTTGCGCTGACCACGCCGCGCGGAACTGCTGTCAGGAAGTCGAGAATGCCTGCGGGTGCGGAGTCGATGAATCGGAACGTGTCGGGGTCGATGCGTGACCGACCGTCGTCGGTGGCGATGCGCTGGTACTCCCCCGCTGGGATGATATGTGTCGCTATCGCGGCGACAGCGATTAACCCGACGAGGATCGAAAAGATGTGCGGAAAAACGAAATTGCGAGCGGAAGGCTTTTCCGTCGCGCAAGTTGAGGCACCCGGAGTGCCGTCTTTCACCGTCATGTCCACGCCTTACCGTCATCCCACTGAGACCGATATGGGATGACGGTAGGTTTCGTGAATAACGCGGCACAACGCCGATGTCGGACTCGGCGATACTGTTGACGGAAGTGTTACTCGCGCGTGAATGCCTAGGTGAAGGTGGTCACATCGCGTTACGTTGCGGCAACCCCGGAGCGTTTCCGCCGCAGGCTCGAACTACTTTTCGGCTTCTGCTTTGATTCGTTCGAGGGTGAGGTTCATTCCTTCGATGAGTTCTTTCTCGAAATCGTCATTTCCGCCAAGCACGGTCTTGACGAGGAACTGCGAAACTTTGGTTGTGCCTTTGGGTGCCTCGCGCCGTTCAATGATGCGTGTGCCGGTTTGTGTTGGTTCAAGCGTGTAGGACCACACTGTGTTGTTGTCGAGAACTTTGAATGCGACTTTTTCGTTCGGGGTGAAGGTAACTACGCGTGACCGAGTCGGCCATACGAGAAACCCTTTGCGGTTGATGTTGATGGCGAGTGAACCTTCGCCGATTTCACCACCGAGAAAAAAGCTCTTGCGACATTGTGGGCTCCACTCGCCCATGCGTGGCAGGTCCGACACGATTTGCCACACCTTTGCTGGTGGTGCGGTGGTTTCGATTGTTGCTTCAAGTTTGGGGCTTGACATCGTGAATCCCTTCGTTGGTGGGCCTCGTGGTTAGCCAGCTTCGAGCAGCCAATAAGGCGTCAGTGTGTTAGAAATTAGTGTACCGGCATGGTGCCGCGGTCACTTTGCCTCAGCTGCGGCTTTCATGTCGGCGAGCCCCTTCTCAAAGTCTTTCCCGATCATCTTGTCCATGCCGCCGAACAGCTTTGCGAAAAGCGAAAAGATTGTTCGAGGGCCGACCATTGTCCAGGTGACGGTGCTGGTGTCACCTGCTTCGGCAATGGCGAAAGTTGTTGAGTTCGTTGACTTCATGGGCTTCACGAAATCGAGTTTGATGGACACGTTGGAAGGCTCGGTGGCCTCGACAATCTCCATCGAGCCCTTACCTGCTTTACGATTTCCTGACCACGAATACTTGGCGCCCACACCGCTTTCGGCCCCGGCATATTCCGTATCCATATCGGGGTCAAGCTTGTCCCACGGAGACCACTGCTTCCAGTTCCGAAGATCTGCGATGAGACGATAAACCGTCTCTGCGGGGGCATTGATGTCTATCGAGCGTTCGATAGTGAATGTTTTGTCGGCCACAGCATCTCCTTCAGTTGGATGTCTTACTAGTAGTAAATCGGTTTGTGCGGCTTAATGACACCCCTATGCGCGCGCGTTCCGCTGCGATCACTGCGCGTTCAGTGGCGGCGCCGGGTTCTTTCTCCGATGCCGCCTCCGTGAATACGGCAAGCGCGTCCGCGTCCTTCGCGTCGCTCTTACGTGCGTACTCGTCGAATAGGGCTTGTTTTTGTTCTTGCACCAGGCGTATATGTTCATCCACGGTGTCTTTGGCGAGGATTCGGTGTACTTGCACTGTGCGAATTTGGCCCATCCGGTGAGCGCGGGCGATCGCCTGCTCTTCCACGCTCGGTTTCCATTGGGGTTCGGTCAAAATGACAATTGATGCCGCCTGGATGTTGAGGCCAACACCGCCCGCTTCGATTTGGCTCAACAACACAGCACCGCCCTTTTTGGCGGTGAATCTGTCGACGAGTTCCTGCCGTTTGGGCGGCGAAACGGATCCTGATATGACCCCAACTACTGACGAGCCAAGGTCATGCGACACGCTGTTTAGGACGTCGAGGAAGTAGGAGAATACGAGAACTTTCAGGCCGTCGTCGCATGCTTCTTCGACGAGTTCCCTGAGTCTCTCTCGCTTAGCTGATCGGGATGAGACGTATGCCGCCCTCCGCATCGACATGAAGTTTCCGCTAAATACAGCTGTGCGGTATTCGCGGTCGTCCTCGGGGCTGAATTCAACCCATTCCTCGACTTCGATGCGTTCGGGAAGTTCAGTGAGGACATCTTCCTGGTTGCGCCGCAAATACACTGGTGCGACTTTGCGTCGGAATGACCGCGCACCGGCAATTGTCACCCCCGGATTGAGCGTCTCGCCTACGTCGGGCTGGAGGTATCCAACAAGCGCCTTGAATTCCGAAACCCTGTTTTCCATGGGAGTTCCCGATAAAAAGGCCACGTACTCAGCCTGCATTGTCAGTTGCCGGATAACTCTGGAACGTATCGTGTCAGGGTTTTTCACATAATGTGCTTCGTCGACGACCATGATGTCGATCTCGCTGTGGTCTAGGCCAAGGTTGCCGACAGTACCGAAGGTTGTCACCGCGATTCCCCCGTCGCGTCGCCATTGCATCGACGATATATCCCGGTCTCGTCCGTGCAAGCTGTGCACATCAATTTTTGTGTGCTTTTCGCTTTCTTTTAACCAGTTCACGTGAACACTCGTCGGGCACACAACGAGTGCTCGGTGCTGTCCAGCGCGGGCGAGGTGCGCGATTGCAGCGAGTGCTTGAACTGTCTTGCCAAGGCCCATCTCGTCACCGAGGATGATCCGCCTTCGGTGAAGGATGAACTGCGCACCGAACAGTTGATACCCGCGCAGTGTGGCTGCGAGAAGTGACGTATCAACGTGGACGTCGCTGACTCGTTGTGCGAGTTCGTCGCCTATAAACCCGTGCGAGGCTTCGGTGTCGGGTGTACCACCGAGGCCCATAGTCGACAGGAATGAATAGAACGCTGCTGGATCGCGTTCAAATTCCGCCCACACTGTTACTGGGTCGTAGGGGGACGGCTCCACTGCGGATAACGCATCGCTGAGTTGGTGTTGCAGCGCAATGACATCGGGGTGCGTGATGAGTCGCTCAAGTTCCAGCAACCCGGCGAGCACTCGATGTTTTGTGCGTGATCCTGAAAAGAACATTCGGGTCTTGCTCACGGCCGGGGCAGCGGCATCTGCGGCAGGTCGGAGGCTGAGTGCGAGCCGTTGTAGCTGTCGGCCTGTGCTGAGCGTTGCTTCGTCAGCTTGTCGCAGCGCCGCGACGGTTTGTAAGAGCGCAGTCTGGGCTGGTGTCCTTCGGTTTGGGTCAAGCCGAACGGCAACGTCGCGGGCAATGTCCTCCGCGACTTTGTTGGCTGCAACGCTGACTTGCATTGCCGTATGTGCCCCAACGCCAGGTATGGGGGTGAGGGAACTTGGCGGTCGTGAGCGGACGTCTTCGACAGTCTTGATTCCGGCATTTTCTAGGGCGCCGAGGCGGACGCTCCCGTCGAGGTACGGTCGCAGATCTGCCAGTGACACGGTGCGAAGAATGTCGCTGATCGACGATTCGGCTACCTCGCGAGCGTGCATTCGCACTTGTTCGCGCAATGTCTCCGGGGCGCGCATGAGGATTTCGGTGTGGTGCAGGATCCAGGACGAGATCTTGAGGGCTTGTTGGGCGGGTGCGCCGATGCGGGATTTGGCTGCCACGAATAGTTCGCGCGGCAAAGTCGGTTCGCTACGGGGGGTGTGTTGGGGCGACACCATGTATCGGATCCTAGGCGGCAACTCAGACACGAGCGGACACTAGCGCAATCTATTTTCAGTCAGTCGTATTTGAGTCAATACGTATTGTGCAATGATCGGAACTGGACCGCATGGCAGAAATCCACGCTGAACTGGATGATCTAGACCCTCCGAGTCCGCAAAATTGTCTTCGTTTGCACCCACTCTGATGCACCAACCCGAAAAGCTCTCATGATAACGAGCACGCTGAGGGCATTTTCGGCAGAGAATCCATCAAACGCTGCATGCACTCCGCCCACGGTATGACGCTCACCCCCGCGACATCAGCCGACAAGGCGACGACACCCCCACCGGAGCCGCGATCAAATAGATGCATGAAAAACATCGCCCGCACCCTCACCGCAACCGCCCTCACCGCAACAGCGGTTATCTCCCTTTCTGGTTGCAGCGACATCGCTAAACCGTTCTCCGACGCATGGGCCATCCACTACTACGTGGACACAACAGACGCCGACACTGGCAGCGCGTCACTCACGTACCTCGGTTCCGACAAACGCGGCGCGGACTCAACCGAACGCACCGACATCGCGGCACAACTCCCCTGGACCGAACACGTTGTAATCACCGACGGTCAACCAGCGGAAATCACCGCCACCCCCGCCGCGAACGAAACCCTCACCTGCCGCATCCTGCTCGACGACATCAAAGTCCTCGCAGAAACAACGGGCACGCCAGGTGAAACCATCACCTGCACTGCCACCCCGACCGCTGAAGAGACACGGTGACTTAGGTCAAACGGTGACGCACCCAATAGGTGCCTGCCCCAACCGCTAGCACCACCATTCCCCACAGAACAGAACTAGCGGGAAGCGTCACCGCCAGCACAACGCAACCAACCGCTCCGAGCACAGGGACAAACCGGGACTTGAACCCCGGTGCCAACGTCCATGCAGACACGTTCGTCACGAGGTAGTACGTCAGAACCGCGAACGACGAAAACCCGATTGCGCCGCGAAGATCAACAAACAACACCAGCGCTATCACACATGCTCCCACGACCAGTTCCGCCCGGTGCGGTACGTGAAACCGCGGGTGCACGACAGCCAAGGAGCTTGTCAGGTGACCATCTCGAGCCATCGCGAAGGACGTACGAGACACCCCCAGAACGAGCGACAACAACGCCCCGGTAGCCGCCACCACCGCACCCACACGCACGAGCCATTCCGCACCCGGCACGCTAGCGACAGCCTGAGCCAACGGGTCGGACACTGCGGCGAGCCCATCGACACCGAGAACTGAGAGCACTGCTAATGCAACGATCCCGTACACCACCAATGTGATGCCCAAAGCCCACCCAATTGCGCGTGGGATTGTTCGCTTCGGGTTTTGGACTTCCTCCCCCAACGTGGCGATGCGCGCGTAACCGGCAAACGCGAAGAACAGCAGTCCGGCACCTTGCAACACACCCGCGAAGCCCACAGTGGTCGCACTCGAGTGTGCCTTCACGCCGCCCGCATCCAACAAGGCGATAACAACTACTGCCGCGAGGACTAGAAGAACAAACGACACGATGATGCGCGCCGCCTGCGCCGACTTCTGCACTCCAACGTAATTGATACCTGTAACTGCGAGCACCACAACAACTGCCACAAGTCTTTCATTGCCGGGCCATGCATACGCGCCAACCGTCAATGCCATCGCAGCACAGGAAGCGGTCTTGCCGACAACAAATCCCCAACCCGCTATAAACCCCCAGAACGGGCCAAGTCGCCGCGTTCCATACAGATATGTGCCACCCGATTCCGGGTAGATAGCCGCGAGCCGCGCAGACGAATTGGCATTGAAGTAGGCAACAAGCGCAGCGATGGCCAACGCCACGAAGACCAACGAACCTGCCGCAGCGGCAGCGGGCGCGAGCGCTGCGAAAATGCCTGCACCGATCATGGCGGCGAGTCCGATCACGACCGAATCACCAAGCGTGAGCGTTCGAGAAAGCCTGTTGCCGCTTGTGATCACCCGATCACAATAAGCGAGTTCGCTACCCCTTGCTTGGCGGGGCACAACGCCGTAGCGCTAGGAAATCCATTGGCGGTGCGTGTGACCGTACTCATCGATGCCCACGCGCACGCGCTTTTCCTTATTCGAAAGCGCAATAACGAGCCACACGAACACCCACAACAAGAGAAGACCACACGTGAACACTCCCCCGAGCACGGTGATCAATAGGTGCAGTACGTGATTTGTTGGCTTGCCGACAACTAGGATGGCTTCGAATTCACTCTGCCACTCGACTCGCCCTCCACGGGATACCTCGTTAGCGATTGCTAGCGAAAGGTACTGCTTTCGCATGGCGTCTGGCATCAACGGTTGCCCCATAGCACCGGATGAGAACTGTGGATCCGTCACCTAAATTTCCCCCCTAGCGAACATTTAGTACCGCGAAGGATCATCCTATAACTGGATCTACACGTCGCAACTTGGGCGACGAGGTCACAACCTAGCCTTTGCTGGGTCGGCGCTGAGGCTTAGGCGCTACCGCACCTTCCGCAAGTCGCCTAGTGGAGACAAGGAACGCTGTGTGTCCCTGCATGCGATGCCCTGGGCGGACGGAAAGGCCGACCACATTCCAATCGCGCACGAGTGATTCCCATGACCGCGGTTCGGTCCAACATTGTTGCTCACGCAGCGCTTCGACAACTCGCGACAACTGCGTTGTCGTTGCCACGTACACGATGAGAACTCCGCCCGGGATAAGCGCTTTGGCGACCGCTGGCAGCACTTCCCAAGGTGACAGCATGTCGAGGATGACGCGGTCAACCTGGCCTTCGAACTCGGAGACGTCCGCGACAGTGAGTTCCCAGTTGCTGGGGCGTTCTCCGTAGAAGTTTTCGACATTGCGGACGGCATGTTCGGCGTGATCGTCACGTACCTCGTAGGAAATTACTTTCCCGGTGGGGCCAACCGCACGTAGCAATGAGCATGTGAGTGCGCCAGAACCAGCGCCGGCCTCCAGAACCCGAGCGCCTGGGAACACATCACCCTCGTGAACAATCTGGGCGGCGTCCTTGGGGTAGATCACCTGGGCACCACGGGGCATCTTCAACACGTAGTCGGTCAGCAGCGGGCGCATGGCTAGGTATGGGGTCCCGTTAGCAGATTTCACTACCGAACCTTCATCCGAGCCGATGAGGGAGTCGTGCGTTATGTTGCCCTTGTGTGTGTGGAACTCTCCGCCAGCCTGGAGAACCAGGGTGTAGTGCCTGTTCTTTGAGTCGGTGAGTTGCACGCGGTCGCCCTCACGAAATGGTCCACTGCTGGCGCTCATGCTGGGGTTGCCCTCCCTCGGTGTGTGACCGTGCAACACTACTACGACATTTCGCCAGGAGAAATTGACGCCATGAAGCATCTGCTGCGTTCGTGGGGATGCGAAAGTGACGGACCGGCCGATTAGAGTAGGGATTTCCCGGTAGACAAGGTCACCGGACCAGCCTAAAGAACGCACCAGCCACAAGCACGCACCTAGTGAAGCAAGAGTAGTGACGCGAAAAAAGTGACAAGCAAATCTGAAGTAACCGAACCAGAGACCACACCAACTGAGACAGCGGCCGCAACCAACGTCGATGCGGGGCAGCCCTTGGCTCGTCGCCCGTTGGCACTCTCGGCGTCTCGGGCCAATGACTTTAAGCAATGCCCGTTGCTGTATCGGTTTCGGGCAATAGATCGGCTCCCTGAGTCATCTAGCAAGGCGCAGGTGCGCGGAACGATGGTGCACTCCGCGCTTGAGTCTCTGTACGGCCTTCCCGCGCCTCAACGCGTGCGCGATCAAGCCGTCCGGTTGCTTCGCCCCGCGTGGGATCAGATGGTGGCTGATGATCCAGACATCGCTGAGCTAGTTGGTGATGACGTCGACGGCTTTCTTGCTGAAGCCGAACGGTTGGTTTCGCGTTATTACACGATGGAAGACCCGACTCGTTTCGAGCCTGAGTCGTGTGAACTCTTCGTCGAAGCGGAAACTGCAGACGGGGTGCGCCTCCGGGGTTTTGTCGACCGTATCGATGTTGCTCCCACTGGTGAAGTTCGCGTCGTCGACTATAAGACGGGGAGATCACCTAGCCAGCTCTCAGCGGGCAGCGCATTGTTCCAGATGAAGTTCTATGGCCTCATGTTGTTGCGCACCCGTGGGATCGTTCCAGATCAATTGAAATTGATGTATCTCGGCGATGGCGGAGTGATGACACTCAGCCCAGATGAGGCCGAGTTGCTTCGTTTTGAACGAACTGTCAACGCGATGTGGGGTGCGATCCGAAATGCTGGCGTGACGGGCGACTTTCAACCGAGTCCGAGTAAATTGTGTGGGTGGTGCGACCATAAACCTATGTGTCCCTCGTTTGGTGGGACGCCGCCCGAGTACCCAGGCTGGCCGGACGCTGCCTGATATCTACAAGAAGTAGCACCTCAACGAAGAGGAAACCACGTGGTAGATGAGCCGTTTTACAGGTCCGTATCCCAATCCGATGATGACGGTTGGGAGTATTTCACGCCAACTCCGTCCACGGTGAGCGTCTGGGCGGACACGATGCAACACGGTTCGCCTCCGTCGGCGCTTTTGGTTCGCTCGCTTGAACGGTGTGTTGCTCGACCCGACGCGCACCTATCCAGGGTGACGGTCGACATTCTTGGTCCGATTCCCCTCACCCAGTGCCGCGTGCGTTCTGCTGTCACCCGCCCAGGGAGCAAGATTCAACTGGTCCGCGCGGAACTTCAATCGTTGCAAGACGACGGTTCATACCGGTCGGTTGCCACAGCGCAAGCATGGCAACTGGCCACATCCGATACGAGTTCGGCAGCGATGGATCACGATCCCACCATGGCTAACTACACCGCTGGTCGCACAGCCGACCCAACAAAGTTCTTCCCGCCTGGATATGTGCACGTTGTTGAATGGGTTTTGCTCACCAAGCCTGGTGCTGACGGTCCGGGTCAATTCTGGGGCCGACCGAAAGTCTGCCTGGTCGATGATGAGCCACTCACCCCACTCCAGCGGCTCTTTAGTGTTGTCGACTCCGCCAACGGTCTCGGCGCGAAACTCGACATCCGGGCATGGACGTATCTCAACACGGACCTGTCGGTGCACTTGTACCGCCAACCGGTAGGTGACTGGATTGGAGTTTCCGCTCAATCATCTGTCGGCCCGGATGGCATAGGAATGTGCGCTGCTGTGTTGCACGACGAGAAGGGCCCGTGTGGCCGATCCGCGCAGACACTTCTCGTACGCGCCCGATAATATCCCGTGGATTGACCGGCACGATCACCACCCAAATATCGGTTTTGTCCACATTGTTGAATTGCCAAACATGCTGTGGCACAGGGAAGTAAAGTCCGGACATATGGCATCGGCTGTTGGTGGAAAGAAGACTGGGCGCCCGCGTTCACTGCACGAGCATGACATCATCGCGGCAGCCCTCGCTGAGGGATTAACTGAGGCGACAATGCCGTCAATTGCTCGTCGCCTCGGGGTGTCACATTCTGCGTTGTACCGCTACTACGCTGACCGCGATGCACTGCTGCTTGAGTGTGTAGGAACAGCAGTCGACAGCATGCAATGGCCAAGTGACGACGAACCGTGGCGGGACATTCTTCGAAGCGTCGGCAATGTCATGTGGGAGATGCTCGGACGATACACGGGCCTCGCAGAAACGATGCTGACTCTGTCTGGCACACCGCCACAGATCGTCAGTCGCGCATCAGCCCTCACTGAGGCGCTCACCAAGCAAGGCTTTTCCACCCGCGATGCGATGCTGGCTATCGATTTCATCGGCGACCTCACCCTCACAACATTCGTGAACATGGCTCGCCTCGATGCCCCGCTAGACGACGGTGGCACCACCCGCGACCGAGTCCGTCAGGAGTGGGAGCAGCCTGGTGTGCTCGCTGAAGCTTTGCAGGACGACTCCACCTGGTTTGGTCGCGGGTGGCTCGACGACAAAGTCGAAATCTTGCTCGACGGCCTAGCCCACCGGGTGCAGGCCGCCAGCTAACCTAACCGCTAGAGCCTGCAGGACCGGATGTCTGAGGCAAGAATGGCCTTAGCGCCCACTGCTGCGAGGTCGTCCATCACATTGTTCACTCGTCGCCTCGACACCATGGCACGAACAGCTACCCACCCTGGGTCGGCAAGGGGCGCCACAGTTGGTGACTCGATTCCAGGGGTGATCGCCGTCGCTTGTTCAAGCAGTGTTTTCGGGCAGTCATAGTCGAGCATCATGTACTGCTGGGCGAAAACCACGCCTTGGATGCGGGCAACGAGTTGATCCCGCGCTGGTGTGCTTGGTACGTCCTGAGCCCGTTCGAGCAGCACGCCTTCCGAGTCACACAACGATTCACCAAACGCGACGAGGTTGTGTTGGCGGAGAGTGCGCCCAGAACCAACAACATCCGCGATAGCGTCGGCGACACCGAGTTGGATGGAGATTTCTACGGCGCCATCGAGACGAATGACTGTGGCGTTGAGTCCACGGCGAGACAAATCCGCGCGCACAAGGTTGGGGTATGACGTCGCAATCCGGAGACCTTCGAGGTCGTCTACGGTCCATTCTTTACCTTGCGGGCCCGCATACCGGAATGTTGACTTGCCAAAACCTAGGGCAAGTCGTTCACGGATAGGGGCGCCGGAGTCGGCGGCAAGGTCGCGCCCGGTGATGCCGAGGTCAAGTTCGCCAGAACCGACATAAATAGCAATGTCTTTGGGCCGGAGGAAGAAGAATTCCACCTGATTTGCTGGGTCAAGGACGGTGAGGTCTTTACTGTCCGACCTGGTTCTGTAACCCGCTTCGGAGAGGATTTCGGCGGCAGCTTCGGAGAGTGCACCTTTGTTGGGGACTGCGACGCGCAACATCTGAATGTTCCTTTTGTGGTGGTGAGCTGAGGGCGAGGGTTCGATATCTACAGATGTCGGTAAACGTCGTCGAGGCTCAGCCCTCGTCCCACCATCAAGACCTGCACCCAATACAAGAGCTGTGAGATTTCCTCGGACAGTTCTTCGTCGCTCTGGTATTCAGCTGCGATCCACACTTCGCCGGCTTCTTCGAGTATCTTTTTTCCTTGCGTGTGAACTCCAGCGTCTAACGCTTTCACTGTCCCCGACCCTGCAGGTCTGGTGGCAGCTCGTTCTTGCAACTCGGCGAACAGCGCTTCGAAAGTCTTCACGGGCGGTAATTGTGTCACGAAAGCACCGTGCGGTGCGACATGCGGGTGGAGATACCCACCCCACGCTGCCGGTTCGATATATCGCTAGCACTGCTGGAGGTGTACATCAAACACGTTTCCCAACCTGCGATGCGATTCAGTCAACACCTTGAACATACATTTCACGGGGTTCGCGGCGACGCATCAAGCGCTGCAATCATTCGCTTGAAGGCGACCCGCCGAAACGACGATTCAAGCAACTCTGCGATTTCAGCGAGATCAGGTTCTTCGGCAGTGAGGTCGAGGGCCAACCAGCCGAAAGCACCGGAGTATTGAGGAACGTAAAACCTGGGGTCCTGCCGAAGTGCTTCCAGTTCACCGTGATCTGGAAGAAACTCAAGGCTGAGCCTCTGGGACATGCTGCCGCTGTAGATTCCAAACATCTTCTTGGCCCGAAAGGTTGGCCTACCCCACGCTTCTACCTCAGTAGCCTCGGGAAACCCGAGGGCTATCCGCCTAATCTCGGCAAGGTAGGGGTCATCGTCGGTGTACATCCTGGGATGCGCCATGGATCAACAATAAGGCAGTTTCGATCAGTTCTGGCCGCGGAACCAATAATCGTGCAGGTGCTCAGCCGTGAGGCCGTCAAGGCTGACTCGTTGTGTTCGACGACGGCCTTCCGGCACGGCCACTTCGCAGGGCACAACCAAAACCGAACACCCAGCAGCGTCGGCGGCCGCCGTGCCTGTGGGCGAATCTTCGATGGCGAGGCAATCGCCGGGTGCAAACCCAAGTTCAGCCGCGGCTTTTGCGTATGGCTCAGGGTCCGGTTTGCCCCGGGTTACTTCGTCACCGCAAATTATTGCCGTGAACCGATCGCGACCTAGCGTGCCGAGCGCTCGTTCAGTAAGGAACCGTTCCGTGTTGGTGACAAGCGCCATCGGCATCCCAGCCGCTGCCACCATATCCAGCGCTGCCTGAGCTCCCGGTCGCCATTCGAGTCCAGCATCGAAGAGTTCGGCGGTTTTCATGCGCAACCACTGCCCCGCTGCCGTGAGGTCATCCGGCGTGAATTCCAGACCAAGGTCGTTAAACAAGATCGGCAGGCTTTGCGCCATGTTTGAACCGACCATTGCTTCGCGACCTTGGTGTGACAGGTGTCCGCCTAGGTGTTGGGCTAACGCTTCGAGGGACACGTCCCACAGCTTTTCACTGTCGAGCAATGTTCCATCCATGTCCCACAGCACAGCACGGGGGCCGCCATTAGACATTGAAGTACTTCGCTTCCGGGTGGTGGAGAACAAACGCGTCGGTCGACTGTTCGGGGTGGAGTTGGTATTCCTCGGATAGCACCACGCCCAGCCGGGATGGTTCGAGGAGGTCCACTAGTTTCGCGCGGTCCTCCAGGTTGGGGCACGCGCCGTACCCGAAGGAGTAGCGTGCGCCCCGGTATCCCAGTTTGAAGAACTCCTGGACATCGTCAGGGTCGTCCGCTGCCACTTGAGCGCCACTGGAGAACACGAGATCTTCGCGAATGCGTCGATGCCAGTACTCCGCTAGCGCCTCTGTGAGTTGAACGCCAATGCCGTGCACTTCGAGGTAGTCGCGGTAGGCGTTCTCGGCGAACAGTTCGTTGGCGAAGTCCGCGATGGGTTGGCCCATGGTGACAAGTTGGAATGGAAGCACGTCTACATGCCCGGTTTCGCGAGCGAGTTCACGCGACCGAATGAAATCGGCAACGCACAGGAAGCGGTCACGCTGCTGCCGTGGGAATTCGAACTCGAACCGCACTGGTGCGTCAGGTTCAGGTGATTCCAGTACGTAAACAACGTCCTTTTCGGAGACAGCCGGGAAGTACCCGTAGACGACCGCGGCGTGCGCGAGAATGCCTTCAGTCGACAGTCGGTCAAGCCAGTACCGGAGACGTGGTCGGCCCTCGGTTTCGACTAATTCCTCATAGGACGGTCCCTCGCCGCTGCGGACCCCACGGAGCCCCCACTGTCCGAGAAACAGCGCTCGTTCGTCGAGCGTTGTCGCGTATTCACTCAGACTTATGCCCTTGACGACGCGGGTACCCCAAAATGGTGGGTTTGGTACGTCGAGGTTCGCAGCGACGTCTGACCGCTCCGGCACGACGATGGGAGCCTGCGCAGCTTTACGCTTCTCGGCGATGCGCTTGGACCGCTCGTGGCGGGCTTTGCGTTCCTCTTCCTTCTTGCGTGCGGCAATAGCTTCGGGGCTGTCGGGGTCGGGTGCCTTCCCGCGCTTTTCACCCATGATCGTGTCCATGAGCCGCAAACCTTCAAACGCATCACGCGCGTATCGAACTTTGCCGTCATACACCTCGGTGAGGTCGTTTTCGACATAGCCACGTGTCAGTGCGGCTCCACCGAGAAGTACCGGGAACTTGGCTGCGACACCTCGGTTATTCAGTTCGACAAGGTTTTCTTTCATCACCACAGTCGATTTGACGAGCAGGCCTGACATCCCGATGACGTCTGCCTTATGTTCGACGGCGGCCTCGAGGATCGCTGCAATCGGCTGCTTAATCCCGATGTTGACAACGTCGTACCCGTTGTTAGACAAGATGATATCGACGAGGTTTTTACCAATGTCGTGGACATCGCCCTTGACGGTTGCGAGCACAATGCGCCCTTTACCGTCCTCGTCAGTGGCTTCCATATGTGGCTCTAGGTACGCCACTGCAAGCTTCATTACTTCTGCCGATTGCAGCACGAATGGCAGTTGCATCTGGCCAGAGCCGAACAGTTCGCCGACCACCTTCATGCCCTCGAGCAGGTGATCGTTAATGATCGCGATCGGTGATTTTTCCTTCATCGCCTCAGCTAGGTCATCACCTAGGCCGTTGCGTTCACCGTCGACGATGCGACGTTCAAGTCGTGTAAACAGCGGAAGCCCCGCGAGTTCCGCGGCACGCGATTCACGAGCCGATGCCGCCGATACGCCTTCAAACAGCGCCATGAACTTCTGCAGCGGGTCATAGCCTTCACTGCGCCGGTCATAAATGAGGTCAAGCGCTACAGCTCGTTGCTCGTCACCGATTTTGGACATCGGCAGGATCTTCGACGCGTGCACAATGGCGGTATCGAGCCCTGCTTCGGTGCACTCGTGGAGGAA
Source organism: Hoyosella rhizosphaerae (assembly GCF_014643175.1). Classification (GTDB taxonomy): domain Bacteria; phylum Actinomycetota; class Actinomycetes; order Mycobacteriales; family Mycobacteriaceae; genus Lolliginicoccus; species Lolliginicoccus rhizosphaerae. The sequence goes on from NZ_BMJH01000001.1 coordinate 897,802, forward strand.
TACCGAGTTCAACACTTGCCGAGCGGCAGCGTTAAGCCCGAACGAAATGTTGGAAACACCCAAAGTGGTATGCACCTTGGGGCGCTTTTCTTTCAGCTGACGAATGGCCTCAATTGTCTCGATGCCGTCCCGACGCACTTCTTCTTGACCAGTCGAAATAGGGAACGTCAAGCAGTCAACAATGATGTCTTCATCGCGCAACCCCCAGTTGGTGGTGATGTCGTCGATGAGTCTTTCCGCAATCCGCACTTTCCAATCCGCTGTGCGGGCTTGGCCCTCTTCGTCGATGCACAGCGCTACCACCGCAGCGCCGTGCTCTTTTACGAGCATCATGGTTTTGTGGAAGCGCGAGTCAGGGCCAGTGCCGTCCTCATAGTTCACGGAGTTCACCGCACAACGTCCACCGAGATGTTCGAGTCCCGCTCGAAGCACGTCCGGCTCCGTCGAGTCCAGCATGATCGGCAGCGTCGACGAGGTAGCTAGGCGACTAGCAAGTTCCGCCATATCCTGCGCACCGTCGCGACCGACATAGTCAACACAAAGGTCGAGCATGTGGGCGCCATCGCGGGTTTGATCCTTGGCGATATCGAGGCACTTCTGGAAGTCACCTTCGAGCATCGCGTCGCGGAACGCCTTCGAGCCGTTGGCGTTTGTGCGCTCACCGATCATCAAAATTGAGCTGTCCTGCTCAAACGGCACAGCCGCGTAAAGAGACGCCACACCTGGCTCGGGTTGGGGGTTGCGCTTAGCTTTCTCTGCTTTACGCACCGCGTCACGAACCGCAGTAATGTGCTCCGGGGTTGTACCGCAACAACCACCGACAAGACCAAGACCGTAGTCGGTGACAAAGCCAGTGAGAGCAGTTGCCAACTCATTCGCGCCGAGTGGGTACTCCGCGCCCTTCGCCCCCAAAACGGGCAATCCAGCGTTCGGCATCACCGAAACAGGAAGGCGGGAATGCTTCGACAAATGCCGAAGATGCTCGCTCATCTCTTCGGGACCCGTCGCGCAGTTCAGACCGATCATGTCGATGCCCAGAGGCTCCAGCGCCGTAAGAGCAGCACCAATCTCGCTACCGAGCAACATCGTGCCCGTCGTCTCCATCGTCACGTGCGTGATGATGGGCAGTCGCACATTAAGCCGATCCATCGCATTCTGCGCGCCAATGATGGCTGACTTCACCTGAAGGAGATCCTGGCACGTTTCGATGAGGATGACATCGGCGCCACCGTCGATCATTCCCAGGGCGCATTCCGTGTAGGCATCACGCAACGCTGAGAAAGGCGCGTGCCCCAAAGTGGGAAGCTTCGTTCCAGGGCCGATTGAGCCGAGCACGAAACGCGGGATGCCGTCCTCACTCGGCCCCATCTCGTCACACGCTTCACGAGCTAACTGAGTGCCCTTTTCGGCCAGTTCCCGAATGCGGTGCTCAATGTCGTAGTCGGCAAGGTTCGGCAAGTTGCAGCCAAATGTATTCGTCTCAATGGCGTCAGCGCCTGCTTCGAGGTACGCGAAGTGGATATGACGCAGCACATCGGGGCGAGTGTCATTCAGAATCTCATTGCAGCCTTCGAGGCCAATAAAATCATCAAGCGTGAGATCCGCATCCTGCAGCATCGTGCCCATTGCACCATCGCCAATGAGTACACGGCGAGCGAGCGCATCAAGGAAAGACGATGAAGGTGACACAGACATGATCTCCAGAGTAATGGTCGGGGCGGACAATACTGATATCACTGACCACCGGTAGAGACAGCAATACTTGCGAGGCCTACAACCGCACAAGGATAACGACAGTACTGCCATAGTGTATTCCCTGACGACTTGCCACTCGTCGCGCAGAGGTTTCAGCTACGGGGTTCTTCGCCACAAAACTGAGAACCGATACCCACGGTTTGCACTTTGCGTCGTAGGCTTCAGGTGTGACCCTCCGCTATCTGACCGATGAGAAGCCAACACTACGCAGCCCCGTCCTGGTAGCTGCGTTTGAAGGCTGGAACGATGCGGGCGACGCAGCGACGGACGCAATCGAATATCTCGAACTTATGTGGGACGCCGCACCGTTAGCAGAACTAGATTCAGACGATTACTACGACTACCAGGTAAATCGCCCCACAGTACGGCTCGTCAGCGGGGTGACGCGAGAGCTCACGTGGCCGACGACCCGATTGTCGACGTGCACACCACCAGGATCCAGCCACGATTTGATTCTCCTGCGCGGAACCGAACCCAACTTTCGGTGGAAATCATTCTGCGCGGACCTGCTCACCGCCGCCGAAGAACTCGGCGTCAGCAGCATCGTCATGCTCGGCGCGCTGCTTGCGGATACTCCGCACACCCGCCCCGTCCCTGTGACCGGCACCGCATTCAGCAAAGAAGTCGCCAAGAAGTACAACTTGGAACAAACCAAGTACGAGGGCCCCACTGGGATCGTGGGGGTGCTTCAAGACGAATGTGTCCGCGCCGGTGTGCCTGCGGTGAGCTTTTGGGCAGCTATCCCGCATTACGTTTCACAACCGCCGAACCCCAAGGGCACCGTCGCATTGCTGCGCCGCGTGGAAGACATCCTGGACATTGAGGTCCCACTTGGTGACCTACCTGCACAAGCCGAGGAATGGGAACTTTCCATCAGCGAAATGGCTGATGAAGATGAGGAAATAGCCGAGTACGTCCGGGCGCTTGAAGAACGCGGCGATGCCGAAGACGATCTTGGACAACTAGCTTCCAAGATTGATGGCGAAGACATTGCTCATGAGTTCGAACGCTACTTGCGCAGGCGTGGCCCTCGGGGCCACGGAGGCAACAGCGGCGGATAGCTGTGCGGGCGTGTCACCTATGTAGCAATGTCTTTCGCGCTGACGTCCGGTACGGCGCAATCGATACCGCGTACCGGCCAGAGGCTGTGCTGAATACTTCAGTCGTGCAGACTGGCGGACTCCAAGCCTGCACAGCATCCTGCTCCGCTGCGGTGGCTTGAAGGAAAACGGGCCTGTCGCGGTCGCCGCCTACGTTGTAGGTGACGCCTTCGTCGGCCTTCGTGGAGATGCTGAACTCTACGGAGGTGTGTCGGTCAATTGATCGCGGCGGCGCGGAAATAGGAAGCTCTACGCCGGGTTGCCCGGAGAAGTCGTCTTCCAACACGAGGGGCTCATTAGTTAGGTTGGTCACGGTGATGGTGACGAAGTTGTGTGTCATTGTCTTGCTCTCCACCCGGTTGTCACATCTTGCTTGTGCGCGGTTGCGCGTACGCACCTCTACTAGATGTATCGGCGATTGCGTGCGCAACGTTTCCGGTTTTGATTGAGCATTCAGCGATCACGTTGTGACGTGCACAACAGCACCTCATAACGTGGACGTGATTTCAGGCACGCAGCAAGATTTCAGACACTCAGCAAATCGATACCCAACAATGCATCAACTGCAGCAGCGACTTCCACACCCGCTGAGGTTGAAGCGCCACCCCTGTCCACTGCCTCACGAGCCCAAAAATCAACTGCGGTAAGCACATGCGGCGTATTCACGTCGTCGGCCAGATGTTGACGCACTCGACTAATGACATCGGTCGCGTCGGGAGCGGAAGCTTGCCTTACCGCCTCACGCCACAAACTCAGCCGGTGGTCAGCATCCGCCAAAACTTGATCAGTCCACGCACGGTCGGTTCGATAGTGACCGCTCATCAGCCCTAGCCGAATTGCCGCCGGATCCACCCCCACCCCACGAAGCTTTGACACAAAAACGAGGTTGCCGCGACTCTTCGACATCTTTTCGCCGTCGAGTCCGATCATCCCGGTGTGTACATAATGCCGAGCCATCCGAGCCGAACCAGTTACAGCCTCAGCGTGGGCAGCGGAAAACTCGTGATGCGGAAAGATGAGGTCGCTGCCTCCGCCTTGAATGTCGAAACTCGGCCCGATCCGATTTAATGCGATCGCTGAGCACTCGATGTGCCAGCCAGGCCTGCCCATTCCAAACGGAGAATCCCACGACGGCTCACCGGGCCTAGCTGCGCGCCAAATTAGTGCGTCGAGGGGATTTCGTTTGCCCGGCCGTTCGGGGTCGCCGCCACGTTCACCGAAGAACCGACGCATCGTCTCTAGGTCGTAGCCGGACTCGTAACCAAATTGCTGGGTTGCCTCGATGGGGAAATACACATCGGGATAGGTCGGGTCATCAACCACGTACGCAAGCCCAGACGCCATGAGCTTTTCCACCATTTCAACGACCTCACCGATGGCTTCAACAGCCCCAATGTAGTCACGGGGTGGAAGGACCCGCAGTGCCTCCATGTCTTCACGGAACAGTGCGGTTTCGCGCATCCCGAGCACCACCCAGTCTTCGCCATCGCGATCAGCGCGCTCAAACAGGGGGTCGTCGACGTCCGTAACATTCTGTACGTAATGCACGTCATGGCCCTGATCCCGCAGGATACGGTTGATCAAGTCAAACGTGATGTACGTGGCAGCGTGACCCAGGTGGGTTGCGTCGTACGGCGTAATTCCACAGACGTACATCGTCGCCGTCTGCCCTGGTGCCACGGGGCGTATCGCGCGATCAGCGGTGTCGTAAAGGCGCAGCGCCGGACCGCTGCGGTGCGACGCCGCGATTGTCGGGATTGCAGGTGAAGACCAGGACAGCATGGCTTCTACTGTAAGCGGTGTGCACCAGTTCCCCCATATGTGCTGGTTACGGCAGCCGCTAAGGACACGACGATGCGGCTGTCACCACAGCGGCCAGGGTATGGGGTTTGGCACTGCTGGATACGGGAAATGCCCCTCGGCTAGCACTCGTTCGGTACGTGCGCGAAGCGCCGAGAGTTCAGTGCCCGTGATGTGCTCGCGGAGGGTGTCACCAAATGAACCAGCAAACGCTTTGCTGAGCTTTTCCAGCGTGTCCAGTTCTTCCGCTGTGAGTTGCTCGCCAGCCCATCCCCACAGGACTGTGCGGAGCTTGTTTTCAGAATGCAGACAAATGCCGTGATCGATTGCGTAGACCTGCCCCGAATCACCGCACAGAAGGTGGCCGCCCTTACGGTCGGCATTGTTCAGAACGACATCGAGCAACGCCGTTGTTCGCACAGACGGATCGGTGCTGTGCGCAACCTCTAATTCTTGTGGTGGGTCATCATCACTTTGAGCACGCAGCACACCACGAAAGCCAGGGGGAACTTCACCGAGAGGGAAGACGCCCACAAACTCCCGATCGGTCGTCTCGATCCATTCCTGCAGCATTCCCGTTCCCACAGGGCCATCCCGGAGGACTGTTGTGGGGACCAGGTGCCATCCGCATTCCTCCGCAATCAGGTAGGACGCGTATTCGCGGCTGGCCAACGTGCCATCGGGAAAATCCCACAGGGGACGCTCACCTCGCACCGGCTTATAGATGCATCGAATTGTGGTATCGAACAGGGTTGCGTCGCACAAAAAACTCACATTGCTTGCGGCCCGGATTTGCCCAAGGATGGTCAGTTCACCAGACTTCAAGATTGCACCGACGTCCAGGTGCGGCTGCTTAGTCAACGTCTTGAATATCGGTCGGGTCAATCTCTGCGCCTCGGCGGTATCCGTTAAGGCGAATGCACAGGTGCCCTTCGGGATCCAACGGTTCGCCGCAGAGCGGGCACACAGGTCGACCAGCGGAGATAACGCTTGCCGCCCTCGCCACAAATTCGCGTGCCTGATGCGGCGTGAGGAACACTCGGACAGCATCTGGTCCTTCTTCGCTGTCGCCGAGCACCACCGATTCGTCGATTTCCCCTTCTGTGATCGCAAGGAGTTCGACAACTACTGCAACTGCTTCAGCGTCCCATCCCAGCCCCATGGTTCCTACACGGAACTCCGGCTCTACAGGCGCGATAAGTGGATTGACATCGGTGAAGTCGGTAAATGACGGTGGTATTGGTGCGCCAAATCGCTTCTTCACCTCATCAAGCATCGCCCCAACGCGGTCAGCGAGCACTGATAGTTGTTGTTTCTCAAGCATCACGCTGACAATTCGTTTGTCATGCACTGCCTGCAGATAGAAGGTGCGTTCGCCGGGTTGCCCGACCGTTCCAGCAACAAATCGGTCAGGGCTGCGAAAGACGTGGATCACACGAGACATGGCATCTTTACCCTACTTGTGCGGAGGGATTGGTGCGAACGGCCGGGCTCGGCTACTCAGATACCGCACCTCCTACGGTGGCATCGGAACCCGAGTCTTTCCGTTGTTTGCTGGCAAGCATCGGAAAGGTGGAGCCGTGGTCGTTGAGGTGATACAAGAACGGTCGCGTTTCCGTGTAGCGAATGACACTCACAGAGCCAGGTTCAACGACAATGCGCTGAAACCCGTCGAGGTGTACCCCAAGGGCGTCGGCAACAACCGATTTGATGATGTCGCCATGTGAACACGCTATCCACAGAACATCTTCCCCGTGCTGTTCCCGAAGCTGAGCATCAAACTCACGCACAGCCAACACCGCCCGCGCCTGCATCGCCGAAAGTGATTCACCACCAGGGAACATTGCGGCAGCAGGGTGTTGCTGCACAACTTTCCACAGCGGTTCGTCCACTAGCTCCTTCAACGGGCGCCCCGTCCATTGGCCGTAGTCCACTTCCAGCAGGCGTGGGTCTGCCACTGGAGTGAGATTCCGCGCCTGAGCAAGCGGGGACACCGTCTGCGCACACCGGAGCAGAGGGGAATGCACAATGTGTGCGATATCGATATCCGCGAAGCGGTTGACCAATGCTGCGGCTTGGGCAAAACCAAGTTCATCAAGGCTGACGTCAGCACTACGCCCCGCAAGAACCCCTGCGGTGTTTGCGTGAGAACGCCCGTGACGCAGCAACAGAACAGTCATGCTTCCACCCTAGCTACTGCTAGGTCGCACTGATCACTCCCGCCGACAACAGCCCCAACATTAGTGCGCCAACAACGAGCCGGTACCCAACAAACCAGTACATCGAGTAGACCTGCACAAACTTCAAGAACCAGGCAATACAGGCGTATCCGATGACGAACGTAATGATGGTGGTAACGATGAGTTGCATCCCGGTGGCACTCAGGCCAGTGCCCGTCGGGTTAATTGCATCAGGCAGGCTGAAAAGGCCCGACGCGACGACTGCTGGGATGGCAATGAGGAATGAGAAACGGGCCGCTGCGTAACGGTCGAGTCCCATCGCGAGACCTGCGGTGATCGTGCCGCCTGAGCGCGAAACACCAGGAATGAGCGCGCCCGCTTGGGCAATACCCATAACTACGGCGTCACGGCCCTTCAGTTCCGTCATGGGGCGAGTTTTGCGTCCCCAGTATTCCGCTGCGGCGAGAAGGAGGCCTGCGAAAATGAACATCGACGCAATGATCCACAAGTTGCGGGCGCCAGTGCGCACCTCGTCCTTGAACATGAACCCCAAGACGCCGATCGGTATCGACGCAATGATGATGTACCAGCCAAGTTTGTAGTCGAATTCTTTTCGGACTTCTTTATCTACGAGACCACGAAACCAGGCCCGTGCGACGCGAAAGATGTCCTTGGCAAAAAACAACAGAACCGCTGCCTCGGTGCCCAACTGGGACACAGCCGTAAAGGAAGCTCCCGCGTCGGCGTTGAACAACAACTCATCAGCGAGGCGCATATGGCCTGAGGACGAAATCGGCAGAAACTCGGTGAGACCTTGGATGACGGACAACACCACGACTTGCAGCCATGACATGTGCTCCGGCGCAACAGTCGCTGCCTGAGCAACGAAGGTCGTCACTCAGCGACCCCTGACTTTTCATACGCCTCTGCTGCAGTCCGCAGCACATTAAATGGGTCGGTGCCCGGCATAACGCTGATCACAAGGTTGGTGACACCAGCCTCCGCGTAGGCCCGCATCTTCTCGGCAATTCGATCAGCTGAGCCCAAAAGTCCGACTTCGTCGAGGAACTCAGCCGGGAGCGCAGCCTGGGCTTCTTGGTACTTCCGTGCGAGGAAAAGGTCTTGCACCTCGGCTGCAGCGTCCGCGTATCCCATCCTCGCAGCATTGCTGTTGTAAAAGTTCTTGTCCCGACTACCCATTCCACCCACGTACAGCGCAGTGAACATCCTGGTTGCATCCGCAGCGGCCCGCCAATCATCGCCGGGAACAAGCGGTAGTGTTGGCGCGACGTCAAAACCGTCCAATGTTTTGTTGGCCTTCGAACGTCCCGCGCTGACAGCAGCTAGTTGCTCGGGCAGCGTGCGAGGAGCCACAAACATGCCAAGCCATCCGTCAGCGATCTCTCCCGTTAGCTCGAGATTCTTCGGACCGATCGCAGCGAGGTAAATCGGAATGTCGGCGCGGGCGCCCTGCACTGTGAGCTGAATAGATTTTCCAGGCCCGTCCGGCAACGGAAGCGTGTAGTGCTTACCGTCGTAGCGGAGCTTTTCTCGGCGCAATGCCATTCGAACGATGTCGACATACTCACGAGTGCGTGCAAGCGGTTGCCCAAATCGGACCCCATGCCAGCCCTCGGAAACCTGCGGACCCGACACGCCAAGTCCGAGCCTAAACCTGTGACCTGACATCGTGTCTAGGGTGGCCGCGGTCATCGCGGTCAGCGCTGGTGTCCGCGCTGGGATTTGCATGACGGCGGAACCGATATCGATGTTTTTGGTGTGCGCCGCGATCCACGCCATGACCGTAGCGGCGTCGGAGCCGTAGGCTTCCGCCACCCACACAGAAGAAAATCCAAGCTTGTCGGCTTCGATTGCGACGGCCAGGTTGTCTCCGTCGTTTCCAAGCCCCCAGTAGCCAGCGTTAAGGCTAAGTTTCATGGTTAGAACGGTACCGCGATGGGAGGCTTTGTGTGGGGCAGTGTGCTGCCAATCGCAATTCTGTGCAATTCGTGTCGCATGAGCTGATCAACCGTGAGTAAGGACCCGGCGGTCGCGGCCGGATGTCAGCCAGTTGAGAAACGACCAAACGGGCGCTGTGCGCTCCTGGTGAATTGTGTTTTCCGCGTCAGCTACTGCGTCTCGCACCGCAGCGGCGACGCTGCGCTCGTCCGAAACATCAATGTCGGCAACCGACGTGTCCACCACGCACTCGACGTCAGAGGTGTCAGGTACCGTTGTTTCGAAGTCGGCCCGGTACACCTCGACATGGAGCGTTCGGTGACGCACTTGAAAGCTGAACGTACGGCCGTCGGGTGATTGCCCGAAACCGTGCGCATAGGGATCTAGGGAAAGGTCGTCAATGACAAAGACGGAAGTGTTGTCCGCTGTCATGCCACTACCTCCATGCTGATGAGTAACTTCGTTGTTCCTCGTGGCGCGGTTGTTCCTCAAGAATCCGTTGATCCTCGCGACGCGCCTTGCTCGATCGACGCAGCATGTCGGTTTGCCATGCTTAGCGCCCGTAACTCGGTTCGTCCGCAGCGGAAAACCTGGAGCGACGACCGTTGTCGCGAAGGTTACTGCTGCGGAACTTACGGTACCGTATTCAACTTTCTGTCGTCGCTGTTTCCGCAGTCCCAGATACCTTTCTGCAATCAAAACGCGATGCACGCGCGTCGACGCACACACAGAAATATGATTGAAAGCGAGAGTTCTTGTGCGGCATAAACTACCAGCGTTGGCCCTCGGTTTCGCCGTCGCGCTCACTGGTTGTTCCTCGAACGACGGCCCACCAAATGTGCAAACCGTTCCAGCAGCAACTGCCGAACAATCCCCGGCTCTTTCCACACAACCAGATGGCGTTGTTGTGCCACTCGACGACAACATCATTGCTACTCACTTCGACGCGACGACCGAATCAGTGGTGCTCCTCACCGACACGAGCGAACTCCTGATCGGACGCAATCTTGCCTCAGCATCGCCTACGGAGGCGCTAAATTTCGACAGGGTTGCTCTCCACCATGCCCCAGCTTCCTTGGCGCTCGACAACCGTGGAAACGCCTACGTCGCCGCAGGAAACGAAGTGATCAAGGTCGACCTCAGTACGTCTGAGACAACCCCCGCACTTCGCGCCGACACAGACGTCAACCTGACGAGCATTGCCTTGACCGACGACTCGACCGCAATCGTCGGCACCGAGAACGGGCACATCTACTCGTCGCCGCTACCCACGTCGCGAGAACCCGTCAGCATCAACGAACCCGACATTAGAGGACTTGTCGGCACAGACGTACTAGTGGCGACAGGCGGTGCCCTCGCCGCACTCGACCGACAACAGTCCATGATCGTTGAAGTGTTCCCCGACCGGAACAGCACTGGCTTTTCTCTCCGCGCAGGCAATGGCGCTAGCACAATGATCGCCGACGAACAGGGCCGAATCCTGGTCGCCAACACTCGCGACGGAGAACTCCTCGTCTACAGCCTTGACCGGCTGATACTGCGTCAACGCTATCCAGTGGCAGATTCGCCCTATGGCATTGCATACGATGCTCACAATGACCTTGCCTGGGTAACACAAACCGGACGCAATGAAGTAGCGGCGTACTCGTTAGCGACCGGAATTCCCGAAGAAGTAGTTCGGTACTCGACTGTTGAGCAACCCAACTCTGTCACGATCGATACAGTCAACAAATACGCCTACATATCATCAGCAATTGGTGGCGGTGTGCAGCGCATCCCGCTGGATACGGCACGTTAGAAAGCTAGATCAGGGATACATGCAAGATCAGGGAGCGATTGTGTACCGAGTACTACTGAGGCTGATGTTCCTCCTGCCACCGGAGGTGATTCACCGATTCGCTTTTGGTGTGATGAAGATGGTCGGGATCCTCCCACCATCGAGTTGGCTGTCCCGCCGAGTGTTGGCGACCGACGACCCCGCCATTCGCAGCACCGTGTTCGGCGTCGAGTTCCCCGCACCTTTAGGACTCGCGGCAGGTTTCGACAAGAACGCAGCAGCAGTAAATTCGTGGGAACCGCTGGGGTTCGGTTACGCCGAAATCGGAACCGTGACAGCGCACCCCCAACCCGGCAACCCGGCTCCCCGACTGTTCCGATTGCCAGCTGACCATGCGCTCATCAACCGGATGGGTTTCAACAACCACGGCGCTGGGTTCGCCGCGAACAACCTACGGAAACGCCGCACGTCCATCCCTATCGGCGCAAATATTGGCAAAACAAAGCTAGTTCCCACAGAAGACGCTATCGAGGACTACCTCGCGAGCGCCCGCCTCCTTGGACCACTGTCAGACTTCATCGTCGTCAACGTCAGTTCACCAAACACCCCTGGCCTGCGAGACCTGCAAGCCGTGGAATCATTGCGACCGCTTCTCACAGCAATTCGCAAGTCCGTCGCAGTGCCGGTTCTGGTCAAAATTGCGCCAGATCTATCCGACGACGACATAGATGCCGTGGCAGACCTTGCCGTTGAACTCAACCTCGCCGGCATCGTTGCCACAAACACCACAATCGGCCGCGCCGGTCTCAACACGCCCCAACACGACGTTGAAGCGATGGGACCCGGTGGTCTATCGGGCGCCCCCGTAGCCGACCGATCACTCGAAGTGTTGCGCCGCCTGTACCGCCGCACAAACGGCACCATTCCACTCGTATCGGCTGGCGGCATAGAAACTGTCGCCCAGGCATGGGAACGGATCCTTGCCGGAGCGAGCCTCCTCCAGGGGTACACCGGATACATCTACGGCGGTCCGCTCTGGCCGCGCCGCATCAATCGAGGAATAGCACGAAAACTGCGCACGCACGGATACGCCTCGCTAGCCGACGCAGTGGGAGCCGAAAACAAAGTGTTGCCCTAGAACGAACCTCGAAAGCTGAGGGATGACACACTTGGGGTAGCCGTGACGGACTGTGGCTACCCCAAAATGTCGTCAATATTCGGTCATTCCTGGCTGTAGGTACCCACAATCACAGCGCGCGCGATGGCGTGAGAAAACAGATTGAACCCAAGAAATCCGGGTGTCGCGGTTTCGGGCAGATCAATTGATTCCACACCTACGGCATGGACGACGACGTAGTAGTGGTGCGTTCCGTGCCCAGCTGGTGGCGCTGCGCCTAGGTAACCGCGAAACCCAGCGTCATTCGTCAATTGAACAGCACCGTCGGGCAAGCCAGGGCTTTCACTCCCGCCAGCACCTGCCGGGAGGTCCGTCACCGATGCCGGAATATTCGCGACCGCCCAATGCCAAAAACCTGATCCCGTCGGCGCATCGGGGTCCAATACGGACACAGTGAAGCTCTTGGTCTCAGCGGGAAACCCCGACCAACTGAGCTGCGGTGAAATATCTTGTCCCCCGGCACCGAAAATGCCAGAGACCTGAGGAGTATTCAAACGCTCGCCATCGGTTACATCCTCCGAAGTCACAGTGAATGTCGGGAGGATCGGAAGCGATGCGTACGGGTTGGGAGCCATGTGGTGTCCTTTCGCGTCGATTGATCTGTGGTCTAGCAGTTTCGAAAGAGATGCCCAAGAACGCGGGTACCAAAGCGGACCGCGTCAACGGGAACACGTTCGTCCACGCCATGGAACAGCGCTGTGAAATCAAGATCTGGTGGTAATTGCAGCGGGGCGAACCCAAAGCAGCGGATCCCCAATTTCGCGAAGGCCTTCGCATCGGTCCCACCAGACAACATGTACGGAACAGTCCGACCGTTCGGGTCCTGGGATAGCAACGCTTCATTCATTGCGTCAACGAGGTCGCCGTCGAACGTGGTTTCGTAAGTATCAAGTTTCGTCACCCACTCACGTGTCACATGTGGACCAAGTAGTTCGTCCACTTCCTTCTCAAACGCGGCAAGTCGACCAGGCAACACCCGACAGTCAACCACCGCTTCGGCCGTTTGAGGGATGACGTTTGCCTTGTACCCAGCCCGCAACATCGTTGGATTCGCCGTGTCCCGCAATGTGGCGCCAATGATTCGGGCGATGTTCCCCAGTTTCGCCAGCGTCCCATCAAGATCTGGAGATGCTGGGTCGAAATTCAGCCCTGTTTCCTCAGAAACCGCACCCAGGAATTGTTCAACGGACTCGGTCAACACCAATGGAAATTCGTGCCTGCCCAGTCGGGCTACCGCTTCGGCGAGATACGTGACGGCGTTGTCGTCGTGAAGAAACGAACCGTGCCCCGCTCTAGCCTTCGCGGTGAGCTTCATCCAGGCGATGCCTTTTTCGGCAGTTTCAACAAGGTATAGGCGCCGTTCGGTGCCATCTGGTCGCGGAACCGTCAACGAAAAGCCACCGACTTCACCGATTGCCTCAGTGACACCTTCAAAAAGATCCGGCCGATTCTCAGCGAGCCAATGAGAACCGTACTTCCCGCCCGCTTCCTCATCTGCCACAAACGCGAAAACCAAGTCACGGGGCGGGACAATGCCTTCGCGCTTAAACTCGCGAGCCAACGCAATGGTCATCCCGACCATGTCCTTCATATCAATCGCGCCGCGACCCCAAATGTAGCCATCCTCCACAGCCCCAGAGAAAGGATGCACACTCCAGTCCGCTGGCTCAGCAGGAACAACGTCAAGATGGCCGTGGATCATCAGAGCACCCCGACTGCGGTCCGCTCCCGGCAGACGCGCAAAAACATTGCCACGGCCCGGAGCGCCCGACTCTACGTAAGTGGTTTCGTAGCCAACTTCCTCCAACTGAGCCGCAACCCACTCTGCACATTCACGCTCCGGCTTAGTCGTCGCGAGATCACCCGTGTTACTTGTGTCAAACCTGATAAGTCTGCTCACAATGTCGACAACTTCATTCTCAGCCTGAGACGTTTTTCCCTCCTCGCCGTCAAAGTTGGTTGGTGCAGGATTCGGTCGGTGCGGAAAGTTGTCAGACGTCACCCCACTTTCCTACCACCGTCTGACGATTTACGTCAGCAAGCAACCCAGGCGCAACCGTTGTTAACCCATTCGGGAGCGCCGAAACATACCGGGTGAACAGGCGATTTTGGGGACGGCCTATTCATGGGCTAACCTATCTCGGCACGCGCAAAACAAATGGCGCATGTCCGAGTGGCGGAATGGCAGACGCGCTAGCTTGAGGTGCTAGTGTCCTATATTGGACGTGGGGGTTCAAGTCCCCCCTCGGACACCACATGAAGATCGTTTAAAGCCGAACCCCTTGTGGGGGTTCGGCTTTTTTGTGTTCACAGGTTGGCCAGGCTAGTTGGGGCTCAATGAAGCCGACATTTCACCACATAAACGGTCGAAATGTCGGCTTCATCGGCGAAACATTCACCGACTAACATGCTTAGCGCTTGCGTGCGGACTCAGCTTTTGTCACTTCGCGGTTGATTTGGTTCCATAGGTCGTCACGTACCTCGACAAGCGCCGTGTCGATTTCCTGCTCGGTCGAGGTGGCCACAAAACGCGGCATTTTCGCGATCCAGCACTCGAGTATCGTGCGTTGTGATGGGGTATCGCGTTCTTTCACAGACAGTTCAAGCTCGACCTGGTCGGGCGACCAACGCGCAAGCCTGGAATTGAGCCGACCGAAGAGGATGTCTTTGATCTTGTCGGCCTCGTCGGGGCTGAATTGGGCGATGATGCGTAGTCTGTCGCTGAAGTCGCTCACTGGGTAGTCCTTTCGACGTGTGCGGGTGACCTTGATGCTACGTTGCCACACCCTCGGAGGCGTTCGAGTGGATCAACCCGTACGTTGACCGTTATTATCGTCGCAGTTCGGCTGATCATTCTGCGATTGCGGCAAACGTGGCACTGAACGGCCAACAACATTGACTCAAGAAACGGCTGGAACGCGCACCCTATGATCGACCCTGATGAGCTAGCGACATGTTTGCGTGTTTTGGAGCAAGCCGGTGAGCTTGACAGTGACCACCCCGACGCCGTGACGGTGCAGCGCGCCGTTGGTGGTTTGTTTAAAGCGTTGAAGCGCCGACGTAGGGTCGAAGCACGAACGGCTAAGTCGTCCCACGACAACGCCATCATTGAATCCACAGCGACAGGGTCTCCGCAACGAATTGATGATGAGACTCAGGGACTGAAGCTGACGTCGTCGGTGAAAGGCGCGTCTGCGGGTACGTTGCTCAAACCTCAAGGCTGCTACATCTGCAAAACTGAGTACACGCGAGTGGACGCTTTCTACCATCAGCTCTGCCCCACTTGTTCTACCTCGAGTCATGCGAAGCGTGATGCGCGCACCGATCTCACTGGGCGTAGAGCACTGCTGACTGGTGGTCGCGCCAAAATTGGGATGTACATTGCGCTGCGTCTGCTTCGCGACGGTGCCCACACCACCATCACTACGAGGTTCCCTCGGGATGCTGTGCGCCGGTTCGCTGCGATGGATGACAGCGCTGATTGGATGCATCGTCTCCGCGTTGTCGGTATCGACCTGCGCGACCCCGCACAGGTGATGTCCCTCGCTGATCTGATGATCAACGATGGTCGACTCGATATTCTCATCAATAATGCGGCGCAAACTGTACGACGCTCCCCCGGCGCATACAGCGCGCTTGCCGATGCGGAGTCCGAGTCACTTCCGGGCGGCCACGAGGCTGAGATGATCAGCTTCGGCAAACCGAGTCAACTGCATCCCGCTGCGCTGACTGGGAGCCTCGACACAACCAGTCTTGATGCTGCCCGTCTCAATGCAGCGAGTGTGACATCGCTAGCGCTCATTGCTGGTTCAGCCACACCAGACCGGATTGCCAACGGCACAGCGATTGATGCGGGAGGGCTGTTGCCGGATCTCGCTGAGTCCAACAGTTGGGTCCAGCGGGTCCACGAGGTTGACCCACTGGAGTTGCTTGAGGTTCAACTGTGCAATTCGGTAGCACCGTTCATACTCGTTTCACGGCTGCGGCCCCTACTCGCGTCGTCACCAGCTAGACGGACATACGTGGTGAATGTTTCCGCAATGGAGGGTCAGTTTTCCCGCCGGTATAAGGGTCCTGGTCACCCGCATACCAACATGGCGAAGGCTGCGTTGAACATGTTGACTCGCACTAGCGCTGAGGACATGTTCGCCGATGGGATTCTGATGACTGCGGTGGATACGGGGTGGATCACCGACGAGCGGCCTCACCCAACCAAGATGCGGCTTGCTGAGGCAGGCTTCCACGCACCGCTCGATCTCGTTGATGGGGCGGCGCGGGTGTATGACCCGATCGTCCAAGGCGAAAACGGGGTGGACCTTTATGGCTGCTTCCTTAAGGACTACGCGCCGTCACCCTGGTAAGGATCTGCTCAACGCCGCTACCCTGGATGTACGAGCTAGTGGAACGGGCACAGGGGTGATGCAGGATGGTCTACCGAATCATCGGTGAAACCGCCATGCTCACGCACTTCCTTTTCATCGCCTATGTCATGCTCGGTGGTTTTTTGGCCTGGAAATGGCCACGCACCATGATCGTGCATGCGATTTGCGTTGCGTGGGCTGTTGGTTTGACAGTGGTTAACCTCTTTGGGGTCGGGTGGCACTGTCCATTGACCTATGTGGAGGACTGGGCCCGGCGACAAGCAGGCGAAGCCGGTCTGCCGGAGTCAGGGTTCATTGACCACTACCTCACCGGGGTGGTCTACCCGCAGGAGTATCTGAACTTGGCCCGCGGGGTGCTGCTCGCGTGCGTGATTATTTCTTGGATTGGGTTTGTTTACCTTCGGCGACGGGCCAACCTATCCAAAGTCGGTTAGGAATACTCAAATACGTCTTCTAGTTTCCTCCGCGGTGTCGCTGCGAGCTGAGGCCCAGTTGGCTTCCCCACCCGCACGGCAACCTGGGGAACTGCCCGAACGGTTCCGGACTGCGAGGCTGCGCGATGGGTCATGCTGCGAACATCGTCACCTTCGGTGATGTGCGTCAATGTGCACGAAGCAACGCCTCGGGCTGTGGCTTCGAGGAGCACGGCGGATAAGGCCTGCCCCGCCCGCAACCACGATTCAACTGAATCATCGTCGGTGCTTATCACCAGAACGTGCGCATGGTCGTCGATAGTCTCGGACGATAGCGTGCCTCGTTCGGTGTGAAAATCGCGACCGACGCCCACGCCTTTCGCTGACTTTTCCGACAGTGCGGACGAAGGAATGCCGTCGCTGCGGGTGCGAGCACCCAGCCACCAATGCATTTCGTGGTGATAGTTCGTGTCATAGCGGTGCGCTGCAGCGGACCTGTTTGACGCCTCCACGATGAGTGGCATCAAATCGGGGCGTACAACAACAAGAGAGCAACCATAGTGCCCTGCACGCTGAGCCAGAGCAGCAAAAGTGTCGTCGGCGTCAGCGCCGAGTGAACGATAAGGGCGTCGGTCGGTCCGCCGATTCGCCATGGCGTCCATCAGAGCGCGAGCGTCAGTGTTGGGGTTGCCGGGTGAAAAATGTAGTTCTGCAAGGCGGTAGCGAGATTCGCCTGGTAGAAGACTGACGGAGACGTCCCACCCTTCGGCTTCTAGCGCCAGTTGGACATGATGCACCATGGCACCACAGCTAATGATGGATTGTCTGCCGTTAGGGTCTGCTGTTGCCAATGTTCGACTTCGGTCGAGCAATAGGGTGAGGGTACGACCGTCTGTGGTCCACAACCACGGTTGCGAATTGTGCACAGACGGGGCAGCTCGCGACATATCTACAGCGTTTCGCTGGGTCGAGATTTCGGGGACTTTGAGGGTGTCCATGGTGCTTCCTTACCGAGCTATCAGCGTTGCTACCTGGCCTGCAGGACGTCGTGGGTGGTGCGGCGGTGGGTACGAGGAGGAATGGGAAAGCGTCGGAGACCGATTCGCACAATTGCTTGCGGGTACTGGGCGCGGTTGCCGCATCGTGTCGCTTCGTCCCTCACCACGTCCCGTTCTGGGATATCGACGACTGGGGATGTAGCGAGTTCGTGTGCTGTTGCTAGTAGAAGCACAGCTGACAGGGTCTCCCCAGCTGCCAGTTGATCCGCTGGTGTATCGGACTGAGTGCTGATCACGGCGACGGCCGAATGATCGGGATCTAAGCCCCAGGGGCTCAGACGCTCGGTACGAATTGGTAGGCGTGCCGATGGTGCAATCACCCGGGCACCCGCGTCGTCGAGATACGTCAGTGTCGTTCCATTGTGCACGGCTTCATGCGGAAGTTGCCGCAGGTGTTGTGCTGCCGCCCCGGGGGCTGCAAGCGGCCGATTCTCGGTACGCCGCTTATCGAGGGCGAAGAACATGCTGAGATCTACAGCGCTGGTGACCAAGGATGGGCGGATGACCAGCGTTGCTAGCAATGTTTCGTCTGCTGGTTTGGGGAACCGCACGACTTCTGTCGCCCAACCAAGGCCCCGTAACGCCACGATGCAATGGTGCAGCGCAATTCCACAGCTGACCATAGCGAGTCGACCGTCAGGGTCGCGTACACCGGACATCCGTTCGCGGTCGGAATACAGGTGTAGGTTTTCTCCGTCGAACCGCCACTGCCACGGCTGTCGGTTCCACACCGATGGTGCGCGTCGCGCCAAGCTGAGCGCTTCTCGAACAACCTCGAAGTCTGGTGTTTTTTTCATTGCTGGCTCCCCGATTCGCGATGCGCCGCCTAGCGTTGTGCTGGCTCCTACTTCAACGATCGCGCAATCGGGGAATTATCGGCACGGTCCAAGGTCCCCGTTGGGGCCCTTAATGTTCCTCAATATGAGGGACTTTTGTTAGTCCACTTGTGAACTGATGAGGAGGGCGAGTTCTGCTGTGACCTCGTCGAGTGGAGTCAGGGATCGCTGCGCTCGGCAGAGAATGATCGCGCCTTCGTACGCAGCGATGATGAATCGAGCTAGCGGGTCAACCCGATGTGGGGGGAACCCTTCGTCGACGAGCGCAGCTACAAGAATTTCCTGGACGTCAGCGAACGCTTTAGCAACCTGGTCAGCATTGTGGGCACCATCTTCGCCACCGCCTGCTATGACGGCCACGATGGGGCATCCAGCCTCAAAGTCGCTGCCGACAATGAGATTCTTCCAGAATTCGCGCATCGCGCTGAGGCCTTGTTGGATTCCCTGAGCTGACGCGTCGCGAATTCGGCTTGTGATGACATCACTTGCGGCAGCGAGTGCCTCCGAGATGATTTGCGTGCGTCCGCCAGGAAAGTGGTAGTAAACCGACCCCCGCGGTGCACCGCTGTGAGCAAGAATTGAATCGATGGTGACACCAGCTGAGCCGCGTTCACTCATGAGCGCTATGGCGCTGTATATCATCCGCTGCCGCGTCGTCGGCTTTGTTGACCCGGCCTTTGGCGATTCAGCAGTTATGCTGGACGCGTTGTCGACATCACCTGAGGCCAGCCTGCGGTTAGCCTCATGCATATCGTCGGATACAGATGCATGACGGGTTGGCACAGCCACTCCTCTTTCGGCAAGTCATTCTAGGAATTAAGGCTAAAATTACTAATCCCAGCATATGACATGTTTCCGAATAATGCTTGCACGCTACGCAGACAAGAGACCTCGATAATGCTTGCGCCGCGCTTTTCCGCTAGGTTCCTCTGGGGAGGAGGTTTCCTATATGCGTCAGCATTTGATGCTAGATCTTGATACTGGTATCGACGACTCGCTAGCACTGGTTTATCTACTTGCCAGCCCAGAAGCCTCAATTCGAGGTATCGCAGCGACTGGCGGAAACGTGTCGACTGCACAAGTCGCGGCGAACACCCTCGCATGGCTCGACGTCTGCCACGCCGGTGAGATCCCGGTCGCAATGGGTGCACAGAACCCACTCGTCGGCGAACTAGCGACCAGCGAAGAGACGCATGGTCCGCACGGAGTCGGATACGCTGAATTACCTGCGACTTCCCGCGCGCTATCAGACGTAAGCGCCGCAGTTCTATGGGTTGAGCTAGCCAGGAAGCATGACGGCCACCTGGTGGGTCTTGTTACTGGCCCCATGACAAACCTCGCGCTAGCCCTCGAGATTGAACCTAACCTGCCGCGCATGTTGAAGCAGCTAGTCATAATGGGCGGCGCATTCAATCACCCCGGCAACACGACGCCCACCACCGAGTGGAATGTGGCCGTGGATCCTGAAGCCGCCAAGCGCGTTTTCGACGCCTTCGGCAATGCTGACAATCTTCCTATCGTGTGCGGGTTGGACCTCACCGAGCGCATCATCATGCGCCCTGAACATGCCACTCGTCTCGCCGAAGCCGCTGGCGTTGCGGGCGAACGCATTTGCGCGGACGACCCACTCGGTGAACGCTCCCTCGCATCAAACCTAGTGATTCGTCACCTGCTTAACGCCATCCGCTTCTATATGGAGTTCCACCGCGCCTACGACCAAGGATTCCTTGCACACATGCATGATCCTTTTGCCGCCGCCGTCGCACTCAATCCGCAATGGGCAAAGACTCGTCTGGCCACCTTAGATGTCGAACTCGTCGGCACTCTCACACGAGGCACCACCGTCGCCGATTGGATGGGAATGTGGGGTCGCGAACCTAACGTCAACATTGCCGTCGACACAGATCCAGACGCTTTTATGGATCACTTGATCACCCGCGTTGGCGAATTCGCGCGGAACCTCGCGCCGCAAAGCTGATATTCTAATCGTCGCCGTCGGGGCAGCGTCGGCTCAGTAGACCATTACCACCCAATCGTGGTGACGTTCGTGATAGCAGGAGTGACACATGACCGCCCCCGACGCAACCCTACTTCGGCACCGGATTTTTCTGACCGCCGGGACGCTGCTCATCATCGGCACATACGTCTACCTAGTTTTCTTGCGGCCCGAAGGCCTGCCTGAAGGTAGCGGCATAGCCAGTGTCGTATCACTCGTTGGCAATACGCTCGGCGCGATACTGCTTCTTGCTGGTGTTATCCACCGCCTTCCGATGACCACCGTGGTTCTCATCCCCAGTGCTATTGCGCTGAACATTGTCATCGGGCACATCACCTCATGGCTCGGGATTCCGCTGTACCTTGATTCGCTCGGCACCGTTCTCGTCGCCGCGTTGGCGGGACCCGCGGCAGGCGTCGCAGCCGGTGTGCTCGCGAACGTCGTATGGGGGATGACAATCGCCCCCGTCGCAGTGGCATTCGCTGCAGTAGCCGCGCTAACAGGCGCCCTAGCTGGTTATATGGTTCGGGCTGGACTCTTCAAGAAGTTGTGGCTCGTACCGCTCGGCGGTGCCGTCACGGGCATCCTTACCGCGCTGGTCGCCGCACCCATCGCGGCCTTCGCGTTCGGCGGAGTCACTGGAGGTGGTGCAACTGCAGTGGTTGCCGCATTCCGCGCCATGGGAACAGGACTGCTGCAAGCAACAACCCTGCAGGGGCTGCTGTTTGATCCGCTGGACAAAGCAATCATGTTCACTGTCGCAGCACTTGTCGTGATGTCGATCCCGCGCCGACTCCTCCATCAGTTCCCGTTCGCTGCCGCTCACCTCACGACTTCAAAGCAAACCCCGGCAGGACCATTACGTGCGCCTGTACGACCCGAGTGACTCGTGGCTCCACCGCCGGAACCCCCTGACGCTGCTGACGGTCGCGGTATGCCTCGCAATCCTAGTGTTCACGGTTCCGGTGTGGTGGTGGCTGTGTCCCGTCCTCCTGGGATTGCTCCTGCTCATGGCGACCCTCAACAACCGGCGCACCATTTTTTCCGTGTGGCTGGTCATGATGCTTCCGTTCGCAGCGTTGTCGTTTCTTCTCCAAGGACTTTTCTTTCCTGAAGCGCTGACGAGCATGTGGGAATTCGGCCCTGCCCGCGTTACTTCCGACGGATTGCAGCTCGCCGCATTAATCACGTTGCGGGTGGGGTCGGCAATTGCTGGTTTCCTCATATTTTTGGCCGCAACATTTCCGCCGACCCTCATGAATTCACTCACGCACGTCGGTGTGCACCCAAAGATAAGCTTCATAGTGATGTCCGGCGTCACCCTAATACCCACTTTTCACAGTAAAGCCAACATGGTTTTGCTGGCCCAACAGGCACGAGGCGTAGCCACACAAGGATCGTGGCTGTACCGCATGAAAGTCCTGATCACCGTCGTCAAACCCGTAACTCTGACTGTGTTATCGCAGGTCGGTGACCGTGCGTTTGCGCTGGAGCAACGAGGATTCGGGTCCACGGTCCGACCGACGATATATCGCCCGGTGAATTTCCCCCGAACAGAGAAGGCGGCGTGTGTGGCACTTATAGTGATCACTGTTTCGACCGCGTTACTACTTGTGGCGGTGCAATAACGTGCCTGATCGTCATGCTGTTGAAGTCACCGGACTTTCCTACTGGTACCCCGATAGAGCAGATCCCGCGCTAAACGATGTTTCGTTGACCATCAGTGCCGGGAAAATCTGCGCAGTAGTCGGCGCGAACAACAGCGGCAAAACTACGCTAGCCCGACTTGTTGCTGGATGGCGAGGGTCGGGCGTAGTCGAAGGCAACATCACCATCGATGGGTACTCGTTGGCTGATATGGCTGCACATTCGCGAAGTTCACTGGTTTCCTACGTCGGCGATAGCCCTTCCGTCTTCTTGACAGGTTTTGCCCCCACTGTCGTCGACGAAATGGCATTTGGGCTCGAACACCATGGCGTATCCCCCGACGTGATGCACCAGCGTATAAACCAAGTTTTGCAAGGACTCATGCTGGACCATCTGGCTGATCGGGCACCCGCAACTTTGTCGGGCGGCGAGCAGCAATGTGTCGCGATTGCGTCTGCGTTGGTCTTGGAACCACGCCTGCTCATACTCGACGAACCGACAACGATGCTCGACCGTCCTGGCACCGATCGAGTGTTTCGACTGCTCCACGACGCATCGGCTGCGGGGACTACTGTCCTGCTCGTTGAACATCGAATCCCCACCCTGTACGACCACGTTGACGACGTTGTGGTGCTTGATGCAGGTCGTGTACAGACAAGCGGCGGCCCCAGCGCCGTACTGAGTTCGACCACCACAATTAATCACGGAATTAAACCGTCGCGCTATTCGCTCGCGGCTGAAGCGACTGGCGCAACTTCCGGGCGACTCCCCGTATCGCTGGCAGAGGCCGAAGGGTTCTTCGGCGGAACTCCCCTACCTCCGCCGCCCCCACCGCCAAACGTGCGGCGGTCGCATCACTCCGTTCTCCACCGACCACCAGGTGTACCAATACAACTCAACGACGTTCACGTCGCATTTTCTGGGGGCATCGCTGCGCTACGCGGGGTAAATCTTGAGATCCCCGCAGGAAACCAGGTAGCGCTGGTAGGACGAAACGGAGCCGGAAAATCAACCATCGCGAACATTCTTAACGGAACTGTCCGCCCGGATAATGGTGTCGTGTATGTCGGTGATGCCGACACAAGCCGGACCGCACCGCATAAGATTTCTCGCCGTGTTGGCGTTCTGTTTCAGGACCCCGACAACCAACTGTTCTGCTCAACCATTTATGACGAAGTTGCCTACGGTCCCCGGCACTGCGGCTTTGTCGATGTAGACGAGCGGGTGGCCGACGCACTGTCACTCACCGGTCTTTCCGCGCATGTTGATGACCATCCCCACGAACTCGGCCATGCAGAACGCAAAATGGTGGCGCTCGCATCTGTTCTCGCGATGCGTACACCAGTCGTTGTTTTAGACGAACCCACCGTGGGCCTTGATGGGCACGGCCTGGCGCGACTCACTCAACTCGTCGCAGCATTGCGCGACCAGGGCCGCACCGTCGTCACCATCAGCCATGATCTTGATTTTGTGGCAGAAAATTGTGATCGCGTCGTCCTCATCAACGGTGGGCAGATTGTCGCCGACCGCCCTACTCGAGCGCTCTGCGCCAGCGAACTATTGTTAGACGTCTACGGCACTCTTCCGCAGTTGCCGACACTAGCCCGGTCGTTGGGATGGTCGTGGACCCCACTGACTCCTTCTGAAGTGGGTGCCGCCGCCGCGCCGAGATCTCCAGACACCTTGCCCGAATAGCGGTATACCGGTCATGCCCGTACTACCTACCTAGCAGCGCAATCGCTGTCATCTGCCCGTATGTCACTTCAAGGCGTACGAACCATGTGTTACTGGACGTGTTCGTTCGCCGAGTTTCGGGGTTGCCAGTTGTGCTTCGGGCCGATCAGCGCGGCTCTGCATCTTTTTGTGGTTCCGCGTGGACCTCGATCGCGGGCCGCAACATCACCAATGTGGCGCATCGTGCGCAGTGCACTGAGGGCGTGAGGACAAAGGGGAATTGCGCCATCCGAGTCTCTGCCGGGCACAGAGCCCCTTCATAAGCTTCTGTCTCGGGTGCAGGGCTTTATGCCCGGGCTAAGTTTCAGCGCGCTAGTAACCGACCGTCATTCATGGTCAACGGGCTGGCGGCAGTCTTTGCCCTTAAAAGTGCACCTACCGTCACATTGTCCAGACGACACCTCGTTTTCAAGCTAGCTTGGAGGCATGGGTTGGGTTATCAATGTGCCAGGCGCTCGTGGGTATGAGGGATACGCGCAAGTCCTAGACACGGACGGCAAGGTCGTTAAAGACAGGAAGTCGGATCAGGCGGTAGCGGAGCGGTGTGAGCGTGAGGGTGTGTTCTGGCGGGCAGCGGATGTAGCCGGCTGGGTATCGCCGACGTTGCACCGGATCCCAGAAGGGTTCACCGGCAAGGTCGATCCAGATGAGCGGTTTATGGATGATGTGCTGCGCCCTGAATGGGAGCAATTCGTGTACGACACCGTTCCGCTGGTACACATCCGTGTGCTTCTCGACCGGATCGCCCACCATAAGCAGCGGATCACCAAACTTGATGACGAACTGGCCGCAGCGGTGCGCCACGCAATGCGAAATGGGTCTCACTGGGCCACCATCGGGGAAGAGACGGGCCTCGGCAAACAGGCTGCTAGGGAACGCTGGACGCAAGCGGACGAGCTCTAGACGCCACGATGGCGAGGTATCAGTCTCCATTTTCGCACATGACCCACGCGAAAGTCTCAGTGGCTTAGCGGGACTGGAACTGCTTTTAAATTCACCATGGCACGTACTTTCGGATATTGCGGCCTGTCTCCGAGTTTAGAGGCGCACAAACCCGAGAAGCGTCACTCTCTATCCATCTCATAACGCGCGGGCAGATCCGGCTTTGCGCCTATTTAAAGGCTGTGGACGTCGCAGACGCCCCGCGCTCACCACGCGGGTATCTTGCTGCCTTGGATTGCAGCGTGGGCAGCTGAGCGGGGAGGTAGTCTCTACGCGTGCCGCGGTGCAATCTTCGGTGAATCGAAGCGAAATGCTGGGCCGTTGACATTCGGTGGACGCAGCGCTTCTGACCTTACCGACCTGGCCAAGTCAATTCGCAAATGCTGTGTGGTGTGTAGTCCCAGAAGTCGCTGCAAGCTAGGGCTGGGTCGCTTCGGGCTCCGGAATACAACTGTCCGCCGGTGATAGTTCGTAGGGAGCTTGTCATAACCTCGCGGTCAGACTTTCACCGTGTAGCGGAGGGCCGCACCCACACTCAGGGCAAATGCCGCAGGGATGAAGTACGCACCCACAGACAGAAGCCCGAGTACGCAATAGCCTACAAGGAGGATGGCGCATAGCAGCACGACGATGCGGTGCCGATTGACCAGTGCGATGATCCCTAGTATCACGGGCACTGACAGAGAGATGTAAGCAGTTGGACCGCTTGCATCTACGACATTTGTGGCCGTAAGAAAATACGTTGCGGCGGCTACGGAACACGCGATGCTGACTGCAGCAAAGGGTCGGTGACGAGGAGCCTCCGCATTCGTTGCACCACCGCGAACGTGCGTCATACTCGGATTTTACTCCCGTCGAAGTGCATCGAACTGTAGGTCGCATTACCTACCCGCGGCACGAGCAAGTGGTTTTTGCCGCCTGCGCGAACTCAGCCTGCGCCTTTACGATCGACCTCGGCGCGCCAGGGCACTGAAACGAATGGCAACTCTAAGCAACCGTTGTCTAGTTCTAGCGTTCACACCCCGGCTGGTTTTTCACCTGACCTGCGGCGCAAGCTACCGCCATACCGGAACCTTGCGCACACGAGGAAGGGCTCGGACATGCGGCCTAGGAGGATCTTCAGGAGACGGTGGCCGGGCAGTGTTCGATCACGCACACTAGATTCCAGAACAGGGGCGGCCGAGCTCCTCACTGCGGCTGGCCACGAGATTGACGACGAACTGGTAGCGGAGGCACTGATCCTTACCCAGCCTATTGGTGTTGTCACAGGCGTGGACGGCTGCCAGTGGGGCTACAGTAGGCTCCACTGGCAGGGCATCTGCACTACCTGTTTGGAGGCGTACGGACAGGAAGGCTGACCACATGTCCCGAAAAAACTCCCGGATCGAGATCATGGTCCTGCTACTGGTAGTGGTTGTGAGTGGAGCCTTTTTGGTCATGCTATTTCAGGAAGTGGGGAAACCCAGGGGCCCGGAATGCAAGGAAGTTAGTTCGCAGGTGACTGATCGGATCGCGAGTCGTTCCCAAGGCGTAACCATCGTTCCTGTATCAGCGTCTGCCGTGCGCTCTCCCTGGATAGAAAATCACCTCAGTGATGCAGGGGCTAGCGGCTATTACGTAGTCGCGATGACGTTTCTTGATTCTGATGGGGCGACGCAGAGCGCGGTGTGGGGCGTCAGGACCGCGGCACCGCTTGAAGTGACGGAGTTGGAGGTCCGACTCGCGAGTCCGGATAGTGAAGCTATTGTCAGCTTGGACGAGACCGCGCACAGGGTGACGGACTGGCCGGACTATGCACGCATCGAAGATGCCCTGGACCAGTGGACGCTTGATGATGTCGGTCAATGTCTAGATAGATAATGTAGACAAGCCCCGAATGTCAGTTCAGAGCTGTGTCGTCACCCACCAGCAGGCCCTGACGATCCGTCGAAAGCGTCGAGAATCTGCTGAGCTCCGAGGGCCGCGGTGAGTTCGCCGCTTCTTACCGCTGCCTCGACGCCGCTGCGCATCGCCTTCACATCAGGATTGTCAGCGAGCCGCTGGAGCAACTGGTCGTGCACCATCGACCACGTCCAATCGACCTGTTGTTGTCGTCGGCGTTCGTCAAACACCCCGGCTTTGGTCAAAGTGTCGCGGTGCTTGAGGACGGTCTCCCAGAACGTATCCACCCCGACGTCTTCGAGGGCACTCATCGTGAGCACGGGAGGCTGCCACAGCGATTCTTTGGGGTGAATTAGCCTCATCGCGCCCGCAAGTTCCCTCGCGGCTTTCTTTGCGTCACGCTCGTGGGGTCCGTCGGCTTTATTGACCGTCACGATGTCTGCGAGTTCGAGGACACCCTTCTTGATGCCCTGCAGCTGGTCACCCGTCCGGGCCAATGTGAGGAAGCAGAAGCAGTCCACCATGTTCGCCACGGTCACTTCGGACTGCCCTACCCCCACGGTTTCGACAAGTATGACGTCGTAACCGGCGGCTTCAACAAGAACCATTGTTTCGCGAGTAGCCTTCGCTACCCCACCGAGGGTTCCGGCGGTGGGCGATGGACGAATGTAGGCATTGGGATCAACGGCCAGTCGCGCCATGCGTGTCTTGTCGCCCAGGATTGATCCACCGGTGCGAGTTGAGGACGGGTCCACGGCAAGGACAGCCACTTTGTGCCCCTGCGCGACGAGGTGCATTCCGAGTGCGTCAATGAACGTGGATTTACCGACGCCCGGCACGCCTGTGATCCCAACCCTGTAGGCGGACCCCGAGTCTGGAAGCAGTTTCAACAGGAGCTGTTGGGCACGGTCGCGATGGTCGCGGCGGGTGGACTCAACTAATGTGATCGCGCGTGCGAGGTCGGCCCGCCGATTGCTTCTAATAGCGTCGGCGAGTGCGTCTGTGTCCATGATTCAGGCATCCATACTCAGGCAGGCTCGCTTAGGTCATGCCCCAACTGGTCAGCCAACTTCTCCAAGAGATTGACAGCTGCATCTGCAATCACTGTGCCTGGTGGGAAGATCGCTGCCGCGCCAGCAGCGTACAGTTCATCGAAATCACCCGGTGGAATCACTCCCCCGACGACGATCATGATGTCGGAGCGGCCAACGGAGGCGAGAGCGTCGCGTAGGGCTGGAACGAGCGTGAGGTGGCCAGCCGCAAGCGACGACACACCAACAACATGCACATCGTTGTCGGCGGCCTGTTGCGCTACCTCACCAGGTGTTTGGAACAGTGGGCCCACATCGACGTCGAATCCTAGGTCCGCGAATGCTGTGGCGATAACCTTCTGGCCTCGGTCGTGTCCGTCTTGGCCCATCTTGGCGACAAGGACACGAGGTCGGCGTCCCTCTGCCTCAGCGAACTTTTGCACCACTTCCGTTGCTTTTGTCACGTTGGTCGCCGACCCTGCCTCATCCTTGTAGACCCCACTGAGGGTGCGGATTTCTGCCTGGTGTCGCCCAAATACTTTCTCCAAGGCGTCAGAGATCTCGCCCACGGTCGCTTTAGCTCGCGCCGCATCAATCGCCAATGCCAACAGGTTGGTTTCGCCAGGCTCATCGGGGTGCCCGGCCGCAAAGGTCAACCTGTCGAGGGCAGCCTGGACGGCTTGCGGACCACGATCAGCACGAAGTTGCTGCAATTTCTCTAGCTGCTCCGTACGTACTCGCGAGTTTTCAACCTTGAGAACTTCGATTTCGTGGTCATCGTCAACTTGGTACTTGTTGACGCCAATCACCGGTTGGCGACCAGAATCGATCCGCGCTTGAGTACGGGCCGCTGCTTCCTCAATGCGTAATTTTGGAATTCCATCATCGATGGCCTGCGCCATGCCGCCGTGTTCCGCAACTTCGTCGATGCGGGCCCTGGCGCGTTTGACGAGTTCGTGGGTGAGCCACTCCACGTAGTAGGACCCGCCCCATGGATCGATGGGCCGCGTCGTTCCCGATTCTTGTTGCAAGAGCAACTGAGTGTTGCGGGCGATTCGTGCCGAAAAGTCCGTCGGCAACGCCAATGCCTCATCCAGTGCGTTGGTGTGCAGCGATTGCGTGTGCCCTTGCGTCGCCGCCATCGCTTCAATGCAGGTACGCGCAACATTGTTGAACACATCTTGTGCTGTCAGCGACCAACCTGATGTTTGCGAGTGCGTACGAAGTGACAGTGACTTCGCATTCTTCGGGTTAAATTCGCTAACCAGTTCGCTCCACAGCAACCGACCTGCGCGAAGTTTGGCAACTTCCATGAAGAAGTTCATGCCGATGCCCCAAAAGAACGACAACCGCGGAGCGAACTTGTCGATATCGAGGCCAGCTTCGAGACCTGCTTTGAGGTACTCAACCCCATCAGCGAGGGTGTACGCCAACTCTAGGTCGGCGGTCGCTCCGGCTTCTTGAATGTGGTACCCCGAAATGGAAATGGAGTTGAATTTCGGCATCTTCGTGCTTGTAAACGAGAAAATGTCCGAGATGATCCGCATCGAAGGTTTCGGCGGATAAATGTAGGTGTTGCGGACCATGAACTCTTTGAGGATGTCGTTCTGAATGGTGCCAGCAAGCTTTTCTGGCGGCACGCCTTGTTCCTCGGCAGCGACCACGTACAACGCCAGAATGGGTAGTACCGCACCATTCATCGTCATCGATACCGAGACGCTGCCGAGGTCGATACCGTCGAAGAGTTGACGCATGTCAAGTATTGAGTCGATCGCAACACCGGCCATGCCCACGTCGCCTTCAACGCGAGGGTGGTCCGAGTCGTACCCGCGGTGAGTCGCAAGATCGAACGCGACGGACAGGCCTTTCTGACCTGCGGCGAGGTTGCGTCGGTAGAAAGCGTTGGACTCAGCTGCCGTGGAGAACCCCGCATATTGCCGGATGGTCCATGGCTGGTTTACATACATTGTGGGATACGGTCCGCGAACGAACGGGGCGGCTCCAGGCACACTGTCGAGTGGGTACCCTTCGGTCACCGCTGCGTCTCGGTCCGCTGCCGTGAAGACCGGGTTGACCGAAATGCCTTCCGGGGTATGCCACACCACGTCGTCGGCTGTGTAGTTGTTTGCTTCCGCTGCGGTCGCTGCAAAATTGGTTGCGTCGTCCCGTGTGGGAGGTGGACCGACCGAATCGTCGCCACTGCTCAGCGGAATGTCGCAGAACTGCGGGAATCCGGCTGGCCTGTGTTGCTGCGTTGTCACTTGACCCCCAACTTTTCGAGCATGTCACTCAGCGCCTGCACTGCGTCCATCCGGCCGGAGACAAAACCATCGGGCTCAGTTCCGCCGCTCAGAGCGCCACCACTGAGCGCTGAAGCGGAACCAGCGAGTAGCACCGTACGGCCGTCAGCCTTCAAGGCTTCAATGGCCGCGCTTGCTTCGTCGGCGTAACGCTTGTCTGAGCCGCAGATCACGATGAGCGCTGCGTTGGTTTCATCCGCTTGTTCTGCGATCGATTCGATATTCGTCACACCAGGGTTGATGGCTTCGATACCACCGGCGGCGAGAAGGTTCGTCACAAAGGTTGTGCGCACGTTGTGTTCCGCCAAAGGGCCCAGCGGGGCAAGGAGAACCTGGGGCCGTTCACCCGTCCGTGCAAGATGGTGATCTGACCTGTCGCGCAAGGACTCAAACGGTTCGGCATAGCGATGAACGCGCCCGCCCGGGAGGCGATGTGGAGCGTCACTGCTATCCGACGCGATTGGTTTCTCAGCGAGGTTCGGAAACTCGTTAATTCCCGTAATTTTCATTGTGCGCGAGGCGACTTGAGAGTCGCGTTCCTCGCGAGTGCGCGCAATGGTGGTGTGGAGTTCGCCAGATTTCACAACACTGAGGTATCCGCCGCCGCTTTCAATCTCCTGGAAGACCTCCCATGCCGCGTTCGCGATGTCAGCAGTGAGCCGCTCGACGAACCACGATCCGGCAGCTGGGTCGACGACCCGCCCCACGTTTGCTTCCTCAAGTAGTAGCAGTTGAGTGTTGCGGGCAATGCGCTGCGCAAATGACGCTGACACATCAAGCGCCGAAGCAGGCAAGGCGGAATCGAATGGTAGGACGGTGACAAAGTCCGCGCCACCAACACCTGCACCAAACGCGGCGACGGTCGTACGGAGCATGTTTACCCACGGGTCACGCTGCGTCATCATCGCCGACGACGTCACCGCATGCTGCGGTGCGTCACCACATTCCGGAGCCCCCAGCGCTTCCGCTACACGCGCCCACACCTGCCGGGCCGCCCTGAATTTAGCAATGGTGTGGAATTGGTCATCCGTGGCACCAAAGCGGAACTCAATCTGCGCTAGTGCCTGGGCTGCAGTGAGCCCATCGCTCATCATCGCGGAAACATATTCGACTGCCGCAGCGCACGCGGCCCCTAGTTCTTGCACATCGTGCGCTCCAGCATCGTGGAACACAGTGCCGTCGACGGTGATGGCCCGTATTTGTTCGTCGCGAGAACCAGCGGTTTTGGCCAGTGCCAGCGCCTCTGGCAGATCTACTGTCGCGGCCGTTGAACCCTCTGTTGCTGCAAAAGCGCTTGTTAGCGGTGTGGCACCGAGGCTGATGCGTACCGATGTGCGGTCGAACTCATTCTCCCGGCCACGTTCATCTAAGAGCGCCAACACAGCATTAGCTGCCGCGGCGGTGCGTGTCCCAGCGTCGAGGATGACGGGTGCGAGGTCCAAGTAAACGCCGCTCAATACGCGACCGAGTTCTTCGACGGCGATGTTATCGTCGCGGACTGTCACCCACAGCGCACCTGCACCATTTTGCAGCGCGCCAAGAATTTCATCGTTTAGATCGGCCGCGGTCGTTGCGCCATCGCCGAAACGGCACGTCACATACCAACCTTGGTGAACGTCGCGCAATGCGTTAGTGCCCCTGGTGAAGGGGAACTGCCCAGGCAATGGTTGCTCAGGGACTTCATCCTCGCTGGTGTAGAGGGGACGCACCGACAGCCCGTCCAGCGTATTTGCGACAAGGAAGTCGTCCGGAAGCTCGCCAAACTCTTCCGGTGCCTTGCCCTGACTCTTCGCGAGCACTGCCGCGACCGCACGCCGCCAAGACGTGAGATCCGGACCGGTGCTCGGTGCATCGTCGACCGTCATTGGAGAGAGTCTAGTGGGGATCACTCACGGTGGAGCAACATGCCACCCCTAGAAGCAGATTCGCCCGCGCTTTCGCACGTACGGCACCCGTTACAGCGTTAATTGACCATGTGAGATTCTTAACTTATTCCCAGATTGCGGCTGTCACAACTCGGACATTTGCAGTTCAGGCCGTATCCTTGGGTTTTATGACAAGTGACTCGCACGAGCCTAAAGGCGTCGAAGTTGGCGCATTCAGTGCTGATGTCACCACTGCCGAACCGCAAGCAGCCGAACCGCAGTCACGGTGGAAAGTTCGAGCGATCGCCGCGTCGCAATCTCCACGCGTTCGCATCAGTGCTGCACTGTTCATTGTTGTCGTAGCAGTTGTCGTGTTCATGAGTGTCCCAGTTCCCACCGTGGCTGAGATGCGCATTTGGGCGGCCGACCTTGGCCCCCTCTTTCTCCTCGCCTTTGCCGTCGTTAACTTCGTCGTCATCCTCTTCCCCGTGCCACGCACTATGTTCACCGTGACAGGTGGCGTCTTGTTCGGCGTTCTGCCCGGTATAGCGATATCCATCGTCGCCGGCGCATTGGCTGCTGTCGTGTCCCTCATCGTCGTACGCACGGTGGCCCGGGATTACGTCCACGCCCGCATCTCGATGCAGGCATTTCATGATGTCAACGAGCGCCTCGCTCGACGTGGCTGGCTCGCTGTGGCTTCGCTACGGCTCATCGCACCGTTGCCGTTCTCCATCGTCAACTATTCGTGTGGGCTGTCATCCATCCGCGTCATGCCCTTCACTGTCGCCACCATCATTGGCATGATTCCCGGAACCACCGGCGTAATACTCCTCGCCGATGCCATCACAGGGACTACAGATCCACGACTCATCGTCGTCTCCGGAATACTCATCGGCATCGGTGTCGTCGGGCTCATCATCGACAACAAGCTCTCCGCACGCGACGCACGCCTCGCGGCCGCTTAACGCCTCACCGTCGGCGGTCTAACAAAGAAAATACTGCGGGTCACAAACACGCCACAACATGGCACCGTTTCAGCAAGACTGTGTGTACTGGGTAGTTCTACACCAGCGCTGCGAAATGGAGACATCATGACAACCCCACCGCCAATTACTCCACTGCCACCCCACACACACGTCCTCATCGCAGGGGCCGGCTTTTCGGGCCTTGGCGCAGCCATTCGCCTCACGCAGAGTGGATTCACAGACTTTGTCATTCTCGAAAAAGCTGACGATGTTGGGGGCACATGGCAAGCAAACTCCTACCCAGGCTGCGCATGCGACGTGCCGTCAGTGTTGTACTCCTACTCGTTCGCGCAGAATCCCAACTGGAGCAGCAGCTTCTCCCCCCAGCCTGAAATCTATGCGTACCTCCAACGCACAGCACGCGAATACGGCATCATGCCAAAAGTTCGACTGAGCACCACGCTCGACGACGCGGCATGGGACGACAAAGCCAAGGTGTGGCGGTTCAATACGAGCGCTGGTCAACTCACCGCAGACATCTTCATCAACGCCACCGGGCCATTGTCTGAAGTGTCGATACCAACGATCCCTGGAACCGAAAATTTTGCTGGCGAAATGTTTCACTCAGCGCAGTGGAACCACGAATACGACTTGCAAGGAAAACGCGTTGCCGTCATCGGCACAGGCGCATCCGCAATACAGTTCGTGCCTGAAATTCAACCTTCAGTGGCGAGCATGATTCTGTTTCAACGCACCGCGCCGTGGATTCTCCCCCGCCGTGATCGCAAGTTCTCTGACCTCGAAAAGTCGTTGTTTCGACGGATTCCTTTATTGCAGCGTCTAGCCCGCTACACCACGTACTGGTACCGCGAAAGCTACGTCATTGGGTTCACGAAAATTCGATCAGCTCTGCGCATCGCCGAAGCCGTCGGGCGGTACAACATTCGCCGCCAGGTGAAGGACAAAGAACTGCGCAAGAAGCTCACCCCGTCCTTTCAGCTTGGGTGCAAGCGAGTCCTCATGTCCAACAATTACTATGCGACCCTCGACAAACCCAATACCGACGTCACCACCGCAGGAATCGCACGCATCACTGAGAACTCAGTTGTCGCCACTGACGGTGTCGAGTACCCCGTCGACTGCATTATTTGGGGCACCGGGTTCCATGTCACCGACACCGCCATCGCGCAGCACGTACGAGGCCGCACAGGGAAGACGCTCGAAGAAACGTGGCGAGGCAGTCCCGAGGCGTACCTCGGAATCACCGTCGCGGACTTCCCCAACTACTTCCACATGGTGGGTCCCAACACCGGCCTCGGACACAGTTCCATCGTGTTCATCATCGAAGCGCAGTTGCGCTACATCGTCGATGCCATCAAGTACGTCAACGACAACCACCTCGCCGCCATCGAACCGCTACCTGAAGCGCAAGACGAGTGGGTTGAACTTATCGAGCAAAAATCCGCAGGCACAGTGTGGCTCGAAGGCGGCTGCAATAGTTGGTACCTAGACGAAAAGGGACGGAACTCGACGCTGTGGCCCGGGTACACCTTCACCTACCGCAAGTTAACGGCGAAGGCGGACCCGGAGAAACACTTCGCTGAAGCTCAAGCCAGAAGCTAAGAGTCCTGCACTAGGCCGCGGCCAAGTTCGCCGAGCCCAGTCTCAATCGGCTTCTGTGCCTCAGCCTCGGCAGCCTTGACAGCGGCGTCGACAGCGGGATCAGTTCTGATGTCGAACCAATCTTCGATGCCCTCTGGGGTTTCCTCGGGACTGGGAAGATCGTCCTCGACTGAGCTCGGTTCAAACCGGAAAACGCCGTCCTTACCCGGTGCGCCCAATTGCTTCGCGAAACCCTGCAGCGCAGCGTTGTAATCGCTAGGCACAACCCACACCTTGTTTGCATCGCCTTCGGCCATCTTGGGCAAGGTCTGGAGGTAGGTGTAGGCCAACAACTCAGGCGTGGGCCGCCCCTTCTTGATGGCAGCGAAGACTTTCTCGATAGCTTTCGCTTCACCCTGAGCGTTCAGGTAGGCGGCGGCACGGTCACCCTGAGCGCGCAAGATCGCGGACTGCCGTTCACCTTCGGCGTCAAGAATGGTGGCCTGCTTTGAACCTTCCGCTTCGAGAATGCGCGCTTGCTTCTGCCCCTCCGCAGTCCGAATGGCAGACTCACGGTGGCCTTCAGCCGTGAGGATGGTGGCACGCTTTTCCCGGTCGGCCTTCATTTGCTTTTCCATCGACTCTTGCACCGATGGTGGTGGGTCAATACTGCGAAGTTCTACGCCACCGATCTTGAGACCCCAACCGGACGTCTTCTCATCCAGGGCGCCGCTGAGCTGTTGGTTAATGACGTCACGCGAGGTCAGGGTTTCTTCCAGCGTCATCCCACCGACAACATTGCGGAGTGTGGTGGTGGTGAGTTGCTCCACACCGCCGATGTAGTTGTTAATGCCATACACGGCAGCGCTTGGATCGGTGACACGGAAATACACCACTGTGTCGATCATGAGACGCAAGTTGTCTTTGGTAATCGCAGACTGCGGGGGGAAAGACACAACTTGTTCACGTGTATCTACCCGCGCACGAATCCGATCAGCGAAAGGAATGAGAAAGTTCAGCCCAGAAATAGTGCGGGTGTACTTGCCGAACCGCTCGACCACGGCAGACTCGGCTTGAGGTATCAGTGCGACAGACTTAGCGAGTACTACGACGGCAAGAACGATAAGTACCGCGACGACGAGTAAAACTTCCATCAGGGTTGCCTCCAAACGATGGCGGTCGATCCTTGGATTTGAGCGACAATCACATCAGTACCAGGTGGGTACTGTTCAGTCGGATCAATTGGCCGCGCGGTCCAGAGGTCACCGGACAAGCGAACCTGCCCCGCAGTGGCGCTGACTTCCTGTGTTACCACAGCTGACTTGCCCTCTAGCTCCGCAACGGTCCCCTCAATCGCGGGATGCGAGTGCAGCTTCTTCACCAGCAACGGTCGTACTCCGAGGAGCAGTGCGACCGACGTGCCGAGGAAGAACAGCGCGTCGACCCAAATCGGAAAGTCAAAGACTGCACTGAATCCCGCGGTTGCGAGCGCTGCACCGGCGAGCATTAAGAGGAAAAACTCGCCAACTACCATTTCGCCGACAGCAAGTACTGCGGCACCAATAAACCATAAGAGCGCTGTCACACACTCCATCTAACCGGCGTGGAACTCATGCGGCAACCTCTAGCCGGTAACGATCGCCACATGACGGCAGCGAAAGTGATCTAGGAACCGGGTTCCGTCACAAAGTCGACAAGCCGCTCAACAGCCCCGATCAGGTCCGACTCCAAGTCGCGGAACGACGAAACCGACGAGCTGACGTGAATCCAGCCGTCCTGTGGTGTTCCCCACCCAAGCGCGTCGCATATGCCGGTTTTCCAGTCCTGGCCCATCGGAATTCGTGGCCACTCCGTAATTCCGACTGCGCGGGGGCGCACAGCCTGCCAAATGTCAACAAAAGGATGCCCCGTAACCATGACGTGCTGTCCAAGGTTCTGCGTAAGCCGCGCCTCCTTTGAACCCGACACCAGGTGGTCCACGAGAACTCCCACCTTGCGGTTAGGGCCGGGTTGAAACTCAGCGAGTTTCGCACCCAAATTGTCTAGGCCACTCAAAGGCTCGACAACGACACCTTCGACACGTAGGTCGTGGCCCCACACCTTCTCCACCAGTTCAGCGTCGTGCACGCCTTCCACCCAAATGCGGCTCGCACGCGCAGTGCGCGCCTTAACATTGCTGACCCGAACAGAACCGGATGCACTGCGCGTCAATTTCTCTGGTGCTTTCGCAACGGGGCGGGTCAACGTGACGCGCTCGCCTTCCAGAAGAAACCCGCCGTCGCGCAGGCGGAACAACCGTGTACACCTCGCAGCGTCTTCTATGCGAAGGAAATCGCCGTCATACGTGCGCTCAAACCCCACAATTGCACCGCAGTACCCAGTGACGGCGTCTTCGACCACCATCCCGATTTCTGCGGCTAAAGCTGGGTAGGTTTTGCGTCGGTTCCGCGCATGACCACCGAGAATGTCACCTGTGTACCTGTTGTCCACCACAACGCAAAACAGTATCTGATCTGCGTGGATGGTAGATGTCGCCACGCCGATCTATGCTGTTTTGTCATGTCCTCTCCCAGTGCCACGCTCGCCGTATGGGGTAGCTCGTGGCTGAACGGCCACAGCGCCCCCGATGACGTCATTGACGCACTACACCAGTGGGCTCCGCTGCATTTCATCACTGTTGGTGAGCGCGTCACGCACGCACCGGCAATGGATAGCTGGGCTGAGGAGTCGGACGGTTCTGCAATGCACCTGCTGCGCCTACTGAGGCACGTCTGCGGGACAACCAGCGCAATCTCGGTGGTTCTGCCCGCTCCGGGCGACGCACGCGGACTTCCACCCGGTACAGCTTTCAGCGCAGCCGCATTCTCCGAGGGCGAAGCCGTCATTCTGCATTCTGACACTGAATCAATGGGACTTGTGCCCTCGGCCGAGGGAGACGAAGGGCTTTCCTGGTGCATTTTCCCGCTAGAGCAAGCCGCACCCCTCGTTCAACCACATCCGCTGGGGGAAGCTGAATACCTCTTACGAACGGCCACTCGCGATGCGGCCGCAGCACTAGGAACACTTGAGTTCACTGACCTCGCAGGCCCCGGCGACGTACGCCCACTCATCGTCGAGGCCCTTGCCGACCTTTCGACTTTCCGATACCCAGATTCCATACCCCCACGGGCAGCGCGGGTATTTGATTCCGCCAACGAGATCGACGCGATCTTGCGTGTAGCTGATGATCACAGCCCGTTGGGATCGCTGACCGCAACGGGCGCCACCGCCCGAGAGGACGTGCTGCGCCCGCTGCGCACAGCAGTGAGAGAGGCTCGACTAGCCGCTATTTATGCTTGCGCCGACGCTGGCCGACGACGCGGAATCTGACAACAGCCCTCACCGCAGGGCTCACCGTTCAAGGTCGCACCCCGCGAAGGTTGAGCACCGAGACGAACGGCCTGCGCACCCGACAGTTCCTCGTCGATGAGATCGACGATCATGGTTGCGAAACGGCTATCGGTGCCCGGAGTCGCAGCCCTGACGAGTTCCACATTGTGCTCGGCTGCCGCTTCCTGTGCCTCCGTGTCGAGATCCCACACCACTTCAAGGTGATCGGAAACAAATCCAACCGGACACACGATGACGCTGCGGTGGCCCTGAGCCGCCACGTATTCGATGTGGTCACAGATGTCAGGTTCAAGCCACGGGATCTGCGGTGGACCAGACCGCGACTGCCACACCACGTCGAACTCCGCAAAACCCGCTTTGCTCGCGCACAGTGCCGCGGCTTCGTTCACCTGTCGGCTGTACAGGTATCCGCCGTCGTCCGGAAGTCCACCGTGCGCATCAGCTGATTCCGGGACAGAATGCGCTGTGAAAACAAGCCTCGCACCTTCCCTACCAGATGGTGACAACTGCGCCTGCGCAGCCCTGATCGCATCGGCGAACATTTCCACCATCAAAGGGTGATCGTAGTAGTGGCGTAGTTTCCGCAAGTCAGGGGCATCATCGACCGATTCTCTCGCCCGTGCAATGTCTTCGTGGTACTGGCGACAGCCCGAATATCCGCCCCACGCTGACGTCGGAAAAACGAGTGCCCGCTTAACCCCATCGCGGGACATCTCAGCGACGGTGTCCTCCACCATTGGATGCCAGTTCCGGTTGCCAAAATAGATCGGCAACCGGATGCCCCGACCTGACAGTTCCTCCGCCACCCTGTTGATGATGTCGCGGTTCAGTGCGTTGATCGGAGACACACCTCCGAAGTGCATGTAATGCTCAGCCACATCGTCGAGTCGCTCAGGGGGCACATTTCTCCCCCGCGTCACGTTTTCTAGGAACGGTCGCACATCAGCTGGTTTTTCTGGCCCACCAAAGGACAAGAACAGCAGCGCGTCGTACCCCTGTTGGTCTTCGTTACATACACCCATGGAGTCCATTGTCAGAATGCTTGGGAACTTGTGCCACCGTCAACGTAAATAACCGAGCCAGTGGTCTTAGGCAACCAATCAGACAAGACAGCACATACCGTCTTCGCGACAGGTGTGGGATCGTCGGCGTCCCATCCCATAGGGGCACGTTCGTCCCACTTCTCGTTCATTTCCTTCAGTTCAGCGCCAGCGCCTGTTGCTGACCCTGCGATTGCCTTCGCAGCAAGTGTGCGAATGGGCCCGGCCGCGACCAGGTTGGAACGAATCCCGTGTGGCCCGACCTCGCGTGCGACATACCGGTTGATTGATTCCAGTGCGGCCTTGGACACACCCATCCAGTTGTAGAACGGCATCGCCAACCGTGGGTCGAAGTCCATTCCCACAATCGAGCCGCCTTCCGACATCAACGGCAACGCAGCTTTTGCCAGTGCCGCGTAAGAGTATGCGGAAATTTCCATCGCGACGGCTACATCGCTCCACGGCGAATCCATGAAGGGGCTGCCCAGACACGACGGAGGAGCAAACCCAATCGAATGGACGACGCCATCAATACCATCGACGTGTTCGCGCACACGGTCGGCGAGCGTGGCGAGGTGCTCCTCGTTCTGAACGTCTAGCTCAATAACCGGCGCTGGTTTGGGTAGTCGTTGTGCGATCCGCTCAATGAGCCGCATCCGAGCAAACCCTGTTAGTACCACTGTCGCGCCCTGCTCCTGCGCGGCTTTGGCCACGTGGAACGCAATAGATGAATCTGTGATAACTCCAGTGATAAGGAGCCGTTTTCCTGCGAGCAGACCGCTCACGTGAGACCTCCGATAGCGAGAAAAAGGGGTGGGTGAAAAGCCTAGTGGCCCATGCCGAGGCCGCCGTCAACCGGGATGACAGCGCCAGATACGTAACGGGAGTCTTCGGAGGCGAGGAAGCTCACGGCAGCAGCAACTTCCTCAGCCTGGCCTGGTCGGCCTAGCGGGATTGCGTCCACGATCATTTTTTTGTGGGAGTCGGCGAGATCAGACGTCATATCCGTATCGATGAAACCGGGCGCAACCACATTCGCGGTGATGTTCCGCGACCCAAGTTCACGTGTCAACGACCGTGCCATCCCGATCACACCTGCCTTGGAGGATGCGTAGTTGACCTGACCTGGTCCCCCACCAAGTCCGACAACCGATCCAAGGAAAATGAACCGCCCGAAGCGTGCGCGCAACATCGCGCGGGTCGCCCGCTTGGCAACCCGAAATGAACCGGTGAGGTTGGCATCGATGACGCGTTGAAACTGGTCGTCACTCATGCGCATCAATAGGGTGTCATCGGTGATGCCTGCGTTCGACACAAGCACCTCCACTGGCCCCTGGTGAGCTTCTACCTCGCTAAACGCGGCATCAACTGAATCGGTGTCGGTGACATCGCACTGAACCCCAAAAAGTCCATCGGGCACCGAAGAACCGCGGTGGGTAACGGCGACTTTGTGTCCATCGGCGGCGAGTCGTCGGGCAATGGCAAGACCAATTCCCCGGTTACCGCCGGTGACGAGAACTGATCGAGGTGTGAATCCACTAGATACGTCAGTAGGCATGACTGCCAACCTATCGGTAGCCGCCAATGTTTCGGGCAGCGGCACGGCAAATCGAGACAAGCTCGTAAGTTCAGGGGATTCGTCGACTGACAAACAACGCAATCGCACCGGACGCAGCCACGAAGATCGTGCCCAAAATCAGCCACGGTTGGCTGGCATCGCCTCGCACTATTTCATACCCGATCTGCGATTCCAGATTCTCGTACACCGCTTCAAGTTCCGCCTGTGTCGCGGCCGCATAAAAATTGCCGTCAGTAATCGACGCAATCTCCTGCATCGAAGGTTCATCGACGGGCACATCGATGACCTGTCCCTCGATAGCAACGGTGCCGAGCATCGTCCCGAACGCGATGGTCGAAATTGGGATGTCACGATCTGCGGCCAGACGTGCCGCAGTGAATCCTCCTCGTGGTGCGTCCATATCGGCGGGCACAGTCTGTTTACCGTCAGACAAGAGGACAATGTGCGCGGGCGGGGGGCCTTCCTCGCCAGGGATGATGGCGGCGAGAGCATCAATTGCTTGCAATGAGGTGAAGATCGCTTCACCGGTAGCTGTACGTTCGGCGAGTTCGAGTTGCTCAATTGCTCGGACCACAGGCGCACGGTCAGTCGTTGGGGGCACCAGCACCGATGCAGTACCGGCGTAACTGACTAGGCCGAGGTTGAGTCCGCGTGGAAGTCCTTCCGCGAAACTAATTGCAGCTTCCTGCGCAGCAATAAGCCGAGAAGGCAACACGTCTGTCGCCTCCATCGAGAGCGACACGTCAATTGCCAGCACGACAGTCGCACGATCACGCGGTTCACGTTGCTCTTTAGTCGGCGATGCCAATGCAATAGTGAGCAAAGCCAGCCCCACTAACAACAGCACCGCTGGGACGTGTCGTTCCGCACGGGGGCGCCGCGGAGCAATCTTGTCCAACATCGCCAGGTTAGTGAATCGAAGGACATTACGTTGCCTCAACCGCTGCGCGACAACGTAGCCGCCGACAAGGCACGCAACGATGATCAAAAAAGCCAGCCACCAGGGACTAGTGAACCCGGACAAGCTCATCGAATCGCCCCCGGCGCAGTGCGGGGCCGCGCTTGAGTGGCGAACTGGTAACGCCTCGCCGCAACAAATCGCACAATATCTCCGATCCAGTCGCTGTCGGTGCGCAGCGTCAACCTCGGACATCCACACCGACGCAACGCAGTCTCAACCTCTTTGCGTTGCAGGTCCGCCGCAAGCGCAAAGTCACGGCGCAGTCGCTTCGTTGTCGTCACGTCTCGCGTCTCACCGGTCTCTGGGTCTTGCAGCAATACGCGGCCAACATCGGGGAGTTCAAGATCGCGAGGGTCGATCACTTCGATCGCGACGAGGTCATGTCGGCTCGACACTGCCCTTAATGTTCGTTCCCAATCGATCGGTCCCAAAAAGTCACTGATAACGACCGCAAGTCCGCGCCGCCTAGGAGGTCTGCGAATTGCATCAATCGCTTGGTCGAGGCTTCCGCGGGTACCGGCGGGCGCTCGTGGGGTGGTCGCGATCTTCCTCAACAATATTTGGCGGTGATGCAAACCCGAACGGGCGGGAATACGTATCGTCTCGTGCCCATTCGACACCAAAGCACCAATTCGATTCGCCCCGCCACCAGTCAGGTAAGTCACCGCGGCCGATGCGGCAACAGCCAGATCCCGCTTGTCACTGTCCGCCGTGCCGAAGTCGAGGCTCGCCGACAGGTCCAAAATGATCCACGTCTCCAGTTCCCTATCAGCAACAGTCTGGCGGACATGGGGATGCGTTGTGCGAGCCGTGACTGACCAGTCCATTTGACGCACGTCATCGCCAGGTTCGTAGGGACGCGCATCCCCTGGTTCTGATCCGGGACCTGGGATCAAACCCAGGTGTTCACCATGCAAGATGCCATCAAGTTTGCGCTTAACGGTTAGCTCTAAGGTGCGTAGAGCGGCAGCGAGTTGCGGGTCACGAAGTTCACCGCGGGCAAACGACGGCGGGGCAGGATGCGTCAGCGTCCTTTTAACGGGCCCTGTTTGGGGTGAGGGCGTTGATGGGGAGGGCGTTGATGGGGAGGGCGTTGATTCAGCCATGTAGCGGTCTCACACCCCCGTTCAGAACTGCGACTGACGGGGACTAGCACCCACCGGCTGCGCCGTCACTTGGGGTAGCCCGACGGTTTGCAGGACACGGTCAATAATGACGTCTGGAGTGACGTCGTCGGCCATCGCGTCGAAACTCAACACAAGCCGGTGCCGCAGCACGTCGGGAATGAGTTCAACAACGTCCTGCGGTATCACGTAGTCCCGGCCACGCATGAGCGCCAACGAGCGCGCTGCAGCAATGATTCCCAACGTCGCACGGGGTGATGCCCCATACGCCAGCCACTGCGCCACATCATCAAGTCCGACCGCACCGGGGTCACGTGTCGCCGCGATGACTCGTACTACGTAGTCAATGAGTGCGTGGTGAACAAAAACATTTCGGGCCGACCGCTGCAATCGAACTACCTGGACGGGATCAAGGATTGGCCTCGCTTTGGGTGCCTCGACACCCATGCGGTACACAATCTCGCGTTCCTCTTCGACCGTGGGATACCCAACGAGAACCTTGAACAAGAAGCGATCCCGCTGTGCCTCTGGCAGCGGATAGACGCCTTCGCTTTCGATTGGGTTCTGAGTCGCGAGAACCAAGAATGGCTCCGGTACCGGGTATCGCTTGCCGCCGATCGAAACATGATGCTCAGCCATCACTTCGAGCAACGCCGACTGCACCTTCGCGGGGGCGCGGTTGATCTCATCGGCGAGAACAAAGTTGGCCACAACAGGGCCGAGTTCCGTATCGAACTCCTCCCGGCCTTGCCGGTAAATACGAGTACCAATCAAGTCCGTTGGCACGAGGTCTGGTGTGAACTGCACCCGGGAGAAACTGCCACCTATCACCGTCGACATTGTGGACACTGCCAGGGTCTTTGCGACACCAGGCACACCTTCTAGAAGGACGTGACCTCCCGCGAGCATCCCCACGAGCAGTCGCTCAACCAGCCGGTCTTGCCCGACGATCACCCGCTTGATCTCGTGTGCGGCACGCTCAAGGACCTGCGCGTCCTCGGTCAGTGTCGCGGATGGTGGAAGCCCCGGTTCGCTGGATCCGGCGCCATCTCGTTCGTTAGTCCGCTCAAACGTCACTGTCGTTGACCACCATTGTCGCTCGGGAAGGCCGAAGCCAACCAATTGCAATACAACGACCACTATTCCAGGTTCAATCCCACAATGCCCGTGGCTTGTTCAACGGCGGGTCACAACATGCGCACAACGAACGGAACAATTTCATCCCATCGCACAGGAGCGACCTGTACGTAACCACCCGAGAGTGGCGACTCGACCATCATGTTGTCTCCCAAGTACAAGGCAACATGATCACGTCCGTCCTCTCCCCAGAAGATCAGATCCCCGCGCTCCCTCAGCTCAATCGGCACCCACGTGCCAGCGTGCAACATGTCTCCGCTGTATCGCGGCAGCCAGATGTTTTCTCCAGCAAACGCAAAGACCATCAACCCTGAGCAGTCAAAACCGACCTTTTCGAAGTCTCCGTGTGCATCCGCCACCCCACCGTCGCGAATTCCGATGCTTGGACCATATGCCCCTCCGCCGCCCCAGGAGTAAGGGACACCGGTCTGTGCAATCGCGCGATCGATGACGTGTGTGATGCGGTCAGATCGCCCCGGGTCGAACGACTCGATCGCAATATCGTGCACAGCGGGACCTGTGTCGGCCCGTGCAGAAAAGGGGGCCTGCGACAAGCCCGCGAGTGTCACCAACATAATTCCGGCAACAAAAGTAATGCGGAAACACTTATATGTTATTCGAAGGCCAGGTTTGACCCGTTCCCGCAAAACCGGACTGTGTTGAACCACTGAAATCCCCT
Organism: Hoyosella rhizosphaerae; assembly: GCF_014643175.1. Taxonomy (GTDB): domain Bacteria; phylum Actinomycetota; class Actinomycetes; order Mycobacteriales; family Mycobacteriaceae; genus Lolliginicoccus; species Lolliginicoccus rhizosphaerae. The sequence goes on from NZ_BMJH01000001.1 coordinate 942,115, forward strand.
TGTCCCTGCCCAATTTCGCAGGAGGGAAATCGCTTTAGTTGCGCCTTTCAAACGAACGCCAGTAAACAGAATGAGAAATATTGGCGTATTTGAGAGCCCTCGCTGCACTGTGAGCAAGGTATGACACAGGTGGCGCGCTTCAAGGACCATTCAGGACAATGTTTCACATCTGAAATCGAATCAGACTGACCCGTTACATTGAGTTAATTATCCACGCATCAGAGAAGGCGGACTGCCGATGGTTGGATACCATGCCAGTTTATCGGAGCGATTCGGACAAGTGCCCCTGAATGCGGCGCTTCGACCACTCGACCATCACCAAGATAAATAGCAACATGATGACTGCCATTTGGACCCCAAAATAGCAGGTCACCACGCTTTCGCTGCGCCAAAGGGACACGAGTACCACTGGTGTAAATCGACGATGTCGTGCGCGGCAGCATGACCCCAGCACCGGCAAACGCAAACATCACCAGACCAGAACAGTCAAACCCGATCTTGTTGTAATCGCCGTGCCGGTCCGCAACCCCGCCATCACGAATACCGCGGGTGGGCCCGTGTATGTTGCCGCCACCCCACGCATATGGCACACCGACCTGCGAAAGTGCGCGGTTCACAACAATATCCACTCGCGCTGGCGATGGATCTGGTGCAACCGTTCCTGGCGGTACCGGTTTCGGAGCTGGGTCCGCGACAGGCGTGCCCGAATTTCCACCGATGGGTGCCCCCATGCTGCCCGTGTCAAGTGACCCGAACAACGGTTCGGAAACTGCGGTTGTCGCCGTAGAAAGCATCACTGCCGAAGTAAGACAGGCCACGCCACACCATGCTGTTGATCGCATGAGTCGAGATCTCGAACTCATCATTCGCCCCATACGGTTTCTCCTCGTTAATACGCCAATTGTGAGCGCACACGTTTCTGCCGAAACTAATTGAATTTCGGAAGAGCACGCGCCAAGGAGAAAAGTACGTCACGAAACAATCACGACGGGTAACTTTGGCAGAAATTACAAACATGTAATTTATCTGAACAGGTTATGCAACACTTTGCCGCAATAGCTATAAACAGGTACGTTTTTCGTCGACATTAATGTAATTACAACACATAGTTGCTGGTCACAATTTTCATGCGCGTACTGACCCAGTCACCCCAGTCTCAAAAAGTCATGACGGCTAAATTTCTTGCAACCACCGAGTGCGTACAACCGATTTTGGACACTCCATCAACGGACCTCGCATCGCTTCAAACGCCAAAAATCCGGTTGCGCAACCTCATTGGAGGCAGGTGCGCAACCGGATCTGTCGACAAAACTCTTAAGCGTTGCGTGAAGGCTCTATCGGCCCAGCATCAGTCGCGGCTGGGCCATTCAGCGCCGGGTCAATCGCGGCTGGGGCAATCGCGGCTGGGTCATATCCCCGCCGTGTCCACCAGCGCAGCGCGACTATCGTCGCCGCAACGAAAAATAGTAAGGCGAAGGTAAGTTCAGTCCACGGAAATCCGGGCGAGGTTACGTCATCAACGAACATCGACGCAGCTTCCACAGGATCGCGGTGCACAATTTCGGTCTGCGCACCTTCGAGAGTGAACCGGTCAATACTGTCGCTAAAGGTGCCCACAACATTGGGGCTCATAACCAATACGGTCCCCCCATCGGCAGCGCCCACATCGTTGGCAAGGTCGCGAAGTTCACCGCCGTACCTCGGGTTATACGGGATAGCAATTATTTTGAGGTCGATTCCGTGGTCAGCAGCATCGGACACTACGTCGCGTAGCGCTGCAACGTCAGCTTCGGGGGCCCACACGTTGTCTTCAGCCAAGCTCGCGAGCACTTCATCAAGATCAATTCCGGGCGGCAACCCTGTCACATGCGGACCGTTACCCATATCTGCAGACCTTTCGCTACGCACTCACTTACCCTCAGAGGTTACGACAACTGACGCAGTGACCGAGCGTTCGTGTTGTCGGTCGCGTGTCCGATTCAGCTATTGACCCCCCAAAATTTCACAGTACGATCGTACTGTTAGACTATTTTTGCCAGCCATAGCGCAAACCACACGACGTCCTGGCATCCTCACAGATGACGCGTCGCACAGAAGCACTGTGGATGGCGCGCGACCCGTCGGCACAGCCCAGCTGGCGGAAGACTTATCGACGAGTGGAGCTGACGTGAGCACCAGCATTGATTCTTTTGGAGCGCGCGGAACACTGGAGGTTGGGGACAAGTCTTACGAGATCTTCCGCCTCAACAAGGTTTCCGGCGCTGAAAAACTTCCCTACGCACTTAAAGTCCTCGCGGAGAACCTTCTTCGCACTGAGGATGGCAAGAACATCACCAAAGAGCACATCGAGAAAATCGCTTCATGGGACCCTTCCGCGCAGCCCAGCGTAGAAATCCAATTCACCCCTGCGCGCGTCATCATGCAGGACTTCACCGGTGTGCCGTGCATCGTGGACCTTGCAACTATGCGAGAAGCTGTTGCAGCGCTTGGCGGCGACCCTGACAAGGTAAACCCGCTCGCTCCAGCTGAGATGGTCATCGACCACTCCGTCATCATCGATGTCTTCGGCCGTGCCGATGCATTCGAACGCAATGTTGACATTGAATACGAGCGCAACGGCGAGCGTTACCAGTTCCTCCGCTGGGGCCAAACCGCATTCGACGACTTCAAGGTTGTCCCCCCAGGCACAGGCATCGTGCACCAGGTCAACATTGAGTACTTGGCCCGCACAGTGATGACCCGCCCGAACTCAGCTGGCGTACTCCAGGCTTACCCCGACACATGCGTCGGTACCGACTCGCACACCACGATGGTGAACGGTCTCGGTGTACTTGGCTGGGGCGTCGGCGGCATTGAGGCCGAGGCAGCCATGCTCGGCCAGCCAGTCTCCATGCTTATCCCACGCGTCGTCGGCTTCAAGCTCACCGGTGAAACCACACCTGGCGTAACCGCGACCGACGTAGTACTCACCGTCACCGACATGCTTCGCCGCCACGGTGTTGTCGGTAAGTTCGTCGAATTCTACGGTGACGGCGTTGCTGAGGTTCCGCTAGCCAACCGCGCAACACTTGGCAACATGAGCCCCGAGTTCGGCTCCACGGCCGCGATCTTCCCGATCGACGAAGAGACGATCACCTACCTGCGTCTAACAGGCCGCTCTGACGAGCAACTTGCGCTCGTCGAAGCCTACGCAAAAGAGCAGGGCATGTGGCATGACCCCGCTCATGAACCTGAGTACTCCGAGTACATCGAACTCGATCTCAGCACCGTAGTTCCGTCGATTGCTGGCCCGAAGCGTCCTCAGGACCGCATCGCGCTGACGGACGCCAAGACTGCGTTCCGCAAGGACATCCACAACTATGTTGAGGAAAACCACGTAACGCCGCACACTCACCTAGACGAAGCCGTCGAGGAATCGTTCCCCGCCAGCGACCCAGCAGCACTGTCGTTCGCTGACGACGGCGCAGTAGACGTCCAGTCTGCAGCTAACGGCTCAGAGGGCCGCCCAAGCAAGCCAGTCCACGTGAAATCGGATGACCTCGGCGAGTTCGTTCTCGACCACGGCGCCGTCGTGGTCGCCGGAATCACCTCCTGCACCAACACCTCAAACCCATCGGTGATGATCGGTGCGGCACTCCTCGCCCGCAACGCAGTCGAAAAGGGCCTCTCATCCAAGCCATGGGTGAAAACCTCCATGGCCCCAGGTTCACAGGTCGTCAACGACTACTACAACAAAGCGGGCTTGTGGCCGTACCTTGAAAAGCTGGGCTACCACCTAGTGGGCTACGGTTGCGCAACATGCATCGGTAACACCGGACCTCTTCCAGAAGATGTTTCGAAGGCCATCAACGACCACGACCTCACCGCTACCGCAGTGCTGTCGGGTAACCGAAACTTCGAAGGCCGCATCTCCCCCGATGTGAAGATGAACTACCTCGCATCGCCGCCGCTGGTTATCGCCTACGCCCTTGCCGGCACAATGGACTTCGACTTCGAAGTTGATCCGCTGGGCAAGGACTCAGACGGCAACGATGTCTTCCTGCGCGACATCTGGCCTTCCCCCAAGGAAATCCAAGACACCATCAACTCCGCTATCAGCCAGGAGATGTTCACCAGCTCCTACGCGGATGTGTTCAAGGGCGACCACCGGTGGACATCACTGCCCACACCTGAAGGAAAAACCTTCGAGTGGGATCAGAACTCCACCTACGTGCGTAAACCACCGTACTTCGATGGCATGCCACACGAGCCCAACCCGGTCACGGACATCAAGGGCGCACGCGCCATGGCCGTCCTCGGCGACTCGGTCACCACTGACCACATCTCGCCAGCCGGAAACATCAAGCCAGGCACGCCAGCAGCTCAGTACCTTGAGGCCAACGGTGTCGGACGCAAGGACTTCAACTCCTACGGTTCACGCCGCGGAAACCACGAAGTCATGATCCGGGGCACGTTCGCCAACATTCGCCTGCGCAACCAGCTTCTTGACGAGGTTTCCGGTGGATACACCCGCGACTTCACCCAAGAAGGCGGACCACAGGCATTCATCTACGATGCATGCCAAAACTACAAGGAAGCCGGCATTCCTCTCGTCGTCCTCGGCGGCAAGGAATACGGTTCCGGTTCGTCACGCGACTGGGCAGCCAAGGGAACAGCACTCCTCGGAGTCCGCGCAGTCATCACCGAGTCGTTTGAGCGTATTCACCGTTCAAACCTCATCGGTATGGGCGTAATCCCGCTTCAGTTCCCTGAAGGTGAAAACGTCAAGACATTGGGACTTGACGGCACCGAAACCTTCGACATTGAAGGTATCGAGAAGCTGAATGACGGCTCAACCCCAGAGACCGTGCACGTCATCGCAACGAAGGAAGACGGACGCAAGGTGGAATTCGACGCGGTTGTTCGCATCGACACACCAGGTGAAGCCGACTACTACCGCAACGGTGGCATCTTGCAGTACGTGCTGCGCAACATGATCAAGGCGTAACAGCCACTCCCGGTCCCTGCGCAGCCACAACCGTGGCATAGAAGGGCCCGGGCTCATCCGATAAGCATCGATGCGCCCGGGCCCTTCTCGGTACCACCCCATCGAAGGGCTAATTGTCATGCCCAGAGTCAGTGAAGACCATCTCGCTGCACGTCGTACCCAAATCCTCGACGGTGCCCGTCGTTGTTTCGCCAAATTCGGGTACGAAGGCGCCACAGTGCGTCGACTTGAAGAAACAACAGGTCTCTCACGTGGTGCGATTTTCCACCACTTTCGTGACAAGGACGCATTATTTATCGCGCTCGCTCATGAAGATTCGCGACGAATGGCCGACACAGCAGCCGAGCAAGGCCTAGTGCAGGTGATGCGCAATATGCTCACCCACCCCGAACAATTTGACTGGCTCGGCACCCGACTCGAAATCAGTAGGCGGCTCCGAACCGATCCGGACTTCCGCCGCGAATGGTCAATTCAGGCTGCCGAACTAACAGAAGCAGCTGCGGCACGGCTCGAACGCCAACGCAGCCGTGGGCGAATCCGTGAAGACATCCCCACTGCCGTGCTTCTGCACTACCTCGACCTAGTACTCGAAGGACTCGTGGCACATGTCGCGTCTGGGCAGCCCACAACTCACCTCGACGCGGTGCTAGACCTCGTCGAAGACTCCGTCAGGCGCAAACCAGCATCAAATATCTGATAGCGCACTGTCGTGGCTGGTCGCCGACTACCTACGCTCGTTTGCGACGATTCGCGCCACCTCGGCCCCGCAACGGTACATCTGACTCGACAAGCATCTTGTGCACAAAGCCGTAGCTGCGGCCAAGCGACTCGGCGAGAGACCGAATACTTGCCCCAGACTCATATTGTTTTCGAATCTCATTGCGAATGGATTCACGAGATTCGCCCGTAATTCTCGCGCCTTTGCTGAGCCCCGCTGATGCCGCCATCATCACTACCTCCACTGGCTCGACACCGTGCGTACCCTCCTAATTGCTACAGGTAAAGCACTGGTAGTACTCAGCGTAAACAATGTTGAAACACCTGGCTACGGGCACAGTGAGACCTGTTGCCACACACCACCTCTGGTGCCGTCAAAAACCGTCACGCGAGCTGGATTAGCTCAAGATATTCCTCTGACCAGTGGTCTTCAGAACCATCCGGCAACATGATGATCCGCTCCGGGTTCAATGCTTCTGCAGCCCCAGGGTCGTGTGTCACCAAAACAACCGCGCCCTCATACGTGCGCAGCGCATCCAGTACTTGCTCACGCGACACCGGATCAAGGTTGTTTGTCGGCTCATCGAGCAACAGCACGTTGGCCGCGGACGACACCAGACCAGCCAACGCCAATCGAGTCTTCTCGCCACCTGACAATGTTCCTGCGGGTTGTTCAAGCTGTGGACCGGTAAACATGAATGCGCCAAGCAAACTGCGCAATTCCTGTTCAGCGGCATCAGGGGATGCAAACCGGATGTTGTCCCACACTGAAAGCTTGTCATCCAACGTGTCATGCTCCTGCGCGAAGTACCCGCGCTTGAGACCAAAACCGGGTTCGATCTGGCCAGTATCAGGCTGTTCCATACCGGCAAGCATCCGCAGGAGCGTTGTTTTTCCCGCACCGTTAAGGCCAAGGATCACTACCCTACTGCCCTTGTCGATGGCCAAGTCCACCCCAGTGAACACTTCCAACGACCCATACGACTTCGACAACCCCGAAGCCATCAACGGTGTACGGCCACACGACGCTGGTGACGGGAACTTGATCCGCGCCACCTTATCGGCAACTCGTTCTGCATCAAGTTCGTTCATCATTCGTTCCGCACGACGCAGCATGTTCTTGGCTGCAGCAGCTTTGGTGGCCTTGGCACCGAGCTTGTCAGCCTGCGTCTTGAGAGCTGAGACCTTCTTCTCGGCGTTCGCACGTTCCCTACGGCGCCGCGCCTCATCTGTGGATCGGGCGTCGAGGTACTTCTTCCAGTCCATGTTGTAAATATCGGCTTCGCCTCGAACAGCGTCCAGAAACCACACCTTGTTGACTACCGAGTCAAGAAGCTCGACATCGTGCGAGATCACGATGAGTCCGCCGTCATGGTTCTGAAGAAACCCGCGCAGCCAGTTAATTGAATCCGCGTCCAAGTGGTTTGTGGGCTCGTCGAGCAACAGGGTCGTACCGGACTTGCCACCTGAACCATCAGATGCTGAGAACAAGATGCGAGCAAGCTCTACGCGTCGTCGCTGCCCACCCGACAGCGTACGCAACGGTTGGTTAAGGATTCGGTCTTCAAGCCCCAGCGAATTGCAGATTCGTGCCGCTTCACTTTCAGCGGCATAACCGCCGAGTGAGGAGAATCGATCCTCCAGGTTTCCGTACTTACGGATCGCTTTGTCACGCGCCGCCTCATCAGCGTGCTCCGCCATCTGCACCTGGAGCTTTTCCATCTTCGCCAAAATTTCGTCGAGCCCCCTGGCCGACAACACGCGGTCTTTAGCCAACTGGTCCAAGTTGCCTTCGCGTGGGTCCTGCGGCAAGTACCCAACGCTGGTTGAACGCGTGACAGTACCGGCGTATGGCTCACCTTCGCCTGCAAGGATCCGCATTGTCGTTGTTTTCCCGGCGCCATTTCGGCCGACGAGACCAACGCGATCACCGGGCTGAACTCGAAGAAGCGAACCCGGTGCACTCAATAATGTGCGCACTCCAGCTCGAACTTCTAAATCAGTAGCGGTAATCACATACACTCCAGAGTGGTTAGGTAAAAATTCGACGTGACGGCGAAAAACCTCGACTTACGGCACGACATCAGCTCTTCAGAGTACCCTGTTGCCCCTGCTTAGCGCGATGTCACAAATCACATACCAGTCGAGCACGACACGGTGACCCCGGGCTGCTGATTATCGCTCAGCAACCGCACACCACTACGGTGGTTGCATGACCTCTCTCGATCTCGCGGGCCGCACCGCTCTTGTCACCGGCGCTAGCCGTGGAATCGGCAAAGCCATCGCCGCCGAATTACTCCGGCGCGGAGCAAATATTGCGATCACTGGCCGCAAGACTGAACCGCTCGAAGCAACCGCTCTCGAACTCGCAGAAAACGCTGGTCAAGCCGGTGTTGTTGCCCTGCCAGGAAATACGGGCGACCCAGAATCTCGGCATGGAATCGTCGCCGCCACGCTCGATCGCTTCGGTTCGCTCGACATCCTCATCAACAACACAGGCATCAACCCTGTGTACGGTCCACTGGTCGATGCTGACCTCGCAGGCGTCGCAAAGATTTTCGACGTCAATGTTGTCGCGGCCCTCGGCTACGTCCAGGAGGTACACAAAACCTGGATGGGCGAACATGGCGGATCGATCGTCAACATTGCAAGCGTCGCGGGTTTGCGCTCTAGCGGAGTAATTTCCGCCTATGGCGCATCCAAGGCTGCGCTTATTCGACTCACTGAGGAACTTGCATGGCAGCTCGGCCCCACCGTCCGGGTCAATGCTGTTGCGCCCGGTGTCGTTAAGACCAAGTTCGCTGAGGCACTGTATGCGAACAACGAGACGCAAGCGGCACAGGCATACCCAATGAAGCGACTGGGTACCCCAGACGATGTTGCACGTGCGGTCGCGTTCCTCGTGTCGGACGACGCATCGTGGATCACAGGGGAAACACTGCGCGTCGATGGCGGGTTGCTTGCCACAGGCGGACTGTGAGCGTCAGCGTTGCATCTCACGACAGATGTAGTCGTCGCGGGTCTAGGGCCGTCTGGTCGCGCAGTCGCCGCCCGCTGCCTTGCTCGCGGGCTTTCTGTCGTTGCGATTGACCGGCACGCGCATCGAAGGTGGACGCCAACCTACGCCGCGTGGCTAGACGAGCTTCCGCAATGGGTGCCGCAGGACGTGATCCGATCGCGGATTCACCGTCCGCAATCATGGGGCAACCAGAACTGGACCATCCCGCGTGAATACGTAGTGCTTGATACCCCAAAGCTGCAAACATCGCTGTCCCTGAGTCATGGAACGGTTCTTTCCGGCGACGTGGAGGAAGTGGCCCCGCAGCGTGTGCGCCTCACAAATGGCGACGAGGTGCGCGGTCGCGTTGTGATCGACGCGCGTGGTCTTCCTCGTGAAAAGGATGCTCCAGAACAGACTGCATTCGGTGTCTTTGTGAGGCGGGAGCAGGCGAAACCAGTTCTCGGAGATGCACCCGGGCTATTTATGGACTGGCGTGGAAGCGGCAAATATTCGCAGCCATCGTTTCTGTACGCGATCCCTGTCGACGAGGACACTGTGTTGCTTGAAGAGACGTGTCTGGTCGGTGCGCCCGCGGTGCCGCTGGATGAACTTCAAAATCGGCTACGCGCTCGGCTGCGGCGGCACGGGGTGTCACTGTCCGGCCAGGAACCCGTCGAGCGGGTTCGGTTTCCGGTATCCGGCCCGGCGGTGGTTACCAACAATCGCCCGGGAATGATGACTGTTGGTGCCCGCGGGGGGTTTCTGCATCCGGCCACGGGCTTTAGCGTGGCACGGTCGCTCACGATCGCCGACGAGATCGCCCGTTGCGTTGAAGCCGGAATTACTGATCTCGATCCACTAGTGTGGACTGCGCGTTCGCGTGCGGTGTACAAGCTACGCCTACGCGGCCTGCGGGTATTGCTCGGCATGTCAGGTGCCGAACTACCAGAATTCTTCGACGCATTCTTTGCGCTGCCGGTGGATCGACAACGGGCATACGTTTCCGACGCTGAAGATCCTGTGGCGTTGTCTCGCGCGATGCTAGCAATGTTCAAGGGCGTCGCATGGAAACAGCGCGCAAAACTGATGCGCGCTGTTGTCTAGATTCCTTAGACGGTGAACCCAAGGGCACGTAGTTGCTCACGGCCATCGTCTGTGATTTTTTCTGGCCCCCACGGTGGCATCCACACCCAGTTGAGTTCGAGGTCGTTGACCAGACCACTCTTCACTAGAGCTGACCGGCACTGTTCCTCGATAACCTCAGTAAGCGGGCATGCGGCTGAAGTTAATGTCATGTCGAGTCGAGCGACGCCTTCGTCGTTGACTTCAATGCCATAGACAAGCCCGAGGTCGACAACATTGATGCCGAGTTCAGGGTCCACGACATCGCGCATCGCCTCTTCGAGATCGTCATACGATGCGCCGATCGCTGGCGAAGCGGGGCCATCTGTCGAGGCTACTGTCGCCTCGTCATTAGTTGTGGTGTCCGTTGATTCGCTCATGATTAGTCTTTTCCATTCGCGGTGCTAGCCTTGCCGGCTGCATCTGTTATCTGGACGACAGCGTCTTTGAATGCCATCCATCCAAGTAGTGCACATTTCACTCGGGCGGGATACTTAGCAACCCCGGCAAACGCGATTCCATCTCCCAGGATATCTTCATCACCTTCGACGGTGCCGCGGCTGCTGATCATCTCCTGAAACGCACCCACAATCGTGAGCGCCTCATCCACCGGCTGGCCAATAATCAGATCGGCGAGTACAGACGTTGACGCCTGACTGATCGAACATCCCTGACCGTCGTATGAAACATCAACGACGGTGTCTCCATCGAGATGCACTCGGAGCGTCACATCGTCGCCGCACGTGGGGTTGATGTGGTGAACCTCAGCATCGAAGGGTTCACGCAAGCCACGGTGGTGAGGGTGTTTGTAGTGGTCGAGGATGACCTCTTGATACATCTGATCGAGACGCATTACACCGTCCCAAAAAATGTTTGCGCCCGACGGATCGATGCCACCAGGGTGTCAATCTCGTCGAGGGTGTTGTACAGGTAGAACGATGCTCTCGCGGTTGCCGCGATCTTGTATCGCTGGTGCAGCGGCCATGCGCAATGGTGGCCTACGCGCACGGCAACTCCGTCGTCATCGAGGACTTGCCCGAGATCGTGGGCGTGGATTCCCTCGACAACAAATGACACAGCGGCGCCGCGTTGCTCGCTTGTTAAGGGGCCAACGATCTCAACGCCATCGATACCGCTCAACGCCTCAAGCGCGGCGGAGGTCAATGCGTGTTCGTGCGCTGCAACATTGTCCATCCCAAGTGCGTTGAGATACTCGACTGCCGCACCAAGAGCCACCACCTGTGAGGTCATCGGCACTCCAGCTTCAAACCTCTGCGGCGGCGGAGCGTAGGTGCTGGCGTCCATCCGAACCATTTCGATCATCGAACCGCCGGTGATAAATGGCGGCATCGCATTTAAAAGTTCGGATCGTGCATAGAGAACACCGACCCCTGACGGACCGAGCATTTTGTGCCCTGAGAACGCGGCGAAATCGACATCGAGTTCACGAAAGTTCACTGGCATGTGCGGGACTGACTGGCACGCATCCAAAACAACAAGCGCACCTACTGCCCTTGCTCGCCGAGCAAGCTCAGCTACGGGACTGATCGCCCCGGTCACGTTCGACTGGTGCGTAAAGGCAACAACTTTTGTGCGTTCACTCAATTCCAGCGAATCGAGATCAATTCGGCCGTCATCGGTGACGCCATACCAACGCAAAGTCGCCCCGGTGCGTCGGCATAGCTCCTGCCACGGCACAAGGTTGGCGTGATGCTCAAGTTCGGTGACGACAATTTCGTCGCCCTCCCCCACGCAATACTCGCCAAAGCGATCGTCACCGAGCGTGTAGGCGACGAGGTTGATAGCTTCGGTTGCGTTCTTGGTGAAGACGATGTTGCTGTCATTAGCACCAACAAAACCTGCGATAGCTGCCCGAGCGAACTCGTACGCATCTGTCGCTTCCTCTGCCAACTGGTGCGCGCCGCGGTGGACCGCAGCGTTGGAGGTGGTCAGAAAGTGTCTTTCTGCGTCGAGCACCTGAACAGGTCGTTGCGACGTCGCGCCCGAATCGAGGTAGACGAGTGGTTTCCCACCCCGCACCGTGCGGTGCAGGATAGGAAAGTCCTCGCGAACGCGTGCGACATCGAGTGCCCCGGTGGTCGGCGCGGGCGCGGGCGTCGCATACGAAGTCATAGCTAGACCGCCGCCTTGATGAAGCGCTCGTAGCCGTTCTTTTCCAGTTCGTCAGCGAGTTCTTTGCCGCCCGATTCGACAATGCGGCCAGCGGCAAAGATGTGTACGAAATCTGGTTCGACGTACCGCAAGATGCGTGAGTAGTGCGTAATCAGAAGGATTCCGCCGTTTTCGCGCTCCTTGTAACGATTGACGCCTTCGGACACGACGCGAAGAGCATCGACGTCAAGTCCAGAGTCGGTTTCGTCGAGGATCGCGATCTTTGGCTTGAGCAGCCCAAGCTGGAGGATTTCGAGGCGCTTCTTTTCGCCACCGGAGAAACCTTCGTTTACTGAACGCTCAGCGAAGGTCTTATCGATGTCGAGTTCGCCCATCGACTCTTTTACTTCCTTCACCCAGTGGCGAAGCTTTGGGGCTTCTCCGCGCACTGCGGTAGCGGCCGAGCGGAGGAAGTTCGACATCGAAACGCCAGGAACTTCTACCGGGTACTGCATGGCGAGGAACAAGCCTGCACGTGCACGCTCGTCAACGCTCATCTCTTGCAGGTCTACGCCGTCGAGCAGGATGGATCCCTTGGTGACGGTGTACTTGGGGTGCCCAGCGATGGCGTAGGACAAGGTGGACTTGCCGGAGCCGTTAGGTCCCATGATGGCGTGGGTTTCGCCAGATTTGATGGTGAGGTTGACGCCCTTGAGGATCTCAATGGGGGCATCGTCACCGGGGTTGATCTCAACGTGGAGATCACGGATTTCCAGGGTGGACATGAATTTCCTTAAGCAATGGTGAAGTTAAATGTGGACTAGTTACACACCGACGGCAGCGAGTTCAGCCTCAATAGCGGCGTCAACGCGTTCGCGCACATCCGGGACGACAATACGATTGATGAGCTCACGGAAGAAGCCACGGACAACGAGTCGCCGCGCTTCTTTCTCCGGGATTCCTCGTGATCGAAGGTAGAACAGCTGTTCATCATCGAACCGCCCGGTCGCACTGGCGTGCCCTGCGCCCAAAATCTCGCCGGTCTCAATCTCAAGGTTAGGGACTGAGTCGGCACGGGCGCCATCGGTGAGTACGAGGTTGCGGTTGAGCTCGAAGGTTTCGGTGCCTTCTGCTGCTGCACGGATGAGCACATCGCCGATCCACACAGTGTGTGCATCTGGTCGACGAGAGTCAGGATCACCCTGCAGGGCACCCTTGTACACCACGTTTGACTTGCAGTGAGGAACCGCATGGTCGACGAGAAGTCGGTGTTCGATGTGCTGGCCGTCGTCGGCGAAGTACAGGCCGAGCATCTCAGCATCGCCACCGGGTCCTGCGTAGCGAACATTGGTTGTTACGCGGGAGAGGTCTCCGCCGAGGCTGACTGCGAAGTGCCGGATAACTGCGTCGCGGCCGACGTGGACGTGCTCTGTTCGCACATGCACGGCATCTTCAGCCCAGTCTTGCACCGACACGACGGTGAGGTGCGCACTGTCGCCCACAATGTATTCAACATTGTCGGCCATGGTGCCACTGCCCTTGTGATCGAGCACAACCACTGCTTTCGCAAATGGCTCAAGCCGAATCTGGGTGTGCCCGTAGGCGGTGACGTTTTGACCTGGTCCAGTGAGAACAACCGTGACCGGGTCACTGATTTCTTCCTCACGAGCCACAGTCACCACGGTCGCCGACGTGAACGACGAATAAGCCTGCGCGGCCACACGGTCCGCAGGTGTCCCTGCTTCGCCAAGTCGCTTGTCCTCGCGGCCAACCGTTTCCACGGTCACGCCTTGAGGGGCAGTGACGTCGACGGAAAACTCGCCGGTCGCTGCGGCAGTGCTGTCGTGAAGGCCTCGGAGTCGACGCATGGGAGTGAAGCGCCAAATTTCGTCTTTGCTTGAGGGAAGCTCAAATGCATTGACGTCGAATGACGCGAACAATTCTCCCTTGTTTACTGCTGGAGTCTGCACAGCCGGTTCGAGGATCTCCCCACCGTTTGCGCCTTTCACTCCTGCAGTCTCGACACCAGCTGGTGTACTGGCTGCCACTAGCCCACGGCCCCTTCCATTTGAAGTTCAATAAGGCGGTTTAGTTCGAGCGCGTATTCCATCGGAAGTTCCTTCGCGATGGGCTCAACAAAGCCGCGAACGATAAGCGCCATGGCTTCGTCTTCGTTGATGCCGCGGCTCATGAGGTAAAACAGTTGATCTTCGCTGACCTTGGACACTGTGGCTTCGTGACCCATCGTCACGTCGTCTTCACGAATGTCGACATATGGGTACGTGTCCGAACGGCTGATGGTGTCCACGAGCAGCGCGTCGCATTTCACTGTGGACTTTGAACCGTATGCACCCTTGGCTACCTGAACCAGGCCGCGATACGAAGCCCTGCCACCGCCGCGGGCAACAGACTTGCTGATGATTGTCGACGAGGTGTGAGGGGCCAGGTGCAGCATCTTCGCACCAGTGTCTTGGTGCTGTCCCTCACCAGCGAACGCCACAGACAGAACTTCGCCGTGGGCGTGTTCGCCCGTCATCCACACTGCTGGGTACTTCATCGTCACCTTGGAGCCGATGTTTCCATCGATCCACTCCATGGTGGCGCCTTCTTCAGCCTTGGCGCGCTTGGTCACCAGGTTGTAGACGTTGTTCGACCAGTTCTGGATCGTCGTGTAACGGCAGCGTCCGCCCTTTTTCACGACGATTTCCACAACAGCGGAGTGCAACGAGTCCGTCTTGTAGATCGGCGCGGTACAACCTTCCACGTAGTGGACGTAAGCGCCTTCATCAACAATGATCAGGGTCCGCTCGAACTGACCCATGTTTTCAGTGTTGATGCGGAAGTACGCCTGAAGCGGAATGTCAACGTGCACGCCTGGTGGGACGTAGATGAAAGAACCGCCCGACCACACCGCGGTGTTCAGGGCCGAGAACTTATTGTCGCCAGCGGGGATCACTGTCGCGAAGTACTCACGGAACAATTCCGGGTGCAACTTCATTGCACTGTCGGTGTCGAGGAAGATGACACCTTGCTCTTCGAGATCCTCACGGATCTGGTGGTATACAACCTCAGACTCGTACTGAGCTGCGACACCCGAGACGAGGCGTTGCTTTTCAGCCTCGGGGATGCCCAGGCGGTCGTAAGTGTTCTTGATGTCTTCGGGAAGGTCTTCCCACGAAGCTGCCTGCTTCTCGGTGGAACGCACGAAGTACTTGATGTTGTCGAAGTCAACGCCCGACACATCTGCGCCCCATGTAGGCATAGGCTTGCGGTCGAAGATGCGAAGTGCCTTCAAACGCACATCAAGCATCCACTCGGGTTCGCTCTTCTTTGACGAAATGTCGCGCACCACATCTTCGGAAAGACCGCGACGGGCAACGGAGCCCGCTTTATCGCTGTCTGACCAGCCATAGCTGTAGTGACCAAGCGAAGCGATGGTCTCATCCTGGGTCATGGGGTCCTGACCAGGCTGCTGTGTTACAGCAGTTCCTGGCAGAGCCGACTCTGACGTTACGGTCATGCGCGCTCCTCCCGGAGTCGTGTTGTACCTGCTGCGGGCTGTGCAACAGACGTCGACTGGGTTTCGTGGTGGTCAAGCAACAATGCGGTGGTGTGCACCGGCAAGGGTACGTGTGTCGTGCAGGCGCAGTCACCGTTGGCGATGGTGGCAAGTCGCTGCACATGCGTCTCGAGAACTTCCGAGAACACCTGTTGTTCGGCTTCGCAGAGCTCAGGGAACTCCGCTGCCACGTGCGAGACAGGGCAGTGATGTTGGCAAATCTGCACTCCAGTGCCTACTCGCCGTGTTGATGCAGCGTATCCCGCAGCGGACAACGCTTCTGCGATGCGCTCTGCGGCACTTTCAATTGACGCGGTCTCAGTGCCGAGCGATTCTCTCTGAATAGCGCCGACGATCGAGCGAACGCGCCGATCCGCGAAGCCCTTGATGGCACTGTCACCGCCGACATCACGCAAAGCGCGCATAGCTGCAGTAGCGAGGTCGTCGTACGCATGGCTTAGCCGTTCGCGACCTGATGCTGACAGCATGTACTTCTTCGCTGGCCGTCCGCGTCCTCGTTGCTGGTAACGGGTTGGCGGCGCCACTTCGGCGTCACCATTATCGATTAATACATCGAGGTGGCGACGCACACCAGCAGCGCTCAAACCGAGCGTTGAGCCAATATCCGTAGCGCAGATTGGCCCTTGCTCAAGTAGAAGCCGTACGACCTCTGCGCGTGTGTGCCCCTCGTTGGCGAATCCGCCGGGAGACACGGCTGCACGCGCCGGGCGTTGCGCCCTGCGTTGCTCACCTGGTGTCGTTCCCAATGTTTTCACAACACTAGTGTGACGGAATTCAGCTAAACAGTCTACCCAGGGCACCCTTAGCCGAAGGTAAATTGGGCCTGCTCCCGCCAATCCTCCGGCACACTGATCTGACTCCGCGCGCACCCAGTACGCTTCCTATTGTGTCGGACACGCCTCATGCAAGCCCCAAAGGTAGAGCCTCCGCGACACTGCATGCCCGACGCAGCCGCCTAGCACGCCTCGACGCCAGCGTCGCACACCTCCATGGCGACGAAACGAGCAAGCCTGGCCTCGACCAGCGCGAAACCAAACAGCTCACGCACGTACGCAGGTTCGGCGCTGCGGGCGCCATCCTCATGGCTATAGCAGCACTTGGTGCTGGGGCCCAGCCGGTACTTCAAAATCCCGTCGTCGGACTTCGACTCCTCGGACTTCCAGCTCGCATGACCACGGTGTCACTCACACTCGGCATCACCGGCACAATCATGGTGATGCTGGCGTGGCTCATGCTCGGGAAATTCGCGCTAGGCAATTTCGTCACTCACTCGTCACCCCGACGAATCTCGCGCACGCAACTCGACTACACCCTGCTTTTGTGGATCACTCCACTACTTTTGGCACCGCCGATGTTCAGCCGAGACGTCTATTCGTACCTAGCACAAAGCGAAATCGGCGCTCGCGGCCTCGATCCATACGCACTAGGCCCAGCACAGGCCCTCGGCGTTGATCATGTGCTTACACGCACTGTCCCCAATATTTGGCGGGAAACACCAGCACCATACGGCCCGCTCTTTCTTTGGATGGGCGAAGGCATCGCCTCCATCACCGGATACAACATCGTTGCCGGAATCCTTCTACACCGGGTACTCGCAGTAATCGGTGTCCTCATGATCATTTGGGCGCTGCCGAGATTGGCGAAGCGCTGCGGAGTTGACCCGGTTATCGCCCTCTGGCTCGGCGCAGCCAACCCACTCGTCATATTTCATCTCGTGGCGGGGATTCACAACGAAGCACTCATGATCGGCATGATGGTGGTGGGCCTTGAACTCGCGCTTCGCGCCGTAGAAAGCACCGCCCCTCTTCGAGGCCCCATGTTGGCGCTCCTCCTAGGGGGTGCCTTAATAATTGTGCTTTCCGCCACCATCAAGATCCCCTCCATCCTTGCCCTAGGATTTGTCGGAATGGCCCTGGCCAAACGCTGGGGCCGAGGATTCCTCTCCATCATTCTTGCTGCGATTCTTCTCGCCGTGGTCGCCGTGGTCGGCATCGTTGCCATGAGCATTGTCAGCGGGCTCGGCTTCGGATGGGTCAACACCCTAGGTACAGCAAACGCAGTTCGAAGTTGGATGTCCGTTCCAACATTGCTCGGCCTCGGAACCGGGCAAGCAGGGGTTTACCTCGGACTAGGCGACCACACGACAGCAATACTCAACGTAACCCGACCAATAGCCGCGGTCGTCGCCGGATTTGTCATCGTCCGAATGCTGTTCGCGACACACGCCGGACGACTCCACGCCGTAGGCGCCCTCGGCGTATCCATGGCAGCAATGGTGTTTCTGTTTCCCGTCGTGCAGCCGTGGTACCTGCTGTGGGCCCTAGTTCCCCTCGCGGCGTGGGCCACTCGGCCGGTCTTCCGAATCCCTGCCATCGCCATCTCCGCGATCATCAGCATCATCCTCATGCCCAACGGTGCTGAATACGAACCGTGGGTCATCGCACAAGCAGTTTTCGGAGCCATCGTCACACTCACCGTGCTGTTCACAGTGCTCTATACCCGGCCCGTGTGGCGCGAATTCCTCGGCGACGTTTTCCACAAACAGCCACAGACGGCATAATCTGAACCGTCGTGACCACTCAATCGTCGAAGCCCACCGCTCACGCCGTCCAACTCAACGGCGTCTACAAGCGATTCGGCTCCACGCTTGCCGTCAATGGGCTTGATCTAGAAGTCCCCACCGGGACGGTCCTTGCGCTACTTGGCCCCAATGGGGCCGGTAAGACTACGACCGTCGAAATGTGTGAAGGATTCCTCAATGCCGACGAAGGCACTGTCCGAGTTCTCGGGCTAGATCCAGCCACTGAGCGCGAAAAACTAAGTCCACGCATTGGCGTCATGTTGCAAGGCGGCGGCGCCTATCCAGGTGCTCGCGCTGGCGAAATGCTCCGCCTCATCGCTCAGTATTCCCAGAACCCGCTTGATCCCCAGTGGCTCCTCAGCACTCTCGGACTGTCCGACGCAGCACGCACTCCCTACCGTCGCCTGTCCGGCGGGCAACAACAACGACTAGCGCTCGCGTGTGCGCTCGTCGGCCGACCCGAACTAGTGTTCCTCGACGAACCCACCGCAGGACTTGACGCCCAGGCACGCATCCTCGTGTGGGAACTCATCGAAGCCCTCCGCCGCGACGGCGTCACTGTGCTTCTCACCACACACATGATGGACGAAGCCGAGTACCTCGCCGACCACATCGTCATCATCGATCACGGCAGGGTCGTCGACAGCGGAACACCAACCGAAATCACGAGGCGCGGCGCACAGGGGCAACTTCAATTCATGGCTCCCCCCGGACTTAATCTCACCCTTCTCCGCGACGCACTGCCCGAGGGATACCTCACCCGTGAAGCGAACGCCGGTGTATACACCGTCGAAGGCGAGATAACGCCGCAGGTCCTGTGCACAGTCACCGCGTGGTGCGCACAAATGAATGTGCTCACCACCAACCTGCGCGTCGAGCAACGCACGCTCGAGGATGTATTCCTCGATCTCACCGGACGTGAATTGAGAGGCTAACCCAGTGACCACAAGCGCCGGACCCCGCGCCAATCGCTTTCCTGTGGGCACCTTCACCCCACATCCTCAGCCGAACAAGGCACTTCCGATGTTGGGCGCACAAACGCGCCTAGAGTTACTTCTGTTGCTACGCAACGGCGAACAACTGCTTCTCACACTTCTCATTCCCATTACTTTGCTCATCGGATTTACCGTCATGCCGTTTGGGGATATACCCGAACCGCGTGCCGCTGCCGTCATTCCGGGCATCCTGGCCCTTGCCGTCATGTCCACCGCGTTCACAGGCCAAGCCATTGCTGTCGGTTTTGACCGACGTTATGGGGCGCTTAAACGCCTCGGCGCAACCCCACTACCGACATGGGCGATTATTGCGGGCAAGTCCTGCGCGGTTGTGTTGGTCGTGTGCTTACAGATGATCATTCTCGGGACCGTCGCGGTTGCCCTCGGCTGGCGCCCAGGTTTCGGTGCACTGCTCGCCGCGGTACCCGGCGTTGCCCTTGGCACGGTCGCATTCGCTGCAATGGGCTTGTTCCTCGGAGGATGGCTTCGGGCAGAAATTGTTCTCGCGCTCGCAAATATTCTCTGGTTCGTGCTCGCGGGCGTCGGCAGCATCGTCCTCATGGCGCACATAAGCGGCGAAACCGGCTATAGAGGAATTGCGCAACTGATTCCATCTGGAGCTCTCGTTGATGCCCTAAGCGTTGGATTAGGCGGCGGTACGAGCCTATTGGGGTTGGCGGTACTGGCAGTGTGGGCGGGAATCTTCGGGTTCGCTGCGATGCGCACATTCCGGTTTACCTGAGCGCCTGTTTGCGCCCAGCTATCCCTGTTTTTCCGGCATGACGCACAACGAGATGCAAAGCACACCGAGATACCGTTTACCATCGACACTGTGATCCGTGCATATCTCAGCCTGGTTGACCGCCTACCGTTGCCGTCCTTGAGGACCCAAAAGATCATCGCGATCATTGTGATCCTTACTCAGGCGGGCATCGCCGTCACCGGCTCAATCGTTCGAGTCACAGCATCCGGCCTGGGCTGCCCAACCTGGCCGCAATGCTTCCCCGGTTCCTTTACACCTGTGCCGGTCGAGGAAGTGGCGACGCTGCACCAACTCGTTGAGTTCGGAAACCGTCTGCTCACATTCGTGGTTGTGGCTGCAGCAATCGCGGTCGTACTTGCCGTGACGCGTGCGCGTCGTCGACGTGAAGTCATCGCATACGCGTGGGTAATGCCACTGTCGACACTTCTTCAAGCAGTCATCGGCGGCATCACAGTGCTCACAGGGCTGCTGTGGTGGACAGTCGCCATTCACTTGCTTGTTTCTATGGCCATGGTGTGGGTTGCCACCATCTTGTACGCCAAGATCAGCGAACCAGACGCCGGTGCGTATCAGCGAGTAGCTCCGGTTGCACTGCGGAACCTCACCGCTCTGTCCGGCGTAGCGCTCGCGGCCACACTGGTAGCGGGAACAATGGTGACCGGCGCAGGTCCGCACGCCGGAGATAAGAGCATCGAAAACCCAGTACCCCGGCTAGAAATAGAGATCACGACCCTCGTGCATCTGCACTCGCAGCTGACGATTGGGTACTTGGCCCTCATCGTAGGGTTGGGCTTCGGTCTTGTCGCTGTTTCAGCACCGAAGAATGTGCTGCGCAACCTTGGCCTACTCGTGGCCGCAATACTCGCACAAGGGTCGCTCGGAATTGTTCAGTACTTACTTCAGGTACCGGCGCATCTCATCCCGTTCCACATTGCGGGCGCCGCGTTATGTGTCGCCGCGACGGCCGCCCTGTGGTCGAGCATGGTGACTCGAACTACGAATTCGCTACCCAGCCAGCCATCCGGCGTGCGTGTTCCGGAGCCGGTGTAACCACCGAAGTCAGCTCGCGATCCCACTCAGATTGTTCGAGATTGTCAACTTGCGCAATCAAAGCTTTCGCGGTCGCCAAGTCGGCGACAACCTGATCGCCCAAAATTCCGTCGGACCCAACGAGGGTGACGCGCACACCAATGCGCCCGATGGGCTGCAACACAGCCTTCGCTGAACCACCATGGGCGCCAATGAACTCCTTGACCGCGGAAACGGCACTGCTTGGCACTGAGGGGCCCTCTTGAATCTGCTCGTCACTCATAGGCCATAGATTACCGGACCGCGTTCGGCGCCGTATCCCCCCACCGTCGATGCAAACCGTGTAGAAAACGAGAATGCACGCAATAGAGGTACGAAATCATGGTGGCCCCGAAGAACTGAAGTACGTAGAAGTGCCCGACCCGAGTCCCTCAGGGGGCGAAATGCTTGTTCGCACCACGGCGATCGGCGTGAACTTCATCGACGTGTACTTCCGAACTGGTATTTATCCAACCGAACTTCCGTACATTCCCGGTTCTGAGGCGACGGGAGTCGTTGAAGACCCAAACGGTGCTGAGGGCTTCTCAACGGGCGACCGAGTCGTGTGGGCGACCGCGCCGAGCAGTTACGCCGAACTCGTGTGCGTGCCCGCTACCGCTGCAATCCCTGTCCCCGACGGTGCTTCGGACGCGGTTGCGGCGTCCGCCCTCCTACAAGGAATGACTGCGCACTATCTGATCAACTCGGTGTATCCCGTGCGATCAGGGGACACGATCCTCGTTCACGCTGGCGCGGGCGGGGTCGGTCAAGTACTGACCCAGTTAGCAGTAGCCAAGGGAGCCGAAGTCATCACGACAGTGTCAACGGACGCTAAGGCTGATTTGTCGCGCCAGGCTGGTGCAACCCATGTACTGCGCTACGGGCCCAATCTTTCGCGGCAAGTTCGCGACCTTACCGACGGTGAGGGTGTGGCAGCGGTCTTTGATGGCGTCGGCAAAGACACGTTTGATGCGAGCCTTGATAGCGTGCGGGTTCGCGGCACTGTCGCTCTATTCGGAGCCGCGAGTGGGCCCGTTCCGGCCTTCGACCCACAAAGGCTCAACAAAGCCGGGTCAGTGTTTCTCGCTCGACCTTCGCTTGGTCATTTTGTCCGGACTCGTGACGAACTGCTGTGGCGCGCTGGCGACGTGCTCGACGCAATCGCTGAGGGATCGCTCACAATCCAGGTCGGCGCCGAGTACCCGTTGCGCGATGCTGAGCAAGCTCACCGAGATCTCGAGGGACGCATGACAACGGGTTCGATCGTCTTGCTACCAGGTGAGTAACTACCAGCCCAGCAGTGCAGGGACTGTTGCGAAGCCAAGTACAGAGTCAACAGCGAGGCCAAAGAACACTGCGGCTAGGTAGTTGTTCGACATCAAGAAGAGCTTGAGTGGCCGTACGGGCACACCAGCCTTGACGCCCCGGTACAGGCGATGAGCCATGATCAAGAACCACAGACCCGCGACAACAGCGATGGCTGCGTAGATCACTCCGGTCCACCACGCCAAGACCACTGTCGTGATGACTGTGGCCCAGGTGTAAATGACGATGCGTTTAGTTACGCCGATCTCGTCCATCACCACGGGAAGCATGGGTACGCCCGCAACGCGGTAATCCTCCTTGTACCGCATCGCCAACGCCCACGTGTGGGGCGGCGTCCAGAAGAAGACGATGAGGAACATGACAAACGCAGGCCACTCAATTGTTCCAGTGGTGGCAGCCCAACCGATCATCACTGGCATGCAGCCAGCGGCACCGCCCCACACAATGTTCTGCGAAGTCCGGCGCTTCAACACCATCGTGTAGACGAAAATGTAAAACAGGATAGTTGCTACAGCGAGCACACCCGCGAGCAGATTTGTCGCCCACCACAGCCAAGTAAACGACGCAACTCCAAGGGCGAGCCCAAACACCAAAGCGTGAGAAGTTGGAACCGCCGACCTCGCGAGTGGGCGACGCGCCGTGCGTTTCATCACCTTGTCGATGTCAGCGTCGACAACACAGTTCAAGCTGTTCGCGCTCGCGGCTGCCATACCGCCACCAAAGAGTGTCGCCAAGATCAAAAGCGGGTCAACGGTGCCCCGCGACGCCAGCAACATGGCAGGAATGGTGGTGACGAGAAGAAGTTCGATGACACGAGGCTTGGTGAGCGCAACATATGCCAAAACCTTTTGGTTGGCTCGCGCGACAACCCCCTCAGACGTGCGACGATCCCCCGTTGTCGAGGCATCACGCGCACTCGGGGCGAAGCCGTGACCGCTGCCTTCCTGCGCCCTAATCCGCACTACTTCTCCTAGCGATTCCTGGACTGAAAGCTCTGTTCTGCGGCTCAGCCACACACCAGGGCCGCTCGCCAGGATCATCGAGTATTTCCAGCAACTACAATCCATGATGGTAGACGGCGGTGGCGCCCTTTCCGAATCACGGTAACCCATCATCACTATCTAGCGACGCGCTGCCGCAAGATTCGGTGTCGCCACCGCTCTAATGGCACCATTACAGTTGACGCACAGGTCCGCAACAATTCCAGCATGCCAGGAGAAGCCCACCAGTGTCGGTTACAGACGAAATCCGCACCCTGACCACCCCTCACCTTCCCGACGACTGGACGGAGTTGGACACCAAAGCTGTTGACACCATCCGCGTGCTGGCAGCAGACGCTGTTCAGAACGCCGGCAACGGTCACCCCGGAACAGCGATGAGTCTCGCACCGTTGGCGTATGCGCTATACCAGCGCATCATGCGCCACGACCCATCCGACCCGGATTGGGTTGGTCGCGACCGATTCGTTCTGTCGTGTGGGCACTCAAGCCTCACGCAGTACCTTCAGCTGTTCATGTCCGGCTACGGTCTCGAGCTTGACGACCTTAGGGCACTCCGTAAATGGGGAAGCCTGACCCCTGGCCACCCTGAATACGGTCACACCGCAGGTGTGGAGATCACGACCGGTCCACTTGGGCAGGGCCTCGCATCCGCTGTCGGTATGGCGATGGCGACACGTCGCGAACGTGGCCTTTTCGACCCTACCGCCGCTCCTGGCCAAAGTGTGTTTGACCACAACATCTACGTCATCGCTTCGGATGGAGACATCGAAGAAGGCGTTACGTCAGAGGCCTCTTCGCTCGCTGGTGTGCAGGAACTCGGCAACCTCATCGTTTTCTACGATGACAACAAGATTTCCATTGAAGACGACACCGCGATCGCCCTTAGCGAAGACGTCGCCAAACGCTACGAAGCGTACGGCTGGCATGTGGAATACGTAGCCGGCGGCGAGAATGTCACTGGCATCCTCGACGCTGTCGAGCGGGCTCAGCAAATCACCGACAAACCATCGATGATCATCGTGCGAACCATCATCGGTTACCCAGCGCCAAAGAAGATGAACACTGGTTCATCACACGGCGCTGCGCTCGGTGTCGATGAAGTCGCAGGAGTGAAAACGGCGCTGGGGTTTGACCCAGACAAGCATTTCGATGTGGATTCTGCCGCCCTAGATCACGCACGTGAGGTTGTTAAGCGCGGCGCGCAGGCACACGCGGAATGGCAAGAAAAGTTTGACGTATGGGCCAAGGAAAACCCCGAAGCCAAGGCACTGTTTGACCGCCTCGCGGCACGCAAACTTCCCGAGGGGTGGGAGCAGAAGCTACCGACGTGGGAACCTGATCAGGCAGGTGTAGCTACTCGCAAGGCATCGGGCAAGGCGCTGGCAGAACTCGGACCTATCCTCCCCGAACTGTGGGGCGG
Source organism: Hoyosella rhizosphaerae (assembly GCF_014643175.1). Lineage (GTDB taxonomy): Bacteria > Actinomycetota > Actinomycetes > Mycobacteriales > Mycobacteriaceae > Lolliginicoccus > Lolliginicoccus rhizosphaerae. The sequence goes on from NZ_BMJH01000001.1 coordinate 966,788, forward strand.
TTCCGCTGACCTCGCCGAGAGCAACAACACCACAATTCCCGGCTCGCATTCGTTCGGGCCGGAGAGCATCTCCACGAGCACATGGAATGCCCAGCCATATGGTCGCACTCTGCACTTCGGTGTCCGCGAGCACGCCATGGGGTCAATCCTCAACGGCATCGCTCTGCACGGCCCAACACGGCCTTACGGTGGCACGTTCCTGGTGTTCAGCGACTACATGCGACCAGCTGTGCGACTCGCGGCGTTGATGAACGTGCCAGCGCTGTACGTGTGGACACACGACTCCATTGGTCTTGGCGAGGACGGCCCTACCCACCAACCAATCGAGCACCTAGCGTCCCTGCGCGCGATACCCAACATGTCGACGATCCGTCCCGGCGATGCCAACGAAACGTCAGCAGCTTGGAAGGCCGCACTCGAGCACCTCACAGGGCCTACCGCGCTAGCCCTCACCCGCCAGAATGTTCCAGTCCTCGAAGGGACGAAGGAAAAGGCATTCGACGGCGTCAAACGAGGCGCATACGTCCTCGCAGAAGCAGGTTCTGACCTCCAGGTCGTCATTCTTGCGACTGGATCCGAACTGCACCTCGCTACCGAAGCACGAAGCGCCCTCGAAGCTGAAGGCATCGGAACACGAGTTGTGTCAGTTCCCTGCCTCGACTGGTTTGAACAACAAGACAAGGCATACCAAGACGAGGTTCTTCCTCCGCAGGTTCGCGCCAGGGTCTCCGTCGAAGCGGGCATCGCAATGCCATGGCACCGTCACCTCGGTTCTTATGGCGAAGCCGTGTCGATTGAACACTTCGGTGCCTCAGCCGACTACAAGACGTTGTTCCGCGAGTTCGGTATCACAACCGACGCGGTCGTCGCTGCGGCCAAGTCGTCAATTACCAAGGCTGCTGCACAGTAATTTTCGACACCGTCCACAACTTTCAGGTGATCACAGTGACCCAGAACGAGAACTTAGCCCAACTCAGTGCCGCAGGCGTTTCGGTGTGGCTCGACGACCTTTCCCGAGATCGGTTGACGTCGGGAAACCTTGCTGAACTCATCAACACCCGCAGCATCGTGGGAGTAACAACCAACCCGACGATCTTCCAAGGTGCACTCACCAAGGGTGATGCATACAACGATCAGTTCAACACCCTCGTCGACCAAGGTGCCGACGTTGATGAAGTGATTCGCGTTCTCACCACAGACGACGTCCGCAATGCGTGCGACGTCCTAGCGCCCGTCTTCGAGCAGTCCGGCGGCGTTGACGGGCGAGTTTCGATCGAAGTGGATCCTCGCCTCGCCCACGACACCGACAAGACTGTCGCGCAGGCGCTGGAACTATGGAAAATCGTCGACCGGCCGAACTTGCTCATCAAGATTCCGGCAACGCAAGCCGGTCTACCGGCCATTTCCCGAGTCATCTGCGAAGGAATCAGCGTCAACGTGACTCTGATCTTCTCTGTTGAACGCTACGAAGCCGTCGTTGGCGCCTACTTGGCAGGTTTGGAACAAGCCCGCCAGATTGGGCGAGACATCTCCCACATCCACTCCGTGGCATCGTTCTTCGTGTCGCGCGTGGATACCGAAATTGACGCACGTCTCGAAGCTATTGGCACAGACGAGGCTCTCGCCTTGCGCGGCAAAGCAGGAGTTGCCAACGCGTGCTTGGCATACGCGGCGTTTGAGCGGGTGTTTGCCGGATCGAATGATCTCTGGAATTCCCTGGCAGCGATCGGCGGCAAAGTCCAACGACCGCTGTGGGCGTCCACTGGCGTAAAGAATCCCGCATACCCGGACACGCTGTATGTCACGGAACTGGTGGGTCCACACACCGTCAACACCATGCCGGAAAAAACACTCGAAGCAACTGCGGATCATGGTGAGGTTCGCGGCGATACTTTGAGCGGAACGGCAGAAGCTTCGCAAGGTGTTTTCGATGCACTTACAGCTGTGGGAATCGACCTTGCCGATGTGTTCGAAAAGCTCGAAACTGAAGGTGTGGAGAAATTCGAAACCTCGTGGGGAGAACTTCTCGATGCCATTGACGCCCAGATCACCGCAGCACGCGGGCGGAACTGAAACCGAAGCACACCACCATGTCGTCGCCTGAGATTTTGCTTCACCCCGATCAGGACTCACTCGCGAGCGCTGTAGCCGCAGCGCTTGTGAATGCGATCGAGGAGGCTCAGCGACGCCATGGGAGCGCGGGAATCGTACTCACGGGTGGAACAGTCGGCATCGAAGCTTTGCGGCATCTACGGCGCCGTGAAGCCGATGTCGACTGGTCCCGCGTTCACATCTTCTGGGGCGATGAGCGATTCTTGCCGACAAACCACCCTGATCGAAATGAAGTCCAAGCCACGGACGCATTGCTCTCCCACGTTCCCATCGACCCGGCAAACGTCCACCGGATGCCTGCCGATGAGGGCGAGTACCAGAACAATCCACATGCCGCTGCGCAGGCTTACGCTGACACCCTCAGCGCCCTAGCTGACTCCCCCGGCGGATTGCCTAGATTCGACGTTCACTTGCTGGGAATGGGACCAGACGGTCACATCAATTCACTTTTCCCGCACACGCCCGCAACATTGGTGCGCGACGCTTATGTCGTGGCCGTAACCGATTCGCCAAAACCGCCGCCGCAACGCATCACACTGACGTTCCCGGCCGTGCAACATAGTGGCGAAGTGTGGGTGCTTGTCGCCGGTGAGTCCAAAGCTGACGCTGTGGCAGCTGCCATCGGCGGTGCAGAACCACCCGACATCCCCGCAGCCGGAGCTCGCGGATCAGATCGCACTGCGTGGTTCCTCGACACAGCCGCAGCAGGAGCATTGCAATGAAACGCAACGAAGTTGCGAACCTTGCAGCCTTTCTCACCTTCGCTGGAGGGCTACTTTTTCAGTTCGGGGCACTGTGGTCCGACGTTCCATCTGACAGCGAAATCGCGCGGCGCATCGTTCTCGTGGGCTGTGTCGCAATACTGATACCCGCAGCATTGTTGGTGTCGCGACACTACCAACGCTCATCCGCACGGTTCATCGGCACCGTATACCTCGGATTCGCTGTCACCAGCGTGACGATGGACATCGCATCTCACCGTCTGTGGGAAGCAGGTCTTGGCGCGATCGGAACCGCCATGATTTTCGGCGCCGCATTTGCCTTTGGAGTGCCCGAGTGGATCAACAAGGTCACCCAATCCCCCGACGCCACAGGTAAGGCCTACATACCGGCCGCCAACGCCACCGCCCCCGTGGCCACAGCCACGATGGTGCCACGCACACTAAGGCGCCACGAAACCATCAATGTTGTGGTCGCCGCGACCCTGAGCATCACCGCAGCATTCATGACCATCACCCGCTGGATGGAAGTGAGCCGCCCACCCGACGTTTCCCTCGGCGCGCATTGGCAATCCTGGGTGCTAGCGCTCTGCTTCGTCATCATTACCGTGGTGAGCACATGGAGCGTCCGCAACTACTGGCGCCCCACAGTGCCGTTCATCTCCACCGTCTACGCCAGCCTGGGTGCGGTGGCTGTGCTCGGCTACATCGTCAACGGCCGGTATGCCACCGCCGCGAGCATCATCGTCGCAACGCCCATTCTCATCATGTTGGCGAACTACCCCCCAGCGCGGGCTTACCTGCACAAAAAGACAGGCTCACCCGCGTAGATCGCTCGGGTTAGAGATCTCGACTTGCCCCACGGTTGCTAGCGGACGCTCGACTCAAACCAAAAAAGCACCCCGCGACCCATCGGGCGCGGGGTGCTTTCATCGTGTGGTTAGCCGTATCGAACGAATAGCCCCATACCGACGATCGACACCGCCCAGATGACAGCAACGTACACGGTAAACCGGTTGAGGTTTTTTTCGGCAACTGATGAGCCTGAAAGACTTGATTGCATTCCGCCGCCGAAGAGGGAAGACAAGCCGCCACCCTTGGCGCGGTGCAGCAGCACAAGCATGATCATCAGCAGGCTGGTTCCGACCAGCAGTACGTCCAGGAACAGTGACATGAAGGTCCTTTTGCAGTCTTTCACTTCAGCGCTTTACAGCGCGGCGGGTCTGGCACAGGGTGAGTCGGGTAGAGCTTACCTTCCCACGGGGTAAGTCTCGAATACAGCGCCACGCGCCCTGATACTGCGGGCGGTGAAGACTTCCCCGTGTGAACTAGCTACCAAGCTAGAACGGTCCTCCGGCTGCAACGGCGCAGAGTTGAGCGAATTCGTCGGATTTCAATGACGCACCACCCACGAGTGCGCCGTCTACATCCGATTCGGCAACAATGGACGCGATGTTCTTTGATGTCACCGAGCCGCCGTAGAGAACACGGGTTTTCGCTGCTGTTTCTGGGGAGGCAATGCGAGATAGTTCGGACCTAATTGCGGCGCATACTTCTTGTGCATCTGCGGCTGAGGCGACTTTTCCAGTACCGATCGCCCACACGGGTTCATAGGCGATGACGATTTTTGCGAGTTCTTTTTGGGTGAGTCCGTCGAGTGATCCGCGAAGTTGGTTGATGTTGTAGTCAACGTGGTCACCGGCTTCGCGAATATCGAGTCCCTCGCCGATGCAGATAATGGGGGTGATTCCATGCTTCAGCGCAGCTTTGGCTTTGCGGGCAACGACAGCATCGTCTTCGTAGTGGTATGTACGTCGCTCTGAGTGGCCCACAACTACAAACGTGCAGCCGAGTTTGGCGAGCATGGGCCCACTGATGTCGCCTGTGTAGGCACCGGAGTCGTGCTCAGACATGTCTTGCGCGCCGTAGCGGAGTTTCAGTTTGTCGCTGTCGACGATCTGTTGGACGCTTCGTAGGTCGGTAAATGGTGGGATGACGGTGACGTCCACCTTAGCGTAGTACTTCTCCGGGAGCGCGAAGGCGATCTTCTGGACAAGTGCGATCGACTCAAGGTGGTTCATGTTCATTTTCCAGTTGCCCGCAATGAGGGGTTTACGCGTCACAGTTCACCCTTCCTGGGTTGTGCTCAGTACGGATATACCGGGCAACTCTTTGCCTTCGAGGTATTCGAGTGACGCTCCACCACCGGTTGAGATGTGCGAAAACCCGTCTTCCGGCAAGCTCAGGCTGCGCACTGCAGCGGCTGAATCTCCGCCACCGACGACGCTGAATGCACCCTTTTTGGTGGCTTCGATAATCGCTTCCGCGATCCCGCGGGTGCCGACGGAGAATTTCTCGAACTCGAACACGCCCATCGGACCGTTCCAAAAGATCGTGTTCGCGTTGGAAAGCACTGCCGCAAACCGACGAACCGACTCGGGTCCGATGTCAAGGCCAAGCCATTCGTCTGGAATTGCGGTGGTGGCGACTGTGTTGGATTCGGCGTCAGCTGCAAACCTGTCGGCGACCAGGACATCGACAGGCAGTTGAATTACGTCGCCGTATCGGTCAAGAAGGTCCTTGCAGGTGTCGATCATTTCTTCTTGCAGCAGCGACGCTCCAACGGGGAAACCCTGTGCTGCGAAGAAGGTGAAGCACATTCCGCCACCAATGACTAGGGTGTCCACTTTAGGTGCGAGGGCTTCGATGACAGCAAGCTTGTCGGAGACTTTAGAACCGCCGAGGACCACCGCGTATGGGCGTTTGGGGTTCTCCGTCAACGCTGCGAGCACGTCTACCTCAGAGGCGACGAGGCCGCCAGCATAACTGGGCAGCAGGGTGGCTACGTCGTAGACCGATGCTTGTTTGCGGTGCACTACCCCAAACCCATCTGATACGAAAGCACCGTCTTTGCCAACTAGCGCGGCAAATTCTTTGGCGAGTGCGGCCCGCTCCGCGTCGTCCTTGCTTGTCTCGCGTGGGTCGAAGCGAACATTCTCCAGTAGCAGCACGTCGCCTTCAGTGAGTCCGGCGGCGCGTTCCTGCGCGTCTTGACCGACTACGTCACCGGCAAGCTGAATGTAACGATCGAGTTCATCGCCTAGTCGGTACGCAACGGGAGCTAGAGACAAAGCAGAGTCGACGGCGCCTTTGGGGCGGCCGAGGTGCGCCGCCACTATCACTCGTGCTCCCGCGTCAGCCAGCGCACCAATGGTGGGTGCGGAGGCGATGATGCGGCCAGCGTCGGTGATCACTCCATCTTTGATCGGGACGTTGAGGTCAGAACGAACGAGCACCGTCCGGCCGTCGACGCCTTCGTCGAGGAGTTCCGCCAAAGTCTTCACAGTCATGAATATATTCCAGCCCCTTATTTGAGTGACGTACCAATCAAGGTAACAAGATCGGCGAGACGGTTGGAGTAGCCCCATTCATTGTCATACCAGCCGACTACCTTCACTTGATTGTCGATCACCTTCGTCAAAGGAGCATCGTAAATCGCGGATGCTGGGTCGGTGACAATATCGCTGGATACGATTGGCGCGTCGCTATACCTGAGAATGCCTTTCATCGGCCCCTCGGCGGCAGCTTTCATCGCAGCATTGATGCTGTCCACTGATACTGCGCCTCGAACAACAACCGTGAGGTCGGTAACTGATCCTGTGGGGATCGGCACCCGCAACGCGTAGCCATCGAGTTTCCCATCGAGGTGCGGCAATATAAGCCCAATTGCTTTTGCGGCACCTGTCGTTGTGGGAACCACATTGATAGCAGCAGCCCGCCCACGGCGAAGGTCCTTGTGCGGGGCGTCCTGCAAGTTCTGGTCTTGCGTGTAAGCGTGAATCGTGGTCATGAGCCCGTGCTCGATGCCAAATTCGTCATCCAACACCTTCGTCAACGGCGCAAGGCAGTTTGTGGTGCACGAAGCGTTCGAGATGATGGTTTGGCTACCGTCGTACATACCGTCATTGACGCCCATGACGATGGTGACATCTTCGCCTTTGGCAGGTGCAGAGATAATCACCTTTTTCGCCCCAGCGTCGATGTGGCCTCTCGCCTTTGCCGCATCTGTGAAGATCCCAGTCGACTCGATAACGACGTCCACGCCGAGGTCTCCCCACGGAATCGCCGACGGGCCTTCGCTTACCGAAAGCGTGCGGAGCCTTCGTTCCCCGACGATGATGTCATCACCGTCGACTGAAACATCATCTGGCAGACGCCCGAGAACCGAGTCGTACTTAAGCAGGTGGGCAAGCGTTTCGGGGGCGGTCAGGTCATTGACCGCCACGATTTCGATTCCACTTGCACCCTCCCCACTTGCACCGTTTCCTTTGGCACCGTGAGCGTTAAGTGCGTCTACAGCTCGGTAAAAGTTACGACCGATGCGACCAAAACCATTGATACCTACGCGGACTGGCATTGAAGGCTCCTTCGTGTTCGCAGGGCGCTTTAGCGCCTTAAACCCGAGTAGGCATTGGTTCACCGACTCAGGCTTCCTCCAGCAACTCTGGTGTGACCGCGGATTCGGTGTCGGGTATACCGATTTCGCGGGCTTTCCTATCAGCCATCGAGAGTAGTCGCCTAATGCGTCCGGCAACAGCATCTTTTGTTAACGGTGGATCAGCAAGTTGACCCAGTTCCTCCAGCGACGACTGCCTGTGCTGAATGCGCAAACGCCCAGCTGCACACAGGTGCTCCGGTGCGTCATCTCCGAGGATTTCGAGCGCGCGCTCCACTTTCGCGGCCGCTGCAACTGCTGCGCGGGCAGAACGACGAAGGTTGGCATCATCGAAATTGGCCAACCTATTCGCGGTGGCGCGCACTTCGCGGCGGATCCTGCGTTCCTCCCACACCAGGCGCACATCCTGTGCACCCATCCGTGTAAGCAGAGCGCCAATTGCGTCGCCGTCGCGTACGACTACGCGGTCGGCACCACGAACTTCCCGAGCCTTGGCGGCAATTCCCATCCTTCGAGCGGCACCGACGAGCGCCATCGCAGCCTCGGGCCCAGGGCAACCGATTTCGAGTGCGGCAGATCTGCCTGGCTCAGTGAGTGAACCGTGCGCGAGGAAAGCGCCCCGCCACGCTGCCTCCGAGTCCGCGATGCTGCCGCCAACCACATGGGCCGGCAAACCACGGACTGGGCGTCCACGCAGGTCGAGGAGACCCGTCTGACGTGCAAGTGCCTCGCCATCTTTTGCGACGCGCACGACGTAGCGAGTGTTCTTACGTAGACCACTCGCGCCGATGACGTGTATCTCCGACTGGTAGCCATACAGGTCCTGGATTTCTCGCCGGAGCCGCCGCGCGATCGACCCTAAGTCGATGTCTGCCTCTACGACGACGCGCCCCGCAACGATGTGCAGCCCACCTGAAAACCTCAGTAGTGCTGACACTTCAGCTTTGCGTGCGCTTACCTGAGTAACAGGCAAACGGCTGAGTTCATCCTTGACCTCCGCAGTCATTGCCACGGTGTCGTTTCCTTCCGGTCGATCATTGAGTCACAGTGTTTCAGCTTGGCAACCACAACTAGTTCCCTTTCACCCTGTAGGGGTGGGCAGCAAGTCGCCGAGCACCGCACCAAGTTTTGCTGTGTCGTGCTTGTTTGTTCCCGCCACAGCTACGTCGGCATAGCGGACTTCGGCGCCTAGTTGTGCAGCCGCTCGGGCAAGGTGGGCGCGCTCACTGCCTGGAAGCACTGTGCTGCCATCCACGATGACCTTGTCGACTCTGAAACTAGGTGCGTGTTGCGAGAGTACGTGAAGATGCCGCTCTGCGGAGAATCCGGCCGTCTCTCCAGCTTGTGGTCCCAGGTTCAGTACAAGCGCACGGCGGGCTTTTGTTGCCATCAATGCTTCGCGTTGTTCGGGCACCAGCACATGCGGAATGACACTACTAAACCACGAACCTGGACCGAGAACTACCAGGTCAGCGCGTTCGATTGCCTCCACCGCTTCGGTGCACGCCACAGGGTTTCCAGGTAGGAGCCTAACTCGCCGAACTCGCCCTGGAGTGGTCGCCACCGCAACTTGTCCGCGAATAATGCGACTTATGCGAGGATCTTCCTCAAGACCCACCACATCAGCTTCGATCTGCAACGGGATAGTAGCCATCGGCAACACTCGACCTTTGAGCTGCAAAATTCGCCCAAGCTCATCCAACGCCGGAATGACGTCGCCGAACACTTCCGTAAGCCCAGCAAGAATTAAGTTTCCGACGGCGTGGCCGGCAAGGGCGCCAGTCCCGCGGAAGCGGTGTTGCACAACGTCACGCCACAACTGTGCGTGCGCGTCATCGCCTGCAAGAGCGGCCAACGCCATACGTAGGTCGCCCGGAGGCACCAGGTTCAGTTCGGACCTCAGCCGCCCCGACGAGCCACCGTCGTCCGCAACTGTCACGACCGCAGTAATGTCAGACGTGAGATTCCGTGCAGCGCTGAGTGTGGCGTACAGCCCATGGCCACCACCAAGCGCAACGATTGATGGTGTCATTCCTTCCCCAAATCGCGATGGCGTGTGCGGACTGAAAGGTCGGTATCTTCCGACAACATCCGCACTATTGCCTCGGTCATGGCGACGCTCCTGTGCTTTCCCCCGGTGCATCCCACGCCGATGGTCATATACCTCTTGCCTTCCACCCGGTAACCCTTGAGCACCGGGGCTAACAGTTCTCGAAACGTGGTCAGGAACTGTTGGGCTCCGTCCTGGCTGAGCACGTAGTCACGCACACCGTCATCCTGCCCGGTGTGGTGTTTAAGTTCCGGAATCCAGTGCGGGTTGGGCAAGAACCGCACGTCCACCACCATGTCGACATCTAAAGGGACGCCATACTTAAAACCGAAGGACAGGACGGCTACGCGAATTTGTTTGTTATCGGGGTCCTCAAACGCAGGCTCTAAGCGCGCACGGAGGTCATGGACAGAGAGGTTGGACGTATCGATGACAACATCGGCCATACCTCGCACCGGCGCTAGGAGTGTGCGTTCAGCACTGATGCCTTCGAGAAGTGTGCCGTCGCCTTGCAGTGGGTGACTGCGTCGAACCTGCTCGAACCTGCGCACAAGGACCGCATCCGACGCTTCGAGAAACAGAATTCGCGGTTGAATATTGCGGGCCCGTAGCTGGCTGACAACCGTTTCCAACCCTCCGGTGAATGCTCTGCTGCGCACATCAAGAACCATCGCGAGCCGCGTGATGGGTTGATTTTCATGCAGGCTTAAGTCGACCACCTCGGGCACCAACTCAGCAGGGATATTGTCCGCCACGTACCAATCGAGGTCTTCGAGAACCTTGGCGGAAGTCCCGCGGCCTGCGCCTGAAAGGCCCGTAACCAGGGTGACCTCAATGTTGGGGGGGCTTGTGTGCTCAGTCACGCGCCATCCCCTCCTGTCCATTTTCGATGAGTTGCCATTGTGTGCCTTCCGCTGAGGTTATTCCACTGCAGCCGACTCTGGGGTGACCTGGGGCGAAGAAACTTGATGTAATGATTCATATATCGCCTGGGCGGTGTGCGCCCCGATCCCTGGAACCTCAACAATTTCCTCAACTGTTGCCGATTTTAGGTTTGCCACTGAACCGAAATGAGTTACCAGCGCTGTCTTACGCACTTGTCCTAGGCCCGGAATGGAGTCAAGCACCGATGCCGTCATGCGCCGCGACCGTTTGCTGCGGTGGTACGTGATCGCGAACCGGTGTGCCTCATCCCGCACTCTTTGCAGCAGAAACAGTGCGTCACTACTGCGCGACAGGATCGCTGGGTACGGATCGTTTGGCAGCCACACTTCTTCGAGTCGTTTCGCCAACCCGATGACGGACACATCGGTGATACCTAATTCGTCGAGCACTGCCGCGGCGGCGTTGACCTGCGGCGCACCTCCGTCGACGATGAAGACGTTCGGTGGATACGCAAACCGCTTAGGCCTTCCGGTCTCCGGATCTAGACCTGGCGTATTTTCAAGGGGCACATCCAGAGGCAACGCATCAGCCTTGTGTCGCATGAAGCGACGCCTCGTCACCTCCGCGATGCTGCCGACGTCATCTGAACGCCCGTCTCCTGCCGCTTCCTTGATGGAGTAGTGCCTGTAGTCGGACTTTTTCGGTAACCCGTCCTCAAACACGACGAGTGAACCGACTACATCGGTGCCTTGAACATGGCTGATGTCGACGCATTCGATGCGCAGTGGTGCAGTGTCGAGTTCGAGGGTTTCCTGCAGTTCCTGCAACGCCGCCGACCTCGCTGTAAGGTCGCCCGCACGCTTCATCTTGTGTTGCGCGAGGGCCTCCACAGCGTTGCGGTGCACCGTCTCCGCGAGGGTCTTTTTGTCACCACGTTGCGGAACTCGAACACGAACATTCGAGCCCTTCTTTTCGCTCAGCCAAAGTTCCACCAAGTCGACGTCCTGAGGTAGTTCAGGAACGAGAATCAACCTCGGAATTGGGCTGCTCCCACCCGGTGATTCTTCGTTGCTGTCAGCCTGTTGTTCGCCGTAGAACTGAGTGAGGAACTCCTCAACAATGTCGGACCGATTTGGCTCCCCAATGCGTTCGTTTACCCAGCCGCGTTGGCCACGAACACGCCCCCCTCGAACATGGAATACCTGCACCGCTACTTCGAGTTCGTCGTGTGCAAACGCGACTACGTCCGCGTCCGTACCATCACCGAACACGACGGATTGTTTCTCCAGGGCAGTGCGCAGTGCACCGATATCGTCGCGGAGGCGCGCGGCACGTTCGAAATCGAGCGACTCCGACGCAGTCGCCATCTGCTTCTCAAGATCCCGGACAAGTCGATCCGTCTTTCCTGCGAGGAAATCACAAAAATCGTTCACGATCTGGCGGTGTTCGTCCACCGTGACAGCGCCCGTGCACGGCGCTGAACACTTGTCGATGTACCCAAGCAAACACGGACGCCCCAATTGTTGATGACGCCGAAGGACCCCCGCCGAACATGTTCTCGCCGGGAAGACCCGCAACAACAGATCAAGTGTTTCCCTGATCGCCCACGCGTGCGAATACGGACCGAAGTACCGCACACCTTTGCGGCGTGGACCGCGGTAGACGAAAAGCCGCGGTATCTCCTCCCCCATTGTCACAGCGAGAACTGGGTAGGACTTGTCGTCCTTGTACCGGACATTGAACGGCGGGTCGAACTCTTTGATCCAGTTGTATTCGAGCTGCAGCGCCTCAACCTCGGTTGACACAACAGTCCACTCGACTCCGGCAGCAGACGTAACCATGTTGCGGGTACGGGGCTGCAACCCGGCAAGGTCGGCAAAATACGAATTCAATCGGCTGCGTAGGCTTTTCGCCTTACCTACATACAGCACCCGACCGTTGCTGTCGCGGAATCGGTAAACACCTGGTTCAACGGGGATTGAACCAGGTGCCGGTCGATACGTTGAGGGATCTGCCACCAGACCAGACTAGTGCCCCAGACGAGTGCCTAGGAATCGTGCGACAGCTCAGCTGAATACTTGCCTTCAAGTTCGCGGAACTTCTCCACAGCGGCGACAGCATGCCCCCGGTCGGTGGATTGAATGGCGAGAACGGGAATGTACTCGTCCTCGGGCAGCTCAAGGCGTGCCCAGCTTCCACCAGTGCGGAAACTAAGTCCGCCGACGGTCTCCCACGGCACGACGCGTTCGGAGAAAAAGTTCCGGACGCCAACTCCGCTTGCACCCACTCGTAGTCGTGGGCGCGCCAGCAGCAGGAACAGGCTGCCGAAGAACGCTCCGAGCAGGACCATAGCGATCTGGTCGACGAGGCGGAAATACACACCAGTATTTGCGCTGCCCAGCAGAATTCCGAGCACAACGAAAGTCAAGAACATCGCTAGAGCGGCAACAGCTGCCCAACGCGGCATCTTTCGCGCCCGAACCACCAATTCCCATGTGTTCGTCCGCTCAGGCGCCTTACCAACTGGCGTCTCACTACTTGGGGTCGTACCACTCATGTTGCATCCTTCGCGCGCAAGTTCCGCAGTGTCACAGCCAGGTCGAGTGCCGCACCAGTTGCCTGAGCGCCCTTATCCTCAAAAGAACCCGGCAAACCGGCACGATCCCGCGCCTGGGACTCGGTATTCACCGTGAGAACACCGTTTCCGACGGGCACGCTTTCATCAAGCGACACTCGAGTGAGGCCATCGGTGACTGACTGGCACACGTAATCGAAGTGAGGGGTTTCGCCGCGAATCACGACACCGAGCGCGACCACCGCGTCATGAGTGCGTGCAAGTTGTTGGACGGCAACAGGAATCTCGAGGGAACCGGCAACGCGAACAAGCGTCACATCGGTGACCTTGTGTTCTTCCACGACGCGCATAGCGCCAGCGATCAAAGCTTCCGCGAGCTCACTGTGCCACTGCCCTGCCACAATTCCCAGTGACACTGAACTTGCTTCCGACAGCTGCAAATCCGGCTGACCTTCGCCACTCATGTTGCACTCCCCCCAGAAAATCCCAAGTCGTCCAACCCGTCCAAATGGTGCCCCATACGGTCCCGCTTCGTCCGTAGGTAATGAATGTTCTCCGAGTTCGCACGAATCGGCATTTGTACGCGCTCGGTGATCGACAAACCATAGCCATCGAGGCCGACACGCTTTGCGGGATTGTTGGTCAACAACCGCATGCTGGTAACACCGAGATCCACCAGAATTTGCGCCCCGGTGCCGTAGTCACGGGCGTCCGCTGGCAAACCCAAGGCGAGGTTGGCATCAACGGTATCTGAGCCGCTGTCCTGCAATTGGTACGCCTGAAGCTTGTGCATCAAACCGATACCACGCCCCTCATGGCCCCTCATGTACAGCACAATGCCCCGGCCTTCATCTGCAACCATCCGCATTGCCGCATCGAGTTGTGGCCCACAATCACAGCGAAGTGAACCAAAGATGTCGCCTGTCAAGCATTCGGAATGAACACGAACCAAGACGTCGGCTCCAGAACCATCCGCGCCTGCGATATCGCCCGTCACCAGCGCTACGTGTTCAACGTCGTCATAGATGCTGCGGAAGCCAACAGCGCGAAATTCGCCGTACGGCGTCGGGATACGCGCTTCAGCGACGCGGACGACATGCTTTTCGTTCTTGCGTCGCCATGCAATCAGATCGGCGATCGAAATCATCGATAGATTGTGGTCGTCAGCGAAAACCCGCAGTTCGTCGGTCTGCGCCATATGGCCTTCGTCTTTTTGACTCACGATTTCGCAAATCGCACCTGCTGGTCGCAAACCAGCCAACCGAGCAAGGTCCACCGCAGCCTCAGTGTGGCCCGGGCGACGCATGACGCCACCCTCTTTGGCGCGCAACGGCACCACATGCCCTGGGCGGGTGAAATCCTCCGGGCGCGCTGCCGGATCAGCGAGAAGCTGCATCGTTGTTGCGCGATCAGCAGCCGAAATACCAGTACCGATGCCTTCTTTTGCATCAACGGTCACCGTGTACGCGGTTTGGTGCTTGTCCTGGTTCGTCGCGAACATCGGCGGCAGACCCAAACGGTCACAGTCCGCACCGTCGAGCGGAACACAGAGGTATCCAGACGTGTAGCGAACCATGAAAGCGACAAGTTCAGGCGTTGCCTTTTCCGCCGCAAAAATCAGGTCGCCCTCGTTTTCGCGATCTTCGTCATCGACGACCACGACGGCCTTACCCGCTGCGATGTCAGCAATCGCACGCTCGACACTGTCGAATCTGACCACAGTTACTGCTCCTCGGCCCCGTTGCCGGCGGCATTCGGTTTGTCGGCCGCACGCGGCCCTTCATTAGTAAATGACACTAACCGTTCGACGTACTTGGCAATAACATCAACTTCCAAGTTCACAACAGTCCCAATAGGGCTGCGGCCAAGAATCGTTAGGTTCAGTGTCGTTGGTATTAGAGAAACTTCAAAATACCCGCCACGTTCGTCGCGCCCCACCGCCGACACCGTCAGCGACACACCGTCGACCGTGATGGACCCCTTTTCGACCACATACCGCTCAATCGAGTCAGGGAGCGACACTCTCACGACTTCCCAGTTTTCGAGCGCGGTACGCGAAACAATCGCACCAGTGCCGTCAACGTGGCCCTGGACTATGTGGCCGCCTAGCCTAGTTCCTATCGCCATAGCGCGCTCAAGGTTGACTGGGCTGCCCTGCCCCAGGTTACCGAGACTTGTCCGGTCCAGCGTTTCGCCCATGACGTCCGCGGTGAAGGAGCCATCTTCAAGTGTGTCCACGACGGTAAGGCACACTCCGTTCACGGAAATAGAATCGCCGTGCTTAGCATCCGACGTGACGAGTGGTCCACGGACCGTTAGGCGCGAAAAACCGGACTCTGAGTCGACTGAATCAACTGCGACGACAACGCCACATTCTTCGACGATCCCTGTGAACACTCAAGCTCCCCTCAATGGTTCAACACCACGTTATCGCGGTACCAGACTGATAAGCACATCGTCGCCAAGCAAACTGACGCTCTCACAGTGAAACCGTTTTGCGTCCGCGATATTTCCTACCCCCGCATCGACCACTGCGGAAGTTCCAGATCCGAGGATCACCGGCGCGACATAAGCAGTAATGCGGTCGACCATTCCGGCCTTGAAGAAAGCCCCCGCTAAGTGCGGTCCACCCTCAACAACCACGTCGACATGGTCCTTGAGAGCCTCCACGACATCGTCGATATTGCGGGATCGGACAAAAACTGTCGGCGCTGCGTCATCACACACGCGCGCCTCCGGTGGAATCGGCCGAGTACCCACGACTACACGCACCGGTTGATGGTCAGTCAAACTGCCATCCGGGTTGCGCGCCGTCAACCAGGGGTTATCAGCCAAGACCGTGCCGGTTCCCACGACGATGGCGTCAATTTTGGAACGCTCCGCGCGGTCACGCGCACGGGACTGATCGCCGGAAATCCACTGGCTCGACCCATCCGCCGCCGCAGATCGACCGTCCAAGCTCGCAGCGTACTTATATGTGAAGTGGGGGCGTCCGGTCCGCTGCCTGTGCAACCAGGCCCGCAAGGGGCCTTGGGTTACCGGGGTTGCATCGTGCCAGGTTGTCACCGCTACCCCGGCCCGAGCCAAAGTGCGTGCACCACCGGCGGCATACGACACGGGGTCGGCCACCGCGTAGTGCACCTGTGCAATGCCAGCGTCAATGATTGCTTGGCTACACGGCGGAGTGCGACCAAAGTGATCACATGGCTCCAGCGTCACGATGATCGAACCGCCATAAGCTCGCTCACCAGCATCGCGCAGTGCCATGACCTCAGCGTGCGGACCTCCGGGCGGTTGCGTCGCTCCCACACCCACAACGGCACCCGCCACATCAAGCACCACCGCCCCAACCGGGGGGTTTGGGCTTGTGCTCCCACGCACCTTGTCTGACTCGTCGACAGCGCGCCGCATAGCCTCCTGCAGATGCACGCCCATACCTCGGCCGCTACTTGGTGAAGTGAGGAGCCGACGCGAGTGCACGTTCACGCAATTGCGTCACCGCATCGGCTGGGCTTGGCGCTCCGTACACAGCCGAACCTGCAACAAAACAGTCCACGCCTGCAGCCGCAGCCTCATCAATGGTGTCGAGCGCAATTCCACCATCAATTTCAATCATCAAGTCGAGTTCACCCGAGTCGACCAAGCTTCGTGCCATCCGCACTTTGTCCAGCACCTCAGGCATGAACTTTTGGCCCCCAAAGCCTGGCTCGACGCTCATGATGAGGAGGAGATCAAATTCCTTGAGGATGGTCAGGTATGGCTCCAACGGGGTGCCCGGTTTGATGGACAGTCCAACTTTGGAACCAGCGGCTCGGATCTCTTTCGCAACCGCGATGGGGTCTTCGGTCGCTTCAGCGTGAAAAGTGACGTTGAAAGCTCCGGCCTCAGCGTAAGGCGGCGCCCAACGCTCAGGGTTCTCGATCATCAAGTGGCAATCGAATGGCTTATCCGAATACTTCATCAAACTTTTGACGATCGGAAGGCCAAAGGAAAGGTTAGGTACAAAGTGGGCATCCATCACATCGATGTGCAGCCAGTCTGCATTGTCCACGGCCTGCGCCTCAGCGGCGAGGTGCGCAAAGTCAGCGGACAGGATTGACGGAGCGATGATCGGTCCCGAAGGTTGAGCAGCCATAGTGCGAGTGTAAGAGGTTCAGTGTTAAAGTCCGAACCCGATGATCACCGCGATTTCTTTGAGCATCACAGTGCTTGCCCTCATCGCCGCACTGTGGTCATTTATCAAGCTTGTCGCCGACCGACCGGTAAATGTAAGCCGTGTCAGCGATAAAGCACTACTTGGCGTGCTTGCATTGGTCGAAATACTCACCGTCGTGCAATGTTTCGTCGGCCTCTTCCTTGCTTTCACAACAGACCGCGAACTGTCCACGCTGACGTTCGTGCTCTATCTCGTCGGTGTACCACTCATCATCCCCGTGGCCACATGGTGGGCAATGGGCGACCGGACCCGCGCGGGCGCGGGTGTCCTCACTGTGGGACTTATCTCAGTACCTGTCATGGTTTTACGAATGCATGAACTATGGGGAGCCGGACTGTGACGAACGAAACGACGACTCCTCAACTATCTACCCTGCAGGAACGCACCCGCACCGGAACTGGGCGCATCCTCATCGCCGTTTATGCGGTCTTCAGCCTCGCTGCAGCGGCACGGTCGTTTGTCCAGATCGTCGATCGATTCGAAGTCGCACCGGTTGCATTCATCTTGAGCGCAGTCGCCGCAGCGTTTTATATCCTCGCCACCTTCACACTCGCTCGCGCGAGCACGGTATCGCGGAAACTTGCTACGTGGTCATGCATCATCGAGTTCGCGGGTGTCATCACAGTGGGCACCATTAGCGTGATAGTGCCGGAATGGTTCCCAGAAGCGACCGTGTGGTCCAACTTCGGGCAAGGCTATCTGTTCATACCGCTCGTGCTGCCCATCGTCGGATTGTGGTGGCTACACCACACGGCGCGTCTTGATGCTGCTGCCGGGTCGTCACACTAGTTCGCGTTGATACGGCGCCACGGATGCGCTTGCTCTAGCTCGAACGCCAATTCAAGCAGCGTGCGCTCGTCACCGTGCTGAGCAGAAAAATGCACCCCGATTGGCAAACCTTCGTCAGTGACCCCGCAGGGCAACGACAATCCTGGGTTTCCGGCCGCGTTGTTGACTGGGGTGAAGGCCACGTAGTTGGTGAGCCGCTCAAGCAACTCCTCAAAAGGGTGACGTGGGGACAAGTACCCAATGGGTGGCGTCGTGTGGCTCACCACAGGGCTCACGATCACGTCCCACTGCTCAAAGCTTCTTCGCACGTCCTCAACGGACTTACGTAACCGATATAGCGCCGCAGGTGTTTGATGCACCTGTTTCCAGTAGTGCTGCGCCAAACCCAGCGTCAACGAGTCGAGATGTTCGCGGTTGAAGTCGCGGCCATGAATCCACCGTCCTGGCGCGGTGATGATCACTGAAAGCATGCCCCAGTAGTGCAAAAACGCCCGCGCAAAGTCTTCACCAACGGGCAGTTGTGCCTCCCCCACATGATGACCAAGGTCAGTGAGGGTACGCGCGGTACCGTCAACCGCACGCAAAGTTGGAGCGTCGACCACCTGGCCCAAAACCGAATCGCGAATAACCCCGACCCGCAGCCGCCTCTTCGACGGGCCACGCACCGCGCCGATAGAAAGCAACTTCGGATTCCGGTACACAAGTTCTGCTTGCTCGTAGAACATCGCTACGTCGCGAACGCTCCGGGCAAGTACTCCATCGCTGATAATCCGCACAGGCAAAGCATCTTGAATGAACTCGGTACGCACCCGTCCACGAGTCGGTTTGAGGCCCACTAACCCGCACGCCGCCGCAGGAATTCGAATCGACCCGCCACCATCGTTCGCATGCGCAATCGGTACCGCACCGCTAGCGACCAAGGCCGCCGCCCCACCTGAGGACGCCCCAGCTGAAAACTCGGTATGCCACGGATTACGCGTCGGTTCAGCGTTCGAGAACTCCGTCGAGGCATTAAACCCGAATTCGGGTAGTCGCGATTTTCCTAATACCGCGAAACCGAGATCGAGAAATTGTTCAACAAATCGATCGCTTCGGGGCGCAGGCGTTGGTGAGAACGCAGTCGAACCTCTGGTGGTCGGTAGCCCCTTGACGTTGACATTGTCTTTAAAGAAAGTTGGCACTCCGGCAAAAGCGGACTCCCCCAACGCGGTTGTCGACACATTTCTTGCCCGATCAAAATCAGCGAATTGCACCGCGTTGAGAACTGGTTCTATTCGCTCCGTTCGCGATATTGCAGCGTCAATAGCCTCACGTACAGATATGTCTTTCCGCCGAATGCTCTCGGCGACACCCACAGCATCAAGATCACCGAGAGCATCGTCGGAGAACACGTGTGCGGATTGGAGCGGACGTGGCGGCAACGAATCGGGCAGGCCCTTCATCGTTTCGATGCTACCCGCGCCCCGCTGCCGCACACTTGTAGCTGTATGTAATCCCCGTCATTCCGGGTTGGGTGTCATTCCGGCTTGCGTAAAACGGCTACAAACATCGCGTCGGTGCCGTGTCGGTGCGGCCACAATTGCACAAACGCCCCGTCCGGCCCAGTCGCGCAGCGCGGCACTTCAGGAAGCAACTCGGGGCACGACAAAACCTCAACCGAATGTTTACGGATAACTGGGCCCACCACACCAACAGTTTCAGCGATGTGTGGCGAACAAGTGGAGTACACCACCACTCCGCCTGGGCGCACCAACTTCAACGCTGACTCAAGTAATTCACGCTGCAGTTTCGTCAACGCCGAAACGTCGCTAGGTTGCTTACGCCACCGAGCTTCGGGACGACGACGAAGCGCTCCCAGACCAGTGCAGGGTGCATCAACGAGGACACGATCGTATCCGCCGCTAAGGCCGGGATCGCGCCCGTCTGCCTCAAGGACAGTCACGGGTAGCCCCTCAGTAGAGGTGCGGACCAACTTAACGCGGTGAGGAGCCAATTCAACGGCGTCGAGGTGTGCCCCGTCGATCCGCGCTATCGCGCCCATCATTGCGGCTTTTCCGCCTGGGCCTGAGCACAAGTCGAGCCACCGCCCCGTGTCTTCGCCGACAACGGGTGCGCGCAGCGTCGCAAGCGCAACGAGTTGGCTGCCTTCGTCCTGCACAGTCGCGAGACCGTCACGAACCGGTTCCAGCGAACCGGGGTCACCACCGTCGAGGTACACCGCATACGGCGAGAACTTTCCTTCCTCGCCGCCTATGCTCAACGCCAGTTCCTCAGCTGTGATGTCACCTGGACGAGCAGCTAAATGCACAACCGGTCGGGTGTCATCAGCGGCCAGGGCAGCGTCTAGTTCAGTTGCATCAGCACCAAGGGCATCGACAAACGATTGCGCTATCCAACGCGGATGAGCGTGCGTGAACGCCAGCCTCCCGACGGGGTCCTTGGGTGCTAGCTCCGCCACCCATTGTTCCTCCGTTTTTTCTGACACCCTCCGCAGCACCGCGTTGACAAAGCCTGTCACTCGCTCGCCCGCAGATTCCCGCGCCATTGCCACAGCCGTACTAACAGCAGCATGGGGCGCGACTCGCGTCCGCAGAAGCTGGTAAGCGGCGAGACGCAAAACATCAATAACCTGGCCGTCCATTTCCTCAACTGGACGCCCTGCTCCGGCTGCAATTATCGCGTCGAGAAGTCCCTGCGCTCGGCATGCCCCGTAGGCAAGTTCGGTGGCGAAGGCTGCGTCGCGGCCCGACAGCTTTCGTTCCCTCAGTAGCGACGGGAGAATCAAGTTTGCATACGAATCACGGCCACGGACGGCCCGCAAGACATCTCGGGCGACCATTCGCGGCGCGTCGACGGTGCTTGGTGCAGGAGTCTCGCGTCGGGTGGGTCCACGACGAGGTGAATCACGATGCGGCACTTTCGGACCGGGGCGACTGCCGGCACCACTGTTTCGGCGGTTGGTGCCACCCTGGTTCTTGCCACCCTGGTTCTTGCCGCCCTGGTTCTTTCCGCGATGTGGTTGGTCCCCGGGACCCGAACCTGTTGCACTCACTGCGCCTGCACCTCTTCACTAAGTCGGGCACCGCGAGCCCAATCTGCGGCCACCATAGTTTTCTTGCCTTGCTGTTGAACCGTCGCGACCTTGATGGGGGTTGACCCCGTGCCAACGAACACTGCCTTCTTGGTGACATGAACCTGACCAGGAGCGAGTTCGGCGTCAATGTTGTCGGCAACACCAGCGGAAGTGATCTTTAGCCTCATATCGCTGACCGTGGTCCATGCACCTGGCATGGGCGACATGGCACGGATGTGTCGATCAACGACAAATGCCGGGGCTGACCAATCCACACGCGCTGCATCGACAGAAATCTTCGGGGCGTATGACACACCGTCGCTTGTCTGCGGAACAGCGGTGAGCGTGCCGTTTTCAATTCCGTCCATTGTTCGCTCAAGCAGTAAGGCACCCGACAACGCGAGGCGGTCAAGTAGCACCCCAGCCGTGTCATCTGGCCGAACCGTCTCAGTAACGACACCAAAAACGGGCCCGGTATCGAGGCCCTCATCGATGCGAAATGTCGTGGCCCCTGTCATATCATCGCCCGCGGCGATACTCGCCTGAACCGGCGCAGCTCCACGCCATGCAGGTAATAGCGAAAAGTGCAGATTGACCCATCCATACCTCGGAATCGCGATGACTTCTTTGGTCAGCAATGCTCCGTACGCGACAACTGGGCAACAGTCGGGCTCAAGCGCCTGCAACGCGGCAACAAATTCGGGATCGGATGGTCGCTGTGGCGTGAGCACTGGAATGTTGTAGCTGTCCGCGAGTTGCGCAACGCTACTTCGCTGTGTGCGGCGCCCTCGACCAGCGGCTGCATCTGGCCTGGTGACCACGGCAACGACGTCGTGTTGTTCGCACTCTATAAGGCGTTGCAGCGCCGGAGCAGCTGGATCAGGAGTTCCTGCAAAGACGAGCCGCATCGATCTCCTCGTGGTCGCTGGCGTTTGGGTCGTGAGCACCCATCGGTGCTTCAGACCGACACAGTCTATTGACAGAGCAGACCTCAGCGCTAACCGCGACTAGCTGTTGCTCGCGATGAAAGTGTCAATTAGCCCCACGCCGGGCGGCACGAAGCGGCATTCGACCACCGGAATGTGTTCCGGATTTAGCGCGTGGAGCGTGAGTTCGAGCACCACTGGGTTGAACGACAATTGAAAATGTCCGCTCATGTCGTATGGGCACACGGATTGTAGGGAGAAGTGCTGCGATTCACCTCGGAGGGGAATGTTGGTCACTGGTGAAATAACTTCGTCGAAGTCGGTGCTGATGGTGGTGTATCGCACGCCAGGAACCGTGTCTGTGGGCCAGTTAAGTTCGTGGAGAAACGATGAGCCCGAGATCTGTTGTATCAGCGCCGGAGCGAGAACATTCGCAGCCAACTCTTCACCGCCTGGTATGCGGAGGATCGGTGAGAATGCGTCGCTACCGTAGGTAGGTGACGCAATCCCCACCCAGGCGTCAACTACGCTGGCTCCGCCAAGTTTGTTGACGTAATACCGGGTGACGTTGGCTCCTTGCGAAAAACCGATGAGATGTACCTTGTTAGCGCCTGTTGTGGCACGGATCCGCGTGACAGCGTCGGCAACTTCACGCGCCGATTTTCTAATGTCTTTGGTACCAAAGGTGGGGGCGTCTACACCCGTCGATGGGCTCAGGTTGATGCCTGGCTTTCCCACGCCGTAGTTCAGCGCGAAGACGCAGTATCCGCGCTTGCGTAGTTCTGGCGCGAGATAGGCGAAATCGGTGTAGGCGGTGGCATCAGTACCATGGGCGAGCAATATCGGATAGGAGCTAGTGGAAGTGCAAGCTGGATCGTTCGCCCCGTGCGGCGCGCGCCCAGGATTACTTCTATCGAAGTGTTTGGCCTTAATCGGTGAGTTTTGCGCTGGGCCGTGAACGATCGGGATGGTAATCGAGTGTCCGTTTGCGCCTGGCTGCGTCGATGAGGTCGGCTCCGCGGTCGCCAGACTGACTTGTGCAGTGACCAGGCCAGCCGAGACAAGGCCAGCCGAACACACCGCAATCACTATGGATTTCCATGTTTTGCCCGAACTATTTCGACGCATGTTCCTGACTGACCGCGCTTTCCGTTGTACTAGCGGCCTACCCGCGCCGATGTGCCTGTGTTGTGCGAGGCCGGTTGTGCAAGGCCGCGTGTTGCACCGTCACGGGTAAGCCCAGACTCGATTGCGATGAGAGTACTGAACCAGTCGCAAAAAAGTCGGCATATCGGACACGTTTCTATGCCATTTGTTGGCGATGTCCTACGACTGAACGACGGTTCGCCGACCTGAAATTCAACTCCAGGAATTAAATAAATCAATCGTGCATGATTTATTTAAAGGTTTTTGCTGAGACCTGACGACTCACATATATTCGCTTTCAGCGCAATACATTGACGACCACGAATAACAGCCACAAAACGTGCAATGCTGAAATCGGCGAGCCATACGGTAAGCCAACAACCCCAC
The DNA here is from genome assembly GCF_014643175.1 of Hoyosella rhizosphaerae. GTDB lineage: Bacteria > Actinomycetota > Actinomycetes > Mycobacteriales > Mycobacteriaceae > Lolliginicoccus > Lolliginicoccus rhizosphaerae. The sequence continues at coordinate 990,122 of NZ_BMJH01000001.1, forward strand.
TCTCGGCACCCAAGTCGGTGACACTACAGTGGAAATGTTTCCAGCGAACTGCACACTCCCCATCAGGAGGAACACAGCGTGGCTTCCACCACCAACTCAAGGAATGTCGTCTTTGTCGACGGCATCCGCACACCATTTGGTCGGGCCGGCAAAAAAGGGATATACGCCGAAACCCGCGCCGACGATCTCGTAGTCAATTGCATTCGCGAACTAGTTCGCCGAAATCCACAATTACCGACCGACCAAATAGACGAAGTCGCAATCGCCGCGACAACACAAATCGGCGATCAAGGCCTCACAATAGGTCGCAGCGCCGCCATGCTCGCTGGGCTGTCCGAAACGGTCCCCGGTTACGCCATCGACCGCATGTGCGCTGGCGCGATGACAGCCGTCACCAATACGGCAGCCGGCATCGGTTTTGGCCAGTACGACATCGCTATAGCTGGTGGAGTCGAGCACATGGGACGTCACCCCATGGGCGAAGGCGTTGACCCCAACCCGCGCTTCCTCGCCGACAAACTCGTCGACCCCAGCGCGCTCGTCATGGGAAACACTGCAGAGAACCTGCACGACCGCTTCCCCAGCATCACCAAGGAACGCACTGACGCATACGCCATCGGCAGCCAGCAGAAATATGAGGCAGCCCGGGCGGCAGGAAAAATAGCCCAGACCTTGGTCCCCATAGCAACGCGTCACGTCGACAGCGGCTGGGGATACGCCACCGCCGACGAACCGCCACGTCCAAGCACCACTCTGGAGGACCTGGCCGCGCTCAAGACACCGTTCCGTACAGCAGGACGCATCACCGCGGGCAACGCTGCCGGTCTCAATGACGGCGCCACCGCAGCAATCCTCGCTGGTGAAGACACCGCTAAAGAACTCGGCTTGCCCATCGGCATGCGCATGGTTGGCTTCGCCTTCAAGGGCGTCGACCCCGCCGTGATGGGAATCGGCCCCGTACCCGCCACCGAGAAACTTCTCGATCGCACCGGCCTCACGATTGGCGACATCGGACTGTTTGAAATTAACGAAGCATTCGCAGTGCAGGTTCTCGCCTTCCTTGAACACTTTGGCATTGCAGATGACGACCCCCGCGTCAACATGTGGGGCGGCGCCATCGCATGCGGCCACCCACTTGCGTCATCGGGCGTCCGCCTCATGACCCAGCTGAGCCACCAATTCAAAGAACGCACAGACGTCCGCTATGGCCTCACCACCATGTGTATCGGCATGGGCATGGGCGGCAGCGTTATCTGGGAGAACCCGAACTACACCGGAGAGAAGGCATAAGTACACATGACTGATCTCACGTCAGCCTTTGCAGATGAAGTCGTCACCCACGCATACACCACCCTTGTCGATGTCCCAGAAATCGAAGGCCGCATCGCGCTCGTCACACTCGACAACGGGTTCGACCACACCAAACCTTCCACCTTCGGCCCACAAGGACTCACTGAGCTAGACGCCGCACTAGACGTTGCCTTTGATGCGAAACCCTCGGCGATTGCCATCACCGGCAAGCCCTTCATCTTTGCCGTTGGTGCAGACCTCAAAGGTGTTCCCGACATCAAAGACCGCGACCTCGCGCTCCACATCGGGCAGCTTGGGCACCGGGTCTTCAAGCGCCTACGCGACTCCTCCATCCCCACCTTCGCCTTTGTCAACGGCGCAGTAATGGGTGGCGGGCTTGAAGTTGCGCTAGCGTGCCACTACCGCACTGTCTCCCGCAGCGCCGCAGCAATTGCACTGCCAGAATGCTTCCTTGGGTTAGTGCCAGGCTGGGGCGGCACCCAGTTGCTGCCTAACATCATCGGCCCGTCCAATGCTGTAACTGTTGTTCTGGAGAATGCGCTCAACCAGAACAAGATGCTGAAACCCGATCAAGCAGCCAAACTGGGAATCTTCGACACCGTCCTCGACTCAGCTGACTACATCGAACAGTCGATCCGCTGGGCCGCTGGCGTTCTAAATGGCTCCGTCACCGTCGACCGCCCCACTGTGGAACGCGGCCAGGAATGGGACGACGCCATTGCCCGCGCGAAGAAGTTCGTCGACGCCAAGACTAAAGGCAACGCCCCGGGACCCGCGCGCGCCCTCGAACTGCTCGAACTTGCGAAAACAATCGACATCAATGACCCCGACTCACTCGCAAACGGGTTCGCAGCGGAAGACGAAGCTCTTGCTGACTTGATCATGAGCGACGAGCTACGCGCTGGTCTCTACGCCTTTGATCTCGTTCAACGACGCGCAAAGCGCCCAGCGGGAGCCCCCGACCGTAGCCTTGCGCGCCCCATCACTGGGGTTGGCGTCATCGGTGCAGGTTTGATGGCCTCCCAGCTGGCGCTTCTTTTTGTCCGGCAGTTGAAGGTTCCGGTCATCCTCACCGATATTGACCAGGAGCGCATCGACAAGGGTGTGGCCTACGTTCACTCCGAGATCGACAAGCTCCAGGGCAAGGGCCGTCTGTCCCCAGATGGCGCAAATCGCCTCAAGGCGCTCGTGTCGGGATCTCTCGACAAGTCTGTTTTTGCCAGCACAAACTTCGTCATCGAAGCCGTGTTCGAGAACATGGACTTGAAGAAGAAGATCTTCGCGGAACTTGAGGACCACATCGCTGACGATACGATCCTCGCAACAAACACATCGTCGTTGTCCATCACGACGATGGCAGCGGATCTCAAACATCCAGAGCGTGTGGTCGGGTTCCACTTCTTCAACCCTGTGGCCGTCCTGCCACTCCTAGAGATCATCCGCGGCGAAAAAACCGACGATGTCACTCTCGCCACCGCGTTCGCAACAGCGAAGGAACTGAAAAAGTCTGCGGTTCTCGTCGCGGATCTGCCAGGCTTTGTCTTCAACCGGCTGCTCATCCGCACGCTCGGCGAAGTCATGAACTCCGTTGACGAAGGCACCCCATTTGAGGTGGCTGATATTGCGATCAGTGAACTTGGAATGCCGATGACACCGTTTGCGCTGCTCGGACTTGTGGGACCAGCTGTAGCACTGCACACCGGTGAAACATTGTCGGAGCACTATCCTGAACGGTTCAAAGACTCGCCAGGGTTGCGTGCCATCGTTGACGCTGGGATCAAGGGGATCTGGTCGTACGATCAGGCAGGGAACCAGACGGTTGATCCAGAGGTCGCCAAGTTGTGGACACAGGGCGACAATCCATCCACTGCCGAGCAGGTACTTGATCGCACCCGTCGCGCTTTTGCTGAGGAAATTCGCATCATGCTCGACGAGGGTGTTGTAGCTGCTGCTCAGGACATTGATTTGTGCATGATCCTTGGTGGTGGGTTCGCGTTTTGGAACGGCGGCATCACGCCATACCTGGACCGCACCGGTGCTTCTGAGGCTGTGAACGGAAAACGCTTCCTAGAACCTGGCGTTGCCAGCGTTTCTTAGCGAACCAGCGTGTCCTAGGAAATAGGGTGATCACGTAGGGATGTGTCCGACATTGAGGCCGCACAGGTCGCGGTGTCGGACATTTTCTCGTTGAAGCGTCTGCACGTCGTGCGCGCTTTTATGACGAAGGTGATTCGTCGGCGAGTAGCCGGTACAACGCTTTCCGGGCGTCTGTCAGAATCTCCGCTGCTTTGTCTCTTTGTTCCTGGGTGCCGACGTTGGCAACTTCTGTTGCTGCCGACCCAACGAGGCGGGCAAGTTGACGAAGCTCGCGTCCGGTGTTGGACTTTCCGTCAGAGACAGCAAACGGGTCGCCGATTGCCGACTTGTTTTCCTCGACGTAGCTTGTGCCTTGCTCTGTGAGTTTGGCAGTTTTTCGTCCACCGATGTTTTCGATGAGGACGATTCCTTCGTCTTCGAGCTGTGACAAGGCTGGATAGATCGAGCCGGGGCTGGGTTTCCACTGCCCGTCACTGCGGCTTTCGATTTCTTGAATGAGTTGGTAGCCGTGCATGGGCGCTTCGGCGAGGAGTAGCAGGATCGCTCCGCGTACGTCGCCTCGACGGTTGCGTTCGCGGCGGTGCGGTGGTGTGCCGATGCGGATGAGTCCGTTGCCGCGGGAGAATCCTTCGATGTGAAGGCCTGCTGGCCGGTCTTCGCGTGGGCGCCGTGGTTGACGGCGGCGTTCGCGGTCAGGGCCTCGGTGGGTGCTTGATTTGCGGGTGGGGTGTTGGTTTCTCATGGTTTCCCTTTCGTATCGCGATATATCGCTTCGCTTACGATATATCGAGGACTGTCGAGTGTCAACCACTCCCCTTAGCCGATGTGCAAGGGGTCCACCTGAATGCGCACTGCGGAAGTTTCCTTGCGAGCACTTCGCGCCGCCTGCGCCACACGCAATGCACGGGAAAGCTCAAGCCCCACCTGCCTGGGAACCTTAATCAGCACGCGCTCAATCTCGCCCTCGTCCACACCGGCATCCGCCGATGGCGGCCGCGCAAACGGCGGCAATGGAACCGGACCCAATACTTCCGCCCCACCAGGCAGTTCCAGCACATCCAGCATCCCCGACACAGCAGCATGACTCCCATCGATAGCCGCAATCCGCACCGCAGGAGGAAACCCCACCTCCGCACGTTCGGCCAGTTCATGCTCCGCGAACCCCACCGGATCCCACCGGACCAGAGCCTGGACGACAGGAATGCCCGCATCAGCAATGACTGCGACCGCGCCCCCCGCAGAAGCGGGCTTCACCAACGCCGCCGCGGCCATCCACTTCCGTAATGTTTCTTCCCCCGCGCGCAAATCCGCACGCCCAAGCAACGCCCACCCATCTAGCAACAACGCCGCCCCATAACCGCCCTCGACCAGCGGCTCAGCGCCCGGAGTGCAGACGACTAGCGCGGAATGTGGCTGAATCTCCGCGACCACATCATCACCCCCAGAAGTGACAACGGGAACGCCCGGGAATGCTCGCCCTAGCTCCTCCGCCGTACGGCGAGCCCCGACAACCTGCGCACGAACGCGAACAGACCCACACGCAGAACACTTAGGGGTATGCACCGACGTCGAACACCACCGGCACTGGTAAACGCCACTATCATCGACAAGCTCCAAGGGACCTGCGCAACGACGACACCTCAGACTCTCGCGGCAATCTTGGCACACCACCGCTGGCACATACCCCCGGCGCGGAACTTGCACCAGGACAGCATCTCCCCGCTGCAACGCCGTACGAGCGGCACTAAACGCGATACCAGGTATCCGCGCCGCCTTCGCGCCAGGATCACGCTCGAGCGCAAAATCGCTGTCAGCCAGAGCTACCACACGAGGTGACCGCTCCCGAATGGCGCTACGCGAAGCAACCAACGGGTGAGCCCAGCCAGACTCAACGAGCAGCTGCCCTTCACAGGTGCGCGCAAACCCGCCACTCAGGAATCCCGCACCGCTCCGATGCGCACGATGAACAGCAATGTCCCGGGTATGTGGATATGGCGACCGCGGTTCCGACAGCAGATCATCGCCGTCGTCCCAGACAGCAACAAAACCTAGGTTGACCACAGGCGCAAAAGCCGCACTGCGTGTGCCAACCACAATACGACTGTGCCCTCGCAACACTGACAGCCAGCGGCGGTATCGCTGCGCAGGCCCCAGCCCAGCGGCAAGCGCGCAAACAAGGGACGGGTCAACCAATGTTTCACAGACCTTGACCACACGGTCCAAATCTTTGTGGTCGGGCACAATGATCAACGCTCCGCGCCCAGTGGCAGCCACCATCGCAGCCATTTCAGCCACACGACGAGGCCAATCCTCACCTGGTGCAGCATTCCACACAGCACGGGCGGGTCGCCCAACTCGCACCGCGTCGGCGTATGACATGGCGTGCTCATAGATGGACCAGTTCCGCAGATCAGGTGCGACGATGGGCGCAGGCGGACTTTGAACCGGTGCTTCGTTTTCAACCCTTGCATGCCTCGGCGGTATTGCGAGACGAAGCAGGTCCGCCCGCGTACCAGCAAAACGCTCAGACACTGTGTCTATGAGGTCGACAATTTCCGGGGTGAGAACCTGAACCGGCGACACGACCTTATGCAGCCAGGCCAGCGTTCCTTCGCGGTCACTGGTCTCAACTCGCTCAAGCAAGTAGCCGTCGACAAGTCGCCCACCAAAGCGGATGCGAACACGCACACCTGGTTGCGCGTCCGCATCGCTTTCTGCCGGCACACGGTAGTCAAACACCCGGTCCAGGTGTGGCAGTGGCAGCAAAGGCAGCACCTTCGCGATTGGGCGTTGCGCTGCCGCAGTGAGCTCCAGAGCGCGGTCCTTTCCTACTCGACACCGTCCCTCTCTGAAACCGACGGAGGTGTTTTACAAACCTGCCGCTGCGCGCAAAGCTTCAGCCCGATCCGTCTGCTCCCACGGCAGGTCAATGTCTGTCCGGCCGAAATGCCCATATGCCGCTGTTTGGGCGTAAATGGGACGCAAAAGATCAAGATCCCTGATGATCGCCGCGGGACGGAGGTCAAACACCTCGGTGATGGCTTTTTGGATGACAGCGGGATCGACCTTTTCGGTCCCGAAGGTCTCCACAAATAGCCCTACTGGTGCGGCCTTACCGATAGCGTAAGCGACCTGCACTTCGAGGCGATCTGCAAGCCCTGCCGCCACAGCATTCTTCGCGACCCACCGCATGGCATACGCTGCGGAACGGTCAACCTTCGACGGATCCTTGCCGGAGAATGCTCCCCCACCATGCCTAGACATACCGCCGTAGGTGTCGACGATAATCTTGCGGCCAGTCAGACCGGCGTCACCCATCGGTCCACCCACGACAAAACGTCCGGTTGGGTTAACAAGCAACCGCACATTCGACGTATCGAGGTCCTCGATATTGAGTTCATTGAGAACTGCGACGAGGACATGGTTGCGAATATCTGGGGTGAGGAGATTATCGAGATCGATGTCTGCCGCATGCTGGGTGGAGATGACCACAGTGTCGAGTCGAACGGGCTTCTCGCCGTCGTATTCGATGGTGACCTGTGTTTTTCCATCTGGCCTGAGGTACGGCAGGATGCCCGTCTTTCGCACTTCAGTCAGCCGTCGGGCCAACCGGTGAGCGAGCGCAATCGGAAGCGGCATGAGCTCCGGTGTGTCTCGGCACGCGTACCCGAACATCAGTCCCTGATCGCCAGCGCCTTGCCGGTCGAGGTCGTCTTCGCTCAAACCTTCGACACGAGACTCGTAAGCATTATCGACACCTTGAGCGATTTCTGGTGACTGCGCGCCGATGGCGACGTTCACTCCGCACGAGTTACCGTCAAAGCCCTTTGACGATGAGTCGTAACCGATCTCAAGGACTCGCTCGCGAACAATGGTCGGGATATCCGCGTAGGCGGTAGTCGACACCTCGCCCACGACATGCACCTGGCCGGTGGTGACAAGTGTTTCTACGGCAACACGGGCCCGTGGATCAGCTTTCAAGATCGCATCAAGAACTGAGTCGCTGATCGCATCACAAATCTTGTCCGGATGCCCTTCTGTGACTGATTCGCTGGTGAACAGTCTGCGACTTGTCGCGCTCACTTATATAGCCCTCTCCGTTTTCACCTCACAACACGCCCTAGTGGCAGTCGAGGCACTCAAGTCCTACTTCAATGATGAGGTCCCAGTCGATGATGGGATGGTGCTTACCGTCTGGTCAGCTAGTATGTAGCACGCTTGACACAGCATCAAGTATTCGGCTCGCCATGAGGTTTTTCGAACTCAATGGTAGGGCCGATTCGGTTCCATCTGCCTTCAGTAGCCAACCCATATTTGAATCGACTTCGAAGGCTTTACCCTCACCAACAGCGTTGACGACGAGGAGGTCACACCGCTTGCGGTTGAGCTTACTCCTCGCATGGGTCAAGACATCGCCCTGTTCGTCACCCGTTTCCGCAGCAAAACCGACAATCACACGGGTCACCGGGAGTTCACCCTGATCGCGTCGCTTCACAACCTCGGCGAGAATGTCAGGGTTTTTCACCAACGGGATCGATGTTGGTTCGTCGTTGCCTTTTTTGATTTTGCTCTCGGCCACTGAAACTGGCCGGAAGTCAGCTACTGCTGCTGCCATGATGACAATGTCAGCGCGTTCAGAAAGCTGATGCACAGCCTTTCGCATCTGTTCAGCCGTAGTGACGTTGACGACGCGAACACCAGCCGGGACCGGTAGTTCCGCTGTTGCCCCAGCAACAACCGTAACCGATGCACCGCGCTGGACAGCGAGCCTTGCGAGAGCGAATCCTTGCTTGCCGGAGCTGCGATTTCCAAGGAACCGAACCGGATCAAGCGGTTCGCGAGTGCCACCCGCCGTTACGACGAGTGTGCATCCGGTGAGGTCACGCGGCAAGGAATCGCGACGCTCTAAGAGCATCGCACCAAGGCCGCCGATCTCGTCCGCATCGGGAAGTCGACCGGGGCCGGAGTCGTGCCCTGTAAGGCGACCCGACGCAGGTTCCATCACAACGACCCCACGGGCGCGCAATGTAGCTACGTTGTCGACCGTTGCTGGGTGATCCCACATTTCGGTGTGCATAGCGGGCGCAAACAACACGGGGCATCGCGCCGTCAACAGAGTTGCGGTAAGGAGGTCATCAGCGCGACCATGTGCGGCACGAGCCATGACATCGGCAGTTGCAGGCGCGACAATCACTAGGTCGGCCTGCTGCCCAAGTTTCACGTGCTGAACTTCGGGGACTTTCTCAAAGACCCCGGTGTCAACCGGATTGCCAGACAACGCCTCGAACGTGGCCTTGCCGATGAATTCAAGCGCTGACGCCGTAGGAACAACTCGAACGGAGTGGCCACGCTCAGTGAAGTACCGAATGAGTGCACACGATTTATAGGCAGCGATACCACCGGCAACGCCAATCACAATTCGCTTAGCCGGTGTTTCCACCTCGTACGGTGCCTCACTCTGAGGCGATGCCGCAGCATCCGCTGCACCAGAGTTTGTCGCGGACACTGCGAAACCTCGCTATTCGCCTTCGTTGTGGATAAGAAGATCGCCGTGGATTTCACGCAACGCCACAGATAGCGGCTTCTCGTGCATACCCGGGTCGACCAAAGGTCCCACGTACTCGCGCATTCCCATGCCAATTTGGTTGTAATAGTCGTTGATCTGCCGCGCGCGCTTAGCTGCGAAGATTACGAGCGCGTATTTCGACGAAACCCGATCGAGAAGTTCGTCAATCGGTGGGTTGGTCAAGCCGGTGGGCTGATCGTAGACCGGTGCACCGCTGGTGGACTTCGTCGCTTTTGTTGTCACAAATTCTCCTCATAGAAGCACTGACGAGCGTGTCTCCTGGCCGAAACCGCCGCTGTGAATTCATCACATGCAGCCGTACTCGGCTTCAGAATCACTCCCTGGTCAGCAACAGTACCAATTGTTGGACCGCAAGTTCCAAGTCGTCGTTAACGATGACATGGTCAAACTCGTCCTGAGCTGCGAGTTCTTCTTTTGCCGTACGTAATCTGCGTTCCACAACTTCGGGGCTTTCGGTGCCACGACCGGAAAGTCGGGAAACCAGCACGTCCCAACTGGGTGGCGCAAGGAATACGAGTTGTGCCTCCGGGAGAACGTCGCGGATCGCGCGTGCACCTGCGAGATCAACTTCGAGAAGAACAGGCAAACCCTCGCTGAGAGCGTGGTCTACCGGAGCTTTGGGGGTGCCCGATCGCTGAAGGCCCCCGTGGACTTCAGCCCACTCGAGAAGTTCAGCGTCGTCGATCATGCGGTCAAACTCAGTGCGACTCACAAAGTGGTAGTCCCGGCCTGGAGTTTCTCCCGGCCGCGGTGCACGTGTTGTCGCAGAAACACTGAACCACAGGTTCGGCACTTCGTCGCGTAACCGCCGCACCACCGTGGACTTGCCGACGGCGGAGGGGCCAGCCAGAACTACTAGCTTGCCCCTCCGCCGTGCTGTCGACACCTCGTCAGACGTATTGCCTTCTGAGATTTTATTCACGACAGCGAACACATCACTCTCAGGCTTCGAAGTCGAAGCGCTGCAGAAGAGCCCTGCGCTGACGATCACCAAGGCCACGGAGGCGGCGCGTAGGCGCAATCTCGAGCTCGGTCATGATGTCTTTAGCCTTGACTTTGCCCACCTTCGGCAAAGCTTCCAGCAACGCTGAAACCTTCATCTTGCCAAGGATTTCATCAGTCTCGGCGTCGGTAAGAACCTGCTTGAGGTCGGTTCCTCCACGCTTGAGCTGGTCCTTGAGCGCCGCCCGGGCCCGGCGCGCTTCTGCTGCCTTCGCCAAAGCAGCAGCACGCTGCTCATCGGTCAACTGGGGAAGGGCCACGATTCCTCCGTCTCATTTACAATCGTTTATCTCACCGCGAGGACGCGGCGAGAGCGACCGTACACAGTTTGCCCATGTGACGCGAAGCCACCAGGGCGCGTGTGTCGGTCTCACGCACTTCAAATGCGCCTCGACCATACCGCGCATCTAGGCGAACACAGCATCAAACTTGGCGACACGCTGGGGAAATACAAGAATTTGTTACGTTCGAGCACTTTCCACAGCCCAGATTGTGGCGCAGATCACAATATTTAGTTCGTCAGGAAAGCAAACGAATCCACGAACTCCGACAAAGCGGACTTCAGCGCGGCGACCGACGGACCATGCTTGAGTACCTCACGGGAAACCGCAGGGAGCGCAGCCCTTCGATGCTCCCCCATCACGCGTTCCACGTCCGCAGGCGTACCGCCTTGGGCCCCAACTCCAGGGAGAAGTATCGGCCCACAGAGCTTCGATACGTCTGGTGGGTCAGCCACCGTTGCACCAATAACGGTGCCAAACGATCCGCGCGGGGAGGCGTTGCGCAACCCCACCTCGTCAACAATCAACTGTGCGACGGTACGGCCATCATCTGATATTGCACGTTGAACCTGCGGCCCCTCCGGATTCGACGTCGCCGCAAGCACGAACACTCCACGCCCCGACGCCGATGCCGCCTCAAACACGGGATCTAGCGACCCAATACCTAGGTAAGGGGAAACAGTGACGGCATCGGCCGCTAACGGAGACCCATCGCTCAGCCAGGCACGTGCATAAGCAGCCATCGTCGAACCAATGTCCCCTCGCTTAGCGTCTGCCAACACTAAAGCGCCCCGCTGTTGGAGTTCACCCGTCACTGTTTCGAGAACCTGGAGTCCCGCCGAACCGTAGGACTCATAAAACGCCACCTGAGGTTTGACGACAGCCGCTAGGTCACCGAAGGCTTCAACACAGATTTCGCTGAATGCCCGCAACCCTCCAACAGTGTCGTCAAGTCCCCACGAGCGCAACAGTGGTGGATGCGGATCGATCCCGACGCACAGTGCGCCCCGTTCCGCAGTCGCCGACCACAAGCGCTCACCAAATGGTGTCATCCGCGCAGCACCTTGTGGAGTACCTGAAGCGGCTGCACACCGATGTCACCCCGCCGCAGTGCTTCAATACCTTGAACCGCGGCAGCAGCACCTTGGACGGTCGTAATGCAAGGAGTCGACGTGGCTACAGCCGCATTGCGGATTTCGTATCCGTCCACACGCGGGCCAGAGTTGCCATACGGCGTATTGATCACCATGTCGACCTCGCCATCGCGAATCTGATCGACAATGGTCCGCTCCCCTTCGGCAAGGTTCTCGCCAGACAGCTTCCGAACCTCAGTGCATGGGATTCCATTGCGGCGCAACATCTCTGCAGTACCTTGCGTCGCAAGAATCGTGAAGCCCAAGTCTGCGAGCCGCTTGACAGGGAACACCAACGAACGCTTGTCGCGGTTTGCAACCGAAACGAACACGGTGCCCTCAGTAGGCAGGGACCCGTAAGCCGCTGACTGGCTCTTCGCGAACGCTGTACCGAAGTCAGCGTCAATGCCCATGACCTCACCCGTCGACTTCATCTCTGGGCTCAGTAGCGTATCCACTCCTGAGCCGTCAGCGCGACGGAACCTATTGAACGGAAGTACAGCTTCTTTCACCGCAATCGCAGAGTTCACCGGCATCGTGCCGCCGTCGCCTGTAGCTGGGAGCAGCCCACAGTCGCGGAGGTCTTGAATGGATTCGCCCAGCATGACACGCGCCGCAGCCTTCGCCAACGGCACCGCGGTGGCCTTCGACACGAACGGAACCGTGCGGCTCGCACGAGGGTTCGCCTCAAGCACATACAGGGTGTCGTCTTTAAGGGCGTACTGCACGTTTAGCAGGCCCTTAACGCCGATTCCTGCTGCGAGAGCCTCTGTTGACCTGCGCACCGCTTCGAGGTCTGACCGGCCCAAGGTGATGGGAGGCAAAGCACACGCGGAGTCACCGGAATGAATTCCAGCTTCCTCGATGTGCTCCATAACTCCACCGATGTACACCTCAGTGCCGTCACACAGAGCGTCAACGTCGATCTCGATGGCGTCATCGAGGAACTTGTCGACCAGCACAGGGTGATCCGCAGTCAGTTCAGTGGAGCGAGAGATGTAGTCCTCGAGGGACTTTTCGTCGTACACAATCTCCATGCCGCGCCCACCAAGCACGTAGGACGGGCGCACAAGAACGGGGTAACCAATTCCTGCAGCCACAGCACGTGCCTGAGCAAAACTCGTTGCCGTACCAAACTTAGGAGCAGGAAGCCCGGCGTTGTTGAGGACCTCACCAAACTCGCCACGGTCCTCAGCGAGGTTGATCGCCGCTGGAGTTGTTCCAACGATGGGAACTCCGGCTTGCTGTAGCTTCTCTGCGAGCTTCAGCGGAGTCTGTCCACCAAGTTGCACAATGACACCAGCGACGGTTCCTGATTCGCTTTCCGCGTTGTAGACCTCGAGAACATCCTCAAGTGTGAGGGGTTCGAAGTAGAGCCTGTCGGCGGTGTCATAGTCCGTGGACACCGTCTCTGGGTTGCAGTTCACCATGACGGTTTCGTACCCCGCCTGCGTTAGTGTCATCGCGGCGTGGACGCACGAGTAATCAAACTCGATGCCTTGCCCGATACGGTTCGGGCCGGAACCCAGAATCAGCACCTTTTGACGTTCAGTCTGCTGTGCGACTTCACTCTCAGCTGCAGGGTCAAGCTCGTATGTGGAGTAGTGGTAGGGCGTTTTTGCCTCAAACTCTGCCGCACAGGTGTCAACGGTTTTGTAGACAGGTCGGACGCCCAAACGATGCCGGAGCACCCGAACGCCCGCTTCGCCTGCGAGTTCCGGGCGCAAGGCCGCAATCTGCCTGTCTGAGAGGCCATTGTTTTTCGCGCGCCGCAACAAACCGGCATCAAGTACTGGTGCGTCGAGGACTTCCTGACGCAGCTCTACCAGGGCCGCGATTTCGGCGATGAACCACGGGTCGATCCATGTCGCCTTGACAACCTGCTCCTGGGTTGCGCCCATTCGAAGAGCCTGCTCAACGCGGTAGATGCGACCGTCGCGCGGGACGTGGATGTCTTCGAGAAGCGCTTCGAGACTGTCGAACTCGGCATCCGGGGTGGTCCAGAAGCTCGTGGCCGAGGTTTCCATCGACCGCAGAACCTTGCCAAGAGCCTCACGGAAGCTGCGCCCAAGGGACATAGCTTCACCGACGGACTTCATCGTGGTTGTCAGCGTTGCATCAGCCCCGGGAAACTTTTCAAAAGCAAACCGAGGGGCTTTGACGACGACGTAGTCGAGGGTTGGTTCGAAACATGCAGGTGTTTCTTTGGTGATGTCATTGACGATCTCGTCGAGTGTGTACCCAATCGCCAGTTTCGCAGCGATCTTGGCGATCGGAAACCCAGTTGCTTTCGACGCCAGCGCGGAAGACCGTGATACGCGTGGGTTCATCTCGATGACGACGAGGCGCCCATCGTCGGGATTTACGGCGAACTGAATGTTGCATCCGCCGGTTTCGACGCCGACTTCACGCAGGATCGCGATGCCCACATCACGCATGTGCTGGTATTCGCGGTCGGTGAGCGTCATCGCAGGGGCGACCGTGATGGAGTCGCCTGTGTGCACGCCCATCGGGTCGAAGTTCTCGATGGAACACACGATCACAACATTGTCGCGACTGTCGCGCATCAGTTCGAGTTCGTACTCTTTCCACCCAAGGATTGACTCCTCGATGAGCACGTTAGCTGTCGGAGATGCCGACAACCCGCCGCCGCCGATGCGTACGAGGTCTTCCTCGTTGTACGCCATCCCTGAACCAAGCCCGCCCATGGTGAAACTTGGGCGCACGACAACGGGATAGCCAAGTTCGGCTACTGTGTCGCGGCATTCGTCCATGGTGTAGCAGACACGTGAGCGTGCTGATTCACCACCGATGGTGGCAACGATGTCCTTAAACTTCTGGCGGTCTTCTCCGCGCTGGATTGCCTCAAAGTCTGCGCCAATGAGTTCGACGTTGTACTTCTCCAACGAACCACGTTCGTGCAAAGCGACAGCTGTATTGAGGGCTGTCTGCCCGCCTAGTGTGGCGAGTAGGGCGTCGATCGGATGGCCCTCAGCGGCCTCGCGTTCGATGACTTTTTCAACAAACTCAGCAGTGATCGGTTCGACGTACGTGGCGTCGGCGAACTCGGGGTCGGTCATGATCGTTGCCGGGTTGGAGTTGACCAAGGTGACGCGTAGGCCCTCTTCTTTGAGGACGCGGCAAGCCTGAGTTCCGGAGTAGTCAAACTCGCATGCCTGGCCAATCACGATCGGGCCGGAACCAATGACGAGAACGTGGTTGAGGTCTGTGCGGCGTGGCATTACACAGTGCCTTTCTTGGCGGTGGCATCAAGTTGCGTGATGAATTGATCGAACAGGTACGCGGCGTCGTGTGGTCCGGCTGCGGCTTCGGGGTGGTACTGCACGGAGAAAGCAGACCCGTCGAGCAGTCGGACGCCTTCCACGGTGCCGTCGTTAGCACACGTGTGGCTGATAGTGGCTCGGCCGAATGGAGTGTCAAATTCGTAGCCAGCTTCGCCTTCCAGCGCGAACCCGTGGTTCTGAGCCGTGATGGAGACTTTGCCGGTTGAGTGATCAATGACCGGAATATTGATACCGCGGTGGCCGAACTTCATTTTGTACGTTGACAGTCCCAATGCGCGCCCGAGGATCTGGTTACCGAAGCAAATCCCGAACAGGGGCAGTCGCTGGCCCAATATTGATTTGGTGAGCTGCACAGCGTTGTTCGCTGTCGCTGGGTCACCGGGGCCGTTCGATAGGAAGACACCATCTGGTTCGAGTTCCAGAATGTCTTCGAGCGTGACTGTGCTGGGCACAACGTGGACCCGCAAACCACGCTGCGCGAACATGCGCGGCGTATTCGTCTTGATCCCGAGGTCGACCGCCACAATAGTGAAGCGTGGTTCGCCTTCAGGTTCGATCGTGTATCCGGTACGTGTAGACACTTCGTCCGCAAGGTTGGCGCCCAGCATTGAGGGCTGGTTGCGAACTCGGTCAAGCATTGTGTCAAGATCAGCTAGAGCGTCGCCGGAGAACACACCTGCGCGCATCGCACCAAAATTGCGCAGGTGGCGCACCGCTGCACGGGTGTCGATGCCTTGGATTCCAACAATCCCTTGGCGCACGAGTTCGTCTTCAAGGCTGCCAGTGGAGCGCCAGTTCGACGTGGCTCGAGTTGATTCCCGAATCACATATCCGGCAACCCAGATCTTGCCCGCCGGGCCAGCGTCTTCGGCGCCGTTGGAGCCGTACGATTCACTATCTTCGTTGTTCCACCCGGTGTTGCCGATTTGCGGGGCTGTGGAGAGCACGATCTGTCGGTGATAACTCGGATCGGTGAGCGTCTCCTGGTAGCCGGTCATGCCGGTACTGAACACAGCCTCACCGAGAGTTTGTCCTTCTGCCCCGAAACTGCGGCCCCGATATACATTGCCGTCTTCGAGTACGAGAGCTGCTTCGCTCACTCGTCTACACCGCTCTTTCCGTTCTTCAACGTACTGTCGTCCCCTGTCCACAGTGCTAACCACTGCGGATATTCGTGTTTGTCCACGGCGCGTACACCGCTGTCGATCTCGGCGCCGGTACTCGTGCGCCAACGGATAATCAAAATTCCATCTTTAGACATCACCTTGCCGGCGTGCCCACGTTCAGTACGAAGTCCCAGGACCTGGTCTTTCGGTATCCACACATCGCTCGCCCCTTGCCGGGCCAGCAGGATGCCACCGTTGAATGCAAGAAGTTCGCAGTTTGCTCTGTCGCCAAGATCTCCCACCGCGACGCGGTTAATCCACGATGGAGCCAACGTAGAGCCGACGTACAGGCCCTCGCTGGGGCCAAGAACCGGGTCGCCAAGGTCCGATGGGATTGGCGCCAATGGACCGACAATCCCTTCTTGCAGTTCGCCGCGCCGACGCCATGCACGGATCATCATCCACACAAGTAGCGCCCACACCGCTAACAGCAAGACGGTCAGCAAAAAACGTGTCATAGCGGAAACACCGTGCCCTCCCGTGCGGTAATTCTGCCTCTGAGCATCGTGAGATCCACCGTTGCCGGTAGAACCATCCCCTCGAACGGGTTGTTTGTCGACAAGCTCGCAAATTCATCACTCTTAACAGCCCACTCGGCGTCTGGATTAACCAGTGCGAGGTTGGCTGGCTCGCCCACCGCGATCGGTCGGCCCTGATCAGTGAGTTGCACGATTTCGGCAGGGCGTTCGCTCATCACCCGCGCAACGTCTCGCCACGTCAGGAGACCAGGCTTGACCATGACCTCCGCAATGATCGAAAGCGACGTCTGCAACCCGAGCATCCCAGGGCGCGCATGCGCGAAACCGCAGCACTTGTCTTGCGCGGCATGGGGCGCGTGATCAGTGGCAACACAGTCGATGATGCCCGCCGCCAACGCAGACCTCAACGCTTGGACATCCGACTGCTCGCGAAGAGGAGGATTGACCTTATTCACAGCGTCGTAGGTTTCGAGCCGTGAATCGTCTAGAAGGAGATGATGCGGCGTAACTTCTGCCGTGATGTTGATGCCCTGCGCTTTTGCCCACTTCACCAGCTCGACAGTGCCTGCAGTCGAAGCGTGGCAGATGTGCACGCGGTAGCCAGAATCTCGCGCAAGAAGAGCATCACGAGCAACGATGGCTTCCTCGGCGGCGCGCGGCCAACCAGTAAGGCCAAGCCGAGCTGCTGTGGGTCCCTCATGCGCCACAGCACCGACCGTCAATCGCGGTTCTTCTGCGTGCTGCGCAATAAGCACACCTAGACCGCGGGCATATTCGAGAGCACGACGCATCACTAGTGGGTTTTCGACACATACCCCGTCGTCGGAAAACATCCTCACGCGTGCTTTGCCGTTGGCCATCGACGCCATTTCGGTGAGCTGCTTGCCCTTCAACCCCACCGTGATCGCGCCAACTGGGTGCACGTCAACAAGTCCAATTTCTTGACCTCGTTGCCACACGTGATCAGTCACAACCGCGCTGTCGGCGACGGGATCCGTGTTGGCCATCGCGAAGACTGCCGTGAAACCGCCCAGCGCCGCGGCAGCGGACCCGGTGGCAACTGTTTCGGTATCTTCCCGACCGGGCTCACGAAGATGCGTATGAATATCGACCAGGCCTGGTAGCAAAATCCGCCCAGCACCATCGATTACCTCTGCGTCGGACGACCCGGCCGTGTCAGTGCCGATTTCGCGAATCACACCGTCGCGGACGAGCACATTCGTGCGCTCACCGTCCCCATACAGAACAACATTGGTCAGCAAAATCTCGGTGTGTGTCATACGTTCTCCTCCACACCCACAAGTAGACGGAAGAGTACTGCCATGCGCATGTGGACACCGTTCGTAACTTGTTCCAACACCGTAGTTTTAGGCGAATCGGCCACCGAGTATCCAATCTCCATTCCGCGCACCATCGGACCGGGGTGCATTACCACCGCGTGGTCACGCAACATTGCCAGGCGCCGGTCGTTCAGCCCGTAAGTGATGGAGTACTCCCGCGCTGATGGGAAAAACCCGCCATTCATGCGTTCGGATTGCACCCGCAACATCATCACCGCGTCAGCGGAGGGAAGTTCGGCGTCCAAGTTGTATCCGACTGTTACTGGCCATGTTTCGATACCCACCGGCATCAATGTTGGCGGTGCGACGAGAACAACCTCCGCACCAAGCATCGACAGCAAGAGTGCATTTGATCGAGCTACTCGGCTATGCAGGACGTCGCCAACAATCACCACCCGACGGCCGTCCAGTCCCCCGAGCCGCTGACGCAAGGTGTATGCGTCGAGAAGTGCCTGCGTGGGATGCTCGTGCGTGCCGTCACCGGCATTGATCACGGACGGCCCTGTGCCATCCGCTGCGGTAGTCCATCCCGCAATTAAGTGCGCCGCCCCGGAATCGGGGTGTCGCACAACAAGCGCATCCGCACCTGCACGATGCAATGTCATGGCCGTGTCCCGCAGTGATTCGCCCTTGGAGACCGAGGAGGCGCTGACACCAACATTGATCACGTCGGCGCTCATCCACTTGCCCGCGACTTCAAACGACACTCGCGTGCGGGTCGAGTTCTCGTAAAAGACCGTCATGATCGTGCGGCCTCGAAGCGTCGGCAATTTGCGCACTTCGCGCCCAGCGAGCGCTTGCTCGAACCGGCTTGCTTCATCGAGTAGATCTGTTGCCGAATCGCGTGTCAGATCTTGAATTGAAAGAAGATGTTTCATGCCGCCCCGCCTACTGGCCTCAGAACCACGGCATCACGGCCATCATGCTCACTGACCAAAACCGACACATCCTCAGACCTAGAAGTCGGAATGTTTTTCCCAACGTAATCAGCGCGGATAGGCAGCTCACGGTGTCCGCGATCAACGAGAACGGCTAGTTGAACAACACGTGGCCTTCCGACATCGCGGAGAGCGTCCAGGGCGGAACGCACAGTGCGTCCAGAAAACAGCACATCGTCGACGAGTATGACGGCACAGTGATCAACACCGCCGGGCGGCATTGAGGTGCGTTCAAGCGGACGGTGCGGCTTGTTGCGAAGGTCATCACGATACAACGTGGTGTCGAGTGATCCCACGGGCACGACAACGCCAGAAAACTCAAGGATCTTGTCAGCAAGCCGCTGAGCAAGCGTTGTCCCTCGTGTCGGGATGCCGATAAGAACAACGGCGCTTTCGCGTTCGCTCTGATCGAGCGCGGTCTTCTCGATAATTTGATGCGCCATGCGCGCTATCGTCCGCTTAACATCTGCAGCGGTGAGCAACTCACGACCGTCCCCACGAGGGGACGATGAGTTCTCCGCTACAGACGATTCATCTGGGGGCACCCAGACCTCCTTCTCCGCCTCACTGGACGGACCGTTAAAGGATGTCGCTCTGCACGCGTGACTCTACCAGTCTTGGCTCGAGTCCGTTTTTTCAGCGTCCTGTCCCGAAGCGGCGACCTCGCCGGAGTCAACCTCAGCGTCAAGAACACCCGAATCTTCAGAGTCAGCGGCAGCGTCAGCGGCGTCAGAGTTAGCGTCAGCACCGTCCTGAGCAGCCTGTGCGTCTCGGAATTCCTGCGCCGAAGCCTCGATTGTCGCGGCTAGAGCCGCAGCCTGGCCTTCAGCAGCGCGGAGTTGAGGAACGATATGCACAAGGTGACCGAGCACGCCATTGATAAAGCCGGGCGAATCATCGGTGGACAGTTCTTTGGCGAGCTCGACAGCCTCATCCACGGCAACGACCTCAGGAACATCCACTGCGTAGAGCAATTCCCAGATCGCGACGCGCATGATGGCGCGGTCAACTGCAGGAAGCCGCTCCAGCGTCCACTCATGTAGGTGCGAAGCAATGACATCGTCAAGCCGTGCCCGTTGCTCGGACACGCCAACCACAAGCGTGTGGGTGTACTCCGCAATCGGCGCGACCACTTCATCGCGAGCAAGCGCAACGCGCTCGCCGAGGACGGTTCGTGCGTCTTCGCTGCGCGCTTCTGCCTCGAACAGCAGATCTACAGCGCGCCGACGAGCCTTGTGTCGAGCTCCGAGCTTCTTGAAGCGATTAGTGCTCACGTGCGACCGAGGTAGTTGCCATCGCGGGAATCGACCTTCAGCTTGTCGCCGATGTTGATAAACAACGGCACCTGAATTTCCGCGCCCGTTTCCAGTGTTGCGGGCTTTGAACCGCCTGTGGAACGGTCACCTTGAAGACCTGGGTCCGTGTGCTGAACAACAAGCTCCACAGTTACCGGAAGCTCAACGTACAGCGGCAAATCATCGTGGATCGCAACCTGAACAACAGTGTTTTCGAGCAGGAAGCGCGCGCTGTCGCCCACAACCTGTTCGGTAACATTGATCTGCTCGTAAGTCTGGCCATCCATGAACACGAAGTCGGAGCCGTCGCGGTACAAGAACGTCATGTCACGGCGATCAACCGTTGCTGGCTCAACCTTGACACCGGCGTTCCAAGTCTTGTCGACAGTCTTGCCCGACAGTACGTTTTTCATTTTCGTGCGGACAAACGCTGGCCCCTTGCCAGGCTTGACATGCTGAAATTCGATTATCTGCCATAGCTGGCCCTCAATCTTGAGGACGAGCCCGTTTTTGAAGTCAGCAGTCGTCGCCACGACGTGTTTCCCCTATGTGTTCGAGATCTCCACATGATCAGTGTCGTTCATGATCAGTGTCGTCAATGTCTTTTTACTGTCTTATTGCTCGGCTCTTTTGATTCCACGTGCCTACACCACAGTGAGTTGCTTACTGGTTTTCGTGAGCAACTCGGGACCCCCACTTTCGGAAGCGGTCCCCTCACTGGCGGCAGAAACGACTAGCGTGTCCTCAATCCTTACACCACCGCGGCCCGGCAAATAGATGCCCGGTTCCACAGTGATAGCAGTCTTGCAGCGTAGTCTACTGTCGGCATTCTTCGCCACTGACGGTGCTTCATGTATCTCAAGCCCCACCCCGTGCCCAGTGCTGTGCACAAAGAATTTTCCATAACCAGCACCTTCAATTACGGCCCGTGCCGCAGCGTCTACCGACCCAGTGCTTGCGCCCTCCACTGCCGCCGCACACCCTGCTTCCTGTGCACGCCTGACAACCTCGTAGATTTCGCGTTGCCAATCAGAGGCCGGTGCTCCCACGACGAAGGTGCGAGTCATATCTGAGTGGTAACCATCAACGACAGCACCAAAATCAATTTTGACAAAGTCCCCTGGCGCTATGACCGAGTCGGTTGGGCGATGATGTGGGATAGCGGAGTGCGCACCTGCCGCAACAATGGTTTCGAATGCCACTGCCTGCCCGCCGTGATCATAAATGAGGTTTTCCAGGGCTCGAGCCACAAACCGTTCGGTGACACCGGGTCGAAGTACCCCCTGCGCAAGTACGTCGGCGAGCGCGGCATCGCCCACAGCGCACGCCTGCGAGAGGGCTCGAATCTCCAACTCGTCTTTCACGCAGCGAAGTTGTTCGACGGCACCTTCGGTTGGAATCCATTCAATTGTTGTCGAGTCGTTTTCACCAACTGCTGCAATCTTGTTGAACAGCGCGACCGTTGTTACATGACTTTCGAAAGCCACGCGGCGAAGTCCTACTGCAGCAGCATGTTGGGCTAGATGCACGGAACCTAACCGGGCGAACTCTACGTGCACATTGGGCGCCTGCTGCTGCACCTGGGTGGTGTAGCGACCGTCTGTACTCAATATTGCGTCGTGGTCGCCGCCTATCGCGCCGCTCATGACAAGCAGCGCAGCATGCGACCCTGTAAACCCGGTGAGATAGCGAACATTGATAGTGCTGGTCACTAACAGTGCGTCGGCGCCTTGCGCTTCGATTTCGGCTCTGAGCTGACCTCTTCGTCGCGCAAAGACGTCGATACTCCCAGGAGAGTGTGGGTCAGTTGCTAGCGACTTGTTTTCCACAACGCCACGATACGCATTTCGGGCACGGGTGAGCGATTCGGGCACCGGCGACCAACTTTCCCTCCACTAGCAGCCAACGCTGTTCCCCCAATCCCTCAAACCAATTGCAGTGATTTACATCACTCGCTCTGTGTGATCAGTGACGTGCGCTCAATCGGCGCGAAATGATGAGGGAGACGATCGCACGTTAGACCGTTTTGACCGGATACCTCCAGCGCACATCTGCCTCGTGCTTGAGTCCCACCGGAGGGCTCGCTACCCTTCACCACTAACAATCACCAGCCTCGGCTATCACATTTTTTCGTGTGATGGGGATAAAAATTGGCATATACCTGTGGGTTGTCACACATCACGTTTTAGTTACCGCTACTCTTCATTCTATGAATTTGTGGCTCATCCGTGGTCTGGTCATCGCAGCCGTTGTGACGTTTATCCGAGCGTTGCTAGGCATTGGCATCTATACCTGGCCTGAATCCGGCTCAACGCAAGTTTCAATCGCGCTCATCGTCGCCCTTGCCATCGGGTTCGTATGGCCGCTCCTTGATGGCTACAGCGACGGTAAAGAGTTTGAAGATGAAGAGGACCGTGCGGACCTCACAATCCTATGGCTGAAGTCACTGACTGCCGGTGCTGTGATCTCCGGTTTTGTTTCGTGGCTGCTCACCTTCGCCATCCCGGGTATCGGCGGCTTCAACTTGTTCGTTGAACTTACGATCGGTGCGGGTTTCCTCATTCTTCTGCTCTCGATCCCGGCCCTCATAGGCATTATGCTCGGACGCTTTCTTGGCGACCGTGCTCGACGTCGCTCCACACCACCAGTTGAAGAGGACGAATACGGCCGCCACCACGTCGTGGCGCATCACCAGAAGGAACCAGTCAAGGTTTCTACCGGACCAGGTCTCGCTGGAACGGCTGTGCACCACCATGATCACCCGGACCACCAGGATGCCAGCTTTAGTGAGACCGACTACCGTGACGACGACTTTGCAGCTGAACGCGCTGACATCGTTGATGGAGACGCGCGCGACGACCGCCGCTGACTAGAAACCAAATGTTGCCGTGACACCTTGGTGTCACGGCAACATTTGTTTACGGCAGTTACTTAGGTGAAACCACTCAGAGCAGGACTGCGCCCGAGTTTGGCTTCTCATCTTCTCGCGCAATTACCGAGTAGGCAGCGGCGAGCAGTGTCGGGTCTGGTCCCTCAAGTCGACCTGGTTTCGCCAACCCATCGAGCACTACGAATCGCAACAGGCCTGAGCGGTTCTTCTTGTCGGACTTCATGCCTTCCATCAAGTCACCAAACGCGTCAGCGTCGTAGGTGGTTGGCAAACCAATGAGCTTCAGGATTCGCGCATGGCGATCAGCGGTCTCGTCGTCAAGACGGCCAGCTAGTCGGCCCAACTCTGCCGCGAACACCATCCCCACAGCCACAGCGGCGCCGTGACGCCACTTGTATCGCTCACGCCGTTCCAGGGCATGGCCCAAAGTGTGACCATAATTCAGGATTTCCCGGAGGTTTGATTCCTTCAGGTCTGCCGCCACGACATTTGCTTTGACTTCGATGGACCGCTTGATCAGTTCAGGAAGAACTGAACCAGTCGGATCGAGCGCTAGCTCAGGGTCAGCTTCAATCAAGTCTAGAATCACTGGATCAGCGATGAAACCGGCCTTGATAACTTCGGCCATACCGGCAGCGATCTCGTTGCGTGGCAATGTTTCGAGCGTCGCGAGGTCTACAAAGACACCTGCTGGCTCATGGAACACACCAACAAGGTTTTTCCCGGCCTCAGTGTTAATGCCTGTCTTGCCGCCCACCGCTGCGTCAACCATCGCGAGCAGTGTGGTTGGAACATGAACAATTTTCACGCCCCTCATCCACGTTCCTGCCACGAAACCAGCAAGGTCGGTCGCTGCGCCGCCTCCTAAACTGACAATTGCGTCAGTACGAGACAACCCGATCCTGCCCAGGACTTCCCAGCAGAACCCAGCAACGGCAAGTTCCTTACCGTCTTCAGCATCCGGAATTTCAATGCGGTGTGCATCCGTGCCTTGTTCTTCAAGCGCAGCCCGCAACGCTTCCGCGGTATTCGCCAACGATGGTTGATAAAACACAGCGATCGTCGACACACCGCGAAGTTGTTCCACAATGTCACCGAGGAGACCACGACCTATCACCACCGAGTATGGCTGTTCGGTGCGTACTTCCACCTTTACCGGCTCAGTCACTGCTGCCCCTCTGTTCGTTTTTCGCGCCTCATCGAATTCGGCCAACGGGCGCGTGGCTTTTCGCTTTCTAGTTTTCGGACAATGTACTGCACCACACGTCCGGGGCTTCGACCTTCCGTCCGCACCCGCATCGACGCCACATTGCGATAAATCGGCCGTCGTATGCGCATAAGTTCGCGGTACTTACTGCTCGGGTCATCACCCACCAGCAGTGGCCGGGAATTATTGGCGCCTGTGCGCCGCAACCCCTCAGCCACACTGATTTCAAGATAAATCACTGTGACGCCACTCAAATTCTTCTGCGTGACCGGCGACAACACTGCACCGCCACCGAGTGACACCACGCCTGACTGCTCAGCGATAGCTCGTGCGACGACATCTTCCTCGATCGCACGAAAACCGGATTCACCGTCCGTCGCGAAGATCTCCGGAATGCTTCGACCAGTTTCCCGCTCAATTGCCACATCAGTGTCAAAGAACGACACCTTCAACGCGGAAGCAAGACGCCGACCAATGGTGGATTTACCCGCCCCCGGCGGACCCACCAGTACCGCTCTCGGTGCCACTCAGACCGCTTCTCCCGCGTCGGTGGCGTTGTCAGCGTGCCATTGCATGCGTTCTTCGATCTCAGCAAGATAGGTGGTGATGTTGCGTTTCGTTTCGCTGAGCGAATCGCCGCCGAACTTTTCAAGAACTGCTTGCGCGACAACAAGTGCGACCATTGCTTCTGCGACGACACCCGCTGCAGGCACCGCGCACACATCGGAACGCTGATGGATCGCGACGGCTTCATTTCCTGTACTCATGTCGACGGTGCGCAACGCACGCGGCACAGTCGAAATCGGCTTCATCGCGGCCCGCACGCGCAACGGCTGACCATTGGTCATACCGCCTTCGAGGCCACCTGCCCGATTCGAGAGGCGAAGAACGCCGTCGGGTCCGGGAGTCATCTCATCGTGTGCGGCAGACCCGCGGCGACGCGCCGTTTCAAATCCGTCGCCGATCTCGACACCCTTAATGGCTTGAATGCCCATGAGAGCCGAGGCGAGGCGGGCATCGAGTCGGCTATCACCGCTGATGAAGGAGCCCAGACCAATAGGGAGCCCATGCACGACAACTTCGACAACACCGCCGAGGGTGTCGCCTGCACGCTTAGCCGCTTCGATCTCTTTGATCATGGCCTCTTCGGCGGACTTATCGAATGCCCGTACTGGGCTATCGTCGATCGCCGAAAGGTCCTCTGCGAACGGAACTGCGTCGGACTCCGTACAAGCCGCACCGATACTCACGATGTGCGACACAACATCGACGCCGAGGGCTTGCTTCAGAAATACCCGCGCAACAGTGCCCACAGCAACACGCGCCGCCGTTTCGCGAGCACTTGCGCGCTCCAGCACAGGTCGGGCGTCATCGAACCCGTACTTCAACATGCCAGCGAAATCGGCATGCCCCGGGCGAGGACGCGTGAGTGGTTCGTTTCGCGCCAAATCCTTCAAGACGGCTTCGTCTACGGGGTCAGGTGACATTACCTGCTCCCATTTCGGCCACTCTGTGTTCCCAACCTGTATAGCGATGGGGCCACCCAGTGTCTTTCCATGACGAATACCGCCGAGGATGGTGACTTGATCAGCTTCAAATTTCATCCGCGCACCACGCCCGTAGCCGAGGCGGCGCCGAGCAAGGTGCTCAGCGATGTCATTCGAAGTGACGTCGACACCGGCGACCATGCCCTCAAGCATGGCCATGAGTGCGGGTCCGTGTGATTCTCCAGCAGTTATCCAGCGCAGCACGTGTTCCATCTTCCCACGAATTCAGGACGGTATTCGCACCCACCCACTACGCGAGCCCCGACGCATACGCGAGAGCGATAGCGGCCAGGGCAGTGCCGCACAGGGACGGTCCGTGGGGTAAGCGTATACGCCCGCGCTTCCGTGCCGCATTGCCCCACCGCGACTTCGCCATCAAAACCAGTCCACACAACACTGTGACCAGCGGTGCGGTAGCGGCAGCGAGAAACCACACAGCGGGGCCGTAAGCGCCGGTCAGAGCGCCGATTCCGACCGCAAGCTTGACATCACCCGCACCCATTCCACGGGACGACACAAGGTGTGGCACTAGGTACACCGCAGCAAGTGCGGCGCCACCGATAATTGCTGCCCACCCATGACCGGCGATAGCTGAAGCCACAACAATCGCGAACGCACCAGGCAATGTCAGCCAATTAGGGAGACGGCGATACCGAAAATCGTAAAAGGTAAGCGCAACCATCCATGGAATCGCTGCGAGCGTGACCCACCCCATGCCCGTACCGTGCAGCGTTTCTAGTCTGCAGCGGCCAAAGCCGCCATCATCGCGGCCTTGGGCGCAGGCTTGCCCGTAAACAACTCCACCTGCCCGTAAGCTTGGTTGAGGAGCATGCTTAACCCTCCCACCACGCTTCCACCGCGCTCTTGGACTGCGGTAGCAAGCGGTGTGGGCCACGGGTTGTAGATGACATCAAGAACACGCGGTGCGGCGGCTGCGGCTTCACTGAATGGTGCCATTGCCGCTGCTGGGATGGTGCTGACAAGGACATCAGCACGGGCGGCGACGTCTGCCATCGAAGAAAAAGCCGTGAACGAAACATCCAGACCAGCGTTGTGCCCGCATTCGATGGTGTCGGCGGCACGGTCGCGATCTCGAGCCACCAATGCAACTTCGGTTACACCGAGGCTCGCCAGCGCGACAAGCGCCGGCCGAGCGGTTCCGCCGGCGCCGACAACGACACAGCGACCCCCAGTGAGGTCGTCAGCGCCAAGTTCGTGAAGCGCCCCAATGACCCCATCGATGTCTGTGCAGTCCGCGAGCCAACCGGTGGGAGTGCGAACCAACGTGTTTGCTGACCCCACCGCCACTGCGCGGGGTGT
The DNA here is from genome assembly GCF_014643175.1 of Hoyosella rhizosphaerae. Classification (GTDB taxonomy): domain Bacteria; phylum Actinomycetota; class Actinomycetes; order Mycobacteriales; family Mycobacteriaceae; genus Lolliginicoccus; species Lolliginicoccus rhizosphaerae. The sequence goes on from NZ_BMJH01000001.1 coordinate 1,017,020, forward strand.
GCGTTCGGTGGCAAATTCGAGCGCTTCTACCTTCCCCGGCATTGTGACGGACAACCCCACCCATTCCGGGCCGAGGCCTGAAACAAGTGCAGCCAACGATCCAGCTGGACATTCGATGCGATCGTAGGACCAATCGGTAAGCCCGAGTGCGGCGAAAGCGGCATTGTGCAGTATTGGTGACTTGGAGTGCTCAATCGGGCTTCCAAGCACTGCCGCTCTGCGCCGCACACTATCTGCATCCAATGGTTTATCAGCGTCCACTGGTTTATCAGCGACCACTGGCGAAAACACCGTTCTGACGCGCGACCTCCACGTAGCGGTTGTGCTCTTCAAACGTGTTTGTGAACATCGTCGTACCGTCGAGGTCGATCGTCACGAAGTAGATCCACTCGCCGTCTTCGGGGTTTTCTGTCCCTCGGAGCGCCTCCACGCTCGGTGAGCTGATGGGGGTCTGCGGCAAGCCCGTCATTGCGTAGGTGTTCCACGGTGTCACGCGGCCCCGGTCAGCGTCTGTAGTGCCGATCTCTACCGTGTCGAGTGCGTAGTTGACCGTGGAGTCGAACTGCAACATCATCCCGATGTCCAAGCGGTTAAGGATTACCCGTGCAACTTTGGCGAAGTCTTCGGGTTGTGATTCCCGTTCAACTAAGGAAGCGATGATGAGGGCTTCGTACGGGGTGACGCCGATGCTCTCGCTGGTTTGTTGGATGCCAGTGGCTTCGTAGGCGCGGGCACTGCGCGTCACCAATTCCGCGATGATTTCGGTGGGGCTGCCTGATGGATCTACATTCCATCGTCCCGCCGCAATGAGGCCTTCGATTCGGCGCCCTGGATCCTCGGCGCGTTCTACTTCGGCGCGCGCCCACTCGGGTACACCCAAATCATTCAAGTCACTGGAGGCTACTGCCTGCCTAAACGCGTCGGGGTCCGCGCAGGTGCTTTCTCCGTCGAGTTCGATGCAGGTCGCATCGGCAATCAGGGTGTAGATTCCGGGCGTCACCGCGCCAGTTGTCGAGACAATGTCGTCGAGTTGGCGACCTTCGGCGATGGTGAACGCTCCCACGCGCAACTCAGGGTTTGTCAGCATGTCTACTGCGACCGACGCAGGGATCTGTGTCCGCACCTTGTAGTACCCGGGCTGAATCGAGGCTAATTCGTCACGTCCGTGAGCTGCACCCATGAATGCCGCAGTACTTTTAATTACGTCGTTTTCAACCAAGGTGGTTGCGATATCGGTTCCGACGTCGCCTTCTTGGATTCTGATGACGACGTCATTGACACCGGTACCCTCATAGTCAGGAGTTGGTGATGGACGACGGTCGTCGATGAACGACTTCGCGATGAAAAATGCGCCGATGCCGAGAAGCAACACCAATACGAGAAATAGCACCATGCCGCGGCGACGTCTACGCCGCCTGGCGCGCTCGCGTTCGCGACGAACGTGTTGAGGTGTTCCCGCGCCTACTCCTACCCATTCAGGTTCTGCACGCGTGACACCCCAATCGTCGTCACCGTGCCCCTCAGGCAGTCCGGAGTTTCCGGCTTGGTGATCCCTTTTATCGCTCACTCACGATCCTCCATCGCGGGTTGGTGGCGCCTTCGCTCGTCAAGCCAGCCCTGTAAAATTCCCACTGCTGCCACTTGGTCGATGACGCCACGCTGTTTTCGAGCCTTCTTGCCACTGGCACGAAGATCGCGTTGCGCAACGACTGTGGTGAGTCGCTCGTCTGCCAGTCGAACAGGCACGGTCTCGATCTTGTCCTGCAAGCGTCCAGCGAAGTCAATCGCGATATCTGCGGCAGATCCCCGCTCGCCACGCAAGGTCCTGGGCAACCCAACGACAACTTCCACTGCACCATATTCGTCGATGATGTCAGCAATAGCGCCGAGTTCTGGGAAATCAGCCGTGTCCCGCGATGTGCGTGTCACAGTTGTGACCGGTGAGGCGAGGATGCCGTCTGGATCAGACACCGCCACACCGATGCGAACTGACCCCACATCGATTCCGATTCGTCGACCACGGCCGGGGTCGTCAGGTCCTGGCCTGTCTGGGGTGATGCTGTCGTGTGTCACGCCGGTCTCCGATACCTAATACGACTCATTACTTCGCGTTCGCGGACACTGACTCGCGCAGCGCAGCTATCGCGGCCGCGATCCCTGCCTCATTAGAGCCTGAGCCTTGCGCCATGTCAGGCTTGCCGCCACCGCGGCCTTCAATGAGAGGCGCGACATTGCGAACCAAATCGCCTGCTTTCAGTCCCACGGCGCGTGCTGCCTCCGTCGTTGCGATGACGAATGGAACCTTCCCGTCGCTTGCGCTGAACAAAGCAACGACGGCGGCTTCACTGCCAAGGCGGCCACGGACGTCAGCGACGAGTGTGCGCACGTCTGCGGCACCAATGCCGTCAGGCGCTTGTTGAGCAACAACCAGGACATCGCCCAAGCGTTCGGCAGACGCTGCAAGCGACCCAGCAGACGCGAGGACTGCGGCGGCGCGGTGCTTTTCGAGTTCCTTCTCTGCCGATTTAAGCCGCTCCACAAGTGATTCGACTCGCGTAGGTACGTCCTCGGGCGAAACCTTCAGTGCCGCCGCTACCCCTTCAAGAAGTGCTCGTTCCCTGGCGAGGTACTTGTAGGAATCCATGCCGACATACGCTTCAACGCGGCGCACACCAGACCCGACGGATGACTCGCCAAGGATTGTCACTGGGCCAACATCAGCGGAGCTGTGGACGTGGGTTCCTGCACACAGTTCCATGGAGAACGGGCCACCCATTTCGACGACCCTCACGCGGTCGCCGTAGTTTTCACCGAACAGCGCAAGCGCACCCATTGAGCGAGCTTTCGCGAGGTCGGTCTCAAAGATGTTGACTGGATAGTTCGCGAGCATTGCTTCGTTGGTGACTTCTTCGATTTCTTGCCGGACCGAGTCCGACAACCCGCCCTGCCACGAAAAGTCGAACCGCAAGTAGCCGGGCTTGTTCATGGAACCGGCCTGGACTGCGTTGGGGCCTAGGATTTGCCGCAACGCCGCGTGCACCAAGTGCGTGCCGGAGTGGCCCTGGGTTGCGCCGCGGCGCCATTGCGGATCGACCTGGGCGAGGACGTCGCTGCCCTCCACGATTTCACCTTCGTCAACGGTGACCTTGTGGATCCAGAGCTTCTTGCCGATCTTCTGCACGTCGTTCACGGACAGCGCGAGTCCCGCTGCGGTGATGCGCCCAATATCGGCCATCTGGCCGCCCGACTCTGCGTACAGCGGCGACCGGTCAAGGATGACTTCGATCTCTTGGCCCTGAGTGGCATGTCGAACCCGCTGCCCATCAAGAATGAGGCCGAGAACCCTGGCTTCGGAGTTCAGCTCGGTGTAACCGGTGAATTCGGTGGGGTGCGTGTCAAGAAGTTCCTTGTAGACCGACTGGTCAGCGTGCGCTTGCTTGCGCGAATGGGCGTCAGCTTTGGCGCGCTGCCGCTGCTCAGCCATCAAGGTGCGGAATCCCTCTTCGTCCACACTCAACCCGGCTTCGCTTGCCATCTCAAGGGTTAGATCGATGGGGAATCCGTAGGTGTCATGCAACGCAAACGCTTCACTGCCAGCGAGGGTTGTCTTCCCAGCTGTGCGGGCTTCAGTAGCTGCCAATTCGAACAATCGTGAGCCCGTGTCAAGCGTGCGTAGGAACGCTGCTTCTTCGCCGACGGCTACCCGTTCGATTCGCTCGAAATCCGTGGCAAGGTCAGGGTACGAAGGCGACATCATTGTGCTTACGACGGACATGAATTCGGCCATCACCGGTTGAGTTGCGCCCAGTAGCCGAGCTGAGCGCACAATGCGCCGTAGAAGTCGGCGGAGTACATACCCGCGGCCCTCGTTGCTGGGGTTTACACCGTCTGCGATGAGCATCGCTGCTGTGCGTGCGTGATCCGCGATGACACGGAAGCGCACATCGTTTTCGTCACTGCCGACGTGGTAGCGGCTACCGCTGAGCTCCTCGGCCTTTTCGATGACCGGACGTACGAGGTCCGTCTCATAAACATTGTCGACACCTTGTAGCAGCAGCGCGACGCGTTCCACGCCCATGCCCGTGTCGATGTTCTTCTTCGGGAGTACGCCCACCGGTGGGTTGCCGAGTTTGGGGCTCAATTCACCGCGTTCGTCTTGCATGAACACGAGGTTCCAAATTTCGAGGTAGCGGTCCTCGTCGACAATCGGGCCGCCTTCTTTGCCGTACTGCGGACCACGGTCGTAGTAGATCTCGGAACATGGTCCGCCGGGACCTGGCACACCCATGTCCCAGTAGTTGTCTTTGCCATCCCGGAACTGAATGCGCTCATCTGGAATCCCGGCTACGCGACGCCAAATTTCTGCGGCCTCGGGATCCTGTTCGTAGGCAGTAACCCAGATCCGCTCGGGGTCAAACCCATAGCCGCCTTCTTCCTGGGACTTGGTGATGAGCTCCCAGGCGAACGTGATGGCGCCTTCTTTGAAGTAGTCGCCGAACGAAAAGTTTCCGGCCATCTGGAAGAAGGTGTTGTGGCGCGTAGTCTTGCCCACCTCTTCGATGTCGCCGGTCCGAACGCACTTCTGCACGCTAGTGGCACGCGGGTAAGGCGGAGTTTGCTGGCCTAGGAAATACGGTTTGAACTGAACCATCCCGGCATTGACGAAGAGCAGGTTTGGGTCGTCAAGGATGAGAGACGCGCTCGGCACCTCCACGTGACCTGCCTTGACGAAGTGGTCGAGAAATCGCCTGCGGATCTCGTGGGTTTGCACTGCTGGTCCTCACTTGAAGTAGTAGCCACTAGTGGGTGGTGGTCAAAAGACTCGGCCGATTGCCTCGTTCAGGGTACCGGCAAACTTGAGTTCCTTCTCACACGGTGCGCTTGCGGTCAGTTTTGGCCTCGAATGATTCGTCGAAGTTTGGGCAATCGCACTGAAATTTCGCGCTCGTAGCCGTGGTTGGTGGGCCGATAGTAGTCAGTTCCAACGAGGTCATCTGGTGGATATTGTTGGGGCAGCACACCGTCAGCATTGTCGTGTGGATATTGGTAGCCGACCGCGTTACCAAGTCCCGTTGCGCCTGAATAGTGGCCGTCGCGCAAATGCGTCGGCACCGGACCTGATTTGCCCTTCGCGACATCGGTCATAGCGGCGTTGAGAGCTGCGACGACCCCATTAGATTTTGGTGCCGTAGCGAGATGAATAGTGGCATGGGTGAGCGTAAGCCCAGCTTCGGGCATACCGATTAGTTGGACGGCTTGCGCCGCAGCGATTGCAGTCTGCAGCGCAGTGGGGTCCGCCATTCCGATGTCCTCGCTGGCATGGATGACGAGCCTGCGCGCAATGAACCGTGGGTCCTCCCCCGCTGTGATCATGCGAGCGAGATAGTGCAGTGCGGCGTCGACATCAGAGCCACGTATTGATTTGATGAAGGCGCTGATGATGTCGTAGTGCTGGTCGCCGTCGCGGTCGTATCGGACCGCAGCCCTATCGACCGAGGTTTCTACCGTGTGTAGGTCAATGGTTGCAGCCGGGCTGGCATCAGCCTGTTGTCGGGCGAACGCCGACTCCGCTGCAGCCTCCAACGCAGTCAAAGCGCGCCGAGCATCGCCGCTAGAAAGTGCGATGAGGTGGTCGCGGGCATCGTCTGTGAGAGTGGCTGCGTTGGCGAGCCCACGCGGGTCTGTGACGGCTCGGTCGATGAGCTCACCTATTGCATTGGCGTCGAGCGGGAGCAGCTGCAAGATCAAGGAACGCGACAACAGCGGTGCCACCACGGAAAAGGACGGGTTTTCTGTCGTGGCGGCCACTAAGAGAACTATTCGGTTTTCGACGGCCGCTAGCAGCGCATCTTGCTGCGTTTTTGAGAAACGATGCACCTCGTCGATGAACAACACGGTTTGCTGTCCGTGCAGTAGGCGTTGGCGGGCTAAATCAATGACCGCCCGCACGTCTTTGACACCTGCGGAAAGCGCCGATAGCGCTTCGAACCGGCGCCCGGTGGCAGTAGAGATCATCGAGGCCATCGTGGTTTTACCGGTTCCAGGCGGGCCGTAAAGGACCACCGATGCCGCGCCCACGCCTTCAACGAGTCGACGCAGCGGAGATGCTGGCGTTAAGAGGTGGTCCTGCCCGAGGACTTCATCTAACGTCCGTGGACGCATCCGCACAGCTAGCGGTGGAATCGTGTTGTAGGTCGTTGGTGATTCAGCAGTGTCGTCGAGATCGGGGTTGTCGAGATCGGGGCCGAACAGCCCTGCGTCGACGTTTTCGCTCACATGAGCGAGGCTACCGGATGGCCACTGGTGAATACCACGTGAATTGTGAGTGTGTGCTCCGCCGAAAGCATTGCCGCGTTATATTCAACGGTGTGTGATGAACGGATGCGACCGACAAACCATCCACTGCCGCGGCGGCAAGTGCTTCGAGCCGGGATTGTTGTGCCGACGGCGATTGGGGCGAGCACGTTCATCAGTCGCGCGCATGCGCAAACATCATCTGCTGGCGCGCCCAGCCACCCGTTTATGCACGGTGTCGCATCGGGCGATCCCACCCACAACAGTGTCATATTGTGGACTCGCGTCACTCCAAACGCCGACGCGACACCGGGATCAGGCGTCGGACCAGCGGTTACGGTTCGCTGGGAAGTAAGTACCGACCAAACATTTGCGGTGCGCGTAGCCGAAGGATCAACGACCACCGACGTTGACCGCGACCACACAGTGAAGGTGGACGCACGCGATCTTCAACCGCAGACTGGATACTTTTTTCGATTCTCCATAGTGGACGCAAGTCAAGCTCGGATCTACTCACCCGTCGGCCGAACTGCCACCACTCCTGCGCCCCACCAGCACGTTGACCGCCTGCGGTTTGGTGTTGTGTCGTGTTCCAACTGGGAAGCCGGATATTTCTCTGCATACCGGCACCTCGCCGACAGGCGTGACCTCGACGCCGTACTTCACCTCGGCGATTATCTGTATGAGTATCGCCCCGGCAAGTACGGAGCCAAGTTCGGCTCTGTTCGCGAACACATTCCCGCCCGCGACATCGTCACCTTGGCCGATTACCGGATGCGGCACGGACAGTACAAGACTGACGCTGACCTCCAAAGTCTCCACCAAAAAGTACCCGTCATAGCCATTTGGGATGATCATGAATCGGCCAACGACGCCTGGGTGGCGGGCGCGGAGAATCATGACCCCGTCACCCAAGGCGACTGGCGAACGCGATACCGAAACGCGTTGCAGGCATACCTTGAGTGGATGCCCATTCGGCCTGGCGGTTCCGGAGACAGACTCTACCGGCGGCTCAGCTATGGTTCCCTTCTCGAGCTCACGATGATCGACCTGCGCTCGTATCGGGATGAACCAGCGGTAGCGGTGACGGGATGGCGCGACGTTGATGCACCCCACCGGAGCATTACAGGTGCGCAGCAGTTCGAATGGTTTGTCACAGGGCTCACAACCGCGGCGGCACAGTGGAAATTTGTTGGCAATCCAGTGATGATCTCCCCGTTCTTGATTCCGCCACTAGAACCAGCGACCACTGCTGCTCTAACTCAACTGCTTGGGATCCCTTCTGACGGAGCACCGCTTAATACAGATCAGTGGGACGGGTATGCGGCGGAACGAGCGCGACTTTTCTCGGCCCTGACCACGACAAATACCCGTGATGTTGTCTTTCTCACGGGCGATATTCACATGTCGTGGGCCAATGAACTCCCCCTCAATGCGGCAAATTATCCGGCAGCGGGAACGGTTGGCGTCGAATTTGTTGTGCCCTCAGTGACATCAAAAAATGTGGACGACATTCTCCAGGTACCGCCGCGCACTGTTGGGTTAGCGGCCGAGGCAGCGATCCAAGCTACGAACAACCACGTTCGCTTTGTCGAAGTCGATTCGCACGGCTACGGAGTGTGCGAAGTAACGCCCGACCACGCCCAGATGGACTGGTTTTTCATTCAAGATCCAGTCAACCCAAACAGTGCGTCTCGGCACGCGCACTCACTCAGAACTGCATCGCAGTCCGCACGCCTCACACCTGCGGCGCCACTGGATCCAACGAGTCACACTTCAAGGAGCTCCGCATGACGGCTGCCAACATCACACGACGAGCTGTCCTCGCGGGTGGGACGAGCGCACTAGCTGCAGGCATATTTGCGGCACACAGCAGCGCGACTCCGCTGAACGGTAGCGGCGAAGCCCTCGAAGTGCACGTCATCGTCATCGACGGGCTACGAAACGATGAAGTAAACCCCGATCTCATGCCCCATGTGGCGAGCCTGGACTCTGCCAGCATCAGGTACGCCAACGCCAATGCCATTCAAATCGCGGAAACCCTCCCGAATCACACCGCCATGATGACCGGCGTCTCCCCAGCGAGATCAGGCGTCCCCGCAAACAAAATTTATGACCGTGACGAACGCAAGTTCCGTAATCTTGATCGCCCGCAAGACCTCACGGCGCCAACAATCCTGGAACGTCTGCGCACCGAACGTGGGATCACGACCGCAAGTGTGTTGTCGAAGGACTACCTGCACGGGCTGTTCCAGGGCCGCGCGACAGTGCACTGGAACCCTGCCCCACTCATCCCTCTCACTGACCATGCACCCGACGCCGCGACAATGGATGCGCTTCTTCGCATCATGGTCGATCATTCACCCCGCATGACGTTCACCAACTTAGGTGACGTAGACCGCGTGGGGCACATCGACGTCACAGGTAACGATATTCGGCTCGCGCGCACAGCCGCCGTGCGCCACACGGATACGCAAGTCCGGCGATTCGTTTCCTTCCTCAAGGAGAGCGGACGGTGGAACCGGAGCGTGGTCATACTCATTGCAGACCATTCAATGGACTGGTCAAGACCGCTTTCCCTCATCAGCTTGCATGTACCGTTCTCCCTCGACCCGATGCTGCGGGACAACATCGAAATCGCAGACAACGGTGGCGCCTCGTTGTGGTACTGGACCGGCGACCCGGCATTACGCGATGATGCGGTGGAGCGCATGCGACAGATCGCGATGCTTCACCCGGGCATTGACTCAGTTCACGCAGCAGGGGTGTTGAATCTGGGTCCTCGAGGCGGCGATGCGGTGGCGTTCTGCAAACCGGGCTGGCGGTTCACCGACCCAACTGTGCTGTCAAACCCCATTCCTGGAAACCACGGCCACGGCGTGACATTACCTATCCCGCTGATTGTCACGGGAGGTCATCCACAACTGCCAGGCAAGCTCACGGTCAGCGACGCAGTCACCACCATGGATGTTGCTCCCACCGTGGCGGCACTCTTTGGTTTGGTCCCACCGCCGAACGGGTGGGACGGCACAGCCCTACCCGCCGTGATGTAACTGGCGAACAGTGGCCCCAGGGTTTGTCAGGGAAGGCGCATGGCAGGGGTGGAATCAGTTTGCCGCAACGCATCCATGACGGCCGCAGCGTGCTCAGCTAGCGCGTGGTCCCCCACCGCGTCAGCTGCCTGAAATAGGCCAGCCCACCGGCTCGCCAGCGCACGCCGAGGCGCAAGCGGCCTACCCGCATCACGCTCCAACGCGCGACGAAGATGATCTTCCGGCAGGTGCCACGCCGTCGACAACCACACCCACACTGTGCGAGCGGCAAGCAACCGGCGGTCCAGCACGTCATCGTCAAGGAGCTGCGGCCACACAGTCGCAATCTCAGCGCGCCAGGCATCCACCATCGACGCCGACTGCTCCGGGGTGAGCCCAAGGTCGTATGAACACTGCGGGAAGGACACCAAAATGGACCCGAGGTCAAGCACCGCGTCGCGGAACCCGCCCCATTCGTAGTCCAGGAAGCGAATACCCGAACTGCTCACGACGATGTTGTCGGGAGACAATTCACCGGGACTAAACGCCCGAAACGAATTTCCTTGCAATATGTCCGAAAACTCTGCCACTTTGTGTTGAATATCCGGCGGGGTCGCCACGCCCAGCACCTCAGAAAGCAGCTGTGGAACATTGTTCACAGATGCGCGCATGGTGTCAGCGGGAACATACGGCGACATGCTGGCTCGCGCACGACGGAGCAGTGCACCAAAATCTTCCGACCTGCCCGCAGTGGCAGCGTGCATCCGGCCCAGGCTCTGCGCGACACCCATCAGCACGTTGGTGGTTGAATCCGATGTTGACATCCCAGTGGTGTCAGGTGTGACGACATTTTCGAACGTAGGTACGTCACCGAGATCAGACAAGATCAACAGCCGCTGGTCAAGGTCATGCGCAAGAAGTTCTGGTCCGGGGCGGTGCCGTGTGGCTAGCGAGTTCGCAAACTGATACGAAACGGCCTCACGGACGAAGCCTTCAGCGTGTCCGTCTCCGACTCCGAGCGCTTGAGCAATGCCGTTCGCGCTCGCTCCATCGGCGTTGTGCATCTGCTTGATAACCAGTGTTCGCGAAAGACGAATCGGACTATCAGATACGCGAACGCGGAGAACGATCGCCTGTCCACTACCACCGAGGTTTTCCGGATCAGTTAGCCGCACCGTAACGCCGTATCGTTTGGCAAGGACACGTTCGGCGGCACGCACAACCGCATGGGCAGATTCGGACACAAGAGAAGTCATCGTTAACTACGCTACCCGTTTTGCTGTAGAGGCGGTACCTGCTCAACACGCGGAGCGGCATCGAGCGGTGCCACGTCGACAGACACTGACATGCTGCTGGACTTCGCCTGCGTGAGAATAATTCCGCGTAGAGGAGAGACGTCAACAAAGTCACGACCTCGAGCAACAGTGACGTAGCGTTCGTCCACAAACTGGTCGTTTGTCGGATCAAATGCAAGCCACCGATTCCCTGGAAGCCACACAGCAGCCCACGCATGCGTCGCATCCGCACCAATCATGCGTTCCTTACCTGGCGGTGGCGTCGTGGCTAGGTACCCAGAAACGTAGCTAGCAGCGAGCCCCTTTGACCGGAGGCAGGCAATCGCAACGCGCGAGAAGTCTTGGCACACTCCAGACTTGCGTTCCATCACTTCGGCAACCCGAGTCGACACCGAAGTCGAGCCTGATTTGTAGGTGTATTCAGTAAAAATTCGGTGCGTTAGATCCCACACAGCATCCGCTAGTGGCCGCCCCGGAGTGAAAATCTCATCGGCATACGCCGCCACATCCGGGGTGATTTCAGCCGGATTATTGTCAATCTGAAAATCGACAGCCCGGGCCGCGTCCACCCCCGTCGGGCGACACATCTCCCATGGGGCGTCAGCCAAACCCGACTTCAGATGCCCCTCCGGTGGGGCGTCAACTTCGACGCGCGACCTGGCCGTAACGACAAGTTCAGTGTGCTCAGTCGTCACATGAAAATACACCGCCGTATTGCCAAAGTAGTCCACCATGAACGATTGATCTGTTGGTTCAGGCGACACGGTGACGCTGTGCTCGAGTCTGCGTTGCTCCGGCAGTTCGAGCGGTGTCACAAACCCGCGCCCATAGGACGAAGTGACCGGTCCGGCGTACGAGTATGTGGTGATGTGAGTGACTTGATAGGTACGTGTGCTCATGCCCATACCTCGCTCTGCTCACCATCGGCACCTGTTGTGAAACCACCCGACAACCACAGCGGCTGCATCTCAACTGGCGGGGCAAGCAAGCTCGTTTCCACAATCTCGGATAGCTCCCTCAGTTGCTGCCGGACCGTCTTGAGGAACGTGTCCAACACCTGACGCTGGCCTTGTTCGTTGAGTTCCTCGAGTTCGTTCGGCGAGGCGCGACGGACGTGCGTGATGATTTCATCAATCAACCGTGACGCCCTCGCTGGCACAGACTGCTCAGGCAGACTCACAAAGTTCTCCCGAATGCGATCAAGCTGATAGATAAGCGCGCGCGGGTTAGTGCTGTCGAACAACAAGAACTCAGCGAGTGGAGCGATATTGACAACACCATGCTGGCGCCGCCGATACATCACTGACGACTCGCACGCGAGCAGCACCGACTCGACGACGGCGCGTTCGGTTACCGGGTTGTATGGTTTCACCAGTGTGGCACCCAGCAATGTTGTTAGCTGCAAACTTCGTTCAATGCGGCGGCCAATGTCTAGCAGGTGCCAGCCAGAATCTCGAACCAGTGACTCAGCGCCAAGGCCGGCGAGCGCCAACATCCCGCCAAGGACAGACGTGTGTACCGACGCCATCACCACCGGGTCGGCTGTCGTATCCTCCGAATAGTCCTCCAAAGCGTCGTTTACGCCGCTGAGCACCATCCATGTATCAAGGGACAGTTGATCCCGAACTCCGCGCGCAGCTGATTCGAGGCGTCTAACCGAAAATGCCAGCGAACCGGGTCGGTCAGCAGCCCCGGTCAACGACCGCAGTTCCACGAATGCGCGGTCAAGATCGCTCGCGCCCGATGGGACAAGCGCCGCAGGCGAACCAGACACCCTTGTGAGTGCTGAGACCAAGATCGGCAATGAGTTACTGCCCGTCAGCCACGGCCTCGAACGATAGTCCTGATAGCGGTCCCGAACCGCGCTGAGGAGTCGGGCAGTGTCCTCAGCCCGTTCCGCATACCTACCAAGCCAAAACAAATCATTGAGGACTCGGGGCGAGCTCACACCTTCGGTCGGCAAACCGTGTCGCACCACAGTGAGTGACGCAACCGGTTCGGGTGCTTCCAAAGGCGTGACGGTCACCGAACCACCCTCGGCAGAACGCTCCGGCGTGCGTACCCACACGTCCTTTGCGATCTGAACACCCGCGGTCTTCACATCTGCGCGGTGCTCAATGGGAACGTGAGCAAAACCACCCGGCATCACCGTGTATCCCGCGCGTTGGGCGACCGAAAACATTCGAAGCGTCACTGGCGCCGATGCCACGCCCCCGGTGGCCGTGACGATGGGTTGTTCGGTTTGCTCGGGAACCAAACGGGCACACCATTGCCACGTCTCGTCTTCAATACGCCCACATAGGTCATCCCGTTGCGCTCGACTAAGTTCCCCTCCGATGAACGATTCGCCAGTACGAATGTTCTCGCACACGACGTCATCAAGGTTCTCCCGGATGTGGGATCGCGCACTGCGGTCACCCGCCCACCAGTTATCCACCGAAGGTAGCGCCAGTTCTTCATCCAACAGTGCCTCACTGATGCGCGGCAGGTACGCGCCCAGCGCCGGATTTTCGACGACGCCACAGCCAAGCGGATTGACGATGCTGACGGCACCTCTGCGCACCATTTCAGTGAGCCCAGCGACACCGGTACGAGACGGAGATCGATGATCAAGGGGATCCGTCGCGCACGAATCAACGAACCGCACCACGACGTCAATGGGAAACCTCTTCCCAATTGCACGCATCCACAATCGACCTTCACGAACAGTGAGGTCCGTGCTCTCGACTAGTGGGTAGCCCAGCATGGACGCAAGGAATGCATGATCAAACGACGCCCTAGTATCAGGGCCGGGACTCAAGATGACCACCATGGGGTCCGCAGTGTGGGCCACCGAAGCAGACTCAATAGCGACCTTCATGACTTGCACAAACGGGGCAAGAGACCGGGGGGTAATTTGCTGGTGAAAATCGGGCATCGCATGCGACAAAACCTTACGATCGGCCAGCGCATATCCCACCCCAAGTGGAGCCTGCGTGCGATCCTCGATGACCTGAAAACCCTGCGCAGTGTGGGCAACATCCATGCCATGCAAAAACAGCGGCGCAACATTGTCTCGTCGTGCGCCGAAGGCACCACGTAGAAAGCTTCGATGTCCATACACCAGCTCAGGTGGCAGCAGTCCCTTACTGACGACTCGCTGCTCGCCATATAAATCCGCGACAAGAGCGCTGAGCAAACGCGACCGCTGGACCATCCCCTTCTCCAGCATGTCCCATTCATCCGATTCGACGACGAACGGGACCGGGTCGAGATTCCATTGCCCGTCATCCGGGGTGAACGTGATGCCCTCGTGCGCGACAAGCCGCCGAACGCGGCTGCGCAAACGCCTGAGATCGTCAGAGCCAATTGACAGAAGCCCCGATACTTCCGGCGCCGGGCCACCCTCAGAAGTTCCACCTGATTGCGTCAACTCTGAGCCTGCGCCTTCATGTGGACTGTTCATTGCCACCACCTCATCGGACAGCTAGAAAACCCGCTCGTGATCAACCTCGATCATGGCACCGTTTCATCACCGAGGTGACCCGGAAATACCTGCACCCCACGCTTAATTGTGCGCGGGGTGCAGGTGAACGCTAGTTTTTGCTCCGTGATACCGGTTTCGCGTCGATTCCAGATTCTTTACGCTGCTGCGCTGTAATAGGCGCTGGAGCGTCAGTGAGTGGATCAACTCCGCCACCGGACTTGGGGAACGCAATGACGTCACGAATGGAGTCTGTTTTCGCTAGTAGAGACACGATTCGGTCCCAACCAAATGCGATTCCGCCGTGCGGTGGTGCACCAAACGCGAACGCGTCGAGGAGGAACCCAAACTTGTCCTGAGCTTCCTCGGCGCTGATCCCCATCACCGAAAAGACTCGCTCTTGAACATCGCGGCGGTGGATACGAATGCTTCCGCCGCCAATCTCATGGCCATTGCACACAATGTCGTATGCGTAGGCGAGTGCCGAACCCGGATCAGTGTCGAACGTGTCGAGGCTGTCGGGCTTGGGCGAGGTGAAGGCGTGGTGAACAGCCGTCCATGCACTTGACCCGAGGGCCACATCGCCGCTAGCCGTCGCTTCGTCCGCGGGCTCGAACATAGGTGCGTCCACGACCCACACAAACGCCCAAGCATCTTCGTCAATTGCCTCGACGCGTTTTGCCACCTCAACGCGAGCTGCGCCGAGGAGTGCACGAGTCGATTTGGGAGCACCTGCGCCGAAGAACACGCAGTCGCCAGGCTTGGCGCCGACATGCGCTGCCAATCCCTCACGCTCCGCGTCGGTGAGGTTCTTTGCCACAGGTCCGGCAAGTGAGCCGTCTTCAGCGATGAGGACATACGCAAGTCCCTTAGCGCCGCGCTGTTTGGCCCACTCTTGCCACGCATCAAGTTGCCTACGAGGCTGGCTTGCGCCACCCGGCATCACGACAGCACCGACATATGGGGCCTGGAACACCCGGAATGGCGTATTGGCGAAGTACTCGGTGCACTCCACTAGTTCGAAACCGAACCGCATATCCGGCTTGTCTGTGCCGAACCGCCGCATCGCATCGTGATAGGTGATCTGCGGGATCGGCGTTTCCAGTTTATGGCCGATAAGCTTCCACAAGGACTCCAAGATCTCCTCGGCTAGGAGCATCACATCCTCTTGGCGCACAAAGCTCATTTCAATATCGAGCTGCGTGAACTCAGGCTGACGGTCTGCGCGGAAGTCTTCGTCGCGGTAGCACCGTGCGATCTGGTAGTAACGCTCAACCCCAGCAACCATAAGCAGCTGCTTAAACAACTGCGGTGACTGTGGGAGGGCATAGAAACTACCCGGCTGCAGGCGTGCGGGCACGAGGAAGTCGCGTGCGCCCTCGGGTGTCGACCGGGTCAAAGTGGGCGTTTCGACTTCAATGAACTCGTGTCGAGTCAACACCGAACGTGCAGCGGAGTTAACCTTCGACCGCAACCGAAGCGCATGGCCGGGCCCCTCGCGCCGAAGATCCAGGTAACGGTGGCGTAGACGAGTTTCTTCACCAACATTCGGCTCGTCGAGCTGGAATGGAAGCGCCGCGCTTTCGTTGAGAACGACGAGTTCGGTGACATTCACTTCGATTTCCCCCGTTGGGATTTCGAAGTTGGCGTTTCCTGCGGGACGCATCTCCACAGTCCCCGTCACACTGATGCAGAATTCGGCGCGCAAACGGTGCGCCTTCTCGAGAACTTCTGCGTCGCGGAACACCACCTGGCATACACCGGAAGCATCACGGAAATCGATGAAAATGACACCACCGTGGTCACGCCTACGCGCAACCCAACCTGACAATGTCACGGTGTGGTCGGCGTGTTCAGCGCGAAGCGAGCCAGCCAAATGGGTGCGAAGCACAGGGATCCTTCCTCCCAGCAAAAAACGAACAAATCTCATGACGAGCGTTAGTGGACACAGTCCACACGTGAAACGAGCACACGTGAAACAAGCACTGCGCTGATCCTACGGCCGACTCAATGGTAGGCGGAAACCGAATTACTACACGACAGCACCCCACGATGCACCCGATGGTGCAAAAATCGCTTCATGACGTTCAACCCGAACGCGCGCACCAACCCTAACCGGATGACAACCGGCGGAAAAGGCAGCGGCGCAAAAGTAGCTGTTGGCGGTGGCGGCCTTGGCGCGCTGATCATCCTGGCGCTAGTCCTTCTCACCGGCGGCGACCCCAGCCAAATACCTGGGCTCAGCGGTGGCGATGGCGGTGCACCAGCAGGCGTCGGCGGCCCCGATGTTTCACACTGCATTACCGGCGAGGCCGCCAATGAAGACATCAATTGCCGAATCGGTGCGACGGCAGAATCCTTGGACCAAATTTGGTCCGAACTTCTCCCCTCGGTGGGAATGCGATACACGCCACCAGGGGTTCATTTGTTCACGGGATCAGTAAGCACCGCCTGCGGGATGGCCACCAGCGCAGTCGGCCCGTTCTACTGCCCTGCTGATGAGACTACGTATTACGACACAGATTTTTTCCGCGTGCTCTCAGACCAATTCGGGGCGTCGACTGGGCCATTAACTCAGCAATACGTTGTTGCGCACGAATTTGGGCATCATATCCAGCATCTGCTCGGTGACCTCAGGAAAGCGCAGACAGATCCAAGGGGGCCCGAATCTGGCGCGGTGCGGGTCGAACTGCAAGCTGACTGCTTCGCCGGAATATGGGCCCACTTCGCTGACAAAACTCCCACCCCTGGCTCGTCAGAACCATTTTTGCTACCACTCACCGAACGGGACATCGCCGACGCATTGTCGGCCGCCGAAGCGGTGGGCGACGACCGGATACAAGAGTCAACAACAGGCCAGGTAAACCCAGAGTCGTGGACCCACGGATCATCGGCACAACGACAACAATGGTTTCTGACCGGGTATCGCAGCGGAAGCATCGGCGCTTGTGACACTTTTGCGGCAGACCTCGGTTAGAGAGTGTCGGCGGTGCGCCGACGCCACATCACGTCACGCAGCCTTCGCGGCACCACACCCTGCTGCGCCAGTTCCGCACGAGCCTTGCGACGCGTCACGACAATGCCCAGCACGGCAATTGCCCACACCGGGTATTGCATGAGCCACGCCACCCGGAACGCATCTGCGGTGTAGTCACCGAACAGCGTCAACACCACGCCAACTGTGCCAATGGTGACGAGCGTGGCTGCGAACCCGCCCTGGTTGACCATTCCCTGAGCTACGCCGAGTTGGTGGGGTTGATTAAAAGTTCGCGCATAGTCGAACCCAATGACAGAACCTGGCCCACCCGACGCAACGGCGAAAACAAGCAGCGAAAGCAACCACCACGGCGCTGGCCACGGCACCAATAGCAAAACTGTCCATGCCAAGGCATTCACGGCGATGATCGATAACACAAGCCACGATCGGCGCAGCGGATGCCGCCCGGTAAGCACTCCAATCGCAGGCCCGATCACGACAGTCGCGACGACGAACAGGGTTAGCAGCGCACTCGCTGCGGCTTCACTAAGGTCGTGCGCACGCACTAAGAATGGGAATCCCCACAGCAGGACAAACACATTGCCCGAAAATGCCGTCCCCATGTGACTGTAAAAACCAAGCCGCGTGCCGGGTTGTCGCCACACAACCCGGATGGAGCGCACAATGTCGCCGAGTGTCGCGCCACGGGAGGTGATGTCACGCCCGAATGGGTCGTTCCGGATGACCACGAACACCAGTATCGCGGTGAGGACGGTAAGGGCAGCGACCGACTGGTACGCCGCCATCCATCCAGGTCCGTGCAATAAAGCCAGCAACGGCACCGCAGAAAGTACTTGCCCAATCTGGCCGAAAATCCCCGTAAGTTGCGTTAGTAGCGGAACCTTGCGAGGAGAAAACCACCGCGGGATGAGACGAATGACAGCGATGAAAACCAGTGCATCGCCTAATCCCACGAGGACGCGCGCGATGATCGCTGTCGTCAAATCAGTGCTAAATGCCAACAGAATTTGGCCAGTCGACATCACAACTACGCCCGCCGTGATCATGGCTCGTGAACCATAGCGGTCCAGGAGCACACCGGACGGTATCTGCATCGCCGCGTACACAATCACCTGCAACACAACGAAAGACGCGAGCACACCCGCTGTGATGGAGAAACGCTCGGTTGCATCAAGCCCAGCAACGCCTAGCGAGGTTCGGTTGAGGACCGCCACAATGTACGCGAACAATCCGACTGTCCACACAGCAAGCGGAGTCCGCACCCGGAGCGGGCCTGCTGGATCCATCGACACGAGAGTCATCATGCGCCTTATACAGCTGTTGTGCACATCATGACGATGCCAGCGCGCTTACTACGCTTCGCCGACGTCCGCCCGATGGGACCCTGGCTTTAACGCCTGTAGATGGTGCCCGACTTGACCAATCCGAGTACGCGCCACCTTGCCAGCCCCTGCCGCTTTGCGTCGCATCTCCGCCAACGCCGCACCAAGCGCCGGATCCTCATCATCAAGCCACCCCATCAACTGTCCGTGTCGTGAGTGGGAAAAGTCCTCAACAATGTCATGCAGACCAGCGATCGACCGACGCAACCGGATAGTGCTATTCCACCGGTGCACATCACGCACCCGAATGGAACCTAACCCTGCGAGTTGTTCCCGCAGTGCCCTCACAATTTCGCTGTCGCGATCACTATGTTCTTTGAGCAAAGCCTCCGCTGAAGCGATCGTCGCCTCTAGGTGTTCAGGCTCCTCCGCCCGCACACGTTCAGCGCGCAACTGCTGCCACAAGTACACCGACTCCTCAGCAACAAGCAGCAACTGAAGGGTTTCACCAAGCCTATTTTCGTCCGATGCCTGAGACAGGTACTTGGCACGGTCTGATATCGATGCATCCGCGGGCACCGTATCTAACGTGCGCCGAGTATGGGCGCGCAGCCTCTCCACCGTCACTTCCAACATCGGTCCGAGTGAGGCCACAGCTTCCCAGTCCGCCGACGCCAACACACCTGTGGCATCAACGGTGCGCTGCAACCTACTCAATGCCCGGTGATGACCAAACACATCACCTGCACGCGACGCCTGCGCAAGCGCAAGGACCTGATCAGCTGTACCACCCACCGCTTCCACCGCGGCCTCTGTGTCGCGGACAGCTGTACGCAGCGCCATCACGGAAAATGCCACGTGAGCGTTGACAATATTCTTGGCACTGAGCGCGGACGTCACCCAATGTAAATGCGCAGACCGCACGGCATTGGCGCCCCGGATGGTGGTGCGGAAAATCCCGTCGCTCGAGGGGATCACACCACGCGCTGCAAGGAGGGTCCGCGCCGGTGGAGCAACCTTGAGGAAGACACCGCCGCGGGAGCGCAACAATTTGGGCCCCGGCACCGACGGGATGAGGCGCATGGGCGCGGCCTGAGAAAATACCTCCCCAGGCGATTCGTCGATAATGCGTTCGGCGAAACTGTGAACCTCAGCCTCTGGACCCGACACGAACATGCCTTGAGGACCGGACACCACTTCTAGTGACCGTCGCAGCACTGCGTCTTTGCGCTCGGACACAACGTGCCTGAGCGCGTCGGTGCGCCCCATATGTCGATCATGCCGCACCGACAGTTTTCACGTCGAGAGTTGGGGCAATTCCCGCCATCCGCTGTGAGGTCTAGTCAGAATCAAGCAGGCTGACGAGGTCCTCTTCGGACAACGCGAACCTCGATGCCCGCCCATGATGCTCTGCCCTGCCTAAGGCACGAAACAGTGGACGTTCCATCAGCCCCGCACCACGCGCTTCTGCCCGGAGGTGCTCAACAAGAACGCGTGACACGGTCTCCGCGCTAATCAACTCACTCAATGCCAACGCGTCCGCGAGCCTGCGCAAGGCGACAATGTCGAGTTCAGCCCCACGGTCCGCACCGTACAGCGCGAGCGGCAACGTAATGGTTGCTTCGCGATCCTGGAGGGCTAAGTGCACCTGACGAAAGCGCCCCGGCTGCACTGTTAGCTCCACACGGGTAAGCCCACCCAAGTTCACCGCTTTGGTGGTGACATTGCGTGCATACACCGTGCGACCATCGATCCAGTACGCACGGCGGGCTGCCAAAAATGCGCCCAACGCTGGCGGGCCCGCGATGCCAACTCCGATGAGCAGCGCCAACCAGTTGGGGCCAAACAAGGACACAAGCAGCGCGATGAGTGCGCCTACCGCGACGCAGACCATCCCCACGCGGCGGAGTTTTGGCGCGACGACATCACGCCGCACGAGGTCTAGAGGTAGGGCAGTTTGTGCGTAATCAGCCACGGCCTTGTGACACCTCGTTCAATAGGTCATCGATAGAAACGGAACGCTGTTCACCGGTGGCCAACTCTTTCAACCCGATGGTCCCTTCAGCGAGATCACGGTCGCCGAGCATCAGCGCATACTTCGCGCCTGATTTGTCTGCGGCTTTCATAGCACCTTTAACTCCGCGGTTTCCGTATGCCATATCCGTGCGCACCCCCGCTGCGCGGAGGGTGCCTAGCAATTCCACCATGCGTTCGCGAGCTGGCTGCCCCATTGGCACGCCGTAGACGTCACAGCGTCCGGTGACGGCTGGATCCGCAGCTTCAGCGGCAAGCGCCAGAACGGTTCTGTCGACACCGATGCCAAATCCGATCCCAGAAAGGGATTGTCCACCAAGTTGTTCCATCAGCCCGTCATACCGACCGCCGCCACCGATGCCGGACTGGGCACCGAGACCCTCGTGGACGAACTCAAAAGTCGTCTTCGTGTAGTAATCCAACCCGCGAACAAGTCGGGGGTTAATTGTGTAGGGAACGCCAAGGCGATCAAGGTGCGACAGAACTTCGTCGAAGTGTTGCTTTGCACCATCAGACAGGTGGTCAAGCATCAACGGCGCATCCGCGGTCATTTCCTTAACGTGCGGCCGCTTGTCGTCGAGAACACGCAAAGGATTGATACGAGCGCGCTCTTTCGTGTCCTCATCAAGATCAAGTCCGAGCAGGAACTGTTGCAAAATTTCCCGATACTCCGGACGACAAGTGCTATCACCAAGAGATGTGATGTCTAGCCGAAAACCACTCAAACCTAGCGAGCGGAACCCAGCGTCCGCCACAGCGATAACCTCGGCATCGAGCGCAGGATCATCAATACCGATCGCCTCGACACCTACCTGCTGCAACTGACGGTACCGACCAGCCTGCGGACGTTCATACCGAAAAAACGGACCCGAGTACCGCAACTTCACGGGGAGTTGCCCCCGGTCGAGGCCGTTCTCGATCACAGAACGCATCACCCCGGCAGTGCCCTCCGGGCGCAACGTGACAGATCGTCCCCCTCGATCCGCGAAGGTGTACATCTCCTTCGACACCACATCGGTCGATTCACCGACGCCCCGAGCAAACAGGCCTGTGTCCTCAAATATTGGAAGTTCAATATGCCCATATCCGGCCAAATCCGCGGCACGCAAAAGTGCGTCGCGGACTGCAACAAACTGGGCCGACTGAGGCGGCACATAGTCAGGGACGCCCTTTGGCGCCGAAAACTTCGTGTTCACGGTGTGGTGTCACACTTTCTCGCGGTAGAGCCGACAGGTAACGGAGACGAGCTGAGGTTGTCAGCGGAGGAACGGATTACTTCTCCGCTCCTGACCAACGGTCGTGACCTCTCCGTGCCCCGGCAAAATCATCGTGTCATCAGCAAGCGGCATGAGTCTATCGACGATTGACTTAATAAGTTGATCCGCATCGCCACCAGGAAGATCGGAACGTCCAATAGATCCGGCGAACAACGTGTCACCGCTGAACACAATGTCACGGTCAGCGTCGTCCGACGCCACTCGGGTGCGCAACGTCACCGAACCCCGAGTGTGTCCAGGAGTGTGATCGATCACGAACTCGATCCCAGCAAGTTCCACAACGTCACCGTCGTTGAGTTCCTTCACCGTGCCTGGTTCGACAAACTCGATCCCCTGAATAAACCCACTCAGAGTCGGGCCGATACCTGACGCGGGGTCAGTCAACATGGGTCGGTCATCGGGATGAATGAATAGCGGAATCCCAAATTCGTCACACAGGGGTTGCGCCGTCCACATGTGGTCGAGGTGACCATGGGTCAACAGCACGGCCACAGGTTCCAACCCGTGCTCACCCAAAAGCTGCTTGACCGCAGGAAGCGCATCTTGACCAGGATCAATAACAACGCATTCTGGCCGATCATCGTGTGCGATCAGGTAACAGTTAGTTTGGAACATCCCAGCGGGGAATCCCATTACACGCACGCGCATACTCCCTAATCCATGCTTCGCCCCGTCACTCCGTGTGGGCAACACAGCATGTGTTGAGCTATCAATTGTCTGTCTTCTCAGGGTATGCGGATAACCTGACAACCGGTAATCGTCGACACAAACACAAGGAGGATCGGCTACGGTGCCGTCCAACCAGCAGCGGCGCGAGGTCGCGAAAAACAAACTTGAGCAACAATTAAAGGCCCGGGCGAAGCAAGACCGGCGACGGAACATCCTGACCATTGTTGGTGCCGTTGTAGCTGCGCTCGTCGTAGCGGCCGCAGCTGTGGGTGTATACAAGCTCACCGCGGGCAGTCAGAACAACGACTCTACGCAGGCATCGAACGACACTAACGACGAATCATTCGACGAAATATTCGACAGTCAGTTCGAAGAACCAGATTTCGCCGCGCTACCAGAAAGCCGGAGCGAACCTCTGCCGCCCACAGTCGACTGTGAATACTTCGACAGTCGGATGCCCGGCGTCCGCGATGTCGACCGGCCCCAGGGCGAAAACGTGCCAACCGAAGGAACCGTCGCTGTCACCATCGACATGAGCGAAGGACCTGTCGAACTGACACTCGACCGGGCGAAATCACCCTGCACGGTCAATAGTTTCGTCAGCCTCGCAGAACAAGGCTACTTCAACGACACTGAATGCCACCGCCTCGTCACAGGCGGAATTTTCGTCTTGCAGTGCGGTGACCCTTCCGCAACCGGCACCGGTGGACCAGGGTACGAGTTCCACGACGAATTCCCGCACGATCAGTTCGATAGCCCGAGGTCTGAAATGACGATCTACCCGCGCGGTACCGTCGCCATGGCAAACGCTGGTGAGAGCACAAATGGAAGCCAGTTCTTCCTCGTGTACGATGATTCTCCGCTTCCTCCTCTATACAACGTATTTGGGGAAATCAGCGACGACGGCCTCAATGTGATTGACGCCATCGCCGAAGGTGGAGCACCAGGAAACGAGGGTGTCCCGAACATCCCAGCGGACATCAAAACGATCACTGTAGGGGGCTAGCGGTTTGCACAGGCAGTTAGATCGACCTCTCCGTCGCGTCGCAATCGTCGCCGCAGTGGGAGCAGCCACACTGCTCCTCACTGGCTGCACCACCGATGAAAACCAAGCAACGCCGGACGCCGATCACACTGCCATTCCCGAAGTAGCGTTGTCAGCCCCCACACGAGCTGACGCAGCCGAGGTCCCGCCCATCGATGTCGCGGGACCTCGGCAAACACCGCTCGCCGATACCGTCTCGTGTGACTACGACCCGAACGGCCACTCAGCCCGCCCGGTCGCCAAACCGCCGACACAATCCGTGCCCGCCACAGGTTCCGTGGACGCCCAGATCGAACTGCGCGGAAGCCAACTCGACGTCATTCTCGATCGCGCAAAGTCGCCATGCGCAGTCAACAGTTTCGTCAGCCTCGCAAACCAGGGTTACTTTGACAGCACGGTGTGCCACGGAATCACTACCCGCGGAATCCACACGTTGCAGTGTGGCGACCCCACAGGAACAGGCACAGGCGGACCTGGGTACTCGTTCAGTGCAGAATTCCCCACCGACCAGCTGAATAACAACACCCTCGAACGCAGCGCCCCGGTCAGCGGCACCACCATCTACCCCCGTGGAACAATCGCGATGGACAACTCCGGGACCGGAACAAACGGCAGCCGCTTCTTCATCGTCTACGCCGACTCCCCCCTCCCGCCCCTCTACACGGTATTAGGTGAAGTCAGCGACGACAGCATGCACAGTGTTGACCTCATTGCCGACGCGGGTACCAACTCGGCCCACAGTGGAGCACCGCGCTACACCGTTCAAATCCTGTCGGTCCGCATCGAACGCTGACCTTCGGCGTCCGCACAGCTGGGATCCCACAGCGGGCATCACACAGCGGGCATCACACAGCTGATGTGATCCGATACACGTCATACACACCTTCGACGTTTCGCACCACATTGAGCACATGCCCGAGATGCTTCGGATCACCCATTTCAAACGTAAACCGACTGATCGCCACACGATCACCTGAGGTCGTCACAGACGCAGACAGAATGTTCACCTTTTCGTCCGCAAGTGCCTTAGTGACATCGGACAACAAGCGGTGCCGGTCGAGCGCTTCAATCTGAATCGCAACAAGGAACATCGAATTCGGTGAAGGCGCCCAGCGAACCTCAATCAGACGCTCAGGCTGCTCCCGAAGCGCGGAAGCATTTGTGCAATCCGTTCGATGCACACTCACCCCACCGCCGCGAGTGACAAAACCCATGATGTCGTCCCCCGGAACCGGAGTGCAACATTTTGCCAGCTTGACCAGAATCCCCGGTGTGCCAGCAACTTCGACACC
This sequence comes from Hoyosella rhizosphaerae, assembly GCF_014643175.1. GTDB lineage: Bacteria > Actinomycetota > Actinomycetes > Mycobacteriales > Mycobacteriaceae > Lolliginicoccus > Lolliginicoccus rhizosphaerae. The sequence continues at coordinate 1,041,741 of NZ_BMJH01000001.1, forward strand.
AACATCATCAGCGGTGCGGCGGCCACTGCGCCGCGGCATCGACGACGGCGTAGCGCGTTCGGCGATTTCTTCCTCGGCGTCCTCGACCCCACCAAGTTGGGCAACGAGTCGTTGCACCACGTGTTGAGCGGAAACGTGGTGCTCCCCCACCGCGGTATACAAAGCGTCAACGTCTTGGTAGCGGAGTTCGCGGGCCGTCGCGGCCATCAAATCCCCGCTCAGGATGCGTTGCAGCGGTAGGCCAGTTCGGCGAACTTCCTTCGCTATGGCATCCTTGCCGGTGTCGAGGGCTTCCTCTCGACGTTCCTTCGCAAACCACTGACGGATCTTGGTTTTAGCACGTGGTGAGACGACGAATTTTTGCCAGTCGCGACTCGGACCTGCGCCCTCATCCTTTGAGGTGAAGATTTCAATAACTTCACCGTTCTCGAGAGTGCGTTCCAACGGCACTAGCCGCCCATTAACGCGCGCTCCGATACATCGGTGCCCAACCTCCGTGTGCACCGCGTAAGCAAAATCCACAGCAGTCGACCCCGTCGGCAACGTCAATACGTCGCCTTTCGGCGTGAACACAAAGATCTCCTTGAGCGCGAGGTCATACCTCAACGATTCGAGGAACTCCCCTGGGTCAGCAGCTTCTCGTTGCCAGTCAAGCAACTGCCGCATCCACGCGATGTCGTCTACTTCAGAACTGTCACCGGCATGCTTGCCTTTAGTTTCCTTGTAGCGCCAATGCGCGGCGATCCCGTACTCAGCGTTTTGGTGCATGTCATGCGTACGAATCTGCACCTCAAGCGGCTTGCCCTCAGGCCCTACGACTGTTGTATGCAACGACTGGTACACGCCATACCGCGGCTGGGCGATGTAATCCTTGAACCGCCCCGCCATGGGTTGCCACAGGGAATGGACAACCCCCACTGCTGCATAGCACTCGCGGACGTGATCACATAAAATTCGCATCCCAACCAGGTCGTGAATCTCGTCAAAGTCTTTTCCTTTGACGATCATTTTTTGGTAAATCGACCAGTAATGTTTGGGCCTGCCCTCCACGGCCGCGTTGAGTTTCGCGGCGTTGAGGGCATTGTCGATCAGCCCACGCACTTTTTCCAGGTAGATGTCACGGGATGGGGCTCGATCGGCCACAAGTCGCACGATCTCGTCGTACCTTTTGGGATGCAGGATCGCGAACGCGAGGTCCTCCAGCTCCCATTTGACTGTGGCCATTCCAAGCCGGTGAGCAAGCGGTGCGATCACTTCTAACGTCTCACGTGCCTTGCTTGCTTGTTTCTCTGGCGGTAAGAAACGCATCGTTCGCATGTTGTGCAGTCGATCCGCCACTTTGATCACCAAGACGCGTGGATCCCGCGCCATGGCGATAATCATCTTGCGGATCGTTTCCGCCTCCGCAGCGGAACCAAGCACCACTTTGTCGAGTTTGGTCACACCGTCCACGAGGTGCGCTACCTCGTCACCAAACTCCTCCCGGAGTTGGTCCAAGGTGTAACCCGTGTCCTCCACTGTGTCGTGCAGAAGGGCCGCGATGAGCGTCGTGGTATCCATACCCAGCTCGGCGAGAATCGTCGCGACGGCCAATGGGTGCGTGATGTAAGGGTCGCCGGATTTCCGGATCTGTTCAGCGTGGCGTTCTTCAGCGACGTCGTACGCCCGCTGCAGCGTCGTCAGAGTCGCTTTTGGGTAAAACTCCCGGTGAATCGACACTAGGGGTTCAAGAACAGCCTTCACCGAAGCTGCTCTTCCTGAAGTCATGCGGCGCGCCAGTCTCGCTCGAACTCTTCGAGAAGCCGACCCTGGCGCGGTGACCATCGACGTCAGTGGCCGCGACTGCGCTTCCCCAGACTCCCGCTGAGGTTCACTCACAGTGGGGCTGGAATCGCGCGAAATTCCCGAATCGTGACTCACACGACCACCTCCCTTGTTCGACAGAAAGTTGAACCTCTATCAGCAACTGTAATCCTCAGCGCACAGTCAACGCCGTCAAGGGGATGTCTTTTACTTTTGTGCGCCCACCCAAGTCGGCTATCTCCAACACCACTGCGGCGGCGACCACCGAGGCACCAGCGGCACTGAGGAGGCCAATAGCTGCCTCCAAGGTGCCTCCTGTGGCGAGAACATCGTCAATCACGAGTACTCTGCGTCCAGCAACAGATAGCCCGGATGCAGGAATCTCAAGGGCAGCTTCGCCATACTCAAGGGAGTAACTCCGCGACAAAACCGGGGGCGGTAGTTTGCCAGCTTTCCGCACTGGCAACATCCCGGTATTCAGATGCATCGCGACCCCTGCACCAAGCAAAAACCCGCGGGAATCAATTCCCGCAACGAGATCCACATCTCGTAGTCCGTCACGCATACCGGCCCTAGCTAGCGCCTCTACTGTGAGGCGTAAGCCGTGGGCATCGGTGAATAGCGGGGACAGGTCAGCGAAGGTCACCCCTCGGCGCGGAAAATCATGCACCGTCCGAGTAAGCGCTTCGACGGTAGCGGCGATATCTAGCGGTTCGTCTCCACTAGCGTTTCTCGCTGTCAATCCCGGACCCACTTGTCCATGTTCCACCCCGCACCAGCACGGGAATTATTGGGAACGACCCCCACGACCGCGCCGCTATGTGCTGTCAGCCGAGGCTGAACAAACAACGGCACTGTCGGAACTTCGTTCCACAGGATTGCTTCTGCCTCAGCAAATCGCTCAAGCCGTGCGTCGGCATTGGAGATCACAGCAAGTTCGGCGACAAGTCCATCGATTCGACCGTTGGAGAAAGCACCGATGTTGAGCCCATTTCGAGAATGCAGAGTGACAAGGTTGGTACCCTCCGAGGCCAATCCGCCGGGTCCTTGCACTCCGCCAATACCGCCGAGCACGATGTCGACATCGTCATTCGCCAGTGCTCGTCGCGGATCGAAGTCGCGTGAACTGACATTCTGGACGACAATTCCGGCGTCTTTGCAGGCTCGCGCGATAAATGACACGGTTTCTTCGCGTCGCTTGTCGGATCCGAGGTATCCGATACGAACGCGCATGTCGGCCGACTCTGTAAACCTGCTCGCTGCTTCAATATCGGGCTGGAGGTAGTTTTCCTGGGCCGGTCCAGCTATAAACGAGTACCCGGAGGAACCTGGTTGTGTTGTCCGTGAACTCGCAACACCACGGCGCGGCGAATCGTCAGCAAAGTAGTCACTGACAACGTCGTCCGCTACGCGAAGCCTCGGGACGCACGCAGTGAAAGCTCGCCGTGCCTCAACATCGTCGAACACCCCAGTGTTATTGAAAACCAACTGTTCGGTGTTCAGCGATTCGACCTGGTGTTCGGTGTAACCCGCGAGATCGAGCCCCGCAACAGAACCCGCTCCTACGTCAATGACCTGGGCTTCACCTCGTGCAACAATGTCGCGAGTATCCATCCCTGGCCACACAACGATGCGAGGGGTGCGAGGCGGATCGCCCCACCAACTGTCGTTTTTGACTAGGAGGAGGCCACCCTCGTCGGTGAAGGAATCAATCTTGTACGGACCTGACGACGGGAAAAGGTCCAAGTCGAGGTCCCCGGGTGTAAGGGTCCACCCGGTGTTCCAGAAGTCCGCAAGTCGCGACAACGCATCAATATCGCCTTCATTGACGGCAGCGACAACATCCGGGACATTCGCCTCACGCCCCGCTACGTGGGACGGCATCACCGTCGTCGCAGAAAAGAGAGACTCCCAGTCGGTAAACGACCGCCCCTCCCGGAATTGGAGTTGGGCTCGCTTTGTTCCGGGTTCGCAGTCAATTCTGTCGATGTCGGCGTAGCCCCAGTCAGTGGCGGTATCAAACAACTGCCTGGGCTCACCAGAATCAGGATCTGGGGCTGTGAAACGGCCGCTGCCCGCCGCCCAAGCGAACACAAGATCATCACAGGTAACTGCGTTTCCGTCGGAGAAAACAGCCGATTCGTTGAGATTGATTTCGTAGCTGTCCGCTTCGCCAGGAACCGGCGATATTGTTCCGAAGTCGCGATCCATAATCGGACTACCGTCAGGACCGATATAACTGAGCCCCGTAAGGACGCGACCGAACACTGACGGCGCGGCACTGTACGCGCCGTCGATTGTGTTGGCGTTGTAGGTGGTGACAGGAACATCCACTGCATAGCCGAGGGTGAACTCGTCGAGCGTGTCAGTGACTCCGCACCCCGCGAGCACGCTGGCCACCGTTGCCATTGAGACAACACCAACCGCTCGCGCAGCTGTGTTTCGGTTCCTGCGCCGAGGCGACTCGAGTCTGGTGCGGGCGTCAGTCATGTGTGGACATCCTTCCCCGATGTATGGCTCAAAAAGGAGTTACCGCCGACGCTTACCGGTAGGGCGTGCACCTGGCGATGGTGCAGTTCCACGTCGTTGTGACGGAACGACACGTCGCTCCGATTCTGCAGGCGATGCTGCGGCAACGCCAGCAGCAGTTGTAACGCCAACTGATGCGGTAGCTACTTCACGCCTGTCGAGGACATTCTGGGTGTGAGTAGCGATCGCTTCCGTGCGTTCCTTAATAGCTACGAGCAGCGGTGTGGCGAAGAAAATGGACGAGTACGTTCCAATTGCGATACCAACCAACTGAACAAGCGCGAGGTCCTTCAAAGTACCAACACCCAACATCCACACCGCCACGATCATCAAGGAGGCGATGGGTAGGACGCTGATCAGTGAGGTGTTAAACGATCGCATGAGTGTTTGGTTCACACCGAGGTTTGCTTGTTCTGCGTACGTTCGGCGCAGCGTATGCGTTACCCCGGTGGTGTTCTCTTGAACTTTGTCGAACACCACCACCGTGTCGTACAGGGAGTAACCAAGAATGGTGAGTAGGCCAATAATTGTGGCCGGGCTGACTTCGAATCCGACGAGGGCGTACACACCTGCCGTGACTGTTAGGTCAAGAATGACTGCGGCGATCGCTGCGAGTGCCATATGCCACTCAAACCGCAACGAAATATAGACACACACCAGTACCAGGAACACGACGAGCGCCAGCACTGCTTTTTGAGTGACCTGGCCGCCCCAAGTCTCACTGACTTTCGCGATACTGATGGCGTTTATGTTGGGTTCGCCCGCTTGATCAACAGGTTGGAAGGCATTGAATAGCGCCCGTTGGACTTCTTGGATTTGCGGCTCGTCGAGGGATTCCGAACGAATCTGGATCGAAGCCGTCGCGCCAGTGCCCACAACTTGCACGACCGTGGGTGAAATACCAAGGGTGTCAGTGAATACTTCTTCAGCTTCAGAGACAGAAACTTGCCCTGCGGGCATTTCTACTCGAGTACCGCCAGCAAAATCAATGCCGAAGGTGAACCCACGAATCCCGATTCCGAGCAGCGAAATGATGATGAGCGCCGCTGCGATGTAGAAGAACATCTTCCGTTTCGCAATGATCTGAAACGATCCGGTGCCTGTGTAAAGTCCGTGGAAGAAGCCATGTTTTGGCATTTGGGCAGGCTCAGTTGTCGTCACATCGGGTCCTGTCATGATTGTGTGCCCTTCACCTGTGAACCATCGGGAGACATCTCCGCTTCCGCGGAAATCTCACCTGTGTTTCCCCGCGGTTGTGCTTCCGCTTTGGCTGCCCTAGCTGCAAGTTCCGCTCGCTCGCGAGCAACTTCCGTGATCGCGCCAAGACCATTCAGCTTGGGGTTCGACAGCCACTTAGATTTGGTCGCCAAGCTCAGCACCGGGTAGGTGAACAGGAAGACGACGAGCAGGTCGAGCACCGTCGTCAAACCGAGCGCGAATGCGAAGCCCTTCACTTGACCCACTGCGAGCAAGTACAAAATTGCGGCGGCGAGGAAGCTGACAGCGTTACCAGTCATGATCGTGCGCCGCGCGCGCTGCCAACCTCGTTCCACAGCGGACCGGAAACTTCGACCTTCGCGCATCTCGTCTTTAATTCGTTCGAAGAACACGATGAACGAGTCAGCGGTCATACCGATACCAATGATGAAACCGGCTATGGCGGCCAGGTCGAGGGTGAAGTTGATGTATCGGCCTAGCAGCACAAGGATGCCGTAGACCAGCATGCCCGCGAACCCTAAGGACAACGCAGCAACGATGCCGAGCAACCGGTAGTACACGAGCGAATATGCCAATACGGCGAGCATACCGATCGCGCCGGCGATGAGACCGGCTTGCAGCGACGCGATACCTAATGTTGCTGAGACCGTTTGAGCCTGTGACGACTCGAACGACAATGGCAGTGCGCCATAACGCAATTGATTAGCGAGATCGCGGGCTTCGTCCTGGGTGAAGTTACCCGAGATTGATGTGGCACTACCAGCAGGAGTTGGGTCTCGAATAACCGGAGCGCTCACGACCGCGGTATCGAGAACAAACGCTGACTGCTGGCCAATGCTTTGCCGAGTGAAGGTTGCCCACGTCTGGCTGGCCTCACCGCGGAACCGGAACGACACTTCCCAACGGGACTGCTGCTGATTGAAGCCGTCACTTACGCTGCCACTGTCAATGTCCTCGCCTTCCAGCAGGACAGGACCGAGCAGGTAAACCATCACGCCATCAGTACTGCACGTGACGAGCGGTCGATCAGGTAGGTCGTTGCCTGCGAGTGGATCAAGGCCTTGGCATGTGTGTTCGGCGATCGCGCGAGCTTGCGTCTCGGGATCGTCACTTTGACGGAATGCGCGAGCTTCTTCGATTAGCTCGGCAGCCTCATCTGGGTCCGATGCGAGTGCACTTGTGGGAGTTTCCTCGGGTTCGAGCAGTTCGCCTGCTTCGTCGAACTCAGCATCGGAGGCGATCTGCGCATCGAGCACCGGACGGACAAACATCCGCGCGGTGGTTCCCAAAGTTCGCGCTTGTGCACCATCCTGGCCGGGAACTGTGATGACGAGGCTGTCACCGTCAACCAACACTTCCGACCCGGCAACGCCAAGACCATCGATACGAGTACCGATGATTTGTTGGGCCTGAGACAGTGCCTCTTCACTTGGCCGCGATCCATCTGGGGTGATAGCCGTCAACACCACGCGGGTGCCGCCTTGCAGGTCCACACCTAGGCGCGGTGTTGTACCCCGGTCGCCTGTGAAAAAAACCAGGGTGTAGCACAGTGCAAAAAGCACAAAGAATGCGCTGAGCACCCGCAGCGGAATTCTCCGCTGACTGGAAGAGGCCACGAAAGTTCTCCTTGACGGTAGTGGCGCTGCGGCCTACTACTAGGTGCTTGTGTTTACTGGCGTCCGGATTCGTTACCGCGCTGGTCAAACCCATCGTTTGGGTCAAACGTGGCTTCGGTGGTCCAGTCCTGCTCAGTTGCTGGCGAGTTTGGGTCTTCGGTGACGATGTCACGAACAGCCATGCGGAGCCAGGTAGCTGCTACCCCTGGTGCGATCTCTAGGTCGATGGTGGTGTCTTGCAAGCCTAGAACAGTGCCGTATAGACCTGACGTGGTCATGATTCGGTCACCGACTTTGAGGGAGTCTTGCAGCGCAGTCTGGCGATCCATTTCTCTCTTCTGCCGCCGAACCGACAGGAAAAGTGGAACGAGCAGAAGCAGGATGAGAAGCGGCAACAACCATTCCATCAGAGTCTAAATCCTCAATTCGAAGTACGCGTGGGCGATCAGCAGCGTTGCGCCAACCAGTACACCAGTGTGCCACTATCCCGGCGCGATGCCGAGTCAAGCGCACGATCAGGTTATGTGGCGCGTCTGTACGGCGCCAATCCTAGCCGTGCTCGAACTCATCGTGACCATCTAGCGACTGTGTGGAGCGTTCGCGCACCGTGATTCCATTCGCCACGGTATCAGCGGGCGGCACTAATCCGAGATGTTGCCACGCGGCAGCCGTTGCGATTCGCCCGCGCGGGGTTCGAGCCAACATCCCTGCTCGAACAAGAAACGGTTCGCACACTTCTTCAACGGTGGCGGGTTCTTCTCCTACGGCGACAGCGAGCGTTGCCGCTCCGACGGGCCCACCGTTGAAGCTTTTCACCAGCGCTTGCAGCACGGCGCGGTCTAGGCGATCGAGCCCTAGGTCGTCGACGTCGTAGACGAGAAGTGCTGCTTGCGCGACGGCAAGCGTGACAACACCGTCCGCACGTACGTCCGCGTAGTCTCGGACTCTGCGGAGCAACCGGTTTGCGATGCGGGGTGTACCGCGGGATCGTCGCGCGATCTCGGTAGCGGCGTCATGGTGGATCTGGACCCCGAGGATGCGTGCCGACCTCATCAGGATGTACTGCAACTCATCTGGTTCGTAAAACTCCATATGCCCGGTGAACCCGAAACGGTCACGCAACGGACCAGTCAACGCTCCTGATCGCGTAGTGGCACCGACGAGGGTGAATGGCGCGACCTCAAGTGGAATTGACGTTGCACCGGGCCCTTTCCCTACGACAACATCGACCCGAAAGTCTTCCATTGCCAGGTACAACATCTCTTCTGCGGGCCGGGAAATGCGATGAATTTCGTCGATGAACAGCACATCGCCTTCGACCAAGTTGCTCAGCATGGCAGCCAGGTCGCCCGCCCGTTCTAGCGCAGGGCCAGAGGTTAGTCGTAGTGACGTGCCCATTTCTGAGGCAATGATCATCGAGAGGCTTGTTTTTCCTAGCCCGGGTGGACCAGAAAGCAAGATGTGATCGGGCGCCGTTCCTCGTTGCTTCGCACCGGTTAGGACCAGTTCGAGTTGCTCCCGCACCTTGGGTTGGCCAACAAAATCGGCCAGGCTCTTAGGCCTTAGGCTTCCTTCGATGTCATGGTCACTGTCGACGATGTCCGCAGTCATGGGCGCGTCAGCCCTGGACGTCTCAGTAATGGGGGTCGCAAACGGTTCGTTCATCGCGATCCACCCAACATTGTGAGCGCTGTCCGCAGCAATTCTGACGATGTCGCGTGCGGTTTCCCTTCGACGGCAACGGCTGTCGCTTCTTCCGCCTGCGTTGAACTAAACCCAAGCCCAACCAACGCTTCGACAACATTCGCCGCTAACGCCTCAGTCCCGTTAACGCTAGGAGGCGAGTCGGTGGCCGCACTGACGGTTGTTGGCGATCCCACTTTGTCACGAAGGTCCACGATCAACCTCTCAGCCACGCGCTTCCCGACGCCCGGGACCTTCATCAGCGCCTTGGTATCTCCCCCACTGAGGGCAGATCTCAATGCATTCGGCTCCAGAACGGCAAGTACCGCCATCGCTAGGCGCGGCCCAACGCCCGTGACTGTCTGCAAGAGGGTGAAAAGTTCGCGCGAGTCGTCATCGGGAAAGCCAAACAGGGTCATCGAGTCTTCACGTACAACCATTGTTGTCAGTAAGACTGACTCGCTGCCTCTGCTGAGCTGGGCGAGCGTACTTGGCGTCGCGTTGATGCGATACCCAACCCCGGCAGCTTCAACCACGGCATGGTCAAGTCCAATTGACAGTACCGGGCCACGTATCGATGCAATCATTTTTTGCGACCTGCTGCTTTCTGGACACCTGCGGGTTCGCTCGCGCGCTTCGCGGCGGCATTCTGAGCCCGACGAATTGCCGCGAGCCGAGTCTTGTACTTTTGCTGCGCGACCTTTGCTGCGGCTTCCGCGTCAGCCATTCGGGCCATCATGGGGGCGCGCCAGCTATGACAAATTGCCAGAGCCAATGCGTCTGCCGCATCCGCTGGACGCGGCGCTTCTTTGAGGTTAAGAATTTTCGTGACCATGGACGTCACTTGCTCCTTGCCTGCGGCACCATCGCCCGTCACAGCAGATTTCACCTGGCTCGGAGTGTGAAAACACACCGGGATTCCGCGCCGCGCCGCCGCGAGTGCAATCACTCCACCAGCCTGCGCAGTACCCATCACGGACCGCACATTCTGTTGCGAAAACACTCGCTCAATAGCGACAACTTCAGGGCGATAGGTGTCCATCCACTGCTCAGCCGCAGTCGCAATTCGCAACAGGCGGGCTGACAATTCCAGGTCCGGCGGGGTTCGCACGACATCGACGGCAACGGAGGTGACCGTGCGCCCAACCCCTGAATCAACGATCCCGAGCCCGCATCGCGTTAGCCCTGGGTCCACACCCATGACTCTCATGAACACCTCCACGCGGTACGAACAACTGTTCGATAGCGTAACGGACCCGCGCCTATCGTGGGAAGACGCACAGCCAGTCGGCGAGTCTCACCGGAACCTATGCCTCAGAAGCTAGGCGTCGAGTTCCGCAATGACCTCATCAGAAATGTCCACGTTGGAATACACGTTCTGAACATCATCACAGTCTTCGAGCGCATCAATAAGCTTGATGACTTTGCGAGCGCCGTCGACATCCACGGCCACGCTCATCGACGGTTGGAAGCTCAGCTCAGCAGAATCGTAGTCAATTTCATTTTCCTGCAATGCGGAGCGGACGGCGACTAGGTCCGAAGGATCTGACACCACTTCAAAGCTCTCGCCGAGGTCATTAACTTCCTCCGCGCCTGCATCGAGCACCGCCATGAGCACATCGTCTTCGCTGCGCCCAGATTTCTCCAGAATCACCACTCCCTTGCGGGAGAACAGGTAAGCCACCGAACCGGGGTCGGCCATATTTCCACCATTGCGACTCATCGCGGTTCGCACTTCACCCGCAGCGCGATTGCGATTGTCGGTCAAACACTCGATCAGCAACGCGACACCATTGGGGCCATACCCCTCGTACATGATCGTCTGCCAGTCAGCGCCGCCGGCTTCCTCGCCGGAACCACGCTTGCGTGCACGTTCAATGTTGTCGTTCGGAACCGACGCCTTTTTTGCCTTTTGGATAGCATCAAAAAGCGTGGGGTTGCCCGCCGGATCACCACCACCGGTGCGTGCCGCAACTTCCACATTCTTCACAAGCTTGGCGAAAAGTTTGCCCCGCTTAGCGTCGATTGCGGCTTTTTTATGCTTGGTGGTGGCCCATTTGGAGTGGCCGCTCATAAGGTTTGGTTCCTTCCGACGTCACCAATCGTTCACTACGAGGCGTTATACAGCGTGGGGAATGTTACCGCGCCTGGCCGTGTTTATTACGCACGCCATCCACAAACAGGCGATGAATACGGTGATCGCCTGTGACCTCAGGGTGGAATGATGTCGCCATCACAGCCCCCTGGCGCACAGCCACAACCCGACCCGTCGCAGGTCCAGTCTCTACCTTCGCGAGCACTTCCACGCCTGCCCCATGCTCTTCAACCCACGGTGCCCGGATGAAAACTGCACGAACAGGTCCATCGTCAATTCCCGCAACAGTCAGGTCTTCCTCAAACGAGTCAACCTGTCGTCCGAACGCATTTCGCCGGACTGAAATATCTAGGGCGCCCAAACTCACCGCATCAGGACGAGTGTTCATCACCGTACGCGCAAGCATGATCATTCCAGCGCACGACCCATAGGCGGGCAGACCATCATCCAACGCCGCCTTCAGCGGAGAAAAAAGATCGAAGGTGGTGAGAAGACGACTCATTGTCGTCGACTCACCCCCAGGAATAACCAATCCATCCACCGAAAGGATCTCCGATACGCGACGTACCCGCACCGGCGAAGCCCCTACAGCTTCAAGCGCATGCATGTGCTCGCGCACGTCACCCTGAAGGGCGAGGACACCTATGACAAGTCGTGATTCCACTCGCGACAGGATAGGCGGAGTTAAACCAGATGTCGAAACAGGATCACTCCTGCGGCAGGCGGGTCAACCCTTCCTGAACAACAGCTGCCACCAAATCGCCGTCTGCGTTGTAGATTCGCCCCTGAGTAAGCGCCCGGCCATGCCCTGCTGAAGGTGACGTCTGATCATAAAGAAGCCACTCGTCAGCACGGAAAGGCCGCATAAACCACATTGCATGGTCCAACGAAGCAAGTTGCACGCGGGACCGTTGCTCAGGGTGCGGCAACAGCGAGGACCCCAAGAGCAACATGTCACTCATGTAGGCCAACGCACACACATGTGATGTCGGGTCATCCGAAATCGAGTCACGGTAGCGCATCCACACCCGCTGCTGCGCCGCAATACCAGGAATGCGCTGGGACTTTTCCAAAGGAACGATTCGCAAATCCCAGTTCGACCATTCTTTGAGCTCCCACCGATCTTTCAGCTCAGGAATAGTCGTTGGATCGGGCAGTTCATCAGCACGAGGAACTGCTGGGATCGCATCCATGTGTTCGATTCCGGGATCGCCCACATGGAACGAAGCCGACATCACGAAGATTGCTTCGCCATTCTGCATCGCCTGTACACGCCGAGTGCAGAACGAGCGCCCTTCGCGAATCCGGTCCACCAAGTACACCGTCGGGATCTTGGGTTTACCGGGGCGCAGGAAGTACGCATGCATCGAATGCACAGTAAATTTCGGCTCAACTGTACGAACCGCGGCAATAAGCGACTGGCATGCCACTTGCCCACCGAAAGTCCGTTGCAAAAGCGTCTCTACCGGCTGGCCTCGGAAAATATCTTTGTCGATCTGCTCGACTTCTAGGACTTCCTCAATGGTGGCCATAACGCCCTCTCATGTTGTATTACCAACCGCGATCTGCCAAGCGGTGCGAAACCGGGATGTCGTCAACATTAATGCCGACCATTGCTTCACCAAGACCACGTGACACTGAGGCCAACATATCCGGGTCGTCGAAGTAAGTGGTCGCTTTAACGATCGCTGCAGCACGCTTGACGGGATCGCCCGACTTGAAGATTCCCGAGCCAACAAAAACGCCCTCGGCACCAAGCTGCATCATCATCGCTGCGTCAGCGGGCGTAGCGATTCCGCCAGCAGTAAACATCACCACGGGAAGCTTCCCTGATGCCGCAACCTCAGCCACAAGCTCATACGGCGCCTGTAGTTCTTTCGCCGCCACAAACAGTTCGTCTTCGCTCAAGGAACTGAGCCGACGGATTGCGCCGCCGATCTCACGCATGTGCGTAGTTGCGTTGGAAACGTCGCCAGTTCCGGCTTCGCCTTTCGAGCGGATCATCGCAGCACCTTCAGTGATGCGTCGAAGTGCTTCCCCAAGGTTTGTGGCGCCACAAACGAACGGCACAGTGAACTTCCACTTATCGATGTGGTTGGCGTAGTCAGCCGGAGTGAGAACCTCAGACTCGTCGATGTAGTCCACGCCGAGACTCTGCAGAATCTGGGCCTCCACGAAGTGACCGATTCGCGCCTTTGCCATGACGGGGATCGACACGGCATCGATGATGCCCTGAATCATGTCCGGGTCACTCATCCGAACCACGCCACCTTGCGCGCGAATGTCCGCAGGTACGCGTTCGAGAGCCATTACGGCGACAGCGCCAGCGTCTTCGGCGATCTTGGCTTGGTCAGGGGTGACAACATCCATAATCACCCCGCCTTTGAGCATCTCCGCCATGCCGCGCTTCACGCGGGCCGTGCCGGTGACGGGCTCAGCGGAGTTTGTGGGAGATGTTGGGGTTGCGGTCACGAAAGTCACTCCTGCATATGGGGCTATCTTGAAGTCGTCGGTTGACTTAACCATCCTAGGAGGTGGCACGCGCAACGGCGAAGTCCCCCTCCTCGCTTCTACGTGATTACCCGCGGAGATGTCGGCACTTGGGCGCCGTTTGCGATCCGGGCGGCTTCGCTGAGCAGGGACGGAAGCTCACGCGGATACACTTGTTCGCCGTCAGCACAAAGTTGTTGGATATCGACCGAGTCGCACCATCGGTACTCACTAACCATCGAAACCTCAAGCTCAGTGAACTGATCTGTCACAGGTTCGAATTCGCGGGTCTTGTAGACATAGAAAAACTCTTCGCTGCGCATTTCTGCGCCGTTGAAGCGGAAATCTTCACGCCGTTTCCACACAGGACCGCGCAGTTCCTTTGCCGTAACTTCCACGCCAGTTTCTTCACGCATTTCCCGCACTGCGGCATCGAGCAACGACTCATCACCTTCGACACCGCCTCCTGGCGTAAACCAGAATGCTGAACCAGGTTCCTGCGGGTCTGTACCGCGCATCAGCAACACTTTGCCGGAATCATCAAGTACGACAATCCGCGCCGACCTGCGCAATTCGCCACCTGATGCACCCAGATCGCCAGAACTTCGCGCAACAGTTTCGCGCAGCAATTCCACTGGTGGATCGTAGTGGCGTTCGACGATCTCGAAATGGTGTGGTGCAGGCGCAGTGCCCGCAAGTTTGAGCAAACGCACGGGCCGACGCCGACGCAACGCCAGTGTGTCGCCCACTGCGTCGTTGTGGAAACGCCGGGCAATGAGCACCCGTGCTTCCGCATCGGCAAGTTCACTAACCAGTTGAGGCGATACATCTGCAAGGCGAATTCGCGACAGCGCCGCCGACAACCGGTTTTCGGCGTCCTCTCGGTGGTCACGATCAGCTCGTTCCGCTCGACCTGCAAGCGATGCGAGTTGTTCCGCCTCCGAACGCATACGAGACGAACCAGCATCATCCTGCGCGATGGATCGAAGCATGAGATCCGCAACAGACCGCGCCACCACTGCTCGCCGCGCCAGTGCCGCATCTAACGCATGCCAGGCCTTGTCATAACGAATATGGAGACGATCCAATCGGCTTGCGGTGCTGAGCACCCATGTCACGCACAGCACCACCACCGCCACTAGGACAGCGGTGAGGACAAGAACCCACAGTGGAAGCACGTTGATCGCTACTCCTTCTTCGTCAACGACCGCCGCCACAACGCAGGCGGTGGAACAACTGTTCCCGACTCGACCATGACTGCCTCATAGACCCTCATGACTTGACGCGATACGACGCTCCAGTCATAGTGCAGTACCGCTACGCTCGCCTCGTTGACAATAGTGGCGCGGTACTCAGTGTCAGTCAGCACACGATCGATGCCACGAGCGAGGTCCTCTCCATCGCCTAGCTCCGTGAGACACCCCGCACGGCCATCACGTAGCACTCGACGGAACGCATCGAGTTCACTAGCCACCACGGGGGTACCCGCTGCCATTGCTTCCACAAGGACAATTCCGAAGCTTTCACCGCCAAGATTCGGGGCGCAGTAGACATCCGCACTGCGCAGCGCTGCGGCTTTCTCTTCGTCGGAGACTTGACCGAGGAACCGAAAATGATGCGCCAGTGGACCAAGCTCAGCGCGCAACGCTTCTTCATCGCCACGGCCAACGACGAGAACTTGCAGGTCTGGATGCTTGTCAACCAAAAATGGGAGCGCCTCTTTCAGGACGGACATGCCCTTACGTGGTTCGTCGTAACGTCCCAGGAATAGCAGTGTCTTGCCTTTGCGCGGATAGTCAGGCAACGGTCGTGCGGTGGCGAAAAACCCAACCCGGACACCGTTGGGAATTTCCACCGCGTCGGACCCTAAAGACTCGATCTGCCAACGACGTGCAAGTTCCGAGACGGCGATCTTTCCGTTGATTTTCTCCAATAGCGGCTTCAGCACCGGCTGCACGGTACTGAGCGTCAACGATTTCGTGGTGGAGGTGTGAAAAGTCGCAACGATCGGGACTTCCGCGATACTGAGAGCCAACATCGACAAACTTGGGGCATTGGGTTCATGCAGGTGCACCACGTCGAATTCATTATCCGTCAGCCACTTTCGCACCCGTTGGTACGTGACAGGCCCAAAACGCAACCGAGCTACGGAGCCGTTATACGGAATCGGCACAGCCTTGCCCGCAGAAACGACGTATGGCGGCAACTCGACATCCTGGGATGCTGGCGCTAGAACACTGACATCGTGCCCCATGTCGATAAAGACGCTCGCCAACTCCACCACATGCGCCTGGACACCACCAGGAACGTCAAAAGAATAGGGACACACCATCCCAATTCTCACGTTGAACCACCCCCGTGCCCCGAATCGGCAACGCCCATCCGTTCGAGCCGACGCTGTGAGAGATCACTCCACCACAACGGTTGAAGCATGTGCCAATCCGCTGGGTAGCGGACAATGTTCAACGAAAAGGCGTCGGCGAGGCTTTGCGTAGCTGCCTCCACACCCGCGCTAACGTCGATTTCTTCGCCAACCCGAAAACCCCACCCGGTTTTGGTGAACCAGCAGTGAGCAGGAAGTAGGGCGGCCCCAGTTTCTGCCGCCAGCTTTGCTGGGCCTGCGGGAAAACTTGTCGTTTCGCCAAAAAAGTCGACCGGAATACCTGACGCCGTAAGATCCCGGTCAGCGACCAAACACACCACGCCGCCTGCGCGCAATCGGTCTTTCAGGATGACGGACGGCGGTTGGTCACCACCGGTTGCCGGAATGATTTCAAACCCCAAGGACTCGCGGTACGAAACAAATCGTTCAAACAAAGATTCTGGTTTGAGCCGTTCAGCGACCGTCGTGAAAGTTCCGTTGTAGTTAACCAACCACACTCCCGCGAGGTCCCAATTTCCAGAGTGCGGCAGGGCAGCAACAACGCCGCGGCCACGGGCCAGAGCCGCATCAAGGTGCTCGCGGCCCTCAACGCAATTATCAATTGATTGGGCAGTCGCGGCTAAGTTCATGGAGGGCAACCGAAACGCTTCGCGCCAGTATCGCGCATATGAACGCATCGACGCCCGCATCAGCACGTCGGGCACCTCGCTGTCGCGTACGCCTAGGACGCGCGCCAGGTTGCGCCGTAACTGCGCGGGGCCACCATCACGCGCCGCGAAATCAGCGCCCACGTTGAACAAGCCGGACGCCACCGGACCCGGCATCGACCGAACCATGCGCCACCCTGCGGCGTAGGTGTATTCAGATAGTTTCTCCGAGATACTCACTGGGTTTCTCCCTCGGACTCACCCTGAGGTGACGATATCGGAATGATTGTGCGCGCACCCGGTGAACTCCTCACCGCAAGCAGTCGCTGAGCAATCGTTATTGCACTACCCACCGCAAGAACCCACATCGCGATATGAATGGCCACCCCGACACCGATACCTGTGAAACCTGCTCCGAGAAGAACAATGACAAGTCGGTCCGAGCGCTCAATCAGCCCGCCGTCCGCCGATAGCCCACTCGCTTCCGCGCGCGCTTTCACGTACGAGATCACTTGCGACGCAACAAGTACAAACAACGTCAAGACGACTAGCACTGTTGAATCAGTGTGAAATGCGGCCCAGAAAGCTAAGGCGCCGAAGATGGCGCCGTCAGCAATGCGGTCACCAGTTGCATCCAGCACTGCGCCAAACGGGGTGCCACCACCGCGAGCCCGCGCCATCGCTCCATCGATAAGGTCGAGGAGCACAAAGGCTGAAATGAGGATGGCTCCCCAAAACAGGTAACCGCGTGGGAAAAGCGCGACCGCGGTAACCACCGTAACGGCCGTGCCAAAAATAGTCACCGCGTCGGGACTAATACCAGCCCGTATGAGGGCGCGCCCGATCGGTGCTGTAACTTTCGAGACCGACGGTCGGCCGAACACACTCAGCATGCTTGCCCTTTTCCACGTTGCTTGTGCGAGTCGTCATCGATGAGCCTATAGGTGATTTCTCAGATGGCACGCCAAAGTAGACGTGCGCAATAGCAAGTCGGGCTACCGCGCAGAAGAATTCACTTCCATGCCTCGGACAACAGTGCCCGCGTTTGGCTTAGCAACTGCGGCAAAACTTTGGTTCCGCCTGTGATGGTGATGAAGTTCGCATCACCAACCCACCGCGGTACTACATGCTGATGAATGTGTGCAGACAGTGAACCACCGGCAGCTGACCCAAGGTTGAGCCCAACATTGAAGCCATGCGGATTTGACACACCCCGGATGGTCGTCAGCGCCGACTGCGTGAACTGAGTGAGTTCCGTTGACTCTTCAGTCGTAAGTTCGGTGAGATCAGCCACATGCCGATACGGCACGACCATCAAGTGACCCGGATTATAGGGAAACAGATTCAGGACTGCGTAGACGCTGTCGCCCCGCGCGACAACCAATCCTTCTTCATCCGTCTTACGCGGGATCGCACACAGCGGACAGCCCTCGTCCTTCGGCGACTGCGAACTGTCCGCTATGTACGCCATGCGGTGCGGCGTCCAGATGCGCTCTAGGTGGTCGCTCTCCCCCACCCCTGTGTCCGCAATGCGTTGCTTATCCGCCGTCAGGTTGTGTCACCACCCCGTACCGACTCCGCGCTTGGCGCAGTGTTTATTCGCTTGCGCACCCACGACGTGATGGTGTCGATCGCGTCGTCGACGGGCACGCTGTTGAGCTGTGTGCCGTCGTAGAAACGGAAGCTCACTGCGTTCGCCTCTACGTCCCGCTCCCCTGCGAGCAGCATAAACGGAACTTTCTGAGTCGTATGATTGCGGATCTTCTTCTGCATACGATCATCGCTGGTGTCCACGTGCGCTCGAATGCCCATTTGTTGCAGTCGCTGCGTCACCGTAAACAGGTGCGCCTCGTGTTTGTCCGCGACGGGGATGCCTACGACCTGTTCTGGAGCCAGCCACGCAGGGAACGCCCCGGCATAGTGTTCCGTGAGAACGCCAAAGAAACGCTCTATCGAACCGAACAGTGCACGGTGAATCATTACGGGACGCTGCCGACTGCCGTCAGGTGCGGTGAAGGTTAGGTCGAACCGCTCCGGCAAGTTGAAGTCAAGCTGGATTGTCGACATCTGCCAGGTTCGGCCTAGCGCATCTTTTGCTTGCACCGAAATCTTCGGGCCATAGAACGCAGCACCCCCTGGGTCTGGGACTAGATGCAACCCTGATGCTTCCGCAACTTCCTGCAAAGTACGGGTTGCTTCATCCCATGCGTCATCGCTACCGACGTACTTTTCTTCGTTTCGTGTTGATAGTTCGAGATAGAAATCGTCGAGACCGTAGTCTTTCAGCAAATCCAACACAAATTTCAAAACATTGGTCAACTCATCGTGCATTTGTTCGCGAGCACAATAAATATGCGCGTCGTCTTGAGTCATTCCGCGGACGCGTGTCAAACCATGCACTACACCGGAGCGTTCATAGCGATACACGGATCCGAATTCGAATAGCCGCAAAGGCAATTCCCGGTAAGACCGATTCCGATGCCGGAAGATCAAGTTGTGCATCGGGCAGTTCATCGGCTTAAGGAAATAGTCCTGACCTGGTTTCCGAATCGTGCCATCTTCATTGTGTTCAGCATCAATGTGCATCGGGGGAAACATGCCGTCGCGGTACCAATCAAGGTGGCCTGACACCTCAAACAGGTCGCCCTTTGTGATGTGCGGGGTGTAGACAAACTCGTAGCCCGCTTCCACATGCCGCTGCCGGGAGTAATCTTCGAGTTCCTTACGCACCACCCCGCCTTTGGGGTGGAACACTGGCAGGCCTGACCCCAGCTCGTTCGGAAAACTAAAGAGGTCTAGCTCGTTTCCGAGCCGCCGATGGTCACGGCGTTCGGCCTCTGCGACGAGTTCGAGATGAGCTTCCAGTGCCTCCTGCGACTCCCAGGCAGTTCCATAGATTCGCTGCAAGTCTTCACGATTTTGGTCACCACGCCAGTAGGCGGCCGACGATCGGGTGAGCCGGAAAGCCGGGATGTGCTTGGTTGTCGGAACATGCGGCCCACGACACAGGTCGCCCCACACCTTGTCACCACTGCGGGGATCAAGGTTGTCGTACATGGTGAGTTCGTTGCCGCCGATTTCCATAATCTCGGGGTCATCGATACCGGACTTGTCGTTGACAAGCTCCAACTTGAATGGCTCAGTACCAAGTTCTTCCCGCACAGCATCAATGTCTTCCACGACCCTGCGGGAGAACCGCTGCGACGACTTGATGATTTTCTTCATCCGCGATTCGAGCTTAGTCAGATCCTCGGGCGTAAACGGCCGCCCTACCTGGAAGTCGTAGTAGAACCCGTCATTAATAGGGGGGCCAATGCCGAGCTTCGCTTCAGGAAACTCAAGTTGGACAGCCTGAGCAAGGACGTGCGCGCACGAATGACGAATCACGTTTCGACCATCATCTGTGTTGGCGGCTACAGCCTCGACCTCAGTGTCGCGATCCGGAGTCCACGCTAGATCCCGCAGTTGGCCGTCAGCGTCGCGAACAACAACGACGCCGTCGATGCCTTTAGTCGGCAGACCTGCGTCGAAAACTGCACGCCCCGCCGTCGTTCCAGCCGGCACTGTGACGCGCGGGCTGAGGACTTGAGAAGCGGACGTGGTCACGACGGAACTCTCCTTGGATTCGAGGGGCAGCGCACAAGTGTGCAGCGTGCTCTTGAGGCACGTGTGTACCTCAAGCGTGTCTACACTACCGCTAGCTACATTAAAACGCCTTGCAGCCATGACCAATGGACACCGAACCACCCGGCGAAGAGCCCCAAGGCCCCCACGAACCACAGAGTGCCGAGGGTGATCGCACCGGTGAGCGCGATTCCTGCCCATCGAACGACACCGTGCTGACGGGAATACCACGCCATGACCATCCGATAGCGCTCCAAAGCCCAACGCAAGATCCGTCGGGCCCATTCGAATTCCGTAGCAAGAATTCCCAGACCAGTGAAGACAATGAGCCAGCCCGGGCCTGGGTAGGGAATTGCGATAATGCCCACAACGAGCACTAATCCGCCCACTAGGCCGACCGCAATACGATAGGACAAGGCGAGCAGCGGATGCCGTCGCAGTTGCGCTCGCACGGCCCGCAAGCGACCGACCACTCCATGGAAAAACCGCCCACGGGGTGAAGCAACGGCATCATGCGCATCAAGTTCGTCTGATGAGAGGTGTTCGCGCACCCCGCCAGCCGATGACCTGTCGACCATCACCGCATACTCCCCGCCTTTAGGAACACGCACTGTAAGGACGCGCGCAGCGACGCCCGAGACGGTCGCGGTCGACAATGCATGAACACATTGTGCCGTGCCAAGCCACGTTTGTGCTAGCTCAGCTCACGTCACAATCACCAACCTTAGAAATGTTTGAGAAAACTCCGCACAATTCGGTCAATGCAACCAAAATGCCTAGCCCCGAAACTACTAATGCGGCACAATAAGTGGTGGCGCACAACAGGCGCCATGATGCAAAACGATCGGAAGGATTCCGAAATGGGTTTCGCTGACAAGTTTAAGAATAAAGCAGAAGAAATTGCGGGCAAGGCCAAGGAAGCAGCTGGCTCCGCAACAGACAACGAGAAGTTGAAGACAGAGGGTCAGGCTGATCAGGCCGAGTCCAAAGTAAAACAAGGCGTTGAGTCAGCCAAAGACAAAGCAAGTGAAGTCAAGGAAAAACTGACCGACAATTAAGTCGCACAAAACTTAGAGTTCACCGCCCCACCTACTTAGGTGGGGCGGTTTTACTTTGTCGAACCAACGACGTGCCGCATATTGCCGAGACGTGGCCCTGGCCTCAACAGGCAGGACGACGAACCAACTACCGAAAAATCGTGACGGTATCCCGTGTAATTACCGACCTGCAGGGTATCCACCACTATGCAATCGCCCGTAGCCGAATACCTTGAGACCATCGTGAACCGGTGCAAATCTGATCGAACCGGTGAAATTAGCCCAGCCAGCGCAAAAAACACCGGAATAGATGCCGATCAACTGGCGCTCGCCATCACAACTGTCGACGGCGCAACATATGCCGTTGGTGACGCCGATGTGCATTTCCCGATCGAGTCCATGGCAAAGCCGCTGACATATGCCCTAGCGATACATGACGCTGGACCCACCGAAGTTCATAAAAAGATCGGCGTGGAACCGTCCGGCGATAATTTCAACGAAATCGCACTTGAGGAGTCAACAGGTAGACCGTTCAACGCCATGATCAATGCAGGCGCAATAGCTGCTCACACCTATGTTGACGGAGATGGGGAGAACGATCGTACTGAACGCATAAGGCAACATTTCAGCAAGTTGGCCGACAAGGCCCTTCAGTTCGCAGACACCGAAGACGACACAACGCATCGCAACTTAGCTATCGGCCACATGCTCAAAGCAGCCGACGTTCTGGAAATTGACCCCCAAGAAGCAGTCCGTGGATACACACGACAATGCGCTGTTTCTGTGTCCACACGTGATCTCGCGATCATCGCATCCGTTTACGCGAACCGAGGCGTTCACCCTTTGACTGGTGAACGCCTGCTCGAACCAGACATTGTGCGTCATGTGCTCAGCGTGATGGCAACCTGCGGGATGTACAACGCTACGGGCGACTGGATCACCTCCGTCGGAATACCCGCAAAAAGTGGAATCTCAGGTGGCATCTTCGGCGTCCTTCCCGGACAACTGGGGATCGCTGTCTACTCACCCCTCGTAGATAGCCGCGGCAACAGCGTTCGTGGCGTGGAACTTTTCGAACACCTATCACGAGACGTGGGTCTGCATTTGATGGAAGCCTCGCCAATTGGACGGTCCGTGTTGCGCAGCGCTGAGGAACGGCACGGCGCGATGCACTTCCAGATGCAGGGCACACTGCTGTTCACGCAAGCCGAACTCATCGCACGCGAAATTGAACGCCGCGAATGTGCTGATCTGCCCGTGATACTAGATTTTGAAGCAACCATCGCCGTGAGTGTGGTGGCGAAGAAAATACTTGCCGAGATGGTGGACCGCCTGAGAAGGCACGATCATGTTCAGACTGTCGTTGTCGATCCGGGCGGGTTTTTCTCTGACGCCTGGGGCTCGGAGTCTCGCACGCCTACCGTGGTCGGGAGCGTTGAGGCCGCCCGTTCCGCGCTCGGCACTTAATTGAATTGCCGACCTGTTAACTATCAGGGGACTTGGCCGGTATCAGGGGACTTGGCTGGTATCAGGGGACTGGGCCGGAGTTGATTAGCTGCCCCGATTTTAGGCATGAAAAGTGGTCCCGGCTGGGATCGAACCAGCGACCTTTCCGGTGTGAACGGAACGCTCTCCCACTGAGCTACGGGACCATAAGGGACGCGCGCTAATGGAAGCGCGACGAGCACGAACATTAGCACGCTGTGACCCCTCAAACAACCTACTTGCAGCGCACTTCTGGTGTGTCCCTCAGCGACGGCACCTCCACGCATGTGAACCAATCGAGGTCGGCGTCGACCGCCAATCGCCACCCAACGGAGGGTGAATTTTCGGCGACACACTGTGTTCGCCGTTGCGATTTGTCACAGCGGCCCGCATCGGCTAATGTTCTCAACCGCACCGGCAAACGGGACTGCAAGGTTCTCGGGAGCAGCGGAGCGTGCGGATGTAGCGCAGTTGGTAGCGCATCACCTTGCCAAGGTGAGGGTCGCGGGTTCGAATCCCGTCATCCGCTCAAGAGGTTGGGCTTGACCCCCCTGCGGTGGAGTGGCCGAGTGGCGAGGCAACGGCCTGCAAAGCCGTGTACACGGGTTCGATTCCCGTCTCCACCTCTTTAGTTAGAGGTTTCCTGCGCGATTAGCTCAGCGGGAGAGCGCTTCCCTGACACGGAAGAGGTCACTGGTTCAATCCCAGTATCGCGCACCATGTTTAACGACCACGCACGAGTTGAACTAGCTTCACTCGTCGACGCATGCGAACTTTCGCGAGTCGCTGCGATCACGTTTCCACTTGCATGCCCTCCACGTCTGCCCAAGAGCGACGTGGAGGCTTTTATCGATTCGTCTCTATCGCGGAGTCAGTTCGAAACCTACATCGCTAGTCATGGGTACCTCGTCTTCGTTCTTCGTGAGTCCTCGAATATCGTTGGGTACTCGCTGCTGCAACTTAGGTGCGCGCCACCTTTGCCTCAGTGTGATGCTGATGAACGAACCTCTGCGGCTCTCAGCAAGTTCTATTTGCTCCCCAATCAACATGGGACCGGTCGAGCAACGGAACTCATGACACACACGCTCACGGCGGCTGCCGTCGCTGACGTCCGCCAAGTCTGGCTCGGAGTGAACCAACTCAATCATCGGGCGCGCTCGTTTTATTTACGGCACCAGTTTGTCCCCATCGGGGCGCGAACATTTCCCGTTGGGGACAGCCTGGAACACGATTTTCTACTGCAACGAACACTGCGCAGCCACAGCGTTAGTGACTAGTGTTTGCCTGCTCCGCAAACCTAGACAACGCCAATAAGCGGGATGTGGCGCGGAGGTATTTCTTGCGGTAGCCGCCCGCAAGCATTTCCTCTGTGAAGATTTCATCGAGCCGTGCGCCTGACACCACGACAGGAATGCTTGCGTCATAAAGCCTGTCCGCCAGAACCACGAACCGCAGCGCCACCGCCTGATCCGTTGCGGGATGAACATCCTGCAGGAACACTGACGTCACCCCGTCAACAAGCTTGCCGTAGCGCGATGGGTGCAGTTTGCCCAAGTGCGCGCACAAGTCATCGAATGAGTCGAGCGTTGCACCTGGGGTTGATTCTGCCCGCTCAGTGAGTTCTGCATCATCAATTGGTGTGGGCGCGGGGGGAAGGTCGCGGTGCCGGTAGTCCGGCCCGTCAACACGAACTGTGTCAAATACGGAGGCAAGTTTGCGAATTTCCCTCAGAAAATCCTGCGCCGCGAAGCGCCCCTCTCCCAATTGCCCCGGAAGAGTGTTCGAGGTTGCCGCGACGGACACACCGCGAGCTGATAGTTCGGCGAGAAGCCGTGACACGAGCATGGTGTCACCTGGATCATCGAGTTCAAACTCATCGATACACAGGACTGAGTGCTGTGAAAGTTCTTCGACAGCCTTCATGAATCCGAGGGCACCAACAACGTGTGTGAGCTCTACGAACGTGCCAAACGCTTTCGGTTCGGGCACTGAATGAAAGATTGACGCAAGGAGGTGAGTCTTGCCGACACCGAATCCGCCGTCGAGATACAGGCCTATTCCGGTGGAGTTCGACTTACGGCCGAACAGGCGCTTCTTACCACCGTTGGCCTTCTTTGTGACATTGCGGGCAAATTCGCGGGCCGAGTCCACTGCGGCTGCCTGGCTTGGTTCGTTTGGGTCCGGGATGTAGGAGTCAAAACTCACCTCGTTGAACATAGCGGGCGGCACCATTTGGGCTACCAGCTGATCAGCGGGGATCACCGGATTTCGGTCAATCAGGCGTGCGGTCATTGCTAAATGGTAACGACGTGGTCAGATTAATATTGTGGCCTACCTAAAATCTGCGACCCAGTTCACACAAACACTGTCTGCCGACGAACTGCGGGAGATCTATTCGTACCCCCACAGTCGTTGGCTACGAGTGAATTTCGTGTCGAGCATCGATGGCGCCGCCACGACTGGTGGGCTTTCGGGCGGATTGTCCGGTAAAGAAGACAAGCGCATATTTGGGATCTTGAGGGGCCTATGCGATGTTGTGCTTGTCGGGGCCGGGACTGTTCGCTCCGAGAATTACGGTGGTGTGCAGGTCTCAAGCGCGTCATCCACG
The DNA here is from genome assembly GCF_014643175.1 of Hoyosella rhizosphaerae. Classification (GTDB taxonomy): domain Bacteria; phylum Actinomycetota; class Actinomycetes; order Mycobacteriales; family Mycobacteriaceae; genus Lolliginicoccus; species Lolliginicoccus rhizosphaerae. The sequence goes on from NZ_BMJH01000001.1 coordinate 1,066,959, forward strand.
CTGCGCAAAGACCGCGGCCAAAGCCCGATCCCGCCAATTGCCATGGTGTCTGCAAGCGGGAATATTGACCCCACATCTCGAGTGTTCACAGAAACCGAAGTAAATCCGATAGTGCTGACGCGGGAAGATATCGACAGCACGACGCACAGCCGACTGCACGATGCAGGCGCGGACGTTGTTCTACTTCCATCTGGCGGCGCCTCGGGTGTGGACCTCAATGCCGCGCGTCATGCGTTGGCCGATCGAGGACTGACTCGAATCCTGTGTGAAGGCGGCCCGTCCCTGTTTGGCGAACTCCTCGCGATTGATCTCGTCGACGAGCTTTGCCTTACAACTGCACCCTTCCTCACCGCTGGTACGGCCGTGCGAATTGCAAGCCACGCGCATTCCTTGCGGCACAGAATGACACTGGCACATACCCTGGCAGGTGACGACGGTTCAGTGTTCACTCGTTGGGTCCGTGATCGGACGAACGACCAGGCTCAAATAAGTTGAGCGACCACGGCAAGGGAGTTGTAGTGCAACAACGCACCGGCATCGGGCTGGCTTTTGCGACAGCGTGCAGTGTTCTCATTGCGGGCTGTGGTGCGCTCCCCGCAGATCGGCCCGAGTACGCCGTTGACGTCGAGCGTTCAGTTGGCAGCGACGCAGCAACTGATCGCACACCTCCCCCACTATCGCGCCCGAACGCTGACTTCAACTGGGTGGAATGCACCGACCTGACAATCACCACGTACGAGTTGCCGCGGATCGAATCTGACGCCGTGATTGAATGCGCTTCTATCCCAGTACTTGCCGACCCGACTGGGTCGTTTTCAGAACCACTGGTTCTCGGGCTCACTCGGGCGAGGTTCTTGCACACTCCTGAACATGCCGCCCCTCTTGTTTTGACGACCGGCACTACGCAGCCATCGTCCCGGGCTGTCGCTCAACTTGCCATTAACGAATCACCACTGTTGTCGTCACGTCCAGTCGTTGCTGTTGACCGGCGCGGGACGGGGGCGTCTACGCCCGTCAGTTGCTTCACCAGGGCAATGGAGGAGCAACACGTAGATCTGACACGTGGCATAGCTACGGAAGCTGACCGTGCAACTGAAGCAGCTGCAATCGGCCGTGAGTCCACACTTGCCTGCACCGATCAGATCGAACCGATGACGACGATGTTCACCATGGACAACGCTGCGCAAGATCTTGAAATGCTGCGTTCTCGTTGGGATATCGACACACTCGCCATCCTCGGTGTTGGTGAAGGCGCACTGGTCGCTTTGAGGTACGCCAATTCGCATCCCGAGAATGTCTCTCGCCTCGTCATAGACTCCCCGCCCGCGCTGCCTGACACTCCGCCACGAACACCTGGCACAGACGCCCTGGCTAATGCGGCACAACAATCTGAGGGTTTTGAAGCAGCAGTCGCCGCCTTCGACGCTTATTGCAATGCTGCCGAATGCGGGCTTGGGGACAGCGCGGCACAAACGGTTCGCAGTCTCTTGGCAGACGCCCGGGCTGGACTACTTGGGCTTGTCACACCCGGCGCTATCGTGACAACAATCAGCGGCATTTTGAGCGATGCGAGTGAGCCTTCAGATCAACGCATGGCAACACTCGCGGACGTTCTTTCGGCCACCCAGAATCGTGACTACGCACCCCTACTTCAACTGAGTTACTCACTTCACAGAATTACGAGCAACGATGGACAGTTCATTGGGCGTTGCAGCGACCTCTCCACTAGGTCCACCATCGAAGCCGTACGCAACGTAGCTGAGCAATGGCGGATCGACTACCCCACAGTGGGTGATGAACTACTCGTCCGTTCGCTGCTGTGCTCCGCATGGCCCAACATCGAGGTTCCAGAGACCGATGGCGACATCACCTCACCGACGATGCTGATCGAAGGCACACGCGACCCGCTGATGGGATCGGGAACCATCCGCGAACTTCGCGGACCTCTACTCGCCACAGGTGCGACCGTCGCAAATGTGACCTGGCAGGGAATAGGCCACGGCGCCACACTTCATTCGCATTGCGCGAGCCAAAGAGCTGCGGATTTCGTCACAGATGGAGAGGCTTCTGCAGCGACAACATGTCCGGAATGAGGCAAGCGCGGGTGTCATGCAGCGAACCCCACCCGACGTGGGGTAGTTTACCTGCGTGTTTCCTTCACAGTTGAAGACCCGAACTCCACTGACGACGCCCGACATCATCAAGATGGTCATGTGGCCGTTCGCGGTGCTGACAGTGGTTCATCGAACCATCATTTTGGCGTTCAACGGCGCTGTCACTAACGATTTCCTGCCGATCTACACAGCGGCGGTGAATTTCCTCAACAAGCAGGACGTTTACCTCGACAACTTCAACTGGACACACCCGCACTACCTGTACCCGCCAAGTGGGACTCTCATGATCTCACCGCTTGGTTTCTTGGACTATGACGTTGCTCGCAGGCTGTACATCATTCTCAACGTGCTGGCTGTGCTGATCGCTGCCTACTACCTGCTGAAACTGTTCGGCTATGGCTTGAGTTCGGTGGCGGCACCGATCGTTGTTTTTGCTATGTTCAGCACGGAGACGGTGTCGAACACGCTGATCTACACCAACATGAACGGTCTCATCCTGCTGGCGCAGGTGCTGTTTATGAAGTTCCTTCTGGAAAGGCGCCTCTGGTGGGCTGGCGTGCCGATGGGTTTGACGATTGCCATCAAACCCATCCTGTTGCCGCTTTTGGTTTTCCCATTTCTCAAGAAGCAGTGGCAGCCCTTTGTCGCCTCGATCGGTATTCCAATAATGTTGATGGCCATTGCGTGGCCGTTGTCGAAAGATCCCGGCCGATACATACGAGAAACCGTCCCGTATCTCGCTGAGTCTCGCGACTACTTCAACAGTGCGATCTCAGGAAATGCCGTCTATTACGGCCTGCCTGATTGGTTGGTGCTCGGTCTTCGCGGCGGGTTCGCAGTGATTGTGCTGATCTCGCTGTGGTTGCTGTTCCGGTACTACCGCCACGATGAACTGTTCTTCCTGTGCACAGCGTCCGGCGTGATTATGACCGCGCAGTTCTTGCTGGGCTCACTTGGTCAGATGTACTACTCGATGTTGCTGTTCCCGTTGCTGATGACTGTGGTGATGAAGCACTCGGTGTTGCGAAACTGGCCAGCCTGGCTCGCCGTGTATGGGTTCATGACGTTCGACATGTGGTTCTCAGTGCCGTGGCGTCAGTTCGGTGAGGCGGCTCAGTTCCTTCGCACGACATTCGGCTGGAGTCTGCTGCTGATCGTGGTATTCACGGTTTTGGTGAATAGGTGGCTTGATGCTCGCAAAGCGGGCACCCTGCATCTCGGTATTGATCCGCCTTACATTCGCGACGATGTCGAACATAAAGGCGTACCTGAGAAGTACCGGTTCCCAGAAGGCCGACCAGAGCAAAACTCCCTGGCGGCGCAAATCGACAAAACCTATTAGCGTTAAGGCATGAGTTCTGAAGAGTTGCCCGCCCCCGAGATCAAGTTGACCGACGCTCAGTGGCGGGAGCGTCTGACCCCGATGGAATTTGCTGTATTGCGCGAAGCCGGTACGGAGCGCCCCTTTACAGGCGAGTACACCGACACCACCAGCGAAGGTATCTACGAGTGCCGGGCATGTGGCACGGAGTTGTTCCGCAGTAGCGAAAAGTTCTCGTCACACTGTGGGTGGCCCTCATTTTTTGATCCGGCAAACTCCGACGCAGTCATTCTTCGCACCGACTCGAGCCTAGGAATGCGCCGCGTCGAGGTGCTGTGTCGTACCTGCCATAGCCATCTCGGCCACGTTTTCGAGGGCGAAGGCTACCCCACACCCACCGACCAGCGTTACTGCATCAACTCTATTTGCCTGCGGCTAAAGCCAGCGCAATAACCTTCTGCAAAAGCAGCGTGAGCCGGTCGGTGGGTGCACACGCGAGCCCTACGGAAGTGCGGCTACAAGCGCATCTGATGCGACGCGTGGCCCGGTGTAGAACGGAATTTCTTCGCGAACGTGGAGTCGCGCTTCCGTAGCGCGGAGATCACGCATGAGGTCAACAATGCGGTGCAGTTCAGGCGCTTCGAACGCGAGAATCCACTCGTAGTCACCGAGCGCAAACGAACTGACAGTATTTGCGCGTACGTCGGGGTATCCGCGGGCGGCTTTGCCGTGATCCGCGAGCATGGTGCGTCGCTCACCGTCCGGCAAGAGGTACCACTCATACGAGCGCACAAAGGGATACACGCAGATGTAAGCGCCGGGTTCTTCGCCTGCGATGAATGCTGGGATGTGGCTCTTGTTGAATTCGGCGGGACGGTGCAACGCCGCAACGCTCCACACCGCGTCGCTCGCACGACCAAGAACGGTGGTGCGCCGGAAATCCTGGTAGGCCGCCTGCAACGCCTCAATGTTGTCGGCGTGCGTCCAGATCATGTAATCGGCATCGGCCCGCAACCCGGAAACGTCATACAGCCCGCGTACGACGACGCCCTTATCTTCGAGGCTTGCAAGAAACTCATCAAGGTTCTTGGATACCGCGGATCGGTCTTCGTCTAGCAGCCCAGGATGGACGCGAAACACCGAGAACATAAGGTATTGGATTTTGTCATTGAGTTCTTTGTAGTCAAGGCGTGCCATGCCGTTTATCCTGCCATGTCTGAAAGCACCTTGGTGACCGCCGCATTAGCTGTGGCAACACACGCTGGCACCCCAACTCCATGCAAGTAACCGCCAGCAACGGCTAGACCTCGGAGTTCATTTATGGACTGTTCGATTGTCTCGACTCGCGCGGTGTGACCGGGCTCGTATTGGGGTAGCCCAGCATTCCACCGCTGGACGTGAACGGCTCGCGGTGTTTTGTCGATTCCGGTGACGGCAGCGAGGTCACGTCTGGCTAAATCCACAACGGTGTTGTCAGGCTGAGCAACGACACTTGTCTGGGGGTCGTCACCAAAGCGCCCAAGTGATACCCGCACAAGGTTGCGGTGAGCTTGGTGTGGCCACTTTCTGCTGGTGAACGTGAATGCCTTCGCGGTGAGCGCTTCCCCCGTGGCGACTAGCACCCCGGAGTGTGGAGGAATTTCTGCGTCGGCGGGAAGCGAAAAAGTGACAAGTGCTGCGCTTGCGTGCTGGATGGATGCGGCGGCCTGGGAAGCGTCAGGTGCAACCTCGCCAACGATGTCACCGAGCGCATGCGCCGGCGTGGTGATGATCACTGCATCAAACTCACCGAACGTATCGCAATGCCAGCCAGTCGTCGTCTTCCTTAGTGCGGTGATCCGCTTCTCCAAGAAAATGTCTGCTGCGGATTTGAGCACGAGCGCATCGATCAGAGTGCGGTAGCCATTTCGGAACGCTGCAAACACCGGACCTGGAGGTCCCGGCACAATCGCCGCGCGGAGCGCCTCAGTGAGGCTTGTGGCTCCGCCGTCAAGTGCGCGTGCTAGTTCCGGTATGGCAGCGCGCACCCCGATGTGTCGAGTGTCTCCCCCGTAGACGCCGGAAAGTAGCGGATCAACTGACCTGCGGACCACTTCAACCCCAAAACGGTCACCGACGAGATCCGCCAGGCTCACATCAGTGCCTGGCTCCCAGGCGAACGGCCTGGTCGGTTCGTCTTCGACACGTTTCATCGCAGCCGGAGACAAGAGATTGGTGAATCCATTACTGCGCAGCGGTATGCCCATAAAGGCCCCGGCAGGCATGTCGTGCAGTGAACTCTCTGACCAGATCGCCGGGCGGAGTGTTCCTGGTTGCACGAGCTCGCCCACGAGACCGAGTTCGTCAGCCAGCTCCACAACTTCGGGGCGTCGCCTAACGAACGCTTCGGCACCGAATTCGACGGGTCCTTCCGTGTCGATGTGCCCGGTATGCAACTTACCGCCAACTCTGTCGCTTGCTTCAGCAACTACAACGTCGGCGTTGTGTTTGTGAAGTTGGTAGGCGGCAGCAAGTCCAGTGACGCCGCCGCCTACCACCAGCACACGCGGTGACATCAGAGTGTGTGGATGAGCTCGACGACCCGGGTGATAACCGTTGGGTCAGTTTCCGGCAGCACACCGTGACCTAGGTTGAAAATGTGCCCAGTCGCGCCTGCCGCAATTGCTGCGTCACCCTCACGGGCGATCCGGCGAACTTCACGTTCGATGGTGGCCCAGTCCGAGAAAAGAATCGCCGGATCCAGGTTTCCTTGGACGACCTTGCCTGGTCCGATTCGTCGGACGGCCTCGTCGAGCGGAATGCGGAAGTCGACGCCCATAACGTCGGGGCCCGCATCGTTCATGGCACTGAGAAGCTCACCAGTACCGAGCCCGAAGTGGATACGCGGAACTCCAGCAGCCGCTACTTCGTCAAAGATCCGAGTGGAATGAGGTAGGACATACTTCGTATATTCGGCCAGCGACAGCGCACCCGCCCACGAATCGAAGAGTTGCACCGCATCGACACCGGCGTTGATTTGAGTTCGCAAGAACGTGATCGCGATGTCTGTGAGTTTTCCTAGCAACGCGTTCCACACGTCGGGTTGACTATGCATGAGCGCTTTGGTGAACGCATGACTCCGACTTGGGCCACCTTCAACAAGGTAGGAAGCCAAAGTGAATGGGGCGCCCGCAAACCCAATGAGGGGGGTCGTGCCGAGTTCGCTGACAAGAAGCTTGATTGCGTCAGCGACAGCACCAACTTCGTCTTCTTCAAGGCGTGGCAGTGCGGCGACGTCTGCCGCCGATCGAACAGGGTTCGCAACAACGGGCCCACGTCCAGCCACGATATCGAGATCTACTCCGGCAGCTTTGAGGGGAACGACGATATCTGAGAAGAGGATTGCAGCGTCGACCTTGTGGCGCCGAACTGGTTGCATGGTGATTTCACACACCAATTCGGGCCGGAAGCACGATTCGAGCATTCCAATGTCTGCGCGTATGTCGCGGTACTCGGGCAACGATCGCCCGGCCTGCCGCATAAACCACACAGGGCGGTGCGTCGGGTACTCGCCGCGACCTGGTCCGCCGGTGGCAGCGATGAGAAAAGGGGCGTCTGGGAGTACGCGCCGCACGGCGTAACCGTGCGCGCGGTTCGATGAGTCGCTCATGGTGTCTCTATCCTCCCATGCCTCGCTCACTAGTTCTGCATAGCAAATGAGTTATGCGGGACGAAATTACGTCCGATTTTTCACAACAGCACAGAATTATTTCATACCGGTACATGACGGCGCGCCTCCGCAAGGCTCAATGCCCACACCACTACCGTCCGAAATGTGACGACGCCAGGGCACCACACCGAACCTGAACCTTTTCGCGCAGCAGTGGAATCCATGTCCGCCGCAACCGTGCGGCCAGAAATCAAACTTGGACCGATTCGCCCACCTCAGCGACTCGCACCATTTAGCTACGCTCTCGGCGCAGAGATAAAACACCCTGCCAGCGACGCCATTAAAGAATATTCAGACGGCGACGCCTTTGGGCGGCTCATTCTCCTCTACGACCCACAAGGCGACGAAGCATGGCAAGGTACTTTGCGCTTGGTGTCCTACATTCAGGCCGACGTCGATGCCGCACTAGCTGAAGATCCTCTCCTTCCCGAAGTTGCGTGGAGTTGGCTACAAGACGCACTCAATGCACGTGCAGCTGAATACACCGCTCTCGGTGGCACCATCACCGCCACCACTTCAGTCCGCTACGGCGACATAGCCGGCCCACCGAAAGCGCACCAGCTTGAGATGCGAGCCTCGTGGACATCGAACTCGCCAAATCTCTCCGCTCACGTAGAAGCATTTTGCGAAGTACTTGAGTACGCGGCAGGCCTGCCACCGATCGGCGTGACGTCCATCGGCGGCCGATTCTCCAATCCAGAGTAGAACGTGCACCACAACAGTGCTTTATGTCCGACGCTGCGCGGCATCACGTACGCTAGCCGTCTATGAACGACACCCCAGCACCACCCGCCACGTCGGCGCCAGAGCCGCTATTGGCGCCTAGGGATGGCCTGCCAGCGCTCGTTGACACCCCAGAAAAACTCGCAGACGCCATCGACAGCCTCGCCGCCGGACGAGGCCCCTTAGCCGTTGATGCTGAGCGAGCATCGTCATACCGTTACTCTGCGCGGGCATACCTGCTGCAATTCCGTCGCGAACAATCCGGAACCGTGCTGATCGACCCGATAGCTGTCGGTAGCAGCCTAGCCCCACTCGCGGACGTCATTAATCCCCTCGAATGGGTACTCCACGCTGCCGATCAGGATTTGCCAGGTTTGGCTGAACTCGGTTTGGAGCCAGCGTCACTCTTCGACACTGAACTAGCTAGCAGGCTCGCCGGGTTTGAACGCGTTGGCCTCGCCGCTGTGACTGAACAACTGCTGGGCTTGAGCTTGGCAAAAGGACACGGAAGTGCAGACTGGTCACGCCGCCCGCTGCCCTCAGCATGGTTGAACTACGCGGCGCTCGACGTCGAAGTCCTGCTAGACCTACGCGACCTGCTTGCCGATGAACTCTCCACACAGGACAAACTCCAGTGGGCGCAAGAAGAGTTCGAGTACGTACGGACGCGGACCCTGCCGCCGCCGTCCCCCGAGCGATGGCGGCGCACCACAAATATCCATACAGTCTCAGGCCGACGCGGGCTCGCAATAGTGCGCGAACTGTACGCCACCCGAAATCACATAGCTGAGTCCGTCGACCTCGCCCCGAAACGCCTCCTCCCCGATACTGCACTCGTCGCGGCTGCGGAACACAAGCCGCGCACAGTCGAGCAGTTGCGTGCGATTCCCGGCTTCGGTGGAGGGCGTCAACGGCGCCACTCCCCAACCTGGCTTGCTGCCATCGAGCGCGCCTTCAGCATCAACGAGGCGGATCTGCCAGCGAAGCGACCACCATCAGACAACGGTGGACGTCCCGGCGTGCCACGGCCCCGCCCGGGAACCGACGCCGCCCAGCGACTATCCGATATAAGGGCAGAACTCACCGTCATCAGCGACGAGCTTTCAATTCCTGTCGAAAACCTTGTTCCAGCGGACGCCACCCGCCGAATTGCGCACGAGCCACCACTTCCTGTCACTGAATCAACAGTCTCAGAGGCGTTGATTGCCAGCGAGGTGCGCCCATGGCAAGTGTCACTTGTCTCCAAACCAATTGAAAAAGCATTGCTCGCCAATTCGGGCACACCGGACGAAGATTAGGCAGATCATAGTGAGCATGAAACCACTGACACGTTCGCTAGCAGTTATGTGCGTCACCGTTGCTATGTCTGCGCCTCTAGCGGCGTGCGCGAACGGAATCCTTGGAAACCGCGGTGGCGACACGACCTGCGGCGACTTCCTCACGCAGGATGAGTCAGCGCAGCGAGACACCATCCGCACCTATCTGCAGGAAAAGGGCGACGATCCGGTTAATTTGCAGATCGACACCACTCGGATTGTTGTACTGGGATTCTGCCGCACGATTGCTCGCGACGGTGACCCGATCCGACGTATCGAGGGAAACAACTAGTCGCGAGATGCAGTGGCCGATGTTCCCCGTGCGGGGAGCGGCCCGGTTAGTTCTGTGAGAGCCTCACCGCCGGCAACCCAGCCTGTGATGTGACGGGCAACGTCCTGCGCGGTGAGTCCTAGCTCGCTGAGGATTTCGCCGCGCGACGCGTGGTCAAGGAAGTGCTGCGGGATGCCCAAGCATCGCAAGCGAACATCAACCCCCGCCGACTGCAGCGCCATCGCAATTGCTGAGCCCACACCACCGTGCACGCCAGAATCTTCCAACGACACAACCAACGAATGCTCAGCCGCCAATTTCACAACACTGTCCGCAACTGGCAATACCCAGCGCGGGTCTATCACCGTGACATGGATTCCTTGTTTGCGCAGAAGCTGTACGGTGTCCACGGCCACTTCAGCGAAGGAACCCACTGCGACGAGTAATACGTCTGCTCTCTCGGTGGGCCGGTGCAAAATGTCCACACCATCGCTCAAGCGCTCAACCGCGCCAATCGGGACACACACGGAGCCCTTCGGGAAACGCAAGGCGGTCGGGCCATCGTGAGTATTCAGAGCCTCGGCAAGTTCCTCCCGAAGAGTCGCGGCATCGCGCGGCGCTGCCACCCTGATTCCCGGGATAATCCCCAACACTGAAATGTCCCACATGCCGTTGTGGCTGGCCCCGTCGGAACCGGTCACCCCGGCACGGTCGAGCACCATCGTCACGGGCAGTTTCAGCAGAGCGACGTCCATCAAAAGTTGATCGAACGCTCGGTTCAAGAACGTGGAGTAAACGGCGACGACTGGATGCAAGCCACCCAATGCCAGACCGGCAGCAGACGTCACAGCATGCTGCTCGGCAATACCAACATCAAACATTCGGTCCGGGTACCGCTTCCCGAACTCGGCTAAACCAGTCGGTCCAGGCATTGCGGCCGTGATCGCCACAATCTCTTCACGTTCGCGCGCAATGTCGATCAGTTCAGCGGCAAATACGGATGTCCAATCGACTGTCGGTTTGCTCTTCGACAGCCCTGTGAGCGGATCAATAATGCCAGTGGCATGCATCTGATCCGCCTCATGAGTCTCCGCCGGCCGATACCCGCGCCCCTTGCTGGTGACTGCGTGGACAATGACGGGCCCACCGAAATCCTTGGCGAGTTTCAACGCCGATTCCATTGCGTGCAAATCGTGGCCGTCAACTGGGCCCAAGTACTTGATTCCAAGGTCCGAAAACATCGCCTGCGGGGCAACAGCGTCCTTAATTCCAGCCTTCATGCCGTGAATCATGGCGTACGCGGTGTCGCCGACAAGAGGGATGCCTTTAATGGCTTTGCGGCCGTTTTCCAGCACCTTCTCGTAGCCCCAGTGCAACCTCAGTGCGGAAAGGTGCTCGGCCAAGCCGCCAATTGTGGGCGCATAGGACCGACCATTGTCGTTCACCACAATGACGAGCGGACGATGCACCTGGGCCGCGATATTGTTCAACGCTTCCCAGCACATACCTCCCGTGAGCGCGCCATCACCGACGACAGCAACTACATGGCGCGAATGCTGACCAGACAACTCGAACGCCTTCGACAGGCCATCTGCGTAGGACAGCGACGCCGACGCATGGGACGACTCCACCCAGTCATGTTCACTCTCGCTCCGGGACGGATATCCCGACAACCCACCGCGCTTCCTCAGCGTGTCGAATTGGTCCGCACGACCAGTGACGATCTTGTGCACATACGCCTGATGTCCAGTGTCGAAAAGGATCGCGTCATGCGGCGAATCGAAAACACGATGCAACGCGAGGGTCAATTCGACGACACCCAAGTTCGGCCCAAGGTGGCCACCAGATGCAGCCACTTTGCGCACAAGGAAACTGCGGATCTCCACCGCCAACGAGGCCAACTGCTCGGGAGAGAGGTCCCGCAAGTCACTGGGTGTACGAACACGATCGAGAAGCCCCAACGAGACACTCCATTCGTTTTTCGGCTCGGCCATCACGCGCCGCGGATGCAACCAGTCTACGGATTAACGTCAGCGCCACCATCTCGATGGTGAAGATTGGCGCGTCACCGCTGAAAAATGCCGACGCATTCCACATGGTGTGTGAGAGGAAACGCATCGAACACACGAAGATCAGCAAGACGGTAGCCGTTTTCTGCATACAGTGCGACATCGCGGGCAAATGCTGCAGGATCGCACCCAATATGAATGACCTGACGCGGCGCCGCCTCAGCGATTGAACTGACAACAGCTCGCCCTGCGCCTGACCGCGGTGGGTCAAGCACTACCACCGCAGGGTTAGGTCGTAGCTCCCCGAACGCACGCTCGGTGGGCAACCCGTGAAACGAAATTTGGCCGAACTCCGCAACGGCGGCTGTTCCGTCCGCAACGGATTGTGCGGATGCCTCCACAGCGTCGACGTGCCCGTTCGCTCCGACAGCGGCTGCCAGTTCAGCCGCGAACACCCCAGCGCCGCTGTAGAGATCCCACGCGGTCTCCCCCGGTGCTAATTCAGCCCACTCTGCAATGACCGACGAATACGTAGTCGGTGCATTCCGATGCGCTTGCCAAAACCCCGTCGCCGAAACGTCCCAGGTGCGTCCGCGCACAACCTCCTGCGCTCGACCACTTCCCTCGATTGTTTTCTCCGCAGTGCGACGCGCCGATTGCGCACGGTGGGATGCGGCCTTCTGCCGCGCAGTTCCACGCCGCGCTACCTTGTGCTGAATCTGCTCAGAAATATGGCGTTCACCTGTACTGTCCACCGCGATGTGCAACTCACTGCCCGGTGTCCAACGCCGCTCCGCGATTCCATCAGTGAGGCCATCAACGGGCTGCGGGCACGATAGGTCCACAATGACATCGTTGCTTCGGTAGCGTCGCATTCCGGCCCTACCGTCACGGTCAACGGCAAACCTGGCACGCGTGCGCCACTGCGTGGGCCCTCCGTCGAGAAGTTCCACTTCCACGTCGCGATCAAGATGCGCTATCCGCCGGAACTGGCCCGAAACCACATCTGCTTTCCACTGGCGTTGCGCTGCCGCTGTCATGTGTGACAGATCGCAGCATCCAGCACCATTCGGCTGACTGCTCACGCAACACATCGGCGAAATACGCTCCGCTGACGGAGAAACAACTTCAATGACGTTCGCAAAACAGAACGCGCCACCGCGATCCTCGGCGACCCTCACGCGCACCTGTTCACCGGAGATCCCGTGGCGCACAAAAACCACGCGCCCCTCGTGTCGCCCCACGCAGAAACCACCATGTGCAGGGTCGCCAAGCGTAAGGGAAAATTCCTGACCCACCCAATTTGTCATGGCTTTTCCTGCGTATCTGAAGCATCAGTTTCGGGCTCCGCCGCAGCGACCGCATCAAGCAGCTTGTCAGCCTTACGGACGGCGTACACCGTCACGAGGAAGGCCATCGCGGCAAGTGGCCACCCCATTGCCAGGCGAGCAAACGCCAACCAGCCAGTCTGATCAGCATCATAAAGGTGAGTCTGAACAAAGTATCGTGCCGCGAACACCAAAACCCACACACCGGTAGCTAGGTCGTACCAATGCAGGGCGGATTTGTTTCGGCGCCAACCATTGCCTCGTTCGCTCAGGAAACCCCAAATAATTCCAACCAGGGGCCATCGCACGAGCATTGAGATCAGGAATACAGACCCGTAGGCCAGGCTCGTGTAGATCCCGAACAGGAAGAAACCACGCGCCTCCCCAGTTCGATGCGCAATATAGGCGGCGATACCTACGCCGATGAAACCTGAAATTGCCGGTTGGACCGGGTCCTTACGAAACATGCGCCACGCCAACACCGCAGCGGCCGACCCGAGAGCAATCCAAATTGCTGTCGACAAACCAACCAGAGTGTTTGCGATAACAAACACAAGAATGGGTACGGTCGACTGAACAAGACCACTTACTCCGCCGAGTTGTTCAATTCTCGACTGCCGCTGCTGCTCGATCACCCTACGAGGGTGCCACACATCGGCCGTCAAACCCACCTCACAGCCCGGCGGCGATGGACGTTGGGAGGCCCGTCAGCCGTGCGTGTCGCAGCGCTTCTGCCCGGAACGGGATCACGTGCCGATTTTGTGCGTCGCGCTTTCGAGCCCGCACTCAAACCCGCGGAGGTGTCCCTGTGCGCCATCGAACCTGACCCGCGGGACCTTATTGGTTCCTCATTGCACGCACTCGACCAGGCTGCCGAACGTCACGGACCACTGATTGTCGGCGGGATTTCACTCGGTGCGGCCGTTGGCGCATTGTGGGCGTCGCGGAATCCACATCTCACAACAGGAGTGGTAGCGGCATTGCCCGCATGGACGGGAAACTCGCACGGCGCGCCCGCAGCACTGAGCGCCACAATCACCGCCGAAGAGCTTTCACGCGTCGGCCTTGATGGCACGATCACCGCAATGAAGGCATCGACCCCAGGGTGGCTTGCCGACGAACTCGAACAATCGTGGCGACAACTGTGGCCCCATCTACCCGGAGCGCTCCTTGCTGCCGCGTCATTCGACAAACTTACCGCTGAGGTTCTCCGCACCATCGGTACACCCGTCGGCATCGCAGCGGCAATCGACGACCCAATCCATCCCATTGCAGTCGCCCACAGTTGGGCGCACAGGCTGCCAAACTCTCTGGTGGAAACATTAACGCTGGCGCAAATCGGAGATAATCCAGCCGTATTAGGTGACACCGCAATACGCGCGCTGTCCAGGCTCGACCCTCGGTGGGCCAACAACAGTTGACGTTGACCCTAGACCGGCAGTTACTGCTGAATCGGCGGCTGGGGTGGGTTTTGCTGAGGCGGGTCTTGTTGGGGTGGGTCTTGTTGCACGTCACCCGATTGCGCAGCCTTTCGCGCAGCCGCTGCCTGCTGCTGCTGTTGCATCGCAATCAACTGCTCGTGAAGCGCCTTCGGCAACGTAATCGGCAAGGGAGTGCGAACCGGCAACGGCGAATCGCCACGGTCAACAATGGTTCCGCGCAACACGTCGCGCGCCATCACACTGAGTTCACCATCGTGCGAGGCCTTACCCGCAGGTCCAGCAGCCACCAACCGAATCATCCAACGTGGACCATCGACACCGATGAAGCGAATATCAGCCTTGTCTGTCGACGCCAAGACCTCGGCACCCCAGGGGCCCTCTTCGGTGGTAACGGTGGCGCCATCAGTCTGAAGTGACTTGGCAAGTTCCCCACTGACCGTCAGCCATTGGCCCGACGACTTCGGGGCAGCGTACGCAGATACCGTGATCCGCCCGTGCGGAGTAGCCACATGCACGCCCTGCACGGCACCGCCCTGCCCCATCTCAACCTGCACCTGACCACTTGGTGGCATCGGGATCGAAACTGACCCCAAATTCAAACGCTTGTTATCGCCCGTGGGAATTTCTTCCTCAGCTGCATCAAACGGCCCGTGCGACCGGTCGGACTGACGGTCAACGATCTGATCCGGTTGCTGGTCCAGTGCCTCCGCCGGTACAGCTTCGTCTGATTTTTTGCTTCGGCGCAGTAATCCCACGTAATTCCCTTCCTACGACCATTTCGGCAAGACCAACCCGGCACAACCAACGCGGCACAACTCAAGTGCCGTCAGCAGCCTACGGTTCAACGACAAGTTTCGCGTGCCCACCGCTGGACCCATACCCGCCGTCGCCACGACTGGTGTCATTTAACGACTCTACTTCCACAAACGACACGAGTTCGACCTTCTGAACTACGAGTTGAGCGATGCGGTCGCCCCGCTGAATGTGAATCGGGTCCCTAGGGTCGAGGTTTATCAAACACACCTTGATCTCGCCGCGATATCCGGCGTCTACCGTCCCCGGTGTATTCACGATGGACAGTCCCGTTCGAGCGGCGAGACCTGAGCGAGGATGAATCAGCCCGACTGTGCCAATAGGCAAAGCAACAGCGATGCCCGTACCAACGAGCACTCTCTCACCTGGTGGGATCTCTACGTCGACCGTCGAATACAAGTCAGCACCCGCGTCACCGGGGTGGGCGCGCACTGGTACGGGTAACCCCTTATCAAGGCGCCGCAAAAGGATCTCGAAATTGCCGCCTTGCGATGATGAAAATTCTGTGTCCACGCCCGGCGAGACTACCCTCAAAGACGTGTCAGATCATGATCCAAACGCAGCGAGGGGCAAAGTGGCGGTCGAAAACAGCGCTACCGGCGTGTTGTATTCAGAAAAGCTATGGGTGCCGTGGTGGTGGTGGCCGCTCGGACTCTTCGCCTCATCGATGGTGGCCCTACAGTTCGCAATTGGTATACGAACCCTTCCCACGTGGTTGCCATTTCTGCTGCTCGCACCAATCCCACTGTGGGTGCTCTGGCACTTGTCGCGAACACAAATTTCCGTGACACAGGACGGCAATGATCCCGGCACCTTTCATGCTGGTGATGCTCACTTACCCATCAACGTCATTGCCCGCGTCGCCGCGATCCCAGCAACCGCCAAACAAGCAGCAATGGGTCGCCAATTAGATCCCGCAGCATTTGTTCAACATCGGACGTGGATTAATACCCTCATCCTCGTTGTGCTGGACGACCCTGACGACCCAACACCGTATTGGCTGGTTAGTACCCGCACCCCCGACAAACTCGTCGGAGTGCTCAACGACGTAACCAACCGAAAATAGGCAGCGCCGGGTGCGGATTGGCACCCCCCGTACCCGGGCTTATGCCACCTAGATGCAGTCCTGGCAGATCTGCTCACCGTTCTCAGTACTCGCCAAGCGACTCCGGTGAAACACCAAGAAACACTGAGTACACGTAAACTCATCTGCCTGTTTTGGCACTACTCGGACCGAAAGCTCTTCGCCCGATAGATCGGCGCCCGGCAGTTCGAACGATTCCGCTGTATCAGAATCGTCGATATCCACCACGGCTGACTGGGCCTCACCACGGCGCGACGTGAGCTCATCCAGCGAGCCCTCGGACAGTTCGTCCGCGTCGCTGCGCCTCGGCGCGTCGTAATCTGTCGGCATTCCTTCATCCCCTATCCACTTGCGCTGTTGCCAGACGCTGATGCCCGCACCATGTGTAACGCGGGACAATGACCACGCATTTCCGATGCGGCCGTCCACGTTCACGTTGCTGTTGTGAACGGGCACAGAGTACGTGTGTGGGTGGGTAACGTACCAGTCGGACGTTTTGTGCCCGAAACGGTAAATTCCCATACGTGATGTGCGCCTCATCACTTGTGCTACGTGAGAAGTGTTGGCCGCCAGACAATAGCCGAATAACGCGACCTTTGCCTCACATTTGCGCCACGCAGGTGAAATGAAATGTCGGCGATGCCGCTCATCCACCACTCGGGAGACGACTCACCAGGGGTTTGCCGCACATCGGATGCCAGGTTATGGCTACACTCGCCACGATACCCAGCGGTGCCGGTACCCCCGTCGGCTGCGGAAAGGAAACGAAGCAGCGTGGTCTCGTTGATCACTGAAGGACATGCCACGGATCCGCACGGCAAGCCGTACAAGCGCCGTCGCCCGATCCCCGCGGTTCTACTCATTTCGGCCCTCCTCGTGTTCGCCAGCGTGGTGTGGATCCAAGCTTTCAGCATCGAGAAGGCGCCAGTGAGCGCCATCGAGTGCCCAGATCCGCCACCTGGTGATGTCGCGTTTGGGGAAAGGTTTTCGCGAGTTGAGCTAGCGAAGGTTCCTCCCGCACCCCTACGTCTAACTCAGGTGCGTGTGTTCAACGCCAACGGTGAAGTCGGGCAAGCGTCCGCAGTGGCTGCTCAAATCAGCGAACTCGGCTACGAATCAGCGGCCGATGTGCAGGCAGGAAATGATCCGATCTACACGGATCAGAACCTGCAATGCCACGGACAAATCCGGTTTGGCCCCGAGGGACGCGCGGCAGCGAGCGCGCTGTGGTTGGCCGCCCCATGCGTCGAGTTGATCGAAGATGACCGCCAAGACAATGTTGTCGATCTTGCCCTGGGTACGTACTTCCGCAATATCTCACCCACTCCCGAGGGCGAATCAGCAATCCAATTGCTGCGAAGCACCACCGGAGACGGGCCCAGCAAAGACCTTATTGACGAGGCACGCGCCGCGAGGTGCTGAGGCACCTCAAACCGGAGGCACCTCAAACCGGAGTTTTAAAGCTGACGCAAGGCACCAAGTTTGTCGAGGGCGTCAGCAAACTCTTGCGCCACTCCTGGCGCAGCTGCGTACGTGATATCGCCATCATCGCCCGACGATGTCGGAGACGGAACAGTGACGCTGGCGCCCGCCTCACTTGCAATGAGGGCCGCCGCCGCCCAATCCCAAGGGTGAAGTCCATGCTCGAAATACGCATCAACACGGCCAGCGGCGAGCAGACATAAGTCAAGTGATGCGGCGCCGATCCGGCGAATATCGCGGATACGTGGCAGCAGGCTCGCGACGAGCTGTCCTTGATGCTCGCGCCGGGCGGCCCCGTAACCGAACCCAGTTGCCACGAGAGCGTGCGACATGGCTGTTTCGGCACTGCAACGCAAGGTGGTCACTTCTCCCTCGCTGTCGCGCATATAGGCGCCCGCACCAAGCGCTGCGGAATACAGAACTCCGGTTGGAACGTCAACGACCGCTCCCGCGACGGACACACCGTCACGTTGGGCAGCAATCGACACCGCGTAAGCGCCGATACCGTACATAAAATTGACTGTTCCATCGATCGGGTCAACAACCCACCTGATACCGCTGGTTTCGGAATCGCCGCCGCCTTCTTCGCCGAGAATTCGGTCGCTCGGCCGAAGCTCGGCTAGCCGCTGCCGGATTAGTTCCTCGGATTCGGAATCGACAATGGTGACAGGGTCGGTTGGTGTCGATTTTGATGACACTGCGCCGTCCTGCGCCAAGTTGCCGCTAAAAACTTCTCGTCTGCGGCGCCGAACTAGGTCGGCTGCGTCGAGGGCAATACGTTCAGCGACGGCGCGCAGTGATTCGGCTGTGTCATCGACATGAAGCGATAGATTGTGCGGCACTGATTCATCGCAGCACACTAGGGCCCTCTTCGCCACCGCTGCGCACCGCCTTCACATGGGTAATGGCGTGCCCACCACCGTTGTTCCCCTCATCTGTAATGTGGTTTTGATCAGCGTGGCGGCGATGCCGCCGAGACAAGGGAGTGAGCGAATGGTCTCGTCATCGAACAGTTCGAGACTGGGCTTCGGCGTCGATGTAGGCGGCAGTGGAGTCAAAGGTGCACTTGTTGACCTCGATACGGGCACCCTCGCTTCGGAACGTCACCGGATAAGTACTCCACAGCCCGCCACCCCGGACGCGGTCGCTGCGACGGTCGCTGAAGTGGTCGCGCACTTTGATTGGACCGGACCGATCGGTGTAGCGCTTCCAGCGGTGGTCAAGCGAGGCATCACCTTCAGTGCAGCGAATATTCATGAAACCTGGATTGGCTTGGACGCTCAGGCTGTGCTTTCCGCACACCTTGGAACGTCGAACCTTGTTCTTCTTAATGATGCTGACGCAGCGGGGCTAGCGGAGCTGACTTATGGAGGTGGCGACGCAAGTGATGGTTTGGTGATGCTGCTCACCTTTGGCACCGGGATTGGCTCGGCGATGCTTTACAACGGAGTTTTGGTTCCCAACTCCGAACTTGGCCATCTGGAAGTCCACGGAATAAAGGCTGAACATCGCGCAGCGGCGTCCGTTCGGGAAAAGAACGATTTGAGTTGGTCGGACTGGGCTGACGAAGTAACAACAGTCCTGAACACTTTTGAAGCGCTGTTTTCACCAGATCTGTTTATCGCCGGAGGTGGCGTAAGCAAAAAGGCTGACAAGTGGATTCCGCTGCTGAAGAACAACACTCCGGTGGTCCCCGCGAAGCTTCGCAATACCGCTGGAATTGTCGGAAGTGCCCTCGCTGCGCAGAAAATTTCCCACAAATAACGGTGGTGAAGGGGAATCGGTGACCAGTACAGCTGATGTAATCGTTACAATGGAACACGCCTTGCTATCGCAGGCCGATCTACATGGACTTTTCGCCAGCAGATTCCAAGACTGAATCGACTGGCTCTGTGCCGCACGACGAAGTCACGAAAGGGCGTACGTGGCATCTACTGAAACTCCGAGTTCTACCGGGTCAGAGGCCGATTCGGGGGCGACAGCTGTGTCTGCCCCGAAGCGGACTGCGGCCCGGAAAGCACCGGCAAAGAAGGCACCTGCAAAGGCTGTCAAGCGGGTTGCCGCGACGAAGGTTGCAACCGGAAGCACAGCTGACGAAGCGATACTCGCAGCAAATGCTTCCGCAGACCTTGCGGGCGACAACGGTGATGCTGACACTTCCGGAGGTGCTTCCGAACCACCAACCAAGGCAACACGCCGAGCGCCCCGAAAAACAGTGAAGAAGGCGCCTGCGAAAGCGTTGACCGCTGACGAAGGCGCCGACGAAGGGGCAGCGCCGACGAAAACCGCGGCTGCGCGCAAAGCACCCGCTAAAAAATCTGCTCCACGTAAGGCAACGGCTAAGAAGGCTGCGGCGGCTACTACTGCGGACACCAGCAACTCCGCCGAGGCTTCGGACGACGATGCAGTCGACATTGATCCATCCGAAGACATGCTTGACGCTCCGGACCTTGTTGACGATGGTCCTGAAGTAGCACCCAAAGCAGCAGGCGCGAAGCGCACCCGGGCTTCTTCGAAAGAAGAAAAAGAGTCTGACTCCGACTTCGTGTGGGATGAAGAGGAATCCGAGGCACTTCGCCAAGCACGCAAGGACGCTGAACTCACGGCCTCGGCTGACTCTGTTCGTGCTTACCTCAAGCAAATCGGCAAGGTTGCACTGCTGAATGCCGAGGAAGAAGTCGAACTCGCAAAACGAATCGAAGCAGGGCTCTACGCTGCGGAGAAGATGCGACGGTTCGCGGCCGCTGGTGAGAAAGTCACAGCGCCGATGCGCCAGAACTTCAACTGGGTGGTGCGCGACGGCAACCGCGCCAAGAATCATCTTCTAGAAGCAAACTTGCGGCTTGTGGTGTCCTTGGCCAAGCGTTACACGGGCCGCGGCATGGCATTCTTGGACCTCATCCAGGAAGGCAACCTCGGGCTCATTCGCGCGGTCGAAAAATTTGACTACACCAAGGGTTACAAATTCTCGACGTATGCGACCTGGTGGATCAGGCAGGCGATTACGCGTGCCATGGCAGATCAGGCCCGCACCATCCGTATTCCGGTGCACATGGTGGAAGTGATCAACAAGCTTGGTCGAATCCAGCGTGAGTTGCTGCAGGATCTTGGGCGAGAACCAACGCCTGAAGAACTTGCCAAGGAAATGGATATCTCGCCCGAGAAGGTGCTGGAAATCCAGCAGTACGCGCGCGAGCCAATTTCGTTGGACCAGACCATCGGCGATGAAGGCGATAGCCAACTCGGCGACTTCATCGAAGATAGTGAAGCCGTTGTAGCGGTTGACGCTGTCAGCTTCACGCTTCTGCAGGACCAACTGCAATCAGTGTTGGAGACGCTATCCGAGCGTGAAGCCGGTGTCGTGCGACTTCGGTTTGGTTTGACGGACGGGCAGCCACGTACGCTAGATGAAATTGGTCAAGTGTATGGCGTGACGCGCGAACGTATCCGCCAGATCGAATCGAAGACAATGTCTAAGCTTCGGCACCCCAGCCGCAGCCAGGTGCTTCGCGACTATCTGGATTAGAATTCGCTTCTTGTGAGGGGCTCCTATGCAGCTGCATAGGAGCCCCTCGCTATGTCCCGCTATGTCGTACGTCACACTGAGACCAACAGTTGGAACATTTAGGTCCAGTTATTCGTATATCACTATGTAAGGGATCGACCGTAAAGACAGCACCACTGCCAACCACAAGTTCGGCAGTGTATGTCTAAGCGATCGTGTCCCGCTGTCTAGGAGCCTTAGGGCACCGGAATGGAGGAGAAATGACCGCAACAGCTACCACCGTCCGGCTAACCGCTTCCGACCGTTGCGATCGTTGCGGAGCCCGGGCGCGTGTGCGCGCCACGCTTCCGTCCGGTGGCGAATTGTTGTTCTGCCAGCACCATGCGAACCAGTTCGAAGATGGTCTCGCCAAAGCTGCCGCTAATGTCGACGCAGCTGCAGAGGTGTAACACGCTCGGAATTTAACGGCTCTACTGAAAGCAGCTACCAGTTGCGGAGCATCGCGATGCGATCCCGCAACTGTTCTGCTGTTGCAGCAGCTGTCGCCGGACCGCCGCACTCCCGACGCAATTCTCCGTGGATAGTGCCGTGGCCTTTGCCGGTCCGGTGGTGATGCATTGCCACAAGCTTGTTGAGCTCTCTACGCAAATTCGAAAGCTGCTGGGTCGTCGTTTCCGTCTGCGGGGGTTTCGCTGGCGGTGGAACCAAACTTTGTGCCGTCGGCTGTTCTTTGATTTGGTCGGCCTGGCGTTGCCGCAGAAGTGCACGCATCTGGTCGGCATCAAGAAGACCTGGCAGACCGAGATAGTCAGCCTCAGCGTCACTGCCTGAAAAAGTTGCGGTACCGAACGATGACCCGTCGTAAATAACCTGGTCTAGTTCAGCCTCGGCGCCGAGTGAAGTAAACGCCCGCTCTTTATCGCCGGCTTCGTCTTTTTGCTTGTTGGCATCGGCAAGCAGCTCGTCGTCGAACCCGTCCTTGTCGCGATGCGGTTTACCCAGCACATGGTCGCGTTGCGCCTCAAGTTTCGAGGCAAGATCAAGTAGAACCGGCACCGACGGTAGAAAAACGCTCGCCGTCTCGCCTGGGATCCGCAACCGAACGAATCGACCAATTGCCTGTGCGAAGTACAGAGGCGTCGACGCGCTAGTGGCGTACACACCTACAGCCAACCGAGGTACGTCGACCCCCTCAGAAACCATGCGGACAGCGACCATCCACGTGTCCGTGCTCGCACTAAACTCTGCGATTCGCTGTGAGGAACCAGGATCATCTGACAAGACAAGCACGGGCTTTTCGCCGGTGATTTTCTCGAGTGCAGCAGCGTACGCACGGGCCGCAGTCTGGTCCGAAGCGATGACCAAACCTCCAGCATCCACAATGCCCGCAGCGCGCAATTGCCCGAGCCGCGTGTGCGCAGCTGTCAGCACGGAAGGGATCCATTCACCATTGGGGTCTAACGCTGTCCGCCATGCGCGGGCAGTTTGCTCCGCGTTGAGAGGCTGACCCAGCCGCGCAGTGAACTCCTCCCCTGCGCTGGTCCGCCAACGCGCCTCACCTGAGTAGGCAAGGAACACCACAGGGCGCACAACGCCGTCTGCGAGAGCCTCTGAGTACCCATACGCATGGTCTGACTTCGACCGCTTCAGCCCACCGGGTTCTGGCTCGTATGTCACAAACGGGATCGGGCTATCGTCGCTGCGAAACGGTGTACCAGTTAGCGCGAGTCTGCGAGTGGCGTCAGAGAACGCTTCACGCATCGCGTCTCCCCAACTTTTCGCATCGCCAGCGTGGTGAATCTCGTCCAGGATGACGAGAGTTCTGCGATTCTCAGTCCGAACGCGGTGCTTGTAGGGATGAGCGGCAACTTGCGCGTACGTCACCGCAACACCGTGAAAATCGCTCGAGGTCTGTCCCGTGGTGTTCGAGAACTTCGAGTCAATCGCGATGCCTAGACGTGCCGCCGATTCCGCCCACTGGTGCTTCAGATGCTCAGTCGGAGCGACGATCGTTATCTGGTCAACGGTGCGGTCCTTCAGCAATTCCACCGCTACCCGCAGAGCGAACGTCGTCTTGCCTGCACCTGGGGTCGCCACCGCGAGGAAATCGCGAGGCTTGGTAGCCAAGTATTTCGTTAGCGCACGACGCTGCCAGACACGAAGTTGCCCGGAAGCTCCATTTGGTGTCGATTGCACCTCAGTCTTCACCGCTTGGGCCTGCACACACACTCCTCGTTGCACAACACGTTTACTTCCCGGCGAACGATACTCACCGAAGCACAACAGTACGCACTCCGCGGCAATAAGTCGGACCGCAAAACCCAGCACCGTCGCAGTCCGCAACCATTCCCCCGCCGACGCGACCATTATTTCATCTGCCGACAGGACGACCGTGCCAGGACACGGTACCGTGAGCCTTCAGTCACTTGCTGTCGCGCGAGATATCGCGCCACCCACAGAGGGGCAATACCAAGTCCGGCTATGAACTCACACGTTCCGCTCCACCGCCGCGCCTTTCAACCGGTGCGCACTGCCGCTCAGATTGTCTGGCGAACAGTATCCAAAGCGTGGGAAGATTCGATTCTCTCCCTCGCCGCCACCGCCGCATTCTGGCAGGTACTCTCCCTGCCGCCGCTCCTCTTGGGAATGCTCGGCGCGGTCGGATATGTGGGCGATTGGTTCGGACCTGACACAGTCGACATCATCGAAAGCAGACTGATCAGCTTCAGTGGCCAAGTTTTCACGGAAAACGTCGTCGACCAGATCATTCAACCGATGGTCAGCGACGTGCTGGCACAGGGTCGCCTGCAGTTAGTCTCCGTGGGTTTTCTCATTTCACTGTGGGCAGGCTCGGCCGCCATAGCGGCTTTTGTTGACGGCATCGTTAAAGCGCACGACCAAAGCGACCATCGTCACCCTGTGTGGCAGAGGTTCTTTGCCCTGTTCCTGTACGTCGGTTTCTTGGTGCTTGCCGTCTTCACTTTGCCACTCGTTGCACTGGGGCCCACGCTCATCATGGAACTCATCCCTGACTTCTGGAACGGCGTAGCCAGCGACCTTGTGCGCCTACTGTATTACCCAGCGGTGGGCTTGTTACTCATCTTCGGTCTAACGCTGCTGTACAAGGTCGCGCTGCCCAAAACCTTGCCGTGGCGTCGCCTAATGTACGGCGCAATCGTCGCAGGATTGGTGTTTTACGGCGCAAGCGCTGGCCTACGTATATACCTGTCGACAGTGACACGGACGGGTTACACGTACGGCGCCCTGGCTACACCCATCGCGTTTCTGCTTTTCGCATTCTTCCTCGGGTTCGCCATCGTGATTGGTGCGGAATTCAACGCCACTATCCAGCAACACTGGCCCGCCCGCGCTACTCGGCTAGAACAAATGAAGTCGTGGCTCGGGCAGCAAGTAAAGGACACTGGCGAGCAAGCCGAGGACAAACCCGTTGCCACACAACTGTTCCACCTAGCGACACGAAAGATCCGCGTAGCCACCAACCGCACGAAGGACGGCACAGTTCAACAGGTCGAACTAGACAGCCCAGCGGATCACGATGAACCTGATGGCGACCAGCAGTCTTGCCCAGTCGACGCGCCACACGGCCACAGTGTTGACCGAGGCGATGAACCTCAGGATCGCATGCGTTCGTAAATTCGCTTGCAGTCCGGGCACACTGGCGACCCAGGCTTAGCCGAACGCGTCACAGGAAAAACCTCACCGCACAGCGCAACGACATAACTGCCTGTCACCGCACTTTCGGTGATTTTCTCCTTCTTCACATAGTGGAAAAACTTCGGGGTGTCGTCGTCTGTTGTGTCTGCTGGCCGGGTATCCGGGCGTTCCTTGATCTCAGTACTCACATATCAATAATGCCGCATCATTCCCCGACTCTGAAAGTGAGTCGCGGCCCCGTCACGAAAATATGGATTTAGCTACACTGGAGTAGTTCCTACTGAGGAGTAGCTTGCCAGCCCGCCTACCGGAAGTGTGGTCCACATGTCGAAAAATTCGCATTCGTCGGACGGCGGATTCTTTACCGGAGATGAGGCAGCAGCCCGTGCGTACGGGGTGGCACCAAAAGCTTTCCTCATTACCGGAGCACCTGAATCGTTCGAGCAGCAACAACGTGCCCGCATCCGCAAGTACAGCATTCTCATGTCGATACGCATTCCAGCACTCATCCTCGCGGCCCTTGCATACATGGCAACGGACAACGGATTGATAGCACTAGCCATCATCGCTATTTCGATTCCGCTGCCGTGGATTGCCGTACTCATCGCAAACGACCGACCCCCACGTCAAAAGGGTGAAATGAGCGAATACCTCGCTCGCCGGGAGGCTCGCGCACAGCAAAGGGCGTTGCAGGAAAAAAATCATGAAACCATAGATGGGTGACTCTGCCTGTTCAGCAAAACCGTGCCGTCGACATGACACTCGCACGTTCCGCTCCCCTGCTCCGAACCGCGTTTGAACGCCACGAATACAACTCAGACACCCTAGTTACGGTTCTTGGACCGGCGGGGCTTGCTGCCCTTGACCGTGGTGAGCCTGCTCCAATTCGTCGGGCATGCCGAAATGCTGGCCACCTCGGTACGCTCATTTCACTGTTCATCCTCGGCGACCCAGTTCCTGTCGCCGAAGCTGCTGAAGCGCTCGCACCACTAAGCGTCGACGGCGCGACAGAATCTGGTTACATCCGAGTCGACGGAGACGAAGTCACCGCACTGTGGGATATACGGCCGCTCGACACCGGAAACGGAACGCGCTGGATGATCTCCGACCATGACGGTTCACTCCGCCCCCGAACCGTGCGACCAGACCACGTTCTCGGCGTCGGTGCCGCATCTTTGTCCCTGCTGCGGGCCACACCCACTGAGCCCGTCCAGACAGTTCTCGACATAGGAACCGGGTGCGGAGTCCAAGCGCTACACGCCGCAACCTACGCTCAGGACGTCACAGCAACAGATATCAGCGAGCGATCTCTCATGGTGACCGCAGCGGCATCAGCGTTGAACGACATCCCCATCGATTTGCTCCACGGTTCGTGGTTTGAACCAGTTAGCGGACGGACGTTCGATCAAATCGTTGCTAACCCGCCATTCGTCGTGAGCGGGCCATCAGTCGAACTCACCTACCGCGACTCAGGGCTTGAACTAGACGGCGCCAGCGAAATAATGGTCCGAGAAAGCCTCGAACACCTCAACCCCGGCGGCACCGCAATATTGCTGGCTTCATGGATTCACCAGAGTGGCCACGACTGGAGATCACGCGTCGCGTCCTGGCTGCCCGACCACGGTGTAGACGCATGGTTTGTTCAGCGCGACATCGCCGACCTCGAACTGTACGTATCGACGTGGCTGCGCGACGCCGACGTCGACCTCCGAACCGCGGCAGGCCAGGCACGACAAGAACAATGGCGAGAAGCCTTGCATGATCAAAACGTCGACGCCATCGGTTTTGGTTTCGTCTACTTGCGACACACCAATAGCCCATCCGACATTCTCTGCGAAGACCTCACACAAGCGTTCGAGGACCCACTCGGGGATGAAGCATTGGCCTACTTCCAGCGAGTCGCATGGCTACGTGACCACGACGTACTTAACGCCACCTACCAGCTCAACCCTGCCGTGGTGCTGGAAAAGGTACTCACCCCAGGAAGCGAAGGATGGCAACCGTACGTCACCCGCATCCACCGGGGAGACGGCCCACGCTGGCAGCACGAAATCGACGACCTAGGAGCCATGGTTCTCGCAGGCGTGCGCCCCGACGGACTACCCCTTAACGAACTTCTCGAACTCGCCGCCGCCGCGGTGGGTGAAGACAGCAAAGCCATCGTCGAACACGGAGTGCAGCTAGCCCAAGGGCTCATCCGCCACGGCATCCTCATCCCCAGCGACGTGCTTGGTGATCTCGCTACCGAGACACCAGGAACTAGCCCCGCATGATCGCCGTTGTTTCCAGAGTCCTGTCAGCCCGAGTGCACGTAGGTGGAGTCGTCAAAGGGGAAATCGCCGAACCTGGGCTCCTGGTCCTCCTCGGTGTCGCGCACGACGATACTCATGAAGCAGAATCGGCAATGGCACGCAAAATCGCCGAGCTGCGACTACTCCGCGAAGATTCAAGCGTCACCGACCTCAACGCACCTGTGCTTCTCGTCAGCCAGTTCACCCTGCTTGGCAACACAAAGAAGGGGCGGCGGCCATCATGGTCTGCCGCCGCACAACCAGCCGAAGCTGAAATGCGGTACGAGAACGTCATCACAGCGCTTCGTGAGCGAGGAATTACTGTCGAAACAGGCATCTTCGGTGCGGATATGCAGGTTGAATCCATCAACGATGGCCCCTTCACCGTGCTGGTGCACACCTAAAGCGCTTGAAACCAGACAAAGTTCGCCATCGAGGCGAAAATTTTGTTCCACAATGTTGCTTTCTCAGCAACTTCTCAGCACCGTTCCGCCGTTACCGCAGGTCAAAGTCATTGCAGGCGAGGAACCTCGGGAACTATTTTGCCCCCTCCTAGCGTTAACACTAAGAAGAACGACCAATGAGGAGGCACGCAATGACCAGCCCCGCGACCACTCGCCGCAGGACCGGAGCAGCAGACCGCAAAGCCGAGCTCGACGCACAGAGCCCAGCTGCCGACCTGGTTCGGGTATACCTCAATGGTATCGGAAGAACCGCACTCCTGACGGCCGCTGACGAGGTCGAACTCGCCAAGCGCATCGAAGCTGGTCTCTACGCAACGCACATCCTGGGAACGCGCCCACGACTGACACCTGCGAAGAAACGCGACCTCGCCTTCATCGTCCGCGATGGCCAAAAGGCCCGCAGTCATCTCCTTGAGGCAAACCTCCGACTAGTTGTGTCTCTAGCAAAGCGCTACACCGGGCGCGGAATGCCACTTCTTGACCTCATCCAAGAAGGCAACCTCGGCCTAATCAGAGCTATGGAGAAGTTTGACTACGCCAAGGGATTCAAATTCTCCACCTACGCCACCTGGTGGATCCGGCAAGCAATCACTCGTGGCATGGCAGACCAAAGCCGCACCATCAGGCTGCCAGTTCATCTCGTGGAGCAGGTAAACAAGCTAGCTCGCATCAAGCGTGAACTGCACCAGCAGCTCGGGCGTGAAGCATCGGAAGCTGAACTAGCTGAGGAATCAGGGATCCCCCAACACAAAATCCAGGACCTCCTAGACCACAGCCGCGACCCCGTCAGCCTCGACATGCCCGTCGGAGCCGATGAGGAAGCTCCTCTTGGTGACTTCATCGAAGACGCAGACGCCACCGATGCGGAATCGTCCGTCATCGCCATCCTTCTGCACAGTGACATCCGCACAGTGCTTTCGACGCTCGATGACCGCGAACGCAACGTCATCTTGCTTCGCTACGGACTTGACGATGGGCAGCCTCGAACCCTCGACCAGATTGGTAAGCAGTTCGGACTGTCCCGCGAACGCGTGCGGCAGATCGAACGCGAAGTCATGACCAAACTGCGGCACGGTGATCGCGCCGAAAAATTGCGCGGTTACACCTCGTAGTTGCAGAACACGTCCTGACTTGCCGCACCAACCACGCGCACCGATTGTTCGGTGCGCGTTTTGGTTTCCCCGTTGGGTCCCCGGGGGGCTCGGCGGTTTGCCGGGGGCCTGGGCCCGTTCTGCCGGGGGCTGGCCCCATTCTGAAATCCATCTGCAAAAGTACGTTTTACCCCGAAAAAATGGCGAGTTTCACACCGATTCGCAGTCAGATTTCCGTAGGCGCCAACACGGAAACTGCTGTGCCCCTGTCAGCGCAGTCGGCGAGGCCCCACCGAGTTATCGAACGGCACCATATTTTCCGGTCCGACCCGTATTTGCGCACCCAGAATTGCGGCCCCTTCGGGAGACGCCAAAACGGGGTGTATTGAAAGTTCGCGAATGTTGGGCAGTTCCACGGACATCACGGACAACCGCCGTATGACGTCGATCAGTGCGTCTTTGTCGACCGGCTCAGTTCCCCGGTATCCGTCGAGCAATGGTGCAGCTTTGGGGGAATGGATAAGCGCGTGGGCCGCATCCTCGGTTAACGGTGGAACTTGGTAGGCACGGTCCCCTACCAGTTCCGATATCACCCCGGCGATTCCGAAGGTGAGCAACGTGCCGAAAGATGGATCATCTTGAAGCCCGAGAGTGCATCCGATTCCTTTAGGCGCCATTTTTTGCACGCGAACCCGTGACTCGCCCGCAATGCGCGTTATTTCGCTGTAGGCGACGCGGACAGACTCTTCTCGAGTTAAATCGAGTCGCACACCAAGGAGGTCTGTGCGGTATTGCCATCGTTGCCCCAGCGCTTTCACCACTACTGGGTATTCGAGTTGTCGCGCCGCTTCGGCCGCCTCATCTGCGGTGTCGACGTCTTTATAGTCGACAATGTTGAGGCCATAGCAACTAAACAGTGTTCGGACCTGGTCATCGGAAAGCCACGCACCGCTGTTGTCGCGTGAGAGCGGATCAATCAGTGCCCGCGCCTTGTCGGTGTCGATACCCTCGGGCCTAATCACTTTGGATTGTGGTGCGTTGCGCCACCGGGCATATCGCCATGCGCGCGACAGCGCGGCGACGGCGCGTTCGGGCCCTGGGTAGGACGGTATGGATCCACGCACTGGGGCGCCAGTTTCGTCGCGGATCGCTAATTCGTCGGGGATTCCCTCAGTGCCGAGGAATGTAGTGATGATTGGTTTCGAGGCACCCCGCGATGCTTCCCGCAGCGCCTCTGCGTACGGTGCCGTGGGTAGCGCAACGGGCGGGACGAATACGACAATGACTGCATCGACGTCCTCGGACGCCAATGCAGATGCGATTGCGCTGGCCACTTCTGCGGGCTCAGCGTGGGGTCCGACATCGATAGGTTCAGTTGCGTGTAGTCCTTCGCCACGCGCAGCGTCAATCGTCAGTACTCCGAGTGCGGTGGAGTTCCCCACTACGGCAACTCGGGGGCCCGTCGGCAACGGTTGGTAGCCAAAGAGTAGTGCGCAGTCGAATAGGTCAGAGATGCTGTTAACTTGCACTACACCGGTTTGTTCAAAGAGTGCTGCCACGCTCGCTTCATCGAGTGAAACACCCGTCGCTTCCAGTGCGAACGGAGCGGCGTGACGCCCACTCTTCACCGCGACTATTGGTTTGGTCCGCGCTACTCGACGGGCAATCCGCGAGAACTTGCGAGGGTTACCGAAACTTTCTAGGTAGAGCAGTACAACATCGGTGTCGGGATCTGTGTCCCAGTATTGGAGTAGGTCGTTGCCTGATACGTCGGCACGGTTTCCTGCGGAGACAAAGGTTGAGAGTCCTAGTTGGCGTCGTCGAGCAGTGTCGAGGATCGCGATGCCCAGCGCACCTGATTGGCAGAAGAATCCGATGCGCCCGCGGGGCGGTAGCACCGGCACCAACGAAGCATTCAATCTGACGTCGGGGTTGGTGTTGACGACTCCCAGCGCGTTCGGCCCGACGAGTCGCATGCCGTGGGCCCTGGCAGATTGGACGAGGCGCCGTTCTGCGGAGATGCCGTCGCGGCCCACTTCGCTGAACCCTGCGGATACGACGACGAGAGCTTTCACCCTTTTGGCGAGGCAGTCGTCGAGAACTTCATCGATGACCCCGGCGGGGACTGCAGCGACCGCGAGGTCGACTTCGTCTGGGATGTCGCGGACCGTGGGGTACGCGCGCACACCGTGCACGGACGTGCGTTCGGGGTTGACGGGATAAACAGGCCCGCTAAATCCTGCGGTGAGGAGGTTGTGGAGGATGACGCCGCCGACTTTTTTCATGTCGGACGAAGCACCGATCACGGCTATCGATTTTGGGGTGAGCACATTGCCCACGCTTCGCGCTTCAGACATGCGCTCACGTGAGTCACGCACCGTGAGGTGAGCTTCAGTGGGGTCGATGTTGAATTCGAGGTGTGCAACGCTGCCGTCGTAGCTGCGCGACACCTCATACCCCGCATCTCGGAATACGGAGATCATCCCGCGGTTCTCCGATAGCACTTCGGCTTCGAATCGGGTGAATCCGTTTTGGGCGGCGGCTGCTGCGAGGTATTCCAGCAGGATGGAACCGAAGCCTCGTCCTTGGTGCTCGTCCGCGATGACAAATGCAACCTCGGCCGATGTTCCGTCGCCACCGTATTTGATGCGTTCGTACAATCCGACGCCGACGATGTCGTTGCCGAGCAGAAGTACGAAGGACTCCCGGTATTTGTGGTCGACGTTGGTGAAATGTTTGACGTCGCGTTCCGGCATCCTCGGGTATGGCCCGAAGTACCGCAAGTAGCGTGTGCGTTCCGATAGGGATGAGTGAAAACGCACTAGTCGTTCGGCGTCGTCCGGTGCGATGGGGCGCAGATGCACTACTCCGCCATCGGAGGCGAGCACATCGGCCTCCCATTTTGCGGGGTAACGATGCACAGGTTCGGTGGGTACGGTGTCGCCTGAATTTGCGGTGTCGTCTGGATCGCTGCGGGGGGTATCAGTCACGGGGATCATCCGGGTCTAGGCCGAGAAGGGGAAATACTGAGCGACGGGTTTCTAAGATGGCACTGTCAACGCGGGCGAGGTCACGTTCGAGGCTCGGAGGGCCGGTGACGGTACCCACCACCGAACCCGACCACGGGGTGTATTCACCAGTTCCGCCATCGCCCATCAGTTCTGGTGGGTGCTCTTCACCTGTGCGGCGTTGGGCGAGTTCTCGCCATTCGGTGGGCATGGGTGTGGAGAAGTCGATGTTGGTGCCCACCACAGCTGCGATGAGGTGAGTCCACGCGCGAGGTACGACGCGGGTTATGGAATATCCGCCTCCGCCGGTGACTAGCCATCGTCCTTCACACACTTCATCGGCTAGGTCGCGCATTGCGAGGAACGCTGCGTTTTGCCCTTCGACGGTCAGTTTGAGGTCGGCTAGCGGGTCGTCGGCGTGGGTGTCGACTCCGCATTGGCTGACGATTACGTCGGGCTTGAACGCATGGATCGCCCCTGGGACTACGGCGTGAAAGGCGCGTAACCATTGAGCGTCGGTGGTTCCTGGAAGTAGCGGAAGGTTTACTGCCGTTCCTTCTGCTTTGCCACGGCCGAGTTCGGCTGCCCATCCGGTCCCGGGCCATATGGTGGCGGGGTGCTGGTGCAGCGATACCGTCATGACGCGGGGGTCGTCAAAGAAAATTTCCTGGACTCCGTCACCGTGGTGAACGTCAACGTCGATGTAGGCGATGCGTTTGTACCCGTTGTTGAGTAACCAGTCGATGGCGATGGCGCAGTCGTTGTAGATGCAGAATCCGGCTGCACTGTTTGGCATTGCGTGGTGCATCCCACCTGCGAGGGAGAGCGCTCGGGTGGCCTGCCCGCTTTGTATTAGCTTCGCCGCCGTAAGCGTGCCGCCGGTGATGGTGGCTCCTGCATGGTGCATGTCGGCGAAGATGGGGGTGTCTTCAGTGCCGAGTCCGTGTGCGCGTGCAATCAGTTGACCAGCGGGCGTTGCGGCATCGGTTGGGTTCGAGACACGTTTGACGGCACTCACATATTCGGGTGTGTGAACTCGTGTGATGTCGTGGTCTGCGCAGATTTCTGGTGTGATCCACGCAGATTCGGATAGGACTCCGAGGGTCTGAGCGAGCGCCATAGTTAGTTCTAGGCGAACCGGGTTCATAGGGTGTGACTCGCTGAGCCGGTACCTGAGGAAGTCAGGTGTCCAGATGACGGCGGAGTCGGAAGATTGGCTCGATTGACCCATGGTTACCTACGCTAGTACCCACAGTGACAACATGCGGGATTTCGCTGTGCGCGATAGTTGTTGATGTTGACGCTCCGATGATTGAGTGGACTCCCCACGAACTGCGCTGTAAAGGTAAACTCGCGGTCGACAGAGGGGTGTGAGTGTGAGAGAACTTGTTGACACAACGGAGATGTATCTTCGCACTGTCTACGAACTTGAAGAAGAAGGCGTGGTGCCGTTGCGTGCCCGCATCGCCGAACGGTTAGAGCAAAGCGGACCTACCGTGAGCCAAACAGTGGCTCGAATGGAACGTGACGGGTTGATTTCCGTCGCTGGTGATCGTCATCTTGAACTCACCCCAGAAGGTCGCGAACTTGCGATTGCGGTCATGCGTAAGCATCGATTGGCGGAACGCTTGCTTGTTGATGTGATCGGGCTTGATTGGGAGAATGTGCACGTCGAGGCGTGTCGCTGGGAGCACGTCATGAGCGAGGACGTGGAGCGTCGGCTTGTAACTGTGCTGAATAACCCCACGACTTCGCCGTACGGTAACCCAATTCCTGGGCTCGACAAGTTGGGGATGACAATCGATCTCCCGCCTGAGCCAAGCCTGGTACGCCTGTCGGACATCCCTAAGGGTACGCCGGCGAATGTTGTCGTTCGTCGACTTGCGGAACACGTTCAGGTTGATGTGGAGCTGATTTCGCGTCTGCGTGACGCAGGTGTTGTGCCGAATGCGCGGATCACTGCGGAAATTCGTGGTGGCAGCGTCATGATCACCACACCGGGTCATGACGGTCTAGACATTCCGGAAGAGATGGCTCACGCAATTCAGGTGGAGAAACTCTGAGTTATGCGTCTCTTAGTCACCGGGGGTGCCGGCTACGTCGGTAGTGTCTGTTCTGCTGTGCTTCTGGAGCAAGGCCACGATTTAGTGGTTGTCGATGACCTTTCTACTGGGAACAGGGACGCAGTTCCAGAATCTGCCACTTTCGTTGAAGGCGATTTGGCGGACTGTGCCGTCGACGTTTTGTCTGCTGGGGTTGGTGGGCAAGCGTTCGACGGCGTGGTGCATTGTGCGGCACGGTCGCTTGTTGGTGAATCGGTTGTCGATCCCGCCGAATATTGGCACGGGAATGTGGTGACATCGTTGCGCCTTCTGGATGCGATGCGCGCCACTGGCACGCGGCGGTTAGTTTTTTCGTCGACAGCTGCTACTTATGGTGAGCCTGACGTTGTCCCCATTGTTGAGGATGCACCAACACGTCCGACGAACCCGTACGGTGCCACGAAGCTAGCAATTGATCACGCGATCACGTCCTACGCCAACGCCTACGGTATTGGCGCAACGAGCCTGCGATACTTCAACGTCGCCGGGGCGTATGGAGGTGTCGGTGAGAATCGGATCGTCGAAACACATTTAATTCCATTGGTTTTGCAGGTTGCGATGGGTTATCGAGAGCACATTTCGGTGTTTGGGACTGATTGGCAGACCCGCGACGGTACTGCTGTGAGGGACTACATCCACGTGCGGGACCTTGCTGAGGCCCATGTATTGGCTTTGGAATCCTCGGTGGAGGGAAAGCATCGAATATTTAATCTTGGCAGCGGTGAGGGATTCACTGTTCGTGAGGTAATCGATGCGTGCCGCCGGGTTACTGGGCGGGATATTCCGGTTGTTGATGCGCCGCGGCGGGCGGGCGATCCTGCGGTGTTGATCGCGTCGAGTGATCGTGCGATCAGTGAGCTTGGGTGGAAGCCGAAGCTCACTGAACTAGACACTATTGTCGCGGACGCGTGGGAGTTCACGCGTCAGCTTGGGGATCGGTCACACGCAGCCCGGACGTAGGGTTTACGGGCCTTCCAACGCTGCATGGTGCATTTCGGTCGCGGGTGGCAACGTCACGCCTAGGTTTTCGGCAAGTTCCCATCCTATTGCTGCGATGCCAGCTACTTGGTGTGGCGGCATACCTGCGCGGAGCGCCTGATCGAGCATCGTGGACATACGGTGATCAGGGTCTATTTCCAGGGCGATATCGAGCGCTACACCTGCGCGTGGTCCGTCGCCTCGAATGTAGGCAGAGAACGCCGCAAGAGTCGCGGCTTCCACACGCGGTGCGCCGTCAACTAGCTGGGTGAGCGTTGTCCACACAGCGTCGGCCGCGGACGCGTGCTCGGTGAGTGACAGCGCAAACAGGCAGTCGCGCACGGATTTGTGTTCAATCGCCTGGGCTACCGTGATGACCTCCGCGTCATCGAGTTCGCGTGACTGTGTTGGCTCACCATTCGCGTGGTCCTGCGATGCACCGATATGCCCGACGGCTGTTAGAACCGAGATTAGGCGCGACGAATCACTGCTTGCGCTGCTGCCCTGGCGCATAGCGTCGGCGATTCGCCTCTTACGTTTCGAGTCGCGGCTCTCGAAGGACTGTTCGATATCGGACCTTTTATCGTAGATGGTTCTACCGGCAACGACGGTAAGTGCTGCGGCCTCAGAGCTTCCAGGGTCCGAGATTGTTCCGCTGTCGTGGACTGGGAAGATGCGTTCCCACGATTCGCCGTCAGCAATGGTCGTGCAGTGAAAAGCGCCCGTGATGGTAATTCCTCGCGCCTTGGTGGTTTCGCCAATTGCGACCAGGAGCGCTTCCCGATCACGCGGATCATTCCTGGAGTCGATGGCGATGAGGACGAGTTCATCAACTTCATTGTTGACGCAGAAGCGTGCGAAGCTACGTCCGAGTTCACGAGTTGCTTGCCGGTGATGTGAATACGTGCTTGGTTGCTGCTGATTCTGGTCGGTGTACGGGATGTCACCTCGGATGAATCCCCGCATTTCGGTGCCATACGCTCCCCCGAGGCACACTCCGACGACAGAGTCTTCCGGGTAGAACCCGATCATGGCGGGCAATGCGGCGATGAGGTCACCTGGTTCAGTGAGTCGCAGGGTGGAGCGGTGCGGGACAGGTGGGTACGGGACTGCCGAGGATGCTGGGAACGTCATGAGAAGTAGCGTGCCCTGCCATGTGGGCGAGCGATAGTGCCCGCCCACATGTGTGGACAACACCGTCCCATGTGGACAAGTCCAACATTGGCGACTGAACTTGTCGCATGGTTGTGGTAGTGGTGCACGACCTTCGGTGCAAGCTTGCCGCTATTGCAGTGGAAACTCGACAGTGTCGGCGTATGCCTCAGTTAGTCGATCCAGCGTGTTGTAGAACAGCATGTTGGCGAGGGTGCCGTCAGGCCGATCGTCAAACCTATTGGCGCTCAGGGCGACAATACGAATGTCACCGATTTGGGCGACGAGGGCAAGGACATGGTGTGGCCCGCTAACATTTGGTGCGTTGATCGCGCGTTCGAATGCGAGCGAATCACCAGCTGGTACATGGGGTTGCGGGAGAAGAACAGTGTCTAATTCGACCACCCCACCGTTCGCTGTGACGACTGTGGCGAATCGACAATCCTGAATTGCTGCCTCGACATCGGCCAATGATTCGGATGTGCGCATCACGGCGATACTGACATCCGAGACACCATCCGTTGTTTGGGCAGTACGAACGACAACGCCGTCAGGTTTAACGTCGTCGGGCATTGCTCCCATGACGCACGAACCGGTGCTGTCCAAGCTCGTTGGCGGGACTCCCTGCGCACGCATTATCGCAGCGGCAGCGGCACCGTTGCGGTAATCACGGACGACGTGGGAGTTTGGAAATTCTGACCGTGGCACCATTAATGCCCACAGGTCTGCCATGTCTGGCGAAAGTGAGTCGTCAGTACTGCTGGACTGATCTATATGGACAAGGTTAATGGCCGTGACCCCATCAGCCGTAACATCAGCAGCCGTAACATCATTGATGGGCGAAACACTGATGGTGTTCGATGCCGCGATTCCAGCGGACGTACCGATAGCTAGTGCCGCCAACGCACTACACGTTGCTACGCCAAGTGCTGATCGGCGCAGATAATTCTTGCCTGATCCGTTGCCACTCATTTTATTGTTCTCCCCTGTGTTGCTCCCCGTCAGCCAAGCGCTACGCTCAACCCGTTTGTGTGGGTCGCCTGAGTCGCCTCATGCCGCGTCATCACCAGCTAAAAATTTACAGCTGAACGAGCGCGAAAGAAGGCGAAAAAGGTTGAAGTGCAGCACTTTTGAGGCTGAAGCCTACAAGATCAGTATACGGGCACGAACCGGCCTGATTCGCCCGAAATCGACCTCAAAATCTGTGCGATGAAACAAAAAGCCGGTGCCGTGCGTTATGAGACACAGGACTCGCTTGTAACGTGTTCATACGCCAAGTGGCGATGCTTCATGAACACCCCGAGGCGAGAATGGACGTAGCACGCCTGATACGCCATACTTTTCGTTTCGCCGACGACATCGCAACAGTGACATCGCAAGAGTGACGCACCATCACCGGAGAGGGGACCTTGCACAATGGACGACCAGTCCCGAATTTACGAACTCGAGTTCCCAAGTCCACGTATCGATACCGCAGAAGGTTCTGCGCTGGTCCTCATCCATGGCTTGGAGGGCTTTGCGGACGCAGGCAACGCTGTTCGTATCGCCACCACGCATTTGCGGGAAAGCCTCGAAACCGAACTCATTGCATCGTTTTCTATTGACGAACTGATTGACTACCGGTCACGGCGACCCACCATGACGTTTACATCGGATCACTTCTCGTCGTACACCGCCCCAGAGCTCAGTTTGTACGCTGTGAAGGACTTGCAAGGGACGCCGTTCCTCCTGCTGTGCGGACTCGAACCTGACTTCAAGTGGGAGAAATTCACCGGTGCCATTCGGGCTCTCGCTGAGCAGTTTGGTGTTTCCCAAAGTGTTGGCCTGTCAGCGATTCCAATGGCGACACCCCACACGCGCCCACTCGGCATCATTGGGCATGCCAGTGACCCGAGCAAAGTACGTCACAACCAACGGCTTGGTACTGAGGTGCAGGTTCCCGGAAGTGCTTCCGCTTTACTAGAGTTCCGCATGGGCCAGTACGGTTTTGACGCGC
Organism: Hoyosella rhizosphaerae; assembly: GCF_014643175.1. Taxonomy (GTDB): domain Bacteria; phylum Actinomycetota; class Actinomycetes; order Mycobacteriales; family Mycobacteriaceae; genus Lolliginicoccus; species Lolliginicoccus rhizosphaerae. The sequence goes on from NZ_BMJH01000001.1 coordinate 1,104,833, forward strand.
GCGGATTCTCGGTGCACGTTCCGCATTACCTCGCGCAGTCTCCGTACCCCGCAGCGGCGGTTCGTCTGCTCCGCAATGTTTCGGAAATCACCGGAATTGACGTACCGCTCAGTGCGTTGGAGAAAGCTGCCGACGAAATCGATCTGCAGGTCGCGGAGCAACTCGAGTCAAACGAAGAGGCTGCGGCAGTGGTTCGCGCTTTGGAAAACCAGTTCGACCTTGCATCGGAGAACGACACAAAACCGTCGTTGCTTGCCGCTGGCGACGAAATTCCGTCTGGCGATGAGCTCGGTGCTGAGTTTGAGCGATTCCTAGCCGAACAGGCGTTCACTGACAGTGGGGAAAACCCGCCGTACGAGGACAATTCGACCGACGAATCGGACAATGTGTGATTCAACTAGCGCATTGTGCGTTTAGCCGTCACAGTTGGTAACTGTGAGCGACGAAATTCGTACGGGCACTATGGTCCGTGATGTTTACTCCCGAACGGAAATGAATGTCAAAGAACCTGCGCGGATTTTCGCGCAGGTTGCTGCGGCGCACCATCCTGGCGCAGCGGTTGAAGAATCGTTGTCCATTACTTGTAACGGCGAACCACTCAGCGCTGTGGAGGTAGACAGCCCTCATCGCGGTCGACTTCATAGCCTGTCGTCGCCTGTCGGACATGTCGTCATTGAATACAGCGCCACTCTGACAGGTCTGGCAGACCCCATTGAAGTTGATGCCATCGATGAGGCCCTGTACTTGCGTCCCAGTCGGTACGCAGAATCAGACGAGTTGCTAGCGACGGCGTACGCAGAGTTTTCTGGCTCTAAGGACCCAGCGGAAATCTTCGACGCGGTTACCTCCTGGGTGTCGTCGCACCTTTCATATGTGCCGGGCAGTAGCGGACCGTCAGATGGTGCCGGGCATACCCTGCTGCATCGCCAAGGTGTGTGTCGTGACTACGCGCACCTCACTACCGCGTTCTTACGCGCCCTGGATGTCCCAGCTCGTGTTGTAGGTGTATACGCTCCAGGAATATCCCCCATGGATTTCCATGCAGTATGCGAGGCCTTTATCAATGGAGAATGGTTGATTGCCGATACGTCGAGGCTTGGACCACGTCAATCGATGGTTCGAATGGTGACGGGTAGGGATGCTGCCGATATTGCGTTTCTCTCGACCTATAGCGGTTATGTGGAGTTGATTTCGACCAAAATTCAGGCGACTGTTCGGGGGCAGTTGCCATTCGATGACCATTCCACTCAGGTGCGCCTGCGCTAGTTTTTCGTAGCGGTTTCAATGCGTGTACATCTCTACGAAATGTAGTTGGAACACTTTGTTACACACATTTAGGTTTTGCGGTTAGGTGATGGGATAGCGTTAACCACAACCCCGTCGGCTTCAACTTCTCACGCAGAGTCCGTTCCGGTGTGGGCTCGACTTGGAGGAGGATACGTGAATACACCATCACCTCACACATGGCGGCCAGCGTTACGTGCAGTACCCAACGCTGAACCGGAAGTGTCCTACCGCATTATTCATGGTTATCGACGTGCCTTCCGCATCTCGGGCAGCGGTCCAGCCCTTCTATTACTCCACGGTATTGGCGACAACTCGTCCACATGGTCTGAGGTGATCCCACACCTGGCGAAGTCATTTACTGTCATCGCGCCAGACCTGTTAGGCCATGGACTGTCGGATAAGCCGCGGGCTGACTATTCGATCGCCGCGTTCGCCAATGGAATTCGCGACTTACTCAGTGTCCTCGACATCGACTCGGTGACTCTAGTTGGCCACTCACTCGGTGGCGGCGTCGCAATGCAATTCACATACCAGTACCCCCAACTAGTCGACAGGCTCATCTTGGTCGGTTCTGGCGGGATTACTCGTGAAGTCAATTTTCTACTGAGGGCCGCAACGCTCCCAGGCGTGACCAAGTTCGCCCGGGCCTTTCAGGTGCCTGGTGTTGTGCCAGCGCTGCGTACCGTTGGTAAGTTCGCTCGCCCGCTCACACATCACGTTCACGACGCCGAAGATTTACTGCGAATATTGTCCGATCTGCCAGTGCCTGGAAATCGTGAAGCCTTCTTACGGACTTTGCGGGCGGTAGTTGATTGGCGCGGCCAGATAGTTACCGGCCTTGACCGCTGCTATCTAGCTGAGGCTATGCCCGTACACATCGTGTGGGGTGAACACGATTCTGTGATTCCTGTTTCTCACGCGCACCTCGCCCACGCCGCAATGCCGAACTCAAGGCTCACAGTATTCCGTAATTCGGCCCATTTTCCGTTCCACGACGATCCGCATAGGTTTGTTGCATTGGTCGAAGAGTTCGTGGCATCAACGTCCGCCCACGTCTTTGACCAAGCGCGATGGCGCCGCTTGCTCTATGAAGGAATGAGTGATCGAGCACTCACAGGCAGTGATTGGACTAGATCCGCGGTACTGGACGCGATGGGCAGTGCAGAACGCAGCGCCACCTGAGCTTCCTTCCATACGAAGTTTGACGGTAGGAACAGATAGCCTGTAGCGGTGCTGAATCCTGACGAGATCCCCGATGTGCCCGAAGTAATTTATGACGCCTTTGAGGCTTGGGCAAGTGATCGTGGCGTTTCGATGTACCCGGCTCAGGAGGAAGCGCTACTAGAGATCGTTGCTGGTTCGAACGTCATTTTGGCGACACCAACTGGTTCAGGAAAGTCACTCGTTGCAACAGCCGCGCACTTCACAGCGCTAGTTCAAGGCAAACGCACCTTCTACACTGCGCCAATCAAGGCCTTGGTGAGTGAGAAGTTTTTCGCGCTCTGCGAGATCTTTGGCGCTGACAAGGTTGGGATGATGACCGGTGACGCCGCGGTGAATCCGTCAGCTCCCATCATCTGTGCGACGGCAGAAATTCTCGCGAATCTCGCGTTGCGGGAAGGCGCAGCCACTGATGTAGGCCAGGTCGTCATGGACGAGTTCCATTTCTACTCCGAACCAGACCGCGGGTGGGCATGGCAAGTGCCGCTCATCGAACTCCCCCACACACAATTTTTGCTGATGTCCGCCACCCTAGGTGATGTGCGGTTCTTCCAGGAGGACCTGACTCGACGCACCGGGCGCCCGACTGCTCACATCACCGGCGCTGAACGACCAGTGCCCCTGGTGTTTTCCTACGCGATGACGCCAATTCACGAGACCATTGAAGAGTTGGTCAGCACCCATCAAGCTCCCGTGTACGTCGTGCACTTCACACAGGCGTCTGCTTTGGAACGTGCGCAATCATTGACCAGCGCGCAGGTGGCGACAAAGGAAGAACGAGCCCTGATCACCGAAGCAATATCTGGGTTTCGGTTTACCACCAGTTTCGGCAAGGTGTTAGCCCGGCTGATCAAGCACGGTATTGGGGTTCACCATGCCGGCATGTTGCCGAAATACCGAAGGCTCGTCGAAAAGCTCGCCCAGGACGGATTGCTCAAGGTGATCTGTGGAACCGACACTTTGGGTGTCGGCATCAATGTGCCTATCCGAACGGTGCTGTTCACAGGGTTGACGAAATATGACGGCTCACGCAATCGCATACTCAAGGTTCGTGAGTTTCATCAGATCGCAGGCCGGGCCGGACGAGCGGGGTTCGACACCACAGGGTCCGTGGTGGTGCAAGCACCCGACCATGAAATCGAGAATGCTCGCGCTCTTGCCAAGGCTGGGGACGACCCCAAAAAACGCCGAAAAGTGCAACGCAAGAAAGCTCCGGAGGGTTCCGTCAACTGGACCTCGCAAACATTCGAGAAACTCATGTCGTCAGATCCTGAACCACTGATTAGCCGTTTCAGGGTTACCAATTCTTTGCTCCTCAATGTCATTTCGCGTCCCGGGAACTGCTTCAATTCCATGCGCCATTTGCTTGAGGACAACCATGAGGCCCGACCTGCGCAGCGCAAGCACATCCGCCAGGCCATCGCGCTGTACCGGGGACTGCTCAACGCACACATTGTCGAGCGCTTCGATGAACCTGATGAGGACGGCCGCTGGGCTCGTTTAACTGTTGACCTTCAACGCGACTTCGCTCTCAACCAACCGTTGTCGCCGTTTGCGCTTGCCGCACTGGAACTGCTTGACCGGGATTCCCCCTCGTACGCGCTGGACGCTGTGTCTGTCATCGAGGCCACGCTAGACGACCCACGCCCAGTTCTTATGGCGCAGCAACATGCGGCCCGGGGGGAAGCCATCGGCGAGATGAAAGCCGATGGCATTGAATACGAAGAACGCATGGAACTGATCGAGGACATCACCTGGCCGAAGCCTCTCGAAGAGCTCCTCAATGCGGCATATGAGACCTATCGAGTCGGCCACCCTTGGGTGTCGGAGTTTTCACTCTCGCCTAAGGCAGTAATCAGGGACATGGTTGAGAAGGGTATGACGTTCGCTGATCTGATTAGCGCATACGGGCTCAACCGCTCTGAAGGAGTGGTACTTCGGTATCTCGCGGACGCCTACCGTGCACTTAAACAGACCGTGCCCAATGAAGCTCGTGACGATGAACTTGAAGATCTGATTGAGTGGCTTGGCGAACTCATTCGGCAGGTCGATTCCAGCCTGATCGACGAATGGGAACAACTCGTTAATCCCAATGTTGACGAGATCGCACAGCGGGCATTCTTTGACGACTCCGCCAGACCTCTCACTGGCAACCCGCGGGCATTTAGGCGCATGGTGCGTAACGCGATGTTCCGCCGGGTGGAACTTGTGTCAAGGCGCCGCTGGGCGGAACTTGCCACGATCAGTGACATCGAAGCCGAAGAATGGGCTGAGATGATGCAACCGTTCTTCGACGAGTATGGCGAACTTGATGCAGGCCCAGACGCGCGGGGGCCGTCATTATTCCGTGTGTCTGAACAGGCCGACAAGTGGGAAGTTCGGCAGATCCTGCATGACCCCGACGGCGACCACGGTTGGGCGTTCACGGCAACGATCGACTTGCCTGAAAGTGACGCCACAGGTGAGATTGTGGTCGAGGACTTCGAGATCGTCGACGGATAGGAAAAAGGATGAGCCACGATGATCTAGGCAAAGATTCAGGTCCCCACTACTCAGCGCGTCGGCGGCTGCGCGAATCCCAGTTCCCCGACGCCTACACCACAGGTGATATACCACCCCCACCGGCGCAACTCGACCGGCCTCTGAGCTCGGTTTACCCGCTCCCGTCCGGGCCCCGCTACCGCAAACACATCATCGTCTTTTTGCTAGTCTTTGCCGCTGCGTTCCTCATCCCGATGGTGCTCTTGCTGATCTAGGCGCCTCGGTGCGGGGGCCACGTCGAGGCGGTACTGGATGAGCCGGGAACTGTTCGCCACCACCGCCACCGAAGAAGCATTGTGCAAAATCGCCGCCAACACCGGAGAAAGAGCACCCACCGCACTCATGAGCAATCCGGCAGCGTTCACAGTTATGGACATTCCATAGTTTTGTCGGATCACATCTACTGTGTGCGCGCCAAGTTCGCGCAGATCCTGCAACCGGCGCAAGTCGTCGGTGGCCAGTGCAATGTCAGCGGTTTCCACGGCAACGTCAGTTCCCGAGATGCCCATCGCGATACCGATGTTGGCACCAGCAAGGGCAGGTGCATCGTTTGTACCGTCACCCACCATAGCGACGGTGTGGCCCGCACGCTGAAGCGATTCAATCAAGTCCAGCTTCTCATCGGGTAGCACTTCCGCCTTCCACTCGGTGATGCCGAGTTCCTGCGCAACTGCTGCCGCTGTTTCGGGGTGATCACCGGTGAGCATGATGAACCGCGATACACCTGAGGCGCGCAATACCTCGAGTACGCCAGGTGCCTCAGGTCGAACTTCGTCGCGCAAACTCACCAAACCCACGAGTTCACCATCAACCGACAGCAACAGTGGTGTTTCGGACTTTCGGCGGAGCTTGGCGACCCAGTCGGCTGCTTCGCCGCTGACGTCAACCCCTTCGGATTCCAGCAATGCGGGGCTGCCCAGCAACAGTGTGCGACCATCAGCCCACGTGCGCATACCTAAGCCCACAAGAACTTCGCACTGCTCGTGCGGTGGAATCAGTATTCGTCGTTCCTCCGTCGAACGAATGACCGCTTGCGCTAGAGGATGGCGTGAGTGAATTTCTGAGCTCGCCGCGTACGCAAGCACAGAACTCGGATCCCATTCGGGATGAAAACTCACCATGTTGGTTACGACAGGTCGGCCGACGGTGAGAGTTCCGGTCTTGTCGAAGACCATCACATCCACCCGGCCTGCAAGCTCAAGGTGCGAACCGCCCTTGATGAGGATGCCTCGGCGCGCACCATTCCCGATCGCGGCGCTGATCGCAGTGGGTGTCGACAGACCTACAGCACACGGGCAAGCGATAAGTAGCATCGTCATCGCACGCCGGACGTCGCGAGTCAACAGTAGGGTCGCGCCTGCGAGGAAGAATGATGCGGGAACAAAGCGTCGAGAGAAGTTTTCTCCAACAGTCTGGATGGGTGCGCGGTCCGATTGGGCTTGCTCAACACGACTGATGATGCGCCCAATCGCGGTGTCTTTGCCGACGGCCTGCGCCTCGACGACGATCTTGCCGCGCATCAATACTGACCCCGCGTGAACTTTTTCGCCCGCGGTGACAGTAACTGGCAACGGCTCGCCGGTGATGGCGGACTGGTCGATAATGCCGTCGCCGTCAACAATGACCCCGTCGACGGGAAGCGCGACATGCTCGTGGATGACTACGTAATCACCGACGCGCACAGTGTCGATGTCGACCTTGACTTCCGAACCGTCGGCGGTTCGCAAGAATACGGTGTCTTGTGCACCGCTCAGCAGATCTGAGATGGCCCGACGTGTGCGCCTTAGTGTGAGTTCTTGCAGGTACTCGCCGATGTTGAGCAACCATAGGACGGTCAGGGCAACGACGTTTTCGCGCAGCAATAGCGACGCAACTGTGGCTGCGGATACCAAGGTGTCTGTGCCACCGACCTTTGATTTGGTCAGGGAACGCACAGCACCCTTCAAGAAGGGGTAGCCCGTAATGATGGTGACGCCCGTGGCGAACAGCCGACTGGTCGGCCCGAGTACTGGTGGGCGCCGCAGAACGTACCGTCTGAATCCGAGTAGGAACAGCGCACTGCCACCGATCACCATGCGAGCGAGGTCACCGGTACTCACTTCCGCTGAGTACGGCTCCCTTGATGGCACGGCGGCGCGACTTACCTCGTCGATTGACGTGATGACCTGAACGATGTCGAGGGGTTCTACGCGGTTGGTCGAGTACCACACGACCACTGACCCCGTTTTGGGGTAGGCATGGACCGCACGGACGCCGTGGACCACTTCGACTGCGTTTTCGATTGCGACAGCCCGGGCGGGGCTGCGAACCATCCACGGGACGCGGACGCGTAGGCGGCCGGCGGCGATGGAGATTACTTCGACACCGTCGGCGGGGCCGACAATCATCTCACCGTCGGCGGGGCCGACAATCATCTCACCGTCGGCGGGGCCGGGGGTGACTTCGGTGGCTTCTAGGGGCGTCACAGTGAATCAGTGCGCGTGGCCGTGTCCAACGGACTGGCTTGGCGGTGGTGCGTCTTCTCCATTGCGTTCCCGTGCTTCGGCAACGATGTCCGCAGTTGCGAGCCGCACAGCTTCAGCGCCTTCTTCTGCTTTACGCACACCTTTGAGCCCAGCCGCAGTCATTGTTACTGCTATTTCCCGGGCAGGGGCCTTCTTCAGCGCCCACACCACACCGTTGTATGCGGCTACTCCCACGGTTCCGGTAACCACAGTTCCTAAAGCTTTACCTAGTAGAGCACCGTGAATCACAGTGGCTCCTCCCTGTCGGATCCGACTTCGTCGAGAGACACAACGCGGCGCTATGTCTTCCTACTTCTGATTCTGCCCCATATGGTCTCCACTTGGGGGTGGCGCCGAAACTCTGTTTAGCTCATGTGCGGGGTGAACCCCTATTGTGGATGGTGGCATGAATCAATCCTCCCCTACGTCGCAGACTGAGTTGCGTGCTGCGATCAAGCAACTCACACTGCGTGACGCGCATCGTTTTGGGCAGCGTTTGCGACGCGCCCGCAATGAAGCTGACATTAACAAGATCGCCCGCGGTGTTCAGGCGGCAATGGCTACCGTCGAACGCAGACGACAGGCTGTTCCCACGATCACTTACCCCGCCTCGCTGCCCGTGTCGGAGCGTCGCACTGATATTGCTGATGCGATTCGCACCAACCAAGTTGTCATCGTTGCTGGAGAAACTGGTTCTGGTAAGACAACGCAGCTGCCTAAGATCTGTATGGAGTTGGGCCGGGGAATCCTGGGCACCATCGGGCACACTCAGCCACGTCGACTTGCAGCGAGAACGGTTGCTGAACGGATAGCTGACGAACTTCAGTGTGAACTTGGCTCCACCGTGGGTTACACAGTTCGTTTCACCGATCAAGTTTCGGACTCGACATTGGTGAAGTTGATGACGGACGGGATCCTTCTCAACGAGATTCAACGTGACCGGATGTTGCGCCGTTACGACACCATCATCATCGACGAGGCACATGAGCGCAGCCTCAACATTGACTTCATCCTTGGTTACCTCAAGCAACTTCTCCCTCGGCGACCTGATCTCAAAGTCATCATCACCTCAGCCACTATTGACCCGCAGCGTTTCGCGGAGCACTTCTCTCATAACGGCGTTCCTGCTCCCATCGTGGAGGTGTCTGGACGCACGTTCCCGGTGGAGATGCGGTACCGCCCGCTGGTCGAGGAGCTTCCCAATGGCGCGCATGCAAAAGATGATTTCGACGACGAAGTGTACGTCGTCGAACGTGATCCAATTGAGGCCATCAGCGATGCGGTGGAGGAACTTGTAGCTGAAGGTCCGGGCGACATTCTGGTTTTCCTGTCCGGTGAACGCGAGATCCGAGATACCGCTGATGCGTTGGACGAACGCAAGTTCCCCAACACTGAAGTGGTGCCGCTATATGCGCGTTTGTCGCAGGCTGAGCAACATAAAGTGTTTGCACCACACCGCGGCCGTCGGATCGTGTTAGCAACGAACGTCGCAGAAACCTCGCTGACTGTGCCAGGGATCCGGTACGTCATCGACCCCGGATTTGCACGCATTTCGCGTTACTCACTGCGTACTAAGGTGCAACGTCTACCGATTGAGCCAATATCGCAGGCTTCCGCTCGACAACGGTCAGGGCGATGCGGTCGTGTCGCAGACGGCATTTGCATTCGGTTGTATTCCGAGCAAGACTTCGATTCCCGCCCTGTGTTCACGGATCCAGAAATTCAGCGGACCAATCTTGCTGCTGTGGTGTTGCACATGGCTGCACTCGGTTTGGGTGATGTCGGGGCGTTCCCCTTTATCGACCCGCCGGACGAACGCAACATCAAAGACGGCGTTCGCTTGCTGCAGGAAATCGGCGCGATCGCCGCTGCTTCTACCCCACCGAGCGCGCCTGCTCGCAACCAGTCCCGAAGGCAAAGCGATCAGGGGCCGCAACTCACCGATGTGGGCCGACAGCTTGCGCAACTTCCGGTGGATCCGCGCATGGGCCGGATGCTCGTCGAGGCGCATAATCAGGGCTGCCTCAACGAGGTGCTCACGATTGTCGCGGGCCTATCCATCCAAGATGTTCGCGAACGCCCCTCAGAACACCAACAGCACGCAGACGAGTTGCATCGACGGTTCACTGAGTCGAAATCTGACTTCCTCGCTTACTTGGAGTTATGGGAGTACATCCGCACAAAACGCCATGAATTGTCCTCTAGTCAGTTCCGAAAGCTGTGCAGGGCAGAGTTTCTTCACTGGCAACGTATCCGCGAATGGCAGGACCTGCGTGGGCAGTTAAATCAGATTTGCAGCGGGTTGGGTTGGATGCTCAACAGTTCACCGGCGAGTCCAGATACGGTGCACCAGGCGCTTCTATCTGGCCTGTTGTCGCACATCGGGATTCGCGAGGCCGACACGCGTGAATTCGTTGGGGCACGGAACGCTAAGTTTGCTGTCTTCCCGGGTTCGGTATTGGCGAAAAAACCACCGCAGTTCGTGATGGCCTCAGAGTTAGTAGAGACGTCGCGGCTGTGGGCTCGAACGGTCGCCAAGATCGAACCGGAGTGGGCTGAAAAGCTCGCTGGGGACCTGGTCAAGCGAACGTATTCTGAGCCGCACTGGTCGACGAAGCAGGGTGCGGTCCTCGCGTATGAGCGGGTCACGTTGTTTGGTGTGCCACTTGCAGCGCAACGTCGGGTGAATTACGGGCGCATCGATGTTGAGACTGCACGCGAACTGTTCATTCGCCATGCTTTGGTTCAGGGTGAGTGGGAGTTTCGGCATGAATTCTTTCACCACAACAGGAAGCTTCTCGATGACATCGAAGATCTTGAGCACCGTGCCCGCCGACGCGGAATAGTTGTCGACGACGAAACCCTGTTCGACTTCTATGACGCTCGCGTTCCCGATGACGTCGTGTCGGTTCGACATTTCGATTCGTGGTGGAAGAAGAAGCAAACTTCGGACCCTGAACTGTTGTTTTTCACATCAGATACAGTTGTCAATCCTGATGCGGATGCTGTTCGCGCCCGTGATTTCCCCGATGCCTGGAAGCAGGGCGAACTTCTTCTTCCCCTGTCGTATCATTTCGAACCCGGCCACCCTGACGACGGTGTGACAGTGATGATTCCCGTTGCGCAACTAGAGCGAGTGCGTTCGGTTGGCTTCGAATGGTTGGTTCCTGGCCTGCGCGACGAGCTAGCGGCGGCGATGGTGAAAACCTTGCCTAAGCCCCTGCGACGGTCAGTGGTGCCCGCGCCGGAGTTCGGGTCTGCAGCGTTGTCGGTGCTGAAACCCCGCTCGGAACCTTTGACGGTGGCGTTCGCGCGTGAGCTTTCCCGTTTAGGTGGCGTCAGGATTACCCCGACGGATTTCGATATCGGTACGCTGCCCCTTCATCTGCGGATGACCTTCGCTGCGGTTGATGCACGTGGCGGGATATTGAAGCGGTCTAAGGATCTTGAGTCGCTCCGGGAATCGTTATCGCATGTGGTGTCTAAGGTGGTCGCGACTGCAAGCGCAGGTATGCAGCGTCCCCCGGCTTGGGAATGGACACCCGACACTTTGGGAACTTTGACGCCCGTGGTGGAACATCGAGTTGGTGGACAGGTTGTGCGTGGGTATCCATCGTTGGTTTTGACCAACGGTGGTGTGGCCGTGCAGGTTGTGGCTACCCGTGCAGTGCAGCAAGAAGCTATGCAGGTGGGCGTGCGGGCGTTGATTGCTCGTGCAGCTGGGCCAATTCCCAAGTCTATTTTTCAAGGTTTGTCGACGACGCAGCGGTTGGCTCTGAATTCGCCATTGGTTGGCGGAGCGGTAGCGCTCGCTGAGGATTGCCGTAACGCTGCTATCGATGCGCTTGTCGTTGAACATGGTGGGGTGGTTTTTGATCCGGTGGCTTTTGCGGCGCTGTCCTCGAAAGTCCGGGCTGGGCTCATGGGGCGAACACGCTTGGTGTTGTCTCACGTCGTACCGGTCTTGACGGCTTTGCAGGAGTTGCTTGTGGTCCTGGATTCTGCCGGTGTAGATCCGGTTACGGCCTCGGCTGTCGAGGATGTTCGGAATCAGATCAACAACCTGGTGTTTCCCGGTTTTGTCACGGCCTCTGGGTTGGCGAATGTGACGCATATGCCTCGCTATATTTCGGCCGCGCAGCGTCGAATTGAGGCTTTGCCAGGTAGCAGTGCGCGTGAGCTCCGTGGCATGGCCGTTCTTGATCGAGTTTTTTCGGCTTTGAGCCGAGCAGTGGAGAGTCTGCCGACACCAGATCGAACGAGTCAGGCTGTCGACAGGGTTCATTGGATGATCGAAGAGTTGCGCGTGAGTTTGTTCGCGCAAGCTTTGGGTACCGCGGGACCAATTTCTGAACAGCGAGTCGCGACTGCGATCAAGGATCTCGCAGCGCGGCGCTAGTTTTGGCGGGCTAGTTTTTCGCTGGGCTAGTTTTTCGCAGGCGCAGGTTTCGTTTCTCCGGCACGCTGCTGACGCATGTGTTCGATTTCCTTTTCGAAATCGTCTGCGGAGGAGAACGAGCGGTACACGGATGCGAAACGTAGGTAGGCAACTTCGTCTAGGTCACGAAGTGGGCCCAGGATGGCGAGACCAATATCGTGGCTCGGTATTTCCGCAACCCCTGTTGCACGCACTGCGTCTTCTACTTGCTGCGATAAGAGGTGCAGGTCATCGTCGGTGACGTCGCGGCCTTGACACGCGGAGCGCACTCCACGAATGACCTTCTCGCGGCTGAAAGGCTCAGTAACGCCACTCCGCTTGAGTACCGCGAGGACCGCGGTTTCCACAGTTGTGAAGCGGCGACCACAGTCGGTGCAGGCGCGACGTCGGCGAATGGCTTGCCCTTCGTCCGCTTCGCGCGAGTCAACCACGCGCGAGTTGGTGGACTTACAGAAAGGGCAGCGCATCATCACTCCTTCGCGTTCGTACGTTCGACCTTTAGCGGTAGCAGCAACGTGACAAAAGGGACGGACCCTCTTGTCGTCGAGCACGCTCCTCGGCTTCGACGTACAGCGCGCTGTTGGCGGTTCTAAGTACCAACTGCGCGTCTGCGCCCGGGTGTAGGCGAGGTAGACGAAGTCCGTCGACCGTGTGGTCGCTTGATGTTGAACGTATGCGTCTAATCGCCCTGCCGCAAGTACGGTCGAACTGGACACTCGTTCTGCAGTGTAACCGGGAGAGTTCTCGCGGGATGCGGAGACGCTTCCCTGCTCGTTTTCCATCATCATTTTGCTTCTTCACTAGCGGATCAAGTGGTACTGGGTTAGCGGCAGTCGCGAAGGCATAGGACGGGTGTCATCAACGGCTGACCGGGTTGCACTAACGAGTTGGTCAACCCATTAAGTTCTCGAAGCGATGCGACTACGACATCGACGGGTGCAGTCGGCGCCACTCTGGTTGCCACATCCGAAAGCGATTCACCCGAACGGACGTACACCACTCCCGCTGCGCTGTTCACCGAAGTGGTAACCGGCGCCGCAAATAATCCCCACATCGGTACAGCGGCCATCAAGGCAACGACGACGGCGAACATTAGCTTGAGTACCCGGTCGTCACCTGTTGTTCGGGCTGCTGAACTGCATGAAGTTGGCCTAGAGGTGGCACAGCGAGACCTGACAAGGCCTGGGTGGCTACTTCGACTGTCGCACCGGTAGCGCGTAGTTCCCGGTGCTGGGCGATCAACGCTGCGACGACGCACGCCCGGGGTCGGGCATACGCGGCCTGGCATGTGTGTCGGCTGCGAGGTCTCATGAGGCCGAGACCGGAAACGGTACGGATTCCGCGGAGGCCGACTGATATCGCCGACGATTCTCCGGCCTGCATCACCGCGGTGACGCGGGTAGTCCACCCATGACTGCTGCGGCTTGGCTAGCGAAGTGTTCATGACACCCTCCGTGAGTATCTCGAGCTCAGTCTGACCTACTGTTCGACGAATCATTCGAACATCTGTTTGATTCGCTCAACAGTTCGATTTCTACCACGGCACTCCGACAAGTTTGCGTCGAATGACGATTCTGATTCGAACACCTGTTTGAATTTTGGTGTCAGGCTCGATAGAGTCACAGTGGGACATACCTGTCACACCAGGAGGAATCCGTCACATGAGCCCCCGCCCGATCGTTTCGCCTGTGGTCTCGAACGATGACCAGAATCAGAGCGAACTACCTCAAGACGCACTGCCCGCGCTTACTGACCGTCAGCGAACTGTGCTTGACGTCATTCAATCGTCGTTGGACGAACGGGGCTATCCGCCTAGCGTGCGCGAAATCGGAGAGGCCGTGGGCCTGACGTCAACATCTTCGGTAACCCATCAGCTTCGGGTACTTGAGAAGAAGGGGTATCTGCGTCGGGACCCGAATCGTCCCCGGGCGGTGGATATTCGAAGCCCGGAGAATGCAGAGCGCGCGCTCGACGCGGGGAATCGGGAGCGACAGTCACAGGCAATTCAGCGGAGCGGCGAATCCGCACCGGCGGTGTTGATACCAATGGTGGGGCGCATCGCAGCGGGCGGGCCAATCTTGGCTGAACAATCGATCGAAGACATTTTTCCCCTGCCCCAGGAGATTGTTGGCCACGGCTCGCACTTCTTACTTAGGGTCGTTGGTGAGTCCATGATTGATGCCGCAATCTGCGATGGGGACTGGGTCGTAATTAGGCAGCAGAACGACGCCGTCAATGGCGACATTGTTGCTGCGATGATTGACGGCGATGCCACTGTGAAGACATTCAAACGAATCCAGGGGAAAGTCTGGCTCCTTCCCCACAATCCGCACTTTGAACCCATCCCGGGTGACGATGCAACAGTGCTGGGCAAAGTCGTTTCTGTCATTCGAAAACTGTGACGCCTATGCCGCGTTCGCACCCAGAACAGCACGCCCTGGTACTTAGCGACGGAACCGTTTCCACAGCACCGTAGTTGCCCCTGCCAAAACTATCGCTAGGACAATGCCTGTCGATATCGCCGCAGCGATAAACATTCGGTCCGACAGTAGGCCGTCGTTCTCCTCGGTGGCACTTGCCGACGTTTCGCCAGATCCGCCTATGCCGCCCCCGGATGACGCAGGCGGCAGCAACCGTTCCGGTACTGAGTGTCCCCGCTCTTGCAGGGTGTTCCAGACAAATGATTCGACGTCCCGAATGATGTTTATCGGCGGCAAAGGTTCGTCACCGTCGGGTGGCCGGTTGGGGTCACCTGTGATGGCGAAACCTAATTCCGATGCGGTGAGAAGATCACCCGATTCGGTGAAAGCTATTGCCTCACCCTGCGGCTCATTCGGTATCGGGATCCGTACAGGTTCAGAGTTCAAGGCGCGTAAAAGATCGCCGTCGGCATTGGCGTAGAAATACACATCGGTATACGTGCGAATCGCCGCGATGGTGCCGTCACTGTTCACGGCCCCGCCGGTAGCTAATGTCGACCCCACAACTTCGATGGGGCCGCCGGGTGTACCGGTGATGGGGAACGCCACATCACCGTGGTGCTCAAGTGCAGTTGGGCCGGGTGATGCCAAAGCGTCAACGTTTTTCCGACCGACTGGGGTGAAAACCTCTCCCAGCCCAAACCATTTCGACACGATAATCGGCATCCCAAAGCGATCGATGAGGAGGGTTTCCGAATCTCGAGGTCGGTTGTCCTGAAATTCGAGTCGGTGCAGTGCAGTACTGCCCGTTTCTGGATCAAGACTGATCAGCGCCACTGTCTGCCTAAGGCGACGGTTGTCCCCAACATCCGCGATCCACAGTTTCCCGTCATGCGCTGATAAGTCTTCGGGATCAAACGGATTTAAGGTGTCGCGGATCCACTGCGTCACGGTGCAGTCGCCGTCGAGCACTCCCGCCATTTCAGCCACAGCCACCTCGCTGCCCCCGTCCGGAATGGCGTACACAGTCCCGTCAACCACAATGAGGCCAGATAGCTCTTCCAGTCCGCGATCATCAGGAAAGCACAGAGGCTCAGGTACAGGCCCCACTGGTTGCGCTGGTTCCAATGTTTCGCTCGCTGGTTGGGCAAACGCAGCCGGGACGCCCCCTAGTAGGAAGGCGCAACATGTGAGGACTGTAGCCGAACGAACCATGCGCGCGCCAGTCCCCATCGTGTTGTTGCAATCCATCTCGCCTACAGTGCGTATTCGCTCAGCGCGGCGGCTAGTGCAGGTGGAACGTGCGCTCTGATGCGGGTTCCGTTCTGCTCGTGTGTCTCCTGTTCCACAGTGCCTTCTGCGTGGATGCGGGACACGAGTTCGCCCCTCGCATACGGCACTTCTACCAGCACGTCCACGTCCTTGCGGACTAGCTCTTCCACGAGCCGTTTCTTCAGTGCCGGTATCCCAGCGCCCGTATGCGCTGACACATACACCGCGTCAGGAAGTGCAGATCGCAGCTTGGCTAGTGATAGCGGATCAGCTGCATCAATCTTGTTGATCACCAACAGTTCTGGCGGTGCGACAGCATCTTGTTCGCGGATCACGTCGTTGATGACGTGCCGCACGGCATCAATTTGTCCCAGTGGGAACTCGTCCGAGCCGTCAACAACATGGAGCAGGATGTCGGCGTCGACCACTTCTTCCAACGTGGACCGAAATGCTTCGACCAATTGAGTGGGAAGGTGACGAACAAACCCAACAGTGTCAGTCAGCACGACTTCGCGTCCGTCGTCGAGTGTTGCCCGACGCGTCGTGGGGTCGAGCGTTGCGAACAAAGCGTCTTGGACCAGGACACCAGCGTCTGTCAGCGTGTTCAGCAGACTCGACTTACCTGCGTTGGTGTATCCCACAATCGCAATCGAGGGAACTTGGTTCCGCTGTCGACGAGCTCGCTTCGTGTCGCGCGAACTCTTCATCGCAACGATTTCCCGCTTCAGTTTCGCCATACGTTCGCGAATTCGTCGGCGGTCTGTTTCGATTTTTGTTTCACCTGGACCACGCAAGCCCACGCCGCCATTGCTGCCTGCGCGACCACCGGCCTGCCGGGACAGCGCTTCACCCCAACCGCGGAGTCTCGGCAACATGTACTCCATTTGGGCAAGCGACACTTGAGCTTTGCCCTCGCGGGATGTGGCGTGTTGGGCAAAGATATCGAGGATCAGCGCCGTTCGGTCAATCACCTTGACTTTGACAACACGTTCAAGCGCTGTCAGCTGAGCTGGCGTCAATTCGCCGTCGCAAATTACGGTGTCGGCACCGGTGCTGATGACGATTTCACGCAGTTCAGCGGCCTTACCGGAACCGAGATATGTAGCGGCATCAGGTTTATCGCGGCGTTGGATCAGCCCTTCGAGGACAACTGATCCGGCCGTTTCGGCGAGGGCTGCAAGTTCGCGCAGGCTCGCTTCTGCATGCGCGGCGCTACCTGAAGTCCAGATACCTGCGAGGACTACCTGCTCTAGTCGTAGCTGCCGGTACTCAACCTCTGTGACGTCTGCGAGTTCTGTCGAAAGTCCACGAACGCGACGCAGCGATGTGCGCTCTTCTAGCTGGAGCTCACCTGTCGATGGATCAGCTGATAATGGAGTTACCCGGCTTCGCGCTGAGGCTTTGTCGCTTGAAATTTCGCTGTCGCTTGAAATTTCGCTGTCGCTTGAATTTCCGTTATCGCCAGAAAACTCAGTGCCGTCAGAAAACTCAGTGCCGCCAGAAAGTTCGATGTCACTGTTGGACATGATTGCATCGTCGTCGTTCGAGAAAGTATTCACTGATTGCCGCAAAAGCGCGGTCACCCCTTATCTACTGATGTGTTGCTTTCGATGATACGGGGCATTCACGCCTACGGCGATCAATTATTTTCCCACCACAGCCGATTAAGTTCGCCACTGCCGACCAACACGGACGGGCCACGCAAGAAGGAGCCTGTTGAATCAAGGGTCACAGCGACAGAACCGCCAGGCACATGCACAACAACAGTCCCTTCGGTTTGACCTACGTCGGCGAGTGCCGCTGCAGCGGCAGCGACCGTTCCTGTTCCGCAAGATCTTGTTTCACCGACGCCTCGTTCATGAACACGCATGTGCACTGCGCCATCCAGCAGTGGAGTGACGATTTCGATGTTCACCCCGGTCGGGAAAAAGTCGGCGTCGTATTGCGGGCCGCTGATATCAAGCGCACGCAATTCGTCTACCGACAATTCAGGAACGACACAGGCCAGGTGTGGATTGCCCACATCGATGCCAATTCCAGAAAACTTACGGTGGTCGATTTCGGCAACACTGTTCCCTAGGGTGCGCACGGGGCCCATGGAAACGGTGACCTCACCCTTAGCCGCGTCGGCGCTGTGCACAATGACGGGACGAGCGCCCGCCCTACTGCCCACCGTAAATTCAGCGCTGGTTTCGAGGCCCGATGCACACAGGTAGTGAGCAAATACCCGCACTCCGTTGCCGCACATCTCAGCGATGGAACCGTCGGCGTTGCGGTAGTCCATGAACCAATCTGTGGCAGCAACACCGTCTGGTGCACTTTCGAGCACGCCCGCTTCGATGAGAGCCGATGTTCGAGCGACTCGCAGCACACCATCAGCACCGATCCCTTGCTGCCGGTCACACAAAGCAGTAACGAGTGATTCCGTGAGTGATAGCTGCGCCTCGGTGTCGGGAAGGATCACAAAGTCGTTCTGCGTGCCGTGACCCTTACTGAAGGGGATGCCGCCGCTCAATGGTGCTGCCATAACAATCGAGGATACGGCGTCCCCGATGTAAGTGGAGAAGTCGTGTCGACGTCATCAAGATCACGTTCAGGTAACAGGTCGGCAACAGACCGGGTTTACGCGTAACACTCACATTGGGAGGTTAGATGTGACGTATACGACAGCCGTTGCGGTCGGGCAACGCGGGTCGTCACCCTGACCCTGAACATACAAGGAGAACTACACAATGCGAGTTCGCACCTACCGTGCAAGCGCAGCAGTATTGGCCTGTGCAGCATTGTTGCTGAGCGCATGTAACGACACGACTGACTCGACGAGCGCCGCGCTCGAAAACTCAGCGACGCCAACAGAAAACGTTATCGCGCCCGATGCAGATGACACAGCTGCAGATGACGCAGACAGCCCGGCTGCACCCGACACCGAAAAGACAGCGCCAGCAAGTACAGCGCCACAAAGTAACCCATCGAAAACCGCCCCCACCGCGGCGACAAAACCTGCGTCCGCGACACCAGCTAGCACCGAGCAGCAACGCGGCGGATACTTCTCCATCCAAGCTCACACACCAACTTTTGATCCCGTCCCAGGCGTCACCTTCGCTGTCAAAGAAACATGCCCGCGGGATCTGCCCAACGGCGACAGCTCCAATCCAGCAGAGTTGGGGCGAGGCACCACCGGCGCTGACGGCACTGTGAGCATCCCCGTTCCTGTCGGGTGTTTTGCCGTCACGCTCGAAAGCCATCCCGCCGAGTTCACGCCTGAGCCATACGGACTTGCGCACGGAGTTGTCACTGCCCCCGACGACGTTGCCTTGATCCGTATCGCGTTCCGCCACACAGAAGAGCGGACAACAGGAACAGCAAGGTTCACCGTCGTGTCGGACGTCAATGGAGCACCGCGCCCAGACACCGCTGTCACTCTCGCGCCATGCGGCAGCACCGCCGCGCACACCACTACAGGGTTTTCTGATGCAAACGGCGCTGTCTCAATTGACCTTCCTGCCGGCTGCTGGAACGTGACAGGTGTTGCCGAACCGCACTCTGCGGACCAGCTCGTCAACCCAGCTGTGTTCAACATCAGCACAGGTGAAGTTCACATCGAGAAGCTCACAGTGAAATCATTCTCGACGCCGTAAGACCTTATGAGTGTGTGGCAGAAAACAGCAGAACTAGCGTTTCTGCCACACATACCGGACGTCGTTCACCTTCGCGCTCCACCGTCACTTTCACTACGGCTTGATGCCCGCCGCGGTGGGGCCGCACGGATTCAAGAACGGCAGATGCCCGCACACGAGCCCCAACTGGCAGTGGTGCCGGAAAACGGACGTTGTTCACTCCGTAATTCACCGCCATTGCCAGCCCATCAACTCGGTAAACCGAACGCATGAGCAGTGGCAGCAGCGCCAACGTGAGGTACCCGTGCGCGATGGTGGTGCCAAACGGCCCCTGTGCGGCCCGTTCTGGGTCAGTGTGAATCCATTGCTGATCCCCCGTGGCCTCGGCGAACTGATTCACTTGCTCTTGGGTGACGCGGTGCCACTCGCCTACGCCGAGCGACTCCCCTGCTGCTTTCGTGAGCGCGTCGATGGACTCAAATATCCGCATTGGTCAGTCCCGGGGTCCACCAGCAACGTAAATGACCTGACCCGAAACGAATCCAGCCCCCTCGCTCACGAGGAATGATGCAGTGTGAGCAATGTCGTCAGGCACACCCACGCGTCCTACTGGGATTTGTGCGGCACTTGCCTTCTTGAACTCTTCGAATTCCATGCCCACGCGCTCCGCCGTAGCAGCAGTCATCTCCGTCGCAATGAAGCCGGGCGCGATGGCGTTGGCGGTGACACCGAACCGTCCTAGCTCAAGCGCCAACGTCTTTGTGAAGCCCTGCATTCCAGCCTTGGCGGCCGAATAGTTAGCTTGCCCACGGTTGCCGAGCGCAGATGTGCTCGACAAGTTGACGATCCGCCCAAAATTGGCGTCGACCATGAATTTCTGCACAGCTTTCGTCATAAGGAACGCCCCTCGCAGGTGGACATCCATGACCAGGTCCCAGTCGTCGGTCGTCATTTTGAACAGCAAATTGTCCCGAATGATGCCAGCGTTGTTGACCAACACGGTTGGGGCGCCAAGCCGCTCGGAAACAACCTCCACGGCGTTTCCTACCGATTCTTCATCAGCCACATTCGCAGCTACCGCGATGGCGCGTCCGCCGTCACGTTCGATCGCGGCGACCGTCTCAGCGGATCGGGACTCGTCGAGATCGAGAACTGCAACGGATAGCCCATCACGCCCCAAACGCTGCGCAACGGCCGCACCGATTCCGCGCGCTGCGCCGGTGACAATCGCAACCCGTGCACTGTCTGCCGTGATGTCTGCCATTAGATCTTCTCCCTGTGCCAGTTAAGTGTTGTGCCCACCGTAATTGATCACGGTGGAACACAGGACGATTTAGTTCAGCCGACCTACCCGCCACACAGCGCCGACTGCTGCTATGCCGCCGAGCAGGATCAGAAGCATGGCCTCAGTGAGTTGGAAGCGCCAAAACTGGGAGTCCTCGTGGTAGCGGACTTCAAATCGGTCGGCGCCAAGCTCACGCAAACATTGCGCTTCTTCCGCTTCACGAATCCGCTGAATGGCATCCATTTCGTCGTAATACACATCGAGTCGCTCGTTAAATTCTGCTTCGCTCTCACCAGGAACGGGCTCCACAGGACTCTGATAGCTTGTTGCAGGAACACAGGCATCCCGAGGAATGTTCATGTCGTCACCTTCAGCGTTGACGAATAAGCGCTCCAGCGTCCAATCGTTGTAAGTACGGGAGTAGGAAAAGTAGCCCACGCTTTGCCCTCCGCCAGATACCCCCTCCTCCACCGTCTGGACATCAACGCTGGGCGGTGCATAGTTCGGGCGCAACATAGTGGCGATGAGGACACCAGCGCCAAGCACAACGATCGCGGTTACCGAGATGGCCGCCAATGGGTGCCGAATTATGAGTGCGATCGTCGCACCAACCAACAGCGCGCACAGTGTGGCCAATCCAGCTATGAGCGGTGTGTTAGCGAAATACTCGATGCTGAATCGTCCCGCCCATTCAAAACGTGTCGTGGATCGTAACCAGATGACGAGTTGCCCGTAGATAGCCATGGCCAGTGCGATTGGCACGAACACAGTCACGACGATCGCGGTGTACCACTCGCGTCGTGCCACTTCTTGGGTGAAAGCCAGTGTGTGCAATCCCTTGTCGAGATCGCGGGCTACCACACCCGCTCCGACGATCATGGCCAGCAGGACCGGTAGGAGAACCGAGCCGTGAGCTCCCAAATTGAGCACCCCGGTGGCGTTGCTCCAGACGCTCGGGGCTGCTCCTGTCCTATCTGTCCAGGTAAATTCATGGATGAGACGGGCAATTCCCATCGCCGTGACAGCTACAGCCAGGGTAATGAACACGGTGAAGACCAGGGCGCGGTGGTGACGCCAGGTAGCCGCGTAAATGCGAGCACGATGTGAATTCATAAGTCTTGTCCTTATCCTTCAAAGTCTGGCTGCAGGTCAGAGGCGGGAAATGCGCAGTCGCGCGGGTATCAGCAACGCCAGTCCGGCTAGCAGGTAGAGCATCGATTCGCGGAACTGAACGGTCCAAAAATGTTCGTCTGGGTGGTAGTAGACGGTGACTTGGTGAGCCCCGTTTTCCTCCAGGCATGAGACGAGTTCATCGGAACTGGTGACGAATCTTTGCCTGTCCACCTCGATGCTTTGGCTTCCATAGCTGCGAGGGCATAGGACGGCCTGATCCCCGATGGGGTCGCCGTTGAAGTCTTCGATTGCGCGCCGAAACTCCCAGTCGCGGTATCGTGCAAACGACTCGGGGCTGTCATCGATGCCCGTCCCAGTCCAGAGGGTATGCAGTGCTTCGGCGCGAGTTTCCGGCGGCGTCAGCTCACTGCGGAAACCCCCAACGATCATTCCGCCTAATATCACCGCAACGAGCGCAGCTGGTACCGCATATGTGCTTTTTAGAAACAGGCCAAGCACGGCGCCTACCATCATGGATGCGAACATCATCGCCGCGGTCACTGGCCCCCACAACACATAAATGTCGTAGGAGAAGCGCCCTGGGACGCCCGCAAATTCTGGTGTTCGTGTCGTCGCGTACGCTGCGCCGAGCAGTCCCGCGGCAATGCTCAGAGGCAACACCACCACGAGGACTCGGCTGCTCATCCACGACCAACGTGAGGACGACTGGGTGAACGCCAAAATGTGTGTTTCAGTATCCCGTGGTCGCGCCGTCAACGTCGCTCCAACGAGGGCGCCGAACAGGAAAACCAAACCGGACAAGAGCGCTGAGGTTATTCCCATGTACGACCCGGCAATGCACGCAATTTCGGTGCATCGATCGACGTCGTACCTCGGCATTGGCGTCGGTCCCGGAGTGTCGGCGCTGTAACTTCGGAGGACTTGATTACTTGCCAGGGCGCCGACTGCGAGCGCCGCGAATGCCACGCCGGTGAGGACAACAAGTGTTCGATACTGCCGCCAAGTTGTTTTGATCATCGTGGCACGTCCTCGGTGCGCAGGTAGCCAAGCACGACGTCATCAAGCGTCACAGGGGCCACAGCCCAATCACTAGTGGCGATGTGGGGTGCGGGACCTCGGAAGAGGTGGGTGCGCATGTGGGATGAGCCTCGTGTTTCGACCAAGGTCGCTGAACCGACAACGGTGTGTGGATCACCTTGTCCTGTCAGCACGAAGTGGTCGTGGAGGACGTCCTCGATGGGACCTTGCAGATGCACTGACCCTGTGCCCAAGAGGATCATTTCGTCAGCGAGGTCACTGATTTCGCTGAGGACATGAGAGGACAGCAACACTGTTGTGCCTCGTTCGGCTACGTCCGCCATCAAAATCTGTGCGACGGTACGGCGTGCGAGCGGATCGAGATCGGCCATCGGCTCGTCAAGCATGAGGAATTGCGGCTTACGGCCTAGTACGAGGGCGATGGCGACGATCGTGCGTTGTCCCGGCGAGAGGTTTTTGATCTTGGTTCCGAGGGACAATTTGGTGCTAGTCGCGATCTCAGTGGCGTAGTCGTTGTCCCAGCTGGTGTTTGTTTCAGCTCCGAACTTGAGCATCTCGGCCACGGTGAAGGATCGGTAGAGCGGTTTATGCTGCGCCAAATAGGACACACCATGTGGAATGTTGCGCTGTGACGGTGTTTGACCGAGAACAGTGACAGATCCGCCGTCCGGCCGCGTGAGCCCTGCAGCGACGGACATGAGGGTGGATTTCCCCGCACCGTTGGCGCCGATCAGTCCGGTGATGGTGCCGACGTTGACGTGAGTTGTGCACCCGGTTAGGGCAGCATTTTTGCCAAATGTCTTGTCGACGTTGTTGAACGACAATGCGTGTTCTGTGGTCATCAGAAGTCTCCTTGGGCATTTGTGTTGTGCCGAAAGTAGGTGTCGAGTTCGTCGGCAACGAGTGCATCGAGGTCGTCTCGCTCGAGTCCGGCGTTGTGGCCTGAGCGAATCCACTGGTGCAGTTGTTCGCGGAGGCTGTCGGTTTCGGCCATTCCCGGTTTCGCCAGCGACGTGGTGACGAAGGTGCCGAGGCCCGCTCGCGGTTCAACGAGGCCTTCGGTTTCGAGTTCTCGGTAGGCCTTCAAGACGGTGTTGGGGTTGATCGCGAGTTCTGCGACAACCTCTTTTGCGGTGGGTAGTTTTTCTCCGACAGCGAGGTGGCCGAGCCGGAGTGCACGTTTGGTTTGGGTAACTAGTTGGACATAGGCGGGGATGCCCGATGCCTTGTCAATTCGGTACAGGATCATGTTCCTACCTTATTTAACTAATGTATTAGCACTTTGATGTTTACACGACGCTCATGCGCTGTCAACTGGGAGTAACCGGGCTCACTAGCCCAGCTCTACAAGCAATGCTTAAAGGCCGCTAACGTCAGGCCTAGCGGCCAAAAATCCTTATAACAGCATCAGCGGGTGCCGAATCTGCACCATCGACCCAATGAATCCTCGAATCACGGCGAAACCACGACCGCTGCCGCCGCACATACCGGCGCGTCCCCTGCTCCGTCAGTTCCTGCGCCCTCGCAACGTCATATTCACCGTCGATCGAAGCAATGGTTTGCGCGTAGCCAATCGCCCGCGAAGCCGTCACTCCCTCACGTAACCCCTGACCCAATAGGGTTTTTACTTCGTCGACAAGGCCGGACTGAAACATCACCTCGGTGCGCTTCGCAATGCGCGCATCCAACTCTTCGGTGTTGCGATCCACCCCCACAAGCAGTGCATCCCACCGGGGTTCGCCGATCTTCGGAGCCGACGCAGCAAACGGCTGCCCAGTTAATTCAATGACCTCAAGTGCCCGCACGGTTCGGCGAGGATCGGACGACAAAATTGTTTGTGCGGCTTCGGGATCAACACGGGCAAGTTCAGCGTGCAGCGCCTCCACGCCGATTTCCTGCAGCCGCGCCTCCCACTTGGCACGCACGGCAGGGTCGGTAGCGGGAAACTTCCAATCATCGACAAGAGCTTGGATGTATAACATCGATCCGCCGACGATAATCGGGGTGACACCCCGCGCGAGCAAGTTTTCAACGTCAGCGGTAGCTGCGGTTTTGTAGTTGGCGACGGTGGCAATCTCGGTCACGTCAAGAGTGTCGATCTGGTGGTGCGGGATACCCCGGCGCTCATCAACCGGAAGCTTCGCCGTCCCGATGTCCATCCCGCGATACTGCTGCATCGCATCGATGTTGATTACTTCGCCACCAAGCCGTTCCGCTAGGTCAAGACCTAGATCCGATTTACCGGATGCTGTTGGTCCTAGAACTACAACTGGCCGAATCACGGGGTCCACACTCCCGTGTGGTAGCCAACACCGTACGGAGCAGAATCAAACCTGTGTTCTACAGTGGGCGACTCCCCCACCAACCCGGCGAGTAGATTCCACACCGGTCGCGCCGAAACGCCTAGTTCGGCGCACTCCTCCACGTCCAAACCTGCCAAAAAGGCACTGTCTCCAGCGTCCAACGCTGTCGCCAGATTCTTCTCAAACAGCGGAGCGCGATCATGAAAAGCACCAGGGGCCTTGTATGTCACCCGACAAGAACCATCAGCTATCAGCAACACCGCAATAGGTTCGGCACTTTTGTCGCACTGTTCCCGCAGGCGTCGACCCATTTCGACTGCGCCTTCTGGGCTAGTCCCAGCACTTATTAACTCCGGGTGAATTTCCACATGCGGTGCTGCACGGCTCCGCAACCAACCGGCAATCAACATTGCTAGCGGCCACTCTGGATCAACCTCGCTGATGACATCCGGGCGCAAAGCGACGCGCACGTCACGCCCGTACGCAGCGAATGTTCCTGCCTTCACACCACTTGCCGGGTAGGTACCTTCACCAACCAAGATCCATGAATCCGCGACAGCCGCCAGAGCTGACGCGACACCAATAGCGGCGGCACGAAGATCATCAGTCTCACGCGCCGCCGCCCCACACAGTTCAGGGACTAGCAGCGGCGGACTAGGGACAAAGCCAGCGGCAACAAACACAGATACACGCTACCGACGGACACTCGGCCGTGCGAAATCACTACCATCACATACGGCTCGCCAAACCCCGTCTCACGCGAAGTGATGGCTTCCAACGCCGCAACACTGTTGAATGGAAGAGGCGCCAAAGATGACAGTTGGCACAAGTTCGCAGTTTCACCGCGCTAATGCCCGGTGGACACGGCAGCCGTGACGCGCGGCAGAGATGAGGAACCATGACCGAGAGCACCCACCCCAAGCCAGGCGCACCCGTCAACAGTGCAGGTCACGAACACGCAGCACCGAGCATTAAGGCCTTGCCTTCCCAGTTCGGCCGGATCGATGAAGATGGTTCAGTGTGGCTGATTACCGCCGACGGAGAACGCCAAATTGGTTCATGGCACGCAGGTGACCGGGACGAAGGCCTTGCACACTTCGCGCGGAGATTTGATGACTTTGTCACCGAGGTTGAACTGCTTGAGGCGCGACTTGCCACCGGAGCTAGCGAACCCAAAAAGACGAAGAGCGCTGCTCAGCATCTGATCGAGGCGCTCCCCACCGCAACAGTTATTGGTGACGTCGCTGCGGTGGAAAAGCGGCTGCACGCCATCATGTCCGGCGCAGATAAAGCTGCGGAAAAGGCGCAACACAAGCGCGAAGAACACCGGGCCAAACTGATTGAACGCAAAGAAGAACTATGCGTGGAGGCAGAAGATCTCGCCGCGAATGCAACCCAGTGGAAATCCGCTGGTGATCGCCTACGGGAAATGTTCGACGAATGGAAAGCGATCCGCGGTATAGACCGCAAGACTGACGACGCGTTGTGGAAACGATTCTCTAAGGCGCGTGACGCGTTTAACCGCCGCCGAGGCGCCCACTTTGCCGAACTTGATCGGGAACGAGTCTCCGCTAAGACACGTAAAGAAGAACTCGCTGACAAGGCCGAGAGTCTGGCGACGTCTACTGACTGGGGCGCTACTGCCGCGGCGTTCCGAGACCTGATGAAGGAATGGAAAGCTGCTGGTCGCGCGCCACGTGAGGCAGACGATGCCTTGTGGAAACGCTTTAAGTCTGCTCAGGACTCATTCTTTGCGGCACGCAATGCTGCGGCGTCGGAACGCGACGCCGAGTTCGAAGAGAACGCCACAGTCAAGGAAGATCTGCTCAAGGCTGCCGAGTCGTTGGACCCGTCCAAGGATCTCGATGCTGCCCGAGCGGGCCTGCGCACGCTCCAGGAAAAGTGGGAATCCGCTGGCCGTGTCCCACGCGAGCGCATGCACGACCTCGAGTCCCGGTTCAAAGCAATTGAGAGCCGCATTCGGGAGGCTGTGGATTCGCAGTGGCGCCGTTCAGACCCAGAGGCAGAAGCGCGCGCAGCCCAGTTCCGCGAGCGAGTACAACAGTTCGAGGAGCAGGCTGAGAAGGCTGAAGCTGCAGGACGGAAGAAAGACGCAGAGAAGGCCCGAGCTTCAGCTCAGCAGTGGCGTGAATGGGCCGATGCTGCGGAAAACGCAGTGAGCTCGCGCTGAGCTAGACAAGCTCTGACATAGGCAAACGCTGAGATACGAAACAGTGCCCCGGGGATTTCCCTGGGGCACTGTTTCGTAGGGCACTGTTTCGGTTAAGTCGTTATTGGACAGGCTTCGCAGTGGTTTCGGGGCTTCTCGTTAGCGCCACACCAAACCACGTGAGGAATAACGCAACCAAGCACACCAACCCCAGCACGAGACCGATTCCAGGACCGGACGTCACTGTCGCTTCAGCGATAGGGGGTGTTTGACGGGACCAGATCGCCAGCATTCCGAGCACGGACCCAACAAACGAACCACCCGCTGCAACGAGTGACGCAATCCACCGGCGCCGCACGAGTCCAAGGATCGAAAATCCAACACCGAAGACCATCGCAAACCACACGAACAGCTGCGACATGATCTTGATCGACTCTTCCTGGGCCGCCGCAGAATTTGTGAGCACCTGCCATCCGTTAACTGAACCGGTGTGAGGCAACGCAAACGTGCCGAGAAGAAGCAGCACAAATACTGCTGCGACGAGGGCGCGTATACCTGGATCAATTTCTCCTGCGAGCCGCCGACGCTCCGGGTCTACGTCCGAGCGGAACGACTCTGAGGGATCAGGAACACGTGGTGTTGATGTGGTCATTATCAGCAGCATCCTGTTGTCTGTGTTGGCTGTGGCACGGGTGGTGCACCGAGTCGCGGCATCCCCAAACCGACTCCGATTGGTGTCGTGTCGATAGGCCCGGTCTTGAGGGTGAGACCTTGAGCGACCGCGTCACCGGCAGCTGTTCGACGGTGCGACAAAACTTCACCATCAGCGACCAGGTGGTGCGGTGCCGCTGAGGTAATGACGGTCGTGACAATGTCGCCTGGGCGAATACTCTGATCAATGTCACCCACCGGGCGGAAGTGGACAAGTCGACCGTCCCGCGCGCGTCCGCTCATACGTTGAGTGGCTGCGTCTTTGCGGCCCTCGCCCTTGGCGACAAGAACTTCCGCCTCGGTACCGATGAGATTGCGATTTTCGTCGAGGCTGACCTGTTCCTGCAACTCGATGAGGCGTTCGTAGCGTTCCTGCACCACAGCCTTCGGAATTTGGTTCTCCATCTCCGCTGCTGGTGTGCCTGGCCGCTTGGAGTACTGGAACGTGTAGGCACTGGCGAAACGCGCTTTGCGCACGACGTCCAAGGTGTGCTCAAAGTCTTCGTCAGTTTCTCCTGGGAACCCCACGATGATGTCTGTGGTGATTGCTGCATGCGGCATCGCAGCACGCACACGGTCGATGATCCCGAGGAACCGTTCCTTGCGGTATGACCGCCTCATAGCCCGCAGAACCGAGTCTGAACCCGACTGCAACGGCATATGCAATTGTGGACACACATTGGGCGTTTCCGCCATCGCTGCGATCACGTCGTCGGTGAATTCTGCTGGATGCGGGGAAGTAAATCGCACCCGCTCAAGGCCCTCAATGTCACCGCATGCGCGAAGGAGGTCTGCAAAAGCGCCGCGATCACGTGCAATGGACGGATCCGCGAACGAACGTCCATACGAGTTGACGTTCTGCCCCAGCAATGTCACTTCGAGGACGCCCTCAGATACCAGTGCATTAACCTCGGCAAGGATGTCACCCGGACGGCGATCTACTTCCTTACCGCGAAGCGCAGGAACGATGCAGAATGTGCACGTGTTGTTGCAGCCAACAGAGATCGATACCCAACCTGAATACGCTGAATCACGTTTGGCTGGCAAAGCCGACGGAAATGCCTCCAGCGCCTCAATGATTTCGACCTGCGCCTCGGCGTTGTGCCGAGCACGCTCAAGTAATGCGGGCAGCGCACCGAGGTTGTGGGTACCGAAAACCACATCAACCCAGGGCGCCTTCTTCACCACAACATCACGGTCTTTTTGGGCCAAACAGCCACCCACCGCAATCTGCATGTCAGGGTTGACGTCTTTCCACGGACGAAGACGCCCCAAGTTGCCATAAAGCTTGTTGTCGGCGTTTTCGCGCACAGCACACGTGTTAAACACCACTAGGTCCGGCGCATCCTCGTCCGGCGCCGCGACATACCCGGACTCTTCGAGCAGCCCTGACAGGCGCTCAGAATCGTGCACGTTCATCTGACACCCGTAGGTGCGAATCTGATAAGTACGCGTCGGTGAGGCGGCACGCGAAGCACCGCCGTCAGCGACAGCAGCAACGGAAACGTCTAAGTCCACTGTTCCAGGGTACGGACGAGGTCAAACTAAACCCAATCCCACCGGCATCCCACGACTACCCCACCAACGCACCTTTTTGGTGTGTGTCATTGGGTTGTTACCTGAATTTGTCCGTACTGCACCAAATTTTGTTGAACACTAGACCTGGAATGCCCAGTGCTTCTTTGAAGCCACACGCAACGAGAGGGTGCAATCTCCCTATGACCACCACACACTTTGGGCGCACGATAGGTGCCCGCAGTCGGGTTGCTGCGGCCACCATTGCAGTCGCTTCACTGGCTCTCGCTGGTTGCTCAGTCGGCGACGGAAACGACCTCACGCTCGCAACCGGCTCCACCGGCGGAACTTACTTCCCGCTCGGCGGCGAAATCGCCAGCGTGTGGAGCAACAACATTGATGACATCAGCGTCACCGCCACCGTTGGTGGTGCCTCCGTAGAAAACCTTCGCGCACTCGACCAGGGCGAAGTGCAGCTCATCATGTCCGTCAATGCCACCGCCGCCGATGCAGTGACGAGCTCCGGAGACTTCGCTGACAACCCATTGGCAGACCCCGCAGACATACGGGCGCTGGGCAACATCTACCCCGAGATTTTGCAGATTGTCACCACTCGCGACTCAGGTATCTCCTCCATTGAGGACTTGCGCGGGAAACGCGTTGAAATGGGGCCCCTTGGCAGCGCGACGAGCGCACTCGCCGCGCAAGTTCTCGAGGCCTACGGAATTAACCCCGCCACAGATCTCGATGCCACCCTCGACAGCGGTTTTGGCGACGCGGCGACAAACCTCGGTGACGGGGTGGTCGATGCCGCATTTGGCATTCTCGCAGCGCCCACAGGCAGCATCGAACAACTCGCCACCACCAACGATGTGGTCTTGCTCGACATCCAAGGCGCGGCCCTTGATCGCCTACTTGCGGAAAACCCACTACTGTCGCCACATCAGATCCCGGGCGGAACATACCGTGGCGTTGACAACACCAACCGCACTGTCACAGCGTGGGCAACTCTCTACGCCAAGGCTGATCTCGACGACGAACTGGCATACGAGCTTGTACGAGTGATGTACGAAAACGCACGGAGTGTTCAGCACTCGGCAGCGCGCGACATGCTCCTCAACACCGCAGTAGACGGCCTCGGACCAGTCGAAGTCCACCCAGGTGCAGTTCGCTTCTACGAAGAACAGGGCATTAGCGTTCGGTGATAACCAAGCCCACACGTAGGCGGGACTCTCGAACGAATCGAGGGTCCCGCTTATGCGCTGTTTCGGCATGCTTCGTTGTCACCATCGCAACAGCCGCCTGTTCAGTAGGCAGTGACTTAATGAAGTTTGAGGTCTATCAACCGTCGACTGACACTGTTCTCTACTCCACCCCTATTGCCCCTGGCGACCCAATCGAAATGGAACATATTCATTCCGTTCACAAGCAACCCGTGTGGGAAGTTTTTTCTGTAAACGACAGCGCTGAGCTGACGATGAGAGAAATGGTGTTCAATCGAAATGGCGCAAATCTTCCGTCGGGCCCCGAAACAATAAACGGCGTGACGACAACTTTTCTCCACGAAGACGGTCAGTTTCGAGTTCTACACCACGACCGACCGCTTGGCACTATTCCATTGATCGTGGGGAGCGAAGCCGTCAACCACACCTTGACCACCGCCAATGGCGACACAGTTCGCCTGCTTGATCTGACTCGCCCCGGCGACCGAGTGGATCTTCGCGTGTCGAAGGGTCACTAACTCGGCCGCACGCTTTACGTATTCCGCTGCCGATGACAGGCAATGCCGAGGAAGGCAACGATGATGAAAGGCAACGATGACCAGCAATCATTCGGAGAACACGAGCCGTCGCCCGGGTTCGCCTTCGACTCAGCCTGTTGTGCAGCCTCTTCTGGACAAAAACCTGAAGGCGCTGAAGGAAGACATTGCGGAGTTAGAAGAACATGACGCTCTCGGCAGTGACGTCAATACCCGAGTAGATTCGCGCAAGGTATGGCGGTGGGTAGTTTTTTTCGTCGCATTGGCGTTTGCAGTCTTTCATGTCTTGACTTCGCCCATGTTTGAGGGCTCATTGCCTGCACGCCAGCAGGGCCCATTCCATGTGTCACTCGCGCTGTGTCTCATCTTTTTGCTGTATCCAGTCAAGGAACAGAAAACGCAGAAGCAAAAATACTTCGGTTGGTTCCTCACCATCGCGGGATTGCTGACGCTCGCCGCACTGTTCCTGCAGGACATTGCTGGTCTCCACGTCGTCCTACCCGCACTCGGTGTCCTCGTGCTGGTTCAAGCCGCACGTTACGTACCTATATCCGTGTGGGGAATCCCGCTTGGTGACGTCATATTGTCCGGCCTCAGTGTTTACGTTGGGTATTACGTTTTCTCCAACTACGCAACAATCAGTCGTACGGCTGGCATTCTTGATCCAACCAATATTGCGGTTGGCACAGCAGGCCTTCTTTTAGTTCTGGTAGCAGCCCAGCGCGTCCTCGGCAGTGCGTTGGTAATCCTAGCGAGTCTCATGCTGGCATACGCCTACTACGGACCTGTTCTTCCGAGCTTTCTTCGCCACGGAGGCATCAGCATTGATCGCATTGTCAATACTTCGTTTTTCACTGATGAAGCAATTTTTGGAACGCCTGTTCGTGTGTCAGCGACAATCATCTTTCTATTTTTGATCTTTGCTGCGATCTTGCAACGCACGGGAATGGAGCGATTTTTCACCGATGTCGCACTTGGAACCACAGGTTGGTCCACGGGTGGCACCGCCAAGGTGGGTGTAGCAACCAGTGCTTTTTCGGGAACAATTACTGGTTCGTCTGTCGCCAATACCGTCAGCAATGGT
The DNA here is from genome assembly GCF_014643175.1 of Hoyosella rhizosphaerae. GTDB lineage: Bacteria > Actinomycetota > Actinomycetes > Mycobacteriales > Mycobacteriaceae > Lolliginicoccus > Lolliginicoccus rhizosphaerae. Next base: position 1,137,132 of record NZ_BMJH01000001.1, read on the forward strand.
GCGTTCACGATTCCCATGATGAAAAAGTCGGGCTATAAGGCCAACTATGCGGGCGCTGTGGAGGCGGCGTCGTCGACCGGTGGTCAGATTGCGCCACCGATCATGGGTGCTGGCGCTTTCATCATGATGGAAATTACCGGTATACCGTATGCCGACATCCTTAAGGCTGCGATCATTCCGGCCATTCTCTTCTTCGTCGCACAGTTTGTGGTTATTCATTTTGATTCAAAGAAGATGAGCATCGGCGGCATCCCGAAATCGTTGTTGCCTAGTGTTCGACAGATCATGGGCGCGAAAGGCTACTTGCTGATTCCGATCGTTGCGATCTTCATTTTGTTGTCGCTCGGATTCAGCCCTGCGTTCGCGGCTATGTCGTCCATCGGTATCGCGATTGGGATTAATATTCTGGTCCAACTTCTCGCCCCTGTTGTTTTTGCGGCGTCACCTTCGGCAGGGCCTTTGCCCGCTCCTCCGCCACCTGTGTCGAGCCGTTTGGTGGGGAGTGCTCAGTTGTTGGGCTGGACGACTGTGGTTGGTGCTGTTTCTTGGTTGCTGTATGTGGCGTTGGCCGCGGTGGCGCCTGGGTTGTCCCAGTTGAATCGGATGACCATCGCTGCGCTTGCGTTGGGTGTCGTTGTGGCGATAGCGACTCAGGTGGTGACTCGTCGTAAGGGTTTCAGTTCTGACGAGGATCCAGCTGATTCGTTCGCGCTTGTTGTGCAGCGCACTTGGCAGATGGTGGTCCCTTTTGTGCTGGTGTTTGCTGTGTTGTGGTTGGTGAAGTTTGTCGTCGAGTTGGCGTTGCCTGACATTGGTCGGGCGTGGTCGGTTGTTGTGTTGTCGTTTGCGTATGCGGCTGTGACTGCGCCGTTGGTGGCGTTGTTTGGTCGGTGGCGGAGTGAATCGCCAGACAAGTTGTCGATGGCGAGCCTGGTGGATGGTCTTGTTGGTGCTACGCGTATTGCGTTGCCGATTGTGGTGGCGTGTGCGGCTGCTGGGATCTTGGCCGGAATGATCACGCTGACGGGCTTGGGTCATAAGCTCGCGGATGGGTTGATTGGCCTTGGTGGCGGGTATTTGATTCCGGTGCTCGCGTTGTCAATGTTGGCGTGTCTGATCTTGGGTATTGGTTTGCCAACGACCGCGAATTATGTGGTGACAGCGACTTTGGCTGCGCCTGCCATCGTGATTTTGTTGCAGGGTGATTTGCCGCAGGCGACGGTGGCGATGGTTCTGTCGGCCCACTTGTTTGTGTATTACTTCGGTGTGATGGCGGACATCACTCCACCTGTGTGTTTGGCGGCTTATGCGGCGTGTGGGGTGTCGGGTGGCGATCCGATCCGGACGGGCGGTAATGCTGTTCGCATCGCCATTTCTGGGTTTGTTGTTCCGTTCTTCTTTGTGATCAGCCCTGAGTTGTTGTTGCAGGAAGTCAATTGGGTTGAGGGCACGCAGGCTGCGGTGTCGTCAATTGCTGGGGTGTTTTTCCTTGGTATCGCCGTTGTTGGTTACTTCCAGGCCCGGATTTCTGTGGCGGAGCGACTTGGGTTGGCTGCGGCTGGTTTGCTGCTTGTGCATTTCGGTGTGATGTCTGATGTTGCTGGCCTCAGTTTGGGCCTGGCCTTGACAATGGTGCATATTCGCTTAAGCAGGGCGCAGCAAAGCAACTCGGCTGCTCTGGCGTGATACGCCGTTCAGAAGCCGCTGTTTGAGTATCAGTGTTTTTCGGTATCGGAGCTATTCAGTATCGAATGACTCTGGTTCGAAGGTGTCTATTTCGATCGGTTGTGGCGCTTCAGCGCGGATTGCGTCGGCGACGATTCCGTAGGACAGTCCCGGCGGGTATCCGCGTCGCGCAAGCATTCCGACTAGTTTGCGAACGGCTCGTTGTCGTTCGTTTGGGTCGGACCAATCAACTTTTGTGAGGCTGCGAAGGCGTTTTGTGACGAGTTCGTGCGCTTTGTTGCGTTCGTCTTCGTCACTAATGGTGGAGAGGGCGTCACGTACGTCGTTTTCGCCGACGCCTTTTCGTTTCAGTTCCTGCGCGAGAACGGCGCGCCCTTTGCCTGAGTACTGGTGGCGTGATCGGGCGAAGGTGTGCGCAAAATCGTTGTCGTCGATGAGGTGAACTTTGGTGAGCCGGTCGAGTACCGACTCACCGATGTCCTCGGGTATTCCTTTGCGCCGCATTTTTTCGGCGAGTTCGGCCCGTGTGTGTGCTCGTGCCCCTAACCAACGAAGGCAGAATTGTTTCGCCCGAGCCGCCCATTCTTCCGGCGTCTTGCTTTCGGCTGGTTGTTCGACCTGCGGCTCGGGGTTCTGCGTATCGGGGTTCTGATTGTGTCGGGACATCAGAATTCGGCGGGCGCGGCCTCAGCTTCGTCGCTTAGTACGGCGCCGATGCCCAGCTTTTCGAGGACTTTCTTTTCGATTTCGTTGCCCACATCGGGGTTTTCGAGCAAGTATTTGCGTGCGTTTTCTTTGCCCTGGCCAAGCTGGCTTCCTTCGTATGTGAACCAGGAGCCAGATTTGCGGACGAAGCCGTGCGTCACACCCATGTCAATCAGCGAGCCCTCACGGCTGATGCCGGTGCCATAGATGATGTCGAATTCGGCTTGCTTGAACGGCGGAGATACCTTGTTCTTCACAACCTTGACGCGGGTGCGGTTACCTACTGCGTCGGCTCCGTCTTTCAAAGTTTCGATCCGTCGAACGTCTAGCCGAACTGAGGCATAAAACTTGAGTGCCTTACCACCAGTTGTCGTTTCGGGCGAGCCGAACATGACGCCGATCTTTTCGCGCAACTGGTTGATGAAGATCGCTGTTGTGCCAGTGCCGCTGATAGCTGATGTCATCTTCCGCAGGGCTTGACTCATCAATCGGGCCTGCAGACCTACGTGACTGTCGCCCATTTCGCCTTCGATTTCGGCGCGTGGGACAAGCGCTGCCACTGAGTCGACAACAAGAATGTCGATGGCCCCGGACCTAATAAGCATGTCCGCGATTTCTAGGGCCTGCTCCCCCGTGTCGGGCTGGGATATGAGCAGTGCGTCAGTATCAACCCCGAGCGCACGCGCATAGTCGGGATCAAGCGCATGCTCGGCGTCGATGAACGCTGCGATACCTCCCGCTTTCTGCGCGTTGGCTACAGCGTGCAGGGCAACCGTGGTTTTACCGGAAGATTCCGGACCGTAGATTTCAACAATGCGACCACGTGGCAACCCGCCAATGCCGAGGGCAACATCAAGCGCAATCGACCCTGTCGGAATCACAGCAATCGGTTGACGCGGCTCATCCCCCAGTCGCATCACAGAGCCCTTGCCGAACGACTTATCAATCTGGGCTAGCGCGAGTTCGAGTGCCTTCTCGCGGTCATATGCGGGTGCCATGTCAGTAATCTCCTTCTCACGCGGTGAAGCCTTCAGCCCCAAGCGCGAACGTGTATTGCCCAACTCATGGCTACAGTACGACTGGACTCTGACATTTTTGTGTTCCCTCGCCTGTGCCTGTGGATAGTGCCTCACAACAAATCGGTTGTGGACAACCAAAGTGCGACAACAAACACTATACCGAACATATGTTCGATTACTAGTTCTTTGCCGGTTCGGCGTCGAGTTTGACGTCAGAAGTTTCAGAATCACCATTTGTCTCGCGGAACATCAAAATCTGAGCACAGAGCCCACCACACATCACGCAACCCAACGCCCTTTTCGACAGCCCGCTCAGCAGTAATCCCGCCCAAAGACGCAAGAACATGGTCGCGCAACACTGTTGGGGCCATGGCAGGCCCGAATACGGACTGGATGTTGTTGTGAAACTCAGTTAACCGCACGCGACCACGGTAGTCGCGATACACGACAGGCGCACGCACTGCGACAGATCGGCCACTCTCTGGCTGGAAAAACTACTGCGCGCTAGCCCTACAGACGCTGACAGGGTCCTCGACTCGATGTGCGCTTTCAGCAGCTGCGCGCGCAGCCGCCCGGTACTTCGGATCACCCAGTACGGTATCGATTGCTTGTCGCACTCGTGCGCCGTCAATCGAGCCATCTGGCCGCGGTCGTACAACCTCCCCGACGCCTAGCCTACGTACACGCGCGGCAAGCTCGGTTTGATCGCCGCCTCCCGGAATCACCACAAGAGGCACAGCTGCCAAAAGTGCCCGCACAACCGTGCCATGACCGCCCCCGCATACCAACACATCCGAATGCGTTAATGCCACGTCTTGGTTGCCCGCGCCCGCACTCACCCACTCAGGCAATGATGGCGGCTGGGCGCCCAACAAGGTTGCCAGCACACGATATTGCGTATCACCGGGCGTTAAGGCTTCGACAACTGATTCAACGACGCCTTGTGCCCCGCCGTGACCAGCCGTTGACGGAGACACCATCACCACCGGACCCTCGCCCTGTGGAACACGCAATTCCTGCGATGTCGGTTCCCACACCAGAGGCCCCACCAGGTGCGCTGTGCTCGGCCAATCCGGTCGGTCAACCTCAAGTGCAGGAACGGTCGCAATCAGACGTGCACGTGGTCCACTGTCCTGTTCGGGCAAACCAATCGTTGCCCGAACACGTGCTCGCTGCGCTGCACCCCTCCGTCGATCTCGTGCCACCAAAGCGCGTAATACAGTGTCACGGGCCCTACCCGTGAGGCCGGTGCCCGGCGCCAGACCGCTCCCTAGTGGCGGGAGGCCTCGCGACGGCAGATACAGCGGATGCGGTGACAACTCAACCCAAGGAATACCTAAGCGTTCCGCAGTCAGTCCACCTGCCACCGTAATCACGTCCGACACCACGAGGTCCGGCATGGCCTGGTTAAGTTCGCGAAGCATAGCGGTGGACATGGTGGCCGCGCGTTCGTGGATGCGCCGCCCAAGGTCCGAGTCGTCTGCACCAAATGGGAGGTCGAGGCCTAGCAACTCGCGCGCATCAAGGCCGAAACTTGCTGCGTGGTCGAGCCATCGTCGTCCGGTGTAGAGGATCGCGTCGTCGCCCGCTAACTGAATCTTCCGGCACAACGCCATCGCGGGGAAGACGTGGCCTGGATCAGGTCCAGCAACAACTGCGAACCGCATAGTGTCCTTTCAGACAGTTAAAACCGATACTGATCGGGGTTTGTCGAGTTCGTGGAGTTTTTGCCACCACTGACAGCTTTGTAGATGAAGTATGCAGCAGCGCCAATCAACGTGAGCGTCAACAAAGTTGAAATCGTGTTGACGAGCGCGCCGAATAGCGAACCCACGATCATGAGCCCGATCCAGATAACGACGACCGCGCCAATAACCTTAAGTACCATGATGGTCCTTTCTCGCCTGTTCGCACGGATGCTTTCTCCGATGCCTGTGTAGTTCAAGCGTGACAGGGTTTGGAGTCAAAGTCAGCGCCCTGGCGGCAAGATCCGGGAAAGATCAGGGATCGCCCCGATGGCATGGATCAGTAGGTTTCGCGAGGGCGGTTTTTATCCTTAGGTTGCGCGGGGCGGGGCTCTATCGAGGCCTCGTGGTGCCGCCCGATCGGATCTGACCACGGCGCACGTGTTGGCGGCGCAGGCGTCGGGTGCAAAGCTTCTGCGGAACCTACCGAGGGTGGTGCGTCGGTCCACACCGTGTGCAGTTCCCTCAGTCCGTAGGTAAGGCCCTCCAACCGGTCGACTGCATCACGAAGTTGCGCGCGATGATTGTCGACCTGTTCCAGTGGTCCCGCAGGTTGTGGGCCGAATGCGGCTTGCGTCATAACGGTGGCTGTTTCGGCGAGTTTTTGGACTTCAGCTACGCCGCTATTGATGCGGTCAACCAGCGCTTCAATTGGACCTGAGAGGTCTTGGCGATGGACGTGCGATGAGGAACCACGCAGTGACCGCTGGGCGTGTTCCATCTCGACGATATCGCGGGCGGCGCTTTCGAGCGCATCAGCGGCGGCTGTGCTGACAACGGATATTTCTTCGATCTCGTCGTGAGGCACAACGTGGGACCTGGAGAGCACGGTGAGCAATCGGTACAAGCTTTGCTCGACGTCGCCTAAGCGCAGAAGTGGGTCGTATGCAGCTGACGTATATCCGGGGTGGAACCGCCGCTGAGGGCGAATTGGTGGCAGCGGTTCGGCCTTGTATTTCCGGAAGCGTTGCCAGGCCATGACGGCTGGCACGGCACACAAAGCCGTGATGCCGCCGCCTGTGATGACTGTCCAGTCAGGTGCGGAGGAGATGGCAAGTGCTACAGTGCCGCCCCCTGCCACACCCGACGTTGTTCCAAATCGAACAGACCGCCGCTTTGCTTTCCGTGTCTTGCGGATGTGCTTTTCGCGCGGATCGCTTAAGCGGGTAATCGCGTCAGTGACCCTGCCATGTAAGTCTCGGAAGAAGTGCCCACTTCCGGTTGGTTTACGACTCACCGCCAGTCACCGTCACGATGCGGGGTCATCCCGCTGCGTTGGGCTCTGCTTGTCCCGGCGCAGCTTGCCCCGGTTTGTCGGCGGCTACCTGCGGGGCACCTTCCGTTGCTGGAGCTGCGCCACCAGCAATTTGGTTGCCCTTCATGGAGGCACGAATTTGTTCAAGGCGGCTGTGCCCAGCCATCTGGACCGATGCTTGCTGCACCTCCATCATGCGGCCCTGGACCGAGCCCTTGTGCAACTCTGTCGTGCCGAGCGCATTGGCGTAACGTCGTTCGATCTTGTCGCGCACAGCGTCAAGGTTTGGAGTATTACCAGGGGCGGAAAGCTCAGACATGGAGCGGAGCGAGTTGCCAACCTGCTCTTGCATTTTTGCTTGTTCGAGTTGGCTGAGCAGTTTGGTCCGCTCGGCTAGCTTCTGCTGCAGCATCAGTGCGTTCTGTTCGACTGCCTGCTTGGCCTGTTTGGCCGCGTCTACTGATTGGTCGTGCAAAGCTTTAAGATCTTCGATGTTGGATTCAGCAGTGACAAGCTGCGCCGCAAATGCTTCGGCTGCATTTTCGTACTGCTGAGCGCGCTGTGCATCGCCCTGAGCGGCTGCCTGCTCAGACATTTGCAGTGCTTGGCGAGTGCTCGCCTGAAGTTTTTCCACTTCAGCGATCTGCCGGTTCAAACGCATTTCCAACTGGCGTTGGTTTCCAATAACTGCTGCCGCCTGCTGGGACAATGCTTGGTGCTGGCGCTGCGCGTCCTCAATAGCTTGTTGTATTTGGACTTTGGGGTCGGCATTTTCGTCGATGGAAGCATTCATTTTTGCTTTCATGTAGAGCCACCATTTAGTAAATGGGTTTGCCATTTCCCCAACCTCCGTCGATTTCGTTTCACCCTCAGCCGCGATCTTACCCGCGGTCGTACACGCTAGCCGAATAGTCACGCGGGCACGCAACAGATGCGGGATCCAGGGGTGCTTTGTTGAATCTAGCGTGCCGCTCCGACATGCGCATCCGGGATGTCCCCGACATTTCACTGACTAAGCAGCGACAAGCTCTCCCGTTGGACTGACGACCACGTTTTCTGATTGTGGTTGCGCAATCACCACACGCGCAGCGCCGTCCGAGCTTTGGGTCGTTGCCGCATTGTTGTCCACTGCAGTCGGCCCGCGACCATGAACATCAGGCGAAACCCCGGCGAGCAACGCGCTTACATCGAAGAGCACATCAGCTAGTTCGACATCAAGGGCATCACAAATAGACGCCAACAACTCGCTGGATGCTTCCTTACGCCCGCGTTCAACCTCAGAAAGGTATCCAAGACTCACTCTGGCCATACTCGACACCTCACGTAGTGTCCTGCTCTGGGACATGCGGACGCGCCGCAGGCTGTCACCGAGCGCTTCGCGTAGCAGCAGCGCCATGTCGCTCCTCCATCCGTCTCACTTCCATTCACTGGGAACACACCCACATTGGTGGGCATTATTCCCCGCGTCTGAGCGGGTTGTCTCTTGCGATCAACGTACGAAAGCAACAAGAGGTTCCCAAACCACGACTCTAGACGCGCAGTCTGTCAAGTTCTGTCACAAGTCCCTTAAATGCTGCAGTGACGGACGCCAAACGAATGGCCCACCGATCACCAGTAAGGCTGAGCTTTAAAACTCGACCTGTGGTCGGACCTTCAATTCCTACGAAAACCGTTCCTGCTGGGTGTCCTTCTTGCTCGTCAGGACCCGCAACTCCGGTAAACGATACTCCCCAGTCCGCACCGAGTAGTCGTCGCGCTGATGCTGCGAGGTGGCCAGCCGTAATTTCTGAAACTGCTCCATGCACACGCAAGCTCTCCGCTGGAACGTCACCCAGCGTTGCTTTGACGTCGGTGGCATACACCACAATTCCACCGCGAAGCACCGCACTTGCGCCGGGAACTCCCCCGACCGCGGCGGACGCGAGCCCCGCAGTAAGCGATTCCGCAAACGCCACCGTGCTGCCCTGTTGGAGCAGTGCATCAACGAGTCCGAAGGCTCCGGATTCCGCAGTTAGGAAGTCATTCGTCATACTTGCGATGCTCGTGACCTGCCGTCTCGGCGAAGACGCAACGCCTGAATGACGTAATCCACGCCCGTGACCACAGTGACAATGACTGCCGCGGCCATGAGAGTGATGCTGATTGGATCAACCCAGCCTGGCAGCGGGAAAATGAAGAACGACAACGCCACAATCTGGATGACTGTCTTGAGCTTGCCGCCGCGACTTGCCGGCATCACTCCGTGTCGAATCACCCAGAACCGCAGAAGCGTAATTCCTAGTTCACGGAATAGCACAATCGCAGTGATCCACCAACTGAGCTCACCAAGGATTGACAGACCAATAAATGCGCCGCCCATTAACGCCTTGTCTGCGATGGGGTCGGCAATCTTCCCAAAATCGGTAATGAGTCCATGCTTGCGCGCTAGATGGCCGTCGTATCGGTCTGTCACAGCTGCGAGCACGAAAAGTAGCCCAGCTACGATCCGCCACAAGGTGGATTGTCCGCCGTCGACGAATAGAGCCACCAAGAAGACGGGGACAATCAGAATCCTTACCACCGTCAGCACATTGGCTACATTCAGCACCGGAACTGGCGCCTGCGAGGCACCTACTTGCTCGGGTCTTCCGGAATCGTCTTTATTCGCCACCTGAACAGACTATCTGGCTCAGTTGCGGTTAGTCTTGCCGACATGACAAATCACGGCGGTGAACCTCGCGATGACAGGCAGCGCACCTCATTCTTGGTGCGCCGTGCCCGCACCGTCGACGTGCCCCAAATCAAACGCCTGATCGACGTTTATGCGCCGAAGATCCTCCTCGAAAAGAACCTCGTCACGCTGTATGAATCAGTTCAGGAGTTCTGGGTCGCTGAACACGACGGGCGCATGGTTGCGTGCGGAGCTCTGCACGTCTTGTGGTCGGACCTCGGTGAAGTACGCACCGTCGCTGTCGATCCCACATTTAAGGGGTCAGGTGCTGGTTACGCCGTGGTATCGCAACTTATCGAGACTGCACGCGAACTTGGTTTGCGGAGAGTTTTCGTTTTGACGTTTGAAGTTGAGTTCTTTTCGCGGCTCAAGTTCGAAGTCATTAGCGGCACTCCGGTTTCGTCCGAGGTATTCACCGAGATGCGCCGCTCGTATGACACCGGTGTGGCAGAGTTCCTCGACCTCAGCTACGTCAAACCGAACACCTTGGGAAATACACGGATGCTGTTGACCTTGACTCCTCGGGAGGAGACCTCGTGAAAATGTTCGCTGTGCACTACACATACCGCGCGGACGAAGCGGCTGCCCGCGATGAACACAGGCCCGCTCATCGTGATTGGCTCCGATCACTCGTGGAAGAGGATGTCGTGGTGTCGGCTGGGGCGTTCGCTGACGGTAGCGGCGCGCTGATCCTGCTCAACGCGACCGCTATACCGTCTGTGGAGGCGGCGCACAAGGTTCTGGCGGACGATCCATTTGCCCACGCACATCTCGCACACGACGTTTCAGTCAGAGAATGGTCACCAGTGATGGGCGAGCTCAGCAGCTAGACTTCCACTTTCTCATGCCGAGTCTTGATCAAGCTGGTGACGGTCACTACCGCTAGCACCGTCACAATGAAGATCATCGACACCCCTGTCGAGACTTCCGGCACGGCTACGTGCTCACCACCGTTGATGAACGGCAATTCGTTCTCATGCAGCGCGTGCAGGATGAGCTTCACACCGATGAAGCCGAGGATGATCGACAACCCATGGGATAGGTACACGAGCCGCTCCAGCAGCCCACCGATAAGGAAGAACAGCTGTCGCAAGCCCAAGAGGGCAAACGCGTTGGCGGTGAAGACGATAAACGGCTCACGCGTTAGTCCGTAGATGGCGGGGATGGAGTCGAGCGCAAACAGTAGGTCGGTAAAACCGATAACCACAAGTGCTAGCGCCAGTGGTGTTAACACGCGTTTGCCGTTGATTTTGGTGACAAGTTTGTCGCCATCGTACGTCTCCGTTGTGGGGAGAACCCGCTTGGCGAGCTGCATGATCTTTGATTCACGCTCTTCGGCAGCATCATGATTTCCAGCCATAGCGTCTTTAATCAGCTTGTAGGCCGTGAAGAGCAGAAACAGCCCGAAGAGGTAGAACACCCAGCTGAAGGTATTGATGGCTGCGGCGCCTGCTCCGATGAAGATCCCGCGCATAACCAACGCCATCGCAATACCGATGAGCAGCACTTTTTGCTGATACTCGCGGGGGATTGCGAAGGTCGACATGATGATGACGAAAATGAACAGGTTGTCGACGGAGAGCGCTTTTTCAGTAATGAAACCGGCAAAATATTCGCCGCCGAATTGGCCGCCATACGCCCACATGATGACGAAGCCGAAAATTATCGCCAGCCCAATGTAGAACGCGGACCACAGTCCCGATTCCTTCAGCGTTGGTGCGTGAGGTGTTTTCACATGGGCGTAAAAGTCGAAAACAAACAGCCCGATGATGAAGGCAATCGTAAGCGCCCACACCCATAGAGAAACATTCATTAATTTGACCTCCGGTTCACAGAACTGAACTCCGGAGGTCTCTCCCGCTAGCTCTCTGAGCTAACCGATGGCACCGGACTGTCAACCAGTCGTGATGACGACACCATCGCTATCGGGATACTCCCCTTCGGTGACTCTCATTAAACCATCCCCGAGGCCAGAAAGCGCCTCGGGGATGACATACGACACAGAGCAAATATCCCGCGATTCTTATCCGCCCGATTCACCGTTGGTGATTCCGGCAAGCACAGAATCAAGCTCTTCGGGCTTCACCAACACCTCGCGGGCCTTACTGCCTTCGCTCGGGCCAACGATGCCACGATTCTCCATCAGGTCCATCAAGCGTCCAGCTTTAGCGAATCCGACGCGTAGTTTGCGTTGCAACATTGACGTGGACCCGAACTGGCTGCTGACAACGAGTTCAATCGCCTGAAGCAAGTGATCAAGGTCGTCACCGATGTCGGAATCGATGTCCTTCTTGTCGCCAGGCTTAGTCGCTGTGACACCCTCCTGGTAATCAGGATCGGCCTGCGTCTTGGCGAACTCAACAATCCGGCTGATTTCCTCGTCCGTAACAAATGCGCCCTGTAGTCGCGTGGGCTTACCGGACCCCATCGGGACAAACAACGCGTCACCCATACCGATGAGCTTCTCCGCGCCCGGCTGATCGAGAATGACTCGTGAGTCCGTCAGCGACGATGTCGCGAACGCCAGCCTTGATGGCACGTTGGTCTTAATAAGCCCCGTTACGACATCCACCGACGGACGCTGCGTTGCGAGCACGAGGTGAATACCCGCCGCACGCGCCTTCTGGGTAATGCGCACGATGGCGTCTTCCACATCGCGAGGAGCGGTCATCATCAAGTCTGCCAGCTCGTCCACGATCGCGAGAATGTAAGGGTACGGCTTGTACACCCGTTCGCTGCCGGGAGGAGTCTTGATCTCACCTGACTTGACCTTCGTGTTGAAGTCATCAACGTGGCGGACCTTGCATGCCTGCATGTCCTGGTATCGCTGCTCCATCTCATCGACCAGCCATGCCAACGCTGACGCAGCCTTCTTGGGTTGCGTAATGATGGGCGTAATCAGGTGGGGAATACCCTCATACGGCGTGAGCTCGACCATCTTCGGGTCAATGAGGATCATGCGAACCTCATCCGGTGTGGCGCGTGCAAGCAACGACACCAGCATCGAGTTCACAAAACTTGACTTACCGGACCCAGTCGAACCGGCAACCAATAAGTGCGGCATCTTCGACAGGTTCGCGGACACAAACTCGCCTTCGATGTCTTTGCCCAAGCCGATGACCAGTGGGTGATGATCCGTTCGCGTCGACGGCGCTGCGAGAACGTCGGCGAGGCGCACCATTTCGCGGTCCGTGTTCGGCACCTCGATACCGACGGCGGACTTGCCTGGAATCGGTGCGAGCAATCGCACATTGTCTGTGGCGACGGCGTACGCGATGTTTCGCGTCAACTGGGTGATCTTTTCAACCTTCACACCAGGCCCAAGTTCCACTTCGTAGCGGGTCACTGTGGGGCCTCTGGTGTAACCGGTCACCGCGGCATCGATCTTGAACTGCTCAAGCACGCCGGTGATCGCATCGATCATCGCATCGTTTGCGGGACCACCAAGCTTCGGTGGGTCGCCCTTAACAAGCAGTTTGCCTGGGGGAAGTTTGTAGTTGCCTTCTGGCTTGCGATCAACAATCTTCGCCGGTGCTTTTCCTCGCCCAGAATCCTTCGGCACACTGACGTCTGACTGACCTGCTGCATCCTTCTTCGTGGGGATCGGCAACCGCAGTTGCAGTCGGCGGTGCTTCTTCTCGCCGACAGGTGGATCAATGGCCGCCGCCGGAGACGCGTGTGCTGTGGGCTTAGGCGAAACGGGCTCTGGCGGAACGTCGTCAAAAGCCGGTTCCACAGGATGCTCAGACTTGTCCCCTGCAGGTTTGTCCAGCTTTTGGGCACCTGCTGCTTGTCTGCGTGCAGCGGGCCTACGCAGTTTCTCGACGGGCGGCGCGGCTTCAATATCAACGACGTCGAACTCTGGTTCGTCGTGGCGCAGAAGCTTGTTTTTGATGCGCGCTGCAAGTTCAGGGATCTCACGAATAGTTGTGCCGGTTAGTAGAAGTACACCAAAAATTAGGGCCATGACCAGCAGCGGAGTTGCAAGCCAAATCGTGAGCCCCTCAGTCAGAGGTCCGCCCGCGACAAAGCCGAAGAAACCACCAGCTTGCCGTCGCAACTCCAGAGTTTCAGGCAGGCCAGAAAGCACGTGCCACAAACCTAAAGTTCCGGCGCCAAGCATGAGCGAACCGAGAACCAAACGTGGTCGAACCTCTGGGTGCGGCTCAGTGCGCATCAGAGTGACACCCACCAGCAAGAGAATGAGTGGCACCAGGGCCGTTGGCGAGCCAAACATGGTGCGTGCACCGATGTTCACCCACTCCCCCACTGGTCCACCCGACTCAAACCACACGCTCACGGCCAATACAAGACCGACAGCGATAAGCCCGAGACCAGCACCGTCGCGGCGGTGCGGGTGTTCAATGTCATGTGCCTTACCCACAGTGCGAGCCGTAGCACCCACCGCCCGAGCTGTTACTGACCATGTCGATCCGATCCCTCTGCCGATTGCACGAGCTGCTGACGGATTGTTCTTTTTCCGCGCGGTTGTCCTGGGGCGACGTTGCGCACCCGATGTCGATTTCCGCGCAGGCGCACGACGCGATTGCGTTCCGTTTCGGGACGAGCGCGCTGTCGTAGAACGCGTTGATGTGGACCGCGTTGAAGACGCGCGCGTACCGGCAGAGGAGCTGCGGGCAGGGCTACGTGATGAGCGCGATCCGGTTCCGCTCGCAGCGGGCTGCGCACGGGCGGAGCGTGTCTGAGTCCTGGCTGGCATGGGTGTCAGGTTAGTCGCAAACACCCCACTAGGACCATACGCAACAGAGGTTACAACCAAGTCGTAATCGTTTGTGTGGCTCACATCACCCGACAAAACGACACGTTTGGACCCCAGAAAAAACGACCCCTGCCCAGCGAGCAACCCGCGTGCCCAGCGAATTCACAACACGTTCTCCGATGTGCCCGTTCAGTTTTCAAGCAACCAAGACGACACCCCGGCAAGGCTGAGAAGTGCGCCACAAGCGCACTCCCCCAACACCCGTGTCGGGCGAAATTCTCACCTTCTGGCCGTTGGCGACAATTCAGTTCGCATAGCCGGAGAACCGATGGCACTCGTCGGGTTAAGTCGACAATGATCGACCACGTGAGCACATATTCACAAAGTTGGTGGGTTCCACACTCCGAGTTCGCGAGCTACACGGAGGCAGACGTGGTCTCGGCCTGGTGCCGCGATTACCTGCACCCCCACTGGTAGTCCTTCGCTGTTCAGCCCCAACGGTACTTGCGTTGCGGGGAGGCCAAGAATGTTGAAGACAGTGGTGTTCGCGATCGCCCACGGTCGACGGTAGGTGCCAAAATGCTGTGGAGCGACCCTGGGGTACGGCGGGTACAGCACAACCCCATCCCCAATCGTTTCGGCAATATGCTCGGCCTCCCGGTGCGCTGCACTTACTAAACGGCGCACACTATTAGTGCGCATCCGTCGTGCTGGTGCAGATTCAGCGAGGTTCAGCACAGCGACAGGCGCACTCGCAATGAGATGCGCTAGTCGGCGCTCCCGCATCGCCGGTAACCCCACAATTTCGGCCAGCGTCGCCGCAAAGTCCATCTCACCGGCGATAGTGGCTGCCGCGAAACCCATCGCGCGGCGCATTCGTGGCAGCTCTAGTTCAGAAACATTGGCTCCGGCACGCTCCAACTGCTCCGCGGCACGGACCCGCGCCTTCTCTATGTCAGGGCTCGACGTAACAGCTGAAGAATTCACCGCCACATAGACATTGAGACCGCTAATCGACACGTCGTCGGGGTCACCAAGCTGCAGATCACTCATACCGGGGTGCGAATCGTGAGGACCGGCAATGACCTTAAGTGCCGCGTAAAGGTCTTCTGCATGGTGCGCGATGGGCCCGAGCTGAAGCGCATCGCGTATCCCTGCCGTCATCGGAAAATGTCCAGTGTTCGGCACCAGGCCAGCGGTGGGAAGATGTGCGAAAACTCCGTTGAACATGGCCGGGATGCGGAGCGAGCCGCCCAGATCGGACCCTAAAGCAAAAGACGCGCCGCCAATTGACACGGCAATCCCGTCACCGCCCGACGAGCCACCCGCTGTACGCCGGGGATCGTAGGGATTACGGGCAATTCCGTATAAGGGATTGTGGGTTTCAACCCAATACAGCGGCCCCGCAGAGTTTGTTCCTGCGATGATGATGGCGCCCGCTTCTTTGATCCGCGCGACGATGGGTGCGTCAACTTCGGAGCGAAGTGTCCTTCTGTGGTAAAAACCGCCAGCTTGAGGCATTCCTGCCACAGCGATCAGCTCTTTCACCGTGATAGGCACACCGAGCAACGGTGGCAGATCGGCCGTTGAACCCGAACTTATCCGGGCATCCACTGCATCGGCCTCCACGCGGGCATCATCAAATCGCGGCTTAGCAACCCCGCCGAGGCTGCGGCCGCGCTTCAACTGATCGATATGGGACTCCACCGCGTCACGGGCACTGATCTGCCCATCCTTGATCGCGGCAGCCAGTGCTACGCCCGAGATTCGAGTGGGGTCAACCATGCTAATGAAACTACGCACCACTCATCACGAAGACACGTGTTTCCCACCGGACGGCGATTCCAGGCGCCCCAGAAGCGTTGGTTAGCACGCAGAGTGCCGCCGCAGCTGATCACGTACATGAATAGCGCCTTTGTGCGATTCCGCAACGTGACCATGACAAACCAGCACTAACTCGTTACCGGTCGAAGTGCTCGGCGTCCGCCCCAATAACCAACTTCGCTGTCCTCGGCAGCTTCCCCACAATCGAATGACCATTACGTTTACTCGTCAAATAACTCGCCGGCTTATGATCCTGACCCTGACTTGCCGCACCCGCCCCCATGGCACCCATCGGGGCGACACCACCCATCATCGAACGCCCACCACCGGTGGCGACACCGGCTTTCGTCGAGACTGGCTGGCCCGAACTCGGCGCGGCCACACTACCCGGTGTGCGGTGCGAACTCCCACCGCCCGGTGCCAGCGCAGTACCCGAAGAACTGCGTGAACCACCACCCGATCCCGCGGCGACAGGACCCGCAACGCCAGGGCGAGACCCACCTAATGGACCACCCGAACCCAACACCCCACCCGCCGGTGCCCCTGTGCCTGGCACCCCGGCACCCGGTGCCCCAGATCCTGATGTCCCGGCACCTGGTGTGAGTCGTGCCGAATCAGCACCGGAGGCAATACCCGTCGACGCCGGGGCAACACTCGCAGGCGACGTGGTCACCTCCGACGGCACAGCACCGACATCGCGGTCATCCATCGGCGACCCACCACCCGACACAACGTGAGCATCGCCCGGACCACCAGACACCGGTGACACACCTGCGGTGTTCCCTACGGACGGCTGTCCTGCGGTTTCAGACGTTGATCCCGTCGGCGAAGCTGAAGTACCTGAGGACCGGCCAGTGTCACTCTCATTGCCGGTGGTCGGCATATCCGGCGGCGGCAACACCGGAACACCCGCCACCGCATCCACCACCACCGGCCGATACAGCAACTCCATCGCATCGCGCGCCTGCACCTCCGCCACCACACGCGCCTCCGATGTCACCGGCACCACAACTGGTACCGCCCCGACCGCATGACCTAAACCCTGCGACGTCACATCAAGTTTCTGACTGACCTCCACCGCCGCCGACCCCAACGTGGACAAACTCACCAAGTAGTTCCCAACAGCGTGNAGTGCTGCGTCCTCTGCGGCCGTGATGAGTTCTCTGCCGACGATTTGCCACGAATCGGCAAAGTTCCAGAGCCTATTCAGATCATTCTCAACTGACCTAGCACCGGCGATGATCTGTTCGAGTGGCATCACAGCGAACGGTTCTGACACCGTCACCGGCAAACCCTGATACCCCACCGCGCGGGGGCTGAGATTCCAGGCACTCGCAGTTTCGACGGAGGATTTGAGGTCGCGCACATGATGGTCAAAGAGCGCCGCCACCCCGCCCTCGGGTGAGGGTTCCACAAGCCGGGTGATCGACGTCGCATTATCGGTGTCCACAGCGAGCAACAATCCAGTGGCGGCCCGGAACGCAAGGATCATTGAGTCTGCGGCCGCAACATGTTGGGACACAATGTGATCGAGTGAATCAGCACCGGTATCCCACAACGTACCGTAGGCCGTGATCAGTTGCTGGCTGGAGACGAATGTACCGAGTCGCAATGACGCCGACGGCAACCGATGGATTTGGTTTGCGCGAATATCGACGAGGCGGTCCTTCAACCTCTGGCACGCAGAAATCGCTTGACCGGCCGCTTCCGGATCAATATCCAGCACACCACCTGCGGCGGTGGTCCCAAAAAACGGTGTTGTCATCACGTCCCCCTGATCCACACGCTGCTATTCCGCCGGGAGATACGGCTCCAACAACGCCGCATACTCCACCACTAGTTCATCTGCCTGCAGGGTTAAATCCCCCAACGACGACAGCCTCAGGTTCACCCACACACTCCTGTTTCCGGTCTGGAAGGCCACCTCCGCACACACCCGCGGACCACAGGACTCAAGGTTGTAATGCAACGCCGCACGCCCATTGATCGAAATCTCGCGCACATTCTCTACAAACACAAACTCCGCTACCTCGTCGATCGACGAATCCGCAGACACAATGAAGATCCGCATATGGGTCCCGTTCCACGCACATTCGCTACGCCATCTGACATGCTTGTCGTAGAGGTTTTTGCTGCCCGCGATGCTCATGTACTTCGTCGCCGGGTCTAGCCCCACCGCTTCGACGGCTTCATCGGGGATGTCCTCGCACGGATCAAACACCGCCGGTGGACGCACCGGGGCCGGGGTCGTTACCTCGGTCGTCTCGGTCAACACCGTCGACTGCTCAGCACCGAGATCCTCAGTCGTCGACTGGGCACACCCCGACACCAGCACACACGCGAACACCACACCCACACACCGACACCACACACCCCCCAACACCTGGCTCATCAAAGTCCCCCTCTACAGAACACAGACGCAGCGCAGGCACAATCGGTTCCACCTGAGGCGGTGGTCCCAAAAAAAGGTATTGACATCACGTCCCCCTGATCCACACGCTGTTATTCCGCCGGGAGATACGGCTCCAACAAGGCCGCATACTCCAACACCAAGTCATCAGCCTGCAGGGTTAAATCCCCCAACGACGACAGGTTGAGGTTCACCCACACACTCCCCGCGCCGGTCTGGAAGGCCACCTCCGCACACACACGCGGACCGCACGACAACAGGCCGTAATGCAACGCCGCACGACCATTGATCGAAATCTCGCGCACATTCTCCACAATTGACCGCTCAGCTACGTCTGCAATGGACAAATCAGCAGACACGATAAAGACCCACTTGTAGGGCCCCTCCCAGGAGCACTCTCGCTGCCAAGGGAAATGCTTTTCATAATAATTTTCGTTGCCCGCGATGCTCATGTACTTCGTCGCCGGGTCCACGCCCACCGCCTTGACGGCTTCATCGGGGATGTCCTCGCACGGATCAAACACCGCCGGTGGACGCACTGGCGCAGGCCCTGCCGCTCGCGTCACCTCGGTCGTCTCGGTCACCACCGTCGACTGCTCAGCACCGAGATCCTCAGTCGCCGACTGGGCACACCCCGACAACAAGGCACACGCGAACACCACACCCACACACCGACACCACACACCCAACACCTGGCTCATCAAAGTCCCCCTCTACAGAACACAGACGCAGCGCAGGCACGATCGGTTCCACCGCCAGGTTGTGACTCCCACCACATCGTGGCTAGCCCTCATCATGCAGCGCGCCTTACCTCGCTGCGTTCCAAAGGTCATGTCCAAGTGTTTCAGCGCCGTATGTGTTGTGCTCCCCCGCAAGGATGCTCGCTGGTCAAAAACTGAACGAGCAACGAGGGGTTTGGGACAAGTTCAATCACCGAGGTGTGGACCACGTATTTTGTTGCGCCCACCTGGGACACAACTGTTGGCGCCGTGGATACTCAGCGAGTTTGGTGAAAGGTTGCGGTCACGGTCGATGACGATCATCGCTGTCTTTTGCGCACTGTAGTGATGATCGTCCTCGGCCGTTGGCGTTCCCGCGCTGTACGACGGACCGGCTAGCTAGGGTCGGTCAACTTCCACGATCGTGGGAACGATCATCGGTTTGCGACGGTAGTTGTCCGATACCCATTTTCCGACCGCGCGGCGAACCGTTTGCGCGATCCGGTGAGCATCCTTCACTCCATCGGATTCGAGCCGGGCGAGTTCGGAAGCCACACGTGACACTGCTTCTTTGAGAGCGTCTGGATCGTCGGAGAACCCTCGACCTGTCACTTCGGGTGTGCTGACAACTTTGCCGGTGCGTGAATCGATCGCCACCGTGATGTTGATGAATCCACCCTCGCCCAGAGCGATCCGGTCGGACAGGGTTGGAACGCCGACGTCACCCACTGAAAGCCCATCAACGTAGACGTGGCCTACCTGGTACTTGCCGGTGATGGTCGCATCACCATCGACAAGGTCAATTACGACGCCATCTTCGGCGAGAAGGATACGTTCCCGCGGCACTCCTGTTGATTCTGCGAGCCCAGCATTAGCGCGAAGGTGACGCCACTGACCGTGAACGGGCATCACATGGCGTGGGCGCACGGCGTTGTAGATAAACAGCAACTCGCCCGCTGCGGCGTGGCCTGAAGTGTGCACCTTTGCTTTTGCTGACGTGATC
Organism: Hoyosella rhizosphaerae; assembly: GCF_014643175.1. GTDB lineage: Bacteria > Actinomycetota > Actinomycetes > Mycobacteriales > Mycobacteriaceae > Lolliginicoccus > Lolliginicoccus rhizosphaerae. Next base: position 1,156,928 of record NZ_BMJH01000001.1, read on the forward strand.
ACGGTCGCGCCGCGCTGAGCCAATCCGTTCATCACGGCGAACACTGATGTCTCGTTGCCTGGAATGAGTGAAGCGGCAAGGATCACGGTGTCGTTGGCTTGGATGGTGATGCTGTAGTGCTCACCGCGGGACATGCGGGACAGCGCTGCAAGCGGCTCACCTTGCGAGCCCGTACAAACAATGACGACCTTGTGGTCTGGCAGTTGCGTCGCAGTGTCAAGGTTGATTTCGACGCCATCTGGAACCGTGAGGTACCCCAGGTCTTGAGCAATTTCCATGTTGCGAACCATGGACCTGCCGACAAACACCACGCGGCGACCATGGCGATGAGCGACGTCAACGATTTGCTGAATCCGGTGCACGTTGCTCGCGAACGACGCCAAAATGACGCGGTGCGTTGCCTTGGCAACCACTGTGTCGAGCGCAATTCCGACCTCGCGCTCCGACATCACGACACCCGGGGTCTCCGAGTTGGTGGAGTCGATCATCAGGAGGTCGACGCCTTCGTCACCGAGTCGCGTGAAACCGGCAAGATCGGTGAGGCGGCCATCGATCGGCACCTGATCGAGGCGAATGTCGCCCGTGTGCAGCGCTGTTCCGGCCTCGGTTCGTACACCGATGGCTAGGGCGTCAGGGATCGAGTGGTCGACAGCGAAAAATTCAAGATCGAATGGCCCGTAGGTAGCTTTCTGTCCCTCGCGTACCTCGTCGAAGACTGCCTTGATGTGATGCTCGCGCAATTTCGCGGAGATCAACGCCAATGTAAATCGTGCGCTCACCACTGGGATGTCACCGCGCAGTTTGAGCAGGTACGGGATGGCTCCGATGTGGTCCTCATGCCCGTGTGTCACCACAAGGGCGACGACGTCTTCGAGACGGTCTTCGATAGGTCCAAAATCGGGGAGGATCAAGTCCACGCCGGGTTGCCCATCGGCCGGGAACAGTACGCCACAGTCAATGATCAGGAGCTTGCCCTGGTGTTCAAGGACGGTCATGTTTCGACCGATCTCCTTGATGCCACCGAGCGCAAAGACGCGCAGTCCACGATGCTCAGCCGGTGGTGGTGGACCGAGCTTCGTGTTGGGGTCAAACACAGTAAGTTCCTTCATACTTTTTGGCTGAGTGTCCTTTGGTTTCGGTGACGCAGGGGGTCCGGCTGTTCGTGTAACGCGCCGCGGACGCCGTGTCTGAACGTCGTCGTTCGGGGAAGATTCTGAGTTGGGGGGTGTCACTGAAGCACTCCTGCAGCGCGCATCTCTGCTGCGAGCGCCTGCACTTGTTCGTAGGTGGGTGTGACTTGCGGCAGACGTGGGTCGCCCGCTTCAATCCCCTGCAGACGCAATCCTGCTTTGGTCGCTGACACTCCGCCGAGTGCCGCAATGGCTCTAAACAGCGGGAACATCGAGGCGTTAAGTTTGCGGGCTCGCGCGTAGTCACCGACATTGGCGGCATCGAGCATTTTGCGGAGGCGCCCTGCAGCGAAGTGTCCCGCCACACTGACGAAACCTACAGCTCCGATGGACAACCACGGCAAGTTCAGCGGGTCGTCACCTGAATAGTATTCAAATCCTGTTGCGGCAATAATTTCCGCGCCGAGATTGAGATCACCTTTCGCGTCTTTCACCGCGATGATGCGGGGGTGCTCCGCCAAAGCAAACAGCGTGTCCCGCGCAATGGGAACGATCGACCGCGGTGGGATGTCGTACAGCATCACGGGCAAGTCGGTGGCATCGGCAACGGCACGAAAATGTGCGAGCAACCCTGCTTGTGGTGGGCGCGAGTAGTAGGGCGTCACGACTAGGAGCCCGTGAGCGCCCGCCTCTGCGGACTTCCTCGCCAACTTGATGCTGTGCGCGGTGTCGTAGCTGCCGGCGCCAGCGGTGATGCGTGCGCGGTCCCCGACTGCGTCAACGACGGCGCGGAGGAGTGCGGACTTTTCTTTCTCGCTGGTGGTTGGCGACTCGCCGGTCGTACCGCCAAGAACGAGTCCGTCGCACCCCTCGTTGACAAGATGGTCGGCGAGCTTTACCCCAGCGTCGACATCTAGCTTGCCGTCTGGGGTGAAGGGCGTGACCATAGCAGTCACGACGGTACCGAACGCGTTTGTCGCGTTCGATGCTGGAACACCAGTGGTCATGGTGCTAACGCTACCTTTCAACTCGCCGTCCACCGAACATCTCGGCACAACGGTCCCCGTGATTGTCACACCCTAGTCGCTTATGGGCGTGGAAACCTACCCCACCCACCGTCACTGAATGCTAGACCCCGCTTTTACCCTTCGGTGACGAAAGGACTTGTCGCTACTTCGCTGCCGTCGGACAGTGTTCCGATCTCAAAATCACCGAAGATGTTGGGCAGTGACTTGTGTAGTTGCCGTAGGCATTCGATTGCGAGTTCGCGAATCTCGACGTCGGCATGTTCGGTGGCGCGCATGCCGATAAAGTGCCGCCAAGCACGGTAGTTTCCTGTCACGACAATTTTCGTTTCAGTGGCATTTGGCAGTACTGAACGCGCTGCTTGACGCGCTTGTTTGCGTCGTAGCAAAGCATTCGGCATTTCCGCGAACTTGGTTTCAAGGGCGGCAAGTAGCTCTTTGTACGCCTTTCGGCTCACCTCGGCCGCGTCACTCAAGAGTTTCTCAAGTTCAGGGTCTCCGGCCACAGCGGGCGGCGCCACGATGTTTGCGTCGTGTTCAGGAACGAAGCGCTGAGAGAGCTGCGAATACGAGAAATGCCGATGGCGTATCAGCTCGTGTGTGCACGACCGCGACACTCCCGAGATGTAAAACGTGACTGACCCATGTTCGAGTACCGATAGGTGCCCCACTTCCAGAATGTGGCGCAGGTATCCGGCGTTGGTGGCCGTACGTGGGTTGGGTTTTTGCCAGCTCTGATAGCAGGCGCGCCCGGCAAACTCGGCGAGCGCCTCGCCACCATCGGCGTCGGTTTCCCAATCTATGTCGTCGGGTGGGGTGAACTCAGTCTTAGCGATGAGCTGCACCTTCAACGGCACTATCTCTGGCACGGATATCCTCCTACGAGTGCGTTCACTTCCCGAGGTTAGGCGGAAGCTGAAATCCACGCGGGTGTGACGCATAGTGATTATCTCTTACCAGCATCAGTGTGAGGAGCGCAGGCATATGTCAGTCAGTGGATCGATCGAGTTTGAGATCAAGGCGAGCCCAGAAAAGGTGATGGAGGCTCTCGTCGATGTGGAGTCGCTTCCCCAGTGGTCGTCTTCGCACCGGAAGGTTGAGGTTCGCTCACGCGACGACCAGGGACGCCCGAAGCAGGTGTGGATGGCAATCTCGACCATGGGGATCAACGATGAACAACTCGTCGAGTATGCGTTCACTGACGACACTGTGCACTGGGATTTGCTGGAGCCGAGCAATCAGCAGAAGTTGCAAAGCGGATCGTATGTATTGACTGCGACGCCTGAGGGCACGAAGTTGAAGTTCGAATTGACGGTCGATCTGAAGATTCCAATGCCGGGTTTCTTGGTTAAGCGCGGTCAGAAGATGGCGCTTGAGACAGCGTCGAAGGGCTTGAAAAAGTTCGTTGAGGGCCGTTGATCGCCGACTGACGCCACACACGACGCCACTGTGACGCCATAATGACATCCCCCTCCCCTTGACAGATGTCATCAATGGCGTCACTGTGGTGTCATGGACCTTTCTCAGTACACCTCTCGCCTGCTTGACGACCTCACAGCAGCGGCATCCCTCGGCGACGACCGCACCCAGCAGATCGCGGCCACCCTCGCCAAAACAGCCGAACCATCCCTGCGACTCATCCTCATGTCAGCGCTCAGCGACTTCGCCAAGGAAGTGTCGCTATCACTCGACGAACAGACGGTCGAAGCCCGACTCGACGGCAACAACATTGACGTTGTCATCGTCCATGAAGGCGACCCAGTCACCGAGGCCCCCTATGACCCGGTATCCGAGTTTGAGCAAGCCCTCGACGATTTCGGCGGAAACATTTCCCGCGTCACTCTTCGCCTTGTCGACAACATCAAGTCGAAGGCCGAAGAAGCCGCGAACGCAAACGGCGTTTCACTGAACTCATGGGTAGGACAAGCTGTCCGCGGCGCATTGCGGGATCAGGGACGCTGGGCGTGGGAACCCCCACATCACCGCCCAGGTCAAACGTCAGAGCCACAGGACGGCCCGGCAGCACCACCCACCGCAGAAGAGTCAACGGGCCCTGAGACGCCCAACAGCAATGACACGCAACCCAAGAACTAGGTTTCGGTCAACTCACTCACTAATTGTCACAGCCAAAGTCGCCCCGAGTTCGTAGCACTGCTCCCTCATCGACGAGTCGGGGGTGCCATAGAACTCGAGCGGCTTGGCCACCAATGACAACGCTAGACCAGTCGTGATTTTCTCGATCGACTTCACAGCCCCGACGGTGTCCTGGTTGCCATGCACCCAGGCGCCGAACGGTCGGCCCGCAACATCGTCGATGCTCGGGTAATACACGGTGTCAAAAAAGTGCTTCAAAGCACCCGACATGTACCCAAAGTTCGCTGGGGTGCCAAATATGTATCCATCAGCGTTCAACATGTCCGACACCGTGGCGTGCAGTGCCGAAACGGACCGCACTTCGACGCCCGAAATATCAGGATCGTGCGCGCCCTTCAGAACCGCCTCTAGCAGCTCCCGAGTGCCGGGTGATGGAGTGTGGTGAACGATCAAGAGTGTTGCACTCACGCAGTACCCCGTGCTTCCCGCGCCTCCATGTCCACCGCGCGCCCCATGGCCTCACGTGCACGCTTACGGTCACCTGCGATGTCGTAAGCGCGGGCAACGCGGTACCACTGGCGCCAGTCGTCAGGCGCTGCATCAAGGCCAGACTTCACGTCGAGGAAGAACGCATCAGCGGCGGCCCGCTCGACCCTTCCGGAAGGGCGCCGAGGCAAGCCCGACGTATCGAGTTCGAGTCCAGCTTCTGCGATCAGGTCAGCCAAGCGCTGGTGCCGGAATCCTGCCTGCAACGTCGTAAACGCCACGTACGCGCCAAGGAATGGCAGCACAAGAATTGCTGCACCCATCGCCACAGTCACGCCCGTGCCGTGCGAAATGAGAATAACGCCCTGTCGCCCCATCAGGAACATGTAGAAGACAAGACCGATGGTGATAAATACGATTGCGAGTTTTGTTTTCACAGTTCCATCAAAGGGTCGATACCAATGGTCAGTCCGGGACGCTGACCAATATTGCGGACACCTAATAAAACCCCGGGTGCAAACGATGAACGGTCGATCGAATCATGGCGAATCGTCAGAGTTTCGCCCTGTGTCCCTAGCAACACTTCCTGATGCGCGACCAGGCCAGCGAGCCGAATTGAATGCACGCGCACACCGTTAACCTCAGCGCCACGTGCACCATCTAGTGAAGTTGACGTCGCGTCTGGCATGGGAGCACATCCTGCAGCGGCTCGCGCAGCCCCAACGAGATCCGCAGTCCTTGCGGCTGTCCCCGACGGCGCGTCGGCCTTATTTGGGTGGTGCAGTTCGACAATCTCGACTGAGTCGAAGAAGCGGGCGGCCTGCTCCGCGAACTTCATACACAGCACCGCGCCGATGGCGAAGTTCGGCGCAATCAACACACCCACTTCAGGGTTTGCGTCTAGCCACGCCCGAACTTGGTCAAGACGGTTCTCATCAAACCCCGTCGTTCCCACAACTACGTGGATTCCGTTGTTGATGAGGAACTCAAGGTTCCCCATCACTACATCGGGGTGGGTGAAGTCAACAACAACCTGCGCTTTATTGTCCGTGAAGTCGGTGAGCGGATCATCTCGGTCGACGGCGGCGACGAGTTCGAGATCCGGAGCCGCGGACACAGCCTCGCATATCGCAGTTCCCACTTTTCCTTGCGCGCCGAGCACCCCTACGCGCAATGCAGCAGTATCGCTCATCGTGTTCTCATCCCTCCGTCGTCGAACTGTCTGAATTATTGGTTGCGCCGATTACGTGATCCGGCAGAGACGCCGAACTGACGCTGGGAGATCGGCTGTGTCTGCAAACGGGCCAACCACCGCTGCACCCATGGGTCTTTGAAGCAATTCGTGCGCCACTGCACGCACTTCATCACCGGTGACAGCGTTGATCCGAGCGATTGTGTCGGAAACGGTGAAGTGATTTCCGTAGCTCAACTCACTGCGCCCAATGCGGTGCATGCGGGACGGGACGTCTTCCAAGCCGAGCACAAGTTGACCTCGGAGGTTCCCTTGCGCACGACGACATTCAGCGTCGGTGATGCCGTTTTCGGCAACGTCTTGAAGGACCTTTTCCACAACGTCTACAACTTCGCCTAGGTGTTCGTCCTGGCATCCCGCATAAATCGAAAATGCCCCAATATCGGAAAATGTATCGACATTGGAGTACACCGAGTACGCGAGGCCACGCTTTTCACGCACCTCTTGGAATAGGCGCGAACTCATTCCGCCACCAAGCGCTGTGTTCAACACAGACAACGCCCAGCGTCTCGAGTCGTGCCGTCCGAAGGAACGAACGCCCAAAGAAATGTGTGTCTGTTCGTTGTCGCGGTCGAGCACCGTAACGCTCGGACGGCGCTTGAGCGTGAGTGTGCCCGAGCGCCGAGGTGCGGGCACGGCATTGTGGTCAAGATTGCGAGCGAAGTACGGATATGCGAGTTCTACAACCTCGTTGTGTGCAATGTTCCCCGCAACGGATAGCACCATGTGTTCTGGCCGATACCGCCGAGCATGGAATCCGTGCAGTTGACGCCGCGTCATCATCTCGACGGATTCTGCGGATCCGATGACAGGTCGCCCTAGCCGGTGGTCGCTGAACACAGAGGCAAGGAACGCGTCGCCCAGCAGGTCTTCTGGGTCGTCGTCGCGCATCGCAAGTTCTTCGAGAACAACGCTGCGTTCGACTTCCACATCAGAGGCGTGGCATTGCCCACGCAGCACGACGTCGGTGACTAGATCAATCGCGAGTTCTAGATCATTATCGAGAACGTGCGCGAAGTAGCACGTGTGTTCCCGTGCGGTGAAAGCGTTGAAGTCGCCACCCACCGCGTCGATTTCTTCGGCGATGCTCTGCGCGGTTCTGGTGGGAGTTGACTTGAACAGTAGGTGTTCAAGGAAATGTGCCGCACCTGCATGGTCGGGGTGCTCGTCACGCGAGCCCACACCGACCCACAAGCCCACAGAGGCAGACTGCACCCCTGGTACATGTTCTGTGACTATCCGCAGTCCGCCAGGCAAGACTGTGCGATGCACGCCGTTTGCGGCGTTGTCGTGCGAAAGCAAGCGCCCCGGAGTGTGCTCGACACCCGGGGCAGCTTGATCGCGGTATCCCCTATTCAGAGGATGAACCACCTGATTCGTTCTCACCATCGGTGCTAACTTCTACCGTCTCTTCAGCTTCTTCTACTGGCGTGAGGCTGATCTTGCCGCGGTTGTCAATGTCTGTGATTTCAACGCGCAACTTGCTACCGACGTTGACAACATCTTCCACTTTACCGATTCGCTTGCCGCCACCGAGCTTGGAGATGTGGACAAGCCCATCTCGACCCGGCAGAAGGGATACAAACGCACCGAAGGCAGTGGTCTTAACGACCGTGCCGAGGAACCTGTCACCGATTTGTGGTTGCTGCGGGTTGGCAATCGCATTGATGCGGTCGATTGCGGCTTGCGCAGATGGCCCGTCCGATGCACCGACGAATACTGTTCCGTCATCTTCAATCGAGATGGACGCACCAGTTTCCTCGGTGATCAGGTTGATCATCTTGCCCTTGGGCCCAATAACCTCACCGATCTTGTCGACGGGAACCTTGATGGTTGTGATCCGCGGGGCGAACCGACTCATCTCGTCGGGGCGATCGATTGCTTCAGCCATGACATCGAGGATGGTGAGCCTGGCATCGCGTGCCTGGCTCAACGCACCAGCGAGAACCGCTGATGGGATTCCATCAAGTTTGGTGTCGAGTTGCAGCGCCGTGACGAAGTCTTTCGTTCCGGCCACCTTGAAGTCCATGTCGCCGAATGCATCTTCAGCTCCGAGGATGTCGGTGAGCGCAACGTACTTCATTTCGCCATCGATGTTGTCGGACACGAGTCCCATGGCGATACCCGCAACTGGTGCCTTCAGTGGGACACCGGCGTTGAGCATCGACAAGGTCGACGCACAGACTGAACCCATTGAGGTGGAACCATTCGAGCTCAGTGCCTCAGAAACCTGACGGATTGAGTATGGGAACTCTTCAACGCTCGGCAACACTGGAACGAGTGCACGTTCAGCAAGAGCACCGTGGCCGATTTCGCGGCGCTTTGGTGTTCCCACGCGGCCTGTTTCGCCAGTGGAGTATGGCGGGAAGTTGTAGTGGTGCATGTAGCGCTTGGTCTTCTCAGGTCCGAGCGAGTCGACCTGCTGCGACATCTTCATCATGTCGAGTGTGGTGACGCCAAGGATCTGGGTTTCGCCACGCTCAAACAGGGCGCTGCCGTGCGCGCGAGGCACGATTGCGACCTCAGCTGCAAGGGAGCGAATGTCTGTCAGGCCACGGCCGTCGATACGGAAGTGGTCTTGGATGATGCGGCGGCGAACATTGGACTTGGTCAGTGAGCGGAACGCTGCACCAAGTTCTTTTTCGCGTCCAACGAAGTCATCGGCGATTTGTTCAAGGACATCAGCCTTGACCTTGTCGATGCGCTCTTCGCGTTCTGCCTTGCCCGCAATCGCCAGTGCTTCTGCGAGCGGCGCGGTGGCGACCTTCTCCACCGCTTCGAACGCGTCAGCTTCGTAGGGAGGAAATAGCGGGAAGCTAGCGGTTTCTTTTGCTGCTCCACGCGCTAGGGCCTGCTGAGCTTCGCACAGTTTCGCGATGAACGGCTTAGCGGCCTCAAGCCCCTCGGCGACGATGGTCTCGGTCGGAGCCTTAGCGCCGCCCTCAATGAGGCTGATGACGTTGTCGGTAGCTTCTGCTTCGACCATCATGATTGCAACGTCAGCGTTGGCGCCTTCGCCACCTGTGATGCGACCGGCGACAACCATGTCGAATACGGCGGTCTCAAGTTGCTTGACTGTGGGGAAAGCTACCCATTGTCCTTCGATAAGCGCGACCCGCACGGCGCCGATCGGACCGGAGAATGGCAAACCGGAAAGTTGTGTCGATGCAGACGCAGCGTTGATAGCGATTACGTCGTAGAGGTGCTCTGGATCAAGGCTCATCACAGTGACGACGACCTGGACCTCGTTGCGCAGACCGTCAACGAATGTTGGGCGCAGTGGCCGGTCAATAAGTCGGCATGTGAGTACGGCGTCAGTGGAAGGGCGGCCTTCGCGGCGGAAGAATGATCCTGGGATGCGTCCGGCGGCGTACATCCGCTCTTCGACGTCCACGGTGAGCGGGAAGAAATCGAGGTGTTCACGTGGCTGCTTAGACACGCTCGTCGCGGAGAGCAGCATTGTTTCTTCATCGAGGTACGCAACAACAGCGCCGGAGGCCTGCTGTGCGAGGTGGCCAGTTTCGAACCGCACAGTGCGCTGTCCGAAGCTGCCGTTGTCGAGCACGACTGAGCTCTCGAAGATACGTGGCTCGTTGTCGTGGTTGTCTGTCATATATTTCTCACTCTCGTCTTTTTGCTGCGCAATGGCGCACAGCCTGCTCGTCGCGTCATGGATGCGACAGGGTGTGTCGGGCCTCAAGAGGCGCGACGGTGTGCTCACCGAGTGGGACGCCGATTTCTTCAGCGAAATAGAGTCCGTGCATACGCCGGATTGATCACTGGATCGAAATCGTTGAACTCGGGCCTCCGCGACTGCGGCCATCGATCGAAGCGGTCGGAGTTCATACTCCGGCTGCCACTACCGAGGACCGACCGTGTGGAGGGCATTCTTCGTCCCACGGTGTGTAGTCCACACCACTCCGTGTGGGGTGAACCTCTCGCAGACTACCAGCCATGGCCGACATATGAGTGCGTGGCGACCAATGCAGGCTGAGCGAGGCTGCGAAATTTTTTACGGTGAAGAACTAGACGCTTACGGTAAGCGCGCCGAAAACAACTCTGGCCCGACTCCGTCCCCCCATACAAGAGAGAACGAAACCGAGCCAGAATCCGAAACTCTACGTTCTAGTTTAGCGACGCAAGCCTAGGCGGCCGATGAGCGCGCGGTAACGTGCAACATCCACCTGCTGTAGGTACTTGAGCATCCGGCGACGGCGGCCCACAAGAAGAAGCAGACCACGACGTGAGTGGTGATCGTGCTTGTGTTCTTTAAGGTGTTCGGTCAACCCGATGATGCGCGTGGTAAGAAGTGCAACCTGAGCTTCTGGTGAACCGGTGTCGGTTTCGTGCAGACCGTACTCGCTCAGAACGGTTTTCTTTTGCTGGCCGTCAAGTGCCACGTGTAACTCTCCTCAAAAATGTCCGCGTTCTTTTTAGGGCGACGTTGTCGAACATGTGCGCAGTAATCACGACCGTCTGATGGCCATCTAGACACCGTGCACTCAACATCGTTCGGCTAGCCACCGCGAACCGCAGCCATACCGACGGATAAGCGTAACAGGGCGGCAGCGTCTCCACACAATCTATTGGTGCGCCGCTTCGTTGGCGGGCGAGGCACCGTTTCCGCACGAAGTACTCACGAAGTCTTCCCAGCGTTTGACGTCGGTTCATGGATGATGGAGCTATACGCTGCCACCGTGCCGCATCGTCGTTATCGGCGATACGGCGCCAATCAAAGGAAGAGGTGACGCAACTATGCCGCAGCCACGGCTAGCCAACGCGATCATGTACATAGACGCTGGATATTTGTGGCTGACGTTGCAGGAGATGACCGGTAAAACACATCGACAGCAACTCGGAATAGATCAAGTCGCACTATTGAGGCTCATCGGTGAGCTCGCACTCCGTCACCATCCAGAGGTGAGGGTGCTTCGGCAGATGTGGTACGACGCTGAACCCGAGAACGGCTCCCCTGTCATGCACCATCAGTTGATACGTGACACTCCTGGTGCGTGTTTGCGAACCGGTACTTTGCGCTTCTCCGACGGAGTGGCACGTCAGAAGGGCGTCGACACGCGACTCGTAGCAGATGTGGTCGCTGCATCCGTGCGCGGAATCACGTCTGAGGTGATCATCCTCGCGGGCGATGGCGATTTGGTGCCGGCTCTGGAGATCGCGGCCGACGAAGGCATCCGGACGTGCGTCTGGTACATCGCCGGCGGGGACACGGTGTCGCGCCGACTAAAAGGCGCTGCTGACCATGTTCTGGAACTTGACCCACAGGTTTTCCTCGATCTGCAATACCGCGGTCGGCCCGCGGAAGGTTCTTCAGTGGACTTCTCGCAACCTGCTGAAACCTCGCAGGAACTACAGGCAAAGGCGCCACACCACGATGCCCCTGCGGCAGCGGAGCCAGCTCCCTCATCAACGGCTGAGGTGACGCATTTAATTGAACCAACGCCCCCAGCCGTTCCGGACACTGGTGCTCCTGAAACTGTCAGCGCAGATTCCCCCATCGGCGAGGCACAACCCACCGGCGATGCAACCCCGGAGGAAGACCAGGCCGCTGAAACAGCGAGCGCACCACCGAGCGCACCACCGCACCCCGTGCCATCCCCCAGGGTTATGCCTCGGTTCATTCCACGGCGCAAGGCGGTGCGGGAATCAGATTTGATACCGCTGTCTGTGTTAAGTCCGCATGGCGCTCAACTCGTGGTGGACACTCAAGGTGAGCCGCGACGGATTGGCGAACGATACGCCCAGCGGTGGTGGGAATCGTCATCAAAGGAGCAGCGGAGCCGCATCAGCGACTACTTTGCGAGTAGTCAACAACTTCCACAACGAGTCGATTCAGACATGCTGCACTTAGCGTGCGCGGCACTCAGCATTGAGTTGGTTCCCGACGAGGACCGCACCCTGCTGCGCGAGGGCTTTCTATCGGAACTGCGGATGCGAATCCGGCAGCCCTAGTCGCCCGCGGCGGATTGTCTGCTAAGGATCTCTTCGGTATTTCGCACGTCGTCATCAATCGCCACAACGAGGTCGTCGACCGTGTCGTATCGTCGTTGCTCTCGCAGCCTTTCAACAAAGTCGACAGCAGCGTGTTGGCCGTACAGATCTGCGTCAACATCCAAAATGAAGGCCTCGACGGTGCGGGATTTCCCTGAGAATGTGGGATTGGTTCCGACGGAGATGGCCGCTTTGTACCTGTCACCTGCCCTGAGGGCGTTGTTTGCGACGGTTCCTGGACCGAGAACGGTGAACCATCCGGCGTAGACACCGTCTGCGGGTATTGCCGCGTAGGCGGGCGGTGTGACGTTGGCGGTAGGAAAACCTAGTCCTTTGCCACGACCGTCGCCTCGTACGACCACGCCTTCGATGCGGTGCGGACGGCCCAGAGCCTCGGTGGCCGCTGCCATGTCTCCCGCGTCAACACATGCACGTATATAGGTGGACGAGAAGGTGACTTCATGTTCTGCGAGCAATCCGACGCCGTGCACACCGAACCCGAACCGTTGACCGAGCTCACGCAGAGTGCCCACATTACCGGCCGCTTTGCGCCCGAACGTGAAGTTTTCGCCCACGACCACTTCTGCGACGTGTAGTCGTTCGACGAGTATCTCGTGAACAAATGCGTCCGGGGTGAGCCGAGAAAGTTCGAGCGTAAAAGGCATGACGCAGAAGACGTCGATCCCGAGTGATTCAACTAGTTCCGCGCGCCGAGTAAGGGTGGTGAGTTGTGCTGGGTGTGACCCTGGCCGAACTACCTCAGATGGGTGGGGATCAAATGTCATCAGCACGCTGGGCACGCCAAGCCTGCGGGCTTCCTCTACCGCTTTGGTGATAAGGCGGGTGTGTCCGCGATGCACTCCGTCGAAGACGCCGATCGTGACGACACAGCGCCCCCAATCAGCTGGTATGGCGGAAAGTCCGCGCCATCTTTGTCCACGCCATTTGTTCACGGGCCACGTCTGCACACGCAAAGCCTACGACGAATTGTGTTGGGTAGCACGAGCGGGACCGGTTGTTGGCGGCGTGGCGGATCCGCCGGTGGACATCCGAGACCCAACCGAGTATAAATTTCGGTATGGCGAAATTTTCTATTCGATCATCAAAACACCAAGGTTTGATGTCACTCATTGCAATGGTTGCATTGGTCTTTGCTACCGCATGCTCTACCGCCACATCGGAAGAAAATTTACCCAACACTGACCAGTCAGCAGCCGGCGACAAGCCGCTTGTCCTGACAACCTTCACAGTTATTGCAGACATGGCCCAAGTCGTTGCCGGAGATCACCTCACCGTCGAGTCCATCACCAAACCTGGCGCTGAAGTACACGAGTACGAACCAACGCCATCAGATCTGCGCAAAGCTGAGAACGCTACCCTCATCCTGGACAACGGCCTTGGCCTAGAACTGTGGTTCGAGCGTTTCGCCTCCACAGCGCGCGCCCCTCACGTCGTTGTCACAGAAGGTGTAGAACCAATCGACATCGGCGACGGGGACTACACCGGCAAGCCGAACCCACATGCATGGATGTCCCCCACAGAAGCGCTCACCTACGTCGACAACATTGCTGACGCATTCACCGAACTTGACCCAGACAACAGCGACACCTATCGCGCAAATGCAGACGCCTACAAAGACGAAATCCGCGCCATCGCAGACGAGCTTCGCTCCGCCGTCGCTACGATCCCGGAAAGCCAGCGCGCACTTGTCACCTGCGAAGGCGCATTCAGCTACCTCGCCCGCGATTCCGGGCTGACAGAGGCCTACCTCTGGGCAGTTAACCAGGAACAGCAGGGCACCCCCCGCCAAGTTGTCGAACTCGTAAAATTCATTCAGGACAACAACGTGCCGACCGTATTTTGTGAGTCCACCGTCTCGGACAGGGCGATGCAGCAAGTGGCACGCGAATCTGGCGCACAATTCGGTGGCGTTCTCTACGTCGATTCGCTCTCTGAAGCAGACGGACCTGTGCCAACCTATTTGGACCTGCTTCGGCATGACGTCGCTGTCATCGTGGAAGGACTCACATCATGACGCTGCCTTTCCAAAAGACGCTGCCTTTCCAGAAGACGCTGCCTTTCCGCCGCCGTGACGCGTCGCAGATCCGCGTGCCTAGCTCTAGTGCAGCACTCGAAATCTCAAATGTGACCGTCAGGTACAAGTCCCGGGCCGCCATCGAAAACGTCAACTTGTCACTGGATTGGGGGCGAGTATGCGGATTGATCGGAACTAATGGTTCAGGAAAGTCGACGCTCTTCAAAACAATTATGGGCGTCGTCAAGCCACAGTCGGGCACCATCCAAGTAGCAGGATTGCCGTCTGCGCAGGCCCGTCGCCGCAGCATGATCAGCTACGTTCCGCAATCCGAAGACGTCGACTGGACATTCCCCATCAGCGTGCGAGATGTCGTCATGATGGGTCGATACGGGAGCCAAAACTGGTTACGCACACCCCGCGAAACTGACCGTGACGCAGTATCGACCGCTCTCGAAACAGTAGGAATGGCAGATTTTGCGCACCGCCAAATCGGTCAACTTTCGGGCGGCCAACGCAAACGAGTATTCGTTGCGCGGGCAATCGCTCAAAACTCGTCTGTGCTTCTCCTTGATGAGCCCTTCACCGGGGTCGACAAAACAAGCGAAGCACTCATCACAAACTTGCTCCGAGGACTCGCCGCGGAAGGTCGCAGCATCCTCATTTCCACCCACGATCTGACGTCCCTACCCCACTTGTGTGACGAAGCTGCACTGCTGAATCAGCGGATCGTCCTCCAGGACACCCCAGAAGTGGTCCTTCAACCCGAAAACCTCGCACTTGCGTTCGGTCACAACCCTCTCGCTCCGGCATCTGCGAATCCCCATTCGGCCACAGCATCACGACTCGCGGGCTAGACATGGCCATCGTCGACATCCTGCTTGACCCTTTGCAGTTTGAGTTCATGCGCCGCGCCTTCCTCGTGGCCATCGTCGCGTCCGTCGTATGTGCGCTCCTCAGTTGCTGGCTCATCCTGATCGGATGGTCGCTCATGGGCGACGCCATCTCCCACGCCGTTCTCCCCGGCGTGGCTCTCGCATACATCTTTGGTCTTCCGTTCGCTCTCGGTGCGCTCGTCTTTGCCCTCATCGCGGTGTTCCTTATCGGCGCGGTACGGAACACAAGTCGCATTAAAGAAGACGCAGCCATGGGCATTGTGTTCACAGCGCTCTTCGCGGTTGGTCTCGTACTCATTTCCCGAAACCCCACCCACGTGGACGTCATGCACATCCTGTTCGGGAATCTCCTCGGAATCCCTAGAGCAGATCTTGTTCAAGTAGTCATCCTTGGGGTACTCACCACTGCGGTACTCATACTCAAGCGTCGCGATCTCACTCTGTACGCATTCGACAAAGCTCACGCCCAGGCAGTGGGAATTTCAGTCACTCGTTTAGGCGCCCTCTTACTAACACTGCTCGCGATCACCATCGTCGTCGCATTGCAAGCAGTAGGCGTCATCCTTGTAGTCGCGCTACTCATCACTCCCGGTGCCACCGCGTACCTCCTCACCGACCGATTCCCCGTAATGCTGCTCCTCGCACCCGCCATCGCAGTTACCGCTTCCACGGTAGGCATCTATGCGTCGTACTATTTCGACGCATCTACAGGAGGAATGGTGGTGCTGGCGCAATCCGCAGCATTCACACTCGCTTACCTTGCTAGCCCCAACCACGGCCTACTCACACGCCGTTGGGTGCACCGGCGCCGACTCACCAAGGCCACCGCAAGCAGCGAAAAGAGTGCCACTCCGTCTCAAACGTGAAACCTGGACAGGGATTGCCTAAGCTCATAGACGTGCCTCATCACAGAAACCGGACCACGCGCGCAACGACCGACTCGCCACCAGGCGGAACGTCAACCGTCGGCGACTCAGGGGCACCCCGCGAAACTCCACCACTCACACCGGTCGCTCAGGACTATCTCAAAACAATCTGGTCACTGTGCGAATGGTCTGACGAGCGGGTGAGCGCCAAAATGCTGGCAGAGAAAATCGGGGTTTCCGCATCAACCGTGTCGGAGTCCATTAAGAAACTTGCCGAGCAAGGCCTTGTCGACCACGCCCGGTACGGCTCGATCGCGCTCACCGAGAACGGGAAGCAAGCGGCGATCTCCATGGTGAGACGTCACCGCCTCATCGAAACTTTCCTCGTTCGCGAACTTGGCTACAGCTGGGACGAAGTGCATGAAGAAGCCGAGGTTCTCGAACACGCGGTGTCAGATAGGCTGGTCTCACGCATCGACGCCAAACTTGCCTATCCGCAACGTGACCCTCACGGCGATCCCATACCCACCGCGGATGGTTCTGTACCCACCCCAAGCGCCCGGCCACTTAGTGAGTGCTCAAACGGCGACAGCGGGCATATCGCGCGTATCTCAGACGATGACGCGCAGATGCTTCGCTACTTTGACTCCGTTGGGCTCGCACTCGACACCCACATCACGGTTCATGAGCGACGCGACTTCGCCGGAACAATGTCGGTTCTGATTGGCACAGCCCAGACGCCGGTGGAGTTAGGCAACATCGCCGCACAAGCCATTTGGCTCAGCGACTAGAACTTCCACTCAAATTCGCAGGCCGCGCAACAAACACTGGGCTTGAGCGCTTCCCGTTTTCCTTCAACAACGCCCAAGCGCGGCCGTCATCATCCACCGCGCCATGGGTGTCCGGAATTCCAACAGGTTCAAGCCACTGCCCATGTTGGAGAGCCGAAACCTCAGCCTGGGTGACCACACGGACTGGGAATGCCCGCGCAATCGCCTCGTCGAGGGTCAGCGACAGACGCGGTTCCGCTTCAAGGGCTTCCAAAGTTGCGGCGTCCTCAACTGCAAACGGGCCCACGCGCGTTCGCCGAAGACGAGTCAAATGGCCGCCCACACCTAGCAAGGCGCCAAGGTCGCGGGCCAATGCTCGTATGTATGTGCCACTGGAGCATTGCACCACAACATCGAGGTCAACTACCTCGTCTTCTCGACGCTCCCCAACAACATCAAACTGAGATACGGTGACCTCCCGTGGAGGCAGAGAAACGTCCTCCCCCGCCCGCACTCGGTCGTATGCGCGTCGGCCAGCGACCTTCACCGCGCTCACCGAGGACGGAACTTGAGAAATTTCGCCCGTCAGCGTTGCGATGTGCGGCAAGTATTCGTCCGCGGTAATCGCCGACGCATCGCGAGCTTCCACAAGCTCGCCTTCAGCGTCGTCAGTGGTGGTGGACGCACCAAGCCGAATAGTGGCTTCGTAGGTTTTTGTAGTCAAACTGACATGACCAAGCAACTTGGTCGCACGTCCCACCCCAAGTACCAATACACCCGTGGCCATTGGATCCAACGTGCCCGCATGGCCGACTTTCCGTGTACCAAAGTAGCGGCGCAACCGCCCGACAACATCATGGCTGGTCATTCCTGATGGCTTATCAACCACCACAACCCCGCCCAGTTCACGCGCAAAACCCAAGTCCCGCACAACGTCAGCCATTGGCATCTGCTCCGGACGTGGGGATGCCGGAACTATGACTTACCGCAATCGCCGCTACAACTAAGCCGTTGTCGATACACCACTTGCCCGCCAATTTATGGATAGGGTCGCCCTCCAACGCAGTTCCGTCAATGAGTATGCGGGACTCAAAAGTACCTGTCGTGAGAGCCCCATCGGGTGACTCATCGACCGAGATGGTCACGTGAGCATCTTCAAAACCCAACCATCGGCCTGTGATGGGAAACCACGCCTTGTAGGTCGTTTCCTTGGCGCAAAACAACACCTTGTCCAAGTGAATACCTTTGTATTCACCCATCGCCGATGCCAACCATTCACGCTCGTCGGGGATACTCACGCTTGGCAGTACTCCCGCGGGCAACGTGGTGTGCGGCTCGGCATCGATACCGATTGACCGAACATGGTCGGAATACCCCACCACAGCGCCACGGTAACCAGTGCAGTGCGTCATACTTCCCACCACACCGTTCGGCCACGTCGGGGCTCCCCTAGCGCCCTTTAAGATTGGCATCTGCTCCGCGCCGGGGACACCCAATGTGCCCATAGCTCGGCGAGCAAGGTGGCGAACTGTGAAGTACTCTGCCTGCCGCTTGGGAACAGCACGAGCGACAGCCGCGCGTTCAACTTCCGGTACAAACACCCCTGTTGCGTCAGCGAATGATTCCGCCGTCACAAGTGGTGCATGCACAATGTTGGCAATCACGTAATCTCCTCGCGCTTAAAAGTCGCTGGCAACATCAGTGGTGGCGGCGGATTTATCGGGGCTGGAAGAATCTGACGCAAGATGGGGTCGGGAAGTCCACGGCGTTTCCACTCCGGCGGATATCCCACTGACACCTCTTCAAACCGCACCCCATCGTAGAAGGTTCGGCGTGGGATATGGAGATGCCCGTATACAGAACACACCGCGTTGTATCTGCGATGCCAATCCGCCGTCAGATCAGTTCCGCACCACAACGCAAACTCCGGGTAGCGCAGAATCTTGGTCGGCTCCCGCCGCAACGGCCAGTGGTTCACCAACACCGTTCGCGTACCTTCGGGTAGCTCGTCGAGACGATTCTTAGTGGACGCCACCCGCGCTTGGCACCACGCATCTCGTGTCAGATACGGCTCAGAATGCAGCAGGAACTCATCAGTTGCCACAACCCCACGGTCCCGCGCCACACTAAGTGCTTCACCCCGACTAGACGTGCCCTCGGGGCGCCAGGTGTAGTCATACAACAAAAACATCAAAGCAATGGTGACGGGCCCAGCATCGTCTTCCCACACAAGAAAAGGATCCTCGGGCGTGCTCACTCCAAGTTCGCGGCAAAGCCGCACGAGGTAGTTGTATCGAGCTACACCTTTGACCTGGATCGGATCTCGAGCCGTCGTCCACAGTTCATGGTTACCTGGCACCCACAAAACTCGCGCAAATCGCCGTTTCAATTGGGCCAATGTCGCGCGAATTTCGTCACTTCGCTCGGCGACATCACCGGCGACAATCAACCAGTCATCCGCCGACTCCGGAACAATCTTTTCCATGATGTCGGCGTTGCCGCGATGCCCCACGTGAATGTCACTGACAGCGAATAGTTTTGCCACGCACTTCCCTTCTCGTGCCCTCTAGTATGCCGTGCTGCCGGTCGGGTGTTTACGCCACGTCGCCGTCAGATATTGATGACCGGTGAATCCTCTGCCGATCCGCGCCTACAACCGACCACCGTTGCGACCGCGTACGAAGCACAACAGTCACCGCCCGGATGAGTATGAAGGCTGCCAGCCCGGTCCAGATACCCGGCAAACCCCAGCCGAAAACAAGGGACGCCCAGATAAGCGGGAAGAAGCCAGTAAGCGCGGCAAACAGTGTTGCATTGCGCAGAAAAGCTGCGTCACCACTACCGAGCAGAACGCCATCGAGGGCAAAAACAACTCCAGCGACAGGGATAAGCGCCACAAAAAACCACCAAATGGTGTTCGTTTGGGACAACACCACATCGTCGCCGGTAAACAGCGGAGGTATCCACGACACGCTCAACGCGAAGAACGCTGCCAACCCAATCGCGAATACCGTCGACCAACGCGTTATCCGCCACGCCAGCGTACGCGCCGCATCACGTTGCCCAGCGCCGAGTGCCGCGCCGATCAAAGCTTGCGCAGCGATGGCAAGTGAATCCAATGTCAACGCGACCAAATTCCAAAGGTGCAGCATCAACTGATGTGCGGCCACCGCACCTGGGCCAAATCGTGCGGCCACCGCGGCAGCGGACAAAAAGCACGCCTGAAATGCCAGGCTCCGCAAAATAAGGTCGCGCCCAAGAACAACCTGGGCGCGCATAATTGTCCACTGCGGCCGCACATCCAACATTCCTCCGGCACGACGCCACTCGCCGTAGAGGGCCGCGATGAACAGCGTGGCGGCGATGGACTGCCCAATTACATTGGCGACCGCGGAACCGACCAGCCCCATCTGTGGAGCTCCGAGCCACCCGTACACAAGCATCGGGCACAGCACCGCAGACACACCCAGTCCGACAAGAACAAACTTCAATGGGCGCATCGTGTTGTGCACACCGCGCATCCACCCATTGCCCGCCATAGCGATCAAAATCATGGGAGCACCGAAGATCGCCACCGTGAGCCACGCCCCCGCTTCGGCTGCTAAGGCCTCGTCGCCAGTGAGGAGGCGCAAGATCGGGCCTGCTGCAACTTGCATAAGGACAACGATTACCGCTCCGATGACTGCGGCAAGCCATGTTGCTTGAACACCCTCACGGACAGCGGCGATGCGATCATTAGCTCCGTGATGGCGAGCAGCACGCGCAGTCGTGCCGTAGGTGATGAAAGTCAGCTGTGTCGTGACCTGGGCGAACACCAAACCGCCCACCGCTAGGCCCGCGAGCGCGAGGCCTCCAAGCCTTCCAACAATCGCGAAGTCGTACAGCAAATACAACGGTTCCGCCGCGAGCACACCAAACGCAGGCAGTGCCAGTGCAGCCACGCGGCGAGGGCTCGCTGCCACACTCGGCGACGTCTCAGGCAAGTTCCCGAACCAAAGAAGCGATCAGGTCTTCGACTTCACCATCAGTTTCGAATCCCGCAGACCGTGTATGCCCGCCACCGCCGAGTGCGGAGGCAACCTCAGCGACATCGACGGAGCTCTTGGATCTCAACGAGACGGACCACCTGTCGGGTGACAGTTCCTTGATTACAGCGGCAACTTCCGCTTCGCCTGTGCCGCGCACGATATCGACCACGGTTTCACGTTCGTCTTCAGGAATGCCACTGATGTCCGCAAGTCTGACAATGGTGTAAACCAGACCTCTGCCCTGCGCTGCGTTAGGCAGCAGTTGCGCAGTTCCGAGGACAGACGCCAGCATAGAGAGCCGCCCAAAAGGGTGGGTGTCGAGGAGCTCCCGGGTAATCGCGGGCGCATCAATACCGGTGGCCAGCAGTTCAGCGGCGAGTAGGTGCGCGGCGGGCCCACACCACCGAAATGACCCGGTATCGGTGACAAGTCCGGCGAAAAGGCAGTGCGCAATGTCCTCGGTAATCGGCTCATTAAGTGCGTGCATCACGCGCGCAATGAGCATCGTTGTTGAATCCGCCGAGGGATCAACATAGTTGATAGTTCCGTACCCGCGGTTTGAACGGTGATGATCGATCACCACCGTTTCGCGGGCGCCAGCAATACGGGAAGCAAGTACGCCGAGCCGTTCGGAACTAGCCGAGTCGACTGCGACAACAACATCGACATCGTCCGGAACATCGTCAGGTCGAACTACATCCCGAGCACCGGGCAGCGTCACAAACGCTGAAGGAATCTCACTCGGCTCGGCGAACGACACCCACACCGGCACCCCCCACCGCTTCAGCATGATCGCCACAGCAAGGCCACTGCCGAGAGTGTCTGCGTCCGGGAACACGTGACACGCGACTAGCGCACTCCGCGCACCGCGCAGAGTTTCAGCTACAGCTTCTACACCCGTGCGCACGTGCTGGGACTGCGGTGTTGCTGCTTCCTGCGACGCCACCGTAAGTTACCTCGTCTCTGCCGACACTTCATCACCGTCGTCAGGGTCAACAGAGTCATCTTCACTGTCACCTGGTTGGCGGTAGGGATCCGGGTCCCCTGCATACGTGGCATTCTCGCGCACTTTCGCGACCTCAGCATCTGCGGCGCGCGCCTTTGCAAGTAACTCTTCCATGTGTCGGGCCGCTTCCGGCACGGAATCCAGCGAGAACGCCAGCGTTGGAGTGAACCGCACCCCGGTCCCCGCACCTACACGCGTGCGAAGTTGTCCCTTTGCCTTCTCCAGCGCCAAACCGGCACCTTCGATGTCAGGGGCGGTGTTGAGGTCCTTACCTCTGACGGTGTAGTACACGGTGGCATCGCGAAGGTCATTGGTGATGCGTGCGTCGGTGACGGTGACAAACTCGAGCCTAGGGTCTTTGATTTCAAGTTCGATAGCAGTCGCGACGATCGTCATAATTCGTTTGGCTAGTCGGCGCGCGCGTGGTGAGTCAGCCATTATTCTTCCTTTTTTCGTGGGTAATGGTCAGGAGTGTCGAGGGCTGTCAGTCTTCAGGTCCGAGGATGCGACGCCGAACCGATAGTAGTTCGAGTTCGGGGCGTCCGGCGACGTGCCGCTCACAAGTGTTGAGGACTTCGTGAACGTGGCCGACGTCGCGGCTCACTGCGCTGATACCGATGAGTGCGCGGCGCAGCCTGTCGGGTTCTCCGACTTCGCTGACCGCAACTCCGTACTTCTTAAGTTCGGCGAGGATGGGTTTGATGTGTGACCTCTTCTGTTTCAGCGATCGCACATCGTCGAAGAGCACATCAATTTCGAGAGCGCCCACATACATATTTCTCACCTTATAGTCGTGCACGAAAGGGGCATCGCCGCGTGGCGATGCCCCTTCCAGTCGCGTTTAGCGTCTTGCAGAGCGCGTCACTCGCGTGGTTTTTCTCGCATCTCGTAGCACTCGATGATGTCGCCGACACGGATGTCGTTGAACGTCAGCGTGAGACCGCATTCGAAACCTTCGCGAACCTCGGTTGCATCATCCTTTTCGCGCCGCAGCGACGAAACTGTGGTCTGTTCGACAAGGACAACATTGTCACGGATAACGCGTGCTTTGGCGTTACGCCGCACAATTCCGGACTGGACCATACAACCTGCGATGAGACCGACCTTGGACGATTTGAAGATCGCACGGATTTCTGTGCGTCCCAACTCGACCTCTTCGTAGATCGGCTTGAGCATGCCCTTAAGCGCCTGCTCGATTTCGTCGATCGCTTTGTAGATCACCGAGTAGTAGCGAACCTCGACGCCTTCACGGTTCGCCAACTCTGTGGCTTTACCTTCGGCGCGAACATTGAATCCAATGATGATTGCATTGGATGCTGATGCGAGGTTGACGTTAGTTTCGGTGACTCCACCGACACCGCGATCGATAATTCGAAGCTCTACTTCTTCACCAACGTCGATCCCCAGGAGTGCTTCTTCCAGTGCCTCGACGGTACCGGAGTTGTCACCCTTGATGATCAGGTTGAGTTGATGAGTTTCCTTGAGCACCGAATCCAGATCTTCAAGGCTGATCCGTTTACGGGTCTTGGCGGCCAGTGCATTTCGCTTGCGTGCATTTCGCCGGTCGGCGATCTGACGTGCGATTCGGTCCTCATCCACCACGAGGAGGCTGTCGCCTGCTCCTGGGACGGATGTGAAACCAACAACCTGCACTGGGCGTGACGGTGTTGCTTCGTGAACGTCTTTGCCGTTCTCGTCAAGCATCCGTCGAACGCGACCGTAGGCGTCACCAGCGACAATGGAATCACCGACGCGGAGGGTTCCGCGTTGGATGAGCACTGTCGCGACGGGTCCGCGACCGCGGTCGAGGTGTGCCTCAATTGCCACACCTTGTGCGTCTTGGTCAGGGTTGGCCCGCAAGTCAAGCGTGGCGTCTGCGGTGAGCAGAACAGCCTCAAGCAGGGCATCAACATTGAGGTTTTGCTTGGCGGAGATGTCGACGAACATGGTTTCGCCACCATATTCTTCGGCCACAAGGTTGTATTCGGTAAGTTGCTGCCGAACCTTCGCCGGGTTGGCGCCTTCAACATCAATCTTGTTCACTGCCACAACAATCGGCACATCTGCCGCTTGTGCGTGGTTCAGCGCTTCAATTGTCTGAGGCATGACGCCGTCGTCAGCGGCCACCACAAGGATGGCAACGTCGGTGGCCTTCGCACCACGGGCACGCATAGCGGTGAACGCTTCGTGGCCTGGTGTGTCGATGAAGGTGATGAGGCGCTCGTTGCCTTCAAGTTCGGTAAGAACCTGGTAGGCACCGATGTGCTGCGTGATTCCGCCAGCTTCGCCTTCGCGCACATTCGCTTTACGAATTGTGTCGAGAAGTCGAGTCTTACCGTGGTCCACGTGACCCATGACAGTAACCACTGGTGGCCGCTGTTCGAGGTCTTCATCGACGCCTTCGTCTTCACCGAAGGTGAGGTCGAAACGCTCGAGTAGCTCACGGTCTTCGTCTTCAGGGCTGACGACGAGAACGTTGTAGTTCATTTCGCTGCCGAGAAGCTCAAGAATTTCGTCGCTTACCGACTGCGTTGCAGTCACCATTTCACCGAGGTGGAACAGTGCCTGTACTAGCGCAGCTGGGTTGGCATCGATCTTCTCCGCGAAGTCCGCCAATGAGGCACCACGTGCGAGACGAACAGTCTCGCCGCTGCCTCGTGGCAACCGTACGCCGCCGACGCTTGGAGCCTGCATTGAGTCGTATTCCTGGCGCTTCTGGCGCTTTGACTTACGACCCCTGCGTGGGGCGCCACCTGGGCGACCAAACGCACCTGCTGCTCCACCACGGCCGCGACCGCCGCCACCTGGGCGTCCACGGAAACCTCCTGGTGCACCTCCTGGTGCGCCTGGTGCTCCACCTGGACCACCGGAGCCGCCTGGACCACCTGGACCACCGGAGCCACCGCCGGGACGGAACCCTCCGCGGCTACCACCTGGACCACCGGGACCGCCTGGTCCACCGGGACCGCCGCCTGGGCGACCTGGGCGACCTGCTCCACCACCGGGCGCTGGCCGTGCTGATCGCGACGGCATCTGGCCTGGAGTTGGGCGTGGCGGCATGCCACTTGCGCTTGGGCGCGACGGCATCTGGCCTGGAGTAGGCCTTGGTCCGCCTGGACCCCCGGCTGGGCGTCCTGCGCCACCGGCTTGTGGTCGTCCACCGGGTCCACTGCCTGGGCGTGTGCTTGGCCGTGGCGGCATCTGACCTGGAGTTGGCCGAGGACCACCTTGACCAGGTGCCGGGCGAGCACCTTGTCCTGGTGCTGGGCGCCCACCACCTGGGCGTGGCGCTGGTGCGCGACCACCCGCGGCGGGGGGTGCCGTACGTGGAGCTGGAGGCTCTGTAGGAGCACTGAATGGGTTGTTACCCACCCGTGGTGACCGTTGACCAGGCTTCGGACCAGCTGGACGCTGGGCTGGTGCCTCCGCACTTGCTGGCGCAGGTGCTTCGTCACTTGCAGCTGCGCGCTTAGGTTGTCCTGGCTTAGGGCCGGCAGCTTTCGCTGAACCCGGCTTGGCCGCACCAGCAGCTTCGGGAGCAGCGGTTGTCTGCGCCGAAGTTTGGTCGCCAGTTTGGGCATCGCGCGCTGTCGAGCGTGGTTTCGCCGGTGATGGCTTCTTCGCTACTGGGGCAGGTGAAGGTGTTGCACTACCCGGTTGTGGCGAAGCCGCTTTTGCCTTTGGACCTGGCTTTGACGTCGTGTCCGACGCAGCGGGCTCGGCACTTGCTGGGCTCTTCTTTGCGGGCCCTGGAGTTGGACCTGGTTTAGGACCTGGACGGCCTGCAGAAGCAGTTCCTGGCGTCGCAGGTTTCGCCGCAGCCGTTGAAGGCGCGGAAGGCTTATTTCCGGACGCTGAAGCGGGTGCCGCTGAGGCTTTCCCTGCTTCGCTGCCGGAACGGCCTGTGGCTGGCTCTGCTGAAGCGCCTTGCGATGCAAACTGCTCACGCATACGACGCGCAACAGGCGCTTCCACTGTCGACGACGCCGATTTGACGAATTCGCCTTGTTCTTTGAGTTTGGCCAAAAGCTCTTTGCTTGTGACCGTCTGTCCTGAAGTGCTGAGCTCTTTTGCAAGCTCGTGCACGCGGATCTTGCCTGGCACTACTCTCCTCACTAGTGAGGTCGAGCGGCGTCAGTCAGGCCCGCACGACCTCGGGTTATCGCAGATGGTTACTCATCGCGGAAACTTCATTGCTTGCTCATGTGTGCTCGTGCCTACCCTTCTCGCAGGTCGCGCTGTCATAGTCCATCCTGCACGAAACCGTCGTTTCTGTGCGCATCCGTTGCCGAATCCGCACTCACCATTTCGGGTGTTTGACTGTCCCGCACAACAATACTGGCGAGTTCCGCAGCATCAAGTTCCCCTGACACTCGCAACGCCCGGCCGAACGCTTTACGCTTCACTGCTTTGTCAAAACAGTCCTGGCTAAAGTGCAACCATGCACCTCGGCCCGGAAGTCTACGACGCAGATCGGGGACTAGACGGAAACGGTGGGTACCGCTCCTCTGTGCCACGACCCTCAGCAGATCAGCAGCTAACGTACGGCGCCGACATCCAACGCAGGTTCGCACCGGCGCTGCCGCCGGACGATTCTGCGTTGCTGAAATCGAACAGTAAATCACGTTGAACCACCCATGAGTGTAGCGCGATACTGGCTAATCGCTAAATGCGGATACTTTTCCATACCGCACCACCACATGGCAGTGCCCAATCGACCGCACCACATCAGACCCGCCAAAACCGACCCGGCGGACATAGTTAGCGTTCGCTGTCGTCTCCCGCATCGCTGCGGATGTCGATCCGCCAGCCTGTGAGACGTGCCGCGAGCCGTGCATTCTGCCCTTCCTTGCCAATGGCAAGGGACAGCTGGAAGTCTGGTACAACCACTCGCGCCGCACGCGTCGCAAGATCAACAACCGTGACTGATATCACTCGCGACGGCGACAGCGCATTCGCCACAAACTTCGCCGGATCCTCGTCATAGTCGATGATGTCAATCTTCTCACCAGCCAATTCGCTCATCACATTGCGCACACGCTGTCCCATCGGACCGATACACGCGCCCTTGGCGTTCAAGCCTGCAATATGCGAACGCACCGCAATCTTCGATCGGTGCCCAGCCTCGCGCGCAACCGCAACAATCTCCACGGTCCCGTCAGCAATTTCAGGAACTTCGAGCGCAAAAAGCTTACGAACCAAGTTTGGGTGAGTTCGTGACAAGTTAATTTGTGTGCCTCGGGGGTTCCGTGCCACACCAACGACATAGCACTTCAACCGATCGCCATGCTCGTAGGTTTCGCCAGGTACCTGCTCAGCCGCCGGAATCACACCTTCGGTTTTGCTCACCTCGCTACCAATGCGCACCACAACCATTCCGCGAGCATTGGCCCGCGAATCGCGTTGCACTACTCCGCCGACGATCTCCCCCTCGTGGGCAACTACCTCGCCATATGCACGGTCATTCTCAGCGTCGCGCAGGCGCTGAAGGATCACCTGACGAGCTGTCGTTGCAGCGATCCGCCCAAATCCCGCTGGAGTGTCATCCCACTCAGCAACAAGATTGCCCTCCGCGTCGTACTCACATGCCAGCACAGACACTGTGCCAGACTTGCGGTCGATATCGATCCGAGCTTGCGGCTGGTGCCCGTCAGTGTGGCGGTACGCCGTCAACAAGGCACTTTGAATTGCCTCAATGATCATGTCCACTGGGACGCCCTTGTCGTCCTCAATGGCTCGCAACGCGGATATATCGATGTTCACTTGTCGAACTCCTACTTGTTGTCACTATCGTGTCGATCGTCTGTCGTGCCCATAGCGAGCGCAACTTCACGCGGGTCCGGGGAAGAGAACTCAACCTGGACCACCGCATTTTTCACTTCAGCAAGGTCAAGGACGTGAGCGGTTGGACCGTCAGCCCCAACCACAATGAGTTGAACACCAGTTGGCGCTTCTGCATCACCAACGAGCGCCCCCACTCTCGCTTCAATTGTTCGACCACCAGCGCGTACTGCCACCTTGCGCCCGCGAGCGCGCCGCCAATGGCGCGGCATTGTCAGCGGACGATCTACTCCAGGAGAGGTAACTTCGAGGACGTATGGCATCTCGCCAAAGACGTTCAAAGCATCAAGTTCCTCGGACACCTCACGGCTGAGTTGAGCAAGGATGTCAAGGCTTGGTGCAGTGTCAGCGTCAACGACAACAGCCACCGAACTACGCTGCCCATCTGGCGACACGCGCACTTCCTCCAAGTCGAATCCGTGTCGTTGGGCCATTGGCGACACGATTCCGGCCAGGTCTTCCTGGGACGGCACTGGCATGAAGGCACCCTTCGTTCAATTAGTGGCAGCACTGCTCTGGTAGGCGCTACCGCGTCTACGTGAGGCTCTAGCTTAGCGTGCAAAAGGTGGCAGGATAGGACCGTGCACTCCCGCGAACCCTCAACTCCGTCCACACCGCGACGTTTTCGGTGGGCATCTAGCAACTCGCTGACCCGCCGGAAGCTCTTGACGATCGGATCAATCGGCACACTTGGGGTTGTATTCGCCACCACCCAAACCGGGTGTGCAGTGTCAGAACGGGTGATCCCTCGCCTTACGGCACCGGAGCCGCCAGCACCAGAAGAAGATGAACTCAACGATCACCTAGCGTCCGCATTGAGAAGCGCAGCGTTGGCGCAAGCTGCGATCACCATGTCGCCGGACCAGGCGAACGTGCTTGGGTACGTGCGTGATCAGCGACTTGAACACGCAACCTATCTACGCCGTGAAATTGTCCGCGCACGCGGTCGCCGCGTTACTGATCCCCCAATGACGACCGATGACGGGATTGCGCCGACGGACGATGCGGTCGCTGAGTACGCGCCATCGTCGCCACCGTCACTCCAAGAGGTTCGTACGCAGTTGCGGGAGTCTGCGGAGATGGCAGAGACCTACGCAGTCCAAGCCTCCGGATACCGCGCTGGGCTTTTGGCCTCTATTTGTGCTTCGTGTCATAGTCACCGCGTGGTGTTGGAAAGGTGAGCGTGCAACAAATCGGCGGCCGACAAGTCATTCCCCCATTTTCGGCGCAAGAGAATCAGAGCAATACATCTACTACCGGGCCCGAAGCGCTCGCGTACGCACTTGATCGCGAGCACGCGGCAGTATTCCTATATGGGGCGATAGCGGCGTTCATCCGCAACGATCAACGCAACTCTGTGTCGTTGGCCCTCGCCGCGCATAGGAGTCGTAGGGACGCCATCGTTGACCTCATCGCTGAGTCAAACCATCCCCCTGTTGTGCCCGCGCCCGCTTACCACACGAGCTTTCCCGTGAACTCCGATGCCAGCGCACTAGATGCTGCACTGGTCGTCGAAACTGACTGCGCTGCCGCGTGGCGGGCAGTCGTGGAACGCACAGCAGTGCGCGAAGTGCGTGCTACTGCTGTTGATGCGTTGTCTGATGCCTCGGTCCGAGCGACACGATGGAGGCTCGTTCTCGACCAGTCACCCGCGACCGAGGCGTTTCCTGGAACCTAGGTGCGATTGACCAATGCCAGCGCGAATCCGTCCCAGCCTTTGGTGCCAACTGTTTGTATGACGGTGGCATCGAGGTGAGGATGACTGCCCAACAATTCGAGCCCGCCTCGGACCCCCAGAGCGGCTTCGTCTTGTGGATCAATGATCGCGCCATGCCAGACGGCATTATCGAGCACTATCGCTGCCCCTTCCGCACACAGCTCTAGTGCTGCTGTGAGGTAGTGGGGGACGTTTTCTTTGTCTGCGTCAATAAACACGAAGTCGAACAGTTCGGAATCGATGTCAGGATCCGAAAGTTCGTTTTGCAACTCGTCCAGGACCGCTCGCGCGTCGCCAATACGAATGTCAACGACATCCCCCAGATGTGCTGCGGAGAGAGTTTCCTTGGCAACTTCTGCGTAGTCAGGGTTGTGCTCAATAGTGACGACGCTTCCGTCGCGCGGGACAGCACGAGCGAGCGACAAGGTGCTGAATCCCCCAAGGGTGCCGATTTCGAGAATGCGGCGAGCGCCCCGTAGCTGCGCAAGCAGTTGCAAGAATTTGCCATGGTTTGGCATCACTTCGATGGACGGCAACCCGTGTTCAGCGGCGCGACGCAATGCCGCCAGCGCAAAATCGTCGGGCTTGACCACTGTAGAGACGATGAAGTCCTCTACAGCGTCAACGTCTTGTGCAGATCCGATGGGATGTTCAGAAGAGGCCACACACCCAATAATGAGGGATCGACGCCGCTTTTAGGTGAGTTCGTCTACAACGTCGTCGATTGCGACCTCGCGGCTTTCGCCGGAAACGCGATCACGAATTTCGACCACACCGTTTGCCCAGCCACGGCCAACGACAACGACCTTCGGAATGCCGAGTAACTCTGCATCCTTGAATTTCACGCCTGGGGAAGCTTTGCGATCATCCAGGATGACGCGGAGCCCGGATTCATCGAGTTTGCCAGCGATGCTTTCAGCACCGACCCGCGCTTGCTCATCCTTGTTTGCGATGACGACGTGCACGTCCGCCGGTGAAGCCTCCACCGGCCAGCGCAGCCCTTTGTCGTCATGCATCTGCTCAGCAATTACAGCTACCAGGCGGGACACACCCACGCCGTATGACCCCATTGTGACGCGAGCGGGTTTTCCGTTGACGTCGAGAACATCTAGTTCGAACGCGTCGGTGTATTTACGACCGAGTTGGAAGATATGACCGATCTCGATTCCGCGGGCCGAGACCAATGTTCCTTGACCGTCGGGTGCCACATCACCATCGCGCACGTCTGCCGCTTCAATCGTGCCGTCAGCTTCGAAATCTCGTCCAGCTACGAGGTCAACGACATGTTTGCCGTTTTCATTCGCTCCGGTGATCCACCGGGTTCCTGCTACAACGCGAGGATCTACGAGGTAGCGGACCTTGTTAGCGATGAGAGCTTCGGGGCCGATGTATCCCTTGACGAGGAACGGATACTTCTTAAAGTCTTCATCGTCGATCACCTCAACTTCAGAGGGCGCCAAAGACGCTTCGAGCCGTTTGGCGTCGACATCACGGTCGCCGGGGATGCCGATGGCGAGCAGTTCCCACTCATTTCCTGGTCGGCGCACCTTCACCATCACGTTCTTGAGGGTGTCAGCGGCTGTAACGGGACGACCAAGTCGCTCCGTTACCTCGTCTTCGGTGTTGGCCCACTCAACAAGTGAGGCAATCGTGGGGGTGCCAGGGGTGTCGAAAACCTTTGCTGCGGGGGTGTCCTCAAAGGACTGCGCAGGCGGCGCCGGTGTTGTTACGGCCTCCACATTGGCTGCGTAGCCAGTTTCGATGCAGCGCACAAAGGTGTCCTCACCGATCTCACTTTCGGCGAGGAATTCTTCAGAAGCGCTGCCGCCCATCGCGCCGGAAGTGGCAGCGACGATGACGTATTTCAGCCCAAGCCGATCGAAGATGCGCTGGTACGCCGCGCGGTGCTTTTGATACGACTCAGCGAGACCCTCATCTGTCACATCGAACGAGTAGGAGTCCTTCATGACGAACTCGCGTCCGCGCAAAATGCCAGCACGAGGGCGTTCCTCGTCGCGGTACTTCGTCTGCACTTGGTAGAGAATTACAGGCAAGTCTTTGTAGGAGCTGTACTCGCCCTTCACTGTGAGGGCGAACAACTCTTCATGAGTGGGGCCGAGAAGGTAATCGGCGTTTTTCCGATCTTTGAGCCGAAACAGCCCATCTCCGTATTCTGTCCAGCGGCCAGTGGCTTCGTATGGCTCACGAGGCAACAGAGAGGGCAGCGATATTTCCTGCGCCCCAATCGCATCCATTTCTTCACGAACCACACGCTCAACTTCACGAAGCACCCTCAGCCCCAATGGAAGCCAAGAGTAGATGCCGGGTGCGACACGGCGAATGTATCCCGCGCGCACAAGCAATTTGTGGCTCGGCACTTCGGCGTCAGCCGGGTCGTCGCGAAGGGTACGAAGGAACAAGTGAGAAAGGCGGGTGATCACGGCATGCAACACTATCGTGTTGCACTGACAACTGAGAAAACAGGACGACCGTTAGGGTGTGTTGATGCTCATTCTGCTTCCACCGTCGGAATCAAAATCTCCAGGCGGAACCGGCCCCAAAATCGAGGTCGAGACTTTGAGTCTTCCTCAACTCAACCCCATACGGGAACATCTGATGTCAGCACTTGTTGAGCTTGCACAAGATGAAGATGCCTGTGCGAAAGCACTCAAGTTGGGGCCCCGCCAGAGTGACGACATCACCGCGAATGCCCAGTTGCGACAGTCGCCCACCATGGCGGCAATCGACCGCTACACCGGAGTTCTCTACGACGCACTAGACATCGCCTCGATGAAAATCAGCGAACGCGGGCATGCGGTGGAGCGCCTCGCAATAGGGTCAGCACTTTTCGGCGTTGTTCGAGCCGACGACCAAATCCCCTACTACAAGTTTTCCGCCACCGCCCGGATTCCAGGGCAGCCCACATTGCGGGCACTGTGGCGGACTGTTCTATCGCAAGAACTCGAGCAACTCGATGTAGGGATTGTGATTGACCTTCGCTCAGGCGGCTATGCCGCGCTTGGCCCAGTCGAGGGGGCCGTCACTGCGACAGTCGTGACTGAACGTGAAGATGGATCAAGAAAAGTTGTCAGTCACTTCAACAAACATCACAAAGGCCTGCTGGCAAGGGCGCTCTCATTGAGCAAACTTGAGCCCACAGATATTTCTGACGTCGCCTCGATCGCTAAAAGAAATGGTCTCCATGCTGAAGTTTCAGGCGAAAGTGAACTAACAATCGTCACGCAGCCATAGAAAACTAAATCACCGGAGCTGCGTCTTGTGCGGCACGTGCCTGGGCCACGTGCTCGGGGGTGAAGCGCATCCACAACGCCACGACCACGGTTAGTAGCGCTGCAAGAGCTGCAGCAATCGCAATCGCGAACATGTATCCCTGGCCAAGGAAAACGACTTGGGCATCGGTCATATCGCTAACAGGCCCACTGATACCACCGAGGTACCGCGTCCGCGACGTCGCAAACGCCCCAACGACCGCAAGCCCTAGCGCGCCACCAAGTGTTTGGGCGACAAGTGCAATAGCGGTGAGTGGTCCAATTTCGGTGGAATGCACACCCGCAACGGCACACAGGGTTAGCGGTACAACCGCTGTACCCACACCCGCACCAACAACGAGGATGGGCGGCAACAAGTCAACGAGATACGTCGAGCTTTGGTCCATCTGCGCTGCCCAGCCGAGTCCGATCGTCATCAGCACGCCACCCGTGGCAACTAGCCAACGCGGTTGGAACTTCACTGCAAGGGTTGCGGCAATTTGCGCTGCAATACCGAGTGCAAATGCGAACGGAACGAAGGATAGCCCGGCCTGCAATGGGCTGAATCCCAGAATCTCCTGAACAAAAAGCGCCACAAAGACGGCCATGCACATGGTGATAGCACCGGCTATGGCGATCGCCGCGAACGTAGCGACGCGGTCACGGTCACGGAACAGCACGAATGGCAACAAGGGGTTGTCAGCGTTGCGCTCAACCAACAAGAAAATACCGAGCACGAGGAATCCCGTGACAATCGCACCCACAACGAGGTTGGAGTCCCATCCGCCTTCTGCCCCCTGTGTGAGTCCATACACGAGTGCTGAACAACCGAGGGTGGCAAGAATTGCCCCGGGAACGTCGAGGCTTCGCCGAGGCCCCTGCGATTCCGGCAGCGCCCGGCGTGACATCGCAAGGATCAACAGACCGATAGGAATATTGATGAGGAAGATCCACCGCCAGGAAACCTCAGTGAGCGCGCCGCCCACGAGAAGCCCGGACACCGAACCGAGTGCCGTCATCATCGCGAAAATCGCAAAAGCTTGGTTGCGGACTGGTCCTGCGGCAAAAGTTGTCGCGACAAGAGCAAAGGCTGTTGGTGACGCGACGGCGGCACCGACACCTTGAAGACCGCGGGCAAAAATGAGAATTGAGTCTGTCGTTGCAACACCCGCGATGAGGGACGCGAAGGTGAACAGTGCGACGCCGAACATGAACATTCGTTTTCGGCCGAAGGAGTCACCGAGACGACCGCCAAGGAGCATGAGGCCGCCGAACGCAAGCGCGTAACTGGTGATGACCCATGTTCGACCGCTGTCGGTGAGGCCGAGGTCATCCTGAAGTCGCGCGAGGGCAAGGTTAACGACGGTCCCATC
This sequence comes from Hoyosella rhizosphaerae, assembly GCF_014643175.1. Lineage (GTDB taxonomy): Bacteria > Actinomycetota > Actinomycetes > Mycobacteriales > Mycobacteriaceae > Lolliginicoccus > Lolliginicoccus rhizosphaerae. Next base: position 1,190,725 of record NZ_BMJH01000001.1, read on the forward strand.
GAGGACGACCATTAGTTGGAGTGCGCTGAGAACTACGATGGCCCATCCGAGCACCCGTGTTGCTGGACCGTTCTCGACCACGCTGCTACTGCCTCCGCCCACACTGGCTTCTGGTGACTCATTAACTACGGTAATGGATGCGCCATCTGCGGGGTGCCCGGCAGCGGTTCGCCGGTTACCAGCATTGGGGTTCGTACCCACAGTTCGCGCTCCTTTGCGTCGATTTACTGCCTCTCTGTTACCTATCGTTATCTAAGTGTTGATTTGTTTCAGCAAATATCAGGTGCGAGACCCGCCACAGGCCCAATAACGACAATCGCAGGAGGGCGGATACCGTGTTGAGTGATCTGAGTTGCGACAGTATTGAGGTCCGCCCGAAGCACCTTTTGTGAGCGTGTCGTGCCCTCTTGTATAACCGTCACTGGAGTAGTGGGCGCACGCCCTGCGCTCATAAGAGCGTCAGCGAACTGGTTGATGCGTTCTACCCCCATGAGCAGCACGATTGTGCCTTTCATTCTGCCAAGGGCAGACCAATCAGTGAGCGACTGCGGATGCCCCGGTGGTACGTGCCCACTCACAACCACAACCTCATGCGCGACACCCCTGTGAGTGACGGGCACATTGGCCGCAGCTGGGACAGCAAACGCACTGGAGATACCAGGCACCACTGTGACAGGAATCTCAGCCTCCACGCATGCGAGCAGTTCCTCAAATCCCCGTCCGAACAAATAGGGATCGCCGCCCTTGAGCCGAACGACAAACTTTCCCGCACGCGCCCGCTCAATCAGAACATCATTGATAGCTTCTTGCGCCATCGATCGCCCATAGGGGATTTTGGAAGCGTCAATTACTTCGACCGTCGGGGAAAGCTCAGCGAGAAGCTCCGGCGGGGCGAGACGATCTGCCACCACAACATCGGCATGCGAGAGCAACCTGCGTCCGCGCACTGTGATGAGGTCTGGGTCACCCGGTCCGCCACCGACGAGCGCGACGCCGGTGTACGACGTGCCACTCCCTTGACGGTCATCGATGATTCCTGTCTGCAGCGCGTCATGGATTGCGTTTCGAATAGCCGCAGAGCGCCGATGATTACCACCGGCCACGACACCGAAGGTGAGTCCATCAAATGACGCAGACGCTGGTGTCACGGCTGTGCCTTGCCGCGCATTGTCCGCTCGGACGCAGAAGATCTTGTGCGACTCAGCCTCCGCGACGATTGCAGCGTTAACGTCGGGATCATCGGTCGACGCGATCGCATACCAAGCATCAGCGAGGTCGCCGGTTTGGTAGGGCCGCAGAGTCAACGTGATATGTCCGGCTGTGGCCATTGCCTCAACTGCAGCGGTTGCCTCGATAGTGACAACCTCAACAACTGCGCCCGAGGAGACGAGCAGCGGCAATCGCCGCTGCGCAACAGACCCTCCCCCAACTACAACGACACGGCGGCCGACAAGATCAAGACCTACGAGGTACGGTGCGGCATCGCCGGTCACGTCAACTCTCCTTCCAGCGGAGCCCAATTGTGAGGCCCAGACCAATATCGGATTAGCCTAGTCGGTTGTATGGGCAGTCGAATAATTCGTATCGGCCAAAGACACCCTGTCTGTCCACACCCGGTCTGTCCACGTGGCGCAAGCGACAGCTCCTGTGACGTAACGGCCCAGAGTTTTGGGTACTAGCACGTCAATCGCCACACGATGCGTGGGTCGCACTCCCTTGCGGTGCGCAACATCTGCAATTCGAGCCTGCTCAGCGGCACCGTTCGCGTTCGCAGCATAGAGTCTGGCCGCGCACATCGCTGATGCTTCCGCAACGCTCGGTGTGCCAACTGTGTCAAGGACCCAACTATTGGGCGCATGCACGGAAACAGCTCCTAGCTGAGACGCGGAAAAGCCGGAAATCGCGATCGGCGCAAACTCCGCAACACCGTCGATCAACGCGGAATTATCACGCCGTTGGTCGAGAGTGCCTACGCCTACGAATGTCAGGACATGCGCAGCGCGCGCCAACGTCGTTAGCATGTCGAACACGTCGGCAGGCCCGGCACGCGAAGATAGCCCAATACCTGCGGTAATGATCATGTGCGAACCTCCGCACCTGACCTCGCTGCAGCGACGAATCTGGCGATGGATTCAGGATGCGCAGTGGGGTGAGTGTGCAAGTACGAGGCATGCACCGAACCCTGGGTCGGGCCCGACACAACGCCTTCCCGCACGGTGACGTCATTGTGGTCTCGCCAGGCCCAAGCGCTCTGCCCAACCGGTGGGGATTCACTGAGATACGTGCGATGAAACTCATGGCCCGTGACTCGTTGCCCTGCAGCAAACATCGCCGAATCTTGTAGGGCCACGGCGTCGCGATATCCGAGTACCAGTCGGGACCCGAACTCTGCTGCGATGTCGAGCGCACCCACCATCGGGTGGCTATCCAGCGACCGCCCAAGGTAGAGGAGTCCCGCGCACTCGGCGTGAACAGGTACGCCGCGGGCTATCGCGGTCCGAATTTGCTCAGCCAATCCGGTATTCGCCGAAAGTTCGGCGGCATGCTCCTCCGGGAAACCTCCAGGCAAAATGATGCCTGCAGAGTCTTCGGGCAGAGCGTCGCACCGCGGATCAAACTCAACAACTTCCGCCCCAATGGCTGCAAGAAGTTCTCGCTGCTCGGCATAGGTAAACGTGAAGGCAGGGCCAGAAGCTAAAGCGATCCGGACTGGTGTCGCGGGCTCGCGCAACGTGAAGTCTGGACTCCACGGGAGCTGCGCCACCGATGAACGAGCGATGCGGGTAAGGGCGGCAAGGTCGACACTTGTGCGGACCAACTCTGACATGGCGGCAACTGCGTCCTGCGCGCGGGAGCCGTGTTCCGAGGCCGTAACGAGACCTAGGTGTCGAGAGGGCACAGCGAGGGGGTCAGATCGTGGAATGACGCCGAAAACAGGTAGCCCGGCGCGTTCACACGCGTCCCTCAGTACCCGCTCATGACGTTCGCTACCGACGTGATTCAGAATCACCCCAGCAATCCGCACCCGGACGTCGTAAGTGGCGAAACCGTGCAACAGTGCCGCGAGGCTTTGGCTATGCCCTCGCACATCGACCACCAGGATGACCGGGGCCCCAAGCAGAGCGGCAACCTGAGCAGTGGATCCTTCGGCTGGTTCAGCCGTGCCAATCCGGCCATCAAAAAGCCCCATGACGCCTTCGATGACGGCGATATCTGCGCCATCCGAACCGTGGCGAAACAACGGACCGATCAACGCTGCACTGGTGAGGACTGGGTCGAGATTGCGTCCTACGCGCCCTGACGCCAGAGAATGGTAGCCGGGGTCAATGTAGTCGGGGCCCACTTTGAATGGCGCTACGCGCTTACCAGAGGCACGTAAGGCACCCATGATGCCAGTGGCTACGGTTGTCTTGCCGCTGCCCGATGCGGGCGCTGCGAGCACGATAGCGGGAGTGCTCACCACTCGATACCTCGCTGGCCTTTCCGTCCCGCATCCATAGGGTGTTTAATCTTGGTCATCTCGGTGACAAGATCTGCGACCTCAATCAGCTCAGCAGGCGCATCTCGACCAGTGATGACGACGTGCTGATTCCCAGGCCGATTCACTAGCGTTTCCACCACCTCGGCAGTGTCGATCCAACCCCACTTCAACGGGTACGTGAACTCATCGAGCACATAAAACCGGTGCTGCTCACTTTGTAGCCTTCTGGAGATTTCTGCCCAACCGTCCCGGGCGGCGGCCGCATGGTCCGCATCATCACCAGTCTTGCGGATCCATGACCAACCTTCACCCATCTTGTGCCATTCCACCGGTCCGCCAGCACCTGTTGCGACGTATGCATCGCCGAGTGCCCGCAACGCGGCTTCTTCACCCACCCGCCATTTGGCGCTCTTGACGAACTGAAACACTCCAATGCTGAAGCCTTGATTCCAGGCTCGCATCGCCATGCCAAACGCGGCCGTGGACTTACCTTTGCCGGGCCCGGTGTTCACAGCAAGAACTGGCTGATTGCGGCGTTGCCGCGTAGTGAGACCATCACGAGGAATGCTTCCCGGACTTGGAACTCCCTGCGGCATAACCGTCCTTTCAAGTTGGCGAAAAGTGAACCTTCTACGCGGCGGCGCGCACAACACCACTGACAGCATCAGCTGAGAGATCAGCGAGTCGCACATATCCTCCGCGCAGATGTCGGGCAAGGTCCCGAGCCAAACCGAGTTCCACCATGCCCCGTTCGCAGTCGACGGTGATGGACGCGGTTCCTTCGCGCGCTAACGCAGCGGCTGTGAAATGCGCACGCCCGACCGGATCCGTACCCGCCGTTGCGCGACCGTCGGTCAAGATGACAATCAATGGACGCCGATGTGGGTCACGAACCCGCTCTCGACGGACAAGTTTTCGCGCACACACCAGGCCTTCAGCGAGCGGTGTCCGTCCACCGGTGCGGATGTCCGCCAATCGCCGCGCAGCGATGTCGACCGAGTTCGTTGGAGGCAAGACAAGTTCAGCTTCTGTGCCACGCATCGTGATCACGGCTACTTTGTCACGCCGTTGATATGCGTCGCGCAAAAGCGACACTGCGGCTCCGGTAACCGAAGCGAGGCGATCGCGAGCCGCCATCGACCCCGACGTGTCCACGACGAACACCACCAGGTTGCCTTCTTTGCCTTCGCGATCTACACCGCGCACATCACTGGGACAAACGGAAACCCGACCACGAACCGACGTGTTTTCGGCTGCGCTGATCACAGTGGCAGGGACATGGATGCCCCGGCCGCTGTAGGTTGTCGCACGGACAGCGCGACCGCGCTCCGAGTGTGACCGCGAGCGGCGTCCTGGTGCGCCGTCTCCTACACCTGGAACTTCAATCAGCCTGGCCCGAAACGGAGCATCAGGCGCAGCCGATCGTTGGGAACGCGAGTTCGTTTTCGACGGTGCGCCTGGGGATGCTTCCGGTGCTTCAGCGCCGCCGCCCGGCCCTGAATCGTCTGGACCTGAATCGTCTGGACTGGGGTCGTCTGGGTCGGGGTCGTCTGGACCGGGGTCGTCTGGACCGGGGTCGCGTGGGTCTTCAGGACCAGAATCGTCAGGACTCGCATCGCGTTGCTCAGGAGTAGCACCTGGGTCGTGACACGAACCTGGGTCGCGAGATAAATCTGGGTCGCCTGCATCGAGCTTCGCTTGTTCGAGAGCCTGTTCGAGCTGCTCGCTGTCTAGCCCTGGCTCATCGAACGGGTCTCTGCGCCGACGATGCGGCAATGCAAGTTCCGCCGCAACACGGACGTCTTCTTCCGCCACGGCGTCGGCTCCGCGCCACGCGGCGTGCGCTATCGCCGTTCGCGCAATCACAAGGTCGGCGCGCATTCCATCAACATCAAACTGGGCACACAGCGACGCAATGCGTCGCACCTCGACATCGGGAAGAGCAACGGAGCTGCGCCGATCACGCGCTGCCGCGATGCGCTCCGCTAATTCGGCGTCTCCGCTGCTGTACTTTTCGACGAATCCGTCAGGATCAAGTTCATACGCCAACCGGCGGCGCACTACTTCAGCGCGCACGCTCACCTCGCGCGATGCGATGACGTCAACAGTCAACCCAAACCGGTCAAGCAACTGCGGGCGCAGCTCCCCCTCTTCGGGGTTCATTGTTCCCACAAGCACAAACACTGATGGGTAGCTGTGGGAAAACCCGTCCCGCTCGACATGCACTCGGCCCATTGCGGCAGCATCGAGCAGTACGTCAACGAGGTGATCGTGTAGGAGGTTTACTTCGTCGACGTAGAGCACACCCTGGTGAGCCCGCGCGAGCAAGCCCGGCTGGAATGCACGTTCACCGTCACGAAGAACTTTCTCGAGGTCGATTGAGCCAACCACCCGGTCCTCGGTGGCTCCCACCGGAAGTTCCACCAGGTGTGCCGACCGATGGTCAGTGCCAGCGCCAACTCCACTGCCAGCGCCAACTCCACTGCCAGCGCCAACTCCACTGCCAGCGCCAACTCCGGTACCAGCGACCGGCGGCAGCAAACGCGCCAACGCTCGCACGATGGTGGATTTAGCTGTTCCCTTTTCCCCCCGCACAAGCACCCCGCCGATACCGGGGTGGATTGCGCAGAGGATTAGGGACAGCCGAAGTTGGTCATGCCCAACGATCGCGCTGAACGGGTAACCGGGTATTTGCGGCTCAGCCGAAATTGACGGTGATCGTGTCACGGTTGGACAGAGACTTCTTCCTCGATTGTGTCGTCGCCAGGTGCCTCAGCGTTGGCTGCTGCGGATCCTGATTGTGGGCCTGACGCTGAATCGGGAGTGAGTTTGAGAACCTTGTTGGTCCAATCCCACACCTCGTCGTACAAGCCTGGTTCGTCGTTAAGCTGTCGCCCGGCTGAAGGAATGATCCGCTCCAGGTCTTTCTGCCACGACGGGTAGCGGGAACTGAAGCAGCGCTCAAGTACCTCAAGCATCGCTGGTACACACGTCGACGCCCCAGGTGACGCGCCCAGTAGACCTGCGATCGAACCGTCCTCAGCTGCGACGATGGCGGTGCCAAATTCCAGCACGCCCTTCGTGTCTTTTCCAGTGCGGATGGTCTGCACGCGCTGACCAGCGGTAATAAGTTCCCAGTCTTTCGCTTCCGCGTCGGGCAAGAACTCCGCGAGCGCGTTGATGCGAGTCTGCTCGGACTGAACAACCTGTTCGATGAGGTACTTCGTCAGGCCCATTTCGTGAATACCGACGCTCATCATTTGCATGATGTTGTTCGGCTTCACCGACAAGAACAGGTCGGTTAGTTTGCCTTCTTTAAGGAATTTGGGTGTCCATCCCGCGTAGGGACCGAACAGCAGGCCACGCTCGTTTCCAATTACTCGTGTATCGAGGTGCGGTACAGACATCGGCGGCGCGCCGACAGCTGCTTTGCCATACACCTTGGCTTCGTGCTGCTCAATTAGGTCAGGATTGTTGCAGCGAAGGAACTGGCCGCTGATGGGGAATCCGCCGAACCCGTTGATTTCTTTGATACCGGCCTTTTGCAGAAGCGGCAAAGCACCGCCACCCGCACCGACGAAGACGAACCGTGCGATGACGTTTCGCTTGGCGCCCGTGCGAACATTCCGCACGGTGAGCTTCCAACGTCCATCAGATTGCTTCTTGAGGTTCAATACCTCGTGGCCGAAGCGGATGTCGTACCCGAATGAGCCGAGATGGGTTAGCAGTTGCCGTGTAAGAGCGCCGAAATCTACGTCTGTGCCGAGGTCAAACCGATTGAGCGCAATGGGGTCGGAGAAGTCACGCTGACGCGCCATGAGGGGAACCCACTCGGCGAAGGTGTCTTTGTCCTCCGTGTACTCCATGCCCTTGAAGATGGTTTGGCTCGCAAGCGCGTCATAGCGCTTGCGCAGGTAGGAGACGTTGTCGGCGCCGTGCACGAAACTCATGTGCGGCACGCGGTTAATGAAGCGACTGGGGTTACCCAGGATGCCCTTTTCCACCGCGTAAGCCCAGTACTGACGGGACACTTGGAAGCGCTCGTTAATGTCTAACGCCTTGTCGATGCTGACCGAACCATCTGCGTTCTGCGGCGTGTAGTTAAGTTCACACAAAGCCGAGTGACCGGTCCCCGCGTTATTCCACGGGTCGCTGCTTTCGGAAGCGGCTGCGTCGAGACGCTCAAAGAGCGAAACGGTCCAGTCAGGTTCGAGCTCAGTAAGCAACGAACCGAGCGTTGCGCTCATAATGCCCGCACCGATCAGTGCAACATCTACCGTCTGATCGGCACTGCTGCTCTGGCTCGCTGCGTTGCTCTGGTTACGCCCGTCATGTTTTGGCACTGGACTCAACTTTCTTGTCCGGTCATTCGACCCCGTTGGCACCACTAGACCATATCGGTCCTCGAAACGACGAGGTTCGTCGCCCACGAAGATCGGCGTGTGGTGCCTTCTATCCTGCCTCATCTACGTACTAGCAGTATGCGCGATAAGGTGATTTCGTGACCACATGGAGCGCCGATGTCTTAGGTGACGGCTACCAGCAGACCACAATCGACCTCGGGACTGACCCAGACAACGAGGGCGATATTGTCGCAACCCTGGTGCGATACGACCCGCCAAGCGACGAAGTTCCCGCACCTCATAGCGCCGCGCTGTATGTCCACGGGTATTCCGACTACTTCTTTCAGCGGCATCTCGCCCACGCATTCGCTGCCCGCGGATACCAATTTTTCGCCCTCGATCTCCGCAAGTGCGGACGTTCACAGCGTCCGGGGTTAACGCCGCATTTTGTGACTGATCTCGCTTTTTACGACGAAGAACTGAATGCAGCTTTGTCGATCATTCGTGACCACGTAGCTCCGGAAGCAGCAAATCGTATTGTGGTGTCCGCCCATTCGACAGGTGGGCTGATCCTCCCGTTGTGGTTGGACCGGCTTAACAAGGACGAAGGCGGTACGCAATCTCACGGGATTGTCGGCTCGGTGCTCAACAGTCCGTGGTTTGACCTGCAAGGTTCATGGTGGTTACGCAACATCGGTACAGCAGCAATTGATGCGGTGGGGCGTGTGCAACCGTTGCGCATCGCCCAGGATGCGAAGTTCGATGGCTACGGTTCAAGCATTCATATCGACCGGCATGGCACGTGGGAATACAACACGGAGTGGAAACCACACGGCGGCTACCCCGCGAGGTTCGGGTGGTTGCGCGCTGTGCGACGCGGGCACTTGCAATTGCACCGCGGACTTGACGTGGGCGTTCCGTCGTTGATCCTGCGCTCCGACAAGACTTGGTTCGCTCCGCATTACCGCCCGGAGATTGACAACGCCGACTGCGTTCTCGACGTGAAGCAAATAGCGCAGTGGTCCGGTTGTGTCGGCAACCGAATCCAAGTAGTGCCAATAGCAGGGGCACGGCATGATGTGTTTCTGTCACTCGAACCCGCACTCTCGGAAGCACTAGGAGAACTCGACGGGTTCCTCAAGTGGCTAGAACCGAGCACACTGGTCGGTAACCAAACCCCTATCCGGTAGCGCGAACCCCCATACCCCTTAGCGCAATCCTCAGTCGGTACGCCCAAATTCAGGAGCAGCACGTGGAGCAGTTCGACATCGCGATTATCGGTGCAGGGTCTGGAAACATGATCATCAACCGGAAGTTCGCTGACAAGAAGGTCGCGATCATCGAGGCGGATAAGTTTGGCGGTACCTGCTTAAACGTGGGTTGTATACCGACAAAAATGTTTGTAGGAAGCGCAGATGCGGCACAGCACGTGCTCGGTGCTGAGCGATTCAATTTGTCGGCCCAACTCAATGGAGTTGATTGGCGCGGCATCGTGTCGCGCATTTTCGGCCGTATCGACGGCAATGTTGCTGCAGCCGAACAGTTCCGGCGCGACAACGACAACGTCACTGTTTTTAAGTCCCACGCCCACTTCGTGTCAGACCACGTCCTTGAGCTAATCGACGCGGGTGACGAGGCGAATAGTCCCGCTGCCGTTGCCGAACAACGCATTTCTGCGGATCAGATTGTCATCGCCGCTGGTGGGCACGCGCATATTCCAGACCATCTCAGCCAGTTACCGGCGGTGATGGATGGATCAGTGGTTTTGCATACCTCAGATGACATCATGCGGATAGAGCAACTCCCGCAACGGATGGTCATCATTGGTAGTGGATTTATCTCCGCTGAGTTCGCGCATGTCTTTTCGTCGCTGGGTGTTGAGGTGACTGTAGTCGCCCGCGCCGATGCACTGCTCCGACGCCATGATGTCGCTGTGTCGCAACAGTTCACCCAGTGTGCCGTCGAGCAATGGGATGTGCGACTGAACACCACCGTCATCGACATCGTCGCCACGTCAGACGGGGCGCGTGTTGTTCTCTCCGACGGTTCCGCTGTCGAGTGCGATTCGATTCTCGTGGCGGCGGGCCGCAACCCGAACACTCCCGGCCTCGGGTTGCACAACACGTCAATTGAGATTGATGAGGGTGGGCGGGTCATTGTCGACGAGTACCAGCGCACTTCAGCTCAAGGCGTGTGGGCGCTTGGGGACATTTCGTCTCACTGGCAACTGAAGCATGTCGCCAATCACGAAGCCCGGGTGGTGCAGCACAACCTGCTTAACCCGCAAAACCTCAAGGCTGCCCGCCACGACGCGATTCCGTCTGGCGTATTCACCTCACCCCAGATCGCAACTGTCGGGCTGACGAGTGCGCAGGCGCAAGAACTCGGGCTCGACGTCGTTGAATCTACGGTCGACTATAAGGAAGTTGCGTATGGGTGGGCTTTGGCCGACCCGGTCGGGTTCTGCAAGGTCATCGTTGAACGCAGCTCCGGACTCATTGTCGGCGCCCATATTGTGGGCGCACAGGCCACAACTTTGCTCCAACCCATTGTGCAGGCCATGTCGTTTGCGGTGCCAGCTGCGGACCTTGCACGGGGCCAATACTGGATCCACCCCGCGCTCACTGAGGTAGTGGAGAACGCCCTACTGAGGGTGCGGCTGTAACTCCCGGCTTCACCATGGGTTGGAGCGCAAGACAATTTCGGTGGCAAGGATGGCGAGATGGTCGTCGGAGGCCGAATTCTCCACCATGGTGGTGACGATTCTGAGGTCGCCACGCACGTACTGTCCACTCGCTTTGGCGTGCGCCAACTCGCGGGCGTTAGTGGCAACAATTGTGGTGCCGACCTCAACTGGGGGGCATGAGCTGTCCTGTGCGGCGTCTTGGCCGACGACCGCGGCAGGATGCCCGCCACCGTAAATGGTGAGGCTTGCTGTGCGGTCAAAGTTGTGGGCGGCGAACTCCCAGGCGATTGTCGTAGCCGTGCCTATTCCGGCGACGTGCACCCACGCGGCTTTTGCCTTGTCTATGAGTTCAAGGATGTCTGCGTGTGTGGTGTGTTGTCCAACAGTCAGGGTGATGGTGCGAAGCCCTGAGTTGTGAAGTTTGGTGCAGAGCGCGTCGTAGTGCTCGGCAGGCTCGTCGGCCGATGTAACGATTAGCGCTGCTGTATTGCGTGCGTCACCTCCGCACCGCAACTGGTACTTGGTGTCTCCCACGGTTTCGAGAACGGTCTCCATGGGTAGAACGCTACGCGAGAATTCGCGCGACTACCTGCGCACTTGTGCGATCTCACTCAAATTTCACAGTGGGGCGTGCGGCACAGTGTGATTTTCGCCTAGTCAGAGCCCTTCGTCACATGCTTGCGAAAGATCCGGTTTGGTTATACGGTTAACTACATGAGTAATGAACCAACCGGCTGGGCTATTCGCCTCTCTCATCCAAGGAGGGAGCAATGGACGACGGCAAACCTCTTTTCCTGCAGATTGCAGAACTGATCGAATCCTCCATCATCGACGGTTCACTGCAAGAAGAAGCTAAAGCGCCATCCACAAACGAATTGGCTACCTTTCACCGCATCAACCCCGCGACAGCCGCTAAAGGAATCAACCACCTTGTCACCGGCGGCGTCCTCTACAAAAAGCGCGGGATTGGAATGTTCGTCTCCCCCGGAGCGCGCAACACAATCAAAAGCCGCCGCCGCGAACAATTCGCAGAGAACTACATCGACCCACTTATCGCCGAAGCAAGAAAACTCGGCATCACGGCTTCGGACCTACAAATCTTGATCCAGCAACGCGAGGAACGCCATGACCAACAATGAAACTCATCAGATCGTCGCCAGCTGCCGAAATATATCGAAGAAGTTCCGCTCCGTGCAGGCACTTAGCGACGTCAGTTTTGACCTCAAAGCCAACACGATTCACGGCCTCCTCGGCCGGAACGGCGCCGGAAAAACCACTCTCATGCGAATCATGACTGGGCAAGAGTTCCAGACGTCCGGGGACGTCACCATTCTTGGTCAACGCCCTCACGAAAACGTCGACGTCATGTCAAACATCAGTTTCATTCGCGAAAGCCAAAAGTATCCCGAGGACTACACAGTGGAACACGTCCTCACCACCGGGCGGAACCTGCACCCGAATTGGGACGACGATTTTGCACGCGAACTCGCGAACGATTTTGACCTTCCACACAAGCGGAAAGTGAAAAAGCTATCGCGGGGCATGCTTTCCGCACTCGGCGTGACAGTCGGCCTGGCATCCCGCGCCCCCCTGACATTCTTCGACGAACCGTATCTCGGCCTCGACGCCGTCTCGCGTCACATGTTTTACGACCGCTTGCTCGCCGACTACGCCGCCCACCCGCGCACCGTCATCCTGTCGACCCATCTGATTGACGAAGTCAGCAACCTGATCGAACATGTCGTCCTCATCGATAAAGGCGCAATTCTTCTCGACGACACAGCCGACAACCTCCGATCCCGCGCGTGCGTCGTATCGGGCACAACCGCCGACGTTGAAACCTTCATTCACGCCGACGGAACAACAAGCGTCTTTGAACGCGAGACTCTCGGCAACCAGTCGCGCATCACTGTCGAACTCCCCTTCACCGACGCCAACCAGCGCCGCGCCCGCGAACTCGGCATAACTATCGAACCGGTATCGCTCCAGCAACTCGTCATCAGCACCACCGGAAGGACGCAGCAATGACCATCGCAGCTCCCCAAACACGCATCGGACCGGTCATGAGACTGCACACCGCGACGCTTTCGTCGCTGTTGTGGATGGTTCCCATCATCGGTGCCATCTTCGCGGTGATACTGGCCGCGAGCATCGTAGTCGGCAATGACACCAACACGACCACAGCAACCCCACAGGTGGTCATCTACATCTTTATCTATGTCACGGCAATTCTGGCGATTACTCAAATGGCGCCCTACGCGCTGAGTTTCGGCGTCACACGTCGGGTCTTCCTCACTGCAACGCTGACCTTTTACTCGATAATGACGGCCGCAATCACCGTGATCATGGCGGGGCTGGCGTCGGTTGAACATCTCACAAACGGGTGGGGCGTGGAAATGTCATTCTTCCGCGTCATCCCAGAGGTTCCGGTCTCCACGCTCATCGCCTGGCTGGCCTTGCTACTGTTCCTCACCAGCGCAGCGACTGTCGGGTTCCTCACCGGTGCCATCTTTTTGCGATGGGGAGCAGCCGGGGTATGGGCTGCGGTGCTTGGACTCATCGTCGTCATCGGTGTCATCGCAATTGGCGTTTTGCAGTTCGGCTGGTGGGAGCCAATTCGCAATGCTGTGAGCGAAGCACCGTTGGAGGTCCTCCTGATTGGCGGCCTGATTGGAGTTGTCGCCGTTAGCACGCTGGCAACTACGGCAATCTTCAGACGCACCGCCGTCTAGCCTGGCAACAACTACCGCGGCACAAGTACCGTGAGCGCCCCCGGCTTGACCCGGGCCGCCACTGGCAGGGAAGCAAGAGGATCACCGTCGCCATAGGCATCAACGACGCGACCACCTTTGATGGCGACGGTGACCTCTACGCCCCGCGCAATCTCAACGCCGGACACTCCGGTGTGCTTGCCCTGATACAACTTGGGGAGTTCCCTAATGAGCTTCAATCTCGATGCAGCTGCGACCATGACGACGTCAAGTTTGCCGTCGCACGGGTCAGCATCGGGCGCGATATGCATGCCGCTTCCGTAATAGCCCGAATTCGCAATCACGACGGTGCATCCTTTGAACAGGAATTTTTCGCCATCGACAGTCACCTTGTAAGTGGTGGGTTCAAACTCGGCGAGCGCTTTGAGGGCCGCGTACGGGTATTGCAGCTTCCGAGGAAGCCAATGCGCCGTATCTACTATCGTGGACGCATACGAATCCACCCCGGCGTACACACTGCCCACGACAGTGTGAGTCTGCGAATCAGGCCCTGTGACGTCGATGAGGTCGACTCGTTGCTGAGCACCATTGAGCAGGGTGTCGGCAACGGCATCGGGATCTTTGGGCAACCCAAGTTGACGAGCGAAGTCATTGCCCCGCCCGGTTGGCACGATGCCGAGCACACCCCCGGCCCGGGCTGTGACACCCGCGAGCGATCCGACCATTCCGTCACCACCGACCGCAACGATGGTTTCCCCACGTCCCACAGATTCGGGAATCATGTCGCGACAGCGTTGCTTTCCTGTGCTGTAGGTGACCGTTACCGCCGCGCCCGCTTTACGAAGTCGATTAACAACGGGCGAGACAGCTTTGACTGCCGCTCCCCCGCCGGAACGTGGATTCACTAGAAAGTGGAACGAACGCGAGGTAGTCACGGGATGAGCACTCCAGGGTTGAGGATTCCTGTTGGATCAATACGTTGCTTTACAGCGCGGAGCACGGACACGCCAATGTCTCCGATTTCCTGCGCAAACCACGGCTTGTGGTCGCGCCCAATAGCGTGGTGATGAGTGATAGTTGCACCGGTTGCAATCATCGCATCTGATGCCGCTTTTTTCGCTGCGGACCACTGCTCGATTCCGTCTTCGTGTTGTTTGGTAACGACGGTGAAGTAGAGGGAAGCACCGGATTCGTAGACATGCGAAATGTGGCACATCACTATTACCGCGTTGCCGTATGGCGCGAGTGCCGCTTCGATCGCCTCTTTCACTGCAACGTAGGTGGTGTGGAGACGGGACCAGAACGTGGCAGTTTCGAGGGTTTCAGTAAGTATGCCGTGGTCAAGCAGCGCGTCACGTAGGTACGGGCCGTCGTACCGCCCTTTTGCCCAGTGTTCACCGTCTTCGGCTCCGAGGCTGGTTCCGCCGGATTCTTCAAGCGCGGCGGTGACGTCATCGTGAAGGCGCGAGACCCGTTCGGGCGTGCCTTCGTACCCGGCAACCATGAGGCAGCCGCCTGGGTTGTCCGCGCCGATACTTCCGGGTTTGGCCAGGTTGATTGCTGTTTCGGCCTCGTCCGATAGTCGGAATACCGTCGGGTTGAGGCCATCTTGGGTGAGTTTCCGCATCGCGCGTGTGCCGTCGGCAAAGGTGGCGAATCTCCACGTTTCGTAGATTCGTTGCGCCGGTTGCGGTCGCACAGCAATGGTGACGTCTGTGATGATCCCGAAGGCGCCTTCGGAGCCGAGAATGAGCTGCCGTAGATCTGGCCCGGCCGCCGATGCGGGTGCCGCGTCGAGTCTGAGCACTCCCATTGGGGTTACGACGGTGAGTGCCTTGACCATGCTGTCGAAGCGACCATATCCGCTTGATGCCTGCCCGCTCGATCTGGTGGCTGCGAACCCGCCGATACTGGCGTACTCGAAGGATTGCGGAAAGTGTCCGAGCGTGTAGCCGTGCTCGTTGAGGAGTTTCTCGGCTTGTGGAGCGAGCAGTCCTGCGCCCAGGGTCGCGAGCCTGGATTCGTGGTCGACTGCAAAAGTGTTGAGGTGCGTGAGATCGAGGGCGACCACCCCGGTGTAGCCGTCGCTCTGTGCCGCAAGCCCGCCGACGACGGAGGTACCGCCGCCGTATGGCACGACGGCGATGGTGTGTTCAGCGCACACCGCAAGGATGGCGGCTACGTCGTCGGTGTCGCGGGGTCTCACGACTGCGTCTGGGGCGTCAGTGAGGTCGCCTGTCCGAATTTTAATAAGATCTGTGGTCGATTTGCCCCTTGTGTGGCTTATCCGTGAGTCATTATCAGTAGTGACGTTGTCGCTGCCGACGATCTGCCTAAGCGAGACCATTGCTGCGTCGGTGAGAGAAATCGGCGGCACAGCGAGTGTGCTCTTGTCGACTGCCGGTGTTTCACGCGTTTCACCGAAGGCAAGTTCGATCAATTGCCACGCGGACGCAGGAATGTTTGTCATGTGGGTGGGATTGCCCCAGCGGGCCCAGTGCATCACATCAGCCATGTGTTACAGTGTTACACATGGCGACTGAACGTCACAACACCATTGATGAAAATGCTGTGCTCGACGCCGCACGCGCGTGTGTCATCGCCGTTGGGTGGAAACGCACCACGCTCACCGACGTCGCCCGCCGGGCCGGAGTTTCACGTATGTCCATCTACCGCAAATGGGACGACATGGGCCGACTCATGGGCGATGTCATGACCCGCGAATGGACAGGCCTGCAAGGTTTACGTGACCTCATTACCGCCGACAGGGCCGTCCTCGAGGAACGCCTCACCCCCGAAGGGCTCAGCGACACTTTCCTCGATATCCTCGAGTCGCTGCGCACAAACGACCTGTTCACCAAGGTCATTGACGTGGATCCAGAACTCTTGCTGCCCTACATCATCGGACGACGTGGACGCACGCAAAACACCGCCATCGCCGCCGTTGAACACGCCATTCGCACTGGTCAACAGCTCGGCACGATCAGGCCCGGCGACCCGACATCCATCGCCCATACCATCGTGCTCGCCGCACAATCGTGGCTGCTCTCAAGCCGAATCATGACCAAACCGGTCAGCCTCGATGACCTCATCGTGGAGCAGCGAGAACTGCTCATCCGATATCTGCGGCCATGACATCTCTCAACATCGCCCTCAACGCACAACGTCGCGAAGCTGACCTCAACTTCGCTTCCACCAACACCGTGGATGTTCTCGTCGTCGGGCTCGGAGTCACAGGCGCCGGAGCCGCGCTCGATGCAGCTGCACGAGGGCTGTCCGTCGTCGCCATCGATGCCCACGACATGGCATGGGGAACCTCTCGGTGGAGTTCGAAGCTCGTACACGGCGGACTGCGCTACCTTGCTAAGGCCCAGTTCGATGTGGCCTACGAAAGCGCGGTTGAACGCGGCATACTCATGTCTCGTACGGCGCCGCACCTCACCAGACCCGTGCCGATGCTGCTCCCCCTCGCACCACCCGTCACCGCTATGCAGTCCTCACTGGCAGGCATTGGTTTCATCGCCGGTGACGTACTACGACGCACTGCCCACACACCTACCTCAGTGCTGCCATCGCCGCGGTTCATCTCTGCACACCGCACCGCGTCGTTGGCCCCAGCACTCCGCCAACAAGCACTTCGAGGGGGGCTCCTCGCGTGGGACGGCCAACTCGAAGACGACGCGCGACTCGTCATTGGACTGGCACGCACCGCAGCAGCTCTGAACGCGCGCATTCTCACCCATACAAAAGCCACAGCGATCACGGGTGAGGGCGCTACCGTCACCGACACTCGCACAGGTGAAACGCTGCATATATCTGCCCGCACAGTCATCAACGCGACGGGAGTGTGGGCGTCCAACCTCGTACCCGAAGTACGACTTAAGCCCTCACGTGGCACCCACATAGTTGTGCGTTCCCACACGCTCGGAAACCCCACGGCGGCACTTACCGTCCCCGTTCCCGGCGAGACAAACAGGTTTGTTTTCGCGCTACCCCAGCCTGACGGGCTGACGTACATCGGCCTCACTGATGAACCCACACACGGTGACGTCCCCGATATTCCACTACCTGCCGAAACTGAAATCGACTTTCTACTCAGCACAATGAATAGGGTGATAGAGCAACCGCTCACACGCTCCGATGTCGTCGGTGCATTCGCCGGGCTGAGGCCCTTGCTCGATTCTGACGGCCACACCGCGGACCTGTCCCGCAGACATGCAGTGATTACCTCGCGCAACGGGGTCATCACGGTTGTTGGCGGGAAACTCACCACCTATCGCACTATGGCCGCCGACGCCATCGATCACGCAGTTAAGTATGCGCATCTCGACGCTGGCCCCTGCCTCACCGCTAATCTGCCGCTCCTCGGTGCCGCGCCCCGCCGCACACTTCGGGGGCTTAATGCGCCAGCGAGACTTGTGCGTCGATACGGTCGCGAAGCGAACCTCGTGCTCAACAACCCCGTGCTGGGGACCGCATCGCAAGACCCAGCCTTACACACACCGATTAGCGAAACGATCCCAACGACTATGGCCGAGATGATCTTTGGAATCACCCACGAGGGTGCCCTCACCATCGACGACCTACTGGATCGGCGCACCCGCATCGGCCTAGTCCCTACTGACCGCCGCATTGCCGAACAAGCCGCCCTGGAGGCATTCAAACTGGTGGAACTTCTACCAGTTCAAGCGTGACGTCACCGTAGGTAGGGACTGTGTCGGGCCATTGATGATTCGCTCCAGCGCATCCATGTCAAGGTGGGATTCGATCGCGTCCGCGATCAAGTCCAGCTGGGCGTCACGTTCACGCTCAAAACACGTACTAGCATCGGGAACAAAGCCATCGCGGCCAGCTAACGTGGCGATCGACGTTAGAAACGATCGCCTGAACTCATCGTTTTCCAACAAGCCATGCCAGTGGGTGCCAAAAGTTGCGCCGCGTACGCTTCCCTCGCTGCCTTCACCGGTACTGAGCAGGGGCGCATCACCAGTGCGCTCCACACGGCCGTGGTGAATCTCAAACCCACGAACGTCCACCCCTGGCGCGACCGCCGCACCCGTTCCCGACGACTGAGCCAGAACCTTGTCCGCGGCAAACCGAATGTCAAGGTCAAATACCCCCAGGCCCTCGACGACGCCCGAGCCGGATTCCACGTCGTCGACAATCCGATGCCCCAGCATCTGATAACCCCCACAGATCCCTAACACCGGCCTGCCCCGCCGGGCACGCGCCACCAAGGCATCAGCGAGGCCCCTGTCCCGCATCCAGGCCAAGTCCGACACCGTCGCCTTACTCCCAGGCACAACCACGAGATCTGCGTCGGAAATCGAACCAGGATCATCGACCCAACGCACCACAACGCCAGGTTCGCACGCCAAGGCCTCAACGTCGGTGGCATTGGATACGCGCGGAAGTCGCACAGCCGCAACGGTCAACCAATCAGTGCCACGCGGGCTACGCGGAACACCGACTACCCGACCAACAGAACTCGCCAAAGAATCTTCGGCATCAATCCATAGACCTGACAAAAATGGCACAGTGCCAAGAACTGGGCGGCCAGTTCGCGACGAAATATCGTCAAGCCCCGGCCGCAACAATGCTGGGTCACCGCGAAACTTGTTGACCACAAATCCAGCAATGCGCCGCTGATCAGCTGGGTCAAGCACAGCTAGGGTGCCAAAAAAGTGGGCTAGTACTCCGCCGCGGTCGATGTCGCCCACGACGACGACGGGCAGGTCCGCAGCCTCAGCTAACCCCATGTTTGCGACGTCTGAGGCGCGGAGGTTGATCTCCGCCGGCGAACCCGCGCCCTCGCACACCACAACGTCAAACTCCGTGCGCAGTCGCGCGAGCGATTCCGCCGCAACGGCCCGAAGATGAGCCCGATGTGTCAGATAGTCCCCCGCCGCGAGGTGACCCTGAGCATGGCCATGAATAACTAACTGCGACCGGCGATCCGAACCCGGCTTTAGCAAAATCGGGTTAAACCGGATGCTCGGCGCAACTCCACACGCGCGAGCCTGCAACGCTTGCGCACGGCCAATCTCGCCACCATCGAGCGTCACGAACGAATTGTTGGACATGTTCTGCGCCTTAAAAGGCGCCACCGACACACCGCGGCGCGCCAGCACACGACACACACCAGCAGTGATAAAGCTCTTGCCCGCATCCGAGGTTGTTCCGGCAATAAGCACCGCACCCCGCAGCGATGGCGTCACGAGGACGGCAAAGTCAAAACTTCGGCGCCAGTCTCCGTCACCACAAGCGAATGCTCAAACTGCGCCGACCAACTCTTGTCCTTGGTGACAACAGTCCAGCCGTCGTTCCAAATGTCATAGTCGATGCCGCCAAGGTTGATCATCGGTTCGATTGTGAAGGTCATACCCGGTTCGATAACCGTGTCAACGCTCGGGTCGTCATAGTGCAACACAACAAGGCCGTTGTGGAATGTGGGACCCACCCCGTGCCCTGTGAACGCTCGCACGGTGCCATACCCATACCGGTTGGCGTACGACTCAATCACCCGGCCCACAACATTAAGTTGGCGGCCCGGTTTCACTGCCTTGATAGCCCGATCCAACGCCGACTTGGTCCGCTCAACCAGAAGCCGATGCTCCTCGCTGACGTTGCCGACAGGAAACGTCACGCACGTGTCGCCATGAACATCACCGATATACGCGGTGACATCAACCTTGACGATGTCACCGTCCTCCATGACGGTCGAGTCTGGAATGCCGTGGCAAATCACCTCATTAAGGGAGGTGCAGCATGACTTCGGAAACCCCCGATAACCCAACGTCGACGGGTAGGCGTTGTGGTCACACAAGTACTCATGCACTACCGCATCAAGTTTGTCAGTGGTCACACCCGGCGCAACGTGCTTTCCCGCTTCCACGATCGCGTCCGCTGCGATCCGGCCAGCCACCCGCATTGCCTCGATCGTCTCAGGTGTTTGCACCCACGGCTCGTTGCCTTCTTTGGCCGTTTTCTTCCAGGCATATTCCGGCCGTGGGATAGCCGACGGGACTTCCCTGATCGGCGACACGGTTCCGGCGGACAACGCAGTGCGGGTAGACATACGTTCGAGGGTAATAGGCGCACCACCAATGCGCGAAAAACTTAATCAACCAAAATCGTCGCAAACGTAGCGACCTGCTGAAACCCAACCTTCGCGTACATCGTCCGGGCGGCCTGGTTATAGCTATTGACGTACAAACTAGCCACTCGACCGGACTGGGCAATCGCCCCCGCGACAGTTGCAGTCCCGGAAGCGCCTAGGCCAAGGCCACGGTACATGGGATTAACCCACACACCATGAATTTGCCCCACGCTGTGCGACATCGAACCAACTTCTGCCTTAAATGCCACCGTGTCGCCGTCAAACCGCGCCCAAGCGCGACCAGATTCGATTAGGTGTTGTACACGGTAGCGGTACGAGCGGCCGCCGTCATGGGACCGTGGGTCGATTCCCACTTCCTCAATGAACATGCTGACAGCCGCCTCAAGGTAAGGCTCAAGCTCGTCAATGGTCACCTTGCGCGTGGACAAGTCGGGCTCACACTTGAGGCCATCGACGAGAGCCAGCATCGGTTGCTCATCACGAATCTCCCTCGGCGAACCCCATTCGCTTTCTAACTGTTCCCACAGCGGCAATACAAGTTCGGCGCGACCAACAAGTGAGGAACACATGCGCGGACTGCGGCATGCTCTGTCAGCAAAAAAGCGCATATCTGTTTCGTCGCCGCGCAGGGGCATGAGGTTCACCCCAGAAAAACACAACGACTCACGTGGCTTTCCGCGGCTCCACAACTCGCCGCGAAGAAAACGCGAGTCCACACCGAACTCTTCGATGCGCGCAGCCACCATGCACGACGCTATGGGGTCATCATCGAGCGCTCTCAGTACCGCAGGGGTATCACGCAACCCCAGCGGACGGGCACCCAACAACTTCAACACACCACAAGATTGCCACGTCTTGGGGTCAAAGTGGTACCGCATTGACCTTCATCTCACGGATTTAACGAAATACTTTCGTAACAGCCTAGAGATAACAGCGTGTTCATTATTGCTAGGTGACGGTAACGACCGGAGAACCACCCGAACCGCTGCTCTCCTGCTCGCCCATCTCCTCAGCGATACGCATCGCTTCTTCGATGAGCGTTTCGACGATCTGGGCTTCCGGAACCGTCTTGATCACTTTGCCTTTGACGAAAATCTGGCCTTTGCCGTTGCCGGACGCCACACCAAGGTCTGCCTCTCTGGCCTCACCCGGACCATTGACAACGCATCCCATAACAGCGACACGGAGCGGGATATCCATGCCCTCAAGGCCCGCAGTAACTTCATCCGCAAGGGTGTACACATCAACCTGAGCTCGACCGCATGATGGGCACGAAACAATCTCCAACTTGCGTGGACGCAAGTTCAGAGACTGCAAAATCTGATTACCCACCTTAATTTCCTCGGCGGGCGGGGCCGACAGCGATACCCGAATCGTGTCACCAATACCGCGTGACAACAACGCACCAAACGCCACAGCAGATTTGATCGTTCCCTGAAACGCCGGGCCCGCCTCCGTCACACCAAGGTGCAAGGGGTAGTCACACTGCTCCGCAAGCAATTCATACGCTCGCACCATCACGACGGGATCGTTGTGCTTCACCGAAATTTTGATGTCCCCAAAGCCGTGCTCCTCAAAAAGACTGGCCTCCCACAGCGCTGATTCAACAAGCGCCTCTGGGGTAGCTTTTCCATACTTAGCGAGAATGCGAGGATCCAACGAGCCTGCATTAACACCGATACGAATGGGGATCCGGGCGTCGCCCGCGGCTTTCGCGACCTCTTTGACCCGGCCATCAAATTCCTTGATGTTGCCTGGGTTCACCCGCACAGCCGCACAGCCAGCGTCAATTGCGGAGAAGATATACCGCGGCTGGAAATGAATATCAGCAATGACAGGAATCTGACTCTTCCGCGCAATAGTCGCCAACGCATCCGCATCTTCCTGACGCGGGCAAGCAACACGAACAATGTCACACCCCGAAGCAGTCAGTTCGGCGATCTGCTGCAACGTCGCATTCACATCATGAGTTTTAGTGGTGCACATTGACTGGACCGAAATTGGATGGTCACTACCCACACCAACCGATCCCACCATCAACTGGCGTGTCTGCCGCCGTGGAGCAAGGACATCCACCGGACCAGCGGGCATTCCAAGACCGACAACTTTTCCTGACTCAGCCGAACTCGTGCCAGTCACAACAAACCTTCCTTCACCTGTACCCAACGCCGCTCAACGCGGTGTGGGTTAGAACCCGACTAGAACAATCGGATGGGGTTAACAATGTCGGCGGTGATAGTCAACAGCATAACCGCACCGCCAATCAGGATCACGGTGAACGTAATCGGCAGCAACTTGGTGTAGTCCACCGGTGGACCGTTCGGTCGACCCAGCAGCCGACGAATGCGATTGCGAATGGACTCATAGATCGTCACAGCAATATGCCCACCATCGAGTGGCAGCAGCGGCAGAAGGTTAAACAGGCCAATGAACAAGTTCAGACCTGCTAACAGCAGAATGAACACTTCCCACAAGCCGCGTTCCGCAACCTCACCACCGATGCGACTAGCACCTACCACGCTAATCGGAGTGTCAGGGTCGCGGTCCTCACCAATAATCGAACGCACCACTGCGGGCATCCGCTCCGGGATTCGCAGCATTGCATCCCAGGTAACAATTACGAAGTCGCCCATGAAAGACGCTGACGCTGGGATGGCACCAATGAGTCCGTATTGAACAGGGTCGGGCACACGACCCACCCCCACACCAATTGCACCCACGGTTGCTTCTCGGGCTTCATCAGGCCCCTGACCCTCTTGCACCACGTAGCGCTGTACACGTTCCACACCGACCGGGATGGTCAAAACTTCCTCGCCGCGTTCCACCGTCAGCACCACACGCGATGTCTCTGGCTGAACCAAACGAACCAGGTCGCCGAAGTTCTCGACCTTCTCACCATTGACAGCTGTGATGATGTCGTCGGCCTGCACACCTGCAGCTTCCGCCGGACCAACCCCAGTGCACTCCGCCAATTCTCCGGGTACGAGATTGCCCTCTTCGTTCACTGCGGGAGCGGCTTGCGACGGAGCCACACACGTCGTCTGCCCCACTACCGCACTGGACGACAACATCAAGTTGGGCAAACCCCATCCAACGGCAAGCACAACCACAAGAACGAAACAGAACACAAAGTTGCCCATCGGGCCGCCCAGCATCACCACAAGGCGCTTCCACGTGGACTGCTTATACATCGCCCGATCGTGCTCGTCAGGTTCAAGCTCATCCAGAGCCGTCATCCCCGCAATGTCGCAAAAGCCACCCGCAGGAATCGCCTTAAGGCCGTACTCGGTTTCTGTCCGCCGCCAAGAGAACACCGTCGGACCAAAACCAATGAAGTACCGGCGCACCTTCATCCCAAAGGATTTTGCCGTCAAAAAATGCCCGTACTCGTGAAGTGCAATCGACAGCCCGATCCCGAGCGCAAAAAGGATCACACCAAAGGTGAACATCATAAGTGGGGTCAATCCTCCTGAGTGATTAGCGCACGGGCACGAGCACGCGCCCACCCTTCGGCGGCGAGAACATCGTCCACGATTGTGGGTTGCGCAGTCCACTCATCACCTGCTGCAAGCACCGCCTCTACGATACGGACGATTTGGGGGAAACGCAGACTCCCAGTGAGGAACGCCGCAGCAGCCTCTTCGTTTGCCGCGTTATACACCGCCGTGGAGCACCCACCCGCCACACCCGCCTCACGCGCCAGTCGCACGGCAGGAAACACATCATCGTCAAGAGGTTCAAAACCCCACGAAGTCGCCGAAGCAAAATCAAGCCGCGGCGCAGCACCGGCGATTCGATCCGGCCACCCCAGCGCCAACGCAATCGGCAACCTCATATTCGGAGGGCTTGCCTGCGCAATCGTCGAACCGTCCTTAAACGTCACCATCGAATGCACAATCGACTGCGGGTGCACCACCACATCGATCTGGTCGTACGGAACACCGAACAACAGGTGCGTCTCAATCAGTTCAAGGCCCTTATTCACCAACGTCGCCGAATTCAAAGTGTTCATCGGCCCCATCGACCACGTCGGGTGCGCGCCAGCCTGCTCCGGTGTAACCGACTCCAACTGAGGCGCCGACCACCCTCTAAACGGACCGCCGGAGGCCGTCAGCACAAACCGGTCCACCTCGATCATCGTCCCCGAACGCAAACATTGCGCCAGCGCTGAATGCTCCGAATCCACCGGAACAATTTGCCCTGGTTTCGATGCCCGTTGCACCAGCGAGCCGCCCGCAACCAATGACTCCTTATTCGCTAGCGCTAGCGTCGCACCAGACTCAAGTGCCGCCAATGTTGGCCGCAAACCCAACGAACCAACCAACGCATTCAACACCACATCGGCTTCCACCGATTCCACAAGCTTCGTCGCAGCATCCGGCCCGGACAACACCCCGTCTAGGCCAAGTCGCTCCGCAGCAGCAACATCCGCAATCGCAACACACTGTGCCGACACACCGGTTGCGCGAATCTGCTCCTGGAGCAGCGAAACATTGCCACCACCCGCAGCCAAACCCACCACCTCGAACTTATCGGGGTTCGCCGAAATCACATCGAGCGCCTGCGTTCCAATCGAACCAGTACACCCGAGAAGCAACACACGCGTCGGAGAAGTCACCACAACATTGTGTCCGATCGCCCGTCACCGACGGCAGCGAGGACCAACACAGCGTGTTGCAACGACGCTATAACCTCCCCCAACGGCGCCACTGCTGCAGCCATGTGTCAACATAGGATCAGTGAACTGCGCGAAAGCGGAGTACGTCCGCAACGCGTAGAAGTTCAGGCGAGCAGGAGGAAACACGGTGGCCAACACAGACATCGACCCCGGACTCGAGCGCGCAATCGCACGATCCAAGCATCACCCAGCTGAAGAACCTTCAGTCGGATGGGGTTGGCACGGAGAATCACCAGTCACATTTCAGATCGTTGGCTGGGTATTCACCATCATGCTTTTCGCCTACCTCATCGGCACCCACCAAGGACAGACCGAAAACCTGTGGGTCATCGGAACCGGTGTCGTAATCGCCGGTCTCTTGGTGAAATACGGTATGGACTCACGTCGCTCAAAACGCAGATAACGACTAGCTAGGTCCGCGAACCGAGTGCGCAAGACCCAGTCCTAAAGAACGAACGCACCGAAAAGAAAAGCCCACCGCTCTCAATGACGCGGTGGGCTTATCTCAATGGTCAAGAAAACCTTCTGTGCTTAACCTTCTGTGCTCAGCCCTCTGCGGCCAACTGGCCACAAGCAGCTGCAATCTCCTGCCCGCGCGTATCACGCACAGTACAAGGCACCCCCTGCGCCTGAACCCGGCGAACAAACTCACGCTCAGCAGGCTTCGGGCTCGCGTCCCATTTGCTTCCCGGCGTTGGATTCAGCGGAATGACATTGACGTGCACAAACTGCCCCAGCGCTTTATGCAGCTTCTTACCGAGCAAATCAGCACGCCAAGGCTGGTCATTAATGTCCCGAATTAGGGCGTATTCAATTGACACCCGCCGCCCAGAAGTGTCCGCGTAGTACCGGGCAGCTTGCAGCACTTCGCTCACCGACCACCGGTTGTTCACCGGAACGAGAGTGTCGCGAAGCTCATCATCGGGAGTATGCAACGACACCGCGAGAGTGACGTTCAGCTTCTCATCAGCCAGTTTGCGGATCGCAGGCGCAAGACCCACCGTAGATACAGTCACGTTGCGTTGTGACAGCCCTAAACCATTCGGTGAAGGATCAGTGATACGCCTAACCGCCGCTACCACACGTTTGTAGTTAGCCAGCGGCTCTCCCATGCCCATGAACACCACATTCGACAACCGTCCGGGCGTTCCACCAAGTGCACCGTCACGCATTGTGGCCGCTGCCGCGCGAACCTGGTCAACGATCTCTGCCGTGGAGAGGTTACGCGTCAACCCAGCCTGACCAGTGGCACAGAAAGGGCACGCCATTCCGCAACCAGCCTGGCTGGAAATACACACAGTCGCACGATCGCGGTACCGCATCAGGACACTCTCCAAGAGAGTCCCATCGTGCGCTTTCCACAGAGTCTTCTGAGTGTCGCCACCATCGCATTCGAGGTGACGCACAGTTTCCATCAGCGGCGGAAACAACGCCTCAGCGACAGCACTGCGTGCCGCAGCGGGAAGATCGGTCATTTGGTGAGGATCAGCATCGAGACGCCCGTAGTAGTGCCGGGCAATTTGGTCAGCCCGAAATGCTGGCAACCCAAGCTCGGCGACGGCTGCTTTGCGCTCAGCTTCATCAAGGTCAGCAAAATGCCGAGGTGGCTTTCCTCGGCTCGGTGCGGAAAATACTAGTGGAACATTGATCGTCATGATTTTTCTAGTGTCCCACGGATCACGTGTGAAGGAGAATCCGTGCGCGCAACACCAAAATCAGCGATGATCAAGTTATGTCTCCCAAATCATCAGACCCGTCGCCAAGCGGCCCAGAAAAAATACCCGTCTCATCCGATACTGGGTCACAGATCCCACTGTCAGATTCGCCCGCGACAGGCTCACCAGTGACAGGATCGGCACCCCAACCTGCGCCGTCGAAGGATGCTTCGGCGTTTGATTCCACTTCATCGGCGCCATCAAAAACCCCAACCAAGGCGAAGAAGCACGCTAAGGCTGAACTCCCCCACACTCGCGCAGGCGCATGGTGGATGGCACTGATCATCGGCGCATTGCTCCTGATCGCCCTGCTGGTCTTCATCCTGCAGAACCTCGAAACTCAAACCATATTTGTGCTGTTCTGGGAATGGGAAATGCCACTAGGCGTCGCCCTACTTGGTGCGGCAATCCTCGGGGTGCTGCTCACGGCAACCATCGGTGGAGTTCGAATCATGCAATTGCGTCGCCAAGCACGAAAAGGGCTCCGGTAGACACACCGGTTCTGACCTAGCGCTGGTCCACCCCCGCACGATGGGGGTGGACCAGCGTTTTTTGAATGGTGTGGATCCGATAACGAACCGAAAGGCTCAGACCTACAGTTTCACGCTCCGCCCGCAACGCCACGCGAGGGCTGAACTCAATCCCGATGACCTCGTTAAGGTCCTGACGGGTGTTAAAACGCCACGTAGTGTCGACCCGCCGTAACGAGAACCCCTGCTCGGCGAAGAAGGCCTCGACAGCACCGGGATTGTAGTGCGGGAGATCCTCACGCATCCATTGCCCGTATGGATGGGCTGTGGCATCAAGGTCCACGATCACAAGAATCCCGTTGCTTCTGAGAACGCGTAGGGCTTCGTTGATCCCAGGTTCACAGCCACGCCCAAAAAAGTATGCGGTACGCGCATGCACCACATCGACTGAGTTGCTGGCAAGCGGAAGCTTGTCCGCACGTCCTTCGAGCACCGAGACGTGGCTGAGGTGCTTCACCCGTTGCTGGGCGAGACTTACCAGCGGTGGATGCGGTTCGACCCCGATGACCGACGATGCGGCTTCCGCAAAGACAGGAAGATGATAACCAGATCCGCA
Source organism: Hoyosella rhizosphaerae (assembly GCF_014643175.1). GTDB lineage: Bacteria > Actinomycetota > Actinomycetes > Mycobacteriales > Mycobacteriaceae > Lolliginicoccus > Lolliginicoccus rhizosphaerae. Next base: position 1,218,545 of record NZ_BMJH01000001.1, read on the forward strand.
ACCGACATCGACGACCACACGTCCCGACCACGGCGTGATCTCTCGCAACGCAGCAAAAATTGCGCCGTCGACATCTTGAGCCCGATTTTCTACTTCATAAAGTTCAGGCCAGTGCCAAATGTTTGGGCTAGCAATAACAGTTCTGCCGCGTCGACGAAGCACGCTAATCAGCGTTCCACACCTACACAGTCATGGGGTAGCCGAGAAGCATGACCAGGACCCATACGACAACCGCTGCAATCACCAGGGAGTCAAGGCGGTCCATCAGCCCGCCGTGGCCCGGCAGGAGCGTTCCCATGTCTTTGATGCCCAGGTCACGCTTAAACTGCGATTCAATGAGATCGCCGAGCGTACCGAAGGTAACCAACGCTGCACCAACAGCCACGCCAAGAAGCGGCGATTCCCCAAGGATCAACCACACCGTAAGAACGCTGCCGATAATGCCAGCGACCAGGGAGCCAGCAAACCCTTCCCACGACTTCTTGGGACTGATTTGCGGCACCATCGGATGCTTCCCAAACAGAACCCCAGCGGTGTACCCACCGACGTCGGAGCAGATCACACCAATCATCAGTACCCAGATCGGTCCGGCGCCCGCTTCCGTCAGAACCAGAAGCGCGCCAATACTGGTAAACAAGATGACCCACGTCGCCACAAACAATGTGATCGCCACGTCACGGACAAAATTCTCCGGTTTCCCAGCGAGCCCGTTTCGGAGCAAGCACCACATCATGCACGCGACGCTTGTAACCGCAAAACCTGTGAATACACCTGTGACGCCATACGGCAACGCAGCCAAGACTGTTAACGGGCCACCCACCACCATGGGGACCAGCGGCAAGAAGATGCCTTGCTGGCGCAACCGTTTGAACAGTTCCCAGATCGCGAGACCAACAGCAATTGCGACGATCGCAACCCAGCCTCGCGGTTCGAGGAGGAGTACGGCGACGAGGACAGCGCCTAGAGCTACGCCAACGCCGATAGCGGCCGGTAGATTTCGGCCAGCTCGTGATTTCTTCTCTGGTGGCACCACTGCATCTGGTGCTGCGGCACCGCCTGTCGGCTGGTGTGACTCATAGCTGTCGGCCACCACGACTCCCCTCGCACATGCCTGAAATTGAACTGTTCATTACCTAGAAGTTGAGGCTAGACCTCCATCAGCTCTGATTCCTTGTGTTTCACCAATTCATCGATCTGGCTGACGTACTTCGCTGTCGTCTTATCCATTTCCTTTTCGGCGCGAGAAACTTCATCTTCGCCGGCTTCACCATCTTTTTGGATGCGAGACAGTTCATCCATTGCTTTACGACGGATATTCCGCAATGCAACTTTGGCGTCCTCACCTTTGGTGCGAGCCTGCTTCGAAAGGTCGCGTCGACGCTCCTCAGTGAGTTGAGGAATGGCAACGCGAATAATGTTGCCGTCATTCATCGGGTTTAGACCAAGGTCGGAGTTGCGAATTGCAGTCTCAATGTTCTGCAGCTGAGACGCTTCGTACGGCTTAATGACGACAAGGCGAGCCTCAGCAACATTGATCGATGAAAGTTGCGTAATAGGCGTGTACGTGCCGTAGTAGTCAATTCCCACTTTTGAGAACATCGCGGGGTTCGCGCGCCCGGTCCGAATAGAACCGAGTTCGTCTTTCGCGACAGCCACGGCTTTTTCCATTTTTTCTTCAGCGTCGAAGATTGCTTCATCAATCACGGCACACCTCTTCTAGTTGCACTGTCTGGTGTTTTTCAGGGTCTAACAAGTGTTCCGACGTTTTCTCCCGCAACAGCCCGGGCGATGTTGCCATGGCTTAGGAGGTTAAACACAATGATCGGCATATCGTTGTCCATGCACAGACTAAATGCTGTTGCGTCGGCAACCTTGAGGCCTTTTTCGAGTGCCTCGCGATGGGTAATTTCGTCGAACATCGTCGCGGTCTTATCAACCTTGGGATCGGCCGTGTAGACACCGTCAACGGCTTTCGCCATTAGTACGACCTCTGCACCGATTTCAAGTGCCCGCTGAGCAGCAGTGGTGTCAGTGGAGAAGTACGGCATCCCCATTCCGGCTCCAAAGATGACCACTCGCCCTTTTTCGAGGTGGCGAATGGCGCGCAGTGGAATGTACGGTTCCGCGACTTGCCCCATTGTGATCGCCGTCTGAACGCGTGTGTCTACGCCCTGCTGCTGGAGAAAGTCCTGGAGGGCAAGGCAGTTCATGACGGTGCCGAGCATTCCCATGTAGTCGGCACGGGACCGGTCAAGTCCACGCTGTTGTAGTTCAGCCCCGCGGAAAAAGTTCCCGCCACCGATGACGATGGCGACTTGCACGCCGGATTTAACGACTTCAGCGACTTGCTCCGCCACCATGAGGACAACATCAGGGTCGACGCCAATCTTGCCGCCGCCGAACATTTCTCCACCAAGTTTGATGAGTACTCGTTTGTAAGGGTGTCGTTCTACGAGTCTGTCGTCGGCCATGCCTCTCCTCGTCGTCGCTGAAGATGTGTCGTCACTGAAATCGTCCCTGAAGGTATTCGTCCCCGTATACACGAGTGCGGGGCTACCTCGTGGTGGTGTCCACGCGGTAACCCCGCATATTTTGCCTCATTGCGCGTGTGCGTGTCGTTGAGACTGTCCGGTTAGGACTGGCCTACCTCGAAGCGCACGAAGTTGGTGATGGTGGCGCCAGCTTCGTCGAGAAGAGCCTTGATCGTCTTCTTCGAGTCTTTCACAAAAGCCTGCTCTGTGAGGACGACATCCTTGAAGAACCCGTTTACGCGGCCTTCAACGATCTTAACGAGAGCCTGTTCAGGCTTGCCTTCTTCGCGGGCAGTTTGCTCAGCGATACGACGCTCGTTGTCAACAACCTCGGCGGGAACATCATCACGTGAGACGTACTTAGCCTTAAGTGCTGCTACCTGCATTGCTGCTTCACGAGCTGCTTCTGCTGCTGCTTCGCCTTCGCCCGTGTATTCCACGATGACGCCGACGCCTGGAGGTAGGTCGCCGCTACGCTTGTGCAAGTAGGTGGCAACCTGGCCGTCGAACGAAGCAACGCGACGAAGTTCAATCTTCTCGCCAATACGTGCTGCAAGCTCCTGCACAGCGGCATCAACGGTACGACCGTTGGTTTCGAGTGCCTTCAGTGCTTCAAGGTCAGCAGGCTTCGCTGCAGCAGCTGCTGAGACGATCTCTTCAGCAACGGCTTGGAAGTCAGCGTTCTTGGCGACGAAGTCAGTTTCGCTGTTCAGTTCGATCATGACCCCGCCAGATGCGGCGATTAGGCCTTCAGCCGTCGAACGCTCTGCGCGCTTGCCGACATCCTTGGCACCCTTGATGCGCAGGAGTTCGACAGCCTTATCAAAGTCGCCATCGGTTTCGGTTAGGGCTTTCTTGCAATCCATCATTCCGGAGCCGGTGAGCTCACGAAGCCGCTTGACGTCGGCCGCGGTGAAATTCGCCATGAGTGGCGAGCCTCCTCTAGTGCAGTGAAAGTGTGTGACTAGTGGTATTTGAAGACTGTGAACGAAAGCCAGCCCCGGGCGTTAACTCGGGGCTGGCCGTAGATCAGTTCTCTGTCGCTGCGTCCGCAGGTGCGGCGTCGGCAGCCGGAGCTGCTTCTGCTGCATCTGCTGCAGGTGCTTCAGCAGCTTCTGTTGCAGGCGCTTCAGCTACAGGTGCTTCTGCTGCTGCTTCCTCAGTTGAGGGAGAAGCAGACTCGAGGAGTTCCTTTTCCCAGTCGGCGAGTGGCTCGCCGTCGGCCTTGGCGTCGCCGGAAGTGTTCACTCCAGCGCGAGCCTTCAAGCCTTCAGCCGCAGCTGCAGCGACCACGCGGGTCAGCAAAGCTGCGGAACGAATCGCGTCGTCGTTGCCCGGGATTGGGTAATCCACGACGTCAGGGTCGCAGTTGGTGTCCAAGATCGCCACAACAGGAATGTTGAGCTTTCGTGCTTCACCGACAGCGATGTGTTCCTTGTTGGTGTCAACGATCCACACCGCGCTTGGAACCTTGGCCATGTCACGGATACCGCCGAGAGTGCGCTCAAGCTTGGTCTTCTCACGCGTCAGCATGAGGATTTCCTTCTTGGTGCGACCTTCGAACCCGCCGGTCTGCTCCATGTTTTCCAGTTCCTTCATGCGCTGGAGGCGCTTGTGAACTGTCTGGAAGTTGGTGAGCATGCCGCCCAGCCAGCGGTGGTTGACGTATGGCATTCCAACGCGGGTGGCTTCACCGGCAATGGATTCCTGCGCCTGCTTCTTGGTGCCGACGAAAAGAATGGTTCCACCGTGGGCAACGGTTTCTTTAACGAATTCGTATGCCTCATCAATGAAGGTCAGTGTCTGACGCAAGTCAATGATGTAGATGCCGTTCCGGTCCGTGAAGATGAAACGCTTCATCTTTGGGTTCCATCGGCGGGTTTGGTGCCCGAAGTGCACGCCGCTGTCAAGCAGCTGCCTCATTGTTACAACAGCCATGGCGATTAGCGGACCTTAAAGTACAAGGTCCTCGCTCCTTTTCTCGTGTTCCGGTTTACGCGACTACCAGGTTGGCGCCGCCCTAGTTCTCGGCACAGCACCCCACTCGAAGTCAATCACTAGTGATCGCTGCGAGACCGGAGGTACCGGGTGTTGTCAACCTCACCGCCAGTTGCACTGACCAAGAGGAAGGCAACACGTTCGAGAACGCGAATTTTTTGGTGCACCGATAGCACACCGCTAGCGAGTGTACTCCGCAGAAGTGCAAAGTGAGAAACCAGCCTCCAACAGTCGGCACAGACTACGACGAAAGATCGCGACAGAGCCAAAACTCTGAAAGAAAGCCGAGCATCTGTGGATAGTTGAAGCAGTTTCCACAGAAACACCACACCGGTAGCGGTGACCGTAAAAACCGGTGAAGTTTAGGTCCGTGACTTTCCCCTACCGACACCGCTTGGTTCGCAGAACAGTAGCTGCATTGGGCATCGCGCTACTTCTGACAGTGACAAGTGGTGCACCCGTAGCGTCGGCCCCTACTGCTAGCGAACCTGAGTTAGCGAACCACGATGTGCTCGAATTAGCCGCACCGGAAATATCTGGCCGACACACATGGCCCCTGCACCCGAGGCCCACCATTGCAAGGCGGTTCGAACCTCCAGCCCACAGATACGGCCCAGGCCATCGGGGCGTTGACCTTAGCGCTGCAGCAGGGGCATCAGTGCACGCGTCGGCAACTGGGGTTGTCGTGTTTGCCGGGCCGGTGGGTGGCCGCCCAGTAATTTCCATCGACCACCCGGGTGGAATACGCACCACTTACGAACCGGTCTCGCCGTTGATCAACCCCGGTGACACCGTCACCCAAGGGCAACACATCGGTGACGTGATAAGTGGCCATAACGGCTGTGCGGTGGACGCATGTTTGCATTGGGGCGCACGTCATTCAGCCGATCGGCTTTCCTACATCGACCCGCTGATCCTCCTGGGCCTCATCGCCATCAGGTTGAAACCCCTCGGACCTGATTAAGAGTTACGCCCGGGGGTGTGCCTGCTCGTGAACCGACCTCAACCTCGCAACCGATACATGCGTATACAACTGGGTGGTCGCAAGACTGGAATGCCCGAGGAGTTCTTGGACCACACGAAGGTCGGCTCCCCCTTCGAGCAGGTGGGTTGCGGCGGAGTGACGCAACCCGTGCGGTGCGAGATCAGGGATTGAGTCATTAGCACCGAGAACCTCATGCACTACTGAGCGTGCTTGACGCTGATCGAGTCGACCTCCGCGCACACCGAGTAGCAGCGCATTCTGTGAATGTGCGGCGGCAAACAGTGGGCGACCATGCTCAAGCCACGCTGAAAGCGCTTTTTGCGCCGGCTTGCCGTACGGCACCACGCGTTCCTTGCGGCCTTTACCGAGTACGCGAATAACCATGTTCTTCTGATCGATGTCGTCGACGTCGAGTCCACACAATTCACCCACCCGGATACCGCACGAATACAGCAGTTCCACGATGAGCCTGTTTCGAAGCAATGCGGCATGCTCCTCGGGTGTGCGCTCGGCGTCCTCGTGCCCTTCATCTGCGATGTACCCAGACAGCGCATCGAGTATGCCCGCAGCTTGGTCTTGTCGAAGTATCGATGGAAGGGTGCGGTGTCGACGCGGCGACATCAGTCGCGCCGCTGGATCGTGGTCGATGAGGCCTTCTTTTAGCGCCCAAGCGGTGAAAGTCTTCACAGACGATGCTCGGCGCGCCAACGTGGACCGAGACAAACCTGCCGCAGCCTGGCTGGCCTGCCACGAGCGCACAACATTGAGGTTGAGGTCAGGTAGCCGCGTCGCTCCCCCGTTTGCAGCATGGGTGAGGAGTGACCGCAGATCCGCGAGGTAGGCCCGAACGGTGTGTTCTGCACGGCCCCGCTGCATCTGCAAGTATTCGGCGAACTTGTTGATCGCAATGTCGAACGCTAGCGGAAAGCCAGTGTCGTTGTGCTCTGCGGTCATGAGGCAAGACTGCCCGTGAACTCACATGATGTGCAACAAAATTCACCAAACGGTGATCACCCCAAACCTGCCTGGGAAGACGAATTGCGGCGACGTCGCCATCCACGCTCATCTTGTGTCGCGTGCCCGTGCAGTTCCAGCATCGTAAGTGCTCTGCGTGCAGCGTCCTCGCTGACACCGACGTCGGCAGAAATTCCAGTCACCGAGTTCGCGCCGCGCAGTGGCAGCGCGTCGAAGATACGAAGCTGTTCCGCTGAGAGCCCATCGGTACATCTAGAGTCAGCCTGTTCTTGAACGCTTGGACATGTGGTCCGCGCTCCTGCACCTGTTGTCGTAATGATTTCTGACGCTGAAGTCACCAGCGTCGCTTCGCCAGTGCGGATCATCTGATTGCAACCGACAGAGGCCGCGGATGTAACGGGGCCAGGCATTGCGACCACGGGTTTGTGGTAGATGCGCGCCCACTTCGCGGTATTGCGAGCCCCACTTCGCGCCCCAGCTTCGGTAATGACCACCGCATCGGATAGTGCGGCGACTAGACGGTTGCGTGCAAGAAACCGAAACCTTGCTGGTCGAGTTCCAGGCGGGTATTCGGAAAGAACCATTCCGCTACGCGCGATGTCGGCAATCAAACGTGTGTGCCCAGATGGGTAAGGACAATCAATGCCGCCAGCCAGGACTGCGACGGTTGTCCCATCTGCTCCGATCGCTGCACGATGTGCGCACCCATCGACACCATATGCTGCCCCAGAAATGACGGTTGAGCCTCGTTGCGAAAGCTCAAAGGCAATTTCTGACGTGATGTGCTCTCCGTACGAACTGGGTGCCCTCGTACCGACGATGGCATAAGCGAAACCAGTGATGTCGGCGATGCGATGGTCACCGAGTGCCCATAACACAACTGGCGGGGCGCACTCACTGTCATTTCGGGCCGTTTCGTGACGGCATGCTAGGAATCGAAAATGCGGCCAATCCTCGTCATCCGGCGTGACGAGCCTTCCTCCGAGTTTGTGCACAGTGGCGAGGTCTTCGGCGGAGACGTCTATGTCGCGCCGTGCTCGCGTGGGTCGATCGAGGGCAGGCGGCAGGTCACCTGCACGTATGGCGCGTGCGGCTTCTTCCGGCCCGATGAGGCGGATCAGCTCGTTGAGCGGCCACGATGGGCCTTCGACGACACGGGATAGGTACGCCCACGCGCGCAGTCGAGGTTCAGGTGTGCCAGGCATGGTTCTCCTTGGATTGTTCAGGGGGTAGCAGACGTTACGAGAGCAGTCGAGTGAGTGCTGTCGGCACGCGAAAAGACAGCGCTCGCTCGATGTGTTCGCAGGTGGGTACGTCCTCGTCGGCGAGGTCTGCGATGGTCCAAGCGACGCGCATGGCGCGATCCGCACCACGGGCACTCAATAGCCCTTTACGCACCGCATCATTGATTGGCCTCCAGTCGCTGTGGCCCAATGCGTGGAAAGACCGCAATTGCGGGCCTGGGACTTCACTGTTTGTGGTGAAACCACATTTCTGCCACCGTTGCTGGGCCCGTCGCCTTGCCTGGATCACTCGACTTCGAACAACCTGTGTACTTTCCGTGGATCTGGGGCTATTTCGGTGAACTGGCGCCGAAGTCGGCCACATTCGAACGGCGAGATCAATTCTGTCGAGCAGCGGACCAGACAGCCTCGACTGATAGCGCCGACGCATCGTTGACGTACATATGCAGGCAGCCTCGTTTGTGGCGGCGCAGCCACAGGGATTGGTGGCTAGGGCTAGAAGAAACCGTGCTGGGTAGCGGGCGACACCGCGCTTGCGGCTAATGCGCACTTCCCCTTCCTCCAACGGTGTACGGAGCATGTCGAGTACCTGCGGTTTCAGTTCGCCGCACTCGTCGAGAAACAGGACTCCTCTGTGTGCCCGGCTGACTGCCCCTGGCATGGCAAATCCGGCACCGCCGCCGATGAGTGACACCGCTGTGGCAGTGTGGTGCGGTGCAACAAATGGCGGGTGACTGATCAACGGAGTGTTCTTGGGTAGTTCCCCAAGCAGTGAATGTATTGCTGTAACTTCGAGCGCTTCCTCGGTGGTCAAAGGTGGTAGCAGTCCAGGCAACCGGTGGGCGAGCATGGTCTTTCCGACGCCAGGGGCGCCTGTGAGCAGGATGGGGTGAGCCCCGGCTGCAGCGACCTCGACAGCAAATCTTGCATCCTCTTGGCCAACTACGTCGCCGAGGTCTGGGTAGCGGGGCGGTTGAGAACTTGGGATCGGTTTTGGCGCGAGCAGCGGTTCCCCGTTTTCCAATGCGCCGACAACCTGTGTAAGCGAGTGTGCGCCATGAACTGTGATGTCGGGAATGAGGGCGGCTTCCGCTAGGTTTGCGGCCGGAACGATCACCTGTGTGAAACTTGAGGATCTGGCTGCCACTACAGCGGACAGGATGCCGCGCACTGGTCGCAGCCGTCCGTCGAGCGCGAGCTCGCCAAGAAGGGCAACATCTTTCAAGTTGGTAGAAATTGTTCCGGATGCGTTGAGGATCGCGCATGCCAATCCGAGGTCATAGTGGGAACCAATTTTTGGTAAGTCGGCGGGTGACAATGCCACCGTTGTGCGTCCCAACGGCCAGGCAAAACCGGAGTTCACAGTCGCAGCACGAACTCTGTCTCGGGCCTCGTTCAGCGTCGCATCGGGGAGTCCGACGAGGTGCATGCCAGGCAGCCCTCGTCCAACATCCGCCTCAATTTCAACGACAGACGCCGCGAGTCCGGTAATCGCGATGGAGTAGGCGCGTCCAAGTGCCATCAGATCACGTTTTCAAGATGAGTGATGGTAGGTACGTCAGCGCCAGCGACAGCTTCCAAGTCGACGGCGGCGTCAACGATGATGCCGACGATGTCGAACCTCACTGTGCGCCAAGATCTGGAATGTTGACTTAGCCATAGCCGGGCAAGGTGGCGCATACGCTCAAGTTTGCGGCTGCTTACGGACTCACAAGGGTGCCCACAAGTAAGCGTGCTGCGGGTTTTCACCTCAACGAACACGAGGGTGTCGGAATCGGCGGCGCAAACGAGGTCAAGTTCCCCATACCGACATCGCCAGTTGCGGTCGAGTAGCGTGAACCCGCGCTGCACCAGATAATTAGCAGCGATGTCTTCGCCTTTTCGCCCGAGGGTGATTTGTTGGTTCGCAAGTGTGGGTGGACGACTATGTAACGGGGGCATGAAGACCGAATCTCCGGGTGTGAGCAGCGTGGTTGGCGCCACCCACTGTGCCTGGAACACGCACGTCGAGCACTAGGTTGCACGGTTGCTTGTGGATAACACCAGCTGTGGAAAACCTGGGTTCGTGCGGATCACAGAACGCTACTCCGGGAGTGTTGTGTGAAACTTATACGCAGTCGACCAGGTTTGTGGGCCGAGGACGACCCTGCATTAAACCCCCGATGTGGGGCATAGCACCTGATCTCAGCTTCGCCAGGCGCAAGGACCTAAACACTCCGTGACACCAACAGTGGAGGTATACGGTGGCGATCGATACGCTGCTTTTCGACGTGCAGGGCACATTGCTGGACTTCTTCACACCCGTCCACAATGAAGTTTCCCACTACTTAGTTTCGAACGGGATACCTGCGTCAACTGCTGCGGAAGTGACTCGTACCTGGCGGCAGCTGTACTTCAAACACGTCGGCGACATCCAGAACCCATCGCAGAAGTGGACCAGAGTTCAGCAGGTGTATGAAACAACATTCACACCAGCATTGCGCGCACACGGGTTACCTCCCGCAACTGCAGAAACGGCGCGCGATGTTTCTCGGTGCTGGACTCGGCTTGTCCCCTGGCCCGATGTTTCCCATGGACTTGCAGATCTCCGCAGCAACGCCACAATCGCGACCCTGTCAAACACGGACATGTCGACAATGGTCCAACTCTTCAAGACCTTGGGCATCGACTGGGATGCAATTTTCACTGCCGAGTTATTTGGGGCATTTAAGCCGGAACCCGCTGTGTACTTGGGCGCGCTTCGTTTCCTTGGCGCTCGCCCGGAAAACACAGCGATGGTGGCGTCGCATGCTTACGACCTGCGTGCCGCCCGAGAACTTGGGCTAACAACCGTCTACGTTCACCGACCACTCGAACATGGCGCCCCTGAGTTTGCTGAGAATGGCTCAAACGATGCCTTTGACCACTACGTTTCCGAGGTGGGCGACATTGTTGAACTTCTCAGGTGACGGGCTTGGGTGTGGGCGAGCGACTCGGCGCAGACGGCCCAGCGACACCCAGCGCTGACAAGTACTGCCCAGCGCTGGCCCGAACCTACGTGCGACGCGACTCACGATCCGACTGGTCGCTGCCCGCGGGCGGGTCGTTCTTTTGCCTCGGCTTCGCCCAGTTGACGCGAATGCTACTGAGCCCCTTGTTCTCCCCCACAGACACATCGAGGTCGACCAATCCGAGGAACCGCTTGTGCAACTTCATGAGAGTTCCTGTCAGGAGAAGTGACTGCCGCCTGGTGGCAGGTTAATCTCAGGCTTTTCGAGTTCTTCAATGTTGACGTCTTTGAAGGTAAAGACCCGCACATGGCTAACAAACCTTGCGGGCCGGTACATGTCCCACACCCACGCATCTGACATGCGGACTTCGAAGTACACTTCGCCATCTGCATTCCGAGGAATGAGCTCGACCGCATTGGCAAGGTAGAAACGTCGTTCTGTTTCGACGACGTATGCGAACTGACCTACGATGTCACGATATTCGCGGTACAGCGAGAGTTCCATCTCGGTGTCGTACTTTTCGAGATCCTCAGCGCTCATGGTGTAGGTCCTCCTCATTGAGACGTCGAACATGTCTTACAGCGTTCTTGTATTGCAGCGAACTTCGCTTACGCGTGGCCTGCGACTCGTTGACTGTACAGTGCTTGCGCGCGAGCAACATTGGCGTACGAGCGTCGATGCTGCGCACTAGGCCCAAACTCGTTGAGGGCTTGCGTATGCGCACCGGTTGAATAGCCCTTGTGGATAGCAAAACCGTATACTGGAAACTGTTCATCGAGTTCGATCATCGTTCGATCGCGTGTCACTTTGGCTAGGACACTCGCGGCCGCGATGCAGGCTGAGCTTGCGTCGCCCCCGATCACGGGTAGTGACGGTGTTGGGATTCCGGGCACTCGAAACCCGTCCGTGAGCACATAGCCTGGGGTGGTGCCGAGGCCCGCCACTGCGCGTCGCATGCCATCAATATTCGCGCGGTGCACGCCTTCTTCGTCAATCTCGGCGGCCGGTATCGACACAATGTGGTAGCTCATCGCGGCACGCATGATGAGCGGGTACAAGTAGTTTCGGGTTTTTTCGCTGAGCTTCTTAGAATCGTCGAGCCCAGGTAGGCGGGTGTGTGGTGGCAGGATGCATGCCGCCACGACGAGTGGGCCCGCGCATGCGCCTCTACCTGCTTCGTCCACGCCTGCAACTGGCCCTAAACCTCGCCTGTGCAATGCCATCTCAAGAGCACGATTACCCGTGTCTTTCCGCACGATGGCCCTGGGTGGCCACCCCATCATGAGGCCAACTGACACTGACGCATAGTGCTCACTGTGGTGTGGTTCCTACCGACTGTTGGATCTCAGGGGCGCTAATCGACCCCCAGCGTGACGGCGGCAGGATGATCCATCGAGCTTTTCCGATTACGGAGTCGACGGGAATGGCCCCGTCAGTGACGTCGCCTATGTACCAGCGCGAGTCCTTGGAGTTGTTGCGGTTGTCCCCCATCATCCACAGGTGTTCAGCTGGGACGTCGACTGGGCCGAAGCAGCGACCGGAGCGCACAGGTGAGTCACAGTCGAGTTGGCCTGGGACGTACGGGAAGTCGGAGCGGATGTACGGCTCATCTACTGGTGCGCCGTCCACAACGACGCTTCCTTCGTCGTCGCAACATTCGACAGTTTGACCGCCGGTTGCAATGACACGTTTAACGAGATCGTTTTCATCTGGAGGAACAATTCCGATGAACGAACCCATTTCTTGCAGTCCACGGACAACGACGTTGCTGGAACGACTTGACACGAAATCTTCCGACCACGGTCCAGTGCCCCGGAATACGAGGACATCACCGGGTCTCGGATCGTTGAATCGGTAGCCGATTTTCTCCACCACGATACGGTCGCCGGTGCAGCCTGGGCACCCGTGCAATGTTGGTTGCATTGACTCTGAGGGGATCAGATACACGCGGGCGATGAAGGTTTGAATGAGGAAACTCAGCACCAGCGCCACAACGATAAGAATCGGCAGTTCCCGCCAGAAGGAACCCTCTTTTTCTTGCGATGATTCCTTACTCACAGGATCCTGCCGATCTTTGTCGCTCGTCTCGCGCTACGCTTCGTCGACTTGCACGAGCTAAGGGTCAACTTGCACGAGCTAAGGCTGCCTTCGGGGACGGTCACGTGACTAGGTTAGCCAGGATTACCCCGAAATCTGTGCAGACGCTCAGCGCTTTTCTTTGATCTTCGCAGCTTTACCGCGGAGGTCGCGCAAGTAGTACAACTTCGCACGACGTACTGCACCACGGGTGACAACGTCGATCTTGGCGATGTTGGGGCTGTGGAGTGGGAATGTACGTTCCACACCAACGCCGAACGAGACCTTACGAACGGTGAAGGTTTGGCGTACGCCTCCGCCGGAACGGCGAATGACAACGCCCTTGAAGATCTGGATACGTTCTTTGGAACCTTCGATAACCTTGACGTGCACTTCTAGAGTGTCACCGGCACGGAAATCTGGCAGGTCGTCGCGCAGGGACTTGGCGTCAAGAAAGTCCAGTGTGTTCATATGTGTTCATTTCCTCGCGTTTTCGCGTTATGAGTAGAGGAACCGAGTGGCATCGCTTTTCGTCTGTCGCTGCTGCTCGTCTGGTTCATACCCCTTAGTGCGTGCCATGGACCGCAAGCGGTTACAGGCAACCTTGACATCATGCCAGAAAGAATCAGGGGTGAAAAATCGGTTTAACTTTTCCCTTTGTACCCTGCGCGACGTAACGCATCTGCCAACGCACCTTGCTCAGGGCCCCGTCCTTCACGCCTCGCGGACTGCGACTGCGGTTGCCCAGCACTTGGTTTACTGGGGTTTGGTTTACTGGCACGCGCGTTGCTGGGTACACGTTTCGGCTTTGTAGATTGAAAGCCAGCACCTGTCGACTCGGGTGATTTGTTGTCGACATCGTCATCGAGCCGGAGGGTCAAACCAATTCGATTGCGTGCCACATCAACACTGGTGACTTTGACCTTAACGACGTCTCCTGATCGCACGATCTCTCTGGGATCCGACACGAACTTGTTGGCCATCGCTGACACATGTACCAGCCCATCTTGGTGCACACCGATATCAACGAAGGCCCCGAATGCCGCAACATTGGTGACGGAACCTTCAAGCACCATCCCTGGCCTGAGATCTGAGACCTTCTCAATGCCCTCAGCAAACGTCGCGGCAGCAAACTCCGGTCGTGGATCACGCCCTGGCTTATCGAGTTCAGCAAGGATGTCAGTAATGGTGGGGACACCGAAGGTGTCGTCAACTAATGCTGCGGCGTCCACTTCCGAGAGCGCCCGCGTATTACCGATGAGTTCCTTGATACTAAGACCGCATTTCGACATGATGCGTCGCACCACGGGATATGCCTCCGGGTGCACCGAACTGGCATCGAGCGGATCGTCCCCGTCAGCGATTCGCAAAAACCCCGCGCATTGCTCGAATGCTTTGGGTCCAAGCCTAGGAACATTCTTCAGCGCTGACCGCTTGCGGAAAGCTCCGTGCTCGTCCCGATAGGCGACGATATTTTCCGCCAACGTGGTGGTGATGCCCGAAACTCTGGCCAAGAGCGGCGCTGAGGCCATATTCGCGTCGACACCGACCGCGTTCACGGCGTCCTCAACTACAGCATCGAGTGAACGCTCAAGGAGCGATTCAGATATGTCGTGCTGATACTGACCTACCCCAAGTGACTTGGGGTCGATCTTGACTAGTTCGGCGAGCGGATCTTGCAATCGACGAGCGATCGAGACTGCGCCGCGTAGTGAAACGTCTAGGTCGGGAAGTTCCTTGCTGGCATACGACGACGCCGAATACACGGATGCGCCAGCTTCGGAGACAACGATCTTAGTGAGTGATCTATCTGCAACTTTTTTTACAAGTTCAGCGGCAAGCGCGTCAGTCTCTCGAGACGCAGTTCCGTTTCCAATCGCAATGAGATCCACATTGTGCTTCTTCACCAGTGACGAGAGTGTCGTTACGGCTTGGTCCCACTGGCCTTGCGGCTTATGCGGGTATACGGCGACGGTGTCGAGGACTTTGCCGGTCTGATCTACTACCGCAACCTTCACACCAGTTCTGTATGCCGGATCGAGCCCCATCGTCGTCCGGGGTCCAGCAGGCGCCGCAAGTAGGAGATCGCGAACATTGTTGGAAAAGACGTCAACAGCGTCTCGTTCGGCTCGTTGCCGTATCCGCCCGCGGATGTCGAGGCTAGCGCTGACGAACAGTTTCGTCTTCCAGGCCCAGCGAACAGTATCGCCTAGCCACTTGTCCCCTGGCCTGCCACGTTGCTCTACTCCGAGCTTCGCAGCGATCATGCTTTCGTACACGGAAACAACTGGCGCCGATTCGGCTGATTTTGGTTCCGGGTCGAAGGTGAGCGAGAGTATGCCCTCCTTTTCACCGCGTAAGAGCGCGAGAACGCGATGCGAGGGCAGCCGTGTGAAGGATTCGGCGAAGTCGAAGTAGTCGGAGTACTTCGCCCCCGACTCTTCCATCCCCTTCTTTGCCGTTGAGACTATGCGGCCCCGTTTCCACAGAGATTCTCGGATCGCGCCAACGAGGTCTGCGTCTTCCGAAACACGTTCAACCACAATTGATCGTGCACCGTCGAGCGCCTCAGCAGCATCGTTAATGTTTTTTGTGGGGTCGATGAACTGGCGCGCAAATTCATCGGGATTAAGGTTTGGGTTCTCAAGAAGTGCATTGGCCAGTGGTTCGAGGCCAGCTTCACGAGCAATCTGAGCTTTGGTGCGCCGTTTAGGTTTGAAAGGAAGATAGATGTCCTCAAGCCTGGACTTTGTGTCGGCTTGATTGATCTGCTGCGCCACCTCATCGGTGAGCGCTCCCTGCGCAGCAATCGATTCCAGGATGCTTGCTCGCCTGTCATCAAGATCCCGTAAGTACCGGAGCCGTTCATCGAGCTCACGGAGCTGGGCGTCGTCGAGACCACCCGTAACTTCCTTGCGGTAACGGGCCACGAATGGAACGGTCGATCCTCCGTCGAGAAGCCCGATTGCCGCAGCTACTTGCCATTCCGCGACGCGGAGTTCTTCAGCGATTCGTTGGGATACAGGCTTCACAGCAGTAGTCACAGCGGGCAGAGTACCGCGCAAGTCCGACAAGGTTGAACATCACTCGCCGTCATGGTGCGCGCCAGTTTGGCATTTCGGCATCGAGAAACGATGTGTCGCGCGCGTCGAGCAACTCTGGCAGCAGGAGTTCTCGGCGCCTCTGCGCAGTCTTTAGCAGAGCCTGCTGGCGACGCCATAGCGCGATCTTTGCATGGTCCCCAGACATCAATACGGGCGGCACGTCGCGGCCGCGCCACGATGCTGGTCGGGTATAACTTGGTCCTTCCAGCAATCCGTCGGAGAACGAATCTTCTTGATGTGATTGTTGGTTGCCTAGGACCCCAGGTATGAGCCGGACTACAGCTTCCACCATGACAAGAACAGCGACTTCACCACCGATGAGGACGTAGTCACCAAGCGACACCTCTTCCACGCGCATTCTTGATGAGGCATCGTCAATCACCCGTTGATCGATTCCTTCGTAGCGCCCACAAGCGAATACAAGATGCTTCTCAGCGGACCAGCGTTGTGCGGTTTCCTGCGTGAAGGGTGCTCCACCTGGTGTGGGAAAAACAAGCAATGCATCGTCGGGACAGACAGCATCGAGGGCATCGCCCCACACCGTTGGCTTCATCACCATGCCCGGCCCACCCCCGTAGGGAGAGTCATCCACTGACCGGTGAACATCTGTAGCCCATGCCCGTAGGTCATGGATGTCTACGTCGATGATGCCGCGCTCACGAGCCTTGCCGAGTAAGGAAGCGCGCAAGGGTTCAAGATAGTCTGGGAAGATAGTGACGACGTCGAGACGCACTGCTGTCGTCAGAGCTCCAGCAAGCCATCTGGTGGAGTGACAGTGACAAAGCCTGCATCAAGATCAATTTCAGGGACCATCTCCATGACGAAGGGGATGAGTACTTCCCTACCGTCAGGGGTCTTCACCGCGAGCAGTTCACCAGCTGCCGTATGCAGCACTTCACGAAGCTTACCGAGGGTTGTGCCGTCGCCAAGGCGTACGTCAAGCCCTTCGAGTTCGTGGTCATAATATTCGTCATCATCAGAGCGCGGAATGTCGTCTGAGTTGACTAAGAAAAGTGTGCCGCGAATTCGGTCCGCGGCGTCTCGGTCGTCGATGCCCTGCAGCCTTACGAGAAGACGCCCAGAGTGTTCCCTGGCAGCTTCGACAACGAAGTTTTCTTTCACACCATTACGGCCTTTTTGACCACGCAAGGTGGTACCGGGCGCGAAACGAGCCTCAGGGTCATCCGTACGAATCTCAACTACGAGTTCGCCATGAACACCGTGGGCTTTCGCAACGCGCCCGATCACTAGATCCATTGTGCGTACCTGTTTATCAATGATCTGTATCGATCACATCGACACGCACGCCACGTCCGCCGATGCTGGAGACGAGGGTGCGCAGTGCTGTAGCGGTACGACCGCCACGACCGATCACCTTACCGAGATCGTCTGGGTGAACATGCACTTCAACAGTGCGGCCACGACGATTGGTGATCATCCCCACTCGCACCTCGTCAGGTTGGGACACAATCCCTCGGACGAGATGCTCGACTGCATCAACGAGTACGGAACTCACTGTTGTGCGGCCTCTTCAGCGGGCTTGGCTTCAGCAGGCGCCTCGGCAGCTGCTTCTTCCGCCTTCTTAGGGGCCTTCTTCTTTGGTGTTGCAGCTTCAGCCTCACCTGCACCGTCAGCTTCCGCAAGCGCTGCCTGGAAGAGCTCAAGCTTGGTTGGCTTCGGTGCAGCAGTCTTCAAGGTGCCTTCGGCGCCAGGAAGGCCTTTGAACTTCTGCCAATCGCCTGTGATCTTCAGCAGGTTGAGTACAGGTTCGGTTGGCTGTGCGCCAACACCGAGCCAGTACTGCGCGCGCTCAGAGTCGACCTCAATAAAGCTCGGCTCCTCCTTCGGACGGTATTTGCCAATTGTTTCGATGGCGCGTCCGTCACGACGGGTGCGTGAGTCAATGACAATGATGCGGTACTGGGGACTACGGATCTTGCCGAGTCGCTGGAGCCGGATCTTAACAGCCACGGATGTAGCTCTCCTTCATACTGGTCACGGTGCAATTCAGCGATGCACACGGTTTAGTGCACCCGGTTTTGCGGTTTCGTGGTCCACCACAGAGTAATAGCCCTATTAGTGCCAACAATCTTTACTCGGGGAACAGCGTTTCATTGTGCCAGACGACAGCGCAAAATCGGTAATTCAGCGTCACAGCACCTCGTTTCGGCGGAGATATGTCGAGTGGTCCCGTCGTCCCCGCCCAGATGCCCAGGCTGCGTGCCCTGGTGCGTGCCCTGCCTGCGTGCCCTGCCTACGTGCCCTGGCTGGGTGCCCGGACTAGGGAAGCGCCATGGGTAGAAAAATAATGCTCATCGCAGGCAGCGCATTGTTGACGCTGTGCGCGACCATCGAGCCGAGCACTGACCCGGTATAGAGCCGCGCAAGCCCAAACATCAACCCCGCGAAAACCAAGATTCCTAATCGCCACGGTTCCAAGTGCCACAGGCCAAACACGAGCGCTGTGATGATGAGTACCGACCAGTTGGTACTGACAAGTTGCGCCAGATTTACCCAACGCGAAGCAAAACGCTGCTTGTCGAGAGCGCCCCACACGATCCCACGAAAGATGAGCTCTTCAGCGACTGGAGCCCCGAGCCAAATCCACATTGCTAGGGCGATGCGCCAATTCAGTGATTGGTCCCCGAGTTGTTCGAGAGGACTCGTTGGAAGCTCGTCACTGAAACCGATGAGACCGAGAACTAGGAAGAGCCCGCCGATGACGGATGCAGTTCCGAAAGCTAACCCAACGCCGATGTTCTGCATTGCGGTGTTCATCGTGCGGGGCAATCCGAAGTCGGTCATCGGGCCATTGCCCCGGACGACAGTGATGAGGACCGCAACGACGGCGGCAAGAAATGTTGGCGCGATGACAGCCACGATGATCAAAGGGCTGTCAATGTCTACCAGTTGAGCCGCGACAACAAACCCCAGCAAGTTGACCAAGAGCACGGCAAAGGCAGCGCCCAAACCCCACTTCTGACCATTTGCGCGCTCAGCAACATTTCGGTCTGCTCGGGCCCAGCGGTGGTCGTTGCGATGCGACCGCGAGATGGTCTCGAGTCGCCGAGGCTCGAAGGTGCGCTTGCCCCACAGCTGCGGTGTATCGACGTATCCGCCGCGTTCTGAGCTATCGGGGTTATTGGGCGAACCGGTGTAGCCTTGCGAATCGGCGATGTTGCCTGCCCGCGGGAACCGACTTATACCGTGCGGATACCACCAGTCCGGCGGTACTGGTGGTTGCCCGTCCGAGTGGCTGCTGGCCCCGTCGCTACTGGCCCCGTCACCACCGGCCCTGTCACCACGAGTACCGTCCGGTTCCTCGGAATCTCTCATACCACCACTGTGCCAGCACAAATCACGCGTTGCGGCTGCAGAGTGGCGGCACTCACGCGTGGGTCATCTGCGTAAATGACTGCGTCAGCTCGAGACCCGGGCACAAACCGGGCATGTGTACCAAGCAGCCACTCGCGGGCACGTGAACTTCCCGCGAGAAAAGCGTCATCAGGTGTCATCCCGCATTGGTGCAGCCGGGCGATCTCATCCGCGATCCTGCCGTGATGAACCATTCCCCCAGCATCTGTACCTGTGTAAACAGCCACTCCGGCTTCCACAGCTTTAGCCACGGTGGTGGTGACTCGAGCATGTAGGTCACGCATATGAGCCGCGTAGGTAGGGAATCGCTCAGCGCTGTCTGCAATTGCCGGGAAGTTGTCGATATTTACCAACGTAGGTACGAGCGCGACTCCGTTGTCAGCCATGTAAGAAATCGTGTCATCGGTAAGGCCCGTGCCATGCTCAATGCAGTCGATGCCCGCATGTAGAAGTCCAGGCAGTGCGTCTTCACCGAAGACATGCGCGGTTACGCGTGCACCTTCCTCATGCGCAGCCGCAATTGCTTCCTGAAGGATCTCGTCACTCCATAGCGGGGCAAGGTCCCCGACGCTGCGGTCAATCCAGTCGCCCACGAGCTTGACCCAACCGTCGCCACGACGAGCTTGACGGCGAACCTCTTCGGGAAGGTCACGCTCCTGCTCGACGTCCACACCGAGTCCGCGGATATACCGCTTTGGTGCAGCGATGTGCCTGCCCGCACGAATGATTCGGGGCATCGCAGGTTCGTCGTCGAGAAATCGCGTCGATACAGGCGACCCGGCGTCACGAGCGAGGAGCACGCCTGCCGCAACCTCTGTGTGCGCCTGTGCACGCATTCCGTCAGGTGATTCGTCGCCACCGCCGTACCGAATTCCGATGTGACAGTGCGCATCAACCAGTCCCTCGGTGATGAATCCACCGTCGACAATGGTCGTGGCATGTGGGATTGGTTCAGCGCTCCACACGCCGTCGACGCTCCACAGGTCAATCTGCTGTTCCTCGGGCAGGGCGACACCCCGCACATGCAGTGCCACCACCGCGAACTACCCCTTCTTGCCTTTGTTGGGGAAGTTAAGTTGTGACAGGTCTAGACCCTCGAGACCTGGTGGCAACTGGTCTAAACCTTTAGGCATATTGGAAAGGTTCGGCATGCCTGGTGGCATTCCCATTCCTGGTGGCATACCGCCGCGCATCTTTGGTGGAGTGGGTCCGCGGCCCTTCGCCTTACCCTTCTTGCCCTTGCGGGTCTTGCTGCGGCGCTGGTTGCCACCTGGCAAGCCCATGCGCCCGGCCATTGCCGACATCATTTTGCGGGCTTCGAAGAACCGGTCAACAAGTTGATTCACTTCTGCAACGGTCACACCGGACCCGTTGGCGATACGAAGACGACGTGATGCGTTGATAATTTTCGGGTTCGCTCGTTCAGCCGGTGTCATGCCGCGGATTGTTGCCTGAATGCGGTCGAGGTGTTTCTCGTCAACCTGTTCGAGGGCTTCCTTCATGCCTCCGGCACCGGGAAGCATTCCCATGAGGTTCGATAGCGGCCCCATTCGGCGGATAGCCATCATTTGGTCCAGGAAGTCTTCCAGGGAAAGTTCGCCAGAACCGATCTTCTGCGCTGTCGCTTCGGCTTGCTCCGCGTCAAAAACCTGCTCAGCTTGCTCGATCAGGCTGAGCACGTCACCCATACCGAGGATCCGACTCGCCATGCGATCGGGGTGGAAGACGTCGAAGTCTTCAAGTTTCTCGCCAGTCGACGCGAACATAATCGGCTTACCGGTTACTTCACGGACGCTGAGTGCCGCACCGCCTCGTGCATCACCGTCAAGTTTGGTGAGCACGACACCTGAGAACCCAACACCGTCAGCGAACGAGTTCGCCGTCATCACGGCGTCCTGGCCCACCATCGAATCGAGCACGAATAACACTTCGTCTGGCTGGACGGCATCACGAATGTTTGAGGCCTGCTCCATCAGTTCCGCGTCAATACCAAGACGACCAGCGGTGTCGACAATCACGATGTCGTGCTGCTTGGATCGCGCCTCCGCGACGCCATCACGAGCAACATTCACTGGGTCTGCGGCCGTGATCCCCAGCGGATTTTCGCCGCCCCCAACGGACGTTCCGGGGTGTGGCGCAAACACTGCTACGCCTGCTCGTTCACCAACAATTTGCAGCTGCTTGACTGCACCTGGTCGTTGGAGGTCACAGGCGACAAGAAGTGGCGTGTGCCCTTGCTTCTTGAGGTAGTAAGACAGCTTTCCGGCAAGAGTTGTCTTACCGCTACCTTGCAGACCCGCCAGCATGATGACTGTCGGTGGGGTTTTCGCGAAAGTGAGGCGTCGCGTCTCACCGCCGAGGATCCCAACAAGCTCCTCATTGACAATCTTGACTACCTGCTGCGCGGGATTGAGTGCCCCGTGCACTTCTGCGCCTTTTGCGCGCAACTTGATCTTCTTGATGAACTCGCGCACCACAAGCAGCGCAACGTCTGCTTCAAGGAGTGCCAGGCGGATTTCGCGGCACGTGGCGTCAATGTCCGCGTCGGTGAGGCGCCCTTTGCCGCGCAGCCCCTTAAACGCGCCATTCAACCTGTCTGACAGGGAATCGAACACCGAGTGCACTCCTTATTTGCCGAACCGAAAACTTGATCGTGCCGGTTTAAACTGTCGTAAACAACCGACGGCCTCCTACAGGGTAACTGCCCGCAGCGCCGAAACTCTGCGGGCCAAGCAAGCACGGCCCAATTATTGAGATTGTCTCGACTGTGGAAGCACCATCCGCACCGCCACATCAGCGCGCGCTCGTGCATCCGAATTCTCGGTGAAACGCACGCAGAACACGTCATCGACATACGCGCCCATGGTGGTGACTTTCGCCCATCGAATATCCGCACCTGACTGCTCAAGCGCACCCGCCACCCGGCTGAGCAGCCCAAGTTGGTCTATTGAGCGCACTTCAAGGATGGCCTCGTCAGGTGTCTTGGAGGAAAACCATTTAATGACGGGCGGCGCGTCCCGATTTTGTGCGGGAACAGCTGCTTTTTGCGACCCAAGTACACCAGTTCCTGGCGGGGTGACATCGTCGCTGATGTCGTCGTAGGAAACCGAATGCGAATGCACTGGCCCGGATTGTTTCCACCGCTCGTCAAGCAAGGCTGTGATGTTGACCTGACCGTCAAGCGCGCGTGCCAACTCTTGGCGCAGGTATCCGGGATCTGGCGGCGATCCGAACCGAGGAGACACCATGAAGACATTGAGTGCGCCTCCCTCATAGCCTGTGACGGAGGCGCCGTGGACGCGAAGCGAGTTCAGCGTCAGTACGCCCGCAGCCTTCGCGAGCAGTCCTCGACTGTCCGGTCCGGTGATGGCTAGTTCGTACATGTGATTACGTTCAGTTGGGCGCAATGTCACCCGCAGCGGTACGGAACCGTCCGTGCCAGCTTCGAGACGACGCATAAGGTCTGGATCCAGAGGGTCCGGTTCAGGGAGTTCCTCCCCCGCCATCACACTCTCGCATCGCCGCACCAACTCACTAATGAGCGAGGCCTTCCATTCGCTCCACACTCCGGCACCTGTGGCAAGAGAATCCGCTTGGGCGAGCGCATGTAGCAGTTCGAGCAGTACACGGGAACCACCGAGCGCATCGACAACCTCGTGAGCGACGTCAGGGTCAGTGACGTCACGGCGCGTCGCGGTGTGCGGTAGCAACAAATGGTGGCGCACAACGGCGGAGAGAACTGCAATATCCGCTGCGGGCAAGCCCATCCTTGCTCCGATGTGCTTCGCTAGTTCGGCACCGACAACACTGTGGTCGCCGCCGCGTCCCTTCCCCAGATCGTGCATAAGCGCACCCAAAAGCAACAAGTCTGGGCGGGACACTCGTGTCGTGAGCGCGTCAGCGTACGCAACGGTTTCAACGAGATGGCGATCAACAGTCCAAGTGTGGATTGCGTCGCGGGGCGGCAAGTCTCGAACCGCGCCCCATTCCGGCAGTATTCGACCCCACAAACCCGTGCGGTCAAGTGCTTCGATGACGGGAATCATTCCCCGACCCGAACCAAGCAACACCAACAAGTCGTGTATCGCTTCTCTCGGCCACGGCGTCTTCAACTCCGGCGCTGTATCGGCAAGCCTCGTCAAAGTGCCTACAGCCAGCGGATACCCCGACGTTGCGGCTGCAGCTGCCGCCCTGAGCACAAGCGCCGGATCACGCTGTGGCCGTGCATCGCGGGCCAACACCACTTCGCCGCCGTGCTCCACTATTCCTTCGTCGAGAGGCCTGCGGGCGGGTGTACGCCGGAGCCCACCGAGCACACCCCTGGGAAGGGCGTTTCGAGCGGTCCGGATGCCTGTTTCGGTGGCAAAACTGATCGTCCGAGCACAGTCACTCAAGGTCCGGGCTAGGTCAAACCTATCGCCGAGGTGCAACGCGGCAGCCACTTCGTCCGCGTCCTGAGCGCGCAGTTGGTCCCTCGCGCGTCCGGCTACGCGGTGCTGCTCAGTACGAATGTCAAGTAGTCGACGGTGCGCCCCTTGAACTCCGCCTGGGTGGCCGTCGTTGCGGAACCCAGGCGTCACATCAGTTAGTTGTGCGACCGACAGTGCGTGAAGGAGTTGGATATCGCGCAACCCTCCGCGACCATTCTTCAGGTCTGGTTCCGCTCGGTGGGCGATTTCCCCGTGCCGGTCCCACCGTTGTTCGGCCTGCTCAACGAGTTCCCCAAAACGACTTCGAATGTTGGACCGCCACTGCTGACGGACTCCATTGGTCAGCAGTGAGCTGAGTTCGGTATCACCAACAATGTGACGCGCTTCGAGCATGCCAAGAAGAGCCGTCATGTCTTTGCTCGCAACGTCGATGGCTTGCGGAACGGTGCGCACACTGTGATCAAGCTTGATGTGCGCGTCCCAAAGGGGATACCACAAGCTATCGGCGATGTCGGACACCGCGCTTGGGTTCGCATCGTCGTGCAACAGGATCAAGTCAAGGTCGGAGTAGGGCAACATCTCTCGACGACCAAGACCGCCTACGGCGACAATCGCGAACCCGCTATCAGGTTTGATACCCAGTTCTGCACCCTTGGTGTGCAACCAGACTTCATAGAGATCAACGAATACATCACGAACTGCTGGCGCATCGAGCCCTGCGGTAGCAGTGATGAGTTGTTTGCGTGCGTGGTGGAGGTCAGCGGCATTAGTGGGAGTCACGCGGGGCGAAGTCACAGTGATGAAGTCCCTCAAAGATGGGAGTGGCCCCGGCACCACGCTCGAAGTCGCAGGTGCGGGGCCACTCGTGGACAAAATGGGATTACAGAGCGTCCGTGCCGCGCTCGCCGGTACGTACACGCACCACACCCTCGACCGGTGTAACCCAAACTTTTCCGTCACCAATCTTGCCGGTTCGGGAGGCCTCGACAATGATGTCAACGACCTTGTCGACGGCGGACGCCTCGACGACAACTTCGATTTTCATCTTGGGCACGAAGTCAACGGAGTACTCAGCACCGCGGTAAACCTCGGTGTGGCCCTTCTGACGACCGTAGCCTTGGACTTCACTGACGGTCATACCGAGTACGCCAGCCTGTTCTAAACCTGTTTTCACGTCTTCTAGCGTGAACGGCTTGATGATTGCCGTGATCAGCTTCATGGATGCTTTCCTCCGGAGCAGTTGGGGCTAATGCGGTTGTGTGCCCGTGACGGGCACAGGCGTTGTGCTATGCGCTGTGCCCGTCACGGTCATGGAACTCAATTGTGCTGTGCCTCAGGCGAGGTCGTACGCGGATTCCGCGTGTTCGACCTCGTCGATGCCACGGTGTTCGTCTTCATCGCTGATGCGCCATCCGAGAGGCATGACCATGTAAGCAATGATGACGGTGACCACTGCCGCGAAGACGATAGCCACAAGGGCAATCAAGGCCTGGACCACAAACTGCCCGATTCCTCCACCGTAGAACAAACCGGTTTCAGTAGCGAGGAAACCAATGGCCACGGTGCCCCACAGACCAGCAACGAGGTGGACACCCACGACGTCGAGCGAGTCGTCGTAACCGAACTTGAACTTCAGTCCAACAGCAAGGGCAGACAACGCACCGGCGATGGCACCAAGAGCGATGGAGCCGACTGGGCTGATCGAACCAGCCGCAGGAGTGATAGCAACAAGACCGGCGACGATACCGGATGCTGCACCAAGGCTGGTGGCCTTGCCGTCGCGGATCCGCTCAACGAGGAGCCAGCCGAGAATTGCCGCAGCGGTTGCGGTGGTGGTGTTCACCCAAGCTAGGCCTGCTTCACCATCGGCTGCATAGGCAGAACCGGCGTTGAATCCGAACCAACCGAACCATAGAAGGGCTGCACCGAGCATGACGAACGGAAGGTTGTGCGGGCGGTAAGCCGTCTTTCCGAATCCTGCACGCTTGCCGATGATCAGGGCGAGCACGAGTGCTGCCACACCAGCGTTAATGTGCACCACGGTGCCACCGGCGAAGTCGATTGGCTCAATTCCTTCGAAGAGGTCTGAGAATGGACCGTCTTCGGACAACAGGCCGCCACCCCACACCATGTGAGCCATGGGGAAGAACGCGAAAGTGACCCAAAGTGCGGCGAACGTCAACCAGGTACCGAATTTCACGCGCTCAGCAAGCGCACCGCTGATAAGGGCGACTGTGATGATCGCGAATGTGGCCTGGAAGCCCACATCGACAATCACAGGAAGGCCACCATCGAGAAGGTATTCGCCTGCGCTGTCGTAAATTGCGCCGTTTAGGCCGAACTGCTCGAATGGGTTTCCGAAGATGCCACCGATGCTCTCTTCGGCGTAGGACATTGACCAGCCCCACAGCACGTAAATCACACCAACAACACCCAATGTGCCGAATGACATCATCATCATGTTCAACACTGATTTTTGCCGGGACATACCGCCATAGAAGAATGCGAGGCCCGGGGTCATCAGTAGGACCAATGATGCGGACACCAACATCCAAGCAGTGGTGCCGTAATTGATCTCTTCCACCTATTTCCTCCTCCTGGCGTACCCGTCAGCACGCCGACTGAGGCAATAGTGCTCATTTGTTGTTTCGTCCGGGGCGCTACGATGTTTCCGCCATGTAACCGAACGCCCGATTTGTGTTACTTGCCGATTGCTCCTGGGAGTTTTCGTCCGGTTTAATCCAAATATTCGGGCAATTCGTCGGGCATTTCCGTGTGCTCGCCGTCACCAATCTCGCCGTCACCAATCTCCCCGTAAACAGGCTCCCCGTCACCTGGCTCCCCGTCACCTGGCTCCCCGTCCGCAAAGACGGGGGTGCCGATCCCGAGCCAACTCGGAACTTGCCGACTTTGACCGCTCGCCGTCATTCCTGGACTGCAGACCGCATCGTGAAGCTCAGGGCACGCTCCAGCAGGAGCTGCGCCGTCATTGACGCCTTCACCTGCCCAAAACACACCACTATGGCGGTTAATGACCAGTGCCGAGGATCCCCCGCTGTCGAGCTGGACCGCCATAGTCGCACCGAGACCGCGGAACAGGTCGCCGAGTTCCTCCTGCGTCAACCCGCTGGAAGGGTCAAGGGCGGACCCCGCCTGAACCACGAACAGCCGATCGAAAGCTGGACTGTATCCAATTGCGCTACGTGCGGTGCGAACTCCGTCAGGAATGTCCACGGCACCTGAGGGATGGAGAATTGAAAGCCCAGAAAACGCTGTAAAGATTCGACCAGAGTCTTGTAATTCCCGGAGCCGGGCCTCGGCGGCATCGTTGTCGAATGGGGACGGCGCGACCAACATCTCTACAGAACTGTCGCCGGTGCCATCACCACTTATAACAAATGTTGCGAGCCTCCCCCAGCCTTGTTCGAGTTCACCAGTCAAACCCTTCGGCCCCGAATAGAAGGCACGCTCCGCGGCTTCCACACTTTCGCCAGCCGACGCAGTAGAAGAGTTATCGAAATAGACACCGAATGGCGCTGAACATAACGTCTCGCGCCAACTCCGGCCGCTCAGTTGCGGTCGAACATCAAAGAAATTCGTATTAATAAGGACAGCGGGATTATCGAGCGCTCGCCATGCCTCGTCCGCGGAGAACAAAGCAGATCTCAATTGCGTGCCGTCAGAAGTTTGTGTGCCGGGAGTGTTCGCGCAACGGTCGGAACCACCCTGCGCATCAAGAAGTAGTCGGCCAGTGATGGTGCGCCGGGCGTTTGGGACCACCACTATGCGGGCGTCACGTGGTGTCGAGTACCAGCTTCGGTCTTGACGTTGCATAGCCATCGGAAAGTTGGCGCCGGTTTGATACGCCACAACCCTGCCCGCGGACGTGTCAATTGCGTCGCTGTAAGCCTGCCTGGCCTCGGTACTGCCCGAACCTGAGTTGTCCGCAGCGGCAAGTGGCGCAACCACCACGCTCATCGCAGCAGCAACAGTGACAGTCATCAGACGCAACCAGGCACTCATGGCCCACCTCCCGCAATGCGGTTTGTGATGTAAATCTGTTATCACCACAGTGCAGGAGTGGGCCATTTGCGAAGGTTGTCAACGCCGAGGTGAACCCTGTTTGAGGCAACACTGTGATCGCCTCGAAACGTGGCCGAAAGGCTACGTTGCTGGCTCTTTATGCCGTTAGCTCTTACAGCAGAGCATCAACAAATGCGGCCGGCTCGAATGGGGCGAGATCATCAGCGCCTTCTCCGAGACCAACGAGTTTGACGGGCACCCCGAGTTGATGTTGCACCTGGAAAACGATGCCGCCTTTTGCTGTGCCGTCGAGTTTGGTTAGCACCACACCAGTAATGTCCACGACTTCGGAAAAGACTTTAGCCTGGTTGAGGCCATTTTGACCGACGGTGGCGTCCAAAACAAGCAACACTTCGTCGACCTTAGTTCGCTTTTCTACAACCCTCTTGACCTTACCGAGTTCGTCCATCAGGCCAGTCTTGGTGTGCAATCGCCCGGCTGTGTCGATCAAAACCGTGTCTACACCGGCTTCGATTCCACGAGTTACAGCGTCAAATGCCACTGAAGCTGGGTCGGCGCTTTCTTTTCCGCGGACCACTTCCGCACCGACTCGTTCGGCCCAAGTTTGAAGTTGGTCTGCGGCTGCTGCCCGAAAAGTATCGGCGGCGCCGAGCAGGACTCGACGACCATCAGCAATGAGTACCCGAGCAAGTTTGCCCGTCGTAGTGGTCTTCCCTGTGCCGTTGACACCGACGACAAGGAGTACTGAAGGCGTGTCGTCATGGGGTAAAGCGTGAATCGACCGGTCGAGTTCAGGCCGCAAGGCGTCTATGAGAACTTCACGCAGAAGTGCGCGAGCATCTGACTCAGTTCGGACGGATCGTGCGACCATTTGTTCGCGAAGACGGTCGACGACCATTGTGGTGGTAGCTGATCCGAGGTCTGCTATCAGCAGTGTGTCCTCGACTTCTTCCCACGATTCTTCGTCTAGGTCGCCGCCGCCGAGTAGGCCGAGGAGACTCTTACCTACGGCGTTCTGCGACCTCGCGAGGCGCCCGCGAAGTCGATCAAGGCGCCCCTCCGATGGATCGATCTCATCGAGGACCGGCACTTCCTCGACCGGAGCCGCCAGTTCCTCTAATAGTTCTGGATCTTCGGGACGCTCTAGGGCAGGCGCTGGTTCTTTGGTCTCTAAAGGTTCAACTGCGTCGGGAATCTCGACATCCCGAATGGGGCGCTTTACTGCGTCACGAGGGACACTCGCGTCATCACCGACGTGCGGTTGCCCATCCGTGTCAGTCCGCTCCCCTCCGGGCGCACTCGTTACAGGATGAGTGGTGGGCGGCTGAGGCTTTGCGGGCGGTTCCTTCAGCGCTGTCGGGCTGTCAGATGAAGCGCCCTGACTGAAGCTGAACCCGCCTTTTGCCTGATAACCACCCGACTTACCTTTTGAGTCAACTTCTGGTGGTTTGGTCAAAGTTATTCGACGGCGCCGGTACAGCACCGCACCGACAATCAACGCCACAGCGATGAGGGCGAGGACGACGGCTACTACAATCCAAAGTTCGGTGGTCACCCCGGCAGTATTCCAAACCAAGTCAAACTGTGTGGCGTCCCTTGCCGCTCAACCCCATACTCAATTGTGGCGTAAAGTAGTAGGTGCGCAGGATCTGGTCTCGTGGCGTCCTCCTGATACACGCAGCTGCAAAAACATGTGGAAGGGCACCGATGGCCATCTCTGACATTGCCGAGTACTCGCACCTGAGCGCATCGGACATTGAGGCGTTGCGCCACGAACTTGATTCGATTAGGCGCGAGGTCGAAGAATCGCTAGGCGAACGTGACGCCCGGTATATCACGCGCACAATCGCAGCCCAACGGACCCTTGACGCAGCTAGTCGCTTGCTCATCTTTCTTGGCGGTCGCTCAAAAACAGCGCTCGTGCTTGGCACTATCGGGCTCGGCGCCGCGAAGTCAATCGAAAATATGGAGATTGGCCACAACGTCTTGCACGGCCAGTGGGATTGGATGAATGATCCAGAAATCCACTCCAGCACCTGGGAATGGGACCTTGTAGGTACGTCCGAGCAGTGGAAATACGCCCACAATGTGACACACCACAAGTACACCAACATCATCGGTATGGACAGTGACGTCGGGTTCGGGATCATCCGCGTCACCCGCGACCAAGAGTGGCGACCCGTGCACCTTGTGCAGCCACTGCAGAACATCATCCTTGGGTTGCTTTTCGAGTGGGGCATCGCACTACATGACCTGCCTCCGAAAGTTGGGTCGAAAGACCACACACCTCTCAGTCCGCCACGGACGGCGCGAGCGGTGCCCTCTTTGGTTCGCAAGATTGCAAACCAAACCACCAAGGATTACATCTACTATCCGGCGTTGAGCGGCCCGCGTTGGAAGCGCACACTTGGCGCAAATGTCACTGCGAACGTGATGCGCAACTTATGGACCTACGTCGTCATCTTCTGTGGCCATTTCCCGGATGGTGCAGAAAAGTTCTCCCTTGACGATGTGAAAGACGAAAGTCAAGGCGAGTGGTACCTCCGCCAAATGCTCGGCACCGCCAACATCAATGCGGGACCAGCGTTAGCGTTCATGACGGGCAACTTGTGCTACCAGATTGAACATCACCTTTTCCCAGACCTTCCCAGCAATCGATACGCGGAGATCAGCACCCGCGTTCAAGCACTGTGCGATAAATACGATCTGCCATACACCACAGGGTCACTGCCGACGCAGTACCTATTGACGCTTCGTACAATCAACAAACTGGCGCTACCGGACAAGTTCCTTCGCCGCACGTCTGATGACGCACCCGAAACTGCTTCCGAACTGCGTTTTTCCCAGGTTCTATACCGTGCGGCTGCCGCACGCGCACAAGCACAAAGCGACAATTCGCAAGAGCTTAGGGAAGACATCCGCCGCGGGCTCAGGACTGCAATCGCAGAGCTGAAGCGTTTCCGCCGGGAGCAGAAGCGCACACTCCGTCGGGCGCGCCGGGCCGCGCGGGCGCGCGGTTTGTACCGAAACGCGTAATCCTGTAGGTAGCATCAGCGGGGTGACTGATGCCACTGTTAGCGACAAGAATGCAACGGGTACGTTGACAGTTCTGGTCTATTCCAACGACGCACTCACCCGCGCCAAGGTGACTGAAGGCCTGGGTCGGCGACCAAGTCTGCACGTGGGCCCCTTTGAGTACGTAGAAGTGGCGACAGCTCCGGTCGTGTTACAGAAACTCGAAGGCGGCGGGATTGACCTCGTTATCCTCGACGGCGAAGCAGCGCCCGTGGGTGGCCTGGGATTGGCGAAACAACTTAAGGATGAGTTCTTTCCATGCCCGCCTGTTGTCGTGTTAGTGGGAAGAAAAGACGATGCATGGTTGGCGCGTTGGTCGCGCGCCGAGGCGATCGTCGCGCACCCAGTCGATCCGTTTGAGCTTGCCGACACAATCATCGGCTTGGTTCGCAACAATCACTGATCGTGATGGGCGCTACAGGCCTATCCCCCGGCGATGTACGACTCGAGATGCTGACGGTCGCTCTCGAGCTCGCTAATTCTGCTTTTTACGACATCCCCGATGCTTACGATGCCTACTAGCTTGTCGTCGACAATTACCGGCATGTGGCGAACTCGGCGCTCTGTCATTGTCTCGGCAAGACTGTCGACGTGATCCTCTGGGACGCAGGAGTACACATCTGTAGTCATGATGTCGGCGACCCTGGCGGACAGTACGGCAGCACCACCTCGATGAAGGTGACGGACGATGTCCCGTTCGGACACAATCCCCACGAGTCGGGGTTTGCCTTGACTGCTGGTATCGGCTACAACCAACGCGCCGACGTTGCGCTCAGCAAGCATGGCCAGGAGATCAGCGACTGTCGCTTCTCCGGATATGGTCGCGACCTCGGAGCCTTTGTTCCGAAGTAGGTCTGAGATCCGCATGTCGGTGCTCCTTGGGTTCTGCAGGATTCGATGCATTAAGCCTAGCCGTGCAGAATGTGATGTGGAGCACAGTTTTAGTTTTGATGTCCGATTCCCATCAATTCTCCTGCCGTTCTTAGGTTTACGTATCTCACCGCACAAAACGCCATGGTGTGAAAAACGAGCCTTCAACCAAAACCACCGGTACCCTGAGATGAAGATCACATAGTGACATCAATATAGTTCTGTGTCACATGTGAGGCTTCAAGTCACCTGCGGGACCACGGTCGCGCGAACTGACACGGTTGCGAGATTGGAGGCATTGGCGCGATGAACCTTTACGCCCCAATTTTCGTCCTCGGCGCCATCGCAGTCGCATTCGCAGTGGTATCGGCCGTCATGGCATCACTTATTGGCCCCAGCCGCTACAACAGGGCAAAAATGGACGCCTACGAATGCGGAATCGACCCAACTCCACAACCGCTTGGAGGTGGCCGATTTTCCATCAAGTACTACCTAACCGCCATGTTGTTCATCATTTTTGGTGTTGAAATCGTTTTTCTGTACCCGTGGGCTGTTCACTTCGATGCCCTCGGACTATTTGGTCTCGCTGCAATGGGCTTGTTCATCTTCAACGTATCGGTCGCCTACGCATATGAGTGGCGACGCGGGGGCCTCAGTTGGGACTGACCAGCAGCCCGACCACACCAACACTCGCAAGAAGGGTCTGACATGGGTCTCGAGGAGAAGCTGCCTAGCGGCTTCCTGCTGAGCACAGTCGAACAAATGGCTGGTTACATGCGCAAAGGATCGCTGTGGCCCGCTACATTCGGGTTAGCCTGCTGCGCAATCGAGATGATGTCCACCAGCGGTGGACGCTTCGATATTGCACGATTCGGCATGGAGGCGTTCCGTGCGTCACCACGACAAGCTGATCTGATGATCGTCGCCGGGCGTGTGAGCCAAAAGATGGCACCAGTGCTTCGGCAGGTATACGACCAGATGGTTGAGCCCAAGTGGGTGCTCGCAATGGGTGTATGCGCATCGTCAGGTGGCATGTTCAACAACTACGCCATCGTGCAAGGGGTTGACCACGTTGTTCCTGTCGACATTTACCTTCCTGGATGCCCGCCACGGCCAGAAATGCTGTTGCATGCCATTTTGAAGCTGCACGACAAGATTCAAGAGATGCCACTTGGTGTCAACCGGGAAGAAGCGATCCGCGCGGCCGAGGAAGCGGCGATGGCGCAACGACCCACCATTGAGTTCAAGGGGCTTCTGCGATGAAGGACCCGAAGCCCGAACGCATTGGCGTTCGCCGCGGGATGTTTGGTGTCGAAGGCACAGGTGACACCTCCGGCTATGGTCGCCTCGTTAAGCCTGTCATCCTGGCCGACAGTTCTCCCCGCCCCTACGGGGGCTACTTCGACGACGTTGTGGACACGCTCGCGATAGTTCTCGATGAGAACAACGTAGCGTTCGGTGACGCTGTCGAAAAGATCGTTGTGTATTGCGGCGAATTGACACTTCATGTTCGCCGAGAACACCTCCCAGCCGTCGCGCGGGCACTTCGCGATGATCCTGATCTGCGGTTCGAACTGAGCCTAGGTGTCAGCGGAGTGCATTACCCCGCCGATGTGGGTCGGGAACTCAGGGCCGTCTACCCGCTGCTTTCCATCACACACAACCGTCGAATCCGACTTGAGGTGTCTGCGCCCGACGCAGATCCGCACATTCCGTCACTGTTTGGCGTGTACCCGACTACAGATTGGCATGAACGCGAAACTTATGACTTTTTTGGCCTGATTTTCGATGGCCACCCGTCACTGACGCGCATCGAAATGCCGGACGACTGGCAAGGCCACCCGCAACGCAAGGACTACCCCCTCGGTGGCATCCCCGTCGAATACAAGGGCGCGACCATCCCGCCACCAGATGAGCGGAGAGAATACCGATGAGCACCGACAAAGCAGTGTTCACTGTTTCAGGCCAGGACTGGGAAGACTTTGTCCGCGACGCCGCCGAATCTGGCGAGGAGCGCGTCGTAGTGAACATGGGGCCTCAGCACCCGTCCACCCACGGAGTTTTGCGGCTCATTCTCGAAATCGAAGGTGAAACCGTCACCGAGGCGCGTTGTGGAATCGGGTACCTCCACACTGGCATCGAAAAAAACCTGGAATACAGGAACTGGACTCAAGGCGTCACCTTCGTCACGCGAATGGACTACCTGTCCCCTTTCTTCAACGAAACCGCCTATTGCCTAGGCGTTGAGAAACTTCTCGGGATTACAGATCAGATACCTGACCGCGCAAATGTTGTGCGCGTGATGCTCATGGAGCTCAACCGGATTTCCTCGCACCTAGTCGCATTGGCTACGGGCGCTCTCGAACTCGGCGCCATGTCGCCAATGCTCTACGGTTTCCGCGAGCGCGAACTGATCCTCGACGTGTTCGAAACAGTCACTGGCCTCAGGATGAATCATGCATTCATCCGGCCAGGAGGATTAGCGCAAGACCTCCCCGACAACGCCGAGGAGAAGGTTCGCGAAGTCCTTTCGATCATGCCCGACCGCATCAAGGGTCTCGAATCGTTGCTCAATGAAAACCCAATCTGGAAGTCCCGCACAGTCGGCGTCGGCTATCTCGATCTCACCGGATGTATGGCACTGGGCATGACTGGGCCTGTGCTTAGGTCCACGGGACTACCCCATGATCTACGTAAATCGCAGCCCTACTGCGGCTACGAACAATACGACTTCGACGTGATGACACATGACGGATCAGATTGCTACGGCCGATACTTGATCCGCGTCAATGAAATGAAAGAGTCACTCAAGATCGTCGAACAGTGCTTAGACAAGCTTCGCCCGGGCCCCGTCATGGTCGAAGATAAAAAGATCGCGTGGCCAGCCCAATTATCTGTCGGACGGGACGGCATGGGCAACTCGCTTGAACATATCCGCAAGATCATGGGCACTGATATGGAAGCGCTGATTCACCATTTCAAACTCGTCACAGAGGGCTTTCGAGTGCCAGCCGGGCAAACCTATGTGGCAGTCGAATCACCCCGCGGGGAACTAGGCGTCCATATGGTCAGCGACGGCAGCACCAAACCCTACCGAGTGCACTACCGCGACCCCTCGTTCACCAATCTCCAAGCCGTTGCAGCAATGTGCGAGGGCGGAATGGTAGCCGACGTCATCGCATCAGTTGCCAGTATCGACCCCGTGATGGGTGGTGTAGACAGATGAGCCAACAGCCGATTCTTCTCCAACTTGGCCCCCACCCTGGCGAAGCAGGACGAATTGTCGAACCTGGTGCAAGAGCGTCCTATCCGCCCGATGTGCACCAACGCCTCGTCGCTGACGCACAAACGATCATCAATCGCTACCCACAATCGCGGTCCGCGCTCCTCCCACTACTGCACCTCGTTCAAGCTGAAGATGGGTACATAACGCCAGCTGGTGTTGAATTTTGCGCCGAACAACTCGACCTCAGCGGCGCTGAAGTGACAGCGGTTGCCACGTTCTACAGCATGTATCGACGCAAACCCACTGGCGACTATCACGTCGGTGTCTGCACCAACACTTTGTGCGCGATCATGGGTGGCGATGCCATATATGAGGCAGTAACTCAGCATCTCGGCATCAGTCACGGCGACACGACGGACGATGGGAAAGTAACCCTCGAACACATCGAATGCAACGCTGCGTGCGACTACGCACCGGTGATGATGGTCAACTGGGAGTTTTTCGACAACCAAACACCAGACTCTGCCATCGCCCTCGTTGATGCTTTACGAAATGGTGAAGCCGTCACGCCCACCCGCGGGGCGTCGCTGTGCACCTTTCGCGAAACAGCCCGAATCCTCGCGGGTTTCCCCGACACTCGCGATGGGGCCCTCGACGGCGCGCCTGGTGACGCGACCCTTGTCGGTCTTCGAATCGCTCAAAACGCGACCAACCAAGACGAGCCGGAAACCCATGCCGGGGATGTGAGTTGAAATGCAACTGACACCGGTATTAAGTCAGCATTGGGGCGAACCTAATTCGTGGACGATGCGCTCCTACCGTAGCCACGAAGGGTACACAGCCGCACGAGACGCGCTCGCGATGGAACCCGATGACGTCATCAAGACAGTCAAAGATGCTGGACTGCGCGGCCGAGGCGGGGCCGGTTTCCCCACCGGAATGAAATGGGGCTTCATTCCCCAGGGCGACAACAAGCCGCACTACCTCGTCGTCAATGCCGACGAATCAGAACCCGGAACGTGCAAAGACATTCCACTAATGCTCGCCACTCCCCACACCCTGATCGAAGGTGTGATCATCGCGGCGTACGCCATCCGCGCGAAGCACGCATTCATCTACCTCAGGGGCGAAGTGGTGCCGGTGCTGCGGAGGCTACAAGCCGCAGTTGCTGAGGCATACGAGGCTGGCTACCTAGGGAAGAACATCTTTGGCTCAGGGTACGATCTCGAACTTATCGTTCATGCAGGAGCTGGGGCATACATCTGCGGAGAAGAAACAGCGCTTCTCGATTCTCTGGAGGGCCGCCGCGGTCAACCCCGACTCCGCCCACCCTTCCCCGCAGTAGAGGGCCTGTACGCCTGCCCAACCGTGGTGAACAATGTCGAATCCATCGCGAGTGTGCCCATCATTTTCCGCAAAGGCATCGAGTGGTTTCGGTCGATGGGCAGCGAAAAGTCACCTGGTTTCACTCTCTACTCGCTGTCAGGCCACGTCGCGCGCCCCGGCCAGTACGAGGCACCACTCGGCATCACGCTTCGTGAGCTTCTTGACTACGCCGGCGGTATCAGGGCCGGCCACAAGATTAAGTTCTGGACCCCTGGCGGGTCATCCACTCCCCTTTTCACCGACGCGCACCTGGATGTGCCGCTCGACTACGAAGGGTGCGGCGCCGCAGGTTCGATGCTCGGCACCAAGGCCCTGCAGATTTTCGACGAAACCACATGCGTCGTGCGAGCGGTGCTGCGGTGGACTGAGTTCTACGCACACGAATCATGCGGCAAATGCACCCCGTGCCGTGAAGGAACCTACTGGCTCGTGCAAATGATGCGCCGCATCGAAAAAGGCGAAGGAACCGACGCGGACCTGGAGAAACTGCTCGACATATCGGACAACATTCTCGGCCGATCATTCTGCGCGCTCGGCGATGGTGCAACGAGTCCCATCACATCGTCCATCAAGTACTTCCGCGACGAGTATCTTGCGCACTTCGAACTCGGCGGCTGCCCTTTTGACCCATACAAGTCCACACTCATGGCGGGGGCCTCATGACTCAGTCAACTCAAAACGGGTCGATTCACAACGGGCCTAGTCAAGAAAGCTCCACACCAGCCGAAACGGACCTCGTCACCGTCCACATCGACGGTGTTGAAGTGAACGTACCCAAAGGCACGCTTGTCATTCGCGCCGCAGAACTCATCGGGGTGCAAATCCCCCGGTTCTGCGACCACCCCTTGCTCGAACCTGCAGGTGCGTGCCGCCAGTGTCTGGTTGAGGTCGAAGGGCAACGAAAGCCGCTGGCATCCTGCACCACCACCGTGTCGCATGGCATGGAAGTGCGCACCCAAATGACATCACCCGTAGCCGACAAGGCCCAAAAAGGTGTCATGGAACTGCTCCTGATCAACCACCCACTCGACTGCCCTGTGTGTGACAAAGGTGGAGAATGCCCACTGCAAAATCAGGCGATGTCAAACGGACAATCCGAGTCGCGGTTCACAGGGGAAAAACGAACCTTCCCGAAACCAATTAACATTTCTTCCCAGGTCCTTCTCGACCGGGAACGTTGCGTCCTGTGCGCCCGATGCACACGGTTCTCGGACCAGATCGCAGGCGACCCCTTCATCGAACTGCAAGAACGAGGGGCACTCCAACAAGTCGGTATTTATGCCAACGAGCCTTTTGAGTCCTACTTTTCGGGCAACACAGTCCAGATTTGCCCAGTCGGTGCATTAACAGGAGCCGCATACAGGTTCAGGGCACGTCCGTTCGATCTTGTGTCGTCACCGAGCGTGTGCGAACACTGCGCGAGTGGATGTTCTCAACGCACAGACCATCGGCGTGGCAAAGTGCTGCGTCGGCTCGCCGGAGATGACCCAGAAGTCAACGAGGAATGGAACTGCGACAAAGGCCGCTGGGCCTTTACATACGCTGCGGAACCTGACCGGTTCACAACCCCCATGGTCCGGGGCGCCGATGGCGAACTGCACTCCGCGTCGTGGTCCGAGGCACTGACTGCCGCAGCAGAGGGGTTAACTGCCGCGGGTGGCAAGGCAGGTGTGCTCGTCGGTGGCCGTGTGACCCAAGAGGACGCCTACGGCTACGCCAAGTTTGCTCGAATGGTGCTCAACACCAACGATGTTGACTTCCGCGCACGCGCTCATTCAGATGAGGAAGCGCATTTCCTCACCTCGCATGTAGCAGCAGGCGCAGCGCAAGCAACGTACGCAGAAGTGGAGAACTCCTCAGCGGTCCTGCTTGTGGGATTCGAACCAGAAGAAGAATCACCAATAGTTTTCCTTCGCCTTCGAAAAGCGGCCCGCAAAAAGCAGTTACCCATCTTTTCTGTAGCTCCGTACGCCTCACCAGGTTTGAAGAAGGTTTCAGGCACACTCCTGAGCACCACGCCGGGAGGGGAAGCTGAAGTACTCGACGGCCTGAACACGAACGATCCCGTTTTCCAACACCTGACCTCCAAAAATGCGGTCATTATCGTCGGGGAGCGCCTGGCGGCGATGCCCGGCAGCCTTTCCGCCGCGTGCCGCCTCGCCGAGAGGACCGGCGCCGCCTTGGTGTGGATCCCCCGCCGAGCAGGTGAACGCGGAGCCCTCAATGCTGGCGCATTCCCTCACCTACTGCCCGGCGGCCGACCAGTCACCGACAGTCGCGCAGCCGCCGAAGTACGTGAACTATGGGGTGCCAGTGCCCTACCTGACAGACCAGGGCGCGATACCGACAGCATCGTGACGGCGACGATCGACGGAACTCTGACTGCGCTTTTAGTCGGTGGCGTCGATCCCTATGACTTGCCCCATCCGCGCGCGGCACTCTCGAGCCTTGACACAGCGACGTTCGTTGTCAGTTTAGAACTACGCCCCAGCGCCGTCACCGAGCGTGCCCACGTCGTGTTCCCCGTAGCATCAGTCGCCGAAAAACAAGGGACATTCCTCAACTGGGAAGGACGCCCCCGGCAATTTGATGCTGCATTAAAAGATGCGGGAACAATGCCTGACGTGCGAATCCTGCACGCATTGGCTGGCCGCATGGGTGTTCCCCTGGGACTCCCCGACGTGAGCGCAGCACGTGACGAAATTCGCGCGCTAGGCACCTGGAACGGCGACCTACCCGCTACGCCTACGATCCCGCCCGGAACGACGTTGAAGCCGAAAATGGGCGAAGCGGTATTGGCGACCTGGCGCATGCTGCTCGATGAAGGTTCACTGCAAGACGGCGAACCGCACCTCGCTGGGACGGCACGCACACCCGTCGTGCGCCTGAGCAAGGACACCGCAGCTGAAATCGGTGCCAGTCACAATGACGCCGTTACCGTGCGATCGCGCCACGGAGCCATCACGCTGCCCCTCGCCGTTACTGACATGCCATCACGCGTTGTGTGGTTGCCTCAACGATCCGCCGGGTGCGCTGTATACAAAACTCTCGGGGTCGACAACGGCAGTGTTGTCGAAATCTCAGTTGCGCGCAGCGACGGTGATGCACTGTGAACTACACCGACCTGAGCATGTTCGGCATCGACCCCTGGTGGTTGATCATCGCCAAAGCAATTGCGATCTTCGGTTTCCTGATGGTGACCACGCTGGTGATGATTCTTGCCGAACGCAAAGTGATCGCATGGATGCAGATGCGTGTTGGCCCGAACCGCGTCGGCCCCAAAGGCATGCTGCAAACACTTGCGGACGGTCTCAAACTTGCCCTGAAGGAGGGCATTTTCCCCGCTGCAGCAGACAAGCCTGTCTACTTTCTCGCACCCATCATCGCGGTGACGACAGCGATCCTTGCGTTTGCCGTTATCCCCTTCGGCCCCGTCGTTTCGATATTTGGCAACCAGACCCCACTCCAACTCACAGACTTACCCGTCGCGGTGCTTTACGTCCTCGCCGTGACCTCGATCGGTGTCTATGGCATCGTTCTCGCAGGCTGGTCATCCGGTTCCACGTACCCGCTACTGGGCGGTTTGCGCGCCACCGCACAGGTAATTTCCTACGAAATCGCCATGGCCATGTCCTTCGTGGCGGTGTTCCTTTTCGCCGGAACGATGGCGACGTCAGGAATTGTGTCTGCACAGCAAAACACATGGTTCGTGTTTCTCTTGCTGCCGTCGTTCCTCATCTACGTCACGTCCATGGTGGGCGAAACGAACCGAGCACCATTCGACCTTCCCGAAGCGGAAGGCGAACTTGTCGGCGGATTCCACACCGAATACTCCTCACTCCGCTTCGCGATGTTTATGCTCGCCGAGTACATCAACATGATCACAGTGTCAGCACTTGCCACAACGCTCTTCCTCGGCGGGTGGCACGCACCGTGGCCGATCAGCTTCTGGGACGGCGCCAACACAGGCTGGTTGCCGGTAATGTGGTTCGTCCTCAAGGTGTGGGCATTCTTGTTCCT
Organism: Hoyosella rhizosphaerae; assembly: GCF_014643175.1. Taxonomy (GTDB): domain Bacteria; phylum Actinomycetota; class Actinomycetes; order Mycobacteriales; family Mycobacteriaceae; genus Lolliginicoccus; species Lolliginicoccus rhizosphaerae. Next base: position 1,258,874 of record NZ_BMJH01000001.1, read on the forward strand.
GTTCATCTGGTTGCGCGCAACCCTGCCGCGATTTAGATACGACCAGTTCATGAACCTCGGGTGGAAGGTCCTCATTCCGATTTCCCTGGGTTGGGTGCTCGTCGTGGCCACCGTGCGCGGTTTCTACAGCGCCGGATACGACGTCGCCACCATCGTGCTCGCGACAATCGGCGGCGCAATCGCATTGCTCTTGCTCACGGTGCTGTGGATGCGAAGGCGACGCCAACCGGAAACACCTCAAACAACACCAGCGGAATTCGCCCCTCTCGCAGGTGGTTTCCCTGTTCCACCCATGCCTGGCCAAACCGCACAAACCGCAGGGCGACGGCCCGTCGTCATCTCAAGCGCAACCCCCGAAGTCTCGGGTAGGGAGGGCAACGATGTCTAAAGTGCCACTTTTTCTTGGCCCCATCAAGGGCTTCGGCGTGACGTTCTCCACGATGTTCAAAAAGCCGAACACAGAACTGTATCCGGAGGTCAAGACGCCGACTGCGGAGCGCTACCACGGCCGCCACCAGCTCAATAGGCACCCTGATGGCCTGGAAAAATGCATCGGTTGCGAACTGTGTGCGTGGGCCTGCCCCGCAGACGCTATCTACGTCGAAGGCGCCACCAACACGGATGAAGAGCGTTACTCACCAGGCGAACGCTATGGCCGGGTCTACCAAATCAACTACCTCCGGTGCATAGGATGCGGCCTCTGCATCGAGGCATGCCCCACCCGTGCGCTGACTATGACCAATGAGTACGAAATGGCTGACGACAACCGCGCAGACCTCATCTACGAAAAAGACCGCCTTCTGGCGCCGTTGGAAGACAACATGCTCGCACCGCCACATGACATGTTCCCCGGCACCACCGACGAAAATTACTATCGCGGCGACGTGACCCATGCAGTGCCCGAGCAACGCACCACCCCCGTCGACGAGGGCGAGGAATCTCAGTGACCAATTTGCTCGCGTTAGGCGTAGGGACCGCACCCTTCACCCAAACCTCCACTGCCGAAGCCATCCAGTTCTGGGTCCTCGGCGCCATCGCGGTAATAGGGGCACTCGGAGTTGTTACCGCCAAACGGGCAGTGCACTCAGCCCTGTTCCTCGCGTTGACCATGATTATTCTTGCGGTGTTCTACATTGTCCAAGGCGCCATGTTTCTCGGTGTGGCACAAATCGTGGTCTACACCGGCGCAGTAATGATGCTGTTCCTGTTCGTGCTGATGCTCATTGGCGTGGAGTCATCGGATTCACTTGTCGAAACCATCCGCGGACAAAGGGTGGCAGGAATCGCTGGCGGGCTCGGATTTGGTCTCCTACTTGTCGGCGGACTCAGCCGAACAGAGTTTCCCGCATTCGTTGGCCTCGCCGATGCCAACGTCACAGGAAACGTCCCGGGCCTGGCGGAACTGCTCTTCATCCGCTACGTGTGGGCGTTCGAGCTCACCGGAGCGCTGTTGATCATTGCGACAATCGGCGCCATGGTTCTCGCTCACCGCGAGCAAATCGAGAAGCGGCGCAACCAGCGGGAACAGTCCGAAGAGCGGTTTCGCACCGGCACCCACGTGACGCCCATGCCCAGCCCCGGGGTGTTCGCACGCCACAACGCCGTCAACGTGCCCGCACTCCTTCCCGACGGCTCGTACTCCCGACTATCGGTCAGCAAAATCCTCCAACGCCGCGAAGCAGAAATCAGCGGACTACCACCGCGGCCGCCAACAGCCGAAGAGCATGAGGAGGACACTCAGTGAGTCCCGAGTACTACCTCTATCTGTCGGCACTCCTCTTCACCATCGGCGCCGTAGGTGTGCTGCTACGGCGCAACGCCATCGTCGTGTTCATGTGCATTGAGCTCATGCTCAATGCGACAAATCTTGCGTTCGTTACGTTCGCCCGAATGCACGGCAACCTGGATGGTCAAGTATTCGCCTTCTTCACCATGGTTGTCGCCGCAGCCGAAGTGGTCATTGGGCTCGCCATCATCATGGCGATCTTCCGCACCCGTCGCTCGGCCTCGGTCGACGAAGCTAACCTGCTCAAAAACTGACGTCATGCAGAGGAATATGAGTGTGTTCATGAAACATGCCCGAACGCCGGGGGCTAGCGCATGACCGAATCATTGATGCTCGAATCGCTGTGGCTTCTACCCACCTTGCCGCTTCTCGGTGCCGCGATTCTGCTACTAGTGGGCAAGCGCGGCGACGCATGGGGCCACATCGTTGGAACGGCGGCAGCGCTCGGTTCGTTCGCGCTAGCTCTGTCTATGTTCGCCACGATGGCCGGGCGCAGCTCAGACGATCGACTAGTCCAGCAGAGCTTGTTCAGCTGGGTCCCCGTCGCTGAACTGCAAGTTGATTTCGGTCTGCAGCTTGATCCCCTGTCGATGAGCTTCGTTCTACTCATCACAGGCGTGGGATCACTCATCCATGTCTACTCCATCGGGTACATGGCGCACGATCCCGGCCGTAGGAGGTTTTTCGCCTACCTCAATCTATTCCTCGCGGCGATGCTGCTCCTTGTCCTAGCCGACAACTTCCTTGGGCTCTACGTCGGTTGGGAAGGCGTAGGCCTTGCCTCATACCTATTGATCGGTTTCTGGGCCCACAAACCATCGGCCGCAACCGCGGCGAAAAAAGCCTTCCTGGTCAACCGTGTGGGCGATATGGGACTTGCCCTCGCGATGATGATCATGTTCGTCACATTCGGGTCCGTGGCATTCTCCGATGTCTTCGCCAACGCGGGCGACGCAAGCGACGGAATCTTAACGGCCCTAGGCTTCTTGCTCCTGCTCGGCGCGTGCGGCAAATCGGCTCAAGTTCCCTTGCAGTCATGGCTCGGCGACGCGATGGAAGGCCCCACCCCAGTCTCCGCGCTCATCCACGCCGCCACCATGGTCACCGCAGGTGTATACCTCATCACCCGATCCGGCCCCATCTTCAACCTGTCCCCCGCCGCGCAACTGGGCGTCGTCATCGTCGGAGCCGTGACTCTGCTGTTTGGTGCCATCATCGGCTGCGCCAAAGACGAATTTAAAAAGGCGTTGGCCGCATCGACAATGAGCCAAATCGGGTACATGATGCTCGCCGCGGGCCTCGGCCCCGCGGGGTATGCGTTTGCGATCATGCACCTTGTCACCCACGGCTTCTTCAAAGCCGGACTGTTCCTGGGTGCGGGATCAGTAATGCACGGAATGAACGACGAGGTGAACATGCGCCGGTACGGCGGCTTGCGAGCCGTCATGCCGATCACCTTCGTGACCTTCGGACTTGGTTATCTCGCGATCATCGGGGTCCCCCCATTCGCTGGGTTCTTCTCGAAGGAAAAGATCATTGAAGTGGCATTCGACGCTGGCGGTGTCAAGGGTTACATCCTCGGCGCGGCAGTACTCCTCGGTGCGGGACTTACGGCCTACTACATGACGCGTGTCATGATCATGACCTTCTTCGGGAAGAAACGCTGGGCTCCCGAAGCGCACCCGCACGAGGCACCTCTGAGCATGACGGCCCCCATGGTGTTGCTGGCAATCGGATCAGTCGGTGGTGGCGCCTTCCTCGCACTGGGTGGCCGATTCGAAGCATGGCTCGAACCAGTTGTCGGATCGCATGATGGCGAACACGTACTCCCCGTGTGGGTCATCACCACACTCGCACTCGGCGTTGTCGCCGTCGGTGTTGCGGTCGCAGTCCTGCAGTACGGCCGCAGCGACGTTCCGCAAGAAGCGCCCGACGACGTTTCAGCGTTGACAGTTGCTGCCAGGCGCGACCTCTACGGTGATGCCGTCAACGAAAAGGCGCTCATGCTGCCCGGTCAAACACTCACGGCAACACTCGTCCGCGTCGACGACACAGTGGTCGACGGCGCGGTACGCGGCGTTCCCGCCACACTCGGACGGGCATCGTCGCGGATAAGACAATTGCAAACCGGGTTTGTTCGGTCTTACGCGCTTCTGGTCCTGCTCGGGGCGGCCCTCATCATCGCCGTAATGCTGATCGGAGGCGCCTTGTGAACACCCTCCCCTTACTGACGCTGCTGTGGGCGGTTCCCGTCATCGGCGCTGCCGTCATCATGGCGCTACCGGCACAACTACCTCACCTCGCCAAGCACATAGCGTTGTCGACTTCGCTGATTGTTCTTGCCCTCGTTGTAGTCGTCACCGTCGGGTTCGACCCAAACGGTGAGCAGTACCAGTTCGTCGAAACAGTCAGTTGGATCCCCTCACTGGGCGCACAATACTCACTTGGTGTTGACGGAATTGGGCTTGTACTCGTCATCCTCACCGGCGCACTCATGCCGCTACTGCTCGTTGCCGCATGGAACGACGAGCACACCTTTCCAGGCACACAGAAGCGCCCCGTCCACACCTATCTAGCACTGATGCTGCTCGTGCAGGCCATGGTGATGGTCACCTTCACGTCCCTCGATATCCTGCTGTTCTACATTTTCTTCGAGGCAATGCTCATCCCGATGTACTTCCTCATCGGAGGTTTTGGAGGACCAAACCGGGCAGCCGCCGCAGTAAAGTTCCTCCTCTACAACCTGCTCGGCGGACTCATCATGCTCGCCGCTGTGATTGGTTTGTTCATCGTGACAGCGGACCTACCCGGCGGCAGCACCTTTGACTTCCGCGCCATCACCGCAGCAATCGCAAATGGTGAACTAACGATCGATTCAGGCGTCGCCAAACTGCTGTTCCTTGGATTCACCTTCGCATTCGCAGTGAAAGCTCCGCTGTGGCCGTTCCACACGTGGCTACCAGGAGCGGCCGTTCAAGCGACACCGGCAAGCGCCGTGCTGATGATGGCAATAGTCGACAAAGTAGGCACATTCGCGATGCTGCGATACAGCCTGCAACTGTTTCCCGACGCTGCTGCCTACTTCACCCCGATCATCATCACACTCGCCGTTATCGGCATCATTTACGGCGCAATCCTTGCGATCGGGCAGACCGACATCATGCGACTCATCGCCTATACGTCGATCTCCCACTTTGGATTCATCATCCTTGGCATCTTCGCGATGACACACCAAAGTCACGCTGGCGCTGCCCTCTACATGGTCAACCACGGAATCGCTACCGCCGCACTGTTCCTCACTGCTGGGTTCCTCGTCAGCAGGCGTGGCACACGAGCGATCGCAGACTTCGGGGGGATCCAAAAGGTCGCGCCCATTATGGCTGCGTCATTCCTCATCGCAGGCCTCGCCACATTGTCGCTACCGGGCCTCGCGCCGTTCATCAGCGAATTCCTGGTGCTCATTGGCACGTTCGGCAACTACCCTGTCGCCGCAATCTTCGCCACCACCACGTTCGTTCTCGCTGCGATTTACATCTTGTGGACCTACCAACGCGTCATGACAGGCCCCCTGACCAAGGCGAACGACACCGTTACGGACCTGCGCCCCCGCGAAATCACCGTTGTGGTACCTCTCATCGCCGCACTGATCGTGTTGGGTGTCTTCCCTAAACCAGCCCTCGATGTCATTAACCCTGCCGTCGCTACTGTCCTCACTACGCTGGAGACAACAGTCGCTGACGGCAACGCGACCGGAGGTGCGTCCCAGTGACCCCAACAGCACTTGTGACCCCAACAGCAATTGCGGCACCATCCATCGAATACAGCCAACTCCTCCCCATGCTGATCGTGTTCGGCGCCGCGATCATCGGTGTCCTGATCGAGGCTTTTGCGCCTCGCGGTGTCCTGTACCGCGCCCAGTTCGTTCTGAGCATCACCGCACTCGTCGCCGCTCTTGGGGCCGTCATCGATCTAGCCGGAACAACCGCCATTGTGGCGGTGGGTTCGGTAGCTGTCGACGGCCCAGCATTATTCATCCAAGGCCTTGTGCTTGTCGTGTCGCTCCTTTCGATACTCCTCATCGCGGAACGCACCAGCGCTCTCGACAACACGACCGGGCGCACTGTGTCTGGCCTTGATGCCTTTGCGGCGCAGGCGTCGAGCGTTCCCGGAAGTGTGGCCGAAAAGGTCGTCACCAAATCGGGAGTCACCCAGACTGAGGTGTTCCCACTCGCGATGTTCGCCGTGGGCGGCATGATGCTCTTCCCCGCATCCGGCGATTTGCTCACCATGTTCATCGCGCTCGAGGTGCTCTCACTTCCTTTGTATGTCATGTGTGGAATGGCACGACGTCGCCGATTGCTTTCACAAGAATCAGCGCTGAAGTACTTCCTCCTCGGCGCCTTTTCTTCCGCATTTTTCCTCTACGGAATTGCACTGCTTTATGGTTTTGCCGGAACTGTTGACCTCAATGGCATCGCCGATGCAATTGCAACAGCGGAAGGCGACCGCACTCTCGCGCTCATCGGCGTATCGCTACTGACAGTTGGGCTGCTGTTCAAAATCGGCGCTGTCCCATTCCACGCCTGGACACCAGACGTGTACCAGGGTGCGCCTCTTCCCATAACCGGGTTCATGGCGGCCGCGACCAAGATCGCCGCATTCGGTGCGCTCCTTCGAATATTCACGGTCGCTCTGCCTGAAATGCAATCTGATTGGCGGCCTGTCCTCTGGGTTGTTGCGGCACTCACGATGCTGATCGGCACCATCATCGCCGTGACGCAAACCGACATCATTCGGATGCTGGCCTATTCATCCGTGGCACACGCAGGTTTTCTGCTCACTGGCATCGTCGCAGCCACCGATTCAAGCGTCTCGGCGACGTTGTTCTACCTGCTTGCGTACGGTTTCAGCACACTTGGCGCGTTCGCCATCGTCAGCATCGTTCGAGACAGCACTGGTGAACTGACGGATGTCGAGCAGTGGGCCGGACTCGGCAAAAGCTCCCCACTTGTTGCCGGAGCGTTCGCGCTCTTCCTACTTGCGCTCGCTGGCGTTCCACTCACCAGTGGGTTCATGGCGAAATTCGCGGTGTTCTCCGCGGCGATCGAAGGCGGCGCCACTCCGCTCGTGGTCATAGGAGTTATCAGCAGCGCCATCGCAGCAATCTTCTACACGCGCATCGTCATGCTGATGTTCTTCACCGAACCACGAAAAGCCGGGGACACTCACAGCGGAGCAGCAACCGCGGATTCACGCCCATTGACTTCCGTGGTGATCGGCGTCGGCGTCGTCATGACCGTTGCGCTCGGCATCCTCCCGCAAATGGGACTCGACCTTGCAGAACAAGCATCGACGTTCGTGCGGTAGATCCTCGGTGATCAGTAGTGGAACAAAATGTACGGCGTGTTCAAAAACCCAATGCAGTTAATTCTGTACTGGCCAGCGAGAACGTGCTCAAAGAGTCCTTGTAGACACTGTTGTTGAGTGTCGTAGATGTGGAAACCGATGCCGGGGTGGGCAGAGGCAGTAGGTGCCGCGGCGAGGGACACCCCCGCTAGCATTACTGCTGAACTCGCTACAACAGCTAGTCGACGCTTCATTGCAACTCCTCACACACTGCGGACTGGAACCGTCTCTATCATTCCACTCTTATGTGACATAGAACACAACAGGGTGCTAGTTTTTCAGCTACCTCAACATCCGCTTCACACGGTCAGAATCGACAAAACCCCGAAACTGACGGCGCACAAAGGAGTCAAACAACCCGTTGCTTTGCAACACTTCCAGCGCGCGGGGGGCAAAACGCAATGCTTCTTCGATCATGTCATCCCGGGTGACACCAAGTTCGTTCAATAAGTCAGCAAGCGAGTAGTCGGAGTATTTGCTGAAGAAGACTCCGACGCCTTCCTCAATGGCGGTGCGCATCGCACGAGTTCCACGGAAGTCACGCCAAAACTCGAAACCCAATACAAGAATCGCTTCGACGTCATCGGGGCCAATTGTGTCCCCTAAAGCACCAAGGGATTCCGTCTGACGCGACGCAAAAGCGTCCATCAGGACCGACACCAGTGGGTCACCAGACTCGCTCATATCTGGCGCGTCAACACCTGCAAGTACAACAGCCACCGCGCGCTCTGTGAGGTCGCGAAACACCGCGTCTAACTTGGCCGATACGCCCGGTATCACGCGCGAACTCAGCGCACCACTCAACCTTAGTAAAGATCCGACACCAGGGATTTCACCGGCAAGGGCACGGTTTCGCTGAAGCGAGTCGATGGCGGTGCGATAGACAAACCACGCTGCCGCATCACGTGCCAACGGACTGTCATACACACGATCGACCACACGCTGGAAGGCTGGCATCGCCAGAAACTTTTCAGCAAACGAAACGACCTGGGTGAAGTCGACATCACGCAAGGTCTCGTCGGCATCTTCAAATGTGCGCCTATGAATCCGGCTCGCAATATCGCCCGCGAGTTCAGGAATCGCGCCTTCAATGCGCCACTCCAACGCGTACTTAATGGCCGCACCGCTCACCTGTGCAGGGGTCACCACGTCGCCCAGCGTCAACTTCTCCGCTGCGCCGAGGGCATGCCCAACTTCAACATGAACCCATTCGATCAACGCATCGCCGCTCAACTGATCGGCGATATAGTCCGTCAGTGCATTGAGCAACTCATCAGGTCCGCCCTGACCGTTGCCGTTCCCGCTATTGCCGCTTTGCTTTTTGGCCACGCTCCGAGGATAGTCGCGCATCCTCATCGTGTTGTGGTTATGTGTCGGCCAACGCACCCCTACGCGGCCACGCCAACCGTGTGAGCTTGGTTCGGCCACGCAACGTCACTAGGTCACCCGTCGCCCAATGCACCTGTTCCTCTTCGCTGGCAAAACTCACCGCATAGCTAGACGCCAAGATGCTTCCGGCTTCCTTTTTTGCCAGCTCAGTCAACCGCGCAGCCTCATTCACCGGATCACCAATCACCGTGTATTCAAACCGTTCCGCAGACCCAATATTGCCTGCAAGCACAGTCCCAGCCGCAACGCCCACACCCACCTTAATGTTGGGCATGTCGGCAAGTTCGTCAACCAACTCACGCGCCGCGACCAACGCCGCTGTCGCCGCATCAGCCCTAAACTGAGGCGCGCCGAAAATCACCAAGGCCTCGTCACCAACAAACTTGTTGACAAACCCACGGTGCCGATCCACCACACTCACCACAATGTTGAAGAACTTGTTTAGCATCGCCACCACTTCGGCCGGGCGCATCGTCGATACGGCTGTCGTCGAACCAACCAGATCCACAAACAGCACCGCGACAAATCGAGTTTGGCCACCAAGTTGGGTTCCCGAACTTAACGCTTGGCGTGCTACATCCCTACCGACATGCTGATCGAGTAGCTCACGCGACGCCCGTGCATTCTGAAAATCGGAGATGAGCGATGCCACCGAAGTTTGCAAAGCACCCACTTCCGTCCCATCATCTGCGACCACCGTCTCGCCGTCCCGCACTGCTGCGGTGAGCGCGCGTACCCACTTAGCTTCGCGGCGAGCAAAAACCAGCGCTGAAACGCTCAGAATAACGACCAACAGGGACGATGCGGTGAGGACAACAACCGCGAAGTCGCGGTCAGACTGGACCATACCGTTACTGAGATACATCGCGGACAACGCCACAACTACACCCGCGAGAGGAACGGAAACCGACAACCATTGGGCAATAGTCCGGACAGCCACACGGTGAGGGACCCCCACCCCCTCCGCTATCACGCGCGCTGCAGCTGGCCGCAACCACCACTCAGTGAGGAGGAACGTAACCCCAGCCGCGAAAACGCCCGCCAACAGGGCAGCTAAAACCTCGACCAGGCGGCCGGTGACGGCAAAAAACACAACCGGCAGTAGCCACAAGGCTGCAACGACCAGAGTCAACACCATCGGCGCCTGCATCGCGGCAGCGCCTTCCGCGCTCGTCGGTGTTGCACCACGTCGATACCACCGCATAGTCAACCGCCAGCGGTGCGCTGCGAATACACCAATCACCACTGCGAAGAGCACTGCGAGAAAGATCAAGGTCCTCATTGTGAGCTGTTCCTCGCTCACGGCCACATTACGCATCACAGCAAACAGCACCACCGCCACGCCAACGACAGCCATTTCGGACACCACAAATGCTGCACCGAACAACGACGACCGACCTCGACTTGAACCACTGCTCACCCGACCTACCGTACTTTCCCGCAGAAAGATTCAGGCCCTAAACACTCCTGCTACGTCGCCAATTCTGCGTTCGAGTTCAGCGAACTGCCCTGTCACGTCCTGGGTACGGTCAAGAACATGGATAAGCAAACGGTTATCGTCGAGTTTTACGGCGAGGGTTCCTGGCATCACTGAGGCGATGCCCATGAGTGCCACACGGCATAAGCCCTCCGGCAAACGAGTGGTGTAGCCGACTGTATCGGGCTCGATGTCCACCGTGGGTCTGACAGCGCGCAGGCCGACGTCGACTCCTCCCCGCAGCGATTGCCACAGGAACCACCCAAACAGTGCTGCGGCGCTGCCCATGCGTCGAACCGGGGAACGCACCCGGCGAGGTGGCAGCAGCACTAACGACAACGCGGTCGCAAGCGGCACAAATAGCACCCCATACCCCACCATGCCGGACGATCCTTCGGTCATCACCCACCACAGCAGCGCGAACACGATCAACCGACCTGTTGACGCGACGAGGCGGTGACGTGTCAGGAGCACATTGTCCTCGGAGCTCACCATATCCCCACCACCAGGATTAGCAGTGCGCCCATCAGTGCGACTGTCACAGCACCCGAACCCACCCAGCTAGATATGCGACGCTCGGCACCAGTGACGACCTTGACTGGGGATGGGCCTCGTTCCGCCAATGTCATGAAGCCACTGGACCACCGCGCCCGCTGGCTGCCTACGTACCGGGCACCTGAGGCGAGATGGGTTGTCATTGCGCGCGCCGCCTTCTCCTCAGGTAGGAGAATGTCGCCGGGTGGAATCTGCCATCCGTCGATCCGCCACCGCCGCGATCCGGAGGATCTCCACCATCCGGCGGCGGCCAAGGCCATCCCGAGCAAAATTGGCCACGCAGCGGCCCACACCGCAGACAATTCGAAGCCTGGAAGCGTCAATATCGGTGACCACTGCAACGCGAGCACCCACGTCAACACCGTTCCACCGACGATCAGTACCGACCAACTCACCACAGCGCCGTCGACGCCCCAAGCCCTATCGCGGTCACCCGTCAGAAGGAGCCACCCCGCCCGTAGAAGCAGCAACGTCGAGACAGTGCCCACGAACGGCAGCAGTGACACGAGGTTGACACCCCACAGTGTTGCCGGATCGACGGCTTCTTTCGCTGCATATTTTGCGACTGCGCCCGATCCGAACGGGGCTCCTGCCACAGCGAGCGCCAAGAACGTCAACCCGCCGATAACCCACCAGCGGATCCACCCCTCGCCGTGAGTCCTCCACACGGTGACGCCAAGGAACAACCCGCCTTTTGCCATCCCATGATGAACGGCGTACACGACTGCTGCGAATGCGCACACTGGTGCGATGTCAGGTTCGGCCAATGCGACCCCCACAAGCACCGCCAGGAACCCCATCTGACTGATGCTGCTATACGCCAACGCCACCTTGGCGTCATTCTGAAATAAGCCCGGCAGCAACGCAGCAAATGCGCCTACCAAGGCCACCACAATCAGCGCTGTGCCCCAACCCGGCATCGCCACTTCACCCAATGGCAAAAACCGCAACCACCCCACCAGACCGGCCTTGATCATGGAACCGCTGAGGACCGCGCTTGCTGGTGGTGGCGCCGCGGGGTGCGCCAAGGGGAGCCATACATGCAGCGGTACGGTGCCAGCTTTCACCCCAAAACCCACTAGGAGGAGCAGCACAATGAGCTCGCGGTGGGACGACTCAGCGACGGCGACTGGTGCATCAGCGAGCAGCAATCCTCCCGCGTCAACGACAAGCAGCAACGCCGCCAAAATCACCATCTCACCGGCGACCGCCAACACGATATAGACGCGACCCGCTCGCTGCGCCGCCGCCGATCGCTCGTGGATAACCAGCCCATACGCGGCGATGCTCATCACGGCGAACCCGAGATAGAACGTCACCGTGTCGGCGGCGACAAACACCAAAGCATTACCCACAAAACAGACCAGAAGGTACGCCACCAAAATGTGCGCGCGGTCGGTCCGGGAACTGTGGGCGGCGATCATCGCAGCGGCATAGAGCAACACCGCTACCAGCAATAACGGCCTCGCAAGGAAGTCCATCGTCAGATGAGTGCCGAGCATGAGCCACGGCAATTCGATCGGTCCGGCAGCTGGCCCCACTATCGCCAATACCGCAAATGGAATCAGTGATAGCGGTGCCGAACGCACCCACAGATCAATGGCGCGTCCCCCACCCGAATACGCGATTAGCAAACCTAAAACGGCAGCGATTGCTATCGGAGCGGCGATTGCACTGGCCCACAGGAAACTCATGCGCTGTAGAGCCTTTCCGCGATGATTTTCGCCAGCTCAACCGACGAAATATCGACACCAGCAAAGATCCCGAGGATCACAGCAAGGCTCGCCGTCACCAGCGTTGGGAGCAACAAAGCCGGGGAAGCCTCCCATCGAACCCGACGGATTTTCGTGGACACAGCGCCAGTGTCGGCCACATTGTCGTTCCCCCACTCGACATCACCGTCTTTTTGCCCCCACCACATCAAGTACACCGGCGGCAGAAAGTAGGCAGCGTTCAAAAGGCTGCTGAGCAAGAGGACCCCAACGATCCAGCCCTGGCCCGCTTCGAGTGCGCCCATGCCCAGATACCACTTGGTAACAAACCCCACCACGGGTGGCAATCCGATCATGCCGAGCGCGCCCACAGTGAACGCGGCGCACGTCAACGGCATGCGCTTGCCTAAACCCGCCAATTGACTGACTTTCTTAATCCCCAGCGTTTCCGCGAACAGACCCACGCAGAAAAACAACGTGATCTTCATCAGACCCTGATTAACGATGTGTGCCACTGCCCCAGTCATAGCCAGCACAGACGGAATAGTCAGTCCTAACACGATGTACGACAGCTGACTCACCGTCGAGTACGCCAACCTGGCTTTTAAGCCGTCTTGCTGCAAGGCCAGCACAGAACCGTAAATGATCGTGACCGACGCAATCACAGACAGTGGCATGAGAACGCCCAATTCCCGGGCAACGTCAACACCATAAACGCCATTTATCACCAGGGCGATACCGAACACGCCCGCCTTCACCACGGCCACCGCATGCAATAGGGCGCTCACTGGGGTAGGTGCCACCATCGCCTTGGGCAGCCACGCATGCACTGGAACAATTGCTGCCTTTACAGCCAGACCAGCAATAAGAAGCCCGAAGATGAGCGCCGCCAACCTTGGGTTTGTTTGCGCAAACTCAGCTACCTCCGGGCTACCGCGGTCAGCGAAATCCACAGGTCCGACTACGGCCGTCAGCCACACCACACCAAGTAGTAGAACCACACCCCCGACCAGTGTGTACCGAAGGTACGTTCGGGCTCCTGCCAGCGATTCCGGGGTTTGGCGATGCGCAACAAGTGGATACGTTGCCAACGTCAGCAATTCGTAAAAGATGAGGAACGTGATGAGGTTCCCTGAGAGGGCAATCCCTGTCGTCGCCGTCACACACAAACTAAAGAATGCAAAGAACCTAGTTCGGTTGGGCGAATTCTCCAAATACCCGATGGCATAAATTGTCGTCAAGAACCACAGCACTGACGACAGCGTCAAGAAGTACAAAGCAAACGGTTCAATGCGCAGAACAAAGTCGATGCCGTCAACGAACGGGGCGCGAAGTTCAAATGTTTCACCAGCAACGGCAAGCGGAATCAAAGCAAAAACAAGCACCACCTTTAACGTGGCGCCCACAAGGTTGATGATGATTCGCGGCCTGTGTTGATCGTCGCGCAAGAAAAAAATCACCACAGCAGGCACAAGTGACACCGCGAGTAGAACGGCCGGTAACAATGTCAACATCACTGTTCACCGCCCATCAACGTCACGTGAAGCAGATCGGCAACCTCCAGCGATCGCACACCCAGAACAATGGTGGCGACAGCGAGCACCAAGGCTGTCCACTGCATCCGTACCGGAACACGCACGGCAACCTGGTTGGTGCGCTCGCCGTCATTACCACCGCGGTCATCGTCTCCGTGCGAATCCAACAAGATTGCCAACACTCTCCCGATGTAGGCGAAGGTCAACAAACCACCCACTAGAAGCACCGGCACCCACCACCACTGGCCCGATTCCAGCGATGCGCGCAGCACCTGCCACTTGCCTACAAAAGCCAATGTGGGAGGTAAACCCGCGAGGCTCACCCCCGCGATAGCAATTGCCATCGACGCGGTCGGCAATCGTGACGCAGTGCCCCGCAGAACGTCGAGTTCATCCGAACCATAGGCGTAGGCCAGGCTCCCCGCCGCCATGAACATGGACGCCTTCGCTAAACCGTGGGCCACCGCAATCAGCAGCACACCCTGCCACGCCAGTGCTGCCGCATTCGGTCCACCGGCAACCACCAACGGGAACAGCAGAAACAGGTAGCCAACCTGCGCCACAGTCGAATACGCGATTACTTTCTTGAGTTTGGTTTGCCGCAACGCCAGGATCCCACCCCATACGGTGCCCACGGCTCCGACCGCACCTACCGCATTGGCCAACATCACCGGTGCTGACTCGCCAGCGAGGACCGTCCACATTCGCACAGCAACAAAGAACGATGCCTTAATCACCAATGCGGACATCAGCGGACTCACTGCAGCAGGCGCCCCCGCATGCGCAGGGGGCAACCATGAATGCAACGGAAAGAGAGCTGTCTTTACCGCCAGCCCCAATGTCATCGCCCCGAGCGCGACAAACAGGGTGGTTCCACCGTCGATGCGCAGCCCCGCCTGCACCAACGTCAACGTGCCAGTCTCGGCATACACGAACGCGATTCCCAGTAGAAACAGCAACGAACCCAGCACCGCAATCAACAGGTACCGCAACGCTGCTCGCTGCGCTGCTCCCCCGCCCAACGCCACCAATGCCACACCTGCGACAGTCACCAACTCTAAAGCGACGTAAGTGTTAAACAAATCTGCGGATACATACACCGCGTTTAAGCCCGCCAGCAGCAGCAACCACAACGACCAAAACCACGGTCCCCCCGTCAGCGTCTGCGAAGCGCTTCCATAAATCGCCACCAGAATGCCCACAACACCAGTGAGCACAAGCATCGCTGCACTGAACCCATCCGCCGCGAGCACTATCGCCACTGGAGGCTCCCAACCTCCCAGCGCCAACTGCAGTGGCCCCGAAGTCGACACCGTCACAGCCACCACAAACGCAAGAACCGTTACGCCACCTGTTGCCGCAATTGCGACCGCTCGCGCCGCCACAACATGACCACTCAGTGTCAGCAACGCCACCACTGGCAACACAACCAGCGGCAACAAAACAAGCATCGGAAGCAAATCAGGCATCCTCAGCACCACCCGAGTTGCTGGCGTGCTTCTCTGCACGTTCAATGCGCCGCACCAACACCAACGCAAGGCCAGTGATGCTGACGGTAATCACGATCCCCGTCAGAACCAGCGCATGCAGAACCGCGTCGGGTTCCTCGGGGTTGAGGACCGTCGCCAAGGCGATCAGCACAACCAACACCCCTGCGCTCGCGATGTTCAACGCCACGATCCGGCGAACATCATCGACCGTCAGCAGCATGCGCACCGTGCCAAGAACAAAAAGGCCGACTCCCACGAAAAGGAACCACTCCGCTTGAGTCACCGCGAATCACCCGCACTGCCGGAAATAGGTGCGCGGGCAATCGCGGGTGCCGGGCGTTCGTCAGTAGGGTGTTCTGCAGCCCCGGCGACGACAAGCGCGGCCAATCCCACACCAATACTCACCACCAACGAACCCTCGATGAGCAACACCACATACCCACCCCACTCGCCCCCGAGGTCGAACCACCCCCGCCCGAAGGCAAACGTCAGCGAGCCAGCAACCACAAACACTGACAGTCCCACCAGCAAGCTTCCGAACAGCCAACGGCCACGCATCACAAATCGACCCACGCCAACAAGGAACAGCAGCAACATCACACCAGTCAGCACCGCCCCGGCCTGAAAAGCACCACCTGGCCGAGTGGACCCGGCGACCAACAACCACCCAGCCAGAAGCAGCACCACCGGGGCCACAACTCGCACAAAACCGTCCACAATTGGGCGGTCCTCCACCGGCCACGTCACCTCACGCAACCCTCCGTCACGCAACAATGACAGTGCTGCCAACACAGCGCCGACAAGCACCGCAACTTCAAGAAACGTGTCATACGCACGGAAATCCAACAACACCGCAGTCGTCGGATGGGTTACCACCGCATCAGAAATAGCGTCCTGCGCGAGCATCTGCAACGGGTCGACGGGAACAACACGAGACGCTTCTACCACCACACGACCGAGAACGACAAGGCCAGCGACCACAACCGCGACTTCCATGGCAACTAAACCTGCCCGCGCAACCTTGCGTCCCGCAGACCACCCGATACCACGTGGGTGCTCGGTGACAACTGCGATGAGAAAAGCCCCGGTCACCCCCGATGCCAAAGCCGCCTCAGCAACTGCAATGTCCGGTGCTCCAAGCCGCGCCCACATCACCGCCAGAAGCAACCCCAGCACCAGGAACGACATCACCGTCACGACCCGGTGCGCCGAATAGAGCGCAACAGCAGCCACCAGCAGCGCCGACACCCCAAGCGCAACATCAAACACATGTAGGAGCTCGGTCATCCGTTGGTCCCATCCGACGCATCGGAATCACCATCGCCGCTCGCCAACAGCACCGCACTCGTGGACGCCGCTATCAACGCCAACAACCACACCAGAACCAATTTCCCCGCCACGGCCATGGAGGATGCTTGCACAATCAAACCCAGCACAATCAGCCCTAAACCGACATTGTCAGCCTTGGTCAAGGCGTGCACGCGACTACGCAAATCTGGAAAACGCAGCAAACCCACAGTGCCCACAGAAAAAAACACCAAACCCAGGGTCACCAATACCACTGTGACGATGTCGGCAACCACCCCTAGAGAGGATGTCACGCCCGAGCCTGTTCGCCTGCCACACGCACAATCACAATCAACGCCGCCAGCGCGACCAATGCAAGCGCAGCATCACGTAAAGCCGCCATCTCTGTCGCCTGAGCCAGAATCAACAACACCGCCGTTCCAGTAGTCGTCAGCAACAGCAATCCCATAAGGCGATCACGCGACGACGGCCCCCTCACAATGCGCCAACCGGCCACCACAATATTCGCAAGCAAGACCAGAGCGGCAACGACCAAAAAACCCTCGACCACAGCCACCTCCCCACCAAGACACGACCCGGGCTCACCATAACACCGCCCCTAAAACCTAACCGCACCACACAATTTCGCGGCCAAACCTGATAAAACAATCCCTCAGCGGGTAGAACTGCCTCCATGGACGATCTGTTTTGGAACGGCACCGACCCACTCATCCACACGGCAGTTATGGTGATTTTCGGGTACCTCGCCCTCATCGTTATGCTGCGACTTTCCGGCCCACGGACCATGGCAAAAATGACGCCGCTCGATTTCATCGTCGCCGTAACGATCGGATCAGCGTTCGGACGGACACTCACAGCAGTAGATGTTGCAGTGGCGCAGGCGATCGCCGCCATCGGAGGGCTCATCATCTTGCAGTGGGCGCTCGCAGCATTCCGCGCCCGCTTCCCAAAATTCCGTCGACTCGTCGACAGCCAACCAGTGCTTCTGTACTACAAAGGCGACATCCAGCACAAGGCACTTCGCGCTCACCGACTCACAGTCGACGATATCCACACCGCAGTCCGCCAATCCGGCAAAGGTTCCCTCGACGACATCGCTGCGGTGATCCTTCAGCAGGACGGCAGCCTTGGCGCCATCCCCACAGACGGCCTCGGGGACGCGTCAAGCGTAACGCCGTACGTCAACCGCACAGATATTCAGCGCAACGAAGGCTGACCGGCGCTGTGGCTGACGGGTCGGGCACCTACACCTGGCCTTTTCCCCGAGCGGACGCTAAAGCGCTGTCAAATGCTTCACTAGGCCGCATCACCCGTACAAGATTGTGCAAGTCCAGGGCGCAATAGCCATCACTTTCCGCCTCGTGCCTATGCATATCGGCACGCTCCTGGACGATTGTCTCCTCGTTCGGCGCCATCAGTCCGACGTACGGAACCGACCATCGCCAACTCTGGGCGGTGCTCGTGACGGCGGTGCAGATCCTCATTGATTTCGTCACGCTGCGAACTAGGAAGCGACGCAATCTTGTCGTCGAGGTCACCCAGATTATCCGGCACTCGCTGGTCCTCAAGTAGTTGGGAAACATGCGAGCATCATCTGCTTCTGCGCTTAATGGTGCGCATTTTCCTCGTTTGCCGATAGGCACTGTGAAGGACTTTCGCGCGACCGGCAGCCACGCGTGTGCAGCACGCTTGCCCAGGGAATGCGGCGGCTAGGTAGCTACTGGACCACTCCGTCACGCTAAGCGGTCTCGGCAACTTGTGGGTTCCTGACTACATCGGGTGTACTCAGATCGCCACAAGTTGCCGAGACCGGGCCCGCGCCTTCGGTGGAATAATTGTGCTACCGAAAGGTGCAACGTGAATGTTTCCGCAAAACACGGCGGCAAGGCCCTTGCAATAGCCCTGACCGCAGTTCTTGCCCTGTTGTCCTGTGGCGCCGTTGCGACCGAGGAATCCCCAACTGTCAACGCTCCCCTGGGCGATTCGAACTACAGCACCGAGCAACATGACGGCATTCTTACAGGTCAAGCGGATGAACCACTCGCGGAAACTGAGCTTTCCGCTCCAATAGCGGAAGCACTAGCGCAGCTACTCGCGTTGGAGGTGAAAGGTCGAGCACCAAAGACCGGCTACAGTCGTGACGAATTCGGACCGACATGGACGGACGCTGTCGATGTTGACGGCGGACGGAACGGCTGCGACACGCGAAACGACATCCTTCGCCGCGATCTCGTCGATCTGGTCATCAAACCAGGCAGCAACGGATGCTCCGTCCTCGCGGGCACATTGCATGACCCATATACCGGCCGGCAGATCAGTTTTGTTCGTGGACAAGGCACGTCGTCCGACGTTCACATCGACCACGTAGTCGCACTGTCGGATGCCTGGCAAAAGGGCGCCCAGCAATGGGACCCCAGCAAACGCCAAAACTTCGCCAATGATCCACGAAACCTACTTGCCGTCGACGGCTCTGCGAACCAGCAAAAAAGTGACGGTGACGCAGCCACATGGTTGCCACCACACCGTGCCTTCCGATGCTCAATGGTCGCAATCCAGGTCGATGTGAAAACAACCTATGGGCTCTGGGTGACGAGAGCCGAACGCGATGCGATTGAACGCGTCCTCAACAATTGCGGAAGCAGCGGCCCGCAATTACCGGGGACAGTTCCGCCGATGATGCCAGAACTCGAAGCAACGATCGAACCTGACACTAAACCAGCGCAGGCGCCATCGAATGTCTACTACAAGAACTGCACCGCAGCACGAGAGGCAGGCGCAGCACCTATCTATGCGGGACAACCGGGCTATCGATCAGAGCTCGATCGTGACGGCGACGGCGTTGCGTGCGAGTAGAGGCAACGTGTTTGTGAAACCGGCGCAGCCTGGCGGACGTCGATCCGCACGGTTACGGCAGAGTTTTGGCGCGATCTTCTAACTTGCGGTGTTCTGAGTACACGCGATGTAGTCAGAACACCACAAGATGCAGCGAACCAGCATGAGCGTCGACTGCATAGCGACCCACACTACGGCGTGGACGGCAACCACAACTTCCTGCCTCAGGTCGGACATATGTATGCCCGCCAGCCTTGAGAAACGCCTCGGCCAGAACATCTTGCGGCATACGTGCTCCACAGACGATTATCTCGCCACCGATCGAGGACCAACAGATCGCAGAAACTGACATCTGCAAACTACGAACTCAACAAGACACTGGCTAGCGGAAGTATGAACCCGACCACGCTTATGTTTCAGGGATCCCGATTGGAAGTCTTTAACTGCCTATCAGTGGTTGCGCAGTTCAGTACCCGACCGCAGTTACGCCGTACTCGGCTTGCGATGGGGTAAATCCCTCGTAAATGAGCTGGTCAATAAGTCCCTGTCTTGAGAAGCTCGTGTAAGCAAGGTAAGACTCGGCACTCTCCGCTGCCTCGGCGTTCCAATCGACTTTGTCATTTCGTTCAAGGTGGCTTACCGCAAACTCTGCATCCTCGGCGCTATAGTCCTCGTAAAGTAGCTGATCTATCAACCCCGTTCGCGAGAATCCGGTGTATGCAAGGTAGGACTGAGCGGACCTTATCGCGTTCTGTTGGGCTCTGGTTGCCCCAGTGTTCTCGGGCTCCGCTTGCTGTGCAGGTGCGGGGTCTACTACCGGTTGTTCGGCGGGTGCTGGTGCCGGTTCTAGTGCAGGTTCGGACGCGGTTCCCGGTGCAGGTTGTGCATCTTCGACGACAGGTTCCCCTACGCCAGCAGCGTTTTGTGTGTCTTGATCTTCCTCACCACCAAAGATCGCTGCGAGCAGTATGAAGGCAGCAATAATGCCGACTACCCACGGCCACTTCTTGCGTTTCCCCTTCGCTGGCGGCGGTGTTTGCTGGGGATCCGCGTACCCATATGCTGGCTGCTGATGTGGTTCTGTCATGGAAGGCTGTTCCTTTTAGCGTTGCCGGGAAGGTACCCCTGTACAGTTACCGGGTTTCACTCAGTAGCGGTAGCCCCAGAACTAGGGGCCGAATCGCGTAATTAATGGTGGAACGGTACATTTTCACGACAGAATGCCGCGAAAAACAACTACCGAGCGACGCCAGAAACGCTGCGAGGACCGGGGCAGGTGCACCGGGGGCACTCATTCGTTGCATTAACGCGACTACGGGCCCAGCGATTAACACGCCTACGGTTGCATCACGCCTTCGTCGTAATTGCTCGCCATAAGACGACCGGTCATCGATGGAGGACCCGCTAACTGTGCCGTGTGACGATACGTACCATTGTTGACGGAATCTGATGCGTACGCGGTTGTTCCGTCTCTGGACGGTCTTTGGTCGGTTTGGGCTCGCTCTGACCGCAAGCGACAACGCTCCCTCTCACGCTGAATATGGTCCGCCATCATCACTGGCAGATTATCGAGCTGCTCCTCCCACACGTGAAGGTAGATGTCGAGAGTGCGGGCCGCTGACAGATGCCCCAACATCAACTGGACCGTCTTCACATTCGCACCCGCGTGGATCGCCAGCGAGGCCGCTGTGTGCCAAAGTTCGTACGTTGTGAATCCCCTGAAGCTGTGGGTGCAAGGCCAGTGGGACTGGTCTTAGCAACGCCGAGTCACTAACACTGAACGCTGGAAGGCTTGGGGTACGAGGGCATCGTTGGGCGGGTTGAGGGATTACTAAGGAACGCTTACCCCTCCAGGTTCCGCTGTTCTCGCATTGGTCATCTCCGACCACGAGACCGAAGGCTGCTTCTTCGACCGTCACAATTTGGTCTTTTCGACGCCATCGCTGCCCACCACGTCTACTTACGCACGCAAATGATTAGCTTCGGCATTGATCGAACAGGCGGACTGTACGTGTACTCTCAAATGTCCGGCGGCAAGTTGCCGGACCAAAACTGAGTTTGCGAAATTTTCCAGCACGCCACCCACAACCCATCCTTGCAGGTAAGGTCCGTAATCTATGTCAGATGCGTTGCGTGACACCCATACAACGGAATCCGAATTGTCAAGCAATCGGCGGCGTCCGGCTGAAATAGTGCTGTGCGCAGCAGCGGCAGTGTCAATCTATATTTCAATCGGTTCAATCATAGGGATTCTCTTCGGAGTCTCCTTCGGCACACTAGCGCTGATATGGATCGTCCGCAGTAAACCACCGCGGTCACGCCTGACTTGGGCCGCGCTTTGCCTGTCAGTGCTCGCGGTCATTGTTGGTGTGCTTTCCGCAGTCATGCTTGCCACCGCAGAGCCTGTGCCTCGTGGAATCGTGTGCACGCCAGCAGATGAACCGTGCCCTATGCCTATCGACGAGTGGCTCAAAACTCGATAGCGCTTGCCACTACCGTCAGGAAGGGTTGACTACGGGGCTAGGCGTCTTGGGTGCGAAGCCGTTTCTCCAGGGAATCGTCCCGTCGAGTTTCACCGAACCTTGCTAGGTATTGTTTGCCTTCAATGCTGGCTCGGCCACGCGCCCATTGATGGAGGCTCTCGACCTCTAGGCAGTCCGCCGCTTCGCACGTGAGCGGTAATCTCCCGCCGCATGCTCCTGAGACCTGCCGACTCGTGTACCCGGGGCCACCCTAGTCGGCCGATACGGAGGCTCCAGCAGCGATTTGATCACCTCCGCCACAATTACCACGTGTACAAGCGAAAGCCGGAGCTCCTCGTCAGGACATTCCCCGATCTAGCGATGACTATCTCGGTCAGTTCTACCCCAAGACAGCAAAAAACCCCAGGTGAAATACTGTTTCACCTGGGGTTTTCTATGTCGGGCTGACAGGATTTGAACCTGCGACCACTTGACCCCCAGTCAAGTGCGCTACCAAGCTGCGCCACAGCCCGCCACTGCTTCGTCCCCGTGGGGCGTTGTCAGCTCAGCTAGAGTACAACATTCCGTGCGTGTGGTGCCAATTGCTGACGCCCGCCCGGTCGGCGTGTTTCTTGGCGACTGGGCGGGCGGGGTGTCAGCTCTTGCGGGCTCGTTTTTCGCGGACTCGGACGTTCACACGAACGGGGCTGCCCTCGAATCCGAAGGATTCGCGGAGTTTGCGTTCGAGGAAGCGCCGGTACCCGGCCTCAAGGAAGCCTGTGGTGAACAGGACGAAGGTGGGTGGCCGAGTGGTGGCTTGCGTCGCGAAGAGGACGCGCGGGAGTCGACCGCCACGCATGGGTGGTGGTGTGGCGGAGATTGTTTCGCGTAGCCATGTGTTGAGGCGCCCGGTGGGTACGCGGGTGTCCCATGAATTCAGTGCTGTGTCCATGACGGGCACCAGTTTTTGCACTGCTCGACCGGTGTGGGCGGAGATGTTCACTCGTTGCGCCCACTGGATGCGGACGAGGTCGCGGTCGATTTCTTTGTCGAGTTGGAGGCGACGGTCTTCGTCGACGAGGTCCCATTTGTTGAAGGCGATTACCATCGCTCGACCGGTTTCTTCGACCATCGTGATGATGCGGAGGTCTTGTTCGGTGATGGGTTGGGATGAGTCGATAAGGACGACGACTACTTCGGCTGATTCGATGGCGGATCGGGTTCTGAGCGAGGCGTAGTATTCCGCTCCACTTGCGGTGATGACCCGTTTACGTAGTCCTGCGGTGTCGACGAAACGCCACACTTTGCCGCCTAGTTCGACGAGCGAATCGACTGGGTCCACTGTTGTTCCTGCAACGTCGTGCACTACCGATCGTTCGTCACCGGTGAGTTTGTTGAGGAGGCTGGACTTGCCGACGTTTGGCTTGCCAACTAGCGCGATTCGTCGTGGCCCGCCTGTGAACTGGTTTGGGTCACGAGGCTTTTCGGGCAGGATTCCGATGACGGTGTCGAGGAGGTCTGCGGTGCCCCGGCCGTGGGTTGCGCTGATGGGGAATGGTTCCCCTAGTCCGAGGTTCCACAGTTCCGCAACATCTGAGTCGAGCTTCGCGTTGTCCACCTTGTTGGCGACAAGGATGACTGGTGCTTTTGAGCGGCGAAGGATTCTGGCTACAGCTTCGTCGGTGGTTGTTGAGCCGACTGTGGCGTCGACGACGACGAGAATGGCGTCAGCAGTGCGCATGGCGTGTTCCGCTTGCCGGGTGATGGACTGCTGGAGCCCTTTTGCTGTGGGTTCCCAGCCGCCGGTGTCTTGCACCATGAAGCGTTTGGTGTTCCATTCGGCTTCGTAGGAGATGCGGTCGCGTGTCACACCCGGAACATCTTCTACAACCGCTTCGCGCCGACCGATTATGCGGTTGACGAGGGTGGATTTGCCGACGTTGGGACGACCAACAACCGCGAGTACGGGTAGGGGTCGATCTTCGTCATCGAGGTCGTCTTCGAGGTCGTCGAGTTCCCACTCAGATTCGTCGGCCCAGGTACCGTCGCCGGGCAGGATGAGTGTGTCGTCTGCGAAGTCGTTCATGTCTGTCATTGGGGTATTCCTGTTCGTTCACGCACGACGTCAAGCAGGTTTTGCACTACGCCGTCGAGGGTGAGGTCGCTGGTGTCAACGAGAATTGCGTCGTCCGCTGGCCGCAATGGCGAGACGGCTCGGTTTGAGTCGTGGTCGTCGCGCCGTTTGACGTCCGCGAGGACTGCATCAAAGTTGCTGTCGCGGCCTTCGCTGAGGTTTTGGTCGTGGCGGCGTTGCGCCCGAGCTTCTGGTGACGCGGTGAGGAAGATCTTCACCGGCGCGTCAGGGAGCACGACGGTGCCGATGTCGCGGCCTTCAACAACGATGGTGCCTGCTTCGCTGGCGAGGCGTCGTTGAAGTGCGACGAGTTGTTCCCGAACTTCTGGCACAGCGGAGACCGCGGATACTGCTGCGGTTACTTCGGGGCCACGGATGTCGGAAGCAACATTGACGCCGTCGAGGTTGACTTCTTCACTGTCTGGGTCGGACCCGATAGTGAACGGTAGGTTGGCTGTCGCTTCAGCCAACGCCACTGGGTCTTCGATGTTGGCGCCTTGGCGAAGTGCGTGCAGGGTCGCGATGCGATACATCGCACCTGTGTCGAGGTACCGCGCACCTAGGCGTTTAGCTACGATCCGGGACACACTCGACTTGCCTGTGCCAGCTGGACCGTCGATAGCTACTACGAATGTGCTCATAACCCCACAGCCTTGTATAGTGCGCCCACCTCTTGCCCGTTGAGGACACGAAGCGTGCCGGGACGTTGCTCGCCGAGTGGAACTGTTCCCACCTGGGTGCGGACTAGACGTGTCACTGGGTGGCCGACGTGCTCAAGCAGTCGACGCACGATGTGTTTCCGACCTTCGTGAAGAACAATTTTGATCAGTGTGCTGCCTTCGTGAATGTCTAGGTTTGCACATTCGTCGACTGCTACGGGGCCGTCTTCGAGTTCAATTCCTTCTTTAAGGGTTCGCAATGTCTCACGTGACACCACACCATCGACGTCAGCGAGGTACGTCTTGCGGACCTTGTAGGACGGGTGCATGAGGCGGTGCGCAAGTTCGCCATCATTTGTGAGCAGGAGCAAGCCTTCTGTTTCGGCGTCGAGGCGACCCACATGAAATAGGCGTTGTCCGGCGGCGATGCGTTCTGCGACGAGGTCGCCTACGCATGGTCGGCCCATTTCGTCGGCCATCGTTGACTGCCAACCGATTGGCTTGTTCAACGCGAGGTGCACCAGTTCTTCAGTGATCATCACGCGCATTCCATCAACCTTGACGACAGCGGTCTTGGGGTCGATGCGCATTCCTTGTTTGGTCACCTTGGTGCCGTTGACTTCGATGCGACCCTTGTCGATGAGGTGCTCGCATACGCGGCGAGAACCGACTCCGGCTTGGGCGAGCACCTTTTGCAGGCGGACGCCTTCTTCGCTGAATGCTTGCGTGTCTGGCAGAGCAGCGCCGACCATTGGTGCACCTTCAGGTGCTGGTCGTGCGTTGCTGACGTATGGGGTTTTGCTCGCGGACTTCTTCTGCGCGGGCCGGTTACTTTCGCTGCGCTTCGGGGCGCTTTGGGGTGGCTTTTGCTGCCCCGCGCGGGAATCGAGTGTGCGCGGCGCCCACTGTGGTGCCGAGCCACTGTCACGGGACGGGCGAGCATCGCGGGTTCCGCCAGTTCGCGGTGCCGAAGAGCTGCCGTATGCGGGACGGTCGTAGCTAGGTCGGCGATCATTTCCGCCTTGGCGACTGTCTGATCCTCGCGTATCGGAGCTTCTGTCAGACGAGAAGGTGCGCCGATCGCCCGAAGCGGGACGACGATCATCGAAACGACGGTCCCCCGAAGACGGACGGCGGTCACCTGAAGCGGGACGACGATCATCAGAATGACGGCTATCAGAACGCCGATCATTCGAGAAACCACGATCAGGCCGACCCGCACGATCCGTACTTGAGCGCCTGTCATCAAAACGACGATCACCCGACGCTGGGCGCCGATCGCCCGAAGTCGGACGACGGTCATCAGAACGACGACTATCGGTACGACGATCATCAAAACGACGATCACCCGACGACGGACGGCGGTCACCCGAAGCGGGACGGCGGTCACCTGAAGCGGGACGGCGGTCATCAGAATGGCGGCTATCAGAACGCCGGTCATTCGAGAAACCACGATCAGGCCGACCCGCACGATCCGTACTTGAGCGCCTGTCATCAAAACGACGGTCCCCTGAAGACGGGCGGCGGTCACCTGAAGCGGGACGACGATCATCAAAACGACGGTCCCCTGAAGACGGGCGGCGGTCACCTGAAGCGGGACGACGATCATCAAAACGACGGTCCCCTGAAGACGGGCGGCGGTCACCTGAAGCGGGACGACGATCATCAGAATGGCGGCTATCAGAACGCCGGTCATTCGAGAAACCACGATCTGGTCGACTCGTGCGTTCGTTGTTGCGTGAACCGTGTGAACGGTTGCGGTCCGGTGTGCCATCTCGGCGAGCGGGCTTGTCCATGCTGTATTCCTATTCAGTGTGTGGCATAGGTCTTTTGCCTTGTCTTCGGCGGTCGACCTTTGCAATGCGGGTGGCGAGCTCGAGGTTGAGTTCGTCACCGATTTCGTCAATCACATCCACGTCGGGTAGAAGCGGTGCAATTGGCGGTAGTTCTTCGAGAGACGCGATGCCGAGTCGCTCGAGGAACAAGTCTGTTGTCACATAGTGTGTCCCATATGTGTCCGGTATGGGTTCGGCTTCGGCAATGAGGCCGCGTGCGAGAAGGGTTCGCATGACGCCGTCCACGTTCACTCCTCGCACAGCGCTTACACGGGCCCTTGTTACGGGTTGTCGGTAGGCTACGACGGCGAGTGTTTCGAGGGCAGCGCGGGTCAATTTAGACCGTGCTCCACCCAAGATGAGACGTTCAACGTATTCAGAGTATTCGCTCCGGGTGTACATGCGCCAACCGTCTCCAGCGAAGCGCAGGTCAATGCCGCTTTTGCGTTTCTCATATGTTGCTGCTAAGTGGATTAAAGTGCGGCGCACTCGTTCCTCTGGCGCATCGAGAGCTTCGGCGAGGGTTGATGACCCCACAGGGGTATCCACGACCAGCAGCAAGGCCTCGAGTGCTGATTCAAGTTCGTCGTCTGCCCAATCAGGTTGTTCGCGCTGTGCTGGGTTATCCATTTAAGTTCCCTGGTTCATTGCGGTCCTGCTCTGTGCCTGTCCACCGCACCCGTAGTACACCGAGTGGTTCGTCTTGGTCGATGTCGATTGCTTTGTCGCGAAATAGTTCGAGCAGGCTGAGGAATCGAACAACTAGTCGCAGTACGGAGTCACAGTCAGCCACCAGTTCGGTGAAGGTAAACCACCTGCCGTGTGAGTTGTCACGAAATGTTTGCAGCAAAGTCTGGGCTTCTTCGGGCACAGTGATGTCTTCGCCATGCATGTGTTTAATG
The DNA here is from genome assembly GCF_014643175.1 of Hoyosella rhizosphaerae. Classification (GTDB taxonomy): domain Bacteria; phylum Actinomycetota; class Actinomycetes; order Mycobacteriales; family Mycobacteriaceae; genus Lolliginicoccus; species Lolliginicoccus rhizosphaerae. The sequence continues at coordinate 1,286,356 of NZ_BMJH01000001.1, forward strand.
CTGACTTCGGGCGACGGCCGTGGGCGAAACGCAGCAGCTGCGAGTTCGGCGAACTTTTCGGCGGTGATTCCGAGGGTAACTTCGGGCAGGAGGTCGACGAAGCGGTCTTCGAGGGAGACGCTGCGGGGGAATCGTGCTTGCGCATTTTGTTCGAGTTCGCTGAAAAGTTCGGCGATCTGCCGGTAGGCCCGGTATTCGAGGAGCCTCGCAAACAGCACGTCTTGCGCTTCGAGAAGCGCAAGGTCTTCTTCGTCGTCGACGTCAGCAGCCGGAAGTAGTCGCGCTGCCTTGAGGTCTAGGAGTGTCGCGGCAACGACAAGAAACTCAGTGGTTTGGTCGAGGCCGTACTCTTCACCGAGGCGTTTCGTGTGAGCGATGAAGTCGTCGGTGACCTGATGTAAAGCAACGTGGGTGACGTCGAGTTTTTGTTGACCGATGAGGGTCAGCAGGAGATCGAATGGCCCCTCAAAATTGCTGAGGCGAACACTGAAAACCGACGAAGTGCTGGCCTCAGTGCCGTCGCTGCCAATCACCGGCCTTTACCGAACCCCGCGATCAGTTCACGAGCTAGCGCACGATATGCGACGGCTCCCGCAGATTTGGGTGCCCAACTTGTGATGGGCTCCCCCGCGACGCTCGTTTCTGGGAATCGAACGGTGCGGTTGATTGTGGTGTGGAAGACGAGGTCTCCGAATACTTCGACTACGCGATTCATGACGTCGCGGGCGTGCAGGGTGCGGGAGTCAAACATGGTCACCAAGATGCCAGCCATTTGGAGACGCGGGTTGAGCCGTTCTTGCACTTTGTGCACAGTATCGTTGAGTAGCGCCAATCCTCGCAAGCTGAAGTATTCACACTCCATGGGGATCATGACACCGTCAGAGCAGGCCAGCGCGTTGACTGTTAGCAGTCCCAACGATGGTTGGCAGTCGATGAGTACATAGTCGTACCTGTCGAGCACGGGGTGTAGTGCGCGGAACAATGTCTGTTCGCGACCCACCTCGTTGACCAGCTGAATCTCTGCGGCAGACAGGTCGATGTTGCTCGGTAGCAGGTCCATGCCGTCGACGCGCGTTCGCATGATGACGTCTTCGATGGATGCCCGTGGCTCGACCAGCAAGTTGTAGACCGTTTGATCGAGGTCGTGGTGCGCCACGCCCAGCCCTGCAGACAGTGCGCCCTGCGGATCTAGGTCCACCAGAAGGACCCTGCGACCGTAATCTGCGAGCGCTGCGCCAAGGTTGATCGTCGATGTTGTTTTACCGACGCCACCTTTTTGGTTGCAGAGCGACAAAACCTTCGCGGGCCCGTGTCCGCGAATGGGGTTTGGTTCCGGTATTTCACGGATCGGTCGGCCCGTTGGGCCTAGTTCCGTGGTACTTGCCTCTGACGGGCTTACGCCGCTGAAGGTTCCATCCGCGTCGTCCTCACCAGTGTGTCCGCTCAACGCGGCTGGTCGTTCGGACTCCGCTGCGAAGGGCTGCGGTGTCTTCACGGTTACGGGTTCTCCTTTACTGGGCTGGCCCATGCTGCGTCAAAAGTGACATGTTGTGCCACGTTCACTCGCGTTTGATTCTGCTAACGGTACCGTTTGCTGGCGTTAAACGTCAGGTTCGACACGAAACGATAACTTCTTGCCGTGTCTGCGACGTTCACCGGGCCCTCGGGTGCGCCTCTGCCCACACTTCCCTCAGCGCTGTCACCGTCACGGCTGTGTAGACCTGCGTTGTGGTCACCGATGCATGGCCAAGCAACTCCTGAAGCACACGGACATCGGCACCACCTTCGAGCAAATGCGTGGCGAAAGAATGTCGCAGCGTGTGTGGAGACACTGTTGCTGTCACTCCGGCGCGTTCGGCTGTGTCTTGGAGGATCTGCCACGCACTTTGGCGAGACAGTCGCCCACCGCGAACATTTAGGAAAACCGCTGGCTGAGACCGGCGCACAAGTGACGGTCTACCACGGACAAGATACGCCTGTAGCGCTTCCACAGCCGGTCGACCTACCGGAACTATCCGATGCTTGCCACCTTTACCGCGCAACAACACGGACCTTGATTCAAGATCCACGTCATCGACGTCAAGGTTCGTTGCTTCGGTTATACGGGCACCGCACGAGTAGAGGAGTTCTAGCAGCGCACGATCACGCAATCCACGTGGGCCGTCACCCTCACGTCCTGCACTGTCCAAGATCGCCAGGACGTCATCGACAGGAAGTGCTTTGGGGAGGCGTTTGTTGGGACTTGGTGGTTTAACAGCCCGCGCTACGTCGGTTGATGTCATTCCTTCGGCCAGCGCGAACCGGTGCAAGCCACGCGCAGCGATTAACGCCCGCGCCACTGAACTTGACGACAACGGACGAACCTTGTTATCCGGATCTCCTTGACGCAGGGTCACCACAAACTGCTCGACATCGCTTTCTGCGACGTCGGCGAGATTGTGAATGTGCCGATTACTGAGGTGCGCCACATATCGCTGCAGGTCACGACGATAAGACAGCAAAGTGTTTGGCGAAGCGCCTTTTTCTACGGCCAGGTGATCTAAATACGCAGCGACCTGCGTGGCGATCATCAAGGCTATTCCCCAGAGGGATGGCGCCGTTGAGCTAATTTGGTGGGTCGGGTGCTCCACGGAGCGTCAACTGAACGGAGGGCGACATCGTTTCGCCGCGCCACGTCGAGCGCCAAAATCCCCGCTATCGCGGTGGCGTTGACGATGTCGCCATTGAGCACTTTGCGAACCGCATCAGCCAACGGGATGCGGTGAATGTGCATGTCCGCTTCCTCATGCTCAGGATCCGGGCGGTCAATGTCTTGTAGATCTTGGGCAACAAAAACTCGAATCGCCTCGTCAGTCATTCCAGGCGAAACTGCCGCATCGACGAGAACTGCCCAGGTTCGGGCGGAAAGCCCAGTTTCTTCCATCAACTCGCGTTGCGCGGCAGCCACCGGCGACTCGCCTGGCTCGTCGAGCAAACCCGCGGGGAGCTCCCAGAGCCGATCCCCCACCGGGTGTCGGTACTGGTCGACCATCACGATCTGATCGTGTTCGTCAATGGCGACGATGGCGACCGCCCCGAAATGTTCCACAACTTCGCGCACTGCGGTGGCATCTCCCGGCATGACTACGTCATCAACACGCAGTGCAAGAATTGCCCCCTCGTATTCGATACGAGAAGCGGTGGTACGGAATTCGTGACGGTCGCCGTCGGTCATGATTCTGCTTTGGTCATGATTTTGCTTTCGACGCCTTCGTGGGTAGATCCGCGGTTGTTTCGCCGTCAGCATCGTCGAAGTCAACAGGCAAACGCTCACCAGCGCTGTACCGCATCGACGCCTTGATAAATGAAGCAAACAACGGGTGCGGCCGCGTTGGTCGGCTCTTCAACTCGGGATGCGCTTGAGTGGCAACGAAGAACGGGTGTACTGCTTTGGGGTACTCCACAAACTCAACGAGAGTGCCGTCGGGGGAAGTCCCGCTGAACTGCAACCCGCTCTTGGCAATGCGATCCCGGTACGAGTTGTTCACCTCAAAGCGGTGGCGATGGCGTTCTGATACCGAGGTGGTTCCGTACGCTTGAGCAACAACCGATCCTTTGTCGAGCTTGGCGGGATAAGCGCCGAGACGCATTGAGCCCCCCATGTCGGCGTTACCAGCAACGATGTCACGCTGATCAGCCATGGTCGAAATCACTGGGTGCGGCGTTTCTGGCTCAAATTCGGACGAGTTTGCGTCCTGAAGGCCTACCGACCGAGCAGCTTCGATGACGACACACTGGAGGCCAAGGCACAACCCAAGCAGCGGAACTTTGCGAGCACGTGCGTACCGAATTGCGCCGAGCTTCCCGTCGATTCCGCGAATCCCGAAACCGCCTGGGATGAGAATTCCGTCGACATCGCCTAGAGCTGCGGACGCACCCGCCTCGGTGGCGCACTCGTCCGACGGCACCCATTTAATGTCAACCTTTGAGCGGTGGTAGAAACCGCCCGCACGTAGCGCTTCCGTCACTGAAAGGTAGGCGTCAGGCAGGTCGACGTACTTGCCAACCAGCGCAATGCGAACGGTCTCGCGTGATTTGTGGACCCGGTCGAGGAGGTCACCCCACACTGTCCAATCGACATCACGGAAAGGCAAACCCAACTGTCGCACCACATACGCGTCAAGGCCCTCCCTGTGGAGCACCTTGGGAATGTCATAAATCGACGGAGCGTCCGCAGTGGAGATGACACCCTCTTCATCCACGTCACACATCAACGCGATCTTGCGCTTGAGCCCCTCGGGGACGTCACGATCAGCGCGCAAGATAAGGGCGTCAGGTTGAATACCAATGTTACGCAACGCGGCAACGGAATGCTGAGTGGGTTTCGTCTTCAGTTCGCCGGAAGGCGCCAGAAACGGCACCAACGACACGTGCAGGAAGAAAACATTTGCGCGCCCAACATCGTGGCGCACCTGACGTGCCGCTTCGAGGAACGGTTGCGACTCGATATCGCCAACAGTTCCACCGATTTCGGTGATGACGACATCAGGGACGTGGCCCTGCAAATCAGGACCGGACATCGCGAGAATCCGGTTCTTGATTTCATCGGTGATGTGCGGAATGACCTGAACTGTGTCACCAAGGTATTCGCCGCGGCGTTCCTTAGCAATGACGGTGGAGTAAACCTGCCCCGTAGTGACATTGGCTGAACCCGGAAGGTCCCGATCGAGGAACCGTTCGTAATGACCAACGTCGAGGTCTGTTTCGGCCCCGTCCTCGGTAACAAAAACTTCACCGTGTTGGAACGGGTTCATCGTGCCCGGATCAACATTGAGATAGGGATCGAGCTTCTGCATGGTCACTCGCAAGCCGCGCGCCGTAAGGAGCTGCCCAAGACTTGAGGCTGTGAGCCCCTTACCGAGTGACGATGCAACACCACCGCTGACAAAAATGTGCTTCGTCTCGGATTTTGCGTGATGACGTATGAATGGCAAAGAGACTCCCGTGACTATTCGAGCAGACTACGACCGACGTGTGGGGCCTGCTGACCCACGGGATTTCACGGTAACACCTGTCACCGCAAACCTGCGAACCAACAACCACAACCCGACGTCAGCGAGACTAAAATCCCACAATGAGTGAGACCACGGCCAAGCTACTGTCTCAGATCCTGGATGATCCCTTGCACCCACAATGCAAACGAGTTCCACGTATCGATAGCCCAGCGAAGCGGATCCTCGACGCCATTGACGATGAGAAGCACCACCAACGCAGCTGACATCAGCGCGAGCACAAACAGCGCAATCGCCGTGATCGATACCCTGCTTCGGTAGAGCGTCGCCAACGCGCGCCCGTCAACTAGCCGGTCGCCAACACGGAGACGTGTGAGGAACGTGGACGGAGCGTCGTCCACACCATCGCGGTCAAAGAAGTCTTCCAGCGAGCCACGAATACCTACCGTGGCGATTAGGGACGCACCGTGGTGATAAGCCAACAGCAATGCGAGGTCAGCGGGGCTCGATGCGGCAGGGAACGTCATTGCCCCCACCCCGAGGTCCTGCACGCGTTCTAGGCCCTTGGCATAACCGTCAGGCTCTGCGGGCAACAGGATTTGCGCGCCACATTTCAATGTTTCCGAACTAATCACATCCGGATCGCCGATAATCAGGTCTGGCTTGCTACCGGACCGGAACAGCGCATCGGCACCGCCATTCACACCGATGAGTATCGGCTGGTATTCCTTAATAAACGGACGCACACGCTTGAGGTCTTTCTCAAATCCCGTGTTCGCGCCGACAACTACAACCTGCCGGTCCTTCAGCGGAACATCAAGATCTGGCACGCCGATTCCCTCAACCAACAACGGGCTCTCGTCGTGGAGGAAGTTCACCATGTTGCCGGCGAAATCATCTAAGTGGGCGGCAAGAGACTGCTTCGCATCGGCCAGAAGATCCTTGATTTCTTCTTCACGAAGTTCGATTCCTTGGCCAATCAACCGCTGGCCGAGAAAGATATCCCCTTCGTGGATGCGCACCTTTGCGCCGTCTTTGATTTCGTCTTGCAGTTCGCCATCAACGCAATCGATAAGCAAAATGCCAGCTTGTACGAGCTGCAGCGGTCCGGCGTTGGGGTATCGTCCGGTGATTGACGACGCCAGGTTCACCACCGCGGCGACATCGGCTCGGATCAACACATCACACGTCTTGCGGTCAAGATCTGGATGGTTGAGGACGACCACATCACCACGCCCCGCGCGGCGAACAACCTTCGTCGTTTCACGATCGAACCGTGCAGTGCCACTCAATCCGGGCAAGGCAGTGCTATTTCGCGACAGCAGGGAGGGCATCTTCATGTCCCGATGATGAACCTGTCAAGCGTTATCTCGTTGGAGGCGCGCCGAGATCAAAAAGTTACGAAATTTTCGCACTCGGAAATCGCAGTGGCTCGAAGCTCGTCTGCGTGCGCTCGGGCGGTGTCAGACTCACCCATCCCGGCGAGCATTCGGGCCAACTCTGCAACGCGCTCACTGTCGGTTAGTGTCCGCACTCCACTGACTACTCCACCTTGGGAATCATCTTGTTTGTCGACCACGAGATGAGTGTCTGCGTAAGCGGCTACCTGCGGTAGGTGGGTAACAACAATCACCTGATGGGTGCGGGCAAGTTTGGCTAGCCGCCGCCCAATCTCCACCGCGGCACGACCACCCACGCCAGCATCAACCTCATCGAATACGAGTGTCCCTGCCCCATCGCCGCCAGCGAGAACAACCTCAAGCGCGAGCATCACCCGTGACAACTCTCCGCCAGACGCACTTTTTGCAATTGGCATTGGCTGTGCGCCGCTGTGAGACGCGAGGCGAAACTCAACCTCATCAACTCCATACGGCCCAGCAGAAAACCACTGTCCGTCGATCTCAACGGCGCCCTCGGTCATCGCTGGAACGGGCGTTGAGTCAACTTCGATCGTTAGTGTGGACTTCCCCATAGCAAGGCCAGCCAACTCCGCGGATACAGCAGAGGCCAAGAAACCAGCTGCCTTTTTCCGAGCGACAGAAAGCTTCGCCGCGCACGTCGCCACATCAGCTTGCGCCTTACTCACCTGTGCCGTTAGTTCCTCGAGCGCATCAGCGGAAACATCAATCTTCGTCAGACGTTCTCGTGCAGCCGAAGCCCACGCAATTACTCCATCGATATCGGCCGCATACTTCCGCGTGAGAATCCTCAGTTCAGATTGCCGACTCAACAATCCGTCGAGCGCCCCAGGATCCGTCGGAAGGTCACTGAGGAACCCACTCAACTCGGCACCTAAGTCACTGACCACAGCGATTGCTTCGGCCGCGCGCGTAGCTAGTCCTCGCAAAACTGGATCATCCGACGTTTCGAGAGTGTTCCGAGCTTCTCCGAGTAACGACAGTGCGTTTGCGTCATCGCCGTTGCCGCTACCAAAATCTCCACCGCCAGCCACAGCTGCAGCAGCAGACGTAGCGGCCTCACGGAGCGAATCAAGGTCACCTAGTCGACGTACCTCAGCAGCGATCAGGTCGTCTTCGCCTGGTTGGGGACTAACCTCGTCAATTTCGTTGAGCCCAAACGTCAACCGATCGTGTTCCTGAGCAAGTTCCCGCGACCGAGTTGTTCGTTCGTTTAACTCCGCAGCCAGTTCTTTCCACCGTCGCCGCGCATTTCGATACTTCTCCACCAACGGTGCGATCTTCTCCGCACCAAACCTGTCGAGTGCATGCCTTTGCTGGTCTGGCTTTAACAGTCGCAACTGATCATTTTGGCCATGCACCGTAAGCAGGGTTCCGGTGAACCGCCCAAGAACACTTGCCGGCACACTCCGCCCACCAAGGTGAGCCCTCGAACGCCCCTCGGACGTCACCGTTCGCACAGCGATGATCGATCCGTCGCTATCAGGTTCCGCGCCAGCCGATTCAAGCATCTCGGTGACTTCTGCTTGAGTAGATTCAGTAGACGTCTCGGTACTAAAGCGCCCCTCGACAATGGCTCTGTCCGCACCAGCTCGCACTCGCCTGGGATCAGCGCGCACCCCGCCGAGCAGATGCAAGCTCGTCACGACCATCGTTTTTCCGGCGCCAGTCTCCCCTGTCAAGACGGTCAAACCGGAGTGCAACTCTGCGGACGCCTGATCGATAACGCCCAAACAACTTATGCGTAATTCAACTAGCACGATTACTCCTCCCCCAAGCCTGCAACCGAGCGCCCACGCCAGCCTTGAACAGGCAACTCAAACTTGCGTACAAGACGGTCAGCAAACGGCGCGGAGTCCAACCGCGCCCACAAAACAGGGGCAGAGTCCTTCCTGAACTCGATACGCCCACCTGCGGGAACTTGCGAAATTCGTCGACCGTCGCAAAACACCAATGCATCATGGCCGCTAGGGTCAATTTCCACGGCAACAACAGAATTCGGGCTAGTCACCATGGGGCGTGCGAACAACGCGTGAGCATTGCTCGGCACAACAAGTAATGCCTCAAGCTCGGGCCACACAATCGGACCACCAGCCGAAAACGCGTAGGCCGTAGATCCGGTGGGCGTTGCGATAAGAACACCGTCGCACCCAAATGCGGACACTGGCCTACCGTCCACCTCCAACACCACTTCAAGCACACCGAGTCGTGGCGCCTTCTCGACGCTCGCCTCGTTTAGCGCCCAGCCCGACGCGATAATTTCGCCACCAAGCCACACCTTCATGTCCAGCGTCATTCGGGTTTCCACCCGATACTCACGCCGCACGACCTTACCCAACGCATCCTCGAGGTGATCAACTTCGGTTTCCGCCAAGAAACCAATCCGACCGAGGTTTATACCCAAGACCGGAATATTGGCTTGCCGAGCTAGTTCCGCAGCACGCAACATAGATCCGTCGCCGCCGAGAACAAGAACAATTTCGCAACCCGCCGCAGCGTCAGGACCGGCCTCAATTACAGTTTCGTACCCCGATAAGGTTTCCTCCACGAGGTGGGTGCTCGCAGCTTCGTGCGCAAGTACACGCAACCCCATGCCATAGTGCTGAAGAATATGGGAAACGTGCTTAATCGTAGGTGCAATATCCGGCCGACCGGTGTGCGCGACTAGCAGGATCTCCCTCGCAGCCGCACTAGTTGCCCCGCTCGTCACTGTGGGCCCTCGTCAACAGCCCGACGCACCATGTGTTCCACCATCTCGACCACCTCAGAAGCAACCTTTTGATCGCTCGGTTTGTCAACGACTGCAGCTTTTGTCAGCCACAAAAAGTACTCAACATTGCCTGAAGGTCCTGGAAGTGGACTTGCTACTACATCCCGGACATCAAAGCCATGCGCAACTGCGGCACACGCGACCTTCACCACCACTTCGCGTCGCATCGCACTATCGCGAACTACTCCGCCCGATCCTAGCCGTTCCTTGCCAACTTCGAACTGCGGCTTCACCATCGGCAGAACATCTGCACCCAGTTTTGCGCATCGAGCGAACGCTGGAAGTACAAGTTCGAGTGAAATAAAGGACAGATCAGCGACAATCACATCAACGTCGCCGCCAATCTGAAGGGGCTCTAAATTGCGGACATTAGTCCGGTCAAAGACATTGACCCGTGGGTCGTTTTGTAACCGCCACACCAGTTGCCCGTAGCCAACATCAACAGCGGCTACCTCTGACACTCCGCGACGAAGGAGAACATCAGTGAACCCACCGGTAGACGCACCGGCGTCTAGACATCGGCGGCCCTTCAGCTGAAGGCCTCCCGATTCGAACCGTTCGAGCGCCCCTACGAGCTTGTGCGCACCGCGCGACGCCCAATTGTCGTCTGATTCACCTGCCACGATGTGCAACGGGGCATGAACTTCGATCGCAGTAGCCGGCTTAGCGATCACGGCACCTGCGGATTGCACTCGGCGAGCGGCAATTAACTCAACCGCATGCTCGCGCGACCGCGCAAGACCACGTCGCACAAGCTCTGCATCCACGCGCACTCTACGGGCCATCAGACGTCTTCCACTGCGTCAAGCGCCTCCGCGAGAATCGCGTGCGCCCGTTCGAATAACACAATGTCACTACCAGTAAGCGGAGCGCCGCTTTCGCGCCCAGCATCGAGTTTGTCGCACAGCGAGCGCATTTCATTCTGAACCCGTTCCGCCGTCCAAGCTGAACTCGCTGCGCGGCTAGGCCCAGGTATCGGCGCCCGTACGTTTGTTGTCGAATTACTCATCGGAGATAACGCTAGCTGACACACGGCCGCAAGCGCTTGTCATGACGCGCTTACCCTGCAACCACGTGTTGAGCAGTGCCTGCGACTGAGCATCTTGGGCAACCACACTCACGGTGCACTCAGGGGATGATGTGTCCAGTATGGGCCACACTACTGCTGCCAACTCCCGAAGCGCGGACGCACTATCACCGAGGTCTGACGATGCTTTTAGCGACACCGTGACCGCTGTTTGGCCTCTTGCGTGTATTGACCAATCGTCGCCCGTTTTGACCCGAAGGACATCTGGCGAGCTATCGAGCGCACGTAAATCCGCACCTATGTAAGTCGGCCTTTCGCCTGGTAGAGCAGCCAAGATATCAACGGGTTGGGAAACACCTGTCATTACGTAGAGCGACGGCAGTCTCATCGCGTTTGCGCCCGCAATATCTGTGTCGAGCCGATCACCAACAACCAGTGGTGACACAAAATCGTCGACACTCAATGCATCATGAAAAATCTGATTCCCGGGTTTGCCAGCGACAATTGGAGTTTCATTCGTAGCCGCCTGGAGCGCGGCCACCATGGAACCATTCCCAGGCAAAAGGCCACGTTCCGTCGGGAGGGTTGCATCAATGTTCGCGGCGATCCACGTAGCGCCTGCCCTAATTGCTAGTGCCGCTTCTGCTAAGTCCGCCCAACCAGTGTGAGTTGAATGCCCCTGGACCACAGCAATGACCTCAGGACCGAAGCTGCGAGTTGCGCTCAGACCTACTGCGCGAACTTCCTCAACTAGCGCATCGGTACCGACGACGAGCACAGTGCCCTCACTTGATGCATTTGCTCGCAGGGTTACGGAGAGTAGTTTTGCTGCGGCATGGGCGCTGGTGATGATGTCGCTATTTGTAGCTGCAAACCCCAATGAGTTCAGGTGTGCAGCAACTTCGTCAACACTTCGGCTTGCATTATTGGTGACGTACAAGCATCGCGGGGCGTTAGCTTGTTGCGTTCCAGGCCAAGCGAGGGCCTCCACTGCGTACGGTAGGACTCGATTTCCGGCGTAGAGGGTGCCATCAAGGTCGAGTAGGAGTACGTCGTGGCTCGTCCGAAGGGTTTTCGCCATGTGATCTGCTTGGGTTATGAAGACCTTGGGTTATGGAGACTAAGCGTCGCTGTCGCTGTCTGGCGTATCACGCGCAAACTCCACCATGCGGTCTTCTGCGTCGGTTTCTTCCGGGTCAGCTTCCACGGATCGCATGAACCATACGTGGGCCTCGTCGGTGCGACCGGCTGCGAGTAGGGCTTCAGCGTAGGCGTAGCACAACCGTGCCGCAGCTGGACCTTCCTTTGCGGCATCCAGTTCTGGGCCCTGCAAGGTTACGACTGCTGCATCGTATTGCTCAAGGTCCATTCGCGCGCCGGCGAGGACGATCTTGAGTTCAATTGCGGAGTCGCCATCAAGAGATTTTGTGTCGAATGTGCGACCGAGTTCGAGTGCTTTCTCCGGACGACCGAGCCCGCGTTCGCAGTCAGCCATGATGGCAACAAGTCCACTGCCTCCGCTGATGCGGCGAGCTGTTCTGAGTTCATTGAGCGCCTCAGCCCATTCGCCGGCGTGATACGCGGTGATGCCAGCGGTTTCGCGAACGACTGCGATTCGGGAGGCTCGACGACGAGCTGCGCGTGCATGTTCGAGGGCTCGTTTGGGATCTTCGTCGAGTAATTCGACGGCGCATACTAGGTGGCGCGCAACCAGTTCGGCTGACGTTTTGTCTAGCGAGAGTAGGTCGCGGCGAACTTCAGGTGGGAGTTGTTGAGGTTCAATTTCAGGCGGCAGGAATGGGTCGCGTGGTCGATCATCGCGAACTGATGAACCGGAATCTCGTGAGGAAGAGCGGTTAAACCGTTGACGGTTGGGGTCTTGGCCGCCGCGACCTGGTGGCGTGTTGCGACCTTGCGTCCGGTTGGAGTTCCGATCACGGTTTGGATTGTCTCGTCCCGATGTCGCATGGCGTTCGGTTTGTCTTTTGCGCTCGCCACGATCGTCCACACGAGGTCCTTCCAGAGAATGTGCATCTATCGCACGGAAAACAACACGGATGACCGCGCCATATATAGTTCGACTTTGATTGTAGTAAAAAAATAGTGGTGGGGTGCACCAGAACTATGTCTGACACACCCCACCACCAACAACCCTTGTCCGGCAGTGACCTACTCTCCCACACCCCAACGAGTGCAGTACCATCGGCGCAAGAGGGCTTAGCTTCCGGGTTCGGAATGGGACCGGGCGTTTCCCACTCTGCTAACACCACCGAGACAAAGAACACAACAACACAACCCCACCCCCACACAGGACACCACCACACCCTGCATCCCCCTACAGGGAACACACGAATGCTTAAGGTGGCATCACCGCCAGGGTGAATGCATGTGCTGTCTCAGACAGCCGGATAGTGACGCAACACGACAAGAAAAAACCACAATCATCAATAATGTTCACACTCAACCACCACTTGAGACACAGAGTGTAAGTGGTAAGCCACTCGGCCTGTTAGTACCAGTCACCTCCACCCATTACTAGGCTTCCAGTTCTGGCCTATCAACCCCATCATCTCTAGGGGGCCTTACTCACACACAGTGTGAAGAGAAACCTCATCTCAGAACAGGCTTCCCGCTTAGATGCTTTCAGCGGTTATCCCTTCCGAACGTAGCTAACCAGCCATGCCACTGGCGTGACAACTGGCAAACCAGAGGTCCGTCCGTCCCGGTCCTCTCGTACTAGGGACAGGCTTCTTCAAGTTTCTAAACGCGCGCGGCGGATAGAGACCGAACTGTCTCACGACGTTCTAAACCCAGCTCGCGTGCCGCTTTAATGGGCGAACAGCCCAACCCTTGGGACCTACTCCAGCCCCAGGATGCGACGAGCCGACATCGAGGTGCCAAACCATCCCGTCGATATGGACTCTTGGGGAAGATCAGCCTGTTATCCCCGGGGTACCTTTTATCCGTTGAGCGACACCCCTTCCACACAGAAGTGCCGGATCACTAGTCCCGACTTTCGTCCCTGCTCGACCTGTCAGTCTCACAGTCAAGCTCCCTTGTGCACTTGCACTCAACACCTGATTGCCAACCAAGCTGAGGGAACCTTTGGGCGCCTCCGTTACATTTTAGGAGGCAACCGCCCCAGTTAAACTACCCACCAGGCACTGTCCCTGAACCAGATTCATGGTTCGAAGTTAGATGCCCAATCCGGTCAGAGTGGTATTTCAACAACGACTCCACAGACACTAGCGTGCCCGCTTCACAGTCTCCCACCTATCCTACACAAACCGAATCAGACACCAATACCAAGCTGCAGTAAAGGTCCCGGGGTCTTTTCGTCCTGCCGCGCGTAACGAGCATCTTTACTCGTAATGCAATTTCGCCGAGCCTGTGGTTGAGACAGCAGAGAAGTCGTTACGCCATTCGTGCAGGTCGGAACTTACCCGACAAGGAATTTCGCTACCTTAGGATGGTTATAGTTACCACCGCCGTTTACTGGGGCTTAAATTCTCAGCTTCGCCCTTACAGGCTAACCGGTCCTCTTAACCTTCCAGCACCGGGCAGGCGTCAGTCCGTATACATCGTCTTACGACTTCGCACGGACCTGTGTTTTTAGTAAACAGTCGCTTCTCTCTGGTCTCTGCGGCCCTCACCAGCTCCACTGGCAAGCAGTATCACCGGTAAAGGCCCCCCTTCTCCCGAAGTTACGGGGGCATTTTGCCGAGTTCCTTAACCACAGTTAACTCGATCGCCTTAGTATTCTCTACCTGACCACCTGTGTCGGTTTGGGGTACGGGCCATGTGGGAACTCGCTAGAGGCTTTTCTCGGCAGCATAGGATCACAGAATCCCCCACAAATGGGGTCGCATCACCTCTCAGGCTTAATGACAGGCGGATTTGCCTACCTGTCGCCCTACGGGCTTACACCAGTACTACCATTGACTGGCCCTGCTACCTTCCTGCGTCACCCCATCGCTTGGCTACTACCAGATCAGGTCCTGTGCATCCACTACCACAACCACCGAAGTGGCCGAAACAGCTTCAGGACAGTTAGTATCACTGATTCACCACGGACGCGCCCACACGGGTACGGGAATATCAACCCGTTGTCCATCGACTACGCCTGTCGGCCTCGCCTTAGGTCCCGACTCACCCTGGGCGGATTAACCTGCCCCAGGAACCCTTGGTCATCCGGCGGACAAGTTTCTCACTTGTCATTCGCTACTCATGCCTGCATTCTCACTCCCACACCCTCCACAACTCGTTCACACGGCTGCTTCCCTGGATGCAGGACGCTCCCCTACCCACCCACACCACTACACACACCCCCAAAAGGATGCGCGGATGTATTGTGTGAGTGCCGCGGCTTCGGCGGTGTGCTTAAGCCCCGCTACATTATCGGCGCAGGACCACTAGACCAGTGAGCTATTACGCACTCTTTCAAGGATGGCTGCTTCTAAGCCAACCTCCTGGCTGTCTAAGCGATCCCACATCCTTTCCCACTGAGCACACACTTAGGGGCCTTAGCCGGCGATCTGGGCTGTTTCCCTCTCGACCAACGAACCTTATCGCCCGTAGTCTCACTGCCACGCTCTCACTTCCTGGCATTCGGAGTTTGGCTGACGTCAGTAACCCGGTAGGGCCCATCGGCCATCCAGTAGCTCTACCTCCAGGAAGAAACACGTAACGCTGCACCTAAATGCATTTCGGGGAGAACCAGCTATCACGGAGTTTGATTGGCCTTTCACCCCTACCCACAACTCATCCCCTCAGTTTTCAACCTAAGTGGGTTCGGGCCTCCACAACATCTTACTGCTGCTTCACCCTGGCCATGGGTAGATCACTCCGCTTCGGGCCTAGAACATGCCACTACGACGCCCTATTCAGACTCGCTTTCGCTACGGCTGCCCCTCACGGGTTAACCTCGCGACATGCCACTAACTCGCAGGCTCATTCTTCAAAAGGCACGCCATCACCCCACCCCAAAAGGGAAGGCTCTGACGGATTGTAAGCGCATGGTTTCAGGTACTATTTCACTCCCCTCCCGGGGTACTTTTCACCATTCCCTCACGGTACTATCCACTATCGGTCATCAGGGAGTATTCAGGCTTACCGGGTGGTCCCGGCAGATTCACAGCAGATTCCACGAGCCCGCTGCTACTCGGGTACATCATCACAAACACACAGCATGTTTTCACGTACGGGACTCTCACCCCCTCCGGCGCACCATCCCAGGCAACTTCCGCTAACACACTGACTGCATTTGACCATCACGGCGGTGACAGAACAACAACGCCCCACAACCCCTCATACGCAACCCCCGCCGGGTATCACACATACAAGGTTTAGCCTCTTCCGCTTTCGCTCGCCACTACTGACGGAATCACATTTTGTTTTCTCTTCCTGCGGGTACTGAGATGTTTCACTTCCCCGCGTTCCCTCCACACCGCCTATACATTCAACGGTGGGTAACACGACATCACTCGTGCTGGGTTTCCCCATTCGGACACCCTCGGATCACAGCTCGGCTGACAGCTCCCCGAGGCCTATCGCGGCCTCCCACGTCCTTCATCGGCTCCTGATGCCAAGGCATCCACCATGCGCTCTAAAACACTTACCACCACAAACAATGGTCTAAAAGAACACTAAAACAACAATCACAGTTATTTCTCGTTACGCCACTATCCAACTCTCAAACAACACACACAACCCCGCACACCAGTCATCACAACCAGCAGCAGCCAAGCCATGCCTGAAACCACCCACACCACACGGGCATGGAGCCTCAGAACCCCAACAGTGTGCCACCACAACAATTTTTGATAATCCGCACATGTCCACCCGGACGCCCACCCACAACACATTCGGCTGTGACAGCAGACAACATAATCTCTAAGAGCAAAGCTCCTTAGAAAGGAGGTGATCCAGCCGCACCTTCCGGTACGGCTACCTTGTTACGACTTCGTCCCAATCGCCGATCCCACCTTCGACCACTCCCTCCCACAAGGGGTTGGGCCATGGGCTTCGGGTGTTACCGACTTTCATGACGTGACGGGCGGTGTGTACAAGGCCCGGGAACGTATTCACCGCAGCGTTGCTGATCTGCGATTACTAGCGACTCCGACTTCACGGGGCCGAGTTGCAGACCCCGATCCGAACTGAGACTGGCTTTAAGGGATTCGCTGAACCTCGCGGTCTCGCAGCCCTCTGTACCAGCCATTGTAGCATGTGTGAAGCCCTGGACATAAGGGGCATGATGACTTGACGTCGTCCCCACCTTCCTCCGAGTTGACCCCGGCAGTCTCTCACGAGTCCCCACCATTACGTGCTGGCAACATGAGACAAGGGTTGCGCTCGTTGCGGGACTTAACCCAACATCTCACGACACGAGCTGACGACAGCCATGCACCACCTGCACACCAGCCACAAGGGAACGCCCATCTCTGGACGCGTCTGGTGCATGTCAAACCCAGGTAAGGTTCTTCGCGTTGCATCGAATTAATCCACATGCTCCGCCGCTTGTGCGGGCCCCCGTCAATTCCTTTGAGTTTTAGCCTTGCGGCCGTACTCCCCAGGCGGGGTACTTAATGCGTTAGCTACGGCACGGATTCCGTGGAAGGAACCCACACCTAGTACCCACCGTTTACGGCGTGGACTACCAGGGTATCTAATCCTGTTCGCTCCCCACGCTTTCGCTCCTCAGCGTCAGTTACTGCCCAGAGACCCGCCTTCGCCACCGGTGTTCCTCCTGATATCTGCGCATTTCACCGCTACACCAGGAATTCCAGTCTCCCCTGCAGTACTCAAGTCTGCCCGTATCGCCTGCACGCCCACAGTTAAGCTGCGAGTTTTCACAGACAACGCGACAAACCACCTACGAGCTCTTTACGCCCAGTAATTCCGGACAACGCTCGCACCCTACGTATTACCGCGGCTGCTGGCACGTAGTTGGCCGGTGCTTCTTCTGCGCCTACCGTCACTTTCGCTTCGTCGGCGCTGAAAGAGGTTTACAACCCGAAGGCCGTCATCCCCCACGCGGCGTCGCTGCATCAGGCTTGCGCCCATTGTGCAATATTCCCCACTGCTGCCTCCCGTAGGAGTCTGGGCCGTGTCTCAGTCCCAGTGTGGCCGATCGCCCTCTCAGGCCGGCTACCCGTCACCGCCTTGGTAGGCCATTACCCCACCAACAAGCTGATAGGCCGCGGGCCCACCTCACACCACTACATAACGCTTTCCACCCACCCCCATGCGGGGGAAGGTCATATCCGGTATTAGACCCAGTTTCCCAGGCTTATCCCAGAGTGTGAGACAGATTACCCACGTGTTACTCACCCGTTCGCCACTCGTGTACCCCGAAGGGCCTTACCGTTCGACTTGCATGTGTTAAGCACGCCGCCAGCGTTCGTCCTGAGCCAGGATCAAACTCTCCGTTAAAACCCTTCAACCACACCCCACAAAGGGGGCGCAATCAAAACAAAGAGCCAAACATCTGGCCAAACAAAAACTAGCAAAAACTAGTTACAAAAAATTTCGGGCCATGGCACCACCGACGAGGAAAGCAACCACAACCCACCCATGAACACCTGAAAACAAGCACTCACGCGCTTTCCGGCATCCACGAATCATCAAAAAAACAATGACACACTGTTGAGTTCTCAAACACCACACCCACAAGAAGAACTGCTCGCGCAGTTCCGTCGAGGGGAACGATTAGCCAGACTAGCACTAGTTAACCCTCGCAGGCAAACCCGAAAAACGGGCGTCTACCTGGGTCTCTAGCCGCTTGCCTTCCCGGTTTCACCCGGTCCGGACTCGCTGGCCCCAAGAAAGTTACACACAAGAAAACTCAAACACAAACCACCAGGTCAAAGGCCTAACAACTTCCCCGCCACCGATACCGATGGAGCACCGACCGGAACTGGGCGCTCGCTGGCAGAGTTTTTCGCGCCCCAACCGGCCAGCTTTGCCCGATTAGTGGCACGTCGCGTGCTTTCCGCAACGCATGTTCACCAATGTTCACTCGTCCGACTGTTCCTGTAAGTAGTCGCTTCGCTTCACCATGATCGGGTTGCCTTGTTCTGCCTGGCATCGAGAATGGAGCAAGGGTGACAAACCCACACGACGCTGGCGCCTCCCTCACGGATGTATCCGTAGCGCCACCAGATACACACCGCTTGCGCGGACCTCTGGACTTTCTACCGATTGACGACCGCGCGCAGAAGTTCGCAAACTGGATCGGCGTAGTGGTTGGTATCTACGTACTTATCACCGCGGTGGGCTTGATTGGCAGTGGGTTCAAAGCCGCCACTGGCGATCAAGCGGCTCAGCTGTTTCAGTTCGCAGCCAACCCGTTCGTAGGACTCATGATTGGTGTACTCGCTACGGCGGCTACCCAATCTTCCTCCACCACGACGTCAATCACTGTTGGCCTTGTCGCGGGCGGTCTGCCCTTAGCGATCGCAATCCCGGTCTTGATGGGCGCAAACATTGGCACGACCCTGACCAATACTCTCGTGAGCCTTGGGATGGTGCGTGACAAAGAAGGCTTTAAGCGCGCCTTTGCCGCAGCCACTGTGCATGACTTCTTCAACTTGATCGCGGTTGCCATATTCCTACCGCTCGAGCTGGCCTTCGGATTGCTTGCCCGCGCATCGGGTTGGTTGTCGGAGCAAACATCGGGCACTGATGGTGGGCTATTCGCCGCTGTCTTTGGCTCCATCGGCGTCTTCGTCAAGGCGGTCACCACTCCAGGCTCGGCCGCCGTCATCTGGGCAGCCTCACCACTTCCTGACCCGTGGCGCGGTATTGCACTCATCGCAATTGGTATCGCGCTGATTCTCTTTGTCATCAGCTTGATCGGCAAGCTACTCAAGGTGCTGATGGTGGGTAAAGCCGCAGACGTCCTGCACTCCGCCATTGGTCGCGGCCCTCTGACGGGCATCGGCTCAGGCGCTGTGGTGAC
The DNA here is from genome assembly GCF_014643175.1 of Hoyosella rhizosphaerae. Lineage (GTDB taxonomy): Bacteria > Actinomycetota > Actinomycetes > Mycobacteriales > Mycobacteriaceae > Lolliginicoccus > Lolliginicoccus rhizosphaerae. The sequence continues at coordinate 1,305,524 of NZ_BMJH01000001.1, forward strand.
AGTGATGGTGCAATCGTCATCCACAACCACGAGTCTCGCGGTGCCGCTCGCTGGCTCCGGGCAATTTTCCTTGCGGCAGATTTATCCCTTTACCGTCGGAGCGAACATTGGAACCACGATCACCGCGCTGATCGCCGCATTCGGGTTTACCGGGATTGAAGCCTCATTGGCACTGCAAGCCGCGTATGTGCACTTGCTATTCAACTTGTTTGCCACCGCCGTAATTTTCGGGATCCCGTTCCTTCGTGTCCTTCCATTACGGGGCGCGACGTGGCTGGCACAAATTGGCACGGAGAACAAGCTTTATGCCGCAGCGTGGGTACTTGGAGTCTTTGTGTTGATCCCGCTGGCCCTGATTTTCCTGACAGTGATCTTCTAAAAAAGGGGGAGCTATGAATACCCACGATAACGATCGTCCTAGTCGCACTTCTGAAGAACTAGATAGAGAACTCGAAGCGCTCCTAGCCGAAGCCGAAGAAACGGTTGGACGGCTACGACGCGAGATGAAGCTTCGCAGGGAGAACGCTGCACAGCACGCTGAGATCGATCACCTAGTTGACCACATGGCCGATGCACAGGTGCGGTGGAGTGAAGTGCGCGCATTCTTCAACGACGTCCTTCACCAGCTAGTTTCTCGCAACCACGGAGCAGAAGGAGAACACAAGGCAGGCGACCATGCGTAAGGCAAGCGTTCATAGAGTGATTGTGGCTATGCCTGTCGTTGCCACCTCACTGCTACTTGTTGCTGGTTGTGGCGCCCAAGGGACTGAAATCGAGGTATCCGGGTCGTCTACGGTAGCTCCGATTACCGAGGCAATCGCCCGTGATGGCGGTTTTAATGTCACCGTCACGGCAGAGGGCACGACTGATGGTTTCGCGCGTTTCTGCACTGGAGAAACTCCTCTCAACAATGCTTCTGAAGCTATCCCAGGGGCAGGACAGCGCGTTGATTATGTAGCGATGTGCGCTGAAAACGGCGTGGAGTTTATCGAGCTGCCGATTGGGATTGACGCCTTAAGCGTGGTGCGAAACGAGGCAAATCGTTTCGCTCAAGATTTGTCCGTAAGCGAGTTGCGTGAGATCTGGGCTCCGGGCTCCGCGGTGTCGAATTGGAGTGACGTCCGCGATGAATGGCCAGACACTCCAATCGGCCTTTACGGTAGGCCGGATGGTTCGGGAACATTCGACTATTTCACTCACTTTATTGTGGGCGAGGCCGGTTCAATTCGGGACGACTACCAATCAACTGATGCCATGGATGAGCTGACTCAGTGGATTGCTGATGACGAAAATGCTCTCGGTTTCCTCGGTATCGGAAACTATCTCTCTGCTGACGAAGACGTTCGTGACCGGATAACGAATGTGGCGGTCGACGGGGTTTTTCCTTCGTTGAGCAATGCCCAGGATGGGCGCTACACACCACTGACTCGGCCACTGTTTGTTTATGTGTCAACGAGCGCATTGGAGGAGAATCCTGAGGTTGCCTCGTTCGTGGAGCATTATCTGAAGACCGCGCAGGCGATGCTCCCGCGGGTGTATTTCTATCCCTTGCAGGGCGAGGTGTACCCACTTGTCCAGCAACGCTTTGATGACCGCATCACGGGCACGCTGTTGGGCGGCGATCCGTACAGCTCGGTTTCAATCATCGACACCTTACAGGCGCAGTAGGCTTACACGCCCAGTAGGCGCAAACGGCCTGGCCCGGCTACCGAAGTTCGGTAGCCGGGCCAGGTTTTATGGTTTGCGCGGACTTAGCTCAGAAGTCCATGCCGCCCATGCCGCCGGTGGGGTCACCAGCGGGTGCGGAGTTCTTCTCAGGCTTGTCAGCAACAACGGCTTCAGTTGTCAGGAACAGTGCCGCAATCGATGCTGCGTTCTGCAGCGCCGAGCGGGTGACCTTAACTGGGTCGTTGATGCCTGCAGCGAGGAGGTCCTCGTACACACCGGTGTCAGCGTTAAGGCCGTGACCGGTAGGCAGGTTACGAACCTTCTCAGCGACGACGCCTGGCTCAAGGCCTGCGTTGAACGCGATCTGCTTCAGCGGAGCTTCAAGCGCGACGCGAACGATGTTCGCACCTGTTGCCTGATCGCCTTCGAGCTTGAGGTCGTCGAGAGCAGGGCTTGCCTGAAGCAAAGCGACGCCACCACCGGCGACGATGCCTTCTTCGACGGCTGCCTTCGCGTTGCGGACGGCGTCCTCAATGCGGTGCTTGCGCTCTTTGAGCTCAACCTCGGTAGCTGCTCCGGCCTTGATTACTGCTACGCCGCCTGCAAGTTTCGCGAGACGTTCTTGCAGCTTCTCACGGTCGTAGTCGGAGTCAGACTTGTCGATCTCGGCGCGAATCTGGTTGACCCGGCCTTCGATCTGTGAGGCGTCGCCTGCACCTTCGACGATGGTTGTTTCGTCCTTGGTGACGACAACCTTGCGTGCGCGGCCAAGCAATTCGAGGCCAGCGGTCTCTAGTGAGAGGCCAACTTCCTCGCTGATGACCTGTCCGCCAGTGAGGATTGCCATGTCTTGCAGCATTGCCTTGCGGCGGTCACCGAAGCCAGGCGCCTTGATGGCGACGGACTTGAATGTGCCACGGATCTTGTTAACGACGAGAGTCGAGAGAGCTTCACCCTCGACGTCTTCAGCGATGATCGCGAGCGGCTTGCCAGACTGAATGACCTTCTCCAGAAGCGGCAGTAGGTCTTTCACTGTCGAGATCTTGGACGAGATCAGAAGGACGTAGGCGTCTTCGAGTACAGCTTCCTGACGCTCTGGGTCAGTGACGAAGTATCCGGAGATGAAGCCCTTGTCGAAGCGCATTCCCTCGGTGAGCTCGAGTGAAAGCCCGAATGTCTGAGCTTCTTCAACCGTGATGACGCCTTCTTTGCCGACCTTGTCCATCGCTTCTGCGATGAGCTGGCCGATCTGTGGGTCACCAGCGGAGATGCCAGCGGTTGCGGCGATCTGCTCTTTGGTTTCGATTTCTTTAGCGGAATCGAGTAGCCGAGCGACAACTGTCTCTACGGCCTTTTCGATGCCACGCTTCAGTGCCATTGGGTTTGCACCGGCGGCGACGTTACGAAGGCCCTCGCGAACGAGTGCCTGCGCAAGAACAGTTGCTGTCGTGGTGCCGTCGCCTGCGACATCGTCTGTCTTCTTGGCGACTTCCTTGACTAGCTCGGCGCCAATCTTCTCGTATGGGTCGTCCAGTTCGATCTCTTTAGCGATGGAAACACCATCGTTAGTGATCGTGGGGGCGCCCCACTTCTTTTCTAGTACGACGTTGCGACCCTTGGGGCCCAGCGTTACTTTTACCGTGTCGGCGAGGGCGTTAAGTCCCCGCTCGAGGCCACGGCGTGCCTCTTCGTCAAACGCGATGATCTTGGCCATTGCGAAGTGATCCTCCAGGTATGAGGCTGACACACAGGGCGATCACGTGGATCGCCCGCTATACGCGGTTGGCCAGGCGCGGTGCCCGCGACGGACGATCAGGGTGTCAATACCTGATCTCACCGTCCCGACCTAGCACTCTCATGTGTTGAGTGCCAAACCCATGTTTAGCACTCAACACATGAGAGTGCAAGACAGAAAACGTGGTGTCGGTATCCGCGCTGAGCGAACAGCACAATGAAGTGTGGGATTCTGGCGGGGGCCAATACTGCACTGGCCAATTGTGTGGCCCACATTTTCACGCAAGCGCAAACCGCGCAAAGGAGGACGTAGATGCCGCACCCATCGCCAACCCGCGCCTCTCCCCTCCCCCCACGAGACGGCGTCGATGCCGCATGGATTCGGTTCCCTGATAATTCACCGTGGAAAACTGTGGGCGACGCAATCTTCCACCGCTACCCTGACCACTGGGATCGCTTCTCCGCGCGTCTTGCCAACGGCGATGTCATTGATGCCGAGGGCAAAGCGGTCGCGCACGCCACACCGGTAGTGAACGGAATGACGCTGTACTACTACCGAGACCTTCCTGACGAAACCCCACCACCACGCGGCATTCACGTACTGCACCAGGACAAAAACCTCGTCGTAGCTGACAAACCACACTTCATGGCAACCATGCCCCGGGGGCGCCACATCCGGTACTCAGCTACGGTCCTACTCCGGCAACAGCTTGGTCTACCTGAGTTGTCACCAGTTCATCGCCTCGACCGACCAACCGCAGGCGTCCTCATGTTCGCAACGAACGCGTCAGTCCGAGCGCCGTATCAGCAACTCTTCGCCAGGCGCGCAGTCGAGAAAATGTACGAAGCTATCGCTTCGGCACCTGGTCAGGTCGAGTTTCCTCAGACCGTACGAAACCGGATAGTGAAGGTCGAAGGAAACCGGCAAGCTGCCATCACAGACGGAGAGGTCAATGCGATCACGCATATTGAGCTCGCGCGCCTACTTTCAGAAACGCACGCCCTGTATCGACTCACGCCGCTCACCGGACGCACTCACCAACTGCGCATACACATGAACTCACTGGGACTCCCACTTATCGGTGACGACCTCTACCCCGACATCAAGGCCACAGCGACAGATGACTTCTCGGCTCCGCTGCAACTTTTGGCCAGATCGGTCACGTTCGTCGACCCGATCAGCGGATCTCGACGCAGCTTCACCAGCGAACAAACGCTCGACTTCGTGCAGAAGCCTCGATAGCGCTTCTCAGTCTTGCGTCAGACCCAAAACCCCTGGGAGGTCACTCACCGAATCGATAACGTGATGTGGTTTGGTCTTAGAACCTTCAAGTTGTGGGGCGTGGAACTTCCCCGTACGCACCAATACTCCGCGCATTCCGGCAGCTTGACTGGCGAGCACGTCATTGATGAGGTCGTCGCCCACCATCATCGTATTTTTAGGTGCAATACCCAATGCCTGCGCAGCGGTGTCAAACGCATGCTGCGACGGCTTGCCCACAACTGTGATCGCAGAGTTTCCGGCCGCCTCAAGCCCCGGAATGTACGCGCCCACGTCGAGTTTCAAGCCAGAGTTTGTAGCCCATGTCAGACCTCGATGCATGGCAACCACTGGAACGCCATCCACCATTAATTGGACCACCCTGCTCAAGTTTTCATGGCTATATTCCGGGCCGGCGCCACCAAGAACGATGACATCGGGGTCCTTGGAAGACCACGTCACTTCATCCATATCGATGAAGACGTCGCCGTGGTTAAGAACCCAGCACCGCGCTCGCGGATAGTTTTCCCGAATGTACTCGGCCGTCAGATGGGCCGCCGTGACAATGTCTTCAGTTTCGGCAGGTATCCCAAGCTTGCGCAGTTTGGCCGCAATCAACTCTCGGGTGAGCGAAGTAGTGCTGGTGAGAAACCCGCATTTATAACCGGCGTCGCCGACAGTCTGGACCGTTTCCGCCGCGCCCTCGATGGCGTGCCATGACGTGACGAGAACTCCGTCAATGTCAAAAAGTACTCCGTCGATGTGAGCCATACGTTCGACGATACTCACCCGACGGTTGCACCTTGCAGCAGGTTGCAGAAAGTTCACTGTCTACACACAAACGTCACCTAGCGGAAACTGCTTGTATTGCGGTTTAGTGACCTGCCGTACCGAATGGCACGTGCACACAGCACAATCAAAAGATGCGTTCAGTCAGCGAGCACGAATCGGCCATTTCAGAACTACTCACAGGTCGACCCGAATATGAAGCCACACTTTCTGCCGCGCAAGGCAAAATACTAGCCCGCGACGTGATTGCTCCCCGGCCACTGCCCGGCTTCGATAACTCCGCAATGGACGGGTATGCCGTTGTTGCGTCTGATATCGCAGCCGCAGGCTCCGATTCTCCAGTTTCTCTGCCGGTCGCCGCCGATATTCCTGCTGGAAGAACTGATATTCCTGCACTAGAACCCGGTAGCGCACATCGGATCATGACAGGCGCCGCAGTACCTGATGGTGCAGACGCCATCGTGCCCGTGGAACTTACAGATGGTGCGACTTCAGTAGTAACAATCAATGGCGCTGTTGCGTCAGGTAAACACATCCGCCGTACCGGCGAGGACATAAATACGGGCGAAGTCGCGCTGCACCGCGGCCAGGTGTTGTGTGCACCGCAACTGGGATTGCTCGCGGCACTCGGTTACGCGACAGTTCCTATTGTTCCGCCTATGCGCGTGGTCGTGCTGTCCACCGGCAGTGAACTCGTTGCGCCCGGCCAAGCATTGCGGCATGGCGAAATTTACGAGTCGAACGGAATCATGCTGGCCGCTGCAGTACGCGAAGCTGGGGGCGAGGCAGCACAACTTCGCTTTGTTAGCGACGACCAAGAAGAGTTTCTCTCCACTTTGCGCCAGCACGCGGCTGATGCCGACCTCATCATCACTTCAGGTGGAGTGAGCGCTGGCGCCTACGAAGTTGTCAAAGACAGCTTGGCCGGTAGGGGCGTGGAGTTTGTCAAAGTTGCGATGCAACCCGGAATGCCGCAAGGGTGCGGACTTTTTGAAGGAACTCCCATCGTGACGTTGCCTGGCAACCCCGTCAGCGCGTTGATTTCCTTCGAAGTATTTCTGCGCCCTGCACTGCGAAGCGCGATGGGGTTCGCCGACGTTACTCGGCTACGGCATCGAGCGCGCGTCACCGAAAACATCCGGTCAATGGCCGGGAAACGCCAGTTTAGGCGGGGCATCTTCGATCAAGACAAAGGCACAGTCGAATTAATTGGCCCACCAGCATCACATTTTCTTCGCTGGTTGGCGTTGTCTAACTGTCTCGTCGAAATCCCCGAAGACGTCACGGAGATCGAAGCGGGCACTGAGGTTCCAGTGTGGGACCTGCGCTGTACTTAATATGCGCTGTACTTAAGCACCGACGCAACCCGACATACCTGACGCATGTCGCACATAACTTCGGTGCCGTAGTCTACATTCCAGAGATCGGCGACACACATGTCCGATGACGATGGATATCAAAGTAAGGGAGGGCATCCGACAGTGGCCCGCAAACCTATTCCTCCTGGGCAAGAACCCAGAAACCCTGTGGGGCACGCCCTCGGGCTCGTTCGCGACCACATCCCGCCCGTACACCCGGCAGGAATCCCATTCATCGTGGTTCCGTTGGCCGTAGCTGCGCTCGGTCGCAAATCCCGACTTGTTCGCACAGCCGGACTTGGCCTTGCTGTGGCAAACGCGACGTTCTTCCGGCACCCCAACAGGGTTCCACCAACCCGTCCAGGCGTGGTTGTGTCGCCCGCTGACGGCGAGGTGACACTGGTAGACATGGCGGTACCACCGGCTGAGCTCGAACTCGGCGCCGAACCGCTCCCCCGTGTCAGTGTCTTCCTATCAGTTCTGGACGTTCATGTTCAGCGAACCCCCGTCGCGGGGCAGGTAGTGAACGTGATTCACAAGTCGGGGAAATTCTTGTCGGCCGATCTAGATGAAGCCAGCGACGCAAACGAGCGCAACAGCATGCTGCTTCGCACACCGACTGGGCACGAGGTCGTTGTCGTTCAGATTGCTGGACTTATCGCCCGACGAATCATCTGTGACGCACGCTCAGGCGATGTTTTTCCACTCGGAGAAACGTACGGGTTGATCCGGTTCGGGTCACGCGTTGACACTTACCTTCCGAAAGGCACTCGCATCCTTGCAGAGCGTGGCCAGCGTGTGATCGGAGCGGAAACGGTGATCGCCGAACTGGTCTGACCAGTAGCGCGTCACATTACTGTTGATTGAGGAATCACATGACGCAGGTGCCAAGATGACTGAGGGTCGCAACCAAGCACGTCACAACCGACCGGCCGTGACGTCCAACGAGCAATCGCCTCCCATTCGAAGCGCCGGCGTGCGATTGCTGCCTAGCGCCATCACAATTTTGGCACTCTGCGCCGGACTCTCAGCGGTGAAGTTCGGCCTTGAGGGCCGGATTGGGCTCGCCATTGCGGCAATCGGCGCGGCGGCCATCCTCGACGGGGTTGATGGCCGCATCGCACGATTGCTCGACGCCACCACCAAGATTGGGGCTGAGCTTGATTCGTTGTGCGATGCAATCAACTTTGGTGTGGCACCGGCACTAGTTATTTATGTGACGCTTCTGCACGGCAACAACGGCGGCTGGATCGTCGCACTGGTCTACGTCGTTGCGATTGTTCTTCGTCTTGCCCGGTTTAATGTGCTCACCGACGACGAGAACGCACCCGCATATCGAAAAGATTATTTTGTTGGAGTCCCATCCCCGGCGGGAGGTCTCATCGCGCTCGCGCCGCTTGCCGCATGGGAACAGTGGGGTACGGGGTGGTGGACTTCGTTCCCGTTCGTCGCTGCATGGACAGTCGGCGCCGCAGCACTGATCGTCAGTCGCGTACCGACGATGGCCATGAAGCAGGTTTCGGTGCCCCCGAAGATGGCTGCGCTGCTGCTTATCGTGGTTGCGCTGGTGGCGGCGGGGACAATCACATATCCCTACGTTGTGCTCGTGGCACTAGTCCTGGTGTATCTCGCTCATATCCCCTACGCGATTCACTCCAAACGATGGGTCGCCGCACGCCCCGAAACTTGGGATATCCCGCCCGGGGAGCGTCGCGCGCTGCGCCGTTCGAGCGCACAGCGCCGATCCTTGACGCGCCTTGGTATGCGCCGATCTAAGCCAAAAGGTCGATCTTCCCGCGTTGCTGGGCGCGGTAGGTCCCGCCGTTAGTTCGCTCTGCGTCTAGGCTCGTACACGTGGATTCTGTTGATAACGCTGCACGGGTAACACTGACGGCTCGGCTGACTTCATCGCATATGGACTCCAGGCGAGGAGTAGTGCGAGTTCACCCCGAGGTTCTGTCGGCGTTGAACCTGCGCGAGTGGGACGCGATCGAGTTGTTCGGAACCCGCCGCACTGCCGCGGTGGTGGCGCATGCTCACAGTGATTCTGCCCCGCGCACGATCCTTCTCGACGATGTCACCATGTCGAATGCGGGAATCCGCGAGGATGCCACGGTACTTGTTGGGCCTGTCCCAGTTCAGGGTGCCCGCAAGATTGTCCTCAGTGGTTCATCGCTCGCAATGACGTCGTTGTCGCCGAACACCCTACGTCAGGCGTTGCTCGGCAAAGTACTCACTGTCGGTGACACGGTGTCGCTGCTCCCTCGCGATTTGGGGCCCGGCACGAGCACTTCCGAGGCAACCCAAGCGCTGCGTCGAGCGATTGGCATCACCTGGACTTCAGAGCTGCTCACCGTTGTGGAAGCTGACCCGGACGGCGTTGTCAGCGTCCAACCCAACACTTCGATTACATGGCCAGGTTCGGCGACAGAGAACAAGGCCAGAGGTAGCGACCCGCTGTTCAGCCGCATCGCGCCTTCGACAACTCAGGACAGCGCCGCCGACAGCAGGGCCACCGCCGGGGTTACGTCGCGGCCCGCAACGCGCACCGAAAACCCCACAACGCCGCCGGGTAGCAGTGAGCCCGCTCCAGCAGAGATGACCGTACCTGTTGCCGATTTGGTGGGCGTTGAATCGCAAGTGTCAAAACTCACCGACTGGTTGAGTCTCGCACTTGACGAACCTGAACTTCTCGCAACCTTAGGTGCGTCGCCTCGTTTGGGTGTCTTGGTGACAGGGCCTGCCGGAACGGGCAAAGCAACTTTTGTACGTTCGGTGTGCGCGAGCCGCAACGTCATCGAACTCGACGGCCCCGGCACGGGCGCGTTGGAGGCAGGCAGTAGGGCCGAGACTGTATCGCAGGCCATTGATGCGGCCCGTGGCGGCGGAGTCTTGTTGATTACTGAGGTTGACGCGCTCTTGCCGTCCGAGCCTGAACCGGTGTCCAGCCTGATCTTGGGCAGGTTGCGTCGCGCAATCAATAATGACCGGGTCGTGCTCGTGGCAACTACCGCGCACCCTGATCTCACCGACGCACGGCTTCGTTCACCCGACCTGTGCGACCGCGAGATCACGATTGCGCTGCCTAATGGTGCAACGCGTCGAGCGCTACTCGGGTACTTGCTTCGCGACGTTCCATCGGACGAACTCGACCTTGAAGAGGTCTCGTTGCGCACGCCCGGGTTCGTTGCTGCTGACTTGATGTCACTGCGGCGTGAAGCAGCATTGCGCGCCGCGTCGAGGGCCTCCAAAAACGGGGGCAAAGCCGCTGTGCGCCAGGAGGACCTTATCGGCGCCTTGCAGGTGATTCGCCCGCTGTCCCGCTCTGGCACTGAGGAACTGTCGATGGGCAGCGTCACGCTTGAGGACGTCGGCGACATGGTGGAGACCAAACAAGCGCTCACGGAGACGGTGTTGTGGCCCCTGCGGCACCCCGACACATTTGAACGGCTCGGGGTTCAGCCACCACGCGGAGTCTTGTTGTACGGACCTCCTGGTTGTGGAAAGACTTTTGTGGTCCGGGCCCTCGCAAGTTCGGGCCAACTCAGTGTTCACACCGTCAAGGGTTCAGAGTTGATGGACAAGTGGGTTGGGTCCTCCGAGAAGGCTGTTCGCGATCTCTTCCAGCGAGCGCGCAATACTGCTCCATCGCTTGTCTTTATTGACGAAATCGACGCGATGGTGCCACGGCGAGGACAGAGCACCGATTCTGGTGTAAGCGACAAAGTGGTGGCAGCGTTGCTGACGGAACTTGACGGAGCCGAGCCGCTTCGAGACGTCGTGGTGCTGGGCGCAACAAATCGCCCTGAACTCATCGACCCCGCGGTATTGCGCCCGGGTCGGCTGGAACGGTTAGTGTTTGTTCCGCCACCGGATGCCGAGGCCCGGGCCGCGATTCTGCGTGCGGCAGGAGCATCAATCCCGCTGGCAGACGATGTGAGCCTCGACGACCTCGCTGACCAACTCGATGGCTATTCGGCCGCGGACTGTGCTGCACTGTTGCGGGAATCGGCGCTTGCGGCGATGCGCAGGTCTATCGACGCCACGATCGTGACGGCGGATGACGTCGAAACTGCGCGGAAGTCGGTTCGACCGTCACTCGACCCGGTTCAGGTGGCGGAGATCAAGGCTTTCGCCGACCGCCGCTCGAGTGACTGACTTCGGGTAGGTTTGCCGTGATGACTTCACCCTTCCTGCGCGCTGACCCGGCTGTTGATTTCGCCCTTTCCGTAACGACCGCGTTTTTCGCCACCGCTGCGGCCTCTGTGATTTTGGTGGGTGGACTACCCGTCACTGTGCACGCTGCGGAGTTCGCCGAACGCGGCGCACTGTTGGGATTCGGTGAACCAATCGCACTTGTGTTCGCGATGTTCGCGGCAGTGTGGTCCGCCGCCACCTTGGGGCGATCGACACAAACCTGGTCAATCGCTGCGGGATGTTTGCTGTTGGGCAGTTTCTTACTCGCATTTTTTGGGAGTTCAGGGTTTTACGGCCCGATGGATGCCGGGCCGTACCTGGCACTCCGCGCATTCACTGCTGTGTTGAGCGGGGTCGTTGTTGGTGCTGTTTTGTCGCGCGCGTGGTTTCGACCTAGCGCGGGACCAGCGGTAGCTGCGGCGGGCGGGGTGCTTACTGGGCTTTTGCTCTCCGGTACCGTCAGCGGCGCTGCTTCGGGCATCTATATCTCAGGGCAACTGCTTGCCGCCGCACCCGTTGGCACTGTGCTGATGTGGTTCGTCATGAGTTGCGGTCTCATTTCGTTGACGATGAGCATGATTCTTGATTCGCCCCTCCCTCGTGAATCGTCGCACTCCCCGAACAAGCGAACATTGGCACGAATCACAGTGGGAGCGGGTGTTCTAGCCGCATATCAGATTGTTGCGATCGCAGTGGCTGCGCAGGTATCGCAGGACTGGGGCGAATTAGCACGGTTCATCACGGCGGCGTTTGTGGTGGGGATCCTGGCTTTCGTTCTTTGGATGGTCGCCCTTGGCATGAGCCGGTGGGACGGACCGTGGGCGGCTGGTGCCTTACTGGTGATGGTGGCCTTTACTGCCGCTGCCGCTCCGGTTATCAGCCAGGTCCCTCGGATCGGAAACACGGCGATGCTCCTACCCGTGGTTGCGGCATTGTGCGGAGGACTCGCCGTGGGTGTGCGCCTCAAGCACAGCGGCTATCACGTACTCAACGGCCTGCTCTTGCTGGCCGTCGTTCCCGTGATCGGGTTGATCGGCGGCGGTAGCGCCCTCGTCATTTTCATTCAACTTATGTTCTTGGCGACCGGGATCGGTCTGGCACTGGGTTCGGCGCTGCCCGGCGCTGGTCCGACCGCCACAGCACTCGCACTGACTGTTCCACTTGTGGCACATTCCCTGATTGCTCTGGTGTCGACGCCCTTATTCCGCGGTGCTATTCCCTCGACAACCGTGCGCGACAGCGGCCCCCTACCGGCACTGTGGTTTCAGGTCATTCCTAACAGCGGGGGATCAATCTTCGCCGTCAGCCTCGTCGGGTTGTGCGGCGCTGGAATCTTAGGGATCGGTTACGCTACGTACCGATTCGCAGGAGACGAACCGCCCGTGGGCGCAACTGAACGCTAGCTGTCAGCCAACACAATTAGGGATATACCCATAAGATAAGAACGCAACCCGCCCAGAGGGCTTCTGCGCCCATGACCCCGGACGGAGTAGTCCTTGATCGCGGTCCTTGTGGCGCACGCACTCGCAGCGCTCATCGCACCCCTTCTCGTTCGCAATCTTGGTCGGAACGCATTTTTGGTTTTGGCCGTTGTGCCATTCGCGAGTTTTTTGTGGGTGTTGGCGAACTTCACCAACTACCACCGCGTTTCGATCCCGTGGGCACCCGAGTTGGGCATGGACATCGAACTGTGGTTCGACGGCCTCACTGCGATCATGGCGTGCATCGTCTTGGGCATCGGTGCGCTCGTCCTGGTGTACTGCGCGCGTTACTTCCCGGCAAACGCAACACGACTCGGTTCATTCTCCGCTTACCTGGTCGCGTTTGCTGGTGCGATGTTCGGAATCATCACTTCCGACAACATGCTTGTGCTCTTCATCTTCTGGGAAGCGACCACGGTTCTGTCATTCCTGCTCGTCGGGTACAAGGCGGAGAAGTTAGCAAGCCGCAAAGCTGCAACAAAAGCCCTGCTCGTCACCACTTTCGGCGGCTTGGCCATGCTCGTCGGCATCATCATGCTCGGGCAATCAACTGGCAGCTACCTGATCTCTGACCTCCTGGCTAATCCGCCACAGAGTTCGCTGGTAGACGTCGCCCTGGTTCTCATACTGGTCGGCGCCCTGAGCAAGTCGGCGATAATTCCGCTGCACTTCTGGCTTCCCGCCGCGATGGCAGCACCGACGCCAGTCAGCGCTTACTTGCACGCCGCAGCGATGGTGAAGGCCGGTGTTTTCATCGTCGCGCGCCTCTCCCCCGCATTTGCGGACGCTTCGCCATGGCGGGCTCTCATTATCTCGCTGGGTGCACTGTCCATGGTGTTGGCAGGGTGGCGGGCCTTGCGAGAGTTCGATCTCAAACTCATCCTCGCCTTCGGGACCGTCAGCCAACTCGGCTTCCTCATGATCCTTGCCGGGCTAGGAACCAGACACGCCGCGTTGGCGGCAATCGCACTTGTCGTAGCGCACGCCATGTTCAAGGGCACACTGTTTCTCGTCGTTGGCGTCATCGACCGTGTCACTGGAACGCGCGACATTCGAAAACTTTCAGGCTTGGGCAGGCGCGCCCCTGTCCTTGCCGCCGTCAGTATCCTGGCAGCGGCAAGCATGGCCGGCCTTCCCCCATTCCTTGGCTTCTACGGCAAGGAAACGGCGTTAACTGCAATCTCCGAAACAGCCGCGTTGTCGCCCACATTGGGCCTGGTGACCCTTGCCACGGTGGTTCTCGGATCAATCTTTACGGTGGCTTACAGCCTGCGCTTCATCTCGGGGGCGTTTTCGACCAAGCGTGGCATCAGCACTAGTCCAGCAGTTGTCGAAATGAAAGCCCCCAGCGCACTGTTCCTGTTCTCACCCGCCGTGTTGTCAGTGAGCGGGCTCGTGGCCGGGTTCCTGACCGCAAACCTCGTCACGTATTCCTTGCCATACATCGATGCGTTCCCGGTTCTTGGAGAAGGCGTCGCGCCAAAGCTCGGCGGATCCGAGCTTGCACTTGCCCTCAGTGTGCTCGCCATTGCGGGCGGTGCAACGCTGTTCTTTGCTGACCCCCTAGTCACCAGGTGGCGCTCCCGCAAGCCAATTCTGGGGAACGCGGATCGCGTATACGACGCTACTTTGCGCGGAGTGGATGAGGTTTCGCAGCGGGTCACCGGCTTTACTCAGCGTGGTTCGTTACCCTTCACCCAGGCCATCATTCTGGCGACCTTGATCGGACTGCCCACACTCGCGCTGGTCCTATGGCCAAACTGGTCGCTTGTGCACGACGGCTCTGACGAGTCGGTGCTGCAGCTCGCAGTCGGGTTAATCATGGTCGCGGCCGCGATCGCAGCAACCGTGATGCGCAACCGCCTCACCGTCGTGTTGTTGATCGGTATTACGGGGTACGGGACGGCTGTGCTTTTTGGACTTCATGGCGCACCGGACCTCGCACTCACCCAGGTTGTGGTCGAAACTCTCACGCTGGTGATTTTCATCCTCTTGCTGAGAAAGCTTCCAGCGGAACCGCACGTTTCACGGATGATGGGGCATCGCCTAGTGCGCGCGGCGCTTGGCGCAGGTGCGGGAATCATGATCGTCGTCGTTGGTCTACTCGCCGTCAGCGCTCGCTCTGTGCAACCGGTGGGTGCTTACTTGCCTGATCTCGCCTACTCCGAAGGCAACGGCGCCAATGTCGTCAATGTTGTCCTCGTCGATATCCGCGCCTGGGACACTTTCGGCGAAATCAGCGTACTTCTTGTAGCCGCGACCGGTGTCGCGAGCCTCATCTTCCGCAACCGACGATTTGGCAGCGCTCCCCGAGTATCAGACGCACCCGACATGGCTGCGATGCCGTCTCGACGACACCTTCAGTACACCGAAATTGTGTGGCTCAAAGGCAGTGAGCTCAGAAATCCGCGAAACCGGTCACTCATCCTTGAAGTCACCACACGCCTGCTCTTCCCCGTCATGATGGTGCTGTCGGTGTACTTCCTGTTCGCCGGACACAACGCACCAGGAGGTGGGTTTGCGGGCGGTCTCGTAGCTGGACTGGCGCTAGTCTTGCGATACCTAGCCGGTGGGAAGTACGAACTCGGCGAGTCAATACCAGTGGATGCCGGCAAAATCTTGGGACTAGGACTCGGGATCGCAGCGTGTGCAGCCCTCGCGTCGATGTTCTTCGGAGCTCCCGTCCTGTCGTCAGCGACGTTCTACTTTGACGTTTTCCTCTTCGGTGAAATCAAACTCGTCACAGCACTATTTTTCGATATAGGGGTGTACTTGCTTGTCATCGGACTGGTGGTGGACGTTCTGCGTAGCCTCGGTGCGCGCCTCGATTCCCGAATCGAGGTGACACAGCAATGACCACAAGTCTCGGCATGCTCATCATCATCGGTGTCCTATTCGGGTGCGGTGTCTACCTCGTGATGGAACGCAGCATCCTCAAAGCGCTCCTTGGGTTGCTCCTGATGACCAATGCCGTCAACCTGCTGATGCTCAGCATGGGAGGACTGTCCGGCGCCCCACCGGTCGTTGGTCGGGAATCTGATGTCCACACAGAGATGGCAGACCCGCTTGTTCAAGCACTAGTGCTCACCGCGATCGTGATTGGTATGGGCCTCGCCGCGTTTGTGGTCGCCTTGATCTACCGATCGTTCACTTTGAAAACTCGTGAAGAAATTGAGGATGATGACGACGACATTCAGGTCGCGCACCGCACGCGGTCTGAAGCGCCCGACTTCGAGCCATCCGCGCAAAGACAACCACAAGTTTCCGACGATCCGTTGAGCCCACCTACTGATGGTTCGGACTCTGACTTCGACGCAACTGAACGAGGCGGTGGCAACCAGTGATGCCGATCGCTCTCACATCGGAACTTGCAGAATTCCTGATCCCGCTACCGGTCTTGCTGCCATTACTTGGCGCTGCAGCATCGCTGTTCTTCAGTAGGCACTACAAGGTCCAGCGCTACATCACGCTCGGGGTCCTCGGCTCAGTGTTTACGGTGTCGGCGATGTTGCTGTACATCACCGACGTGTATGGCACGCATTCGGTCCAGGTCGGCGGCTGGGGGTCGCCAATTGGAATTTCACTCGTCGCTGACCGCTTATCGGCGTTAATGCTGCTCATTTCCTCCGCAGTTTTGCTTGCGGTGCTGGTCTATGCCGTAGGCCAGGGCATTAGAGATGGAAATCTTCAGCAACCAGTGTCGATCTTCGTACCCACATATCTGGCGCTCACAGCAGGTGTGTGCAACGCATTCCTCGCCGGTGACCTGTTCAACTTGTACGTCGGATTCGAAATTCTTTTGGCATCAAGCTTCGTGCTACTCACCATCGGGGTGAGCAAAGAACGCGTCCGCGCTGGAATTACCTACGTCTTGGTGTCGATGGTCTCGTCGATCATCTTTCTGCTCGGCATCGCCTTCACCTACGCCGCAGTCGGCACGCTAAACCTCGCGCACATCGCCGTGCGGATGCAAGATGTCCCAGAAAACACCCGCATGGCGATCTTTGCGGTGCTACTCGTTGCGTTCGGTGTCAAAGCCGCAATTTTCCCGCTGTCGGGATGGTTGCCGGACTCCTACCCCACTGCCCCAGCGCCCGTTACCGCAGTTTTTGCTGGTCTGCTCACCAAAGTCGGAATCTACGCCATCATCCGAACGCACACGTTGATCTTTCCCAGCGGGCTCCTCGATAACCTTCTCCTCATCGCAGCCCTGCTCACGATGGTGATCGGAATCTTCGGCGCCATCGCACAGTCCGACATCAAACGTCTGCTCTCCTTCACTTTGGTGAGCCACATCGGATACATGGTGTTCGGCATCGCCCTATCATCCAACCTCGGATTGTCGGGGGCGATTTACTACGCAGCTCACCACATCATTGTGCAAACGACACTATTTCTTGTGGTGGGCCTGATTGAACGACAAGCAGGGTCAGCATCGTTGCGCAGATTGGGCGGTCTCGCCAAAGCGAGTCCACTGCTCGCAATCGTGTTCATCGTGCCAGCGCTCAATCTCGGTGGAATACCACCATTTAGTGGGTTCATCGGCAAGGTGGCGCTCCTACAAGCAGGAGTAGATGACGCCGGAATCCTCGCCTGGATCCTTGTCGGCGGTGGCGTTGTGACCAGCCTGCTCACCCTGTACGTGGTGGCCCGTATCTGGACAAAGGCATTCTGGCGTGAGCGAGAAGACGCGCCCGACGGTCACCTAGTCTCGTCGCAACCGACCGTTTTCATCGAGGACTCGTTCGATGTCCCCTACGACGAACGAACCGATGTCGGACGCATGCCAACCTTCATGGTTCTTCCAACGATAGGGCTGACGGTGCTGAGTTTGACCCTGACGATCTTTGCCGGACCGTTTTTGGAATTCACAAACAGGACAGCGTTCGATTTACGTGAGCGCAGCGACTACATCAACTCAGTGCTCGGGGAGAACCAACCACTCCTTGACGGGCCTACCACAACGATTAGCGGGACCGAGTTGGGCGGCGGTGGCCGATGAACAGCCCATCAGCGTTTCGCAGAGTCCGGTCGCGAATGTTCGGTGTCCTCGCCCTGGCGACAGTTTGGGTGCTGTTATGGGGCACCTTATCGATCGGAAACGTACTGTCGGGAATCGCCGTCGGCCTCGCTGTGGTCTTGCTGTTTCCACTGCCCCGCATCCCCATTCGTGGCCGCTTCCACCTCACATCATTTATTGCACTGAACTTCGTCATCGCTACGATGCTGGTCCGAGCCACACTTCAGGTCACGTGGATCACCCTGCGCCCAGGCCCACCACCGAAGTGCGCCATCCTCAAAAGACGACTTAGCGTGCAATCCGACATTGTGCTCACCCTGATTGTCGACGCATTAAGTCTCATTCCGGGAAGCCTGGTCCTTCAAGTCGACAAGGTGCAACGAGTGGTGTTTATTCACGTCCTTGATGTCTCTGACAAACGCGCGATCGCTGACTTTCACCGCAACACAGACCAGCTTGAACGCTGGTTCATCCGCGCGTTCGAACGACCAGAGGATTGGCAGAACCGTTCAGTTGCCGACGCTGATTCTCCGACATCACCAGAAGGCAGACAGGGAGGCGACAACTCGTGACCACTGTTTTCGTGATTTGTGCGGTAGCGCTAGTGCTTGCCGCCGCCATTACCAGTTTTCGACTGGTGCGCGGTCCGAACAGCCTCGACAGGCTCGTTGCAGTCGATATGCTCGTCGCGCTCAGCGTGTGCGGACTCGCAGTGTGGACGGCATTCACCCGCGATACCACTCTCATTTCGGCGATCGTGGCACTCACCTTGCTCGGTTTTATCGGCTCGATCGCGATCACAAGGTACCGGGTGCCAGACACGACAGTAGAAGAAGAACCGACATGACAAACCTATTTGAGGTCGCCGCTGACGTTGTAGTGGCGGTTCTACTGCTAGCAGGTTCGTTCCTCGCACTTGTGGCCGCGATTGGCGTTGTTCGTTTCCCCGATACGCTCACTCGGATGCACGCGGCGACCAAGCCCCAAATACTGAGTTTGATCCTCACCCTTACCGCTGCCGGGATCACGGTGTGGGGTTCTGTCGACATCGGGATGATTGTGCTCGCGATTCTCTTCGCTTGTCTCACCGTCCCTGTGGTTGCACACAGGGTCGGCCGCCTCGCCCACCGCGAAGGCTTGTTCAGGGAAGACCTGACGACGATCAATCAGATGGAACCAAACCGCGACGACTAAGTGGGCATAACGAGCGGGTGTTACGGGCGCATTCTCAACTCAGTGACAAGTTGATCCACGACAGCGAGCACTCCACCGTGTTGCGAAGCACGACGTTGTCGCTGGTAAGACGCTCCCATCTTTGGAATATCGGCAACGGCAGCTAATTCCTGGGCGCACCCCAAGGAGCGAGCAACTGGTGCTAGTCGCTCAAGCTCATCGTTGAGGTCGTCGGTGACGAGACGTTCGCGACATAAGTGGTCGACAATTATTTCTGCGTCAAGTCCGTATCTTGCAGCTCGCCACTTGTTTTCCTGAACGAGCCATGGGGGCATCGAGGGCAAAATCTCACCGGAGACTAGGCGCCGATCGAGATCAACTACGAGGCAGTGGATCAACGCAGTTATCGCGGAGAGTTCCCGAACAGTCGGTGTGCCGTCGCATACGCGCACTTCGATGGTCCCCAGTGATGGGTTCGGCCTAATGTCCCAGTGCAGTCCACCAACAGTGTTGATGATCCCAGTTTTTACCTGGTCACCAGCAAACCGCTCAAATTCGGCCCACGTATCGAACTGAAATGGCAGACCTGCCGTGGGAAGTTGTTGGAAGAGTAGTGCGCGCGAACTTGCGTAGCCCGTATCCTGGCCGTCCCACATCGGCGATGACCCCGACAGGGCAAGTAGATGTGGGTACTTCATCAGAAGCGCATTGATGATGGGGAAAACCTTGTCGGGATGTGAAACGCCGACGTGGACGTGCACTCCCCAGATCAACATTTGACGGCCCCAGTACTGGCTCCTGTTGATTATCTCGACGTAGTGGGGTTTGTCGGTGAGCATGTTGTCAGTCCACTGCGCGAATGGGTGCGTGCCCGCACTGAAGAAGTCGACACCCAACTGGTCGCTCACACGGTGGATGATGTTGAGGGTGTCCACGACCTCAGCGGTCGCCTGCCCGACGTCGTCGCAGATACCGGTGACGATCTCGACGGTGTTTCGGAGAAACTCTTTGTGGACGCGGGTCCCTGGCGTGATTCCGAATTCGTTAGTCAACGAGTCGAAGACTGAGTCGGCGGTGTTGGACAAGTCGCGACTTGTTCGGTTGACGAGCGCTAGTTCCCATTCGACACCAAGTGTTGGTCGCGGCGAGCCAACAAAATCGATTTGCACTCCTAAATAGAACCACAGTGGCGCCGCACTCTGCAGAGTGCGGCGCCACTGTGGTTATCTCAGATCTGTGTGCGGGTTACTACCGTGTCTCGATTACACCGCATGCAATACGTGGCCCAGCATCGCCGGTTGCCAAAGTTTGCTCATCCGGAACGGATCCACCGTCAGGGAGTACGTAACGGTCTGGGATGTTAGTGAAGTTGTCTGGTCCTTCATGGACGATGACCGAGGTGCCGTCACCGAGGAGCAGGTCGTCGATGGTGACGCGGTCGGTGAGCGTAACCAGTTCGCCCGTCCCGTCCTCCAAGATGTGCAGTGAGGTCAGGTCACCGCTCATACCGGTGCCACTGTGAGTTGCCCCTTCGAGCATCAGGTGGCCACCGGCAGAAAGGAAGTCGCCTGTTGACTCGCCGTCTGGCGCTTCACTGTCGGGTTCGCACACTCCAAATTCGTGGATGTGGAATCCTTTGAACCCGGGCGTTACGGTATCTGAGTCACCACGGATCTGAGCGCGAACCCGCAGGTAATCGCGTGTTTCCGTGAATGTGACGGTACCGATCTCTGAACCGTCCGCCAGCGCCAAGTTGGCTTGCAGGGTCCGGGCCGGACCATCCGTCGGCTCTTCATCGTGATCATCGTCGTGATCGTCATCGTATCCGGGAGGGGCAGGCTGGCCCGTCCACACGGGTGGTGCGGGTGGTTCTTCAGTCATGTCTGACGGTGCCTCAAATGGCGCTGCGCAACTGCTGAGTAAGACAGCACCCGCAGCGAAAACCCCGGCAACCGTGCCGGTTTTACGCCACGCAAAACCTTGACTTAGAACTGTTCGCCGTGCATGTGAGGCCATCACTAAAGCTCCTTAAGAGAAAGCTCGACGTGAATCGAACTCGATCAACGCAGATGTCAGCATATCGGTGCGCATTTCGGCGTCGCACACCGGTCCGTGAACTACCCGGTGAGAACCACTACCACTCCAGCCGAATGCCCTGACAGGCCCACCGGTCGGGGCGCTACCTGTGCACCGAGGTTGGCTGCGACTCGTTCAGCAACCTGGCGTTCTGCGTCGTTGGAGTAGAACACGGTTGTCGCCGACAGCGCGCTCGCGCTGTAGTTGCCTACCTCACCGACTTGCCAGCCGGATCCGCGAAGGTTGTCTGCGGTACGGCCTGCAAGACCTGAAACCGTGCTGTTGTTCAGAACGTGAACTTGCACAGCAGGAGCAGGGGGCGGCGCTAGTACCGAAGTGGTTTCGGAATCTGATTCGTCCTCTTCGGTTTCGTCGTCGGCATCCGCGTCGTCAGCGTCGTCAGCATCATCGTCGGAGTCATGGTCGTCATCATCAGAGGCAGGCGCAATGGCAGTCGTCGTCGCAGTTACCGCACTGTCCGACGCGGTTGCGTCTGCACTAGTACCGGAATCACGCAACACGAGCGCGCCAATAACGAAGAACACCACTGCCGCCGATAGCAACATGAACGCAAAGGACCGCAGTGGCAAAGAGTTTGATCCGGGTTGTGGGCTATTCATATGGGTTCTCCCCGCTACGTTGTTGTCATACCAAGACGGCGTGCCGTACGCGCCTTCTGCCTACCTGCACGCAAACGTCGCAGACGCTTGACCAACATCGGATCGGCCTTGAGCGCTTCCGGGCGATCGATGAGTGCATTGAGTAACTGGTAGTAGCGGGTTGCGGAGAGGCCAAACATGTTTTTGATGGCCTCTTCTTTCGCGCCCGCGTACTTCCACCACTGCCGTTCAAAGCCGAGCACGTCAAGTTCGCGTTGAGTCAGCCCGTCGATAGCGCTAGCTTCCGACGCGGCTTCGCCGTGGGCCTGGCTGGTCGCACGGCCCGAAATTAAAGGCTGCTCGTTCTGCGCTGCGGCGCTGTCCATCTCGCTCCTCGCCTGACCACTTGAACCATCCCGCGTCCATGCTGCCCGTTGGTTACATGGTGCCCGCCTAGTCCACGGTGCCGATTAACTGCATAAACAGAGGCGTTGCGTCATCGGGCGCTAATGGATCGTGGTCTACGTGCATGTCTGTATAAAGCACATTCAACCACCCGTATCAGTCAGTTTTCCGCTACGCGGTGCGGCGAGTCTAAGGTTGTCGTGCTTTCGCAACTTCGCGTTGTCGGATCAACTTAGTACTCTTTACATCCATGGCCATCCATCCGATCCGCGTAGTCGGTGACCCAGTACTCCATGCGCCCACCCGCATCGTCGAGCAACCACCGCAGGATCTCGCGGAGCTCGTGCAAGACATGTTTGACACCATGGACGCAGCGAACGGCGTCGGGCTTGCCGCTAATCAGATTGGCATCGACCTACGGCTGTTTGTCTACGACTGCCCGCGGGAAGATGAGAACGGAAAACATGAACGGCAGCGTGGCGTCGTGATCAACCCGGTTCTCGAAACTTCTGAGATACCTGAAACGATGCCCGACCCTGACGATGATTTAGAGGGCTGCCTGTCAGTTCCCGGCGAGCACTTCCCTACAGGGCGCGCGGACTGGGCCCGCGTGACTGGCGTCGATGTAGAAGGCAACCCCGTTGATATTTCGGGTACCGGTTTGTTCGCCCGCTGCTTGCAGCACGAAGTGGGGCATCTCGACGGGTACCTTTACGTGGACAGGTTGATCGGTCGCAATGCTCGTGCGGCACGCAAAACTATCAAGAAAAACGGTTGGGGCGTCCCGGGGCTTTCCTGGGTTCCCGGAGAAGTTCCAGACCCATTTGGCCACGACGACTGACAGGTATTTTCTGTGTCTGACACACTTCGCTTTGCCACATGGAACGTCAACTCTGCCCGCGCCCGCGTTGATCGAATTTGTGCGTGGCTTGAGAAGTCCAACACTGATGTGCTGGCGATTCAGGAAACGAAATGTAAAGACAACCAGTTTCCGGCAGATAGGTTCACTGACCTCGGTTTTGAAGTCGCACATCTTGGGGCGAACCAATGGAACGGCGTGGCGTTGCTGTCGCGAGTTGGCATCGACGACGTTCAGCGTGGGTTTCCTGGTCAGCCGGAGTGGAGCAAAACAGAGTCGGTGGAGCCGCGGGCGATTGGCGCGACGTGTGCGGGTGTCACATTCTGGAGCCTGTACGTTCCCAACGGCCGGACTTTAGATGACCCGCATTACGCCTACAAGCTTGAGTGGCTTGATGAATTGGCAAATAACGCACAGCAGTGGCTCGAGTCCGATCCTGAGGCGAAAATTGCGCTGACCGGCGACTGGAACATTGCGCCACTGGACGAAGATGTGTGGGATATCGAGGTATTTAGGGATGCCACCCACGTGTCCGAACCTGAGCGGCGAGCATACGAAAGGTTCCTCGACGCCGGGTACAAAGATGTTGTTCGCCCGTTTACCCCCGGCCCCGGCGTCTACACCTACTGGGACTACACGCAACTGCGATTTCCGCGACGCGAAGGCATGCGCATCGATCATATTCTGACTACTCCGGCGCTGGCTGACTGCATTGCCGATGCTCACATTGATCGCGACGAGCGAAAAGGTAAGGGTGCAAGCGACCATGCTCCGGTAGTGGTCGACATCAAGAAGTAGGTTGAGCGCCCCTAGACGCCGACACACTTAGTGCGGCCGACAAACTTAGTGCGTGAGCGCCCCTGCCACTGGGCCGCCTACGCACAGCGCTGTCGCACCAGCCATGGCGCCGACAAGTCGCACCCATCGGTGTCGCCGTGGGACTCGGGCGAGCAAGTCCATCGCCGCGCTTGCTGCGACGCCGAAGACTATTCCGCTCAGCAGCACAGTTGTGGTGACGCTACGAAACTGTTCTGTGCCG
Organism: Hoyosella rhizosphaerae; assembly: GCF_014643175.1. GTDB lineage: Bacteria > Actinomycetota > Actinomycetes > Mycobacteriales > Mycobacteriaceae > Lolliginicoccus > Lolliginicoccus rhizosphaerae. The sequence goes on from NZ_BMJH01000001.1 coordinate 1,329,183, forward strand.
TTGAAGATCCAGTTGGCGAGATAGGCCACACTGAGCCCGATTCCCACAAATGGGATAGCTGCTTTCTGCAGTTCGTTAAACGCGGTTCCCCTTGCGTGTTGCTGAACCTTGCGCACTGAGGCGTCCAACCGTAGTGCGAGCGCAGTGTTCACGGCGATCAAAGTGATGGCGACCGCCCATAGAATCGCCATGAATGCGTGCATTGCTCGTCGTCCTTCCGACGCTCAGTGTGGCGTGTGTAGCCGTTCCCTGCCCCAAAACCACGAGTTGTATGAGACACATGTAACACTTACATTGCATTCGGGGCGCGCCCCGACAACAGTAGATACAACATCCTTGGAACGAGCAAGAGAGGCACGATGATGCCAGATACCCCAGACACCGTCGAAGTCAACCAGGACTTCACACACAAAAAGGGTTTGTACTGGTTCCTCAAATATATCCTGCTCGGCCCACTTGTCACGGTCTATAACAGGCCACACTTCGACGGCATCAACAACATTCCGTCTGACGGCCCCGCCATTCTGGCCGGAAACCACCTCTCCATGGCCGACTGGATTTTCACTCCACTCGGTTCCCCACGCAGAATCGCATACCTCGCCAAGAGTGAGTACTTCACCGGAACCGGACTCAACGGCACGTTTCAGCGAACATTCTTCGCCCAAACTGGGCAAGTTCCCATCGACCGCACATCGGCAAACGCGGCCGAAAATGCAATAAGCACCGCCAAGCGACTGCTCAACGAAGGTCGACTAGTAGGCCTTTACCCGGAAGGCACCAGGTCACCCGATGCTCGCCTATACCGCGGCAAAACCGGCGTCGCCCGAATAGCACTGCACACCGGCACACCGATCATCCCTGTCGGTGTTGTTGGCACCGACAAAGTGTGTCGGCCGGGAAAGAAGGAATGGCGCCGACACCGCGTCACTGTCAAGTTCGGCGAGCCCATCGACCCAGCTGACTTTGGGCGCAGCGGAGACGCCGATGCTGAACGCGCCCTCACTGACCACCTGATGCAGCAAATCCAGGCGCTCACCGGGCAGCAATACGTTGATGAATACGCGCCGCGCCACAAACGCTAAGAGGCAACCAAATCCTGATACTCCGGAAACCGCTTCAAAAAGCCCTGAACATACGTGCACACTGGCCGAAACTGCTGCTGGCGCACTCGCATTCCGTCGAGCACTCCCCGCACTAAGGCCCGTGCAATTCCTTGGCGGCTGTATTCCTCGTCGATAATCGTGTGCAACAGGGTGATGGTGCCGTCGTCGGCAATTTCGTACCCTTCAAGGCCCGCGAATTCACCGTTGACCCACACTTCGTACCGGGACCTCGACTGGTTATCGAACACCTCGATTGAGCGTTCCTCATCAGCCATAATCGACCTCCCGTACACCGTCGCGGATCATGAGTGAATATCTTCAGTGTATTCACAAGCCCAATCCGCTAGGGTGGGGGCCACTACGAACAATCTTCACGGGTGCTCGCACCAGCGGGCTGAGAGGACGGCTAGGGCCGTCGACCGTATGAACCTGACCGGGTAATTCCGGCAAGGGAGGCTTCTTATGCGCACGCCTGTCTCAACCGATCCCACCACCGTCACCACGGGGCCTATCCAGGGAAGCAGCAAGGTCTACAAGCCAGTTCCTGACACTGACGGCCTCACTTTCCCCGTTCGCCGCGTCCACCTGACCAACGGTGAGCATCTAGATTTGTACGACACGTCCGGCCCATACACGGACACCGAAGCAACCATTGATCTAGAAAATGGCTTGCCGAAGATGCGCGATGCATGGACCAAACCAGCGCCTGTGGACGGGGCTTCGACACAACTCGCGTGGGCCCGCGCTGGAATCATCACTGATGAGATGCGCTATATCGCCGCCCGCGAACGCGTCTCACCTGAATTGGTTCGCGACGAGGTTGCACGTGGCCGCGCTGTGATCCCCGCTAACCACAAACACCCAGAATCCGAGCCGATGATTATTGGCAAAGCCTTTGCGGTGAAGATCAATGCGAACATCGGCAACAGTGCCGTCAGCTCCTCGATAGCCGAGGAAGTGGAAAAAATGGTGTGGGCGTCTCGTTGGGGTGCCGACACCATCATGGACTTGTCGACAGGCAAGAACATTCATGAGACCCGCGAATGGATCATGCGTAACTCCCCAGTACCGGTGGGGACAGTGCCGATTTATCAGGCGTTGGAGAAGGTGAACGGCGATCCGACTCGCCTGACGTGGGAGCTTTACCGCGACACAATCATTGAGCAGTGCGAGCAAGGCGTGGACTACATGACTGTCCATGCTGGAGTACTTCTGCGGTACATCCCACTCACGGCGAAACGCGTTACCGGCATTGTCTCGCGTGGCGGTTCGATCATGGCTGCCTGGTGCTTGGCCCATCACCAGGAATCCTTCCTGTACACACACTTCCGGGAACTGTGCGAGATCCTCCGCGAGTACGACGTGACGTTCTCTCTCGGCGACGGATTGCGGCCCGGTTCCATCGCCGATGCCAATGATGAAGCTCAGTTCGCCGAACTTCGCACGCTCGGTGAGCTGACGAAAATCGCCAAATCCTACGGTGTTCAGGTCATGATTGAGGGCCCAGGCCACGTGCCGATGCACAAGATCGCCGAGAATGTTCGGCTCGAGGAGGAACTGTGCGAGGAGGCACCGTTTTACACCCTCGGCCCGTTGGCTACTGATATCGCACCTGCGTATGACCACATCACCTCGGCTATCGGCGCCGCGATGATCGCGCAGGCAGGAACTGCGATGCTCTGCTACGTGACACCCAAGGAGCACCTGGGGTTGCCGAACCGCGATGACGTCAAGGTCGGTGTGATCACCTACAAGATTGCGGCTCATTCAGCGGATCTCGCCAAGGGCCACCCACACGCCCAGGAACGAGACGACGCACTGTCTCGGGCGCGGTTTGAGTTCCGGTGGATCGACCAGTTCAACCTGTCACTCGATCCCGACACGGCCCGGGAGTACCACGACGAAACTCTGCCTGCCGAGCCGGCTAAAACCGCCCACTTCTGCTCCATGTGCGGACCAAAATTCTGCTCCATGCGTATCTCCGCGGATGTACGTGAATACGCGGAACGCAACGGAATGTCCACGCAGGAAGATATCGACCGCGTGCTTGCCCAGGGAATGGCGGAAAAGTCAGCTGAGTTCGCAGACAACGGCAACCAGGTGTATCTGCCTATCTCCACGAGCTGATGGATTGGTTGCTCCCTCCCCCACCAGCCGGAGAGACGCCGCAACGGGTTCTCACCATTGCGGGCTCTGACTCTGGTGGGGGCGCGGGAATCCAAGCGGACTTACGCACGTTTGCGCTGTGTGGGGTGCACGGCTGCGTAGCGGTCACAGCTGTGACGGTGCAGAACTCCGTTGGGGTGACTGGGGTGCATGAAATTCCCCCGGACACCGTCGCGGCACAGATACATTCCGTCACTTCGGATATTGGCGTCAAAGCCGCAAAAACAGGGATGCTGTCGTCAGCGCCCATCATCGAAGCCGTAGTTGACGCATGTGAGGCACTCGGGATTGGTGCATCAATTCCGCTTGTCGTCGATCCCGTGGCCGCCTCCATGCACGGTGATCCCCTGCTGCGGGCTGATGCCCTCGATGCTGTGCGCAACAGGTTGATACCGCGGGCGACCGTCGTGACGCCCAACCTAGACGAGGTACGCCTCATCACCGGAATCGACGTCACCGACAACCAAAGTCAGCAAGCGGCAGCTGAAGCGCTATTGAACATGGGGGCGACGTGGGCGCTCGTAAAAGGTGGACACATGCGCTCTTCCCTTGAGAGCCGCGATTTGCTCACCAACGGGCAGGAAAACTTCGAGTTCACCGCGAAACGTGTCGACACCACGCACGACCACGGCGGCGGGGACACTCTCGCGGCGGCAATTACCAGTGCGCTGGCCCACGACTACGCAATGCCTGACGCGGTCGCTTTCGCTAAAACCTGGGTGACGCAGTGCTTAACCGCGGCATACCCGCTGGGCGCAGGCCACGGCCCGGTATCTCCGTTGTGGCGGCTGAATGCTCACTGACGGGCTGTGTCGATCAGATTTGACGGTCAGTCAGATTTGATGCGCTTGATCGCAAAGATACGTACGTCGCTGGGAACGCCAGACATTTTCTGCTTAAAGAATCGACGGTGTGGTCGTGCAAAAACCCCGCGACGCTTAAGTTCTTCTTCGCCCAACACCTCGAGTGCGTGCCCCGACATCATGAGGTTTCCGCTGCCCCCTGCCTCCATGACGCGAGCTGCCACATTGACATCGACGCCGAGCCAGTCGTCGCCGATCGGGCGTGGTGAACCAGTGTGGATTCCGACACGCATGTAGGGCCGGTACCCGCCTATCTCGACCCGTTTGAGTTTGGTTCGTGCGTCGATCATTGCGTCAAGAGCTAAACACGGTGCCGGGAACACCGCCATAATTCCGTCACCCATCCGTTTCACCACAGTTCCACGGTGGTCAGTGATGGCAGTTTCAACAGTTTGGGCCACCAGGCGCAACAGTGTGAGTGTCGCATCGTCGCCCACTTCAAGAGCCCAGGCCGAGAAGCCGACGAGGTCCGTGAAGACAATGGTGACCTCACGTTCGCCCCGTCCGCGACCACATTTCTCAAGGATTGACTGCCACACTTGGAGCCCGCCGAGGCTGACCTCTCGTGTCGCCCCGGGGGCGGGATCGAAAAACCTGTCGGCAACGCGTGCGATGCGAGCAGGTCCGCCCTTGCCTGCGGTGGACAGCGGATCACCAAACCCTGGGTCGCCCGGAAGGACTTTTCGTATGCGCCGGGTCATCGACACCAATGTTGGGTGTTGGTCAGTCTTGTGAAGCCATTCAACAATGCGTTGTCCCGCGACGGGTACGGCCTCGAGATCAGGTTCACCCGGTTTTGCGTCAGGTCCTGGTGAATTGTCTGGCACAAAAACCACCTTACGTGATGACTTGCTTCTGATTTCGTATCTTCGACGCCAAGAGACCCGGTGCCGCTGGGGTGGCACCGGGTCTCTGTTTACCGATCTCCACGGGGCGCACCACCACCCCGGAGTTCGGCATCTTGTGATTACTCCCGACTAGTAATCACAAGTCTTGTTAGGCGTCACGCTTATTGAGAAGTACTAACGCGCCACCAAATATCACCGCGGTGACAGCGACGAAGTACGCCAGGCCACCCCAGTAGTTCCAGTGGAAAGTTTCGGCCAGCATTTCGCCCGCGAATCCTCTGCCACCGGTGAGGAAGTACTGGATGTTCAAGAACGGCAGGAAAGGCATAATGTGGTCGCCAACGCGGGGCAGGGCCGTAAGGACATTCTCGACAAGCAATGGCCACAGCAACACGATCGTGACGGCTCCTGCTGTCTGCCGGACCAGTGAACCGATCGCTACGGCCAGAATCGACGCGAGGACTGCGTAGACAACCAGTGACCCGATGGACCACAAGGTGTCACTGTTTGTCAGAACCAGTGCTTCGCCCTCGACGGGGCCTGCCACAAATCGTCCGATGAGGACGGCAACAACAGATACGACGAGTACGAGAACGCCTGACCAGATCGCTGCGATTCCAGCTTTGGCAACAAGCACTTTGCTTCGGTTATTCGCCGCCATAAAGGTGTTTCGGATGACTCCGAAACGGTACTCGCTGGTGACTATCAGTGCAGCTAGCACCATAAGAACCATGATGCCGAACAGTTGCACACCGCCAAGGACGGCCTCAGCTGTTAGTCCGCCGCCACCAAACTCTTCGGTGTCGAAGTTGCTGCTGAAGTGGGCAGTGACCCATGCCAAACCGAGTCCGGCAACGATCACGATCGCGCTGCACCACCAAGGTGATTTCACTGATGTGAGCTTGATTCGCTCAGCTGCTAGAACGCCCATCAGTGGACACCTCCTGCTGTATCGACGCCGACTCCGTGGTATTCGACGGAGTCGCCGGTAAGTTTCATGAAAGCTTCTTCAAGTGATCCGCGCTGTGCTGCAAGCTCGTGCAAGGTGATCCGGTTTTGCGACGCAATGTCACCGACCGCCTCTGTCGTTGTTCCGACCACGAGCAGCGATGGGGACTCAACTGTGCTGGCACCGTCTTCGCGAACGGTGAGACCGTGCGAGGTGAGTGCAGTGCGAAGTGCGTCGGCCTGCGGTGACCGAACCTTCACTGTGGCACCCGATGCACGTTCGACGAACTCGTCGACCGTTGTGTCAGCGATAAGTTGCCCCTTGCCGATAACGACCAAGTGTTCAGCAGTTTGGGCCATTTCAGACAGCATGTGGCTCGAAACGAGAACCGTGCGGCCCTCGCTTGCGAGTTGCTGCATGAACATCCGAATCCACCGAATTCCTTCGGGGTCAAGCCCGTTGACTGGTTCGTCAAACAGCAGGACTTCGGGATCGCCGAGAAGTGTTGCTGCGAGACCTAGTCGCTGTGACATTCCGAGGGAGAAGCTACCGGCCTTCTTCTTGCCTACGGCGCTGAGGCCAACAAGTTCGAGTACTTCGTCCACCCGAGATGCGGGGATCCCGTTGGTTGCCGCCATCCATCGGAGGTGACTCCTCGCCGAACGGTTGGGGTGCACCCACTTTGCGTCAAGAAGTGCACCAACATGGCGCAAAGGCTGCTTCAGTTCTGCGTACTTTTTGCCGTTGATCGTGGCTGTTCCGGCGGTTGGGTTATCCAGCCCGAGGATCATGCGCATTGTGGTTGATTTTCCCGCACCATTTGGGCCGAGGAATCCCGTCACAATTCCGGGACGAACGTCGAAGGTCAGGTTGTCGACTGCCTTCGTCGGTCCGTATGCCTTGGTTAGGCCGCGTACTTGGATCATGGTGAGAAGTCTGCCCGACAGGTCCCCTTTCCCACATCGTCCTTAGGTCTCAACTTGAGTCATACTTTGGTATGACTCAAGCCCCTAAGCGACCCTTATCCGGAAATGTCGGGTGACGGTGAAGATGGGAATGCCCAGTGCCGCTTTGGGATTCGCCCGGCCGTGCGAGCTAGTCTGCCAGCTGTGACTGCTGCCGCCATGGCCTCTGCCATGCGCGGTGGATCACCTGCACGCGTGACTGCGGTGGCGAGCAGCACAGCATCGCACCCAAGTTCCATCGCCTGGGCCGCGTCGCTTGCCGTTCCAATTCCCGCGTCGAGAATGACGGGAACTTGAGCCCGTTCAACAATCATTTCGATGTTGTGCGGATTATTGATTCCTAAACCTGTTCCGATCGGTGATCCCAACGGCATGACAGCGGCGCACCCGGCTTCTTCGAGCCTCTTCGCAAGCGCTGGGTCGTCATTTGTGTAAGGCAAGACTGTGAACCCGGCATCGACGAGGTCCTCGGCTGCGGCAAGGAGTTCCACAGCGTCAGGCAAGAGTGTGTGTTCGTCGGCGATCACTTCAAGCTTGATCCAGTTGGTGCCGAGGGCTTCGCGGGCGAGTTTCGCGGTTAGGACTGCTTCGCTTGCAGTGCGGCAACCTGCCGTGTTCGGCAATGCTCGTATCCCCAACCGTTGCAGCAGTGGGAACACTCCGTCGTTGCCGGTGAGGTCGGCGCGACGAATCGCCACAGTCGTCATCTCTGTACCGGACTTAACAAGGGCTTCCTCGAGAACGACAAGATTCGCCGCGCCACCTGTCCCCATAATCAGCCTGGACGAAAATGACTCCCCTGCGATGATGAGCGGTTCAGCCACCTTGTACCGCCGTCACGATCTCGATGCGCAGCGATGGATCAACCGAAGTTGAGGACCATTCATCTTTCGGGACGACTTCACCAGCGACAGCAATGGCAAGCCCCTTGGGTTGCAAACCCAATTGATCCAGCAGTTCAGCGAGAGTGCTGCCTGGAACGAACTCGCGCCATTCCCCGTTGATCTGAATTTCACGCAAAACCGGTGTCATGTAAACCTCCTTGGGTGGGCCGACGCGATGTTCGGCATGGGCAAGCCCTCTATCTCAGCGCATACCGCGTCTGCGGTGAGTGGTGCGAGCAAAATGCCAGACCTTCCGTGTCCGGCCGCGACTATCGTGTCGTCACTAACCGCCCCGACCAGGGGTACGCCGTCGGGTGTCATGGGCCGCAATCCGGCGACATAGTCCGTGACCTCGTACTCGACGATGCCGGGAAACACCACTTCTGCGTCCGCAATCAGGTCCCGTAACCCTCCCACCGTAACGGCAGTGTCGTGTCCTGCTTCGTATTGTGTTGCCCCGACGACAAGGCCATCCGGTCGCGGCACAAGGTAGACCTGCCGCCCCCTGACCCAACCGCGAATAATGTACTGGGGTGGTTCGACGCTCGTCGACCGTCGCCGCACGCGCAAAACTTCCCCTTTGACGGGGCGGATGCGAATACTCGGCAGCAAACGCGGCGTCCACGGACCCGTCGCAACGATTCTCTTCGGTTCGGGCAACGATCGAAGGTCGGTCACTTGCTCCGTAATCGTAGTGACGCCCGTGAGTTCGCAGGCTTGCCGGAGAGCACGCAACAGCACTCGGTTGTCCACCGCAAGCTCCTGATCCGCGAAGAACCCTGGACGCAAAGACCTCGACAACGCTGGCTCACGGTCGCGTAATTCCCGCCTCGTTAACATCGGGGCTTGTGCTCCGCGCTCGGCAAGCCACTGGTGGACTCGATGCACATTAGCTATGTCAGCATCATCCGCGCCGACGGTAATCGCACCGCGCGCCGTGATTATGTCCCGCCCCAACGCTCCGAGGTCGTCAACAAAACGCGGCCAGCGCTGCAGTGACGCCATCCCGAGGTCGAACAAGGCCTCCTCACCCGGCCATGCTTCACTCAGCGGCGCAACCATTCCGCCCGCAACCCATGTCGTGGTGTTCTCTAGCGGCGTTGGTTCGTACAAGCTGACAGTGTGCCCGTTCCGCGCCAGGCGCCACGCGATGGACGCACCGATGACGCCACCTCCGACCACAGCGATCGAGCTCGACGACCTCGAGCTCACTGTGGTTGAGGTGGTTTCACTTGGGTACACCGAATATCCTCCAGCTCCCTGCGCCAGCATTACCTGGTCAGGTTCGACGGTCGGAGCGACGCGCTCCCTCTCAGCTTCCGTTCTTGAAGCTCCCGTGCACACGTGTGTGACAACTCCACGTTAGCCCGATACGGTCACAGGTGTGGAATCGCCGCGCGACCGTATTCGCTCAGCCCAGTTGTATCTTTGCACCGACGCCCGCCGAGAACGCGGGGATCTTGCTGACTTCGCAGAAGCTGCATTGTCTGGTGGCGTAGACATCATTCAGCTGCGCGACAAGGGTTCAGTTGGCGAGAAACAGTTTGGGCCCATGGAAGCTCAAGATGAGCTCGCCGCGCTTGCGGTTCTCTCCGCAGCTGCCCATCGGCACGGAGCCCTGCTGGCCGTCAACGACCGAGCAGACATCGCCTTAGCCGCACGAGCTGACGTTCTGCACCTCGGCCAGCGCGACCTGCCCGTGCACTACGCACGAAGCATCGTCGGGAAAGACACAGTTATCGGGCGGTCCACCCACGATGCCCACCAAGCAGAATTTGCAGCACACGAACCTGACATTGACTACTTCTGCGTCGGACCGTGTTGGAGCACCCCCACGAAGCCTGGTCGCACGCCCGCAGGTCTCGGCCTGGTGTGTGTCGCTCGTGACATCGAAACTGAACGACCGTGGTTCGCTATCGGCGGCATCGACGAGACACGTGTCTCGCAAGTGGTGGGGCACGGTGCTCAACGAATTGTGGTGGTCCGCGCCATCACTGAGGCCGATGATCCACACGCGGCCGCTCGCCGCCTCAAAACACAACTTCCGGCGCTATGACCCACTAGCTGCCAGCCACGCCAGGATCGTTTTTGGACCCAGCACCCGCACATCACCTGGTAGGCGCTCCTTCAAACCGCGGTCCGCGCTCACGACGACAGTCGTCACCCTGTTGGTCGCGCTCCCGTCGGCAGCACTCCCGTCAGCGCTGCGTTTCGCACGTTCGACGATGTGATCATCACCAATCCCGTCAGCGGCGAACATTGTTACTACGCCGGTGTCGTCGAACTTTTCGATAGCGCCGCGCGCCTGACCTTCTACAACAAGTTCCGCGCCGTTAACCCACCCGAAGCCACCACCCGGTAGCGGACAAGTAACAGGAAAAGCATGCTGAAGTTCTTGCGCGAAGGCAAGCGTGGCCCCCGCCCTGTCCCGCCACCAGCCATTGGCCCTGGCTCCTACAACATTCGCGGAGTCAACAATGAGACGTATTTGCGTCAGTTCCAGTTTGGGCCACGTCTCCGCCAAACCCGGGTGAAGCCGGTAGCCCTTAACTTGAGATTCCGGGACCCACGCCAGCGCAATGCTTTCGCTATTACCGACGGCCGGCATCTGACGGGCAATGTCGGCGACAACCGTGGTGTACTCCCAACCTGGGACATCCTCACCCGTCGCGACGCGAGCCCGCACCCGGACATGCTTCCGAGAAATCCCCGTCTCTTCCTCAGCTTCACGCAACGCCGCATGAATTTCGGTCTCATGACTATCTCGCGCCCCACCAGGCAAACCCCACGTGTCTCCGTGATGGCACCACTGGGCTCGATGTTGTAGGAGGACAGTGGGCGCGCCGGACGCATCCGGGCTTCTCAGCAACAAACCTGCTGCCCCGTGCTTGCCCCACCGGCGTACGCCATGAGACCCAACAACCCACCCATCACCGTCGCCACGCATCGCTGTCGAGCACCTCGCTTCCGCGGGAATCTCCCCCTCATTCCAGGGTAATTGCCAGATCTCAAATTGGTGACGATCGCGACACACCCCCCTCTGTCATGTAATGCATTACACACGGTGGAAGATGAAGGATAAAGAACCGGTTTGCGAACACAACCGTGGAACGCGAACTGTCGGCGCGAACTGATGGGGAGGTGTGGCGCGATGCCCAAATCATCGGGCGCGCAGAAACACGAACCGGCATCGTTCGGGTTCAACCGATTCGGTATCGACCCGTCCGCTCCACAACCGCCCTCCGGTCAGGGCGAGCCGGAATGGCTCATGCCCAAGGCCCGAAAACCCAGCGCTCGAAAGTACGCAAAGTATTACCCGAACCAGGCGAATGTTGTGAGTGACATCGCCTCGTCGAGCCCAGGGAAACTTGTCCTCGCTGCTTTCGCTTTGATCTTGCTGTGTATTGGAGCAGGGGCGGTCACGGCATCATCGATCACCACGCGGCAGGATCAACTCGATGCCCTCATCGCCAATACGGAGCCGATCGCCAGTTCGGCACTTGAGCTCTACAGCGCGTTGTCGATTGCTGATGCTGCAGCCAGCACCGCATTCGTTTTCGGGGGAATCGAACCGGACGACCTCAGGGACCGGTATTTGCGGGCGAACTTCGACGCGGCCCGTTCGATCGTCAACGCTTCGTCCCAAGTTGGCGATGATGATGGGCAAGCCCAGCAGCTTTTGTCAGAAATCTCCATGCACCTACCTCTGTATGCTGGGTTAATCGAGAGTGCCCGATCAAACAATCGAGTAGGCAACCCGGTCGGCGCCGCGTACCTCAACGAGGCGTCGCACATGATGCGCACACGAGTACTTCCCCAGTCTGAGGACCTGTACCGGACGCAAGCTCAGAAGGTTGCAGACTCGCACGCCACGTTCATTCATCCGCCATGGGCCGCGATCGCCACCGTCTTAGTGGTAGTGCTGATCCTTATCGGCGCGCAGATACGGTTGTCTCGAAAAACCCAGCGCACCCTGAATTTTGGGTGGGTGGTCGCAACTCTCGTGATGATCCTGGTCTTAATGTGGCTGCTCACGGTTGGGCTTTTTTCGCGCGCTGAAGCCAACCGTGCACTAAACGAAGGAATCCGCCCACTAGACAAACTCGCTACTACCCGCATCCTCGCTCAACAGGCTCGCGCAGACGAAACACTCGGGCTTGCAAGGCGGGGCGAGGCCAGCGATATCGAAGCTAGCTTTTCTCGTGCTTCCGAAGCGGTGGCAGAGAACCTGTCCGCACTACAAGGCGACGATCGAATTTCTTCTGGCCGAGACGAGATTAATGCTGCAATTGCTGCCCACGATGGGTGGAGGCAGGCTCACGACCGGATGGCTGTGCTGTACAGCGCAGGTGATCACATTGGGGCTTCGCGTATCGCCGTCGGCGGAGGGGAGTTTGATTCCACTGCCCAGTTTGCAGCTCTCGACGACGCGCTGAGTGAGGGAATTGTCGCCACACGCGCGGAAGTTCGCACGGCCATCTTCCGCACTCGCAATGCTCTAGTGTTCGCTGCGGGCGGTGTTATCGCGCTGTCAGTCATCGCAGGCCTTGCTGTTGCCGGTGGGGTATGGCCACGACTCAGGGAGTATCAGTGACGCGTATTGGTGCTCTGCGCAAGATCACGCTCGCCGCGGCGTTAGTAGTTGTTACCGCGACAAGTTGCGCAGCACCGTCAGAAGTGCCAGGGATCCCCCCGACGTATCCACCGTTACCGCTGCCGAGTGGCGCTGAAGTTGTGCCACACCCTGCGACGGTCGAGCCGCCGCCGAGTCTCGATTGCGACCCGACCGCCAGCCTGCGGCCGTCGGCTCCCAACCCGCCGCCGGGGGAACTTCCGCCCGACAACCCTGTCGCTGAGATCTACGAACGGGGGCGCCTCATCGTCGGGCTCGATGCGGGTAGCAACCTTTTCAGCTTCCGCGATCCGATTTCTGGGGATTTGGTTGGATTCGATGTGGATATTGCCCGGGAGATCGCACGTGATATTTTCGGCGACCCCGATCGGGTGGAATTTGAAATCCTGACGTCGGCCCAACGCATTTCTGCGCTCGAAAGTTCGCAAGTTGATGTGGTTGTCAAGACGATGACCATTACGTGTGAGCGTCGGGAACTTGTTGAGTTCTCTACCGCGTACTTTCAGGCGTATCAACGCATTCTGACGGTGAGCGGCTCAGGCATCAGTAGCGCGGAAGATCTGGCGGACCGTACTGTCTGCGTGGTCAAGGGCACCACTTCCCTGACGCGTATCCAGCGCTTGCAGCCAAAGGCCACTGTGCTCGGTGTGGCCTCATGGGCAGATTGCCTCGTGGCTTTACAACAGCAACAGGCCGATGCCATCTCAACTGACGATTCGATCCTCGGTGGACTCAATGCACAGGACCCGTACCTTGAAATCGTTGGTGGCTTCCTCAGTTCCGAACCCTACGGGGTTGGCGTGAACCTCAATAACCCCGATCTTGTGCGATTTGTTAACAACACGCTCGAACGGATACGGGCGGACGGCACGTGGAATCAGTTCTATCAACAGTGGTTATCGGTGCTCGGGCCGTCCCCGGGGCCGCCGCCAGCCCGGTACCGAGACTGACCCCCCCCCGACGAGCACCCCAGGTTGACATATGAGCACAGAAGCACAGGACAAAGGTGCTGATACTGGCGCGGATACCGACACGGCTGGCACCGAAGTAGCTGACGCAGAAGTAGCCGGAACCGAGATGGTCGGCACTGAAATAGTCGGTACCCAAGCTGCGCCGTTTGATCCGTTTGCCGACACCGATTCACAAGGCACCGAAGTCAGCCCGCCGCGTGAAGGTACCCAAGCCGTCCTCGTTGAACGCCACACCACCCCGACAACGAGCAGTGCATCGTCGACGGGAAGCAAGCCGACTAGCGGCCGATACGTGCGCACGCGAAAGGGCGCGCACACGCGGCTCGGCGCTGGCCTCGTCGCGATTCCTCGCGTTCCTCCCATCGACCCGGTATCGGCGATTCTCACGAACCCCGCAGTCCCCGAGTCGAAACGGTACTGCAAACAATGCCAGAACCCAGTTGGGCGGTCTGGCCCCGAAGGGCCGGGTGAGCCCGACGGCGTGTGCCACCACTGCGGTACACCATTCTGGTTCACACCATTGCTCCGGCCCGGCGACCTGGTAGCTGGCCAATACGAGATCCGCGGGTGCCTCGCGCACGGTGGGCTTGGCTGGATTTACCTCGCCATCGACCACAATGTTGAAGATCGGTGGGTCGTTCTCAAAGGCCTTTTGCACTCCGGTGACGCTCAAGCTCAGGCTGTCGCCATGGCGGAACGACGATTCCTAGCTGAGGTTTCCCATCCCAGCATCGTCAAGATCTACAACTTCGTCGAGCACATCAACCGCGAAGGCAACCCGGTCGGCTACATCGTGATGGAGTACGTCGGCGGAACAACGCTTCGGCATCTCGTCCACAACCGGCGCAAAGAAAGCGGCAACAATAACGCCTGTCTACCCGTCGAACAGGCGATAGTCCTCATGCAGGAAACCCTCAAAGCGCTCGCGTATCTCCACGCCACGGGGTTGGCATACAACGACCTCAAGCCAGAAAACGTCATGCTGACGGACGAGGGCATTAAACTGATCGACCTCGGCGCCGTCGCCGCTCTCGAAAGCTATGGTTACATCTTCGGCACACCCGGTTTCCAGGCCCCTGAGCTTGCGCAAACAGGACCAACAGTTGCGTCGGACATTTTCACGGCAGGTCGCACTTTGGCTGCGCTCACCGCACGACTTCCCTCTGAAGACGGCATCTATAAGCCCGGCCTACCAAGTCCTGATGTCGAATCGGTCTATCGGGAGCACGAGTTCTTCTACCGGGCGCTGATTCGCGCTACAAATCCAGACCCTGCGCAACGTTTCGACTCGGCCGATGAAATGTCGAGCCAACTTAATGGGGTGCTCCGCGAAGCTCTAGCGCAACAGCGGCATGAACCCCACCCTGGGATGTCCACAGTTTTCACCCCTCAACGAACGACGTTTGGCACCGACCAAGCAGTGCGCCAAACAGATGTTTACATCGACGGCCATTTCCGGGACATGCACATGGAGGCCCGCGAAATCGTTGCCGCATTGCCAATCCCGCTGATTGACCCAACTGATCCCGCTGCGGGCCTGCTCACTGCCACCGCAGCGAGTGATCCGCATGAAATTCTTGACTCGATCCGGAAGATCCGCGAGACCGCCAACCTTGAGGATGATGCGGCGCAGGGTGTGTTGGAGACAAGTCTCGCAATCCCCCTCGCCGAGGCTCGAGCGCACCTTGATTTGGAAGAGCCCGAACAAGCGCAACGCATCCTGAACAAGTTGGGTGGCACACGCCAGCACTGGCGTCTCGACTGGTACTCCGCCTTCTCAGAACTTCTTCTCGGGGAGTTCGAGAATGCCTTCAATCATTTCGAAACTGTCCTTAGTGCGCTACCTGGTGAATCGGCGCCTAAGGTTGCGCTCGCTGCCACCGCAGAACTCATCCTCGACCACTGGGAAACTGACGACGACGAAACGTGGCATAAGTTCGCTGAAAAGTATTACCGGACGGTGTGGCGCACAGACCGCAGTGTTGTCAGTGCAGCGTTCGGACTTGCGCGGCAACTCGTCCACGCAAACAACAGGGCCGGTGCTGTTTCCGCGCTCGATCAAGTACCTCTCAGCTCACGCCATTACAACGTGGCTCGGCTGTCGAGCGTGATGGCGCTCGTGGGTGGGCGGCCAGTCGAAGAAATTAACGAAAATGATCTTCGCGAGGCAGCCCGACGAGTCGAAATGGTCCCGGAAACGGAACGGCGCGCATTGCAGATGCGTGTTGTTGTCCTTGGTGTGGCGCTCGACTGGATTCGCTCCGGAAACCAAGCCCGGTATCCGGAGCCGTTTCTCGGGGTCACGCTCTCGGAGGAAGGCCTTCGCGGTAGCACTGAACGGGCGCTACGGGTCCTCGCCCGCAACGCTCCCGAACGCCGACACCGCTACCGACTCATTGACCTCGCCAACGATATTCGGCCCCGCAGCTTGTTTTAGGCAGCATCGCCTGAGCTGCGATGCTTACTACCAGTCGGTTGCTTTTTGAAAGTGGAGGGTTCCGCCCTCGTCTGGGCTGAAACCTGTGACCGCGCCTGCGTGCCACACCATTTCCACGGGCGCCCAATCGCCGGACGAAACCGTCTCGCCCGTTCGCACGTCGATTACCTGTGATCCGGCGGAACTCGCGACATACGCCATGTCATCGTGCACCGTAAGAATCACGCCCACCTCAAAAAACCTCCAACATCAGGTTCCGTTACCGGTCGCTTAGTGTACGTGTATCAGGAATTAGCTGTGCCTGAATGTTCAGCGCCGTAGCCATCCGGTCTGTGTGGCATAAACACCGCGAACGCGACGATAACAATGCCGAATACGACGCCCACACCGAATGCCCACTGCAGTCCGCCGACCAGCGCATCAAGTTCGTCCGAACCGCTGTCTTCCAGCGTCCTAGACCGTGTCGCCATGACCGTGATGACGATCGCGGTGCCCATCGCACCCGCCACCTGCTGAAGGGTGGCGAGGAGCGAACTACCGTGGGAGTACAAATGCGGCGGCAGTGCGCTCAGGCCGAGGGTAAACACCGGGGTGAACACTGCAGCTAGTGACACCAGGAGCACTACGTGCGTGGCGATCACTGCGACCAAGGG
Source organism: Hoyosella rhizosphaerae (assembly GCF_014643175.1). Classification (GTDB taxonomy): domain Bacteria; phylum Actinomycetota; class Actinomycetes; order Mycobacteriales; family Mycobacteriaceae; genus Lolliginicoccus; species Lolliginicoccus rhizosphaerae. The sequence continues at coordinate 1,345,655 of NZ_BMJH01000001.1, forward strand.
CATACTCAAACTCACTTGCGACAAGATGATGAGTGCAGCCAACGCGCCTATGGCGCCGGGAAGCACCAATAGCCTCCCACCGAACTTGTCGAACCAACGCCCTACAACAGGACCCAACAAACCCATCGCGAGCCCTCCAGGCATCATCAGCAGGCCTGTCTCCAGCGGCGTAAGGTCCCGCGCATCTTGCAGGAAGAACGGGAACAACACCATCGCCCCGATCATTGCCATGAAGGCCACAGCCATCAGTCCCAGAGCCAACGCGTAAGTCCGGTACGTGATGGTGCGCAGATCGAGCAGAGGCGCACCTGCGCGTTGCAATACGACCTGACGCGCCGCGAACGCTCCTATACCAAGCAAGCCGAGCCCGATCGTTGCGGCAGGGTGGAGGATTGGATTCTCCGCCCCGAGCTCGCTGAGCCCAAAGACCGTTGTGCCGAATCCCAACGCAGCGAGCACCACGCTTAGTCGATCGAGTGGGCCGCTGTTGGTCTCCCCCACATTGGTGAGATACCGCAACCCTGCCGCGATGACCGCAACCGTGATGGGGAGGACCACAATGAAGATGAGCCTCCATGAGCCCACAGCGAGAATGAGTCCTGATACTGCTGGCCCCATGGCCGGAGCCACCGAGATTGCCAGCATGACGTTTCCCATCACGCGGCCGCGGTCCTCCTCTGGCACCACAGTCATCAGAGTTGTCATGAGCAGCGGCAGCATCACCGCAGTGCCCACGGCTTGAATGACGCGGCCTAGCAAAAGAACCTCAAACATTGGTGCCGCAGCGGCAACCGTTGTCCCCACAAGGAACACCGCCATCGCGGACACAAATGCGGCGCGAGTCGACACTCGCTGCAGGAACCACCCGGTAGTAGGGATGACGACAGCCATAGTCAACATGAAGGCGGTGGTCAACCACTGCGCAGTGCGCTCCGGAATCTCGAATACCTTTGCTAGCTGCGGCAGCGCGTTGATCATGATTGTTTCATTGAGAATGACAATGAAGGTGGCCGCAACGAGCCAAAACAACACCTTTGGTACTTTTTTCTGCGCTGCACCTGCCGGACTCTGTGTCAGCGGCTCACTCGGTACTGACGCGACCGTACGGTCTAGATTGCTTTCGCGCACGAGGACGCCTTTCACGGAGGACGGAATCAGATTTCTGCGCTGTCCTCCGCTGCCTCAGTCGGCCCAGTGGTGCGCGTGAAGTAACCATAGGCACCGACGCCGAGGCCACGCAATGCAATTTTTGACACACTGTCGCTTGGCTTCGTAGCTATCCGCACCGAGAATCACCTCAAGCGCTACACCATGTCCCACGCCGCCAGCGCAATCGCCAGTTCTTCATTCGTTGGAACGACAAGTACGGCCACGGCGCTGTCGGGTGTTGAAATCATACGAGGTCCCTTTACCCGCTCCGCGTTGGCCGCAGAATCGACTGCGATACCGAGGCGTTCAAGCCCAGCAAGCGCATCGGCCCTCACCTGTGGTGCATTTTCGCCGACCCCAGCGGTGAACGTAATGACGTCGACACCGCCCATTTCAAGCATGTACGCGCCCACGTACTTTCGCAGCCGGTGAATGTATACGTCATACGTGAGCTTGGCTTGCTCATCGCCCTGGCTTATCAATTCGCTCAGTGCGCGGAAGTCGTTGACACCCGACAACCCTTTAAGTCCAGACTGACGGTTGAGTAGCTGATCAAGTTCGTCAACGCTGTATCCGCCCACCCGGAGAAGGTGCAATAGCGCCCCGGGGTCGATGTCACCTGACCGCGTGCCCATGACAAGACCTTCGAGCGGGGTCAGACCCATCGTGGTGTCCACCGCCTGGCCTGCCTGCACCGCCGACGCGGACGCGCCATTGCCGAGGTGAAGCACGATCTGGTTAATGCTGTCGTACGGTTTTCCGAGGAATTCGGCCGCCCGCCGTGACACATATTCGTGTGACGTGCCGTGGAAGCCATAACGCTGGATTCCATGCTTTTCTGCAACGGCGGAATCAATTGCGTAGGTTTTTGCTGCTTGGGGCAAAGTATGAAAGAAGGCTGTGTCGAAAACTGCAACGTGGGGAACGTCTGGGAGCATCCGTCGAGCTACTTCGATGCCCAGCAAGTTCGGCGGGTTGTGCAGCGGCGCCAGAGTGGACAGTTTTTCAACAGTTCTGACCACGTCATCAGTGATGATTGTCGGCTGGGAGAAGACAGTGCCGCCGTGTACAACACGGTGCCCGACTGCAACGATATTCCAGTCCGAGAGGGAGCCGCCGTCGCGCGAGAACATGTCGAAGGCAAGCCGCAGCCCATCGTCGTGATCAGCAATGTTGGTCGTCTCTTCGACGTTTCCGTGCGTGTCACTGTGGTTGATAACGCCGTCAGATTCACCGATTCGTTCCACCACCCCGTTCGCCAGTGGGGTTCCCGCGACCGGGTCGATCAGCTGGTACTTAATCGACGACGAACCGGAGTTAATGACAAGCACTGTGCGAGGCATTCTGGTCACCCTATTTCTGAGCCTGAATGGCGGTAATAGCGACGGTGTTCACGATGTCTTGCACCAAAGCGCCGCGCGAAAGGTCGTTTACTGGCTTGTTGAGGCCCTGCAAAACCGGGCCGATAGCAACCGCACCGGCGCTGCGCTGAACAGCTTTGTAGGTGTTGTTTCCCGTGTTCAGATCGGGGAACACCAGGACTGTCGCCTGGCCTGCCACGGGCGAGTCAGGTGCCTTTGACCGCGCTACTGACGGTTCCACTGCCGCGTCGTATTGAATGGGCCCGTCCACCAAAATGTCGGGGCGCCGTTCACGCACCAGTTGGGTGGCTTCCCGAACCTTGTCTACGTCCGCGCCCGAGCCTGAGTCGCCCGTTGAGTACGACAGCATCGCAACCTTGGGGTCAATCCCGAATTGCGCAGCGGTTTCCGCTGAGGAAATCGCAATGTCTGAAAGTTGCTCGGCCGTTGGCATTGGCACTACTGCGCAGTCACCGTAGGCGAGCACCTTATCGGCTAGACACATGAGAAAGATGCTCGACACCGTGGAGCATTCCGGAACGGTTTTGATCACTTCAAATGCCGGCCGGATGGTGTGCGCAGTGGTGTGCACAGCGCCGGACACCATGCCATCCGCGATATCCATGTGCACCATCATGGTGCCGAAATAGGCAACGTCGACCATCATTTCGCGGGCCCGTTCTTCGGTCATGCCTTTATGCGCACGCACGCTGGCGTACTCGGCCGCGAATTTCTCGAGCAGTTCCGAAGTAGCCGGATTGATGACGCGCGCCTCAGCCAAGTCAAGCCCAAGTTCGGCCGCGCGTTTGCGGACAGACGTCTCCTCCCCAAGCAGGGTGAGGTCAACAACTTCACGCTGCAAAAGCCGTGATGCCGCCCGCAGAATCCTGTCATCCGTCGCCTCGGGCAGGACGATGTGTTTCCGATCGGCGCGCGCTCGGTCTAGCAACTGGTACTCGAACATCTGCGGCGTCATCACAGATGGCATATCGAGCCGCAATTGTTCCAGCAAGTTCGGGGCATGCACGTGCTTCTCCATAAGCCCCAGCGCGGTGTCCACCTTTCGCTGAGAACCCACGCCTACCCGACCACGGGTTTCCGCTGCGATACTTGCGGTCTTGAACGTCCCGTAGTCCGTGGTAATGATTGGCAGTTTAGGTTTCAGACCTTCCACCAGCGCCGCAATACTGCGATGCGGCAAAAGCCCACCATTAAAGATGATTCCCGCAAGCGACGGAAAACCATCCGCCTCATGAGCATTGACTAATGCCAAAAGAACATCGGAGCGGTCAGCCGGGGCGATCACAGCCGCGCCTTCCTGAAGCCGCTCAAGCAGGTGCTCCGCCGTCATCGCACCAACAAGCACCGCCGTCGCTTCACGTTGCAGAAGTTCAGGATCACCGCTGTAATGCTCACCGTTAAGCGAATCGAGAAGTTCTTGCATCGTGGGCGAAATCATCAAGGGCACCTCCGGCAGCGCCCACGACGAAACTCCCGTTTCTTGCAGCGCCTTCACTACTGATTCGAGCTCGCTCGGGTTACACCGGTTGGCGATGATAGCGACCGTGTGCGCCCGCGCATGCCGTAGCTCACCCAAACACAAATCGGCTGCTTGTCGAATCGTCTCCGGGGTACGTCCGCTACCACTGAGCGCAAGAATGACCGGCGCATTCAGGTTCACAGCAACTCGAGCGTTGAACGTCAACTCGGTTGGACTCACGACATCGGTGTAGTCCGAACCGACGATGACCACGGCGTCGCATTGCTGGGCTACGACGTGGTACTTGCGCACAATCTCAGCTAGCGCAGCCTCCGGATCGCGGTGTACGTCCGAATACGTCACGCCCACGCATTGCTCATAGTCCAAATCGGCAGTGGTGTGCTCAAGAAGCAACTCGAGAATGTAGTCCGCATCGTCCCCAGCTCGGGCGACCGGACGGAAGACGCCAACCCGCGCGGCGCTCGCAGCAAGGAAGTGCAAGACCCCCAAAGCGATTGTGGACTTTCCGGTATCTCCGGACGGCGACGCAATATACACACTCGACGGCATGCACCCATTCTTACGCGAACCAAGCGAAATCGCGCACTTTGCGGTCGTTTTTGTCGGCCTCAATTCTCATCTGGCCTCGGTGCAAGATTCGCGGATAGTGACAGTTCCTCGCCCTCACGCGCACAACCAACCATAGGATGAGGAGTATGGGAACGATCACATTCATTTCACACGACGGCGAAGAGACTGAGGTCGAGATCGTCGAGGGACAGTCGCTGATGCAGCTCGCGACCAATAACGGCCTCGCGGGCATTGATGGCGACTGCGGAGGCGAAGCAGCCTGCGGCACTTGTCACATCATTCTCGAAGCCGAGTGGTTCAGCAAAACCGGCGACCAGAGCGACGACGAGGCTCAGATGCTCGACCTAACACCTGAGCGGGTCGCCACTTCACGTCTTTCGTGTCAAATCAAGGCCACCGAGGCCATGGACGGGATGATCGTTCATCTCCCCGAATTCCAGATGTAAATCCCGTACAAGCTTCAAGCTACGACGAGGTAGGCGCAATGAACAAGATTTTCTCCCCGGTAAAGAACAAAGTTTTCTACCCGGTCAAGAACAAGGTCGAGCAGGTTGTCCCTCTCGACGTACTGGTCAAGGGGTCGCATCTTTACAACAAGGCGCGCCGGGTCGTTGACCCGCGCGAGCGCTCGCCTATCTTCGTTGAAACGCCAATCCCCGACGGCGCCACCATTCCACTGGCCGATATCGACATGAGCAACCCGTTCCTGTACCGACAGGGGCAGTGGGAATCACACTTCAAGCGCCTGCGGGACGAATCGCCGGTGCACCACCAGACGAAGGGCCCATTCGGCCCGTTCTGGTCGGTTACGCGCTACGAGGACATCCTCGCGATGGACAAGGACCACCACCTGTTCTCGGCCGAGCCCGACATCATCATCGGTAAGTTCCCCGCCGGCTTCGACATCAAAATGTTCATCGCCATGGACCCGCCTCAGCACGACATTCAGCGCGCTGCGGTCCAGCCAGTGGTCGCGCCGCAAAACCTCAAGGAACTGGAAGGGCTGATCCGATCCCGCGTCCAGGAGGTACTCGACGAACTCCCGGTCGGCGAACCGTTCGACTGGGTCGACAACGTATCGATCGAACTGACCGGCCGCATGCTCGCCACGCTGCTCGACTACCCTTATGAGCTGCGACGCGAGCTCACGGTGATCTCCGACTTGGCTTCGGGCGTGCCGGGCGCGACGGGTGGCACGTCTGACCTCGACGAGGTGTTCACCAAGTGCCGACCAATTCTGCGCAGAGTTTTGCAACTTTGGGAGCAGAAGAAGGCGCGCATCGCTGCGGGCGAGGCTCCCGGGTATGACCTGATCAGCCTGCTGCTGGCCGACGAGAACACCCAAGACATGATCGAACGCCGTCCGATGGAGTTCCTCGGTAACTGCGTGCTGCTCGTCATCGGCGGCAATGACACGACCCGCAACTCAATGAGCGGTGGCGTGTATGCACTGAACAAGTTCCCAGACGAGTTCGCCAAGCTCAAAGCCAACCCGAAACTGATCCCGAATATGGTGTCGGAGATAGTACGCTGGCAGACGCCCTTGGCATACATGGCGCGCCGGGCTAAAGAGGACACCGTCCTCGGCGGAAAGAACATTAAAAAGGGCGACAAGCTCATCATGTGGTATGCCTCAGCCAACCGCGACGAGCGCCACTTTGATAGCCCGGAAAAGCTCATCATCGACCGTAAAAACGCCCGCAACCACATCGCGTTTGGCTTCGGCGTGCACCGCTGCATGGGCAACCGTCTCGCTGAGATGCAGCTTCGCATCCTCTGGGAGGAACTGCTCGAACGGTTCGACGACATCAAGGTCGTCGAGGAACCCGAGATCGTGCAGTCAACCTTTGTGCGCGGCTACTCCAAGATGATGGTCGAGCTCACCAAGAAGCAGGCCTGACATATGCGTGTGCTGATCATCGGGGCAAGCCACGCCGGAGCGCAGGTGTGCGCGAACCTGCGCCAGGACGGCTGGACTGGGGAAATCCTCGTCATCGGTGACGAGCCGGTCCTGCCGTACCATCGGCCCCCGCTCTCCAAGACGTACCTTGCAGGCAAAACTACGCTAAACGAGCAGCTCATCCGCCCGGCGGCGTACTACGAGAAGCACGACATCACGTTCCGCGTCGCCCGTGTCGATAGCATCGACCGAGAGGCGCACACCGTCACACTGTCCGATGGTGAAAAAGTTTCCTACGACAAGCTTGTGCTGTGCCTCGGGGCCCGGCCACGTAGCTTTCCCCTCGAGGGCGCAGAGCTCGCTGGTGTGCACTATCTTCGCGACGCCGCCGACACCGAGGCGATCCGTGATGAACTGCACGCCAAGGGGCTGCACGCCAGCGGACGCGTCACGATCATCGGCGCTGGTTACATCGGTTTGGAGGCGGCCGCATCGCTGCGCCAACTTGGCGTTGAGGTCACGGTCCTGGAGAGCGCCGAGCGTGTTCTTCAACGGGTCACGGCCCCGGAACTGTCAGAGTTCTACACACGCGTCCACAGAGAGGAAGGTGTGGACGTGCGTACTGGGGTCTCCATCTCGGGCATCGAGGGTGACGAGCACGTGCGCGGGGTGCGCCTCGCGGATGGTGAACTCGTTCCCGCCGACCTCGTAATCATCGGCATTGGTGTTGTGCCGAACGTGGAGCTCGCCGCAGCTGCCGGCTTAGCCGTGGACAACGGGGTTGTCATCGACGACCACGGGCAAACGAGCGACCCGGACATTTTCGCCGCCGGGGACTGCGCGAGTCACTACCTGGCCCGGTACGGGCGCCAGATCCGCCTGGAGTCGGTGCCCAGCGCCGGCGAACAAGCCAAAGCAGTCGGAGCCAGGATCTGCGACAAAGAGAAGGAGATCAAGGCTCTGCCGTGGTTCTGGTCCGACCAGTACGAGCTCAAGCTACAGATCGCCGGACTCAACGACGGCTACGACAGCATAGTGTTTCGCGGAGACCCAGCGGCTGGACGCAGTTTCGCCTGTTTCTACTTCAAGCAGGGGCAGATGATTGCCGCCGACTGCGTAAACCACCCGAAAGAGTTCGTTTTCGCGCGTCGCGTCATCGGTGATCAATTGGCAGTTGATCCGGACGCACTGGCAGATCCAGAAAACTCGCTGAACGACCTGCTGCGTGCGGCCATGAGCGACCGGAGCTGAGGGGATACGGAGGTCGTCTCTGGCCTCCGAGCCCCGCCTGTGGCGCGATCCCGGGCGCTACGCCAGTTCCCGCAATCGCGGCGCCAAATCCCGCGCAAACAATTCAAGGAATCGAGCCTGGTCATGCCCAGGTGCGTGGAAAACAAGGTGGTTCAACCCGGCATCGACGTAGGGGATGATCTGCTCAATGGCCTCGTCGGGATCAGAGGCGACGATCCACCGCTTGGCGACCTGCTCGATGGGCAGCTCGTCCGCAAGCTTTTCCATCTCAGCAGAACTCGTCACTGAATGCTTCTGCTCAGGTGTCAGGCTCAACGGGGCCCAAAACCGCGTGTTCTCCAGTGCGGCATCACGATCCGTGTCATAGGAAAGCTTGATCTCAATCATCTTGTCAATCGCACTTGGATCCCGGTCCGCAGCTTCAGCGCCGAGTTGCACAGCAGGAAGCAGCTTTTCTGTGTACAGCTCCATCCCTTTGCCTGAGGTACAAATAAACCCATCGCCCGCTCTGCCCGCATACTTCGCGACGACGGGACCACCAGCAGCGATGTACACGGGAATCGTGGCGTCAGGCTTGTCATACACAGTTGCGTCGACGGTCTGGTAGTAATCACCCTCAAACGTCACGTTATCGTCGGTCCATAAGGCACGGATAAGTCGCACAGCTTCCCGCAATCGGGCGAACCGTTCCTTGAACTCCGGCCACGGATGGTCCTCAGACACGTTAAAGCCGGTAGCAATCTCATTGAGCGCCTCGCCTGTTCCGACTCCGAGCATGATCCGTCCCGGATACAAGCAACCCATCGTGGCGAAAGCTTGCGCAATAACAGCTGGGTTGTACCGGAATGTCGGCGTCATTACCGAGGTTCCGAGCTGAATGCGATTCGTCCGCTCCCCGACCGCAGTCATCCACGCGAGCGAGAACGGCGCATGCCCGCCGGTGTGCCGCCATGGCTGAAAGTGATCGCTGACGCTGGCCGAGTCCATGCCACACTGCTCCGCCTTGACGGCAAACTCCACTAGGTCGCGGGGTCCAAATTGCTCCGCTGAAGCCTTGTATCCGAGCTTAAGCACTAGCGCGCCTCCCTTTGTCACCTTTTAGGCTACTTGGTAAGCGGGCCTTGCAAACGAATCAACAGCTACAGATTTCGAGAGCAGGTTTACCCAAGCGCTTGCTTCAAATCGTCCATCAGGTCTTCGACATGCTCGAGGCCTACTGAAATTCGCACGACCCCGTCAGTAATGCCAATAGTTGCCCGTCCCTCGGGGCCCATCGCCCGGTGGGTGGTAGTGGCCGGATGAGTGATCAGCGTCTTGGAATCGCCAAGGTTGTTTGAAATATCAATGATGCGCAGCTTGTCCAAGACCTCGAAGGCTCGCGCTTTCCCATCAGCACCATCGAGTTCGAACGTCACAACCGTGCCACCGCCGAGCATCTGCTGCTTCGCAAGCTCGTATTGCGGATGCGAAGGCAAGAATGGGTAGCGCACCCACCTGGTAGCAGGGTGATCTTCAAGGAACTCCGCTATCCGTAACGCTGACTCATTCTGCTGCTTCACGCGGATCCCCAGCGTTTCGAGACCCTTCAGCATCACCCACGCGTTAAACGGACTCAACGCGGGACCGGTGTGCCGCATCAGCGTTTGTACTGGCCCGTTGATGTACTCCTTGGGACCCAAAATGGCCCCACCGAGCACGCGGCCCTGCCCATCAATGTGCTTAGTGCCGGAATACACAACAATATCGGCGCCGAGTTCAAACCCTCGCTGCAGCAATGGAGTTGCAAAAACATTGTCGAGCACAACCTTGGCGCCAGCCGCATGAGCCAGCTCGGTTACACGACGCACATCGACAAGGTCCTGCATCGGGTTTGATGGCGTTTCAAAGAAAACTGCCGCAGCCGGTTTCGACAGGGCCTTCTCCCACTGGTCCAAGTCGTCGCCATCGACGAACTCGGTTTCCACTCCCCACCGAGGCAAGATTTCATTGCACACAACAAAGCAGGAGCCAAAAAGGCTACGTGCTGCGACTAGCCGATCGCCCGCCTTCAGGAGGGCGCCAAGCGCAACGAACACCGCCGCCATACCACTCGCCGTGCCAAAGCACGCTTCGCCGCCATCCATGAGACGAAGGCGCTCTTCAAACATCGCAACCGTGGGATTCCCGTAGCGGGAATACACAAACCGATCGCCCTCGATGAACGCCTGCTCAGCAGCGCTTGCGGAGTCGTAAACATAGCCGGAAGTGAGGTACAGCGCCTCGGCAGTCTCCTCAAAACCCGAACGGGTCAGTCCTCCGCGAACGCCAATAGTTTCGGGGCGAACACCGTCCGGAAGTTCTCGCGGTGGCGGGAATGTCATGACTGCCTCCACGGAAGCCCAAGCGCACGCCAACCCGTGCTGCCACGATGACCGTTCTCATCAAGCCCGCCCTCGAAACCGTCGAGCACGTTGTACGCGGGGCCCAAACCGGCGGAAGTGGCCAGTTGCGCAGAGCCAATAGACCGATGGCCCGACCGGCAGAGGAAAGCAATAGGCTGGCCGGGCTTGACACCCGCCGCCGCTAAGTCATTGAGGAAATCCGCGTTGCGCCCCCCGGTAGGGAACCCAACCCATTCGACAAAAACAGTCCGCTTCCCCAGCGAGGAAATGTCTGGCACACCGACATAGTTCCACTCGGCTTGCGTGCGGACGTCAACGAGAATGGCCTCGGGGTCCTGCTCGAGCATCTGCCATGCCTGCTCTGGGCTAATGTCACCTGCGTAGCTCACTCCTACAGAGTTCCACACTTGTGCGACATTTCGCACACCGACACTGGTGACAAGCAGGCCGACTGTGACAAGCAGGCCGACTGTGACAAGCAGGCCGACTGTGACAAGAGTAATGCGAGCGGACTCACCAGAGACAGAAGTTCTAATCTACACTGGACAATCGACTGTCCACCCCAGAATGAGGTAAAGCGTTTCTGATGACTGACCAGACACGGCCGTTGCGAGTTGGAATCGTCGGGTCCGGCCCTGCCGGCATCTACGCCGCTGACGCACTAATGAAATCAGAAGCCGCTTCCGAACGCGGGGTGTCGATCGACATCTTCGAACGGATGCCAGCACCGTTTGGGCTGATCCGCTACGGCGTCGCGCCGGACCACCCCCGCATCAAGGGCATCATCACCGCCTTGCACAAGGTGCTCGACAAACCCGAGGTGCGGCTGTTCGGCAATGTTTCGTACGGCACTGACATTGACCTGACAACGCTGCATTCGTACTACGACGCCGTGATCTTCGCAACGGGGGCTAATGCTGACCGTGCGCTGTCCGTACCCGGCATCGAGCTGGACGGTTCCTACGGTGCTGCAGACTTCGTGTCCTGGTATGACGGGCACCCCGATGTGCCGCGTGAATGGCCCTTGGAAGCCGAAAAGGTGGCCGTCTTGGGTGTTGGCAACGTCGCACTCGATGTTGCGCGCGTACTCGCTAAGACAGCGGATGAACTGCTCGAAACTGAAATTCCGCACAATGTTTACGAAGGCCTCAAGGCCTCGAAGGCTCGCGAAGTGCACGTCTTCGGGCGCCGCGGACCCGCCCAAGCGAAGTTCACGCCATTGGAACTGAAGGAACTCGCGCACTCCCCCAATGTTGAGGTAGTCGTCGACCCCCTCGACATTGACTACGACGAGGCCTCCACGATCGCTCGACGTTCGTCCAAGATCGTTGATCAGGTTGCGAACATCATTCAGGACTACGCGATTCGTGATCCCAAGGACCTACCGAACAAGATCTTCCTGCACTTTTTCGAGAGCCCTGCCGAGATTCTTGGCGAGGACGGGAAAGTTACGGGGCTACGTACTGAGCGAACCGAACTTGACGGCACGGGCAATGTCCGCGGTACAGGCAAGTTCACTGATTGGGACGTACAGGCCGTATACCGGGCTGTCGGATACCTGTCAGAAAACGTCGCCAAGCTTCCGTTCGATGAGCAGGCAGGCACGGTGCCCAACGAGGCTGGCCGCGTGATTGGTGACGATGGCACCCACCTCGGGGGCATCTACGTCACCGGCTGGATCAAGCGTGGACCTATCGGCCTGATCGGCCATACCAAGGGCGACGCAAACGAAACGATCGCATGCCTGGTCGACGACATTCCGACGCTGCCCAAGCCTTCACACCCGGATCCGCAGGCGATTGTCGACTACCTAGACGGCCAAAACATCCCGTTCACGACGTGGGATGGTTGGTACCGACTCGACGCCCACGAGCGTTCTCTCGGCGAACCTGAAGGCCGGGCGCGAATCAAGGTCGTCGAGCGCGAAGAGATGCTCCGCGCCAGCGGTGTCGCAGACGACTGACTGAGCTTTTTGCCGACGCTCCCACTTTGTCCCGATGCTCCCGCTTTTGCAGTGAAAAAGTGGGAGCGAACGTCAAAAGTGGGAGCGTCGCTGCATTTTGGGGCATGCATCGCCGCTACAGGATCCACGCCCCGATAACCCATGTGGCAGCGGCGGCTAACGCACCTAGCAACTGAATGAGGGTAGACACAACCACCGCTTTGGTGGCCTGGACAGTGGCCGCCCAGGCGGCTTCGGGGCGACGCACGCGAGCAGCTTCGGCTAGGAATGTGCCACCGATGAAGCCAATGAATAGCCCAATGACGGGGATGACAAAAAACCCGATCACGGCGGCGATCAGACCGATCACGATGGATCGCATCGGGATTCCCGCTTCCCGCAAGGACCGGCCTGGCCAGGTGTATTGAAGGATTGCTGTGACGACCAAAAACCCGGTCGCGATGACAAACACGATCCAGCCGGTAGAGGTCCCCTCGAATATCGCCCAGATTAATATCGCGCCGAATACGACAAGCACCCCGGGAAGCACTGGCAAAATAATGCCCGCGATCCCAATGAGTATTGCGATGGCGATGATGATCTCGCCGACTAGGTTCATGGCATCACCGTAGCGGGGCTAGGTGTTGACTCGAAGGTTTGGTCGCCATTACGTGCCCAGGGGGAACTTTGCGTCCTGCTACGGATTGTTGACGGCCTTGCGGCCTCGGTGACATCCCCGATCAGTCAGCGATGGGTTTGACGCATGCTGCAGCCTCGCGGGCGCGCTCGCGGGCAACGTCGATGTTCTCGGCGCTGGCAACAACGACGCCCATGCGGCGAAACTCAAAGCTCTCGGGCTTACCGAATAGTCGGACGTCTACGCCGGGGACGTCGAGGGCATCAGCTATCCCGGAGAAGCGAACACTGCGCGAATCGACGCCGCCGTAGATCACCGCTGAGGCGCCTGGTTCACGGAGCGAGGTATCGACGGGGAGGCGCAGGACTGCGCGGGCGTGGAGTTCGAACTCTGAGTAGCGCTGGGTGGCGAGGGTTACGAGTCCGGTGTCGTGTGGTCGCGGGCTGACTTCGGAGAAGTACACGTCGTCGCCTTTGACAAAAAGCTCTACACCGAATACGCCTCTGCCGCCGAGTGCGGCGGTGACTTTCTCTGCGATGTGGCGCGCAGAAGCAAGCGCGGTTTCTGACATGGGGTGGGGTTGCCAGGATTCGATGTAGTCGCCGCGTTCTTGTTTGTGGCCAATCGGTTCGCAGAATGATGTGGTGATGGCGCCCGAGTGGGTGGATCGCACCGTCAGGAGGGTGATTTCGTAGTCGAAGTCGACGAAGCCTTCGATAATGACGCGCTGCTTATTGACTCGGCCACCGGCAAGGGCGTAATCCCAGGCGTGCTCAAGGCCATCGGCGTCGTGAACAACTGATTGACCTTTCCCTGATGACGACATGATGGGTTTGATGACGCAGGGGAATCCAACGGTCTTTGCTGCTTCGGTTAGTTCTTCGAAGTTGTTGGCAAAGGCGTACTTCGATGTGGGTAGGCCGAGTTCTTCGGCTGCGAGGCGGCGTATTCCTTCGCGATTCATTGTGAGCTGCGTGGCGCGTGCGGTGGGGATGACTTCGGTGATTCCGTCTTCCACGGCTTCGGCTAGTGCGTCTGTGGCGATCGCTTCGATCTCAGGGACCACAAAATGGGGTTTTTCGTGTTTGATCAGGGCGAGCAGGGCGTCGCGGTCTGTCATGTCGATGACGTGGGAGCGATGGGCTACTTGGTGGCCGGGGGCTTTCGCGTAGCGGTCAACGGCGATGACTTCGATGCCGAGGCGTTGGAAGGCGATGATGACTTCTTTGCCGAGTTCACCAGCTCCGAGGAGCATGACCTTCGTCGCGGTGTCACTCAGCGGTGTACCAATTATCACCTTGGGTTCCTTCCCGTACTTGTTGATGCGGTGTAGAGCCTAGCGGGTGAGAGTATGGACATGTGGTTGTAGAACTTGCTTTGGAGACGCGCGTCGCTTTGGCGGCTGCTGGCGGGATCTTTTTGTGGGCCCTTGTGCTCGGTGTGTGGAAATACGCTCAGATTGTGCGATCGCCGCAGCATCAGGCGCATGTGTATGTCGATATCGCGCATCGGGCAGCGCTAATGTATGCGTTTGCGGCACTGCTGTTGGCGCCGTTTGCGGAGTTGAGTGCGTGGCCTTCGTGGGTGAATACGGTGGCCGTGCTGGTCGTCGTGGTGTTTTTTGTGGGGGCGATAGCGTCGTATGTGGTGCACGGGGCGTTGCAGGACACCACGAATCAGTTTGCGAAACCTGTCCATGGTTTACATGGCTTTATGTTTGCGCTCATTGCGTGTGAGATCGGCGGTTTTGCGGTGCTGTTTGTTGGGTTCTTGGTTTCGCAGTTCTGACGGCTTTATCGATAACAGTTATCATTTCCTCTATGATCCGCTTGAAAACCGTCCCGCCCCTACTTCTCACGATGGCCGTTGTCACCGCGTGCGCGTCAAGCACGGACGATGTCGAGACGGCTGCGAGCGAGGCCCCTGAAACCACGACAAGCGCAGCAGAACAACCAGAGGAAGCTGACATCGCGGTACCGCGCATCGCGCTCTCCCACGATGGCGGCGTACTCGTGCTCGACGCCGCCACCCTAGACGAAGTTGCCGACATTGCAGTCGACAACCTTGCGAGCATCAAAGCCGCAGGCGACGGCCGACATGTTGTGGTCTCCACCGATAGCACCTTCCGGTTTCTCGACATGGGAACATGGACTGACTCGCACGGCGACCACGGTCACCACTACACCGCAACACCACAGTTGACGGACACAGCGTTCGAGGCCGAGAAGCCTGCACATGTTGTTGCCAACGCCGGACGCATCGTGCTCTTCGATGACGGCACCGGAGATATCACGTCGTTCCCTACCCGCGACCTCAGCCGAACCTCCATAAACGTCACCGAATACGCTGCCGCGGAGCCTCACCACGGGGTGGCAGTCGAACTGTCGAACGGTCATCGCATCATTAGTCTGGGCGATTCAGAAAGCCGAACCGGACTGGCAGTATTTGATGCCGATGGCAACGAGATCGGGCGCGACGAATCATGCCCCGGCTTGCATGGTGAAGCTATAGCCGCCGACGAAGCTTTCCTCGTGGGGTGCCAAGACGGAGTTCTTGTGTTCAAGGACGGGGAGTTCAGCAAAATTACTAGCCCCTCGGATCCAGGCCGTATCGGGAATGCGCGCGGCACCGAGGCCAGCCCCGTCATTCTCACCGACTTCAGGCATGATCCAGACAGCGGACTCGACCGAGTAGCACTGGTCGACACCAACACCATGTCCATGACGGTTGTGGAACTTGGCGTCGAGTACACCTCGAGCTCACTAGCGCTCGGCTCCGACGGCAACGCCCTCGTCCTCGGCGTAGACGGCGCGATCCATGTCATTGATGTCAGCAGTGGTGAGGTAACCACTAGCTTCCCCGTCATCGATCCATGGACGGCACCAGAATCATGGCGCGACCCACGGCCTAATCTCTATGTGCTCGATTCGGTCGCCTACGTCACGGACACGGCTTCAGATCGGGTTATCGCAGTCAATCTCACCTCTGGCGACACAATCGCCACCACAGAGATTTCTGCCACACCACAGAGCATCACCGCAGTAACAGGCTAAGAACCAGCAAAGCTGGAATCGCGTGCAGCGAATGTCACACGCGATTCCAGCTTTGTCCGCTTAGGCTATGACCATGGCGAATGCTCCGACTAATCACGTATTCAATGTTGTCCGAGGCGGCCTCATGGGTACAGCCGAAGTCATCCCCGGTGTCAGCGGGGGTACTGTCGCGCTCATCACTGGGCTATACGACCGCCTCATAGCGTCTGCAGGACATACCGTGAGCGGTCTGCGGCTTGCCGCTACGGACATCCCGCGAGGCAAAGGCACAGAACGTGCTGCTGGCGAACTCCGCAAGGTTGACTGGGGAATGATCGTCGGTGTACTCGCCGGTATGGCAGTCATGCTGATTGTCGCGGCAAAGATTGTCGCCCCTTTGGTTGAGGAATATCCGCAACGCTCCTTCGCACTGTTCTTCGGCCTAGTTCTCGCGTCCATTTGGGTTCCCTACACGCACACTGGTCAACGGTGGATGCCGGTGCACTACGTCATCGCCCTCGCCGCGGCGGCGCTAGCGTTTTTCCTTACCGGTTTTCCGGAAGGAAATCTGAGCGACCCAAGCCCGATCGTCATCATGATCGCGGCCGCAATCGCCATCAACGCCCTCGTCCTCCCCGGCGTATCAGGTTCTTTCATGCTCCTGGCCATGGGGCTTTACGCCACCACCCTCGACGCGGTTAATGAACGCGATCTCGGTTACATCGCGTTCTTCGCGCTCGGTGCGTTCCTGGGACTCTCAGTCTTTGTGAAACTGCTCCAGTGGCTGCTTGAGCACTACCACCACCTCACCATGGTTGTGATGACGGGCCTTCTTCTTGGTTCGTTGCGCGCGCTGTGGCCTTGGCAGACCGACGACAGGGAACTGCTCGCACCGAGCGGCGACATCGGCATCACGGTCGCGATGATGGTATTAGGCTTGGTAGTTGTGGTGGGCATTCTGATCGCAGCGCACCGCCGGACAACGAAGCAACTAGATAACCTCACGAATGAACAATTGACATGACTGCAGCAATCGCATCGAGAGCCGTGGTGATTCACACCGTAGCTGGGGCGATACTCGGTGCGGTTCTCGGCTGGTGGGATACTCAACAATTCAATATCGGTGCGGCGATGGTCGGGGTGGCCGTCGGACTTTACGTGGGGATACTCGCCGTAGTCGGCGCTACCCTTGCCCTCCGACGCGAAGCACGCCGACCATCGCGCAGCTCATTCGCCTGGCGTCAACGATTCAGTTACGCCAGCGCGACAGCGGTCCTCATTGGCGTTGGAACAGCAGTTTTCGCCATCATCACCGCAAGCTCGGGTGGGCTTCAACACCTCGCTGTCATCCACCTCATCTTCGCTGCTGCCACAATCGGAGCCATTGCTTTGATTTCCGCTGCTCTGACACAACTTTATGTTCCCCGCAGGGTGCTGCCCGACAGCGGCGAACATGAACCGCTGTACTAGCCCTGGATGAACTACTAGCGTTCTCCTCAAAACAGGCGTTGCCCTAAGGCCACGTTGCGCACCTCCATGGAAGTGAGGAACCACATCTGATGAGTACTCGTCCCCTACGGGTCGCCATTGTCGGCGCCGGTCCCGCCGGAATCTATGCTGCCGATTCTTTGATGAAGTCCGAAACGGCCCAAGATCCAGGGGTCAGCATCGACCTTTTCGAACGCATGCCAGCTCCATTTGGGTTGATCCGCTACGGAGTCGCACCCGACCACCCGCGCATCAAGGGCATCGTGACCGCGCTTCACAAGGTTCTCGATAAGCCTCAAGTTCGGTTGTTTGGCCATGTCGACTTCGGCACAGACATCACGATGGACGACATGCGGCGCATGTACGACGCTGTCATCTTCTCCACCGGCGCTGTCGCTGACCGTGCCATGCGCATCCCCGGCATTGACCTCGACGGCAGCTTCGGTGCTGCGGAATTTGTCGGCTGGTACGACGGCCATCCTGATTTTCCGCGCACCTGGCCGCTCGACGCAGAAAAGGTAGCTGTCCTGGGGTTGGGCAATGTGTCTCTGGACGTGGCCCGGGTATTGGCGAAAACTGCCGACGAACTTCTTGTTACTGAGATCCCAGATAACGTCTATGAGGGTTTGAAGTCCAACAAGGCCAAGGAAATCCATGTTTTTGGTCGCCGTGGTCCTGCCCAGGCGAAGTTCAGCCCATTGGAGTTGAAGGAACTCGACCACTCGAAGAGCATCGAGGTCGTCGTCGACGAAGCCGATTTGCAATACGACGAGGCTTCGATCACCGAGCGTGCATCCTCAAAAATTCTCGATACCGTCGTGAAAATCATCGAGGGTTACGCAGTACGCGAGGACACGGGCCGACCACACAAGCTCTTCATTCACTTCTTTGAGAATCCTGTTGAGATCCTCGGCGAGGACGGAAAAGTCATCGGGTTGCGCACCGAGCGCACCGAACTCGACGGCAAAGGCGGAGTTCGCGGTACCGGCAAGTTCACCGAATGGCCAATCGGCGCAGTGTACCGCGCAGTGGGTTACCGTTCCGATGAACTGTCCGGTGTGCCTTTCGACCCACGCACCGCTGTTGTGCCTAACGAACTAGGTCGCGTACTAGCCGACGGCGCTCCGGTGCCTGGTGTGTATGCAACGGGCTGGATCAAACGTGGACCTGTCGGGCTCATCGGCCATACCAAGCGTGACTCTGCCGAGACTGTGTCGTGTGTGCTTGAAGATCATGCAGCGGGAGCACTCCCGCCGACGATTGACCCACGCGACGAGGCGATTGTTGAGTTCCTCGAAGCTAAGAACCACCCCTACACCACGTGGGAGGGCTGGTACCGACTCGATTCGCACGAACGCAAACTTGGTGAACCGCACGGTCGCGAACGCGTCAAACTTGTCGAGCGCGAAGATATGATCGCGGCTTCACGCGACGATTAAAGCAAAAGTCCGCTGTGTCGATCAGGTTGATCGACACAGCGGACTTCCGTGTTCTATCAGGCTTTAACCGAGGCGAACGCGTTGGCGCCAGCTGCGGGGTGCTGGTTCGACAACAGGTGCACCCGCCGGCGTTGGGAGCTTTCCGACGTTAAAGTCCTCAATGAGATTGTCGACGGTTTCCTTGGCACACGATTTGTTTGTACCGATGAATCCGGAAGGCCCCCGTTTAATCCACCCCGCCACGTAGACGGCGGGGAGTATGTCGCCGTCGTGGCCGGTAACGCGCCCGCCGCTGTTGGGGATCACTCCCAGGCTGTCGTCAAATGGCAGGTCGGTTTGTGTGCGCCCTCGGTAGCCGACGGAGCGGATTACGAGTCCAGCCTCGATCGTTTCTTTCTGCCCCGTGCCCACGGCGCGAACCCGGCTCCCTTCGGCAACGAGTGCATTTCGTTCGACGACGATACCGTTGACGCTGTTAGTGCCAAGAATCTCCGTCGGCGACACCAGGTAGCGGAACACTATGCGGCGCTGTGATCTCTCCGGTGGTGCGGTCGTGGCGATTTCGGTCGTGGCGATTTCGTTGGCTAGGTCGAGCTTCCTTTCCACTGATGGCCTCAGCGTTCCGTTGGCACGATCGTTCGCTGTCGCCTCGTCGATGTGGAGTTCCCCCGGATCCACAACAAGGTGCGCTGAGTGTTTTCTCGCGAGCCCCAGAATCTCGGGCAGCGTGTACGCAGCTTGCGCCACTCCACGCCGTCCGAGGATGACGACTTCCTCCACCTTGCTGGTTCGCAGGGCGGCGAGCGCGTGTGGGGCGATACTCGTACTGGCGAGTTCGTCCGGTGGGGTCGTGAGTATTCGCGCCATGTCGAGCGCGACGTTTCCGTTGCCGACGATCACCACGCGTTTGTGATCGAGGTTGTATTTCTTGTCGACAAAGTCCGGGTGTCCGTTATACCAGGCCACAAACTCCGTGGCAGCCACACTTCCGTCAAGGTCTTCGCCAACAATGTCGAGTCGACGGTCTGCGGAGGCGCCTACCGCGTACACAACGGCGTTGTGCTTTCTAAGGATGTCTGCATGGCTGATGTCGACCCCCACATCCACACCGCGGCTTAGTCGGAAGTGTGGGTGTGCGGCGATGTGGTCAAAAAGGTCTGCGACCTTCCTAGTGGATTGGTGGTCGGGAGCGACCCCGTATCGAGCAAGTCCGTAGGGCGAGGAGAGTCGTTCAAACACGTTAACGTGTATGTCCCGCTGCTTAAGGAGCTCATCCGCTACGTACATTGCTGCTGGCCCCGATCCCACAACGGCGACGCTGAGCGGCTCCGGAGCAGGCCTTTTTGTTGGCGATATAGGTATGAGCGCCAGGGGTGTCCGAGGATTCGCGTCACGATAGAAATCAGCGTTGATTTGCTCGTACTCGCGCTGGGCTGGCAGCAACTTGGTGTGGGGAACGATGGCGTCTACCGGGCAGGCGGACACGCACGCCCCGCAGTCAACACAAGACGCCGGATCGATGTGCAGCATTTCTGCTGTCAAGAAATCCGGTTCATCCGGCGTGGGGTGAATACAGTTCACGGGGCATGCATATACGCACGACGCGTCGCTGCAGCAAGCCTGGGTGACAATGTGAGGCATGCTAGGCCGCCCTGGTGAGTGCCGCGACCTTTGTTTGATCGGCAGTAGGTTCGCTGCGGTAACGGCTTTCACGCCCATCGATTCCGCATAGCTTCCACACAGCTTTAGAAACGGGGTTCATCAGCCCTGCACTACGGGCCAGCGCGCGCACGTCGCCGAAAATGTCGCGAAGGACCTCCTTCGATTCAGGCGCCTTCCAATACAGTTCTTTTATCACCGACTTTGGGATGTCGAACTCTTCGCTGAACTCTTTCGGCGGAATGACAATTGCGTCGCATAGCCACCGCATCGCGATGGGCATCAATACTGACAGTGAGCCACGCTTGACGACGTTGGAGGTGGGCACTTTGCGGATCAGGTATTCGTGGGCAAAGGAGATATGGCGGGCTTCTTCGGCGACGTGAATCTGCATGATCCGTTCGACCATCGGCGGCATCTCAGCTCCTGCGCGCAGGATGCTCTTTTGCAAGTGGTCGATGGGCTCTTCGCCAGAGAGAACGAACGTGAAAAACAATTCGGGGAAGACACGCACTGCGATGCCGAGAAGCGGTACTGCCTTGCGTAGCAGCCCAGTCATCCCCGGAACATCTACACCGATCCGGTTGACGCCCTCCTGGAACATGAGGGTGTGGTTGCATTCTTCGGCCGCTTCATGGGTGACGTAGCGGAATTCGGGGTCGCCATTCTTAAGCATGAAGGCGTAGTGCATGATCCCGCGAATGAGGGCATTCTCGAAGTGGAGGCCCACCTTCATGATGTTGGCTTGCCGCCACATGCCTATAGCAATTTGTTTTTCGACGGGTTGCGACTGGTACCACGGGTGCCGCCCAAGCGGGTCAGCTACTGGGAGGATCCACCGTCGGTCCGTTGGATCGACGACGAATTCAGGAGAGTCCCAGGCAATGTCTGTATACGGATCAAAGTTCTTGCGAACCGAACCTTCAGAAAGCGTACTGAGCAACTCGTGGTATTTCTGCGTCTCAGCAGCAGCCGCATCATTGCCTGCAGTGTTCTGGCGATCGGCTTTCACAGCATCGTCGATGGAAAGCGTCATTGCTACCCCTCAAATAAGTTGGTCATCGTGTCTCACTTGAGCACTACACTGACGGTAGGTTCCCCACCTGACTATGTCAATGGTCATTGGCACGATAGATATTGAGAAGAAACATTCAGGACCCTGAACAGCGACAATGCCAGCTCCGTGCGATGGGGATCACCTTCAAAATCACGCCACGCTCCGAGTGTGTAGCTTCGAAGGCATGCATCAAGCACGCAGACGCAGAGCGCTAATACTCGCCGAGCCCGGGCTTGCCACAAGGGCTACACACAAGGCGGTTCAGCATTTGGACAGCGAAATCACGCAGTGGGACGTCACCGTGCGCACCCGGTCCTTCCCTCTCAACGACAATGGCGAAATTCTGCTGTCCGACGCTGCATCAAGCGACAAAGAAGACGCGGACTTCGACATCGTCGTCGGCGTTACAGAACTGCCTCGACTCACCTCGGACGGTCCCGCAGCCCTCGACATGACGCCTGATGCCGACATTGCCCTGATATCACTGCCAGGACTCGGCCCCCTAGGGCTCCGATCAAAACTTGCACAGGAAATTCGCACGATCCTGCAAGCTGAGCCGCCACTCCAACAGACCACTCAGATGGTGCGGTTCCCCGCAATGCTGAGACTTCTACTCGGCATGGTGCGGGTCAATCGGCCATGGCGCCTCGTGCCGAGCCTATCGAGTGCAATGGCAGCCGCTGGCGCTACTGCAGCGTTTGGTGTCTTCTACTCAAGCATCTGGGAGATGGCGACAGCGCTTTCGCCGCTCCGCTTGTCACTGATCACCGCCATGTCCATCACTGCGATGACGCTATGGCTCATCATTTACAACCGGCTATGGGACTCCCCCCGGCACCACGGTAGCCGGGTCAATGCCCTCGTCTACAACGTCGCCACTGTTCTCACGTTGGTCGCTGGCGTTGGGCTGATGTACCTAGGCTTGTACTTGGCTACTTTTGCCGCTGCGCTGACTGTGATCTCCTGGGATTTCCTCGGTGCCACCCTTGGGGAACCTGCTGCCCTAGCTCACTATGCCACCCTGGCTTGGCTAGCAACCTCTATGGGCACAGTCGCGGGCGCCCTCGGTTCCAGCGCGGAAGACACCATAGCTATCCAACGTGCCGCATTCGGCAACCGTGAACAAGAACGCAGACAGGCGCAGGAAAGCCGCGAGAACGATCACGCCAGAAGATGAGCCATCACCGCAGCGATATCCGCAATAGGTCGTGCGCAACAACGATTGGGCCCGAAAATACTGTCGCCGCCTCCCGCGCAAAAAGCGCACCATCATCGATGGTGTAGCGCTCTGAAAAATGCGTGAGCAGCAACTTCTTGGCGCCAGCCTGTGCCGCGATGCGCCCTGCTTGCATCGCCGTCAAATGGCGGTAGCGCTGCGCGTATTCCCGCTCCGATTCCAGATACGTTGATTCGATGACGAGCAGGTCAACTCCGCAGGCAAGTTCGACAGCGTTGTCACACACGCCGGTGTCCATGACAAACGCCACCGACATGCCTTGCACGGTGTCACTGAAGTCGTCCAACAAGAATGTGCGGCCATCGTCGGTGACATAACTACCAGTGCTTTTTAACTGCCCGACAGCGGGTCCACGCACACCAGCAGCAGCGAGTTCGTCACCGCGGACCCGTACGTGCGAAGGGTCTTCGATTCGGTACCCATACACCGGGACACTATGGCGCAACGGTAGGGCCGTAATCGATGGCATGCCAAACGGTTCCGGTGTAGAACCGGCCACCGGGTGCGGGCGAATCACGTCAGTGGGCTGAAACTCAGACGCCCACCGCAGCCGGTCAAAATATGCACGCCCCGCGTTGGGAAACGCCACAGTCACATCGTGCGGAACCCCGTCACGGGCAATGCGTTGGATCACGCCAGGCAAGCCAAGACAGTGGTCACCGTGGAAATGAGTTATGCACACAGTGGTGATGTCGTGGGCAGCAATTCCTGCGTGTGACATTTGGCGTTGAGTGCCCTCACCAGGGTCACACAAAACACCTTTGTCGCCCCAACGCAAAAAATAACCGTTGTGGTTGCGTTGCCGCGTGGGTACAGCACTCGCTGTACCCAGCACGATCAACTCGCGGGGCGACACAGTGTGGCGGCTTAACTCAAGATGTCGCGTCGAACTATTGTCTGATCACGACCTGGACCAACCCCGATGCACGATACGAAAGCACCCGATAGCTCTTCGATGCGCAGCACGTAGTTGCGTGCGTTCTCGGGCAGTTCTTCGAACGTGCGGGCCGCTGAGATGTCTTCCCACCAGCCTGGCATTTCTTCGAAGACAGGTTTCGCGTGATGAATATCGGT
Organism: Hoyosella rhizosphaerae; assembly: GCF_014643175.1. Classification (GTDB taxonomy): domain Bacteria; phylum Actinomycetota; class Actinomycetes; order Mycobacteriales; family Mycobacteriaceae; genus Lolliginicoccus; species Lolliginicoccus rhizosphaerae. The sequence goes on from NZ_BMJH01000001.1 coordinate 1,369,333, forward strand.
TTGTGTCATGGGCATCTCGTCGACACGCTTTCCGTCGATCTCGTACCCAACACAAATCGGTACCGTCTCCAGCCCGGAGAGCACATCAAGTTTGGTGAGGAAGTAGTCGGTGATGCCATTGACGCGAGTCGCGTAACGCGCAATAACGGCGTCGAACCAGCCGCAACGTCGAGCACGCCCCGTAGTCACACCAACTTCACCGCCGTGCTTTGCCAGATAGGCGCCATGCTCATCGAACAGTTCCGTGGGGAACGGGCCTGACCCCACACGAGTCGTGTAGGCCTTCAGGATGCCTAGCACAGTCGTAATACGAGTCGGTCCAACACCGGAGCCAACTGAAGCTCCACCTGCGGTGGGGTTTGACGACGTCACAAAGGGATAAGTGCCGTGATCCACATCGAGCATCGTGCCCTGGGAACCCTCGAGAAGCACGACCTCGTTTCGGTCGAGCGCATTGCCGAGCATGAGCCCAGTGTCTGCAATGCGGTGCTTGAAGCCCTCAGCTTGCTCAAGGACCCCTTCGACGATCTGGTCGGGGTCGAGCGCCCGACGGTTGTAAATCTTCGTCAGGATTTGGTTTTTCACCTCAAGGGCTGCTTCGACCTTGCGACGCAAAATACTCTCGTCGAGGACGTCTTGGGCTCGGACTCCGACGCGGGCGATCTTGTCCTGATAGCACGGACCGATACCCCGACCGGTTGTCCCGATCTTTCGGTTGCCGAGAAAACGCTCGGTGACCTTGTCGATCGCGACGTGGTAAGGCATCAACAAGTGCGCGTCTGACGAAATCAACAGACGAGAAGTGTCGACATTGCGATCCTCAAGCCCTGCGAGTTCCTCTAGTAGGACCGCAGGATCGACGACCACGCCGTTACCAATTACGTTTGTGACCTCGGGCGTCAGAATTCCTGACGGAATGAGGTGCAACGCAAAATGGTCACCATTAGGCAGTACCACGGTGTGGCCTGCGTTGTTACCCCCTTGGTAACGGACGACCCATTGGACTCGTCCGCCAAGAAGATCCGTTGCTTTGCCCTTACCTTCGTCGCCCCATTGGGCACCGATCAGGACGATTGCCGGCATTCCTCACTCCTGTGTCATGGTTCTGGCTATGGTCGAGGCCACGCTGCTGCCCAGCGAAGCATTAAGGTCGGAACTCGCACACAACCAGATGACCACCTTATCCCAGGAGAGCGCTTTGACCATCGTTGTCCTCACAACTAGGGATTTTTTGACGCCTTCGTTGCTTCAATCGCAACGAGTTGTAGCCCTTTCAGGGACGGCGGCACGTGCCGAAATCGACGCGGCGACAGCTGATGCTGGTCGTGTCATCGTTGTCGGCGACGATGCTCTACTTGCTGCCGTTCTCACGCGTTTGATGCGTAAAGACCGATTGGCTGTTGATGTGGGCTATGTTCCGGCGGGTCGGTCACGGGCACGAAGGCTTTACGGTCTCCCTAAGGGCACGGCCGCGTGCAAGCTGGCACTGTCTGGTACCGCGCTACCCTTTCCCTTGATTCGCGACGAGACGGGGACGGTTGTAGTTGGCTCCGCGACGATGGTCGGCGAGGGTGAGGACCCGATGTTCGGCGAGGCCTACGTGGACAATTCGCTCCTCTTTCGTGGGCCAATTCGCGGCGTCGAGGTCCGTCCAACAAAAACACTGCCGGGGTTGCGCGCCTCCGTCATTGCGCGCGGGGTTCGCCCGCGCCGGTGGCTGGCCGGTCGCGCAATCCAAACCGGAGCGCGAGCAATATCTCTGACTCGCGACGACGTGGCGCATCCGAGGATCGTCACTCGCTCAACTTTCTACCGGCACACCGAGAATTGGCGCCTGGTATGCCTCAAGGAGGCACCTCCCACATCGTGACCTTTTACCAGGTGACGGTGTCTTCGCAGTGTTTTCTTTCCTCTGGGGAGTCAATCTGTACCGTGGCGTGCTCGAGCCCAGCTGCGGAGAGCACGTTTTTCGCTTGCCGCAACACTTCCTGGTTGTCGGCTTTCGTCGTGAGATGCACTGTCACGACGTCCATTCCGGTGGTGAGAGTCCAAACGTGGAGGTCGTGGACTTCGTCCACACCATCGATTGCCAGGAGGTCACGCTCGAGCTGGGGCACGTCTACGTCATCTGGCGATGCTTGTGTAAGGATTCTTAAGGCCTGCGCGGCCAGGCGAAGCGCACGTGGCACGATCCAAATCGAAATCGCGACACCAACGACGACGTCTGCGTACACCCATCCGAACGCGAGTGTAAGGACACCCGCGACCAGAACGCCAACGCTGCTGACAGCGTCTGCCAGCACCTCCATGTAGGCGCCCTTCATGGCGATGCTGTGCCTGGAGCCGCGTCGTAAGAGTGCAAGTACCACGATGTTGGCGAGTAACCCAGCCGTGGCAACGAGGATGAGTGGCAGTCCCGGCACTTCGGGTGCATCGCCAATTCGGCCGATGGCCTCGATGAAGATGTATGCGGCGATTCCGATGAGAAGGACGGCATTGGCGATGGCGGTCAGGACTTCGGCCCGGTGCCATCCGAAGGTGCGCCCGGGGTGTTTGCTGCCGCGTTGGGCTAGCAGGAGGGCTGAGACTCCCATGAGGAGGGCGATGACATCGGTGGCCATATGCCCTGCGTCGGCAATCAGGGCCAGCGAGTTGATCATGATGCCGACGGTGAGTTCGAGAACGAGGAAGACCGTCAAGATGGCGAGGCCGATGAGCATGGCCCGGATTCGCGCTTGAGTTGGTTTTTCGCCTGGCTCTAGTCCGTGGCCGTGCCCGTGTCCTGCACCCATGTCGCCTCCTTGGTGTTCAGCTGCACCAAGTATGCACACATTCGCATATGTTTTTCAATGGAGTCGCCGAGACTAGGTCACACATCACCCTGCTCATCCGGGGGCACCGCCGGGTGCGGAACTGTGGGCGGCAACGTCGCCAACGCAGACACACGCTTCAACCCCGCCACCTGAAACAGGTCCACCAATGTTGAGCGCACTTGCGCCAACACCACACCAGATGACAAACCACCGCCGCGGACAACCTCAAAACGAGCCATCCGCGCCACAGTCCGCAACCGCCGCGCCGCCTCGACCTCATCAGGCTGCTCTCCCGGATCAGCCAAGGTCATCTTACGCACCACATCAGTCGCATCAGCGAGCGAACGCACCAACTTCACCAGATCCGGCTCAATCGGCTCTCCGTCAAGAACAAGCGTCAACGCCCGCCGCGTGAGCACCCTAATGTTTCTAATCGCAGCATCTATGGGGTCTGCAGTCGCCGCGAGACGCTGCAGGCGCGTCCTCGACCCCCAGTACATTGGCGCCAACCGGCTTATGTCGCGCCCACCTTTGAGGTCCCCTCGCAGCTGGTCAATGCCCGGCTGGGTCGCGCGCGCCTTCTTCAAAGCCTGCTCGATGACGGCCGCATCTTCGGTTTCCAACCCACGCGCGACCTGACGCAACACGTCGACCGCAGAGCCAAGCAGTGCGGCCGCATCCCTGCGTGCACGGCGGACCGGGTGCGTCGGCAGTAATGCCACAACGAGCACCCCTACGGCCCCACCAATGAGTGCGTCCATCATGCGAGTAAAACCAGCGCCCCCACCTGGAGGGAGCAGCGTCGCAACCAAAACACCCGATGTTGCCGCCTGCATCGTGATCACTGGACCACCATCGACGACAACAGCGATCACCATCGCCAATCCCACAACGAGCCCGATCTGCCACGGACCGGTCCCGATGAACTGGATGAGGAGGGACCCCACACCAATACCGACCACTACCCCAGCAAGGAGCTCAAACACCCGCCGTACCCGCGTCGCAAGTGTGAGGCCGAGCGATACCACTGCAGCGATCGGTGCGAAGAAAGGTTGCGGGTTACCCACCACGTCCTTGGCTATCCACCACGCTACCCCCGCAGCGATAGCGCACTGCAAGATAGGGATCGCGGACATCACCAACCGCCGGGCAGGGTCTCGAACGGGTTGCGGGAGGAGCGCCGACACAGCGTGTGCTGCGCGGCGCATCCCTACGTCAATCCCCCTAGCCGAGATCAAGCGCTTCGGCTGCCCGTGGATCGCAGTCTTCTAGCAGGTCCAAGCAGCGCGCGTACTCTTCGCCCTCACCGATGCCGCGGGCTGCCTTTGCCAGCGCAGCCACTGCACGTAGGAACCCCTGGTTCCCCTCGTGACTCCAGGGCACTGGCCCAAAGCCTTTCCAGCCGTTGCGACGCAGTTGATCAAGCCCGCGATGGTAGCCCGTGCGGGCAAATGCGTAAGCCGTGACGAACTGGTCCTGATCAAGCGCACGCTCAGCTAGCGCAGCCCACGCGATCGACGCGGAGGGATGAGAAGCAGCTACGTGTTCGGGATCTCTGTTGTTGAGTAGTTCCGATTCTGCTTCCTCGTCGCCGGGAAGCAAGGTGGGTTGGGGTCCGAGTAGATCACCAAAAGACGTCATGAACACATGCTACGGACCTTTTCTCGCTTCTTTGCCATAGATCCGGCCCGGTAACCGTTTTTGCGCCACGACTCATCACTTGGCTGTGAACATCAACCAACTCGGTTGCCCCGGATCCAGTTCCACGTGCTGTGGTTGCAGACCCGTCGCCGCCAGGCTTGGAATCAACGGCAAGTACCGCACCGGGTTTCCTGCTGCGACGGTCACCCGCAGGCGATGACCTGGCTTAAGCACAAAGTCGGTGTGCCGCAGATCGATATCCAGAACGGTGCGCTCGCCCGGGACGACGGAAAGTACGGAGTCACGCGTCAGTGGGTGCACTGCGTCGAGGTAATCGCCCGTTGCTGTAGTCGTGCTGCGGCTGGCGTCAATGGCGCGTCGGGACGAGAGAAGACCACCGCTATTCACGGTTGTCGACAACCCATCCGGGCTGACGTCTTGGACGGTGACGTGCCACATTCCTTCTGGCAAGTCTGTTGTGGTGACAAGCCTGAGGTTCATCGGGCCGGACACTTCGAGCCGATGTGCGTACGGTTCGCTGGTGAACGTCAGCGCCTCAGTTTCGGCGAATCGATTGTCGCGTGTGCACTGCGCACCAAGTATTGCGACAATCCCCGCCGTCCCCACTGCCGCATCGCGGGAGCACACATTCTGAACTCCAGGCCCGACGCTCAGGCGAGCAGGACCGCTGGGTTCGGGACGCAACGATCCGTCGTGCAAGGCGTGCGACGCTGTTCCACTGGCTGTGGAGTGCAGGTGTAGCTTGCGCGGTTCTGAACCCGCTCGCGGAATCGCTGACGTGACCGTCCAGTCGCCACCCATTTGATCCGAAACGATTGGCCCGTAACTCTCGATGCCGTTGGGTACCCCTCGAACCCATCGGTCGAACCATGTGCGTTCCAATACGTCGAGTGTCGGCGGCTGGCCTGCTCCACCCGTTCGGTATCCCGGGTTGATGTGGAAGTTCTGCCCCATCAACAGCTTTTTCTGACTTGCTGGCAGCTGGAGTCTGTCGTAGATGCGGACTTGCCCTCGGGCGAAAATGTCGTGGTATGCCCCAACAACAAATGTTGGTACCGCGATGTTTTCGATGTTGGGATTGATCCCAGCGTAGAACGGGCCGTCATGGGCCGCGATACCGTCGGCGAAGAGCGCGGCTTCGAGTAGCTCTTCACCCATCACAAGCGGGTCTGCGAGCCGGTCTGCGAGCCATGCTGGGTCGAAGTTACCTGCGAGCAGCGCTTCAAGCGACGGTAGGAACTTCAAACCGTTAACGAGGCCGATCCACAGTGGCATGAACCCAACTCCGCCCGCGCCGCCCGTCATGACGATGTCGTGGGCGAGGTCTTCAGCTGGTTCGACGGCAAACACCGCTTTGAGTGACGGCGGCCTATGACTTGCTGCTTGGAGGCTGTTGATGGCGGAATAGGAGATTCCGGCCATAGCAGTAGCGCCGTTTGACCAGGGCTGTTCGCTTGCCCACTGCAGGATTTCCACGCTGTCTTTCTGCTCACGCGCCTGCAGAACGTCCCACGTCCCGTGTGAGTATCCAGTGCCGCGAACATCGACGATCACTTGCACGTACCCGCTCCGCACCAAGTCTCGGTTGACGCCCAGAACGCGAGCTCCCCCACCCGGTATTGCTTGTGCGAGCTCGTGGATGCCATCGAATGGTTCGCCCCACACATTGGCGTCGGCAATGACCGAGTCGAGGAGAGGGCGTAGTTGCGGATGTTCCGTGATTGCATCGACGAGCGTGTTAACGAGCCGGGTGTATGGCGTGAGGTTGAGCACCACGGGCAATGGCTCGGCGATGGGATTGCCGTGCGCGTCCGTTGGCCGGTACACGGTGGCGCGAAGGAGTGTTCCATCACTCATCGTGATGTCAACGTCTTCGGTGGCGGCAATGTTGGAATAGGCGCGGGCATCTCCTTGCCACTGTGCTGCGCTCGCGCCACCGTCGGGCGGGAGACTCGGAGTGGCGGCTGCGGGAACCAGTGGGAAAAGGAGGGTGCCGGTGAGCAGCAGAGCCGCCGTTGAAGTTCTGATTCGGCGCGTTCGTGGCACGCGTCTCCCCTTTTTTGTCGCGCGAATCAACGGACAACTCGCGGTGAGTCCAACATCACATCAAAAGATAGCAGGCACTCTCTTTCTTGCATAGTGTTCGGGGCAAGTAAGATCAATTGCCGTGACACCCCAACTTGGCCCGCCACGTAGAACGCAAGCCGAGCGGCGACACGCAACCATCAGCGCGCTGCTCCAGGCAACGATCGATGCCATTGCAGAAGTTGGGTACTCACGCACCACCGTTCAAGAAATCGTCACCCGCGCCGGACTGTCACAAGGCGCCCTATTTCGACACTTCCCAACAAGGCTCGACGTCATCGTGGGCGCCGCAGAGGAAGTCGGCACGCGACAAGTCACCACGTTTCTCGACGCGCTCACGAAAGCTAGCAGCGACGGAAATATTGGCGTAGCGACGATACTGCGAATCGAGCGAGAAATTGCCCGCGCACCCTACAGCGCGGTCTGGGATGAACTGCTCGTCTCCGCCCGCACCGACGCCGAACTTCGCGAACGGATAACCCCGACATTCGCCAAATACGCCGAGGCTCTCACCCAAGCAGCCGACGCGATTCCAGCGCTAGCTCACCTACAGAGCGGACAACGCCGCGCCCTACTCGTCATCACGGTGGCGTTGTTCGGCGGCGAAGCCCGATTCCGTCACATCCACGCCGACGACGAACTCGACAACGACACAATGGAACTTCTCATCGACTTCGCGAAATACTTGAAAATCGACTGAATCCGACGATGCCCGCATCGGGAATGCGCGGCGACTAGAGACTCAACAGCTCTAGTCGCTCCACAGCATCACCGACACGGGCTCGTTTTTTTGGGGCAGGAAAACTAGATCACGCGCTAATTGATTTGCCCACCGAATGTAGGTCCGTGCACGACTCGACGATGCGCTTCGCCATGTTGGCCTCAGCCAATTTCAGATAGCTACGCGGGTCGTACATCTTCTTGTTCCCCACCTCGCCATCAATCTTGAGCACACCCTCGTAGTTCCTGAAGATGTGATCGGCGACAGGGCGGGTGAAGGCGTACTGGGTGTCCGTATCGACGTTCATTTTGACCACGCCGTAGTTCAACGAGTCTTCAATCTCAGATTTAAGTGAACCCGAACCACCGTGGAACACAAGGTCAAATGGCTTAGCGTCTGCGCCAAGGCCCAACTTGCGCGCTGCTACAGACTGGCCTTCCTTGAGCACCTCCGGACGCAACTTCACGTTTCCGGGCTTGTACACACCGTGTACGTTGCCGAATGTTGCGGCGAGCATGTACCGGCCATTTTCGCCAGAACCCAATGCATCGATCGTCATCTCAAAGTCTTCAGCACTCGTGTAGAGCTTGTCGTTGATCGCGTTCTCCACGCCATCCTCTTCACCACCGACAACGCCGATCTCTACCTCAAGAATGATCTTCGCGGATTTTGAGAGAGCGAGGAGTTCCTGAGCGATCCGCAAGTTCTCATCCATAGGGATCGCAGAGCCGTCCCACATATGCGACTGAAACAGTGGATTCTTGCCCGCGTTCACGCGCTCCTGCGAAATAGCCAGCAGCGGGCGAACAAACCCCTCAAGCTTGTCCTTCGGGCAGTGATCCGTATGCAAAGCAATCGTCACGTCGTACTGAGCAGCGATAACGTGGGCAAACTCCGCCAACGCCACCGAACCAACGACCATGTCTTTTACAGCCTGACCGGAGGCGAACTCAGCGCCACCAGTAGAAAACTGAATAATCCCATCGCTTCCGGCTTCCGCGAATCCACGAATCGCGGCGTTCACCGTCTCGGATGACGTGCAGTTGATAGCAGGAAACGCGTAAGCGCCTTCTTTAGCGCGGTTCAGCATCTCGGCGTAGGCCTCAGGCGTGGCGATTGGCATCGGGGGTGCCCTCCAAATCGTCTCTTTTACGGTCAGTAACCATTATCGATAAGTATTAGTATGGCAACCTACACCTGTCGAATGACGGCTGGGCGAGTCGCAACCACTACTCGCAGGATGCTGCGGCTTCCATCAGCATCCACCCTGACAGTTGAACGGACAAGTCCCGCTCCGGCACTGCCGACGCCCTCACCGCACCATCGAGTTTTTTCGACGGCGCGCTCCTCGCATCCGGGTACGTTGCAGGCGCCGCCCAATTCGCACTAAACAGCGGCCCCCCAGGAGCATCTAGATGGTTCCGCCACACAGTCTCGGCTGACCGCAACACAATGCCGCGGGCTATCCTCCTGGTCTGCTGATTCGATTCGCTCGTCGTGGGCAGCTTCGTTGCGACGAGAGCAAGATAACGAGCGAGAATGCCCTGAAACAGTCCCCCGTCTCCCCCGCCACCCGTTTTGATGATCCCGCGAGGGGCAAGGTGCTGCGCCACCGCTCCCACAAGTTCCTGTACGCGCCGGGCGTGGCGAACATCGCCAGTGCGGATTGCGAGCTCCGTTTCCGCTCCTAATACAACACCCTGGCAGTACGTGTAGATATTGCGCACAAACTTGCCGTCGCCGCGCACACCGTCGTAAATCAGTCCACGCTCAGGATCGCGGAGTCTTCCATTTATCCAGTCAGCTGTCTCTTCCGCCCGGTTGAGCTTCCCCACCCGCGCGAGCAGGATCGCCGCCGGACCGTTCGAAGGGGTATTAAAAAAATCGTCCTTCTTACGCCACGGAATGCCCCCACCGGACTCGTGGTCCCAAGCATTAAAAATCTCGTCCACCAAAGCTTCGATCGCCTTGGTTCGGCGAGGCACACCATCAAGGTTCCCTGCGCGTTCCAAAGCAAGCGCCAACCACGCCATGTCGTCGTAGTAGTTATTCGTCCATTTGCCCATGTTGCGAATGCGATGCGTCCGAATCATGGCACTTATTCGACGACGACGTTCTGGATTCGGTGCACGCACGGCGGCGTCAACCATGCAGTCGAGAAGGTGCGCCTGCCACCAGTAGTGCCAACGGGCGAACGCCCGGTCACGTGCTGTTGGAGGCCACGAGATTACTCCCAGCGCTGTACCTGGAAGCAGCCACAGCGGTTGGAGGTGGCGCGTCAGAATGGCATTTTCAGCTTCGTCAGCGCGGAGCGCCCAAGTGCCCATGGACCTATCGTGCCCGTTGCGGGACAACTTCGCGATAGGAACTCACCAGGATTGCGTAAGGTCTGCGTGTTGCCTGATCCAGGTATGCATGGCGATCCCGGCCGCAACCCCAGCGTTGATGCTGCGAGTGGACCCAAATTGGGCAATCGAAACCGTCATCTTGGCCGCGGACCGTGCGTCGTCACTGACTCCGGGGCCCTCCTGGCCAAATAGCAGCATGCAGTTCTGCGGCAGGGTTGCTGTCTCGATCGGAATTGAACCGGGGGTGTTGTCGACCGCCACCACAGTCAACCCGTGGTCCGCTGCGTATTCAATCGCGTCGGCAACGGTGGGGTGATGGTAAATATGCTGGTAGCGATCGGTCACCATCGCGCCACGCCGGTTCCATCGTCGCCGCCCCACGATGTGGACGGCGGCTGCAGCGAAAGCGTTGGCGGTGCGAACAACGGTTCCGATGTTGGAATCGTGCGCGAAGTTTTCGATGGCGATGTGCAGCGAATGACGGCGCGCATCAATGTCGGCCACAATCGCTTCGCGGCTCCAATATCGGTATGCGTCGACCACATTGCGCGTGTCGCCATTGGCGAGAAGTTCCTGGTCGTACCAGCTATCAGTAGGCAACGGAAGGCCACGTTCTTGTTCCCACGGGCCGACGCCCACTGATGTCCCCCACTCCGTGGGACCTGCCGGTTCGATCTCGATGTCCGTCACCGGGCAACCGTGTCAAGTTTTCCTGCCGTTGGCAATCCAGACGGGAAACATTGGTTGTCGGGCCCAAACAACGCGAGTAGATTTGAGTGCATGAGGCGGATGCTCGTAGTAGGCAGCCGCAGCGAGGTGTAGACCAGGACAGACCCCTCGCTGCGGGGTTTCGTCGCGTCAGTCCACACCTGCTAAAGACGGAAGCACCAACATGAGCACGGACTTCATTAATTCCGAAAGCACGCACGCACTCCCCACCTCGCGTGACCCTTTTGAACACCGCTATGGGGCGGCGTTGCCCGCCGGTTTACGAGACGAAGCCGCACGCTTGTCGTGGGATATGTTCGATCAGATTTACTCCCCGCGGGCAGGCAAGTTTCGCCTCGAGAACTGGCAGATTCACAATCTTGGTTCCGCAAAAATTGCCTTCGAGGCGACAATCCGAACTAGCGGCTCATCAAACACCTACACTGCGATGTCCTCAGGACCCATTGGCGCGTTGACTGGGATGCTGTACAAACTGGGCTGCAATCTCGAAATTCGAGAACTGCACCAGCGCCCAGTCGATGACCGCACTGCCACGTTTGTGCTCGGCGAGTGCGACGAACATCAAGCTTGGGGTGTTGCATTTTCAGCAGACCCGGTCGAGTCGTCACTACGGGCCGTCATCGCTGCCGCAAACCGACTCTAACTCTGCTGCGCCTCTAAGTTTTGCAGCGCCTCCATGTCTTGCTGTACCCGCACCGAAACGCGATTCTTGCGTAGGTCTGAAATGGTTGCAAGCAGCATTGCAAACAGTGCGCCAGCGGCGATGAGTTCGAGGCTTTCTTCGACAACATTGTCGATGAAAAGGTAAGCGATCTCGCCTGGTTCCATTCCCCACGGCTCCGGCAGGCGGGACCCGAAGATATTGATGTTCAGCCAGTTGCCGAAGTGCGCGTACCAACCTTCAATGTGCGAGGTTTGTGCGCCCAGCTGCGATCCGGCATAGATGCCATACATCGCGACGAGATACCACCGCGCGCTAGAGCACTGCCATACATGTCGCCCATATCGCACAAGCGCGTAAACCGGGAAGAACGCAAGAAACGCCATTACTGGGAGGGTTCCGACAACGTGGTAATGAAACCCAAGAATTTCGTATCCATACCACCGGCCGATGGCTTCAGCGAGGATGAGTCGGACGTCTCCCGCCTCCTCAATGAGGATAAACGCGAAGCCGATACTCAGAACTAGATAGAATCGGGCAATTCCGGCGTACTCGGTGAACCTATACATACCCGCGAGATAACCTGCGCCAACAACAAATAGTGCAATGAAAATCCATTGCGCGATCTCAACTAGACCTTCGTTGAACAGCGCCATCCATATCGGGATAGCGCCTTCGCGCGGTAGCCATCCCCAAATATCCACCGCAAATACCGCGAACCATGCCGCCACAACCATCGCAATTGCCAAAATCACAATGATCAACGGTGGAATTCGGAACACTCGGGGCCAGGTGGGCGATTCTTGATCTGGCGAGGGCACAGCAACCATGTCGCGAAATGTTACCGCAGCATTCAGGTTTCGTTCAGGTTGCCGCCATCAAAAGCTAACCCGCTGTTAATCACGTGGCCAGTTTTCCAGGTATCGCCGGTACATTCGTTGGACTTCGGCAATATTCTTTTCAAAGTCATCCTTTTTCCAACGCGCAACATCAATTGGCTTTTCAACAACGACGTCAACTGTTCCACGACGCAGTACGCGGCCGTGCTTCCACATCAATTCGCCAGCGTTACGGATTATGACTGGCACAATCGGCACACCCGCCTGCTGCGCAATATGGAAAGCACCCTTCTTAAACGGTCCTACGCCGGGAGTTAACGACCTCGTCCCTTCCGGCGCAATGACAATCGACAGCCCAGATTTAAGAGTGTCCGCTACTGGACGGAGTGCTTCGCGAGCGCTAGCGGAATCCGCTCGATCAATAAACACCGCATCCGCTATCCGCAGAATCGGTCCAAACAGTTTGCTTGATGCCATCTCTTTCTTCGTGATACCCGTAAACCCGCCGCGCAGCACTTTCGCTAAAACCAACGCATCAGCCTGGCTTTGGTGGTTAAAAATAAAAACAGCGGGTCGACGTGACCACACATTTTCCACGCCTCGGAGATTTACGTCGACACCTGCGATCCGCAGCGCTACGTCCGCGCTCATCCCGATCGCCGCGTCAACACCCAACCGATGGTCGCGTTTGACCGCGCCCTTTGTCAGACCCAACCCCACGGCACCAAAGAAGCCACCATATCCGGCAAAAGTGCGTCCCACCTGAACAGGACTGACAGCCCCACGAGAAGCGAAGGTCAACACCGGCCACTGCTTCTGCTCAGCGATCTTCGCCAATGTTCGGTCGGGATTGACCGCGCCAGCGAACCCTACGGCTGACAACAGTTCAACATCGTCGCTACCGTGGCAGTAACCAAAACTCAGCTTCAAGTCGATACCGTTCGTTTCGGCAAATTTCCGCACGGCATGCGCCTTGGCGCGCCTCCATAAAACGGGACCATCGACGAGTCCAGTAAGAACACCGTCCCGCTTCTCCAGCGACGTCGACAAGACGTGTCCACAGTCAAGCGCTCGCGCAGCTGCCTGTGCCACATAAGGCGGCCCAGCGGTGGCAATGACAACGGTGTGGCCTTTGTTGTGGTGTGCATTGATCAGGTGCCACACCTCTGGGTAGACCCGGCCAGCAGCAGCCCGCTCAAAAATTCGGTTTGCGACAGAAGCGATATCGTCATCGGTCCTGCCGCGCCAACTCGGGTACACAGTTCCCACCATGTCCTCAACAAACTGGGGGGCTTTGCTTGCCCGCAGCGTTTTCATAAGGTCAAGCGCTACGTCTCGGTCGCGGTCACTGTCGGAATCTTTCTTCACCCGCATTGGGCGCAGCGGAGAATACCCCTGCAGAATCGTTCCCGTGAACTCGAAGAACGCCCCCACCTCTGGACCGTCGGGCGCATCGTGAATCCGTCTTATTGCGTCACGAATATCCACCTGGGAGGACCTTTCTGTTGGACGGATCAAGCGCCTCGGCTAGCCGGATGCGCTTTACCACCGCTGCGAGTATGCGGGAAAAATCAGTTCGGCGACGCGTCAGGTCTTCAGCGTCCGTTGCCGACTCGGGAGTTAGCCCAAGGTTATCGGCGAGTTTGAGTGCGGTGTTGAACAATTCTGTCGAGATTGACTCGGGACCGTGAAGTTGGCCCTGCAACACCATTTGCTGACCAACTCGTACGCACTCATCAACGAGTTGCGCCTTGTCAATTGACTCCGTTGCATCCTTACTGGCGATGCGTTGCGCCACGACAAACTGCGCATCGAAGAACGACCGCAACACTCGGTGCGCCATGATGAAACCAGAATTTTCGAGGGCCTCAGTCAACTCGTCGATGCTAGGTTTGCGTTCCCGCCATAGCGGATCAATGAGCAACATTTCTTCCACCAGTTCGGCCTCGAACGTCTCCCGGTCGGGGAAGAAGAACTCAAACTTGAGCAAGTTGCGCAACTCGTTGGCATATTTCCACTCAGCCCGCAGCGGATCTGTAAATCCGATCTCTGCCGCATCGAGAATTGCGATTTCGACGATAGCCCTGTTGACGAACCAGTGAATACCACTATTGCGGTAAAACGCGGCAACAAGGTGCTGGCCCGGTTCAATCGAATACACCGGCTCAAGCCCCTCATCGTAGGTGGTCACGACCCCAGCCGTTGTGAGGTCAGCCAACACTGCACGGAGCCCAGAAAGTGAGCGCAACACCGAGATGTTGCCCGTAGGCACCCCTCTCTGTTCGATGTAATGCAAAACCGGATCGATCGCCGCCATTACCTCACCGACGGTGAGCGAACGGTCCCGCACGCCGAGCAATGACAGCGTGACCAGAGCATTCGCTGTTATAGGGGTGACTCGGTTGATGCTCACAGCGATTTCAAAAGCAAGCTTTTGCATGGCTTTGCGTTGTAAGGCTGGCACATCATCGTCTGGCGCAGGTGCGTGCATCGGATCACCCGCTGCACGCAAACGCTCACGCATCGACAACGGATCGCCGAATCGGATATACACATTGCCCGCAAGTAGTCGCTGAGCTTTGGCATACTTCGCCAACCAGGCGAGCCCCTCGGCCTGCTTTTTGCCACCGCGTTGTTCGTGCGCAATGGCATCGAGCTCGTGAAGCCGCTCGTATGCGATGGACACCGGGACAACCATAATTTCGGGCACGCGGCGCGACCGCAACGCAGACGCCACATAGTTCAGCAACCCATACCGCGGTGGGCGGAGCTTACCGGTGCGAGACCGCCCGCCTTCGAAGTACCACTCCAGGTTGAAGCGCTTCGCCAACAGGTAGGCGAAATACTCCTCAACGCTGGCTTTATACACCTCGTCGTCGCCGAAACTACGACGAATAAACACCGTCCCAGCGCGCTTCGCAAGTGGCCCAAGCGGCCAGAACTTGAGGTTCGCCCCGCCCATGATGTGGTTGCGGGGAAAATCATTGCGGGCGAGAAAATCATTCAGCACGAGTGCGTCTGCGTAAGACCTATGCGACGGGAGAAACACCAAGGGGTGCTTCCGGTTAAGCTGGCGAAGCGAGTCGAGTTGGGCGCTATCTGCGTGCACGGTCCACGCCGATGAATGCAAGGGCCGCATTGTTTGGGCAAACAAGTCAGTAGCGAGCTTGCTTTGCACAGCCACTAGTTCTTTCAGACAACTTCGAGCGCGCTGCAGCGCTTCTGGGTACGGAATGTCATTGGCACTTGAGATTTCTTTGAGCCGTGCCCTGAACGTGGCGGAGTCCATGATCTGTTCCACCACAAGTCGTGGGATCTTGTATCGATCACCAGTCACGACACGTTCGGCACGTTCTAGCGTCACGATCGCTGACCGGTGAATGTACCGCGCGAGCGAATCTGGGCTTGTGTCGCCGACTTCACGGCGATGGCGCCGCCTGAGGTCTTCGAGCAACGCTGGGGTGCCGAGCAGCACCTGGGCCCGCTCGGGCGATTCCTTAACGATCTTGCGTTGCGCGATAATGTTGGGGCTTCGAGGGTTGTTCAAAGTGAGAACGTCCGCCCATTTCACGTGCCGCCCGCCTTCGCGTTCGGGCGGTAGCCACGCGACGCGGACCGGTACCACAAGCGGGTTGTCTTGACGACCCGACAACGCACCGGCGATACGGGTGGCGTCAAGCAGCAACCGTGATGGTCGCTCCCCCGTTTCGCTGACGAAGTGGTCCGCGTTCCCCTCGTCGAGCCATTGAGTTATCAACTCACGCTCAATTTTGGAGCGGGCATCGGCAAGAAACACAACCGGTCCCATTGATGATTCGTTCTCGCCAGCACTATCCACAGTTTTCATTGTGCTTAATGCTCGCCGCGCTCGTGGGAGAACTAGTCTGACAATCGTGGAGAGTCAGCCGAACAAGAGTGACAAGCCTGCGAAGAACCCTTTTGACCGCGCCCCGGTAGGGCATGGGCACAGCCATGGCCACGATGGAGCGCCAGCGCCGCTAAGCCCAGTGGCGGCGCGCGTCGTTGTAGGACTCCTGGTCGTCATCGGCATCATTGTTGTTATTGGTGCTGCGCTTCTGTGGCCTGGTCAGCACCGCGTCGACATCCCGCTACCTTTCCAAAGCGCCACAGGTGAAGCGGTGCAGACTGAAGCCGGAACCGTGGTTGAGTCTGAACTAGGACCTTGCGGTTCACCATCGGCATCATTGGTATTCAGTGGCGCACCACAACCGCCACCAGGTGCCGGGTATGAGTGTTTTCGCAGCATCATCAGCATCGACTCCGGGCCGGACCAGGGCGCGTTCACCCTGCTCGAGCACGTATCAGGGCCTGGTCAACCAGACTTACAAGCTGGCGAATCAATCAGGCTCGTTCGGGGCACTGACGCCACAATGAACACCAGGTACGGGTTCTACGACTACGAACGTGGCGCACCGCTGGCAATCTTGGCGCTGGCTTTTGCCGCCACAGTCATCATCGTTGCCCGTTGGCGTGGCCTCCGGGCGTTGGTGGGCATCGTTCTCGCCTTCACGATTCTGGTGGTGTTCCTGTTGCCGGCGTTGCTGGACGGAAAACCTGCCGTCCCTGTGGCTCTCGTTGGTGGCGCATTAATCCTCTACGCCGCGTTATATCTCGCGCACGGAGTGAACTTGCGAACGAGTTCGGCACTCCTAGGCACCCTTGCGTCGCTGGTTCTCGCTGCGGTGTTGTCGTGGGTGGCGATCGAAACCGCCACCCTCACCGGTTTATCGGAGGAGGACAACAACCAGATTCAGCTGTACCTCGAACACATCAGCATTAGCGGGCTGCTGCTCGCGGGGTTCATCATCGGGTCACTCGGTGTGCTCAACGACGTCACCATCACCCAGGCGGCTACCGCATTCGAGCTCGCACGGTTGGAACCGAGCGCGAATCGGATGCAACTGTTCGGCGCGACGATGCGTGTTGGGCGCGACCACATCGCGAGCACCGTCTACACCCTGGTGCTTGCCTACGCTGGTTCAGCGCTGCCATTGCTGTTGTTGTTCTCGGTGGCGGGACGATCGTTAGGCGATGTGATTACCAGCGAAATTGTCGCTATCGAACTGGCGCGATCGTTTGTGGGCGGCATCGCGTTAACACTGTCAGTGCCGCTCACGAGCGCGATCGCGGTGATCCTGGCTCGTCCCCCGGGCTACACGAGTGTGGACCAGTAGTACCAGAATCGTTCCAGAATGAGGAGCAACACCGCGACGTACCACAGCGCGACGAGATTCCAACGCCACGCCACCAACCAGGCAACACCCCGGTAGTTCCGGGCGTTGGGAAACGCTGCTGACATCGCGACAACGGTGATCGGCAATTGCACAACCCACACGACCATGCAGTACGGGCATAGTGCGTTAATGGTGTACAAGCTGTGGAAGATCAGCCAGTGCACAAAGATGAGGCCGAGGGTCGAACCCGCCGCGAGCCCCAACCAGTACCACCTGGGCAAAACTGACCCGGCGAGAACCACGATCGCCGTGGTGACAACCACCGTGAAGGCAACCAAACCGAGCAACGGGTTGGGGAACCCGAACAGTGATGCTTGCGGGCTTTCCATCACCGAACCGCACGACAACACTGGGTTGATGCTGCACGACGGCACATGGGTCGGGTCAAGGAGAAGCAAAAATCGCTCGTAGGTGAGCGCTGCGGCGGCGGCAAGTCCCACAACGCCAAGGATGAGCAACGCCCACCCCGTGGCTGCGCGGCGCGGCGCAACCACGGGGTCGGTCGATGGCAACGTAGGTGTCACTGATCAGTTCCTAGGTTTCACTCAGTTGCGGCGGACACTGCGGCAAGAATGCCCGCAGGAGTGACATCTTCGAGTTTCTCACCGTTGACATGAACGGTCGGTGTCTGGTTTATGCCCTGCTGGCTCAGCTCGTTCGTATTCTGAATGACGAACCCCTGATAGGTGGCGTCAGTGATGCATTCTCTGAGTTCATCAGAGTCAGCTCCAAGCGATGCAGCGAAGTCCGCGATATCGGAGTTCGACATGCGGGCCCCGAGATCCTGCGGCTGGTCGGCATACATTCCTTCCTGGAAAGCAGGCCAAACATCTTTGTTGTATTCAGCTACGCAGACCGATGCTGATGCCGCGCGGCTTGAGTATTGAGTCGGTGAGCGGGAATCAAGAATTGTGATGGGGTGGTAGACCACCGTAGCCTGCTCAGAATCCGCGAGGTCACGCAGAGTTTCGCCCGACAGCTCTTCGAACGCCGCACACGCGGGGCACAAGTAATCCTCGTACACATCAATACGAACTGGACCGTCGGTAGCACCGAACGCAATACCGGCACCGTCTACGAAGGCATCCGACGGTGGTTGCGTGATTTCCGAATTCGTATCGTCTGTGTCGTTGCCCCGCTGCGACAGGACAAACATCACGCCAGCCACACCGACAACTACCACAATTGCAGTAATCACCACGCGAATAATGGTGGCGCGACGCTGATCACGCACTGTTTGTTGGGTCACAAACCCCGGTTTGGGTCGCTGACTCATTGGACTCCTCTTTCGTAAGTTCACAAGCCCGTTAACGGGCGGCCGATAAAGTCACCTTGCTCGCATCCGGGAGGTATCGCGAAGACCGCAGACCCCACGGGTGTCGTCCATTCATTGAGTACGTCAAATTCCGCAAGTCGCCGCTGAATCGGTAAAAACTGCTTCTCAATGTCAGCTTGGAAGGTCGCGAAAATTAGTCCGCTATTGCTCACCTGCCCTGGCGATGGCGGGTCGTCGTAGTTGTATGCCCGCCGAAAGAACTCTTCATCGGGGTGAAGCGCACGCGCTCGGGCAATGTGCGACGACGGCGGAATAACGGGTATTCCAAACCTGTCTTTCGCATCGAAATCAGGCTCGTCATGTTCGTCCTTCCCCGTCAACGGTGCACCGTTGACGAGAGTACGCCCCATCGACAATTCTCGGTCGTTACGACCAAGTTCGTCCCACGTATCGAGTTCCATTTCGATGCGCCGCACCACCATGGAAGTACCGCCGTTCAGCCACGCGTACTGGGTGCTGTTGTGCCACACCAACCGACCAAAATCAGGCTCCTTCGGAGACAGATTGTTGGTGCCATCGACCTGCCCCATGAGGTTTCGCATGGTCGCGCCTTCCGGCACACTTCCACGAGCATCTCGGAATCCTCGTTGCACCCACCGCACGGTTGCTCGCGTTTTTACACTGCGTGACAACACTCGGATGGCATGCGCCATGGGAACGGGGTCGTCCGCGCACACCTGGAGGAGAAGATCGCCGCCAGTGAACTTTTCATCAAGTTCATCGATGTCAAAAGAGGGCAACGGGGCGATCCACGGTGGTCTGTGCTGCTCCGTTCCAGTGACCGCAAATACTCGTGGCCCAAGCCCGATCGTCACCGTTAGACGTGAC
Source organism: Hoyosella rhizosphaerae (assembly GCF_014643175.1). GTDB lineage: Bacteria > Actinomycetota > Actinomycetes > Mycobacteriales > Mycobacteriaceae > Lolliginicoccus > Lolliginicoccus rhizosphaerae. The sequence continues at coordinate 1,388,610 of NZ_BMJH01000001.1, forward strand.
GGGTTGGCAGCGAGTTCGGGTTCAAGGTCCGCTAGTCCCGGTTTCCCTTGCGTCAATCGTGCAGCGTCCTCCGTCCAGGCTGTCAGCACACCAACCACGTCACCGCGCTGAGCCTGCGATGGCAGGTCAAACGCAACAAAGGTTCCCCATGCCTGCGGGGGTGTTGCAATACCTGCCTGGTGTTCGCCGTAGAACGGAACTGTTGAGGAACCCTGTGCGGTATCGACATCATTGGCACGTGCGACGACGTCCCGGGTTCCCCACCCCAGCCCCGCGGCACCGGCAGCCAGAGCTCCCGACGCTAAGATGTGTCGACGAGAAACCCCGGACGAGTAGCCGGGGTCACTGCGTCTCATGGTCGCTGTGATCCTCGGTAGTGCTGTGATCCATCGGCGCGTAGTTTTCGTTCCCGCCAGCAAAGTTACGCCCAGAGAATGACACATCTTGGGTAGATCCGTCATCGAACTCAAGGATGATGACAACCTGACTGCCGGGCGTAATAGGGTCACTCAGCCCCATCAGCATGAAGTGGTCAGAACCCGGCTCCAGTACGTGGGTGTGGCCTGCAGCGATCGTGATTCCGTCAGGTTTTTCTTGCATCACTGGTTGCCCCCCGAGGGTGACTACCTCGTGGATCTCAGCTACGGGACTCACCGTCGATGACACCCCAGTTATCTGAACGTCGTCACCGCCCTCGTTGGTCAATTCAGCAAAGGCGGGAACCATCCCGTCATCAGCGGCCCGCACCCAAGCATCAACAACAGTCACTTTGTCGGCATCGGTCGTGGCACCTTGTGTGACCGCGCTGTCTTCCCCAGTGGAACATCCCACCGCTGCGACGAGGGCCGTCGCAGCGAAGACTGAAATCGTACGAAAATTCCTCATGAAAACTTCCTGGTTGTGCGCGCAAAAACTGCACGCGGAGAAACCTCTGAGTGCGACTGCGGTCGCATCATTCAGAGCTAGGAACAAACGCCACTAGTGCGCGTGATGAAACGCGGCAACCGGCGGGCCGCGTGTCCCAGTTCCCGATACCAGGGTGAAGTTGCACCAGCGGTCTGAATAGTCCCGGTGCAAGAGCGGCAACACATTATGGTGGGCCGCTTGGGGTACGCAAAGCGAACGGAGCGCATTGTGCACCGCCGTCCGCACGCACCTGCAGCCTTGTTCGCCGCCATAGATTACAAGGGCGGCAACGACCACAGCGGTTGCGTGAGCCAACACCATTGCTCCGCTGTGATGCGATGAACTACTAAGTGAACTGTGCGCAGCATCCCCATGCAGAGACACCGGAGTAGCCCACATCAAGGCGACGTGCGCTACAACTTGCCCTGCTGCGAGAACACCGACCAGCGCCCGACGCCCCATAGTGCGGTTGTGGGCGGCAGCTGCACCGAATGTGCCCGCGATGAGAAGGATGAGCATCATCATCGCTGTGGGCGGATACCCACCTCCAGCCGTACCATGAGCGGCAATGGCGACACTCGCGGTAACTGCCCCCACACCAACACCACGAAGGCGCTGCGAGGTGGCAGTTGATGGCATACGAACCACGATAGCGCTGATCAGACACCTAAGTGTCAATCAGTTTCTGTGACAGCGCTCTCAGCTAAAGCCGTCAGTATCGGTATCGCGTCCGCAAGTTGGGTCCGAACATCATCATCGAGCATCGCAATTCGCTGTGAGAGCTGCGTTGCTTGGCTTTCTGCAACCGACCGCAATGCCGCCCGGCCCAACTTTGTTAGCGTCACCAAGATCGCGCGTCGATCATCCTCGTCTTGGATCCGCTCGACAAGGTTCGCATCCTGCAAGCTATTAACCACAGTGGTCGCGGTCGGTTGAGAACACGGAACGTAGGTGGCAAGTTCACCGATACGGGCTGCCCCGTTGTCTTTCAAGTAGGCAAGGATGACGAGTTGCGTTGGTGTCAACCCTCGTGTGGTCGACGAGCGCCGAATGCTCCGCACGAGTCGGTGCAACGCTATGACTAAGTCCAAAGCATCAGCATTGCTTGCTGATGACTGAGTGCTCACCTGCCACTACCCCCTGCTAGTACAACTTGCGCGGCCGATAGTTCGGTGCCTCACCCTTCATCCGTGCCTTGCGCGCTATTTTGCTGTTCTCACCGGTGAGCAGCCGAAGCTGAATTCGACGCTCGGTGGCGAAAGCCTGTGCGGGTGAACCCGACCACGCGGCATTGAAGATCTTTTTTGCACCCGCGACAGCGTCAGGTGACTGCTGCACAAGAATGTCGATCAGGTCCTGCGCGGCCGCCTCGGGGTCATCAGAGGCGTGGGTCACGAGACCGATGTCCTTGGCTTCCGTGCCACTGATCATTTTTCCGGTCATGGTGAGAAGTTTTGCGGTGTCGATACCGACGAGTTCCCGCAGTGTCGCGGTACCCGTCATATCCGGGATGATTCCCCATTTCGCTTCGAGGACCGAAAGTTCAGCGTCGGCAGCGGTAAACCGAAAATCGGCCGCAAGCGCGAGTTGCAGCCCGCCGCCGTAACAGTGGCCCTTGATGACGGCGACCACGGGCACAGGAAGTTCACGCCATGCCCAGCATGCACGTTGGAACATATTTGTTCCACGGCCCGGCAACGGCACAAACGATGGCACGGGGACGAAGTACTTCGCGATCCGTTTCGGTTCTTTCGTTGCGGAGGGGAAGTCAAGCCCTGCACAAAATGAAGACCCCTCACCGGTGAGAACTACCGCGCGCACATTGCGGTCTTGCTTGATCCTGCCCGCAATGTCGACGAGTTCCGCCAACATGTTGAGCGTCAGACCGTTGAGCTTGTCCGGTCGAGACAGCGCAACGTGCGCAACAGGGCCATCAACACGGTAGGTAACACTGGACTCCGACATGATGCTGATGCTAGCCGAAACCAACCCTCGATGCTTTTCACCGCACCCACCCGACCGTCGGATCGGGTGGGCAGGTCCTCAGCTTTGAGCGGATATGTGGCGTGCCAATAGCGGGCCGATGATATCGAGCGCGGCCGGTTCCACCATTTGCTGGTGCGTCACTGGAACTTCATGGACCACTAGTTCACCTGTGGTAATTGCTTCCCACTCCTGCGGTGTGCGCTCGTTTCCTGAAGGATCGACCGTGTTCTCCGCTGAGAAGAACACCAACTCGCCGTCAAACTCCTTCGGCGTGAACTCTGTAAGAATCCGCGCGGCGTCAGCGAATCCACCGTGAATGCGTTCCATATGCATTGCGGTGAGCCCTGTGGGCTGGCCGAAGGCATCATCAATCAACGATGCCGCGTCTTCGTAGGTGATTTCGTCGCTGGCGGGGAGGTCGACCCCAAAGCTGCGCACGAGTTCGCCGATACCTGGCACTTCCGTTTCAGCCACGACATAGCTGTCAAGAAGAGCGAGCGTGACAACTTCTTCACCCGCCTCGCGTAGTTGCACAGCCATCTCCTGCGCGATGACACCGCCGAGCGACCAACCCAGCAGATGATAAGGCCCCTGCGGTTGGATATCGCGAATGTGTCGAATGTAATCCTCAGCGAGAACTTCAATCGACTCGGCTGGTTGCGCCCCCGTCAGCGACGGCAATTGCAGTCCGAAAACAGGGTGGTCCTCTGGTATATGAGCGGTCAGGCCGGTATAGGCCCATGACAGCCCCACACCTGGGTGAACACAGAACAGCGGCGCTTTTCGGCCATGTGGTCGGAGGCGAATCACTGGTGCGAGCAGTTGCCCAGCAAGCTCGCTTGGCGCTTCGTCCGGACGCTGCATACGTTCAGCCAGCCCCGCCGGTGTCGGATTAAGGAACACAGCTTGCAGCCGGATTGTGCGCCCGGTCGACTTTTCCAGAGCGCCCACCAGTGTGGTGACGCTCAAGGAGTTACCACCAAGGTCGAAGAAGCTATCAAAAGCGCTCACTCGCTCGATGCCGAGGACATAGGCGAACGCGTCAGCAACGGCTTGCTCTAGCTCGCTACGCGGCGCAACGAATTCCTTTCGTAGCGATTCAAGGTCCGGTGCGGGCAGCGCCTTCCGATCAAGCTTGCCCACAGGTGTGAGCGGGACCTGATCGAGCAACATGATCACAGACGGCACCATGTAGCCGGGGAGGAACTCGCCCAGGTAAGCGGTGAGTTCTTCGGGCGTTGCTGTTTCGCCCTCGTGGAGCAGCACGTACGACACCAGGAGCGTGTCGCCATTAGCTCGCTGATGCCCTGTCGTCGTCGCGAAGCTGACGTTGGGGTGGCCCGCCAAAGCCGTATCAATCTCACCGAGTTCAATACGTAGGCCGCGGACCTTGACCTGGAAGTCAGAGCGCCCCACAAATTCGAGTTCGGGTTGAGGACCACGATCGACCCAACGCACGACGTCGCCTGTGCGGTACATCCGCTCGCCTGGTTCGCCAAATGGGTTGGCGACGAATCGTTCACTCGTTAGCCCTAGGCGGCCGCGGTAGCCGCGTGCCAGCGCAGGCCCTGCCAGGTAGAGCTCTCCGGCAACGCCAGCCGGCACCGGCTGGAGGCGTGCGTCGAGAACAAGGGCACTAAAGCCGCGCGTAGTTGCACCGATGGTGATGGGCTCGCCGACCTGCATGGGTGCGGTGATGCTGCTCATGATGGTGGTTTCTGTCGGCCCGTATGCGTTGACCATGGAACGGCCAGGGGCCCACCGAGCTACTAGCTCGGGCGGACATACGTCACCAGCGACGAGGATCGACTGAAGTTCGTCAATGCCGTCGTCCTCGACTGAAGCGAGAACCGCTGGTGTGAAGAAGGCATGCGTAATTGCCTTGTCCTTCAACAGTTCCGCCATGTCACGGCCGCCGTACACCGAAGGCGGAGCAACAACAAGTGATGCTGCAGAGCCATACGCCATCAGCATTTCGAACACCGAAGCATCGAAGCTTGGTGACGCCGAGTGGAGCACCCGAGATTCGGGGGTGACAACAAGGTGGTCACGCTCTTCGGCAGCAAGGCTGGCGAGGCCGTAATGCGTGACCTCGACGCCCTTCGGTAGACCGGTCGAACCAGATGTGTAGATGAGGTAGGCCGGGTTACCGAGTTGGAGCGGTTGTGTGCGCTCAGCATCCGTAATCGGCGCTGAGGACTGGCTGGCGATCGCCGCAGCGGTAGGTGCGTCATCGAGTTGGAGCCAGGTCACAACATTGGTCAACGTCGTTCGATGCGTTGAGATCGTGACACCCGCTACCGCCCCAGAGTCGGTGAGCATGTGCTCGATACGTTCAGGCGGGTAGTTCGGATCAACGGGGACAAACGCTGCCCCGGTCTTCGCTACCGCCCACACTGACAGCACCGATTCGAGCGAGCGTGACAGCCCGAGTGCAACAACCTTTTCCGGCCCCGCACCAAGTGCAATAAGCGCACGGGCGATCTTGTTCGATTGCTCGTCGAGTTGGCGGTACGTCAAGGACGTCTCACCGAACTCAACGCCTGTCGCATCTGGGTTGCGTTCCGCAGCGGCTTCGAGGATCGCTGGCAACGACTGAGGCAAAAGTCCTTCTGGGCCGTGGACCGGCGCAAACCGGTCGCGTTCGTCGGTGCTGAGGAGGTTGATATCGCCGACCTTGCAGGTCGGCTCAGCCACCACAACCTGGAGGATGCGGAGGAAACGATCCGCAAACTCGCGCACCGTCGACGCGTCGAAGAGATCCGTCGCGTAGGTGAATGCGGCTTCAAGGTCGCCATGTGCACTGCCATCGCCCGCGAGGATTAGTTCGAGGTCATACTTGGCCACTGCTGTGGGGAACTCCAGCGGCTCAACACGAACCCCATCAAGTTCCACACTGACATTGCCGAGGTTCTGGAACTCGATCGTCGCCTGGAAAAGCGGCGCATGGGCGGTCGATCGTTCAGGTTTAAGCACCTCAACGAGCCGTTCGAATGGAACATCGGCCTGCCCGAATGCCTCAAGGTCCACTTCTTTTGCTTGTGTCAGTAGACCTTCGAAGGACTGATCGCCGTCAACCTGGGTGCGCAGCACCAATGTGTTGACGAACATTCCCACGAGGTCGTCGAGCGCAGCTTCACCGCGCCCGGCGATCGGGGTGCCGATCGCGATATCACTGGTGCCCGATAGTCGCGACAACAGCACTGCAAGCGCGGCATGCAGAACCATGAAGGGCGTCGCGCCGTGGCGTCGAGCAAGTTGCTCCACATTCTGATGCAACTCTGCTGGGATCGTGAACCGAACATCGTCTCCGCGGAGTGTTTGTTGCGCGGGTCGTGGTCGATCGGTGGGTAGTTCAATGACATCCGGCAAGCCCGCAAGCGTGCGCTTCCAGTACTCCACCTGCGAGTATGCGACGCTGTTGGTGTCGGTGTCGTCGCCGAGCACTGTGCGCTGCCACAGAGTGTAGTCGGCGTATTGCACGGCCAACGGCTTCCAACCGGGTTGCTGCCCGTTGCACCGAGCGTGGTACGCCGTGACGATGTCGCGAGCAAGCGGCCCCATGGAGAAACCATCCGCTGCGATGTGGTGCACGACCACAACAAGAACATATTCAGTACGCGACTTCCGGAACAAACGTGCACGCACCGGCACCTCTGCTTGCACATCGAACCCAGTACCTGCAATACGGATGATCCGCTTGCGGAGCTCGGCTTCGTCGGCCACGTCCTGTGGAATCAGGTCGGGAACGACTTCCTCCGACGGCACAATGACCTGTGAAGGGCCTTCTTCTGACCGAGGGAACACTGTGCGTAGCGCTTCGTGTCGCTCGATTACGTCACGCAACGCCGCAGAAAACGCGGCCACATCTAGATCCCCGGTGAGCCGCACCGCAAGTGGCACGTTGTACGCCGGTGATGCGGTGTCGAACTGGTTGATGAACCACATGCGTTGTTGTGCCAATGACACGGGCACGTGCACTGGTCGTTCCTGAGGCTGCAGCGGTGCCCGGTCTGACAGTGCCTCTCCGGCGTGTTCGACACGCACCGCAAGGGACTCCACTGTCGGGGCTTCGAACAATTCCCGCACACCCAATGCCGTTCCCAGAGCGTCGTTAATCCGTGCGATGACCCTAGTGGCGACTAGTGAGTTGCCGCCTAGGTCGAAGAAGTTTGCGATGACGCTAACGCGGTCGTCCCCAAGGACTTCCGCGAAGATGCCCGCAATTGCCTCTTCGACGGGGTTACGTGGGCCGACGTACTCGGGCTCGAGTGCTGCCATGTCGGGAGAAGGTAGCGCCTTGCGATCAACCTTTCCTACCGGCGTCCGCGGCATTTCGTCGAGCGGAATTATCAGCGATGGAACCATATGCGACGGCAACGACTGTGAGGCGTGCTCAGTCAGCACAGCGGTGTCGATGACCGCCCCATCACGCGGTGAAACATAGGAAACCAACATGGTTTGGCCGTTTGCCCTCTGGTGACCAACGGTGACCGCGACGCCGACACTGCTGTGCGCGCCGAGGACCGCATCAATCTCACCGAGCTCGATGCGGAACCCACGTACCTTCACTTGGAAGTCCGAGCGTCCCACGTACTCGAGTTCTAGTTCATCGCCAGTCGCAGACGGTACCCACCGCACGACATCCCCGGTGCGGTACATTCGCTGGCCGGCTTCGCCGAAGGGGCTCGCGATGAATCGTTCAGCGGTGAGACCACTGCGATCGTGGTATCCGCGTGTCAGCCCAAGACCCGAGACGTACAGTTCACCCGCTGCCCCGATCGGCACTGGTTGGAGACGTGAGTCCAGTACAACTAGTTCTGTCGCACGTAGTACACCACCGAGCCTGACCGGTCCTTCCGCAGTCATCGGAGCACTGACAAGGACCATGATGGTTGTTTCAGTGGGGCCATACCCGTTGTAAAGGTTTCGGCCCGGCGCCCACGTTTCGACAACTGATTCTGGGACTGCCTCGCCGCCGACCGTCACGTTGCGGAGTTCTTCGAGACCGGCTGGGTCCATGGAGCCGAGCGCGAGAGGGGTGATGAATCCGTGTGTGACGCGCTTGTCTTTGAGGATGGTTGCGAGTTCGTCGCCGCCATAAATCTCGGGCGGAATGATCACCATCGTCGCGTGGGCGCCAAATGCATAAAGGAACTCCAGCACCGAGGCATCAAAGCTAGGCGAGGAGAAATGCATCACGCGTGAGTCGCCCGTAGTTCCGTATCGACTCTGAGCTGCGATGGAGAAGTTTTCCAACCCGCGGTGGGTCGCCAAAACACCCTTTGGTTTTCCAGTTGAACCGGAGGTGTAAATGATGTACGCCGCGGAGTCGATATAGACCTGACCGCGAAGTTCGTCCGCAGAAATCGGCGCGGTCGATTGCGCCAGCACTTCGTTCTTGAACTCGTCGCTGTCCAGTGCAATCCACGGGATCTCACCCGGCAGCGTGTTCAGCCTGCGGCTTGTCGTGATACCGAAGGCTGCGCCTGAGTCGGTGAGCATGTGCTCAATACGGTCACGGGGGTAGGTGGGATCGACTGGCACGTAGGCACCGCCGGTCTTGGTTACCGCCCAGATTCCCAGTATTGACTCAATCGATCGTGAAATACCCAGTGCCACAAATGCCTCGGGACGAACACCGCGTGAGATCAGAACTCGAGCGAGCTGGTTTGAACGCTCGTCAAGTTCTCGGTAGCTGATCTGGCGATCCCCGTCGATGACGGCGATTCGATCTGGATTGCTCGATGCTGCATCGGTGAGGATTTGCGCCAGCGTCCGCGTTGTGACGCCTGGAGGTCCTGCCACTGGCACCAAGGCGCTGCGCTCGTGCGCTGTCAGCACGTCGACTTGTGCGTACGGCTTTGAAGGCTCAGCGAGGATCTGCTTCATGATCTTCGCTAGGCGCTCCTGCAACGCAACCATGTCAGCGGCACCGAAGAGGTCTGGGAAGTACTTCAGCTTCAGATGCAGCGCATCGTCTACGTAGGCCACCAGCGTAATTGGGTAGTGGGCTGCGTCGACGCCGTCGAACCCTACGATGCGCATTCCGGCGAGATCGGTGTCTTCCGTAGCTCCCGCTGTGTCGACGGGATACGACTCGAACACCGCCAGCGTGTCAAACGCCGCCCCTGCGCCAACTTCGCGTTGGATGTCAGCGAGCTGCACATAGTGGTGATCGAGCATGTCCGCTTGTTCCCGCTGAATCCTGGTGAGAAGTTCAGTCAGAGTTTCGGTGGGGTCGAGACGCACTCGCACTGGCAACGTGTTGATGAACAATCCGACCATCTTTTCGACACCACTGATGTGTGGCGGCCGCCCAGATACGGTCGTTCCGAAAACAACGTCGTCACGAGAGGTAATGGTGGATAGCGCTACCGCCCACGCGGTTTGCACCATCGTGTTCAGTGTGACTCCGAGATTCTTCGCCAGCGCCGCGAATTCCTCGGACTCGGCCACGGTGAAGTCAAAGATCAGTTCCTGCGAAGCAACATCGTGCTGTCGTGAACGATCAAGCGGGGCGATCGTTGTAGGTTCGTCCACCCCGGCAAAAGCATCCACCCACGCTCGCAATGACGCTTGTGGGTCGGTGTTGCTGAGCCACGCGAGGTAGTCACGATAGGAACGCACTGGCGGCAGCATGGTTGCATCACCATCGAGCAGGTACAGCCCTACTAAGTCGGTGAGCAACAAGGGGGTCGACCAACCATCGAGCAAGATGTGATGGTTGGTGATGACAAATCGGTACTCGCCACCACCAAGGTTGATCAGCATGAACCGAATCAATGGCGGTGCGGCCATGTCGAATTGCCGTTGGTGATCATCAGCCAGCACTCGCTGTAGTGCCGAATCCTTGTCATCCTCACCGGCCAAATCGACTTCAGTAAACGGCAAGGCAACATCGTCGACTACTACTTGGACTGCCTGCCCTGAGTTGTCGACCGCGTAGGCGACACGCAAGTTCGGGTACCGCACGAGCAGCGAATGGAGCGTGCGACGCATTCGGTTGGCGTCAACCGTGCCACGGAGGTGCAGCACGAGTTGCACCATGTAAGCGTCAACGGTTTCCTCTGCGAGAACGGCATGGAACAGCAAACCAGACTGCAGCGGCGCCAATGGCCACACGTCGGATATCGACGGGTAGTGCTGTTCGAAGCGGTCGATCGCGGTTTGGTCCAACTGCACCAGGTCAAGATCCGATGGTGTGAGCCCACCGGCATCCGGCTGCGATACGTGCTTCGCGATCGCGATGAGCGCATCGCGCCACAGGGTGGCGAATTCCTCGACTTCCGCCTGCGTGAGCAGCCCCGTTGGGAATCCGATCGTTCCTCGCAACACCGGCCCGGACGCGGTCGCCGAGGTAACGGTGTTGATGTCAAGCACGGCCATAGCGGCCATGTCGTCATTCTGCCGAGCGGACAGGTTGCTGACGTCTTCGTTGTCGCCGACGGGGAGCCAGCCGAGCGCACGAAGATCGTCGGAAATCTCACCAGTGGTGAATCGACCTAGGTAGTTGAAACTCACCTGCGGTCGGCTTATTGGCCGTAGTTCGTCGGCGGTGCTGGGGTTAAGGTAGCGAAGTTGGCCGAAACCGATGCCGTTGTCAGGCAGCGACCGCAGCAGTTCTTTCACCCTCTTGATGACAGCACCAGTCGCGGCGCCACCGGCGAACGCCTCGTCAAGGTTGATGCCGTCGGTGTTGAAGCGTATCGGGACGATCGTGGTAAACCACCCGAGAGTGCGCGAGAGGTCGGCACCAGGTACGGCTGTTTCTTCACGGCCGTGCCCTTCAAGGCCAACCAGTGGCGTTGTAGCACCGCGCCATTTGGCCAGCGCAAGCGCTAGAGCGGCCAAGAGTCCGTCATTGACGCCGCCGTGGAATGCTTCCGGCACCCGCGTCAGGAGCGCATCGGTGACGTCCGTCGGCACGGTGACGTCGATGCGTTCGACGGTTCCGTTTGTGTCGATCGTGGGATCAAACGCACGTGAACCGAGGTTTGGTTCCTGGCCTGCCAAGAATCCTCGCCACACATCAAGTTCGGATTCCCGGCTCGCAGCGTTTTCGGCAAGCCCGTGCGCCCAACGTCGGAACGATGTGCTGTTTGCCTCAAGCTTGATTTCCTGGCCACTGGCGATGTGGTTCCATGCGGTGGCGAGGTCCGGAACAAGTACGCGCCACGTAACACCGTCCACGGCAATGTGGTGGATGGCGAGAATGATTCGACCAGCGACACCACTGCGGGGGGCTAGCCAGACCGCACGCAGCATCACACCGCCGTGAGGGTCGAGCAAGTCAGCCGCATCGTCGAGTGCACGTTCTGCGATGGCTGTGAATTCCGCTGTTCCGGGGTCCGCCTCGACGTCCACACGGGTGATGAGGCTGCTTGCGCTGACGGCCCCTGGTTCGGCGACGACAAGTTCGTGGCCATCAAGTTGCGCACGCAGCAAGTCGTGGTGGTCGATCACTGCCTGAAGGGTCGCTTCGATACCGGCTGCATCGATGGTGCCCGGCAATGTCAGCATGGCGCACTGCGCGTAGCGGTTGTATTCGCCACCGCGTTCGAGCATCCATTCCATGACAGGGGTGAGTGGCATACGACCAACTCCGCCGCCCGGCAATTCATTGAGAACGATCTCGTCCTCGCCGTCTGACAACACTGCTGATTGAGCGAGCGCTGCCACAGTGCGGAGGTTGAATACATCACGCGGGCTGATGTGAATTCCAGCTGCTTTCGCTCGAGTCACCAGCTGAATGGACATGATCGAATCACCGCCGAGGGCGAAGAACGAATCGTCTACACCGACGGTGTCGAGTCCAAGAACCTGCGCGAAGACTTCGGCGAGTTTTTCTTCGATTGGCGTGGCTGGGGCACGACTTTCCGTGACGAGCGCGGAGAAGTCTGGAGCTGGTAGCTCGCGGCGATCGAGCTTGCCGTTCGCGGTAAGTGGGAACGAGTCGAGGATGAGCACAGCGCTGGGCACCATGTGAGCTGCCAGCGTTTCGCTGAGTGCGTCAATGATCTCCTGGGGTTGAAGTTCGAGACCCATTTGAGGCACAACGTACCCAACGAGGCGTTCTGACCCTGGTCCAGTGTCAGCGCGCATAAGAACGGCGGACTGAGCCACTCCTGGGTACCGAAGTAGCGCTGCTTCGATTTCTCCCAATTCGATGCGGAAACCGCGTAGTTGCACCTGGAAGTCAGAGCGACCTAGGTATTCGAGTTGGCCGTTCTTGTTCCAACGAGCGAGGTCCCCGGATCTGTACATCGCCTCGCCTGGGGCCCCGTACGGGTCAGCAACGAAGCGTCCTGCTGTGAGGTCTGGTCGACCGAGGTATCCACGCGACAGTTGCGGTCCGGAAACGTACATTTCGCCGATGGTTCCCGGCGCCACTGGCCGCAGTCGTGCGTCAAGAACCTTCACCTGGAGACCCGGGAGCGCTTGGCCAATCACCGAGGCGGAAGCATTTGCAGCGAACTCTCGGTCGAGTTCGAGATAGGTGACGTGCACCGTCGTTTCGGTGATGCCATACATGTTGACTAGTCGCGGCGCCGTGTCGTTGTGCCGCGTGTACCAGCGATCAAGCTGCGCGAGGTCTAGCGCCTCGCCACCGAAGATCACGTACCGCAGCGCAAGACTGTCATCGGCTGTTTCGGCTAGTCGGTCTGTTTCGGCTAGTTGGTAGAACGCAGATGGCGTCTGGTTCAGTACGGTTACGCCTTCGCGTACTAGCAAGCCATGGAACTGCTCTGGACTTCGTGCGGTGAAGTAGTCCACCACTACGAGGCGTCCGCCGTACAGCAGTGGCCCCCACAGTTCCCACACGGAGAAGTCGAACGCATACGAGTGGAACATCGTCCACACATCGTTCTCATCAAAATTGAACTTGGCGTGGGTGTTGGCGAACAACGTCAGCACTGTGCGGTGCGGCACCGTTACGCCCTTGGGTGTTCCGGTAGACCCAGAGGTATAGATAACGTATGCGGTGTTATCCCAGCTCAGAGGCGCTAGACGGTCGGCATCGGTGATTGGCTCTGCGCTGAGGTTCGAGATGTCGTCGTCGAGATAAATCAGTTCCGCACTCACTGCGGGTAGGACGGCCTGTTCGCTTCGTGTGGTGAGCACTGATACCGGTGCACCGTCGGCGAGCATGAACTCGATCCGGTCCGCGGGGTACGACACATCGATGGGAAGATATCCGGCGCCGGATTTCACGACGGCAAGCAACGCCACGATGAGGTCGGCGTCGCGTGGTGCGGCTACAGCAACGAGCTTTTCCGGTCCGGCGCCCGATGCAATAAGTTTGCGCGCCAGTTGGTTCGACCGCGCATCAAGCTCCCGGTAACTCAGAACTGTCCGTACGTCGTCGAGTTCAGAGGTGACAGCGGCGCGGTCAGCGAACGTGAGAGCTTGGCGGGTGAAAACATCCACGAGCGTGCTCTCACTGATGTGGACACCTGGGTGGTTCCACGCGGTGAGCATTGTGGACTGTTCAGCATCCGACAGCAACGCGATGTCGCCCACCGGGGTTCCGGGTTCGCGCAGTACAGACTGGAGGATTCGTTGGAAACGATCCGCAAATGAGCGAACAGTGTCTTCATCGAAAAGGTCTGTGGCGAAGATGAATCCTGCTTCGATCCCGTTGGGATTTCCTTCAGCGGTGGCATTTTCGCGCACGGAAAGTTGCAGGTCAAACTTCGAAACGTGGTCTTCGAATTTCACTGGCTCGACGGTTAGGTCCGGGAGTTCGAGCCGCGCTTCAGGGTTGTTCTGGAATTCGATAAGAACCTGGAACAGTGGTGAATGCGCCGTGGAGCGGTCAGGGCGGAGAATCTCAACGAGCCGTTCGAATGCAACATCCGCATGTGTAAACGCAGCAAGATCAACATCCTTTACTTGGTTAAGGAAACCCGCGAAAGGAACATTTTGGTCGATCTCCGTGCGCAAAACGAGCGTATTGACGAACATTCCGACAATTCCGTCGAGTTCCGCTTCGCCGCGTCCCGCCACTGGTGTGCCGATAGCAAGATCATCTTTGCCAGACAGTCGTGAGACCAGCAGGGCCAAAGCGGCATGCATAACCATGAACATGGTGGCACCGTTGGCACGCCCAATGTCAGCGAGCGCACGATGTGTTTCTGCGTCAATATCGAAACGAACAAGACCACCATGTAGCGAGGCGTTTAGCGGACGTGGACGATCCGCCGGAAGGTCAACGACATCGGGAAGGCCAGCGAGCGTTCGCTTCCAGAACTCTGTCTGCTGGGCAAGTGCCGAGGTGGGGTCAGATTCCTCACCGAGTATCTTCCGTTGCCATATCGCGAAGTCGGCGTACTGCACTGGCAACGGCGCCCACGAAGGGTTATCGCCGTGGAGTCGTGCATGGTAGGCGACCATCACATCCGTTGCCAGGGGCGACATAGAGAAGCCATCGGCGGCGATGTGGTGAACGACGATGACCAGCACGTGCTCGTCCGGCGCAAGCCTCAGCAGTTGCGCCCGAACAGGAACATCCTTGGTGACATCGAAGCCTTGAGCCACATATTGCTCAATGGTCCTGACAAGATCGTGCCCGGCAGTGTCTATGGGCTTGAGGGCAAACACCATCTCGCCCGGCGGCAGGATTACCTGCGCTGGCGTGTCACCCACACTTGGGAAAACTGTCCGCAACGATTCGTGTCGTGACACCACGTCTTGGATGGCGGTGTTGAGGACCGGCAGATTGAGTTGGCCCGAAAGTCGAATCGCCATCGGCACGTTATATGCCGCAGACGCGGTATCGAACTGGTTGATAAACCACATACGCTGCTGCGCGGACGACAGCGGAATGTTGTCCGGCCGTTCCTGCGGCACCAGCGGCGGCCGATTGTCGGTTTGTCGGGAATGACCCGAGATGCGGGTGGCGAGCTCAGCGACAGTCGGTGCATCGAACAGTTCTCGGACACCAATCTTGGTACCGAGCGCCATGTTTGCACGGGCAACGACTCGTGTCGCGATGAGGGAGTTGCCACCGACGTCGAAGAAATTGTCATCAATGCTGACGCGTTCGAGTGCAAGCACATCCGCAAAGATTCCAACCAAAGTCTCTTCAATTGGGTTGGTTGGTGCGCGGAACTCCGTCGAAGACAATGTGAAGTCGGGCTCTGGGAGTGCCTTGCGATCAAGTTTGCCCGTGACGGCCAGGGGAATCACGTCAATCTCCATAATGACGGACGGCACCATGTACGCCGGGAGGAACTCGGCGATGTGCTCTGTTAGTGCGTCCGTATCGACGACATGACCTTCGGCTGCGCGAACGTACGACACCAGCATGGTGGCACCCGACGGGCTTGTCTTGCCCAGGGTGGCAGCAAAATTGAGGCTTCCGTGGCTAAGCAGCGCCGAGTCGATCTCGCCGAGCTCGATGCGGAAACCGCGCACCTTCACCTGGAAGTCAGAACGGCCAAGGTACTCAAGTTGGTAGTCATCTACCCACCGCACGACATCACCGGTGCGGTACATTCGTTCGCCGATTTCGCCGTAGGGGTTGGCGACGAAACGGTTTGAGGTGAGGTCAAAGCGTTCGTGATATCCACGGCCAAGACCGAGCCCGGAGATGTACAGCTCCCCTGCCACGCCCTTGGGTACTGGTTGCAGCCGTGTATCGAGCACAACTGCGGTCACACCATTAAACAGCCGACCAATGCGCACCGGCTGACCTGGCTGCATCGCATCACTCAGGGTGGCAACAATGGTTGCCTCGGTGGGTCCGTAACCGTTGTACAAGTTGCGCCCGTGCGCCCACTCGTTGACGAGTTCCTGCGGTACCGCTTCACCGCCCACAACGACAAACTCAAAATGGTCGACTTGTTCGCGGTCAACGGACGCAAGGCCTAGAGGCGTGATGAAACCGTGTGTGACACGGTGGTCCCGAATTACCGCGGTGAGTTCCTCACCACCGTAAACATGCGGTGGAACAATCACGATCGACGCACCAGCACCGAACGCCATCAGCACTTCAAGTAGTGACGCATCAAAGCTAGGCGACGCGAATGAGAGCACCCGTGAGTGTTGGGTGACCGATGGGTGCGCGACCATTGCTGGCGTGAAGTTGTCGAGCCCCCGGTGGGTAACCACCACACCCTTGGGCTTACCTGTCGATCCTGATGTGTAGATGAGGTATGCGGCATTCTCCAGCAGAATGGGAGCCCGCCGATCCGCATCAGCAATTGGTGCCGCCGAGGTACGAGCGAGCCGGTCCTGGAACTCTGGAGAATCCAGGAACATCCACGGCACAAGGTCCGTGAGCGAGTCCCGATTGGCTGACAAGCTCAGACCCGCAACGGCGCCTGAATCAGTGAGCATGTGCTCAATTCGATCGCGCGGATACGTGGGGTCGACAGGAACGAACGCGCCGCCCGCTTTGGTCACGGACCATAGCGACACTAGCCATTCAATCGAACGGGAGAATCCCATCGCGACGAAGTTTTCGGTGGTGACACCATCTTCGATAAGGATCCGGGCGATCTTGTTCGACAGCTCGTCAAGTTCCCTGTAGGTAATCTGCTTGTCGCCGTCGATGACTGCCGGCGCATCGTAGTCGCGGATTCCCATTGTGAGGAGGTCCGGCAACACTTCGATTCGATTACCCGGACCACCGGTTATCGACGTGATTTCAGCCCGTTCTTCCGGGGTAAGAATGTCGATGCGGCTGACTGGCAGGTGAGGATCGCGGGTGGCGTTGTCGAGCAGCATGACAAAGCGCTCAGCGACCCCCCGCACAGTCTGGGCGGTAAAGAGGTCGGTTGCGTAGCGGATTCCTGCGCTTATGCCAGCAGGTCCGCCATCGTACTTTTCGGACAGCACAAATTGGAGATCAAAGTTGGCGATCTCAATAGGTATCTCAACGAAGTCGACACTCAGATCCGGCAGATCTAGGCGTGGTTTTTCGTTGTTCTGGAATTCAACCATCACCTGAAAGAGCGGAGAATGAGCTTCGGACCGATGCGGGCTGAGTTGGTCAACCACTCGCTCGAACGGGACATCAGCGTTACTGAAAGCGCCGAGGTCGACAGTTCTGGCCTGGTTAACGAGGTCGACAAATGTTTCATCAAGATCGACATGGGTGCGCAGCACCAATGTGTTGACGAACATTCCCACGAGATCGTCGAGTTCAGCTTCCCCACGTCCCGCAATTGGGGTTCCCACTGCGATGTCTTGGGTTCCGGAAAGTTTGGCCAACAGCAACGCGATCGCTGCGTGCATCACCATGAACACACTGGTGTTGTGTGCACGCGACAGGTCGATAATGCGCTGGTGGAGTTCTGCGGAGATCTCCAACTCCTCCACAGCACCGTGAAGTGATTGCTTTGCCGGCCGCGGCTTATCAACAGGCAGTTCGAGGACATCGGGAACCCCCGCTAGGGTCCTTTCCCAGTATCCCAATTGGCTAGCTAGCAGCGAGCCATCGTCACCCTCATCGCCGAGTAGGTCTCGCTGCCACACAGCGAAATCCGTGTACTGCACAGGAAGCGGTTTCCAGTCCGGAGCCAATCCCGCTGCTCGGGCCGTGTAAGCAACGACAACATCGCGAGCGAGTGGGGCCAGCGAGAATCCGTCCGACGAAATGTGGTGCACAACGACGAGTAGGACGTGCTCGGTGGGATTGATGCGAAACAGCCTTGCCCGCAACGGAATATCCGCCGCAACGTCAAACCCTTCAAAGGCAAAAGCTGCAGCACGTGCCTGCATATCGGATTCGTCGTCAACCTGAACTGGTGTGAGGTCAATCTTCACATCATCGGCGGACATCACGACCTGAATTGGGCCGTCCGCGCTTTCCGGGTACACGGTGCGCAGAGTTTCGTGGCGTTCTACGACGTCACGCAGCGCGAGCTCTAGGGCGCGATCGTCGACTTTTCCGGTGAGGCGAACTGGTAGTGGTGAGTTGTACGCAGCGCTGTGTTTATCGAGTTGGTTGATAAACCACATTCGTTGCTGCGCCAGCGACACAGGAACGACCTCTGGACGCTCGATGCTAGTAATACGTGGTCGGGTACGCCCGGAGCCGCCTTCGGCTCGGACAGCGAGGGCGGCAACGCTTGGGGCGTCGAATAGGTCACGCACACCGAGGTTTGATCCGAGCGCATTGTTGACTCGCGCGATCAGCCTGGCCGCGATGAGGGAGTTTCCACCGATGTCAAAGAAGCTGGCTTGCACACTGACTCGGTCGAGCCCCAGAAGTTCAGCGAATACACCGCCGATGATTTGTTCGATGGGGCTTCGTGGCGCGACAAACTCGCTATCGGCAGCCACCCATTCGGGCACAACCAGAGCTTTTCGATCGAGTTTGCCTGTCGCTCCGAGTGGAAATTCGTCGAGAACCACGACTTGGCTGGGCACCATATAGGCCGGTAGCGCGTCGGCGGTTGCGGCGAGTAATTGCGGCACATCTAGTGAAGGGCCGCTGGGAACAACGTAGGCGATGAGCCGGTCCCCTGTGACGTCGTCGCGGTGCACAACAACAACGGCTTGCGCGACATCTGCACTGTCAAGCAGAACTGCCTCGATTTCTGGCAGTTCGATTCGGAGGCCACGTAGCTTGACCTGGAAATCTGTTCGCCCGATGTAATCGAGTTCGGTGCGGCCGTCCGCCATGACGCGCCACCGAACAAGGTCACCAGTGCGATACATTCGTTGACCTGCATCGCCGTATGGGTTTGCCACAAATCGGTCTGCGGTTAAGTCACCACGTTCGACATAGCCGCGGGCGAGTTGTACACCTGCGAGATACAACTCACCTGGCACACCAATCGGGGTGGGGCGGAGTCGACTGTCGAGCACAAACACTTCGGTGTTCCACACTGGGGCACCGATCGGGACTGCAACCCGATCATCAGGTGTGTACTCGTGATAGGTGACGTCCACGGACGCTTCAGTCGGACCGTAAAGGTTGTGAATCTTGGCATCGCTGAGTGCGCGGAAGTCCTCCGTCACTGCGGGCGGCAAAGCTTCGCCACTGCAAAACACTTGGCGCACTGACGACATGATGCGACGCTGCTCTGCGGACAAGGCCGAAGCAAAAGTGGCAAGCATTGACGGCACGAAGTGCAAGGTTGTGACACCCGCGGAGTGGATCAGTTCCGCAAGGTAGGCGGGGTCGCGGTGGCCATCAGGTTTGGCGATGACGAGGCGAGCACCGACCTGGAGTGGCCAGAAGAATTCCCACACCGATACGTCAAAGGTGTAGGGCGTCTTCTGCAACACAACATCGTATGCTGTGAGGTGATACTCATTCTGCATCCACGCTAGGCGGTTTGCGATCCCGCGGTGCGGCACAGACACACCCTTGGGCCTACCGGTTGAACCCGAGGTGAAGATGACATAGGCAGGATTGTCGGGACGTAGCGGCTGATGCCGATCGCTGTCTGTGATGGGTCCTGTTGAATACCCGTCGACAGCACTGTCACCGATCACGATGACTCGCGTGCCATTGTCTGGAGTGAAATCGGCGCGGTCAGAAACTAGCGCACATATCGGCTTTGCCAGATCGAGGACATACTGGTTGCGTTCCGCTGGGTTGTCGGGGTCGACGGGCACGTATGCTGCGCCGGACTTAACAATCGAGTACATGCCGACAAGCATTTCCAGCGACCTGCGCATGACGAGAGCAACATGCGTATCAGGTCCGGCACCGAGCTCGATGAGCTGCCGCGCCCCAGCATTCGTAATAGCGTCGAACTCTGCGTAGGTGAGCGTTTTGCCCGCGTACTCAATCGCTGGTGCTTCAGGCGTACGTTGTACCTGCTGCGCAAATACGTCCGTGAGAGTTGTTGCGTCAACGGAGACCGCAGTGTCGTTCAACGAATAGAGAAGCCGTCGACGTTCAGAATCGTCCATCAACGCCAGGTCGCCGATAGGTAGCTCCGGTCGTTCGGTTACCTGTTCGAGCACTCGCACGAACTGCTGAGCGAGACGAGCAATCGTCGCATGCTCAAAAATGTCGCTGGCGTAGGTTATTGACGCGTTCATGAGCCCGGGGGCACCATCGTCGTCGAATTGCTCGGTGAGGATCACCTGCATATCGAACTTCGCGGTGGCCGTTCCAAGCGGTCGCACGTGGACGTCGAGCCCTGGAAGTTCGACGCGAGCCTCGCCAAGGTTCTGGAATTCCAACATGACCTGGAACAGTGGCGGGTGTGCGGTAGATCGTTGTGGTGCTAGCTCCTCCACGAGGCGCTCGAAGGGCACATCTGCGTGGCTGAAAGCGCCGATGTCTACAGATTTTGCTTGTGCTAACAGGCTGGCGAAGTCGCTGTTCCAGTCGACGCTTGTACGTAGCACGAGGGTGTTGACGAACATGCCGACGAGGTCGTCGAGTGCCGCTTCACCGCGCCCTGCCACGGGCGTTCCGATGGTGATGTCATCCGAGCCAGATAAGCGCGACAGCAGAGCCGCCAAGGCGGAGTGGACCACCATGAACAGCGTCGAGCTGCTGTCTGCTGAGATGGATCGCAGTTTGCTGTGCAACTCGGCTGGTACGGAGAACTGGTAGTCAGCACCGCGGAGCGACTGAACTGCTGGCCGCGGACGATCTGTCGGCAGTTCCAACAACTCTGGCGTCCCGGAGAGGGTCTCTCTCCAGTACTCAAACTGTTGCGCAAGGATGCTGGTGGGGTCAGTTTCGCTGCCGAGGTACTCCTGTTGCCACAACGCGAAGTCGGCGTACTGAACCTCAAGCGGCGCCCAATCGGGCTCCGCCTTAGCCGCCCTATTGGTGTATGCCTGCACAAAATCGCGGGCTAGTGGCTGCAACGAGAAACCGTCGGCGGAAATGTGGTGGACAACCAGTACGAGTGTGTGGTGTCGGGCATCACGACGAAATAGTGCGCACCGCAGCGGCAACTGTTTGGTGACGTCGAATCCTTCGGCGGCGAGGGCCGTGATCTCTACCGTGAGTTCGTCAATGTCTTTGACCGGGCGCGGCGCCAGCTCAGGAACACTGTCATCGACGTTGTGAATGACCTGGTAAGCACCGTTGTCGCCCAGCGGGAATGTGGTTCGCAGAGATTCGTGGCGTTCGACGATGTCCTTCATCGCTTGCGCCACCGCAGCGGAGTCAAGGTCGCCGATGAGGTCAACGGCCATAGGCACGTTGTACGCGGGCGAAGACGTGTCGTACTGGTTGAGGAACCAGATGCGCTGTTGCGCGTGCGACAACGGAATGATGTCAGGTCGAGGTTTGGCTTCGAGTTTCAGTCGGGTGCGACCGCCGAGGCTGTGCAGTTCGGCCCGCTGGGCGAGTCCACTTGGGGTGGCATACTCAAAAAGGTCTCGGACGGTGATCTCGGAGTTCAGTGCCGCATTGATGCGGGACACCGCACGGGTCGCAACGAGTGAGTTGCCGCCGAGGTCGAAGAAGCTGTCATCGACGCTAACCGCGTCAATGCCGAGGATGTCGGAAAACACCGCAACGATGAGTTCTTCCATCGGGTTTGTGGGGGCCCGAAAGCGGGAGCGACCAGTTCCTGTGAAATCAGGTTCCGGCAGCGCTTTGCGATCCAGTTTGCCGACCGGGTTTAGTGGGACCTCGGCAATCGGCACGAACACAGTCGGCACCATGTGCGACGGTAGGAACTCTCCGAGGTGTTGTTGAAGATCCTCGGTGGTGCTGGTCTCCCCGTCGCGGTATTTCACGTATGCCACAAGCACGGTGTCACCGCTGGGGCCCTCTACGCCCAGAGTTGCAGCGAACCCGATGCTGGGGTGCGCCGAAAGTACCGCGTCGATCTCGCCGAGTTCGATGCGGAATCCACGCACCTTGACCTGGAAGTCTGATCGTCCAACGTATTCGATGGTCAGGTTGTTCGTACGCGGCGCGTGTGCCCACCGTGCGAGGTCGCCGGATCGGTACATCCGAGCACCTGCGGGCCCATACGGGTCGGCCACAAACCTGGTCGATGTGAGGTCAAAGCGTTCGTGGTAGCCGCGGGCAAGGCCAAGGCCACTGATGTACAACTCACCTGGCACTCCGAGCGGGACCGGTTGCATACGCCCGTCGAGGATGACCATTCGCGTTCCGCGAATTGGTCCACCAATGGAGATCGGATCGTCCGCAGTCAGGGGTTCGCTGATAGCCGTGACGATCGTTGTTTCTGTGGGCCCGTAAACATTGTGGAAGACGTGGCCTTCAGACCATTTTGCGAGCAACTCGCGAGGGAGTGCTTCACCGCCGACAGCGAGCTGACGTAGGTGCTCAAGGCCGCCGTGCTCGACGGAGGCAAGCGCAAGCGGGGTGATAAACGCGTGTGTGACCTGTTTGTCTTCGAGAATGGCGCGTAGATCGTCGCCACCATACACAGTCGTGGGAACGAGGATCATCGTCACGCCATTGCCGAGGCTGAACAGCATTTCGTGAAGCGAGGCGTCGAAGCTTGGCGACGACAAGGCCAGCACGCGCGATCCTGGTGTGACGTCGAACGAGTCGCGCTCTTCTGCTGCGTAGCTTTCGAGCCCGTGATGCGTTACGGCGACACCTTTAGGTTTGCCGGTAGAGCCCGAGGTGTAGATGACGTAGGCAACATTGTCGAGCCGAACTGGGGACGGCCGGTCAGCGTCAACGACGGCGTCTGTCGGGTAGTTCGCAATCTCAGTCGCTACAGCGGGGTCATCGACGACGATCCACTCGATTGTGTCTGGTAAACGATCACGCTGCGCTGCCACCGTAAGTCCCACGACGCAACCGGAGTCGTCGAGCATGTGCTCGACGCGGTCTTTGGGGTAATTCGGGTCGACCGGTACAAAACCTGCACCCGTCTTGGCGATCGCCCAAGTGCACGTTACGGACTCAACTGATCGCGAAACTCCCATCGCGACAAGTTGCTCCGCCTGAACACCAAACCGATCAAGAATGTATCGCGCGATTTGGTTTGCGTGGCTATCAAGTTGACGGTAAGTGACTGCGACGTCACCCGAAATGATGGCGTCTACGTCGGGGTTGTCAGCTGCAACGTCGGTGAAGAGCTGTCCAAGAGTCCGTGTTGTGCGCGAGTGCGGACCGTTGACCGGCGCGAGTAGTGCGAGTTCGTCAGCATCGAGTATCTGGTAGTCGCCGATTGCAGCGGCAGGGTTCTCGATCGACTTCGTCAGTATTGACGCAATCCTGCGGCCCACCGAGTCAGCGGTATGGGTGTCCCCTGCGACATCAACCGAGAGAGCTACTGCTGCATCGTCGAAGCGCACACTGACGACGACTGGCACGTTTTTCAGGCCCGCTGGCACGCTGGCCGCGCCGTGCGTAGTCACCACCGCGTGACAAGGAGGAACAGCCCAGCCGACCGTCTTGCTGAGTTGCGCTACGGGCAGGGCAAACTGCGCACCAGCACGTGCCGCTTCGTCGGCGACACGGGCAATTGCGGACAACTGGTCGCCCGTATCGACGCCAAGCCGAATGACGTACGCCGACGCGTCGCTCTCACCGTTATCAGCCGGGACTGTGGGATTTGCGATCGAAATATCCACTGCGTCGCTCAGTCGAGCTAGCGTCGCGGCCACAGACGCGTTGAGGAACGCTTGTGTATCAACGCCCGCAGCTGCTGCAGCGCTATTTAATGTTGACGTGGTGATTCCGTGGAGGGATACCTCCGTTGCGTTCCGCAGCGAAGCACTAGGGTCGCTGCCGGAGTTGATTCCGGGAATATCAACTACGTGCGCAAGTCCTTGCAGCGCTGAAGTCCAGTAGCGTTCAGCTGCCCGTTCTTGAGCTATGGCGACGCCCAAGGCAACTGATTCACGGTGGATTTCGGCAAGTGGCGTTTCAGGGTCCGCGAGGAGGAATTCTTCGAGGAATTCCATGAACCGCCCATGGTGTTCTGCGAGCAGTTCGTCGGTGTACAAATTTGGGTTTGCCCGAAAATCGACGTGCGTCCGCGCTTCCGCACCGTGCGGGTAAATGTTGATAAGCAGATCTTCGACAGGCCCCGATGTCAGGATTGTAAATTCACCTGTGGCATCGCCGAATTGAACATTCTGGTCAAACAACATCGGGTTGACGATGGGCCCCAGGAGACGCCGGGGCGAGTCAGCAAGCCCGATTTCATTCCTAATTTGCTCAACACTGAAGCGTTGGTGACGCAACGCACCTAGCTGCTCACGCAGCACCAGCTGGAACAGGTCCGCCATGGTCGCGCCGCTGTCCACCGCGAGCCGCAAGGGCACAATGTTGGCAAAGGTTCCGCCAGATGCCCGCTGTTGACGGTTGACTCGCCCAAGCATAGTTGTGCTGACAGTAATGTCGGCTTCACCGGTCATGCGCGCCAAATAGGCACCGAACGCTGCCGTCAAGACTGCAGCCGCCGAAACACCGAATGATTGATCAGCATTTTCGAGACGATCCGCGGCCTCCGGCGTGAGGGGTGCCGTTTCGAGCTTCGTCCGCGGGACCGCCTGCGCCGAGCCTTCGACCAGGCTGGAGATGACTTGCCAGTCCTTAAGTCGCTCGATCCAGAAGTCACGGTCGACCTCATACCGATTCGATGTTCGGTACGCGAGGTCGGCGTCGTAAAGACTACGCAAGGTCGCGAACGGTGGCGGTGGCGGCTCAGTACCGTCAAGGGCGCATTTGTACAGCTCAGCGGATCGATTCATCCACCTTGTAGCACCGTAACCGTCGAGGGCAATGTGATGGATTCTGCCGTACCACAGCAAATGGTTGTCGGCGAGGCGGATGAATACGCTTGTACCGAGAGGGCCGTCAGTGAGGGTGATCGGTTGACTGTAGTCGTTGTGCATCCACTCAAGCGCAACCGCGAATGGATCATCTTCATGTGAGAGGTCAAGGTGATAGATGTTGCGGTGGTCATGCGTATCCACAAACTGCATTGGGGTGCCGTCGTGTTCGGCAATCCGCAATACACCTGATCCGAGCTCGCATCGCGCCTGGTCAAGGCTGCGTTCAAGCAAGTCAACGTCTATAGGGCCGTGGAACTCCATGTACTGGGCAACAACAACAGGAACTTCAGGTTCGAGTTGTTGCGCGAACCACATTCCGTACTGTGCCTGCTGCAGCGGAAATGGCTCAAAAGAATCTTGTTGCCCCGCAAGCCATGCATCCCAGTCACGGCTCGAATCGTCCGCCACACTCACCTTAAACCCCCTGTAAACAACGACCTCCTGGAAACGCGGCACCCGCCCCCTGGTGCAACATGCACACTTCGTTCATCCCGCGAAGCGGACCTCAACTGCGAATCCTTCTCTCCACCCACGACACCTCTAACTATTCGCCTCAAGGAGAGCCGACAGTTGCCGTGCTTCGTCCCATCGTTTACGCGTGCTAGCAGTGAATATTCGACAATTTCCTAATGCTACTAGTTGCTACTGACGTTCTCCGAAGATCCACCACGTGACAATGTCACTATATGTCTTTCTACCAATTCGATACGCCAGGCAAACCAGATTGGCCGAAGCACAATCTACTTAGTGTTGCGCGTCTCATGCACGCGGGCGAACTGTGGTCAATTCGGTCCACCAACTAAGTGCGGTCAAGAACTTCCGACAGACCGAATACGCTGCGGTAAGGCACGCCCTCAGCCTCTATAACTTCTCGGGCTCCAGTGTTTCGATCGACGATCGTCGCGACGCCAACAACCGTGGCACCGGCCTCTCGCAGTGCCCGCACTGCCGTCAACGGACTGTTTCCAGTAGTGGTCGTGTCCTCCACAACTAGCACGCGCTTACCCGCCACTTCTGGGCCCTCAACCTGGCGCTGCATTCCGTGCGCCTTAGCTGCCTTCCGAACTACAAATGCATCGACTGGCCGACCCGGCGCGTGCATGATTGCCGCCGCGACAGGATCCGCACCAAGGGTGAGTCCACCAGCGGCCGAGTAATCCCAGTCTTCCGTGACCTGCCGCAAAAGGGCACCAATCAGAGGAGCAGCTGCGTGATGCAGCGTCACACGGCGAAGGTCAATGTAGTAGTCCGCTTCCTGACCCGACGACAAAGTCACCTTGCCGTGAACCACCGCAAGCTCACCAATGATGGTCGCGAGCGTCGACTTCTTCTCTACATCGATAGCCATTGCTACTCCTTCTATTCGCCGGAGAACACTATCCCCCGGCACCTCATTGACTGCAAACAGAGATCGTGCGGGCCCGCATGAACAGGACCCGCACGTCTCAACTATCAGTCGCGTCTAAGTGACAAAACGTCACGCCGAATACACCTCGACCGCATGCGCTGGGGGCAGCACCCGCATCATCTGCCCAAATTGATACAGCAGCGCCTCCACATCATCCCACTGCGCCCAACCCATTCCCTTGGGAAAGCTGGCCAGAACCCAGTCTGATTCAACCCATACGGTGTCAACGTAATCAGGAATTACGTCAAGGAACGCCACCAACCGCATGTCCGCCGCACGGCGCGCAGCCTCCGCGTTGTCAGAGTAGATCGTCCACTCACCGACTGTTGCCGCAGCGAAAGTTCCCTGGCATGCGCGCGCCAACGCGGGATTCGGGGTGCGACCTTCAGGGTCTGTGCGCGCCAACTCAAACGAAATCGCTGATTCCCAGGTGAGTTGTTGCGCCATGATCGTCGCAGCGTCTTCGAGGTCAAAAATGACGTGTTCCTGAGCCTCGTCCTGTGCCACACGAGGAATCCCTCGGACGACATTGAGGCCGTCGGTAAGTGAGTGCCTACCGATCATGCCAAATCGCCACTGCACCGCAAGTTGCGGTACCTTGCGCGTAAATTCTAGACCTCGGCGGGCACCCCAGATACTGCGCACTTTTCTCTGCCATGCCCGTCGGCGACCGTCTATGCGCAGCAAAACAAGGGCCCCTGCTAGGGCCAGTACTCCTAGTAAAAACCACACCACAGCCATCGCCGCAATACTAGTCGCAGGCCGCACCCTAAGTGCCTGTCAAACGCTCGCGTCGCAATACATTCGCGACTGATTTGATATCAAACACCTAGGATGCGGTGGGGAAACACCTACATCGGCCTGGTCATCCCAAGATGAGCGACTCCCCGTCGACCGATACGTTGACCGGTACGGCATCTCCATCGTGGACTACGCCAGACAACACAAGTTTGGCGAGTTGGTCCCCGATCGCCTGCTGAATTAGACGCCGCAATGGCCGTGCCCCATAGAGCGGGTCATATCCGCGCTTGGCCAACCATTCTTCAGCGTTGTCCGATACCACCAGGTCGAGTCGTCGGCCCGCGAGGCGACGACGCAAAAGGTCGAGTTGAATCCGCACAATCGACGTCAACTGATCCGGTCCAAGCGAGTCGAAAACGACGATGTCATCGAGGCGGTTCACGAACTCCGGCTTAAACGCAGACCGAACCGCAGCCATAACTTGGTCCTCGGTTCCACCTGAGCCGAGATTCGACGTCAGAATGAGAATCGTGTTTCGGAAGTCAACCGTTCGACCTTGCCCGTCGGTGAGACGACCATCGTCGAGCACCTGAAGGAGAATGTCGAATACGTCCGGGTGTGCCTTTTCGATCTCGTCAAACAAGATCACACTGTACGGTCGGCGGCGAACAGCCTCTGTCAGTTGTCCACCTGATTCATAACCGACGTATCCTGGCGGCGCACCGACAAGCCGAGCCACCGAGTGCTTTTCTGAGTACTCACTCATGTCGATTCGGATCATGGCGCGTTCGTCGTCGAACAAGAACTCTGCAAGAGCCTTCGCGAGTTCGGTCTTGCCAACACCTGTTGGCCCAAGGAACATGAAGGATCCGGTTGGCCTGTCAGGGTCAGCCACGCCCGCGCGCGCACGGCGAACTGCATCCGATACGGCCTGCACAGCCTTGTCCTGCCCGATGACTCGGTGCCGCAGTTCGTCCTCCATGCGGAGAAGTTTGGCAGTCTCCCCTTCTAGCAACCGTCCCGCTGGGATTCCAGTCCAGGCCGATACAACCCCAGCTACATCGTCAGGGCCCACTTCTTCCTTGAGCATGACATCGCCGCCGTTGTCGCCGCCGTGCGAGAGCTGCTCAGCCGAGGCCAGCCGCTTTTCCAGTTCTGGGATGCGTCCGTACCGAAGTTCGGCAGCACGCCCCAGGTCACCATCGCGCTCGGCACGTTCAGATTCTCCTCGAAGGTTTTCGAGTTGTTCCTTCACCTCGCGCACCGACTCGATGGCATTCTTCTCGTTTTGCCACCGTGCGGTGAGTTCCGACAACTTCTCCCGACCGTCAGCTAGTTCCTTGCGCAGTTTCTCTAGCCGTTGCTTGGAAGCATCGTCAGTTTCTTTGCTCAGCGCCATTTCTTCAATTTCAAGGCGACGAACGACCCGTTCGATTTCGTCGACCTCCACCGGGCGTGAGTCAATCTCCATCCGGAGTCGCGATGCGGCTTCGTCGACTAGGTCGATAGCTTTGTCGGGCAGAAATCGAGCGGTGATGTAGCGGTCGGACAGCGCTGCCGCTGCCACAAGCGCGGAGTCGGTGATTCGGACACCGTGGTGAACCTCGTACCGGTCTTTGAGACCACGCAAGATTCCGACCGTGTCTTCTACGGAAGGTTCACCGACGAGCACTTGCTGGAAGCGACGCTCAAGCGCGGCATCCTTTTCGATGTATTTCCGGTACTCATCGAGCGTGGTCGCTCCGACGAGGCGAAGTTCACCACGCGCGAGCATCGGCTTGATCATATTTCCAGCATCCATCGCCGATTCGCCAGTAGCGCCGGCGCCGACGATGGTGTGGAGCTCATCGATGAACGTGATGATCTGTCCATCAGATTTCTTAATTTCGTCAAGCACTGCTTTGAGGCGTTCTTCGAACTCGCCGCGGTATTTCGCACCCGCCACCATGGACCCGAGATCTAGGGCGAGGACAGTTTTCCCGCGGAGGCTTTCCGGCACGTCTCCTGCAATGACGCGCTGCGCAAGGCCTTCTACGATTGCTGTCTTGCCAACACCTGGTTCGCCGATAAGGACAGGGTTGTTTTTGGTGCGGCGGGAGAGCACTTGGATGACTCGGCGGATTTCGCTGTCTCGGCCGATGACGGGGTCCAGCTTTCCTTCGCGCGCACGCGCAGTGAGGTTGGTGCTGTACTTTTCCAGCGCCTGATAGGTCGCTTCGGGGTCTGGGGTTGTCACGCGTGCGTTTCCACGCACCGTTGTGAATGCCTCACGCAAGGCTTTTGGGGTTGCGCCGTGTCGCTGCAATAGTTGTGCGACATCGGATTCGCCGGTAGCTAGGCCGACGACGACATGTTCGGCCGAGACGTATTGGTCACCTATTTCGACTGCCAGCTTCTGGGCTGTCGTGATGGCGTTGAGCGCGTCGCGTCCCAGCTGTGGCGTTGCGGCTTGCCCGGATACCACGGGGAGTCGTTCTGCCAACGTGGCGAGTTCGGCGCGGATTTGGTCAGGGTCAACATTGACTGCTTTGAGCAGTGGTGCCGCAATTCCGTCGTTTTGTTCGAGTAGCGCTACGAGGATATGGAGAGGGCGAATGTCGGGGTTGCCTGCGGCTGCTGCGCTACTGGCTGCGGCAGACAGTGCTGCTTGAACTTTTGTGGTGGGAGAAAATGATTCCATACGATCACACCCTTTGGTCTTTCTTGTTGCTGTACGAAGAGAGGCATGAGTTCGCGCAGCTCACCTTCGCTACGCAATCCTACTTACATCAACAACAAAAAAGTTGAGTGTGTTCCACTCAAGGTGTGTTTTTTCGACTGTGCTGAACGTCACCCAGCGACGCGCATGGTTCCCAATCCGCGTTCCGCCCGCGCTTCTTCCACGAGGGAACTGATGATGGTGTCAAGGTGCCCGACTGGACTGTAAGCGTCAACGACCCCGGGCCACTGCTCGCCAAGCTGGCGCGCCAAGGGGCATTCCGGCTTTCCCTCGTCACTGCCGACCGCTAGCCACGAGGTGCCTTCAGCAGCCTGGACTGTCGCATTGTTGACACGCATCATCACGCTACCTGCGATGAAGTTCCACACCGCGACAAAGACCTGGTCCGCTTGCGCTGCCGTGAGTTCAAGGTTGCGTGCGGCGCACAAGAATTCTTCCACCAAGTTGAGCGCATCCCATCCGAGGGCGGCGCTTGAACCGAGAATCTCCAACGACCACGGATACTGGCTTAGGATCGAGTGCAGAATCGTCGCCGACTCCACCATTCGCGTTCGCGGGTCGTCCGACAGCACGGGTCGTGGCATTTCCGCGCACAACTGCTGCAATACCGCCGACAGCAAATCAGCGCGACCATCAACGTGATGGTAGAGCGCCATCGGCGAACTGTTCACTATGGTTGCGAGCCGACGCATTGAGAGAGATTCGGCGCCTTCAGCTTCGATCAGCTGGCGAGCCGCGAGGACGATTTCGTCGCGCGACAATTTGGCTACCGCTCCACGCTTAGCGCCTCTCCGGCCGAGAGTCTGATTATTGGTCACGTGGGTATTGTGCACTACACACCTCCATTTGCCCCCATTTCTAGGGGCATACTGGTGCGAGTTTAGTGACATTGTTAACACTTTTGCAACACTAAACGGGCAATCCGGTCATAAAGGTCGCCGTTTCCAGACAACTAGGGCATTGCTACGAGGCACCGGAACCAGCTCGCCCCGCGATGGGCGACGAGCTTTTAGGTATTCCACTTCGTTGAGCAATTCGCCCACTCGCGCTTGCAAAGCCTCCACTTGATTCGTCAGTTCAATGATGCGTTTGATGCCCGCAAGATTGACGCCCTCTTCTTGAGAGAGTCTTTGCACCTCTCGCAGAAGTTCCACATCGCGCCTTGAGTACCGTCGCCCTCCACCACTAGTTCGGTGAGGAGTTACAAGACCCAACCTGTCGTACGTTCGCAAAGTCTGCGCATGCATACCAGCGAGGTCAGCGGCAATCGAGATCGCAAACACCGCTGCAGCCATATCGTTCGAGTCACCAGCGCTGGGCCCACGCCGTGGGGCACCATCTTCGTGTCGATCGTTCATCATGAACCTGCCCATTTAGCACGCGGGTCAAACCCGCTATCGCGCTCATACTGAGCGTACTTCTCCAAGGCTTCTGTCGCCTCAGCACTCAGAGATTCAGGCACGGCGAGCACGAGAGATACCAGCAGATCGCCCACCGGCGCATTCTTCTTCTGCACGCCCCGACCACGGACCCGAAATGTTCGTGTGGGAGATGTTCCTGCTGGAATCTTCAGACGAACACGGCCATCGAGGGTCGGCACCGAAAGTGTTGTACCCAAAGCAAGTTCGCTGTACGACACAGGAACAGACACCGTGAGGTCATTTCCTGACCGTTCAAAAACATGGTGTTTGTCAACGTGCACAGTGACGAACAAGTCACCAGACTGTGCACCGCGAACTCCCGCTTCGCCTTGGCCCGCGAGTCGAATACGTTGCCCGTCCTCGACGCCCGCAGGAATCCGCACACTAATCGTCCGTGTCCTCGTCATGACGCCCGAACCAGCGCAATCGTTGCAAGGGGAATCAATTAGAGATCCAGTTCCGTGGCATTCTTCGCACGGTTCACTGAAGCCAAAGGCACCCTGATTACGGCTTGTGACACCACTGCCATTGCAATAGGTGCACATTCGTGGGCTTGTTCCCGGCCTGGCACCAGTGCCGTGGCACGTTGTACATGCCGACGGCGAGGTGATTTTCAATGGGACAACGGAGCCCAACGCGGCATCTCGAAACGTCAGTCGCGTTTCGAACTCGAGATCACGACCACGCCTTGGCCCCGCAGGGCTCCCCTGCCCTGGCTTGTTGAACAAACCGCCGAACAGATCACTGAAGCCACCGCCTGCACCGCCGCCAAACACATCTCCGAAGTCGAAGCCCGCATCAGCGCCGTGTGAAGGCCCTGGCCCTGGACCTCGACCTTGACCGAAGCCGCCCCGAAGCCCACTGCCGAAATACTTGCGAGCGTCGTCGTATTCTTTTCGCTTCTGCGGGTCCGATAGGACGCTGTGCGCTTCGGATACTGACTTAAAGCGTTCTTCCGACACCTTGTTGCCAGGATTTGCGTCTGGGTGCAGATCGCGAGCAAGTTTGCGGTACGCCTTCTTGATCGCTTCTTGGGACGCGTCCGGGGGGACGCCCAAGTCCTTGTAGAAGTCTTTTTCCAACCACTCTTGCTGAACCATTGGGCGCCCCCTCCTTTCCTCAGATAACCCTATTCTTCGTTGATATTTTCTTTGTCGACGCTGTCAGTTGCTACGTCGGCTGACTGAAGATCGACCTGATCAGCCTCGGCCGAGTCATCGCCATCGACAACAGACACCATTGCGTTTCTCAACACACGGTCCCCGAACTTGTACCCCTTGCGGAGCACAGCCCCAACAACCTGCACATGTCCGGTCCCCTCATGCTGGACCGCTTCGTGGAGCGAAGGGTCGAACGTGTCGCCCTCGACACCAAACGCTTCGAGGCCCACGTTGCCTAAGACAGTGTGCAACTTGTCAGCGACAGCTTTCATGGGGCCCGATTGCAGGTCACCATGCGAACGCGCACGATCTAGATCGTCGAGTACACCGAGCAACTCTCCAGCGATTGAAGCTTTGGCCGCTAACTTTTCAACCTCGCGATCGCGAACGACGCGGCGTTTGTAGTTTGCGAACTCAGCTTGCAACCGCTGCAGGTCAGCCGTGCGTTCGTCTAGCTGCGCAGTGACGGCATCGAGTTGCTCACGGCCCACCAGTTCACCTTCAACTTGGCCGCTGTGAACTTGGCCGTCGACAACATTCTCGCTGCCCGTCGACGGATCTTGACCATCGACGTCACCCGCCTGTTCCTCCCCAGTTTCGTAGGAAGGAACAACTTCGGGTTCAACGGGCCGGGCAGCGCCAGTTTCGGGGTCGATTTTCCGCTTATCGGTTATCGTCACCGGTTCCTGATCACGTGCTTCGGCTTCGCTCACTTGGCGTCCTTTTCGTTTGGTTCGTCGACAACTTCGGCGTCCACAACGTCATCGGGACCAGCTGAACCGGCAGCGCCGTCGGCTCCGGGAGCATCCTGGGCGGCGGCTTCGTACATTGCCTGCCCCATTGCTTGCGACTCGGTGTTAAGAGTCTCGACAGCGGCCTTTACAGCCTCTGTGTCGGTCCCCGCGAGAGCGTCCTTGACGCCCTTCACTGCATCTTCGACCTTGCTCTTCGCATCAGCCTGAAGTTTGTCCTCGTTGTCCTTGATGAACTTCTCGGTTTGGTAGACAAGCGACTCAGCCTGGTTGCGCACCTCGGCATCTTCGCGCCGGTTCTTGTCTTCCTCAGCGTGAGCTTCGGCATCCTTGATCATCTGGTTGATCTCGTCGTCCGAAAGGCTGGAGCCACCTTGAATCTTGATGGTGTTTTCCTTGCCTGTGCCCTTGTCCTTCGCGGTGACGTGGACGATGCCGTTGGCGTCGATGTCGAAGGTAACCTCGATCTGCGGCACGCCGCGGGGCGCTGGCGGGATGTCGGCGAGGTCAAACGATCCGAGAAGCTTGTTGTGACGTGCGATTTCGCGCTCGCCCTGGTACACCTGGATCTGCACTGATGGCTGGTTGTCTTCGGCCGTGGTGAACACTTCCGACTTCTTGGTCGGAATGGTGGTGTTGCGCTCAATAAGCTTGGTCATAACACCGCCCTTGGTTTCAATACCCAATGACAGTGGTGTGACGTCAAGAAGGAGAACGTCCTTCACTTCACCGCGCAGCACACCTGCCTGCAGCGCTGCACCAACTGCTACGACCTCGTCTGGGTTGACGCCCTTGTTGGGGTCTTTGCCGGAGAGTTCGCGCACAAGGTCAGATACAGCCGGCATGCGAGTGGAGCCACCCACGAGAACTACGTGATCAATTTTCCCGATTGCAACGCCCGCGTCCTTGATGACTTGCTGGAACGGCGCACGGGTGCGATCGAGAAGGTCAGCTGTGATCTTCTGGAACTCCGCACGAGTTAGTTGCTCGTCGAGGAACAGTGGGTTCTTTTCGGCGTCGACAGTGATGTAAGGCAAGTTGATTGTGGTGCTTTGACCCGATGAGAGTTCAATCTTGGCCTTTTCAGCAGCTTCACGTAGACGCTGCATCGCCATCTTGTCCTTGGTCAAGTCAATGCCGTTTTGCATCTTGAACTTGTTGACTAGCCAGTCCACGATGCGCTGGTCCCAGTCGTCACCACCAAGGTGGTTGTCACCTGCGGTAGCGAGCACCTCTACAACGCCGTCGCCCATTTCGAGGAGCGAGACGTCGAACGTGCCACCGCCGAGGTCGAAGACGAGGATGGTTTGCTCTTTGCCTGCTTTGTCGAGCCCGTAGGCGAGCGCAGCTGCGGTGGGCTCGTTAACGATGCGAAGGACGTTAAGGCCAGCGATCTGACCCGCTTCCTTCGTGGCCTGCCGCTGTGAGTCCTCGAAGTACGCAGGCACGGTGATAACAGCGTCGGTAATTTCTTCGCCCAGGTATGCCTCGGCGTCACGCTTCAGCTTCATCAGCGTGCGAGCGCTAATTTCCTGTGGCGTGTAGTTCTTACCATCGATGTCTGTTTTCCAGTCGGTGCCCATGTGGCGCTTGACGGACCGGATCGTGCGATCAACATTTGTGACGGCCTGGTTCTTCGCTGGCTGTCCAACGAGCACCTCGCCATTGCGCGCGAAAGCCACGACGGAGGGCGTGGTACGAGCGCCTTCTGCATTGGCGATGACCACAGGGTCACCACCCTCTAGTACTGATACAACCGAGTTGGTGGTGCCAAGGTCGATACCGACGGCTCTCGCCATAATTTCCTCCTCATATTCAGTGAAGCGTTCATCAGGATTGAGCGATCATGACTCAACCTTGAGGCTTCCACTAATCCTACTGTAACTAGTTGAGCCTTTGGCACTCAACCTCACACCAGGGTTAACGAGGCGATTGCGTGATTTGTTCCCGCCGTGATCACGATCGCATGACCTTTGTATCTACGTGCTGTTCACGGCCATAAACGGAACCTAAAGTTAAGCCTTGAGGCTTGCCTACCACTCTCTGTGCAGAACCGAGACGGGGCACCAAGAAAGGGCAACGAACCAACCTATGCGCACGCTCACAATTCGACGCGCCGCCATCACCGGAATCGCCGCGCTCACCATCGCCGCATCCAGTGCCACGGGCGCAATGGGGGAACCGACAACAAACCCGTTGGCCGACACCCCGTTCGCCGATGCACCATTGATCAATGCACTGCCCAGCGAACTGGTCGAAGCGCTCGAACGCGACCTCAACATGTCTGCCGAGCAGTTCATAGAAGAGTCCGACCTAGCTCAACAACTCGCAGAGATTGCCAACACCTTCCGAGCGGACTTCCCCGACGAGTTTGGCGGCGCATGGCTCAACAATGGCGTCCCCACCATCGCAGTCACCACCGAGTCACTCGGCCAACAGGTCCGCGACATCGGCTTCGAAGTGAAGAAAGTGTCGCGCACAGAAGCAGTACTGCGATCAGATCTCGCACAACTGCGTGACTGGATCAGCACCCTACCCGAGCCCCTGCACAGCATTTTCCGCGACATCATGGTGAATTTGAGCGACAACACCATCATCGTTGGCCTGGCTGACACAGCTGTTGGCGACGCAATCGATCTTCCATCAGTGCTAGAAAATGCAGGCATCGTCTTCACCCCGGCAAACGAGGTAATCCCCGGCGAAGACCGCATTATCGAAGAACCCCTCCCTGGCGGCACGGAGGAACAACCAGTCTTCCCGCCTGCGAGCGCTACAGTCCCGCCGAACTTTCAGGTCATGGGCGGCGATCCGTTCCTTTCAGGGAGCAACGCTTCCCTGCGCTGCTCCTTGGGCTTCAACGGGGTAGATAGTGACGGCAATGCAGTCAACATCACTGCCGGTCATTGCAACCCCGACGGTCCCGGCGCAACTGGTGCGCCAACGCGGTTTCTCGACGGCCCCCTCGCCGGACAGGTGTTTGGCACATTCACCGAAACCAACATGGACGATGTTGACTACGCCATCATCACTGTCGACGACTCGCACAAGGACTGGTTCAAGACCGCCGGTGTGCGCGGCGGCAGCGACCTCCACATCACCGGCACTGCCGATCCCGTGGTTGGAATGCCAGTGTGCAAATCAGGAGTCACCACAGGATTCAGCTGCGGTGTGGTCACGTCAACAAACCTGAAGCTTGAGGTTGGTAACCGCACCCTCGGCAACGCATTCACCTCAAACATCTGTGCGCTCCAAGGGGACTCCGGAGGCGCCATTATCAGCGGCACCCGCGCCGTCGGCGTCTCAAGCGCTTCTGACGTGGGCGACTTCACATCGTGCTCAGAGGCTGTCCGCCAAACGGCAATATTTGGGGACACCCCGCTGCTGTACGCGACACCGATCAACGACATCCTTAACACTTCGACATACGTGCGCCTGAACACCCAGTAGGCATGTCAATCACCGACGGGCTGGCCATTCCTTGGCCAGCCCGTCTTGTTTTTGCTGGTCATATCCAACTTCGAGCGAGGTTAGGTTCGCCTGTGCGAAAGCAGCAATCATGGCTCGTAATACCGTTAGAGCAGACGAGTGTGCGCACAATTCACCTCACGAGGGATCCGCTGACAACGCGGGGGCAACGGGAGGCGGCATTGTGCAGGCCTCGCCGCGACAAAACCACAGTTCACCGGTTGTTACTAGCGAGTAACATAGCAGGCATTACCGGCGAGTAACATAGGAGACCTGTGCGACGGCTTACGGCTGGCGGCACACACCGCCACGACAGAAAGGCCACGACGACATGAGCGACGTGACGCCCGTTACGCTGACGCTCGGCACTATCGCCGCAGTCGTCAGTATTCCTGCCTGGATCATCTTCTGGTCCGGCGCATGGCGAATGGTCCAAACCATCAGGCTTGGACAACCCGACGGAACACGCCTGTTCCCGGTGCTACCGCGACTCAAACAGCTCACAGTAGAGTTCGCCGCCCACACCCGGATGAACAAATTCCGGTCAGTGGGCTGGGCTCACTGGCTTGTCATGGTCGGCTTCATGTTGGGGTCCGCCGCATGGCTCGCCGCATACGGCGAGATCTACAACCCCAAATTCCACTGGCCACTCATCGGTAACACGTTCGCCTGGAGCTTCCTCATGGAACTCCTCGGCATCGGTACCGTCGTCGGCATCACCGCGCTGATCATCATTCGACAGCGCAACCACCCCCGCCGCCCAGATCGCCAGTCCCGCTTCAGCGGTTCATCATTCTGGCAGGCCTACTTCGTTGAAGCCGTCGTCCTCGTTGAAGGCCTCGGCGTCATCTTTGTTCGCGCCGCAAAATACTCCACATACGGCGGCAGCGACGTTGCCCACTTCTTCACCCGCTGGGTAGCTGAAATCCTGCCCTCTGACCCATTGCTTATCTCCATCTTCGCGATGGTCAAACTGTTCTCCGGCATGATCTGGCTGCTCATCGTCGGCCGCTACATCACCATGGGTGTCGCGTGGCACCGGTTCTCCGCATTCTTCAACATCTACTTCAAGCGCGAAGATGACGGCGGAGTAGCACTCGGTGCAGCAAAGCCCATGATGTCGGGCGGCAAGGTACTCGAACTCGAAGAAGCCGACCCAGAAACCGATGCCTTCGGCGCCGGAAACATCGAAGACTTCAGCTGGAAAGCACTCCTGGACTTCACCACCTGTACCGAATGTGGACGCTGTCAATCACAGTGCCCAGCTTGGAACACCGGCAAGCCCCTTTCGCCGAAGCTTCTCATCCTTTCCCTTCGCGACCACACGTACGCGAAGGCTCCGTACCTGCTCGCGGGTGGCAAGAAGGACATGGCAGGCGAAGAGGTCGGCCTCGTCGACGCTGACGGCAACCCAGACGAAGCCAAGCTCGCGAAGATCCCCGAAGCAGCCCGAATCGAAGCTGGACGCCCGCTTGTTGGCGAAACCACCGGCGACATCGCCACCGACGGCATCATCGACCCAGAGGTGCTATGGAGCTGCACCATGTGCGGTGCCTGTGTCGAACAATGCCCGGTTGACATCGAACACGTCGACCACATCATCGACATGCGCCGCTACCAGGTCCTTATCGAAT
Organism: Hoyosella rhizosphaerae; assembly: GCF_014643175.1. GTDB lineage: Bacteria > Actinomycetota > Actinomycetes > Mycobacteriales > Mycobacteriaceae > Lolliginicoccus > Lolliginicoccus rhizosphaerae. The sequence goes on from NZ_BMJH01000001.1 coordinate 1,426,510, forward strand.
CCGCGTTCCCATCCGAGCTCGCCGGACTCTTCAAGAACCTTGAAGTCAAGGGCAACCCTTGGGGCCAAAACGCACAAGACCGCCTCAAGTGGACCGAAGGGCTCGACTTTGACGTGCCCGTCTATGAAGGTGAATTCGGCGACACCGAATACCTCTTCTGGGTTGGTTGCGCCGGAGCGTATGAAGACCGCGCCAAACGCACCACGCGTGCCGTAGCGGAACTACTTCACATCGCTGGCGTCGAGTTTATGGTCCTGGGCACCGGAGAAACCTGTACAGGTGACTCCGCCCGCCGAGCAGGCAACGAACTGCTGTACCAAACTCTGGCTCAGCAAAACATCGAAACCATCGACGAAGTGTTCGACGGCCGCCCCGAAAAGCAACGCAAAATCGTGGTGACCTGCCCGCACTGCTACAACGCGATCGGCAACGAATACCCACAACTCGGCGGAAACTACGAAGTTGTACACCACACACAACTGCTGAACCGCCTCGTTCGCGACAAGCGACTCATCCCCGTCGCCGAACCCGCAGACGACACCACTTACCACGACCCGTGCTACCTCGGACGTCACAACAAGATCTACGAGGCACCACGTGAGCTCATCGGAGCAGCCGGTGCGAAACTCACCGAAATGCCCCGACACGGCGAACGCTCGCTGTGCTGTGGCGCTGGTGGTGCCCGCATGTGGATGGAAGAGCACCTCGGCAAACGAGTCAACGTCGAACGCACAGACGAAGCGCTCGACACCAACACCAAGAAGATCGCGACCGGTTGCCCGTTCTGCCGCGTCATGCTCTCCGATGGTGTCACCGCACGCCAGGACGAGGGCAAGGGCGAAGGCGTCGAAGTTATCGACGTAGCCATGATGCTGCTCGACTCGGTCAAGCGTGGACTCCCCGAAGGCGTGACCGTTGGCTCCAAGCGCTCACCAGCACGGGTGGGGGCCACAGCTACAGCAACGGCCACGAAACCCGCTCCCGCGGCAGCAAAGACTGCAACCGCCGAACCAAAAGCGGAGCCAGCGGCAGACAAACCTGCTGCGTCACCTAAAGCTCCAGCCAAGGGCGGCCTGCAAATGAAGGGCGCAGCGAAACGCCCCGGAGCCAAGGCAGCAGCACCAGCGGCTGACGCACCAACCGCTGACGCACCAGCCAAGGCTCCAGCTAAGGGCGGGCTGCAAATGAAGGGCGCAGCAAAGCGCCCGGGCGCTCAGGCAACAGCACCAGCGGCTCCTGCTACAACAGAGGAACCAACGGCTAAGCCAGCTGAGTCCGCACCGAAGTCCGAAGCGGCTCCCGCGAAAGCTCCAGCTAAGGGCGGACTGCAAATGAAGGCGGCAGCCAAGCGCCCCGGCGCCAAGGCTGCACCAGCTGCGGAAGCAAAACCGGCCACCGCGGCCGAAGCTCCTGCTGCGACTGAGTCAACAACAGCTGACACACCAAAGCCAGCTGAGTCCGCACCGAAGTCCGAAGCGGCTCCCGCAAAAGCTCCAGCCAAGGGCGGACTGCAAATGAAGACGGCCGCAAAGCGCCCCGGCGCCGCAGCGACCCAAAAGCCAGCAGCTCCAGAGAAGCCAGCAGCTGAAAAGGCAGAACCGGCACAACAAGAAACCACCCCATCGGCCTCCCCAGCACCAGCGAAACCCGCTGAACCTGAGACCGAAAAAGCGGCAACTGACGCACCGGCGAAATCCACCGAGCCCAGCGACGCTGACACTAAACCAGCAAGCGACGCACCTAAGCCCAAGGGCCTCGGAATGAAACCCGGCGCGAAACGACCTGGTCAAGGCGCCCAATAAAAGTCGCCGAGTAAGTTCGTAAGGCAGTGTGGGGCCGGGATTACAAATCCCGGCCCCACACTGCTGTTCAACGGACTTCGCTGAAGATCACTCCGGTGACGGCACCAACTTTGCGCCCCGTGCAATATTCACTAGACACAAGTGGCACGATAAACGTGTGAGCCGAAAAGATCCCCTGCACCTGCATCACTACCATCCCCGCGTCCTGCAGCAATCCAGCAAACTGCAGAACGTGCTGTATGAGATCCGCGGACCCGTGCACGCGCATGCTGCACGACTCGAAGCGGAGGGGCACCGGATCCTCAAGCTCAACATCGGCAACCCTGCACCATTCGGGTTCGAAGCACCTGACGTCATCATTCGCGACATGATCGCCGCGCTCCCCAACGCACAGGGGTACTCCGACTCCAAAGGCATCCTGTCAGCGCGACGCGCCATCGTCACCCGATACGAACTGGTCCCCGGCTTCCCTGAGTTCGATGTGGACGACGTCTACCTCGGTAATGGCGTGTCAGAGCTCATTGTGATGGTCATGCAGTCGCTGCTCGACAATGGCGACGAAGTGCTCATCCCAGCACCCGATTACCCACTGTGGACCGCAGCAACAAGCCTCGCAGGCGGCACACCCGTGCACTACCGGTGCGCGGAAGAAGACAGTTGGAACCCCGATGTTGCTGACATCGAGGCAAAAATTACCCCAAAGACAAAAGCCCTCGTAGTCATAAACCCCAACAACCCCACGGGCGCTGTGTACTCCGAGCATGTCCTGAACCAAATCGTCGCCCTCGCCCGCAAGCACCGCTTGCTGCTGCTCGCCGACGAAATTTACGACCGCATTCTTTACGACGACGCCAAACACATCTCGCTGGCCACACTCGCACCCGATCTGCTCACTCTGACGTTCAACGGCTTGTCAAAGGCATACAGGGTGGCAGGCTACCGCTCCGGATGGCTCGTTATCACCGGCCCCAAAGACCATGCAGTGAGTTTCCTTGAGGGAATCAACCTACTGGCTTCCATGCGACTGTGCCCCAACGTGCCAGCTCAACATGCCATTCAGGTCGCCCTAGGTGGTCACCAATCCATCAACGACCTAATCCTGCCCGGCGGTCGACTGCTCGAACAACGCGACACCGCATGGGAACGACTCAACACAATTCCAGGGGTTAGCTGCGTCAAGCCGCAGGGCGCCCTGTATTGCTTCCCACGGCTCGACCCCGAAGTTCACGAAATCTACAACGACGAACAATTCGTGCAAGACCTACTCCTGCACGAAAAGATCCTCGTCGTGCAAGGAACTGGATTCAACTGGCCAGACCCAGACCACTTCCGCATCGTCACACTCCCCCACTCACGCGACCTCACCGTCGCCATCGAACGGATCGGAAACTTCCTCGCCAGCTACTCGCAATAGTCGGCGAGGAAGTGTGGGGTCTCCGACGCTAGTCCTAGCCGAGATCTAGCGGGATTTCCACGATGTCTTCGTCCTCGGGGATTGGCAGCGAAGCCTGCATCCGCCCTGAGGCCTCACGTGAAGAACTCGATTCGCCATTTGCATCCGGGGTGTCATCGACCGTGACAACTTCCTGTGGCGGTGCCTCGACAGGAGTCGGAGCGCGCGGTGCTGGTACAGGTGCTGGTGCCACAGGAGGTGGTGATACAGCGACCGGTGGTGCCTGAATTGGCTCTGGTTCCGCCGGTTCCTCAACCACTGGCGGAGAAACTGGGCTGTCAACGACGGGAACGACAGGCTCCGGCGCAACGGGCTTCGCTGGAGGAACAAACTCCACCACTGATGGTGAATCAAAGTCCGGTGCCCCAGCTACCGTCGAGTCGTCGATCACACCAGCTGACAGGTGAACACCAAGGCCGACACCTGACAGTGCGGCAATTAGTGCTGCACACGCCACCAACCGTCGACTTGTGCGCGATCTGCCATATGGTGCGGTTCGCAATCGCCGCGACGGACGCTGCGGCGGCGAATAGTCATCAGAAGCACCCGGAATCGTGCCTGCCACCGTCGACCGCGATACCAGCATCGCCGCACCAATCGCAGCAATCGCAGATGGATCCTCCGCAACAACAATTGGCACTGTTCGATAGTTGCGCGCTATAGGCGCAATAAGGACCGCACACGTACCCAGAAGCACGATTGATGACGCGTCGTACCCAAAGCCACCCACCACGCCGAGCGCATTGCGGAAGGACCTGTTCGTATCAGCATCAACGAGCTCGGTTACCATCTCACGGTCCACCGTTGTACGACGGCTCAGCGACACAGACGGGCGGTCCACCAAACTGCGCCGCACGGAGTCCACATCAAACCGCGAGCCAACTATTCGGCCGATAGCATCGTCGATGCGGCTCAGCCCCATTGACGAATCACGAGCGCGAGCAATACACGCACCACGAGATGGATCAATCAAGCTGAAAACCGCGCTCGACTGCGCCTGCCCGTAGAGAATGACGTTCCCCGAAGGGGTATAGACACCAATCTCTTCCAGATAAGCCCACTGCGCTTCGGCGAAGTCCACGAACGTCACCGAAATACCTGAAACTGACTCCAGGGCACGATGAATGGCCTGATTGTGCGCATCTGATGCACACGCAAGGACAACTTTTTCGAACTTTCCCGCTCGACTTTTCGCTACCCATTCCTTCATGCTCGTCACCGCGGCGACGACGGCGCCCGCGATATCACCCCCGGAGATCTGAACGACTTGCTCGTCGCACGACCCATCGGGGTACCGCAGCGCGGAACGCACGTTTTCTGCGTCGACCGCAATTCCCAGTACTGAACCCACCTAGCGTCCCTTCCGTAATGGCCAGATCGGCCAGCACGAGCATCAGAGATGAGTCTGACGGCTGTAGCTAAGTCGGTGTTGTCAACTTGTGGGGTTCGCTGTCAAATCGCAATACATCAGACACCGAAACGAACCTCACCGTTATTGAGGAAGTACCGAGACACTCCTACCAAGCGCCCTAAATGTCCAGCCAGCATCGATCCAGGTGTGAGGATTCAGGCAGGTCCGGCCATCTGCGATAATTTTCTGTCGAACCACACCGTCAAGGATTTGCGGGTCCAGGTTGCGAAACTCGGGCCACTCAGTCAGCACGAGAACAATGTCCGCCTTTTCGCAGGCGTCCTCAATTGATTCCGAGTAGTTCAGCGTGGGGAACACCTTGCTGGAGTTTTCCATCGCTTTCGGGTCGTACACGCTCACTGCAGCTCCTTTGAGCTGCATCATCCCCGCTACGTTTAATGCAGGTGAGTCCCGCACGTCATCTGAGTCTGGCTTGAATGCGGCCCCTAAGACTGCAACATTTTTGCCAATGAGGGTGCCACCCACAGCTTCCGTTGCCACCTCGACCATCCGGCTACGTCGACGCATATTGATGCTGTCAACTTCACGTAGGAACGTCAAAGCCTGGTCAGCGCCCAATTCACCGGCGCGCGCCATGAATGCTCTGATGTCTTTAGGTAAACATCCGCCGCCGAATCCGAGACCTGCATTTAAGAAACGTCGCCCGATACGGGCATCGTGGCCAATTGCGTCAGCGAGTAGCGTGACATCGCCGCCGACAGCTTCACACATTTCCGCCATTGCGTTAATAAATGAAATCTTTGTCGCCAAAAAGGCGTTCGCGCTCACTTTCACAAGCTCCGCAGTGGCGTAGTCCATTACCAAGAATGGTGTACCAGTACTAAGAGCCTTGGCGTACACATCGCGCAAAATTGTCTCGGCCTTACCACCTGGCTTAACCCCGGCCACAATACGGTCAGGCTCCAGAGTGTCTTTTACCGCATACCCTTCACGCAGGAACTCTGGGTTCCACACCAATTCGACATCGTCACCAGCAGGTGCGATCTCAGAAAGACGCTTGGACAAGGCCTGCGCCGTACCCACCGGAACGGTCGACTTACCAGCGATGAGCGCCGGACGCTTGAGCAACGGACCCAATGTTTCAATAACAGCGTTGACGTACTTCAAGTCGGCACTGTACTCGCCGCGGCGTTGCGGAGTTCCTACACCAATAAAGTGCACATCACCGAACTCAGCTGCTTCTTCGTACGAAGTTGTAAATGACAATCGGCCAGCTTCGATGTTGCGCTTCAGAATCTCGGGTAAACCTGGTTCATAAAAGGGAACATCGCCCGCTTTAAGACGCTCAATCTTTGCCGCATCTACATCGACGCCAAGCACCTCATGGCCCAGCTCCGCCATGCACGCCGCGTGCGTAGCACCCAAATAGCCGGTACCAAAAACTGTCATCCGAATCGCCATGCTCACACACTATGCAAAATTAGTTAATCAAAAGCATCTAGTTAGTAAAGTTCGGACGCTTATTCCGCATGAGGTATCTCACTTGTGTTTGTCACACGACGAAGAATTCGCCGGAACTATACTGCACTTCACTGAAAGTTCAGGTATGCCTTTGACGGTGTGGGACCACGTTGCCCCTGGTACTTCGAACCAGTCTTCGCGCTCCCATACGGATGCTCCGCAGGACTCGACAAACGGATCAAGCACAATTGGCCGATTTTCATCCCCGGCCACAGCGTGATCGGCAGGTTGGCTACGTTCGACAACTCTAAAGTGATGTGCCCGTTGAACCCTGGGTCGATGAACCCGGCCGTGGAGTGCGTCAACAAACCCAAGCGGCCCAAGGACGACTTACCCTCGAGTCGACCTGCCAGGTCATCAGGTAGGCCACACACTTCCAGCGTTGACCCCAGGACGAACTCCCCCGGGTGCAGCACAAAGGGTTCACCTTCAACGGTTTCGACCAGTGATGTCAGCTCGTCCTGCTGCAACTTCGGATCGATGTGCGTGTACCGAGTGTTGTTAAAAACCCGAAAGACACTGTCGAGGCGAACATCAACGCTCGATGGTTGCACGAGTGAATCATCAAACGGATCAAGCAGGAGCCTGCCCGCGTCGACTTCGGCCCGGATATCGCGATCTGAAAGCAGCACGCCTAGAGGCTACAGCGTGCACGCCCTCTCCCCCGCCCACACACACGGAACATGCCACGAGCGACACAGAACCCGCGCCGCCACCTCGGGCACAAAACCTTGCTACACTCGCTTACCGCAGCAAGCGCTGCAACGCCGATGTAGTTCAATGGCAGAACATCAGCTTCCCAAGCTGAATACGCGGGTTCGATTCCCGTCATCGGCTCTCATAGTCGTTGTCAAGCGATCGCGTTAGGCCGGACCCTCGTTGTATTGGGGGTTCGGCTTTTTTATGTTGAATCCGCGAACGATCATGCATTTGACCCGCATTGGAGGTCGAAATGCAGGCTTCTTCACCCGAAACCCGCCAACTGCGTGCTACAGCTGCGGAATGACATGCCGCGCAAGGGTGAGTGCGAGCTGTGGCGGTACGGCGTTGCCGATCATGGTGCGGATGGCGCCCCAGGTTCCGGCGAATTGGTAGTCATCTGGGATTGTTTGGAGTCTCATGGCTTCACGGATGGTGAGTGACCTGGTGTATTGCGGGTGGACGTTCCGGGACGCGGAGATCATTCCGAAGGTTGTGCCGATGGTGGATGCTGGTTCGTCCCACCGGAGGCGCTTGTAGGTGGTGTTGTAACCGCTTGGTGGTCGAAGGGCTGGGTCCGCGTTGTCGTGCGCCGATTTGCCTTCGGGTACGTCGCGGAGCCATGAGAGTACGTGTTCGGGGTGGTCGACAGCCCAGTGGAGTGGGTCGTTGGGGCATGCTTGTCCTGCTTCAAGCGGGGGCAGGTCTGCGGTGGCATCGCGGAATGTGCGGTGCGGCATCAGGTTTGAGCCATGGCTGGCGGGCGGAAAGTGGATTGGGTTGACGCGGGTGGCGATGATGAAGATGCGTTCGCGGTGTTGCGGGACGCCGTAGTCCTGTGCGTTTACGGGGTTGACTGTTGCGGTGTATCCGCGCTGGGTCATGCTGTCGATGATTCGGTCGATGACGTACGTCCCGTTGGGGTCTTTCATGCTGAGGAGTAGCCGGACGTTTTCCATGACGATGACACGGGGCTGAACCACGTCGGCGAGAGATAAGAGGTGGTTGAACAGTTGGTTTCGCGGGTCATCGTGGTTGCGCTTGCCTGCGAGGCTGAAGCCTTGACATGGGGGGCCTCCGGCGAGGATGTCGATGTGAGTACCACCCAAGCCGGTACCGCGTAGCTGATCTTCGACTTCTGCGGGCTGGATGGTGGTGATGTCAGTGCCAATGCTGCGGGCGCCTGGGAAGTTCCGTGCGAAGGTGTCGCGTGCGTCGGAGTTGCTGTCGACATATGCCTGGATAGAGCAGCCCGCTGCCCGGAATCCTTCTGCCATGCCGCCGCAGCCGGAGAATGCCGCCAATACGGTGGGACCAGTTTGTTCGAGGTTGGGGACGACGCGGTGCGATCCGCCGACGTGTGGGGGTGGCTTTTTCCCAGCTTTCCCGTTTGTGCGCCGTTTGTTGGGGTGAAACGCACCTGCGACCTTGTGCGCCTCGAGTTCGCGCAACGCGGTGGACACTGCGGTGTGTACTGCGGGGCTTGGGGATTTTTTGTTGAGCTCCCAGGCGGAAAGCGTCGCGGAGGTGATACCTACGCGTTGGGCGAATTGGTATTGGCTGATGCCGATGTTCTTTCGTCGCTGACGCAGTTCTGAACCGGGGATCATGTGCCGACTACCGTGGTGCCTTCCGTGAGACGTACCGATTCGTCAGCATAGTGCGGTTGTCGGCGCCGTTGCGGCACATGACGGTTGGGGTGGCCAATACACTGGATGGGTGCCAACGAGCGGTTCTATGAAGTGGGAATTGTCGCCGACACTGACGGCTAGTGGTCTGCCGTCGCGTCGCGTGATGCCCGCTGACGCACTGGCATCGCTGGTGACGGGGATTTTTGGCGCGCTGTTCACTGTGGTGTTTTGGGTTGCGGCTGCGTTCTTGTTCGACGTGAGCGATGTCGGTTATGCCGGGGTGATGATCTCGGCTGCGGTTGGCGTTGCGACGCTGTCGAATTTGGGTATTGGTGTGTTGGTTTCTCGAATTTTGCCGTTTTCTGGCCCACATGCGTTGCGGTGGTTCTTTCGGGGCAATTTTGCGGTCTTCGCACTGTCGGTGCTCGTGGGCGCGGCCCTTGTTGCAGTCGCGCCACGGGACATTGTCTTTGAATATCCGTGGCAGATGTGGACGTTTCCCCTTCTGGTGGGTGTGTTAGCGCTTTTTACTGTTTATGATCCGACAGTTTCGGGGTTGGGGCGCGCGCGGTGGGGTGCATTTGCCACTCTTGTGCATGCGGCTGCGCGCCTCATTCTTCTTCCCATTTTGGCGCTGTTCTCGTTGGGTTCCACGGCAATTGTGTTGGCGTGGTTCCTTCCCGTTGTCTTGATTGTTCCGGTGCTCAGTGCGGCGATCATTCGACGGATCGGGGTAAGTAGTTTCTCGAGTTTCGCGCCTCATCGCATCAGCGGCAAGCAGGTGTGGAGCGGCGTAGTTAGGTCGCATGGCCCGGCGGCTGTGGGCGCGCTACCGGGGACACTGTTGCCGGTTTTTGTAATCGCTTATCTCGGCCCTCATTCGGCTGGGTATTTCATTGTCGCTTTTTCGATCATTTCGATGTTCATGGTGACGTTGAACAGCGCCCTGGGTCCGTTTGTCAGCGCCGCTGAGCAGAGCACGTGGGATCTAGCAGGATTGACGTATCGGTTCACATTCCTGTTGTCATTGCTTTCCCTGGCGTCTGTGATGTTTTTGGCCGTGATTGTTCCGACAGCGCTGGGGCTGATCTCGCATGGTTATCAGCAGAACAATACGATGCTGATTTACGCGGCTGCCGCAGCAATTCCGTTGCTTGCTTTGCAGGCTATGTACGGTGCGTTGTCACGTATTGCCAATAAGTATGGTCGCGTGCTGTTGCTTCAAGTTGGTAGCACAGCGGTGTTGCTCGCTGGTGCGGCGATATTTACCAGTGCTCATGGGCTTGCCGCGATTGGCTGGTCGTTGTTGGTATCTGTGGCGATTGTGGCAGTTGTCATCGCGGTGCCGATAGTGCGCGCGTTTCGCGCGGCGTTGGCTACCGGTAGCGCCGACTAACGCCCTGGGGTCGCGTGCTGTGTCGGAGTTCGCATTTACGGCTATTGGCATGCCCGCAATTTGGACGTAAACTAGCGTAAGTTACTGGCGAGTAGTTTGTGCGGTCGACGATCTTTGGGTTGCTACCACCGCCAACGCCGCCGGTAGGAAATCAGACGAACATCTCAACGGAGAGAGCGTAAGAATGGGCCACTACAAGAGCAATGTTCGAGACCTAGAGTTCAACCTTTTTGAATTCCTCGGTCTTGACGACGTCCTCAAGTCCGGCGAATTTGGCGACCTCGATGTCGACACCGCACGCGATATGCTCGGCGAGGTCGTGCGTCTCGCAGAAGGCCCCTTGGCCGAAGGCTTTGCTGATGCTGACCGGAACCCGCCAGTTTTCGACCCTGAAACCCACGAGGTAACACTCCCCGAGTCGTTCAAGAAGTCATTTAAGGCTTTGTGGGATGGCGAGTGGTACCGCATGGGATTGTCCGAGGAAATCGGTGGAATCCCCGCTCCCCGCACTCTCGTGTGGGCAATCGCTGAGATGCTCCTAGGTTCACAGCCTGCGGCGTTCATGTACCAGGCCGGACCTTCGTTCGCGAATGTTCTTTTCCACTTGGGCACCGAAGAGCAGAAGAAATGGGCTGCACACGCCGTGGACAACGGCTGGGGCGCCACCATGGTGCTCACCGAACCAGACGCTGGTTCTGACGTTGGTGCCGGTCGCGCAAAGGCGATCGAGCAGGCAGACGGCACGTGGCACATTGAGGGCGTTAAGCGCTTCATCACGTCAGCGACGTCTGATGACTTGTTCCCCAACATCATGCACCTCGTTCTGGCTCGCCCCGAAGGGGCAGGCGCTGGAACCAAGGGCTTGAGCTTGTTCTTCGTTCCCAAGTACCACATCAACGACTGGGACAGCGCTGAGTACGGCGAGCACAACGGCGTTTACGTCACGGGTGTTGAGCACAAGATGGGCTTGAAGGCGTCTGCGACATGCGAACTTACCTTCGGTCAACACGGCAAACCTGCTGTTGGTTGGCTTGTTGGTGAAGTTCACGACGGTATTGCCCAGATGTTCGAGGTTATCGAACACGCTCGCATGATGGTGGGCACCAAGGCCATCTCTACTCTTTCCACCGGCTACCTGAACGCACTGGCTTACGCGAAGGAACGCGTCCAGGGTGCCGACATGACGAAGATGACAGACAAGACTGCACCACGTGTCGCCATCACGAACCACCCTGATGTGCGTCGCAGCCTCATGACGCAGAAGGCGTACTCGGAGGGCTTGCGTGCCGTCTACCTTTACACTGCTGCGCATCAGGATGAGGTAGCCGCGAAGCTTGTTTCCGGCGCTGACAAAGACCTCGCGTACCGGGTGAACGATCTGTTGCTTCCGATCGTCAAGGGTGTCGGTTCAGAGCGCGCTTACGAGAAGCTCACCGAGTCGCTACAGACGCTCGGCGGTTCCGGCTTCTTGCAGGACTACCCCATCGAGCAGTACATCCGCGACGCGAAGATCGACTCGCTGTACGAGGGCACGACTGCAATCCAGTCGTTGGACTTCTTCTTCCGCAAGATCGCACGCGACAAGGGCGTTGCTCTCGCCCACGTTGCCGGTGAGATCAAGAAGTTCATCGACGACGCTGAAGGTGATGACCGCCTCAAGAACGAGCGTGAACTCCTCAACTCAGCGCTTGAGGACATTCAGGCAATTCTTGGCACATTCACTGGTCACCTGATGGGTGCGGCTGAAGAGATCACCGAGCTTTACAAGATCGGCCTCGGATCTGTGCGTCTCCTCATGGCTGTTGGCGACTTGCTCATCGGCTGGTTGCTGCTCCGCCAGGCGGAAGTTGCGCTGGCTGCACTAGACAACGGTGCTAGCGAGAAGGACAAGCCGTTCTACGAAGGCAAGGTTGCTGTGGCGTCGTTCTTCGCCAAGAACATGCTGCCGGAGATCAACGGTATCCGTAAGGTGCTGTCCAACATCGATCTCGACATCATGGAGCTTGACGAAGCAGCATTCTGATGCAGCGTCACTTCTGAAACACAATCACTAGGGTGGGCGTGCTGAGAGTTATTTCTCAGCACGCCCACTTTTTTGAGCGTCAACCCACACTCAAATAGGTGGGATGTCGCGTACCACTATTCTTGGACTTTCAACTCGCCAGTCGGTAATTTCAAACATCGAACTAACTCCTCACACATCAGCGGTAGTGTCCACAACACGACGTTGTAAAAATCACCGATCGGGAGAAGCAATAGATGGGATCGGACACCACCGACGCCGCACCAGAAGATCGAGAGCCAGCCATCAGCGCAGATTCTCTCGCCCTGAAAGGAACTCGCGGCCCTGTCTACGGTCCTCATACCTTCACCATTCCTGAGGGCGGCATCACCGTGCTGCAAAGCCCACCGGGAACGGGGAGGACAGCACTGCTCCTCACGTTGACTGGCCGTATGCGCCCCACGTCTGGGTCACTCACCATTCTCGGACTGCCCTACCCGAAACGTGGCCACCGAATCCGAAAGCACACATCGATAGCCGGTTTCAGCACCATTGACGACCTCGACGACGCACTCACGGTGGGCGACGCTATCCGTGAACGCGACACATGGGCCACACCCGCATACAGATTCGTTGGTCGCACCACCAATGACCGCGTAGACGAGGTATGCGCGCTCATGTTCGATGACCGCCCCATCCCCACCGCGAAGACGGTTGTGTGGGATCTCAGCCAACTGGATCGCCTTCTACTCCAGGTATCCCTCGCCCTTGTCGACGATCCGCACATCCTTGCCGTCGATGACCTCGCACAGGTGGAAAACCTCACCGACCGTGCACACCTTATCGACCGACTAGCCGCACTTACCCCGCATAGAACAGTCCTCACCACAGCTGTGGAACACGTGACCCAAGACCCAACCGTGAGCCATCTCGGGCTCGCCACCAGCCGCTGAGTCCGGAGACACACAATGGTTGCAGCACTCTCATTCGGCACCGAACTCAAAAGGTTCAGCCGCGAAACGCTCCCCCGCCTCGCTATCGTCGCGATCATCTTCTTGCCGCTGCTGTACGGCGCGATGTACCTCTGGGCATTCTGGAACCCGCTCGGCAAGGTCGACAAGATGCCAGTAGCCATCGTAAACAGCGATAGGGGCGCCACCGTCGATGGTTTTACGGTGCGGTTCGGGGAGCAAGTCACTCGTGAACTCATCCAGCGCGGAGACTTAGGATGGGAACGCGTGAGCCAGGCCGAGGCCGAACGCGGAGTAAATGCAGGTGACTACTACTTCGCCGTCGAATTCCCAGAAGATTTCAGCGACGCACTCACCTCACCCGCGGGCGACGACCCACAAAAGGCCGTCATCAATGTCACCTACAACGACGCAACTAACGCCATCGGAACCACCATTGCGCAAACCGCCATGGCCTACATCCTCAACGTCATGTCGGACACTATCGGCGCCGAATCCGTCGACCAAGTGCTTATTGCTTTGCAGGACGTCAGGGGTGGGCTCGTCCAAGCTGCCGACGGAGGTCAACAACTCGCCGACGGCACTGGGGTCCTTCTCGACGGCGTCACTCAGCTCGACAGCGGTACGCAATTGCTCGCCCAAAATCTTGGCGAAGCTCGTGATGGCGCAACAGCACTCGCCGCGGGCACGGACCAACTAGCCAATGGCCTGACACAGCTCACCGACGGAATCGTTCCACTTGCGGATGGCCTTGTTGAGCTTCAGGGCGGCGCACAGCAACTCGGTGCTGGCGCCGACCAGATCAGTGGTGCGATCAACCAACTCGTCGCCCAACTCAACATCCTTGCTGAGCAACAGGCCATCATCACCGGCAAAATTACCGCCAAGGCCGAACTCGTGCGTACGATCCCCCACCCCATCGCACACGATGTTGCCCGCGACCTTGACAACCTCCGCGCCGAGATCGACCGCCAAGGGTTTGGTCCCGGCACCCAATCGCAGCTGCAACAGCTCCGCGACGGTGCTGCACAACTTGCCTTCCAGCTCAACGATCCGCAAAGCCCATTCCGGGTGGGACTCGCTATCGCTGCTGACGGCGGCGGCCAACTCACGGCTGGAGCGACCCAGCTACGCGACGGCGCAACTGAAATCAATAACGGAGCCCAAGCTCTGGCCATGGGGCTGGGCCAACTCGCTGACGGCGGCGGAGTTCTGGCCACAAGCTTCGGCCAACTCACCGATGGTGTATCTCAACTAGACGGTGGCGCAAACCTGCTGGCCACTGAGCTACGGGCAGGTTCGCAACAAATCCCCGCATGGGATGAACAACAACGACGAGCCCAAGCTGAAGTCCTAGGCGGCCCGCTGTCGCTTGATCAGCAGCATGTCGCATTCGCTCCCAATTTCGGCACAGGCGTCGCACCGTTCTTCATCTCGCTCGCGATGTTCATCGGCGGATTCATCGTGTGGATGCTCATGCGCCCTCTCCAAACGCGCCCTCTCGCTGCGGCCCTCGGTGGTTTCAGGACCGTCCTAGCGTCGTACTGGCCCGCGATGCTCGTCAGTGTCGCGCAAGCGCTCGTCACGTTTGCCGTCGTCCGCTACGCCATCGGAATGGAACCGGCGAACTCAGCCGGGATGCTCGCCTTCCTCGTCCTTGTTGGGTTGTCATTCCTCGCCTTCATCCAGACGATCTTTGTTCTGCTGGGGTCGTCGACGGCCCGTGTGGCAGTGCTTGCGCTGTTGATGATCAATCTCGTGTCCGCCGGTGGCCTCTACCCACCAGAAACGACCGGTCGGCTGTTCGAGGTGATTCACCAGTTCGTGCCGATGAAATATTCCGTTGACGGGCTACGGCAACTCATCATCGGCGGAGCCGACGGAAGACTGTGGACAGCCGTTGCAGTACTCATTGGGTTGCTTGTTGTGTCCATCGCAGTGTCCGCATTGTCAGCACGCAAGCAACAAGAATGGTCGATGAAACGACTACACCCCCCTATACCTGCATAAGGGAGGTGCAGTCGGACCTCAGTTTGCCGATCTATTCGTCGTTCTCTTCAGCAGGCGGGTCATCCGCAGGCGGTGGAGGCGGCGGTGGTGCGTCGTCGTCCCCTCCGCTGTCCCGCTGATCTGAGTCATCGTCGTCATCGTCATCGTCATCGTCAGACGGGGGTGGCGGTGGAACCTCACACACCACATTCGGTTGCGCTACATACCGGACGGTGCGAGTTTCGCGCGTGATCTCACGGTCTGTCTCAGCATCTCGGATGATTCTGGTGTCGCTCGTGGTGAACCCTTGGCCACCGGCACTCGGCTGGCAGTTCGGGCCCGCACGCAGAGTTATGCGCTGCGGTTGGGTGTAATCCCAACGGCCGCCGTTCACCGATTCGACCTCGACCGTTTTGGTTCCCCACATCCGGACCGTGATCGACGATGCATCACCGAACGATTGAATGAGCACGCCAGTGTCGTATTGGTTGCGGAATTTGAGGTCAATAGAACCTTCAAACACCGTTGCTTCTCGGCCAGCGGGGTAACGCGAAATAAAGTAGCTGTGCTCTGTGTGCTCAACGTCTTCGAGACCAGCAAAATACGACGCGTTGTACAGGGTTGTTGCGAACTGGCTGATGCCACCACCAACGGCGGTCGACGGCCGACCTCCAAGGATGATCCCGGAGTCTACGTACCCTTGCGCGTATCCTCGGGGACCCGTGTGGCCATTGAGAGAGAAGGTTTCACCGGGCTTGACGATAGCGCCGTTGACCTGTTCCGCAGCACGACGAATGTTCACACCCGAACTGGGGGCGAATCCTCCGGTGGTGTATTCCGCGATCACTTCGTTGATGCCGAGTGCTTCTGCATCCTCAGTGCTGAATTCGGCTTCGGATACGGTGTATTCGGCCTCGACGATTCGATTGCTTGTCTGCACCATCAACGTGGGTAGATCCGCGAGAGTGGTATCCCAGTCGACGGTGCGCCCAGTCTGATCTGGCACCACCTCGGGACCATCATCACCTAGTCGCACGGTTGCGTCGATGGCTGGGGTTTCTGTCTCACGCAATTGTGGCGCAAGAATGTCACGTGCGGCATCGATGTCATAGTTTGGGGTGAGCCCGCCATCGCCGTCAGGCGTAAAGCTAAGCACGCCACCGACTTCTTCGGTAGGAAATGTCGCTTCCACCCCGTCGGTGCCCCTGACGGTCAATGTGGACGCAACAGCGGGTTCCGCAAACTCGCGCAGCGCCGCATTGAGTCCTTCTTCTGTGACGGTCACGGCGTCAATGTCGACAGGGAGTTCGACAGGCTCTGGGAACAGCCACCGCTCGACGATGGTATTGCGCGCATCATCAGTGATGAGTGACAAGCCGTTGCGGGGCTGAATGAGCTGAGGGGAAGCCTCAACGAACACAATGTCACCTTCAACAGCTTCGCGGTCAACATCACTCTGGATGGTCGCTAGAACTTGGTCAAGGCTGTTGCTATCCACGGTGCTGACGAAGCCGATCTCCCGCTCACGGAAGAAGGCAAGCAACCGCGTAATGGGGTTGATTGGCTGCGATTCCGCGCGGGCAACCGAAGCGGAAACGTCGAGTTCAAGCCCCGCGTCAACTGGGTTGACTTCGTACTCTTCGCCATCTGCGGTGGTTACGAATGGTTCAGTTGCCCGTGGGCCGAGTTCGCTGACGAGTCGCTGCTGCGCGGCGTCCGGGGTGAGACCCCCAATGTCGACGGCTGCGACTGTGACGTTGCGTGCGACTTTTCCACTCGAAGTGAACCAGTCAACGGCATACAGGACAACGCCAATAAGAACGACTGCGATGATCACCACTAGGGCCACAATTGCTGGCCGTTTTCCTGACTTTTCCGCCATGTTGCCTCCCGGCTCCAAGTGCAATGTTGGTCAGCACCTCGTCTAAGGGTATTCGCTCATCCTCTGAACTGTGGAACCGGATGCATCGCGACGCCTCAGCAGAGAATCCCGCGCAAAGAACCGGGTCGGGGTTCGGGTCTCTGCGCGGGACTATAGACATATCGCACAATTCATACACCGTGTTACAGCTGAAGCTGAGATGCGAAAACCCAGGCCGCCCAAAAGGATGGCCTGGGTTTTCAGGGTTTACGTGTGCTGTCAGCCTTCGACGATGGCTACTGCACCCTGTCCACCTGCGGCGCAGACGGACACTAGTGCCCGGCCGCCACCGTTTTCAGAGATCATCTTCGCTACAGAAGCGATGATGCGTCCACCGGTTGCAGCGAACGGGTGGCCTGCTGCAAGCGAAGAACCGTTGACGTTGAGTTTGCTGCGGTCGATCTTGCCCAAAGCAGCGTCAAGGCCGAGACGGTCCTTGCAGTACTCCTCTGATTCCCATGCCTGGAGCGTGCAGAGAACGACTGAAGCAAATGCTTCGTGGATCTCGTAGAAGTCGAAATCTTGCAGTGTGAGTCCATTGCGCTTGAGCATGCGTGGCACGGCGTAGGTTGGCGCCATGAGCAGGCCGTCAGGGCCGTGGATGAAGTCCACTGCAGCGGTTTCGTAGTCGCGCAGGTAAGCGAGGACGGGCAGGTTGCGCTCTGCAGCCCATTCTTCACTCGAAAGCAGCACTGCCGAAGCACCATCGGTGAGAGGCGTGGAGTTACCAGCCGTCATCGTGGCATCGCCAAGCTTGTTGCCAAACACGGGCTTGAGCTTCGCGAGCTTTTCAGCTGTTGAGTCGGGGCGAAGGTTGTCGTCCCGAGTCAGGCCGAGGTAAGGCGTGACGAGGTCGTTGAAGAAACCTGCATCCCATGCTTTAGCCATGTTCTGGTGCGAGGCTGCGGCAAGCTCGTCTTGGCCTTCGCGGGAAACACCAAATTCTTTGGCCGTGATGGCAGCGTGCTCACCCATCGACAGACCGGTGCGTGGTTCACCGTTGCTTGGGATAGCCGGAACAAGCTGGCTCGGACGAAGGTTGCCGAGCAGCTTTAGGCGCTGAGCAGCGGTCTTCGCGCGGTTGAGGTCAAGAAGGGTGGCGCGAAGCTCCTCATTGACAGCAATCGGTGCGTCGGAGGTGGTGTCGCTACCGCCACCGATGCCGGATTCGATGCGTCCCAGAGCGATCTGGTCGGCAACAATGCTCAATGCGGTGAGGCCGGTGCCACACGCCTGCTGCACGTCGACCGCAGGTGTGTAAGGCGAGAGCGCACTGCCGAGCACTGATTCACGAATGAGGTTGAAATCACGTGAGTGCTTGAGCACAGCGCCACCAGCTACGAGGCCGATTTGCTCGTTCTGCAGGTTGAATCGGCTCGCCAAACCATCCAGGGTTGCGGTGAACATGTCCTGGTTGGAGGCCTTGGAGTAGGCCTTGTTGCTACGTGCGAATGGAATGCGGTTTCCACCAAGGATTGCTACCGGTTTGGTCTTGCGACCTTCGGGGGCTTTGGCCGCGTCTTTCGAGGATGTCACTTCAGTCTCCAAACAATTCGGGAGTGTTGGACTACCGAGTATTCTTACTCACCGGTAAGTTAGTTGTCGATACCGTGCACTCCGGCGTATGTTCCGGCAGGATACAACGCGACAGACGGTGTTGGTCGGATGTCGGCCGTTTCGGCGGCGCGCCGCAGGTCAACACCTGTGCGGTTGGAACAACTGCGAGAAGCAAAACTGCGACGAGTGATTACACTCACGAGAGGTGACCCGTGTCAGGCAAAAAGGGAAGCTCCGATCTTTACTCCACTTTGATCTCTTCTGGGCCAGGAGCATTCCTGGCAGGCAAGGTGGGACTCCCCCAGCCCGAGGAACTACGCCGTTACAAGGAGGGCGAACCAGCCCTTCCCGGCCCACTGGTTGTTGGCGGTTCCGGCCGCTTGGTGGAACCCATCCGCGATCTACTCTCCGACTACGACTTCGGCGATGACGACACCGAAAAGTTCGGTGGCCTGGTGTTTGACGCCACTGGCATCACCACAATCGAAGAGCTAAAGCAGCTCTACATCTTCTTCCAGCCGTTGATGCGCAAGCTCCTACCATGTGCTCGCGTTGTCGTCGTTGGCACGACCCCCGAGCTCGTGAAGAAGGCCGACGAGCGCATTGCTCAGCGCGCACTAGAGGGCTTCACACGTTCCGTGGCCAAGGAAGTTCGCCGTGGCGCCACCGCCAACTTGGTGTACGTCTCGCCTAAGGCAAAGACGGACTTCTCCGGGTTGGCTGCACCACTGCGGTTCTTCCTTTCGGCGAAGTCCACCTACGTTGACGCACAAGTTGTGCGCGTCAACGAAAAGTCGACCGAAGCTCCCGCCAATTGGGACAAGCCACTCGACGGCAAGGTCGCACTCGTCACCGGTGCTGCACGCGGCATCGGCGCCACCATCGCCGAGGTTATGGCCCGCGATGGCGCCAAGGTGATCGTTGCTGACATGCCACAGGCTGGCGATGCACTGTCTGAGGTCGCGAACAAGATCGGCGGCGTTGCACTTGCATTGGACGTCACCGCTGCAAACGCACCGGAGAAGATCGCGGAAGCAGCTGAGCGCTTCGGCGGACTCGACATTGTCGTGCACAACGCTGGCATCACCCGCGAC
The DNA here is from genome assembly GCF_014643175.1 of Hoyosella rhizosphaerae. Taxonomy (GTDB): domain Bacteria; phylum Actinomycetota; class Actinomycetes; order Mycobacteriales; family Mycobacteriaceae; genus Lolliginicoccus; species Lolliginicoccus rhizosphaerae. The sequence goes on from NZ_BMJH01000001.1 coordinate 1,445,918, forward strand.
AAGTTGCTCGCCAACATGGACGCAGGTCGTTGGGACTCCGTCATCGCGGTGAACTTGATCGCACCGAAGAACATCACCGAAGGTCTTGTCGCGAACGGTGGCCTTAAAGAAGGCGGCCGCGTTGTTGACGTGTCCTCCATCGCCGGTATCGCCGGTAACCGCGGGCAAACCAACTACGGCGCATCCAAGGCCGGCGTTATCGGCATGGTCGACGCCGAAGCTGCCGAGCTTGGCAAGAAGGAAATCACGATCAACGCTGTGGCACCGGGCTTCATCGAAACTCAGATGACGGCCGCCATCCCTCTCGCCACCCGCGAGGTCGGACGTCGCCTCAACTCGCTGCTGCAAGGCGGCCAGACGGTGGACGTTGCGGAGACCATCGCGTTCTTCGCTAGCCCCGCCTCATCTGCTGTGACAGGCAACACCGTTCGCGTGTGCGGACAGAGCTTGCTGGGTGCATGATGGCGAAACCAGAAAACATTCAGATCCTCGAAAAGCAGAGCATGCTCAGCAACTACGCGAAAGCGGTTGCTGGGATGCTGCCACTGCCTGGGGCAAAGTCTGAGGCACTCCCCGATCGGGTTCTGCGCATCGAGAACGTCACCATCGACAGTGACGCTCTTGCCGCGTACAACCGTGTTTGTGGTCTGCGTTTGCGGAACACAGTCCCCGCCACCTACCCGTTCGTTCTCAGCTTCCCCGCTGTAATGAACTTGTTGGTTTCCAAGGACTTCCCGCTGCCTGCAATGGGCATGGTCCACATGTCCAACACGATCGAGCAGATCAAACCGATCGCCGTCAGCGACACCCTGACGATCGATGTTCATGCAGCTGACCTGCGTGAGCACCGTAGCGGTCTACTCGTCGACCTGGTGACCGAGATTACTGTCGAGGGTGAGCTCGTTTGGCGTCAGGCCAGCACGTTCCTGCGTAAGCAGAAGACGAGCCTCAGCGGCGGCGAGCGCCCTGAAAAGGTCGACAACGCACCGGGAGCAGACGGGGCCACTCCGGCCACCACGCTCAAGGTAACGCCAAAACTCATCGGCAAATACGCCGACGTCTCAGGCGACCGCAACCCCATCCACATTTCCAAGATCGGCGCGAAGGCCTTCGGCTTTCCGTCCGTCATCGCACACGGAATGTGGAGTGCAGCAGCCATCCTCGGAACCATCGAAGGTAGCGTCCCGGACGCTGTCAACTACACAGTTGACTTCGGCAAGCCTGTTGTTCTGCCAGCAAAGGTCGACGTTCACACGGCGAAGACTGACGCTGGGTGGGAAATCGCATTGCGCCACCCCAAGAAGGGCTACACGCACTTGACGGCGACCGTCACGGCTCGTTAGTCCACACCGCTCGTTAGCTCGACCGCTTTACATTTTGGCCCCGGCACCATTGGTGCCGGGGCCAATGTGTTGCATCAGCTATCGGGCCGCTTGCCGGCGAAGCCACGCCAGGACAGGCCTGTCAGCAGCGCCACGGCCGCCTCTGTGTCCACAGCACCATTTGCGATGAGGTCTGCGACCGCCTCACCTGCACCGATCAGCACCGTTGCCATGAGTCGGTATTCGTCATTGCTTCGTTCTTCACGACTACTCGACCGCAAAATCAAAGCCGCAAGCTCAACTGAGCGTTCGCGACTGCTCAACACAAGTTCCGCAAACTCTTTCTGATACATCGCTTGCCGGTACAGCACACTCCACGCAGTCCGATTGTCATGCACGAAGTTGAGGAAAACCCGAATGCCGTGTTCGAGTTGTTCCTTCGGCTTCAGGTGCGGATTCGCGGCCCCAGTGAGCGCGTCAAGAAATCGTGTACTTTCCCGCCTTATGCAGGCGGCGAAAAGTTCGTCCTTGGAACCGTAGTAGAGGTACAACATCGGTTTCGAAATCGACGCTTCGGCAGCGATAGCGTTCATGGAAGCACCGTGATAGCCATGCGCTGCAAAAACTTCAATGGCGGCATCGAGCATTTGCTGCTCGCGAATTGCCCGAGGCAATCGCTTCGTCCGACCACTCATTTCCGCCCTCACACGTAGAACTTACCCGCCGGTAAGTTTACGGTGCTTAGGGAGTGGGTGCGAACTTTCAGCAGTCAAAAATGCCTTTTGCCTCACCAATTCGGACAACTGAGGCGTCCACTGTCGACATCTCAAGTTCCCCGTCTGCAACTGCGCGTTCCAATCGATCAAGCACATCAGTCACTCTGTCAGTGGAAATCCACAGCGCGATGTCCGCTCCCGCTTGCAGCGACTTCAACACAGAATCCGTGATGTCGAACAGATCTGTCACTGCTCGCATACTTCCAAGGTCATCGGTGAAGATGAGCCCGTCGAAGGGTTCCGCGCCATAGCCGACGCCGTCGCGCAAAAGCGACATTGTTGCCGGGCTCAAGCTTGTGGGAAGCCCGGGTTCGGTAAGCCCGGGGACAGTGAGATGCCCGACCATCACAGCCACGTCAGGAGCTGCGAGTTCGCGATAGGGAACGAGGTCCCACTCCTGAAGATCAGACAACGGAGGTGTTGTGACGCCTTCCAAATGCGAATCACCTGTTGCCCTACCATGCCCTGGGAAGTGTTTAATGACCGGCATAACGCCAGCATCCCGGAGCCCACGGGCGTAGGCGCCTGCGTACTCCGTCACCTGCTCGGGGGTAGCTCCAAATGAGCGGTCGCCGATAACCTCATTGTCGTCGCGGTCACTGATATCCACGACCGGAGCGAAATCGACGGTGATGCCAAGTTCACGCATCGCTTCGCCGCGTTGCTTTGCAAGCTCGTACGTCTGCTCTGGGGTGCTTGTGCGGGCCAGCTGCCGTGCAGAGGGTGCGGTACCGATGACGTGCGCCGCGCGACTGACCCGGCCGCCTTCTTCGTCGATGGTCACCATGACGGGCACGGGCGATTCTGCCGCAACTTCGGCAACCCGCCCACTGGCGAGGAAACTGGGATCTGCCCAGCTTGTGACAAAGAACCCACCGATTTGTTCTTGTTCAATAATGCGGCGCGCATCAGCTTCGCCGGTGACACCAACATTGAGCATCTGAGCAAGCTTTTGGCGGGTTGTGAACTGCGCGAGAAAATCTTGATGAGTACACGCACCATTACCCGCGTCGACGGTGGGCGTGTGCGCGACGGGAGATGTCGCAGGTTGGCCGCCGTCGGGGCTATCGGTAGCTGTACAAGCGGCGAGCCCAACGCTCATCACGGCACCAGCAACCACTGCAGTTGCCCTGTTTAGCCACATCATCGCACTCGTTTCCTTCCGCAGACTGACCCGAATCTTACTGTTCTTGACCGAAACATCCGGGCAGCAACAGGCAGGCGAGGGTAGTCTCATAGATATCGCCGGATTTGTCCGACGCTAGATTTCGACTTCTAGTTCCGACATGCAATTCAGATATGCAGCGACCTCAGTTCCGTTGGGAGGCAGTCAATGACGTCGGGGGCTTCGGATGTAGTGCTCATTGCCTACGACGGTTCCGAGAATGCCAAACGCGCCATTCGGCATGCGGGGCATTTTCTCAGCGCAAGCCGCGCCGTCGTGGTAACTGCGTGGGAGCCACTCGCTCGTCAGGCTGCCCGAATCTCGGGACTGAGCGGAGTCATGCAACCGGGCTGGGTTCCTGATGTGTCAGCCGAAGACGCCGCCCTCGCGGACGCCAAAATGATTAACGAAGAGGGCATTGACCTTGCACAGAAAGCGGGCCTCCAAAGTGAGGGTCGCTGCATTGAGACAATCACAACCGTCTGGGCCGCCATTGTCGATATCGCCAACGAACTAGACGTCAACATCATCGTCACCGGAACCCGCGGGGCAACAGGGTTGCGCGCACTGTTGCACAGCAGTGTCGCCGATCAGGTGTTGAAGCATTGCCATCGGCCCGTGCTCATTGTTCCCCCGTGTGATGACTAGACCTGCGTGAGCGCACAGAGTTCACGACGGGAATACTCACTATCCGTGGAGCCACTGCCGTTCGTTTTATCTCGACCGCATCGCACCGTTGTCGCACGGGGCGCCAGCACGGAGTGGGCCGATGTTGAGCAGGCGCAGCGCGCGTTACGGAACGGGTCGACCTCGATCGTGGTGGGTGCGATCCCCTTCGATATCGCTGCTCCTTGCGCACTGCGTGCCCCGCTGTCCGCTACCTTCACTGTCGGCCCTATACGTCCTAACGAGGCGGACGCAGTCTTGCCCACTGTAACGACGGTGGTAGCGGACCCATCCGGTGATGAACATGTTCGTCGTGTCCGCCGACTCGTGGAGCGGATCAAGTCCGGAGAGCTCGACAAAGTAGTTGCCGCACGGTCATTGCTGGTGACGTGCGAGGACACAATTTCACCGATGGCGCTTTTGCATCAGTTGGTGGCGTTGGACCATGTCGGAAACGGTTTCAGCGTCGACCTCGCCCCGGCCGGGCCGCACTGGGAAGGTCGAGCGCTCGTCGGTGCCAGCCCTGAAGTGTTGATTCGTCGCGAAGGCAATGAGGTGTCCTGTTGGCCGCTGGCCGGCACAGCACCTCGGTCCCACGATCCCGCAATCGACGCAGAGCGCGCTGACACGCTTTTGCAGTCGAGCAAAAATCTGCACGAACACGCCTTTGTCGTTGACTGGTTGCGGGAACAGTTGTCGCCGCTGTGTGAATCACTAATTGTTGCGCCACAACCTACGTTGTTTCCGACTCCCGCCGTGTGGCACTTGGGCACGCCCATCCGTGGAACATTGCGCGCCCCATCGATTTCTGCGCTCGACGTGGCGTTGGCAGTGCACCCCACTCCTGCGGTCGGCGGAACCCCTCACCAGGAAGCGTTGCGGGCTATTCGCGAAATCGAAGGTGACCGTGGGTTTTACGCCGGTGCGGTGGGCTGGTGTAACGCCGAAGGTGATGGCGAATGGATGGTGGCGATTCGGTGTGCGGAGGTATATCGCAACACGGCACGGGCATTCGCGGGCGGCGGAATCGTCGACGGATCCGATCCAGACGAGGAGCTAGCCGAGACGAGCGTGAAGCTACGCACACTGCTCGCGGCGATGGGTGTCTCGGACGCCACTGTTCGATAACGTGTATGTGTTTGACAACACGACCCGCGATTCAAGCGAATAGATTGTGTGTGCTGCCCTAAGCGGGCTACCCTAAGCACGGACTACGTGATGTGTACAGGCGAGGAGAGTCCGGATGAAGTTTCTTATCCCTGGTGCCATTGCTGCATTCGCGGGCACCACTTTCGCCTTTGTGCTGGTGATTGCAGGTACAAGCTTCGTTGAGCAGAACACACGGCCAGACATTGACCGGGCCGAGCAGGCGCAGGTCGCGTTACTCAACCAGCCTGAGTACGGCAGCCGCTAATTCCCCGCTAGGTTGTCTCCGAGCACCTCACCAATAGATTGTCGCCCGCTCCCCAGAAGCGGGCTTTTTGTCGTTTTCGCCATCTCACTTCTAGCGAGCTTCGCGCAGGCGCCGGGACTTATCGTCGCGGACACAAAACTTGATCTCACTGTCGACCCGCGAGGGTTCCTCGAACGCGCCTCACACCTGTGGAGCAGCCTCGCACCGTTTGGCCAAACCCAAAACCAGGCGTATGGATACTTTTTCCCACAAGGTCCGCTTTTTGTTCTCACCGAGTTGGTCAACATTCCTGCGTGGATGGCGCAACGCCTATGGTGGGCGCTATTGCTTGCCGCTGGGTACTGGGGTGTTATTCGCGTAGCGGAAGCCTTGGGGATTGGTAGTCGCACCTCGAGGATCGTCGCCGCGCTAGCTTTTGCCTTGTCACCCCGCGCGCTGACAACACTGGGGGCGATTTCGTCAGAAACCACGCCCATGATGTTGGCGCCCTGGGCGCTGCTACCGGTCATCCTTGCCTTGAATGGCAACTCACGACGCCCACTCTGGCAACTCGCTGCAGGGTCGGCTTTTGCCATTGCGTGCATGGGCGCGATCAACGCTGTTGCCACGCTATTCGGCGCTGCCGTGGCAGGTTTGTGGTGGCTCGCGCATCGGCCTAACCGCCGATGGTGGATTTTTTCGGCCTGGTGGATTCCGTTCAGCCTCGCGGCGACAGCGTGGTGGGTGGTGCCACTTCTGATGCTTGGTGCGGTCAGTCCTCCGTTTCTTGACTACATCGAATCCGCTGGTACCACTACGCGGTGGATGTCGCTGGTGGAGGTCTTGCGAGGCACGGACAGTTGGACACCGTTTGTTTCGCCCGACCGCATCGCTGGGGCCATCCTGGTGACACAACCGGTCGCGGTTCTCGCAACGGGAATTGTGGCAGCCGCGGGGCTCACGGGCCTGGCCATGAAGTCCATGCCCGCCCGAGGGCGCTTGGTATTCATCCTCATGGTGGGGCTTGTGGGCATTGGCGCGGGCTATGCCGGCGGTTGGGGTTCACCGATCTCCGAGCCAGTGCGAGCGTTCCTCGACGCCGAGGGCGCGCCGTTGCGCAACATTCACAAGATCGAACCGCTGATCCGGCTCCCGATTGTCCTCGGCATCGCACACCTGCTGGCGCACGTTGCGCTTCCCGGGTCCGCCCCTCGGCGGGAGTGGCTACGTTCGTTCGCCCGACCGGAACGCAATCCGTTTGTCGCCGTGAGCACAGTGGTGCTGGTTTCTCTGCTTGTCGCAACATCGTTGGCATGGACAGGGAAGCTCGCACCACGTGGGGCTTACGCCGGCATCCCCGACTATTGGTCGCAGACGGCTGATTTTCTCGCTGAGCAAGGTGGTGAGGCCGAAGGTCTCGGCTCGCGGGCGTTAGTCATTCCTGCGGCCCCTTTTGGGTCGCAAGTGTGGGGGCTCACCCGCGATGAACCGCTACAGCCGTTGGCGCGCACGCCGTGGGGAAGCCGAGACGTTGTCCCCCTCATTCCACCCGGCGGTATTCGTGCGCTTGACTCGGTGCAGCGCCTCATCGCCGCCGGAAACACGTCCGCGGGTCTAGCGCCAGCCCTCGCGGCGCAGGGGGTTCGTTTTATTGTTCTGCGCAACGATCTGGACCCTGTGACATCACAATCCGTCGCACCGGCGATCGCACGGCAAACAGTGCTCGGATCACCCGGATTTGTGAAGGTAGCAGAATTTGGTGGACCAGTGGGGCCTGAACCCGACGGCAACACGGTGCCAAGCGCTGGTTTGCGACCACAGTTCCCCGCTATCGAAGTATTCGAGATCGACGCGACCGAACCGGCTTCCGGTGCGTACACCGTCGATGTTTCTCGTGTCCCTGTGGTCAACGGCGGACCCGAGGTGCTTGTTCGACTTCACGAGCGTCACAGCCGCGGGGCAGCAACTCCGTATCTTCTCAGCGCCGACGCAGAGGGCGCAGGAATCGTTCCTAGCGCGATCATCGCGACAGACACCCCCCTCGCTCGGGAAGCGGACTTTGGGCGCGTCGACTTCCAACGCTCGCATGTTTTGAGCCGCACAGATCCGCGCCGCACCCTCAACCGTGTGCCCGACTACTTCACAGCTGAAACGATGATTTTCGCCGAGTCAGCTGGCGGTTCAGTGCAGGTGTCATCGTCGGCTGGCGACGCAACACAACTTGGTGTCGTGCAGCCAGGGAGTGGCCCCGCCGCAGCGGTCGACGGTGACACAGCTACCGCGTGGTTGAGCAACAGCTTCGAAACCGCGGTGGGTCAATGGTTGCAGCTCAACTTCGACGAGGCAGTCGACCAAGCTATTTTGCGGATCACCACAAGCCCCGCAGCGTCTGGCCCACCGGTGCGTTTCATGGAGGTCACCACTGCTCACGGTTCAACGTCAGTGTTTGTACCAACACCTGGTGAGGAAGTCGTCGCAGCCCTACCTCTTGGCGCAACAGACTGGGTGCGCATTACAGCGCGTTCAACCGCAACAGGTGAGCGCGGTTCCCAGTTCGGTATTGCCGATGTTGCCGTACGTGCGCACGGCTCGGATGTCGATATGCAACGCCGCATCACGGTGCCTAGTGCCGACGCTGCAGTGTCGTCGTGGGAACTAGGCCAGGAGTACCCCGGGCGGCTGCCGTGTATCGACGGCCCCACCCAGGCTTTATGTTCACCAGATCTATACATTCCGCCTGAGGAACGAAACCAATTCGCACGCACAATCCATGTCAGCGAACCTGCCGAGGCTACGGCTCGACTGTTTGTGCGCGCACGGCAAGGCAATGCACTCGAAGAGCTCCTCGCTGACCAGTTGGGTGTGCACGCAACGGGCTCGACAAGCATCGGGGATAGCCGCGGTAGCGCGTTCGCAGCAGCCGACGGCGACCCACGAACGGTGTGGTACGCCCCAGCCACCTCGAGTGTCAGTGAACGCCAGTTCCCCCAATTGACATTGAACCTCGCCGAGCCGGACGAGGTGCGCGGGGTGCGACTCACCCTGCCGCAGGCTGAGGTCCCAGCCACCCCCACTCTTGTGCGGATCGACACCGGGGACTCGCGGAAGACGGTCGAGATCACCAAGCAGGATCGTGAACGCGGGTTTGTTGACGTTTCCCTTCGTCCGTACGAAACGGACACCGTATCGGTGACGTTGCTCGACTGGGAAATCGTCCGGACAAACGAAAGCTTCGGACTGTTCAACACAGTGCCGCCGGGCATTGGAGACATTGCCGTCACTACCCGCGGTGGCGTGTATCCCACACCCAGCGATACGACTGAGCCCCGCACCTTGATGATCAGTTGCGACGATGGCCCGGCCCTCACCATCGGAAATCAGACTGTGCAGGCGTCTGTCGAAATGACCGACATTGAGTTCCGCACCGGCGCCATCGTCGAGGCCACATTGTGCACGGACGAACCGTTTTCGCTCAGCCCTGGCGCGGTGGCCATCGACGCTGATCCGGGTTCATTTTTTCACATCGATGGGGTGTCGGTTGCGAACTCAGATTCGGCTCCCGCGCCGAACATCACTGTGTCGGAGACAATGCAATGGAACAACACCCACCGCGCCATCGACATCGCACCAACGGACGACGACCAGTTCCTTGTGGTTCCCGAAAGTTTCAACACTGGTTGGGTCGCGCGAACCGAAACGGGTGAAGAACTCACGGCGCTCCAGATCAACGGATGGCAGCAAGCCTGGGTAGTACCAGCAGGCACTAGCGGGGAAATCTCGCTGACGTTTCCGCTTGACCGCGGATACCGCATCGCACTATTCGGCGGACTAGCACTTCTGCTGCCACTCTTTGTGCTCATGGTGGCCCCCACCCGTCGGCGGGTGTCGCCTCTGCCTCCTTCGAGGCCGATAACTATGCCACTGCTCGCAGGCGGTGCCGTCGTGTCTGCTTTAGCGATCATCGCTGGCATTCCCGGAATTGCGACGGGGGCTGTGGTTTTCGGTGGCGCGTGGCTCATCGGCCGACGATTCGGCCCACACCTACGCAGCTCAGCATTTCCGGTTGTCGCAGGCAGTGGCATCGTCCTCGCCGCCGCGGCCCTCTCTACTGGCCCGTGGCGTTCCCCCACCGGCTACATCGGTGACAGCGCCGCTGTTCAGGCACTTGCTTTGGTCACAGTCGCGGCGGTAGCTGTTTCTGCGTTGCCATTCTGGCGGCGGTAGCGCTCAGCGCGGGCAGTTTCCCACCGGAGCAACGCACGACGCGCCGGCTCCTCCACCAGCGCGTAGCTCACAGATGCCACCGCCACACTCAACACCACGGTGAGAACCAGCACCGGGAACATGTACCCAGAGAACTGTGGGACGCCCAGAATCGGGAACGTCACCATGAGAACAGCAACATGCCACAAGAACAGCGCATACGACCATCGTCCGAGCATCAGCGCTGTAGGGCTTGCCAGAATGCGATGATGCCGCCCAGGTTCAGCAAGAACAATGGGCGCGAGGAGTGCGTAACCCATCACGGCCCCGCACAAGATTTTCACCGCGTATTCCAGCGGTTCCAAATCGACGAGGCCAGGCGGCCCGGCCAGCGGAGATGCTGCGATACCAATGGCGCACACGGCAACTATCGGCATGAGCATCGGGATGCGGGCTAGTCGCACCATGCGTGGTGGTGGAGCCGTCGCGAACTCGGCAAGAATCATGCCCGCCGCAAACCACGACAAGTACCCGGGCAGCCAGTTGTCGTGGTGCACACCGTCTGCCGTTGGCACAGGAATGTACTTCCAGGCCAAACTCAACACCGCAATTGTGACAATCACGGGCACACGCCAGCGAGCAGCCTCCCCGCGTAAGCGCCATAAACCCCAACCAAATAGTGGTAGCAGCAGGTAGAACGCCAGTTCGACGGACAAGCTCCACATCTGTGTAAGGCCCTCGACAAGCGAATAGGGCACAAAAACTTGCATCAGCGTCAAGTTTGCCCACCACACAGTCGCCGAAGCGCCTCGCGCTTCATGCAGCAGAAGAAGTACCGCGCACACCACCACTATGTAAGCGGGCATGATGCGCACAATTCGGTGCCGCAGGTATCGCCCCGTTGAAGGCGATGCGCTCAACCCTCGAGCTGCTCTAGCGTGCTGGCGCCACAGCAAGAATCCCGATAACGCAAAAAACAATGCCACCGCGAGGTCGAAACGTCCCCACACCCGGCCCCAGAAACTCTCTGTCACGGAACCCGTCTGAAATGCCACATGTGTGAGGAGCACCCCGAGCGCCGCCGCGCCGCGCATACCTTCGCAGCCCGGTAGAAACCCAGAACTCCCCGCAACTGCGAGTGGGACTTTCGGTTCAACATTCTTCATTGCATTTCCAGTGTGCCGTTTCTCTGACATTCACATTCGATTGTGGTGCACCAACACGCCAAAACTGTGCGTGCAAGATATGTATTCCATAACACCCCGCCTCGCCCACCACGGATTTGTAGGTTCCAACTGCTAGTGTCGGGCGCACCGGCCATGGTCGCCAAGTTCAGCATCGAAAAGGGCGATCGCGCTGCAAATATCGGAGGAGTATTCATGCCCGCACGAACACTGAGTTCAGCACGCATCGTCGCATCACTGATGGTGGGTCTCGGTGTTTTCCTGCTCGCACTCGCCGTCCTACTTCCGCTGTATACGCTACCGAAGTTGCAAAAGTTGCCTCTTGCCTTCGAAGCGGTCCAGGTCATGGAGGGCGAGGGCATGCTTCTCAACACAGGCAAATTCCTCGCTGGCGATGACGACGCCCTCGAAGAATCGGTACCACTGCGTACGCAGCGATTTGTCACGGTGGAAGACCCATCAGATGATCGCAACGCCACTTTGCAAGGCGGATTCACCTTCATGCGCGCCGACACAAGTCCTGGTCGCGGCCTGCTAGGTGCACATATTGACCGTGTGACTATCGACCGTGAAACTGCAGTGCCGGTGAATGAGCCGATTGCTTCGTTGCAGACCGATCGCGAAGCACCAGCAGCACAACTACCTCGCGACGGCCTGCAATACCAGTTTCCTTACGGCACGGAAAAACGTAGTTACCCGTTCTACGATCTGACTGCGCGAAGCTCATTCGATATTGATTTTGTTGAGGAAACAACGGTCGATGGAATGACCGTGTATCGGTTCCGCCACACAATCGAACCTGTTGATCTTTTTCGCGCTACTCGCGATCAAACGAACCGTATCGGGATGCCGAAGTCTGCATGGGGAATTGCGGACGGAGCAGCGGATGCGGATGAGATCGTCTTCATGAGCCGTCACTACACAGTTGAGCGCGACCTGTGGGTTGAACCTGCGAGTGGAATGATCGTGGATTCGCGCGAACGGGTGAAGCAATTCTTCGGAATGAACCCTACCGATGAGGCAGTCACCGTCCTCTCGTACGACCTACGATTCACAAACGACACCATCAGCGCATTGGCATCGCAAGCGCAAGCAGAGCGCGACCGGGTGCAGTTTGCTGTCAGCGCTGGTCCAGTGACGATTTCGGCGGCATGGTTGCTCGCAATTGCTGGTCTGATCACGCTCGTCGGCGGTATCGTGCTCGGCACTCGCAAACCTCGCACGGACAACGACTCCCCCAGCGACGACTCGAGCGACGACCCCAGCGACGACTCGTCCAGCGTGACCGAGCTCAGCGATGATCCTGCGGTGAACCTATACACCCAGACCTACGCGAACTCTGACTCTGGCTCACGCGGCTAATCAACCCGGGTTTCTAGGAGACTGGGGCTTGCTCGGTCTTCGGCCTACGCAGTGCCCACAACACCGCGGCACTAATAACGACGGCGGTCACTGATGACACCGCGAGAGCGCACACAATAAATTCGCGCAGCGTTGACGGCACCGTGAGCAGAACTGCGATTTCGACCGCGAGCGCGACCCACGCGATACCTGCGACCGCCGTCCGGTCGCGGGCTACCGCAGCGAAGAGAACGCCTTGCAGCAAGCTCAGGACCGCTCCATGCGCTGCGAACAACCACAGCATGCCTACGACGGGGCGGTAGTCCTCCGACACGATCACGGGAATGATCGGCGCCGCAAGTGCAGCCCCGACGACCATCACGGCTCCGAGTGTGCCCACTACGAGCACAATCCTCCGCACGGCGTTCTGCGTCCTGGCCGGGTTGGCCATCTCGGGATACAGCACGACTCCGACCGCATACGGCAACCAAAACGCTACTTTCGTCGCCACTGCCCCTAGCGCGTACAAACCTGATGACGACTCATCGAGGACGGCGCGTACGAGCATCAAATCAATTGAGGTCAACGCGATGATGACTAGTTGAACGTGCGATGCGCGCACAACGGACAGCACATTTGGGACGTGGGAGTTACCTGCGCGCTCCTGCCCAACAATGACTCGTCGGTTCACGACGAGCCTGGCCACCCCCGCTGCAAGGAAAGCCCCGGCGGCACCGGCAGCCAAAGCGCCCGCAGCTTCACCACCAGCACCGAGAACCACCACTGCGGGTAAGACCCGACAAACACCCACGCCGGCGAGGACCCCTGCGAGTTCGCCAAAACGCTGTTGCCCCTGCAGAAACCCTTGTTCAGTGGCAAGCAAAACCAAGGCGGGGGCAGTTAACAACGCCGCGCCGGCGGCCACCATTGAGGTTCCTAGGGTGCCCGCCACGACAGGTGTCAGGAGTACCGCGACCGCCGCGACAAAAACTGTGTTGGCGTACCCCAACCGCCTCAGCTCAGCCGTGCGTTCTGTGCCGTCGAGGGTCGCTCTCACTACCTCGCGGGCGATAACCATCTGCAACGCCAATGCGGGTACCGCGATCAGCAACTGGGCCGCGAGGAGTACGGCAAACTCTCCGTAGCCCGCAGGTCCTAGCCACCGACTCGCAGGCAGGTGCAGGAGGTACGCGGCGATATTCGCGACCATCGCCCCAGCAGTCACTTTGGACACGCCAGCAACCACGGTGCTGGGCCGGGCGTTCAAAGTCACGACACCATCATGGCGTGCGATAGGGGTTCTCGGCGAACCCGCCGCAGCCACGTATCGTTCCGCACATGGTCACCGCACTCACACTGCACCGCAAGTTGCACTGGTGTGCACCCATTTACGGCATTTTCCTCAGCATCATCATCCTCTCCCCATTGTTGCGCCCCGGGTATCTCTTGCACCGCGATGCGGTATCGACCCCACGGTCTTTCGTAACCGATACCGCGCTCGGACTCGGTGATACCGCACCGCGGGCAGTGCCACAGGACTGGTTTCTCGCCCTTGCCAGCCAGGTACTTGACGGCGGAATAGTCGTAACTGGGCTGATAGTTTTTGCACTGATCGCCGCGAGCTGGGGCGCGATAGCGCTTGTACGCACGGTTTGGGCCACGCCGACTGGTCCGCGAGTGGGCGCGGAATCCGTTGCGGTAACGCTCACGGTGTGGAACCCCTACGTCGCGGAGCGTTTGCTACAGGGGCATTGGAGCCTGCTTCTTGGGTACGCCGCCCTGCCGTGGGTGGTGGTTGCGGTGGTCCGCGCAGGACAGGGCACACCCGGTTGGTGGGGGTTGCTCGCCGTCAGCATCGCTGTCGCCGGATTCACACCCACTGGTTTGGTCCTTGCATTCATTACTGGCATTGTGGCGGCACTCGCTGTGTCATCGGCCACGCGGTGGCGAGTCATTGGCCTCCTAGCCGGAGTTTCTACCGTTGTTGCGTCACCGTGGTGGCTCGCGGCAACGCTGACAGGTGATAGCGGCACCAGTACCCTTCTGGGTGTTGAGGCATTCGCTGCGCGCGCAGAAACCGGTCTCGGCACTCTGGGCAGCCTCATCAGTCTTGGCGGCATCTGGAACGCTGATGCTGTTCCCCTGACCCGCACCGCTGGTTTGGGTGTGCTGGCCACACTGTGGATTTCGTTCATCCTCGTCGTGGGTGGGTGGCAGTTGTGGAAAACCACTTCTCGCCGACTACCGCTTGCGCTGGGCTTCCTGGCGGCATGCGCCGTGGTTGGCCCCGCCATTGTGGCGACCGGACCGGGCATGCGCGTCTTCGCGCACGTTGTCGCCACCGTTCCTGGTGGCGGACTGCTACGCGACACCCATAAATGGGTGGCGTTGGCGCTGCCGTTTTATATTCTTTGCGGGGCCGCAGCAACATTGTGGCTGTGCACCATTATCGGCCGCCGAATGGCACCGACTGTGCTGTGTGTGATGCTCATCGTGGTGCTTCCCGATGCAGCTTGGGGCGTCGGGGGTGCGCTGCGCCCAATTCAGTACCCGCCAGGTTGGGCGGAAGTCTCCGCGCACTTCGCGGAATCAGCGCAAAAAGGTTCTGTAGCAGTCTTGCCTGCGGGGATGTTCCGCCACTACTCATACGGCACCGGCGTAGTCGCTCTTGATCCCACACCGCGTCTGATCTCGCGGGACGTTTTTGCCAGCGGTGATCTCCATGTCGCCGGAAGTGTAATACCTGGCGAGGGTGAGCGCGCCCGAACTGTAGAAGCCACACTGCTTGCGGGCGCTAAACCAACACAGCTCGCTGACCTCGGTGTTCAATGGGTCATCGACCAACCGGCAACACCTGGGGTGCGAGGCGAAGCACAACGCACCTTGGATCAACTTTCCGTCGTCATCGACACGGAAGACGTCGTGCTCTATGCCAACCCAGAGGTAGCTACCGACTTGTCTGCGTCAACGGTCGACCGCTCGCTCGTCATCGCCGCGCATATCGCATGGCTGCTGGCGCTCGTGGCCGGTGGACTCGCCGCAGTATGGCCTGGGCTACGCAGACTGGCGGCGGGTCGAGAAATCAACAACTGATTCCTCACACGACGCACCGCCGACAAGACCACACACTGCTTTACCAGCGGCGGCAGCCGAAAGCACCTCGGCGACCCCGTCAGCGCATTGCTGCCACGAAAACTCCCGCGCGCGCACGCGGGCCTTCTCCCCCAGCGTCACCCGCTCAGAATGGTTCGTGAGCAACCGCTCGACAGCGTCAGTGAGATCCGCAGATGTATCGACTAGCTGCCCTGTCACTCCATCAATGATCGAATCCGTCAAGCCTTTCGAAGCCCGGTACCCCACCGTCGGTACGCCATGCTGGGCCGCCTCAATCACAGCGAGACCCCAACCTTCCTTGCGGGACGGCAACACATGCAACCAGCTTTGCGACAACAGTTCATGCTTGCGTTCTTCGTCGACGTGACCATGAAAAGTCACCGACGACTCGATGGCCAACTCACGGACTGTTTTCTTCAACGGTTGCATCCACCAGCCGTCACCAATGACGTCGAGTTGAATGTTCGGCATCGTGGGCCGCACTGCTGCGACCGCATGCAAAGCATCTTCGATCTGCTTGTGTGGCACCAGCCTCGACAACACGCACAGGCGTGGGGTTTCTGACCGAGTTGCTGCGCTTCCAACTTGGATACGGGGAGGAATTGCATCCGCCCCTGCCCGCACCACGGCAACACGCCCGGCATCCACACCGAGCGTGGCGAGTTCTTCTGCCGACGGTAGCGACACCGTCATGTACTGATTACGTCGATGCACGCGAGGTGACAACCACGACTCGATCCACCAACCGAATGCACCGAGCGCGCGTCCAGCGACGGGCCACTGTTCGCGGTGACAATGATGCACGAGCAGAATGACAGGAACCGCCGCGACGAGCCGCGCGAAGAACGGCACACCATTTTGGGTGTCAATGACAACGTCCGGACGAGTGCCCTTGAGCGGGCCAAATCCGAACCGTGCAGCGAGAATTGCGCCCAGGGCTCGTGGGTATACCGTGTACTTGCCGCCTCCACGGCTGATGCGCATGCCGTCCCTGAACTCGGTGCGGTCGGCACCCTTAGAGCGGGAAGTTCGCAGTGTCACGCGCACGCCGCTCGCAGCGAGGGCAGCCCCTACCTCTTCTAGGTAGCGCTCACTACCGCCCCCGAGTGGATGGCTCGTATCTCGCCAACACAACAGCAAAACTTCGCGCACACGATGCTCCCTACCTCACAACGCCCCCGCGGTGCGTGCGGTCAGACCGCACCACCACCTACGGCACTTCTGCCACACGATAGACCTGATCGGTTCGAGCTGCCACGACTCCTCGCGGTGATGTCCCAATCTGTAATAGTCCGTACTCTGTATCGATGTGCGCACGCTACTTGTTACTAGTCCAGCCGCCCGGCGCTTTGCCCGCCGCGCCACGTTCCGGCGGTCACTTTCACTTCTGAGCGACTTCAAGTACGAACAGGCTCGGCCTGACCTGTTTTATGGTGCGATAGCTCGCGACACCGCCACCATGCTTGACGATCTGCACCAACAGGTAGCCGGGCACTCGATACAGGGCACAACCATTCTCGATGTTGGCGGCGGGCCAGGTTATTTCGCTGATGTTTTCCATGACCGTGGTGCCCAGTACCTGTCGGTGGAACCTGATCCAAGCGAAATGCACGCGGCCGGAATTTCGTTTTCAGGTTCTGTTCGCGGAAGCGGCATGGCGCTTCCCATTCGTACGTCGAGTGTGGATATCTGCTACTCATCCAATGTGGCCGAACACGTGCCAACTCCGTGGGCAATGGCGGACGAAATGCTGCGGGTGACCAAACCTGGCGGGTTGATGGTGCTGTCGTACACATTGTGGTGGGGGCCATTTGGTGGCCACGAAACCGGGCAGTGGCACTTCCTTGGCGGAGAGTACGCAGCCCGGCGCTATGCGCGGAAGAACGGCAAAGAACCCAAGAATCGGTTCGGCACCTCGCTCTTCCCGATTACTGCATCGGCGGGGCTTCGATGGGCACGCCAAGCGACCGCTCCAGGGGCGAACGCTGAACTTGTCGCTGCGTTTCCGCGCTATAACCCGTGGTGGAGTTGGTGGGCAACATCAATCCCGATTTTGCGTGAGCTCATGGTCAGCAATTTGGTCATCGTTGTCCGCAAGAAGTAAACCTAGCGGGGAGTCCTAGCTGGGGTCATCGAGGCGGAACCCAACCTTCATCCCAACCTGGTAGTGGCCAACCTTGCCGTCGACGATGTGTCCACGGATTTCAGTAACCTCAAACCAATCGAGCCCGCGCAAGGTTTGTGACGCGCGTGTAATACCACCTGAGATGGCATCGTCGAGGCTCTCTTTGGACGTGCCAACGATCTCGGTGACCCTGTACGTATGGTCAGACATGTGAGCTCCTAATAGTTGGGTGCTCCTCATTGTTTCTGGTCTGCCCCTTTTGCCGCAGCGGTTTCCGTCTGTTCAGTCTGGGTAGATAAAGCACGCATGATCTCTACCCAGACTTAGCACTTGTGAGGATTCGGCGATGCGGCATCTCAACCAAGGCTTTGGTTACTGTTCATGGCCAGCGCGGGTGCCCGCATGTGCTGAAGTTTGCATCGCCGACCGTAGACTTTTCGATGCATTTTTCTGCACGTGCGCAACCGATCAGTCCGCTTCAGGTGCGCGGCGAACGCCATCGCGCACGCACCATGAGATAGCACCTAGACACGGCGCTCATCACGACCACACCGACGTCCGAATGGGGCCTATTCCCACACTGGGTGGGCCCAGACAAGCCAACCTAGACATACCTGTGCCATATCTACCTAGACAGCACAGCAGCGGTTTCCGCGGTTCGGCACAGCACAAAGAGAGCGGGGCTCACCACATTGTGGTGAGCCCCGCACGCTTTGATGAATTACTTATGTGTTGAGGCGATCTTTCAGAGCCTCGAACTCGTCGCGAATGCCGCTAGGTAGCTTGTCGCCGACGAAATCTAGCCATTCGTCAATCATGGGGATTTCGGCTTGCCAGTCTTCGACGTTCACTGCCAACGATTCATCGACATCGTTACGGTTAGCGTCGAGGCCCTCAAGGTCGAGGTCTTGTGCGGTTGGAACGTATCCGATAGGCGTTTCTTGCGCACCGCCCTTGCCTTCGATTCGTTCGACGACCCACTTGAGCACTCGGCTGTTTTCGCCGAATCCTGGCCACAGGAAGCGCTTGTCTTCTCCGCGGCGGAACCAGTTGACGTAGAAGATCTTCGGCAACTTGTCTTCGTCAGCATTCTTGCCAACATCGATCCAGTGCTGCAGGTAGTCACCGACGTGGTAGCCGAGGAACGGAAGCATCGCCATTGGGTCGCGTCGCACCGAACCAACCTGGCCTTCGGCAGCGGCTGTTTGCTCGGATGACATCGTTGCGCCCATGAAGGCACCGTGCTGCCAGTTGAAGGACTGATTGACCAGCGGAACTGTGTTCTTCCGGCGACCACCGAACAGGATCGCGGAAATCGGAACGCCCTTGGGGTCGTCCCACTCCGGAGCCAGCGTTGGGCACTGCGACATCGGTGTGCAGTAGCGCGAGTTGGGGTGCGCTGCTTTACGGCCGGAGTCCGGAGTCCAGTCATCGCCGAGCCAGTCAGTGAGGTGGTCCGGCATGTTTTCGAGGTCTTCCCACCACACATCGCCGTTGTCGGTCATCGCGACGTTGGTGAACACGGTGTTGCCCGCTGCGATTGTCTTCATCGCTGTTGGGTTGGAGCTCCAGTTCGTGCCTGGTGCCACACCGAAGAATCCGAATTCTGGGTTGACGGCATACAGACGGCCGTCTTCACCGAACCGCATCCATGCGATGTCGTCACCCAAGGTCTCAGCGCGCCAGCCCGGAATTGTTGGGTGGATCATCGCGAGGTTCGTCTTACCGCATGCGCTCGGGAACGCCGCAGCAATGTAGTAGACCTTGTCCTCAGGCGAAATCAGCTTGAGAATGAGCATGTGCTCAGCGAGCCAGCCTTCGTCGTGCGCCATTGCGGAGGCGATGCGAAGGGCGTAGCACTTCTTACCGAGGAGGGCGTTTCCGCCGTAGCCTGATCCGAAGGACCAGATTTCCCGGGATTCAGGGAAGTGGGTGATGTATTTGGTGTCGTTGCAGGGCCAAGGAACGTCGTCCTGGCCAGGCTCAAGAGGCGCGCCGACTGAGTGAAGTGCCTTAACGAACGGACGATCCTCGCCGAGGATTTCCAACACCTTGCTGCCCATGCGTGTCATCACACGCATGGAGGCCACGACGTATTCCGAGTCCGTGAGCTCCACACCGAGTTTCGGATCATCCGAGCCAAGTGGGCCCATGCAGAACGGGACAACGTACATTGTCCGGCCGCGCATGCACCCCCGGTATAGCCCACTCATGAGATCGCGCATCTCATCTGGAGCCATCCAGTTGTTTGTGGGGCCAGCGTCTTCTTCGCGGTCACTACAGATGAAGGTGCGCGACTCTACGCGAGCCACATCTGACGGATCTGACTGAGCGAGGAACGAGTTCGGCAAGTTGTTGTCATTGAGCCGGATGAAGGTACCAGCCGCTACGAGCTGGGTGGTCAGTCGCTCCCACTCATCGTCGGAACCGTCGGCAAATACGACGCGATCCGGCTGAGTAAGTTCCGCGACTTCGCGTACCCACGCAAGCAGTTCTGCATGCTTCGTCGGGACCGTATCGCCCGTTCCGTTCAGCCCTGGAATGGTCGCTGCTGTCATCAGCCTCTCCTGGTTCGGGATCGACTACCTACGCTACTTCACGTCGGCGGCAGTGCTGGTTGCCGTATCCACTCAGTGTGGTGCATACGTTCAACGGCGGACCGGATTCGAAATATTCCGGTCAACCGAAAACACATGCTCCGGGTGTCCTAATAAACAGGTTAACGCCGACGCGAGGGGTTGTGCGCCAATGGCCTAGTTTGGCGCTGCACAGAATCGTTACAGTGAGCCCTTTGTGAGAGCAGACTCACAGCATCGAATCGCTGCAAACTCGCGGTCGAGTGCGTGGTGGCAGCACCACGGTGTCTAGGCTAGCAGCCCATCGTCGCCTCGCTGCCATCGTTGATGTTCACTAGCTGGTAATTCGGATATTCTCCACGCCTCAAACGCGTTATCCACCCCGATCTGGGTGATCGCGTCAACGAAACCATCTCCATTTGTGTCGGAGGCAAGGATAACGCTCTCGCCCACCAGCAACCGGGCACTGTCCAATCTGCCGTCGCCGCTGATATCGAGTCCTGGATTAGCCAGCTCAGCCCGGCAATAGTCTGCGGGTGCACCATCCCACAGGTCAGCTAAGCAACCGCCACCGAGAAGTTCGTCGGGAGTCCACATGTAGCGATAGACGCAACGCAAGCACACACGGTTCCCCTTGGGCCTATTTCCCACCGTGCCATTTTCGTCACAGATTCCAGGATTTCGGCCCCGGCGTTCCGGCTTCGTAGTCTTCAAGCGGGGTGGTGTTTGCGCCCCAGGCTTGCTGAACTGGCTCGACGATCCGCCAGCATTGCTCTGCAACGTCCCCACGAATCGACAAGATGGGGTCTCCGTCCAAGATCCCGCTCAATACCTCGCCGTAGGGGGACAGTGCTCCTTTACCGAATTCGGCTGACATCGTCACTTGTTCGAGGTTGAACGGATCTCCAGCACCATTAATGTTCAGATCGAGGTGCAGCCGGTCCGGATCGAGGACCACACGCAACCGCGGCGGCGACGCACAGCCGGTCAACCCTGTGATGAGGTGCGGCACATTCTTGAACGTGATGATGATTTCTTTCCGGGCATTGCCTACGGCTTTACCTGACCGGAGGGTGAACGGTACGCCCGCCCATCGCCAGTTTTCGATCCCAATCTTCACCTCAGCGAGTGTTTCAGTGCCTCGCTGAGGATCGACGCCGGGCTCATCGACATAGTTGGGCAAAGTTCGCCCGTTGATGGAGCCGGTTGCATAGCGGGCTCGTCGCCCTGCGGTGGCAGCATCTCCTTGCCACGGACGCGCTGCTCGCAACACTTGAGCCATCGCTCCTCGGAGGTCGTCTGGATGCAGGCTTGACGGCGTCTCCATCGCCACGAGCGCCATCACGAGCAGAAGGTGCGATTGGATCATGTCGACCAAAGCGCCAGCTTTGTCGTAGTACCCCGCGCGTTGCTCAAGTCCAAGTTCTTCGTCGTAGTAAATCATCACGCTTTCGACGGAGTCAGCGTTCCAGATCGGTTCAAAGATCCGGTTGGCGAAACGCAATCCGAGAAGGTTGAGCACAGTCGACTTTCCAAGAAAATGGTCGACTCGGTACACCTGCGGCTCTGGGACCAAGGATGTGAGCAGTGCGTTGAGTTCTTCGGCTGTAGCAACACTTGTTCCGAAGGGTTTTTCCAACGCAAGCACAATTCCGGCTGGCAGATCAACGTCGCGCAGCGCAGTGCAGGCCTCTATCGTCACCGCCGGAGGCAGCGCGAAATACACCGCTGGGGACGTCGGGCATTGCGCGAGGACCGCTGCCAAGTCACGTGAAGTGGTGACATTCGCAGTGAGGTAGCGCGACGCCTCGGCCACTGCTTTTATTCGTTGCCGGGCCGCGCTGTCTGCTTCGTCAACTTCGTGGAGCATGGCCTTGGAGGCCCGGTCGAACCATGTCTGGTCTGACAGTTCCGTGCGTCCTGCACCGATGAGTGCAATGTCGAGTTCTGGGTCGGCAGCAATCAGGCGGCCCAGCCCGGGGAGAAGCAAGCGGTGGGTGAGGTCGCCATTGGCGCCAAGGATGAGGAGCGTGCGCGTGTTCACATCACTACGCTAGGACGATTCTTCCGGTTCCGCTCGGTCTCGTGGTCCTTGCAGCAATTGTGTGGAGCGTTCCACAGCAGCAGTGATGTCATTTATTTCCGCTGTCAGCACGGCAAGTTCGCTGTCCCGTTGCCCAGTCAAGGCCCGAATTTGTGTTTCGATTTGAGCCACCTGTCGGTCAGTATCCGCAATCTTTTCGTCGTAGATGCGGGATATTTCGGCGGCGAGTTGCTGTTCAGCGTTGACCAAGTGAGATGCGGTGTGCCTTTCCATGTGGGCTCGCGCGTGCGCCAACTGTTCAGCCGTCCACTCACGAAGGCGTCCACGTGCGGTGACGTGCCGCCGTACTCGCAGCATCCACAGCGCGACAACGATGCCGAGGATGAGGGTCAACGGAATGGTCAGTAGGTCCAGGGTGGGCATCAACGACAGTGGACCAAATATGAGTCGCCCTAGGCCAACGCCGGCTGAGGCTCCGACCAGCGCGAAAATATAGTCTTCGCTTCCGCGCTTGGGAATCAGTTGGGGCGGCGTAGCGTCATCCGATTGTTCGCGTTCGGCGACATCGGGTGCAGGCTTCTCAGGTGCAGGCAACGAACGCTTGTCAAAGAGTGTTCCGACGTATTTCTCGGTGCGGGAGTTGTTCTGTTCGTGGCCGACACGGGTGAGCGAACGAACTCGTGCTGGGTAGTCGCCCAGTGCGGCCCCATCGAGAGCGTCGATTTCGCTGCGTGTAAGCCCGGCCGTGGTGCGCGCCCATTCATTGATGCTGTGGCCTAGTTCCACACGACCACGTTGAATATCTGCACGTACCGCTGTCAGGTCGTCGCTCCGCCCGACACCACGTTTGCGTAGTAGTTCAGCTCGGATGCGGTGCAACTTGTTGATCTCGGGGTTGTTTTGGATGTCGCGCCCGATGCGTTGTCGAGTAGCCTGCGCCTCTTGCAGGGCGGCTGTAATTCCCCAGAGGACGTTGCGGGCTACGTAATCCGTACCTGGCGCTGGAATGTTCTCGAGCACAGCTGCGTGCAGCGCGTCGACACCGGCGGATTCAGCAAGTGCCTGCGCGGCGTGCGGGTCTGCGTCTCTGCGGTCGTTCGCGGCGTGCACCAGCGGCGTTGCAACGGGGTGGATTTCGGCGCCGGTAAAGCGAGGTGTGTGAATGGCAAGCAATTGAGCGTCGCGGTCGCGCACCTGCCGCCAGTTGAGGTGCATGTCGGTTTTCGTTATCGCAAAAACTACTTTGTCGACGCTTTTGTTGAGGCGCCTAAGTTCACCAAGTTCGGTGCTGCCAATCGGACCGGCTGCGTCGAACAGCATCAACACGATGGGCAGCATGATTCCGTTGTCGTCGTCATGGTCCCACTCCCGGAAAACGACTGGTCCGTGTGGGTTTATTGCGTTGAGCGCCTCAATGAGCCCTGATGTCCCTGAATTTGCGCGTCCGGTGACAACAACTTCGGTGGTTGATTGTCCACGCGGCGCACGGAGTGAGCGGAGCCCCGACAATGTTGCGGCACTAGTGGGCTCGTACGTTTCGAGTGTGCGAAACACCTCGTCACACAGCATTCGGGTGGCGTGCTTTCCACCTAGCGCGGTGCGTGTTGTGTCGTATGTGCTCACGAGGCGAGCTCCTCCGCTGCAGCAAGTAGGTGCCGGTAGTGTGCGTGGGCTGCTCGCGCCTCGGTCGCAGTCGCTGCAGCGACCGCTGTTGCGCGCACTTGTGCTGCGGTGGCGAGTAGGTCTGTTCGCGTTGTCGGGCCTTCCGGGGCGCGTTCAGGCGCCCAGGCAACGTTGATCTTGGCGTTGTGACGCGAGGAAGAATTGGAGGCACGTTGCGTGGACAGCGCCCAAAGGGCATGTTGCAGCCAACGGTGCATTGGCGCTATTCCGCTGTGGTGGTGCATCAACTCCCCCATCTTTTTGAGCGTCATCGTGGGCGACTTCCTCAAGGCTTCTATTGCGTGGCGCATTCCGGGTAGGTCCAGCAAATCTAGTAGTCGTTCGCTCTGCGCCGAGCTCAACACATCAGTGTTGCGTCGAAACAGATCTGCCGAGTACCACCGCACTGCCCGGTTTGTGTGTTCGGATGTGTCTGCTGCTTCTTGACGCGCCAGCGATCGAAGCGCATCAAGATCACTAGTGTTTAGTTTTCGCGATGCCTGGGCCAGCTTTGCGCTGACGGGAATCACTTCCATTGTGCGAGCAGGTAGGGGCGAATGGGTGCGTTGACGCGCCGAACTCGGCGAAACATCGGTGTCGTCACAATGGTGGGCAGCAATCACGTCCGCTCGCCCTTGAACCAGGAGCACGTTTTCCTCCTCGGGCAACGTCTCCCTCAATCGCTGCACCGCAAGAATCTCTTCCTCACGGGGAATTGTTCCGAGAACAAAAACTATGGCCGCCGCGGGCTCATCCGAGGAACCGGGTTTCCACGTAACCCCACCGAACACGTCGACGACGCCCTCGCGCACTTCGAGCGCCCACTCATTAGCACCGTGAGCCCAGTTTTCGGCGATTTCTGTGGCCATAACAGTGACGCCAACTCCAGGGCAACCAACAACGCCGACAACCAGCGATCCGTCCGCACACAGACCTGAAAAAACCATTTCATTCCCCCGAAAACAATCTCGCACCAGACCACCACTGGAAACAGGCCCAATAGCACCCGCAGCGGCGTTCCCTCCCAACCTCAGTGTGACGACTCACCGGGGCAAATCCCAAACTCTTCACCACACGCGCACGAGCGCAGATCTGGACCCGAATCGACTATTGCCACCCCAATCAGGGACCATAGGGAGGTGTCTACTGACCCCACTGCAGCGCCGGATGACGCCAACGGCAACACTGAACCCGAATCCGACAAGCGCCTATACCCCCGTGTGACGAGTTACCGAACCCGCACCGGAGTTCTCAAACCGTCCCGCCAAGGCGCTTGGGAACGCATGTGGGACGAGATAGGTCGCAACGTAGACGACGACATTATTGATGTAGAAGCGTGGTTCGGACGCAGAGCTCCACTAGTCGTGGAAATAGGTTGCGGAACCGGAACGGCTACCGCTGAGATGGCCATGGCCGAACCGAACGTCAACCTCATTGCGATCGACGTCTACAAACCTGGCCTCGCCAAGTTGCTGCAACTTATCGAACAGAACAACATCACCAACATTCGTGTGATTCGGGGCGACGCGGTCGCAATCCTCGAAAACATGTTGGCACCTGGGTCTGTCGACGGTTTCCGAGTGTTCTTCCCGGACCCGTGGCCCAAGACTCGCCATCACAAACGTCGGTTACTCAAGCCTGAGATGTTTACCCTCATGGCGACCAGGCTTCGGCCCCGAGGCGTAGTGCATGTCGCGACAGATCACGCGGAGTATGCTCAGTACATCGAGGAATCAGGAAATTCTGCACCCTTGCTTGGAATAGTTACCGGGCCCTGGCCCATGAGCAGCGAACGTCCCGAAACTAAATTCGAGGGCCGCGCCGCACGCATTGGTAACGCCATATCTGACTTTGCATGGGAGAGAATTACAGAATGAGCATCATCCCCGACGCGACGTCTGACACCGAAGCTGAGTTACTTTCGGGACCGAGCGTGAGCGGTCGCCGACGCCGTGCGCTACTCATCTGGGATGCTCCAAACCTTGACATGGGACTTGGCGCCATTCTCGGCGGACGCCCAACGGCCGCATATCGGCCTAGGTTTGATGCTCTAGGTCGCTGGCTTCTACAAAAAACAAGCGAGATCGAAAAGTCCGACGGAGCCAACGCCACCAGTGTTGAACCTGAAGCCACCGTCTTTACCAACATCGCACCGGGCAGCGCCGACGTCGTTCGACCGTGGGTTGAGGCACTACGAAACGTAGGTTTCGCAGTGTTCGCCAAGCCAAAAATCGACGAAGACAGTGACGTCGATTCGGACATGCTTCACCACATTGACCACCGGGTCGCCACCGACGGCCTCGCCGGATTGATGGTGGCCTCGGCCGATGGACAGGCGTTTCGCGAACCGCTGGAGGCGCTCGCAGAGCAGGGCGTCCCCGTCACCGTCATTGGATTCCGCGAGCACGCTAGTTGGGCCGTCGCGTCCACACTGCTCGATTTCGTGGACCTTGAAGACATCCCCGGAGTGTTCCGCGAACCACTACCGCGGGTCAGCCTTGAGTCACTACCGGACGAAGGCGCGTGGCTGCAGCCGTTCCGGCCCCTTGCGGCGTTGCTCACCATGCGCTGACAACGTGGCCCACTATCTGCCACTGTAGATGTCACAGCCATGGGTACGGTTCCCATGGCTCTTCGACGCTGCCCTCACCGAATAGGTGTGCACAGCAACGCTGGCGTGGTGCCAGCAGACAAGTGTTAGAAGGAGCGCACATTGTTCGCCAAGGCGGGACAGTTCGTCTTTCACGCGCGGTTCACGGTGCTCGCCGTGATGGTTGGACTTCTTGTCGCAGCAGGTGCGTACGGCATGGGTTTGGGCGACCGCCTCAGCCAAAGTGGATGGGACGACCCAGGTAGCGAATCAGTAGAAGCTGCGTGGTTGGTCAACGAAAACTTTGGGCGCGACAATCGTGGCGACGTCGTAGCACTGTTCACCGCCCCTGCAGGCAGCAGCGTCGATGACCCAGATTTCGCCGAGGCCGCACAGTCGCTGCTCTCTGACATTCGAGACAACAACCCAGACGAAGTCCATTTTGTCGACTCCTACTGGAGCTTGAACCTCCGCGCGATGGCCACACCTGACCGCCAACATGCCATTGCCAGCATTGGGTTGCTGGGCGCGAACGACACGGAAGTGCTCAGCAACTTCCAAAAGATCGAAAACCAATTCGTCTCAGATGAGATAGATGTCCAACTTGCAGGTCTCCAACCTGTCGCCAATGCCCTAAGCAAGGGCATGGAAGACGACATCAAACGCATGGAATTGATCGCGCTCCCCGCAGTCGCAGTGTTGTTGTTTTTCATCTTCCGTGGTGTCGTCGCAGCAGCGCTTCCTGTCATCACTGGTGTACTCACAGTCGCAGGCGCATGGGGCGTCACACGCCTCCTTACCCACGTCGTCGAGGTGAATGTTTTTGCCCAATCAGTGATCTCCCTGATCGGCCTCGGTCTCGCGATTGACTACGGTCTCTTTGTGGTGAGCCGCTACCGAGAGGAGTTGGCTGAAGGGTACGAAGTGCGCGATGCGGTGCGAAGAACCGTGGCCACAGCGGGACGCACCGTCGTCTTCTCGGCCACGATCATCGCTATCAGCCTTGGCGGGTTGCTGGTCTTCCCGCAGGGGTTCCTCAAGTCAGTTGCCTACGGCGCAATTGCGGCAGTGACCATCGCAGCCATCCTCGCCATTACCGTTCTTCCCGCAATGTTGTCGATCCTGGGGCGCCGAATCGACGCGCTAGGGTTCGCGAAGCTTCGCCCCACGCTGCCCGCGGACCAAATGCAACACACGTTCTGGGGACGAATCGCACAGTGGTCGATCAAACGTCCACTCCGGGTTTCGATACCCGTCATCGTTGGACTGTTGTTGCTGATGATCCCTTTCAGCAACATTCAATTTGGCGGCATGTCAGAGAACTACCTACCGCCAGACAACCAAACACGCGTAGCTCAGCAGGAATTCGACGAGCTCTTCCCCACTTTCCGCACCAAACCGATTCAACTTGTTGTCACAGGCGACCTCAGCGGCACTGGCCAAATATTGCGCCAGGCCAACGAGGTATCAGGGTTTACTGGCCCGTTCACGCTTGAGCAGCGCAACGGTGACGCTGTCATGCTCAGCGCAGGGTTGATCACCGAAGCTGGTGCCGGCGAGGCCATTAGCGATCTTCGTAGCATCAATGTTCCCGAAGGAACCGAGTTGTTCGTCGGCGGTGGTCCGGCCATCGAGCGTGACAGCATCGACGCAATGATTGACACGTTCCCGCTCATGGCGATGCTTGTCATTGTGTTCACCACAATCCTGATGTTCCTCGCCTTCGGTTCACTCATCTTGCCGTTGAAAGCCGTTGTCATGACGGCACTGAGCTTGGGTTCCACACTCGGTATCCTCACGTGGATCTTCATTAATGGTCACGGTGCGGAACTGTTGAACTTCACCCCAGGTCCCCTCATGGCGGCTGTCGTCGTGTTGATCATCGCGATCATCTACGGGCTGTCGACGGACTATGAAGTGTTCCTCGTGTCGCGAATGGTGGAAGCGCGCGCCAAAGGCGCCAGCACCAACGAAGCCATCAAGATGGGAACAGCCCAAACTGGCCACATCATCACCGCGGCGGCCTTGATTCTCATCGTCGTCACAGGCGCATTCGGATTGTCGGAAATCGCGATGATGAAATACATCGCGTACGGCATGATTGCCGCTCTGATTATCGATGCGACCGTTATTCGCATGCTTCTCGTGCCGTCAGTTATGACGATGCTGGGTGACGACTGCTGGTGGGCGCCACGTTGGATGAAACGAATCCAGGAAAAGATCGGCTTGCAAGAACACGAGCTAGTCGATGAATTGACGGCGGACACTGGCAACGCAACACCCACGATTGAGCCCGGCGAACTAGCCACCAAGGCCTAGCAGGGTTCGGCTTATGTTTCGAGGTCAGGGCCCCACAATTGCGGCCGTAGCCGCAGGTGGGGCACTCGGCGCTCTAGCCCGGTATTCCATCACCATTATCGGCGGCGGCGCAGGCAACGGTTTTCCGTGGCACCTTGTTGTGGTCAACACCGTGGGATGCTTTCTCATCGGGGTGCTCCTGGTGGTCGTCAACGAAGTTTTGACTGTTCACCCAATCGTGCGGCCTTTTATAGGTACTGGTGTGCTCGGCGGGTTCACCACGTTTTCGATGTTCGCGGAAGACACAGTCGAACTTGTTTCGGCCGGTAACGTCCTCGCGGCGGGCGCCTACGTTGGGTTCACCCTTGTTGGGGCTTTCGGCGGGGTGTGGGCTGCTATGCAGATAACACGACTGCTCGCACCGAGGCGGGGGTCAGCGTCATGATGTGGGTGCTCGTTGCTGTCGGCGCCGCAGTCGGAGCGCCTCTCCGATACCTCACAGACCGCTGGGTAGGAATTCGCTTTCCATCGGTATTTCCGTGGGGAACATTCGTCGTCAACATCACGGGCGCCGCCTTACTGGGGTTTGTCGTCGCCGCGGCAGCCGCAAACCAACACCTAGCGTCTGGGTTTCTCTTACTCTTCGCCACAGGTGTATGTGGTGCATATACGACGTTTTCTACCTTCGCCTACGAGACGATGTTCCTAGCGGAATCGGGGTCACGTACGCTCGCCGTGGCAAACGTGGTCGGTACTGTCTGCGCGGGTATTGCGGCGTTCGTTTTTGGGGCGAGCGCCTACTCGCTTTTTTAGGAGCCTGCGCTTCTTTAAGAGCCGAGCATCTTTTTCCAGGTATTGCGTAGTGAGTACTTCGCTTTGAGCGTGCCAAACCGTAGTTTTCCGCGCACAACAATGTGCAAGTGCCCTGGCGGAGGCCCGGTCTGCACCTTGGACGAGACACTGCTTGCGAAGGTTTCCACCCCGTTGAGGTCGACCGTTGTGTTTTCGTTGACTATGAGGGTGATGGAACTCATCGTGTCGTCCACAGTTACGTACACCACAGGCCCGTCCACAATTGCATGCGTGAAGTCCAGTTTTGCAGAACTGCACAGGGTCTTCACGGTTACTTCTGTCGGCACATGCCACTGGCCCTTGCGGGTCAGGTCGCCGAACCGATCCTTCAGCACAAGCGGCGCTCCAGAAGTCCGCGCGGGCATACGCGCCTCGGAATATCCCGGCGCCAACTCCGGATTCACCTGCATACCAGGAAGATCCGCGACGACTGCGTTGAGATCCCCCCGCGTGCGTGCGGCCATGGCCTGATCCATCCGGTCGCCGAACTCCGCAATCGAGATCAATCCAAGTCCCACTGCCCGCTGCAACAACTGGGCGATATGCTCGCGCTCCGCGTCAGAAACCCGCAAGTCTTTCTCGTCCATCGCTACCTCCGCGCAGGGGGAATCTGTTTCTCAGGAACCTCTCACTACCGTATCCGCCCACTACTGGTGTTGCAGCGGGGGATGTGGCAGTACCGTAATAGCGGTGAAGCTCATTCCGGGATCATTGTCACGGACACTCAGCGTGCGCTGGGTGATGTATGCGCTTTCCATGATGGTCGCCAATGGCGCTGGCGCAGCGTTTGTGTTCAGCTTCATACGCTACGTGCTGCCCACAACTCCGGGCCCGGGGTTGATTGTGGAAAGCAAAGTCAGCGAACTTGCCTTGGCCGTGTACCTCGGCTTTTCCGGTGTCGTCATCCTCGGAACTTCCATCGTCATTTTGCGGTACCTGCTGCGCTGGTACGTGCGTGGCGGCCCACCAACCAAGCGCGAACAATTTGTTGCGATGCGTGGCCCCCTACTCCAGGCGTTTGTGCACCTGCTTTTGTGGGCAGTGGGCGGCGTTCTGTTTGTTGTGCTCGTGGGGCGAGAAATGCCCGAACTTGTCGCGGCTACGTTCGTCACGGTCTTCCTCGCCGCAGTAGTCGTGTTCGGCCTGTCCTACCTCGTGGGCGAACAGGCCATGCGCCCAATTGCTGCCAAAGCCCTTGCACTCGGTGTTTTCGACCGGCGCTTTGCACCGAGTGTACGACTACGTATGTCGCTCGGATGGGTTACTGGCACCCTTGTTCCCGCAGTGGGCATCACGTTTTTGAGTGCCACACAGCTGTCGACCCCTCACATGTATGCGCCCAGGTCGTTTGCTTGGGCCGTACTGATCGTTTCGGTAGTGATGATGATGGCGGCTCTGCTCACCACCATGCTGCTCGCGGGCCAGGTCTCCACACCACTGCGAGAACTAACCAAGTCAGTCACCGACGCTCACCAAGGTGATGACGTGCAAGTCGATGTATATGACGGCAGTGAGGTTGGCCTTCTGCAGGTCGGTTTCAACCGAATGATGGCCGACTCCGCGGAACGCCGGGTCCTCCGCCAACTTTTCGGCCAGCACGTCGGTGAGGACG
The DNA here is from genome assembly GCF_014643175.1 of Hoyosella rhizosphaerae. Lineage (GTDB taxonomy): Bacteria > Actinomycetota > Actinomycetes > Mycobacteriales > Mycobacteriaceae > Lolliginicoccus > Lolliginicoccus rhizosphaerae. Next base: position 1,476,841 of record NZ_BMJH01000001.1, read on the forward strand.
TTGCTCGCCAGGCGCTGCAATTCGGTACCGAACTCGGCGGTGAAACACGATTTGTGGCTGTGCTGTTTGTTGACCTCGTTGGTTCAACTAAGGCAGCGTCAACGATGCAGCCAGCCGAAGTGGTGGCCATGCTCAACCAGTTCTTCAACATTGTGATTGGCGTTGTGAAACGGCACGGCGGGTTCGTCAATAAGTTCGTGGGCGACGAAGCCCTCGCTGTTTTTGGTGCGCCCCTATATCGCGCAGATGCGCCCACAGCGGCTTTGTCAGCGGCACGTGAATTGCGTGCGGAGCTCGATTCCATGCCTGGCGTCCGGGTGGGAATTGGGGTGTCATCAGGGACCGTGGTGGCTGGAAACATTGGGTCAGCGGAGCGATTCGAATACACGGTAATTGGGGATCCAGTTAACGAAGCGGCCCGCCTCACTGAACTGGCAAAAAAGCGTCCAGGCAATGTTCTGGCTTCGAGTTTCACTGTGTACTACGCCAGCGAAGAAGAACAAGAGCAGTGGGAACTTGGTGAGTTGGTCGGTTTGCGCGGACGCACTCGCCTAACCCAATTGGCCTGGCCTAGAAATTCACAGTTTGGTCCTGGTCATGATGAATTTGATGGGCCGATGGACAGTTCTTCTTTCAGTGACGCACAGATGCGATAACAAACTGTCACCGTTACCCCAAACCGTACGTTTACTCGATACTCTGGCGACGTGACACCGTCCGCACCTGACTCCTCCGGGTCTCCACTACCCGGTTCAGGTGAAACTATGCACACCGAATCGGACAAAAGTGCGAAAAAGGAAAAGCGGGCCGGGCGGATAAAATGGCTGAGGATTGCCGGAGTTACCGTACTTGTCACTGCTCTCATCGTCCAAGGCGTAGTCCTGTGGCCAACATTTAGCGATTCTTTCCGTGCGTTGAGGGAACTCCATATCGGTTGGTTCGCCGCGTGTGTAGCCGCAATGGCAGTGTCAATGTCCGGCTTTGGCGGCGTGCAGCGCACACTTCTTCGTGCCGGAAATGTGGCGGTGTCGCAAAGACGCTCTGAAGCCGTGATTTATTCAGCGACATCCATGACGTTGACCCTTCCCGCCGGTCAGGTTTTCTCGGCGGCTTTCACGTACCGCCAGACGCGCCGATGGGGCGCAACTCATGTCGTGGCGTCCTGGCAGCTAGCTATGGCCGGTGTGATCGCCACAGCAACATTGGCAGTCGTGGGTGCTGTAGGTGCGCTAGCGGTGGGAACAACAATCAGCCCCGTCACTCTTGCGGTGTCGTTCGGTGGGATCTTCGCGATCGTATTGACCGCACGCTTCATCCAAAAACACCCGTCACGGTTGGAAGCGATCAGCCGACGAGGCCTGATAGTTGTGAATCGGTTGCGTCGCCGTCCCCGCAGCCAAGGCGTTCACCGCATTCGATCAGTCCTTGACCAGATCGAAGCTGTGCGCATGAACAAATGGGATGCGCTGAGGACTTTCTGGTGGTCCATCGTGCACCGCAGCGCCGACGTTGCATGCATGGGATTCGCGTGCCTGGCGGTCGGTGCCGAACCTCGAATATCCGGTGTCATCATCGCTTTCGCGGCAAGTAAGGCTGTCGGTTCGGTGCCGCTCGCTCCGGGCGGGCTCGGCACAGTGGATGCCACCCTCTTTGCAACGCTCACCATTTCAGCCGGATTACCTGCCTCGCAGGCGCTTGCAACAGTGTTTGTGTACCGACTTGTCAGTCTCGTCCTCGTCAATATCGTAGGGTGGATTGTGTTCTTCTTTCTTTTCCGTGCTGATCAGGCTGAAGATGCACAACTGGATCACGACTTTGCTGAACAAGCCGTGCAGAAGGCGGACGAAACCATTGCCGATACACCATTGTCGTGTGACGGCACTGATCCGAAGCGAAACGATGAAGATCGGTCCTAGCCCGGTGAGGAGTGCACCGCTGAGATGAACCGCTGGGATGTGCTACGCCAGCTCGCGCACCCTATTGTGCTGACCTATATCTTCAGCGTCCTCCTCGTAACCATGATTTCGGCCATGACGGCGCTAGTTCTCATCGGCATGGTCCTTCCGATTCCAGTGCTTGACGACGCCCAACGGATTTGGGAGACAAACGTCGGCTGGGTTTTCATAGGGCTGCCGCTCATCACATTCATCGCTCCCCTGGTTCATTTGAAGATGAGTTGGCCCAACCTTCAGTGGTTGGCCCGCGGAGGACTACCACGCCCCTACGAAGCGAAGGTGGCGCTGGGGCAAACCACTAGGCAGGTTTACATCGAGGTGTCCGCGTGGTTTGTCGCACTCGTGGGATTCGTCATCATCAACCTTCATGTGGGATCTGTAGAGCTCATCATTCTCATCATCATCGTGACAAGCCTTACTGGCGCGGTGTCGGTTGCGTTGAACTACCTCATCGGTGAGCGGATGCTGCGGCCGCTCACCGCAGTCGCCATGTCAGTGGAAATTCCTGAGGGAAGATTCGCGCCAGGCATCGGACCTCGCGTAGTGCTCATTTGGGGGTTGACCACAGCGATCCCAACAGCGGGCATAGTCATCGTTTCTGTCTCGCAGATGATCACCGGTGACGGGCAAGTTAACCCAGAATTGAACTCCGCCGTTCTTGTTCAATGCTTCATTGCGGTAAGCATTGGGATGATTGGCATTGTGGCCGTGTCCCGGTCCATTTCGGATCCGCTGCAGCAAGTCAGCAGCGCCATGTCTCGTGTCGAGGCAGGCGACCTCGCGACGCGCGTTTCGGTATATGACGGATCCGAGATCGGTGAATTGCAGGCCGGATTTAACCGAATGGTGCAAGGCCTATCGGAGCGGGAACGCCTCGCCGACCTGTTCTCCAAGCACGTAGGTGAGGCCGTGGCTCGGGCGGCAATTGAAGACGGAAACAGTCGAGGTGGCGCGCTCCGCGAAGTGACGGTGTTGGTTATCGACCTAGTTGGATCCACGGCACTGGCAACAACGGAGGAGCCTGAAGTGGTCGTGGCGTCACTGAATGAGTTCTTTGAGCAAGTAGTGGACAGGGTTGCTACTCACGGAGGTTTCGTCAGCAAATTTGAAGGCGACGCCGCGATTGCGGTTTTCGGGGCGCCCCTCGAAATCGACCTCCCCCAGGCCCACGCGCTGGCGTGTGCACGGGACCTTAAAACCGCTCTAACAAGCAGTATTCCGTTGGATTTTGGGATCGGGGTGGCAACCGGAACTGCATTGGCTGGAAATATTGGCGCGACAAGGCGATTCGAGTACACAGTCCTCGGCGCGCCCGTTCTCATGGCGTCAGAATTGTCCGATGTGGCGAAAAAGCATGGTAGTCGAGTGTTGGCGAACGCAGATACTGTCCACGCTTCGGGCGATGAAGCTGCGCAATGGCGCATATTCGCAGTCGGCGAGAAACAACTCGCCGAGCCACTGAACACGACAAGCTCCGCTACCACGTCCACCAGCGACCTCGAGGACGCACAATGACGATGGACACCCAACCGCCACAACACAGACTTGTAATTCAGCAGTGGATTCTCATCCTCAACCAGATATTCAAACCGCTGACCCTTGCTTACGGTGCGGCACTCGTCTTCGTGAACGTAATAGGAATCGTGGGAAGTTTCATACTTCTGCGCTACGTGATTCCGCAGCCAGCCAACGCTGTCATATCGCCTGAGATTCGCGCCTCGAATACCATGCTTATCTCCACGATGGTTCCTCTTGCAGTCCTCGTAGGGATCACCGTCTCATTATGGTACGCACGTCCCATCCTTTTGTGGATGGTAGAAGGCGGAGTTCCGAATCCCCGGCAGTACGCCATCATCGTGAGCGCACCCGCTAGACAAACCGCAGTTATTGGCCTTCTTTGGGTAGCAATAGCATTGGTGTTTGGTGTCAGCGTCTTACGCACAGGAAGTCCCCAGTTCACCGCGATGGTGGTGGCCACTTTCCTTTCCAACGCCATCATCTTTTGCGCACTGAGCTATTTCATCGCCGAACGCATCCTGAGGCGAACCATCGCCGAGGCTATGAGCGGCCGCAGCGTGGATACCCGCACTGCCACCACCGTCACGCTGCGCCTCATGATGATGTGGCTTGTCACCGCCGCGATCCCCTTGGTCTGGATCGCGCTTGTTGTGTCGTTCCGATTCTTGTCATCGTTCTTTCCTGACACCGAACAAACGGCAAGCGCCGTAGCGATTCTTGGCATCTTCACGATAGTCGTCGGCTTTGTCGGTATGACCGTGGTCGCGAGATCGATTGCAGACCCGGTAAAGCAGGTGAGTTCCGCGATGGCCGAGGTTGAATCTGGTGATTACAGCCGAGCCGTTCCGGTCTACGACGGTTCTGAAATTGGGCGTCTGCAGTACGGCTTCAATCAAATGGTCACGGGTCTCGCTGAGCGCGAAAGGTTGAGCTCACTGTTCGGTGCGAGAGTCGGCAAGGACGTGGTGCAAGAGGTTCTCGAACGTGGTGGTTCACTAGGCGGGGAATCTAAAGAAGTTGCCGTCATGTTCGTCGACCTCGTAGGTTCGACGAAACTAATCGAGACGTGGCCTCCATACCGAGTCGTGGCGATGCTTAACGAGTTCTTCGAGGTAGTCGTTGACACAGTGCATGCTCACGATGGGATGGTGAACAAGTTCACCGGCGACGCAGCGCTAGCAGTGTTTGGTGCCCCCGTTCCTCTCAAGAACTCGGCCACCGCGGCGCTGAGCGCTGCCAGGGAACTTCGATCCCGAATACCAGCCACCACGAAACTCAACTTCGGCATTGGGGTTTCGATTGGCCAGGCTGTGGCCGGCAATGTTGGTGCACGGGAACGGCTTGAGTACACGGTCATCGGAGATCCAGTCAACGAGGCCGCCCGACTCACTGATCTAGCAAAGTCGTGGACCGGCCGGGTACTGGCAAACTATGACCTCGTCCAACAAGCAGACCCAGCAGAAGCAGGGAGGTGGCAACCAGCGTCATCTGTCACTTTGCGCGGACGGCCAACTCCCACAATCCTAGCGGTACCGCGATAAGGCGCTACTGTGGAGAGGTGAATTCTCCACGGGCCGTTACTCTTGCTGTCGTTATTGATGTCATCGCTGTAGTCGCATTCGCCATCGCGGGACGAATGCACCACAACGAAGCAGCGACCGTGTTTGGCGTCGCTGAAACCGCTTGGCCGTTCCTTATCGGGCTTGCGGCCGGTTGGATTACCGTGCTGAAGGCTCTGCAAGTGAGCAATGTTTTTGCCATCGTCCCTGCTGGCATCGCCGTGTGGGCGTGGACCATGATCGGCGGAGTCGTGATCCGATTCCTCACTGAGGCCGGAACCGCGTGGGCCTTCATTCTTACGGCAACCCTCATCACCGGCGTACTTCTCCTTGGGTGGCGACTCGTTGCGCTGCTTATTTTGCGCCTACGCACGCCGCGCAGCGTCTAGTACCTGCGTCAAGGCCCTACTCGGCTTCAGCGTCCACATCGTCGGCGTCAATTAGGGGTTCTAGGAACCGGTCGGCCGCAGCCACGGCAGGTTCCGACGATCCCGCGCTACCCACGAACACGGCGAAGGCAAGATCGCCGTCGATCCCAATGAACCAGCCATGTGGGGCTTGATCGGAATCCACTTCGGCGGTCCCTGTCTTCCCGATAAGACCTCGATAGCGCGCAAGCTCAGAGGCTGTGCCGCGTTCCACCACGCCACGCATCAGGTGCTGAATTGACCGAGTTAATTCAGCGGGCAGCGGTGGAACAATCTGGTCTGATTCACCAGGTTCGCCTTGGAGCAACATCGGTGCCGGGGTACTACCCCGGGCAATCGTGGCCGCCAGAAATGCCATTCCAAACGGAGACGCAACATTGCGTCCCTGCCCAAGTGCCGCTTCGACTCGGTCAATGCTTGATGTGTTTACCGGAACATCACCGGTGACCATGGTGAGGCCCGGAACTCGAAAGTTCATCCCGAGGCCTGTTTGCATCCCAACGTCATGCAACGCTTCGTCACTGAGTGACAACGCCAGATCAGCGAAGGTGGTGTTGCACGACTGCGCGAATGCCTCGTCAAAGGCGATGTCCCCCAGATCGAGGCCGTCAATGTTTGGGATGTATCGACCAGCGTAAATCCCGCTCGGTGGGCACGGAACGACACTGTTTGGAGCTACCTCGTCGATCATCATCGCTGCCATCGACGTGATGGGCTTAAAAGCCGAACCCGGCGGATATAGGCCACTGAGCGCAATTGGCCCCTCCGCATCCGCGGCTGCGTTCTGAGCGACGCCGAGCACAGCGCCTGTGCTGGATTTGACTGCGACAATCGCCGCTGGTGTGTCCAGGTCCTCGATCGCTTTTTGTGCTGCGGTCTGCACCTCGAGGTCTATCTCCGTGCGCACGTCGGGCAGCGGAATGCCTGGGGACTCCGCGAGAATATGCGAAGCCTCCGGACCGACGATCTCAACGGCCCATCCGGCTGACTGCTGCTGGCGCTCGTCCCACTCGTCTTGTAGCTGCCCAAACAACGGGGATGCGAGTTCACGGCTGGTGCTGAGCATCCGGGATTGTTGTTGCACGCTGACACCGGGTATTTCCTCAAGCGCGGAGGCTACGCCGAAATAATCCGAATCTCGCAGCACGACAACAGTCACTGTTGTGCCCTGCCCGGCGTTGATTGAGGACAGCAGCGATGCCGCTGTGATCTGGGGGTCGATGGGCTGCAATAGCTCTGCAAGGGATTTGGCAACTTCCCCGTTGCTGCGCGCTCGCGCGGGGGTGACGGAGACCAGGTGGACGGGTTGCTCCGTCATTATTACTTCCCCGTTGCGGTCAACAATATCGGTGGGAGCGGGCGGTTGCGGACGGAAACGTACCGTCGTTTCGTCCGTCAAATGGGGTACAACAACGTCCGGGCGCCACACCACGCGCCAGCCATCTGAGCTCCGTGTTGCAGTTCCGCTAGTGGAAAATGCCCATTCGCGCGGTCCATACGCACTATCGCCAAGGTCCCACACTGCGCCAAGCGTGAAAGTGGCCCCCTCGTCGCCCACGCTGAGCCCTTGAACAGCGAATTGCGCCCCATCATGCGTGAGCGATTCGTAAATGCCCTCAAGGTCGTCACCAGCACGCGCAGGGTCATCGGTGAGCGCGGCGGCCCCGGGCAGATCGCCATCGGTGAGCGCCGCAGTGAAATCTCTGATGGTGCCAAGGGGTGACGATTCTTCGACATGCGATTGACACGCAGTTAGCATGGCCGCGCCCAGCACGCCAACGATCAGCAACACCGCTGTAGCGGATCGCCTCTGAAGCGTGTTTACGGACCGACTTTGATGCACAGCACCGATTGTGCCTGGCAAACCAGTAGGCGTGCAGGGCGGAGCGTGATTCTTAATCGAATCCCAGGTAAGCAAAAAGCCACAAACACCCCTATCCTTGCAGACGTGGCTACTCCAGATGATGATCGCACCCCAACCAGTGCAGACAAGATGCTCGCGGCATTCACCAGCTACATCACCGAGAAGCTCACCGGCGACAACTTTGTCGAGCTAATTCACAGCGAAGTGGATTATGCGCTCGCCTCTGCTGCTCAACTCACCCTCGGCGAGGTCATTACGTGTGAGCAAGTCACCGATGTTGCCCTCAAATACGCCTCTGAGTGGCGGATCAAGGGAGCAATTCCCGAACTAGCGGGCGAAATCGCCACCCGCGTATACAAACGCACAGTCAATGAGGCTGACGAACAGATCGCTGACGTTGTCGACGACCACCATTTCGCTGACTTCGCCGAAAAACTCACGAGCCTGCCCGCATTTCGCCACCTCGTAGAAGGTATATACGAGAGCCCACTCACTGCGAACTGGGTCGCCTGGTTCATGTACCGCTTTGCGATCGACACCTTGCGTCACCAGCGTGACGTCGCTCGCCGAATTCCAGGTCTGAGCTCGTTGGTGGACATCAGCGGTCGTATCGGGTCAAGGGTTGCACCGGGCGTTTCCGACGCCGCCGAGTTGCGTTTTCGCGAGTTCACAGAACGAGCAGCGCACTACTTGATTTCACAACGCAAGAGCGCCGATGGGACCGTCGATCACGAGCCTATTGTCGACGCTGCTCTGGAAATGTGGGACGAGCACTCTCATGACCCAGTCAAGTCGCTGATCGCCACAATCAGCACAGACGATATTGAGGACTTCCTCATTCTCGGGTTTGAGTTTTGGCGCGACTTCCGACGCACCAGCTACTTCAGGCAAATCGTGAGCGAAGGTGTGGGCTACTTTTTCGAGAAGTACTCCGACGCCACACTGGCTGAGATTCTCGACGAAGTAGGTGTCACACGGGACGACATGATTGAGGAAGCACTGCGCTTTGCACCACGAGTTCTCGAGGTCACTATCGACAACGGGATGCTGCGGAATCTAATAGAACGCCACTTCGCCCCATTCCTTGAACAGGACGAAGTGGCTCGTTTGCTCCGCTAGGGCGTCGCTACCGAATTAGCGAGCCTCGGTGCCAACCACTCCGTGAAGTCACCGAGCACTTGCTTCTTCTCCGGCTCGTTAAACAATTCGTGGTAGAGGCCTTCGTAGACGTGCAACGTGCATTCCGTTTCTGTCACTAGGTCAGGAATCATTCGGCTGCCGTCTACGTCGGTCAACTGATCAGCGTTTCCGTGCAAAACCAGCGTCGGGACCTTCAGTGACGGCAGACGCGAGGGAAACGATTCCATCGTCAGTACGAGATGGCGTGCAATCCCGGCAGGAATCATGCCGTGATGCACCATGGGGTCGGCCTCATACTTGCGCACAACTTCAGGGTCACGGGAAACTGCCGATGCATTAACTTTCTCCACCGGAATCCACGGCAAAAACCGGCCTAGGATCTTCCCCACCGTGACGACAATTTTGGGAGTGCCCGTCGCCAACTTCACGGCTGGCGCCGAAAGCACTAGGGCCTTGAGATGACTTCCCTTGTCGAGGGCATACGACAGCGCGATAGCCCCACCCATGCTGTGGCCCAGCAGAAACACAGGAACGTCAGGAACCTGCGCCCGCGCGATGTCCACAACGGAATCCAAGTCGGTGGTGAGATCGTCCCACGCTTTTAACGCCATTCTTGGGCCACCGGACTTGCCATGCCCTCGGTGGTCCGGGGCGTAGACCGCGATGCCGTGCTGCGTCAGTTCCTCCGCGACATGGGCGTACCGCCCCGCATGTTCCCCAATGCCATGAGCGATCACCATCACCCCAGTTGGGTTAGTGCTTGGCTTCCACACCTGATAGACGATTTGCGTTCCATGAACACCATTAAATGACGACTCTGAATGCTCCACGTGCCCGATTCTAGGCGCGAAAAGCGCTGGACTCGATTTGCCGCACGGTGAGCGTGTGCGCAGCGACCGGTATCATCGCAACCACGCGTCCTGTAGGAGGCAATAGTGGCACGTGCGATAGCAGTATTCGGCAGCGGCGACCGTTTCCACACATCAACGTCCTGGCTGGATTCTTGGCACTCGTTTTCCTTCGGCCCGCATTACGACCCGACCAATACGCACCATGGTGCGTTGCTCGTCAACAACGAAGAGCGCATAACTCCCCTTGCCGGTTACGACTCCCACCCCCATCAGCACAGCGAGATCCTGACGTGGGTGCTCGAAGGAACATTGGTTCATCAGGACTCCAACGGAAACAACGGGGTGGTGTATCCGGGGCGTGTTCAGCGGCTCAGCGCTGGGAGCGGTGTCCTGCATTCAGAGCGCAACGACCCGTGGCCGTCCGACGGCGAAGCACCAGAGCAACCAGTACGACTCATACAGATGACGGTCACACCGGATGAGACTGGCACTGCGCCGGACTACGCGCACGCCGATGTCGACGACCAACTCGACGCGGGTGGATGGGTTGCCCTCGCATCGGGCCAGCCCAAACACGTCGACGACGCTGGCGTTCGGATCCGTAATACAGGTGCCACGCTTTTCGCGGCAAGACTCACCGCCAATACAGGATCAACTAGTGCACAATTGCTGTGCCCCGAAGGCCCCTTCGTTCACCTTCAGGTTGTTCGCGGATCCGTCGATATGGAAGACGTCGGCGCACTTTCAGTTGGCGACACAGTGCGACTGACCAACACAGGTGGCCACGCGATTACTGCAACGAGCGACGCCGAAGTGCTCGTGTGGGAAATGCACCGAGGACTGTGGAGTTAACTCATGAGAGTCCTCATCGAACCCGACGAAGCTGCTGTGGCTCGCACCGCAGCGAACGCCGTCGCACCGCTGGTGCGGCACGCCACCTGCAACCTCGGTGTCGCAACAGGTTCGTCGCCTGTACCCACGTACCGCGAACTTGCCCGACGCTGCGCCAGCGGCGAGCTGAACTTCTCCGGCGTTCATGTTTTTCTCCTCGATGAATACGCCGGACTTCCGCAACAACACCCGCAGTCCTATTTCTCGACAATCCGACGAGATTTCACCACCGCCGTTGGGATCCCCGACGACCACATCCACGGCCCAGACGGATACGCTGAAAATGTGTTTGAAGAGGCCGCCCAGTACGACCGGCACCTCACTGAAGTCGGTGGAATTGATGTCCAAATTCTCGGCATCGGCAGGAATGGACACATCGGGTTCAATGAACCCATGTCATCGCTGGCGAGCCGAACTCACGTCGCGGTGCTCACAAACCAAACTAGGCAAGACAACAGTCGCTTTTTCGCCGCAATCGACGATGTTCCTCGCCGAGCAATAACCCAAGGCTTGGCCACCATTAGCGAGGCTCGCTCGATCGTGCTCATCGCGACAGGACCTGCTAAATCATCGGCCCTAGCCGCAGCAATAGAAGGACCCCTGAGTGCGCGCTGCCCGGCATCGGTGCTGCAATTGCACCCCAACGTCACTATCATTGCCGACGAAGAAGCCGCACAGGACCTCGAATTCGCCGACTACTACCGGCAGCGATCGGCCCACTAGGGGAACCGTTATGTCTCGGCTGAGCCGCGCACGCGACCGTATGCGCACAGCGCTTCAGCAACACCACGGCACCCGAGCTCAATCGCGTGGGACAGTCCCCACTCGAACTTGAATATGCCCGCCCCGCAGGCTGACTGAATCCACGTTCGTGCAGCGTTGCTCAAGCCTGGTCCACGGGTGCGCGTGAATATCTGCGCCTCCAGCCCGGCACGCAGCCCGTGCGAGCGGAGCCCACACCGCTGACCGCCCCGTCGGCACCTGCATGTCAACCACTGCAACGCGGGCACCTGGTTTACACGCAGCAACCATCGTGTCGAACGCTGCGCGCCAATCCGCCATCAGGGACAGCGAATAAGTGGCAATTGCGGCGTCGAACTTTTCACCACCGAGGGCTTCACACAGTGCCTCTGCAGTTGTCCTTGTTGCGTCGGCTGTTGCAAGACTGACGTTGCTCCACTCATTGACGTGCGCTTTCCTGCTTGCCTGCGTGATCATGTCAGAACTGAGATCAACGCCCACGAGCCAACCATCTGGGCCAATACGGTGCTGAATGTGCCCGAAGTTAAGCCCAGTGCCGCACCCCATGTCCAACACCTTCGCCCCGGCACGTAAGCGCATCAACTTCAGCGCCGCTTCCCGGCCCGCGCCGTACACCGGCCATTCAAACGAAATCGCGTCATAGAACTGCGCCGACGCGGTGTACTTTGCTGGCATAAAGTTCCTTAGTTTTCTGAGGAAGCAATCCGACGACTCACCGGGTTACTAGTCTGTGGACCGCACAGTGCCATAAGTCAACGGTGTCATAGCTCAACGACGGGAGGGAAACTCAAGCCGATGCTCAGTGACATCACTGTGGGCACGCCGCACCCTGCCACCAGAGTCGTCGATTCAGCGAATGCACAAAGTCGTCAACCAACTCGCACAAGGGGACATACAGTGACGCAGCCACAACCGTGGGATTTGCTCGTAGTCGGTGGGGGTTCAGCAGGAATTGTTTCAGCCAAAACTGCCGTTAAGCTAGGGGCAAGTGTGCTGCTAGTGGAATCGCATCGCACAGGAGGAGACTGCCTGTGGACAGGATGCGTGCCGTCCAAATCGCTCCTCGCTGCCGCCCATCACGTCGCTCACGCTCGCCGTGGGGCCGAAGTCGGTGTTCACGTCGGTGACATCACCGTGGATTTTGCAGCAGTGATGGCGCACGTGCGCTCAGCAATCAGCACGATCGAACCGATCGACACTCCTGAGGCTCTCGAAGCTGATGGCATTACGGTTGTGTCAGGCCGAGCCGTCTTCACCAGCCCTCACACCGCTGACGTCAATGGTAAATCGGTGAGGTTCCGCCAGGCACTGATTGCCACCGGAGCCGCGCCCATACTTCCGCCCATTCCTGGCCTAAACAATGCGCTTACAAGCGAAACCGTGTGGGATCTTGATGAGCTTCCTGCTCGACTCCTTGTGATCGGAGGCGGCAGCATAGGGTGCGAACTGAGCCAAGCTTTCGCCCGTCTCGGCAGCGATGTCACACTCGTCGAAGCTGGACCACGGGTGCTTCCGGCCGAATCACCGGCCGCCTCCCGCATCATCAACGATGTACTTGAACACGACGGCGTCACCATCCACACAGGCCAATCGGTATCCCACATCGAGGGAACTCGAGCGGTTCTAAGCAACGACGACACAGTCGAGTTCGACCAAGTGCTCGTCGCTGTTGGCCGTGCCGCGCGAACAGATAAACTTGGCCTCGATGCCGCCGGTGTGCGCGTCAACGACCACAAACAGGTGATGATCGACCGTCATCTTCGCACCACAAACCCGCGTATCTGGGCCGCCGGGGACGTAACCCCATTACCGCAATTCACTCACACCGCCGGAACCTTTGGCAGCCTCGCAGCGAGCAACGCAGTTTTGGGAATTCGCCGAAAAGTGAACACAGCGCTGATTCCTCGCGTCACATTCACAGACCCTGAGGTTGCGTCAGTCGGCGAATCCACGCCCACAGTGAATTCGCGACTGCGCGAACACACGGTCACCCACGACCACCTCGATCGAGCAGTCACCGAGAATTCCACGAGAGGATTCTCCAGCCTCGTATTCGACCGTAAGAGTCGCCTTGTCGGCGCAACAGTTGTCAGCCCACGCGCTGGGGAGACCATCGGTGAACTCACCCTCGCAATGAAACTTGGCCTTCGATCACGCGACCTTGCCGGCACGATTCACCCCTACCCCACCTACAACGACGGAGCATGGAATGCTGCCATCGCCGATACACGCGACCAGCTAGCGTCGCCTGCGGCGAAACGCACGTTCTCTGTGCTCACTGGCATACGGCGGAAATGGCTTAAAACAAAAAATAAGTCCGTATAAGCGGAATGTCCGAATCACGCAAGCGGGTTCCCAGAGCGTACGGAGACTTTCTGGCGACTGCCAATTCCGTGTGACGACATTTCTGCAAAGGAGAAATCATGACCACCCACACGCCACATAGTTCAGGCCATGCTGTCGCAACTGCGGGTTGGGGTAAATGGGCTGTCACTGGTGCCATCGCGGGCATCATCGCGTCATTAGCGATGGCAGCCTTTGCCATGATCGCCGCCGCCACCTACCAGGGCGTTGGGTTCTTCACCCCGCTCTATCACATTGCCTCGTCCGTGATTGACGGCGAAGCCATGATGCAGTCGATGGAAGCAGGGATGGCAGGAGACAACTTTGTCTTCATCGTCGGACCTGCCATTGTCGGCGCGCTAGTACACATGATGGTCGGCGCTGGTTACGGCATCGTTTTTGCTGTTATCGCGAAGCTCGCACAATTGCGTGGAGCTATCCTCGTCGCTGCAGGCGCGGTGTACGGATTCCTGGTCTTCGTCGCAAGCGCATGGGTGCTGCTCCCGCTGACCGCAACCATCCTCGGCGGCGGCGACCCGATCCGCGACATGGCAACGATGGTCGGATATCCCACGTTCATCGCCGAGCACATCCTCTTCGGCGTCGTTCTTGCGCTCGTGCTGATTCCTGTTGCTGCACGGCGCGCAGCTCACCGCTGAGGTCCCCAAAGAAACAGGCTAGGCGGCGGCCCGACACGCCGCCTAGCCTGTTTTGTGCTTTTTGCACCTTAAACTCGCAGAAAGTGAGTAATTCAGAAATTAATTGAAGGGTGCACTAAATGGGCTTTGGGTATCGCCATCGGGGAAAAATAGCAGTAGCGGGAACATGCGCTATCGCCCTCGCAGTGACAGGTTGCCAATCCGAATCAAACGACGCTGGTACTTCCTACGAAGTGTGGGGGCTCGACCAGGCAGATACCCGCGAGGACGGCGGCGGGCACCTTTACATCTGGGCAGGCGCCGACATCAGCGAAGGCTCCCCCGGTAACGCGACACCCACAATTATCGACCTCGGTGACGCAGCTGAAGCCGCCGGATGCGATGTCGCCAAGCGCCCTCACATGGCCCTGACAAACAACACTGATACCCCAACGCACGCGATCATCTCCAACGTCGCGTCGGGCGACACCCACTTCATGGACATCGACACCCGCGAGATCGTCGGGTGCATCAGCACTGTCGACGGCTTCAACGGTGCTGGCGGATCACACGCCGCGCATGCATCAGTCGCAACACCTGACGACAGTATGGTCATTGTGGCCGACATGAACCACGGCCCTGACTCCGGTTACCTTCACAAAATTCGCACCGACTACAGCGCCAACGATTTCGAGCTCGTCGAAACGCTTCCCCTAGCCGAATTCGCGGATGCGCTCGGCACCGACACCGTCCGGCCCATTTGTCACGAGTTCACCAACGACGGCAAATTCGCCTACGTCACTCTCGCGCACGGCGGACTCCTCATCGTCGACGTCGGCTCCGCGGACGCCGAAAGTCCGATGCAGGTCACTCATGTTCACGAAGCATCAACCATGCCTGGCGCAGGTTGTGGGGCATTCCCCATCTCCGATGACCTCATGATCACCAACGGTGAAAGCGGCGCCTCTGGCGGCGATGACTTCATGTTCTTCCACGACACATCCCGCATCAGCGACGGCGAATTCCCCACACCAGAAGTACTGGAGCTCCCCGGCGACGACACTCACGGCACAGCCTTCTGCACCTCCACAGACGGCCGCGAATACGCCCTGTCTTTGATGCGCGTGAGCAACGACATCAACATCATCGACCTCGAATCACGCGAAGTGGTCCATACCACCACGATGGCAACCGAATTCAGTCCCAACCCAGCGCCGGACCTGGGGTTCATCCGCGGAAACCAGATGTTCGTCAGCTTGCGAGGAGCACAACCACTCACCGCAATCAATGACCTCACGGATGCCGCCCGCACGCCTGGCATCGCTGTCCTCACAGTCAGCAACGATTGTCACTCCTTCACATGGGAGGAAAGCGACCTACTCGCGATGGACGCCAACCCCAACACCGTCGACGTTGATGGCGTCGAAGTGTCAGCGTCAGACCCACACGGCATGAGCATCATCGAACGGTGATCTCGGGGCGGCACGGACGTTTAAGGCACCAGCGTTTTGCCTGCTGAATGCGTCAGAACTCCGTGCCGCCTTGTCGCGCGCCACGAATCGCTGCGAAAAACTCGTGAACCTGCGCGCGCTCGCTGAGCGGCACAATCAACTCGGTATATTCGCCACGGTCACTGATCCCCCCGTTAGGCAACCGAACCCCCACCTTCAGCAACAAATCTGGCTCCTGGACATTCGCCTCCACGCCCACCTGAGACACATGCCACCTCTTCGCCGGACCGCGGGCATCGAAAATCTCCAGCACAAAGTGATCGAGTACCAGAATGTACCGATCAGCCAGCGCACATTCCCGATACGTTCGATTCATCATCGCTTCCCCCTTTTGCCTCACTGGCACTGTCCCAGTGTTTCACCATAACCAGATCCGCGACGGCAGGAACCCACGATGGGACGCAGCACCCGCAATATGGGTACAGCCGGTGGAGGTAGCGCAGGCACTCGTTCCTCATGGCAACTTATGGCGTGTTTGATACATCTGGTGTATCGAAATCACCATAAGTTTGCCCTAGGTCGTCATCGCAGCGCGTGGTAGCCCGCGATGATGCGGTGCGCTGCACTCGTCCCGACAACAATCGCCCACACCACGGCGATGTACCACCCCAGCATGGGAAATAGCAGCCAGAGGCTGTGCACAACAATGGTTTCTGCGCCTTCAGCGAGTCCACCGAGGAATGACAATGATCGCCCGTCGTCGAGGGTGCGGTCGTAGCGTTCGGCGATCGAGGAGAACGCCAGAAACGCCGCCCCGTTGATGTAGTAGGCCAGCAAGACAAGCAGAAACGGCCACATCGGTGCGTCGTAGGCGATCCCCACACCGATTGCTACACCTACAACGGTGCTGCCGTAGACGACAAAATCCGCTGTGATGTCGTAAAACCCACCGGCACCGCTACTGTGCCCTGTTCGGGCGGCACGGCGGCGAGCAAGCGGACCGTCGAGTCCGTCCGCGATGCGCGACGCTAGCCACAGCAGCAGGGCGATCGTCCACCATTGCAGAGCTGCAGTGACAGCACTGCCTAGCCCCAGGGTCAGACCAACGGTGGTGATGCGGTCCGGGGTGATCCAACTGCGGTCCAAGTAGGCGGCAACCACAGCGAGCGGTTGTTCCAGCTTTTCCCGAATCTGTGCGTCAAACACGGTCCGGTTCCTGTCGTGAGCTAAGTTCTGGGCGCTTGTTCTGCATTCTCCTCGCCGCATACCCGCCACCCACAGTGAGCACAATGAACGCGGCAATCGCTGCCGCAAATGGCCACGACAATGGTTGGGTGCCGAAAGCGCCCAACGCGACGTAGCTCATCACTCCTGGGATTATGCCGAGCGCTGTGCCGAGGAAATAATGCCGGAACCGGATTCCACTGATCCCGCCCGCGTAATTGACCAGCCAAAACGGGAAAAGCGGCACGAGGCGGACGATAAGAACGGAGGCAAACCCTCGACGGCGCAGAAAGAGCACTGCAGTGGCGGTTTTGGGGCCCCCGTAGCGGCTCAGCGCATCAGCGCCGAGGTGCCTGCCGAGAATGTAGGCCAGTGACGCCGAGAGCATTGCCGCAGCAAACACCGCAGCGATTCCCCCCGCGAACCCGAACAGCACTCCCGCCGCAATGCTGAGCACACTTGCCGGGGTTGGTGTGAGACTTAGCCCCGCGTAGGCGAGAACAAACACCAGGACCCCCACAAGTCCGGCGGCGGCCACCCGGGCACGAATTTCGTCAGCACTTGGAATATCGACAAACCAAGCGATGACGGCACCGATAATGAGCAATGCCCCCAGGATGGCGAGCTTCACCAGAGGTGACAGCTTGCGCTCGTTGACATCTTCTTCAGGCACTAAGTTCTCCTCGTAGGGTGAAGCGCTACGGAGCAAGTCGATAAACCAGTCTCGTATCGGGAAGGCTCCGAACTACCCATAGTGTTCCCGCTTTACCGTGTCTCTGGCCACAATAGGGACATTGCGCTCGAATTTACCGAGGGAGTGAGCATGACATCGGCGAGACGAACACAGCGGGCTTTTGCGGCGGTGGCAGCGGGTGCGGTGTTGCTCACCGCCTGTTCCGCACCTGGGTCCGATGCCCCAGTGCCTGTCGAAGCAGACTGGGCCGAAGTGGAAGCAGCAGCGCAAGGCCAGACGGTGTCCCTATGGATGTGGGGCGGCGACGACCAGGGCAATACCTACGTAGACGACGTTCTCGCACCTGCCGTAGCCGAGGCTGGTGTGACGCTGCGCCGAGTACCCATTGCCGATACTGGCGAAGCGATTAACCGCATTCTTGCTGAACGACAAGCCAACATCACCGACGGTGACGTTGATCTGGTGTGGGTCAACGGCGATAACTTCGGCACCGGGAAGCAGGCTGGCGCATGGCTATGCGACTGGACTTCCCAATTGCCCAACATGGAATTCACTGACCCCGAAGATCCGCTCCTGCTGTCAGATTTTGGTACACCGGTGGACGGGTGCGAAGCGCCCTGGCACAAAGCCCAGTTCACGCTTGTGTATGACGCCGACAAGATCCCTGACCCGCCCTCAACGCTCAATGAAGTTCTGGAATGGGCCGAACAAAACCCAGGCCGATTCACCTACCCCGCGCCACCAGACTTCACCGGATCAGTGTTTATCCGTGAAGTTCTGACCCGAGTGGCCGACGATGTGCCCTTGGAATACAGCCAAGACGCGTACGCACAACTAAGCCCGGCACTTTTTCAACGCCTCAATGAATTAGCGCCGTCATTGTGGCGGGAGGGTCGCACCTACCCGCAAACTAGCGAGGAACTGAACCAACTCTTCGCAGACGGCCAGGTCGACATGACCATGACGTATGGCCCAGCGACTCTCACTGATTTGGTTGATCGAGGGACTTTCCCTGCATCAACGCGCGTACTCACGCTCGAGGAAGGGACGGTCGGGAACGCGAGTTTCCTCGCCATCCCGTCAACATCCGGCAACACAGCCGGTGCGCGTGTTGTGGCGAACATTGCGTTGTCGCCTGAGCAGCAACTCGCGAAAGCACAACCGAATGTGTGGGGGCAATTCACCGTCCTCGACATATCGCGTCTAAACGCGGAGGACCGGGAAGCGTTCGAGAACCTCCCCGCTTCACCAATCGTGCCAAGTTACGAAGAACTGTCCCGCAACGCCCGCCCCGAATTGGGCACCGCATGGGTACCAGCGCTTGACGAAGGTTGGCGGCGCAACGTGCTCGCGGGACGATAACCCACGTGAACACAACGACGCGCGGGACGTTGTTGCTTCTCCCTGCGGTGATACCAACATTTGTGGTGATCACCGCAGGGCTCGGCACAGTGACGTTGCAAGCGTTTGGTCTCATGCCGCTCGTCGGTGATCCCGAACTGAGTTGGGCTTCATTCGACAAGCACGGCGCGGACATCGTCCGTGGCACGGCACTATCGCTAGGAATAGCGTCCGCATCAACCGTAATTTCGGCGATCGTTGGTATGGCCGCAGCACTGGCAATCCTCGCGAATAGTCGTGTCGTCGCCGCGCTCGCCGCCCTGACCATCCCCGTGCCGCACCTGATTGGGGCGGCAGCAATGGGGTTACTCCTCGCCGATGCTGGGCTCCTCACACGTCTATTTGGGATCGATTCCGCAGCGTGGCCGCAACTCGTCGGGGGCACCTGGTGGGTGGCTGTCATTGCTGAGTTTGCGTGGAAAGAATCAGCTTTCGTTGCCCTTGTCGTGGCGGGCACACTCGCCACACGCGTGCACCACTACGGCGAAGCAGCCGCAGTTCTTGGGGCTGGGCGCGTACATCGATTTCTGTACGTGACCCTGCCCCTCGCAGTTCCTGCACTTGCCGCGGCTTGTTTGATCACTTTCGTCTATTCGTTCGGTTCTTTCGAGGTAGCACGGCTCCTAGGCCGGCCTTATCCAGAACCGCTCCCAGTCATGGCGGTACGACTGTTCGCGTCGATAGACCTTGCAGCGCGCGCCGACGCCGCCGCCGTCGCATTCGTTTCAGCAACCTTGTGCGTAGCCACACTCGTTGTTGCCTTGCGCTTTCTCCGCAGGTCCACGCTATGGCGATGAAACCATCCAAGCGGTTCGGCCGCGCATTCCTCGTTGTATGGTTCGCACTACCTTTCGTTCCGCTGATCTTGTGGGCAATGGCAAACCAATGGTCGTTCCCGGCCATACTTCCGCAGCAATGGGGACTTAACGGTGCACGCACCGCGATTAACGCCGGCGCCGCTGATGCCTTCGTCGCCTCCACGGTGTTGGGGTTAACTGTGGCAGCGTTGGCGACGCCACTGGGCGTGCTCGCAGGCAGAGCGTTAGCTCTCTATTCGGTTCCGTTCCGCGGTGCGTTCGCCATCGTGCTTCTCACACCGCTCGCATTTCCACCATTCGCCGTCGCAATGGGGCTCGATGTACTGCTGTTGCGCGTCGGAGTACCCGGATTCGCCGGTGTGGTGCTCATCCTCACCGTCATCGCAATCCCGTACACCACCTACATCATGCGGGTCGGGTTCGGTGCCTACGATGTTCGGTACGAAGAAGAAGCGCAGACACTGGGAGCGTCAAAGTTGTTCCTCATGCGCCACGTCCAGTTGCCGCTGCTGGCACCACCGATAGCCACAGCAGCGTTCTCGGCATTTCTCGTCGGCTGGACCGATTACATCGTCACATTGCTGATCGGTGGAGGAAGGCTCGTCACCGTTCCCATTCTCGTTGGCTCGTTCGCGGCTGGAACTGGCAATCAAGCCGTCACCTCGGCGTTGTCCGTGGCGGCAATCGTCCCACCGTTGCTATTGCTCGTTGCGGTACTGAAGTTTCGAGGAAAGGCCGTAACCCGTTGAGCACCACACTCGAACTACGTGACGTAACAAAAACGTATGCCGACACCGTCGTCATCGACGCCATCAACCTCACTGTGAACGCCGGGGAATGCGTCGCAATCCTGGGACCGTCTGGCGTCGGAAAATCCACCATTCTTCGGCTCATTGCTGGGCTGGACGAGCCAACCGCAGGATCAGTACGCCTCGGTGAGACAACGATCGACACTCAACCCGCCGAGGAGCGAGGCGTCGGTCTCATGTTTCAACAACCACTCCTTTTCCCGCACCTCGATGCGATCGATAATGTCGCTTTCTCGGCCCGCGCCGCAGGGAAAAGTAGGCGCCAGGCGCGTGAACACGCCCAAAAATATCTTGACCTCGTCCAACTCGGCGGCTACGCCCACCGCCGATCCACAGAACTATCAGGTGGCCAAGCACAACGTGTAGCACTTGCCCGTGCACTCGCCGCACAACCGCGAGTGCTTCTGCTCGACGAACCATTCAGTGCTCTCGACCCGCAACTTCGAGCTGAGATGCACTCCTTGCTACGCACAATTCGCCGTGAGCTCAACCCCACCGTGCTGCTGGTGACCCACGACCAACACGAAGCATCCGTACTCGCTGACCGCATCGCAATTCTTCTCGACTCCCGCCTCGCGCAGGTAGCAGCACCCCACGAGATCTACAGCCGACCCGCATCCTTGGAAGTCCACCGCATGATGGGCGGACTTAACGTCATACCAGGCGACCACGACGGCACCTACCACCACAGCAGCATGGGACGGCTCGAAGTGCCCACCTGCGAGGAAAACACACCGTCAACTCTTGTTTTTCGCCACGAATCCGTCACCGTCACACCGCCCCCAGGTGATGTCACCGCCCAGATCACCGAAATAACACACATTGGTGCCCGCCAACGCCTCACCCTCCGCGCCAACAACACAACGCTGCACGCCGACACACCACCAACAACCTCCGTGGCAGTCGGCGACACCGTAGGCCTGCACATCCCACTCGACGCACGGCACACCATCCGAACCACGCCTTGATGCGGGAATAACCGCCCCGATAACCGGTACCGAGGGCTCAGGGTCGGGCAGTGCAATAAACTTAACGGCGCCAATGGTGCGCGCCCGACACGACCACACACTAAGACGCCCCTTCTAGCGCAGCATTCGATACACGGGAGATCGATGAAGAGATATCAACACCGCCGAATCATCATCTGGTCGTCAGCATTGGCGCTCTACGTAGCGTGCGTTGTCGGTGTTTTTCTCGACAATCAGATTCTTGTGTGGCTGCTGGTGATCGGCGTATTCATTCCGGTGGTCATTCTGTATGTGCTTCTGGTTCGCCGGGAACATAAGTATGAGAAGCGATGGCTGATGATGCCTATCGGCGCCTCACCATCTGAACGCGGCGGTCTCATTGCCGACTCAGCATCTGTGCTCTCCGGCGTCGAACCGCGTAAGCCACCGCCAAAAAGGATCATCAAGGACACAGTCGAGGCGCTCGCCGCTGTGTTCTTAGCGGTTATTCTCGCGATAGCGACACTTGTCTGGGTTCATTGGCACCCGGAGGACGCGAATGAATTTAGGGCGCTCTGGACGAGATGCGACCGCGATGCCTCCCAGGTCACCACACTGCCAGTGGACCAGAGCGTGACTGCTAGCGGCGCGACAGTAGTCGTGCATAGAGTGACCTATAACGTGCCGCAAACCTCCAGAAGGCCGACGAGTGACAGTCGCGGGTACCGCTGCGAGAAGGCAACACTCATTGAGCTATCAGTTCATGACCCATCGCCGGATCGATTCAACCTCAGCCGGTTCGTTTTCCAGACCGACGATGATCCAGCAACCCTGTCCCCACGGTACAAAACTGACGAGTACGACCACTACATCGAAACCGAAGACTTACCGCTCCTCCAGTACACCCTCAGCGGCGGAACGAACCAGGAGCGCAGATGGCTCGTTTTCGCAGTAGCCGAGGACAACTCAAACGTGGGAAGCGTGCTCGTCTTCAACGAATACGAGGAAGATTTGGAGAAAGCATCCATCGCGCTTCCAGATCCACCTGAATAGCATCACGACCGCACAGAAAGTGGGTTGGGGCGGTGCGCCGCTGACGCTGCCATCCCCGCAAAAAGTTCCGGAATACGTTAGGCGCCCCACCGGGTTCCCCAACCGACCGCTCCCACATCCACTGGTGGGTGATGCTCAGCCCCGAAACCTGGTGGCGCTACCTAAAATCCGCGTTCAAGGCTAGGCAAGGAAAAATCACCGGGCACCCACTCCAAGCTCCAGGGCTTGCGATCCTCGGACGGGACGGCACCATCAACTACCTCCACCGCGGCCACACCCTCGGGCACTATCCACCCATCAAGGATGTTCTCGCCACCGTCACCAGTTAGCCCGATAAATCAATGGTGGCGGGTTACATACCGAACTCCACCCGCCACCAACACCGCCAACACAGCAACACCCGTCACCACAAAAATCGCCACACCAGGGTTGTTGCGCGCCACCCCACCCGCAACCGCACCAACCGTCACGTAACTACCCACCCAACCCGTACTGCCCGCGCCCCACCACACAAATAACTTACGAAACCGCACACCCATCGCACCCGCAGTAAACGGCGTAATGGCAAACAACACCGGCACAAACACCGCCAACATCATCGTCGGGCCACCAGCACTGCCTCGCAGATACCGCTCAGCCCTGGCCCACCGTGCTTCCCCGACCCAACGGCCCACCGCCGTCCCCTTGATGCGCCACCCCACCGTGTGCCCCAACCAGAACGACAACGAGGCGCCAACTAAACACCCCACAACCCCAGCAACCACCACGATCGCCCACTCGCCGAGGCCGGAAACTGTCGTCCCAGCAAGGAGGACTGACACATCTCCGGGCAAAAGCAACCCAATCAAAAATGTGGTTTGGACTATCAGCAAAGCGAATAACACAGCCCCAACAACCATTGGGTTTTGGCCAGCGAGCACATCAAACATGTCCGCTATACGCTGGCCACCGAAACCCGTCATATCCCCAATGCTTACACGGATCTTCGCCACATGCGCGCGGGAATCTAGACCTCGGGCGGAGTAGAAAACTTCCTATTCCGCAGAGTTTGCTCGCAATGCCGCTTCGATTCCGCCTACGCGATCGGCAAGCAAACCAACGGCCCCGACCGCGCGCGCCATCGGGTCGTCTTCGGCACCACCCAACGCTTGAGCACGCAGATAGCCCGCCTTCACGTCCGCCCACCGCTGCTGTTGTTGGTCCGTCAGCCGACCTCGCAGTTCGCCCAGCTTGAGCAGGTTTGCTTCGGCTCCGGCGGTGAGTGTTTGGGCTTCGCCCAAATAGTGGTCGTCGATGATCGCTTCGAGCTCTTCTTGATTCAGCACTGGCGAAATGCGTTCGGCTAGCTTCGCCATGTTGCGGTAGGAACCTTGCAGCTGGAATGGCGGTTCGGTGCGGTTGGCTTCCGCTGTCGCAGCCGAGGCAATGTATGTCTGGTTGACGGCCAGCAACGTCTTTTGGACGTGGATCATTTTTTGGAGCACGGCCAGGATTTCGTCGAGTTCAGTTGCGGAGTACGGGTGAGCCAGCTGGTCTGGCTGCACGGTGGTGTCGCCCTGCGCAAGCCTGATGAGCAACCCTAGGTCGCCACGTTCACGGGTAGAAAGTGGAGTGAGTACGGGGTTTGATGTGAGGGCGTTTTCTAGGTAGCTAAGGGCGAAGAGTTCTTCTTTGCCAGAGAGGACGTCGCCGAGGTTCCAGACGTCGGCGCGGTTCGCGAGCATGTCGGGGATGCGGAAGCGTTTACCCTGCTCGGTGTAGGGGTTACCTGCCATGCATACCGCGAATCGCTTGCCCCGCATGTCATAGGTGCGGGTTCGACCGTTCCATACACCTTCCATTCGCCGCTGAGCGTCACAGAGGGAGATGAACTTTTGCAGCAGTTCTGGGTTGGTGTGTTGAATGTCGTCGAGGTAGAGCAATACGTTGTTGCCCATTTCGAGGGCAAAGTTGATTTTTTCGACCTCTTGGCGGGCAGTCGCGTTGGGTGCGTCGGCGGGGTCCACTGAGGTGACATAGTGCCCCAAGGCAGGGCCGTTGACCTTCACGAACACGACCCCGAGCCGATTCGCGACGTACTCCATCAGGGTTGTCTTGCCATATCCGGGCGGTGAAATGAGGAGAAGAAGCCCCGATTGATCGGTGCGGCGGCTGTCGCCTGTGGTGCCGAGCTGTTTGGCGAGGTTGTCACCGATAAGCGGCAAGTACGCTTCGTCGAGGAGCCTGTTTCGAACGAAGCCACTCATGACGGTGGGTTTGTATTCGTCGAGACGCAGTCTGCGACGTTCAGCGGCAACGAGCTCATTGCGTCGCTGCTGGAAGTGCCGGAACCCTGGGACGCGATGTGCACGGAAGCTTCGAGTGCGGGCGAGAAGTTCATCGAGCCTGAAGGTGAGTTTCCGGCTAGCTATACGCGGGTGTGCGCCGAGCATCGGTTCGGCGGTGCCGTCGAGTGAGGCCGCGGATTCGTATCTCTCAGTGCTGGTGCCGCATACTTCGATCGCGATGGCTTCAGCGAGGTCATGTGCGTGTTCCGTGTCGCCTTCGGAGGCAAGGTAGGCGGACAGCCATGCACGGACGAGTTGGAATCGCGCTGTGGTGTCGTCACCGAGTGCGCGCAGGTCTGCGTCGTAGTCGTGGCGTGACTTCGCTGCGGATCCGCCTAATGCCCGGTGGAACCTGTCGACGAGTGTGCGAGCGCCGACGCTGGTGACGAATCGTGCGGTGCCGCTGGCTAATTCTTCGAGGAGGTACTCGCCGATGAGTTCGGTGTCCAACGCGCTGTAGGGCAATTCTGAGTCGGCGATGAACTGTTGAGCTGCGGTCGCAAGTTCTGCTGCGAGGGCGTCGATTTCTTCGGTTCGTCCAAACATGGCGCGAGCACGTGAGAGTGACGCCGCCCGCCTGGTCCACCGCGTTTGTGCATCGCTTTGGGCGCCGTATGTCCAGAATATTTGGGCGGCTGCTCGCGCTTCCGGCGGGTAACGCAGTAGCCCAGCCCCCGCGTAGAGACGCATGATTTCGGCGAGGATGCGGGTGGTGTCGTGATCGTGGACGCCTCGCTCGTATCCTTCGTCATATCGAGTTTCTGCGGCTCGCCGAACGACGTTGGATAGTTCATTGTCATCCACTGCAGTTTCGATGAGGGTGTCGACTGTGCCCGCCGACACTGCCTCGGCAAGCAGCAGTGATGCCAAGTATTCGCCGCGGTATACCTGCGGCGTTTCGGAGACCAGCAGCTGGTCCCAGTACGGCTTGGTGGCGGCGAACTCTGGGTCACCGACATCGGAGCGGTAGTCGGTTCCGGTGACGGCAAAGGACATCGCGGTAGAACCATCGACGGTGTGTGGCACGAGCGTGAGGTCGATGGCTTGGGTGTTGACAGCGAACTGGTGTCGCCCAAGCTTGATGGTGTCCCCACCTGCGCCGTAAAGGTCCTGCCGATCGCGAAGTGCGCGGCCCGCTTCCTGCCGCGCAGCCTTAATGCGGCCGTCGATTTCCTCTGCTCGGACAGTGTCGCCGATTCCTCGGAGCTCTCCCGCGAGGCTTCGAAGTTTGGCGACCATAGGGTCTGATGCGAAGTAGGTATTGACCTCGTCGACGGTGTCCATTCCCGACACTCGACGGGTGACGGACCCGAGGATTCGTTGGGCCGAGTCGACGAGGCGATCTGCGCGGCGTGATCGATCGTCAAGCAGGGCCTGTTTGCGGGAGGAGAAAGCCTCGTAGACGTCTTCGCGTTTGGTGCTGAGTTCGTCGAGAAAGTCGTCGAACTCACTGAAGCGCGATTCGAGGTTCTCCAGCTGGAGAAGGAGTCGTCCCAGCTGCTCGTCACAGGCGTCCGGGGTGTCCGCGACGGCAAGCGCCCCGGTGATTGCTTGTCCGAGTAGGCCAAACTCCGCGGCGAATTCCGCGCGCCCTTCCCTGGTGAGGAGTTCTTTCCTGCGAGACTCAACGGTGGCGCGGGCACGGTTTACACCGGCAATGACTTCGCTGATGCGCTCAAGAATGTTTGTTCGTACAACGGCATCGCCGATATCGAGTGACGACACAATCTGCGTGACGACACTGAGCCCGTCGGACTGCGCGGCAAGGCGTTCGGTGACTGGTTTCGCTTCCGCGACCGACGAGATTGTGTCCGCTTCGTCTATTAGTTCGTCGATGTCTCGGTGAAAGCTGTCGAACGCGTCCTCGCTGCTAAAGAACTCAACCGCGCGGCGTCCGGAATCGTCCAACGCTTCTTGTAGCTGCTCATCGAGGGTGTCCAATTTGGTGGTATTGACGAATCGGAGATCTCGCAGCGTTACGACGTGGCCTTGCTGCTTCCGAAGGTCAGCGAGGAGCGTCACCCACCCGTCGGCGGTGCGGGGCGCGCTCCCCCGGCTCATCCTGATGAGTGAGGCAATTTCCTGTTCCGACTTCTCCACTTGCTGCGCCGCTTGCGCAGTGAGAGCGGATACTTTTTCGAATTCGTCGATGACTCGCTCAGCTGTTGCCCGCAACGCCGAGAGTGGTTCGCCAAGGTTCCCAAGTTCGGGTTCAGACACCCAATGGTGATTGTCCGCAGTGCGGGCACACGCGGAAATCATGGCCTCAAAAACTGCCGTAGCAGGAGCCATTTCGTCCACCATGCGGGTGAGTGAAAGACAGTCCGAAATTCCGCGAACAAGTTCAGCGTTGCCGATGCGTTCAAGCGGTCCGGTGCCAACTGGTTGAGCTGCTGCGTACTCGTCGGACTGGAACGGGGTGTTCCACACCTGCATGGGGTGCACCCTGGTGGGTTCATCCGACACTGCTCGGAAAATCACCAATGTGCCGTCGTTAAAGAGTGAGTAGCCGTGGCATGGCAGCGGCGTCGCTACCTCTTTGCGAATGACGTTGTACGGCAATAGAAGGGTTCGACCTTCCTTGCGTGCGTGGAAGACATAAACAACATCTTCCCCGTTGCTCGACCTGATGACGCGTTCGTATTCGAGATCGGCTGTTTCGGTGTCAAAAGTACGAGCAACACCGGTATCGAGGTAGTACCCGCCCGGGAAGATGATTCCGTGATCTTCGGGGAGCCGACGACATGCCTGCCCAATGCCATCGAGGCGTGCAATGTCATCTGTTCGCGTATTGAAAACCAGGTAGCGCCATGTTTTTTCGTTGTATGGCTTAATCTTCAGCAGTATCAGCGGGCCGACGGTGGCATAGTGCACATCGGCATCAGCGAGACTCTGCAAGGGCTCATCGACTGGCTCGCGATATATCCCCTCACCAGATTCGGTGTTGTCTTCAATTTTGATGGTGAGATACCCACCAAGAGTTTCGACGAAGACTTTGTCCTTGATCGAGATGTGTGGGTGTCGACCGAGTACGTGGTTATCACGTGTGGTTTCGATCCATTCAAAATCATGCTGGGCTGGGAACTGGTGATCCCGTTCACCGCGATTGTCGTGGTACTTCAAAGTGCCATCGCTGGCAATGTTCCAGCGCAGAACCCTGATGTCTTCGGTACGCGCCCCGGTCTGGAAAACAGCGAGAAGCTTTCCCTCCACTCGCCGCAATTGCATCAGCCGCGTTTCCCGGTAGTACCGGTAAAGCTCAGAGAAGTGTCGAATAAACGAAGGATCGTCTAGCAGCCCCGGCGCTTCGTTAGTCGCATCGCTGAAGCTAAAGGTGTCGCCGTCGCGTTCAAAACGGTGAAGCGAGAAAACGTCGCTGATGGTGGTTTCAGGTTTGAGGCCAATAAAAACGTTGTAGCCAAAAAGCATCACCCCACCGTCGGCAGCACCTTTTGCTGGTAAAGCGACGATGTCACGGGGGATGCAGTTGTTTTCGGTGCGGATACGTTCGGCACCGACAAGTGAGAAGTCACTGCCACCGAAGACCTCGATCCGGCGCGTGTTGAGCGCCTGAGCGCGGCGTGACAACTCTGCTGCGTGCTCTGCCAGCCGCCCCCGGAGGACCTCGTACGTGCCACCATCGAGATTCGCGCTGCTCTCGTTGCTGCTGTCCTCGGAGTTGCTGTGTGCCGAAGTCATGGCTTCTTAGTCGATAGCGGTGTGTCTGCCACCCCAAGCTTCCGGGCGCCCGCGAGTAGTTCTTCGAACTTTGCTTTTTCCGGCCCGCCCGACTTAATAAGCTTGGCGAGTAGCGCCGATACAGTGAGGTTCTTGATGTCCTCGGTACCGGCTGCCGAGATTGCTTGCGCCATGTCTTCCGAGAAGCTTTGTGACCCGTCGAGCCAGTCGTGGCCCAGTCGTTGCGCCACTTCAGAGTTGTTGACGAAACCGTCGACGCTCTTGCCCATAGCGATCGAGCCCATCAGACGGTCGAAGAAGACGCTTTCACCACCAACAATGCTGATGTTCGCTTCTTTCAGCCCTGCGACCAGCACTGCAGCCTGGTGCTCTGCAACTTGGCGCTGAACATCGATGCTCGCGAGTTGGATGTCCTTCTCCATCTCCAGCCGAAGACGGTATTCCTCGTGCTCACGGGTGGCAGCATCAAGCTTGGCCATAGCATCGGCCTTCTCCGTAAGACCTTCAGCTTCGGCTTTGAGCTTTTCGCGGACTGCATCCGCTGAGGCGAGGGCTTTCTCCCGGTCGACCTGCGCTTCCGCACGGCCCACTTTCTCAATGGCCTCGGCGTTTCGTTCGCGAACCTGGACATCAGCAAGGCCAGAAGCCGCGGTTTCAGCTTGCGTGCCTTCAGCGAGGCGGATCTTTGCGCGGGCTTCAAGTTCAGCGGATTGCTGCGCTGCCTCTGCGAGGGTGAGACGTTCCTTCGCTTTGTGCTTCGCCGCAACTTCTGCGGCTTCAGCCGACTTGATGTCCTTGACTAGATTTTGCTGCGCTTCAGCTTCAGCCCGAATGATGATGGCCTGGCGGTCACGTTCAGCCGCTTCCACCGCACGCAGTCGATTGATACTTTCTTCCTGCTCAGCAACAGTTTTGTCCACTGCAATGCGTTCGCGCATTGCTTCGGAAACCCCACGACGTTCTGTCTCGACCTCTCGGTCTTTCGCGATCCGTTGCAGTTCCGTCTCACGTTCACGGTTAATTACCTCAAGCAGACGATCCTTCTCAATCCGCTCGGACTCAACGGCAATAACACGTTCGCGGTTCTTCTCCGCAACCGCGATTTCGCGGAACTGGTTCTCGGCTTGAACGCCAACCTGCTCGTCGGTGCGGATACGTGCCGTTTCGGACTTGAGGCGCTCTTCGGCTTGAACTCGCTTCGTCTCAGCTTCTTCGCGCGAAATAACGGTGTTGATTTCACGTTGCTGCTTCGCTTCAGCATCAGCTTGCTGACGCTCTAGTTCGAGGATCGCCTCGCGGGCTTCTACGTCCTGGCGCTTGATTTCTTTTTCTTCGTTGCGCCGAAAATCGTTCGTGCGAACATTTTCGATGGCCGTAAGCTCAGTGATCTTTCGGATGCCCTGCGCGTCAAGAATATTCTTGGCATCGAGCTGCGACATCGGGGTCTGCTCGAGGTAATCGATGGCAGCGTCTTCGAGGCTGTAACCGTTGAGGTCAGTGCCGATAACCCGGATGATTTGGTCACGGAACTCGTCACGTTTGGTGTAGAGATCTTCAAAATCGAGATGCTTACCAACAGTTTTCAGAGCTTCGGAGAACTTTGCGTTGAACAGGGTCTGCATCGTATTTTGATCACTCGCACGTTCGGTGCCGATCGCTTGCGCAACCTTAATGACGTCCTCAGCGGTCTTGTTCACCCGCACGAAGAAGGTAATACGAATATCCGCACGGATATTGTCGCGACAGATCAGCCCGTCATGCCCAACACGATCAATCTCCATCGTTTTGACGGAGATGTCCATCGTTTCGGCCTTGTGGAGGATAGGCAGCACAACAGCACCGGTGAAGGTGACATCGACTGTGCGCAGCTTCGAAATGATGAGCGCGCTGCCCTGGGGCACCTTTCGGTACATCCGCGTCACCATGAACACCACGGCAAGAACGATGAGTAGGATCGCGGCAAAAACCACGCCCACACTGGTGGCTATCACGTCCACAACGGCCCCTTCGTTAAATTTGTCCCGCAAAAAGTTGGCACTTGTTTAAGTAAAGCGCCCCAACGCTGGGTCTCCCATAGCCGGATCCACTGGGCAGACCCAAAAGAACTCCCTGTCAAGATCGTAGTCGTACACCAGCG
Organism: Hoyosella rhizosphaerae; assembly: GCF_014643175.1. Taxonomy (GTDB): domain Bacteria; phylum Actinomycetota; class Actinomycetes; order Mycobacteriales; family Mycobacteriaceae; genus Lolliginicoccus; species Lolliginicoccus rhizosphaerae. The sequence continues at coordinate 1,507,350 of NZ_BMJH01000001.1, forward strand.
CTGACGCACCGGACCGCAAAAGTCCATGTACTGCATGCTCACGCGACTGCCGGACCTGAATGAGCGCGGATGAACCGTCAGGTGAGGTGATCTCCGCTTGCCCAAAATCTGGTGTGACCGTACTGGTGCGAATTATGCAGATTCGACCAACAAAGTCAGCTCTCGACGGTGGTGGGGTGTGGTGGAAAACGTGCCGCAGCGGTGCGGCGAGCATCCTGGTGATCAACACTCCGGCACCAATGGCAGCGATCAGCACGACGAACAATAACGCCGCTAGGCCCCCGCCCGATATGCCGACCGAATCCAGAAAAACGTTTCCAACGATGCTGGTCAGCCACGCAAACACGACGAACAACGACAGCGCGACCGTCACCGGAACACCTTCGAGGCCTATGGCCTTCAACGCTCCCCCGCCGTCACCCCCGTCATCCACGGGGTCGCCGTCAAGGAGGTCGAGTGCGGCCCCGCCGACGAGGACGAGGACCCAATAAACGACGACGACAATCAGGGCAAAAGTAAAAATCACTGCCGGGAAACGCAACGTAGCGTCAAGAAAGTCACCCATGCCGCGTGCCCACCCCCTGATTCCCAACACCAAATTGAGCCGTCGCCGTATAGCTGCTCAGCAAAACTGTTCCACAACTACTGTGGTCCCACAACACGTACGCGGAAGTCCGTACTGCCTCGAACTGGACTAGTCGTCCCCGTAGTCGCGGACCGGCTTCATAATGTTTGTCGTATTGGTGACAACGCGAATCCACAAGTAGGCGAGCGCAAGCGTGGCGCCAAATGCTATGTACAGCGCAACAGAAGGCGTGCGCGCTTGAGGATGGGCGGTGAGTTCAGCCCACAACGCGAACATTCCAAACAGCACCCCAAGGCCTTGGGAAAACATCGTCGCCCAGGCTGCGGCCCACCGGTGCGTCACCAACGCAATCAGCGACCCACCGATCCCACCGACCACTGCGAGGACAATAAAGATTCGGAGGAAGAAGCTACCCGGAGCGTCAGTGGTCACCTCGGCGGTGAGGATGGTCCACGCTCGCGCCGATTCAGCGAGCGGAAAGAGCATTGCTACGGCAAGTATCACGACGAGAATCGCGATGGTGACGGCTCTTCCTCCTGTGTTGAACTCACGCTGTACGCGGTGTTCGATCTCGTCGAAATCGTGTCGGTACGCATCGAACTCATCCGGCATCCCTTGATCGTCCTCCATCAGAACGACACCGGCAACGGGACCCCACACAAATGTCGGCGAGTGCGGGTATAGATGTAGAAGTGACTAGTGCTGTGAAATCTGGCATCGACTTAGCCCATCGTGATGACTCTGTCCGGCCCCAGGATGATTTGTTCGAATACCTGAACGGCCGGTGGCTTGCGGAGCACACTATCCCGGCGGACCGATCGCTCGACGGCGCATTTCGAACACTGTTTGATGCTGCCGAAGAGAATGTCCGCGCCATCGTGGAAGAGGCCGCTGCCAGCAACGCAGCCCCTGGTACTGATGCCCAACGCATCGGTGACCTATACGCAAGCTTCATGGATACCGAGCTGATCGAATCAACCGGACTCGCACCGTTGCATGAAGAATTGTCTCTCATATCCGCAGCTCAGAGCGTCGACGAATTAGCTGGCATCATGGGCCGACTCCAGCGAGACGGCACCGGGGGTGCGATCGCTTACTACGTGTATACCGATGCAAAACAAAGCGACCGATACCTCGTGTACCTGTCACAGTCCGGAATTGGGCTTCCAGACGAGTCGTACTACCGCGATGAAAAGTTCGCCGATCTGCGCGCGAAATACCGGGAACACATTGCCCGCATGTGTGAACTCACAGAAGCCGATGCGGACTCCGATGCTGTGTTCGCGCTCGAAGAAAAACTTGCATCGGGGCACTGGGATGTGGTGAAACGCCGTGACGCCGAACTGAGCTACAACCTCTTGACCTGGGACGACCTGATTGATCTTGCTCCATCGTTTCCGTGGGCCGACTGGATTACCGGTGTGGGTGGAACAGCGGAGCAGTTTGCTGAGGTTGTTGTCCGACAACCCGACTTTCTACGCACAATCAGCGCCCTATGGACGTCAGAATCGTTGGACACCTGGAAGTCATGGCTGATGTGGCGCGTGATCAACACGCGTGCCCCTTATCTTCCCGAAGCGGTTGTTCAGGCGAATTTTGATTTTCACGGCACAACGATGAGTGGGGCGGAAGAAATCCGCTTGCGCTGGAAGCGTGCCGTGTCGCTTGTCGAACATTTGCTCGGCGAAGCCGTCGGTAAGCACTACGTTGAACGGCACTTTCCGCCCGGGTCAAAAGAAAAAATGGATGTGCTAGTCAGCAACATCATCGAGGCTTATCGCCAGTCCATTTCCACGCTCGAGTGGATGAGTCCGCAGACCCGTGAGGCTGCGCTGGAAAAACTTGGCAAGTTCACCCCAAAGGTGGGGTACCCGGAGGAATGGAAAGACTACTCGGACGTCCACGTTGATCGCGCCGACCTGTATGGGAATGTCCGTCGGGGTTCAGCTGCCGACAACGACCGTGAGTTCGCCAAATTGGGTGGCCCAGTTGATCGGGGCGAGTGGTTCATGACGCCCCAAACGGTTAATGCCTACTACAACCCCGGTATGAACGAAATAGTCTTCCCGGCTGCGATTCTGCAACCGCCGTTTTTCGACGCCGATGCTGATGACGCAGCAAACTACGGCGGCATTGGTGCAGTTATCGGCCACGAAATTGGACACGGTTTTGACGATCAAGGTTCCAGATACGACGGAGAAGGAAACCTCGTGAACTGGTGGACCGATCAAGATCGTGAAGAGTTTGGTGCGCGCACGGCGGTGTTGATTGCCCAGTTCAGTGAGTTCGAACCGAAAGAACTGCCCGGCAAAAAGGTGAATGGTGAGTTCACTATCGGTGAAAACATCGGAGATCTTGGCGGGCTGGGGATCGCGCTGCGCGCATACGAGCTGTCACTCAATGGTGAGGAACCGCCGGTGATTGACGGCCTCACCGGGTTGCAACGAGTGTTTCTAGGATGGGCTCAGGTATGGCGAACCAAGGTTCGCACCGAGGAAGCGGAGCGGCGCTTAGCAACAGACCCTCACTCGCCACCGGAGTTTCGGTGCAACGGAATTGTCCGGAACCTTGACGAGTTTTATGAGGCATTCGACGTAAGCGAAGGTGATGGCTTATACCTACCACCGGAGCAACGCGTGAAAATCTGGTCTTAGTGCAGTGTGCGCCCAGTTTCTGGGCGCACTACTAGGACTTAGTCGCCGTGGACTTTGCCGCCGTGGACGTAGTCGCCGTGGACGTAGACGCCGTGCCACGGAGTTTGGGCGGAAGCTCAAACAACCACGTCAACCGGGCAGCCATCAGCGCCTTATGCACATACAACGCCAACATCACCGTAGCGACGGTGAGGACTACCGGCGCGATGAACTGAACAACAACAAGACCGCCGACAATCGGGGTTTTCATCAACCCAAACACCAAAACGGCGATCAGAATGTCGAGCATCAAGTACACAGGTAGCGTGTTGCGCCCGACCTTGTTCAACATCTCGCCCAACCAGGTGCGGACCAGCGCGGAAGCCACAAGCACACCAGCAAGAAGGCCGAACGTGGTGAGGACAATTTTCATCCCAGGAACGTCGATGCTCGTACCGCGCAGAACAGCAAAAACTGCTGCGTATGCGGCAATTGCGGCCAAGACCCACGGCACTGAGTTCCGGTTGCTTACCTTGATGATCACGCTTCGGGCATGCAACCCAAGCAGGAAGTACACAAAGTACTCAGCGAGGTTGTTCCACGACCAATGCACGATTGTGTAGTACTGGGAAAACACGCTGAGTGCGATGGCTGCGGAAAACTGAACCCACAACGGCAATTTGCTCATCAACTTTGCGGCCACGGCAAAAACAGCGAGCCCGTATATAAACCACAGAGCACTGTTGGGCATATAAATTCCGCCGACAATGTTCTGCCAGGACGCATATCCCCCGTGGCTGACTTCTTGCGGCAAAACATTATGAACCGCAAAAAACACCACGAGCCACAGCATGTATAGGTAAAACAGGTGAGCTACGCGGCTTCGCAACATCGTCGGCCATGCCATCGCGATCATGCCCTGCGCAAACAGTCCCGACGCCACAAAAAACAGTGGCATCCGCACTGGCTGCAGGTATCCATTGATGGTGCGCCACACTTCGGGTGTCATATCGCGGCGCACGAGCATGTCGACAACATGCAGAAGCACCACTAGGACAATGGTTAGCCCTTTTGCGATATCCACCCATTCAACGCGTGTCTTTCGCGGCGTTGATGTGATTTGAGCGGACGGCGTGACATCGGTGCGATCATCGCCTGGCGTGCGGGCGGCTGACGAACTCGTGAGTGCCGACCCTTCCCATGACGATGCTTGCATCTGGACAACTCCCTGGTGTTTGAACGAAAGCGACTGAACAAACGCCACGAATTTGCTGTGAATTCCGTTAACGCAGCGTTGCGCTCCTCCTCCGTAGGGTAAGGGGTTCGCGGCGAAAACGGAATAGGCGTGCAGCAAACGTCACATGATTACCTATGCACTTTCGAGTCCTAATTGTTTCTCAAGTGACACGAGAGCATCGTCGAGGAATGTCAGGAGTTTTTGTAGGTGCGGCACAGCTTTACGGCACCCCACAATTCCGAAATCCAAAGTTTCGGCGTTACTCGTCAAGGTGATGTTCAACGCAAGCCCATCCATAGCAATGGACAGTGGATAAATACCGTCGAGCCGAGCACCGTCCCAGTACAGCGGCTTACGTGGACCCGGCACATTGGAGATCACAATGTTGAAGGCAGGAGGGGTGTGCGACACAAAACCCGGAACTGGGGCGAGGGCGAGCGGTGAGACCATAAACGCACCTACCGCCATCGCCTGGTTTGGACTCAATCCGGTAAGCATCCGTTTCGCCTGCTGCATCGAATTCGTGACACATTCGAGACGTTCAAGGGCGTCCGCTCGGTGTGTCCCGAGGCTTGTAAGGACCGCGGTAACGGCATTTCCGCCGTTTCCATCCTCCACCATGCTGTGCAGCGACACTGGCACCATGGCGATGAGGGGATCCTCCGGCAGTGCATTCTGGCTTATCAGGTAGTCGCGTAACGCACCGCCGCACATCGACAGCACAACGTCATTCATCGTGCACCCCGATGCCTTGCCTACCGCCTTTATCCGCGCGATTGACCACGACTGTGCGGCAAACCGGCGGGCCCCACCAATGGGCACGTTGAAGATGGTTTTCGGCGCGCGGAGCGGAAGCACCATGTCGCGTTCACGGATGGCCTGCCACCCAATGCGCGCTGCGGCCGGCACACCACCTGCAACATCACCAGCGATCCCGTAGCCGTACTTAGCCAGGCCAACAGGGTTGAATCGCGATCGCTTTCCTTCGAGTGCGCGGCGTTGACGTGGCGCAAACGGGGCCGGGCAATCTCGCGCTTCTGGGTCGTCCGACAGAACCGCTTGGAGCGTTTTTAGGGCTGTGACGCCGTCTATTAGTGCGTGGTGCACCTTTGTATAGACGGCAAACCGGCCATCTTCGAGGCCTTCGACGATTCGCATCTCCCACAAAGGTCGGTGCCGGTCCAGGAGAGAACTGTGCCAACGTGACGTCGCCGAGAAAAGCTCTCGGATGCGGCCTGGTTGCGGGAGTGCGGTGAGTTGGACGTGGTAGTCGAGATCAATCTCGTCGTCGGTAGCCCACAGTAAATTTCGTGGAGTGTTAAATGGAGTTCCCGGGCGGCGGCGAAACTTCTCCCCCACTTCAGGGGATTCGATAAGTTGCTCGTAGCGCTCTCGGATAAACCCCGGTCCCGCACCCTCTGGAGGCGTGAACAACTCGAGCCCCCCGACGTGCATGGGATGTTCCCGGCTTTCGATCGCTAGGAACATGAGGTCCTGCGGCGCCATCAAACCCATCTGCGTTCCTCCCCTAGTGTGATGGTCACTTTGCACGCTTTTCTGTTGAAATCTTAATGAAACAACTGTGTAACAAAGTGCCGTACGTCACGATATATAGATATAGATTACTGTGTACTATCGCGAACTGAGCCGAGGGGAAGTGCGACACGATGGACCGCAACTTGCATCACACCCGCTCATTGCGCCTCGTCGGAAGTTCGAGCAGCGCAGCAATGGCGCTCGCCCACCCACAACCGCAATCCATCGTTCGCGAAAACTACCTCGGCGCCAGCTTCCAGTCTCAAATCCTCGCCACGTCACTGCGATACAGCGTCAAGCCACTGCTGTCAGTATGGGCGAAATGGCCACATCTCCCTTGGCCTACCGGCGCTGTGGATCTGGCTGGATCCATGCTTCCTGCGGTCCCCGGAACCCGCTACCGGACGGTGCAGTTGCCCCACTGTCGCGCGGAATGGATCAAAGCCGAAGAAGTCAACGCTCAACGCGTCGTTCTCTACCTACATGGCGGCGCATTCTTGACCTGCGGGTTGCGCACGCACCGACGCATGGTTTCGCTAATCTCCGCAGCGTCACGTACCCCCGTACTCAGCGTCGACTACCGGATGCTGCCCCGCTACACCATTAACGATTCCGTAGAAGATGGAATCGACGCCTACCGGTGGCTCCTTCGTCGCGGATACCGGCCCGACCAAATCGTCATCGGCGGCGACTCAGCAGGCGGCTACCTGGCCTTCATGGTGACTCTCGCACTTCGTTCACAAGGCATCCCGGTGCCCGCCGGAATCATTGCGCTCGCACCGCTGACAAACCTCAATCCAGCATCCAAAATGGCGCACAGCAACGCCAAGACTTGCTCACTGTTTTCGGCCGACGTTATGAACGTCTTCACCGAATACGCCGACCGCGTCGAACAGCGACTGATGATCAACGGAGCCCCGGGGCCCCGCGTATGCCCCGTAGACAGCGACCTAAGCGGCCTTCCACCGACGCTCCTCCAAGTAGGGTCCACCGAACTGCTGTTGCCGGACTCCGAAATGATCGCGGACCGACTGGCCCACTACGGTGTTCCCTGCCAGCTGCAGGTGTGGGACCGACAAGTTCACGTCTTCCAGGCGGCTGCTGGGATCGTCCCCGAAGCAACACGTGCCATCAGGGAAATCGGGCGTTTCGTTCAAGACGCAGTACCAGCATCGGCCCGCCACAACGCACGATCACTCGCGTAGTTCACGATCCCGGCCTGTTCACGACCCCGGCCTGATCACGATCCAGACAGCGCATCCAGTGCAGACTGCGCCTCCGCGAGCTCCTTCCGTAGATCGGCAACACGCCTTTCCGCCGCCTGGCGCGCAGCATTAAGTGCAGCTTGAGCTGCACGCAACGCCCCCGGGTGGTCAAGCTGCTCAATTGCACGCAAGACCGCATCTGGTGAAACACTGGCAGGCTTCAACGACAGGCCACCAGGGCGATCCACTTCAATTGACCACGCGCCATCCGCGTCGGCACGAAGTGAAATCGCGCACTCCGCCGACTTTTTTGCCGTCTTGCTGGGGGCCGTTTTGCTCGGGGCCGTTTCGACGCTCCTTTTGGGCGGTACCGGCGCTTTTCGAGCAGCCTCAGCAGGCGCGGGCTGAGGTGTTGGAGCGGGCTGGGTGGCTGGGACGGGCTTGGGCGCTGGTGTCTGCTTCTTAGGTGCTGGTGCGCGCGAGGTCGAAACACTCTTAGCGCGGGGCTTCCGCTTCGGCGGCTCGGGAGCCTTGCGTGTGCGCCTCAACTCATGAGCCTCAAACGGGATCTCATCATCAACACCAGCCGGTTTAACCAGCACGCTTGAACCATCGACGGAAATCACGCGAGCAGAAGCCCCTGCCGCAAGCCCAAGTCCGACAATCGGTTCCCGCAAGAAGACCGTGACGCGTTTCCCTTCGGCCAACCCCGCAGCGATTTGTGCCAATTCCTCGCCGGTCAGGTGCTCATATGTTGTAGCCATACCCCACATTGTCCGGGATTTTGTCGTGTCATATCGCTCACGACTCAGGTTTGTCACATTCAGGGACTATGTTCGTGCTAACAGTACGCGCACGGGAGAAGGGGAGGCACCACATGCACGCGCGCCCCGCACAGCTACGCACTCGCAACTTTTGTCCGCCCACGTGGGCACATGGCGCCCTACTCGTGGGCGCGGTTGGCGCTGTGCTTTTCCACATTTTTGTCGTGCCCTTTGGTGCGCAACATTGGGGCCTTTTCAACAACATGCTGGACGTCAATGTTTACGCAGCAGGTGGGCTAGCAGTACTTGAAAATCGAACACTCTACGCCGGACCGGTTTATGGCCCGATGCCATTCACCTACCCGCCGTTCTCGGCGCTTTTATTCACTGGCCTGGCCTTAATGGATCAAACAGTGCTGCAGATCCTCTGGACCGTCGCCACTGTCGCGGCGCTCTACGCCACGGTCGTGCTGTGCTGGAAATCCCTGGGTTACCGCATCGGTCAGTCTTTGCTGCTGGCGGCCGTGCCAATGACCATCATTGCCACCGTCCTCGAACCAGTGCGCACGACGCTGTGGTACGGGCAGATCAACATCTTTCTGATGCTGCTCATTGTCTGGGATCTCACCCGCCCGCAGGGAGGACTCCTGCGGGGCATTGGCGTGGGTATTGCCGCCGGGATCAAGCTCACGCCCGGATTCTTCTTCGTATATTTGGCGCTCACCCGCCAATGGCGCACCCTTTACGTTTCGATTGTCGCGCTGCTAGGAACGATCGTCGTCGCGGCTGCGGTAATTCCCCGCGACTCCTGGACTTTCTGGCGTGGAACCCTTTTCGAATCCGAGCGCATCGGTCAAATTAATGCCCCAGCAAACCAATCAATAACTGGAGTGTTGGCACAGATTTTTAACACCACAGAACCACCGAAAGCGATCGTCGGAATCGTCACCCTCGCGGTGCTCGTCCTTGCACTTGTCGCCATCTGGCTAGCTCATCGCGCTGATCAACACCTGCTTGCGATCACTCTCGCAGGTCTCACCGCTTCCATGGTGTCGCCGTTCTCCTGGGGGCACCACTGGGTGTGGTTCGTCCCCCTCATCATCGCGCTCTGCCATTATGCAGTGCTGTCGCAACGACTGTGGGTGTGGTCCGCACCGGTTCTTGTCGCACTTCCGGTGCTGTGTTGGGTACAGGTCTTCACTGATCCAACACAACCGTCTGGCAGGTTCTACGCAATAGGCACTTTCATGCTGCTACCGCCTGATGCTGAACTCGTGCTGCTCGTGCGATCAGCATTTCCGGGAACAATGTTGATCGTCACCCTCACGACCATCGCCGTACTCGGTTGGCGTGAACTCGGGCGCACTCAACGGGCGCATAGACTTGAGACAAACACCGCCCTCTTAGTCGCCGCACATCAGCCAGAAACTGCTTCAGGTGCCATGATCAAATGATGTCGGAACTGCTAAGCCGCCTCACAACGATCCTCGCCCCTGTAGACGAACTGCTGCAGGAGCGCTTTCCATCGGTGAGTCGACTTCACCAACCGCCGCACACCGTGTACGTCAGTGCGGCTGACGCCAATGAGCAGACCATCGATCACTGGCGAACTGCAGCGCTTTCCCTTCTCGACGCGCACCGCACCGAACTCGTCGCACTTGCCTCCCCTCAGGCCGTGGCCAGGTCCGAACAACGACTGCGCGAAAACCCCATCGCCGATATTCGTTACGACTTCGAAGACGGCTACGGGTGGCGCAGCGACGCCGAAGAAGATTCGCATGCGCGCGAGGTCGGAAACTTACTAGCTGCGACAGGGAAACAACCCCAGTCGTGTGGTATTCGCCCCAAAGGGCTAGCTCCACACGAGCGCGGACGCGCAATGCGCACCCTCGAACTCGTATTTGACGCAGCCGGTGGTCCGCCTCCGGGCTTCGTGATGACAATTCCGAAACTGCGGCACCCCACCCAGGTCCAGGCCGTAAACACCGTGTGTGAGCACTTCGAACGCGCCCACGGACTCGTCGAGGGGGCTTTGAAGTTCGAACTTCAAATCGAATCACCCCAGGCGGTCGTCGGCGTCGACGGCACAACCCCCATCCCAGAAGCCATCGAACTGGGGGGTACCCGCCTTACCGGACTTCACTACGGCACATTCGACTACAGCGCCGCGTGTGGAATAGCACCGCAACACCAGTCGCTTGACCACCCCGTCGCCGATCACGCAAAAGCCGTCATGCTCGCCGCAGCCGCTCAAACAGGAGTGTGGGTGTGCGACGGATCCACCAACATTGTTCCCACCGGCAGCCCACAACAACGATCCGCGGCCCTCAAAACCCACTATGACCTAGTCATGCGGTCACTCTCCCGGGGCTACTACCAAGGATGGGACATGCACCCCGGCCACCTCGTCACGCGATGGCTCGCCACATTCGTATTCTTTGACACGTCACTACACGTTGCTCTCCCCCGGATCGCAACCTACCTCAAGAATCGATCCGGCGACGTTATGGACGAACCGGCAACGGCCCAAGCGCTTGCAACCGTGGTTCTTCGCGGACTCCACTGCGGCGCATACGGCGACCACGACATCACTGCGCAACACCCCGAATGCACGCCCGCCGTACTAACCGAACTCGCAGCAAGAGTAATCCCGAACACCAGCCGCTGAGATTTCACACAACGGCAACGTGTGACCAGTACTTTGACAATGTGACCCAACCTCGCGACTTCACACAACTGCCCGACCTCGCAGCACGAGCCCTCGGAGGTTCGGTCATCTGGGCCAACGACGAATCGTTTGCCGAAAAAGAAAACCTCATCCGCAGCGGCGTACCAGGCCATTCGCCAGCAACATTCGGCCACAAAGGCCAGGTATACGACGGCTGGGAAACACGACGACGGAGAGCGCCCGGCTCTGATCACGCCATCATCCGACTAGGCACACCCGGGATCATTCACGGCGTCATCGTCGACACCTCCTGGTTCGTGGGCAACTATCCCCCAGAAGTTTCGGTAGAAGGCACAAACGTAGCCGGATACCCCGACCCAAACACCATTAACGACGCCGCGGAGTGGGAAACGCTCGTTCCGCAAACACGGGTGGACGGGAACCTACCGAACAAGTTCGACGTCAGTAACCGCGCCCGATTCACCCATGTGCGGCTCTCCATGCACCCCGACGGCGGTGTAGCTCGCCTGCGAGTGCACGGTTACGCAAAACCCGATCCAGCATTGCTCGCTGCTGGCCCACTCGACCTTGCAGCAGTGGAGAACGGCGCATATGTGACGGACTGTTCAAACTTCTTCTACAGCTCCCCTAACAACCTGCTCATGCCAGGGTTCGCTCGTAGTATGGGTGACGGGTGGGAAACCGCGCGACGCCGATTCGGGAGCGAATCCTGGGAAGCACACAATGACTGGGTTGAGGTCAAACTCGCCGCACCCGGCACGATCAGCATGGTCGAACTTGACACGACGTGCTTCCTCTACAACTCACCCGGAAGTGGCAGAGTCCAAGGCAGGAACGGTTCGGGTGCGTGGCACGAAATCCTTCCCCAGACTCCGCTAAGGCCGGACACTCGCCACCGATTCCCCGTCGTCGCGTCTGAACAAGTCACCGATGTCAGGCTCGACATCTACCCAGATGGCGGCATGAGCCGACTCCGCGTGTGGGGCCAACTCACCGCCGAAGGGCATCGAGTTTTGCAAGGCGGCGACGAATGACATCTCCGCGTGATTTCGTCGGCTATGGCTCCCGTCCTCCACACCCGCAGTGGCCAGACGACGCGCGAATCGCCGTCCAGTTCGTTCTTAATTACGAAGAAGGCGCTGAGAACAATGTTCTCGACGGTGATGCCGCATCAGAGACTTTCCTCTCCGATATTGTTCCAGCGGAAGCATTCCCCGCTCGTCACATGAGCATGGAATCACTCTATGAATACGGCTCACGAGCAGGCGTATGGCGTCTGCTGCGAATCTTCGAGCAACGATCACTGCCACTCACCATCTTCGCCGTAGCACGGGCACTGCAACGCAACCCCGAAGCCGCTGCGGCATTCACTGAGCTTGGTCACGAAATCGCCTGTCACGGGCTCCGCTGGATCAGCTACCAGAATGTTTCCCGTGAAACCGAGCGGGAACACATGCATGAAGCCGTAGAAATACTGCGGGGCATCACCGGATCAGCGCCGCAAGGGTGGTACACCGGGCGCGACTCACCCAACACCCGAGCACTTGTAATGGAGCATGGTGGCTTCATCTACGACTCCGACTCGTACGCTGACGACCTCCCCTACTGGGTACCCACCCCCACAGGATCGTCACACCTAGTCGTTCCTTACACCTTAGAAACCAACGACATGCGGTTCTCGTCCCCCGCAGGGTTCGCCAACGGGGAACAGTTCTACGCGCATCTCCGCGACAGTTTCGACGTGCTCTACCGTGAAGGACTCGCAGGGCGCCCCGCCATGATGTCCGTTGGATTGCATTGCAGAATCGCCGGACGCCCATCGCGAGCCGCAGCCATCGAACGCTTCCTCGACCACATCCAAAGCTACGACAAAGTCTGGATCACCCGACGCATCGACATTGCGAACCACTGGCACACCGTTCATCCTGCACCGTGACATCGGTGTCGCCTTTTCTTCCACCGGGTGGGCGCGCGCATGCGTACGCTAAGTGGCAACATCATCGTTGCGGGGAAGGGATCACGATGAACCGCTTGAGAAGTCACGTCGCACGCAGTACCGCTGCCCTGTCGCTTGTGCTCGTTGGGGCACTAGCAACGGCAGGGTGCACCGCTGGGAGCAGCGCGGACCAGTCCGGGGAGTCTGCAGGAATCACCATGAGCGGCACTGGGACTGTGTCGGGCACCCCTGACACCTTGCGGGCAACTGTCGCGGCGATGGTGCTGCGGGACTCTGTCGAGGAAGGTCTCGATGCGGCCAATGAGGTGGCGCAACGGCTTATCGATACCGCCCGCGACGGTGGCGTCGCCGACGAAGACATTCAGACAGAGCAGTTCTCCATCAATCCACGGTTCGAGTTCGACGAAGGTACGCGGTCGCGCTCGATTTCCGGGTACGAAGTCACCAACCGACTCACTATCAAGATCCGAGATCTTGATAGTGCAAGTTCCATCTTGGACGCACTCGGCCGCACCGGAGGCAATGACGCTGTGGTCAACAGCGTTGGGTTTTCACTCGAAGACAATGCGGACCTCATCCGGCAAGCACGGGAACGTGCATTCGAGGACGCACGACAGAGCGCCGATCAGTATGCCGGTCTCGCAGGGCGCGACCTCGGCGACGTTGTCAGCATTGTGGAAGAACTAGCGCCTACCCCTCAGCCTTTCCAAGCTGACGATATGCTGCAACGCGCCGAAGGCTCTGTGCCGCTCGAACCTGGCACAGAAAATGTGGAAGTCCGCGTAACGGTTCGCTGGTTGTTCAACTAGGCGTCGCAGGGGTATTGCTAGGTACTGCACCTCAATTTTCTGTGCCTCGATTTTCTGTGCCTAAACGTGATGCGCACGAGGCAATACCCAACCAGGTGTGCCGGTTACCTGCCCAGCAAAACCCCAACTTCGGCGCACGTTTACTAATCCATAGCCCCGGGACCCTGCGATCGCCACACCGTGACGCAGGGGTCTGAAGGCAATGGTTTTTCTCCAGCGAGGCCGGGAACTGAAGCAGGAACGCAAGCCCCTCATTAATTGTGAGGGGACTGCGGTGATCCTTCTCGAACGACGCCATTGCTTCGTCGGGCGTCCAGTTCCGTGTGTCATCGCCACGGTCAACATCACAAATGGCGTAGATGTCCCCGTCAGGCACGACCACGTCGTCGATGGGGGTGAATTCATCAATGTCCGCGGTGTCAGGTGAGACGAATCCCGCGTTTTTTCCCAAACGGACGTGGGCGATCAACGTCGAGGGTGTGGCGATGCTCTTGCTGGGAACAAGTACAAACGGCACTCGCGCCCTAGTAGGTTGAACCAGTTCCGACGAGTAATTGGCAAGGAGGCGCTCGGCAATGTCCGCGGGCACAACCAGGTCTGCCACCCCTGTCGCGGCACGAAGAACGTCAACCTGCCTGTCGATTTCCCGGCGTGGGTCGAACGCTTCACTCATCGGCTCACCGCTTTCTTGTAGCGATGGATTGCTAGTGGCACAAAAATCACCAAGATGACAACCGTCCATCCGAGGCTTGCCAACACTGGGTTTTGCAGCGGCCACGCTTCGGGAGCAGGCATCGCCGGGTGGGTGTTGCCAAATAATTCTCGCGTCGCTTGCGTCACGGCAGAAACGGGGTTCCATTCCGCCACATGCCGCAACGCTGTGGGGAAGTTATCGCTCGGTACAAATGTGTTGGCGATGAAGGTAATGGGAAAGATCACGATGAATGAGGCGTTGTTGAACACCTCCGGAGTGCGAATCCACAGACCCACTACAGCCATCACCCACGACAGTGCATAAGCGAAGAACAACAGGATGAGGAAACCGGCGAGTGCCTCAAAGAACGACGTATTGATTCGCCAACCCACTAGCAAGCCGGTAAGCGACATCACGAACAGGCTAATCACGTTAATGAACACATCACTGGTGGTGCGCCCGACAAGCACCGCCGATGGGGACATCGGAAGTGACCGGAACCTATCAATGATGCCTTTCTGCATGTCCTCAGCCATGCCCAAACCAGTCCATGTTGATCCGAAAATTACGGTCTGGGTGAAAATTCCTGCAATCAGAAACTCGCGGTAGGAAATACCAGGCAGATCAATTACTGAGCCGAAGATGTACGCAAAAACAAGCACGAACATGATCGGAGACAAGGCGGTGAAAACGATCAAGTCTGGAACGCGCCTGATCTTGATCAGATTTCGCTTGGTAATAGTGACGCCATCACTAATGGCATAAGTCAACGCACTCACTGCTGTGCCCCTTCACCCTCATCCGCACCCGACTCGCTTCCGGCCTCATGGCCCGTCAAAGTCAGAAAAACATCATCCAACGTGGGTCGACGCAAACCAACATCCCGCAACGTCACCCCGTTGTCCTTCAGGACACCAATAACTTCCACCAGCGCCGATGCCCCACCGGTAACTCCCACACTGAGCTTTCCAGTGGCTCGGTCAGCACGGACTTGGCCCGGTGCATACGAGTTCAACGCCGTATTCGCCACGGACCACTCACTGTCATCCGGGATGGCGAGTTCGACGCGTTCCCCGCCGATTTGATCCTTCAGTTCGTCAGCAGTCCCCTCTGCGATCACCTTTCCGTGGTCGATCACGGCAATCTTGTCGGCCAGCCGGTCGGCCTCCTCTAGATACTGCGTAGTCAGCAACAGGGTTGTTCCACCGGCGACAAGTTCGCTGATCACCTCCCACAGTCCCAAACGCGCTCGGGGATCAAGACCGGTCGTCGGCTCATCCAGAAACAACACCGGAGGGTCAGCAACCAACGCACCAGCAAGGTCAAGGCGGCGCCGCATCCCACCCGAGTACCCCTTGACCGGTCGATATCCGGCATCGGTCAGGTCAAAACGCTCCAACAACTCGCGCGCACGCGCTTTCGCCCGTTTCCGGCCGAGGTGGTACAAGCGCCCCACCATCTCGAGATTTTCAAAGCCCGTCAAGTGCTCATCGACAGCCGCGTACTGCCCCGAAGCGCCAATGCCCGAACGCAATGCCGCCGCATCATTGACAACATCGAGCCCTGACACCGTAGCCCGACCCTCATCTGGCACCAACAACGTCGTCAACACCCGAACCGCAGTCGTTTTACCTGCGCCGTTCGGTCCAAGCAACCCCATCACAGTTCCTTCCGGAACCGATAAGTTCAACCCGTCAAGGGCACGCAAAGACCCATACGTCTTTACCAATCCCTCGGCCACAATCGCATCGCTCACAGCATCGCCTTCCGCACTCATTGCCCGCACCTCACGGCCGCACCGCGCACTAGAAACACTGTGCCACCGAAGTCTGACACTTTCGAGTCGGTTTGTGTCGGGCTGTTACGAAGCCTGTATGTCTGCCAGGGGTACGCGGATCGAGCCCCGATGCGCACGCTCCCACTTTGTTCAAACGCTCCCGCTTTTACCGTGAAAAAGTGGGAGCAAACGCACAAAGTGGGAGCGTCAAACCCTAACCACCAAGCCCTAACCGTCAAACCCTAACCACCAACCCAGTCCTAGCGCAGCGCACGCCACACACGCACTGGCGTCATGGGTTGCTCGTACAGGCGCACTCCGGTTGCGTCTCGGATAGCGTTCGCGAGGGCGGGCGCGACGGGGTTGTAGGGGGATTCGCTCATGGATTTCGCCCCAAGCGGTCCGAGCTGGTCGTAGGTGTCGGCGAAGTAGATCTCGGTTTCGGGGATGTCTGCTAGCTGCGGAATGTGGTAGTTGCGCAGCGTATTGACCGTATTGGCTCCCCCTACAGTGGGAACTTCTTCCCACAGCGCGGAACCGATTCCCTGGGCGATACCGCCCTCAATTTGTCCCCGGCATTGCTCGGGGTTCAGCACTGTTCCGGCATCGGCGGCATGCACTGATTGGAGTATTCGGACGATGCCGGTGCGGGGGTCAACGGCTACCCGGAAGGCGTGGACGTTGAAGGCGACGGAGCGCGGTGAGCCGTCTTGGCGCGCATGCTCGGTGAGGGGGCCGTGTGCTGCTGCAACTTCGCCAAAATCACCGCCTAGCTGCGCGATGCGGCGGGCCAGCACTGTGGCGGCCGCATGCACAGCTTTGCCCGCCACGACGGTCCCGGCGGAACCGAACGCACCGGTGTCATGCTCGACAGCGTCGGTGTCTGATTGGATGATGCGGACCTCAGAGGGGTCGATGCCGAGGGCTTGGGCGGCGAGTTGGGCGTGGACGGTGGTGGTGCCGTTGCCGAACTCGGCTGTTCCAACGCGCACGGTGATGGTGGCGTCACGCTCGAGGGTGACTACAGCGTCGGCGATGTGTCCTCGGGGTGGGATGGTGGCAATCATGGCCACAGCCATGCCCTCCCCCACTTTTTCGTAAGTCGCAGCCTGCACGCCCGCCGTGCGCCCGCGCAGGAGAGCTTCTTCGGCTAGGTCTATGCATTGGTCGAGGCCGTAGCTACCGAAGGTGAGGTCGTCGTCGTGGGGCGCGGCGTCGACGAAGTTATCGCCGGGAACCACGACGTTGCGGCGACGGAGGTCGAATGGTGAGATGCCGAGCTTGTGGGCTAGTTCGTCGAGTGCTTGTTCGATAGCGAACATGAGTTGGCCGAGTCCGTAGCCACGGAAGGCACCGGAGGGTGGGTTGTTTGTGTAGACGGCACGGGCGTCGACTCGTTTGTTTGCGCACCGGTATTGGGCGACGGATTCGCTGCATCCGTGGAACATCACACCTGGTGTGTGGTTGCCGTAGGCGCCAGCGTCGGAGAGAACGTCAACGGCGAGTGCGGTGAGTTGACCTTCTGGATTTGCCGCTACAGTGACGTCGATTCTCATGGGGTGCCGGTGGGCGGCACGGTCAAACTCGTCGGAGCGGGCGAATTCGTACTGGACGGGTCGTCCTGTGCGGAGCACTGCGAGGGCGACGATGTCTTCGGTGAACATTTCTTGCTTGCCACCGAATCCGCCGCCGACGCGGGCGGTGTGGACGCGGATCTGTTCGCGGGGCATTGCGAGGATGCGGGCGAGTTCGTCGCGCACGAGGAAGGGAACCTGACTGCTGGTGCGCAGCACAAGCCTGCCGTCGTCGTCGGTCCAGCCGATGGTGGCGTGGGTTTCCATGTGGACGTTTTGGACGCGGGCGGTGCGCCACGTTCCACGAACTACGGCTCCGTTGGCGTCCTGTGCTGCTTGGAGTCCGTGTGTGATGCTGCCGGTTTCGCCGTGCAGTTCGGCGACGATGTTGTTCGGGCTAACGTCTGGGTGCAGCGCGTCTGCCTCGGTGGCGCGTTCTGGGTCATGCACTGCGTCTAGAAGCGTGTACTCAACAGTGATTGCGGCGGCTGCGCGGTGGGCTTCTCGTGGGGTCTCGGCGATGACTGCGGCGACTCGTTGCCCGACGAATCTCACGGTGGTGTCGAGGATTCGGGTGTCATCCGGGTCGTCGGTGTAGTGGTGGTGGCGTGCGGTGGAGTATCGCGTATTCGGGCTGTCTGCGTGAGTGAGGATGGCGATGACGCCCGGCATTGTCTGCGCTGTAGTGGTGTCGATGCGGTCGATGCGCGCGTGCGCGTGTGGGCTAGCAACTATGGCGAGATGCAGGAGACCTGGGATGGTGGTGTCGAGGGTGTAGGGCTCATTGCCGGTGACAACGCGGTCGGCGGCTGGTGGTAGCACCGTATCGGCCGCGACGGATTGACCGGTGAGGGCGTCCCGGATGGAACGGTAGCCGGTGCAGCGGCAGAGGTTGCCTTTCATCGCGCGGGGTAGGTCTGATTGTTGTTCGGCGGTGAGTGCGGCGGCGGTCATGACCATGCCGGGGGTGCAGTACCCGCATTGGAAGCCCATGGCATCGCGGAAAGCTTGTTGGCTGGGGTGCAGGTTTCCGGGCTGGCCCAGTCCTGCGGGGGTGGTGATCGTCGCGTCAACTACGTGGTGTGCCGGGACGATGCACGAGTGGTGTGGCTTTCCATCTATGTGGACGGTGCAGGCGCCGCAGTCCCCGCTGTCGCATCCCTTCTTGACGTCGTAGTGCTCGTGCTCACGTAGGTAGGTGCGTAGGCATTGGCCAGGTCGGGGCACTGTGGTGATGTCGTGGCCGTTGACGTGCATGGTTAGTCCTTTGCAAGTTCGGCGATGATGTCCTGAGCGAGCAGGGTGGTGACGTGTTGGCGCCAATCAGCTTCACCGTGTGGGTCGGTGTACCAGCGTTGCTGGGGAATCCCGTTGACGGCGGGTTGTGTGGCTCCAGGACTGCCAAGGCCGATGAGGATGGGTCGATCGGTGGCGGCGGTGATGGCGAGGACGTATCCGGTTTCGGTGGCGCGCCCGATGAGAAGCGCCCCCGATCTTCCTTGCGGGGCCTGGGAGATGCGGCGAAAGACGACATGTTGGCGCAAGGCAGCGGCAGGCAAGTGCACT
Organism: Hoyosella rhizosphaerae; assembly: GCF_014643175.1. Classification (GTDB taxonomy): domain Bacteria; phylum Actinomycetota; class Actinomycetes; order Mycobacteriales; family Mycobacteriaceae; genus Lolliginicoccus; species Lolliginicoccus rhizosphaerae. The sequence goes on from NZ_BMJH01000001.1 coordinate 1,526,377, forward strand.
GAGCGCAGAATTTCCCCCGGCTGCAGGGTTGTTTGCTGTGGTCCGGTGACAAATTCCGTGATGGTGGTGGTGCGGTCACTGCCGTCTGGCCGCCAGATTGTAAGCGTGCCCTCGAGTGCTGCTGCGAGGGCGATCATGGAACCGGCAGGGAGGGCGAGACAGATGTTGCCGCCGACGGTGGCGGTGTTCCAGACCTTGATTGAAGCTGCGAGGGCGTCGGCACACTGACGAAACATCTTGGTTGCACCCCATTCTGCAGGGTAATCCGCCGATATGAGTTGTTCGATGGTGCAGGTGGCGGCGATATCCAGGCCGTGCTCGGTGATGGTGAGGGGGTCCCACTTGAGTGCGGTGATGTCGATCAGTCGATTGATCGCGGGTTGGGGTTCGGAGTAAATCCAGGTTCCGCCGGCGAGGATGGCGGCGGCATCAACTGGGATGTCGGTGCGAGTGCGCGGCGACAGGATGTGATCGATTGTGTGTAGATCCACGGGTGGTGTTCCTATCCGCCGTGCCCTCGTGCCATCACGAGTTGAGCCGTGAGCACTACCTTTGCGGCCTTCTCGACGTCGACAGTGACGACGTGGTCGTTTTCCACAATCGCGCGCCCGTCAACGAACAGACGCTCGAGTGGCGGTGCTGATCCCATGACGAGTGCGACTACGGGGTCGGCGATTCCGGTGTGTGGGAGGGTGTCGAGCCGCCACAGAGCAAGGTCGGCCAGTTTGCCTACCTCGATGGATCCGATGTCGTTAGCTCGTCCGAGGACTTTGGCGCCGCCGATGGTGGCAAGTTCGAGAGCCTGCCGTGCGGTGAGAGCTTCAGCGCCGTCTCGGGCGCGAGCAAAAAGCAGTGCATGGCGGACTTCCTCGATAAGAGAGGTTCCTTCGTTGCTTGCAGCACCATCAACCCCGAGGCCAACGGTGACTCCGGCCCGCACCATGTCGCGGAGCCGGGCGATTCCCGCTCCAAGTCGGGCGTTTGAGGTTGGGCAGTGCGCCACGGCCGTCCGGGTTGCGGCGAGAAGTTCGATTTCCCGGTCTTCGAGGTGGACGGCGTGGGCGAACCACACATCGGGACCTGTCCAGCCAAGTTCAGCCACGTAGTCGAGGGGGCTGCCGCCGAGATTCTGGTGGCAGAACTCCACTTCTTGCTGCGTTTCGGCTAGGTGAGTGTGTAACCGGGCGCCGTAGTCACGGGCAAGGGATGCGGTCTCGCGCATGAGGTCAGCACTGGCAGAGAACGGAGAGCATGGCGCCAAGCCGATACGGAGCATCGATCCAGGGGAAGCATCGTGCCACTCCGTGAGTGCTTTTTCGCTGTCTGTGAGGATGTCTCGCAGCGGCTCAACCAGCTGGTCTGGCGGCAGGCCTCCGTTCGAGCGGCCAAGGTCCATTGAGCCTCTGGTGGGGTGAAACCGCAAACCCACTGCGGCGGCTGCGGTGATCTCACTGCCGAGCATGTCGGCGCGTTTGCCACGGTCCCCGGTTGGTGGAAAAACGTAGTGATGGTCTGCGGTGGTGGTACAGCCGGTGGCGGCGAGCCGCGACAGCGAAGCGATAGCGGCTGTGTAGACCGTGTCTTTGGTGAGGTCTTTCCACTTGGGATATAGGGTGACGAGCCAATGGAATAGCTCGAAGTCTGCAGCTAAGCCCCTGGTAATCCACTGGTACAGGTGGTGATGGGTGTTAACGAGCCCTGGTGTGAGTACGCAACCACGCCCATCGATGATGGTGGCTTTCTCCGGGAGGTCGTCGGGTTCTTCGCCTACCGCAATAATGCGGTTTCCTTCAAAGACAACGCTGCCGTCAAATTCTCGTTTCAGCGCATCCATGGTGACAATATGCGCATTTCGGATTACTTTCACGGCCGCCATACCTTCAAATGTAGTGAAGAGATATTGCACAGGGGTGACGTTCAGGCTGCAACTCAACGCCGCTGTCATATGGAGGTCACATGCATATGGAAAAGTATCGAGGGTGCATGTTTACCGTGGCCACTTGCTACATATTTCGGGCAGTCCGACTGCTTCGACCGCACACCTTTCGTTGGTGAGTGAACCCAACGGCGCTCTTGTTGTCGATACGCATGGGAAAATTGTCTTTTCAGGTGAATTTACCGAAGTTCCGGCGGAGTGCGCCTCTGCCACCGTCACAGATTTCAGGCCCGGTTTTCTCCTGCCGGGGTTTGTGGATGCACATGTACATTTTCCTCAAGTTTTCACTACTGATGCTTATGGGGGCGGCGAGTTACTGAACTGGCTGGATCGGTGCGTTTTTCCGGCCGAGGCTCGATTTTCAGATCCCGATTTCGCAAGGGAGGCAGCGCGCGCGTTTTGCGCTGCACGTGTTGCTGCCGGGACGACAGCGGCACTGGTGTTCGGGTCAGCTTTTCCGGTGGCACAAGACGCATTGTTTGAGGAAACGCAGCGGATTGGTTTGCGCATGGTGAGTGGTCGCGGTGTGCAAACACGGGGACCTAAGTCAGCCTCGGCGTTGATCACGGATGATGCGACCGCGGAGAAGTTGTGTCGCAAAGAAATCGAAAAATGGCACTGTGCCGATGCGCCGGGGCGCTTCGATGAGGCGATGCTACAGGTTGCTCTGGTGCCGCGGTTCGCATTGTCTGTGACCCCAACGACCTTCCATTGGATGGGCGTTTTGTATCAGGAATGGCGTGATCGCGGCTTGTACTTTCATACCCACTTGAGTGAAAACGACGCCCCGGGTGTGGGTGAAATTGATTCGGTTATTCGAGATTTCGACATACCCGATTACTTGAGTGCGTACGACGGACGATTCTTACCAGGAGGCGCGAGTGGTGCCGAGTCGCTTTTGGGGCGGCGCACAATTTTTGCCCACGCGGTTCATTGCAGTGCTGAGGAATTGAACCGGATTGCCGCGACGCGTTCGTCGATCGCCCACTGCCCTACTTCGCAATTATTTCTAGGGTCGGGCACGATGCCGTGGATGCAGATTGCCGCGCGGGGAATCACAATTGCTCTTGGGTCCGACGTTGGCGCTGGCGATGAGTGGTTAATAAGCCGCGTCGCAAACGACTGCTTTAAGGTGCATATGAGCACGAAGGCCCCTGATGCCACTGCTCTCGACCCCGCAGCGCTGCTGTTTAGTGCCACATTGGCTGGCGCAAGAGCCCTCGACATGGAAAGCCTCTTCGGCAATTTAGATAGTGGCAAGGATGCGGATTTTATTGTCGTGGACCCTGCACTGTGGCCGCCGTTGGAGCGGTCGCTGTCGGGTGTGACAGATGTGTCTGGGCTGGTGTTTAGCCTCTTGATGTCTATGCGTGAACCGGCGATTGCAAGGGTGTTTGTCCGTGGCGCGGTTGTCAGCACTTGAGGCTCTGCAGCTTGCGGTTCGGCTAGCTTTCGGGCCCGTATGCGAGCGTCAGCGACGAAATATATGTGTAGTGCTAGGGCGGTTCCGGCGAGGGCGATGAAGGCGAAGAGACCGCAGGCAACGACGGCGAAGATGAGCGCTTCCTGGCTGGAGCCGACGCTGGCGGTTTGTTGCGTCTTTAGCACCGGTTCACCTCCGCGGTCTATTGTCAGGCTTTATTGCCCTATCAATAGTTGTACGGGAAAGTGACACTGTGGCGGTAAACGCCACACCGCCTATGACGTGTAGTTAACCTCCCAGTCACACGCCATTAACTACAACGGCGCTGACTTTCAGACGAACTACACCAACCACCCCCGCTGAGGCACCCACGCACTCCCTGCGTCCGGCGCGTCATCACGCCCCACCGTTGCCTGAATTAACCCGTACGGGCGATCGTCAGCGTGGAAGACCTCGTTGGCGTTGCTAATCCCGAATCGTCCCAGGTCATATTCAAAGTGATGTTTGTTCGGCGCCGACATTCGAACCTCAACAACCTCGTCATGCTTCGCAAGAATGCGCTTTCCAATCTCGTACAGCGTCTGCTGTAAAGCCAACGAATGATGCGTCGCAAAGGTCTCCACCACAATCTGACGAATCGATGGATACACGGCATCCCACTCCACCGTCGTACCTGCAAACCGCCACTGCGCAACTAGCGACGTCGCCATCACCCTGTCTGCCGTCGGCTCAAGAACTGTGAACTTGTCCGTGAGAAAGCCGCGAAACTCCGACCCCGACGACTTCAGCACCACAAGGTCTTTCACCCCGCCAATCACCCATTCACGCCGGTCGTTCCCGACGCCCTCCACGGTTACGGCAACAGTCCGCACCTCGGGGCCCCTGCGCACCCATGCATGGTTGTGCTCAACCCCATCAACGACAACTCGGTCCCAGTCGTACTGCTCGATCTCGATGCGAGCACCGCCCACGGGCTCGGCGTTGTCGACAAAATGCCGCGCTAGCGCCAACCCGTATTCCTCAACAGATCCCTCTCCGTGAGTCTTGGCGAACGCATACACAGTCTGCTTTTGCGTATCCGTCGGCAAGACAACACTCTGATCACCCTCTGTGTGCGCGACCCCAAAATCACCCCGTAGTGCAGTAGACACATTCAGGTCTCGAATTTCATGCCGAGGCTCATCCCGGTAAATGCGCACCACCCGGTTTTCCGCCTTGCCGTACTGATTTGACCCCAGAACGATTCCCACTGCTTAAACCCTCTCGTCGCCGAACAAATTGCGCAGGCGAAACTCGGTGATCTTCGCCAGTTCTAGCCTGGTGTTGCGCCACTCCACATCCGTGTCATTCGACATTCGCCGTTTCAGCACGGCCACCAACTCCTCAGCGCTCCGCCCATGCGCGAACACTAGGTACACATGGCCAAACGTCGCCTCATACAGTTCATTGAGCGCGATCAACTCAGACAGCACCTGGTCGTCCGCCGCCGAAACGCGTGCCTGCTCGTCAGCAGAACGCCCGCTCACACTGCGATCGCCAATGCGCGGATGCCCGGCAAGCGCATCCCGAATATCCCCGTCACCGAGTGCCCTAATCTGTTCTCGGGCACAGTGCGTAAGGTCTGCAACCGCCTGAAACGGGCGATGCGCGACAACACGTCGAGCCCACTTTGCTGATGAGCACGCTGACTCCAACAGTTCACGTGCGCAATCAGAATCCATTGTGTTGAAGTCGTCGAGTTTCATCACCGCAGCCCTTCGAGGCGGGCGAGGTAAGAGTCCGACGCCGGGTTTGCATCCGCCACTAGATCATCAAACCGGTAATTCAGAATTTTGGCTACCTCAATGAGTGCGAAGGATTTTTCACTTGAATCAGCATTGTCTAGCCGTGACGTACCGGCACGCAATACCGAATCAAATCGATCGACCTCACGCGCACAAATTATGAGGGGAAAACCAAAATGCATGCGATAGGCAGTCGCCAACTTGATTACCGTAAGGTTCTCTTCCTCGCTGAGCGTTGACAATGCGACATGGTCTGCGGCGACAAGCTGTCCACTTTCATCTTCCGAACCCAAGTCGGGGAACGCCCTCAGTAACTCAAGTTTTTCCTCATCCGTCGCGGTAAGCATCGATTCTTGGAAGGCGACTCGGAGATCGTGCGCATCAGCAAAAGGGCGCTGCGCATACGCCCGGCGAGTTACCCATTCCACGCCGTGAACCAACTGCCCAAACGTGGCGTGGAACTGTTCCGCCGTCATGCTGTTGATGTCGCCGAGGCGAATAGTTCCCCCTCCCGCTACCGCGTGGCCGCCACGACTGGTGTGAAAGAAAACGATATTGAGGAAGATCGCGGAGATTGCACCCATCGTAATTCCCGTTGTGAACAGAATTTCAAGAAAACCGGGCACTGCAGTCTCGATTCCAGGAATGACGGTGCCGTCGCTTTCCCGCCTGGTCTGCGCATGTTCTACGTAGAGCGCCAGTCCGAGTGATGTGCCCGCGATGATGAGATTGCGTTGATCAGTGAAATCGACCTTGGACAGTGTCTGAATCCCCACTATCGCGACGGACGCAAACAAAGTGATGGAAGCGCCACCGAGGACAGGCGCAGGGATCGCTTCAACAATTTGGGCTGCTTTCGGAAATAGTCCCAGCGCAATCATGATTACTCCGGCCGCAGCAACCACCCACCGCGACTTGACCCCGGTTAGGCGCACCAAGCCCACATTCTGGTTGAACGCGGTGTAGGGGAACGAGTTGAACGACCCCCCAACGACGGTAGCTACCCCATCGGCGCGCAACGCCGCTGCGATGTCCTTTTTTCCCACGCGCTTCCCGACGATTTCACCGGCAGCAAGTACTGAACCAGTCGACTCCACAGAGGTGATCAGTAAAACAATAATCATCGACACTATGGCAACGGCACTAAATTGTGGCCAGCCAAAAGCGAAAGGCGGAACAAACCCCACCCAGTTCGCCTCTCCCACCTCATTAAACGACGCGTCGCCCAAAACCCAGGCCACTGCGGTGCCTGCTACGAGCCCCATCAGTACAGCGATCGTGCCAAGAAATCCGTGGAAGAAACGTCGCACCACCACGATCAGCGCGATAGTGCCGAGTGCGTACACCATCCACCGAACATTGCCGGGGTCTTGCTGGCCTGTGTTCGGGTTAGTTACCGCGTTATTGATGCCGACTGGCAGTAGGGAAACGCCGATGATGGTGATGACGCTGCCAGTCACAACCGGAGGGAAGAATCGAATTAGTCGGGCGAAATAGGGTGCAATTAAGAAGGTAAATACACCAGCGACGATGACGGCGCCATAAACGTAAAGCAGTCCTTCGCGGCCGCCACCGTTGTCGTTTGCAATCTTGATGACTGGGGCGAGACTTGCAAAAGTTACGCCCTGCACGAGGGGCAGCCGAACGCCGATCTTAAAAACCCCAACCGCCTGCAAAATGGACGCGATACCGCAGGTGAAAAGGTCCGCCATGATGAGCATGGTGAGCGCTTCACCGTCGAGCCCTATTGCCATCGCAATGAGCAATGGAACCAGGACCGCACCGGCGTAAAACGCCACCACGTGCTGTGCTCCCAACACCGCGAGCGTTTGCACAGGCAACACTTCATCCACCGGGTGCTTACTACCCCGTCGAGAATGGTGGTGGCGACGCAGAGACGCAACAATGGACATGGGCTAAGAATGCGCAGCTACTGTTGCGGACACATTTCCTTAAGTCCCGTAAGCGAAGGAGCGACGTTGGCCCTCAATATCGTGGGTGTGCTGCTCGCAGCCGGTGCTGGGCGACGTTTTGGTGGGCCGAAAATCCTCGCCCATGATGGTGCCTGGCTTACCCACGCAGCCGCATCGCTGCACCTCGGAGGATGTTCACGGGTGTTTGTGACAACTGGAGCGGCTCGCCCGCCAATGCCTATCGGTTGTGACGAATTGTGGGTGCCTCAATGGCGCGAGGGGGTCAGTGCTTCAGTTCGCGCCGCCATCCACTCTGTGAGCGCCGCCACCAGCGAAAACGGCGAACCAGACATACTTGTTTTACACACAATTGACACCCCAGATATCGGCGCCGAGGTCATCCGCCGAGTCGTCAACGCCGTGTCCGGGAAATCATCATTGGCGCGTGCAGTTTTTGATGGAATCCCCGGCCATCCCGTCGCCATCGGACGAGCGCACTTCGCAGGCTTACTCGCCACCGTGCATGGTGACGCCGGGGCACGCCACTACCTCCACCAGCACCACACAATGCACGTGGAATGCGGCGACCTCGCCACGGGCGCCGACGTAGACACTAAAGGGCCCGCTTAACTACTTGATCAACAATTCTATCCAGCGGCTTCGGTGCCTTCGCCAAACCAGCCCCGAGGCGCATCACGTAATCCGACATCACTGTGGGCGAGACGGCATCGAGCAACACCGAACCGATCGCGTCAGCGCCAACGAGGTAACGCGACCGCGGATGACGCGCCGTCAGTGCCCGACGGATTGTCTTAGCGACGGGAGTGGGCGCAGGAAAGTCGGCAGATTTACTTTCGATCTGATCCGCAAGAGCGTAGGCATCCTTGTACGCCGAACTCTCCCGGTCCGGCAATGTCGAAAAGGCGCTTTCCCATACCCCGGTGCCGAAACTGCCTGGCTCAATGAGCACCACTTTGATACCGAAACCTGCGACTTCACGGCGGGCCGCATCCGATACTGCTTCCAGCGCATACTTACTCGCTGCGTACCAACCGAGAAACGGTAGCGCTACCCGCCCAGACATGGACGAAATGTTGATGATCCGCCCATCACCACGTTCCCGCATAGCCGGTAGGACAAGCCGCATCAACTGAGCGGGGGCGAGAACATTCACCTCCATTTGCCGCCGAGCAAGGTCACCAGTGACGTCTTCGATCGCGCCAGGCTGCGCAAGGCCGGCGTTGTTCACCAGTGCCCAGGGCCCACCGCCAGTCATCCCCGCGATTTCATCAAAAGCCTTAGCGGTCTGCTCAGGGTTGGTGACATCGCACAGCACAGTACGAATGGAGACACCTGCTTCCGCCGCAGCATCAGCAACGGCACGTGCACTAGTTTCCGTGCGTACCGTGCCAATGACGTCAAAATCGTGCTGTGCAAGTTCGATCGCGGTAGCCAGGCCGATTCCGCCGTTCGCTCCGGTGATGACAACGCTTTTGCTCACGCTGCTCCAATCCTTCTTCCTAAGTAGTCCTTGTTGCTAAGTAGTCGCGGAAGTCAGTGGCGGGATGCCCTGTCAACGCGGGCACAGAGTCAGTGACAACATCCAGCTCGCCGGTCGCTGCAGCCTCGTATGACGTCACCCACCCATCCAGTTCCCATTGCGCTGCGCCGTAGGACTCGCGGGATTGGTAGGCCTCATCCAAGGTCTCGGCGTGGTAGGTGATTGGCCTCCCCAGCACCTCGGTCATCATCGCGGCCGCTTCCGTGAATGTGAATGCCCGCGGGCCAGTGAGGTCATACGTCTGTCCATCATGCCCGTGTGTGGTGAGCACCGCTGCCGCAGCGTCGGCCACATCGTCGCGCGTTACGGCCCCTACTTTTCCGTCGGCAGCAGGACCCCGGATGACGCCATCGTCCCCTGCGAACAGCGGGATTACATCCTGGTAGAGGTTGTCACGAAGAAAGGTGAAATCAAGCCCAGACGCTCGGATGGCTTGTTCGGTGTGCCAATGGTCGCGCCCGAACGTGAATGTGCAATCAGGTGCCGCAGAAACGAAAGATACGTAGACGATTCGCCGCACTCCTGCCTGCGCTGCCGCATCCACAACCCGCCGCTGCACGTCCGCGCGGTCCTTCGATTCAGGTGCAGAAACGAAGAAGAATGTGTCAACACCTACGAGCGCTTGTTCCAAGGTGTCCGGGTGATTGAAGTCGCCAAGAGCGACCTCCACGCCAGGGTCCCGCAGCTTTCCAGGATTGCGTACGATGAGCCGACTCGGCAACTCATGGTGTGCAAGCCGTTGCGCTACTCGGCCGCCAATTTGTCCCGTTGCCCCACTAATTGCGATCACTCCGGTCATGTCGCATGAGGCTACTCTTGCCTTTTCATTTGCGTGCACTAAGTGGCACCCAGAAGTCCCTCCACGTATCGTCACACGTAAGCATTTCAATTGCAGAAAAGGACAAGTGTGGAGCGACGTTCTCAGCCTTCAGTGGCCATCATCGGGGCCGGTTTTGGTGGTATCGGGATGGCTATCCAGTTGAAAGAAGCTGGGTTTTCTGACATCACCGTTTTTGAGAAGGCAAACGACGTAGGTGGGTGCTGGCGCGAGAATACCTACCCTGGTGCAGCATGTGATGTCCCGTCACATTTGTACTCCTACTCTTTTGAACTCAAGAGCGATTGGTCCCGGCGATTTGCTGAGCAAGAAGAGATCTTGACATACATCCGTCACTGCGCTGAGAAGTACCAAGTGTGGTCACATATTCGGTTCAACACCGAGGTGAATGCTGCAGAGTTTGATGACGATTCAGGGCAGTGGACGTTAACGCTTTCCGATGGAAACACCGCTGTCGCTGATGTTGTTATTCCGGCGTGCGGGCAATTAAGTCGGCCCGCCTACCCTCGCATCGAGGGATTGGATGACTTCCAAGGCGAGATTTTCCATTCGGCGACCTGGAACCACGACTACAACCTCGACGGCAAGAAAGTTGCCGTCATCGGCACCGGTGCGTCGGCGATTCAGTTTGTTCCTCGAATCGCTCCGGTCGTGAACAAGCTCACCCTCTTCCAGCGCAGCGCCCCGCATGTCATACCCAAGTCGGACTACGCGTACCCCAAGCGAGTGCAGGCCTTGTTCTCACGATTCCCGTCGACACTGCGGGCAAGTAGGTGGGCAACATACTGTGAGCTCGAACCGCGCGCGCTGATGTTTACTAAGTTTCCGCAGATTTCCACCCTCTACGAAAAAGTCTTCCTCCGGAATCTTCGTAAGTGTGTTGCGGATCCAGTATTGCGAGAAAAACTCACTCCGAAGGACCCGATTGGGTGCAAACGAGTTCTCCTGTCGAACGACTACTACCCTGCTCTCACGCGGGACAATGTGCATGTCGAGACCGAAGACATCTCGCGTGTCACCGCTTCGGGTATTGACACCGTCGATGGAACGACGCACCAGGTTGACGCAATCATTCTGGGAACTGGCTTTACTGCCACGGATTTCCTAGCACCTATGCGCATCTCGGGCCGAGGAGGTAAGAGCCTCAACGACGAGTGGCGCGCTGGTGCCGAAGCGTATCTCGGCATAACGGTATCGGGCTTTCCAAACATGTTCATGCTCTATGGTCCCAACACAAACCTGGGCCACAATTCGATCATCTTGATGCTCGAATCGCAGATGCGGTACGTGCTCGAGGCAGTGAAGAAACTCCACGACAACAGTCTTCGCTGGATAGATGTACGTGATGCCGCCCAAGGCAATTTCAATGACGAGATCCACAAGAGAGTTAGCGCAACTATCTGGGATCGTGAGTGTTCCTCCTGGTACAAGACCGCGGCAGGTAAGAACACAAACAACTGGCCAGGTTTCACTTTTACCTATAACGCGTTAACACGCAGTGTGAATCTCGATGATTACGACACCACGCAGTTAGTGTCATAGAGTGCTTCATCGACCTCATCTAAGTCCCGGCCTGATGCGTATCGGCGTAAAAACTGTGCTGCGCCCCATGTTGAATCCGCGCTGGCCCGTTGGCGTTCAACGCAGACTCATTGATGCGGCAGGCTTGGTATCAGTCACAGCTGCCGATACAACGCGTACTGCCGTAACTCTGGGTGGGCGCCCCGCCGAGCGCTACGTCAGCGATTCCGGTGAGGCGGACGGTGCTGTGTTGTACCTGCATGGCGGTGGCTATGTGGTCGGTTCGCCATCCACACATCGCCCGATTTGCTCCCACCTCGCCGCATCTTCCCAGTCAGAAGTGTTTTCCCTCGACTACCGACTCGCCCCCGAATTTCCGTATCCCGCGGCGCTCGACGACGTGGTATCCGCCTATCAGGAACTCCTCGACAACGGCATTCCCGCGTCGAAAATCGTGCTGAGCGGCGATTCCGCTGGTGGTGGTCTCGTGTTGTCTGCGATGTTGCGGATTCGCGAAGCTGGTATCGAACTACCGGCGGGCGCAGCCGTCATTTCACCGTGGGTGGATCTGAGCCTTGCACAAACGCACGAATGCGATAACGACCCGATGTTGCAAGTATCGTGGCTCCGCCAAAATGCGGAGCGATACCTCAGCACAAGTGCGATCACCCCCGACCTCGATCCACTTGCCGCTGACTTAAAGGGGTTTCCTCCGCTACTTATACATGTAGGCAGCGACGAGATCCTGCTCCGCGACGCTGAACGACTTGCCGAGCACGCACGCCAGTGCGGGGTTGCGGTGGAATTCACTGTGCTCACAGGTTTATGGCACGTCGTACACCTGCATGCCGGGCTGGTGCCGGAAGCAACGACAGCGGTAAACGACATGGGCCGGTTTATCCACGCCGTGAGGGCTACCGGCACTTCTAGCTGAAGTGCTTCTGATACCGCTCAACCAACGAACCCCAGTAAGCCTCGGGCTCAAGCGCCTGGGGATGCGCGGCAGATCCTAAAGCAAGCGCAAGGTCATCAAAGCAAAGGTGCCACCCCGCGGCCGCTTGAGCTGCGTCTTCAACGTCATTGAGTTGCTGAGTGAGGGTGATCAGGCACCCCTCGAGCGTGTCCTGCACGTCCCAATCAAGCCGTCCCTCGCCCCATTTGTGGCTCAGCGAACGTGGCGGGGTTGACGAAATTACCGTCGCATCCAGCGCCTCGTCATCTGGGTCTTCAGTGAATGCGGGGCCAATCTCGGTGAGATCCCGGTCAGGAACTACAGGAGACCATTGGAGAAGTAGCGCCGGTTCGGTGAGGAACGACCACACGGTGTCGGGCTGTGCAGCAACCTCAGCGCGGATGGTAAGAGAAGCTTCCCCACTTGAGTTTTCAAGATCCACTTCACGCAGCGCATTCGACATCGACTGGTTCTCCTGACCATAGGTGCAGCCATGATTGTACGGCCACATGCACGGCACTGATATGGTCGACGAGTCGTGGTGGACGGGAAATCGGTGCAGAACCGGTGCGGCCCTCGCCACTGTGATCGAGCAGCACACGTTCGTTTCGCATCATCGATGCGAAGTCACTGAGGTTTCATCACCTTGGGAAGGCAGAACGTGCGCACCTAGCTCGTCAGCCAGGAGACCGGCCACGACCAGCGATATCCGATTCCACGAGGACCTGGAAGGCGGTCACCTTGACCACCCGTAATTTCGCCTACCCAAAAGTAGGCGCGCTCATAGCAGCAGCAATCACGATTGCTGGCTGCTCCACTTCTGACAATAATTCCGGCGACGGCTCCGCTGCGGCGGGCGAAACGACGACCCGCGAAAACTGCGGTATCGATGTCGCAGTCACCGAACCTCCGCAGCGAATTTACGCCGCGTATCAGCCTGCGATCGAAGTAGCGCATTCGCTTGGTGTGAGCGACCGGCTTATTGGAACGGCATACCTCGACGCACAGGTGTTGCCCGAATACGCCGACGCTCAAGCCACCGTCGACTACGTCGAGTCACTGCCTAGCCGCGACGAACTTCTCGGCGAAAATCCAGACTTCGTGTTGTCCGGGTTCAATGGGGTTTTCTCAGAAACCGCATCGAGCAGTGTGGGGACGCGCGCAAGCCTCTCCGCCCTCGGAGTGCAAACCTGGATCCTGAGCCCCCTATGCCCCAGCGCCGATGGGCTTGCCGACGCGGCTATCGACCCAGCCAGTGTTCGCATAGAAAACATTTACAGCGACCTCCGCGACCTCGGTGCATTGTGGGATGTCGAAGAGAACGCCGAAGCAGTGATCGCAGAGCTCACCGCACGCTTCGAAGCTCTGGCCAACGCGGTCGGCGATGCTGAGAAACCACGAATCGCTGTTGTCACACCGCGTGCAGATGGGACGTTGAGCATCGCGAGCGGCACCGACTTCGTCACTCAAATCATCAACGCAGCCGGTGGCGTGAATGTCTTCGAAGACCTCACTGAATTGCGCAACATTCAAATCAGCGAGGAGGAACTCATCCAGCGCAATCCGGATATCATCCTGACCAGCAAATGCTGCGATGCCTCGTATACCGATGATGACGCGCTTCCCGACGTCGAAACAATCCGCACCAACCCAGCGCTCGCCAACATCGATGCGGTTCGCAATAACCAAGTGTATCCGTTTCTCTTCGCCGACCGTGCTGCCGGAGTTCGAGCCGCCCACGCTGCCGAGAAGATCGCCGCGCTCATTCACCCTGACCTTGTGAGTGAGTAATGATGGTGAGCGTCGCAGCGTCACGGCGACGCACAACGCGCACCGCACCACCGCAGGAGTTAGCCCGGCGGGGATTACCTCGCTGGGTGGGCATCATTGTTGGCATTCTGGTTCTCGCCGCCGCCTCTGTCGTGTCAATCATGGTGGGCAACCACCCGCTGAATCTTGATGAGGCAGTTTCTGCGCTAACTCAGTACACCGGCAGCGACACCGACCGCGTAGTGCGATACATCCGGGTTCCGCGCACGCTAACCGGAATTCTCGCTGGAATCGCTTTGGGGCTTGCGGGCGCTGTCATGCAGGGCCTCACGCGCAACCCACTCGCTGGGCCTGGAATCCTCGGTATCAACGCAGGTGCGGCGTTCGCTGTCGTCGTAGCCATGAGCGCGTTCGGGATCACCGCTCTCACTGGGTATATCTGGTTCGCCTTCCTCGGCGCTGCCGTTGCTGCCGTGTTCGTCTACATGCTCGGTTCGCTTGGCTACGGCGGCGCGACGCCAGTGAAGCTGGCCCTGGCCGGTGCTGCCTTCGGCGCCCTCATTGGGTCCCTCACCACTGCGATTAGCTTGCTCGACAGGGCTACGTTCAACGAATTTCGGTTCTGGGTCGTCGGGTCGCTCGGCCGTGCGGATATTGAGTCGCTCCTGACGGTGAGCCCCTTCATTGCGATCGGCGCGTTGGCGGCCGTTGGGGTGTCTCGGGCCTTGAACTCGATCGCGCTCGGCGACGACATGGCCCGCAGTTTGGGAGCTCGGGTCGTTGCTGTGCGCATCACCTGCGCAATCGCGGTGATCTTGCTAGCCGGTGCCGCCACAGCAATAGCAGGGCCAATCGCCTTCATCGGCCTGGTGGTGCCACACATCGCCCGTGCCCTGGTGGGACCGGACTACCGGTGGATCATGGCGTGGTGCGTCGTCCTCGCACCAACGCTGGTGTTGCTGGCGGACGTTCTGGGGCGAATCGCAACTCAACCGCACGAACTCCAAGTCGGTATCGTCACCGCGCTCGCTGGCGCGCCGTTCTTCCTATATCTCGTGCGTAATCGAAAGGTCGCCAAACTATGAGCGTCCTCCCCCGCGGGACCGCCGTCATCCGGTCTCGTGGCACCACATTTCGTGTTCACAAGCGATCTGTCGTGATCGCAGCCGCATTGCTTGTCGCTGTTGCCGGTTTCAGCCTGTGGTCACTCACCCTCGGGAAGTACGGACTCACCGCAAGTCAAGTAGTCGACATCCTTCAAGGCGGGGGCAACCTAATTGAACGTGATGTCATCATCGGCACTCGACTCCCCCGCGTGCTCGTAGCAGTACTCGCGGGGGCCGCGTTCGCAATGTCGGGCGCAATTCTGCAACGCATCGCAGCGAACCCCCTGGTCAGCCCCGACGTTATTGGTATCAACACGGGCGCAGCATTGGGGGCACTCGTGGTGCTGACCATTATCGGCGGTTCAGCCTTAAGCACCATTGTCGGAGCACTAGTGGGGGCGCTGACCACAATCGGGCTCATCCTTCTGATTGCTAACAAGCACGGAATTAGCGGCTACCGGCTGGTCCTTGTCGGCATCGGTATGACCGCCATGTTGTCATCGTTGATTTCATTCATCCTGACCAGGGCCAACATCTACGAAGCACACAATGCGGCCGTCTGGCTAACCGGCAGCCTCGCTAATCGTGGTTGGCTGCACGTCAGCATCATCGGCACAACACTCGTGCTTGCTCTTCCATTCCTTGTCGTGTGGGGCCGAAACTTGTCGCTCCTCGAACTTGGCGACGAGCTCGCTAGCACGTTGTCAGGCAACGCGGCGCAACACAGAATCAACCTGACCGTTCTCGCGTGTGTGCTTGCCGCCATGGCCACAGCAGCGGCCGGACCCATCGGATTCGTCGCGCTCGTGGCACCACAGATCGTGCGCCGCCTCCTGCATGAGCGCAGCCCCGGCCTCGTTCCGTCCGCCGCCGCAGGTGCTCTCCTAATTGTGACTGCAGATCTAGCTGCCCGAACACTGTTCCCCACCGAACTTCCAGTTGGTGTGCTCACGGCTGTTCTTGGTGCACCAGTTCTGATCTATCTCCTCGCCCGAGCTTCCAAGATTGGACACGCAGGATGAATCTCACCACCCTCAATGTCACGTTCGGCTACGGTTCCGAGCCGATTATTCGCGAACTCACCACCGCTATCCCTGCTTCTGGATTTACCGCGATTGTCGGACCAAATGGGTGCGGCAAGTCGACGTTGCTGCGCGGGCTCGCCAAGCTTCTCAAGCCGCAATCGGGTGCAGTTTTACTCGACGGCACGTCCATTGCGGACATTCCTGCGCGCAGTTTCGCGCAAAATCTCGGGATGCTGCCGCAGCAACCCATCGCGCCTGACGGCATTACCGTGGCTGATCTCATCTCGCGCGGACGTCACCCCCATCAGCGGTGGTTTCGGCAATGGAGCGACGACGACGAGCGCGCGGTGTTGACAGCTATGCAGGCCACAGGAGTCGCAGAACTTGGGGAACGCAATGTAGATGAATTGTCGGGCGGACAACGACAGCGAGTGTGGATCGCACTCGCTCTGGCGCAGAATCCCGACATCATGCTGCTCGACGAGCCAACGACGTTCCTCGACCTGGCTCACCAGGTCGATGTGCTGGATTTACTGCAGGATCTACACCGTGACTCAGGTCGAACAATCGTTGCGGTGCTGCACGACCTCAACCTCGCGGCCCGCTATGCCGACCATCTCATCGTGATGAAGGGCGGAAAGGTTGTGGCTGCAGGCGCACCATCAAACGTCGTCACGTCGGAGATAGTTGAAGCAGTGTTTGGACTTCCCTGCATAGTGATTGATGACCCGTTAACGGGAACACCTTTGGTGGTGCCCGCTCCCCGCGCAGCACGCTCGGACACACTCGCACAAGCCCAGAAGGGGGCGTAGACGATGCACCCGTACGTGATCCTGGTGGCCCGGCCAACCCCATCGGGGGTGGATCTCCCCTCGGTTGAACGCCTTGCACGCACTGTTGGGGCGAGGTTTGCGTTGCTTGACCAGGGCGAACCATCTATACATACCGAACTCGATCTCGCTGTCGCTGCGGAGCAAGTTCCTCTCCTCGTGCCATTGGCTGTTCCACGGGACCGGTATTTGGAGACATGGATGGCGCGTTCGGTGTCGCATTGGCGCGAATCCCGCAAGAGTGACTTAGACGTCAGAGTCACCCACAATATCGCTGGCCACACGAATCTTGTGGACGCCATTCGAGACGTCATTGACACCGGTGGGCGCCCGGTTACTGCGAGCGCTCGGGCTTTTCAAAGCCCGGCATGGTCGGAAATCCCGCAACACAACGCACAGGTGCTCGTGTGTCGTGGCCCGCGCTGCACCGCATACGGTGCGGGAGAGGTGATGCGTGCACTTTCGGAAACTTTGGCCGAGGATCCCGTCATGGTCACCCCGACGGGGTGCCTGACACCGTGCAACCTAGGACCGCTCGTGGTGAGCCACCCGGGTGGTCGGTGGCACCGGAACGTAACGGTAGACGGTGTCAGTGCCGTTGCAGAATATGTACGAGACTGCAGTAACACGGCTTAATTTTCCGACAATTGGTTATATTTAAACCGCATTGTTGCCCCGCGCTCCCTTTAGCTCAAGGCCTTTTAACAGACTCAATGTTACCTTTTTCGGCACGTTCTACTTAACCAACCAGAAAGCATTCAAGCCCGTCCGGCGATAGGAATGTCGTTGCAGCTCAGGGGCGCTGAAACACGTATTTTCTATATGCTTGTCGAAAAATTACTTCGCAGAAAACGGCCAACTTTACCCGTGTGCCAGCATGTCGCTTTTTGTTAATCTTAATATGTGTGGCGATTCGAACTAATCCATTGTCACATTCCTTGGGAGGTGAAGAATTACAACCGCCAGTTGGCTTGATGCCAAAAGATTCTTCGCAACAGGAGGAAATATCGATCATGACCACACGCAGGAAGAATCGCACTAGGGCGAGCGTTGTCGCTGCAGGTGCGGCCGCAGTACTGTTCCTCAGCCCCGCAACGGCACTAGCTAGCGGCTTCTCATTCGGTGGCGGTGGAAGCGCTGGCGGCGGTGGAGGTTTCTCCTTCTCATGCTGCACATCCTCGTTCGGCGGAAGCGCCAGCGTAGGAGGCTCCACCTCGAGCGGCAGTTCAAGCGCTGAAGGCAATGTCTCTGCGGGAGGATCCTTCGGTAAGCCCTCGTTCGGCTTTAGCGGCGGAACGGGCCTTTCCTTTGGCTTCAACCGCTAACCACAACCGCGATGGCTCGTGCATAAGCACGGGCTTTCGCGTTGCCTGCCCCTCTGCTAGCGCGCTCACGCGTCCCTCAGACAACATCCCTGAGACACTAGGGTGACAACGAATCCAAGGAGCGTCGTGACACCTAGTGAGCCCAACAGCACCGTTTCATGGCCGAGTGTGTGGCCGGTACCTCAGGCGACTACGCGCGAGAAGATCATCTACGCAGTGCTTGGCATACTCGGCGTAAGCATGCTCATCACCGGCGCGGTCGGCGCACTGAACGGCAAGCCAACATTCCTCATTTACGGCGGGCTTCTGGCAATACTGTTCGGCCTTGGAATTGTTCATTTTCGGCACCACACCCGACCGCAGTTCGACCGGAACGACATCTCCATAGGCACTGACCGTGACGGAAATCCGGTCACCGTTCTTCAACGATCCCCAGTACTTTTCAACCTTCGAACCGCAATGATGGCGGTTGCGACTCTGCTATTCATCGTTTCGGCTATCGACCACTACTTCGATGAAGGAACCGAAGGCATTTTCGGGGTCATTATCTACTCAATAATTGCGCTCTTTTTTGGTTGGTACTTGCTATCCGTAGCGACGGGGTCGCTGCAGCGTGGTCACGTCGAACTCTCGCCTACCGGCATCCGGTTTCGCGGATGGAGCGTTGAAGCGAACCTTACTTGGCGTGAAATCATCGCGGTCTACCCTGAATACGAAGATCGAGTACGAAAAGTCCTCGTAGTTGGCGATCCTGAGCGAACGTGGCAGTTCGACTACACCGTCAAACTCTGGCGAATCGACAGGCTAACCGTTGTTCCCATGCTGGACATCGACACGCGCAAGTTCAGACTCCCGCCCCAGTTGCTGCGCGCGATCTTTGCTCAGTACTGGGAAAATCCAAGCTCGCGAAATGAACTAGGAACCCAACGCTCACTCGATCGCATCCACTCGTTATGGGATCGCTCGACACGGTGATAGTCAGAATTTTTTCGCATCAAAACCTCACGTTTCCACGTCCTCACGCGTCTACCTAGTGATGAACAAGAAAACGCCCTTCGACCGAGTCGTGACAGATCACGGCAACACGGTGCTGCGCGTGTGCCTGGCTGTGCTCAGTTCGTTGAGCGACGCCGAAGATGCCTGGTCCGAAACCTTCATAGCCGCGTTGCGCGCCTATCCAGAACTTGATGAGAACGCGAATCTAGAGGCGTGGCTTGTCACGATCGCTCACCGCAAGGCACTCGATGTGTTGAGGTCCCGTTCGCGCCGCGCTGTTCCTGTTGGTGACGTTCCCGAACCAATTCGCGCACCGCTGGCCACTATCGAGCCGGGACAAGAAATTTGGGAAGACGTGGCTTCGCTGCCGCCTAAGCAACGCCAAGTCATTGCCTATCGCTTCATTGCCGGACTTTCATACGGCGAGATCGCCAACATCATTGGCGGTACGCCAGAAGCAGCACGCCGAGCTTCATCCGACGGTATTGCTGCGTTACGCGCTCAACTCACCTCATCATGTCTAGGACAGCAATCATGACCTCACCTCTTGAAGACGCATTGCGAAACGCCCTGCTCAACGCGGATATACCCACAAGCAACAGTGCACTTCACCAACAACTATCGAGCCGGGCTTACGAGGCCCACCTGGTCGATGTGGCATACAACATCATCGAGACCCCTATCGGACGTTTGCTACTTGCACGAACTTCTCGTGGCCTTGTACGTGTGGCATTCGACAACGAGAATCTCGACAGCGTCCTCGAATCCCTCGCGGCACAACTCAGCCCGCGCGTGATGCAAGTCCCCAGAAAGCTCGATGACATCGCTGATCAATTCAGCGAATACTTCGCGGGGAATCGCACGAAGTTTTCGGTGACGCTCGACTTCTCACTCTCAACTGGGTTCCGCCAACAAGTCCAACAACAACTCCCCACCATTGCGTATGGACACACACAATCGTATAAAGAAGTCGCAGCTTCCGTAGGGAACCCCAAAGCGATCAGGGCCGTCGGCACTGCCTGCGCTACCAACCCGCTGCCCATCGTGGTTCCGTGCCACCGCGTCGTGCGAAGCGATGGATCGCTCGGCGGCTACCTCGGTGGTCTTGACACCAAAAGGACACTGCTGGAACTCGAACACACCAAGGCAACGGCACAATGACTGACGAACACGACATGATCGTCGGAGACGACGGCCTCCTCCGGCCACCCTGGGCGGCTCGTGATGCGCTCATGCGCCACTACTACGACACTGAATGGGGCGTTCCAGTAACCACGGAACGAGGCATCTACGAAAAGCTCGTACTAGAGGGCTTTCAAGCCGGCCTCTCCTGGGCCACCGTACTGCGCAAACGCGAAGCATTTCGCGACGCTTTCGACCAATTCCACCCCAGCGCAGTCGCAACTTACACCGACTCCGATGTCGAACATTTGTTGACCAACACCGCAATAATCCGCAACCGAGCCAAAATACGATCCGCCATCAACAACGCACGCCGCACCCTAGAACTCCGTGCCGACGGCGGACTGGCTGCACTCATCTGGGCGCACCAACCCAGCCACACCCCACAGCCGCGCAACCTGCGCGACATCCCGAATCAGTCCCCGGAATCCCAACAACTCTCAAAAAACCTCAAGGAGCGCGGTTTTACGTTTGTTGGGCCAATCACGATGTTCGCGCTCATGGAATCCATCGGCATCGTCGACACACACCATGTCGACAGCCACCGCCGAGGCATCTCCAACCTGTGGAACAAAGACGGATCACGATCAGTAAAAATGCTGCAGTTCCCCAACCACGAACGATGAAGACACCGCTATCGGCCAAGGCGCCGCTCTAATTCCTCCATCCGCGCATTCATTGAGCGGAGCAAATCAAGCATCTCCTCTCGTTCAGCATGAGCTTGCTGCTCCTGCGCTTCACGTTCACCACGAATCTCCATCTCATGAACCTCTTGCGTGGCACTCACAATGATCGCAATGAACAAGTTTAGGACCATGAAACTCGAAATCAGAATGAACGGAACAAAGAACACCCAAGCATAGGGATATTCCGCCATGACAGGCCGAGCGATGCCCATTGACCAACTTTCCAGAGTCATAATCTGGAACAAGCTGTAAATGCTACGACCAAGCGTTCCGAACCACTCAGGGAACCGTTGACCAAAAAGCTCAGTTCCCATAACGCCAAAGATGTAAAACATCATCAACAGCAAAGCTGCCGTCCACCCAATTCCAGGTAACGCCTGCATGAGTGATTCCACCAGCATGCGCAGGCGCTTCACAGTGGAAAGCAAACGCAGCACGCGCAGAATGCGCAGCGTACGCAAAATCGCAAGAGGACCCGACGTGGGAACGAGCGAAATACCCACGATAAGGAAGTCGAAAATATTCCATCCCGACTTGAAGAAACGCGGACCAAAAGCAACCAACTTAATCAGAATCTCAGCCACAAAAACAGCCAAGATCACCTGATTGACGTTAGTCAGCACAACACCAATCGACTCGCGGGCGCCCGCAGACGTTTCGATACCCAGCACAACAGCGTTGATAAGAATGAGCGCAGTAATGACGCCACGCACACGCTTTGACTCAATCCACTCGCCAAGGTTGCGACGCCACGCCGCACCACCACTACTGGTAACTGACGCAGCCTCAGACACATCCACAGCCATAGTTTTTCCACCTCTCACCCGCGCGGAGTGTATCCGTTTCACACACCTACGGTCATGTTGTGCCCCTCGCGAGGTACAGCACATCACGACTAGCATCAGCGGAATGGACCACACCGTTCTCCGTGAAACCATTGACCAGCGGTGGCGTGCCGCACTACCAGCCCTGATGGACTTTGTACGGATCCCGGCATTGTCGCCAGCATTCGATCCACAATGGGCCGAAAATGGCCACATCGATGCTGCGGTGACGCATCTTCAAACGTGGATTTCGGGCCGAAACCTCCCCGGTGCAGACATATTTGTCGAACGACTACCAAACTTATCGCCCCTGCTTGTCGTCGACGTTCCAGCGTCCGCTGGTGCCACATCAACAAAAACCGTGTTGCTGTACGGCCACCTAGATAAACAACCCGGGCTTGACGGGTGGACACACAGCGACGGACCGTGGGACCCCACAATAAAAGGCGACAGACTATACGGACGCGGCGCAGTCGATGATGGTTATGCCGGGTTTTCGGCGGTGACAGCACTCGAATCACTGCTAGCAGCCAACGGTGAACACCCTCGTTGTGTGCTGCTACTTGAAACAAGCGAAGAATCAGGCAGCCCCGACCTCCCCGCATACCTCACACACCTCACCGACAGGCTTGGCGACGTATCACTCGTAGTCTGTTTGGATTCCGGCGCAGGAGACTACGAGCGGATGTGGCTGACGACGTCGCTGCGTGGGCTTGCCAGCGTCTCACTCACCGTTTCGACACTGAAGTCAGGCGTACATTCCGGAATGGCCGGAGGACCGGTGGCGAGTTCATTTCGCATCACCCGGCAGCTACTCGACCGAGTTGAGGACTCCGCTACAGGGCGCATCCTCATACCTGAATTGAATGTTCCCGTCCCCGCTGATCGTCTCAAAGAAACACAAGGTGCCGCAGAAACCCTGCCCGGTGCGTGGCGCTTCGTACTACCGCTGCAAGACGGTGTTGAACTCGACAGCGCGGATGAAGTGGAGCAACACCTGCTCAACACCTGGCGTCCCGCCCTAGAGATCATCGGCGCGGAAGGATTGCCACCCGTGGCCGATGCCGGAAATGTGCTGCGACCCTCCACAACGCTTCGCCTCAGCTTCCGCCTACCCCCTACTGTCGACGCCGATCGCGCAATCGAGACCATCGTTGCCACCCTCACCACCGATGTGCCCCGCGGCGCCGTCGTAACAGTCACCGACATTGAAGCCGCCAACGGCTGGAACGCCCCCACCACAGCACCATGGCTCCATGATGCTCTCACTGAAGTCAGTGACACCGTCTTCCACAACCCTTGGCGTGCGATGGGCGTGGGCGGTTCCATTCCATTCATGGGCCTGCTTCACGAGGCGAACCCAGACGCCCAATTCGTCATCACCGGAGCGTTGGGCCCAGACAGCAACGCTCACGTTCCCGATGAATCCTTGAACTTTGACTTCGCAGGAAGAATCACGGAAGGAATTGCTGTCATCCTGCACCGAGCTGCCCAGCAGCCGTGAACATGTGATGGCGCTTACGCTGCGGAGAATGTTGCGTCGCTGCAATCTTCGTGTCACCTAGCGGGGGCAGACTCTGCGAAGATCCTTAGTTCAAGGATATGGCAGTTCGGGGATGTGAAGTTTCCGGTTTGTGTCGGAGCAAGGAGAATGACTCGTGGGCAGATCACGCACCGCAGTGGCGCGCCGGAATGCGGACCAGTACTTCGGATTGTCCGCGGCTGGCACCACCGTGCGCACAGAAGTTGTCGGCGGTGTCACCACCTTCCTTGCCATGGCGTACATCTTGTTCGTCAACCCCCAGATCCTGGGCACAACCGGCATGGATATCTCGGCGGTGTTCGTCGCCACCGCACTCGCCGCAGCCCTTGGCTCACTCGTCATGGGCCTATGGGCGCGCTACCCCATAGCGTTAGCGCCAGGGATGGGTCTGAATGCGTTCTTCGCGTTCACCGTGGTGCTCGTAATGGGAATTCCGTGGGAGACAGCCCTGGCGGGCACGTTTGTGTCTGGCATTCTGTTTTTCATTCTCGCGGTAACCGGTGTGCGTGGGGCGATCGTTAACGCCATCCCTCTGCATTTGAAATTTGCCACTGGGGCGGGCATCGGTTTGTTCATTGCGTTTATCGGCCTGAGAAACGCTGGAATTGTCGTGGAGAGCGAAGCGACACTCGTTGGGCTGGGTGATTTGCGGCGGCCTGAAACATTGCTCGCAATTTTCGGTGTTTTGGTTACTGCCGCATTCCTCATTCGCGGATTCAAAGGCGGGGTCTTTTACGGCATGATTTTCACAGCGGCCGCAGGAGTGGTGACAGGCGTCATCGCTGCTCCGGCCGGTGTAGTGAGCGCTGTGCCAAGTTTGGCTCCCACCTTTGGTGCCGCATTTGGATCGATTGGCGAACTGTTCACCGCCCAAATGGCAGTTGTCATCCTGACGATGCTTTTCGTGGACTTCTTTGACACATCGGGAACTTTGATAGCCGTGGCCAACCAGGCGGGATTCTTGCGCAACGGGGAACTACCGCGGGCCAACAAGGCGTTAATGGCCGACTCGGTGGCAACCATGGGCGGCGCAGTTCTCGGCACATCGACTACTACGTCCTACATCGAGTCATCGGCGGGTGTTAGCGCAGGCGCGAGGACCGGCCTCGCTTCAGTGGTGACAGCGGTGCTGTTCGTGTTGTCAATCTTCTTCTCACCGCTGTTGGCGGTGGTGACACCGGAGGTTACGGCACCCGCGCTGATTCTTGTGGGCGTATTTATGGCGACGGCGCTCGGCGATATTGAGTGGTCAAAGTTGGAATATGCGATTCCGGCGTTCATGACAGTCGCCGCGATGCCATTGACATACTCGATTGCGAACGGCATCGCGTTCGGGTTGTTTCTGTATCCGATTCTTATGGTGCTTAAGGGACGATGGCGCGATGTTCACCCCATCACTTACGCCCTCTTCGTCGTTGTCACCGCATATTTCATCTGGCTCATGTGATGCGGGAGCTGCGGTGAACTAGCTTCGGTGCTCGATTTGGCAGTCAGCACCGGGGAACATCAACGATTCGTGGCCGTCATCGAATCGGACTCGGTATGGAGGTTCTCCTTGTTGCCCTTGCACTTCGACGATTTCGCCTTCGAGCTCATGTTGGCCGACAGTCGGGCTCTTGATGTGGACGTGGTCCCCCACTACTGCGTGCATTCGAACCTCCTGAAATTGTGATTGCCATCACACACCATTGTGGTTGGCGCTCCACGCGCAGCGCAATGCTTCCAACCACATTTAGTGGCATGACCAACGATTCGGCGGCACACTCGATAACGATGAAAAGAATCTGGATAGGCACGCTAGTGGCGCTAGCCCTCGGCGCTTCGGGGTGCGCAGGATTCCTAGACGATATCCGGGAGCATCCGGACTACTCGCCTGGGGCCGTGACGTCAGGTTTTAATGACGAGTACCGAGAGTGGATCGTTCGGGCGGCCGAGCAATGCGACGCCGTGACACCGGAATTACTTGCAGCGCAGATCGAAGCCGAGAGTAGTTTCCGAAGTGACGCGCTGAGTAATCGCGGTGCCATGGGTCCCTCGCAGTTCATTCCAGAAACGTGGGCAACGTGGGGTGTTGATGCTGACGGCGACGGGATTGCAAATCCATATAGCATTCCCGATGCTGTAACGGCACAGGCTGCGTTCATGTGCGAAAACATTCGACTATCACATGCGGGAGTGGCCGCAGGATCACTTGAAGGCGATCCTCTCAACCTTGCACTTGCGGCATACAACGCCGGGTTTGGGGCAGTTCAAAGATTCGGTGGGATGCCCGAGGGCGGCGAGTACAGCAGCCAGACGCAACCGTATGTCCAGAAGATTCTTGACCGCAAAGAACACTACCGCGAACTGCTATAACAATCCTGTTGTATTCCATTGGTTCGGTAGCGTGACGCGTTCAGATTGGTCACTGTGAGAAGTGCATCGCAAGCCGTCTGATGGCGCGCTGTTGCCGTAGCATCATAACCGGAATCAACCACTTGGCATGGAGGCCGCATGTTGTCTATTTTTGACCTTTCCACCGTTGGCGAAGACCAGCTTGGCTTTCCCCCGTCCGAGCTGTACGCCATGATCTTCGATGGCCTGCTCGCGGCGGCAGATTTCTTTGGCGGCATTATCAGCCTGCCTGGCCTCTGAGACAAAAACTAGTTGGGCCCCCGTGGAAACACGGGGGCCCAACTGGCATTTCTGGCCAACTAAGGACTCGGCTGCCGAATATCGCAACCTTCGATCGCTGGATTGACACCCATGTAGTTCAAGGGGCCAGCCACAACTGTCAGCGCCAAGGTCCCGATCCCAGCGCAGTCTGGGTCAGTGTTGGAGTAATAGCCACGTTGTCCTGCTGCGATTGCGCCGACGATGAGCCATATGATCACGATCAGGGTCAGCAGTCCGCCGATACCACGCATATCTTTCACCTTTCACTTGGACCAACCCCACAGAGAGAGAAACCCCAGGTGGGCTAATACCAGTACCTGCGACCACCAACTGGCCGACCGATGGAACCGAGCAGGAGCAGCACCAAGCCAACGACAAGTGCCACGATACCGATGGTCCACAGGATCTGGATTCCAGTGAGCCAACCAATGACGAGCAAAATAATCCCGAGCGCGATCATGAACATTCTCCTGTTCTTTGCGTCATACCTTGACGGCGCAGTGTCACGATCTCTTACCTTGCGAACACTGATTGTGACGCTGCATCAGTGGATTACCCACCCGGATGATGTTGTAAACATTGCGACGCTAGTCCCCCGCTAATTGCTCACGCAATGTTGCGAGGCCTTGAGTGAGTAGGCGTGAAACGTGAACTTGCGAAACTCCGATGGAATTTGCAATTTCTGTTTGCGTGAGGTC
Organism: Hoyosella rhizosphaerae; assembly: GCF_014643175.1. Taxonomy (GTDB): domain Bacteria; phylum Actinomycetota; class Actinomycetes; order Mycobacteriales; family Mycobacteriaceae; genus Lolliginicoccus; species Lolliginicoccus rhizosphaerae. Next base: position 1,552,945 of record NZ_BMJH01000001.1, read on the forward strand.
TTCCACAAATCGAAGGCGGAGTATGTAGCGGTGGCGGTCAGGAAGCTGCCCAATAACCTTTTCCAGCCACAGCCTCTCGTCTGACTGAGAATCAAAATTCGAATCGATGGGAAAATTTTGTTGGTGGATGTCGTCGAGGTCTTCTGCTCGATATACGTATCCGGCTGTCATAGCGTTGGTAATCTCATCGACGGGGACTCCCAGAGCCTCGGCGATGTCGCGTGGGCGGGGCGTACGCGCGAGCTTTTGAGTCAGGTCGGGTAATTCCATTGCGAGGCGAACGCGCAATTCTTGCAGGTTCCGGGGCACACGCATTTGGCCCACGTGGTCGCGGAGGTGGCGCCGAACTTCACCCATGATTGTGGGCACCGCAAAGGAAAGGAACTCGTATCCGGACTCGGGGTCAAATCGTTCGATCGCTTTGACAAGTCCCACTCGCGCTACCTGTAAGAGGTCGTCCGGATCTTCGCCGCGGCCTTGGAACCGTCGTGAAATGTTTCGGGCGAGGGGAAGGCAGCGAACGGTAATTGCGTCGCGCTCGTGCAGAAATTCGGCGGAACCTGGAGTTAGTGAGTTGAGCCGACTGAGAAGCGCTGGCACATCGGAGTAGTCGTCATCGGCCATTGTTACGCGGCACTGCAACGCTTGACGAATGAGATTGTGGCTGTGCCGCCAGCGCGGCCATTTGTGGTAGCTAGGTCGACATTGTTCACGACCGACGATAGGACATGCCAGCCGATCCCTACAGGGGAAATCGATTTTCCTGGTTCCGGGTTACCAGTAATCCCGACGCTTATGGCTTTGTCGGAAATATCGAACGTGCAATCAAGCTGACCGTTGGCGGTAGAAATATTTATCAGTTGCGTGCACGCCTCATCCACCGCAAGCCGTATGTCTTCCATGTCATCAACAGTGAAGTTCGTGTGTGATGCAAGAGCTACGCCCATCAGGCGACCAAGTTGAAGAAATTCAGGAGATGCCGGGATTCGCAACTCAATGCGACGAGGTTCGCTGTCTATTGTTGCGCTGTCCATGTGGGCTCCGTGGGTTGTGGCGCTGTGGGTTAGTTCTCAACCCTGTCATCTCGGAGGGTACCCACCATCGTCTCGTTCTAGCCGCCCTGCGGACAGTCACCTGCGATTGAGTCGCGAATAGGACATATCTCCGTTCCGGCTGATTTTATTATGAGGATTGGTGTGACGCAGGTAATATAAATATTGGTTGAGCCAACAGCCTGTGGGAAGCGCGCACTGACGTATCGCGGACCTGGTTGTTTCTAGATTCGATGATCAGCGCTCGCTCCCACCCATCTGTCAATGCAATGGGAGGCCGCAGCCATGAGTCACCGCTTCAACCATTCACCTGCTACATCAAGCATGTCACCTCTCCTTGTCACTAGCGAGCACACTTCGTACGGCGCCACAGTCGTTCGAATCACAGGGGACGTTGATATCGCCAGCGTCTCGTCGCTTCGTTCGCAACTCGAGTCTGATCTATTTCTCTCCGATGGTGTCTACGTTTTTGATCTGACAGCGGTGTCATTCCTTGGTAGTGCCGGGATTCGCGCCCTCGCCGACATCACTACACTCCTGCGCAAGCGTGGTGGACACAGTGCCGTTGTCGGAAACCCATCAGTCCGTCATATTCTGTGCGCCGTGGGCTTTGATGAAGAGTTAAATCTTCAGCGCACGGTGGCTGATGCAGTATTGTCGCTGTCCCAAAGCTTCGTACGAACGTAACGGTGCACCTTGGCTCTGAGGAGTTGTGTTGACGGATCTGCCACAACCGCGCGGTATTGCTGCCCGGCTTGCCGACGCGGCCTTGTCGATGGGGAGCGAACCCAATTTCGCGGCAACACTTGAAGCGATTGTGAGGGAAGCGCAGAAAAGCATCCCCGGCACGGATCATGCCGGACTATCCCTAATAGTTGATGGAAAAATTGAAACGGCTGCACCCACTTCGCCGCTGGTCGAGCAGATAGATGAATACCAGTACAAGTTCGGTGAGGGCCCCTGCGTTGACGCGATTTTTGAAGCTGAGGTGTACCGAACTGGCGATATGAGTGCAGAGCATCGCTGGCCGGACTTCTCCACAGCCGCCGCCGATGCGGGGGTTGCATCCATGTTGGCGTTCAGGCTTCACCTCGACGGGAGGACGCAGGGCGCCCTCAACTTGTATTCGTCACAGCATGATGCATTCGATGACGCTGCCGTTCATACAGGTCAGCCGTTTGCTGCACATGCCGCGATTGCGCTAGCGCATTCCAGGGAAAAGTTGCAGCTCCTTGATGCTCTTGACTCACGAGATGTCATCGGCATGGCGAAGGGGATCATTATGCAGAAATACTGCATTGATGATGAGCGGGCATTTAGCGTTCTCGTTGCACTGTCTCAACACGGTCAGGAAAAACTTCGCGACGTCGCAGGGCACATTGTCGAGGAGTGTCGCGCTGAGGCACGAGACTCACTGCCTAAGTCTTAACAAGATTGGGGGTTTCGTTTACGAAGACTTTGGGTATTGCTTCGTTTGAAGAAGGCACCGTCGTTTAAATGAGGCGCCATCGCCAAATCCACCATCGCAATAGTGAGGGAATAACATGAACCGACGTTTCCGTACCATCGCCGCGAGCATTGCCGTTGCAGCGCTACTCACCGTCCCGGCATGTGCCAACGGTGATGACGCGTCTGACGCATCAGAGACCACCACCAATGCGGCCGCTGGAGCTGTTGATGCACTTATTGACCTTGCGTTTGTTTCCGCGCTTCGCGGACAGTACCCCGACATCGCAGCTGACAAGACCGATGAAGAGTTAGTTTCAGGTGCCGAGTCCGTGTGCGAAGACGTGCGCGACGGTGATGACACCGACGACTTACGTGACTCTGTTCGCGATGAATTTGAATCCGATGGCGTGGAGATTGACGACGCTCGCGCTGATGCGATCCTCAACCTGATTCAATCCGCAGGTTGCTAACTCCTTTTACCAACTGAAGGCACCTCCTCAACCTCGTGGGAAAGTGCACAACTGGGCTGGTATTCGAGAAGTTTTGCTGTTGCATCTGAATCCTCAGGTTAATCTAGGGTTAATGCCAGTAAAGATGTCGTAGCCTGGTAGTACTTTCCATCGTGACGCCGAACTTACGCGTCGGGTTGCAACGCGAGGGAGGAGTGCCTGTGTCAACGAGTTCGCGGCTCATGAGTCCGCTACGGCGGCTCCGCGTGGCGATGAGTGCTGCCCTCCCAACGCGATACTCTTTTCCTTCCCTCGACGAAGTGCGCGAAATACTGTGGGCCGGAATAGGTCAACACCCAAGCCGCGGCAACAATGCACCCTCTCATGACCCCGCACGGCATTGGTATGGAGTTGTTCGAACGTTCAATTCCGAGGAACTTATTGGCGGAAAGCCTGAACCGGTTGCGTGTGCCATTGCTGTCATCAGTGACGGCTTCTACTCAGCGTTCCAGTTTTTCGTGAGGCAACAACACGACCAAACCCCTAAGCGACGTGAAGCGACCCTGAGCCTGGTCGGTGTGGATGCTTTCGAGTATCTGTATAAGACGGTGGAGGGACATCAGCGGACGTTGTCCGTGTACGTGCACCAGCCTCAGTTACGAAACCTTCTATTACCGTCCCTGAACGCGTTCCCACAATGCGCTGTAGACCTCGATCCTGTCGATGCCAGGCTGGCGAAGCTCAATGCCATCGCGGGTACCCAAATTGACTTGAAAGTTCATCGCCAGCAGGCCGAACTTGCCGGGTTGCCGCGCAAGGACACAGGACGCCTCGTCGTGGCGACCGACGCATCGCTTCGCTCACGTCATCGGGGTGCTGGAATTGCGTGCGTCAGCGACGAAGGTGTGGCGCAGTCGAGGTTCCGCGCACAGATTGGCCGCATTGACGTTGCTGAACTTGCAGCCATTGAGCTGGCACTTGATACGTTCAACGATGGCCGGTCGTTGCATATCCTCGTGGATAGCCGCGACGCATTGTCGTGCCTCGTTGCCACGAATCGGGTCGTACATCACGGCATCGCCGCGATCGTGGACCGCATCAATATGAAGCGCGCTTCCCGCCATGTGACCTTTGAGTGGGTGCGTGCGCACAACGGGCATCCGCTTAATGAAACTGCTCACCGACTGGCCGTTGCGGCCAGGCGGTGCTACACGAGCCAGGTCACACCCGATACGCAGCAGCGAATTGTGTCAGGAATCCTCGCAGATCTTGCCTGATTGCTCGTCTAGCCTGATTGGGCACTCATGTGGCGTACGAATCAGCTATCTTAAGCACCTGATCAAGGATTTCGAGCCCTTCACGAGCCTCATCCGCTGTGATTGTGCACGGTGGGGCTATATGAATGCGGTTTGACACCATCAGTGGCAGCATACCGAGTCGTTTGCATTCCGCCATCATTTCGACCATCGCTTGGCTGGTTCCCGCATAGGGAGCGAGAGGCGCTTTGGTGGATTGATTTTCCACCAATTCCACAGCCCAGAACACACCGCGACCACGCAAGTCTCCAACACTGCTGTGGCGTTGCGCCATTTCCCTAAGCGCAGGTTCAATGACCGTTTCCCCGATAATTCGAGCGTTGTCGACGACTCCGTCATCTGACATGGCGTTGATGGTCGCCACCGCCGCAGCGCACGCCAGAGGGTGGCCTGAATACGTCAAACCGCCAGGGTAAGGACGGTCATTGAATGTTGCGGCAATGTGCGGTGCGATAGCCACACCTCCGAGTGGCACGTAGCCGGAATTGACGCCCTTGGCGAACGTCAACAAGTCGGGCACTGTGTCGAACTCGTCGATCGCAAACCATCGGCCTGTTCGACCAAAACCGCACATCACCTCGTCTGCGATCATGACGATGCCGTGCTTCGTGCACAGTTCCCGCACTCCGCGAAGGTAGCCAGGTGGGGGCGGAATGATGCCGGGCCCGCCCGGCACCGTTTCCAAGATAAGCGCCGCAATTGTGGCGGGACCTTCAAGTTCAATTACCTGCTCAAGGTGCTCGAGTGCTCGCTGCTCTTCCTCCGCCTCGTTGGTGGAATGGAACGCCGAACGGTACAGGAACGGGCCAAAGAAATGAACAGCACCTTCCGTGCCTCGGTCATTTGCCCACCGCCGCGGATCACCCGTCACGTTGATCGCGAGCGCCGTAGCCCCGTGGTACGAGCGGTAGCGCGACAGCACCTTGTTTCGCCCGGTGTGCACCCGGGCCATGCGAATGGCATGCTCGACCGCTTCAGCACCACTGTTGGTGAAGAAAACCTGGTTAAGGTCGCCGGGGGTGCGCTCACTAATGAGCCGCGCCGCTTCGCTGCGCTGATCATTGACATGGTGCGGAGCGATTGTGGTGATTCGTTGCGCCTGCTCCACAATGGCCTGCACAACTTTAGGGTGCTGGTGTCCAATATTGGTGTTAACCAATTGGGACGAAAAGTCCAGCAACTTGTCACCGTTGCCGTCCCAAACGTAGGAACCTTCCGCTGCGGTCACCACCATCGGCTTGAAGGAACCCTGCGCCGCCCAGGAATGAAACACGTGTTTGCGGTCCAGTTCATACGCCCGCGCCGCAACAGCCTTGGCCTCATCAACGCTGGTGTAACCGGGGACTGTGTACTGCTCCACGTGGGTAATTCCTTCCGCGAACCTAAGGGGCAACCCGGTCACTGTATTACGGAAAACCACTCACCAATACTAATTCGCCATTGACGTGTTCCAATGTGCAGCTTTCACCGTCGGAATTGTGCAAACCAATCAACGAGTTCCGGTGAATCGACAGCGCTTCTATCTACCGCTCGGCCAGGATCACCGCCTTGCAGGATTTTCTTCAGAGGAACCTCAAGCTTCTTGCCTGTTCGCGTGTGCGGGATCGCGGGAGCCGCAATTATTTCGTCAGGGACGTGCCGTGGTGACAATTGCTCACGAATTGCTGAAACGATGCGGTGTTGAACTTCGTCGGTGAGTTCGACTTCGTCGGCGAGGTGCACGAAGAGCGGCATCCAGTACTCACCGTCTGGGAGTTCAACACCCAAAATGAGCGCTTCAAACACGTCCGGGATTTGCTCTACGACCTGGTAGATGTCTGCGCTTCCCATCCGCACACCGTGCCGATTCAGTGTGGAATCACTCCGGCCGTGCATGAGGATCGTGCCGTGGTCAGTTATTGAAATCCAGTCACCATGGCGCCATATGCCGGGGTAGGTGTCGAAGTATGCGTCGAGGTACTTGCTGCCATCAGGATCGTTCCAAAAAGCCACTGGCATTGATGGCATGGGGGCCGTAATGACTAGTTCACCCACACCGTTGCGCACTGAGTTTCCTGAGGTGTCGAAAGAATCAAGTGCGACCCCGAGGCACGGCCGGGTAATCTCTCCCGCCCACACGGGCGTGATGGGCGATGGTCCGACGAACGCTGACACGACGTCGGTGCCGCCGCTGATGGAACAAATTTGCACATCTTCACCGACGTGGCGATGCATCCACCAGGCTGATGATTCAGGCAATGTGGCGCCGGTGATTCCGACTGCCCTCAGCGCAGATAGGTCGTGGTCATGCCGTGGTGAACGTTCCGCTTTGGCGCAGGAAAGCACATAGCCGGGGCTCGTACCCACAACGGTGACGCGGTGGTCGGCCGCCAGCTTCCACACGGCATCGATGTGCGGTGATGCGGGGCTGCCGTCGTAAGTGACGACCGTGGACCCCACCATCAGTCCGGCGATGAGGAAATTCCACATCATCCAGCTCGGGCTGGTGAACCAGAAAAAGGTGTCATCGACACCGAGGTCAAGGTGCAACCCCACCTGCTTGAGGTGCTCGATGGCAACACCGCCATGGCCATGCACGATCCCTTTGGGTAGCCCAGTGGTCCCCGAAGAAAACACGACCCACAGCGGGTGATCGAACGGCACATCAGTGGGTGCCCATTCTGCCTCGTTGGCGATGGCAGCTGCCCAGTCCATCACTCCGTCGCGGGTACCTTCAGCCTGTTTATCTGCACTAGTACTATCTGCGCCGATATTGGGAACCAGAATTGTCGCAGTGATGCTCGTGAGCGCCGCGCTCAGTTCCTCGACCGTGGGCCGTTTGTCGTGGACTTTCCCGCCGTACCGGTAGCCATCAGCGGCGATCAGTACCACCGGGTTAAGTTGCGCGAGGCGAGCGACTGCGGCCGGCGCTGAGTAGTCCTGTCCGCAGGCCGCCCACACTGCGCCGAGACTGGCCGTCGCTAGAAACGCGATGATCGCCTCAGGAATGTTGGGGAGGTAACCCACAACCCGGTCGCCCGGTTTGACGCCTGCCTCACGCAACGTCGCTGCAAGTGCTGCGGTATCGCGCTGCACCTGGTCCCAGCTGATGTGTTTGGCTGGGCTGTCTTCACTGAGCGCCAGAATCGCGGGTCGCTCCGCCTGTGGGCGGCGCATCACCACGTTGGCATAGTTGAGGCGCACACCTGGAAACCACTGAGCCCCGGGCATCGTGCGGGACGCGAGTACAGGGCCAGGAATCTCGCCGAGATCAAAGTAGCGCCATAGGCTTCCCCAAAATGATTCGGGATTGTCCACACTCCACCGCAGGAGTTCGTCGTAGCTGTCCTGTGGTGCACCAGAGGTGCGAGCGAACCTCGCGAAGTCAGTGATGCGGGCTCGGGCAGCGCCGTCGGGCGTCGGTTCCCACATCGGTGCTGGCTCGTTCGTCATTGTTCGGCCCTTCCCGTCCGTCGGAGCACTGCTTCGGCATGCCGCAAAACTGGGGCATCCACCATTCGCCCCTCGAACGTAAACACACCACGTTCGCCTTTCGCCGCACTGAGAAGTCGTTGTGCCCAGTCGATCTCCTCTACCGTCGGCGTGAATACGTCGCGGATGACAGTTACCTGCGAGGGATGAATCGCAACCTTGGCATCGAACCCGATTGCGACACCATCGCGGGTTTCTGCGCGTAACCCGTCAAGATCAGCAATGTTGAGAAAAACCGAGTCCAAGGCAATTCGGCCATGGGCCTTCGCGGCCAGCAACGTGGTAGATCTGACGTGCTGAGCTACATGTCGATACGCCCCATCGTCGTGGCGACTTGCCGTTCCTCCCATGGCCGCGATCAGATCTTCCGCGCCCCACATCAGTGCGCGGACAGGAGCTGCCGAGGCGATGTCCGAGGCACGGAGCGCGCCGAGAGGAGACTCAACCAGCGCGATGACATCAAAGTTCGACAACGCTGCGGCATGGTCTGCGCCTTCACACTTGGACAACATCACCAGTGTGTAGGGAGTCTGCGCTAACGCTGCGAGGTCGAGATCGTGGTCTGGGGTTCCGTACGGATTGATCCGAACAACGGTCATGGCTGGGTCAAGGGCACTCGACACTAGAGCTTCGCGAGCGGCTGGTTTGGCCGCCGGAGCCACCCCATCTTCGAGGTCGAGGATGACAACGTCGGCGATGCTCGCTGCCTTGGCGAACCTTTCGGGCCGATCCGCCGGACAAAATAGCCACGCGGAGCCCGTTGGAAAACGACTGTTGCCCGTCATCACGCATCCGTCCTACGCCGCGCGGAGCCGGGAACTGGTGACAACATTGGCACCAGTTCCGCAGCCCACCGTCTGCAACGGGGATACGTGACATCGCTCTGGGTTAATCTATGCCCTTGTGAGAGGTACATCACGGTCATTATTGGACTCCTTATGGTGAAATTCGGACAAGATCGCATCCGAGCGATCACTTACCAGCCGCCGAGTCTTGCCGCCCGCCACGGCATCGAGGTAACGACGCTGCGCCACATGCGGGACCGCGTGGGACAAGCCGAGTTTGCCGACCCACAATGCCCCCACTTCCACCTGCTCACCCTTGTGACGGGTGGCAACGGCCGCCATGAGATCGACTTTATGTCGAGCGAATTCACCTCGGGTGCCGTGTGGTGGGTGCACCCAGGGCAGGTTCAACGCTGGGGCGATGTTTACGCTTACGATGCAACGGTTGTGCTGTTCGAAGACGCGGCTTTGGACTCGACCACGCAGAGTTTGCTGTCCACCAGCGAGGTGCACCGTCAATGCTGCTGGCATGAAGTCGACCCGTCGGTCTTGGCTCTCTTTGAACATCTGGCCTGGTCTTATGGCAACCAATCGAGTAGTCGGCCAGGAGCGTCGGCGGCGTTGCTGCGGCACAACCTCGCCACCATCTTGCTCACACTGCGGGCGCTCACCCCGGACGGAAAAGATCCTGCACGCGGACATGCGGACGCGTCCATTGTTGAGTTGTTTTCCGCGGCCGTGGAGCGCGGGTTTGCGACCACACGGTCGGTTGGCGACTACGCTCACGAAGTCGGATATTCGGAGAAGACCTTGACGCGATCCGTTCGCGCCGCGACCGGTTTCACGGCAAAGCAGTACATCGATGCGCGAGTGATGTTGGAGTCGAAACGACTCCTGGCTCACACCCGAAGCACCACGAGCAGCATCGCGACTCAACTCGGTTTTACTGACGTGTCCAACTTCGCCAAGTTTTTCGCCACACGTGCAGGGATGTCCCCTAGCGACTTCCGCACGAGCCTTGGTCGCACCAACCATTAGCTCAAGGAATCGTCTGGAGCCGTGTCACCGGTCGTTGGACGCATCCGCACCAGGGTTGAGCGTTCAGCGGTCGCAACAATGTCTCCGTGCTGATTGCGGCCAGTGTGTTGGAGGGTGACGATCCCCTCCCCTGGCCTCGACTTTGTTTCGCGCTTGCCCGCAATGAGAGTCTCGGCATAAAGCGTGTCACCGTGAAACATCGGTGCTGGAAAAGCGATTGCCGAAAAGCCCAAGTTCGCCACGATCGTGCCCTGCGTCAGTTGCGCCACCGACAATCCCACCAGAGTCGATAACGTCATCATCGAGTTGACGAGCCTTGCATGAAACGGCTCTTGCTCCTCGCTCCATGCAGCGTCAAGGTGCAACGCCTGCGTGTTCATCGTCAGGGTTGTGAATAGAACATTGTCGGTTTCGGTGATCGTGCGGCCGGGGCGGTGTTCATACACCGCCCCCACCTCAAACTCTTCGAACCAGAGGCCACGTTGGATAATCCGCCGCGCAGTCATCGCTATAACCCAAGTTCGCGAGAAATAAGCATCAGTTGCACCTCGGTGGTTCCTTCCCCAACTTCGAGGATCTTGCTGTCCCGGTAGTGGCGGGCGACGAGGTACTCATTCATGTAGCCGTATCCGCCGAATACCTGGGTTGCGTCGCGAGCGTTGTCCATCGCAGCTTCACTCGACACCATTTTTGCGATGGCAGCTGCCTTCTTGAACGGCTTCCCAGACAACATCAGTGCTGCAGCGTCATAGTAAGCGGCACGCGCGGAGGCTGCACGTGCCTCCATCCGGGCAATCTTGAACGCGATGGCCTGGTTCTGGCCGATCGGCTTTCCGAACGCCGTGCGCTCCTTTGCATACCGAACGCATTCGTCCACGCACCCCTGCGCGACACCAGTTGCCAGCGCCGCAATAGCGATGCGCCCTTCATCAAGAATGCGAAGGAAGTTCGCGTATCCACGTCCTTGCTGTCCAAGTAGGTTTCCCTCAGGGACGCGAACGTCGTCGAATGTCAGCGGATGCGTGTCCGATGCATGCCAGCCGACTTTCGAGTATCCCGGTTGGGCCGTAAAACCTGGGGTGTCGGCAGGCACGATGATTGTGGAGATTTCTTTCTTGCCGTTGCTGTCTACCCCTGTCACCGCGGTAGCAGTCACGAGCGCGGTGATGTCTGTGCCTGAGTTCGTGATGAACTGCTTGCTTCCGTTTATTACCCATTCGCCGTCGACGAGTTTTGCCGTGGTTTTCGTTCCACCGGCGTCACTGCCAGCACCCGCTTCGGTGAGGCCAAACGCGCCGATCCGTTGACCGCTGGCCAGTTGTGGCAGCCACTGTTGTTTCTGCTCTTCGGTTCCGAAACGGTAGATGGGCATCGCGCCGAGAGATACTCCTGCCTCCAGCGTGACGGCAACAGATTGATCGACCTTGCCTAGCTCCTCCAAGGCGATACAGAGGGCAAAGTAGTCGCCACCCATGCCGCCGTATTCCTCTGGAAACGGAAGCCCGAACAGTCCCATCTCCGCCATTCCGGCTACTACCTCGTATGGGAAAGTTTTCGTTTCGTCGTGATGGGCCGCGACCGGCGCAACGACGTTTTTGGCAAAGTCGGCGACTGAACGGCGTAGTTGTTCGTACTCGTCGGGGAGGTTTGCGCTTGAAAGAAAGGTTGTCATCGAAGAAAAGTCCTATTCTTGTGGTGTTTCAGCAGCAGTGATGCGCGCAAGAAGTTGATCTACGGTCACCTGATCGCCAGGTGCAGCATGAAGAATGACGGTGCCGTCAACAGGCGAGGTAAGCGTGTGTTCCATCTTCATTGCCTCGACGACGACCACCGGAGCCCCGGCTGCGACATCGTCACCGTTGGCGACATGGACGGCGATAACCGAACCCGGCATAGGGCTGGTGATGTCAGCGTCCCCTCGATGAGCCTCATGCTGCCGGACGCTGGCTTCACGGACTACCTGCACTGACCACGTTCCGTCTTCAGTTGTCACCCATACGTGGTGGTGGTCTTCGCTGACCGTCAATGTGAAGCGCTGCCCGTCGAGGGTCAATGCACATTCGGTTCCATCGACAACGATGCGCAATGAGCTTTCAGGTCCCTCACCCACGGATGCCTGCGCGTTGAGGGGGCTTCCAACCAGGTTCACGATTTCAGTTCGGTCGCCTCCGGTGAGCCGGACTCGATACGGAACGTGTTCGCCCGGACGCCATCCGTTGGGTACTTCCCACAGACTGTTTGGTCTGGTGGGCCAATGCCGCACCCACCGAAATGCTGCGGCAGCAATAAACACCACGTCTGGTACCGGTGCAGGGGCATAGTCCGGCAGTCGTCGATCAAGCAGATCAGTGTCTAACCGACCGGCTTGGACGTCTGGATCCGCCAGGAGGAACCGAAGGAACTCAACATTGGTCCCCACACCATGCACGGCTGTGGTTCCCAACGCACGATCAAGTTTGTCGAGTGCAGCTTCGCGGTCGTCGGCGTAAGAAATGACCTTCGACAACATCGGGTCGTAGTCGCTTCCCACAACTGTTCCGACGATGAGGCCCGAATCAACTCGGACACCGCGCGGTTCTTGCAGTGCCAACACGGTCCCACCGGTGGGGAGGAACCCTCGGCCTGGGTCTTCCGCGTAAACACGGGCCTCGATTGAATGCCCAGACATCGTGATATCGGACTGGGCGAATGCCAGGGGCTCACCTGCTGCCACTCGCACCTGCCACTCCACGAGGTCGATGCCGGTGACGCATTCGGTCACCGGGTGCTCAACCTGCAAGCGGGTGTTCATCTCCATGAAGAAGAATTCGTCGGGTTTATCTGCCGACACGATGAACTCCACCGTGCCTGCCCCTGTGTAGTCGACACTGCGCGCGGTGTTGCACGCTGCTTCACCGATCCGTGCACGGGTGGCCGCATCTAGCAGCGGCGACGGAGCTTCTTCGATGACTTTCTGGTGCCTGCGCTGCAGCGAGCATTCGCGTTCGCCCAGATGCACAACATTGCCGTGTTTGTCTGCTAGGACCTGCACTTCGATGTGACGTGGACGGGTGACAAAACGCTCGATGAACAGCGTGTCGTCGCCAAAAGCAGATGCCGCTTCGCGGCGCGCCGACCGCAATGCTTCCGGTAGCTCCGCAGGATCAGTGACCTTGCGCATTCCTTTACCGCCACCACCAGCGGATGGCTTGACCAGGACTGGGTATCCGATGTCGACCGCAGCAGCGATGAGCGCGTCATCAGATAGTCCCGGCTCCGCAATTCCGGGGACTACTGGGACACCAAATTCCGCGACCGCATTCTTCGCGGTGATCTTGTCACCCATGACTTCGATCGCGTGCGCGGATGGCCCGAGGAAGGCAATGTCGTTGTCCGCGCAGGCTGCCGCGAATGCCGTGTTTTCCGACAGGAAGCCGTACCCGGGATGGATCGCGTCGGCTCCCGCGCGCTTCGCGGCTTCGATGATCTTGTCGATCCGAAGGTAGCTCTCACGTGCAGCCGAAGGGCCAATGTGGACTGCGGTATCCGCTTCGTCAACATGGCGGGCATTTTGGTCCGCGTCGCTGTACACCGCGACTGTTCGAATGCCGAGCGCACGCAATGTGCGCATGACGCGGACCGCTATCTCGCCGCGGTTGGCTACCAAGATTGTGCTGAAACTAGTTGTGCTCAAAGGAGCCCCTCCACCCATGCCACTACGGATCAACTGTGGATCACCTATTTTAGGTTAATCGTCATTCACTGAGTTGTCTAGGTCACACCGAGCGTCGGGATAAAACCGATAGCACGAACAGCGCCACCGACTGCGCCCCACGTTGTGTCGAAAACCGCACCTACGGTGGCGTAATACTCCGCGCTATACCAAAATGTGAAGCAGTTCACGTCACACCCCTGGGGAGCCACGCAGATGTCACCGAGCACCGCGATCCACTCGTACGTCGCACTAGGCGACTCCTTCACCGAAGGGCTAGGTGACCCCCACCCCCAGTACCCCCGCGGCTGCCGGGGTTGGTCCGAACGTGTCGCTGAAGAACTCGCGGTACACAATCCACGGCTTCGATATGCCAACCTCGCCGTTCGTGGGCACCACATCGCTGACGTCAAAGCACGGCAGCTCCCCCAAGCGATCGCAATGAAACCGGACATCGTCACCATCTACGCCGGGTACAACGACCTTCTCACGATGCGCGTGAACTTCACCGAACTCGCAAAAGAGTACGATTCCGTCATCGCACGCCTCGTCGACTCCCACGCCGCTGTCATCATGTGGACAGCCCACGACATTGGGTGGGCACCTGTCCACCGCCACATGCGTGGACGCGCGGCCATCTACTCGGAAATTGTTCGCGAGATTGCCGATCGGCACGGCGCGGAGGTAGTCGACTTCTGGCGCATGAACGAATACAGAGACCTGCGTATGTGGAACCGCGATCGCATTCACATGTCACCGCTGGGCCACCAACGGATGGCTGAGGCAGTACTCGACACCATCGAGGCAGAACATTCCGTTCACACCACACCACTGCCCCCACCAAACCCATCCACTGCGCTGCACGAATACGCATCGACCCTAGAATGGCTAGGTAAATACGTTGCTCCGTGGCTTGGTCGACAAGTGCGGGGCAGATCCAGCGGTGACGGAATTCAGCCCAAACGCCCGGAGTTGAAGATGGTCAGACCTGCTGCGTAATCGCCGAGCACCATGGAGGTGGCAGGTGTGGGATCACGATGATGGCTGGCGGAATGGCACAGTGTCACCGTCACGAAGGTGGAACTGGCTAGTCGTCAGCGTGGCGGTCGGAGGAATCATCCTCAGCGGTTTTTTACTGTGGAGGGCAATGGTGGCGCTACCGACGGTTAAAGGGCAATTCCCCGCAGGCGAATCGACAACTGTCACATTGGAAACCGAGGGCATCACCGTCTTCGCTGACAGGGAAAACACCCGTTTTGACTGCATAATCACCGACCACCGCGGTCAAACAATCCCGTCGAGTCGACCCACAACGTCGGAGACCATCACAATCAATCAAGATTCGTGGCACGCGATACTTCGCTCCGATACGCCTGTTCGCCCCGGCACATTTACAGTGGCCTGCGCCGACAACGCTGGCACTGCGGTGTGGTTTGCCGTTGGCCCGCACGCCTCATTGTTCGGCTTTCTCGGAAACCTCTTCGGCGCAATCTTTGTGTTCATAGCCGGGATAGGCGGCGCGATCTTTCTCGCGATCGTCCTCAAGATAATGCGAGAGCGCAATCAAACCCACTGGGACAGCGCTTAAATCTGCCCGGCCGCCCGCTTGATGGCTTCCCGAATGCGCGGGTAGGTTCCGCAACGACACACATTCAGCATCTCGTCGATATCGGCGTCGGTAGGGTTTGGGTTTCGGCGCAGTAGGTCGACGGCTGCCATGATTTGCCCTGGCTGACAGTAGCCGCATTGGGCGACGTCGAGGTCAATCCATGCCTGCTGAACAGGGTGGAGCTGGTCACCATTAGCGAGACCTTCAATCGTGGTGACTTCACGGCCCGACACGTCTGCCAGTGTGGTGACGCAAGGTCGGATTGCCGCCCCATCAAGATGGGATGTGCACGCCTTACACACATCGATCCCACACCCAAACTTAGGGCCGGTGATGCCAAGTTTGTCGCGGAGTACCCAGATAAGCGCCAGGTCAGAATCGGCGTCAACAGTGACTGTCTTGCCGTTGACCTTGAAGGTGAAGTTCGGCACGAGGTACAACCTTTCATCTAGCGTCGCTACCTGGGGAATGGCTCGAAATCGACATCGAAGTTGATCGGGAATGACCGAGGCCTAGTGCCAGTGGCGCGCGCATACGCATTGGCAACGGCACCCGCCGCAGCGGGGACGCCTAGCTCGCCTGCCCCACCCGGGCGGTCCGACCCGGTGAGGATGTGAACTCGGACGTCGTGTGGAGTATGTGCTTGCCGCGTGTACTTAAACTGCGAATAGCTGCCTTCAAGCGGCAGCCCATCGACAATATGCAAACCCGCCTGCAGGGTGGTCGCGATGGCATCGCTGAGCGCACCATGCATTTGCGCTTCGAGACCGGTCGGGTTGATGACTTTCCCCACGTCGACAGCGATGACAGCCTTGGTCACCCGCGGCTTTTTCGGGTCCCGCGCATCGATCTCGACAAGGTAAGCCACGGCCGACAAGTACTCCTCGTGAATACCCACGCCTTGCCCGAATCCCGCTTGCATGGGGCGTCCCCAATTACCTTCCTGCGCAACGGTGTCTAGCACTGCACGAACACGGGAATCCTTAATAATGGTGCGCCGGTATTCGACGGGGTCGCGCCCGAGCTTCGCGGCGACCTCATCGATAAAGATCTCTTCGCAAGCCCGGGTGTTTCCCGAATAAACTCCCCGCCAGCTGGCCGTAGGCATCCGAAGCGGAATTTCGAAAAGTTCATGGGTTTTCGCCCCGACGTTGTAGGGCAGAAACTGAGTGAGGTGGAACAAAGTTTGGGCAAAAACAGGGTTTCCAACTACGGGTAATTGCGTGTACGCGGCGCTGAGGATCTCGCCGAGCCCATGTCTGAAATCCGTTTCCACAAAGCCAGCTCGGTGGTGGTAGGCAGCGACGGAGTTTCCGGCTAGTCGGGCACGAATACGGTGGTGGCTGGCCGGTCGGGCTCGCCCATGGCGCATATCGTCGATGCGGCTCCACATCAGCTTCACTGGCTTGTTCATTGCCCGCGACACCCGCGCTGCTTCGAGTGCACCGTCGTAATGCAAGCGTCGGCCGAAGCTCCCGCCCGCTTGAGTGACGTGAACGGTGACACGATCGAGCGGCAACCCCAGTTCTAGGGCTATGTGTTGCTGCGTCACGATTGGTGATTGCAGCCCGGACCAAATTTCTGCCCTGTCGTGTCGCACGTCCGCCACCGCACTATTGGTTTCTAGCGGGGCGTGGCTCACGAATGCGAAGCTATATTCGGCGTCGAAGACATCCGGAGTAAAGGGTGGATCGTCGAATCGCGGTACGGCCGCCTGCAGTTGCCGGTGAATATCGCTATCAGACATATTGTCGACAGTTCCCGCATTCCAGCGGACGGTTAGTGCTTGCGCCGCAGCATGAGCCTGACCGAAGGTCTCCGCCATCACCGCAACACCCGTTGAAATCATCGCAACATCGATGACGCCCGGCATTCTGCGTGCCGCGGCTTCGTCAAACCAGGCTGGGCTGCCGTTGATGGTTGGGGGTCGCCTGAGCATCACCGGCTTTGCCCCGGCGTAGTCGCCGTCGAGCGTGTATTTGAAGGTTCCCGTCACCATCGCTCGGGCATCGATTCGGCGCGTGGGTGTCCCCACTATGGTGTGGTTTGTTTTTGGGCGGGCAGTGACATCCGCGAGGGATGGGTTGGCGGCATCACGCGATAGTTCGCCGTATGTCAGCGACCGGCCTCCGGGGGCGATCACGCGACCGTTCTCGGTGCGCAGATCGGTAGGCAATACCGCGAGCCTTACCGCAGCCGCTGCAATGAGCCGAGCTCGCACCACTGATGCGACCGTACGCAGAGGGTCCCACAGGGATCGTATTGTGTTCGAGCTCCCGGTGAATTGATTGAAGAACAGTTCGGGTTTTGCTGGGGCTAGCCGCACATCAACGGAACTGACGGGCACGTCAAGTTCATCGGCGACAATCATCGCTGTCGCCGTGGTGATGCCTTGGCCTTTTTCGGCGCGCGGCAACTCGAAGCGGATTCTGCCATCAACCGTGACCTCGAGAGCCAAGATCAATGCGGTAGGGAGCCCAACCAGGATCAGTAAGTCGCCAATATCAACTACCTGCGCTAGTTCGGGGTTGCTCGGGATTACCGAGCCTTCGGGGTTCGCGTGGGCTGTTTGCGGATTACCTGCAACCCACTGAGCACCGACAGTGAGCACTGGCGCAGCGAGAAGAAAGGTAAGGAACTTGCGCCGACCAATGTCACTGCTCACGGATCACCTATGCCTTGTTGTGTTCAAAACGGAACACTAGCAATGTGATGGCGGTCACGTATGGAGTTTGCGAACCCCGAGGCGGCGGAGCTACATCCGGAATACCCCGTACGAAACTGGGTCGAGTGGGGCGTTGGCACATGCGGACAAAGCGAGGCCTAGCACGGTTCGAGTGTCCGCCGGGTCGATGATCCCGTCATCCCAAAGTCGAGCGGTTGAGTAATACGGGTTTCCTTGTGATTCGTACTGCGCACGGATTGGGGCCTTAAAGGTTTCCTCATCTTCGGCGGACCATTCACCGCCAGCCCCTTCGATCTGCTCCCGCCGGACGGTGGACAGCACCGATGCGGCCTGTTCACCACCCATGACGGAAATACGAGCGTTGGGCCACATCCAGAGGAAGCGCGGCGAGTAAGCGCGACCGCACATCGAGTAGTTCCCGGCGCCATAGGATCCACCGATCACCACTGTGAGTTTCGGGACTCGCGCACAGGCAACAGCGGTGACCATCTTGGCTCCGTGTTTGGCGATACCCCCTGCTTCGTAGTCGCGCCCGACCATAAACCCGGAAATGTTTTGCAGGAAGATCAGCGGGATCGACCGCTTGTCGCACAGTTCGATGAAGTGGGCGCCCTTGAGTGCCGACTCCGCGAAGAGCACGCCATTGTTGGCGATGATTCCGACGGGGTGACCGTGAATGTGGGCGAATGTCGTAACCAAGGTCTTGCCGTATTCGGCCTTAAATTCTTGGTGCTTGCCACCATCTACGATTCGTTCGATAACTTCCCGGACGTCGTATGGGGTGCGCGAGTCGACTGGGACTACGTCGTACAGTTCGGTTTGGTCCCGTTCCGGTCCGCTGTATGGCGTCAACGGCCACGGTTGTTCCGTCTTTGGGCCAAAGGTTGAGACGATGTTCCGAACGATCCGCAGAGCGTCTTGGTCGTCGTCGGCAAGGTGGTCTGTAACTCCGGACACCTTTGAGTGGAGGTCGCCGCCGCCGAGTTCTTCTGCTGTAACAACTTCGCCGGTTGCTGCTTTGACCAGTGGAGGGCCGCCAAGGAAAATTGTGCCCTGGTTGCGGACGATCACCGTTTCATCGCTCATGGCTGGGACATACGCACCGCCCGCGGTGCATGAACCCATAACTGCGGCGATCTGCGGGATGCCCCGGGCACTCATATTCGCTTGGTTGTAGAAGATGCGGCCAAAGTGCTCGCGGTCGGGGAACACTTCGTCTTGCTTGGGCAGGAACCCACCGCCCGAGTCGACGAGGTAAATGCACGGCAGGTTGTTCTGTGAGGCGATTTCCTGAGCGCGAAGATGCTTCTTAACGGTTATTGGGTAGTAGGTGCCGCCCTTGACCGTTGCATCATTGGCTAGAACTACGCATTCGCGCCCGGCGATTCGGCCGATACCCCCGATGACTCCTGCGCCAGGCGCGTCATTGTTGTACATGCCGTTTGCGGCGAGAGGCGCTATTTCAAGGAATGGGCTGCCGTGGTCGAGCAACCGGTTTACGCGCTCGCGTGGGAGGAGTTTGCCGCGTGCGATGTGTTTTTCTCGCGCTCGCTCGCTGCCTCCGAGGGCTGTTTCCGACAGCGTGCGCCGGAGTTCGCTGACGAGACGTTGGTGTTCTGCACGGTTCACTGCCCTATCGAAGGCCATCCCACACTCCAACTTGAGTTAATCGTGAATAACTGAGATGAGCCTAGCGCGAACGCGAACTGTTGTCTACATCACCACCGGGCCTGCCGCCAAGCCGCGAGAGAGACAGCACCGAATAACGGTTGCTGAGTTGAAACCCGAAAAAAACCAGCGCCACACCAATTTTTTACAACCTGACAGTTTTGCCGACCGAAGATCACAAAGGGGATTACGAAAGAAAACTACCGAAACCCCGAAAGGTGATCACCGCTAACACGGCCACCCGCGCGACAAGGGGAAACGGTGAAATTAAGGTCACACAACGCGTACGTTTAACTTTTTTTACGAAAACTGTAACAATCACAACTGGGTACGCGATGAAATATATGCCAGTTCAACACTGCAGAGTCTACGCCGAAGCTTTAATGGCATGAGACACTAGAAACAACTGATCACAAACAGTTCTCAGGAGGACTACAGAATGAAAGCTTTCAAACGAGCAGCAGCAGTTGTTGCGACCTCAGCTGCCCTCACCATCCCATTCGCGGGTGCTGCATCTGCACAAGAAGGTGACCTCAACCTAGGCGGCGGACTTGACCTCGGCAGCCTGAACCTCGGCGTTGACGGCGGAGCCGGCGGCGGATTCGACCTCGGCGCGTTTGACCTTGGCGCACTTTTCAACCTTGACCTCGGCGCTGGCGCAGAAGGTGGAGCTGAGCTCGACTTCAGCAGCCTCGACGCATTCTTCGGCGGCGGCGTCCAGTTCGAGGGCCCAACCTTCGACCTTCAGGCTGAAATCGATCGCATTGAAGCTGACTTCCAGGCATTCATCGAAGCCAACTTCGGTGGCGACGTTAACGGTGGCGGCGCCGGCGGCGAAGGCGACTTCACCTTTGAATTCAACGCTGAGCAGGCATGGGCCGACTTCGTAGCCCAGGTTGAAGCAGACATCGCAGCAGCCTTCGGCGGCGGCGCCGGTGGCGGCGTCGAAGTTGACTTCAGCAGCATCGAACTCATCCTCGGCGGCGGCGTCGGTGGAGAAGCTGGTGTCGGTGGCGACCTCGGTGGCGCACTGAACCTCGGCGACCTCTTCAACCTTAATGTTGACGGTGGCGCTGGCTTCGGCAGCTGAATTACCTGACGGTCACATGATCGTCACTTAAGAATTACGCCGGTGGGGTTGAGTTTTTTCTCAGCCCCACCGGTTTTTTTGGCACTAATTGCGACAAGTTCCGCAGCGACGGCAACCGCGACCTCTTCAGGGGTTGCGCTACCGATATTGAGACCCACCGGGGATGACAACGCACAAAGCCGCGCATCGGGCACCCCGCGTTGGCGAAGCAGGTTTCTCTTCCGCACTGCACTGGCTGGTGATGCGAGCGCGCCCACAAACTTGGGGACCCAACGCCCTCCCAACGCAAGTTCGAGAATCTCAAGGTCGACACCATCGCTGTGAGTCATGACAAGCACGACGGTGCGATCATCTACTTGGCCAGCAGCAAGTTCTCGGAGCAGGTATTCGACCGGTCGTGCCACAACAAGCCCGTGTGCGCCCGGCAACCGCTCGGGAGTTGTGAAGAGGGGGCGTTCGTCGCAGACAGTCACCGCATAGCCAAGCAACGCGCCCTGCAAAACCATTGCAGCAGTATGGGGGCTCGAACCGAATAGCAGCATGCGCGGGCGTGACGGTAAGTCAACGGTGAAGGCGGATACTAACTCTGGGCCGTAGTGGAGAATCCCTGATTGGGATCTGATTGTGGTACTCCTCATCCCCAATGCCGCACCGTCACCGATGCTGACGCTCGCAGATGCGGGAACGTCCGCTTCGACCGCGTCCGCAAGTTGCTGGAGCGCTGGAAACGACTTCGCAGTGACGGATTCGATGAGTACCGACAACTTCCCACCGCACGTTAACGACACAGCACCGAAAGACACGTCCGGCCCGTACGTCACGATTTCTGGCATTCCCGTATCTAGGACAAGCTGAGCTCGGGCGTAGACGTCTGCTTCGACACAGCCTCCAGAGAGGCCACCACGTACCTCACCACTACGTGCAACAACCAGCGAAGCGCCTGGTGATCGCGGTGCAGAACCGTGAGTAGCTACGACGGTGGCAAGGGCAGCGGTGCCATCTCGTTCCACACAATTGGCCAGCCAGCGCACAATGTCTCGCATATGGCCAGGGTAACCCGGTCATGGGACGCGCCACATCGGTTAATGTCGATTTACCAGTCAAAAGGTTGCGGAGGGCAAAATCGAATGATTAGTTCAGCTTCAACGGATCACGCGGCACTTACCCGCCGCAGCCAATTGAAAGCCGATCGCCGTCAACAGATTCTCACAGCGGCCGCATCCCTCATTGCTGACCGAGGCTTCAACGGAGTGCGTCTAGAGGATATTGGGTCCGCCGCGGGCATCAGTGGGCCTGCGATTTACCGCCACTTCGCCAACAAAGACGCTCTTCTCACGGAGCTCTTGACCGGGGTCAGCGACAAACTCCTCAACGGGGCGACCTTAGTTGTGGAGTCGACATCGGTACCGAGCGCCGCCGTAGAACAACTTATTGACTTCCATCTAGATTTCGCCCTGAATCAGTCGGACTTGATCCGTGTACAAGATCGCGATCTGCACAGTTTGCCGGAACAAGCGCGGCGTGAGGTCAGAAAGATGCAACGCCACTATGTCGAACTGTGGGTCAAGGCACTGATGAGACGAAACGCGTCCCTCGACGAAACAAGTGCGCGAACACAAGCCCACGCAGTTTTTGGACTCATCAACTCGACCCCGCACAGCCGAGGCGAGTCGCCGGCACGCACGCGAGAGTTGCTGCGATCCATGGCAATGTCCGCGCTGGATCTCTAAAGGCGCTGGGTCTCTAGCTTTGTTCCACGTGGAACAGTGCCAATAGCCTGGATCAGCGCCGCTGACCTGGGAAACGTGTCGAAGGTTACGCCTCTGAATGTGACCTAGCTGATACAGAATGTAGGGCGCGGAGAATTAAAGTTTCTTTATCCAAATCATTCACCGCCCACCCCGGAGAATTTAATGCCTGAATCAGTTGCTCACGTCGCCACAGACCGAGCTGATCGGTTTTTAAAGCAGCTTGTAAGCCATTTTGGTCAGCAGATTCCCGTGGTGCAAGAAGGGCCTCGTGCGGAATTCTTATTCGATTTGGGACACGGCGCATGCGAAGCGAAAAACAATAAGTTGAATCTGGCTGTGACTGCCCGATCAGCGGAAGATCTGAGCACGCTTCAGAAAATTTTCACACACCACATCGAACGCTTTGGGCAGCAAGAAAACCTTAGCGTGAGCTGGAAAACCAAGGCAACTGCGTAGCAAATAGCGCTAACCAGCAGCGAGTATGTGCGTTGAGCTAGACACGGTGACGAAAAGTCGAGGGGTCGATATCGTGTTTAGCTCACGCACATATCTCGCGTGCTCATCTAATGGATCACCACAGATTAGCGCCCATTAGGCACCCATCTGTTGAGTTGCTCGACTCAGGAACCAGTCGGCACCCGACTGTAGCTCCTATTTGTCGCATTTTAATGTGATGTGAATTTCACAACACAAATATGGTGAGCAGTCTCTCGCAAACATAATTGCTAGCTGAACAAAGTTTGCCTTGTCATTTCTTACACTCAAATAAGGAGAGCCACGGCCACGCCTCGGCGCAGAAGCGTGCGCATCAACGTGACACTGAACTCCGTCCCCACTGGAAAGGTCAACGTCGCTCTTTCTGAGAAAAGCCCCTGGTGCGGTTTCGATTCGAAACACGCCCCAGGGGCTCTTTTAGTCATCTCGTCATCGCCGACGGACCACACTGACGAAGGTATCCACGACGACAAACGCCACCAGCGACGCCCCGAACAGTGGCACTGCGTACCCAACGACAACAGCCGTCACAAGTACGGCACCAATCCCCACCGGCGGGAGCGAACGCAAAGCCCCCCGCCGAGGAGCCTTGCCCACCGCGTATCTCGATCCGCGAAGGGGGCGACGTTGCCACCACATCACATAGCCCCTAACAATTACGGTGACGAGCCCTATTGCTACGGCTAGCAGTGCAATTTGATTAGCTAAACCAAAAAGAGTGCCCATGTGCGCCCGAATGCCCCACGTAGTGAGCTTCGCCGCCACGGAGTAATCCTGTTGGAAGTTCACCGAATCGGTCACGGTCAACGTAGCCGGATCAACTGCGACAGAATCTCGTGTAAACCGCCAAGCACGAACAGATTCAGCGACAGCAACCGATTGCCCCGCCTCGGTGGGCAGCGTGACTTCTAGCGGTGCATTGATGCCTTCACTTTCTGCGACATCGATGATGGCATCCAAGTTCGGGACAGTCGTGGACCCGCCACCATGATCATGTGCATCTGCGGGGGCGCCAGTATCAAGTGCGGGTGTCGTCCAGTTCAAGGCACTACGCACTTCTCGGATGTTCTCCCCCGCATAGTTTGACCAGGTGAGACCGGTAGCCGACAGAAAAAGTAGCCCCAGGAGTATCCACACTCCGGTAACTCCGTGCCAGTTGACGTTTTTGCCTCTCCCCTGAGCAGACCGGTCGACGGTAAGAAACCGATTCTTTCGGCCTTTGCGAACGCGAGTGATCCACAGCGCAAGCCCCCCGAGCGCCACGATCCATAACCACGAGGCGGCAAGTTCACTGTAAAGCGCACCGGCATCCCCGAGGTGAAGGTTTTTGTGCATCGCGCCCAACCAGGCGCTAAGAGGCAGGGCCCCGTGATCAACGGTGAGGATGCCCACCACATCAGCCGAATACGGATCAACAAACACCGCTTGTTGCCCATCATCGGTGTTCATGATGATGCGCGTGGTGTCCCGTTCGGCGCTTCCTGTCACTACCGAGTGGACCGCGGAGTTGGGAATGGCCGCGACGGCGGCCGCGACCTGCTCGTCGACACTGGCAGGAAGTCCGTCGGGCTGAACGGCGAGGTACTCGCTATAGACGAACCTCTCGATTGTTGGCGCAATTGCGTAGGCCCCACCTGTGACGGCGGCTACCAGGAGAAACGGAGCAATAAAAATGCCTGCATAAAAGTGCAACCGCAACAACAACGGCAGAAATGACCGTTTGGATGCAGTGCGTCGACTGGGCGGTTGGCCTGCTCCAGGCACGACTGTGCCAGTAAATAGAGACACGGGAATCTACTTTCGTGTGTAGGAAATATGGAGCTGACCACCAGGCGAACGGGGCCTGGTGGTGTTAATGGCATTCAGGGAATGCGGTGCCTACACGGCGAAAGGTGGAGCTCTAGTCCCTACTGCGGTGATAAGAACACGGTCCGTCGCCCACAATCTGTACGGAGTGATGACGAGAATGGGCGGTTCGGAGTTGGCTGCGCGTACTAGCGCACATGTGGCCACCCGAAGGGCAGATGTGACGACGGAATAGGCGTGGTCTGCCGTCAAGATGACACTGGCAAGCAGCACCGCGGCAATAATGTGCGCGGCAAGCATCGGGAGAGCGGGAAATGTCGCGTGCCCACCCATGCCCACGACCATCGCCCCGTGGCCGACTATCTGCCCCACAACGAGAGTGCCAACCATCGGCGCATACGTTCGACTCAGTGCCGGTACGGCAGCCACGGTGGCTCCGAATCCAGCGCAAGCGATCGACACGAGTATCACCGCGGCAAACGGCAGGTGCGGTGTGGCAGCTACAGCGCCGTGGGCGGCAATGCTCGTAACTCCGGATACAGCGCCCACACACGCACCACGCCTATAGCGCTGGTGCACCTGTGGGCCTGTCATGGGAGGTGAGCTTACCTGCGCCATCGCACACTGCAGCGGCGGACTAGGGGGCACAATGAAGGTATGACCGAACCGACCCTCGACGACGATAGGCGCATCCACGAGGCCGGTGCGGCAGTTGCATGCGTTCCCGATCTGGATTACTGGGCCCTACGGTTCGATTTGTTGTCTGACGCTAATCGATTGCGGATTCTGCTGGCGATGCACAGAGCACCGGGCATCACCGTTAACGGGCTGGCCGAAGCGTTGGAGATGTCAAGCTCAGCTGTGTCGCACGCCCTGCGGCTACTTCGGCACCACCAGTGGGTCCGTGTGCAGCGCGACGGAAGGAATATGCGGTACTACCTAGACGATGCGGTCGTGCACACGATTCTGCATAGTATCGGCGGTACGCACGCAGAGCCGGGGCATGGCGATCACGACGTTTGAGGACTCATCGCGCTGGTTTCCCCGGGCACGAGGCTGCGGATTGCGTAAAACGCACGAGAGCTTTGGGTCGACAATGCAACAAGCACGGTCGTGGGTACGCCCGCGAAGGTTATGAGCGCCGCTAGTTCGGGAAGTATTTCCCACACAAATGGCCACACGTACGGCCCGTTGAGGAAGATTGAGGCGAGGAAGCTACCCAACCCAATCGCGATGAGGGATAGCGGGAGAGCCCAGTAGATTCGGTGTTCGCGATCTGCGAGTACTCCCACTGTCGCGACAACTGCGGCAAGAGCCAACACGCCGACGGCTAAGAACGTCACCGGCCCGTCAATTCGAGACCACACATCAGCCATCATGGCAATACCGTTCATGTCCTAATCCCAACCGTCACTAGATCTACTGTCTATGCAGGTCGACAGTAGTATTTGACTTTTGTTCTGGACATCGACCCAAGGTCTGATCTTGTTACCGCATTTGTGGTCCTATGGGATGAACGTCACGTTTCGTTATCCACCTTGGGGCGTACAGCGGCAAATGCGAGGCATACGAGGTTTTATCGTCGACCATGGGGAGGAACGTATTCTCGACAACACTCATCCACATGCAAGGGTTGCACTAGATGGCTTCGTTTGACGATCTCGCGCACGCGAATGCAAATGCGCCCACAGAGCCCCTGTTTATCCCGCCTCGGCGCACGAAGAGCGGTGATGAGACGACAGAGCCGCGCCCCCTCATCATGCGGCTCATCCAATCGGAAGTTGAGAAAACTCTGCTGGGCGAGGCCCGTCGATATACGCGCACTCAAGTCGCCGAACGTGCTGGTGTCAGCCCGGAATATGCGCAGACATTGTGGCGGGCACTCGGTTTCGCTACCGCCCCAAACGCTGATGCAGTGCTGTATACCGAAAGTGATATCAACGCCATTCGCACCCTTGCGGGCCTTGAAGCTGCGGGGATTCTCGACAAGGATCTTGCCGTGGGGATGACACGGGCAATGGGGCAAACATTCTCGCGCCTCGCTGAGTGGCAAGTTCCACTCTTGAACGAACGTGTCCTTGAACTCGTCCAGGTTCGGATGGCGGCTGATCCACCACTGTCACCGAGCGAGCTGCTTGACGATGCTGCTGATTTGGTTGCCGATTGGGTACCTGTAGTTCACGCGATGCAAACGTACGTGTGGCGGCGGCACCTTGCTGCCCGTGCGGGGCGGTATCTTGCAGGCCCCGACGAGGACACTTCAAGCCAATCCCTCGTTGTGGGTTTCGCCGATATGGTCGGCTATACCGACCTCACCCGCCTGAACAGCATTTCTGGTCTCTCCAGCTTGCTTAATACATTCGAAAATACCGTCACGTCGATCATTGCCGCACACGGCGGTTCGGTCATTAAAAATGTGGGCGACGAGGTGATGTTCTCTGTCGACCAACCTGCGGCAGGTGCCCGAATTGCATTGACGTTGCAGGAAACGATCAAGACTGATGACTCTTTGCCGTCGCTGCACATTGGACTCGCATACGGTGAAGCGTTAGCTCGGTTTGGTGACCTTTACGGAAACGTAGTTAATACAGCTGCGCGATTGACGAGCGCTGCGCCTGGTGGCGACATTCTTGTCGACGGAGCACTTGCCGATATTCTGCGCCGTCACCCCGCATTTGCGGTGAAGCCGGTGAAGTCAACGCGTTCGCGTGGTTTTTTGAAGTACAAGCCCCACGAACTGAAGCGTGCCACCCTTTCGTAAGCCCAACCCGTCATAGGTTGCAGCGCTAATCAATAAGCCCGAACTCAGCCACTTCTATCAATCCCTCTAGGGCGTCAGAGAGCACCTCAGCGCGTTCTTTCACTCCGGGGGCACTGAGCATGCGGTATCGATCAACTTCGCCAAGTGGGAGGCAGTCGGCAAGTTGGTAGAGGTGCAAGGCGGGCGTCTCAGACACTCCACCAAGGGTGGGTAGTTCCGGCACAGGCATGTCTTGTCTTCCCGCGAGCTGTTCAAGTAGCCCATATAGTTCTGCAATGCGTGCAGCGAAGTTGTGAAACCCCGGCTCTACCGGGCCGTCGTTGGTATCGGGCCACAATTCGATTTCTGCGCGCGGGTATGGATCGTCGTCTAACCAGTTAAGGATGCGGATCCGCTCTCTGCCTCGGCAGTCGAGCGCGTGCTGCCCCTGGCCCACTTCGACGTGCGCAACGATTTCAGCGAGTACACCGACGCCATGCCGAGTGTCGCCGCCGCCAACTTCCCTGCCCCGCGCGATGAGAACCTGGCCAAATTGTGGTGCTGAATCGCTGTTGAGGCAGTCGGTGACAAGTTGTTGATAGCGCGGTTCGAAAACATGCAACGGTAGGGCGCCCCCCGGCAGAAGTACTGAACCGAGGGGGAACATCGGCGTGATGGTCATTGTTCCAGCATCCTCTATTTCACGCTGCGAGCCCCACGTGAGCCCTCAATCTCATCCCAGGATGGAGTCGATGGCATCAAGCATAGGTTCACCCACAAGCATTGCGGGGTCGTTGTGGCCTACCCCTGGTAGCACAACTCGTGAGTGTAGGTTGCGGGTGGAATCTGCCACTTCGGCGCTCATCGCCGGCGGAACAACATCATCAGCAGTTCCGTACACAACGACCACAGGTGGAGTAATTCTGCGCACCGCGTCGCCCACCCTGAACCGGTCTCGCATGAGCCCGTGAACTGGTAGGTACGGATAGTGCAGCCGTCCGACGCTAGGAAGATCAGTGAACGGCGAGCGCAACACAACACCGCCTGGTGGGTACCTCAGCGCGAGGGCCGACACAACGCCACAGCCGAGGCTTTCACCGAAGTAGATGAGTCTCTCGGGAGGCACCCCATGATTGTTGCGCAAGTACCAATATGCCGCCCGGGCGTCGAGCTCTAGCCCTTCCTCTGACGGCGAACCTGGGTTGCCACCGTACCCGCGGTATTCGAGCAAGAGACTGTTGTATCCGCGATGCGCAAGCGCTGCCGCAAGGGGCGCTCGGTCGGCTCGGTTGCCCGCGTTGCCATGGGCTATCAGGACGGTGGCGTTTCGTGGTGGAACAGAATCAGCCGCAGGGACATACCAGGCATCGAGAACTAGGCCGTCATCGGTAGTGAACTGCACATCCTGAGCATTGGGGATTACAGAACCTGCACGTGGAACAGGCAAGCTGTCAGGATAGTAAATGAGCTTTCGTTGCATCGCCCACGCGACTGAACCTGCAGTTCCTGCCACCGCCAGACTGATGCCACCTACCGCGAGGCCTCGACTCCACAATCCACCTGATCGACCCACAGTTCTTCACCTTTCGGGTGCTAATACGCGCCTGTGTTGAACGTACACTGCACTGTAGGCAGTTACAGCAGCACTACGAACTAGGTTCAGGCAGACTGGGTTGCGTGGTACGCACAAGCCCGCTATCGACAGGTTTCCCTTCCCCGGAAAAGCTGTACGACTGTCTCGTAATCGGCGGTGGACAGGCAGGTCTCGCCTGTGGCTACTACCTACGCAAAGCTCATCTAACATTCGCGATCCTCGACGATCAGAATGAACCGGGTGGGGCCTGGCAACATACTTGGCCGTCCCTGACACTGTTTTCACCCGCCGGGTACTCTTCGCTTCCCGGTTGGATGATGCCCGAATACACCCAGGGTTTTCCGCCAAGCGAGCACGTCATTGCTTATCTTCGCGCCTACGAAAATCGGTATCAGCTTCCGGTGCACAGACCAGTGGCTGTCACAGAAGTGCACCACGATGGATCTGTATTCACAGTAAAAGTGACGCACGGCGGGAACTCCGAAGTCTTGCGCGCGCACAACGTTATTAGCGCTACCGGAACGTGGAGCCAACCACACTGTCCGTCGTACCCTGGGCTAGCTGATTTCACCGGCACTCATGTTCATAGCGCCCACTACCAGGGCGTAGACGGGTTTCGTGACCAACGTGTCGCAGTGGTGGGCGGCGGAAACTCCGGTGCGCAAATTGCTGCCGAACTGAGCGCAGTGGCGAGTGTGCGATGGCTGACAATGCGCACACCCAAGTTTCTGCCCGACGATGTCGACGGTCGAGTGCTATTTCAAGTGGCAACTCAGCATGCACGGCACCTGGCGGCGGGGACCACCAGCAGCGGAGGCATAGCGAGTTTAGGTGACATCGTTGCGGTGCCAGAAGTGCGTGAGGCTCGCGATTCGGGCCGTCTGTTCGCCGAGCCGATGTTCACAAGCCTTACGCCCAGTGGTGCCCAATGGGCCGACGGCACGACCGATACTTTCGACCAGATTGTGTGGTGCACCGGTTTTCGGCCAGCATTGCGTCACCTTCAGCAACTCCGCATTCGGGACGCCGCCGGACGGATCGGCACCAACGGCACTGCATGCGAAGCCATCGACGGGCTGTTCCTCGTGGGATACGGCGATTGGACAGGACCCGCGTCGGCGACATTGATCGGAGTAGGAAAAACGGCACGGGACACTGTGTACGCGATTCAATCGAGAATGAACTGACAACAGGAAGCAGACGAATGTCACTCAGAGTAGTTATTGCTGGTGGTCACGGAAATATTGCCCTGCATTTGACGAAGGAATTGTCAGGCCGCGGCGATACCGTTATTGGGTTGATTCGAAACCCAAGCCATGTTCATGATGTCCATACCGCTGGTGGCGAGGCATTGCTGCTCAATCTTGAGCATGCTCCTCAAGCAGACGTAGTGGAGGCTTTGGAAGGCGCTGACGCCGTCGTGTTCGCGGCCGGAGCAGGACCCGGTAGTGGTGCCGCCCGTAAGGACACTGTTGACCGGGGTGCAGCGGTGTTGCTCGCCGATGCTGCGGAAAAGGCGGGCGTGCGACGTTTCATTCAAATTTCGGCGTTTGGGGCAGGGGCACCTGTGCCCGACGGCGCGGACGAAGTGTGGGCCGCATATTTAACGGCAAAAACGGAGGCTGAGCAGGACCTAATGCAACGCGCCACACTGGATTGGACAATCCTTCGACCGGGTCTACTCACCAATGACGAACCGAGCGGTTTGGTCTCGTTGTCATCAGAATCCATCCCGAAAGACTCCGTGTCTCGGGCGGATGTCGCCGCAGTGCTCGCCGCTTTGCTGCACACAGACCACACTGTTAATCAGATTTTGCACCTGACGCAAGGCACCACTGAAATACCTGAGGCCGTGGCAAACTCAGCCTAGTGCCGTACTTGTCGGCATAGCCGAGGAAGGATTGCACACCGTGACGCCGGACTTCCGCATCTTCACTGAGCCGCAGCAAGGCGCAACGTATGACGACTT
The DNA here is from genome assembly GCF_014643175.1 of Hoyosella rhizosphaerae. Classification (GTDB taxonomy): domain Bacteria; phylum Actinomycetota; class Actinomycetes; order Mycobacteriales; family Mycobacteriaceae; genus Lolliginicoccus; species Lolliginicoccus rhizosphaerae. The sequence goes on from NZ_BMJH01000001.1 coordinate 1,583,604, forward strand.
GCTTGCCGTTGCGAAGAAAACTGAGCAACTGGGATTTGATGGGTTTTTCCGATCAGACCATTTCCTGAAAATGGGTGGTGTCAGCGGTCTACCTGGACCAACAGACGCGTGGACAACGCTTGCTGGTTTGGCTCGCGAAACGTCAAGAATCCGTTTGGGCACCCTGATGACCTCGGCGACATTTCGCCATCCCTCAATCCTTGCCGTGCAGGTCGCGCAGGTCGACCAGATGTCCGGCGGGCGCGTCGAACTTGGCATTGGCTCTGGTTGGTACAAGGAGGAGCACACAGCGTTCGGGATTCCTTTCCCCACAAAATTGTTTGACCGCTTCGAGGAACAACTCGCCATCGTCACGGGCCTGTGGGACACCCCGAAAGGTGTCAACTTTTCGTTCAAGGGCGAGCACTACGAACTCACCGACTGCCCTGCGTTTCCGAAGCCGGTCCAGACACAACTACCGATCATCATTGGTGGTAGCGGACCAACGAGAACTCCTGCATTTGCTGCCCGTTTCGCCAACGAATACAACGCCGCGTTTCCGGCTCTCGACGGGCTAGCTCAGCGCTTCCAGACCATTCGCGACGCATGCGAAGAATACGAACGCAACCCTGCAGACTTGGTTCATTCGGCTGCTTTGGTGGTGTGCGTTGGCCGTGACGAGGCCGAGTTCAGACGGCGTGCCGAACGAATAGGGCGTAACCCTGGCGAATTGCGTGAGCACGGCATCGCAGGTACACCAACTGAAGCGATTGATCAGATCGGTCGGTTCAGTCGCGCCGGTGTGGAACGGTTCTATTTGCAGGTATTGGACCTGCATGATCTCGAGCACATCGAATTGATCGCCAGTGACGTAGTGGCACAGTTGTGACATGAGTTTTTTAGCGCCGTTCACGTCGATTGCGCTGTTGGCCACGGGTATTGCCTTGGTGCTCGGTGTCGTGAACGCGCGATGGCCGCAGACCAATGGCAGGCGAGTTGTAGCGAGTTGGCCCGCTGCGTGGCTATTCAATGAATTGACGTTGCACATTCTGGTTCTCAACGCGGCCGCGGTTGGCGTGCTGGCGCTGCTTGGTGGCCTGCTTGCCCCTGCTGGCTGGGTGGGACTCCTCCTCAGCGTTGCAGCGTGGGCATTCATGCTCCGGCTCTACGGTGCCTCACGAAAGACGACGATCTCACCAGACCCGAACTTTCCCCCACCGGAAGCAAAACTTTCCCAGGCATATCCGACTTCACATGTGTTTTTCCCCTGGCGTGCCTGGACTCGGTCAGACGTCATTCGGACCAATGACATCACCTATGCCACCATCGGGAATTTGCATCTCAAACTCAACGTCACAGCGCCGACGCAACCTGCGGCGGGATTACGGCCTGCGATCATTCAGGTCCACGGCGGCGGGTGGTCGATGGGCAGTCGCAGGGACCAAGGTGCACCGCTGCTCGGGCACCTAGCAACCAATGGGTGGGTTGGTTTCAATATCGATTATCGGCTCAGTCCTCGTGCGACGTGGCCGGACCACATCGTCGACGTGAAACGAGCAATCGGGTGGGTACGCAGCCACGCCGACACTTTCGGCATCGACCCTGAGTTCATTGCTATTACTGGTGGGTCTGCGGGTGGACATCTCAGCGCCCTTGCTGCACTCAGCCAAAATGATCCTGCGTTCCAGCCCGGATTCGAGGACGTAGATACGAGCATTTCTGCCTGTGTCCCGTTTTATGGCGTGTACGACCTGCTGGACGAGGACCGCCACCACTTCCCCCCTGTCCGGCATCTACTGCAGCGGAGTGTTTTCAAACATCGCCGATCCGACGCAGCAGACTCATTTCGCGCGGCTTCCCCATTCCATCGAGTCTCCGCCGACTCGCCCCCGTTCTTGGTTGTCCACGGCGACCTTGATTCCCTCGTCACAGTGGAAGAGGGCCGCCGGTTCGCTCAACGGTTACGCGATGTGTCTCACCAGCCTGCGCACTACGTCGAAGTTGTGGGAGGACAGCACGCTTTTGATGTCATTCCGTCGTGGCGCACACTACGAACCGTGGATGCGGTGAGTGAGTTTTTGGCGACGACATGGGCTACCCACAAAACTCGGCGATAGTCGACAGAGCAGTTGCGCGTACGCGTGCGGCATGGTGTGATCTTGAAGTCGGAAGGAAATAGATCGTGCCATACATCATGCTGGTCACATTTGTCGTGCTCGTTGCGTGCCTAATCGACATCATCCTGACCGATAACACCCGAGTGCGGAACCTGCCCAAACCACTGTGGATCTTGCTTGTGATCTTCCTGCCCCTCGCGGGGTCAGTAGTGTGGCTCGTCGCGGGCCGCCCATACAGTGACGATGCCCCTAGGCGCACGACAGGTTTCCCCGAATACGAACGTCCGGGCAGGCATATCGCTCAGCGTGCAGAGGACGACGACGAGTTCCTGCGCCAATGCCGTGCCCGCGCTGAGGAACAGCGCCGCCGCTACAAGCAGCAAAACAAGGACGACAACCCGGCGAGCTAGGCCTGTTTCGCCAGCGTCGCTTGATGATGTGTCTCGGCGAAAACACCCTCTAGAGAGTTGAGCATCGGCGGAAAATGGGTTCGGAAACGGCGCAGGTTGCGGTTGCCCTCAAAACCGCCGAACCAGTAGATGCCAGATGCGCCATTAGATTCCGGATCAAGGTCGCCGAAAGTGTCGATCCAATGATCGGTTTCTCCGAGCACAACCGCGTAGGGCAGCGATCTCGAGAAGACGGTTTCCCTGTCCTCTTCTGGGATGCTGTGCTCATCCACGGTGTGGAGGTAGTGCAACATTCCTCGAACATCGCTGACGAGTTGCTGCCCCTTGGCCGTGCGTGGCGGCAAGAATTGTGGTGCGACCACGGCCACAACACCAAGGAGCACTAAAGCTGCGCCGAGTACCGCGTGGCCAATCGTCAATGCCAGCACCGGAATCGCGATGACGCCGACTGCCGCTAGCGCTACGCCAGCCCACCACAATGGAGATTGTGTGTGTGAGTTGCGGAGCCACCCCTGCACACTCGCGTCATGACGCAGCGCTGCACGAACCGGTTCGAGGTTCAGGTCTGGTCTGCGGTGCAGTTCTGACATCGTCGTCGAGTCGGTGCCCTCCGGAAGCACAGCGGCAATAAGGCGACTCTCAAACTCATGCAGTGCGCTATCGGGGTCATTGCGGCGGCTTACCTGCCAGTCAGCCGTGTCATCTGGCCCGTCGACTTCAGACAGCCATAAGTACTGGCGAACCGCAAGGTCCACAACTGTCGAAGCAAGGTCAACGGGGTCCACAGTTTCGTCAAATACCACTCCCGCGTGCCCTGGGAGAATGCCGTCCGGGGAAGCAAACTCCACGGCTGTACCGGTGCGGATGAGCGTCCCTGAGAACGGAGCTTCGCTGTTCAACGCCGCCCTGTCTCGCCGACGAGCGCCCGCCACAGCAAGCGCCGCCACGATCGCAATCAACCCCACGATTCCCAGCCCGACCAGCACTGGTTGTGTGAACGCAAAGGCGCGATTGAATGTGAGAATGTCGCGGAATTCCGTATTCGCCGCGACGGTCCCAGTCGGCAGGGCCGTTACAAGTTCTATTCGCTGACCTGCATTGAGGTCGGTGTGCTGCGCCCGGATTCCGCCGGAATGTTCCACCCCAGCGAGTGTGCATCGTTGTGTCGATCCCGCGTTTCCGGCGTAGCAGTTAACAATGGCTTGTCGGGGCGACGGGGCCACAATCGTCGCCGAAAAGCGCTCGATCGGGCCCTCTGTTGTCCCTGAAATTGGCCACAAAACGAGCTGCTCTGCCGTCGCATCAGAGACGGCGCCGTGGAAGGAGTAGTACACGGTGGATTCGCCCGCAGTGGCCACGATGGTTGCCAGATCGCGGTCCACGTCCACCGTGACAGGACCGTCGGTGGTCACATTTGTGATGTCAAAACGGCGTTCTATATCGGCGGCAACCTGCGTGCGGAGCGGAATAGTTCGCGTTACCTGCTGCCCTTCGGGGACCGTCAGGATTTCCCGAACCGTGAGCACGCCACTACTGAGCACTTCTGCGTCCGCGTGGACAGCGATTCCACTGACAGGGGCTAACTCCCCGTGGTCATGTACCGGAGATTTAGGTGCCGACATGGCTGGCGCAGCAGTCGCTGCCACGAGGAAAAGGGCAACGAGGAGTAGAGCACTGCCCACGGACTTGAGTGCACCGATCACCATGATCGCTGACTTTAGACGATCAGCTAGCATTCCCACAGAGCGAATCGTCACCAGGGGAGGAACCGATCACTATGACGTACCCCCCGCATCGCTACCGACCGGTTCCGTCCGGAGGGTCTCCACTTCCCCCGCCCGCGCAGATGCCGCGGGATCCGCGACAGCAACGTGCATCGGGGTATGGGCCACCGCCTAGCGCGCAATTGCATATGCACCGCCAGAACCCGATGATGCACGCGCGCTCAGTACCGCCCTACAGCGCGGTATCGCCCTACCGATCGCCTTTACCTCCACCGCGGCGCCAACCGACAGCGCCACGCAAAAAGGGCGGCGGGCGCTCCTTCGTGTCGCTGCTTGCCGTCATCATCATCGGCTTGTTTCTGCTGAGGCTGCTCAATGAGTGGGCCGAAAATCTCGAAAGCGAACGCACTGCCGGCGGTGGATTCACCGCCATAGAACTCGATCCAGCTGGACCAGGAAGCACACCTGATGCGTCCACTCCCCCACCTCGCACCGACCCTGGCACTGCCCAACCCGTATACGAACTGGAAAGCCACCCACTATTGGCGACACCCAATATTGGGTTGCCCTCCGCGAGCTGTCCACTAGCCCCCTGGTCAACCGCACCGGAACAGGCCTTCGCGCACCTGGTTTCAGCATTCGAATGTTTCGAGACCATGTGGCAGCCAGTACTGCAAGCACGCCAACTACCCACCACTCCCGCTAACCTCACAGTGATCAGCGAAGCGTCTAGCGCTGTATCCCCGTGCACTAGTTCTGGGCAGGATTTTGCGGCGTTCTACTGCCCAGTCAACAATATGATTTACATGCCCCTCGACACTTTGGGTGTCGCTGTTCACGGTGACCGATTTGGCATCTACCTCGCTGTTCTGGCCCACGAGTACGGCCACCATGTTCAAAACGCAGCCGGCCTATTGGATGCCCAATGGCAACGACGCCAGAGCGTTGGACACAATTCCGCTGAAGCGTTGGAGGTGTCGCGCCGAACTGAGCTACAAGCGCAATGCTTCTCTGGCATGGCATTCGCATCCGCTCAAGAAGGCGGAACAATCTCGGTGCAGCGGGCGCAAGAAGCTGGAGCGTCAATGTATCGAAGCGGTGACAGCAATGGTCCTCGTACGCACGGAACTCCAAGCAACTATGGCAGCTGGTGGGAGCAGGGATACCAACTCAACAGCACCGCTATGTGCAACACGTGGCTCGCGGAATCGTCAGACGTGTCCTGAACAATCGCGCCTATGCCCACCGCTGATGAACTAATTAGCCCCAGCACTGTCCGTGACCTAGCCGGATGCGTCCAACGCACCGTTCGCAGTGACGCGCGTGCGTTACTTGACTGCGCGGCTTCGTTGGACGGACTGAGGTTTGGGGACCGCGTGCGGGCCGTCCGCGACGCTTTTCTCGCCGATGTTCCTGGTGGGTTCGATGAGCTGCAGGCGACGTTGCGCCTCGCTCTGCGGGATGACCGCTTTACCGGTTGGATGATCTTTCCCGTCACCGAGGCGGTGGCAGCCCGCGGCCTTGGAGAGTTCGAACCAGCCTTAGCACTGCTGGCGGAGCTGACGCCTAGGCTCACAGCCGAAACGGCAGTACGCCCGTTCATCATGGCCGACAGCACACGTGCATTAACTGTCATCGAGAAGTGGGTGCGGCATCCAGACGAACACGTTCGCCGACTAGCCAGTGAAGGCACCCGTCCGCGGCTGCCCTGGGCGCAACAAATTAAGGCTCTGATAGCAGACCCGTCGCCAGCCCTACCAATCTTGCATGCGCTGCACCGTGACTCGTCCGAATACGTCCGCAGGTCTGTGGCCAACCATCTGAATGACATAAGCCGGGACCACCCTGGGGTAGCCGTCGCCGTCGCACGGGAGTGGATGGATGATCCTGATGCAAACACCGTGCGCGTCGTTCGGCACGGTTTGCGCACGTTAGTCAAAGCGGGCGACCGCGACGCACTTGGGGTACTGGGTTTCAGCGCCAATGCGCAGATGTCAGTCACAGTCCCTGAGCTTGAAAACCCACTAGTAAATCTGGGGGCTGCTCTCGAGTTTCGTTGCACGGTGACCAACTACGGCGAGGCTGCAGCTGACGTCGCGGTGGACTACGTCATCCATCACGTCCGCGCCAACGGTTCGCGCACCCCGAAGGTCTTTAAGCTCGGTGTTCGCCAACTAGAACCCGGCGCGCAGTGGTGCATCACCAAACGTCATGCCATCAAACCCATCACCACCAGGCGCTACTACAGTGGTGAGCACCTACTGGAAGTTCAGGTAAACGGAGTCCGGTCCGCCGCGGTCCCCTTCATACTCACCACACCATGACCAATTCCGTAGTGACCGGCGGGGCTAGCGGCCGAACATTCGGGCGATGAAACTTCCTTGCCCTACGCCTTGGTCGGCGTGGCCTTCGCACCGTTCGTTCTTGGGGATCCCCCGCATGACCTGATCAACATGCATTCCGCATCCCGACCAGGTCGTTTTTCCGCATTGACGACAGTTGACTGGATAACACATGATGCCTCCTTCGTGGACTGAAACTCAATATACCCCCAGGGGTATAAAAGAGTCCACAGTGAACGCTCTTCATGGAAATTGCAGATACGACCTAAACGGCCCTATTCGGCGGCAAAAGTGACGTCAGTGCCACGCAACACGGGCGCACCAACAAGCGTGACCCAACCCGGGATGTCATCAGGCGCAAGGCCCGTCGTCGCCGAGTACACCATGCGGAGCGAATCAACTTCGTCTGCGTTACCGAACAAACCCCCGCCATGCCCAACGCTAGCTAGAGGTGAAGGCAACTCCTGCAGATTCTGCGGACCAGGATTGCGTGAAGGAACCGCATACGCACCTGTATTAAATGCCCCGCCTGGATGTTGCGGGAAGTTGCCATCAGCCGGGTGGACCGGTTCGTAACAGATCGGCCCACGTGTGTCGAAGAATCGAGCCTCATCCTGATTCGGAATGTATCCGCCCCGGGGGTTTGCGAGTTGAATAGTCAGATGCAACCCGGGACGATCTATCCCGCCACCGAAGACCCGGTCAATACGAGGTCCCATGTCAGCGAAATACTGTGCTGTGCACCCAAACATCGGCGAGTATTGCGCCAATAGTTCCAGGGTCTCTCGAGAGTCCGCGGCGATGCGCACAATGCGTTCGCCGTTGGTATCGAGAAAACCACGCATGTCCGCCGAGGCGAGACTCAGCGAATCAAGCATCCCGTCGACCGCCGAACGCGACTCGATCAATGTGGCATTCGTCGTGCGATACGTGTCTAAAGCCGCAACAAGGTCGGGCACAGCATCGGCATACACATCCGTCACGTCACCTAAATCACGCAACTGCTGTTCGAGGTTCGGGAGTTCGCTGTTAATCTCCTCCACCATCGGCCCAAAGCGATCAACCATGTTTCCGATGGCTTCCCCTCGCCCAGACAGGGCCTGATTGAGGGCACCTAAAGTGACGGCAAGATCTTGGGGCGGCACGGCGTCCAGAAGATCAAAGAAAACGTCATACATTCGAGCTGCGTCAATGGCGTTTCCCTCGTCATGCTCAACGATGACTGCACCTGCCGCAATGATGCCGACCGGGTTCTCGGGCGCCACGATTTCTACATATCGTTCGCCAAATAGGGTTTTCGGAATAATTCTGGCGGTTGCATTAGCCGGGACAAAATCAAGCCGATCAGATCGAAGTGCGAGCTCAATCTCTACGCTGCCGTCAGGCGCGAGTTGTAAGTCGCGAACTTCGCCAACAACTGCCCCACCTATTTTTACGTCGGCTTCGCGCGACAGCGAATTCCCCACCGTCTCAGTCACAAATGTGACGGTCGTAGTTGGTGTGAATTGCTTCTTGAACGACAGGATGCATACGGCGATCAACGCGGCGACAATCGCAACAAACGCAAGGCCGAGCAGGATGAGCTTTAGCGAATATTCTACTTCGATTTCGTCGTCATCCATGAGGGCTGCTCCTGTATGTGTCCCAGGCTTTAGCAAGCGCAGGGATGAGAAAAACGATCGCTACCCAGTGCCTACACTTGGAGCCCCAGCACACAGACTCAAGCACACAGAGCAGCGCCATCTCGGTCACCAGCGGACACCAGCAACCAGCGCCAAGCCCGACGGACCATACAAGGTCAACTTATGTGATACACCGCGGTCAACTTACTGCGCGGAATAGTAAGCAAGAACACCTAACTCACCATGTTTGATATAGAACACTTTTCTGCTCGAAAAATGAGGTGGATCCGCCACAGCAACGTGCGAATCAGACTTTTCCGACTTCTTTTGCGACTGGTTGGGCAACTACAGCTACCGGCCTAGGCGCCGATTCTGGCTTAGGCGCGACGCCTCGGATACGTGGGTGCAACTCGAACAAGAAGTTCATCCGCGCCTTCAAGAGCAGCGAGTGACCTTGGAGCGCAAGAGCGACCACCGCTGCCGTGACCACAAGTGGGAGAACGATTCCCACACCAGGCAAGCCCGTGAGCATCGGGACCTGCAGTAGTCCATACACAACAATGGCGATAAGGATGTCCATCATCACGTACACAGGAAGCGTTCGCGTCCCGATGGATTGGAATATGTTGCCCAGGTGACTACCAACGAGCCACGTCGCGACCAGAACACCGAGGCCAAGGCCGACAGTGGTGACGATGAGGCGCAATTCTCGAGCGTCAAAAACAGCGAATTTGACGATCGGAAAGTACACCGCAGCGTATATACCTAGCGCAATACCGATTCGCCAAATATTACTTAATTGACTGAACTTCACGATCAAAGGCCGGGCATGAACTGCGAGAAGGAAGTAGACGAAATACATTCCAAGGTTTCGCCAGCCAAATCCAACATCGGAGAACACCCCGTAGCGGCCATAAGCGGCGATTGACAACACTATCGCGAAAGAAAATTGCACACTCAGCGGAAGCTTGTAGATAAGCTTCGCGACGATTGCGAAAACAGCGAGGCCGTAGATGAACCAAAGGGCACTCGAAGGCATCCAGAGTCCCCGAATGACGTTCTCAAACTTGGCGTACCCGCCGTGGCGGACTTCGCTTGGGAGAAGGTTGTGCGCGATGAAGAACATCATGAGCCACACCACGTATAGGTAGGCCAAGTGCGCGACCCTACTGCGCAACATTGTGGTCCATGACATCGCGAGCATGCCCTGCGCAAATAGCCCCGATGCCACAAAGAACAACGGCATGCGAATCGGCTGAAGAAATGCGTTGATGTCCCGCCAGAAATCTGGGGATAGGTCCTTGCGGACGAGCATTCCTACTGCGTGAAGCAGCACCACAAGTGTGATGGTGAGGCCTTTTGCGAGATCCACCCACTCAACGCGCGGCTTGCCCTTAGCGGGCGTCGGCGTTAGTTGGTGTGTCGCAGTGCTCGGCTTCACGGTCACTCCCTGGTTGCGGAGAAGGGCGTACGGTGCGCCGCCTGCGGCAAAACTGTTCGTGCGCGATATTCGTTTCACGCGGCGCTGCGCTGGGTGGCGTCTCGAAGGTTGCCGATTCACCACTTTCCTGAGAAAAGGCTAAGTTGCGTTAATCAAGGAGTAAAGGTAGTTGAAACACACGTCACAACGCGACGTACGTCACATTCCGGCCATCACGGACAGAGAGGGCAGAATGGGGGGCATGAATTCCGCACGCGCCGCCCAACGCCGAGTTGACTGGACCGGTTTACTGTTCGGCGTCTTCATGCCATTCGTGGTGGCCGGCACTCTGCTGTGGCTCACTCGCATATGGGAGCCGCGCCTCCCCGAGAACGTCGTCGCACAGTGGAATGCGATTGGCGAGCCAAGCAGAATAACGCCGTTGTGGAGCAACACTTGGCTGCTCGCCACCCTCATGGTGGCAACCGCCTCTGGGCTTGGAGCGATCGCTGCGCTACGTCGAGCCCTCTTGTCGCTTCGCTTCCTTCTGCTTATTGTCAGCACAACGGTCACTGGCCTTTTTGCAGGACTGTGGGTTGGCATCCTGATCGGCCATATCAACGTCATCAACATCAATGACGCGACGCTCGTGGGATGGCCCATCGCCGCGGGTGTAGCACTCGGCGGAGTTACAGGATTTATTGCCGCCAACAAACTTCACGACGGCCGCATTGTCGGGAAGGCCACACGCCGACCCCCATCGCATTTGCCGCGCGCTGAGGCCAGTTCCTTCGACGAGACGGTAGTGGCGTCAAAACCGATGCAAATACTTCTCGTCGGAACCCTCATCGTTGTCGGTGGCGTAGTGGCGGCAGCATCGCGGTCATTGTGGCCATTGGCATTGTTCGTACCCCTGGCATTCCTCCTCGCCGCGGGCATGCGCGCGCACATTCACGCGGACGGGGCAGGGCTTGCCGTGCGAATCATGGGACACACCGCCTTTAACCTCAAGACCGGCGAGATCACCAAGGCAGAGATGTCGACAACATCACCCTTTGGGGAGTTCGGCGGGGTTGGTTTGCGTGTACGCGGCTCCGGCGACTACGGCCTCGTAATGCGCAAGGGCCCAGCAGTCGTCGTGTACACCGCAGGCGGACACAAGTTCACTCTCACAACTGACCAGCCAAGGCAGTTAGCCGGCATTCTGAACAGTGCGGCAGACGCGTCTCGGCCCGAATAGCCGAGAGTCGTGCAAAGGTATCGATATGGAGTTCGCAGGACTGACTGTAGTGCCGCACTGCGCACCGGTTCGAGACTTGCGCAGTGGCACGCTCGCCGCAGTTGATGTGCAATTGCGCGGCGAAGAGGGCGGGCCACTGGCTACATCGGCTGCGCTACGGACTGTGGCGCGGTCCATCAGTGAACAAGTTCAATTAGATGCTTTGACGGCCTCGGTCGCGGATCACTTGGAGGCACAAAGTGTGCCTCTTATGGTCTCTGTCGATGTTGGATCATTGTCCGAACTTCGCGCCGATTCAGGAGCAGCCGACAAGCACGAAGTAGTGATCATTACTGACCACGCCTTGATCACCGACCCATCCAACGTGCTGCACCTTATTGCCACCGCGCGGGCCGAAGGAAAGGTCATAGCGGTCGATGATGTCGGCAAGGTTGGGCGGTCCTTAGCGTTACTGCCCCTGATTGAACCGGAAGTTGTGATCCTCGCTGCCGAGTTGCTGAGCAGGCGACCCGACAGCCATGTCTCACGGGTTGCACATGCAATCGCCGCGCACGCAGAACTGACGGGCGCCGCGGTTATCGCACATGGAGTAGACAGCGACGAGCAGTTGGAACGCGCGCTTGCACTCGGCGCCGACTACGGGGTGGGTGAACACTTCCCCTCGTTAGAACCCCTGGCCACACTTTTCGAGGAACGATGCGTGCCGATCCCGTTTGGCACGGCACCCGTCAGGGAGGGTCGGTTGCCGTTCGACATCGCTGCAGAGGGTCGGCGTATCCACCGGAGCAGGAAACGACTGTTAGTCGAAATGAGTACCACGCTGGAGCGCCACGCCGAGGTGGCGGGACCCGACACAATTCTGCTGGGCACCTTTCAGCATGCGCATAACTTCACGAGCGGAACCCGGGACAGGTGGGAATCGATCGCCGCTCGGGTGGCGTACGCGGGTGTGTACGGGGTTGGGATGGGTCCATTCGTCGACGGGAATGTTCATCACGCACCGCTAGATCCTGCGGAACCGCTGGTGGATGAGTGGAATGTTGTGGTGCTCGCACCGCACTTTTGCGCCGTGTTGTCGGCTAAAGACATTCACCGTGGCGACCACGACGCTGATAGGGAGTTCGATTACGTCGTTTCCTACGAACGCTCCACGGCAGTGCGGTGCGCGCGCGCAATCTTGGACCGATTCGCCGAGGCTCCTGGGAACTCCTAGCAAGCTGCGTGCGTCGCCCCCGCTTTAACGAGGCGGAGATGTGCACGACTAGCTTCGTCGAGGAGAAGCCACGCATCGCGCAGCGTGGTGCACATGATCGTCTCATGTGCTTCATCCACCGTGTCGTACACGTTGGCGACTGAATGCGGTGCAACGATGACCAGGGTGGCGTCTTCGAGCGACGTGAGGGCATTGAGATCAGTGAGGGCGCGTAGAGCGGTCCTAGAAACGAACAGCGCCTTGCGGATGTCGATGACAACTTTTTCCGGTTGTGGGAGTGCACCCAACACTCTGAATAACCGCGGGAGCGCCATCGCATCGAGTTCGCCGCCAACACGGACCAACTGGGTATCGTCGTCCAGTTGCTCAATGCTGATCGTCACATGGGTGTCGAAGTACGGGTGTGTATTCATGATGCTTCCCTTCCCTGCAGCAACCGCGGAGTGTGAATGCGTTGTCATCGCAGCCAGGTGACAGTTTCGTGACATCCGGTGTGGGGCGGGGTTTTAGTCTTTCGAATCTGCCCCTGAGCTGCGATGACCCTTTTAACAATGCTGGTTGGACATCACACCGCTACAACCCGGAAGATAAAGAAGCGATAACTTACAGGTCACGAACAGATAACGCGCTATGCGGGGGTCGACAGCACTGCACGCTCATGGTGCGATGGTCGTATGCGCGCCCCACATCGACTCCTGCTCGCTAGCGTCCTCACACTGATCATGGTGGCAACATCGTCGTGCGCACTATTTACCAACGAAAGCCACGACACGCTGCGGGCCTTTGCCGACGCTATAAAAGTCGGTGACGTCGACGCCGCCGCAGCACTCACCACCGACCCAGCAACAGCTGCAGTCGATATTCAGTCAACCCTCGACGGGCTCGGCACCACACCTACCACGGTAAGCGTCGGATTGGACAGTAGCGTCCTTGAGTTGGTCGCGGTATGGGAACTCGGTAGCGGACGATTTCTCGAAACCCAAGGGACGGCCGAGTTCGCTGATACCGCCAACGGTCTGCGCATTCAATGGTCACCCAAGGTTCTCGACAAGCGCCTTGAACCCAACGGGCACCTGCTTTTCGCAGAACTATTGGACCGCGAAACCCCAGTGGTCGACCGCAACGGCGGTGAGGTGATGACGTGGCAAACCGTCACCACGATCTCACTGAATCCCAGCGCGATCGATAGCGCAGATGCTGTAGCGGCCCTGGTAAGCAATGCGGCACCGTCAGTAACGGGTGCTTCAATTCGCGAAGAGATGAGCGCCCTCAATGACCGGGACTACATTGTTGTTGCCCTCCGGGAAAGCGACTTCGCTCCGATCCGTGATGAGCTTTCCGCTATCGACGGCGTTGGCCTGAGCGAACATGGACAACTCCTCAATGTGGACCGCTCACTTACCTCACCAGCCTTGCGTGAGCTACCAGAGGCATGGGAGGAGATTCTGCACGACCACAAAGGCTGGTCCGTCTCGGCCGTTAATCCAGGTGAAACCATCGTTATCACCGGAGGGGAACCACTCGAGATCACCGACGTACCCACATCGCTTGACCTGCAAATTCAGCAGGCCGCACTCGATGCTGTGAGCAGCGAGGAGCAACCGGCAACGATCGTCGCCATCGACCCGTCCACAGGTGGTGTGCTCGCAGTAGCACAAAACTCGGCCGCTGACACCCAAGGCCCAATAGCCTTGACCGGCCTCTACGCGCCCGGATCAACATTCAAGATCGTCACCACGTCCGCCGCAATTAACGCCGGGATCACTTCACCGGACGACATCGTCCCATGCCCCGGAGAAGCCACCATCGAGGGTCGCGTTATTCCCAATGATTCGGGATTCGACCTCGGAAATGTCCCGCTGCATACCGCTTTCGCGCGGTCCTGCAACACCACACAGGGCCTACTTGCCGTTCAGTTAACAGCGAATGCGCTGCCCGCCACTGCAGTATCACTAGGTCTGGGTGTTGACTACGAGATCCCAGGGCTGACCACTGTGACGGGGCGCATCCCCACAACCGACGTCGGTGCCGCACGAGTAGAGGCGGCCATCGGCCAAGGTCAAGTACTCGCCAGCCCGTTCGGAATGGCAGTTGCTGTCGCGTCCCTCGCAAACGACGGACGCACGATCACGCCGACCTTCCTCGAGAACACTGAAACCCACTCCGACGATTCACCCACTCCCCTCCCACCTGACGTCGCCGATGCGATTCGCGACATGATGCGTGAAACCGTCACTAGCGGTACGGCGACTGCGCTCAACGACATCGCCGGGCTTGTCGGCAAAACCGGCACCGCCGAAGTCGATGGCGCAGCATCAAATGGTTGGTTCGTTGGCATTGTCGACGGAATGGCGTTCGCAACTTTTGTTGAGGGTGCACAGTCGTCGGCTCCAGCTATTGCCGCATCTGGCAGGTTCCTGCGAGCCATCACCGACTAGCTGCGGTTCATCAGGGGCCACCAACCGTTCATTCAACGGTGATGCGACCAACCTTCGGAGCGCTCACCGGGGCTTCGGGTGACGTGTTGGCATCCAGCCACTCACCGAAAGCATCGAGGTCGGTTTCACCAGTCAGGCGATTTGTGCCATCGGCAAAAGCGGTGAATCCATCACCACCATCAGCGAGAAACGAATTGACTGTGACGCGATAGGTTTCCGCAAGTTGCAGTGGCTCACCGTCAAGACGAACCGAGTCCGTGACGAGTTTGTCAGCACCATCGCGTGACTGCTCAATCGAGTAGGTAAACCCTTCCGAAACCTGCAGGATCAGTGGATTATCGGGACGGCCTTCCCACTGCTGACGGAGCGCCTCAAGGATCTGCTCACCCGTCAAATCCATAGTGACCAGGCTATTGCCGAATGGCTGCGTTTGGAACAGCGCTTCGTAAGTGATGGCACCGTTGTCCCCGAATAGCAGGTCATCGCGCACGCCACCTGGGTTCATAAAAGCGATCTGAGCTCCGCCCGTTTCGGGAGTGCTGGTGCGCGCTAGATGGACGTCAGCGATGAGGTTTCCGAGGGGGAATTCTTCTGCTCTTGTTTGCCCACGCATGATGTCTTCTGCGGCAAATCCGACTACTAGGTCACCGATTGCGCCGACGTACTCGTTGTAGCGGTCAATCAGTTCGACCTGATCAGGATCTGGAGCGATGAGCCGATCGACAACAATGTTGGAACCTTCAACGCCCGCACGGACGATATCGCCTGTTTCTAGGTCGTAGTCGGCCCGGATGTCGGTGTAGACACGACCGTAGCTTTCAGCGGACGTCACCAAGCGCGGCGTTCCCTCCGGATCGGGGATGCTGCACACGTACTCCTGGTGGGTGTGACCTGTAACGATGATGTCGATTCGGGGGTCGAGTTGCTCCGCAATGTTCACGATCGGGCCGGAGATTCCGGTATCCCCGTTGAAGGTGTTGCAGGCAAGATCGCCATTGTCGTCCGCTTCGGGGTATCCCCCTTCGTGAAGCAACACCACTATGGCATTGACGCCCTCGTCGGATAGTTCCTCCGCGTACTTGTTTGCTGTTTCTACTTCATCGAGAAACTCAAGACCTTCGATCCCGGAAGCGGCAACAAGGTCAGGAGTATCAGCCAGAGTCATTCCGATGAAGCCAATACGAACGTCGTCGCCAAAATCTTTAACCCAAGTCGGATCGAGCACCGGTTCACCTGAATTTGTGTCCACTACGTTCGCCGCAAGGAATCGGAAATCAGCGCCCGCAAACTCGTGGTTCGGCAGTTTGCAGCCGTCGGGGCCGCAGCCGCCATCGACGATCCGGAGCAGTTCATCGATACCCTTGTCGAACTCGTGGTTGCCCACAGACGACACCTCAAGCCCCAACGCCCCCATCGATTCCACTGTCGGTTCATGATCGAATGCCGACGACAGGAATGGGGCACCACCGATGAGGTCACCCGCCGCCACGCTCGTCGAGTGCGCTTGGTCGGCCCGGGCTTGCTGGAGGTGTGCTGCCAAATATGCCGCACCACCGGCGTCTATGTCGTCGCCCTCAAAGGTGACGGTCATTCCCTCTTCGGCTTGAAGTCGCCCGTGAAAATCATTAATCGCCAAAATTTGAATTGGTGCTGTTGCCGACGCCTCTGCTGTATCGGCGGGCGTGGAATTGGATGATTCTGGCTCGCTTGCTCCACACGCTGCCACAAGCACCGCCAGGGATCCCACTAACGCTCCAAAAACGAATTTTGTTTCGCGCACCGGCGCACTCCTCTACCTCAAGTTCAGCTTAAGAAAGCCTGCTTGATGGAAGTTTCCAGTGAGAAGACATTGGGTAATTGGAGTTTGAACAATCTAAGGAATTCCCGCCGACAACCCGGCGTGGGACCAACTAGCGAAGGGTGAAGCAACTGGCGAAGGGCGAACTAGACAAGTTCGGGCACGTGAAGGTGGGCTGACATGAGTTCGCATTCACACACCTCAACGACCTCCGCGTCCGCGTCCGCGATTGCTGTTTCACGAAGCTCTTCGGCGCGGGCGCGGCTTCGTTCCATCGCGGCGTAGTTGTCGTAGGCGACTGTCGCTACGGCAATCCCAGTCTCGCGATCAACCATGAGGCTGGCGCTACTAAAGCCGTCGAGTTCTTCAGCCGCGGGCATTACCCCGTGCTTGTAGATATCGATCGCGCGGTCCATGTTCTCCGGGTCAAGACGGAACCAGGTAATGCGCGCGCACGATCCCAACCTCGAATGGTGATTGCGGTGCAACGCTGCTATTTCCCATTCGTCGATTTGCGGGCGCCCGCCGAAAGCTTCGGCGGTTCTGTTCCGCGCGGGCCGCATTGCGGTTTCGCTGGCCTTCATGGCTTCCTGGGTTTGCCATGCGCTGGTGATGATGCAGCGTCGTGTTTTTCGATCAACGAGGACCGACAAGCCGACGAAGCCGTCCAGGTCTTGCAGCATTGGCATTAGTTCACGATCGATGTGCCGCATACCGGCATCGATGGAGTTTGGATGAGCGTTGACCGTTGTGGTTCGTGCGTACACAGTTTGACCCTTTTCCTTCGAGGCAGCGCCCCGGCGGCGCAACCGGTATCTTCAACTGTGCTCCTTTTTTGCAAAGGACGCATCCATTTCGGGATTTTGGCTACTCCGCCACGCTGATCACTACGTTTCCGCGCTTGCGTCGAGTTTCGACGTAGCGGTGTGCGTTGGCAATCTCGGTGAGTGGGTAGGTTCGATCTATTACGGGTGTGAACAGTCCTTTTTCAGCGAGTTCAGCGAGGAAGGCCAAGTCTTGCTTCCGGCCTAGTGCGACTCCGGGGATAACCTTCGTTTGTGTCGTCAAGGTGAGCCACGGGGCGATGATCAACTGCATTAGGGTTCCGTGGACAAGCAGCAGTCGTCCACCGCGGTTGAGGACGCTTTTGCTGCGCGAATAACCAGCGGATCCCACAGTGTCGACGATGACGTCGTAGGTTTGTTCAGTTCGGGTGTAGTCGGTCGTGGTGTAGTCAACAACCTCATCGGCTCCAAGCGACCTGACAAGATCGATGTTGGGCGAGCTGCATACTGCGGTGACGTGTGCGCCGAACTGTTGAGCTAGCTGTACGCAAGCTGTTCCCACGGAGCCCGAAGCGCCGTAAACGAGTACCCGCTCGCCTGGTTTGATACGCGCCTTGCGTAGGAAGTGCAGCGCCGTTGTGCCCCCGAAGGAGAGTGCTGCGGCTTGTTTGTAGCTGAGGTTTCTAGGTTTGCGGACAATCGATCCGTCTTCCGAAATGCAACGATATTGTGCATGGCAGCCCATTGCGGCGTCCCCGAATAGGACAACGGGATCGCCAACTGCAAATTCCGTTACCTTGGCTCCGATTTGGTCGATATCGCCGGACAGTTCAGTTCCAAGAATGGGTTGACGGGGCTTGCGGATGCCGAGAGCAAGCCGTGAGAGCAGGCCAAACCCGGCGGGCACGTTGTGACTTCGCACGCGGTAGTCCCCTGCCGAAACAGTGGTCGCGCGAACTCTGACGCGCACTTCGTCGGCCTTTGGGCGGGGTTTGGGGATCTCTGCCAACGTGACCACCTCCGGCGGTCCGTAGCGATTGCAGACGGCAGCGGTCATGGTTTCAGAAGACGTGGCTTCAGTGGAAGTACTGTCTTTGTGCATCATTACGAGCCTCCCCACTCAGTAGCCTTACTGTGTAAGGCATCATTCTTACATAGTAAGGTGTGCCATCGAGAACGACAATATGAGACGGGACGAACAATGCCTGAGGCACAACTGCGCCTAAGCCGGGAACGGATAATTGACGCGGCACAAAAACTCGCCGACACGAACGGAGCGCCCGCGCTCACGATGCGCAGCATTGCAAAATCCCTCGGCGTGGAAGCGATGTCGCTCTACCACCACTTTGCAAACAAAGACGAAATACTTGACGCCCTCGTTGACTCCGTATTCTCTGAAATCACCTTGCCGCAGAAAGGCGCACCGTGGGCAGAGGAAATGCGGGTGCGTGCGCAATCAGTCCGCGAGGTTCTGCTCCGCCACCACTGGGCCGTGGGCCTACTCGATTCTCGACGCAACCCTGGGCCCGCAACCTTGCGTCACCACGATCACGTCATCGGGTGCCTGCGCCAGGAAAACTTCTCTATCGAACAAGCAGCACATACATTCGCCACACTCGACAGCTACATTTACGGCTTTGTTCTGCAAGAAATCAGTTTGCCCTTCAACACAGCAGACCATGGCGCAGACATGTTCGCCGAAATCCTCAGCAACACCGCCGACGACTATCCGCACCTGACCGAAATGGCGACCGAATACACCGCTCGACTGGAGTACGACTTTGCCGACGAGTTCGAGTGGGGTCTATCGCTCATACTTGACGCGATTGCTCGCCGCCACACCTAAAGCGAAACTTTCACTGGCAGGGCGATCTGACAGGAGGATTGTGTGAACATTAGTGACATGACCGCGCCGAGAACGCACACAAACGATCCCGCCCTTATCCGACGCCTCCTCCTCACCCCAGCAACGTGGGCAGTGGTCGGACTTTCCTCCCACACAGAACGCACTGCCTATGGAGTCTCCGGTTGGCTCAAGAATCGCCTAGGTCATCGCATCATTCCGGTACATCCACGTGCAGACGAAGTATTTGGCGAACAGGGCTTCACCACGCTTGCCGAAATCCCAGATGGGGTGCACATCGAGGTTGTTGATTGCTTCGTCAATTCAAGCCGCGTTGGTGCCATTGTTGATGACGCAATCGACAATGCGGAAAGGCTTGGCATTTCAGCGGTATGGCTGCAACTTGGTGTCATCGACGAAGACGCAGCACAACGCGCCAAAGAAGCCGGACTCGACGTCGTGATGGACACCTGCCCGAAGATTGAATACCCAAGACTGTGAACCGTCAGAGGTTCTGAGCCTTCTGCAGCAAGTGGTTTCGTTGACGAACATTGGTAGTGAGGCTCGCTGCCTCAGCGAAGTCCGCCCGAGCCTCGTCCGCGCGTCCCACTTGGGCGAGGAGTTCGCCCCGCACACTCGGTAGCAGGTACGTTCCACGAAGTTTTCCGGCCGCACGAAGTTCGTCGACAAGTTTGAGGGCTTCGTGCGGACCTGCTGCCATTGATACCGCAACAGCGCGGTTGAGTGTCACCACCGGGTTTGCGGTAAGCGCTTCGAGCGCTTCATACAGGAGCACGATGCGGCCCCAATCAGTGACTTCAACGCTGGATGCATGTGCATGGCACTGCGCAATGGCCGCCTGAAGTGCATAGTTTCCGCGTCCCCGACCAAGAGCGTCCGCACGTCTTAGGGCTGCGTCACCTCGCGCGATCTGGCTGAAATCCCAGCGCGCCCTATCCTGGTCAGCTAGGACAATTGGGGTTCCGTCGAGTTTCGTCCGAGAAGCAAATCGGGATGCCTGAAACTCCATTAACGCTACAAGCCCATGCGCCTCAGGTTCGGTTGGCACCAATCCCGCCAGCATTCGCGCCAACCGCAATGCTTCGTTCGCGAGATCCACCCGAACCCACTTTTCGCCTGAGGTCGCCGCATATCCTTCAGTAAAGATGAGGTAGACCACCCCAAGAACGGCGCCGAGCCTGGTCGGCCAGTCGTGTGGTTCTGGAACTTCAAACGGGACGCGCGCCTCGGTTAGTGTCTTTTTCGCCCGCACTATTCGCTGCTGAATCGTCGAGCGCCCCACAACAAACAGGCGGGCAATTTCTTCGGTCGTCAGGCCACCCACTACCCGCAAAGTTAACGCAACTTGAGCATCCCGGCCCAACACTGGGTGGCATGCGGCGAAGATGAGACGCAGAACGTCGTCATCAATTGGTTCCCAGTCTTCAGCTGCCGTTTCATCAAGGTCGCGTGCGATCAATTCGTAGCGCTGATCAAGGCGTTCGCGTCGGCGCCAACCGTCGATCGCTTTCCGTTTCGCGACAGTGGTGAGCCAGGCGCCCGCATTGCGCGGAACACCTGACGTAGGCCACTGCGCGAGCGCGTCTGCGACAGCTTCTTGGGCGAGATCTTCAGCCAGCCCCACGTCACCCACCATCCGCGCGAGCGTGGCCACCACATGCGCGCCCTCAATGCGCCACACAGCATCTACCGTGCGACCAGTATCAGCAGCGCGACCAGAATCAACCACGGCGGCCGAATCCTATTCGGTACCCAATTCTTTGCGCCACCCTTCCTCTTTCTGAATGTATTCATTGTCCGTGAAATCTTCGAAGTCGCTTTCATCGGTCACCCTGCGCACTTCCAACCGTGCTCCAGGCCCCAATGGACAACGCTTCGCCCACTCCACAGCCTCTTCCTTCGAAGACACCCGAATGATCCAAAACCCGTTGAACAATTCGTGAGTCTCGCCGTACGGTCCGTCCGTCACGATGGGTTCGTCGCCGGAGAAATCCAGCACAAACCCTTCCTCGGGGTCCGACAGCCCTTCCCCAGCGAGCAACACACCCGCCTTCATCATCGACTCGTTGAAGGCACCCATCGCATTGATCACTTCTTCGAAAGGCACAGTCTTCGCGGCTTCCAATGCGGCATCTGTCATCCGCATGATCAGCATGTATTTCATCGTTAATCCTTCTCAGTCCGGGCGCCCTGGTGACGCCTTCTACTATGACGTCGACTGGGAATCAGTGGGATCGACATAAATGTTCGTCGATTTCGACAAAAAATGTCGCAACAACGATGAATCCCCCCGACTGAAGCAGTCAGAAGTACATGCGATATGACCTCACACCAGCAGCCCAGGAAATCACCCGCCTACTCGACGGCATCGCCTCCGACGACCTCGAGCGCCCAACACCATGCACCGAATACACGGTTGCCACTCTGCTCAACCACGTGAAAGGCCTTGCGTATGCCTTTCACCTCGCTGCCCCCGTGACACCCAAGGACGCACACGCACACGAACTACTAAAAAATCCACCGAGCCCCACTGCAGACGAACTCGACGCGAACTGGCGAGAAACTATTCCTCAGCACCTTCGAACCCTCGCAGAAACATGGCGCAACCCTGATGCATGGGACGGAGAAGCAACGGTTGGTGGCGTCACAATGCCTGCGAACATTACGGGCCTAGTGGCGCTCGACGAACTCGTGCTGCATGGGTGGGACCTAGCCCGCGCGACGGGCCAAGAATTTCACTGCGACGACGCCAGCACCAGCGCATGCCTAACATTCACACTCATGTCCGCCGCCCCCGGCGAGGAAGCTGGCAGGAAAGGCCTCTTTGGGCCCGTCATAGATGTTCCCGCAGATGCCCCGCCACTAGACCGGGCTGTCGGGCTATCGGGTCGAGACCCACACTGGCAGCCCTAGATCACAGCAAATACCGATGATGGATACCCGCATCGATCACCAAAATTACGCCAGCCACAATGAACACTGCGCGCACAGCGACCGGGCCGTACCGCGTTACAAAACGAACCAACGCTAAATAGCGCCGTCTCGACGCCGTTGATGTACGGGTCCCCATCGTCAACACAACGATCGGCGGAATCAGCGCAAACAGGCAATATCCGATCACTATTAGTGGCCACCATGGCGGAAGCGGCTGGTGAGCGACAATCATCGCGAGCCCCGCCACGTAAGGAACAGCAGTGGGAGCCTGAGCTAAGCCGATCAAGACCCCAACGCCCAATAGGAGCAGCGGATTTCTCCTCAGGCGCACCGCCCACGGAGGAACCTCCCGCTGTGACGACGGAAGCAACGCGACAATGATCAGCGTGATACCGATAATGAGTTCAGCCCGATAACGCATCGTCGGAGTCACAGTTAAATCGAAATGATCAGCCAAAAAACTGACGCCGAGAACAGTGAGCACTCCAAACGCCGTCGTCATGGCGAAAACACCAAGCAAAAACGCCAACCCGCCTGGCAGCGGAGATTTCCGCGCCAACCGGGCATCATAAATGACCGCTGTCATAGCAGCGACCAACAGCACATCCAGGGAATCGAGTAGTGCAAAACCCAAGAGTGCGAGCAACAGCGTCGTCATCAGCTTCCTAGACTAGATGCTTACTCAAATGTCGGGGCGGCCATTCAGTCCGACTTCTTGGCCTCTATCTCGTGCCTGCGTACACCCGATTCCGACAAACACAACACTGTGGCCACCAACGCTCGTCCTGGAGGAAGTATTCGGGCAGTAACCGTCGTACCTTCAGTTGCTTTTTCTAGCTCGCGAAGCAAAAGGGCTGTCATTCGTTGTCGGGTCAGCTCACGGTGCGATTCAGGCAAAGCGTCTACGCCACCGTCGTCGAGCAGTACCACTGTGACACCGCGCAGTCGTGCCTCCCGCACCGCATCCACCAGTGGCCCTCTGACGAGACCGCGGGCGCGAATCCGATCCCGCAGCTGCGCTTCAACAAGCGAAATTTCAATGCGATCAGCATCGCTAAGCGAATCGCTGTCCACAATCCTTTCCAGCAAAGGCCTAGCCGTCGCATTCAGATACACAAGTTCACGGTCGCGTTCCGCTGTCCGGGCCGCAGCAAGTTCTCGATGTATTTCTACCGACGCGGTAGTGTCTCGCAGTTCGTTAATGATGGTGACCTGCCGCCGCATCGCGACACCGAGCACGGTGCACACCGCCAAAAAACTGAGGTTCCAGGAAAACTCTTGTCCAGAATCTGTCACCTGGGACTCCACAGGCCCGGTGAGCCACCACCAAGACAGAACCGTCCCGCTGAGCAGTAATTGCCCAGCCCACGCCATTAGGGCGCGCCCCCGAAGGACAAGAAAACAGAGAATGATCGTTCCAACGGGCCACGTCCACATGTCATAAAGTCCAAAACTGCTGGGACTTTCAAGCATGGCAATATTCGTGAAGGCACCGAGAGTGGGCAGGCCAGCGACAAGCAACGTCGTCCGCATCGGCAGCGGATCCGTGGTCGGGCGCAGCAGCATCACTGAGCACACCGTCAAGGCGACAATCGACAACACCCACCACGCAGGCGCACGCGATGCCGCCCCAGTCACAATCGCTCGCACCGACTCCGTAAGTGTCCACACCCCGGCAATCACCAAAGCACCATAGGTGTGCAGCCCCACCAAAGCGGGTGTATTTACAGGAGCGCCGACTTTTTCAGTCATGCCGGTGCCACCTCAGCGAAACCGTGGTCCCCGTTCCGGGTGCGCTGTCAATAGTGATGCGGGCACCCGGGATGTGCGCAACGCGCCCCAACATTCCCACCCGAATGCCGAGGCGCCTCGGCGGAATATCGTCCGGAACGAAACCCACACCGTTGTCAGAAAAAACGACATGCACGGAGTCTGGAAGAACTGTGATCCGCAGTTCGCGTCGCGCATTTCCACCAGCATGGCGCATGCTATTTCTGGCTGCCTCCGCAATAACCTCCTGCAACATCCTCGCCACTTCGATCGGGTAGGTCGACGCTTCCGCCTCAGCGTGAATCTCAGTCGAAATGTCATCGCTAATGTCCGTGACGACCTGACGTAGTCGAGCAGTGAGTTCCTGCGCATCAACATAACTGTCACTGTCGTCTTCGTGAGTTAGCCGGTCCAGCGTTGCCAAACTTTGCCGTGCTGACTCCTGCAATGCAGCTAGAGGTGCCCGACTGTTGACTGCAACGAACGTCGACACGGTTGTGTCATGAATCAACGCATCAACACGTTCGCGTTCCTGACCAATCGCTGCTGCCCGCGCCCGCTGCATCGTCGCGTTGCGAAGAGTGTCAATTTCCTGGTCGATGAGGTGCGCGTTTCGTTCGACACTGCGAACAACTCCCGCGAAAATCACGCCGATCATCGCGATCGATACGCCATCACGGATGGCCCAACTCCATGTCACATCAAACTGTGTCCATGCAATCGCGATCCCGTGCATTCCCGCATAGACCGTTGCGAGCACGACGATGAAACGCATAGGTAGAACAAAAGAGGCCGTGATGATCGTTCCCGAACCCACCAACAATGGCCACGGAGAGTCAATAGGTGCTAGCCCTCGGTATTCGAATGCCACCGGAATCGTTGCCACAACAGGGAGGTACGCAACAGGAAACCACCCGCACAGTGCGCGAACAGCGCGCGCAGATCCCCGAAGCGCCGCCACTATCATCGCGCAATACATCCCGGGAACGACTATCACCGCAGGTATAAGCCACCACAGAGGGTTCCGCAGCATTTGCTCCGACACCACCGCGTATTCGATGCCGATAAACGCAATGCCAGCCAACCCCAACGCCAACCCCAATACGCGTGTAGTGCGCGCAACGGCAGAGCCTTCCTCCCTTACGTCCTGCCGATGCCACATACACCAGACTCTAAGGGAAACCGCATAACCATGACGCCTACAGTGCGGGAGATACTATGCGTACTGGACAAAAGCCAAGCACACTAGAACCATGACCGATTCATCTACTGCACCAACACAAGTCCGGGTCGACGTGTGGTTGTGGTCGGTGCGACTCGTCAAGTCACGGTCACAGGCGAGCGCCGCATGCCGCGGCGGGCATGTACGCGTCAATGGAACGCCAGCAAAACCGGCACAACCCGTTGGTAGGGGCGACGAAGTACGCATTTGGCAACACGGTTTCCACCGCATCGTCGAAGTTGTCACACCGCTGGCCAAGCGAGTGAGCGCACCCATCGCGGCAACAGCACTCATCGACCACAGTCCCCCGCCACCGCCCAAAGAAATCATTGCGTCGATTCCACGGCGTGACCGCGGCGCGGGCCGACCCACCAAACGCGAACGCCGCCAACTCGACCGGCTCAAGCACCAGCAAGAAGGCCCCGACCTGTGATCTAGAAGCGCTCAGCTCGCGCTACCCGGTGCCGTCAACGTCAAGCTCGCCCATCTTGTCCCACCCAGCCTTGCCTTCAATAGATGTGCTGACAATGTCAGGTGTGCGGCTCACAAGAGGACGGAAGTCCACCATTGCCTTCTGGAAGTGATCAGATTTCACGTGGGCTTCGGCGGCACCATCCTCGAAAGCCTCCACCAAAACGAAGGTGTTGGGATCGTCAACACTGCGCGACCACTCAAACCAAAGGTTTCCTGGTTCGTTCCTCGTCGCTTGAGTGAATCCGTCAACTCTCGACAGCCACTCCTCGGCGTACTCGGGCTTAACCGCAAACTTGACGACAATAAAGATCATGAACCCAATATAGGCACACCTCAGCCGTCGGCGCTGTGTCCGTCCGTTGCCCTGTCGAGCGTGACCACCTAGCCGCGGGCCATGTCCACAAATCGTGAGAAGTGCAGTTGGTGAGCGACCGTGATCGTGGCCGTTGGTCCAGCACGGTGCTTACCGACGATGATGTCGGCTTCGCCACCGCGCGGGTCATCGGGTTCGAACGCGTCGGGGCGGTGCAGGAGGATCACCATGTCGGCATCCTGCTCCAGCGATCCCGACTCACGAAGATCGGACACCTGTGGTTTTTTATCGGTTCGTTGTTCCGGTCCACGGTTTAGCTGGCTGATGGCGATGACAGGAACTTCAAGTTCCTTTGCGAGCAGCTTGAGGCTTCGGGAGAACTCCGAAACTTCCTGCTGACGCGATTCAGTTTTTTTGCCGGAACTCATAAGCTGCAGGTAGTCAAGGACGACAAGTTTGAGATCGTGCTTTTGCTTGAGCCGCCGCGCTTTCGCACGGATTTCCATCATGGTCAAGTTTGGTGAGTCGTCAATGAACAGTGGTGCTTCACTGATTTCACTCATACGACGCGCGAGCCTGGTCCAGTCATCGTCCGTCATGCGGCCGGACCGCATGTCAGCAAGCTTGATCTTTGACTCCGCCGATAGCAACCGCATGACGATTTCCGTCTTACTCATTTCTAGGGAGAAAATTGCGCTTGTCATGCCGTGCTTAATCGAGCATGACCGCATGAAGTCCATTCCCAAGGTGGACTTACCCACACCCGGTCGAGCGGCGATGATGATCATCTGGCCTGGATGCAGGCCGTTGGTGAGCTCATCGAGGTCGGCAAAACCGGTAGGCACGCCAAGTGACATTCCGCCGCGCGATGCGATGGAGTCAATTTCGTCCATGGTGGGCTGTAGTAGTTCCTCGAGGGCTACGTAATCCTCGGTGGTGCGCCGTTCGGTGACTTCAAAGATCTCCGCCTGCGCTCGGTCGACAACCGTTGCAACGTCTTGCCCCTCTCCCCCTGCATAGCCGTATTGGACGATCCGGGTGCCAGCTTCGACTAGGCGACGAAGCACAGCCTTCTCTGCCACGATTTCTGCATAGAAGCCAGCGTTGGCTGCGGTGGGAACAGTCGAGATAAGTGTGTGCATGTACGGTGCACCACCGATCCGTCGTAGGTCGCCGCGACGCTCAAGTTCAGCGGCCACAGTGACAGGGTCGGCGGGTTCGCCTCGGGCGTACAGATCAAGGATGCAGTCGTACACATTTTGGTGGGCCGGGCGGTAGAAGTCGTTGGGACGAATTTTGTCGATCACATCAGCGATCGCGTCTTTGCTCAGCAGCATGCCGCCAAGCACAGCTTGTTCAGCGCCAAGGTCCTGGGGCGGTTGACGGAAGTGGTCACCTGTCGCGCTGGCTGCCGGTGTGAAGGCGCCGCGTTTGGCAGGGGTGTTGGTCGAGTTGTCGTCGTAGGGTTCGCTGGGGATTCCCTGTTCGTCGACCGCCACAGTGTTTGCTCCTTGGGTGGATGTGTGTGCGTGTGCGTTCTTGTTCTACCTTGTGACTCCGACTTGCGCGAGGTCGACGCGCGTCTCGTGTAGGTCACAGCGGGGTTACCTGTGCACAGTTCTGTGCACAAAGGTGTGGATAACAGCCCTTAGCTTGTGCACTACCTGTGGACAGACTGGGGACTATCCGTCACAGTTTTTCATAACATCCAGTTCAGAACACATTTTTGCCCTGTGGATTCTGTGGATAGAGCTGTGTACGGCGTGTCGCCAATTGTTCATTTTTGGCGTGTTGCAGTGAAAAATGCGCTAGCTATTCACACACAGACTGTGAGTTATCCACATCACGGTCGAAAAATGCTGGTCCAGCACTCTTTGGCCGTTCTTCTGATCTTCCTCCCGCACGAAGGTTCCACAGGTACTTCGACGGCACTGCGTTCAACCGAATGGCAACACGCTGATTGTGCGGAAACTGACAAACACCTCTAGCCCCAGGTAAGAACCTGGGGCTAGAGGTGCTAGGTCAATCAGGCAGGTACGATGTGCAAGTTCAGCCGTGCAGTCACATCTGCGTGCAACTGAACTGAAACAGCGTATTTGCCGGTCGCCTTGATATGCGCTGAAGGGAGCTCGACGTTGCGACGATCCACTGCTGGTCCACCAGCAGCCTTGATCGCTGAAACAACGTCAGCGGCTGTAACCGAGCCGAAGAGTTTTCCACCGGCACCGGTACGAACCGGCAACGTGACGTTGGAAATTTCTTCTAGCTTGGCTTTACCGTCCTGAGCACCAGCGAGGTCGCGAGCCGCACGTGTTTCTTGTGCTTTGCGCAGCTCTTCAACTTGCTTTTCTGCACCACGAGTAGCGCGAATAGCAAGTCCTCGCGGAAGCAGGTAATTACGGCCGTAGCCGTCCTTGACCTCGACGGAGTCGCCAGGAGCGCCAAGGTGCTCAACTTCAGCGGTGAGGATGAGCTTCATTCTGTTTTCCTCCCGTTCCTTAGCGTGCCGTTGAGGTGTACGGCAGCAGGGCCATTTCTCGTGAAACTTTGACAGCGGCAGCGACGTCCATCTGATGTTGGACGCAGATACCGGTTACACGCCTTGCCCGGAGTTTTCCGTGATCGCTCACGTATTTCCCAAGCAATGCAGTGTCTTTATAATCAATGTGCACATCTTCATTGACGCAAAATGTGCACGTCTTGCTTTGTGTCTGACGCATATTTGCGTGTGACATTTTTGCTCTCCGTGTGATTCCTAATGCTGCTCGCAACGCGCACCCCCGCGTTATCAGTCGCACTAGGTGTCATTCGTCAGGTGGAAGCTAAAACATCAATTCTCGACAATTCAGATCAGAACGGCGGTTCGTCGTCCTGGCCTGCGTAAGAACCTGCTGGTGGCGCACTTCCCCACGGATCGTTGCTTGCTGCGGCAGCACCGCCACCGCTGAAGCCTCCACCGCGGTTTCCGCCGCCTTGCCCACCATCGCTGCGAGCAGCGCGGGTGACCTTAGCGGTGGCGTACTTCAGCGAAGGACCAACCTCGTCCACTTCAAGTTCAATGACAGTGCGCTTCTCACCTTCGCGGGTTTCGAAGCTACGCTGACGAAGTCTTCCGCTCACAACGACGCGAGTTCCTTTGGTAAGGGACTCAGCAACATTCTCAGCTGCCTGTCGCCAAATATTGCAGCGGAGGAACAACGCCTCGCCGTCTTCCCACTGACTTGTCTGTGAGTTGAAACGACGCGGTGTTGAGGCAACGGTGAATGTGGCTACCGCTGCGCCAGCCGGCGTGAACCGTAGTTCTGGGTCTGCAGTTAGGTTTCCGATCACCGTGATCACGGTTTCGCCTGCCATGAATTCCTCCTGATGTGGGTAAGGCTGTCCAGTCGTTCTTGCTTTGCGGAGCTTCAACACACAAGGTGCCTACTGTGATTGTCCTGTGTTCACACAGGAATACACGACAGCCCCGACATTGCATGTCGAGATTTACTGAATCAGCTGTTGCGCCGCAGGAGCTTGGTGCGCAGTACGGACTCATTAAGTCCGAGCTGACGGTCAAGTTCCTTTACCACCGCTGGCTCAGCGGTGACATTAACGACTGCGTAAATGCCTTCGCCATGCTTGTTGATTTCGTAGGCGAGTCGGCGCTTACCCCAAACGTCGACGTTGTCGACATTGCCGCCGCCCTGACGGACCACGTTGAGGAAAGTATCTAGTGAAGGGGCAACTGTACGCTCGTCCAGACGTGGATCGAGGATCACCATCATTTCGTATTGACGCACGGGACCTCATCACCTCCTATGGGCTTCAACGGCCACGGACGGTCCGTGGCAGGAGGGTCGTTACGTCAGTAACTCTGGAAAAATACCAGTTCGTTCACCTAATAGCGAATTGGTGCGCACCTCGTGACCGTGAATCCGCGGTGGAGATTGCGTGGTGGCACAGCTAAGATTCGCAATCTGGGTGACAATAGCTAGCGATGTCTAATTCGACGCGGCGCCTTCTAACGCCCACTCTCGCCGCACTCGCCGCGTCAGTGGCGCTGTTACTCGCATATGCCAATAAAGCCCGCTGTACAGGACCAACATTTGACGCCTGGGGCCGTAGCGAAAATTTTCATGCTTTAAAGAACCAGATCGTGTGCTACTCCGACATTCAGCTACTGTGGCTCGGCCGCGACATCAACACAAAGGTGTTTCCCTACATCTACGGCACGATCACGCCGGACGGTCGCCTTGAAGGTGGCACCGTGGAATACCCCGTGTTGTCTGGGGTCCTGATGTGGCTTGCGGCGTTACCTTCAGAAAACGATGCGGATTTCCTTTTCTACTCCGCGCTCATTCTCGCTCCCTTTGGGGTTGCAACGGCCTGGCTGCTCGGCAGATTGTCAGGTAGTCGCGCATTGATTTTCGCTGCCACACCGCCACTGGTCCTTTATGGATTCCACAACTGGGACCTACCGGTAGTGTTCACGGCCGTAGCAGCAATTTACATAGTTGTGGCATGCAACTCTTGGAGCGTGCGGCGGCGCGGAATCCTCGCCACAGCCCTGCTCGCTGTCGGTTTCTGTCTGAAAATTTACCCAGGGTTTTTTATCCTTCCACTCGCACTCTGGGTGCTAACTGGTGGGGACCGGGCAAACGGGAGGTTCGACTTCCGTGGCTTTTTCGCTGTTGTCGGCACGGCTGTGGGGACTGTCGCTGCCATCAATGCTCCGTTTCTGCTGCTCGGCTTTGATGGTTGGCGGGCATCAATCGTGTTTCAAAGTCTGCGGCGTGCAGACATCACCACAAACTCCCTCTGGTACTGGGGTTTGCGCCCCTTCCTGGATACCGACGCGCGGTATGACGAAGTAGTGGACTTAGCATCACCAGCCCTGGTGTTGACCACCTTCGCTGCGGCTGTAGCAGTCGGGTGGTGGATCTATTTGAAATCTGGAATATATCCGTGGATTCCGGTGTCGGCCGCAATGCTGTGTGGTTTCCTACTTTTCCACAAGGTCCATTCACCACAATTTGTGCTATGGCTACTCCCATTCTTTGTCTTACTGCGCGTCCCTTGGCTCCTAATTTGGGGGTACCTCATCGCGGATCTCGCCATCGGAGTGGGTGTTTTTCGCTACTTCTACGACTTAGGCGCCGGGATCGACCCTGCTGGCGGATCGCTTCTCGTCACACATATCGGCGTTTGGGGCCGCGTTATTCTTCTCATTCTGCTAGTTTTCGTATTTCTGCGCCCGAACGGCACCAATCGCAGCAATACACGTCCGCCGGATACACCTTCTGCCGCTAGTATGAACCCGCACATACGAGCTCAAAATGGCTCTTGATACCCGGCTTTGGATATTGTGAATGTAGGCATCCAAGAGGGGTGGAGGGATGTCGGCGTCACAAACGGTAGGAGCGGCATGGTTCAGGAACGTCGACGAATCGGGTTAGTTGAAGATCATGAATCGGTTGTGATCGGCTTATCAACAATCCTTGCCGACTATCCGGATCTCGAACTTATCGCGACGGCACCGACAGTCGACGGGTTATTGGAACAAACTGATGCACTCGATCTAGTAGTGCTTGATTTGCGATTAGGTGACGGTTCCGCACCTAAAAGCAACGTAAGCCGATTACACGCCAACAACATGCAAGTGCTTGCATTCACCGGTGCAGAGAATCCGTACTTAGTTCGATCTGCGGCACGGGCCGGTGTTTTGGGCGTAGTTCGCAAATCCGAACCCGCCCACGCCGTCGTTGAGGCGATACGCTCGGCCGCTGCGGGGCAGCAAGTGGTGACCACTGACTGGGCTGCAGCAATCGACGGCGACCCACAACTATCTGACGTAGGCCTCAGCCCGCGCCAACAAGAGGTCTTAGCCTTGTACGCTTCAGGCGAGAAGGCCACACGTGTTGCACACCTCACGGGTCTAGCTGAGCAAACTGTGTATGACTACCTCGCGCGCATTCGCCAGAAATACTCTGAAGCGGGCCGTCCAGCGCCGACCAAGACAGACCTGTTCAAACGCGCAGTAGAGGATGGTTGGCTTCCTGTTCCTGAGCGCCCACTTTCATGAGCGCGACTGCGCCTGCTGAGGCACAACCAACCGCAACCGTGAGCAGTGATGTATTGCGGACATCTTCATTTGAGCGAGTCTTTCGTATTTTCGCCTTATTGGTTGGGTTCGCGGGAGTCTCACTTGGATTCTTGAACCAGGCTCGAATTATCAATGAATCGGCGTTCATGGCTGCCTGGTGGAGCGTGCCTGCTGTTATCAGTGTTTTCGCGACATCAGCAATCCTTCTGGTTGGTTCTCACCTATTGCCGATTTCAGTATTGCGAGTGCTGCTGAGGATTCATAGTGTCGGGTTTGTTGTCGCGCTAGTGACATGGCCTCTGGCGTTTCCGGGGGTGGCACTCGACACACACTTCGCATCTTGGCTGTGGTCAGTGAATGCGCTGGCAGCAATGGCAGCAGCAGTAGCATGGCCCGCGCGCGTGGCACTAACCTATCTCGCTGTCGTACCCATGAGCAGTGTCTTCCTGAACGCATATGCGGTGACGACACCGCACTGGGGAACGATTATCGAAGACATCGCAATGGCGACCACGGCGGCCACCGTGTACGTTTCGATGGCGCTGATCAGTTTGCAGACTGGCCGAAGCTTGGATAACACCCGCTGGCATGCGTATTCACGGGCAGCGAATACTGCGGCGGCAATCGCGCGTAATCAGGAACGCGAACGTATCGATGGACTCATCCATGATGGCGTAATTTCGACGCTTCTGAATGCGTCGCGGGGTGGCGATACCCACGTCTTAGCACGCCAGGCTAGAAAAACAATCGACCAGTTGCACCTGATGCGCATTGGCCTTGAAAGCTCTGAACCGTTTCCCGTCGATGACGCGATTGCCTTTCTCCGATCCACTGCAGTGGACATATCGGAGGACATCCCCGTTGTCGTATCTTGCGCGCCCAAACAACAGGGCTCTAATTCTCTGATCCCAGCGACGGTGGTGCGCGCACTGTCGGCTGGCCTAGCGGAAGCATTAAGAAACAGTTTCCGACATGCAGCACCGAATGGAGAGCGCGTTCAGCGGTCCGTGACGATCACTGTTGATTCCCGTGGGTGCACAATCGTGGTCTCTGACAACGGTGTCGGTTTTTCCCTTAAAAATGTGCCAGAAAATCGACTCGGGTTGGCGGTGAGCATTCGAGGGCGCATGTCTCGTCTCGCCGGAGGCTTTGCCAACATAGATTCCGCCCCAAATTCGGGAACTACCGTAAAGATTGGGTGGATCCGACCGCGATGAACCACACCGACGAACAGTATCGTGACATCCCCACCATCCTTGGTTTACGCAGTCCAGCGGCATGGATGGTGGTGGTTTTTGTCCTCGCTGGCTATCTCGTACTCGCCTTCCGCCACGTAGGCCATCTGCCTAATCCGTGGGCTATGGTCATTGCCTTCCTGGGTATCACCCTTGGTGGATTCTTGATCATTCGAATTGAAGAAGATCCGTTGCCGATGCGCGCAGCACTCGCATTGGCGGGCATTTCCCCCGCGATTTCCTTACTGTTTGCCACACAGCTAATCCCTGGTGAATTAGCGAGAAACTCGACGTGGTTCATTTCAGCTGCAACATTCCTCATTTGTTTCACTGCGATTCGCGGAAGAATTGTTGTGGCTTGGGCAAGCATGCTGGCCGTATCGCTAATAATAGCCGGATGGGGATTCCTGCACGGACTGTCACTTAGTTTCGGTTTTTGGAAAATGGTTTTTCCTGTAAACCTTTTAATTCTGGCGACAATCCTTTCTGTGACGATGAGACCAGTTGCACAAAAGATTTTCGCGCTTCAGGAAGAAACGCTCCACCGAAAGGCTCAGCAGGCCTCAGTCTTAGCGGTTCTTGAAGAACGTGATCAGCAACTGCGTAAGCTAGATGAACTCGTCAAGCCGATGCTCGAGCGGATTGCGCAGGACTCCCCCCTCTCGGACGATGAGCGGCGTGAATGCCTCCTGCTTGAAGGGCAGTTGCGGGATTCTTTGCGTGCGCGTTCGTTGGCGATACCTGTAGTCCAGGATGCAACTCGATTTGCCCGTGACCGGGGCATTGATGTCGTTTTGCTCGACGATGGCGGCTTGAGTGGTGTCGACTCTACAACGGCGAAGACAGTATTTTCCACCCTCGCAGATGCTCTCAGTTCTGCGCGGGGCGGGAGCGTAATCGCGAGGATTCTTCCACCTGGTCGCCCCCTCGTAGCAACAATTTTGGGTTCGGATACTGACACGATTAGTCGTACGAGTATCGATCAGAATGGCAGCGTAGTTACCGACATTGAGGCAACTGGCTGAGACTCGAACTGGTGCCCCTAGTTATAGGGGCACTAGAATTAGGGTATTTCACATCCCCCCGAAGTAAAGTAATGTTACTTAAACGGTAAATGCTTGGAGTTTAGTGACATTTCTACAAACAATTGCTACGCCAATGAAGTGAGCACGGGAGGGGAAAAGTGCACGCAGTTGATGGATTTTTGAAATCTGTTCCACAGAATTACTCGCGGAGTGACGCGCACCATCGAGATCACCAAGCCAGAAAGCTGACTGTTGTACCTCAACTCCGCCGACCCGTGTTGTCGCCGCGTGAGGTCGACGTCATTCGAGCATGGTTCCATAGCGACTCGAAGATTATGGTCGCCGAGCAATTGCACTTGTCGGTCGGGACCGTAAATACACACCTGTCCCGGGTGCGCTCGAAGTACGCCGCTGTGGGTCGTTCAGCAACAACCAAGGCCGCACTTGTAGCGCGGGCCCTCCAGGACGGAATTGTCGCGCTCGAGGACCTGTAACTCTGCTCGCGGCCACGTGGACCCCGATGTCACCAAGTAGGCAACGTCACCAAGTAGGCAACGTCACCAAGTAGGCAACGTCACCAAGTAGGCAGGGGCTCACTTTCTTGGGCATTGCACGGACACTCAACAAGACCGTCTTCAAGTGCACACCGAAGAAGCCCAATCTTCCCACCCGCACCTCGACCGGCTGCTGCGTACTTGGCACGCGCGCGATCAAGGTGTGTAGACACAGTTGTCGGCGCCACACCAAGTTCGGCGGAAACCTCGCGGACTGTTCGCCCAAGCGCATACGACGCAACAACAGCACGTTCGCGCGATGAGAGCAGGGGGTTCGCGGCGCGCTGCGGTTGCCGAAATCCCAAATCTTGACCCGAGCTATCGATTGCTTCCCGAATCGCTGCAAACAACTCTGCCCGCGCGCAGTCCAAGGACAACCAGTGAGCGGAAGGCGCTGTGGAGGCTATGTCACGGTTCCACGGGCCGAGTATCAGCAGCGGGGTTTGGTCTTCGGCGAGCCGACGAATCTTAGTCGTGTCAGTCGCTGGCTCGTTTAGCCGAACAATTAGTAGATCGCACCGGTGCACCCGCAACTCGTGCTGGTACCTCAGTGTCGTGAATCCGGCACGACGCAGCACCAGATCTAAGCCATCATCAAGGATGCCGCCACTCCCGGAAATTCCGATCACAGTGCACCCATCCCCCGATTGCATTTTCGATCCCCTTCGTGGCCCCGAAGCCCTTGTTCTACTTGCGCCCGATTGTTGTGCCAGATTTTTGCACCTAATTGGCGGACCCAGATACGCAGCGAACTGCGATTGAGTCAGATCTATCGCACCCAAATTTTTATGCATTTTCACGATCCCTACAATCCCTAAAATCCACTGTCAGCTATTTGGACGACACTCGTATTCTTTTCCATTACTTCCAGTGCGGCCGACTGTGACGACCGCCTCACAATCGGAGCGATGATTGTTGATGAATCATCAACTAACATCTTGTTCCGCATCCGTTCATTTCGGTCACGTAGAACCGAATGAAGTCGCACCAGCGACAATCCGGGCTTGATAAAGTGATGTAGGCCACATTTATGTGCGGAGGATGATGTGCTGCGAGTGCAAAATGCCAGCTCAGCTTCAAATTTGGTCCGGGCCGCCAAAAGCATTTTCACTGCTGGAGCCGCAACTCTCTTAGCCACATTTGCTATCGGCCCCGCCCACGCACTCCCCTCCGTTGACAAAATCCAAAATGACCGTGCCCAGGGAACCGAATATCAACAGCTCGCAGTGACATGTGGGGCAGATCCCACTGTGACCTACGACGCAGCACGGGAACCCGTTCTACTTATTCCAGACCCCAATTTTTCTGAAGATAAAGATGCACTCATCGATGTATTGGTTAAAGCAGGCCACACGACATGCGTGGTCCACATTCCAAAAGATCAAAAAGTAAATAAAAGCTCGATCAACAAAGATATTTTCGAGATCATGCAAGCAATGGTTTCGGTGCACGGCGACAAGATAAGCGTCGTCACCATCAACGCCGGCGCACATTTTGGTCTAGCTGCACTAAACCAATCACGCTCAGCTGCACACGTAATCAAAGACTTCGTCGCAATCGCCCCAGACGAAGACCACCAGCTACACCACGTCGTCGAACAAACATTGCCTGCTGGTCTGGCTTACACAATGATCGTCAGCATGAGCGACCCTCAGTGGCTGAACTACTCACTTGTGTCGTCACTGACGGTCGGCGGCGCACCTCTCGACATCACCCGAGTTCAAGATGTGTGCGGAGCCTACCTCCCTGAAGTTCGCGCACTCGTCAACTCTGCATTCACAAGATCAGGGCCACTCGGCGTAGCGCCTGCACCCTTAGACGTGACGTCCATAAGCCCGCTGATGACGCTAGCCGCAGACCCAGTAGCTCAGGCCCTCACCCTTGATGCGTTAGCCCATGATGGCGGCGCACGGCCAAGTAGGGTCAACCAGCGGATCTGTCACACCGAACCGCTCAACTAGGTAGCTCCGCGGGCTTACGTTGCCACGCCTGAAATCCGCGGGGCAACAACCATCGAGGGAACCACTCGGGAGGACGATCTGCGGCGCGATCGAACGGGCCACCACAGGGATCGTCGACGCCGCGCTGACGTACGAGGTCCTCACCTGGCATATAAATCTGGCGGATAATCATTACGCAAATGGCGACGACCAAAACATCACGGACGAAAACCGTGGCGGTGAACCACTGCTCCGGGAGTCCCCCATTTTCCACACCAAGGTAGTAGAGCATCCTTGGCACCCAGACAAAGGCGTCGACAGTCATCCAGATCAGCAGCACGCGAAGGTGTGGGTAGGCCAGGACTGCTAGCGGAACCAGCCACAGCGAATACTGTGGGCTCCAAACCTTATTTGTCAGCAGGAACCCCGCAACGATGATGAACATCAATTGAGCTACGCGGGGGCGACGCGGGGCCGTTAAGGCGATAAATGCCACTCCGGCGCACACGGCCAGAAACAGACCGAGCGACACAAGGTTCAGGATTTGTGGTGTCTCGCCGTATTGAAGCGGACCATCAAAACCCGGCCAACCTGTGAATGACCGAATCACGTTGTAAATTGAGTCCGGATCCATTCCACGCGTGCTGTTCAAACGCAGGAATTCGTACCATCCGTCCCAGTACAAAGCCATGATCGGGACATTCACCGCGAGCCACACCGCGGCTGTAGTGGCAGCAACCTGACACCAGGCGCGCATGTTCGCCGTTCGTAGACACAGCACCAAAAGCGCGCCAAGCAGGAAAACTGGGTACAACTTGGCCGCCGCACCTAACCCAATGAATGCCCCTGCAAGCATTGGCCGTCGGCGCGCCCACGCTAGCAAGCCAACGGCGGCGAGTGCCGTGGCAATGGCATCGAAGTTCGTAAACAGGTGAACGATCACCAGCGGGGATATCGCAACGATGGCCCCATCCCAGACCCGCCTGCCAGCAAGTGTTGCAGTCGCCCACACGGTGATGATCCACATCAATGCCAAGCCAAGGGCCACAACATTGAAGTACACAACAACAGCGAGTGCTGATGGCACCCATCCTGTTTTGCCGACAGTAGACCAGGCGTTCGCAAGAACAGCGGAAACATACTGGTATAGCCCAGTAACGACGGGGTATTCCATGTATCGCGTCTGGACGGAACCATCGGGTCGGTCCTGCTGCCACGACGTCTTGTAGGGGAATGCGAGTTCGTTGAGCCTGTGCACCCCATACAGCGGGACAGTGTCGGAGTAGCACATAGCGACGTACTGGCGACCATCCCGCCAATCGAGAGCCATTTGCCCATCGGGGCCCCCGGGGTACTGCTGAATGCACGCAGCTTTGCTGAACCATCCCAGCGCGATTACCAGGATGGTCATCAGCACGATGACGCGCAAAGGGGTGAAAAACCGCGCCCGTCCGATAAGTGCGTGCCGCCCGACCGGTCCGCCAATAACTGAACTAGCTCGCGCTACTACCGGGTTTGTTCTAGATGGCAGATCACGATTCTCATCAGTTAGGCCGTCAGGGGCTCTGTGCGACACGCTTTACCTGTCACCCTGTCGGCGTGGAAGTTGGGGTGACTGATGTTGTTGTCGCGCGTTCAGGGTCGCTAATCGTTGCCGGACTGGTGCCGGTAACCGTCGGCGCCGTCGTCAGTTCAACTGTCTCCTGTTCGGAGTCGGATGTGCCTTGTCGACGTCGCTCTAGAAATCCTTGTCGAGGTTCGTCAGTGGGCGAGCTCGCTGGGTTCCGGCTCGGGTTCGCTGTCGGGCCACCGCCTACGCCTTCGTTCGGTGTAGTTCCGCCGGGTTCGCCGCCAGGTGTTTGTTCGGCGTCGCCGTTTCCTTCGGTGCCACCGTTGTTTCCGCCTTGGCCATTGGGAACAGGAACTTCAATGGTGAGTCCAGGAGCGACAGGGATCGTGACAGTGCCTTCCTCCTCTTCTTCTTCCTCTTCCTCCTCGTCCTCTTCCTCTTCTTCTTCAGTAGTCGGCGGTACGTAGACCGGGAGTCCCGCTACTCCGCCAATCGGATCTGGGGTAGGGAATGATTCCCATGCTGTGTTCACCAGCGCCCCGTCCATAGTGTTCTTCCAAATCGTTGACGGGAAGCCTGAACCGTAGATCTGACCGCCCCAGGAGGAAAGCAGCGGTTCGCCGTCAGCAGTTCCGACCCACACAGCTGTGGACAACGAAGGTGTGTATCCGACCATCCAGGCGTCTCTGTTGAAACCAGTATCGCCAAGCTGAGTGGTTCCAGTCTTGGCAGCTGAGGGTCGACCGCCTGCGAGGGCGTTTCCGTTTGAGTACGCTGCGATCGGTTCCATCGCGGCTGTGGCGTTATCAGCAACGGCTGCCCGAAGGCGGCGTTCCCCACTTGGTGTCCCTCGATCAAACAACACTGCACCGCTTGCAGTTTCCACGCGTTCAACAAAATAGGGCTCGTGGAAAGTTCCTGATGCCGCCAGTGTTGCGTAGGACGATGCCATATCGATTGGGCGTACTTGGTATTGCCCCAGCACAATGCCGTTATTGGGAGCTTCACCGCGTTCTGTCAGCGCCTCAAACCCCAGGTTGGGTATTTCTCGTGGGATTCCGGCCTTGTGAGCAGCCTCTTTGACATCAAGAGGACCGCGGTCGAGTGACAGCATGAGCCGGTAGAAGGAGGTGTTAAGTGACTGCTTGAGCGCTTCGGCGATGGAGCATCGCCCACAACTCGCGTTCCCAACATTTGTGATGTTGATTCCGTGCACAGTAACTGGGCTGCTGTCGAACGGCTGCGTGAGCGGGATTCCCTGCTCGAGAGCCGCAACCAACCCGAATGTCTTAAACGTCGAGCCTGTTTGCAGTGGCGCTTGTGCGTAGTCATAGCCAGCGCCGTCGGTCCCTCCGTAGTACGCACGAACAGCGCCAGTTCGGGGATCGACGGAAACCACGGCTGTCCGCAGATTTTCGGGTTGGCTCGACATCGTGTTGCGCACCGAGTTAACCGCTGCTTGCTGTGCAGTGGCGTCGATCGACGTCGTAATCTGCAAACCGCGCGTGTTGAGGGTCGTTTCAGTGATGCCGAGACTCTGCAGTTCATTGATTACCTGCGTGCGGATCAGACCGTTAGGCCCCGGAGTCACGTTCGCTGAATCCACGTCGTCGAGCGACCGAAATTCTGGGAAGGTAGCGGCGGAACGTTCCGCTGCACTC
The DNA here is from genome assembly GCF_014643175.1 of Hoyosella rhizosphaerae. GTDB lineage: Bacteria > Actinomycetota > Actinomycetes > Mycobacteriales > Mycobacteriaceae > Lolliginicoccus > Lolliginicoccus rhizosphaerae. The sequence continues at coordinate 1,623,339 of NZ_BMJH01000001.1, forward strand.
AAAGAACCGATTTCGACCATGCCGTCGAGAACATAATTCCAGCGACGTTCGGCGCCTTCCCTGTTGATTGCTGGGTCTAGTCGTGACGGCTGCTGCACAACTGCAGACAGGACAGCTGCTTCTTCAGGGGTGAGTTCAGATACGGACTTGCCGAAGTAGGAATCAGCAGCGGAAGCGACGCCGTATGCGCCTCGGCCGAAGTAGATCGTGTTGAGGTAAGCGACAATTATGTCGTCCTTGGACCATTCTCGGGACATCTTCGTGGCGATCACAAGTTCACGCATTTTGCGGGTGAGGGTTCGATCGTCACCGACGAGCGCGTTCTTTACATACTGCTGTGTGATTGTCGAGCCGCCGCCCGCATCGTCGCGCCCAAGGACGTTGTCCCGTACAGCACGGGCGAGTCCGGTTATCGAGAAGCCTGGGTTGGTATAGAAATCCCGGTCCTCGGCAGCGATGACCGCGTCCATGACGTGTTGTGGGATTTCGTCGATCGAAACCTCGGTCCGGTTACCTTCCGGCGGTACAACACGGGCAAGTTCCGTCTCACCATCATCCATGTAGATGACAGCCACTTGGTTGGTGGCAATGTCGCCGGGGCGTGGCACGCTTGCGGCGAGGTAGTACATCATGAAGGTCGCAATTGGCACCACTAGCATCAAAACGATGGCGATAGCAACGAGGCGCACGAACAATCCGAGGCGTGACTTCTTCTTTCGAGAAGCACGCCCTGACGGGGAGGTTCTTTTCGTCGAACTCACAGTGGAACTCCAGTCCTTGCGGGGTTGCTCATCATTCGCTTAGTCGCTCGCGGTACGAGCACTTGGCTGGGATGCTTTTCGGCGCGTTCGTTGTGGCCGCGCCCGTTTGGGAACGGCCTCTCCTAGCACATAGGATTGCACGAGGTGGTTCCAACCGCATGTGCGGCAGACTTCCACAATGTGCACGGTGAACTCCTCTTTGGCCAGGGCGAGCCTGGTGATTTCGTCCTCGCTCCGCGCCGAGCCTGAAATTGTTCCAAGCCTATCGCCGAATACCCAGGATACGAGGGTGAGGTGTTCCTTACGGCAAATCGGGCACACTACTTCGCTTGATTGTCCGTGGAATTTCGCAGCGCGCAGCAGATAGGGACTCGCGTCGCATACTTCTCCTACTCCAATCCTTCCGGCGTAAACGTCGGCGAGAACGGAGCGGCGTCGGAGCGCGTAGTCCACAATTTGCCGCGGGGATCGCACGTCTTCCAGAGTACGTGTGTCTACTTTGCAGGGGTTCACGTGGTGGCTCATTACACGGCACTCACGGCTATGTGACGCCCGTTATGCACAACATGCTCGTAAACGCATACGAGCGGCCCAGGTCAAGCTCGCGTCTTGACCTGGGCCGCCGATGTAAATTCACCGTTCCAGCATGTGACTTGAGTTAGCTTGCTTCGCTGATGGGAGTTGACTCATTCGCCTCGTCCATGCACAGGTTTTCGACTGCGACCATGGTGTCTGCCACATCCATTTCAGTTGGCGCTTCCTGGCCTTCTGATTCGAGGTGGTCAAGGATGGTCATACGCTGCTCCTCAGGGGCGAGCGCAACATACTCTCCACAGGTGGTGTCGCTTCCACTGCCGATGGCATCGTCGAACTGGTCGCCGAGGTCATCTCCCCATTCGCCCATTTGGTCACCAGCGTCTTGGCCCCACTCTCCGACTTGATCAGCGCCGTCGCCCATGGTGTCTTGGACGTCGTTGCCGTTATCTCCGCAAGCCGAAAGCGCGAGGGCGCCTACCGCTGCGAACGCAAAGATTGTGGTTTTTGGTCGCCGAGCGAATGCCATACATTTCCTCCTGAAGGTGTCTCAAATCTGCCGATGTGAGGCAACCGATGCCAACCATTGCGCCGTCGGCTGTCTCACATGCTTACCACTATGCCAACAAATAAAGATTCGTCAATTACCTTTTACAAATAAGCTGGTGAAAGCGATTAAATGCGTGTTGAAGTAAATAAGCTTAATGTTCGATTAGTTCCATTTCTCCTTGTTGGGAAATAGTTCGATAGATGGGGCCCACGCAGTCAATACATCCCACCTATTCACTTATCTAAAAAATTGAGTTTTAAACACACGGTCAGACAATCAATGCCAAGAGTGTTCAACGAGTACTTTTCTTGACTCATCGAATTTGGCTGCTGCACCCCGCCCCTATACCCCCGGCGACGCAAGGTCCTGCGCTCCCGAGCATCCCCACGCGCGCGTGATGGTTACCACAACATGACTACAAGGTTGCTAGACCACCAACATTTACGTGCGTTCTATATATCGGTGCGATACAGTGAAGCAACACATCAGGTGCACCTAGTGCGCCCTGTTTTGCACCAACAGCGAAAGGGGAGGAAGTGCTCGAGCTTGCAGTACTAGGCCTCCTCATCGAGTCCCCCATGCACGGATACGAGCTGCGCAAACGGCTCACCGGCCTCCTCGGCCCATTCCGCGCATTTTCCTACGGCTCGCTGTATCCCACGCTGCGTCGCATGCAAACCGAAGGGTTGATTGCCGAAGATACGCGCACCGACGGTGCCGGCCTTCGCCGCAGGGCTCGAAAGGTATACGAACTCACCGAAGCGGGAAAGATCCGTTTCGAGGAACTCGTCGCCAACACGGGACCACAGAACTACAGCGACGACGGTTTTGGTGTACACCTCGCGTTTTTCAATCGCACTCCTGCCGACGCCAGACTTCGAATCCTCGAAGGTAGGCGGCGCCAGGTAGAAGAACGTCGAGAAAGCCTGCGCGACACGATCGCACGGCTGGGTGGACACGATCGCTATACCCGCCAATTGCATCAGCTTTCGCTGGAATCCAGCGAGCGTGAAGTGCATTGGCTTAATGAATTGATCACGACTGAAGCTAACGCGCACCGCCGCAGCAGTTCACAAACGCCATCGAGCGAGCTTCACCAGAAAGAAGGAGAACCCGACCATGGGTGAAAAAAAGGTACGCGTCGCCATCGCAGGCGTGGGCAACTGCGCCTCCTCGCTTGTCCAAGGCGTCGAATACTACAAAGATGCCGACGCTAATGCGACCGTCCCCGGTCTCATGCACGTCCAGTTCGGCGAATACCACATCAGCGACGTCGAATTCGTTGCTGCATTTGATGTTGACGCGAAGAAGGTCGGCTTTGATCTAGCCGAAGCCATCTACGCCAGCGAGAACAACACCATCAAAATCGCCGACGTTCCTCCGACCGGCATCGTTGTACAACGCGGCCCGACACTAGACGGAATCGGCAAGTACTACGCCGAAACCATCGAGCTCTCCGACGCTGAGGCAGTAGACGTAGTCCAGGCGCTCAAAGACGCAAAGGTCGACGTCCTGGTCTCCTACTTGCCCGTTGGATCCGAGCAAGCAGACAAGTTCTACGCGCAGTGCGCAATCGACGCAGGCGTAGCGTTTGTTAACGCATTGCCAGTGTTCATCGCTTCCGACCCTATATGGGCCAAGAAGTTTGAAGACGCAGGCGTACCCATCGTGGGCGACGACATTAAGTCCCAGGTCGGCGCCACCATCACGCACCGCGTCATGGCTAAGCTGTTCGAGGACCGCGGAGTTCAGCTCGACCGCACCATGCAGCTCAATGTCGGCGGAAACATGGACTTCAAGAACATGCTTGAGCGCGAGCGCCTCGAGTCGAAGAAGATCTCCAAGACACAGGCCGTCACCTCAAACCTCAAGCGTGAACTCGTAGCAAAAGACGTCCACATTGGACCTTCCGACTACGTCGGTTGGCTCGACGACCGCAAATGGGCATACGTCCGCCTCGAAGGGCGCGCCTTCGGCGACGTGCCACTCAACCTCGAATACAAGCTTGAGGTGTGGGACTCCCCCAACTCTGCGGGCATCATCATCGACGCAGTTCGCGCCGCGAAGATCGCCCTTGACCGTGGCGTCGGCGGGCCAGTGTTCTCGGCTTCGTCCTACCTCATGAAGAGTCCCCCGCGGCAGCTCGCAGACGACGTAGCGCGGACACAACTCGAAGAGTTCATCTCCGGCGAATAATCCATACTGAGAATCCGCACTGGAAGCCAATCCAGTGCGGATTTTTAGTTTCGGGGCACCTACTCCCCTGCCTGCTGAACCTCCGCAGATACTCGCGCAGCAGCTTCGTCGGCCACCTGCGAGGACAGCACTCCGATCGTGACCATGTGGTTCAGTTCCTCCACGATGGCAATTTTGCTCAGCGCCTTCGCCTGCCTACGCCGCAACACACGTTCATCCAGACCACACGCCTCACCCATTCCATCCAAAGTTTCCGCAGCGCGGCTCTCCCAATGAGTGAAGAGAGCCTTTGCCTTGTCGACGTTATCGACGTCGACATTGGGCAAGGTTTTGAAGAGTTCCAGCTCTTCCGCTGCTTTGTGCGCAGCAAGCCTCCGGGCAGAGATTTCGATGTAGCTGACTTCGTTAAGGTCAGCGCCTAACGGCGGCGGCATTTTTCCCAATAGCCAACGGTGAGTAAGCGCATACCACGGCAGTTTTGCGCGCCGCGCATCGTCCACCCGCAAGGCGCCCGTCTCCACTTCCTCGATTTCGTCATCGATTTCCTGCATCAATGTTCGCGTGGCTATCGGCGGCAGAAGACCCGCATCACTCAAACTCTGGTACGTCTCCCGCTCGATATACAGGCCTCGCAGCATGAGGACATTGACTTGCTCCTCCGGATCAAGATGGGTTCGTGCCAGTTGATCTCGCGCATCCGCTTCAGCAACGTCGAGATGAGCGATGACGAGTTCGTCCTCGAAGTTCAATTCATCTAGCCGATCGCGTGCGGAACGAACCCCCACCATCCGCGCCAACGCTTCAAGATATTCATCGCTTCGGCTGGGCTTGTCCAAACCGAGAGCATGGACGAGGAAGGAAATAGTGGTGGCATTAATCAGCAAAGTCGCCAACACGACGCCACCAGTCATAGCGATGAACTGGTCTCGCAGTTCCCCCAGTTCCAACGGCAACGCGAGGGCAAGCGCGAGTGCTACGCCGCCACGCAAACCACCCCACACCATCACTGACGAATTTCGGTTACCCACCTTAGGGATCCGCGCGGCCCGTTCCAAGACAAGCACGACGGGCACAACCCCAAGGGGACGAGCAATGAGCACTGCGACGATGCCAATCAAAATGGCAGCCAAGTTGTCCCGGAGAAGTTGGAAATCGAGAGCGATTCCGATGAAAAGGAACAGCAGCGCGTTGGCCATATACCCCAAGGATTCCCACAGCTCGTGCAAAAGATCACGAGTGGCATGTTCGGCGCGGCTTTCCATCAGCCCACCCATCACAATGCCGGCTGCTACCGCGGCCATAACACCGGATGCCTGCAGAATCGCCTCGGCGAAAATAAAGGAACCGTAGGCGACTGCGATCGACATCGCGCCTGCTGCAAGCCGGTCAAGCAACGGCAGGAGCATGACGGAGAAGATTCCGAAGATTGCCCCGACAAAGATTCCTCCAGCGACGACGATGGCGAAATCGGCCGCTCCCCCGCCGACGGAAATGACACCGGTGATCGCCGCGACAGCAAGAATGTTGTACAAGACAATGGCGACACCGTCGTTGAGGAGGCTTTCTCCTTCAACGAGAGTGAGGAGTCGTTTAGGTACTCCAAGGTCGCGGAAAATCGCAACGACCGCCACAGGGTCCGTAGCGGAAATCAGAACCCCGAACAATAGCGCCGCAATGATGGGGATTCCGAGGAACGCCGTCAGGCTCAACCCCACCACAGCCGCGGAAATCACGAGGGCCACTGAAGCAAGCGCGCTAATCGCGAGCAGATTTCGCATAAAAATTCGTGTCGACAGCCCCAGCGCCGCCTCGAATATCAAAATGGGCAGGAAAAGATTGATCAGGAGTTCTTTAAAGCCCTCACCCGTGAGCAATGACGAGATTGCAAGATCAGCCCCGAGTTCGGTGGCGATCAGTCCTGCCATCGCTAGGACGACAGTGAGTTGAATGTGAATCCGCCGGGTAAGCAGGCTAATGAGGACTGCCGCTCCGAGGAGAAGTGACACCTCAAGGAGAGCGCGGGGAAGCTGCTCGACTAGATCATGTGGCATGCTGTCACCTCAGGTTTGGCCGATATTGATCTAACGCTTCTCCTCCAGATCATGCGCCGTCTACGCCGGAATTTTCCGACATTTCACAGAGATTGCCACCGGTACAATTCGGACATAAGGACGCACCGCGGAGACTTCTTGTCTAACAAGGGCCTTCACGCCAACGGTAAGTACTGGCACACTGGCGTTATGGAGCGACCTATTCGTATTGGTGTCCAAATTCAACCTCAGCACTCCCCCGACTACGCCTTGATCCGCGACGCAGTGGTGCGAATCGAAGACTCCGGCGCCGACGTCGTGTTCAACTGGGACCACTTCTTCCCGCTCTATGGTGAGAAGGACGGTCCGCACTTCGAATGCTGGACGATGCTTGCCGCATGGGCCGAGCAAACTGAAAACATTCAATTTGGCCCACTCGTCACGTGCAATGGCTACCGCAATCCAGACTTACTCGCCGACATGGCCCGCACCGTTGACCACATTTCTGGTGGTCGTCTCATTTTCGGAATTGGATCAGGCTGGTTTCAACGCGACTACGACGAATACGGATTCGACTTCGGGACCAAGGGATCACGCCTAAACCTACTCGCCGAGTATTTGCCGCGAATCGAGCGCCGATGGGCTGCGCTGAACCCTCAGCCCACTGGAAAGATTCCTGTGCTTATCGGCGGTGGTGGCGTCAAGAAGACATTGAAACTTGTTGCACGGCATGCCGACATTTGGCATTCATTCGGCGACCTCGACACATTCGTCTATAAGTCACAAGTTCTCGCGGAGCATTGCGCTCGCGAAGATCGAAATCCAGCGCACATCGAACGGTCGATCGAACTTCCAGCGCTTAACGAAGCACAGGAATTCGTCAACGCAGGCGCATCCCTCTTTACTGTGCCCATCAACGGACCGGACTACGACACTTCCCGCGTTGTTGAGGCAGTTCGGTGGCGGGACAGCATTAACGGTTAGGGCCTAGCAGCCTAGGGCCCGGCGCTGCCTTCGATGAGTATTGCTGCAATCTCGTCGGGGTCGTCAATCATTGGCACATGCCCAACCCACGGCAACACGATGAGCCGCGCCTGGGGGAACACGGTGCGAACCTTAGTTGCCTGGTAGACGGGCAAAATCAGGTCGCCGGCGCCCCATTCCACCGTCACGGGAAGGCTGGGGTCGACCGGGGTCGATAACGTCCAGTCCGCGTCGGTAATGATGTCGATCATCGTGTTAGTCGTCAACGACTCCATATCGCGTTCAGCATCAGCAAGGTCTACGCGCCAAGGCCGGGCAAAGAACACTGCTAACGCAAGGCTGCGGGAAATCCGATGGCGCATCGCTAAATCGCCAATGGGTCCCGCCGCGCGAGCGAACGCACGCAAGCCCAGGAATGTCGCGTTGGCCCTCTTCTGGTCTAGTTCATTGATAAAGAACCCACCCGGCGAAAGCGCTGTAGCGGATGCCACCGCACCGCGGGCCGCGAGTTCGAGCGCAAGCCATCCCCCGAGTGAGTTCCCAGCTACATGAGCATCCTCACCGTCAGGTGTAATAAAGGGAAGGAACTCTTCGACTTCATCAGCTAGTGCCTGGAGAACATTGTCTGCAGGGGGTAGTTGGGGCGATTCTCCATGACTCGGCAAGTCGATCGTGACGACTCGTCGGTGCTTAGCCAGCTTCGGAATCACGGGATCCCATGCACGCTGATTGTGCACAATCCCGTGAATCAGAATGAGGGTGGGACCACTTCCGAATACACGGTAGGAAAGTTGCATGGCCCCATCATGTCCTTTCGTGAATGCTGACGCTGCCCCGGGTCGCAATAATGTCGCTAACCCGACGCCACTTTCGGTAGGTCAACCAGGTCAGCGTCACGCAGACAAGCAATACGATCGACGGCCCTAGCGCTACCACGCCTTGAAAAATGCTGACAACTGCGCTGGCGAACGCAATAACGGTGAAAAAGCCCACGAAACCTAGAAGAACTTCGAGTCGTTGCTTCAGTCCAATCGGGTTCATCAGCTCTTCACACCGCCAGAGGTGAGGCCCGACACGATGCGTCGCTGGAAGACAAGCACCATGATCACCAAAGGAATCGTCACCAATGTCCCCGCTGCCATGATTGATGCATACGGCTGAACGAATGGGTTGTCCCCGCCGAATCGGGCAATCGCCACCGTGACAGGCTCAGTCGCCCGAGTGGAAAGCAAACTGGCGAGCAAGAACTCGTTCCACGTAAAGATGAAGGCAAGGATCGCGGTGGTGAACAGGGCCGGTGCGGCAAGTGGGAGGATAACAATCCGAAAAGCTTGCGACCGCGTAGCGCCATCAACCCGGGCAGCGTCTTCAAGTTCCCACGGTAAGTCGCCAAAAAACGACGTCAAGATATACACCGTGAGGGGTAGGACGAATGAAATGTTTGGAATCACCAAAGCCTGATAGGTGCCAATCCAGTTGAGGTCCGTAAACAGCTGGAAAAGCGGTGTTACCAGCGCAACCGTTGGGAACATTGAGGCACCCAGAATGATTCCGGTGACAACATACTTGCCACGGAAGTCGAGTCGAGCGAGCGCGTAGGCCGCAAAAATGCCTAAGGCAAGCGCGATCGCAGTTGTCGCCGCGCCGATGATGAGGCTGTTAATGATGGCGCCGAGAAAATCGTTGCCCGCCCGCGTCGACAATGCGTTCCGGAAGTTATCGAGGGTGACGTGGGTAGGCCATGGAGTGGTGTCAAAGGTATGGCGCACGTCGCGGAAAGCTGTGACCGTCATCCAATAGAACGGTGTTAGCCCCCAAATTAGAATGAGCCCCACGCCGAGGTACGTACGCGCCATGCGGGCACGTTGCTTCTTTCGCGCGACCCTTCGAGCGTCGCTGACTGGACTGTCGGCAGTGTGGGTCGCGCTACCCGTGCTTCCCATACCTACGACCTCTTCCCGTGCGCGTCGTCAGCGCGGATTGCGCTCGCACCCAGCCATTTGACCATGATGAACGCGACTCCGAAGATCATCAAAAACACCAAGGTGGACAGCGCAGAGGCGCTATTAAAGTTTCCTTGCCGAATGTCAGCAACCACCAAGATTGACACTGTTGTAGTCGGTGAAGCGCCGCCCGCGCCATGCAAAATTGCTGGTAGATCGTACATGCGAAGCACATCCAGGGTGCGGAACAGCACCGCCACCATAAGCGCCGGCTTCACCAAAGGAAGCGTGATTTGAGTGAAACGCTGCCAAGCAGTCGCCCCGTCAACCTTTGCTGCTTCGTATACGTCTTTGGGGATCATCTGTAATCCCGCCAGAATCAGCAATGCCACAAACGGTGTGGTCTTCCAAACATCAGAGATGATGACTGCGAAACGTGCTGGCCACTCGTCTGTGAGCCAGCCGATCCTGCTGCCGACAAGTTTGTTGGCGATACCCTGGTCAGCGAAAATGAACTTCCACAGAACTGCAGTGACAGCGGTGGGAATTGCCCATGGGATAAGGACGCTGGCGCGGAGTAGTGATCGCCCCGCGAATGCCTGACTCATGATGATCGCCATGAAGAACCCCAGGACTACCTCAATCGAGACGGTCACACCGGCGAAAAAGAAGGTAACCCCTACAGACTCCCAAAAGTTTGAACACAAAGTTCCGGGTGGGCAGGAGATCGTCTCCCCCAGCGACGTACTGGTCTGCTGAAAGATCCACTTCGTGTAGTGGCCAAGACCGTAGAATCCGCCGTCGATGAAGCGCCCCGTGTCTTGGTCAAAGCCCCTGTCGCTTTGAAAAGACAGGTAGACCGCTCGCAGAACGGGGTACGCAATGACCACGGCGAGTATGACCATGGAAGGGGCGACCAAGTAGACCGGGCGCCAGTCTCGCTTCTTCTGTGCGCGTGGCGACACCGAGGGTGCTTCATTCTCGCCAGGCAACACGGGGCCGGAGGTTGTTCCTCCGGCCCCTGTTGGTCGAACCAATCGATCTCTCCTTACATACGACTGACGCTGAGACTAGCGCCCCGCTGCGTCAATCGCTGCCTGCATGTCCGCGATCGCGTCGTCAACGGACTTGTCTCCACGGATCGCAGCATAAGCGTTGTCCCGGATAGCCTTCGAGATTGCCTCGTAGAACGGTGTAACTGGACGCGGCTGCGCGTTCTCGAGAGCTTCCTTCAACACTGGAAGGTAAGGAAACTCAGCTTCGAGCGTGTCATCGTCGTAGACGCTCGCGAGTACCGGCGGGAACGACGCAATCTCCATGAAGGAACGCTGGATTTCTGGAGACTGGATGAACTCGATGAATTCGCGTGCTGTGGCCTTGTTCTCGGAGAAGACGCTGATGGCGTTGTTGTAGCCACCAAGTGTCGACGCACCGACCGCATCTTTGCCAGGCAGTGGAGCGATTCCGAAGTTGTCCTTCACAGCGGAGTCGTCAGCATCGGCGTTGTTGTACATGTAGGGCCAGTTGCGAGCGTAGAGCGCTTCGCCGCCCACAAAGCTCAAGTTGGTTTCTTCTTCGGTGAAGCCCGTTGCGGCCATTGGGATGACACCGTCAGCAAATGCGTCGACCAGGGTCTGCAGCGCTTCACGAACCTCTGGGGTGTCTACAGTCGGCGTCTGCCCGTCTTCCCCGACGATGGCTCCACCAAATGCATTCACAGCTTCAGAAACATTGACGGTCAGGCCCTCATAGTTGCTGAACTGTCCGACGTAGCAGTTGATGCCTTCGTCAAACGCAGCCGGGCAACTTTCGATCAGTTCGGACCAGGTAGTCGGAGCGTTTTCAACCAGATCTGTCCGGTAGAACAGCATTGCGCCGTTTGTGTTTTGGGGTCCAGCGTAGAGGGTCCCACGGTAGGTGGCGCTGTCAACCGTCGCCTCAAGTAGACCTGAGGTGTCGAGCGCAAGCTCGTCCTCTAGCGGCTGCAGCCATCCATTTGCGGCGAACTCGGCGGTCCATACGACGTCGAGCGCCATAACGTCATATTGTCCATCCTGCGCTTGCAAGCTCTGGACCAGAGCGTTCCGCTGTTCGTCCGCTTCACCTGGAAGTTCTGCAAACGACACCTGCTCGTCCGGGTTGGCGTCGTTCCAGCGCTCGATGGCGGCGATCAGAACATCGGCATCGTTCTTGCCCATTGCGAACGTGATCGGGCCACGTCCGTCGAGGTTCTGTTCTGCCGCTTGATCAGCACTAAGCGGGTTGGAACATCCGGTGAGCAACAGCGCACCAGCTGCGGTCGCGGCGAGTAACGCGCGCGGGATGAAAGACATGTAGCACTCCAGTTCTATGAGGTACCGGCAATCCGGTCCACGACTTCACTCCAATACAGCAGGTGCCGTGTGGGTCGCGAAAAACAATGGCGGCACCATTGCAGACAGTCTGCCCTGTACTGGTCGGCAAACCCGGCATTTCGATCTCGAAACTGCATCGATGCCGCTACATCCGGGGTTACCGACGGACCTCTGTTTGGAGCTGCTGGTGCACTGGCAGCCAACCGCTGTGGCCGAAACACGTTGCGAACGATGGTGTTCCCACTGGAACCCAAGGACCTTCTACCCGGACCGTGGTGAAGCCGTGCATGCTTCCACCGATCTGGGGGAAGACTTCGCGGACGCAATCCATTACGAGGCGGTGCTCGCCGACACCCTCGAAACACAATGAAAGTCCCATAACTCCCATGGGCAATTGCTGACAGTTAATCGGTTGCGCTACAGCTGTTCCTGACGAGGCGACCACTCCGCCTACAGCCATCGCCGCCGCACAAACCCCAGTCGCGATCAATCGCCCAATTTTGTTCACGGAAAACACCCACTCCTTGCACGACGTGTCAACAACAGTCTGATCGTGGCATAGACGAGGAATTCGGAAGTGTTTCTTGGCCGTTCTGTGATCCTGGAGTTCTAGTACATGAGCGCAAAATAGGTACTGACAACGACGGGCAGGACTAGTGCGAGAATCATAATGAAAACAACCATCCCGCGGCGGGCCGCTTTGCGCTGGTAGTACGCCTCGTCAGATTCGTTGTTCCATTGATTTTCGTGCTCGTTCACTCGCAAGTCCTCTCGATTTTTTTCAGTCTCACCTATCGTCCTTGAACGACAGGCCCTATTCAAACGCTGTTGCCATCGAGGTCTACCGGGGCGAGCGCGTCGAAGACGTCACCGGGTCCGAGATTGTCGCCGTGGCTGCGTCCGCCAAACAGGCGTTGGACGCCCCACACTGCATTGAGAGCAGTCGTTACAGCGCCTTCTGCCCACCCAGCAGTGAAGGAGATGTCATCTCCGGCGAGGAAAATCCCCTGCTCCACAGCGGGTAGTTCTTGTTGCACGAAATGGTTGAACAACCGCCGTTGATACCGATAGTGGCCGGGTAAATTGTTCCCAAATGCCCCCATGAAGTTGGGATCACTTTCCCAGGAAACCGTGATGGGTTCCCCACGGATGTGCGATGCGATATCTACGTCGGGGTATATCTTCTGCAGCGAGTGGAGCATGAGTCGGACTCGCTCATGTGGATCGAGTGCGAGCCATTTCATAGCATCGTCATTCCAGGTGTAGCTCAAGCACAGTGATGCTGGGCGCCCGGGACCATCATCGAGCAGATACGTTGCGCGGGTTAATCGGTCGGTGAGTGTCATGCTCATGGCGTCGCGGCCGGTGTCTGGATCGGCGTCCCTCCAAAAGGGCCGGTCGACCATGACAAAAGTTTTTGATGATTGCATGTAGTGGCTTCGTTCCATGGCCGCCCACATCTTGTGGCTGAACAGTGCTTCGTCGCAGTCGATTCGAGCTGACAACAGCCATGTTTGACATGTCACCACCACGGCGTCGTAGTTGTCCTCATTGCCCAAGCGGTCCGTCACAGTGATGGAACCTTGCGGGTTCCTGTGGATCCTCGCTACACCTAAACGTGGCCCACCTCGATGCAAGCTTGCCAACGACGTCCCGCGAGGCCAGTGCGCGACGTGCGGCGGCTCCAACGTCCAGAGCTTCTTAGGTAGCTGTACGGCGCCACCGACGATTCGGTGGTGTTCGCTGTCTGCATCGGTGAAAACGACACGGAGAACTTCGAGAATCGAATTGGGGAAGTCGGTATCCCATCCGCCCGTACCGAAACCAACTTGGCCGAAAATCTCGCGGTGGTGAAACGGGAGATCCCGAAAACCTGGAGACCGAGCAAGGAAGCCATAAAACGACTCGTCGTCAAGCGAGGCAACTAGGGGGTCCCACAAGGCCTTGATGGTTGCGGTGTCGCGGTGTTTGATTGCGCGACGCATTTCGCCAATCTGAACGCTATCCATGCTGGTTCGCCACGCATTTGACACCTCGTGAAACACCGCGGGCAGGTCATCCATCGTTTTTGCGTAGAACTTCTCCCCCGCAAGTTCAATGACTGTGCTTGGTGTGGCACTGGTTAGCGGATTCGGAAACGGTTCGGTTTGAACACCGGCAGCGTTCGCGTAGTGAAAGAACGTGCGGCCCGACTGTGGAAACCGCATTGCGCCGAGGTCGGCGACGGGCGTGTCAACGCCGTCGAATGTGGCACTGCGCATCCGGCCACCTAGTTGCGATGACTCGTACACGACGGGGTGCGCGCCCAGCTTCATAAGTTCGTGCCCTGCCACCAGTCCGGCCATTCCTGCGCCAATGATGGCTACTTTGCGGCCATGGGAATTAGCTGGAATGTGTCCGAGTCCAGCAGGGTGCCGGATGTACTTGTCGTAGGAGAACGGAAAGTCCGGTATGAGCATGTTTGAGGTCACGGAATGTCCTCGAGGTATGTGTTGAGCGCCCGGCTGCTCTTGAGTTCTGCGAGTGTGACGTCGTCGTAGAAGATCTCGGCGTGATGCCCTGCGCCTGTCCGGACACCAAGTGGGCCGCTGACCATGCTATGACCGGAGAACTTGGGACGGGCATAGTTAGAATAGGCAATGAACAGCTGATTCTCTACTGACCGCGCGGGAACGAGCACCTCGGTCACCTGTTCGGACACCTGCCCGGGCATGCTAGCGGTCAGGGCAGTCGGAATGCACACCAAGTCAGCGCCCCGCATCGCCAACGAGCGAATAACCTCAGGGAACTCCACTTCGTAACACAACGCCAGCCCGACCATGAAGCCGTCGAAATTCGCCAACCCAGACTCCTCGCCGCCGGCGCCAAACCTCAACCGTTCGGCATCACCAAAGAGCACACGCTTGCGGTGATGAAGCAGCCGAACTCCCCGCCGATCACATAACGTCACAGTGATAAAAGGCTTCACCGCCTGACTATCCAACTCCGGAGTGGAGAAGACGAGTCCAACCTGATGTGCAGCAGCTATATTCGCGGCCTTGCTTCGGAGCTCGCTACCCCGCCACGCCTGACGGGCGGCCAACCTGGGCTCATACTGCGTGAGCATCAGTTCTGGTGTGACCAGCAAATCAATGCGTCTCTCCGCAGCCTCTGCAGTGATGGACGACAACACTTCAAGATTCGCGTCGAGGTCATCGCAGAGCGAGTCCGCGTCAATTTGCGCAATACCGACACGCATCGTTCCTCCTCACACCATCGTAAGCGGCTCCGGCCCGCGTGGTTCCGCCTCGATCCACTACGTCACAAGTCGTTGTGCAAACTTGTTCGTGGTGAAACTCAGTAGCTTTTCCAGCGGCCCCTGGTCAAAGAACCGGAACCACAGCGTGGCTGCGACTACAGGTACCACCAAGAACAGCGTGAACTGCCACGTACTCAACGTCAGTAGGTCCGTCAGGTAGAGCACACCTAGCACCACGATGTGACCGGCATACACCGTCAACGGCATACGCCCGAGAGATGCCAACGGAATCAACAACACCGGTATCGAGCGCGCCAAAAGTAGCGCAAGACCGACCACAACCAGTGCGACTCCTCCACTACCAATGATTTCGAAGGGAGTTCCGGAATGCGGGGCGGCTGTGAACAACCACGCCCAGTGTGAAGTTGGGACCGTACCGAAGAACCCGTTCTGAGTGAAGAACTCATACATCTCAGACCCCGACAGATCCGGAATCGCATCGAACTCCGCAATAAGCACACGTCGCAACCCGAAGATGTTCATTGCAATCCACGAAGCTCCATATCCAACCATTGCAAGAACAATTCCAACGGCGCTCATCGTCCACCCCGCAGTCCTACGACCAACCCCCCACCGGGCGATTGCCAAACCCATCAGCACGAATGGAACCCACGAAAGAACCGGGTACGTCCCATCGATAAATGTCATTCGTACCGCTGCAACCCAACCGTCCACACTAAAAAGGTCGAAAGGTGAAGCAACTCCACCGATTGTGTTTGTTTCCGGTAGCACGGAAGCTCGAACTACAAACGACACCACAGGAGCAGCGACTGCCCAGACCGCAGCAACTGTTGCAAGCCTCCGCCACGTCCACGAAAGCGCTGGCAGGGCGATCCAGAAAAGCACGGCATAGGTGACGAGGATGACCATCACTGAACTCGGCACCACCGCCAGCAACAACCCCAGAATTAGAAGTAGGCAACCACGCATCGCAATGTTGCGCCGATCCATTCGCAGTCGAACCCCGGTGTGCACTCGCGATCCGCCTGACAGCAACCCAAGCGACAAACCCGCAAGCACGGCGAACAGAATTGCTGAACGCCCGCTAAACGCCCACGTCACAGTGGGATTCACCACCAAAGCACCGGTATGAACAACGATCATTCCCAGCACTGCAACCGCACGAGCAACGTCGACGCCCATTAACCGACGGCTCGCGGCTCCAGCGACTAGAGACTCGTCACCATCCACGGCCTCGCCTGTATTGATTCTCTTTAGACCAGAACTCATAGCTCTTACGCTAGGGCGAAAGCAGTGGTGATACGTCGGGCCAAAGGGTGATCTTCTGTCATCCCGTAGGGGGACCGTTCACCGTAACTACCATCGGCAACTAGGGTGTAGGCATGCCTTCAGCATTAATCACGGGAGCTAGCCGAGGACTCGGTGCAGCGATTGCGCAAGAGATCGAATCAACACACCACATCTTGCTTGGCGGTCGCGACGCGGCGGCACTGCACCCTCTCGTCGATCACCTTCCAGATGCTGAACCGTGGGTAGCTGACCTCACTGATTTTGATGCAGTCACAGCCGCTGCGGAGAGCATTGACGAACTATCTGTACTTGTTCACAATGCTGGCCGCGCGACTATAGGGCGAGTTGACAGCACTCCCCTATCCGAGTGGAAAACAATGTTTGACCTCAACCTTTTCGCTGCTGTGCACCTCACACAGCAACTGCTCCCTGCGCTCCGCAAAGCTGGTGGTCACGTCGTCTTTATTAATTCTGGTGCCGGCTTGCGAGTCAATGAACAGTGGAGCGCGTACGCCGCAAGCAAGTTCGCCCTGAAGGCGTTTGCCGACGGACTTCGCGTCGAAGAACCAGGATTACGTGTCACATCCATATTTCCTGGCAGAATCGACACTGATATGCAAAGAAGCATCGTGGCCTGTGAGGGGCAGGAGTACGACCCCGACCGCTTCCTCAAGCCCGCCACCGTGGCACGAGCAGTGGGGCACGCCATCCGAACACCGGAAGATGCGCACCCCACAGACGTGATTTTGCGGCCATTCAACAAGTGAAAGGCACTCGCTTCATTGGGACCCGAGGCTAGCTGAGTTCTGAGCTCAACGCAGCAAATGGATCAGGGTTCACATCGTCAATCGTGAACAGTTCCAGCACAGGCAGGATGCCTGATATACCAATGCATGCCACGTAGATATCGAATGGCTCCGACGTCGCTGGTGTCGGAATAATAATGGTTGTTCTACCGTCCTCGACGGTGCCGGGTGTCCCAGGCAAAAGGCCAGCCAGCCCCGTTACTCCCGCCGCCAAGATGGCGGCAAGGTCAATGGCCAACGGATCATTGGCGGCGCCGCACAATTGCGCATCCGAACCGGAGACACTCACGACAGTAATTCCGACAAAAGGCACCACAAATGCGTTTCCGCTCGGTGCTGCAGCAGCTACACCTGCTCCAGCGAGCATTAGTGGGGCGACTGCAGCCGATGCAATTGCGCCTCGAATTACATTCTTCTTCACGGGATTCTCCAGTTCGTGGATGAGAAAATCGAACACTGTGTGATCTTCCTCATCTTGGCACGAAGAAAGCACCCGCAGAATGGAATTCAAAAACCTGTAGTCGACCGGTTTGTTCGACTCAGATGACGATATTCACCATCTTCCCTGGGATCACAATTACCTTTCGCGGCGCCTTACCATCGAGGGCCGCAGCAATCTTTGTGGCCTTGAGTGCGGCGTCTTGAACTTGCTCCCGGGTCGCATCGGCCGCAACGGTCACACGATCACGGACTTTCCCGTTGACCTGAATGGGATATTCCACCGTGTCATCCACAAGCCACCGTTCGTCGGTTACTGGGAACGGACCATGCGCCAAGGATTCGTTGTGACCAATACGTGCCCACAACTCTTCGGCAACGTGCGGTGCCAACGGCGCAAGCATCAGTACCAGTGGCTCCACTGCTGCTCGCGGCGGGCTGTCGGGGAAGTTCTTTGTGAGGAAATTAGTAAACTCGATGAGCTTTGCCCCAGCGGTGTTCATGCGCAGCCCGGCGTAGTCATCTGACACTCCCGCGATTGCCTTGTTCAGCGCACGCAGAGTGTCCTCATCCGGTTCAGCGTCAGAAACCTTCACCGCTCCAGAATTTTCGTCGATAACCAGTCGCCATACACGTTGAAGGAAGCGGTGAGCACCGATCACGTCCTTTGTTGCCCACGGGCGAGAAGCATCCAGTGGACCCATTGACATTTCATACACACGGAGGGTGTCTGCCCCAAAGTTCTCTGCAATCTCATCAGGAGTTACGGAGTTCTTCAGGCTCTTACCCATTTTTCCGTATTCCTGATGAACCTCAACCGTGTGGCCTTCGGGGTTCGTCCAGCTAAATGCCCCATCTTTTTCTTCCACTTCGTCGGCGGGAACATAGGCGCCACGCTCATCGGTGTAAGCGAACGCTTGGATGTATCCCTGGTTGAACAACCGCCTGTAAGGCTCACTTGAACTCACATGGCCGAGGTCGTGGAGAACCTTGTGCCAGAACCGGGCATACAGAAGGTGCAAGACAGCGTGTTCGACACCGCCAACGTAGAGGTCGACGCCACCTGGGTCGTTTGGACCATGGACTTGAGGCTGTGGTCCGACCCAGTATTTTTCGTTCTCTCGTGCACAGAACTCATCCTTGTTGGTCGGATCGACGTATCGAAGTTGGTACCACGATGATCCAGCCCATTGAGGCATGACATTTGTGTCACGTCGATATGTTTTTACGCCGTCTCCGAGATCAAGCTCGACTGTGACCCAGTCAGTTGCTTTGGCGAGCGGTGGTGAAGGTTCGCTTGACGCATCATCTGGGTCAAATGTGACCGGAGCGTAGTCCGTTAGGTCTGGCAGTTCGACTGGCAACATCGATTCTGGGAGCGCATGTGCAACCCCGTTTTCGTCGTAGACGATAGGGAATGGTTCGCCCCAGTAGCGTTGCCGAGCAAAAAGCCAATCGCGGAGTTTGTACTGGACTGTCCCACGACCAAGTTCATTACGCTCGAGCCATTCGATGGTTGTGGATTTCGCATCGGCCACTGATAAACCATTGATGTCGAGACCGGACTCGTTGGACGAGTTAATTGCCAGCCCGTCGCCAACGTAAGCCTCGCCTTCCGGAGGTGCTTCACTCCCCCGCGGCGCAACGACTGGGACGATGTCGAGACCGAAAGTTGTTGCAAACTCGAAGTCACGCTCGTCGTGAGCAGGCACCGACATAATCGCACCGGTGCCGTACCCCGTTAATACATAGTCTGCGATGAAGACTGGGATCGCGTGTCCGTTAACCGGGTTCACGGCGTACGAACCGAGGAAGACGCCAGTCTTTTCCTTGCTCTCTTGGCGCTCGAGGTCCGATTTTGAGGCGACGGCTGCCCGATAGGACGCAACCGCGGCTGCCGGGTTGGAATGGCCGCCAGTCCACCGGGCATCAACGCCTTCGGGCCAGGCTTCAGCAATCAGACTGTCCACCAGTGAATGTTCTGGCGCAAGAACCATGTAGGTCGCACCGAAAAGGGTGTCGGGTCGGGTCGTGAAGACCTCAATCGGAGTTCCGACATCAGTACCGAAAAGGACGTTTGCGCCGCGTGAACGTCCGATCCAGTTGCGTTGCATTGTTTTGACCTTGTCGGGCCAATCGAGGCCGTCGAGATCATCGAGCAGGCGATCGGCGTAGGTCGTGATCCGCATCATCCACTGCTTGAGGTTCTTGCGGAACACGGGGTAGTTGCCCCGCTCGCTCTTGCCGTCGGCGGTGACTTCTTCGTTGGCTAGAACTGTTCCGAGTCCCGGGCACCAGTTGACCATCGCTGCGGAATGGTAGACCAAGCGGTAATCCTCGAGCATGCTCTGCCGCTCGACCTCGGTCATGCTTGACCAGGACTTTCCTCCGGACACCTGCCGGTCACCTGACTCAAATTCACTGATGAGTTCATCGATGTGACGTGCCCTGCCTTGCGACTCGTCGTACCAGGCGTTGTAAATCTGCAGGAAGATCCACTGGGTCCAGTGGTAGAAATCGGTATCCGTGGTAGCTACGCGACGCCTCTCATCGTGTCCTAAACCGAGGCGGCGGATCTGCGCGAGATAGCGTTCAATGTTCGCTTCAGTCGTGGTTCTCGGGTGGGTGCCCGTTTGCACAGCATATTGTTCGGCCGGCAGACCGAAGCTATCGAAGCCCATAGTGTGGAGAACATTGTGCCCTTGCATGCGGTGGAACCTCGCGTACACATCGGTCGCGATAAAGCCCAGGGGATGTCCTACGTGTAACCCTGCCCCGGAGGGGTATGGAAACATGTCGAGGACAAAAAGCTTGTCGTCAGGAACATCGCCTGCGAGTGGCCCAGTCGGGTTAGGTGCATGGAATGTTCCACGCTGGTCCCACTCCCCTTGCCAGCGTCGTTCTATCTCACCAGCTACATCAGAGTTATAGCGGTGCGCGGGCATTGCGTCACGGGCGGGGCTGCTCGAATCAGTCACTGTGGGTATCTACCTACTGCTCGAAGACGTATGGAACTACCCTCGACAAGGGCGGTGGCATTGCAAAGTGAAACGCCGATATAAGACTAGTCGTTTAGTCATCCAAATTACGACGAGGCACCGTACGAACGTATGCTAGTGAGTGTGCTCGCCATTGCCATAATCCTATTCTTGTTTGCCACAGTGTTCTTGTTCGCCGGAATCGCTGGCCTAACAGGCAAACTCCGCCGGAATCGCTTCTTTGGGGTCCGGTCCCCTGAGACCCTGCGTGACGATGAAGCGTTCCGTGTAGCTAATCGAGTAGCTGGCCCGACGACGACTGCAGCCGGTGCGATCCTGGCGCTTGGAGGCGTAGCTGCTCTTGCTGTCAACGGTTGGTTTGCGCTAATCCCGGCCGTCGTGTCATTGATTGCAGCGGTGTTCTTTGCCGGTTTTGGTGCATCTCTTGGGATTCGTGCAGCCGAAGCGTCACCTGCTGAAGCCGCCGGTCCGTGCAGCACGTGCAGTGGTTGCTCTATTGCTGAGGCATGTGCGCCCGAGGGCCAGTAGTTTCACACACATAGGGTGTCCGTGGACATGTCCGCTGAGATGCTCCGCTAGCGCTATTCCGCATCCGCCCTGTTCAAAGGCCTGATCGCGAACATGCCGGGCGGGTGTCCCATGCCTAGCCCACCTGCACTGGGACCCTTTCCAGGAACTTTCGTCACGTGACACATTGAGGTGTTGGCGGGAACACAGGTAAATGACTGTCCCCCAATCGATCTGACACATACTATTACTCAGGTGCAGAGGCTTTCACGGTACGGAATCGACGGATTTATCCTCGCCATCTTTGGCGCCGTCCTCGTGGCTAGCGTGTTCCCGGCCACGGGCGTAGGAGAAACAGCCATCACATGGGCAACCAGGATTGGCATTGCGCTTCTCTTCTTCCTCTACGGCACACGGATCGCACCTTCTCAGGCCATCAAGGGGCTCGCCCATTGGCGCCTCCACTTGGTAGTGCTCAGCGCAACATTTATCCTCTTCCCAGTGCTCGGGGTCATGCTCGGACTACTGCCCGATCGCGTGCTCGGACATGAACTGTATATTGGCCTACTCTTTCTGTGCCTCCTACCCTCGACCGTCCAGTCGTCCATTGCTTTCACCTCAATAGCGCGAGGAAACGTAGCAGGAGCCATTGTCAGCGCCTCGGCCTCCAACCTGATCGGTGTATTCCTAACTCCCCTGCTCGTGATCATGCTCATGAACACGACCGGGCATGCTCAAGTAGATCCGTCGGCGATTCTGAACATTGTCCTGCAGATTCTTCTACCCTTCATTGCAGGACAAATAGCCCGTCAATGGCTGATCGTGTTCTTGAGTGAGCATGCCCAGGGCACGCGATTTGTTGATCGAGCGTCGATCGTACTCGTGGTCTATGCGGCTTTCAGCGAGTCGATGCGCGAGGGGATCTGGGAGATTGTGGGCCCCCAAGAGGTCATATCACTCATATTTATTAGCAGTGTGCTTCTCGCAGTAGTGCTCATCGTCACCGCTCTCGTGGGACGACTATTGAACTTCTCCGTGGACGACAGGATCGTGATCGTCTTCTGCGGTTCGAAGAAGTCACTTGCCAGCGGACTTCCGATGGCGACCGTGCTCTTCAGCGGCGCATCCGTGGGCATGATCGTTCTACCGATCATGATCTTCCATCAGATCCAACTCGTCGTGTGCGCAATACTTGCCGCGCGCATAGGTCATGCTCGCGATACAGGCGGTAAAACCCAATGAACTGGCATTATCTAACTCGGTCAGGTAACCGATTGCTCAATCGCAGTGCCCGGGCATGACAGCGGACACCTGTCAGACGACGATGTTCACGAGCATGCCCGTTACGATTCCTGGGGATATTCGTCAAGGCGCGTCTAGCATGGGGAGATGGTGGCACCGAATCAGGTTCACAATATTCTGAGTCAATCCATACTTGCTGACGGATTCGACATCGTTCTAGATCTCGTGCGGTCGCACGGATCCTGGATCGTCGATGCCCGCGATCAGTCCGCCTATCTCGACATGTTTAGCTTCTTCGCATCGTCTGCACTAGGAATGAACCATCCAGCCCTCGTTGACGACGTCAGTTTTCGCGCCGAACTCCTTGAAGCCGCAATAAACAAACCATCCAACTCAGATATGTACTCCATGCCGTTTGCTGAGTTTGTTGCAACATTCCGGCGCATACTCGGAGACCCTGAGCTTCCGCACCTGTTCTTCATCGATGGGGGAGCTAACGCTGTTGAGAACGCGCTCAAGGTGGCTTTTGACTGGAAGAGTCGCCACAACGAATCTCTTGGAATCTCGCCTGCACTCGGTGGTCGAGTCCTCCATCTCACCGACGCCTTCCACGGCCGCAGCGGTTACACACTGTCTCTGACAAACACCGAGCCCATCAAGACAGCGCGGTTTCCGCAATTTAACTGGCCACGCATCCGGGCACCCTACCCGGGCACTGACCGCAGCGGGCATGCCCGCAACATGCCTGAACTGGAAAAACTCTCGTTGAAACAAGCCCGGTCAGCCTTTCTTGAGCGCCCGAACGACATCGCTTGCTTCATCGCTGAACCAATACAGGGGGAGGGGGGCGATCACCATCTCAGTAGTCAGTTCCTCCAAGCAATGCAGGAACTGTGTCGTGAGAACAATGCGCTTTTCGTCGTCGATGAAGTTCAAACGGGATGTGGTTTCACTGGCACCCGTTGGGCGTACGAACAACTCGGTATCGCCCCTGACGTAGTGGTCTTCGGCAAGAAAACACACATCTGCGGAATCATGGCGGGGAGGAGAGTCGATGAAGTAGAGGACAACGTCTTTCGGGTGAGTTCTCGCATTAACTCCACATTCGGTGGGAATCTCGCCGACATGGTTCGGGCACGGAAGATACTTGAGGTGATCCATCGCGACGGATTGATTGACGCTGCCCGAGAAAAAGGCCACCATTTGCTGCAGCTACTTCAACGCCTCGCAAACAAGCATCGTGTAGTGAGTGATCCGCGAGGGCGAGGCCTCATGTGTGCGGTGACTCTGCCGACCAGGGAGGTCCGTGACACCGTCATCCAGAAGATGAAGTCCGACCACCATGTCCTCATTCTCGGGTGCGGCGAACGCTCCCTCAGGTTTCGTCCGACGCTCACAGTCACCGAGGATGAACTGAATGCCGCAGTGGATGCACTAGACGCTGTACTCAGCAGCGACCCCATATAACACAGGTGACATGACCGGTCGCGAGTTCGGACATCCTCCCGGGCACCGGTCGAGCACCCTGATTACAACGCGCATTTACAAGTTAGTCGCGCATTCATGATCAGCCGGGATCACTACCTTTTACGCCTGTCAAACCTAATTTCGCTCAAGCTCAATGGGGTGCGTGGCGAGCATGGAAAGTTTACCTTCCTGCCGCCGCAGAATCCTTGCCCACAAATCTATTCGGGCATGTGCGAGCACGTCCGCGGTCAGGCTAGGGAACACCATCCAGTCACCCCGCGCTATTTCGGCATCCAATTGGCTAGCCGACCAACCCGCGTAACCCACAAAGATCCGAACACCCTGCAGTAGGGGAGCGAGAAACTCCGCGTCGGCGTCGAGGTCGATCATGACCGTTCGCCCCTCCACTTGACGTAGGCCTTTAACGCCGTCAGCGCTGAATCCGGGCCGGACCGTACCAAGGCACAGAGCCGCCTCACGATTCACAGGACCGCCTATATACAAGACATGAGGTTGTGCAGTTAGGGGTGCCCACAGAGGAAGAACATTGTGTACCGCAGTTTCGCTAGGACAATTAAGGACTACGCCGAGACTTCCTGAGTCATTGTGCTCCACCACGTAGATCACTGTGCGACGAAAAGTCGGTTCGAGCAGGTTGGTGGATGCCAACAGCAAGGATCCCGGGCGCACAGTACGTTGGAATCGTGCTCGTTGGTCCTCAGATTCATCCCAGGTCGCCACGCTCTCTATCATGGCACCGGTGGGGGAGTGGAGTCCCCACGATAGCGACCTAGCTGTCATATTTCCCGCACCAAATAACTAAGGCTGGATGTGAAACGTCGTACGCGAGAGTTCTCGCAGGCTGTTCGGCAATCGCCTGGGCTCATCCGGCTCACGGTTGTTCGGTGGACTAACCAGTTCGGCGACGGGTTTTTTCAAGCTGCCCTAGGCGGTGCGATCTTGTTCAACCCTGAGCGGCAATCCGATCCACTAGCGATCGCCGTGGGGTTCATGGTCCTGTTGCTACCGTACTCACTCGTCGGACCGTTTCTCGGAACCATGCTTGATCGCTGGGACCGGAAAACCGTACTGGTTTGTGCATCTGTCATCCGTGCCGTTCTTACCATCGGTGCTGCTGTCGTCCTTCTGAACAGCATCGAAGGACCCGCTCTCTTGCTGATCGCACTTGCAGCGGTGGGGGTAAGTCGGTTCATGCTCGCTGGGCTGTCCGCGTCACTTCCCAATATTGTCGCGCGGAACCACCTCGTTCCCACCAATTCGATCCTGGTGACGATCGGTGCCGGCATTACCGGGCTGGGCGCCGCACTGTCGATCGTTGTGGTGACCGCGCTAGGGGAGGGGGACTTCGGGTCCGGTATAGCTGCAACCATCGCTGTCGCTGCTCCTGTAGCAACTGGGCTCGCGGCGTGGGGGTTCGTGCCACACGCACTGGGACCACGTCAGGCTCTCGGGCGTATCACCAAACGCAGTTACCGTGCCGAGATCCGCGCCGTTGCTGGAGGCTTAGCCGCCGGCAGTCGGGCTGTATGGCATTCGCAGGGTGTCACAGCAGCACTTACAGGTCTCGCTGCCCATCGGATGGTGTTTGGCCTCAACACACTCATCATGGTGTTGGTGCTGCGCACCGCAGACGATTCAGTCCGCCTGCCTGGAGGTTTAGCTGGCTTCGGACTCGCGATCGCGGTGGCTGCGGCGGGCATGTTCACAGCGGCCGCCTTAATGCCCTTTGTGATTCCGCGAATTGGGCGCACCCCAACGGTGGTGTGCGGAGTTCTCATCGGATTAACCACCCAGTTGCTACTCGTTCGGATGCTCGATCATCACGCACTGATAATTGCGGCGTTTTTCCTCGGAGTTGCAGGTCAGACAATCAAACTGACGGGCGACGCCGCGATGCAGATGGAGATCCGGGACAGTGAACGCGGAAGGGTTTTCGCACTACAAGACATGGTCTTTAATGCCCTGTTCGTAGTGGCGATTGGCCTTGGGGCACTAGTGATCCCCATCGATGGGCGGTCGCTGCCTCTCGTTCTCGCGGGTGCGGCCGCATACGGAGTCGCTCTGCTGCTCATCTTCCTCAACAGTCGGCGAAAACTACCGCCTCATCGAGCGATTATGCGATGGCTACGACAGCGCATCGGCTATAGCGGTTGACCACTAGCTCGCCTTACTCACGTCAATTCTTGCTTTTCCACCATGTCAACAGGGCTTCTTCCGCTTCGTCGCGGGGGAGTGGGCCTCTGTCGAGTCGAAGCTCCTTCAGGAACTTCCACGCAGCGCCCACATCGGGCCCCGGCCGTATACCAAGAAGTTCCATGATGGCGTTGCCGTCAAGGTCGGGTCGCACTCGAGCTAGATCTTCCGCTTCTTGGATCTCAGAAATTCTCTGTTCCAAGTCGTCGTACGCGCGTTGCAAAGAGAGCGCACGCCGTCGATTGCGCGTGGTGCAGTCTGCACGGACAAGTTTATTGAGCTTGTCCAGGAGGGGACCAGCATCAGTCACATAGCGACGAACGGCCGAATCAGTCCATTGTCCCTTGCCGTATCCGTGGAAACGGAGATGTAGGTAAACGAGACGCGAGACGTCTTCAATCATGGCTTTGGAATACTTCAGGGTCCGCATTCGGCGACGTGTCATTTTTGCGCCTACAACCTCGTGATGGTGAAAACTCACCCCACCACCGGGTTCATTTCTCTTGGTAGGCGGCTTCCCGATGTCGTGTAGGAGCGCTGCCCAACGGAGGACGAGATCGGGACCATCGTCCTCCCGGTCAATCGCTTGCCGAAGCACAGTCAATGAGTGTGTGTAAACGTCTTTGTGTTGATGATGCTCGTCGATTTCAAGGCGCATCGCTGGCACTTCAGGGATGGTGTGGTCAGCAAGACCGCTGTTGACGAGCGCTTCGATGCCGGCGATGGGATCTTTGCCACCCATCATCTTGTCGAGTTCCAAGCGCACTCGTTCTGCCGTGATTCGCCCAATTTCGGCGGCCATGCTTTCCATCGCATTCCACACTCGGGGAGCGATGGTGAACTGGAGTTGTGACACGAACCTCGCGGCGCGCAACATGCGCAAAGGGTCGTCACTGAAGGACATTTCGGGAGTACCGGGTGTGTCTAGTTGCCGCATAGCGACGTCTTCAAGCCCGCCAAGCGGATCTATAAAAGATCCGATTCCTTCGGATGTAATCCGAACTGCCATGGCATTCATCCGGAAATCACGACGTACTAGGTCATCTCGCAGCGAGGTGCCGTAACAAACCTCAGGATTACGTGACTGCCCGTCGTACTTGTCAGACCGAAATGTTGTGATTTCGATCTGGACTCCGCCGCGTAGTGCACTGATCGTGCCGAAATCAATGCCTGTGTCCCACTGATGATCGACGCAGTCAGTCAGCAACTGTTGCACATCCTGGGGGAGCGCATTTGTGGTGAAGTCGAGGTCTGTCCCAAGCCTGCCTAAAATTGCGTCTCGTACTGACCCGCCCACCAGATACAACTCAAAACCGGCTTGCTCGAAACGCTGACCTAGCAGCACAAGGGTTTCTTCGTGCTCGCGTAACGCAATAGCAGCCGCGGCAAGTAGCGGCGTATGTTGACCCTCAGAAGACTGTGATACCACGCCGGTATACCCTACCCGTCGCCCGTGCTTTGCTCGCATTTCGGAACTGATTCACGTGATCTGAAGGTCACATACCGCTATGTTATGAGAGGCAATGCGCCACTTGCGGCTACCATGACTAAGTGTCCCCTGACGATCGTTTACCCCAGCGTCGCCGTCGCCCACGGCCTCGCAATGGGCAAGTGCGATCTGATGCTGCATCTCCGACGCATTCGACGAATAGTCGAAACGCCTCCGAAACTGGTCAAACATCCAATTCCCGTAAGGCGGGGGCGAAGCCTGAATCTGGACACCACCCCCGAAGACGCCGCATGCGGACAGTGAAAGAGACATCCGCCGGGGGCCTTGTCATCACCGGATGGGAAGGTGGCCGCGAAATGCTTCGCGCAGCGCTCATCGGGCGTCTTGATCGCCGAGGTCGACTCCTGTGGTCTCTACCCAAGGGGCACATCGAGAGCGGCGAAACGGCAGAAGAAACGGCAATGCGTGAAGTAGCCGAGGAGACTGGTATCCAGGGCCGGGTGCTCGCTTCGCTTGGCAGCATCGATTACTGGTTCGTCACCGAAGGTCGGCGCGTACACAAGACCGTCCACCATTACCTCATGCGCTTTCTCGGCGGCGAGCTTTCTGACGCCGATATGGAGGTAACAGAGGTAGCGTGGGTGCCGCTATCTGAACTCGATTCGCGGCTCGCGTATGCGGATGAACGTAAGCTCGCCCGAATGGCAGCAGAGCTTATTGCCGGGATGAAGGATCTTTTTGATTCCACCCCTGAGACCGCTTCGCCACACACCCCATCTGGGCCCTCGGATACGTACAACGATCGAGGCATGGCCGCGGGGGAGAGCCGCGATCCAGAAGCACGAGACACACCAACACGATGAGATCACCCGCCATGACGGCAGTGCCGCTTGTAGCGCTAATGATGCTGATGCTCGCAGTGGTTGGTTACCCCTCGCAACTACCTGCGTCAGCTCAAACGACGCCCCCCACGTCGTTGACGGACCACGAGCTGCAAGTCACCCTCGACGGAATCAACCCCACCATAGTGACCTCAGGATCAGCACAAACGCTGACCGTTTCGGGGACCGTAACCAACAACACGTCATCGCCGGTCAGCGCCGTCAATATTCGTATGCAACGTGCAGCCCCCGTCAAGAGCCAAAACGAACTGAGAACTACGGACACGCTCAGCGAGGCTAATTATCAGATTTTCACGCCCAACAGCCGAATTGCTGACACGTTAGACGCAGGCGAGACCACTGCATTTTCTGTGTCGTTTCCGTTCCGTGGAGGAACCGGAGACTCACTCCACTTCCGAGAATCCGGAGTTTTTCCAATCCTGGTGAACGCGACGGCTACTACGTCGACTGGCTTTAATGTCCAGGATCTTTCAGCGCGGTTTCTGCTGCCTGTACTCGACTTGCCTGCCCTGCCGGACAGCGAACCCACCGATGATGAAGGCGATGATGCTCCCGAAGCCACCGAGCGGCAACCAGTACCCCTAACGCTGGTGTGGCCCCTCGTGGATAAGCCGCGAGTTGCACCCGGTTCAACTGGGGACGCGCAAGTCCTTCGTCTCCTAGACGACGACCTTGCCGAATCGCTATCAGCCGGCGGCCGTCTCGATCAGGCCCTCACCGCGGTGGAACGCGCAATCGCACCCGAGATCCCCGGTTCGCAGCTACTCGCCTCAGCACTGTGCCTCGCGATTGACCCGGACCTAGTCTTGACGGTCCGCGGTATGCAGTCTGGATATCAAGTTGTTCTCGACCCCGACGACCCCACCGGACCGACAACTGTCGGCACTGGAAGCGTCATCGCTGGTGTTTGGCTTGATCGGCTACGAACTCTTGCAGAACAACTTTGCACCGTCGCTACACCCTCTGCGCAAGTCGACTTAGAGGCGCTAGCACGTATCCAGCAACCAGCGATCGCGCACCGGGCATTGGTTGCCTCCACCGAAGCGCTCAGCACAATCCTCGGAACAACTACTTTGGGAGGAATTGCCCTTCCAGATAGTGCGGTCATCAGCAACCAAAGCGCGAGCATGATCGCGGACACCCCGCTTAGAACCGCGCTGATTGCTAGCAACAACGCTGCTACAGACTCTTCGGAGCCATACCGTGAGCGATTCGCGAACATCTCCATAGACGATGCTCGGTCAGCTGATCGGACACTACCGGTGATGCTCTTTGACGCAACGGTAGGAGAACTTATCGCGGCAGCAGGGGAGCAGCCGATTCCGGTCAACTATGCCTC
Source organism: Hoyosella rhizosphaerae (assembly GCF_014643175.1). Lineage (GTDB taxonomy): Bacteria > Actinomycetota > Actinomycetes > Mycobacteriales > Mycobacteriaceae > Lolliginicoccus > Lolliginicoccus rhizosphaerae. Next base: position 1,652,604 of record NZ_BMJH01000001.1, read on the forward strand.
GGCGACACCAAACGGCGATGTCACAAAGGACAGGGTTGCACGGTCTCAAGACGCCGTAGGAGCACTATCGTGGGCAGCGCTGGCACCGCGCTCGGACAGCGACGAACCACTCTCTGATGCGCCGTCCTCAATCGTGATTAGTCCACCACCACACTGGGATGTCACCAGCGTCGAAGGGGTCCAGTTGTTTACGGCCGCAACTCAACTCCTCGAGTCAGGCAAGGCCCGCCCTGAGCCACTGGCGGCGCTCATCACTGAGGCGACACGGTCGGACCGGGACCGCCCCAGCGGCATCCTCCAATACCCTCAGTCCCACGAAGACGTGCGGGTGCCAGAGGCTCTCCTGGAACGGGCCGGGCGCGCTTCGTTGGAGGTCGAAGAGTTTCGGACAGCTCTAGCCGACGATCCGAGCATTGCCCTTACTCCAGACGCATTCCTGGCACCGCTTCGCAACGACATCATCCGCGCATTATCGATGTCGGGGAGAGTCAGTCCGATTGGGACGTCAAATGAGGCACAAGACGAACCTGACCGCATGGGGCGCAAACGTATCAAGTCGGTCGAAAACAGCGTGGCGTTCCTCCACGAACAGGTCACGGTGCTCAACCCCGGCGGCGTACACACACTGGCATCAGCACAAAGCCCGTTGCTGCTCGTCGCGCGCAACAATCTCCCCATTCCCGTCCGGGTGCGCCTCCAAGTCGACGCCCCTGTGGGAGTCTTCTTCGAAGATATTGGTGTGCAACAGCTGCCCCCACGCGGGTCACGGCAACTGTCAATACCCACCGAGGTCAGCTACAACCGTCAGTTTGCGGTAGACCTCCAGTTAACGACTCCCGATAACCACGTTCTAGGCGAGGCTATTCGCATTTCAGTGCGCTCCACGGCATATGGGCGCATAATGACGATCCTCACCGCGACAGCAGGATTCATATTGCTACTCCTCGCAGGACGCCGACTTTGGCACCGGTTCCGAGGACAACCAGACCCAGCGGACGAAGGTCACGAACCCACATGACGGACGGCACGGACACTCCCGACGACTCACCACCCCCGTCGAGTTCGGAACCAGCAAACGAACCGGTTGTGACTAAGCGAGCACCGTGGGAACGGTATCCGGCAGCACTCCACCGCACGGCCCGACCTCGGAAGCAGGCACCACGCCCGCCACGACTGCGCCCTAAGGTAGCCCCCCAATCCTCGACCGGGGCTATGACCGCGCCCATGACCGGGCATGCGGTCGGGCATGCAGTCGGGCAGCAGGCTCCACCTATCGTTCCAGTTCAAGGCGTAACCGGGAGCATGACCACGGGCCGGACCGGGGTACCTGCGGGTGCCACGGCGCCCGGAATAACAACTCCGGGCGCAACGGCAACAGCGTCAAAACATGATCAAGCTGATTCGGGCTTGATGAAAAACACCGGGTCGATGGCGCTCCCGACGATGATCAGCCGAATCTCGGGCTTCTTCCGAACAGTGCTGTTGGCTGCCGTTCTTGGAACGTACGTTGGCGACGCATTTACCATCGCCAATGTTCTTCCGAACCTTGTCGAGCAACTTGTACTGGGTGCCGTCCTCGCCGCAATCGTGGTGCCCGTCCTAGTGCGGGCTGAACGCGAAGATGCCGACGGGGGAGCGCGGTTTACCCGCCAACTCGTCACGATGGCAAGCACCATTCTGATCGGTGCCACCGTCATCGCGCTTGTGTCTGCTCCGTTGCTCGTAACAATCATGCTCAACCGCGGAGATTCGGTGGTTGATCGCGATCTCACGGTCGCGTTCGCGTACCTACTGTTGCCTCAGATCCTGTTCTACGGCTTGACCGCCGTGTTCGCGGCAATCCTCAACACGCGAGGAATTTTCGGCCCCGGCGCGTGGGCTCCAGTTGCAAACAATGTCATCGCGATCTCGACGCTCGGCCTTTATTTCTTCATCTGGCGTGATCCCTCAGACTTATCCAACGCGGAGATTCTGTTCCTCGGCATCGGCACCACGTTGGGTGTGGTGGCCCAGGTGCTTGTACTTCTCCCGAGCATCAGACGAGCAGGCGTATCACTCAAACCGCTGTGGGGACTCGACGCGCGTTTTCGGAAGTTCGGCAACATGGCGTTGGCCATCGTCGTCTATGTGGCTATCAGCCAAGTGGGCTTCATCGTTACCTACAACGTGGCATCCGGATCCAGCGAGGGTGCAGCGCTGATCTACAACATCGTGTGGTTACTGCTGCAGGTTCCTTACGGCGTACTGGGCGTCGCCGTGCTCACGGCGATCATGCCGCGGATGAGCCGAAACGCCGCTGACGGCAATAACAGGGCCGTTGTAGACGACCTCACGATGGCGACACGCATGACCATGGTCGCCCTAATCCCAGTCATCGTCCTCATGACAGCCGCGGGGCCAATGATCGCCCAGGTGTTATTCGCGTATGGAAACTTTTCTACTGACGACGCCTCTGTACTTGGCGGTGCGCTGTCACTAGCTGCGTTCTCCTTAGTCCCGTACGCGCTCGTGCTGCTTCATCTTCGAGTGTTCTACGCCAGCCACGACGCATGGACACCCACGTTCATCGTGGTTGGAATCACCGGCGTAAAAGTGGGACTCTCGTTGCTTGCACCACGGCTCGCCAACGACGAGACCCAGGTAGTTGCGTTCCTCCACTTCGCCAACGGCGCAGGATATGTCGCCGGAGCGATCGTTGGAGCGATGCTGTTGCGGTATCGCATCGGACCGCTGAGACTCCGTTACACATTCAGCTCAATGTTCATGGTGTTCACGGCCTCCGTAGTGGGGGCGATCGGATACCTGGCTTATCTGATAATCCGAGTCAACGTGGGACGCGCCGAAAGTTTCGGTCGGCTCAACGACTGGATTGACCTGTTCGCGGCCACTGTCATCATTCTCGGACTTACATACGCCATCCTCTACAAGCTGAAGGTTCCTGAGGTTCAGCTTGTGTTTGGTGCATTCTCACGGCTCACCAATCGGCTGCGTCGCAAACCAGTGACAACGCTCACACCACCGGCAAGTTCACAAGAATCGCCGGACGCTCCGAATCAGCACCCGAGCAAAGGCACATACCTGCCGTACGCTGGCCCGGAACACACTTTGTCTCGCGAGGTCCGCGATGACACCGGCGACGTGTCACCTGGTGTGGCTGAAGGAAAGAGAATGAAAGACTCATCGGATGTAGTGACCGATTCGAACAAGGGCCACGGTTCAGAAACGCCGGCCCACGACTCGGCTGCCCCTATCGACGCCACAAACAGCGATGCCACCAGCACTGAGGGTGAGCAACGTCCACCTCTCACCGGTGAGAGGAAGCCGCGTCTCACTCCGGGCACAATCGTCGCCGGTGGGCGGTATCGCCTTGTCGAGGAACACGGCCAAGCGCGCGGACTTCACTTCTGGCAAGCGCAGGACCTTAAGCTCGAGCGCGATGTTGCGCTGACCTTCGTGATGGCCGGTAGTGCGGAATTACAGCAGGACAGCGAGTTGGAGAGCCATGAGGTATTGCTCTCTCGTACTCTTCGTCTTGCCCGGATTGATTCCCCTGGTGTGGCTCGTGTTCTCGACGTGGTCAAGGGCCGTGCGGGCGGGATCGTCATTTCAGAATGGACGCCAGGCCAGCCGCTGCGCGAGATTGCAGAAACCAAACCGTCTGCGGTGGGTGCTGCTCGTGCAGTTCGCGCACTTGCCGCTGCCGCGGAGGCAGCGCATCGCGCTGGCACCGCACTGTCGATTGATCACCCTGACCGTATCCGTATCAACACTTCAGGTGATGCCGTCCTAGCGTTCCCGGGAACGGCAGCCAACGCTGATCAAGCGCATGATGTGCATGGCCTAGGCGCGGCGCTGTACGCACTCGTGACAGGTTTGTGGCCGCTAGCTGAGCCTGGGCATGCACTTGTCGATACGGGGCGCTCACAGAGCTCGGTGCGTTATGCGCGCCCGGGCGAAGTCGTTGGTGGGCTCACCGCCCCTAACCTTGATGATGAAGGGCGTCCGGTTGATCCGCGGACAATTCGAGCAGGCTTGCCATACGAGATTTCCGCTGTAGCACTGAGGGCCTTGCACCCTTCCAGCGGAATTCGAACGGCCGCAACAGTCCATCAGATCCTCGATCAGGCAACTATGGCGGATCAGTCGACGGACATGATTCCTGTCATTCGGGCCTCTCAGGCAAACGTCCGTCCGCGTGCGGTTCGGATCAAGCCACAATCGGTTCTCATGACGCCAGAGGAACGTCGAAAGCGAGCGCGCAGGGTTGTCGCAGTTCTTTCGCTGCTTGCGATCGCGACGGTGATCATTCTGACAATCGCCGCTTCGAAGATCACTCAACTTCTGATGACGGGCTCCAACACCCCTCCTGCTCGGCAGCCGCTTGGTTTCACCGCAGAATCGCAGATGCCGGGCCCGGCCCTCGACCAAGCTGACGGGGGTCGATCGGTGTCGTTCACGCTGACTCCGTCCGACGTGACCGTGTACTCGCCTGAACAACAACCAGATAATCCAGGTGACGCGGGCCGTGCCATCGATGGAAACCCCGACACCGCTTGGGCCACTTCCGAGTACATGCAGCAGTTGCCTGCATTTAAGAATGGTGTCGGCCTAATCCTGACATTCAATGGGGCATATAACTTTTCAGAGATCGATATCGAAACATCACGACCTGGTTCACGGGTGGAAGTTCGCCTCGCGGACGACACGAGCCCAGAACTTGACGACACCGTCGTGATCGGAAATGCCGAACTCGAAGACGGAGTGACAACCATTCCTCTCAATGCTGGTGAGGAGTCGGAACACCTGTTGATCTGGATTGATCGGCTTAGTGAGGCTGACGGTCGAATACAGGGAAGCATTTCGTCCATCAAGGTCACCGCTCAGCAATAAGCCTGGGAAGAGGGGGTGTTTGTTGTGAAATTCGCAACAAACACCCCCCTTTAGGATTGGTAAAGACTTTTTCAATTCGTAATCCATGTCACGTCGGGTTATTCTTTACACGTGCGACAGACCAGGGGGGTCGCCACAGCCGAATTGACGGACTCGGAACTCATTGCCGCTCACGTGTCGGGGGACACTCAGGCTTTTTCCGAACTTGTTCGTCGTCATCAACGGTATTTGTGGCGAGTAGCGAAAAGAACATGTTATAGCGCTGAAGACGCTGCCGACGCGTTGCAGGAAGCACTGCTTTCCGCGCATCGTATGGCAGAGAGCTTCCGTGCTGATGCAGCAGTCAGAAGCTGGCTTCACCGCATTGTGGTGAATGCCTGCCTCGACCGCATGCGGCGAAATCGCGTGAGGGCGACTGTTCCACTTGAGCCGGCAGTGGCGGACCACGTTGCCGTATTCGAGGATGCCATCGAGATGAATGACGTGGCTTTCGATGTGGAAGAGGCCCTGCGGTTGCTACCTGAAGATCAGCGCCAAGCCATCGTCGCGGTCGATATCGAAGGCTATTCGGTAACTGACGCAGCTGAGCTTCTTGGGGTTCCAACGGGAACAATAAAGTCGCGCTGTTCGCGAGGAAGATTGAAGTTGGCAAAAAATCTTCAACATCTGCAGCGACGAGGGAACCAAGCTGACACCCAGCGCGTCAAAACCTAATGTGCCAAGCAAACCGGAGCAGTACAACGACAGCCTAAGAATAGGGGGTGCTGTGCCTGTGTCGTGGCGGCGACACCATTCGCGGAGCGACGGCGGTCCTCCTGAGCCGCCGTATAGCCCAGAACTTGTCGCCGATTTGCATGCTGGTCTTCTCAGCCCATCAACAGAGCAGAGTGTGCGTAGTCGGCTACACGAGGACACAGAGGCGCAGGACCTTCTGCGGGCCCTCGATGTTGTTCACCGTGAACTTGATGCGTTGGCCCACGACGATGAAGGCGAAGATCTTCCTCCTGAGCTTGCTGCGTCCATCGACTCCATGTTTGCACCCAACCGGCCTGACAACACTGTGGTGTCCATTGGCGCACGAAGGATTCAGAGCTCGCGGCGTGCAATTATCCTTGCGGCGGCTTCCGTTGCGGCTGTATTCGCCGCTGTGGCGACTTTGTTGACAGTTGAAGGCATTTACGCAGAACCTCGTGACTCGGTGCGTACTGAGGCTCTGATTGATCGCAAGCCAGAAATCGCGGCGGAGCGTCCGTTAGGTTTCCGCGGCGGTAGTTCAGCGTTGATTGCTGAACCGCAATTGAGTCGTTGCCTCAGCGCTCATGGATTTTCTTCAGATGCACAGTTGCTTGGGGTAGTTCCGATCGAGGAACAAGTTAATCTTCCACCGAATTTTTCTTCTGACGAAAAACTCGCTCGAATCGTGGTCGCTGACCACCATTTGGGGGGCATAACGTCGCTGGTAGTGGGCATAAATTGTGATTTAGATCGCCCCTCTTTAGTCTCTAGAACTACCGTAGGCAACAGGTAGGCAACCCCTTCTCGACCCGCACCTACGGGCAAACTATGCCGGATGAACAGGCATTTTGCTGTAATCTGTTACCTGTGACACGTTCCGTTTCCCAAGAGGGACCCGCACCACGCGACTTCGTCGATGACGACGCCACCGACGGCCGTAGCGTTGACGACGCTAGGGTCGACGATTCAGCGCCAGCCGAGGTGGCAGACAAACCACGCCGCAAACGTGGGCGGCCGGCGATTGTCACTGCGGAGATGATTCGCGAGACCGCGCTGGAAATGGGCGTAGCAACAATCACAATGACTTCGGTCGCCGCTCGACTCGGTGTTAACCACGCGACCCTGTATCGCTATGTATCAAGCCGTGATGACCTGGTCAAACACGCGCTCGACTTGGCATTGGAACGCTCCGAGTATCCGGCGGCTGGCAACGACTGGCGAGAATTTCTCTATGACACGGCTATAGCGACGCAAAGGATGTGCGAGAACCACCCCGGTGTTGCTACTGAGCTGGCAGGGGGGACATTCTCGCCCAACATGCTGCAGCGTGGCACCGAAGTGATGGTCAGCCTCGTCCACTTAGGGTTCAGCCCAACAAATGCGGTGCTTGCGCTCGACCTCGTCATTGACCTTGTCATCGACCACTGCCGTCGCACAGAGCAGATGGATGGTCGGGTGCCATCACCATCGATGCCTTCACGTGAAGCATTCGCCACCACCTGGCCACAAAGTGATCCCGATGCTGCGCCGGAGTTCCAAGACACCGTTCAAGCCGGCCGGGAAGCGATCGACACAGATCCGAGCCAGTGGCTAGACCGTAAACTCACGATTGCGCTTGCTGGAATCGCACAGGAAATCGCACCCCGCTGACGACCTAAATAGCGCTCACGGGAACAACGAGCATTACCCTTGTGTTACCACACTACGAGTGCTTCACACCGGGTGAACCACTGTGACTGCAACAAGGGGAAGACCTGTATGACTACCGCCGACCGCAGTAATCGTGACGCCACCAGCGAGATTCATGACGTCATAATTGTTGGCTCTGGACCTGCCGGGTACACAGCCGCTATCTACACTGCGCGCGCGCAACTGAATCCTCTCCAGTTTGAAGGTTCGCAATTCGGTGGGGCGCTCATGACCACAACCGAGGTTGAGAACTTCCCAGGATTCCGCGAGGGAATCATGGGTCCAGAACTTATGGACGAAATGCGCGAACAAGCGAAACGCTTCGGCACCGATATTCGTAGCGAAGACGTCACCAGCGTCGACCTCGAAGGCGAAATCAAAACGGTCACGGTCGGTGACGTCGAATACAAGTCTCGCGCTGTCATCCTCGCGATGGGCGCCGCGGCTCGCTACCTAGGCGTGCCAGGGGAGGAGCGACTCCTTGGCCGCGGCGTGAGCTCATGCGCCACCTGCGATGGTTTCTTCTTCCGAGACCAAGACATCGCCATCATCGGTGGCGGAGATTCAGCGATGGAAGAGGCAACCTTCCTCACCCGATTCGCTCGCAGTGTCACCATCGTTCACCGTCGAGACGAGTTCCGTGCTTCCCGAATCATGCTTGAGCGGGCAAAGAGCAACGAGAAGATCCGCTTCATCACAAATGCACGCGTTGATGAAGTACTTGGCGAGAACAGTGTCGCCGGTCTCCGAATCACAGACGCCGTCACGGGCGAAACACAAGATCTCCCTGTGACCGGAATGTTTGTCGCAATCGGTCACGACCCCCGCAGTGAACTCGTTCGGGGTCAGGTCGACGTTAACGAGGCCGGCTATGTAAAGGTCGATTCACCATCGACTTACACTTCTCTACCAGGTGTTTTCGCTGCTGGCGATCTCGTCGACCACACGTACCGTCAAGCCATCACTGCTGCCGGCACCGGATGTGCCGCGGCTATCGACGCTGAACGCTGGCTCGCCGACCAGGTGTCTGACAGCTCTAACTCGGACAGCGCCCACTCCAACGACGCTGTTACTTCGCTAGTTTCATAAGCGCGCCAAAAGAAAGAGGATTGAGCCCAATGTCGACTATCACTGTCACCGACGATTCATTCGCCGACGATGTGTTGAAGAGCTCCAAACCAGTACTCGTAGATTTCTGGGCAACGTGGTGTGGACCATGCCGCATGGTCGCACCCGTGCTCGAAGAGATCGCCGCTGAGAAGCCCGAACAGCTCACCATCGCCAAGCTAGACATCGATGCCAATCAAGCTGTCGCACGCGATTTCCAGATCCTATCGATCCCCACAATGATCCTGTTTAAGGACGGAAAGCCTGTAACGACGATTGTGGGAGCCAAGTCAAAAGCCGCTCTGCTCAAGGAAATCGAAAACCACCTCTAGGAACTAAAATCAGCAGCAAACAAGTAAGATAACCCGCGAGAGACTCAACTTGATTCTCAACGGTTTGCTGCTGACCGCGCTACGGACTGGCGTCGGAGTGAGAGTCTTCCGTCGCCAGTCCGGCACAATCCCCAGAAAGAGGCCTGCGGTATGCAATTCCTTCAGCTAGGAGATTCTGGTCCTGCTGTCGCTGAAGTGCGATCTCGGCTCATAAGTCTTGGATTTCTCCACGACGATGACGACATTACCGAGGCCAGTTCAGAGTTCGACTCCGCGCTCGATACAGCCATACGTGGATTTCAGCAACAGCGAGGCCTCCTAGTTGACGGCATTGTTGGTAAAGCAACTCACAGGGCACTACAAGAGGCTGGCTACCGGCTGGGCGCACGCATCCTCGCTTACCACGTCACCGCCCCGCAGTATGGGGACGATGTCGCTGCTCTTCAGACGCGATTGCAAGACCTCGGCTTCTACACCGACCTCATTGACGGGTTTTTCGGACCAGGGACACACACCGCGCTGAGTTCGTACCAGCGTGAGTCCGGGCTCAACGTCGATGGCATCTGCGGGCCGTCAACTCTGCGAGCGTTGGAAATGCTCGGTGCTCGGGTAACTGGGGGATCGCCGCACGCAATCCTTGCTGAGGAAGTCGTTCGGCAATCGGGCCCAAAGCTTCGTAATAAACGCATCATTATTGATCCAGGCCTTGGTGGACGAAACAGCGGTGTGATTGTTCCTGGTCCACGCGGCCCTATTTCGGAAGCAGAGATTCTTTGGGATCTTGCGAACCGCATCGAAGGACGCATGGGGGCTACAGGAATGGAGACGTTCCTTAGCCGACCTCGCAATAAATGTCCGTCAGTGGTTGAACGTGCTGAGATGGCGAATGACCTCAACGCCGATCTCATGATCTCGTTGCAATGTGGCCACAGCGAATCATCAGTCGCCCACGGTGTAGCGACCTTCCACTACGGAGTGCCCAACGGGTCCGAGTCAACCATCGGGGCAGTCCTGGCAGGATTTTTACAGCGCGAGATCGCAGCGCGTACTGGTTTGTTGGACTGTCGATCACACGGACGCACGTGGGACGTCCTTCGCCTGACCAGAATGCCAACTGTGCAGATTGATATCGGGTACATCACCAACGGCAACGACGCCTCGCTGCTCGCCGACCCAAAGATGCGTGATGTGGTTGCCGAGGCGATTCTTGTCGCAGTGAAACGGTTGTACTTGCTCGGTAAGGACGATCAGCCAACAGGAACTTTTACTTTCGCTGAACTGCTTGCTCATGAACTTGCCGTTGAAGGCCGCCGCGAAAAATAGCCCAGACAACCCTATGGCTGGTACTGAATCCGTTCAGTACCAGCCATAGCTGTCTAAATCGCCCTCAGATCGAATCTAACGACCGTAAGTACCTTTTCGGTATCAACCACCCACGGAGACCTTTCCTGGTTCAGCAGGGGGCGTCATGGTCAGGCTCGCAGACTCGAGAAGTCGAGTTAAAGCGGACTCCACATCGGCCTTCCAACCGTGATCGCTGTCCAACTCGATACGAAATCTCGGAAACTCCGGATGCGGAGCAACTTCAATAAAGTCGGCATCACGGAGTCGTGCCGCACTGATCATGCAGGTGTGTGGCCGACAGTCCCCGGCTCTCTGATGAACAGCGTGAAAATCCCGCCAACTAATCTCGCCATCGCGTTCATGGCCGAATGCTTCGATGGCACGTACACCCCGCCGAACAAGATCAGCGACAACCGCTTGAATGAGTGTTTGGTGAAATCCCTCAGCTTCAGCGAATCCGTCAACGTACAGAGTGGTCAAAAGAATCGCATCGGCGCTCACGGGGGAGGTTGGAAATACCTTGGCGCGCGGGACCACATTGGGTGGTGCATAGATTGCGCAGCCGGCTACATACTCACTGTTGGTCTCAGCATTGTCTAAAAACAAAAACTGTCCGCACGATCCCCAGCCGAGAAGTACCGAGGAAATCCAGGCTTCCTTCTCAAAAGCAGAATCACACACATCATGTGACTTCGACATGGCATCTGGGTCGATCTCCCAGAACAGGCATCGACTTGTATGTGGTGGCAACTGATGCACAGTATCGAGAGTGAGCGGTTCAACCCGAATAGACACCTCGTTGGCCGTCCTCCATGTGTGGACTTGCCTATAACAAGCCGTCAACGAACAGGGCGAGAGCAGGAGCTCCTACGGCAACAATACTCGCCTAAACTGTCAACGAGGATGATCTGAGCACGATCGACCGTAGTCGATCGTGTCACACCCTCTCTGCGTTGATTCAGTTCGCGGTGCCCATTAGGGACACGATTCTTTCCAGGTCCTCCACCGAACCGAACTCGACAACGATCTTGCCTTTTCGCTTTCCTAGGCTCACTGTCACTTTCGTATCAAAGCTGTCCGACAAGTGGTGTGCGACTGTGTCTAGTTCAGGGCGGGGTTGCGATGCCGGTTTTTTCTGGTCGTGGGGGAGGGGCTGCTCCGTTCCACGGTTGAGAAGTATTACTGCCTCTTCTGTGGCCCGAACTGAAAGTCCTTCAGCAACAATGCGAGCCGCGAGGTTCTCTTGAGCTTCAGCACCACGCGTCACACCCAACAACGCCCGCGCATGGCCAGCCGACAATACACCTGCGGCAACACGCCTTTGGACCGCGATAGGTAGCTTCAAGAGGCGGATCATGTTTGTCACAACTGGACGGGAACGACCAAGTCTTCCCGCCAATTCATCGTGGGTAACGTCAAACTCTTCGAGCAGCTGTTGGTACGCCGCCGCTTCTTCTAGGGGGTTGAGTTGAACCCGATGGATATTCTCCAGTAGGGCATCCCGGAGAAGTGACTGGTCTGCAGTTTCGCGGACGATAACCGGAACCGTTGAAAGCTGTAGGGCCAATCCAGCTCGCCAACGTCGTTCACCCATGACGAGTTGGAACCGCTGACCATGCGGACGAACCACGATGGGTTGCATCATCCCGAATTCTCGAATTGAGTGGATCAGCTCATCAAGGGCGTCTTCGTCAAATACTTGACGGGGCTGCTTCGGGTTTGGATCAATGAGCCCGGGGTTGATCTCCCGGTACACCGCGCCAACTTGTGGCACTTCGTGGTCCACACCGCGGGGCGATGATTCTTGTTGCAATGTTTCATGTGAAACATCGACCAACGGGTCAGCATGCGCAACAAGGGGAGTGGCTGCCCTCGACTCTCCGCCAATAATAAGATCGGCGGCCGCATTGCCTAGCTGAGGCGCGTTAGTAGGTCCGGTTGGGATCAGCGCTGCCAAGCCTCGCCCAAGGCCACCGCGTCGATTCTGGTTCATACTGTTACCTTCGCAGATTGCTCATTGTTCGGAGTGGTGGCGGCACGTTCAGCTATTTCTCGGCCGGCATCGAGATAGCTCATAGCCCCTCGCGAACCTGGGTCGTATTCAATGACGCTCATTCCATAGCCTGGCGCCTCAGAAACCTTGACACTGCGGGGGATGACATTGCGGAGAACCGCACTACCAAAATGTCCCCGAACCTCGTCAGCGACTTGTTCTGCAAGTTTGGTTCGAGCGTCGTACATGGTGAGCAAGACAGTCGAAATGGCTAGTTGGGGGTTCAGATGCGAGCTGACCAGTTGTATGTTGCGAATGAGTTGTCCAACGCCCTCGAGTGCATAATATTCGCATTGAATGGGGATGAGGACTTCGTTCGCAGCGACCATCGCGTTCAATGTCAGAAGACCAAGTGACGGCGGGCAATCGATCAAGATGTAGTCAAAGGCGAGTTTCTTGATGGCTTCTGATTCGATCGCGGCCCTCAGTCTGTACTCACGTTGTTCGAGCGACACTAGTTCAATTTCCGCGCCGGCTAGATCAATCGTGGCCGGAATACACTTCAGATTCTCGTTAAGTGGACAATCCTGGATTGCTTCATCCGGACTGATTTCACCAAGCAGGAGTTCGTATGTGGAGGGGGTCCCTGAACTATGGGGAACCCCCAAAGCAGTACTGGCGTTGCCTTGCGGATCAAGGTCAATGACAAGTACCCGCAATCCATGAATGGAAAGTGCAGCTGCTACGTTCACCGTCGTTGTTGTTTTTCCGACGCCACCCTTCTGGTTGGCTACGGTGAAGATACGCTGACGGCTGGGTTTTGGCAGTTTGTCGGCGCCTGAATGTAAGACCTTGGTGGCGCGCTGGGCAGCCGCTGCGATAGGGGTTTCATTCATAATTTCGTCGATAAACTGCTGCGAAATTCCATCGTCGGAATCATTCGCTACCGAAGTTTTAGGCAACGTGGACAGCAGTGTTTCACGTGAAACGTCGCGTTGATTGTCAGGTGACATGCTCAACTCCTCTTCTGTTCGCGATGACGACTGCGCTGTCGCTGCTCTTTTCTAATACGGACGACCGTGGTCGGAACATCGAGTACGTCTGCTCCACACTGAACAATCTCGACGTCACTGACACCTAGACTTCTGAATCCTTTGCGATCACGATCGATCTCGTCCTGAACGCTTGCTCCCTTGATTGCTACAACCTCGCCGCCAGGGCGCACCAGCGGAAGTGACCAACGTAGAAGTTTCAGAAGGGGAGCCACGGCTCGGGATGTCACTACATCAGCGCCGCCGGCGTCTTGGACAATCGTCTTGTCTTCTGCTCGACCTCGCAGGACGGTCACATCGAGCCCCGACTTTTCGACGAATTCCGCAAGGAATACGGTGCGCCGCAACATTGGCTCAACCAAAGTCACATGCAAGTCGGGGCGGGCGATCGCAAGCGGTATACCGGGCAGGCCACCTCCACTACCCACATCGACCACAGTGGAGCCTTCAGCGATCATTGATTGAATTACGGCACTGTTGAGAATATGACGATCCCAAAGTCGTTCGACCTCGCGGGGGCCAATGACGCCTCGCGTAAGACCTTCGGTCGAAAGGAACTCATGATAGAGCTCCGCTAAGTTGGTTCTGTTGCCAAAGATTGTGGACACCGCGTCGAGCAGGTGATCCGGAATCTGTTTCACGTGAAACATCCAGGGGCAGAAGGTACGGGACAAACCACAAAGGTGTAGTTCGTAACAAGTGTAGGTCACTACTTCTCTCCGGGAGTCGACCACACTCCACTACCCATCACGTTTCACGTGAAACACAAAAAATTCATCTTCATCAGACTCCACTGCCACCAAGCCACCACACGCGGCTATTACGTCACAGTGATGTAATACCTCAACCGGTGCTGCAACTGTGGAAGGGCGCCCAAGGTTCGCGCAACTCAGCGAGGCAGAAATTTAAGCACGATGGCAACGATTGAATCATCAACCATAAAACCTTGATGAAGCCAAGACGTGAAGAAGCGAGAGAACTACGGGATGAAGTGAAAAAAGGCGCTTGACTGAACAATTTCAGTCAAGCGCCTTTCACAATCTGAAACGTCACTCGGGGAGTACGACAACTCGCCTTTGTGGTTCTTCGCCTTCGCTTTCGCTTCTGACGCCGCTCACGAGCGCCACTGCATCGTGAACGATCTTCCGCTCAAACGGGGTCATCGCCTTCATGGATTCCTTCACGCCTGTGTTCTTCACACGCTGCGCAACAGTGGATCCCAAATCTGAAAGTTCTTGACGCCGCGCAGCCCTCCAGTTGGCGATATCGAGCATCAAGCGTGAACGATTACCCGTGCTTTGCTGAACAGCAAGCCTGGTTAGTTCCTGAACAGCATCAAGGACTTCGCCGTGTTTACCAACCAACTTGTTGAGATCGTCACCGCCATCGATCGCCACAATCGCGCGGTCGCCCTCAACATCAAGATCGATATCGCCGTCGTAATCGAGGATGTCGAGCAGCTGCTCTAGATAGTCCGCAGCGAGCTCTCCTTCTTCAACAAGACGCTCTTCAAGATTATCTGGGTCTGGCGCTAACTCAGCTTCCGCATTCGTCACGTCCGTGCACTCCTACTGTAATTAGTATCGGGAAATTAACAGATTTAGCGCCGACGCTTCTTCCGCTTTTTCGCTTTAGGGTTACGAGGGCGAGGATTATTTGGCCGCATACCCACCTGAGGTGTGGATCGCGCGGCAGTGGGGGAGGGGCTAGCGTCAGCAGTATCGTCATCAGCTTCGCCTTCTACCGAGGCGTCAGCCGAATCACCACGCTTCACAGCGGACGGTTTAGCACCAGGCCGCGGAGCATATGAATCACGTCGTTCGATCGCCTCTTGTCGTTTCGCTTCTTCTTCACGATCGATCTGGTTGTATACGATCTTCTGCTGGCCCAGGGTCCAGGCGTTGTTAGCCACCCAGTAAAGAAGCACTGCGACCGGCAGGAAGGGACCACCGACGAGAACACCGAACGGGAAGATATATAGCGCTAGGCGGTTCATGATTGCGGTTTGTGGCTGCTCCGCCACTTCCGCAGTCTGGCGCGATATCGAGTGTCGAGCATTGAGGTGCGTCGCAATAGAAGCGACAATCATCAACGGAATAGCAACGAATGCAACAGCTGTCCGGCTGGGGATACCATTCACAAGCTCAGGGACACCAAACGCCAGGTACAAGTCTTCACTGTGCGCAATGGCCGCGGAAAGTGGAGAACCAAATAAGCGTGCGTCCAGGAACGACTGGACATCGTCGACGCTAAAGACGTAGTTAGGCTCGCGAACATTCTGCTCGGGAGTCATATTCAATCGGCCAGGACCAATGCCGCCGGTGCGGTTGAACGACATAAGTACGTGATAGAGACCGATAAAAACTGGGATCTGAGCAAAGATCGGCAAACAGCCAAGGAGCGGATTAAAACCATGCTCGCGCTGTAGCTTCTGCATCTCCATCGCCATCCGCTGGCGGTCCTTGGAGTACTTCTTCCTCAAAGCCTTGATCTGAGGTTGCAACTCTTGCATCTTGCGAGTTGTACGGACCTGCTTTACGAATGGCTTGTAAAGCAACGCTCGGATGGTGAAGACGAGGAAGATCACCGACAGCGCCCACGTGACACCGTGATCCGGCCCGAGGAAGGGCAGATACCCAAAGACCTTGTGCCAGAACCACAAGATTCCGGAGACGGGGTAGTAGATGAAATTGAGCACTGCTCTAGGTACTCCTGTTCACTTCGTCGCTAGCCTCACGAGCATACCTAGGTGTATGCCGAGTGGGCGCATTCCGTTCCGGTACTGGGTCCCAGCCGCCTTTATGCCATGGACCACATTTCGCAAGGCGCACGATAGCGAGAAACGCCCCCTTAGCCGCTCCATGCTGTTGGAGCGCCTCAGCTGCATACTCACTGCACGTTGGGCTAAACCGACAGGTGGGCAGGCGGTAGGGAGATATCCACGTGCGATAAAACTGGACACACCAGATCAAGATGCGAGACGGGATCTGGCGCAGAAACAGGAAAAACTGGCGCACTGCGGAGTCTGAATGCGATCCATTCACACTATTCACAGTGCTACCGTCCCCTTGCCTTGGTGACCTGGTGCAAAGCTCGTTGCAACTGCGCTGCCAATTCGCTTGTAGACGCCTGCCTCGCGCTTGGAAAGGCTCTAATTACTACGTCTACGTCGCTATTCACATCATCGGATACATACAGAATCGCGTGTCGCAGTTGTCGCGACACGCGATGACGATCCACAGCTGATCCGAGCGCCTTATTCACAATAAGACCAAATCGCGGTCCTCCCCAACGGACAAACGGTGCATCGTCCGGGGAGTGACCTGTTGCGGGGTGAGACAAGAAGTAAACAACGAAACATCTCTGGCGCACTTTTTTGCCGCTACGAAGCACTAATGAAAACTCATGGTGGCTGCGCAAGCGCTGCGACTGTGGTAGCACCGTCATTGCCTCACTGGAACAACTAGCCCCTACACAGCGAGCTCGGCACGGCCCTTACGACGACGAGCGGAGATAATGCTCCGGCCGGCGCGAGTACGCATACGAAGACGGAAGCCGTGAACGCGCGCCCGACGGCGATTGTTAGGCTGGAAAGTCCGTTTGCCTTTCGCCACGGTCAACACTCCTCTTATAGATTGCATCGTTGCGATGCAGGTGATTTAACTACGTTTGGTGACTGCACGAGACTACTCAGGTTCTTGCGTGTGGTCAAACTCGAACAACTCCAGCTAGCAATTTGGGAGCATGTTCGGGAGATTTGCTGAACTGAACACGTGCTGAACTGGAATAATGACAAAACTATTGCGTCGATGCGCTATCTATTGTTAGCGTCTCAGCTCAGATGCACGTTTCGAAGACTTTGCCCTGCGGTGAAGTGCAGATGGAAAGCACGTAAATCCTAGCGACGCGACGACACTTAAATACGAGCGCCAGTATCTGTGGCACGGTGGTGCACTTCGCCCTTCCAGGGGTGTAGTGTACTAGCTTCCACACACTTCTCCACAGCTGTGGATAAGTGTGTGGATAATTTTCCTTGAGCGATACGCGGCGGCTTCTTCGACCTCACGAATGTTCGTATGGATGTCGCGCATCGGTTTCAGATTGCACGCCGAGGGTGGGGTAGTGAGATTGATTCCTATAGGAGCAGCGGAAGGGTTGGATCGTGGAGAATGATCCACGGACTCTGACGGAGATTTGGACGAAAGTAGTTGAAGAGCTAGTCGAAGGCCACGGTCAAGCCGGCCAGTCACAGCTCCTCAGTCGTAAAGACAGAGCCCTACTTCCGCTAATCAAACCGCTCGACTTCTCCAACGGGTTCGCACTTCTTGCAGCACCAACTGCATTTGCAAAGAAGGCCATTGAAAGTAACCTTCGACATATAGTCACTGAGACTCTAAGCCGGCACCTCGGGGAACCAGTCGAACTTGCGGTGCGCGTGAACGCCACGGACGAGTTCACGGGGGACACAGGTCCAGCCACTGAAAACGGTTCTGGCGGTATCGGCGAAGCGATGCAGAGCGATACGTTCGGGACTGTTGACCCGGAATCTTCTGAAGGTTCTGACACTTTCGACAACCCGCACCCCGGTTGGCCGCTTTATTTTTCGCAGACTCCAACGCCGCCACGACCAGTCTCCTCTAAGTCAAGCCTCAATCCGAAGTACACGTTCGATACGTTTGTCATTGGCGCATCAAACCGGTTCGCACACGCAGCTGCAGTTGCCATCGCTGAGGCGCCGGCACGCGCATACAATCCGCTTTTCGTTTGGGGTGAGTCCGGCCTCGGCAAAACACACTTGCTCCACGCGACTGGGCACTATGCACAAAAGTTGTTCCCAGGGATGCGCGTCAAGTACGTGTCCACTGAAGAATTTACGAACGACTTCATTAACAGTTTGCGCGATGACCGCCGCGTTGCATTTAAGCGCCGCTACCGCGACATCGATTTGCTTCTGATCGATGACATCCAGTTCATCGAGAACAAAGAAGGTATCCAGGAAGAGTTTTTCCATACCTTCAATACGTTGCACAACGCCAACAAGCAGATTTTGATCTCGTCTGACCGGCCGCCGAAGCAATTGGCGACGTTGGAAGAACGCCTACGCACACGATTCGAGTGGGGCCTCACGACTGATGTCCAACCACCTGAGCTGGAGACGCGGATCGCAATCCTCAGCAAGAAGGCGCAGATGGACCGACTTCAGGTGCCTGATGATGTACTTGCCTTCATTGCAAGCAGAGTAGAGCGCAATATCCGCGAGTTGGAAGGTGCACTGATCCGTGTCACCGCATATGCATCGCTCAATCAGCAACTGATTGATTTGCGGCTAGCGGAGATCGTGTTGAGAGATCTAGCTCCAGACTCCCGCAGTCTTGAGATCACCGCAGCAACGATCATGAACGCTGTTGTTGAGTACTTCGGTGTCAGCATGGACGAATTGTGTGGCCCTGGGCGAACCAGATCTGTCGCACAGGCTCGCCAAATCGCCATGTACTTATGCAGGGAGCTCACCGATCTGTCGCTACCTAAGATCGGACACACGTTCGGCCGAGATCATACGACAGTGATGCATGCTGACCGAAAGATCCGCTCTGACATGAACAGCAATCGCAGCGTGTACGAACAGATTCAGGAGCTCACCGCTCGCGTTAGACAGCGATCCAAAATTTAGACAGGCGTGAAAAGGCTCGGGGTGGGACCACATGTGGTCCCACCCCGAGCCTTTTCACGCTCTAAGCACTAGTGAAATCAGGATCCGAACCGTCGACACGAGTCGTCGACACGCCGTCAATTTATAGTACATCCGTACTACTTTTGCTGAGGAAATCAGTCCACACAACATGTGGACAACAGTGTGCATAACTGTGAATAGCTGTGGAAAACTCAACTACTTACACACAGGGCTGGAATCTATCCACAATCGGGGGCCGGCTATCCACTTGTTGTTCAACCACCCATCCCCAAGCTAGCGGAGCTGTAACCTGCGAACTCAAGCCCCTGTCCACAGAATCCACACCACCTATTACTACTACTTATTTCTCTTAATAGATAAAAGAAAAAAGTAGAGACTGTGGACCATTCACCGTTCGCACGGTCCAACCACAACGTCCCCCTGCCGGCTCGGCTCAGACGTAGAGCGAAAAGTTGCTCCACCGCTCCTACTCTGGCCCTCAATGCATTACTGTGGGGAAGCGCTAACGACTGAGATCCCACACACATTGGTTGTTGAGGCACCACACTTTCGAAGCAGTGAGAGGACATGTCCGACCCATGGAACTTACGAACTTGAAATTTCGCGTTGTACGCGACGATTTCTCTGACGGTGTTACCTGGGTCGCACGCAACCTTCCGAGCCGACCGACAGTTCCAGTCCTGCAATGCGTCTTGTTGGAAACATCTGAGGCCGGCTTGACAATCTCAGGGTTCGACTACGAAACGTCGACCCAGATCAATGTGCCGGCTGAGGTTTCTGGAGCCGGTCGAGTCTTGGTTTCAGGCAGATTGCTTGCCGACATCACAAAATCGCTGCCGGCTCGGCCCGTGGATGTCGAAGTTGATGGAACTCGGGTACGCATTCTCTGCGGAAACGCCAAGTTCAGCCTTCCAATGATGTCCGTCGAGGATTACCCGCAACTCCCCGCGGTGCCGGCCGTTACAGGGTCTTTGACTGGTGATGTATTCACCGAAGCGATTTCCCAGGTAGCGATAGCCGCTGGCAAAGATGACACCTTGCCGATGCTGACTGGAATTCGCCTCGAGATTTCTGGGTCATCAGTAGTTCTCGCAGCCACAGATCGATTTCGACTCGCAGTCCGATCAATTGATTGGATTCCTGAGAAGGCAGATACCGAGATATCCGTCCTTGTGCCGGCGAAAACGCTGTCAGAAGCGGGTAAATCGGTTGGGGGATCAGGCAATTCGATTGTGAAAATTGCGCTCGGTGAGGGGCACTCGCTCGCCAGCGAAGGCCTACTGGGGATCATCAGCTCCACGAGACGAACCACATCGCGACTGCTTGATGCCGAGTTCCCGAAGTTCCGTCAGCTATTGCCTAAGACGCACACAGCGATGGCCGCACTCGAGGTCGCTTCTCTGATCGAGGCAATCAAACGTGTTGCATTGCTCGCAGAGCGTGGCGCACAAATCCGGATGGACTTTTCGCACGACGGACTTCAGATCTCCGCCGGCGGAGATGATGCAGGTCAAGCCGAGGAAACTTTGCCAATTGAGTTTCGGGGTGAACCACTAGTCATTGCGTTTAATCCTGGCTATCTCATCGACGGGTTGAACTCGCTGCACACGGATAAGGTCGTCTTCGGTTTCACCTTGCCGAGCCGGCCCGCCGTTCTGCAGCCGGCGGATTCCGATGTCGAACTTCCAGACGGTGAAGACGGAGCCTTTGCTGCTCGGGACAGTGAGTACACCTACTTGCTCATGCCTGTCCGTCTCCCAGGCTGAGAACTTGTGTACCTTCGCCATCTCGCACTTCGCGAATTTCGGTCTTGGCATCAGCTAGCAATCGATCTCAGGCCAGGTTGCACCCAATTTCTGGGCCCGAACGGCCACGGGAAGACCAACATTCTTGAAGCGATTCAGTACCTAGCTAACTTGTCCTCGCATCGTGTTGCGCAGGACCTGCCGCTAATTCAGGAAGGTTCATCTGCCAGCAGAGTTACAGGAATCGTTGTCAATGTTGGCCGTGAGTTGCAGCTCGACCTGGAATTACATGCCGGCAAGGCAAATCGAGCGCGAATAAATACTTCTCCGGTTCGTCGCCCGCGAGAGATTCTTGGGATCGTTCAGACAGTGATGTTTGCTCCTGAGGATCTGTCCCTAGTTAAGGGCGATCCATCAGAGCGACGAAAATACCTCGACGAACTGCTGACCACGCGGCGTCCAAGCATCGCCTCGCTTCGCTCGGATTATGAGCGTGTAGTTCGTCAACGATCTGCACTGCTGAAAACGATTGGAGTTCGGCGGCGCGGCTCGGATGACAGCACTTTGGATACTTTGGATGCCTGGGATGCGCAACTCGCCCTCTATGGGGCGCAGTTATTGCAGTTCAGGCTGGAGATTGTTGCATTGCTTGATCCGCTAGTGCACGGAGCGTATGCGACACTCGCCCCAGATTCGCGGCCGGCGCATATCCGATATCGGAGTAATTTGGGGGATGAGGCTGATCTCGCCGGCGACGTAGCGGACATAGAAGCGCTGTTCTTAGCGACCCTCCGCCGTGAGCGAAATAGGGAGATCGAACGAGGTGTCTGTCTGGTTGGGCCTCACCGTGATGACCTCGAGTTGACGCTAGGGCAGCAGCCAACCAAAGGGTATGCCAGCCAAGGCGAAAGCTGGTCAGTGGCTCTGGCACTACGCCTCGCTGCGCTGGAATTGCTGCGCGCTGATGGTGGTGAACCGATCTTGATGCTTGATGACGTGTTTTCTGAGCTGGATCGGAATCGCCGAAAAGCGCTGGCAGGGATCGCTGAGAACACCGAGCAGGTGCTGATTACGGCAGCCGTTGCGGAGGATGTTCCAGAGAACTTGGTATCTCGGGTGGTCCGCGTATCAGCGAGTTTGTCGGACATCGAAGGTAGTGTGAAGAGACGAGTTTCACAAGTTTTTGAACCGATTGTCGAAACGCAGGAAGGGGACTCGCAGTAATGGTCGAGGATCTCCCCACGAATGAAGATTCTGCTGCGGAGCCGATTCCTGAAAAAGGCATTGACCTTGTGCGGAGCGTGCTTGCCCAAGCTCGTGCCATGTCCGGAACGAAGGCTGATTCATCTCGCGCACTTCCGTCACGGCGCACTTCCGTTAAGCCGCGAAGGACTCGCGGTGGTTGGTCCGGCGCTCGCCCAGATGATCGTGATCCACAGCTACTCGGATTCCTCACACAACAGGTAGCTCGGCGGCGCGGATGGTCTGAAAAGGTCTCCGTGGGAACAGTCTTGGGACTGTGGCCGAGTGTAGTAGGGGATGACATCGCAGAGCATGCGCATCCAACTGGCTTGGAAGACGGGGTTCTTATCGTCCAAGCAGAGTCCACAGCTTGGGCAACGCAGCTTCGATATATGCAGTCGCAGATACTCGCACGCATAGCGTCGTCAGTCGGTAATGGAGTAGTCACTAAGCTACGAATATTGGGACCTGTGAGGCCGAGCTGGCACAAAGGTAAGCGGCACATCAGTGGCCGTGGTCCTAGAGACACGTACGGTTAAAGCCGCAGCCCTAATTGCACCGCGCCGATCTTGGCTGAGATCGGTGCTAGCTGACGCGGTGCGACTAAGATAGAAAATTGATCATCCGCCACTCCCGACCCGCTTGCGGGACGGTGCTGATTCTGTAGAAGGAGAGCTACCTGACCGTGGCTGCTCAAAAGTCCGGAAAGAATAGTGGCGCCCAGAATAACTACGGCGCGTCATCCATTACCGTCCTCGAGGGCCTTGAGGCGGTACGTAAGCGTCCCGGAATGTACATCGGTTCAACCGGTGAGCGGGGACTTCACCATCTCATCTGGGAAGTGGTGGACAACTCTGTCGATGAGGCGATGGCAGGGTACGCATCAGAAGTATCGGTGCGCCTGCTCGCTGACGGCGGTGTTGAGGTTCGTGACGACGGTCGCGGTATCCCAGTCGAGATGCACTCAACGGGGCAACCAACGGTTGAAGTCGTGCTTACCCAGCTTCATGCTGGCGGTAAGTTTGACTCAGACTCGTACGCAGTATCCGGCGGCCTGCACGGTGTTGGTATCTCTGTGGTGAATGCACTGTCTACGCGTCTCGAAGTAGAGATTGACCGTGATGGCAGGCACTGGACGCAGACTTACAACTATTCAGTTCCTAGTGAATTGGTCGACGTCGGCCCGACAACACATCGCGGGACCGTGGTTCGGTTTTGGGCCGATCCCGACATTTTTGAGACAACCGAGTACAACTTCGAAACCGTGTCTCGTCGGCTCCAAGAGATGGCGTTCCTGAACAAGGGGCTTACCATCAAAATTGCTGATGAGCGGGTTACAGCGGTTGAGGTTGTCGACGACGATGTCAGTGAGATCGCCGAGCCTGCCAAGCATCAAACTAATGTTGATGCGGCTCCCCAGCACAAGGTCAAGGAACGAACGTATTTCTACCCAGGTGGACTTGGCGACTTCGTCAAGCACATCAACCGCACGAAGCAACCCATACATTCCACGGTTGTGTCGTTCACAGGTAAAGGTGAAGGACACGAAATTGAAATTGCTATGCAGTGGAACAATGGTTACTCCGAGTCGGTGCACACCTTCGCAAACACGATCAATACGCACGAAGGTGGAACACACGAAGAAGGATTCCGGGCGGCACTTACCACTGTTGTCAACAAGTATGCCAAGGACAAGAAGCTCCTAAAGCCAAAGGACCCGAACCTCAGCGGTGAGGATATTCGCGAAGGTCTCGCTGCGGTTGTATCGGTGAAGATCAGCGAACCGCAGTTCGAGGGGCAGACAAAGACCAAGCTTGGCAATACTGAGGTTCGTTCGTTTGTTCAGAAGTCTTGTAACGAGAACCTAGGCCACTGGTTTGAAGCCAATCCGAATGAAGCCAAGGTCATTATCAACAAGGCTGTGTCGTCGGCGCACGCCCGAATGGCAGCACGTAGGGCCCGCGAGCTTGTACGGCGGAAATCAGCAACTGATCTTGGTGGTCTACCTGGCAAGCTAGCTGATTGCCGATCAAATGACCCGAGCAACTCCGAACTCTACGTGGTGGAGGGTGACTCGGCCGGTGGCTCAGCAAAATCCGGTCGAGACTCCATGCACCAGGCGATTCTCCCGTTGCGCGGAAAAATCATCAACGTCGAAAAGGCTCGCATTGATCGTGTGTTGAAAAATACTGAAGTCCAGGCGATTATCACCGCGCTTGGTACCGGTATTCACGAAGATTTCGATATTTCGAAGCTTCGCTACCACAAGGTCATCTTGATGGCTGACGCTGACGTTGACGGTCAACACATTTCGACACTTCTACTGACACTCTTGTTCCGATTCATGCGCCCGCTCGTGGAACAGGGCTATGTCTATCTCGCGGCTCCTCCGCTCTACAAGCTCAAGTGGAGCAAGGGCGAACCTGATTTCGCATACTCGGACCGAGAACGCGACGCGTTGCTAAAAATTGGTCTCGAAAAAGGCCGTAAGCTGCCCAATGATGGTGTTCAGCGCTACAAGGGTCTCGGCGAGATGAATGCCAAGGAACTGTGGGAAACCACCATGGATCCCGCGGTTCGCGTGCTGCGCCTCATTACCCTCGATGACGCTGCTGCGGCCGACGAACTCTTCTCCATCTTAATGGGGGAGGACGTGCATGCCAGGCGGAGCTTCATCACCCGCAATGCCAAGGATG
This sequence comes from Hoyosella rhizosphaerae, assembly GCF_014643175.1. Lineage (GTDB taxonomy): Bacteria > Actinomycetota > Actinomycetes > Mycobacteriales > Mycobacteriaceae > Lolliginicoccus > Lolliginicoccus rhizosphaerae. The sequence continues at coordinate 1,677,121 of NZ_BMJH01000001.1, forward strand.
TGCGATTCCTTGATGTGTGACGCCACTAGCGGCACCCTCGCGGCGCTGCAGAATGACGCCTTCGTGGCAAGGTTGGTGGGCCACCGCGCACCGACGGAGAGAAGAAGGAGCAAATGACCGACACGACATTGCCGCCGGACGAAACCCCCGGCGACCGCATCGAACCGGTCGATATCCAGCAGGAGATGCAGCGGAGCTATATCGACTACGCGATGAGCGTGATCGTCGGTCGCGCGCTCCCTGAAGTTCGCGACGGGCTCAAACCGGTGCACCGCCGCGTCCTGTACGCCATGTTCGATGCAGGATTCCGACCTGATCGAGGCTACGTCAAGTCCTCCAGAGTCGTCGGTGAAGTGATGGGTAACTACCACCCACACGGTGACTCGTCGATCTATGACACAATGGTTCGCCTCGCACAGCCGTGGTCCATGCGTTACCCACTGGTCGATGGGCAAGGTAACTTCGGTTCTCCGGGAAATGACCCCCCAGCTGCAATGCGTTACACCGAAGCGCGCCTTACGCCGCTCGCGATGGAAATGCTGCGGGATATTCGGGAAGACACCGTAGATTTTGTTCCCAACTACGACGGCAAGACAAAAGAACCGGTCGTTCTTCCCAGCCGGATCCCTAATCTGCTGATCAATGGTTCTGGTGGTATCGCGGTCGGTATGGCGACCAATATTCCACCGCACAACCTGCGCGAAGTGGCCGATGCGATCTTCTGGTGCCTCGAAAACTACGAGGCGGAGGAGGACGTAACCCTTGCCGCAATTATGGAACGGGTCAAGGGCCCAGACTTCCCCACGTCCGCGCTGATTGTCGGATCAGACGGAATCAAGGATGCTTACACGACTGGTCGCGGTTCGATCAAAATGCGTGGCGTCACGGAAATTGAGGAAGACAACCGTGGCCGCACCCAGATTGTCATCAAGGAACTGCCCTACCAGGTAAACCCCGACAATCTGATTACATCGATTGCTGAGCAGGTGCGCGACCAAAAACTTGCCGGAATTTCGGAGATTCAAGACGAATCATCAGACCGAATCGGCATGCGCATCGTCATCACAGTTAAGCGTGATGCTGTAGCAAAAGTGGTGCTAAATAACCTCTACAAGCACACACAGTTGCAAACAAGCTTCGGTGCGAACATGCTATCGATTGTCGACGGTGTCCCGAGGACATTGCGCATCGACCAGATGATCCGCCTATACGTAGCTCACCAACTCGATGTCATCATCCGCCGAACGAAGTTCAGGCTGAAAGAGGCCGAAGATCGGGCCCACATCCTTCGTGGTCTCGTTAAGGCGCTCGATGCGCTCGATGAAGTGATTGCGCTTATTCGTCGATCACAAACGGTTGATATCGCTCGCGAAGGGCTTATGGACCTTCTCGACGTAGATGAGATCCAGGCTGATGCAATCCTTGCGATGCAACTCCGCAGGCTTGCAGCCCTTGAACGCCAAAAGATCGTCGACGAACTCGAGAAGATTGAACTTGAAATCGCAGATCTCAAGGACATCCTGGCTAAGCCTGAACGTCAACGAGCAATTGTTCGTGACGAACTACGTGAAATTGTCGACAAGTTTGGCGATGAGCGCCGGACGCGCATCATTGGTGGCGAAGGTGATGTTTCAGACGAAGACCTAATTGCCCGCGAAGACGTCGTCGTCACCATCACCGAAACTGGCTACGCAAAGCGCACTCGTACTGATCTCTACCGAGCTCAACGGCGCGGTGGAAAAGGCGTGCAAGGTGCCGGCCTAAAACAAGACGACATGGTCAAGCATTTCTTCGTGACATCAACCCACGATTGGATGCTCTTCTTCACAACCAAGGGCCGCGTCTACCGCGTCAAGTCTTACGAGTTGCCCGAAGCGAGTCGAACTGCTCGCGGTCAACACGTAGCGAATCTGCTTGCCTTCCAACCAGGTGAGAAGATCGCTCAGGTTATGGCGCTCAAGAGCTACCAAGATGCCCCATATCTCGTGCTAGCAACGAAGAACGGTTTGGTAAAGAAGTCACGTCTCGAAGACTTCGACTCAAACCGGACTGGTGGCATCGTCGCGGTGAACCTCCGCGAAGGCGACGAACTTGTCGGTGCAGTTTTGTGCTCGAGTGAAGATGATTTGCTCCTAGTTTCACAAAAGGGACAAGCCATTAGGTTCTCCGCCACGGATGAGGCACTGCGTCCTATGGGACGTGCTACCTCCGGTGTGCAGGGAATGCGGTTCAATTCTGACGACGAACTCTTGTCGCTGAACGTCGTGCAAGAAAACATGTTCTTGCTGATCGCGACCGCTGGGGGCTACGCCAAACGTACGCAGCTCGACGAGTACCCAGTTCAGAACCGCGGCGGTAAGGGCGTACTGACACTTCAATATGATCCACGACGCGGCATCCTTGTTGGTGCCATCATTGTGGACATTAAAGATGAGTTGTACGCGATTACTTCCGGTGGTGGTGTCATTCGCACAGCGGCGAGCCAGGTGCGAAAGGCTGGGCGGCAAACTAAGGGAGTTCGCCTGATGAACTTGGGCGATGGAGCGACTCTTCTCGCTATTGCCCGGTATGCAGACGAGCCTGAAGAAATTGACAACACCGTAGAGGAGTCGTAAGTGGCACCCACTGAGAACTCGCCCGAAGAAAAGTCAGAAGGCGAAGCCGTAACGACACGTAAGTCCTCCGCCGCGGCCTCTACTTCGTCGTCAGAGTCGGAAAAGCGGGCGGGTGGTGCAAGTGTCACCGCTCCGCCGCGGCGTCGCCCTCCTGTGACAGTGACTGCGAAATCCGCACAAGCGGGGTTACGCGCTAGCGTCCAGATCAGGGAGATCGACCCGTGGTCGACACTCAAACTGTCCTCCATCATTTCAGTCGCGTTGTTTTTCGTCTGGATGGTTGCAGTAGGGACGCTCTACCTCATCCTTGACTTCATGAACGTGTGGGAGCGCCTAAATAGCGCATTCACGGAGATCATTGATGACGGAGCGGTCGGCGAGATCATTAGCGCAGGCCAGATCTTCGGCTGGGCGGCAGCAATCGGGTTCGTCAACCTCATTCTGTTCACTGCGTTGTTGACGTTGGCCTCGTTCATCTACAACCTCGCGGCCGACCTCGTTGGCGGTGTCGAAGTAACCCTCGCGGATCGCGATTGATCCGTAACCGAGAAGGGTGCAATGAGCAGCAGTTTTGCAAGTTTGATGCTCAGTAAGGTAATGTCCCTTCTCGGTTCACGGGCCTATAGCTCAGGCGGTTAGAGCGCTTCCCTGATAAGGAAGAGGTCGGAGGTTCAAGTCCTCCTAGGCCCACTCCGGTAAGGTCTTCGACATGCGTATGATGAAGATGCTCGCCGCGGCAGGAATCGGCATAGTTGTTGGTTTGAGCGTGATGAAGTACTTTAAGTCACGCGACGAAGACTACGAAGCTGAAACTTGGCACAATCTGGAAACTGCTTACGCAGCGTCTAGAACATAAGGGGCCATAGCTCAATTGGTAGAGCACCGCCTTTGCAAGGCGGGGGTTAGGGGTTCGATTCCCCTTGGCTCCACAGTAAACATCCCAGGCACAAATGCCTGGGATGTTTTTTTGTTGTGGGACAGTGCTATCGAAAGCGCGTCAACCAGCCCTCTATATGCCACTATTTGCATGAGTAGATGAACTCGTCGGGGGTGGTCGATATGGTGCGGGCAGCAGTTTTATTTGACATGGGTCGAACTCAGCCTTTTGTTGATTCCCAACCACTTGCAATTACTGATGTGGTCCTCGATTCACCTGGAGTGGGTGAGTTGTTGGTAAAAATTGAAGCCGCAGGGGTATGTCACTCTGATTTGTCAGTGGTGACGGGTCAGCGTCCACGGCCCATGCCGATGGTGCTTGGCCATGAGGCCTCAGGCGTCGTAGAAGCGATCGGTCCGGACGTGAGTGGCATCAAACCTGGGGATCACGTCGTTCTTGCGTTCATGCCGCAATGTGGGCGGTGTTCGTACTGTGTGTCAGGGCGAACCACTCTGTGTTCCGCTGGAGCCAAGTCGAATGGTGCTGGAACTCTGCTTGGTGGGGGAGTGCGTATCAGAGATGGTCATGGTGCCCCGATCCAACATCACCTTGGAGTGTCTGCGTTTAGTGAATACGCCGTTGTGCATCACTCATCAGCGGTGGTGATTGACTCCGATGTCCCCCTCGATATCGCGGCCTTGTTCGGTTGTGCGATGTTGACGGGCGTGGGTGCTGTTTGGAACACCGCAGGAGTTTCCGAGGGTGACGGCGTTGCCGTGATTGGTCTGGGTGGTGTGGGTTTGGCCGCAATAATGGGTGCGGCGGTTTCTGGCGCGTATCCGCTTGTTGCTGTGGATCCCAGTCCGGAGAAACGGGCGTTGGCGCGAGAACTGGGGGCTACGCACGATTTCTCCGTCAGCGAAGCTGACGAGGGGGTCAAAGGTCTTGGTGGCGTTCGGTTTGCGGTTGAAGCTGCGGGAGTTGTTCCTGCGTTGGAACAAGCGTTTAGGATTTTGGAGCGTGGCGGTACGGCGGTTTCGGTGGGGCTGCCCGCGCCGAGCGCAACTATCACGCTGCCTGCGTTGTCGTTCGTGGCGGAGGCGAAAGGAATTGTTGGTTCGTACATGGGTTCCTGTCGGCCTGGTCGAGATATCCCCAAGATGATTTCGCTGTGGCGGGACGGTCAACTGCCGGTGGAGAAGCTCTTGGACGGTGAGGTGTCGTTGAGCGACATCAATGGTGCCCTGGACCGACTTGAAGCGGGTGCGGCGGTCCGTCAAATCGTGCGTCCGAACCTGTAGGGGTGTTGTGGAAAACTCAACTGAAATTGTTACTGCGGAGCAGTTCCCGGTCTTGTGGCCAGTGCCCACGCGCTGGTCAGATAACGACCACTATGGGCATGTCAACAATGTTGTCTACTACTCCTATTTTGATACGGCAGTTAACGCTTGGTTGATTGACGCGACGGAGTCTGACATTCGGTCGTTGCCTGCGATTGGTGTTGTAGCGGAGACGTCGTGTCGGTATTTATCTGAACTGTCTTTTCCGGAGGAGGTAACGGTAGGTATTTCCTGTGAGCGGCTTGGTTCGCGCAGCGTGACGTACAAACTTGCAATCTTTCGCGCCAACGGTCAGGTGCTCGCTGCGATCGGCAGGTTTGTCCATGTTTACGTTGATGTACACACGCGTCGTCCTGTGGAAGTCCCCGGTGCGATTCGACTTGCCATCACCAGAGATCTGTTGAACTAGATCGTGGCGAAAGTTGTTTCACGTGGAACGTCCGGCTCGCGAACAATTGCGCATTGCATGGGGACGTGATGAGGTGACTCCATGAATCGCACATGGACTGTGTCTGAATCGATCGTCGTTGATGTCGATCCGTTGGCTGTGTACTCAGTGATCAGCAACCCGACTCGTACGGCTGAGTGGAGTCCAGAAAACACTGGAGCTGCGGTGGAGGACCCTCGGCCTGAGGCGTACGTTGGCATGGCTTTCGATGGAACGAATCGCCGTGGCCCTTTCAGGTGGGTAACCCGTTGTTATGTGACGGACGCAGAGCCCGGCAGCAGGTTCCGTTTTGAGGTTCGTCGATGGGGCGTTGGAAAGCCACTGCTCAAAGTCCCAGTCGCGTCCTGGGATTTCCAGTTAGAACCCGTGGCAAATGGAACAAAAATTACAGAAACGTGGACAGATGACCGGCGCAACTGGCCTGACCTGCTGTGCCGTGTTGTAGACCCACTGTTGACGTCTCAACCGTCGTTCGCCGACTTTAACCGGCGCAATATACAAACTTCGTTGCGCCGCCTTAAACGTCAGCTCGAGTCAGATAGCTAGGAGTAATCAACCTCCGTAAATGCGCAATGGCCCCTCATAATCCCACCAAAGGTGGAATACGAGGGGCCATGCTAAGCCTGCAAACTGCTATTTAGCGCGTTGTTGCACGAACTGCACGGTTCGTGTGCGAGCGGCCGCCCTGTCTGCCTGAGCTCTGGCGGTCACCGCCTTGCCAGCTGCTGCCGCTGCGGGATGCACCTGAGCGTGAACCTACGGAGCGCCCGCGGGGGCTGTGGCGAACATGTGGTGCCCGGTCGCCGCGGCGCACTTCCGGAGAAGGCGGTGCCGGGGTTACGTGTGGTGCCAGCTCGCCGACGAGGTTGGCTACCGGTGCACTTGACGCAGTGACGCGTTGCGCTTGTGCGTTGATGTCAGCCTTGCGGAGCAGTCGGCGAAGATCCTGACGCTGATCGGGAAGAACAACGGTGACTACATCGCCACTTTGGCCGGCGCGTGCTGTCCGACCGGAACGGTGCAGGTAGGCCTTGTGCTCAACCGGTGGGTCAACATGGACAACGAGTTCGACGTTGTCGACGTGCACGCCTCGAGCAGCGACGTCAGTGGCGACGAGAACACGAATTCCGCCTTCACCGAATGCATTGAGGTTTCTGTCACGCTGAGCTTGTGACAGGTTTCCGTGTAGATCAACAGCAGGAATGCCCTGCTCAGTGAGGTGTTTCGCGAGACGCTTTGCGTGGTGCTTGGTACGCATGAAGAGAATGCGGCGACCAGTGCCGGCCGCTAGCGCGTTGATAAGGCGTTTCTTCTCGTCAGCCGAATCGACTTCGAAGATGTGGTGCGTCATGGCTGCGACGGGCGAATTGGCCTCATCGACAGAGTGCATGACGGCGTTTTTGAGGAATCGCTTCACCAAGGTGTTGATGCCGTTGTCGAGCGTTGCTGAGAACAGCAGTCGCTGACCATCTGACGGAGTTGCCGTCATGATGCGGGTTACACCTGGGAGGAACCCGAGGTCGGCCATATGGTCGGCCTCATCGAGGACGGTGATTTCGACAGCATCGAGTGAGATGTGACGCTGCTTCATGAGGTCTTCGAGCCGGCCTGGGCATGCGACGACGATGTCGACACCGCGCTTGAGGGCGCCGACCTGACGGCCCTGTGGGACGCCACCGAAGATTGTGGTCACTCGCAAACCGGTGACGATAGCGAGGGGCTCAAGCGTTGCTGCGATTTGTGTGGCTAGCTCGCGAGTTGGCGCCAGAATTAGGCCACGTGGTTTGCCTGGTACCCGCCGTGATGCCCCAGCTTGCAGGTGCGTAACCATGGGGATAGCGAACGCGAGGGTTTTCCCGGATCCGGTCTTTCCGCGGCCAAGGATGTCGCGGCCCTGTAGCGAATCGGGAAGGGTGTCGACCTGAATGGGAAACGCGTCTGTTTTCCCATCTGCGGCGAGAGCGGAAACGATGTTTGCGGGCACGCCAAGGTCAGTGAAGGTGGTGTTGCTCATATTGCCTTTCGGGCATAGGCCACCGTGTGCCAACCCTCCATCAAAAGGAGTGCTGAAAATCGCGCATCACTGGTGGTATGTGGCGAACGCGCCGTCGAGCGCATCCGTTCGCCGTATGAAGAATCTTCGACCCCGGCTATTGCGACAACTAGTTGTTGCGTGGTGCTCGGGGGAGAGAGGAAGTCGTCTACGACGTAAAGCGGTATGCACGCTTAAGGCTGTGCGCACCGGCTTCTGATGAGTAGTCTAACCCACGTTCAGTTGACCTTGTAACAGGCAAACCGTTGGGCACGACGCGCAATGGGTGCCCAACGGTGTCCAAACAACCGCGCTTTAGCGGTTGTCAATCACTTCGTTTTCCTCGATGACCGTTGTGTTTGCGGTTGAAGTTGGTTGGCTCGTCGACTCACCGTTTGGTATGTCAATGGGGGCTTTGCGGTCTTCCCACCATTCGCGGAATGATCGGCGACGTTCCCGTCGACGATGGCGTGCGGCAGAGATATATACAGTCGTCGGCTGCCCCTGTTGTTGGGGTTGCGCCGGCGGTGTATCAGTGGGTGTTTGGGGCTTTGCGGCTTCGAGCATTCGCAGTGCTGAGCGCAGGTCAGAGACCCTTTCTAGCCGCTCCTGGGCCAGTACTTCCGCGGCCGTCCGGCGAGCGGCTTCGCTCTCCGCTCGCGTCTTGGTGACGAGCAGTTCTGTTTCAAGTTCCTGGACACGAGCTGTGAGCTTAGACACTTCAGTGGTGTCACTCGACTCGGAAGGCTTATTTGCTTCCGATTTAGTCGTTTGATCTTCGGGCGGTGATGGTCTGTCTGGTTTGAATCCAGCAGCAAGAAGGTCTTCGAGCGGAATTTGCCACCCGTCTTCTGTCTTGACTGCGCCAGGTAGTCGACCTCCGTCGAGTGCGCGCTGAATTGTGGCGCGCCCCACACCGCAGCGGCGAGCAGCTTCTGCGGCCGACCATCGTGGCCGGGTACCGGTTGTTGCTTGTTCGGTCATGCTCGAAATACTGCCCGGTAGGGTGACCGGAGGGTAATCGGACACGCCCGAAACACATAAATTTCACATTGAAATCACTGAAAATTAGCAGTGAGTGGGCACTATTTCTGAACGGTCAGGGGGTGCCCACGTGAGTGTGTTGGTGCTGTTTGAGCGACACGCAGGACCTGAATTGCGCGGGTTGGCTTCGCTTCAGTGAACTAGACTCGTGTGACGCTTGTCACTCTCAAGCGTTGTGGGTGACGCAACGTCGTATTGAATTCACCCTCGAGGTGAGAGCACACTGGGAATGTTGTCGACCGAAGGGGTGAGGCCTGTTAGCGCACAACAAGTGCCACATGTTTCGCTGACGCAGAATCACGGCAAAGTCAGGCGTCGCGAGGGCTATGTCTTGGTCGATGGGGTCCGTCTTGGCATTACCGAGTTCGGTTCCGGTGGACGACTAGTCATCCTTGCGCCCTCTTTGCTGCTCTCACGTCGTATGCAAGAACCATGGGCGCGCGAACTCGCTGAGCGTGGTTTCCACGTTGTATGCATGAACAACGTGCTGGCCGCCAAAAATGGACCCGCTGATCTAGATGATTACAGCGCTGAAGCTATTGGTCGTCGAATGGTGGGGCTTCTTGACGCAATAGGCGGTGAAATAGCGGTTTTCGGTGGCACATCGCTTGGCGCTAACGCCGCTCTTGAGGCAGCGGTTCTCGATCCGAACCGCACAGCCGGAATCATCGTTGAGGCGCCGATCCTCGATAAGAGCGTCGTCATCATCGCGCCGATCCTCACCTTGGCGTACGAGTTGTTCACATTGGGACGCCCCGTTCTGTGGTTCGCTCGTCGATTCGCGGGAATGTTGCCATCCAACAACCTGGTGACGCGGTTGATCTGGGACTTCCTTTCAGCGTCGCGTGTTGAACAAGCTGCACTCGTGCAGGGGCTGATGCTCGGACGGATTGCCCCGCCTCGAAAATTGCGCAGATCGATTGCTGTACCGGCGCTCATTCTGAGTGTGAACCGAGACCCATTTCATGTGGCGGCGGATGCTGAACAGCTTGCCGAGGACCTCCCAGACTCCCAACTGCACCAGGTGTCATCTGCGTGGACACTACGGTCGCGGGTTCGGGCGGTTTCGCCTGCCATTGTCAGCTTCCTTAATGAAGCGTTTGCAGCGCCGTGGGTTATATCGCGCACAATATTCACCCCCAATATCGGCGACTCGCACTTGAACTGAGGGCTCCTATGTCCAGGTAGTCTGACCATCGTGTGGTGGAACAGCAGAAGTGAAGTGACAGTCCATGGCGACGTCGACGACGCCTACGGTCCAGTAGTAGACGCATTCCGCAGGAACTTCACCCATCACAACGAATTAGGCGCTGCCCTCGCCATCTATCGCGATGGTGTACCAGTAGTTGACATTTGGGCCGGCAGACGAGACCTTCAACGAAATCTTTTGTGGGAGCGGGACACAGTTGTGCCCGTCTTTTCGACAACTAAGGGCATCACCGCGTTGGTGTTCGCTGTCGCAGTCTCACGTGGGATCTTGTCCTACAGCGACGCCGTAAGTACGTGGTGGCCCGAATTCTCTAGCCACGGGAAGCAGTCGATCACGATACGTCAACTTCTCGACCACGAGGCCGGATTACCAGCGATTTCAGTTCCACTCAAAACTGAGAACTTGCACGACCTGGACTTCCTCGCCGGCATTCTCGCTAACGAGAAACCACGGTGGAAGCCAGGCACGCGGCACGGTTACCACCCTATGTCCCTCGGGTTCTATCTCAATGAGGTGTTTCGTCGAGCCGATCCACTGCGACGGACGATTGGACAGTTTCTTCAACAAGAAATTTCCACCCCTCACAACCTGAACGTGCATATTGGAGTTCCGAAAGATTTCGACTTCAACACGGTGGCGAAGCTGGAAAAAGCGACACCGAGCGTACTTGCCGACAATATTCGAGATATCCCATGGCGGATGGCGGGGGACATAGCAGTTCACACAAGGCTCAAGCGCCCTCAGTTATCTGTCGAGAGTTTAAACAACCCTCGAGTGGGGTTGCCACAGTTTGCGAGTCGGCCCTCTTACCTGAACCCAGAGATGCCGTCGTGCAATGCAGTCGGAACTGCGCGGTCGATTGCGGCACTATATTCCGCTGCCGCAACGTCGAGCACAACTCCGCTGTCAGAGTTGTGGTCACAAGACGTACGAAATCAACTAGCTGAGCCTTCGCACGAGGGCGCGGCACCGGACCAAGACGTCACCCTGCATGTCCCAAGCCGCTACCACCTCGGTTTTCGCAAACCACACCCGAGCTTCCCTTTCGGGACGCCGTCGCCGGATAGTGCGTCCGATGGTCGAGCTTTTGGCACCACCGGAATTGGTGGGTCAATGGGATACGGCGATCCGGACACGGGTATCGGCTTTGCCTACGTGATGAACCAGCTTGGGGTTGCGATGCTCGACGATCCGCGTAACCGCCGGATTCGCGCGGCCCTGCAGCGGGTAGTGCACAACTAGAAGCTCCTCCGCATTGCCTTAGCGGGAGAAATGTTCTTCGGTGTCGTTCATCAACGATTTGAATGCCAGGCCCAAAACTGGTCCAGCTACGAGAAGTCCAGGCTTTAGGAGAAGCTGTCCTTCAATAGCGAACTTCCATGTGAAACGGGTGCCAGTCGGCGTTTTTTCGAGCAGAGTGTATTCGCCGAATCGCTTCAATCCTGGTGCACTGGACTTCACAACGGAGAACGCGTTTTCATACCGTTCGCCCGGTTTTTCGTTCCAGAGGAAGTACCGCTCCTCAACCGTGGCAAGGCCTGGCATGAGAGTTAATCTGCGACGGGTTCCGAGGCCAAAGGGGCGCTCTGTGATGTACTGCGCGCTCTTCACCAACTTGCACCATGACAGCGGTGCTTCACCGCCCAGTTCGGACCACATCTCGTCGATGTCGACTGGAATTTCTGCACTGAACGAATAACGATGCGGTGCAGAATCAAAAAACTCGAGGTCAACCTCGGTGAGATTAAAGATTGGTCGCATGGTGTTATATCAACTTCCGAGTTATCAGATCAGAATGAGCCGTCGTAGTCAGCTAGGCGTGGTGGCCGGGGTGCCGGTTCGTCAACGGCTTCGCCACGGCGCATGAACATCCGCACTCCACTTGCTATACCGGCGATTACTGCAACCCCAGCAATAGATTGAAACAACACACGGTTCCGGTGTGAACCTTCCGCGGCCATATAACCCCTCCTTGAGATTGACGAAACCAGCAACGGTTCCTGCGCACAACTGTAGTGCGCGGACACCATTTATGGATAGGGTGGGGCCTCCTGCCGCCATGATCGCTGTGAAGATGGCACCATAGGGGGCGTGACTTCACCTCATCAGACTGCAGTGGCCACGTTGCACACCAACCGTGGCGATATCAAAATCGCACTTTTCGGCAACCACGCTCCCAAGACCGTCGCGAACTTCGTGGGCCTTGCGACCGGAACCGCCGAATACAACGACAAGAACGCATCAGGTTCTAAAGAAGGCCCGTTTTACGACGGTTCGATCTTTCACCGTGTGATCGACGGTTTCATGATCCAGGGCGGGGACCCCACAGGTACCGGTCGCGGCGGACCGGGTTACCGGTTCGGCGACGAGTTCCATCCGGAACTTCAGTTTGACCGCTCCTACCTCTTGGCGATGGCGAATGCCGGCCCCGGAACGAATGGCTCGCAGTTCTTCATCACTGTTGGCAAAACCCCGCACCTGAACATGCGGCACACAATCTTCGGTGAGGTTGTGGACGCCGACAGTAAGGCCGTTGTCGACGCTATTGCGACCACAAAAACCGATCGTGGAGATCGCCCTGTCGATGACGTGATCATCAACAGCATCACCATCTCGGAATAAAGCGCGAGGAAATACGATGTCTCACCCCGGCTGGCCCACTGATAACCCAGTTCCCCAGCCGGGGTGTACTCGTCACCCTGGCCGTGTCACGGGGTTGCGCTGCAACCGCTGCAACAAGCCTTACTGTCCCGAGTGCCTGCGCGAAGCTGCTGTGGGATACCAGTGCGTTACGTGTGTGGCCGAAGGTGCCCGCACTGTTCGCCAAGCTCGCACGATTGCAGGAGCACCCCTTCAGATGACAAAAACCCGACCAACTGTGACGTTGTCGCTGATTGCCGTCAACGTGGTTGTTTTCCTGCTCACGGCTGCGCAAGCCGGCAATATCGCAGTGAATTACCGTGGTTCCGGGATCTTCGACGCATTCGTTCTGTTTTCGCCACTCGTCGCATTGGGCGAGTTTGAGCGATTGGTCGGGTCTGGTTTCTTGCATATTGGACCGTTGCACCTCGCGGTCAACATGTTTGCGCTGTATATCGTCGGCCGCGAGGTCGAAATAGTTTTAGGTAAGTGGCGGTACATAGCGGTTTACGGGATTTCGCTGCTCGGTGGCTCTGCTGCAGTCATGTGGATGCAAGCTGCGGTGCCAACCGCGGGCGCCTCAGGAGCAGTTTTTGGTCTATTCGGGGCCCTTGCAATCATCTTGTTGCGGCTACGCCAGAACGCCACGGGCGTCTTTGTCATTATTGGCATCAATATCTTCATTTCCGTCACCATCCCAGGTATTTCGCTGTGGGGTCACCTTGGTGGTCTAGCGACTGGTGCTGTTGCGGCCGCAGGGCTGCTGTACGCACCCGGGTGGATTTCACGCAAGGGATCTTTGACAGCGGAACGGGCGAGCCGCATCGGGATCATCGCACTCGCCAGCGTTGCGATAGTTGTTCTCGCGAGTATTGCGGTGAGGATCTTGGAATTACGCGGCCTGATGGCTAATATTTACGGCGCGTGAACCCTACGCTCCACAGAATGTCTGCAACCTGATCAGGTTCAGTCCCGAGATCCCATCTACTGAGGATGATGAGTCGGTCTTCGGGTTCATTCAGTTCGATTTCTAGCATCGGTACTCGTCGGCCAAGTCGCGGGTAGCGAAGCACTCTAACTTCCACGACGTGACGTGGCTCAAGGACGCATTCTCGACCGAGGAAACTCCGAAACCTAATCCGCGGCCCATGGTGTGGGTGGGGACGCAGTACGGCTAGTCGCGGAGTCGCGCGGTAGCCGCAAAATGCAACGAATAACAGCAGGAATGCCGCGGTGCCGGCCAATAGGCTCCCCGCCGGTTCAGACCGCACGATGTAGGTGACGTAGCTGAGAATGACTCCACCTATCGCGGCGACCCACAGGGCCGCCGGCTGTGGTGACCATTCCCAACTATCCCCACCCTGTGTATAACTCGGGTCGTTATGCACAGGGTTTATCCACAGTTGGGGAAAATGACATTGATGTAATTACCCTCGTCAACGCCATTTCAGCGTCATAACTAGCCCAACAATCCACAGACCGAACCCAATAAGGAAGTTCCAGGCTCCAAGTTCGTTGATCAAAGGGATCTCGGGACCGGCAAGGTAATACACCACCAGCCAGATCAGCCCGGCTAGCATGAATCCCAGCATTACCGATACGTACAGCGTGCTCGATGGGCCTTTAACCTTTACTGGGGTACGGCTTACCGGTGTGTGGCTCGCCGAACTTGGAACGTCGGAGCCCAAAGTGGCTCCCGTGGCTCCACTCGTCTTCTTGGATCCATGATCCTTCTTACGTACACGTGACTTCGGCATATTTCCTCGAACAATCTCCACCAGAGTTCGGACACGGACCGGAACACAACTGTGAAGTCCTGACGGTCGGGGCTCGCCATCTTGTGGACAACACAAAGTTCCCTAACTACACGCTAACCTAGCTTTACACGGTCGAAAACCAGACAAGGTCCATCATGCGAGGTTCCACAGCATCCGAACCCACCACCAGATCAGCTTGGAAAATCGCTGTTCCGGTTGTGTGTGTCCTAGCTGGCGTCATGCTTGCGACGGCGCACTCGGCTTCGCAAGGCGGCGAACTGCGCAGTCTAACCCCGTCACGTTTGCCCAATCTTGTCCGTGAAGTTCAGCACAACACTGAGCATATGCAATTGAGGCGCGACGAACTTGCGGCAATCATTTCCGAGACGCAAGCCGATATCGGAATGACAGACGTGGATGTTGCACAAACTCTCAGCGATATCCGAGCACTTCGCGAGCCAGGCGTATTTAGTGCACAGCAAGGTTCAGGGATTGTTGTCACACTGACAGATGCCGCCCGTGACCAGCAGGGAAACTATCCGTCGGGTGCTTCGCCTGATGATCTCGTAGTGCACCAGCAAGATATGCAAAGCGTTCTCAACGCGCTGTGGGCGGGCGGTGCGACCGCAATCCAAGTGCAAGACCAACGGCTCACTGCGTGGAGCGCACCACGCTGCATCGGCAACACACTGCTACTTCACGGACGGGCATACAGTCCGCCATATGTCATTTCCGCCGTCGGTGATCCAGACAGCCTGGGTGAGGCCCTCGATGCGGCGCCAGGTGTCCGCCTCTACCGCCAATACGCAGCTCGCTACGGACTCGGTTATGACGTCAACGAATCCGAAGATCTCACCATCGTTGCCCACGAAGAACCGTTGAGGCTGCGTTACGCATCGCCGCTCGAACCTCAGTAGCCGGTACTCTACCCATATGCGGATTCTCGTCGTCGACAACTACGACAGCTTTGTGTTCAACCTCGTGCAATACCTTGGCCAACTTGGTGTTGAAGCTGATGTATGGCGCAATGATGACGAGCGGCTCCGCGAACGTGCGCAACTGCACCAGCACGCTCGAAGCTACGACGGGATTCTGCTCAGCCCAGGCCCAGGCACACCCCAGCGAGCCGGCGCAACGATTCCGTTTGTGGAAGTCGCTGCGGAGGAGCGCACGCCGCTCCTCGGAGTGTGCCTTGGACATCAGGCCATCGGTGCTGCTTTTGGCGGTGTCGTGGAGCGTGCTCCTGAGTTGTTGCACGGCAAGACGTCGCTAGTAAACCACAATGGTCGCGGTGTTCTAGCCGGGCTTCCCAACCCATTTACCGCCACGCGCTATCACTCGCTGACCATTCGCCCTGACACGGTTCCTGACACTCTGGAAGTGACCGGCACGACGGATACCGGAATCATCATGGGTGTCCAGCACAAAGAATTGCCCATCCATGGTGTTCAATTCCACCCCGAATCAGTGCTTACTCAAGGTGGTCACCGAATGCTTGCTAACTGGTTGACG
Source organism: Hoyosella rhizosphaerae (assembly GCF_014643175.1). Lineage (GTDB taxonomy): Bacteria > Actinomycetota > Actinomycetes > Mycobacteriales > Mycobacteriaceae > Lolliginicoccus > Lolliginicoccus rhizosphaerae. Next base: position 1,692,596 of record NZ_BMJH01000001.1, read on the forward strand.
ATCTGTGGTGAGAGCCCACGCGACGGATTGGTTGAGCAGCTTGAAGCTGACATGGTGACAGCGCTTGGATCGGCACTTTCGCACACCTGATCGGTTAGCGGGGGATTCCGAGTTCGCCAACCTCGACGGAAATTGGGTCATTACGGCCGATAGTTGACCCCGGCGATTGCTGCTGCGACATGATGCGGCCAACTTCAGCTGGGTTCAGGGTTGGTCGCCGGGTTTCGATCAAGCCTTCGCCCGACCACCCCGCTCCACGCAATGCCTGGAGCGCCTCGGCTGGCCTACTGCCCATGAGGTTAGGCATCTGCATCTGCGAGCCATTCGACACCTGCAAAGTCACCGTTGTCCCCAGCGTGGCTTGAGTTCCGCCCGTTGGTGCCATTTCCACGACTGTATTGACCGGTGAGTCGGAGTCAATCTGGTCAACAGAGACTTCGAACCCTGAAGCCCGAAGGTTTGCGACAGCAATCTCCTCATTCTGCCCGGTGACGTCGGGGACTCGGACGAGATCAGGACCCGTCCCGACAGTTACGCGAACAGCCGCCCCGACCGTGACGCTGACCTCAGGTGATGGATTCTGCCGAATAATCAAATCACGCTCAGCATTGGACGACGATGCGAGTTCAATTTCGTCGACGAGTTCGAGACCCGCGTCGCGCAATAATTCTTCAGCTTCGTCAATTGTTAATCCCACAAGGCTGGGTACAGGGACCCGTCCAGGACCGCTAGAAACGAACACTGTGATCCTAGTGCCGGCCTCCACCTCGGCCCCCGACGGTGGTTCCGTGCCGATGACTGCGCCCTCAGGCACAGACACATCTGGCTGCGCCTCGGTGTAGACGTCGAACCCTAGCTGCCTCAGCTGGTTTTGAGCATCCGCTGACGACAGACTCACTACAGCTGGCACCGTCACCATATCGGTTTCTGCAGTCTCGCTTGCCCACCAAAAGTACGATCCCACAGCTGCAAAAGCCAGAAGAAGAAGGAGAATCAGGGCGATCCAGCCGCCTCGTTGTCGGTGCTCACGATCCTCAGTGGGAATGAATTCGCTCATTCCAGGTTCTGATAACCCGATGATGGTGGTTCGTTCCGCATCCGTCATTATTGTCGGAGCGCTAGTTTTTCGCCCCTCCAAAGCATTGAGCAAATCGGTACGCATCTCGCCGGCGTGCTGGTATCGGTTGGCGGGATTCTTGCTCATCGCCTTCAATATGATGGCGTCGAGGGCTCGCGGAACCGACGGATTCACCTTTGACGGCTGAACTGGGTCTTCTTTGACGTGTTGATAAGCAACCGAAACTGGAGTGTCGCCGGTGAATGGCGGTTCACCGGTCGCTACCTCGTAGAGCACGCACCCTAGTGAGTAGATGTCAGATCGAGCATCTACTTTCTCCCCGCGTGCCTGTTCAGGCGAAAGATAATGTGCGGTGCCGATGACGGTAGCGGTCTGAGTAACCGAATTCGTCGCATCAGATATTGCACGGCTAATACCGAAGTCCATGACCTTCACAGCGCCAGAATGCGACACCATAATGTTTGCGGGCTTTACGTCACGGTGGATGATTCCGTTGGTGTGGCTGAACTCCAATGCGGTGCACACTTCAGCAATGACGCGCATTGCGTAGTCAGGTTCCATCGGCCCGCTTGCGCGTACTAGATCGCGAAGAGTGTCGCCTTCGACGATTTCCATCACGATATAAGGCAAAGGACCTAGGTCGGTTTCTGCCTCGCCGGTGTCATACACTGCGACAATCGTCGAGTTGTTCAGCGATGCAGCGTTCTGCGCCTCCCGACGAAACCGCAGGTAGAAGGTTGGATCGCGGGCAAGGTCAGGTCGCAGAACTTTAATTGCGACGTCGCGTTGGAGCCGGCGATCGTGGGCTCGATGAACCTCGGACATTCCTCCGAAACCGATGGTTTCGCCGAGTTCATACCGCCCAGACAACTCCCGTGGAGTGATCATGGTTCGGGGACTTCCGGAGCCTCAGGCAATAGCGTTTCGTCAATTACAGGGATTTCGTCTGGGAAAATGCGGTTGGCGCTGTTGCCGCGACCGGGGAGGATCCGCGATAGGGGACCGTTCTCGGTGGTGACATCGTTTGTCGGTTCGTCAGGCTCGGTGGTCTCGTCAGGTTCGTCGGGCTCCGTGGTCTCAGGCGGGGTCGTTACCACCGGTTCAGTCGTGGGATCTGGAGTCTCAACTGGGGGTTCCGGAATGGGTTCTGGTTCCACAGTTTCCACGGGTGGTTGCGTTGGCGGAGCGACTGGTACCCGGTTATCGAGCATGTTGCTTACCAGCAGAATTGCAGTGGTGATGCCGACAAGGACGAAGATTGCGGCAGCTCCCCATGCGAGGATTTTCTGCCCTGTGGAGAAGCCAGTCTCGGGCGGCGGTGCGTAAGCGTAAGAATTCGCACCGTAAGAATTCGCGCCATAGCCTCGGTAGGCGACCGTTTGGTTGGCAAGCTGAGGCCGTTGTGTGGTCGGCAAGACCTGGGTTGATGCCGGTGTTGCCATGGGAACAATCGCCTGAAAACCCCCGCTTTTAGCGCCCCTTGGGTCATCTGGTTGTCGTCCAGCGCGGGCATCAGCAACCGCTGCCGCGAAGCTACCACCGTCTTTGTACCGAGTCTTTGGATCCTTAGACAGGGCGACGTCGATGAGTGTTCGCACTTCCTTTGGCACATCACCCGGAAGCGGTGGTGGTGTCTCGTGAATGTGCTTCATCGCCACGGTGAGTACGCCTTCGCCAACAAATGGCCGCCTACCGGCGATAGCTTCGTACCCGACAATTCCGAGGGAATAAACATCGCTAGCTGAAGTTGCTGGTTGACCCGAAGCTTGTTCGGGCGAAATGTACTGCGCGGTACCCATCACATGGCCTGTACGAGTTACAGGCGCAGCGTCGACTGCCTTCGCAATGCCGAAATCCGTGATCTTCACTTGACCTGACGGCGTGATAAGGATGTTTCCAGGCTTTACATCTCGGTGTACCAAGCCGGCGTCGTGTGCGACTTGTAGTGCTTTGCCTGTCTGCTCCAGCATGTCGAGGGCGAGTGGAAGTGGGATACTTCCCATTCGTGCAAGGACTGTATTGAGTGGTTCCCCGTTGACGAGTTCCATCACTAGGTAGGCAATTGCACGATCGTCATCGTCGTGAGTTTCGCCGTAGTCGAAAACACTTGCGATGCTCGGATGGTGAAGCTGCGCGGTCGTTTTTGCCTCAGCCCGGAACCGTATGAGAAATTCAGAATCCGACGAGACCTCGGGTTTGACAACCTTTACCGCAACACGACGATCGAGGCGAGTGTCGAGTGCTTCCCACACTTCACCCATGCCGCCGCTGGCGATAAATCGTTGTAGCCGATAACGATCGGCGATGATCGTCCCACTGTGAAGTGTCATGCTTAGCCCCCCTGCAACGCGGCCCGTATCACAGCCCGTCCGATTGGCGCCGCCACAGAGCCACCGGTAGCGGCCAGTGATCTATCGCCACCGTCCTCCACTATGACAGCAACTGCTACCCGCGGATTCTCAGCGGGCGCGAAGGCAATGTACCAGGCGTGTGGTGGTGTGTTCCGAGGGTCAGTGCCGTGTTCGGCTGTTCCGGTTTTTGATGCGATCTGTACCCCTGGCACCGCACCGGCACCTGTTGTATTGAGCTCTGATGCAATCATCATTTGCGTCAGTGTCTCAGCTATTGCTGGGGAAATCGCACGCTGCACTTCGGTGGGTTGCGCTGAGGACAATACTGACAAGTTGGGACCCTGCAATTGATGCACCAGTTGCGGTTCCAACCGCATGCCGCCGTTTGCCACTGTTGCTGCAATAACAGCATTCTGTAGCGGTGTAAGCGCTACGTCGCGTTGACCAATGCTTGATTGGCCGAGCGCTGCTGAATCGTCAATTTCTCCCACTGTGGAGGGAGCGACCCGCAGGGGTATATCCCACTCGCCGCTGTCGATACCGAAAGCAGAAGCGGTGTCCTTCAACGCCGAAGTTCCTGTTGCGATTCCCATTTCGACGAAAGCAGTGTTGCAGGACAAGCGGAAGGCGTTAAACAGTGTCGTGGACGCGCCACCGCCGCAGGTGGCACCGCCGTAGTTTTGCAATGTCGTGTTTGTGCCGGGAAGCGTGTACTGCGCGGCGGCGGTGAACTGATCGTTCGGCGTCACTCCTGAAGCAAGTGCGGCAGCGGTCGAAACGACTTTGAACGTCGACCCGGGCGGATACGTGCTCTGCGCCGCACGATTGAGCATCGGGTTTCGGGGATCCGCCTGTAGTTCGTCCCACGCCCCTTGGCTGATGCTTGAGTCATGGTTAGCGAGCGGATTCGGGTCGTAGCTTGGCGCGCTAGCCATGGCTAAAATTTCGCCAGTCGATGGCTCGATCGCGACAACCGAGCCGGCGTAACCACGACTAGCCAGTTCGTCGTACGCCACCTGCTGTACGAACGGTTGAAGTGTTGTTACGACGTTCCCGCCGCGTGGATCACGGCCCGTGATCAAGTCGAGCAATCTTCTGCCGAAGAGTTGATCGTCCGATCCATTGAGAATGGAATCTTCTGCATTCTCAAGTCCAGACGTTCTGAACTGCATCGAGTAGAACCCGGTAATTGGGGCAAATGCTTCTGGACTATTCGGATTACCGGGTTGCGCCGGATATGTCCGCTGATAGCGGAAGCGAGAATCAATGGGTATGGACGATGCCAGTACCTGTCCGGCCGCGGAGATTTGTCCCCGATGGCGCGCGAACTCGTCGAGCAACACCCGCGAATTGAACGGGTTAGCTCGTAGTTCGTCAGCCTTAAAAACCTGAACATACGCGGCGTTGCCGATGAGTAGAGCGACCATCACCATTACCGCTAGAGCCGCGCGCTTGAGTGGGGTGTTCATAGCTTCTTCACCATCGCTGTCGGTGCATCAGCTAGTGGGGGAGGAGTGGCCTTTTTCTTGGTTTCACTGTGTGGTGCTCGTGCTGAATGGGAAATGAGCAACAAAATGGCAACCAGAATGTAGTTGGCGAGCAGGGACGAACCTCCGTACGACAAGAATGGTGTGGTCAGCCCCGTGAGCGGTATTAGTTTGGTGACGCCACCAACGACAACAAAAACCTGCACCGCCAAAATGAACGAGAGACCGGCGGCAAGGAGTTTGCCAAAGCTGTCTCGAACAGCGATGGCCGCACGGAAACCTCGAATAGAAATGATCAAGTACATCAGCAATACAGCGGTGACTCCGATGAGCCCGAGTTCCTCGCCGATCGTGGCGACGATGAAATCAGTTTTTGCGAACGGCACTGAGTCCGGTCGTCCGCTTCCGAGTCCAGTTCCCGCTAGTCCACCAGTTGCCAGGCCGAACAGTGAGTTCGAAATTTGAAAGCCGGTAGAGAAGTAGTCGTCGAAGGGATCTAGCCAGGTGTGGACACGAATCCTGACGTGTCCGAAAAGGAAATATGCGCAGGTAGCCCCCACCATGAAGATGGCCGCACCAATGACTACCCAGCCGACGCGTTCAGTCGCGATATACATGAGGACCAGGACTGTTGAGTACAACAGGAGCGACATACCGAGGTCTGTTTGAAAGACAAGGATCGCGAGCGCTATTCCTGCCGCCGCGACAACTGGTGCGAGGTCTCGCAGTCGCGGAAAATCCATCCCCAGAACGTGCTTCCCAGCAGTGGTGAATAGTTCACGCTTGGCAACGAGCAGGCTGCAGATGAAAATTATGAGCAGGATCTTGGAAAACTCTGCGGGCTGGATGCTAATGAACGGCAATCGGATCCAAATTTTGGCGCCATTAACTTCAGAGATGCTCGCTGGTAGAAAAGCTGGAAGCGCAAGGAAAACAAGACCGAAAAGCCCCACGGTGTAGCTATATCGGGCAAGCCGACGGTGATCTCGCAGCAGGAATAGCACCGAAATGAAGACGATGATACTTACCGTCGTCCACAGGATTTGTTTTGCGGCATCTGGCGCAGGTACCGGGATTCCTGCCATGCGCGCAGCCTGCTGTTCAGCGAGATCAAGCCGGTGTATCAACACCAAACCCAACCCATTCAACAGCGCAACGATTGGCAAAATAACAGGATCGGCGTAGGGAACAAAAATGCGAACTGCTGTATGTGCGATACCGAGAAGTACTAAGTATGCAGCGCCGTATTTGAAGAAGTCGATGGTGACCGACTGCTCCATACTTGCCTGAACCAAAATGAACGCTACCGCCACGATCGACGCGGCAAGGATGAGCAATCCGAGTTCGGCGTTCCGACTGTCGCGGCTACGCCGGTCAATTACGCCGCTGTCGGGCGAATTCGTCTCAGAAGTACCCATCAACTACTGGTCCTACACGTTGAACCTGGAATCTGCAATTGGCTAAGTTCCGGCAGGCCTATGGTGCTTTCTTCGTCTGTTTCTGTTTCGTCGTCGACACTTGGCCCCGTGGGCGCTGTCGGTGCTTGGCACAGCGGTAGCAATTCGTTGCTCAGCAACTGGTTAAGTTGCTGTTCAGCTTCGTCACGTTTTCCGGCCGGCAGCCCGATACGTACCTGCTCACGCGCTGATGGAACGAGGTCATTCAGCGTAAGAATCGAGCAGTCAACTCCGGGCGGAGCAGATTCGCCAGGGGAGACATGCGTGATGTCACCCTCGCTGTCCACACATCCGAGAGTGTCCACTTCCTGGAGCGGAATTCCTAGAAACGAACCTGACACTCCCCGCATGATAGCGACGTGCTCGTCGGATTCGCCGACATAAAAGTTGGAACGAATAACTGTGCGGGCGACAATAACGCCAGTGACCAGCAGTATGAGGACGGCCGCTAGGGAAACCCAACGCCAAAGACGGTTCGACCTTTTTGGTTGCGTGCCATTGGGGGTCGAGCTTTCCGTAACTGTGACACGGCGTGGTTCCGCTTTTGGCGGACGCATCGCTGCTGCGCGTCCTGCCGAGGTATTAGGGAGGGGAGTGTCCTCATTTTTTCCGGACACTGCACCCGCCAGAATCGGACGGCTTTGTCCGTAGTCAACGTCAATAACGTCGGCGACGATGACTGTCACGTTGTCTGGACCACCGCTGCGGAGCGCTAGCTCGATGAGGCGATCGGCTGCCTTATTCTGATCCCCTTCGCTAAGGGTGTTGGCGATAGTTTCTTCGCTCACAACGTCCGATAAGCCGTCGGAGCACAACAGGTATCGATCGCCCACCCGAACTTCACGCACTGTGAGAGTGAGTTCAACATCGTTGCCTGTAAGGGCGCGCATGATGAGCGACCGTTGTGGGTGGCTATGTGCCTCGTCAGCCGAGAGTTTTCCGGCGTCAACAAGTGATTGAACGTAGGTGTCATCGCGGGTTATCTGCGTTAGCGAACCATCGCGCATGAGGTACGCACGCGAGTCTCCGACGTGCACCAAACCGAGTTTTGAACCACCAAAAAGTATCGCGGTCAGCGTGGTGCCCATGCCTTCAAGCTCGGGCTCTTCCTCAACCTGCTGTGCGATCGTTTCATTGCCTGCCCGAGTCGCTGCTGCGAGCTTCCCGATGAGGTCGCCGCCGGGTTCATCCTCATCGAGATGGGCGAGCGTTGAAATGATCAGCTGGGACGCAATTTCGCCGGCTGCGTGTCCTCCCATACCGTCAGCGAGAGCGAGAAGTCGCGCACCTGCATAAACGGAGTCTTCGTTGTTGGCGCGGACAAGCCCCCGGTCACTCCGGGCCGCGTATCGGAGGACTAGGGTCACGGTCTCAGCTCAATTGCGGTTTTGCCCACACGGATCGGTGTGCCGAGCGGGACTCTGACGGGCGTGGTCACTTTTGCACGATCGAGGTAGGTTCCATTCGTCGAGCCAAGATCCTCCAGATACCAATCACTACCCCGCGGCGATATTCGCGCATGCCTATTGGAGGCGTAGTCATCGGTGAGGACGAGAGTGGAGTCGTCAGCGCGTCCGATCAAGATGGGGTTCTGGTCGAGAGTGATGCGCGTTCCCGCAAGTGCTCCGTGGGTGACAACTAATGTGTGGGCAACTTTGCTTCTTCCCAGCAATCCCCGTGACCGCTTTTGTCGTGGCGGCCGACTTGGCGCTCGAAGACCAGCACCGGCATAAATGTCGGCGCGCAAAACCCGCATTACAGCGAGGACAAAAAGCACCAGGAGAAGCAGGAAGCCGCCCCGTGTTAGTTGCAGGATAAGACCCTGCATGAGCACACACCTCCTCTCAGCAGTTCATTGTTCGTGTGCAAAAGCCTCGCTGTCGCTCACTTTACCGACGACACAGTGCAATCACACCGCGTTGGTGGCAGTGATTCGTATGTCCCATTGTCCACAGAACAGTCGAGCGCGGAGGTGAGACGCTTGTATCAGCTGATACGTACGATTATTTCGGAGTGTCCGACACGAATTACGTCGCCGTCCGCGAGTTGCCAGACGGTGATGGGAGATCCGTTGACAGTGGTCCCGTTTGTGGACTTTAAGTCAGATACAAGGGCGAGTTGGCCGTCCCACCGAATTTCGGCATGACGACGTGAAACACCGGTATCGGGCACTCTGAACTGTGCTTCTTGGCCACGACCAATCACCGTTGCGCCTGGGCGAAGCGTCAGTGTCCGACCGCTGCCGTCGCTAAGTTCGAGGACGGCAGTCAGTGGTTGGTGAGCCCAGGTGCTTGGCCGGTGACGTGGGGGTTGCTGAATTGCGGTTTGGTCGAAGTACGTTTCCTCAGCGAAGTCAGCATCATCGTAAGTCGCGTCACCGTGGTCGGGTTCGTAGTAATTGTTTGGGTTGTGAGCCGATGCGCCGGTCGTCCTTCGAGGGGACGGATAGCCTGCACTGTCGTGCGGGCGGGCGCGACGCGAACCAAACAATTGTCGACCAAAGTTACGGACGACGTCACTTTGAGGCGTCATAGATTCTTCTCCTGATTGTTGCTGCACTTCATTTGCGGGAGCGTCGGCGTCGTACGGTGAATCAGCGTGGTTCGGTGAATTGTCGTGGTTCGGCGACCCCGGCATTGGCCACACCGAACTACTGGTAGATGAACGGTCGACATCGGGATCGCTGCTACCTGTCGCGCGGAACTGCCCGGTGTACATATCGTCGGACATTTCAAATCGCACGCGAACACCGGCGCAGGTTTGCCAGCCCTGCTCAGTGATGTACTCACCGAGATGGCGTGCGAAAACGCGTTCGGTGAGGTCCTGGTCACTAGTGAGCCGCTCGTGATCAGATGCTCCGATTGTGACGACGTAATAGTTTGGTGCCAGCGCGTAGCCGCCATCAAGGAACTTGAGGCCATCTCCTGCGGCGCGTTGTAATGCTGCCTGAATTTCCTGCGGGACAATTTCGCTACGAAATAGTCGAGCGAAGGCATCGCCGACGGCCTCTTCGAGTTTGCGTTCAAAACGGTCGAGCAATCCCACCGAGACCTCCCTTCAAAGCACATGCCTACGTTTCACTCAATCGTAGAGGTTCGTGTACGGCATTAGGGAGGGCAAACGAGGCTCTTGGCCGAGACGTGACACACTATGGCCCGATCGTGACCTGCTGTTTATCGTTCATGGGTGATCCGTGCTACTCTGTGCCGGTTACTCGGGCGAGTGGCGGAATGGCAGACGCGCTGGCTTCAGGTGCCAGTGTCCGTAAGGACGTGGGGGTTCAAGTCCCCCTTCGCCCACTGCGTTGGTCGTAGTTAGATGCCGATCGCTGCGACCAACGACTAAAAACCTGTGGGTTCATGCCCTCATGTGTTGTGAAGCGATTAGCGAGAGTCAACCTCCGAACGTCTGACTGTTTGTGTCGCGTTTTCGGTGAGGCATTTCATAAATTAAATATGAGCGCTCGCAATATGTGCAGGTCAGAAGCTTGTGAAGATACCCTAACTTGATCTGACAGTGGTCATCTGACGTATCGTTGACGTTTGAGCGAGAAGCAACGATGCGACCAGCTCAGTACATGGCCGTGCAAAAATGCACCGTCACCCTAGACGCTTACTGCTAGTGGACCATCCTCACCGTAGCGTGATCGTCAGTTTTGCTCACGCACTTTAAGTCCTACAGGATTTTTGTGCGCGAGGTAGATGTCCCGTATCCCAGCCGCGAAAGCGACCTATGAAGAAGATGCCCGGCCGGAATGGCCTATACGACCCCGCTCACGAGCATGACTCGTGTGGTGTGGCCTTCGTCGTCGACATGCATGGTCGGCGCAGTCGCGACATCGTCGAAAAGGCGATCACAGCGCTGCTTAACCTCGAACACCGAGGAGCTGCAGGCTCAGAACCCAACAGTGGTGATGGTGCCGGCATCCTCATTCAGGTTCCTGACCGTTTTTACCGTGAAGTCGTCGACTTCGACCTACCAGAGCCGGGAACGTACGCCACGGGCATAGGGTTCTTCCCTCAGGGCGCATGGTCGGCCAAGAAAGCTCGCAGCGGCTTTGAGAAGCTTGCAGGCGAAGAAGGCCTGAAGGTATTCGGCTGGCGCGAAGTGCCTGTCGACGCTTCGGAACTAGGCCGCATGGCGCGCGATGCCATGCCGAGCTTCTGGCAACCGTTTATTGGCACTGATGACAACTCGCTCACGGGCATGGACCTCGAGCGTCGCGTTTACGTGCTGCGCAAGCGGGCCGAACACGAACTTGGCACAAGCGGTGCCGGGCAGGACGGTCCTGGACAGGAAACCGTCTACTTCCCGAGCCTGTCGTGCCGCACGATTGTCTACAAGGGCATGCTCACCACGCCGCAGCTCAAGGAGCTCTACCTCGATCTGCAAGATGATCGGGTCGAAAGCGCACTGGGCATCGTGCACTCACGATTCTCCACAAACACTTTCCCGTCCTGGCCGTTGGCGCACCCATTCCGCCTTGTCGCACACAACGGTGAGATCAACACCGTAAACGGCAACGAAAACTGGATGCGCGCCCGGGAAGCGCTTATTAACAGCGATGTTTTCGGCGCGGATGCGCTTGAGAAGATCTTCCCGGTCGCGACCCGCGGTGCTTCCGATACAGCCCGGTTCGACGAGGTCCTAGAGCTCATCCATCTTGGTGGCCGCAGTCTGCCGCACTCAGTGTTGATGATGATCCCTGAGGCGTGGGAACGTCACGAGTCGATGGACCCAGCCCGCAAGGCGTTTTACCAGTACCACTCATGCTTGATGGAACCGTGGGACGGTCCTGCATCAGTCTGCTTCACTGACGGCACACTGGTAGGCGCTGTTCTCGACCGCAATGGTCTGCGCCCATCGCGTATTTGGGTAACCGACGATGGTCTTGTTGTGATGGCGTCCGAAGTGGGCGTACTCGACATTGACCCGGCACGGGTTGTCAAGCGTATGCGCCTGCAGCCAGGCCGCATGTTCCTCGTCGACACGAACGAGGGACGCATCGTCAGCGACGATGAAATCAAGGCTGAACTCGCTGCGGAACACCCTTACCAGGAATGGTTGGACAAGGGCCTACTGCCGCTGGACAAGCTGCCAAAGCGCATTCATGTCCACATGCCGCATAAGCGTGTGCTTCTGCGTCAGCGCGTATTTGGGTACACGCAAGAGGAAGTCAACATCCTCATGTCACCCATGGCCAAGACCGGCGCTGAGGCGCTCGGTTCCATGGGTACCGACACCCCGATCGCAGTATTGTCCTCGCGGTCGAGGCTGCTATACGACTACTTCCAGCAGCTGTTCGCGCAGGTCACCAACCCGCCGCTCGACGCTATTCGAGAAGAACTCGTTACGAGCCTCGGCGGCACAATCGGACCTGAGGGCGATCTCCTCAACCCGACCGCTGACGCATGCCGCCAGATTGTGCTCCCGCAGCCGATCCTCGACAACGATGACTTGGCAAAGCTCATCCACGCGAACGATGACGGCACGCTTCCGGAGTTCCGCTCCGTTGTCATCTCAGGTCTATTCAAGGTCTCTGAAGGTGGCGAAGGCCTGCGCAAGGCAATCGCGGAAATGCGTCGCCAAGCATCCGATGCCATCGAAGGTGGCGCACGCATCATCGTGCTGTCGGACCGTAACTCGAATGAGTACTACGCTCCGATCCCCGCACTGCTGATGACGTCAGCTATTCACCACCATCTAGTACGTGAGAAGACGCGCACCAAGGTCGGGCTGATCGTCGAAACCGGTGACGCTCGCGAAGTACACCACATGGCATTGCTCGTGGGATACGGCGCAGCTGCAATTAACCCTTACATGGCGTTCGAAACCATCGAAGACCTCGTCGAACGGGGCCAACTCGGCGGTATCGAGTTCGACAAGGCTGTGGCTAACTACATCAAGGCCGCAGGTAAAGGTGTCCTCAAGGTCATGTCCAAAATGGGCATTTCCACGCTGTCGTCCTACACCGGCGCTCAACTCTTTGACTGCATCGGTGTTTCGCAGGAGACCCTTGACGAGTACTTCACCGGCACACGTTGTGCCATCGAAGGAATCGGGCTCGACGAAATCGCCAATGACGTTCGGCGACGCCACGAAATTGCCTACCTGGATCGTCCGGAAGAGCTCGCACACCGCGAACTCGAAATTGGCGGCGAGTACCAGTGGCGGCGCGAAGGCGAATACCACCTCTTTAACCCAGAAACGGTATTCAAACTTCAGCACGCTACACGCACCGGCCAGTACAAGGTCTTCAAGGAATACACGCAGCTTGTTGACGATCAATCTGCGCGTCTCGCATCGCTCCGCGGCCTGTTCAAGTTCCGTGATGGTATCCGCCAACCGGTACCCATCGACGAGGTTGAATCAGTCGAATCGATCGTCAAGAGGTTCTCGACCGGCGCGATGAGCTACGGCTCCATTTCCGCTGAGGCGCATGAAACCCTCGCCATCGCGATGAACCGACTCGGTGGCCGCTCCAACTCCGGTGAGGGTGGCGAAGACATCAGCCGCTTTGAACCTGAGGAGAATGGTGACTGGCGTCGTTCAGCCATCAAGCAGGTTGCATCTGGGCGTTTCGGTGTCACATCGCACTACCTCAGCAACTGCACCGACATTCAGATCAAGATGGCGCAAGGCGCTAAGCCAGGTGAAGGTGGTCAGCTGCCAGGGCACAAGGTCTACCCTTGGGTCGCTGAAGTACGACACTCAACTCCTGGTGTGGGCCTCATTTCGCCGCCTCCGCACCACGATATCTACTCTATCGAGGACCTCGCGCAGCTTATCCACGACCTGAAGAACGCCAACCCTCAGGCGCGTATTCACGTCAAGCTTGTGTCCGAAATTGGTGTCGGCACCATTGCTGCTGGTGTATCAAAAGCACACGCTGACGTAGTGCTCATTTCCGGGCACGACGGTGGAACAGGTGCGTCCCCGCTGACGTCACTGAAGCACGCTGGTGCTCCGTGGGAACTCGGCTTGGCTGAAACCCAACAAACTCTGATCATGAACGGCCTGCGCGACCGGATCGTTGTTCAGGTTGACGGCCAGATGAAGACGGGCCGCGACGTCATTATCGCGACGTTGCTTGGCGCTGAGGAGTACGGTTTCGCAACCGCACCACTGGTCGTATCTGGCTGCATCATGATGCGTGTCTGCCACCTGGACACGTGCCCTGTTGGTATTGCTACGCAGAACCCAGCGTTGCGGAAGAAATTCGTCGGAAAAGCAGAATTCGTCGAAAACTACTTCCGCTACATCGCAGAAGAGGTCCGCGAATATCTTGCGGAACTCGGCTTCCGCAGCATTGAAGAAGCTGTCGGCCAGGTTCAGATGCTTGATCTGACTCCTGCCCTGGACCACTGGAAGGCTGCAAAGCTCGATCTCAGCCCCATCCTGGTTCAAGCCGAATCCTTCTTCGATGGCCAAGCACTTCACCAAACAGAAGTGCAAGACCACGGACTCGACAAGGCGCTGGACAACACCCTTATCGAACAGGCGAAGGCTGCACTGACCGACGGCACACCTGTGACCATCGATACCAAGGTCAGCAACGTCAACCGAACCGTCGGAACCATGCTCGGCCATGAGTTGACGAAGCGCTTCGGCGGCGACGGCCTGCCCGATGACACAATTTCGGTGACTTTGACAGGCTCAGCGGGCAACAGCTTCGGCGCATTCTTGCCGAAGGGGATAACGCTGAAACTCATCGGTGACTCGAATGACTACATCGGTAAGGGCCTATCGGGTGGTCGGATTATTGTCCGGCCAACTCCTCACGCCCCAGCCGAGTTTGTCGCAGAAGACAACATCATTGGCGGCAACGTCATTCTCTACGGTGCGACAAAGGGCGAAGTTTATCTCCGCGGCATCGTCGGTGAACGCTTCTGTGTCCGTAACTCGGGTGCGACCGCGGTTGTCGAAGGCGTGGGTGACCACGGATGTGAGTACATGACCGGCGGTAAGGCTGTCATTCTCGGCAAGACGGGACGTAACTTCGGTGCCGGTATGTCTGGTGGCGTCGCGTACGTATACAACGCCGATCGGGACTTCGAAATGAACGTCAACCCTGACATGGTCGACGTGGAAGACCTCGAACCGGATGATGTCAAGGCACTGCACGGGATCATTTCCCGTCACTACGAATACACCGACTCCGGGGTTGCCAAGCAAATCCTGAACAACTGGTCACAAGAAGTAGGCCACTTCGTCAGGGTCATGCCGCGCGACTACAAGAAGGTCCTACAGGCAATCGAAACCGCCAAGAGGATGGGAACTGACGTGAACGAAGCGATCATGGAGGCCGCTCGTGGGTGATCCAAGAGGCTTCCTCAAGCACGGCCGGGAACTTCCCGTCCGCCGTCCAGTTGCGTTGCGCCTACTGGACTGGCATGAGGTATATGAGCCATTCGACAAGAACCTTCTGCAAACGCAGGCAGGGCGCTGCATGGATTGCGGTATCCCGTTCTGCCACCAGGGTTGCCCTCTGGGCAACATCATTCCCGAGTGGAATGACTTGGTCTACAAGGACCGCTGGAAAGAAGCAATTGATCGGCTTCATGCCACCAACAACTTCCCTGAGTTCACCGGTCGCCTATGCCCGGCCCCTTGTGAAGCCGCATGTGTCCTCGGTATCAACGAGCCTGCAGTCACGATCAAGCAGGTTGAAGTTGAGATCATCGACCACGCTTTCGATCAGGGCTGGGTTGAGCCGGTACACCCACGGCGCACAACCGGGAAGTACGTGGCGGTTGTCGGATCAGGTCCGGCTGGACTAGCTGCCGCACAGCAACTCACACGTGCAGGACACGCAGTGACGGTCTTCGAGCGTGCCGATCGTATCGGTGGACTGCTGCGCTACGGCATCCCCGAGTTCAAGATGGAAAAGCGCCACATCGACCGCCGCATCGCCCAGATGGAAGCGGAGGGAACCATCTTCCGCACGGGCGTCAATGTTGGAGTTGACCTTCCTATTGAGCAACTCCACTCTGACTTCGATGCAGTTGTACTAGCTGGGGGAGCGACGAAGGGGCGCGACCTTCCGATCCCAGGTCGCGAACTCGAAGGTATCTACCAGTCAATGGAGTACCTGCCGCTAGCCAACCGGGTTCAGTTCGGTGACTTCGAAGAACCCAGCATCTCGGCAAAGGGCAAGAAAGTCGTCATCATCGGTGGTGGTGACACAGGTGCTGACTGTCTTGGAACAGCCCTTCGCCAGGGTGCTGAAGTTGTTCACCAGTTCGAGATCATGCCACGGCCCCCGGAAGAGCGTCCGGACGCAAACCCGTGGCCGACCTACCCCATGATCTATCGCGTGTCGTCAGCCCACGAAGAGGGCGGCGATCGCGTGTACTCGGTCAATACCGAGGAGTTCATCGGGAAAGACGGCAAGCTCACTGGGCTTCGTGCGCACGAAGTGGAAATGGTCAACGGCCGTTTCCAGAAGGTCGAAGGCAGTGACTTTGAACTTGAAGCCGACCTTGTCTTCCTAGCCATGGGGTTCGTGGGTCCTGAAACCGAGGATTTGCTCGACAAACTTGGTGTGGATTACACGGATCGCGGCAATGTTGCCCGTGACACGAACTGGGGAACCAGCGTTCCTGGAATCTTCGTCGCTGGTGACATGGGCCGTGGACAGTCCCTCATTGTGTGGGCGATCGCAGAAGGACGCGCGTGTGCGTCATCTGTGGATGTCTTCCTTGAAGGCGCAACCGCACTTCCAGCGCCGGTGGAAACAACGTCAATGCCGATGAAGTAACGGATCTTAAATATGGCCCTGCACCCAGATTCTTGGGGTGCAGGGCCATATCTGTTTATGGGCAATTGCGCTTAAAGGGGCTAAGCGTCTGCACCTTCAGGCGGTAGTGATCGTGGTTTTGCACGCAGTAGTTCCTGGGCCTCGACAGCTTTCTTCAGTATCTGCCGAAGGGCGCTGGCGGCATTCAGTGACCGGTCCATTTGCGCCACAGTTATGTGAGACGTGGAACCGGCTTGCAATAGTTGCTGACGTAATACGCGGTAGGACCGATCCGTTTCTTCAGTTGTCAATTGTGGCTCGGATATTGGCAACTCAGGTTGGGCCCGCCCGAGCAGGGTTCGGGCTTGTGTAACGAATGGGGCTTCGCCAAGTTGGCTGTCGGGAAACGGGATGAGAGGTTCCCATTGGTGCGCGATGGTCTCGTAGCAACGCTTTGCGCGGAGTACGTCGGCTAGTTCGATGGAGGCGTCGTCAGCGAGTTCGTTGCGGTGTAGGGAGTTGACGAAGTCGTTCATCGTTTCCCCTAGGTCGCTGATCGACTGTGTGGTGGCCGCTGCTGTGGGTCGGGAAAGGCCCCCGTTGAGTGTGGCCAAGGTTGTCTCGATTGCAGTTTTTCCGGCTCGACTGACTTCGCAACGCAATGCGTTGATGCCTAGTTCGGGGACTTCTGCGGCCGTATCGTCGAGGAATTGTGGCTTCACGAGGGTGTTGTCTTGCGCGGTAAATTGCCTCCCAAGCCAGCGAGCCATCCATCCTGCGATCGGAATCATCAACAGGACCCCGATGGCATTAAACGTCGTGTGGAATAGCGCTAATGAGATGGTGGGGTTTGTGTTGCCTGTGGTGGCTTCTTGCATTCGGATGAGGGCAGGCAACAGTAGTGGCAGCGTGAGTACTGCGAAAAGTCCCGTGATGACGTTGAAGAGGATATGAGCGCCTGCGGTGCGTTTCGCGTTGCTTGTAGCCCCAACTGCGGCGATGGCTGAGGTGACCGCGGTGCCGATGTTGACGCCGATGGCGACGTACGCAGCACTGGTGATCGGGAGCACTCCCGTCTGGGTGGCGGTGAGGGTGATGGCGAGAGCCGCGCTGGATGACTGCATGATGAACGTCATCAGCACGCCGAAACCTAGCAGGTAGACGATGACGATAGCGCCGTCGCCGGTGGGAATGGTGATGTTCGCAGATACGTCGGAGAAGGCTTCCTGCAGTAAATCAATTCCGATGAATAGCACGCCAAACCCTGCGATGGCTGTGCCGAATGCACCTCGCCGGGTTCCGCTGCCGCTGATCTTGAGCGCGATTCCGATACCTATCAGCGGGAGAGCGAGGGCTTCGATCTTGACGTTGAATCCTATTGTGGCAACGAGCCATCCAGTCATGCTGGTGCCGAGGTTGGCGCCGAAGATGACCCATAGCGTCTGGGCGAAGCTCAACAACCCGGCGTTTGCGAACCCGATGAGCGTCACTATGACGGCGGTGGAGCTTTGCACAACGCCGGTCACAAGTACACCGGAGAGCAAACCTCGTATCGGGGTTTGGGTGAACTTCCGCAAGATTGTCTGCAGTAGTGATCCGGCGGCAAGTTTGAGGCCGTCGGTCATCATGATGACGCCGAGCAGGAATAACCCGAGTCCGCCTAATAAGGTGCCGACTGAGGCGAGGTTCATGGTTTGGACATGCTCAGGGCATCGGCGGTGAGTTCACTGATTGAGGAATGCCCGCTGAGTCCGAGGGTGAGATCGAGTTCTGCGATGATGTTGGCAATGACGTCACGTGCGCCGTGCTCGCCGTTGATGGCAAGCCCCCACACGTAGGGCCGCCCAATAAGTACTGCGTCGGCCCCGAGGGCGAGCGCTGTGAATACATCAGCCCCAGTGCGTATTCCACTATCAAACAGCACGGTCATGTCGCCGGCGGCCGCAGCCGCTGCCGGTAGCGCGTCCAATGCCGCTACCTCATTGTCGATCTGACGTCCGCCATGGTTTGAGACGACAATTCCGTCGATGCCCAGGTCCGCAGCTTTACGGGCATCGTCGGGGTGGAGAATACCTTTGAGCACAATCGGAAGAGTGGTTCGATCTCGCAGGGTGGCGATGTTGTCCCAGGTCAGCGATGGTCGCGAGTAGATGTCGAGGAAGGTTTCGACCGCTGTTCGAGGTTGCGCGGAAAGCAGGTTGGGAAGAAATTTTCCTGGGTAGTGCTGGGTCATGTTCAGCAGGGTCCGGACTGTGTCCCGGGTGATTTTTACGTCAGGTTTGCCAACAGGTTGGCTCACAATTCGCTGTTTGACGATGCGTTGGAATACCGGGTCGCTGGTGTATTGGGCGATGCCTTGCCCTTGACTGAATGGCAACGACCCGAGGTTCAGGTCTCGGGGGCGCCATCCCAGCATGGTGGTGTCGAGCGTGACGACTAGTGCGTGTGCTCCGCAAGCTTCTGCGCGTGTGATGAAACTGTCGACCAGGTCTTCCGAGGTGGACCAGTAGAGCTGAAACCAGCGTGGTGAATCGCCCATGGCATCGGCGCAGTCTTCCATGGGTACCGAAGCTTGGTTGGAGAAGATCATGGGAATTCCATGTGTGGCCGCTGCTCGGGAGGCAGCGAGGTCGGCGTCATTGTGAGCTAGTTCTAGGACACCGATCGGGGCGAGCGCTACTGGCGCCGGGTAGGTGTGGCCGAACAGGTTCACTGACAAATCTCGTTCAGAGACGTCGCGCAACACCCGGGGGACGATTGTTCTGCGCTGAAACGCTTCGCGGTTGGCGCGCATGGTCTGCTCGTTCCCAGCTCCACCGGCCAGGTATGCGTGCGCTCGTTCTGGCAGAAGTTCAGTAGCTGCTTTCTCGAGGTTCAGCGGGTCGGTCGGGATGTGTGGCACCATCCCGGCCACTCCGTCGCGGTAGATGTGATTCTGGCGCGCACGCCCGGGGGACATCCGATTCTGTTCGGTCACAGTGTGATTGTATTCACTGTTCCGTCGTTGGGGGGTGGCCAAACCGGTGATTGTAGTCGTCGCGTTCTTGCTGTTTGCGCAGTTGTTCTCGCGTGGAAAGTAGGTTCGGGTCAAGCCCGTGGCTGAGGAGTCGGTGGCGCCTATAGACGTAGGTGAGGGCCACGAGAAAATATGCGTAGGGGATGAGTAGCAGCAGCACCATCGACGCGATTACCCAGATTGGGCCGGGAATGATGAAGAAGACCGCTAACAGCGGTATCAGTGGCAGCATTCCCCGCACGAGGTACCGCCGTGTCGCTCCAGGGCCAGTCAAGTCCTGCGCCACCCATGGGTGTAAATGTGGGGGGAGCGACCGACCGCTGACGTAACGGATGCGTTCACCAAAGCTTGGTTTCACGGGAAACATTGGCGTTAGGTAGTCGTCGGCACGCACCGCATCCGTGACTCGGTTCTGGTCTGGATCGAGCTTTGGGGCTTCAAACTTTGGGCGCCGGGCCCTTCGGCCGAACATCGTTAGTCAGGAGTTACTGCGACTATGCCGTCGTCATCGCTGTAGACGATGTCACCAGCGTTGAAAGTCACTCCGCCGATGGTGACGGGAATGTCGCGTTCACCCGCATTGGTTTTTGTTGACTTGCGAGGATTGCTACCTAGCGCCTTGATGCCGATGTCGAGGGTTTTTAGCACGGAGGCGTCTCGCACCGCGCCGTTGATGATGATTCCGGCCCAACCGTTGCTGCGGCCGAGTTCCGCGATGATGTCACCGACGAGTGCGGTGTGCACACTGCCTTCGCCATCGATGATCAGTACACCACCGTTGCCCGGTTCACTGAGAATGGACTTCAGCAACGCATTGTCCTGGAAACACTTCACTGTCGAGGCGATGCCCGAAAACTTCGAGCGCCCACCGTATTGGGTGAACTGGGTGTCACAGCTACGAATGTCAGGACCGATCTCGTCGGCTAGATCTGCAGTCGAGGTGAAATCCACTGTGCTCACAAATGCCCCTTCGCAGTCCTATAGCAATCTTGGTGTCGTCCACTACTACCGTAGTACAGCGGCGAAGCGCTGTGGACTTAGGTCTGGGTAGCAGATAGCTGAACCTAGCTTTGCCTTGGAGGATGGCCGTCGAGAATGCGGCAGGGTGAACTCCAAACTGGACACAGGCGAGTAACCTAAGAACTGATTTCCCACCAATCTCCGAAGCGAGGAGAAGTAGATGGCTGCTCCGTCAGCTGAGACGTTCGCTCGTCTCGCCAAGCTTGTTGCAATTGATGATCCAGATGCGCGACCCACCCGTACGGTCTATGAGACGTTCACAGGACGCGAGCTCGCGACAATTCCTGTAGCTACCGCAGAGGACGCCATTGCTGCTGTTGAACGTGCCCGTGTTGCACAGAAGGAGTGGGCAAAAGTTCCAGTCGCCGAGCGGGCGAAGATTTTTCACAAGTACCATGACCTGGTCCTTAGCCGCCGCGATACGCTTTTAGATCTCGCCCAGGCTGAGACTGGCAAGTCGCGTGAATCCGCGCTTGAAGAAGTGCTCGATATCGCTATGACGGCGCGTTACTATGCCCGAACTGCGCCTAAGTTGCTCGAAAAGAAGAGCGTTCAGGGGCTGTTTCCCGCGCTGACGAAGACGTCGGTGAACTACCGTCCCAAGGGCGTTGTCGGGATGATCACCCCCTGGAACTACCCGATGACATTGGCTGTGTCCGATGCAATTCCCGCGATCATCGCTGGTAATGCCGTGGTGATGAAACCAGACAGTCAAACGCCGTACTGCGCGCTTGGTGTGGCGGAACTGCTTTATGAAGCTGGTCTGCCTAAGGAATTGTTCGCTGTTGTCCCCGGTCCGGGCTCGATAGTGGGTACCGCCCTTGTCGAAAACACCGAATACATCATGTTCACGGGGTCCACGGCAACGGGCAGGCTCCTCGCTGAACAGTGTGGACGTCGACTAATCGGGTTCTCCGCAGAGCTCGGCGGTAAGAACCCGATGATCGTCACGAAGGACGCCAACCTCAACCACGTCGTCGATGCCGCAACACGAGCGTGCTTCTCGAACTCGGGGCAACTGTGCATTTCCATCGAACGCATCTACGTCGAGGATGCCGTTGCGGATGAGTTTATTGAGAAGTTTGGTGAAAAAGTTCGCAGCATGACTCTCAGTTCTGACTACGAACTGGGTTCAGACATGGGCAGCTTGATCTCAGAATCTCAGGTTAAAAACGTGAAAGCGCACGTTGATGACGCTGTAGCCAAGGGTGCCACCGTTATCGCTGGTGGCAAGCCGCGACCGGACGTCGGCCCATTGTTCTTCGAACCCACGGTCCTCACCGACGTCACTGAAAAAATGGACGTGTACCGCTCGGAGACCTTCGGCCCACTCGTCTCGATCTACCGTGTCAAAGACGTCGACGAAGCAATCGCTGAGGCTAATGACACCGAGTACGGCCTCAATGCGAGCATCTGGGCTGGAAGCGAAAGCGAAGGCGAGAAGATCGCCGAACGAATCAACTCCGGTACCGCCAATGTGAATGAAGGCTACGGTCCCGCTTGGGGAAGCCTCGGCGCACCAATGGGTGGAATGGGAGTGTCCGGCGTTGGTCGCCGACACGGACCTGAAGGGCTCCTGAAATACACCGAGGCTCAAACAGTCGCCGTACAGCGACTCATCGACCTCGGGGGGCCAAGCTGGCTCGACTCGAAGTACTTCTCACAAGCACTACCGTGGGGCGTCAAAGCGATGAAGTTCATCCCCGGCCGGTAGGACCTGAGCTGGGTGTACGAAACCTAAAAGAAGCGGGCGGTGAGTTCCTCAGGAACTCACCGCCCGCTTGTTAAGTGCGGCGTTACTAGCGGTTGCGGACCGCGCGAACGACGAAGAACAAAACAATTGCGGCGACTACGGCGGCGACAGCTGCTCCAGCTTTGCGCGTATCACCTTCGTCGAGTTCTGATAGTGAATCAAATGTTGCTCGACGCAACTCGGCAACCTTATCTTCAACAGTCGTGCGAGCTTCAGTTGCTGCTGCACGCCCTTGTGTCAACGCTTCGTTTGTCTTTTCTTTCACAGAAGCTGTCACCTCTGATGCTTTATGTGCGGCATCGGTCGCAGCGGCCTTCGCGCTGTCTCCAGCTTCGGTGGCCTTGGTCTTGGCGACCTCTGCGGCATCCTTGACGGAATCTTTCGCATTTGCCTTAGCCTGCTCGGCTTGGCCCTCGCTCTTCAGCGAGTCGTCACCCGTGACCGAACCTGCGGCCTCTTTAGTGGCGCCCTTAATCTTGTCAGCGGTGTTTTCGAGATCTGCCATTTATTTTCTCCTTCACGTAGGGATTGTTGTGCAACCCCCGATCTGGGGACAGGGTGTAGGCCAACTCTATCGCGGATGACTCCTGCCCGTCCGAACACACGATCCCATCATGCCCGTTGTCAACGAGTTATACGACCGTTACTCGCGAGAACGGCGTGTTCCGAGGACAATGCCGACAATTAGGGAGAGGGTGCCGAAAACAGCGAGAATCCAGGGAAGCCTGACAGTAACGGGGCCCAAATCTGCTTGCATCTGTATGCGATTCTTGCTGGCTTCTGCTGCAGCTACGCGGTCCGTGACGGTAGCTTCGTTCAGCTCGGCGTCATAACTCAGCACTGTGAGCGCAGGTTCATCGGGAGTTGTCCCGAAGTACTGGCGAATTCGTTCGTTTCCGGACACGATAATCCCGGTCACTGGTTCCACGAAAACATTGCGTGTGTTGGCGTAGTACCGACTCATGAAGACAATTTCGTCCGCATCGTCTGCATCTGCCTCGGACAATCCCCAAACGGACTTGGGCAAGCCGAGTCGATTGGCCTGGTCACGGGTGACGCGGAAAAGGTCGACTGGTTCGATGGTGTGACTGAACTGATAGACCGGAAGCCCATCGATTGTTATTTCGTCTACGAAGTCAATGTCGATGGTGCTGCGCGCGTTGATGTCGAAGTATGGATAAGACTTCTTTTCGACATCGAAGGGAAACTTGTACTGCAAGCCTTCCCTGGGCAGTTCGATCGCGGGTTGATCTGCTGCGACCTGCAACGATCCTGGCGGGTCCGTGACGGGCATTGCCGTAACGCGATCAGTTGTTACCCGATCCACCGTGGCGTTGAGCAATCCCTGGGCCCCGCGACGATCAGTGCGCGACAGGGTGAATCCCGCCTGGATAGTGACGATGCGGGCGTCAGATGGGTCTTCGACGGTGACAAACCGCTGTGCCCTTAGGGGGACGTCATCCTCGACAGCGTCGGGGTTTCCTGAGAGGAACTGCGCAATGTTCAGGACAGAGCCGGAACCTTCGGACACTGTTGTGATTTCCAGATCCAGTGGTGTCTTTTTCAACTTGGATGTGGCATATGTGGGCAGAAGTATTGCGGCCACGAGGAGAAACGCGCCAAACCCAATGAGGAATATCGCGAGAATATTGCGAGACCCACCTGAGAGACCTGGCATGACATTTTCCTTACAGTAAGTCGAACTCTGAACAACGATAACAGTGACACAGTGTGTTATTTAGTGACAGTAGTCGGCTCCACAGTTAATGCGAGCACGGCCGCGAAGCCAATCGCTAGGACCATCACCGCGATTTCGATCGCTGAGCGACGAATCGTCACCACCGAGTCGACCTTGTGTCGCGACACTGGCTCAATCCAGTGTTTGCGCCACCACCAACCGCCCAGCACAAGACTTACTAGCAAGAATGCCTTGGCAAGTACGACTCTGCCATAGCCACTCGCCACAAGAGCCGCGAGGGAATCAGACAACAAAATGGCAGATCCCACACCACTCAGAGCAACGATGAGAACACACCATCCGGCGACCTGCGAAAATCGCGGCAATCCAACAGCCCACTCTATGCGCGAACGAGCAGTCGCTGCTAGAGCAGCTAGCAGCCCGCACCACAATGCGGCTGCTATCACGTGAACGGCAACGAAACCGCTTGTCACTGACTCGTGCGATCCGTGACCGGAAAGGGGAACCGCAATAAGGGACAGGATCGATATGCACACAGCCGGAACTGCCCACTTCATTGATGGACGAATAATCGACGCAACTGCCATTCCTGCCACGACACATGCGCCGAAAATCACAATGAGGAGTGCGCGCCCCAAACCAACTTGAGAAATGAAGATACGAAACTCAGTCAAGGTGAGCGCCAAAATTGGTTCACCAGTGATTACAGAGGCACTAGATACCGCATAGACGAGCGCCAATGCGGCCCCCAGGATTGCTGACAATGCTAGGTAACGCCACTGGCGGCTGTGAAAATTCTGTCGCCGGGAGGCACTCAGGAGCCTTGCTCCGCGGTTAGTGGAATCTTCGCGAAGAAGCCATCCCACCGCGCTGAAACCCACAGTGGCAACGAGAGCCGTCAGCATCCCGGCGCGAGCAAACGCTGCCACATTGGTCGGTTCGACTCCCGAAACTGTGACTCCCGAAACCAGGAGCGCAATAGTCACGCCAAGAACAGAAGTTGCGGCGACCAACCCGACGACAAACCAGCTGCCGAACGATGTAGTGGAAACTGATGTCGAACGGGACCGATTCAACGGCGTACGACTACTAGTTGCGACGGGTGGCGGCACGCGCCACTACAGCAATGCCAATACCCACGAGCACGAGCACACCTGCGACAAACGGCCACACAGGAAGTGAGGACTCAGAGTTGTCGAGCGCGTCAGTCGATTCTGTGATCGCTGGCGTGTCCTCAACACTGTTATCACCAGAAACAGTGAATTCGATCGTGCCGCTAACCGGGTGACTGTCTGCTGAAATCACTCGGTAAGCAATGGTGTACGTTCCCGCCGGTCCACCACTGGTGGTCGAAACAACTACGCTGCGGTCATCAACAACGACGTCGTCACCGGACCACAACTCACCGTCGGGGCCAACCACCGTCAGTGCAGAAAATTGGTCCTGCAAGGGCTCATTGAAAGTAACCGAAACCTGTGATGGAACGGACTCGACAACACTCCCAGCAGTTGGGTCGCTTCCGACCATGGCAGCGTGGGCCCACGCTGCCCCGGGAACACTGAGGACTGCCACGCCACACGCCGCGACAAGTGCAATCACCGCACGGCGAAAACGAACTAGCATCAACGAACTCCTCACGACGTTGCCGAACCGATAAACGGTCCGGCAACACAACGACTGATGGTTCTACCGTAGCCGCATTTAACGAACGCCGAGACGAGCAAGCAAGTCAGCCTCAATGCCGTCCAGCTCAGTGCCAATCGCTTGATGTGCCGCACGGCGCCGCGCAGGTGCCATACGTTCAGCTGCGCGCACAGCCATATTGAGCTCTTCGAGGCGCTTGTTGATCGCTTCGGTGAACTGCTTCACTTCAGCATTCTTAGGGTCTCGGTCGTACACCTCACGCGTGGAGGCCTCAGCACCAGCAATACGTGCCGACAGCTTTGCCCCGTATCCAGTGAACTTTCCAAGCTCCTCAAGCGGAATGCCGAAGCTTTGCGCGCGCTTGGAATCGAGATAGCCACGCACTGCAGTCACACTTCGATACAGAACCGGGACCAGGACGGGAGCAAGGATTCGTGTTACCCCAACGATGCGTCGTGCACGAGTTACCGTCATCTTGCCTTCCGCCGCAGCCTGCGCCTGCTGTTGTGCAATCTTGACCTCGTTTTCCGAGATCTTCATCTGCGCCTTTTCTGCACGGCTGCGGGCCTTGTCCGCTTGCTTGGCGAGCTTCTGTTCAAACTTCAAAGCCTTATTGGCGTTCTTGGAGTTCTGCTTTGCTGCTAGCTTCGCTTCAGTCTTAGCTTTGACCTTCAGGGCCTTAGCTTCGGCCTTCCGTGTCGCGCGACTGGGTTTCTTGCTGAACAAACCCATCCGAGTTTCCTCCCTAACGGCGCCGTTATCCGTAATGTTCGCTTGTGGACGACAATGACCAATATTCGCTTCTACCCTAGGACAGGGAATAGGGTTCGTCATCGTGATCTCGAAGTCTGGTGCCCGCATGTTGCTTGATGCGAACGCAGTGTCCCGTTGCCGCCACCGCGTTTTTCTCGACGCGGCGGTGAAAACTGGCCACATTACCGATGTTGCACGCCGTCCTATCCCGCCCGGCGTGCGACAGCGGCAGGAAGCCGCGGCACTTCATCGAAAATCTGTGTACGAAGCGATGTTCTCATTCCATCATGCTCATTGGGCAACGATTGACGCGGATCAACCAACGTCGCATCGAGCACTCGACACAGCAAACGCCCTCAATGAGGGAATTGGTTGGGTCTGGGGTGGCATGCTCCCTACCGATGCACACGGTCGTCGTGGTGGCGCCGAAATACTAATGAGGGACCTTGAACAGGGTGGATACATCCCGATCATTGTGGTCAACCACAAAGTAACCGACCAGGGGCGGGGGATCACGACGTCACCGTTGCACGAATTCGCACCGGACACCGATGACACTCGAAAACTCCGCAGCCAACCGCGGGATCAGTTCAGATTGGCGCACCTATACCGCATGCTGGAATCAGGTGGATGGGCGTCGCCACGCAGAATCGGTGGCGTCATTGGGTATGACGCGGACTGCATTTTGATTCACGATCTCGACCGCGAAGTACCGAGCTACGACAACAGCCTGCTCGGTGAGTATGACGCCCGTTTCGAGGACCGAGTGGCCCTAGTTAACGGTGGTGCACCGTCAACACCCAACCGCATCGGCGAGTGCAAGATGTGTGAATTTTGGCCACACTGCGAGAAAGTGCTCGAGGAAAAACACGATGTGTCGCTCGTCGTGAACGGAGGACATGCCACGCTTCTGCGGGAGGCCGGTGTCAACACCGTTGATGAACTCGCGGCGTGGCACGGTGACGATCCCGAAGAGTGGCACGGGGTTCCATTCGCCGAGGTTCAAGTTTTTGCCAAAGCGTGGTTGCACGATATTCCGCTCATTCGCAGGGTCGACAGCTTGCATGTCCAACGCGCCGATGTCGAGGTTGATATTGACATGGAAAGCTATCAAGACCACGGCGCCTACTTGTGGGGAACGCTACTAACGGAACCTGGGAAAGAGCCTGTCTATCGGCCCTTTGTCACATGGGACCCCTTGCCTACGCGTGACGAGGGTCGGATGTTCGCTGAGTTTTGGGGCTGGCTCACGGAGGTGCGCCGCATGGCACTTCAACGCGGGTTGTCCTTCGCCGCTTACTGCTATTCGAAAAGTGCCGAAAATAGGTGGCTCATCGATTCGGCAAAACGCTTTCGTGGGATGAACGAAATGCCAGCCCTGGAGGAAATTAATCACTTCATTGAATCCGATGAATGGGTTGACATGTTTGATGCGGTGAAGGACCAGTTTCTGTGCCCCCACGGACGCGGATTGAAGAAGATCGCCCCCGCCGCTGGATTCTCTTGGCGTGACCCAGAGGCAGGGGGCGAGGCATCGATGAGTTGGTATCGCGATGCTGTGGGCTATGAGGGTGATCCGGTGCACGATCAGCGGGAACGAATCCTTCGCTACAACGAGGATGACGTGTGGGCGACACGTGTGTTGCGCGAGTGGATGTCGTCACCGCAGGCACTGGAAGTTCCTGATGTTGCGCAGCTAGACCAGATCTTCCGTGGAGAGAATGGGCCTGCCTGAGTAGTTTTGGTGCGGTCGCTACTTGCGCACCGGTTGGGCGCGTTCAGTCAAGAACGCGAACATGAACCCGAGCGTGAGCCACAACGTCAGTTGAGTGACAAACGATGCAACGCGGAAATCCCACAGCAAACTGGCGGGAAAATCTGCCCCGACTTCGTCGATCGACGGCAGCATCACATAGCCCAGGCTGACGACAGCCGCGAACACAACCGTTGGTGTAGCAATGTTGGCGATGGACGACCGGTGACGGACCCAAACTCGTGAAACGAGCGCCGCCGCGATGGCTACGAATCCGAGAACGACGGTCGCCAACCACAACCATGTGCGTTCGTTTATGGTTTCTGGGTCGCCCACAGCGGGCGGGTTAGCTGGATATTTAACGAACGGCACGGCTTCGAACGCCAACCAGCCGCACAAGGCGATTCCAAGAACCAGGGACGTCGCGGACGCTGCCACAAATCGCGTTGCATGATGCGCGACGGTAGCAAGGATGAGGCCGAATGCGAGTCCGACAAGCGTGGTAGCGAGTATTAGCCCGATTTTTTGCCCGAACCGGCTGACCAGTTCGTCATGGTCGTGGGCGTGGTTACCCGCGTGTGCTGCGGCTTCCTCGATGGCGATTGCGTCGTCGATGAGCGATTCACCCAACCCGAATGCGACTGCGCCCGCCACAAGCCCTGCAAGAATGCCGGCGATTGCGCCGCGTTTGAGAAGCTGAGCCAGGGAACCCGTTAACGGCTGCGTAGCCGAGGGCGCCTGCAGCTTTGTGTCCGCTAGTGGCATGGCACACCCATTAGGTGGCGACCGTCGTGCATGAGTTCGTGCATGAACATGCCAGTGCGGCTGATTGCGCCCTGGTCAAAACCAACGATGTACAGCACAAGAATGGCCGCACTGACGATTGCAATCGTGAGCAGCAGGCCTGCGGCTGATACGGATGATTGTTCAACTGCGTGGGTTTGTGACATGTAAACCTCCTGGGAATGGCGCGTCCCATTGATGAATAACGCCTGGTGGTGCTGACGAGGTCTGGCTTCCTGCCCACGAGGTGTAGCAGGTAACAGTGGCGCGACCGCCCCGGATTTTCACCGGGTTCCCGTCAGCATTTGAAGCATGTGCGCAGGGTGAGATTACCCCGGTATTCAGTTACAAACAGCGCCGAAGGAAGCGGAACCAACGAGTTTGACGTATTTAGCGAGCACACCGCGCTCATAGCGTGGAGGCAGAGGCTCCCAATCCTGTTTGCGGCGTTCGAGTTCGGCTTCGTCCACCAGGAGGTCGAGTTGTCCGTTGGCGACATCGAGTCGAATCTGGTCGCCATCTTGAATGAACGCGATGGGGCCAGCGTCGACTGCTTCAGGCGCTATATGGCCCACACAAAGCCCGGTTGTGCCACCCGAGAAGCGCCCATCGGTGATCAGAAGGACATCTTTGCCGAGGCCAGCGCCCTTAATTGCGCCGGTGATGGCGAGCATTTCGCGCATTCCTGGACCGCCTTTAGGGCCTTCGTAGCGGATTACGACAACATCGCCAGCTGTGATCGTTCCATCTTCAAGGGCATCCATTGCGGGCCGTTCGCGATCAAAAACCCGAGCCGTTCCAGTGAAAACATCCGTGTCGAACCCAGCCGATTTCACGACTGCGCCTCCTGGCGCGAGGCTGCCGCGCAAGATGGTGATGCCGCCACTCGGATGAATTGGGTTTGCCAGGTATCGAAGAACCTTGCCATCGGGATCAGGGGGGTTGATACCCGCAAGGTTCTCTGCGACTGTTTTGCCGGTGACGGTGAGGCAGTCGCCGTGAAGTAGGCCCGCATCGAGCAGAGTCTTCATCACAACAGGGACGCCGCCGATTTTGTCGATGTCCGTCATCACGTACTGCCCAAAAGGTTTGACGTCTGCAAGGTGTGGCACCTTTTTGCCAACCCGCGCGAAGTCGTCGAGTGTGAGTTCGACCTGAGCTTCGTGTGCGATGGCAAGGATATGGAGCACCGCGTTGGTGGAACCGCCGAGCGCCATGACCACTGCGATGGCGTTTTCGAATGCCTCTTTTGTCATGATGTCTTTTGTTGTGATTCCACGTTGCAGCATCGCTACCACGGCTTCACCGGAATGACGAGCAAAACCATCCCGGCGGCGATCTGTCGCTGGTGGAGCGGCGCTGCCCGGCAGCGACATACCCATCGCTTCGGCGGCGCTGGCCATGGTGTTGGCCGTATACATTCCGCCACATGCACCTTCACCAGGGCAGATAGCGCGTTCGATGGCATCGACGTCCTCGCGACTCATGAGACCGCGTGAACATGCACCAACGGCTTCAAAAGCGTCGATGATGGTGACTTCTTTTTCGGTTCCGTCAGAGAGCTTCACCCAACCCGGGAGGATTGACCCTGCGTACAGGAACACCGACGCAAGTTCGAGTCGAGCGGCAGCCATCAGCATGCCCGGCAGGGACTTGTCGCACCCAGCTAGCAGGACAGATCCGTCGAGGCGTTCGGCGGACATGACGGTTTCAACACTGTCTGCGATCACTTCGCGGGACACGAGGGAAAAGTGCATCCCTTCGTGTCCCATCGAAATGCCGTCTGACACCGAGATAGTTCCAAACTCCATTGGGTATCCAGCAGCAGCGTGAACGCCATCCTTTACCGCCTTGGCGAGGCGATCAAGGGAAAGGTTGCATGGAGTAATTTCGTTCCATGACGAGGCCACACCAATTTGTGGTTTTGCGAAGTCGTCGTCGCCCATACCGATCGCGCGGAGCATTCCACGTGCGGCAGCGCGTTCGAGGCCGTCGGTGACGTCCCTACTCCGTGGTTTGATGTCGACTTTATCGTCACCTGGCGTCATCATTACTCCTCAAAAACTGCTTAGAAAACTCGCTATGGGTGGGGCTATCAGCCATTGTTCGCTACCGGCGACAGGCCTGTGCAACAGGGTCTAGCGCGGGGCCATTCGGAGTGCGCCGTCCATGCGGATTGTTTCACCGTTGAGGTAGTCGTGTTCGACAATCATCTTGGCGAGCTGCGCAAATTCAGCTGGTAGTGCGAGGCGCTTGGGGAACGGCACACCTTCGCTGAGGCCCTTGCGGTACTCCTCCGTGACCCCGGCAAGCATGGGGGTGTCAACGATGCCGGGTGCGATTGTGTTCACGCGGATTCCGAACTGTGCTAGGTCGCGCGCAGCGGGAATGGTCATTCCGTGCACGCCGCCCTTGGATGCACTGTAGGCAATCTGCCCGATCTGACCTTCGAATGCAGCGACGGACGCGGTGTTGATAACGATGCCGCGTTGTCCGTGCTCGTCGACAGGGGCCGTGTCGGCCATTGCCTGAGCGGCAAGCCGCATCACGTTGAAGGAGCCGAGCAGGTTCACCGTGATGACGGTGCGGAACAGTTCAAGATCATGGGGACCATTCTTGGACAAGATGCGGCCCGCCCAGCCGACACCAGCGCAGTTGACGACAATGCGGAGGGGCTTGCCGCCACTCACTACGGTGTCGACGGCGCTCTGTACGTCGGTGTCGCTTGTGACATCAGTTGGGATCATGGTCACACCGGCGGGTGCGGAATCGCCCGCCCGCTCGATGGAACTAGCGAGGTCGAGGCCGTAAACTGTCGCACCACTTGCCTGGAGAAGTGTGGCTGTCGCGGCGCCTAACCCGGATGCTGCTCCGGTTACGATCGCTGCGCTTCCTGAGATGTCCAATGCACGTACCTTTCCTCAACGGGTGCTCGCTACAAGTAAGCGAGATAGTGTGACTAACACTAGTCTTTTCGGTGAGGAAAACCGTGGTTTTTACGCGGCGAGCAGCATTGCCAGCACCGCGGTGTCAGGGTCTTCATTAGGGTCGATACCGACTTTGCTCACGAGATTTGTCACGGTTCCATCGAGGTCGGCTTCCACCCAGGACGCTCGATGGTCGAGGCCAAGGTGCGGGATCCCTGGCAGTAGAAGACAACCAGATGCGGCTGATGCGCACTCTGGAAGAGTGGGTCGTGTTTCGGACGGAGGATGCAACATCAACAGCGCTGGAGGGCACTCATTAGCGAAAGCGCCAGGGTTGAGAGCTTCGTCACCAAGAATCGTTCCGGCCGCAAGTAGTAAACCAACAGCGTTGGGGACAAGGCTGTTCGGGTGGTCTTCACGCGCATCAAACACTGTCGTGGTGGGGAGTAGGCCGGGAAGGGAAGCGATGCGAACCGCAAGAATAAGGAGTTGCGCCCACTCTGTGGTGGATTCGGGCCACCGGCCACTCAACATAAAGCCACGTAGTGTGCCATTCTGCTCAAATGGAGATAGTTCAACTGATTCGCGGTACATCGTGACCTCCTGTCACGCGAACACGGCCTATCATGCGGATTGGCGTTAGACCCGTGTTTAGGACTATGAACAATTATCGCGCTAGCACACAAGATCAGTCGAGTGCCAGAGCGTTTGCCTGCAGTACACAGAGTGGACACGTGACGGTGTCAGAGTGTGAATAATCGTTGGGGGCAGATGTCCGCAATCGCAGAGAGGGGAGTCGTGTGATCACTGAGGATCTTGACACGGCAATTACTGGGTGGCCCGACCGTCTGCGTGAAGGTGACTTAGCGGCGGTTGGTCGCGAAGCGGCCGACATGGCTTTGCCAGATTTGGTGTGGGTGCTCGAACGTTTGCGCGTTCGAGATCGAGCGATCGTGTTCCGACTCCTCCCCAAGGGCTTAGCCCACGAAGTTTTTGAACGATTCGATGAGGGCTTGCGCGCCGAGTTGTTCACCAGTTTGCGCGACGACCAAGTGGTAATGCTGTTCGGTGACCTAGACCCGGACGATCGCGTGCACCTCATGGACGAACTCCCTGCGAGTGTCGCCAAAAAACTGTTGCAGGGTTTGTCTAAGCATGAGCGCGAACTCACTGCGCCGATCCTCGGATACGAGCGCGGCTCTATTGGTCGTCGCATGAGCACCGAGTATGTTCGGGTGCTTGATTCGCAAACTGTGCTTGAAGCGTTGACGCAGGTTCGCCACCGAGGGCGCGATGCGGAAACTATTTACACAGTGCCAGTGACGGACTCGGCAAAAGCCCTTGTCGGTGTCGTGAGCTTGCGGGATTTGATGCTGGCGGACACAGGTAAACCCGTTGGTCAAATCATGAACGAGGCGATCAGTGTTTACGCCAGCGAGGATGCCGAGGATGCGGCACGTCGCTGTCTCGACTCTCAGGTACTCGCGCTTCCTGTGGTGGATAAAGAAGAGCGGCTGGTCGGAATTCTTACCGTCGATGACGCGGTCCGCATTATTCGGCAGGCGGAAGAAGAGGATGCCGCCCGTGCAGGTGCGGTGGAGCCACTTGGGCGACCGTATTTGTCGACACCTGTGCGTTCCCTTGTACGTTCGCGTGTGGTGTGGCTGTTGTTGCTCGCGGTTTCCGCTGTAGCGACTGTGGGCGTGCTTGACCACTTTGAAGATGACCTCGCAACTGTGGTGACCCTTGCGGTATTCATTCCGTTGATTATCGGTACGGGGGGTAACACCGGGTCGCAGGCGGCGGTGACGATTACGCGTGCAGTGGCGCTCGGCGACGTTCGTCCTCGCGACGTGGGAATTGTGCTGTTACGGGAAATCCGAACTGGAGCTGCGCTTGGAGCGTTGCTTGGTGCGCTTGCGCTCGCCGCGATTTCCACGGTGGCGTTCTTCTTCGACGGCTACACTGCAGAGTTGGGTGTAGTGGTGGCGGCGTCGATGCTTGCGATTTGTACGTTGGCCGCATCGGTCGGTGGCGTTATCCCGTTGTTCGCGAAGGCCGTCAAAATTGACCCGGCTGTGATGTCGACTCCGTTTATTGCAACCTTCGTTGACGCAACAGGGCTCATCATCTATTTCTTGATCGCCAAGGTCGTGCTGGGGATTTAACGGTGGTGTTCGGTGCCACCAATCCCGTCTAGTAGGCATTTCAATGCGAAGGCGGCAGCCTGGGACGTTTGACCGGCGTGAACTAGTTCGCCAGATCGGAACTGCACTCGGCCGAGACATTCCGTTCATCGAAGTGTCCCGCGAGGAAGCGATCGAGCAACTTACTCCAGCGATGGGAGACCAAGCGGAATGGTACGTCGACATTGATGCCGAAATGGTCGAGTCGCCCCAGCAGGCCAACCGCATCGTGGAAGAGCTCACGGGACGTCCCGCGACAACATTCGCTGAGTGGGCGCTCCGGAATGCCCACCGTTTCACATGAAGGAGTATTCAAGTGGGGGGTCCGGGGGGGTGCGTCATTCGTCGACGGCCACCTGACTGTCAAAGTGCTCCCGCTGCGCCGGGTAATAGTCGGCGAAATTCGGCTGGGGGGTTCCCTCGCGGGCGGAAACCAGCATGTCGAGGTAGTACTCCCAACCTGCTCCAATATCCCCGAGATTGATGCCCGGGTCGATCCGGTGGGCCAAGGCGAGGGTAGTGAAGCCGGTCGTCTCGGTTAGCGTGAGGCTGACATGCCAGGCGGCCGATTCGTCCGCTCCGGCGAGCAGCGCGAGATCGAGCCTGTGTGGGGCCTCGCAGAACTCAATTCGTGCATCGCACCAAGGCTGGCCGTCCTCGAACAGCATGTGCACGCTGATGGACGAACCTGCTGTCGGGTTATCCCCGCTGGTTGTCCTCCATGGGCCATACCACTGGGCGGTTTTTTCACTGTCGGTGATGCTCGACCACACGTCGTGGATCGAAGCTGGAAACGTCCGCTTGATGACGAGATCGGTGCGGTGGGCTGACCGCACTAGCCGCCCAGTAGGGGTAGGTGCCATATCGGTGTCCTCCATCGGAATTAACGCGTCTAACCCGGTATACCTCGATCTGGTCAAGGCTATTCATGAAATGTGAGGACTATACTACTTCTCATACTTGAGATAGTATGTGTGCTATCTAAGTGAGTACTCAAACTATGGGAGGGGCTCCATGGCAGATCCAGTGCCCGAGCGCACGCCAGTCATAGAGGTCCGCGATCTGCGGATGCGGTACGGGACAGTTGATGTGCTTGACGGCGTGACGTTCTCAGCTCACCGGGGAGAAGTCCTCGTGCTTTTGGGCCCCAACGGAGCAGGTAAGACGACCACAATCGAAATCCTCGAGGGTTTCCGCGTCCGGTCAGCAGGCGACGCAACCGTTCTTGGGATCGACCCCGCGGTAGGTAATGAGGACTGGCGGGCGCGTACGGGCGTCGTGCTGCAATCGTGGCGCGACCACTCGCGATGGAGAGTCCGCGCTCTACTGGAGAATCTCGGACGCTTCTACGAGCCCTACGCTACCGCCGACAAAACCCGCCCCTACCAAGTTGATGAACTCCTTGAAATGGTCGGGCTAACCGCGCATGCGAGCAAGAAAATCGGCACGCTTTCCGGTGGTCAGCGGCGTCGCCTCGATGTCGCGATTGGCATCGTAGGACGGCCCGAAGTGCTCTTTCTCGACGAGCCAACCGCAGGCTTTGACCCGCAGGCCCGCCGCGAATTCCATGAGCTCATCCACCGGCTCACCGACTTCGAAGACACTACGATTCTGCTCACCACCCACGACCTTGCCGAAGCAGAGAAGCTTGCAGACCGGGTTCTCATCCTCGCCGGTGGAAAAATCGTGGCAGACGGGACACCCGAACAGCTCGCTCGATCCGTCGCAGGAAAGGCAGAGATTCGGTGGACACGCCGCGGCGACCACTTCGTACACGCCACATCGGAACCCACCCGCTTTGCGCGTGAGCTCTTCGACCAATGGGGCGACGAAATCGAAGACCTCGAAATTCGGCGCACAAACCTCGAAGACACGTACCTGACAATGGTCCAGAAACACGAATCTGGCGCACCAGCTGCACAAACTGACTTCGCGCAGATCGCTCAGGAGACATCATGAACCCGCACCTCCACGCAGTACGAGCAGGCTTAGGTCGTGGCTGGATCGAGTTTCTCAACAGCCTCCGAAGCCCACAAGATTTGGGCTACTACCTGTTTTTCGGATCGGGCGTGCTCATCTACCTGCTCTTCAACCGCAACACCACAGTTGAGGGCACTGAACTGCTTTATCCCGCAGTCGCGCTACCGGGCATCTTGGGCGCGCTCATAGCCTTCGGTGCATACATCGGCCCCATGTACGCGCTCGCAGTCGAACGGGAAGACGGCACCCTGCTGCGCGCCAAAGCGACCCCACACGGCATGACCGGGTACGTGAGCGGTCAGGTGCTTTTCCAGTCTGCCAGCGCACTACCTATGCTTGCGATCCTCATAATTCCAGGGCTCTTCCTGTTCGACGGGTTCGCCGCACAGGGTTTGGGCTCCTGGCTGGCCGTCCTCGGTCTCATCGTGCTTGGTCTGCTCGCAGTGCTGCCAATCGGCATCGTCGTCGGATCCTTGATTAAGAGTCCAAACAAGATCGGCACCTGGGGCATGCTTCCCATGATCATCATGTTTGGTATCTCCGGGATCTTTTTCCCACTCCAGGCCTTATGGGGTTGGGTACAGGTCGTCGCGCAATTTCTGCCCATGTACTGGCTTGGGCTAGGTATGCGCTCGGCCCTGCTTCCTGGTGACGCTGTCGCTCTTGAGATCGGCGAATCGTGGCGCACACTCGAAATGATTGGTGTGCTCGGCGCCTGGGCTATTGTCGGCCTGTTGCTAACCCCAATTGTTCTGCGCCGAGTAGCACGGAGACAATCAGGGTCAGCCGTAGAGGCCGGAAAACAGCGCGCAATGCAGATGTATCAGTAAGGGGCAGACGATTACCGCCGTGAGTGACACCATCTACAACCGCATTGCCGTACTCCGTGTGGAGCGGGGCATCTCCCGGCGCGACCTCTCCGAAGCGCTGGGCGTGCACTACCAGACCATCGGGTATCTCGAGCGCGGCGAGTACAGCCCGAGTCTGCATTTAGCCCTCCGCATCGCGAAGTTCTTTGACGTCCCAGTGGAGGTCGTTTTTTCCACGGAGCCGTTCCAGCGGATCGGGCAATAATCGAACTGGCAGTAGGCGTATCACGCGAAAATGCCCCGGAGTCTGCGAGAGCAGAGCCGGGGCATTGCGCGTATGGAGGTCAGGCGGGGACGATAAGCCCGTTGCCTGCGGAGCGTGCGCGGTCGAAGCGTGCGGCAACATCGTTCCAGTTGACGATGTTCCAGAAAGCGTTGACGTAGTCACCCTTGACGTTCTTGTACTGCAGGTAGAAGGCGTGCTCCCACATGTCAAGCATGAGCAGTGGCACTAGGCCGATAGGGATGTTGCCCTGCTGGTCGTACAACTGCACGATGAGTGGGCGCTGGCCAATGGTGTCGTACGCAAGGATGGACCAGCCGGAGCCCTGAATGGCGTTGGCATTGGCGTTGAAATGCGCGCGGAATTTATCAAACGAGCCGAAGTACTCGTCGATCGCAGCGGCTAGTTCACCTTCTGGCTTGTCGCCACCGTCTGGTGACAGGTTGTTCCAGAAGACGCTGTGGTTGGTGTGGCCGCCTAGGTGGAACGCAAGGTTCTTTTCGTGCAGGTTGACGACTGGGGCGAGAGCGTCACTGTCGCGGAGTTCCGCGAGTTTTTCCAGCGCTGTGTTTGCGCCGGTGACGTAGGCCTGATGGTGCTTTGAGTGGTGCAGCTCCATGATCTGGGCCGAAATGTGGGGCTCAAGTGCGGAGTAGTCGTAAGGCAGTTCGGGAAGCGTATAGACAGCCACGAGCATCCTTTCCTAGATGGACTTAGGCTTGCCGGTGGGCAAGCTCAGCCTGAGGTGCGGACAAAATTTTCACTACAGCCCCAACTCTTATGCATGGGGCTACTTTCTGCAACAACTTCGCGCTGAGCGAATTCCACAATTTATTGAGTTCGAATAGACGAAATTAAATCTTCTGCTCATCTAAATGTTCTACCTTGGGGAAATCTCGCGTTCTGGTCAGCGGCAGGTATTCGACTTTCCGCGTAGCATTTTCGGTATGTCTTGGTTCGATGACGTCACTGGCAGACGCAAAACAGCCATGATCACACCCGACCAGGCGCTGCCCGGCCGCACCACGCCGAGGCGCATCAGCGGGATCCACGCAGTGAATGGCCACCGCATGACACCGCCATTTCCCGCTGGAATGGAAACTCTCGTCGTCGCCGAAGGCTGCTTCTGGGGTGCTGAGCGAGGATTTTGGCAAACGGAAGGCGTCTACTCGACGGCTGTCGGTTACGCCGGGGGATACACGCCAAATCCAACATACGAAGAAGTGTGCACGGGCATGACCGGGCATACAGAGGTTGTTCTCGTGGTTTTTGATCCCGCTGCAGTTGACCTTGAGCGGATCCTCCAGAAATTCTGGGAATCGCACGATCCAACGCAAGGCATGCGCCAAGGCAACGACGTCGGTTCGCAATACCGTTCCGCCATCTACACCGTCGGCGACGATCAACACGAAGTGGTCGCAGCCAGTGCGGAAAAGTATCAGCACGCCCTCACCTCAGCGGGACTCGGAACCATAACGACCGAAATCGCCCCACTTAAGGCGTTCTACTATGCCGAGGAATACCACCAGCAGTACCTTCACAAGAATCCGGGCGGATACTGCGGCATCGGGGGGACCGGAGTGAGCTGCCCTACCGGGTTCAGTGTCTGACTGGAACTTGAGCTTCACGTTGCCGCACCGTCGTCGCAAGATTTCCTCATCCAATGCATCCGCGATAACCCGAGCGCGATACGCGAAGCGTCGGCTGCGTCGGTTATCCCGTGTCGAAAACGACCTGACCGACCTGCAATGGAGCAGCCTTCGCGAGGCATGGGGCGGGTGCGCCTACTGCGGCGTAACCGGGTCAGCACTGCAGCGCGACTGCATCCAGCCGATCTCCCGCGGTGGCCGCTATACGCTCGAGAACGTCGTGCCTGCATGCGCCTCGTGTAATGCGAGCAAACACAGAGACGAAGTCACCG
This sequence comes from Hoyosella rhizosphaerae, assembly GCF_014643175.1. GTDB lineage: Bacteria > Actinomycetota > Actinomycetes > Mycobacteriales > Mycobacteriaceae > Lolliginicoccus > Lolliginicoccus rhizosphaerae. The sequence continues at coordinate 1,731,235 of NZ_BMJH01000001.1, forward strand.
CGTGGCTGCGCCGCAAGAAGCTAGACGAGCAGACGTTTTTGCTTCGGCACGTACAGGTGCTGCGCGCTCTAACGCAGGCGGCCAGCGAATCCTAAAGCCGGTCCAGCAATTCCTTCTTTTTGGCAGCGAACTCTTCGTCTGTGAGGATCCCCTCGGCGTGAAGCTTTCCAAGTTGACGGATTCGTTCGTAAATTTGCTCGGAATCGACGCTGCCAGTTCCAGCCGAGGCGGGAGAGGTAGGGGCTGGGGCAGCTTCCTGCATTCCACGGCAGTGAGCAGTGATGGTGGCTGCCATCAGTAACAACCGTGCTTCGTCCTCACCGTCGTGTCCGAGTAGGCAGTGCAGGTCATTGCGCGGGCTTATGCCTTCACTGGGCCGATCTTTTAGCACTATTCGCAAGAACGCGTCGACACCGTCATCGCGGGGCACCCACTCCGCTCTGGCGATTGAATCCAATGCGAACTCGCGGCGCTGGTGCAACCGTTTCGGCGACGGAATTCTCGCTCCCGGCCACGTCAAAGTTACCGAGTTAGCATCACACGACGCAGCGCCTTCCCAGGTTTGAATGTGGAACGGTATGCGCGGTACGAGCTCAACGATTCGTTCGCCGGATGGTTTTGCCTCACTTCGAGCAAACTCAGCTGCTTGCATGATGGCGTCAGCGTGGAACTGCGCTAGTAGTTGATCAGACCCTGGCTCGCCGACAAGGAGAAACGGCTGCTTTGATGCCGACAAGGCGGCACCTACAGTGGCAAACGGGTCTAACCCTGGCAACAGCGTCAGCTGCATTCGCCAGCCCTCCCTGCGGCCGCCGGACGAAACTTGAACTGAGCTGATGAACGGCACAGGAACACGAAGATGTGAGAGCGCCCGAAAGAACGGATCAGATCGTCGATCCGTGTGAAAACGGATCTCCACGGAATCTGTATCGATCTGCCACACTGCCTGTTTGCCCTGCAACTCGTACATGATGATCGATGGTAGGTGGCATGCGTCATACTTCGCTATCTGCACCTTGTCGGAGTTGGGTCTTACTCTGGCTTCATGACGAAGTTGTCGATGACTTTTCCGAAACAGTTTTCTTCTAAGTTGCCCGCTGTGCTTGGTGGTGACCATGGCGGTGTAGTTGCTGCTGTGCGAATCCAAGGGATGATTGCGCCGCACGGTGGCGGCATTGGTCGTCATGTAGTCACTGCAGAGAGCGTTGATGAGCAATTGGTGCGTGCGTTCACCACCGATCACGTTAAAGCGGTTGCACTTGTGATTAATTCCCCCGGCGGTTCCCCTATGCAGAGTGAGGCGATTGCCTCCCGGGTGCGGGGTTTGGCGACAAAGCACAAGGTTCCAGTTTTGGCGTTTTGCGAGGACGTCACGGCGTCCGGCGGCTATTGGGTGGCGTGCGCTGCAGACGAGATTTATGCGGCCGCTACGTCGATGGTTGGTTCTATCGGTGTGATTTCCAGTGGCTTTGGATTTGTGGATTTGATGAACCGGGTGGGTGTGGAAAGGCGGGTTTACACATCGGGAACGGAAAAGGCACGGCTGGATCCGTTTCTGCCTGAGCAATCCGAAGACGTCGAATGGTTGTCTGGCCTGCAGAGTTCAATGCATGAATTGTTTCGCGACTGGGTTACCGAACGCCGCGGTGCGAAGTTGGACACGACCAATGACTTGTTCAATGGGGATGTGTGGCTGGGGGCGCAGGCGCACAAACTGGGGTTAGTTGATGGCGTTGGTGGCGTGCGAACGGTTATTGACGAACGGTTCCCCGGCGCTGAGATCGAGTTTGTAACCCCCAAACGACCGCTCTTTGCCCGATTGGGAATGCCGTTTCCTGACCCATTTGGGATGGATGGCGTCGTTTCGCGCTTGGCGTGGGCCAGATTCGGCTTGTGAGGCTACCAAGTTAACAGGTGGAATCTGCATGAACTACGCACAAAGAACTCTGCACAGCCTGGTGACAACTCCCGTTGTGGATTACACCCAGTCTGTGGATAGTTTTGGGTTAATGCAGGCCACAAGCGGTGCAAAGTGTCGAGTTATCCACGAAATCTGTGGATGAACCTGTGGACAATGTGGATAACTCGACAGTTTTTGTGTAACGCACGCCACATCTGTGGATAACTTTGGCTGTTCTGTGGACGGTGTTAAAACCGTGCACGTGAAAGGTGGCAAGCCGACGCGCAGACATGTCACTATCGAAGCGTGACAGAACCGGTGCACTCAATTCCCGTAACCAGCGTTCCCGACCCAGCCGCTGACAGGGTCGTCGTAGTCGACGTCCGCGAACAGGATGAATGGGACAAAGGCCATGCGCCCGGAGCTGTCCACATACCCATGGCAGACATTCCAGCTCGCCTAGACGAACTGGACCCGGACGACGAATTATTCATCGTGTGCCGTAGCGGCGGTCGAAGCTTTCGTGTAATCCAATGGCTGAACACGGTCGGCTACGACGCCACCAATGTCACCGGCGGAATGGTGGCGTGGCAAAAAGCAGGACGCACAGTCGTGGACTCCGCCGGCGCCCAAGGTTCCATCTACTAGATGAGTGATCCGCATGGCTAATAAACCCAATTACGGGCCACTTCACCCGGTGCTTCGTCGGCCAATGAACTTCCGGTGGACTGCGAAACCACCACCCAGTGCTACCTCCGAGAGTGGGAACACTATCGCCCAGTCCGCCACCCAACTGTCAGCGACCCCGCGATACCGCTCACATCCACACTGGGGACTCGAACAACACCCAGTCGAGCCAGCACCCGCGCCGAAGACAACGCAACACGTCGTCGCGTCCTACGCCACATACTTGCTTGCCTTCACGGCAGCGCTCTACGGAGCGGCGGCAGTCGCTGAACTCATTCGGTACTTCACTCTCCTATACAACCGGACTCGGTTGATCCCGCTGCCGATCGCCTACACCACAGACCTCCTCGTGGTGACGGCCAGTATCGCCGCCTTGGTGTTTGCTTTCCTTACCGTCATCAGCTGCGCTAGTTGGCTTATCAATTTTCGCAATGAAATGTGTCACAGATACGGGTTGCGTGAAACACGATCCACTCGTTGGCAATTTATCGCGACGGTACTCCCACCAATGTCCTGGTTTTATCCCCCCACGCTGCTAGCTGAATTGATTCAGAACCCACGTGTGCAATCGGTTCGAAATCCTGCCGAACTCCACAATGTTTTAAGCCGAATAAAACAATGGTGGACGCTGTGGGTGCTTACCTGGCTTTTCGCCGGCGCAAGTATCATCTGGCGTACTGCTGACACAGTGCAGGCACAAGCAAATAGCGTGCTCTTCGCAGTGATAGTCAATGTCGTCGCATCCACGTGTGCATTGCTGGCCTGGAACGTCATTCGCGTTTGCTCAAAGTTGGTGGACGTGACGCAGCCCACCGATGAAGAAAATAATTCACCTAAACGCTGGATCGTCGCCTCGTCGCCGTAATGTTTAGCTCTTGCGCTAGACGCTTTAGTGCGAAACTATGGTGGTGTGACCAGCAGTATTGGTGTTAGTCGAAGCCAGCCGACGCAACCTGGCACGCCACCACTCGTCGTGGCGCACCGGGGAGCTTCAGGGGAGCTACCGGAGCACACTCTCGCAGCGTACGACCTCGCCCTCCGGCAGGGCGCTGATGGGCTTGAATGCGACGTTCGCCTGACGCGCGACGGAAAACTAATCTGCATGCACGACCGCCGAATTGATCGCACATCTAATGGCAGCGGCACAGTGAGCGCAATGACGTTGGATGCATTGCGAGCGCACGATTATGGAAGTTGGCATGCAGAAATGGCGTCCCGTCAACGCGCAGCTGCTGCACTTGGTGACCCTGATGTTGATAATAAAAACATTGAACGCTACGCCGAACCGACGTCTGTATTGACGTTGCGGGAATTGTTAACTCTTGTTCTTGACTGGGACAGGCCTCGAACACTATTTATTGAAACTAAACACCCCGTTAGATACGGCGCCCTTGTAGAAATGAAGCTCATCGCTGAATTGCAGCGATTCGGCCTAGCGAAACGACCTCCAAGTGCGACGCCGCCCGTCGTGATGATGTCGTTTGCCCCGTCAGCGGTGTTTCGGATTCGTCGCTCCGCGCCCAACCTCCCCACAGTGCTCCTGGGCGAAAATTCTCGCTATCTTGGCTACGCGCCGACCACGAGTGGTGTTCCCGCCGCGATTGGACCCTCAATCGAAATGCTTAGGGAACACCCGAAAGTGGTCGAAAGGGCACGCGCTTCAGGGCGCGCCACATACGTCTGGACAGTAGACGAGAAGGCAGACGTCGAATTGTGTCGCGATCTAGGTGTGCGATGGATAGCGACCAACTATCCCGCCCGCACGAAACGCGTGTTCGAGAGCTGAAAACCACACAGCTCACGGGTAAGTTTGCAGGGTGGGAAAAAGAAGCAAACGAAATTCAGGTCCCCGTGAGGGAAGTCGGCGTGCGGAAAAGATCGCACAGAGAAATGAGCGGCTCGCAGAGTTGCCGCCGAAGCGCCCATTTGAGGGCCTCGCTGCTGAATGCGACCTAGTCGCGCTGCGGGAGTTTGTTCCCTCAGCCACAGCTCCGCTTCCCCTCGTTTCGAATGAGGCAGGCCGTTCGGTAACGCTTGCGACGGTCCTGCCAGGTGCTGTGGCCGCCCTCGTGCGAGACCAGTCAGGCGATACGCCACCAGAGTGCTTCGTGGGGTTGCAACTTGCGGTGCATTCAGGGAACCCGGCTCGCGATGTGGCTGTCGCCACGGAATGGGTGACGACGGCAACTCCAGGAACATCACTTTCGCAGGCAACAATCGACGCCGAATCACCCAACATCGCTGACGTGATCGCCGCTGACAAGTTGCTGGACATTGAGGTGCATGGTGATTTCAACTGGTGGCTCGCAAATGGTTCTTCAACCGGTGAGCTTCCAGCTGCCGTTCAGCGCGCCAACGAACTAATCATGCCGTCAGCACGGCTCGACGCCGACGGCATTGTTGCCGCCTGGTGGGTGGACGCCGGTGAAAAGGCGCATCTACGTTGGGTGCGCCCAGAAGATGAAGACTCGCTCATGCGAGCAATGGCAAGACTGCACGCCCGCGAGCACCTCACGCTAGGGGAGGGTTCGCGGTTTGCGGGTTCCTTCCGCACTCACGGTCTGTTGGTTCCTGTGTTTGACCTTGACCCTGACCGTCATCATGAAGAGTGGGTTTCAGCCGCGTCGACGCTGCAGGAACGGCTTGAAGAGGCCCTGAACGACGACTCCGCTTTCACGTTGGCGGAGCGGCGCGCTCGAGACGGAATTATCGGGCGCCAAGTCACCCTGCGCTAATTTTTTGCCCTGCGCCGGTTGTCACCCTGCGCCGAAAATGAATGCCCCGGATGGAGATCCATCCGGGGCAAGTTCAGCTTCGGGGCAATTAGATTGCGCCACCAGCGGCTTGCGGAGCGGTGCTGTCGCCACTCGCGACCTTCATTTCGCGGTCAACGAAGGTTTCAAGGTCAAACAGATTGTCGCCGGCGCGCTCAGCAACAGTGAGGAGTGTGCTCATTGTGGCCACTTCCTCGACCTGCTCCTTGAGGAACCACTGCATGAACTGTTCGCCTACGTAGTCGCCGTCGTCGCGCGCTGTGCGTGCAAGCTCGACAATCTCGTCCGTTACTTCGCGCTCCTGCTTCAGCGCAAGCGCGATTGCTTCGCGGACGCTCGCGAACTCGTTGATTACGGCCCCGGTCGCGGGAATTTCAACGCGCTTATCGCGGTCGAGGAAGTACTGCACCATCATCATCGCGTGGTTTCGTTCTTCGTTCGCCTGCGAGTAAAAATGCTGTGCAAGTTGTGGGAGATCTTCGCCATCAAAGTACACGGCCACCGCGATGTATTGCTGTGATGCTGTGAACTCGTTCCGGACTTGTTCACGAAGCAAGGTGAGGAACTTTGATTCGTTCTTGGTATCTGCGGTCATGACAAAACAATAGTGAATCTCAGCGCGTTTGTCATCAAAGTATAGGCTCACTAAAAATAGATGAACCTTACTTAGGATCTCCGAACCTAAATTGCGAATGTCAGACCAATATCTGTGAAATCACCAGCCGTGTCGCATCAATTCCGAAGGGATTGGTTCTCCACGTGCGATCGCAGCCCAGAAACGTGGCGCCGCATTGGCATCCCAGTACACTACATTTCCGCTACCTGGAACATCGCCGAAGCCCCCGACTGGAACAGTCGCAGTCGGCGTTTCTCCTCGCAATGCCCAGCCCAGGAGCGCTAGATTCCACAAGTGGTCATCGCGGTCGACCGTGACGGTACGGCCAACCGCGCGGGCTAGTGGAATCGAACGGAGGGGGTTAAGAATTGTGCTGGGCCTGGTCGCCTTCTCGGCCAAAGCGGACATGAATTGTCGCTGATTATTCATTCGGTCCAAATCAGCGCGGGGAGTTGCCCGTGTGCGAACAAAGCCGAGCGCTTCACGCCCAGATAATTTCTGACAACCCGATTCGAGTTCTATTCCCGCAAGAGGGTCAAAGATTGGTGCATCTAAACACATTTCTACACCACCAATTGCTTCAGTTATATCAGCAAAGCCGGTGAATCCAATTTCTACGTAACGGTCAATTCGGACGCCCGTAGCTTCCTCGATGGTTCGCACGAGGAGAGGTGCGCCGCCGATCGCGTACGAAATGTTGACCTTGTCTTGCCCGTGCCCCGGAATAGGAATGTATGAGTCGCGGGGAATGCTGACGAGAACTGGATCGCCGCCGCTGGGAACATGCAGAAGCATGATGGTATCGGTGCGAATCGGACCGGTGTCACCACCAGTCGCCAACTCTTGCTGCTGTTCGGGCGTAAGACCTTCCCTGCTATCGGTTCCAACAAGCAAATAATTGGTTCCTGGTGTAGCCCCGATACGCCCGGCGTAGTCCTGCGTTGCGTCAATTCGAGTGATCATGCGATCGATGCCGAAGGCGGCGACGCCCACAATCACGAGCAAGATGAGCAGGAGGAGGAACAGTTTCCGGAAGGGACGTCGACGCTTTCTCTGGCGCGGTGGGTGCCGCTGGGGAACTTGGCGCTGGGGAATTTGGCGCTGGGGAATTTGCCGCGCCTGTGGATCCCTAGCTTGGGCGCCCCAACTTGGATCGCCCCTGCGTTGTTCTGGCCTGCGTTGTTCTGGCCTGGGTTGCTCTGGCCTGTACTGCTCAGCCCTAGGGCCGTGGCGTCGATCGTCGCCGGTGGGGCCTTCCCCGTTGCGGTCACCCTGCATAGCCAAACTCTACGCAATCCGGTCGCGCACCGAGGGCAGCTAGCGCCTAGGGCGTCGGTTTTTTGAAGAATTGTGGGCTCGGCGCAAATTTTGCCGTACCGGCTTCTTCTCCTTCTTCGGCGCGCTCACTTCTTTAGTCGCTGCGCTAGTTCCACGGCTCGATTGTGCTGTTCGACCACGAACGATGCCGACAATTGTGTCGAGCAAAGGGTCATCGTTGGTGGAGCGCTCCGCCAACCATGCAATGCCAACGGGTGCCTCCGGGCCATCTTGCAGAGGACGGAAAGTGACGTCCTTTCGGTGATGCAGCCGAGCGAGTGAAAGAGGGAGTATCACCACCCCGGCGCCAGTGGCCACAATTTCTATCGCGTCACCAGCGCCCTGGGGTGGTGTGTATTCGGCATATGCGGGCGCAGTCCCGGGGCGGGTATCGTCTCGCCAGTGAAGCGGATCGTCAGCGCTTTGCCACAGGGGCTCGTCATGCAGATCGTCGCAGATGAGATCTTCTGCCGCGCTGAGGTAATGGTCAACGCTCATTGCGACGACGCTGGTTTCGCGATAGAGCGCGATCATGCTGAACATCTCCCATTCATCATGTGGTGTTGCTGGGAGCCGGACAAGGGCTGCGTCGACCTCCTTGTCGAGAAGTGCCTCACGCTGGCGTGCAAGCGGGAGTTGTACCAGTTCGAGTGGCGTGCGAGTTTCTCGCTCAGCCCATCTGCTCGCCCATTTAGCAGGCATGACGCCAGGTACGTAGCCAAGCCGAAATGCATTCACTGGATTTTCCGATCTACGTGGCCAAGGCTGCGGTCTGGGGAAACTATGTCTCGAACCCGCTGCTTGAGGGTGCTGATATCAGGGAATCCTTGGTCGGTTTCACGGTCCCACACAATGGTTTCGTCGACATCGATTCTGAACTGGCCGCTCTTGCCTGGGCGAAGCGCAACCTCGCTGATGTCGGCACTAAATGTTGTGAGGAGTTCTTGGGCCATCCATGAGGATCGCAGGAGCCATCCGCAGCGAACGCAGAACGTGATGGTGATGCGCGGCGAGGAACTCATGGATTTAGTATCGCCCGTGAGCCGTTAGGTTCCGAAATGACTTGTTCCGAATTGTCATTGTAGAAGGACTGTGTACCCGACGAAGGCGACGACATCAATGACGGCGTGAGCGATGATTAGGGGCCACATGCGGCCGGTGCATTGAAAGTAGCGCGCGAAAATCAAACCCATAATGATGTTGCCGCCGAATGCGCCGACACCTTGGTAGAGGTGGTAGGTGCCGCGGAGAACGGCTGAGACGAGCATTGCGGTTTGTGCCCCGACCCCAATCTGTTGAAGCCGTATGAGCAGGTACGCGACGACGATGATTTCTTCAGCTGCTGAGTTTGCGATGGCTGAAACGACGAGGGCTGGGATCTGCCACCAATGATCGTCTAGGGCGGCGGGAACGATCTCGATAGTGATCCCGAGCGTCCGGCCGAGGTGGTAAAGGCCGAGCCCAGGTAGCCCGATAAGTGCCGCTAGGGCTATGCCGTGGAGGAAATCTCGACCGCTCAGTGCCAATTTTGATCGAAGCCACGCTGTTATTCCGCTACGCCACAGCAAGTACGTTGCTAGCGCGGCCCAGGCGAATAGTCTCAGCGCGCCGAGGAGTTGCCGTGTGAGGTCAATGTATTCGGATCGTGACCGACTGACGTTGAGTGCTACGGACTGCTCGGACAGAGGGGTGGGTGCGAGTAGCAACTCGGCAAAGCTTGTAAGGCTGTAGAGCCCTTGTAAACCGAGGGTGACGAGCAGGACAATGGCGACCTCTACCACCAAGAGGCGTCGCTCGCGAGGGTTCTTAACTGGTGGCGGAAAGCCGCGCAGTTTAGGAGAGCGCCATGAAGGACTGGTCACGGAGCCTGAAGGTATCAGGTGCGCGTCCCATTGAAATGGGGACACCCCACCAGAATGCGCATGGCGGCATTGAGTTCATCTGGTGTGTTCACAGGTTGGGGAAACGCGATGCGGATGTCTTTGTCGTGGTCCTCGCGTTCGATTCTCAAACGGAGGCCGTAGCGGTCCAAACCAAGAAGACGGAGTCGGCCTTCGCGGACGGACGGTGGGAGTTTACTGATGATGCTGTCGAGGAGGTCCGCGTGCTCGCTTTCAAGGTGGCGTAACCAGCGAGTTTCCATTCTGCAGAACGGATCAGGGTGGGCACCAATAAGGGTGTGTAGGGGGACGATTTCTGCGCCTGAGGCGTCTGCGACGACTACGGATGCTGGGTCGAGGTGGAGGAGGCTCGTTGTGTGGCCGAGGTCTAGCAGGGCTTCGTTGGGGTTGGTTGCGGCGATTTCGATCGCCGTGTCGGCGACATCGTCGGTGTCAATGGGGGTGAGTTGGCCACGAACCCAGATCAGTGAGCGGATTGGCTCTCGGAGATCGAGGGGTGCTGCGTCGGTCAGTTCGAGAACAACCGGGAGACCGACTGGTCCGGCTTGCCATGCGAGGGCCGCCGCTGCGCAGTCTTCGGGAACCCCGATGAGGATTCCTCCGAAGCAATCGAAGTGGTGGAGTGTCGTGGCAATGGGGTTGGTGCCGTCGATGGCGAGCATGGAGCAGTCGGCGCGCATGAAAGCTGATCGCACGCGTTCAGCGATTGTCGGCAGGGTATAGGTACTTTGGGTCGTCATTGGCTTCACACCTTCCAGTAATAATTAAGGTAAGGCTAACCAATCGAAATCCATTGGGGAAGGGCCAACTTACGAAAGTTCTTCTCTCGGCGAGTCCTCACTCCTACGCGACGCAGACCAATGCAACGTAGTCTCATACCTGTGCTGCGCATCGCCTACTTCGGTCCCGCCGGAACTTTTACCGAAGCCGCGCTCGAAAGTATGGAGCGCAACGGGACCATCAACGAACCCGTCACACGTATCTCTGCGCCCAGCCCGCCAGCTGCGCTCGACATGGTGCGCAACGGCGTGGCGGATCAAGCGTGCGTACCCATCGAAAGCTCAGTTGAAGGCCCTGTAATCCCGACCCTCGATTCGCTCGCCACACACCAGCGTCTGCAGATAGTCGCTGAGATCGAACTACCCATCACCTTCACCATCGCGGTGCGCCCAGGAACTCCAGTCGAAGCCATCAAGACGGTGGCCGCATACCCCGTAGCCGCGGCTCAAGTAGCGCAATGGATAGCCAAAAACCTCCCCGAAGCCCACATAGTTGCAGCCACATCCAACGCGGCAGCAGCAGACGATGTCTGCGAGAATGAGGCAGATGCTGCCGTCACCACCGCAATTGCAGCCGACCAACGAGGCCTGCAGAGGTTCGCCGATAAGGTAGCTGACGTCGAGGGCGCATCAACAAGCTTTGTGCTCGTCCAAGCCCCTACAGCGCCACCCGCCCGAACGGGCAGCGACCGCACCTCAATAGTTCTTGGCCTCCCCAATAAGCCAGGCTCACTCGCTGCGGCCATGAATGAGTTCGCGTTACGCGGCATTGACCTCACCCGTATCCAATCCCGGCCGACACGAACTGGGATGGGCACGTACCGGTTTTACATCGATTGCCGCGGGCACATCGACGACACCGCTGTCGGAGAAGCCCTCAAAGCGCTGCACCGCAACGGTGCAGACGTGCGATACCTTGGTTCCTGGCCGACCACCGTAACCGACGCGTCATCACCACCCGATGACAGCGCCGAGACCGCATGGCTAGCTGCGCTTCGTCAGGGGGAAGATCACACATGACCGCCCGCTTACTCCTGGTGCGACATGCCGAATCCGAATCGAACATTCTCCGCAAACTCGATACCAAACCGCCAGGCGCTGCCCTCACCAAAACTGGTCACAAACAGGCGCGCAAACTCGCTGAGCTACTTGCGCTCACCGACGACGACATCCTGGTCTCGTCCATTGCTGTGCGCGCCCAACAAACCGCCATGCCAATTGCAGAATCACTCGGCCGCAGCGTCACCACCGTTGAAGGCATCCACGAAATTCAAGCAGGCGATCTCGAACTCCGGTCCGATCATGAAGCACATCGGATCTACGTCGCTACGTACACGGAGTGGCTGCATGGCAACGACTCCGCCCGCATACCCGGCGGCGAAAGCGGTCACGACCTTATGGACCGGTATCTACCGGTGATATCAACCTTGCGAACCGACTACCTCAAGCACACCTCAGGTCGGATCGTTGTCGTCAGTCACGGCGCTGCTATCCGCGCAATCGCTGCGAAACTAACTGGCATCGACCCGGGATTTGCGCTGCGCCACCGTCTGGAAAACACGGGTGGAGTAGAGCTTGCCCCGACTGCAGCCGGGGGCTGGGATCTCGTTCGGTGGGGTCACGTCGTTTCGCATTCACCGGGAGAGGCTCACATTGCTCGCGATGTGATGGGATAAGCCCGCCGACGGCGGAGCCCACAGCGAAGCCAAGGCACGTTCAAGTCGAGGTGGGACTCCAGCACACACAGTCAACCAGGGATTGTCTTGGTCGGTGGCAGTTGAATTATCAGGGATCGTAATGAACCGTCCCGCGTCCGTATCGAACACGGCGACTGCGTTCGCGCCACTGGCTGTCACCTCGGCTATACGACTAATCGACGTGAATGCTGTTCCGTACGTGGCGGCAACGCGCGCAGGAACACCGTGCTGGCGCAACGCCAACACCGCTGCATTGACATCATGATCATTTCCGAGCGCTTCAACGAGGGTTGAGCGTCGAATCCGCATCTCGGGTGCTTCAGGATTCGCCGGATTTGCGTGGCTGAGAACGTGCGCGAGGAACCCGGCGTGCCCGTTCTCAACAACCCCCACTCGGACAATGTCACCTCTGCGCATTGCTCCAATAGATGCGGGGTGGTGCCCACCTCGCGCCAGAACAGTTCGCTCAGTGGGCAGGGATTCATCGCACGCCGGGCCTGGCACAATCCTCACACTCACAAGGTGGGCAGGGTCTGCAAGGGTGCACAGCATGCTCCGCACCACTGGGCTGACCTGGCCATCGACAAGAAATCCTCGTGCGCTCAGCGCCTCTCTCGAATGAAAATCGCCTGCCGCAAGTGGGATCTGCAATGCGACGGGAAGCTCGTCGAGCCCACAACGCTCCTGCAGATATGCAAGCTCCGAAACCGAGACCGAAAAACTCTTCACCTGGTCGAGGCCCCGATTATTGGAGGGCATACGAGCTGGCCAGCCGGGCCGGTATCGAACTGCTTTTGCGGCTGATCTTGTCGCTTCTTTGAACCGGCGCTTTGCTCATCGTCATCGCCGGGGCGATTACCTAGCATTGGCGCACCCATCGGGCCCATCGAAGTTCGTGCCTCCGACATCGAGGCCATTCTTTCGCCACCTGACAGTTGCCGTGCGCCCGATCGGGAGTTGTCGCTAGCAATTGGCGACATCTGCGACCCCGCTACCCCGCGATCACCAACTGCGGACGGTCCTCCCGCTAGACCACTTGCAGGACCCAACAACGCCGGAGCAGTCAGTGGACCTCTATTCGTGGGGAGTGAAGTCGACCCAGCGCGTGCGTGGGACCCACCGCTCGGTGCGCTCGATGATCCTGCACTGTGGCCGGGAAGGCTACCCATAAGTGACCGCGCTGCATCAGCGCCCATTGTTGCTATCCGACCAACTGCGGTGGACACGATAGGCGCAACTGCACCGGCACCGGACAGACCCACCGGCGATACACCCGGAGCGCCAGCAGTACCTGCGAATGCCGGTGTCGACGGTATCGACGCGGGAGTGGTCACACCAGCGGCCGTCACTTGTGGCGAACTCCCGCTGGTTGGTGACATGGTCGTTGAGCCACCGGTGAACGTAGCTTCGCGTGCCGACGACAAGGTCGTTTGAGCAGACTGGTCGTCGGACTGATGAGCCTCACCGTGCGTCGTCATCGACCGAGGTGGCTGGATTTCTGTCGGCACCGCACATCCGCTGCAGGCTTGCTCGTAGGTCGTCATGGTCGAAACCGCGCGAAGGTCAAGCATCCGCTCCGCCGCCTCTGCCGCAGCAATACCTCCAGTAGCAGCTGACGCGGCGCCCGCGACCTTCATAGCCTGGACGGCAGCGATCTCGATAGGTGTCGGCATCGTCAGCCGCGCTACCGAATACGCCGTAGCCGCGATACTTGCAACGGCCGAAACGTGGGCCGCCTTGGGTGCTGTGGCGGTCAACCACTGTGCCGCTGATGTGAGCGAAGCGCGAGATTTGTCGCTAGCGCTACCTCTCCAGCCGGCTTCGAGCTGACCAACCGCATTGGTGATGTGAGCCGCAGCGTCCCCAAGTGCCATGCCCAACTCGCCCCACCGTTGCGCCGCCAGCGCCACCGATTCTGGGCCGAGGCCAGTGTGAATCGGTGGGCTCAACTGCACGGCCTTGCGAAGTCCCCACACGACATACGTAAATCCCATAATCTCCCCCAGAATGACTGATGAACGTCTAACCGTGTTGACTTAGTGCACCGCTGAGTGCGGCATCTTGGCTCTGGTAGACGTCGGCCTGGCGCCGTAGTGCAGCTGCTGCCCCGTGAAGCTCCTGCACAGCGGTTGCGAGATGGGGTGCACAGTGATGGAACGAATTAGCTAGCCACCGGACAACGCCAACCGAGACCTCATCATGTCCAGCAGGCCGCGGCGCAACTATGCCGCGAATGGCCGCTAGGCCCCGGTTTACTGCTTGTGCTGCGTCGTCCAACGATTTCGCTGCTCCTCGCAGCGCGTCAGGATCAACGATGAGTTGCTGTCCCACGAGAATGCCCCCTCTGCCAGCGTGGGCGTAAGTTACCCACACGAACAGGTACGACGCACCTCGTGATTGTTTGGTTCCGCCCGCAGAAAAAATTTTATAAATTTTCCGCACGCACACTGCTGGCAGTGAAGTATTGCCTGCTAGTGGCTACTATCCCCAGCCGAGTTCGTGCAGTCTGGCGTCGTCGATTCCAAAATGATGAGCAATTTCATGGATCACCGTCACCGCCACTTCGTGGATTACCTCGTCTTCCGAGTCGCACATGTTAAGCAGAGGGTCGCGGTAGATACTGATCATGTCGGGCAATGATCCCGCGTAAAACGAATCACGATCAGGCAATGCGACACCGTGGTAGAGCCCGAGGATCTCTGGTTCATCCTCGTTGTGTGGCTCTACGCGGATTACGACGTTGTCGATGGCGCGCGCAAGCTTTTCCGGAACAGCATCGAGTGCGTCTGCGACAAGTTCTTCGAACCGCTCATCGGACATGACAACTGGCATGGCGGAATCTAGTTTCCGGGAATGAGGGCTGGAGCGCCAGGCACACGAGGTGGTTCGGGAAGAGCAATTTCACTTGGCCGCTGTCCATCGATGGTGATATCACCGCGGGCTGAACCGACGATGGCCGAGAAGCCGCCGCCTGCTCCTGTTTGAGCGCCGATGGAACAATTCACCAATCGGCTGCCCGCGAGCCAACTCGATAGCGAGCGAGTATCCCAAAATGCGGTCAGTCGCTGTTCGGTGAGGCGCTCGGGGGAGCCAAGGTAATCGGCCGCGAGTTGCCGACACCTATCGTCGAGGAATCGGTCCTGTTCGGCGACTGGCGGATACCCGTCACCAAAGTGTTCACCCAGGTCGACAGTCCCCACTACCTCATAGGCGTGTGGCTCCTCGCAGGGCACCGGATCGGTTGGGGCTTCAAAATTGATACCGATGCAGAAGCCGTCATCCCAGACGACTGACTGATCCTGCTGCCCAGCCTGGCCAACCATGGGGAACACCGCGCCCGTGACACCGACGTGCTGAAGGCCGCAACGAATGGTGCGTTCGCCTTCCTGCCACCCATCTTGACCAGGGTTGATGAGGTTTATGCTGTACCGACCCCGTGGATCGTAGCGGGCGCCCATGTAGCGGGTAACCGCTGGTTCGCAGATTTCCGTGCGCAGTTCAGAGAACCGAATTTCTGTGGGGTACTCGGCTTCTGGCCCAAATTCAGAGCCCGGGAACGAACTGAGATCAACGACCGCGCCGACCTCGAATCGGTGCTCGTCGGCGCAGTCAACTTTCGTTAGGTCCGATGCATCGGGTGATGACCAGTGCAAACATTCGCCAACGGCGGCAGTCCCATAGGCCTCGCCTGCAACGGCGCCAGTAGTGGGTGCGGAAATCGTCTCCCATGCTGGTGCGTCTTCTTCATCCTCACCGGACTGACTGACGATCAGCATTGTTACGCCACCGCTGATGAGCAACAGCAATATGAGCAGCGCTGCGATTCGCTTCTTCCCTCCAAAGCCCCTGGAAGAGTTCGTCTCTGCGGGTACCGCAGATGAGCCAGATTCGGGCTGGAGTCCGCTCGACTCTGCGTTCGGCTCTGCGGCGTCATGTTCGTTCGTCATCGGTACCAATGATGCACCGAAAGTGCGCGTAAGACGACCTAGAATCCGATTTGTTTTACGGGCAGTACCGTTGGAGGGCATGACACAAGGAGATGACGACGCTGAACTCGTGGAATTTGCGACGAAGCTCTTTGGCTTTGCCCGATCCGGTGAGACCGAGAACTTGGTCAATTATGTCGACGCCGGGGTTCCAGTGAACCTCACCAATGAAAACGGCGATACGTTGCTGATGCTCGCGTCGTATCACGGCCATAGCGAGACCGTTTCTGCCCTAGTCGCTCGCGGCGCGGACGTTAATCGGCCTAACGATAGAGGGCAGACTCCGCTTGCAGGGGCAGTATTTAAGGGTGAGGATGAAGTCGTCCGCATTCTGGTGGAGGCTGGGGCGAACCCGACATCCGGTTCACCGACCGCGCTAGCTGCGGCTCACATGTTTGGCAGAGATGACTACCTCGCACTGCTCCAGCAAACTCTGGGGGAGTGAGGGGATGGCGTCGTTTGGTCTCAAGCACAGTAGGGTGTACTCGTGATTGACCTGAAATTCCTTCGTGAAAACCCCGATGTAGTGCGGGCCTCGCAGCGTGCGCGCGGCGAAGATCCCGAATTGGTGGACGCGCTTCTGAGCGCTGATTCGACGCGCCGAGCCGCGGTGGCATCGGCTGATTCATTGCGGGCTGAGCAGAAGGCGCTTGGCAAACGAATCGGGCAAGCTAAACCGGATGAGCGCGCGGAGTTGCTCACCGGTGCTTCTGCTCTGGCGCAGCGTGTCAAGGACGCCAACGCTGCGGAAACTCAGGCCAATGAGCAGCTCTCCACGGCGCATCGCGCCATCTCCAATGTTGTACACAGCGCAGTTCCTGTGGGTGGCGAAGACGACTTTGTCGTCTTGGAAACTGTTGGTACCCCGCCCGCGATCGCTGCGCCCAAAGATCATCTTGAACTTGGCGAGTCACTCGGTCTCATCGACATGGAACGTGGCGCAAAAGTCTCAGGCTCTCGCTTCTACTTCCTCACCGGAAACGGCGCGCTACTTCAGTTGGGGTTGCTGCAACTAGCAATTCAGAAGGCCGTCGCTGCAGGTTTCACACCGATGATTCCGCCGGTGTTGGTCAGGCCCGAGATCATGGCAGGAACGGGGTTCCTTGGGGCCCATTCGGCCGAGGTATATCACCTTGCGGATGACGACCTTTATCTCGTAGGCACGTCGGAGGTGCCACTTGCGGGCTATCACTCGGGTGAAATTATTGACTTGACCAACGGGCCATTGCGGTACGCGGGGTGGTCATCGTGCTTCCGCCGGGAAGCGGGCAGCTACGGCAAGGACACGCGCGGCATCATCCGGGTGCACCAGTTCGACAAAGTAGAGATGTTCTCGTTCTGCGATCCTGCCCACGCGGAGGAAGAGCACCAGCGTTTGCTTGGCTGGGAGAAAGACATGCTCGCCGCTATTGAGGTTCCTTACCGCGTGATCGATGTGGCATCGGGCGATCTCGGTGCCTCTGCTGCACGTAAATTCGATTGTGAAGCGTGGGTACCGACTCAGCAGACCTACCGTGAGCTGACATCTACGTCGAACTGCACCACTTTCCAGGCTCGTCGCTTGGGTATTCGCTACCGGGACGAGAATGGTAAACCGCAGATCGCTGCCACGTTGAATGGCACTCTGGCGACAACTCGTTGGTTGGTTGCGTTGCTAGAGAACCACCAGCAAGACGACGGAAGCGTTCGCGTTCCCGCCGCCCTGGTGCCCTTTGTTGGGCGTGAGGTGCTCGAACCTAAACGGTAGGTTGTTCATTCTTTTGCGGGAAACAGCATGCACCGGGTTGTGGCCGTAGCGATTAACCGGTCGGTTGAGTCGCGTATTTCGCCAAGCGCTGTCGCTGTGGTTTTACCGGTGTGTTGAGCAGTGCCGGTTGCTGTGATGGTGCCTGTGCTTTCTGTTACTGCGCGAATGAATTGAACAGTGACGTCAAGTGAGGTGTAGCCCACGCCGGGCGGCAATGTGGTGCTGATCGCAAACCCCATTGCGGAGTCGAGGATTGACGTCAAGATTCCGCCATGGACTGAGCCGACCGCGTTGTAGTGGTACTCGCTTGGAGTTAGGTCGATGGTTGCGGAGCCGGACTCGGCTTTGGTGACGCGGAAGCCGAGGGTGTGCGCGGCGGGAGAATGGTCTATTTCTCCTCGAGCGAGGCTCGAAATAAAATCGAGTCCACTAAGTGAGACATGCTGTCCATGTGTGGCGTGTGGATCGCTCCAGCTGTACTGGCGTTGGCGACTTTTTTCGGCCATGACTGTTCTCTCCTCGGCGACATTGTCGTCTTTCCCCGTTACGCTGTGCCTGTGGAACCTGTGTATGCACCAATTGTTGCTTTCGCGAAAACACTCTTTGCGGTTGAAGGTCTCAAATTCACAGTAACCGGCACCGATCACATTCCGAAGACCGGCGGGGCAGTAATTGCGGTAAACCACACCGGATACCTCGACTTCGCCTACGCAGGAAAAGCTGTGCTGCCAGCTAAGCGGTACATCCGCTATATGGCGAAACACGAAGTTTTCGAACACAAAATCAGCGGCCCTCTCATGCGCGGATGCAAGCACATCCCTGTGGACCGAGTGTCGGGGGGCGGGGCGTACCAGGCGGCAGTAGATTCGCTGAAGAGCGGCGAACTCGTTGGGGTATACCCAGAAGCCACGATCAGCCGCAGCTTCGAGATCAAAGAGTTCAAGTCTGGCGCCGCACGCATGGCTATCGAGGCCGGTGTCCCGATCATCCCCATTATTGTTTGGGGCGCCCAGCGTGTGTGGACAAAAGGTTTTCCCAAACGGCTCGGTAGAACAAACACGCCAATCTCGGTCGCAGTGGGAACACCGGTTCAACCATTCGAGCCCGCCGCGGATCTGACTGCGAAACTTCGGGCAGACATGCAGCAGCTGCTGCTCGAAGTGCAAGACAACTACGGGCCCCACCCGGCGGGCGAATTCTGGGTGCCGAAACGTCTCGGCGGAAGTGCGCCGTCGCTCGAAGAAGCCACCGAACTTGATCGTCAAGACGCGGAAGCTCGTATCGCAGCTCGCAGGGCGCGAGAACAAGCCGACAAGTAATGGTCGCCGGCTTCCTGCTCAAAGTTGGTTACGCCCTACTCGCGATCATCGCGCTGCTCATGCGTAGCTACCAAGGCGTATCGATGCGCGTCGACAACGCTGACAGGATCCCCCGCAAACGTGGAGCGGTGCTCGCAATCAACCACATCAGCTATGTGGATCCTGTGTACGTAGCCTTGGCGACACTGCGCGCGCGTCGGCGCGTTCGTTTCATGGGCAAGGCGGAATTATGGGATTCCTTTGTTACGCGCTGCCTTGCGACAGTCGCCAGGGGGATCCCGGTGGACCGGAAGGCTGGTGCTTCCTCGTACTTTGCATCAGTTGAAGCGCTCCGAAGTGGTGACCTAGTTGGCATCTTTCCGGAAGCCACCATTAGTCAAAGTTTTGAACTCAAAGACTTCAAGTCGGGGGTAGCGCGAATGGCCCTAGACGCTGAGGTGCCCATTGTTCCGGTGGTCGTATGGGGGACACAACGAATCGCAACGAAGGGGCAGCCCAAAGAACTACATCGCAAGAGGCGAAAAGTAGTGGTGAAAGTGGGCGATCCAATTTCGCCGATGGGTACTGTCGACGAGCTTCTCACTACGGTGAAGGCGTCAATGAACGAGTTGCTGCACCAAGTGCAAGACAGCTACGGGCCCCACCCCGTTGGAGAATACTGGGTGCCCGCCAGGTTAGGTGGCTCCGCACCCACCCTCGCCGAAGCAAATATGCGTGATAAACAACGCTGAAAGTGCCAACCGGACTGGGGGAAGGCACGATGGAGTAGTGACAGACTCTTCGCAGTTCCTACTTCCACGACCCGCCTTCGTCTGTTCCGACGTCGACGGCACCCTTATCAATGATCACGACGCCGTCAGTGCGCGAACAAAAGCCGCCATCGAAAATCTCACTTCAGACGGTGCGCATTTTGTCTTGGCGACAGGTCGCCCACCGCGGTGGATCGATCCCATCACGAGCCAACTTGGCCATGCGCCTCTTGCCGTTTGCGCTAACGGTGCGGTGATTTACGACAGCAACTCCGACAAAGTGCTGCATTCAGAGTCATTGAGCGTAGAGACGCTTGTCGCGCTGGCGGATCTTGTACGCCGCACACTGCCCGGAAGTGGGCTCGCAGCGGAACGCGTTGGTCAATCAGCACACGATGCTGCGACGCCTCAATTTGTGAGCTCGCCGGGGTACAAGCATGCGTGGCTAAATCCCGACCATGTGGAATTGTCCGTTGAGGAGGTTCTCGCTGCACCGGCAATCAAGCTGTTAGTTCGTCACGGTGGAATGTCTAGTACCCACATGCGCAACGTACTGGCCCCGCTAGTGGGGGAGTTGGCGCACATTACCTTTTCGACTGACAAGGGACTAGTGGAGTTGTCCGCGCCAGGTATAACTAAGGCGTCCGGGCTCGCGTGGGTGACTCAGCACCTGAACTCGGCGCCACACCACGCCGTTGCATTTGGTGATATGCCGAACGACATTGCGATGCTCGAGTGGGCTGGCCATGGGGTAGCAATGGGTAATGCACACCCAGAAGCCCGCGATTCCGCGAACGAAGTGACGTCGTCGAACAATGATGATGGAGTTGCGGTCGTGCTGGAGCGTTGGTGGCTTTAGTTTTGAAACGAAAAAGGTGGGCTGCGCTGTAATCAGCGCGGCCCACCTTATTGTTAAACGTCAGCCAACCACAATTGGTGCGTCCTGAATCTCAACACTGAGGCCACCGGTGGCGGTGTCGAACAGAATGTAACCGTTCTGGAAGTCGGCCCTGATGCCTTCGGGAACGCTGTATTCCTCGTTCACGGGCATCCCGAGGGGGCCGTTTTCAGCTCCCATTGTTAGCCACTCTTCGCCGATGGCGCCCCAGATTCCTCGTGCACCTGTGCTGGGGGACCAGTAGATGGTGCCGTTGTCGAAGCGAGCGAAACGTACTGCATCGTTGATGGTCTGAATAGGTTCAACGATGTTGCCCAGCACGCCTTCAGTTCCTCCGAGCGTGTACCAGCGCTGTGCTACTGCTTCATCTACCTCGTCAGCCGCGGCTACTGCATTGTTACGTAGAGCGCCGAGGAGTCGTGGCAATTGTGCGCCGAGCCCCTGCAGTTCGCTTGAGCTCCATGACGTGCGGGGCGCTGGTTCTGAAGGCGCTGGGTTAGTAGGAGCAGGGTTAGTGGGTGCGGGGTCTGTCGGGGTTGGGTCAGTGGGAGCGGGGTCAGTCGTATCGTCGTTGTCTGATCCGCCACCGGTTCCGGCGCTGGCCTGGTATTCGGCAGCCATGCTGCGAATCAGGTTCATCTGCTGGTACCCGAGGTGACCTGGGCAGTCGGTGTAACCAACGTCGCGGTGGGCGAAAATGTTGGTGAGACGAATCGGCTGGCCCTGGGGAATCCAGGTGAACGAAGTTCCTTCGGAGTAATGGGTGGAGGACCCTGTCGGCGAAAGGTCTTCGAGTGCGAGACGCCAGCCAGCGAGCTTGGCGATGGATTCAAGTTGGGCGCGTGGTGGCGTGACGTTGTTGTAGTGCCCTAGCATCGCGTAGCCAGCGGTGTTGATGTTGAATCCACCGGTGTGTGCACCCTGAAGATCGCGTTCCATGCCACCGAAGCGACCTTCGAAGATTGTGCCGAACTTATCGACCAAGCCGTGGTACCCGACGTCGCACCAGCCGAGCGTTTGGGCGTGGTAGGCGTAAATGCCGCGAACGATCTGGGCGGATTGGTCCTGCGTGTAGTTGTTGTTGCCCGCAGTGTGGTGCACTACGACTGCTCCGAGGCCGCCGTTTTCGCGCGGCTGTCGGCAGCGAATATTCTCGTTCGCGCCCCACTGTGCCCGTGTAACCACGTTCGGTTTAGCGGGAACGCCGGCAATGTCGGACACTTCACCCGAGATGTCGCTCGGTTCGTCGAGGATGGGCGCCTTGCTCGGGCGGACGATGATTGCGGTGAGGTTCTCGGCTGTGCCGTTGCGCTCGGGCGCAGGCGGCTGGTAGATAAGGGGCCGCGAAATATCGGAAGGTTCGCCGACGGGGGCGGCTTCCTCTGGGGCAAGCGGCTTCTCGGGGTCGGTGTCGCCGCTGAGCACTGGGCTCACCTTGCCGCCGATGCTGATTTGCACCGTGGTTGTGTCGCCTACGAACACGACGTCACTGGCCTGGCGTGATGTGTCCGCAATGTCGCTGTCGCTGTCGATTGGTTCTAGATCGAACCATTCTGACCAAGTATCTTCGTCGAGTTTGGCGCGGACATAGGCTTGGGGATCGCCTTCGCCGTCCCAGGTGAGCCCGAACATGTTGAACGGCATCTCTTGGGATACTTCGCGAACGATGGGCTCGTCGTCCGACTGGATGTTGCGTGGCGGGTTAGCGATGTCGGTGGGAACTGCCGTCGAGTCGAGGGCAAGCGCTACCTCGTCGATGGAGGTGGGGGCGTATTCGGATTCGTCAGTGGCGTAGGCAATGTCAGTGGACGTGGCGTTGAGGCCAATGAGTGATCCGGCTGCGGCGACGCCGACGGCGACACTCAACGTCAGGAAACGTCGGGGATGGTGTTTCGGCAACGGAGTGGCTCCCTAGGTGTGCGGTTTAGTGCTGTATTCGATGTTTAAGCAGTGAAGCGACGACCCATGAGTTAACTTTTGTATCTTTGAGTAACACTGGTACGTCTAATCACTCCATTGACGATAGGCATGCAAGAGCCACAAGTAACGCACTGAACGGTCTCTATGTGGTTAAGAGTTGGACAACCTCACAGTGATGTATACGCGGACGTTGTACCTGACATTGTTTGATGTGGCGAAAATATCTTCACCTGATTTGCGCCATGCGCGACGTCAACCGCCGCCCCGCGTAACTGGTCCGATAGGCTGACGGCGAGTCGTCGTTAATGTAGCCAGCGGATAAAAATTGGGGTGAAAAGTGAGTTCGGAAAGCCAAGGCCAAGGTGCCTATGACCTCATCGTGGTCGGATCCGGATTCTTCGGACTCACCGTCGCCGAACGGGCTGCGACTCAACTTGGTAAGCGAGTTCTTGTGCTTGATAGGCGCCCGCACATCGGGGGCAACGCCTACTCGGAACCAGAGCCGCAAACTGGGATTGAAGTGCACAAATACGGCGCACACCTATTCCACACCTCAAACGAGCGCGTGTGGAAGTACGTAAACAAGTTCACGAAGTTCACGGGCTATCAGCACCGGGTATTCACCCTGCACAAGGGGCAGGTCTACCAGTTTCCGATGGGTCTGGGACTTGTCTCCCAGTTCTTTGGTCGCTACTTCACCCCAGACGAAGCACGTGAACTCATCGCGGAGCAGTCGAGTGAGATCGACACCAACGATGCCCAAAATCTCGAAGAAAAGGCGATCTCGCTGATCGGTCGCCCCCTCTACGAGGCATTTGTTCGGGACTACACAGCTAAGCAATGGCAAACTGACCCAACGCAACTTCCCGCGAGCACCATCGCGCGTCTGCCAGTGCGGTACACATTCGACAACCGGTACTTCAACGATACTTACGAGGGTTTGCCCGTCGACGGCTACACGAAGTGGCTCGAAAACATGGCCGCCGACGAACGAATCGACGTCCGACTGGACACCGACTATTTCGACGTCAAGGACCAGGTGCGCGCCGAATCCCCAGACGCCCCGGTCGTGTACACGGGACCGATCGACCGCTATTTCGACTACGCAAAAGGTCAACTTGGTTGGCGCACACTGGATTTCGAATTGGAAGTACTCGGCACGGGCGATTTTCAAGGGACACCGGTGATGAACTACCCGGACGCCGAAGTGCCGTATACGCGCATTCATGAGTTCCGGCATTTTCACCCCGAACGCTCCTACCCGGCGGATAAAACCGTCATCATGCGTGAATTCTCGCGAGCTGCGGAAAGCAGCGACGAACCGTATTACCCCATTAACACCACTGAGGACCGCGCACGCTTGACTGCTTACCGCGAACTTGCGCGTGAAGAAAGCGAACGAAACAAAGTCCTCTTTGGCGGCCGTCTCGGAACATACCAATACCTCGACATGCATATGGCTATCGCTAGCGCACTCAACATGTTCGACAACATTCTCGAACCGCACTTCGTGAGCGGGGCCCCGTTGAATTCCCGCCCCGCGGGCGACTAGCCCAATACTGCTGGGCCCGAGAATTAGGAATCGAAAGGCACAACGAGTCGTGACAACAGCTCAATCTTCACTTGCACAGGCGCGCTTGCAGCGGATACTGCTACCCAGGGCGGGTGAACCGCTCGACGTTCGGCGCCTCTACATTGAGGAAGATCCCAGCAACCCACGCCGGGTTCACCCCACGTCACGTACGTCGGCGCGCATCGCCGCTGAATCCGAAGTGTCGCTGTGCACATACTTCAACGCGTTTCCCGCGAGCTATTGGCGCCGCTGGAGCATCCTGGACTCGGTCGTGCTCAAGATCGAAGTGACCGGTCGTTGTCGTGCTGACGTGTACCGGTCCAAGGCTGATGGCACGCGAATTCAGGTTGGTAGCGCCGAAACGACTGAGTCCTCGGGACTGCTCGAACTAGTTCTCGACCTTGCTCCGTTTGAGGACGGCGGATGGCTCTGGTGCGACCTGAGCGCAGAGGACGATGTCGAGATCCTCAACGGTGGTTGGTATGCCCCAATCCCTGCTCCAGGTGAAGGTCGCGTAGCGGTTGGAATTCCCACCTTCAACAGGCCAACCGACTGTGTGAAAGCGCTCACTGCCCTCGGTTCGGACCCGGACGTCCTTGCTGCCATCGACGCCGTCATCATCCCGGACCAAGGGACGAAAAAGGCCGCTGACGAGCCAGGATTCGAGGAGGCAGCGGCGCAACTGGGCGACCGGCTGCGGATCCACAACCAAGGCAACATCGGTGGTTCCGGTGGATATTCGCGCGTGATGTACGAGGCGCTGCGCACCACGGATAGCCCCTACATCCTCTTTATGGATGACGACATCGAGATCGAACCAGACTCGATCCTCCGCGCGATCGCTTTTTCTCGCTTCGCGCGTAACCCCCTCCTCGTCGGTGGGCAGATGCTTAACCTGCAAAACCGCGCTCACCTGCACGTCATGGGGGAGGTTGTTCGGTTTGGTGAGTTTGTTTGGGGACCCGCACCGCACACCGACTACGACCATGATTTCGCAGCAAACCCCTTGTCAGAATCGCCAGAACTGCACCGTCGAATCGACGTGACCTACAACGCGTGGTGGATGTGCCTCATCCCACGCCAGGTCGCTGAGGAGATCGGCCAACCACTGCCGCTATTCATCAAGTGGGATGACGCCGAATATGGTCTCCGGGCAGCGGCTGCGGGCTACCCAACAGTGACACTGCCCGGCACAGCGATATGGCACATGGCCTGGTCAGACAAAGATGATGTTATTGACTGGCAGGCCTACTATCACATGCGCAACAGGTTGATCGTGGCTGCGTTGCACAAACCAGGCGGGGCACGAGCACTCGTCAAATCCACGATGAAACCGCTGCTCAAGCACTTGCTGTGCCTCGAATATTCAACGGTGGCGTTGCAGAACCAAGCAATCGAAGATTTCTTGGCGGGCCCTGACATCCTCTTCAACGAACTGCCGACCTCGCTAGGGAAGATTCAGAAGATTCGTGCGGAGTTCCCCGATGCCGTGGTTGCTGGGTCCGCGACCGATCTCCCATTGCCGTCAGGCGCCGATGTAGGCGATGTGAGTCTGCCAACTAACGCACCTGCGAAGCTCAAACGGTTCGGCAAAGCAGTCATCCACAATCTTCGGCCGACCAAGGATCAACACCACGAGCGGCCGCAACTAAATGTTGCGACGCTTGATGCGCGTTGGTTCCTCCTGTCGCAGGTCGACGGCGTGACGGTCACAACAGCAGACGGGCGCGGCGTCGTATATCGCAAGCGCGATAAGAAGCTTGCCGCCCAACTTTTCAAAGATGCCCTTCGGCTCCGGCGTGAGCTAGGACAGCGCTTCCCCGAGATGCAAAAGCAATACCGAGCAGCAGCACCAACGCTGACCAGTCGGGAACGGTGGGGCGAGTTCTTTGCTCAATACAACTGAGGGACACCATGACTTTTAACGACGCCGTGCCGCGCAGCTATGGCCCACCGCAAGGTGAAGAAGCCATCCTGGTAGCGGTGCAACA
Source organism: Hoyosella rhizosphaerae (assembly GCF_014643175.1). Lineage (GTDB taxonomy): Bacteria > Actinomycetota > Actinomycetes > Mycobacteriales > Mycobacteriaceae > Lolliginicoccus > Lolliginicoccus rhizosphaerae. Next base: position 1,757,089 of record NZ_BMJH01000001.1, read on the forward strand.
CGCAATTGCGGATAAGCCAGGCGTACTCGCCACAACTCGATTGATGTCCCACTTCGGTGAGCACGCACTCGGGTGGGTAGCTGTCGCAGGAATTGGCGCTTTACTCGACGCGCCTCAGCGCCGCCGGTGGGGGGCAGTTGCAATTGGGGCTGTCGGGGCACATGCGGCATCGATTGCGATCAAGCGGGTTGTCCGGCGACGGCGCCCACATCACCCAGATATTGTGGTGAATGTTTCAACACCGAGCCAACTGAGCTTCCCGTCATCTCATGCAACGTCTAGTACCGCGGCAGCGATTCTCATTGGAAGGCTCACCGGATTGCCAATCGCGGCAGCGGTGGTTCCCCCGATGTTGCTATCGCGGCTCGTGCTTGGAGTTCACTACCCGTCCGATGTGCTTACCGGCGCAGCGGTGGGTGCTGCATCTGCCGCTGCGGTGGCGTTGACCGAACAAAAGCTTGGGTGGGCATAAGCTACACACGGTGCTCACCCGAGGCACCACTAAACATGACTAGAAATGGTCGAGAGGGGTAACAATGAGCGATCTGGTCGAGCCTGAGGACCCGACTCGCGCCAGAACGCGCAAGCCACCGTCAAACCTTGCCGACGGAATCATCAAGGCGATGAGGCCACGGCAATGGATTAAGAACGGTCTCGTTCTCGCCGCGCCACTCGCCGATGGTTCCATCGGGCAAGGGCCAGTCCTGACATCGGTTGCTCTTGCGTTTGTGGTCTTTTCACTGGCGGCGTCGGGGGTCTACCTCGTCAACGACGCGCAGGACGTTGATGCAGACCGCGCCCATCCGACAAAGCGGTTTAGGCCGATTGCGGCGGGCGTAGTTCCTGTATCGCTGGCATACACCCTGGCCGTGGTGCTTTTTGTTGCGGCGATTGGTCTTTCCACCTTGGCCAACACCACGCTTGCCGTGGTGACAGTTGTGTACATCATCATTCAGCTTGCGTACTGCTTTGGGCTTAAGCACCAGGCCGTGCTCGACATTGTGATTGTGTCGTCCGGCTTCCTGCTACGCGCTGTCGCTGGAGGTGTCGCCGCTGGTATTCCACTGTCGCAGTGGTTCCTTCTCGTCGCTGCATCCGGCTCACTCTTTATGGCTGCGGGCAAGCGTTATGCGGAACTGAAGCTCGCCGAAGAAACTGGCGCAAAAATCCGTAAATCGTTGGAAAACTACACGTCAACGTACCTGCGATTCGTGTGGACAGTCTCCGCGACGGCCGTAATCATCTTCTACGCACTCTGGGCCTTTGAACAGGACAGCGGTGGAACCGGCGAAGTCGCCGTTGACAGCACAAACCTCGGATTGTTCGTTTTGTCGATGATTCCGTTTACAATCGCGATTCTGCGGTATGCCGTTGACATCGATGGCGCACAAGCAGGCGAACCCGAAGAAATCGCATTGGGCGATCGGGTTCTTCAGTTCCTCGCGATTGCATGGATTGGAGTCGTCGGTGTCGCGGTTTACATCGCGTGACACAGGTATTCGACGTACGTCGGCACCTCGTGTCGTACTGATCGCTGGCGCGGTCATAGTTTCGCTGATTTTGGCGTGGGGCGCTTGGCAGCGCAGGTGGATTTCAGATGACGGTCTCATTGTTTTGCGGACCATTCGGAATCTTCTTGCCGGAAATGGGCCCGTATTCAACGCGGGGGAAAGGGTGGAAGCAAACACTTCCACCCTGTGGACTTACCTGGTCTATCTAGCGTCGCTCATTCCCGGTACGAACCCGGAAATAGTCGTTCTTGTGCTGGCACTAGTGCTTAGCGTCTGCGCTGTGGTTCTTGCAGTGCTTGGTGGTGCCCGGCTATACGCCAACTCCACCATGTACCTGGTACCCGCCGGTGTAATCGCCTACATAGCGTTACCTCCTGCCCGTGATTTCGCGACCTCGGGCTTGGAATCAGGCCTTGTCATCGCCTGGATTGCCCTCTTGTGGTGGTCGCTTCTGGGGTGGGCGCGCACTTCAGAGCATGTCGCTCGCTCGACCCTGGGTATTGCGTTTATTGCTGGTCTGGGGCCGCTTGTTCGCCCTGAACTGGCCGTTATCGGTGGGCTAGCGATCATTTTGCTCCTGCTACCGCGAGCATCATGGCATTTCAGGGGTGCAATAGTTCTGTTTGCGGGAGCCATTCCGGTCCTGTACCAGATTTTCCGAATGGGCTATTACGGGCTGCCGTACCCAAACACGGCGGTGGCGAAAGACGCTGGGGGAGCCAAGTGGGATCAGGGCTGGGTATATCTGCTTGATTTGTGGAATCCGTACTTGTTGTGGCTTCCGCTCGTAGCGCTAGCAATCGCCGGAGTTTTGGGATGGTGGTCGCTCCGCGCTTCGAACGGCGCCGCGAAGGTAGCTGGGTCTGTGATTGCTGGAGCGGAGAGTGAGGAGCCGACGAAGCGGAGCATTCGTTCTGCGACCACTGTCGTTGTCTTTTTTATCGTCAACGCCATCATCTTGGGTCTGTATGTGGTGCGGGTCGGCGGCGACTTCATGCACGGTCGAACATTGCTACCTGTGCTGTTTATGTTGTTGTTGCCCGTTGCCGTCGTCCCAGTCGCAATTTCTGGGGGAGTGCGCGCGGTAGGAAAGCGCGCAACTGTCGCGACAACCGCCGCCATAGTGCCGTTGCTGGTGGTTGTTGTGTGGTCAGGCGTGATTGCTGCAACGGTGAAATCTGAGGCGGTCGAATACATTCCAGAAGATGGAATAATCGACGAGCGCAGTTTCTATCGCGCAAAGACGGGCGTCGACCATCCGATTCGCGCCGTTGACTATTTGGACTATCCACGCATGCGGTCGATGCTTCTCGCGCTCGAGACTGCCCCGAATGGTTCGGTACTTCTGCCGACAGCGGATGAAGGCACGTGGTTTTTTGTACCTTTGAAACCTGAAGCGGTGCAAGCTGAGCAACCTCGGGCGACGGTTTTCTATGCGCAACTTGGTATGTCAAGCATGCTGACGCCGCTCGACGTTCGAAACTTGGATTCCATCGGACTGTCGTACCCGCTCGCCGCGCATACCGAGCGAATCGAAAACGGGCGGATCGGTCACGATAAGCATCTATACCCCGACTGGTTGATTGCAGATGCTGGCGCAGTAGATACCTGGGAAGCCGGAATGGTCCGATTTTTGGACCCGGAGTGGGTGGCGAACGCTCAGCGAGCACTCGAGTGTCCACAGACTGAGAATCTGTTAGCTGCGTATCGTGGGCCACTTACGGTTCGAAAATTCGTCCGAAACATTGTTAACGCAGTCCCTCGATCGTCATATCGGATTGACCGAAATCCCGCCGACGCGATCGAAACTTGTTTCGGCAAACGTGAGTAGCGTGGTCTAGCCACTTCTTCCTGCGAATAGCCCACATTTGATCTTGACTGATCAGATGTGGGCTTTTCTGTGTGCGTCGGCGATCCTCGCGGTACCGTTAGCGAGATCCATCGGTATCGATAATGTGATAAGTCCGGCGTGTAACAGTTATGGTGTCTTAGCCGATCTACACAGCAAGCTCTCAGGAACTTGTCAGAGTCGCTGCTTCCAAACCGGAGCGCGACGCTGGTGACGGGAGGGTCACACTGTGCAGCCGCTGCGATACCCGACATTGCAATGGCACCACAGTGATGAACACGAGAAAAGGGAGATTATCCATGCGATTCGCTACACCGCGACTGTCTAACAAGTGGAGGCAGCGGATGCTCGCTGCGGGTGCCGCAGCGCTAGTAGTTCCGATGGCCGCAGGCCTAGTTGGCGGCGCTGTCGCTTCAGCATCACCTGCAACCGCTGCGCAGGCCGAATTGGTCCGCGTTAACCCGAGCCCCTGGGGTGACCGTTACCAGCGTCACCAGGTCTTCTCGCCAGCTATGGGCATCAACATCCAGGTGGATGTTCTTCGCTCGTCAGCCGGTGGCAGTGGCGCCGTCTACTTGCTTGATGGCTTGCGTGCACGCGATGACGTCAGTGGATGGCAGCTTGAGACCAACGCACTGGAAATGTTCGCTGACAGCAACGTCAACGTCGTTCTTCCTATCGGTGGCCGTTCAAGCTTCTATGCAGACTGGTACGGACCGAGCAGCACCAACGGCCAGCCATACACATACAAGTGGGAAACCTTCCTTACCTCGGAACTCCCCGCATACCTGAGTGGTCTGGGAATCCGTAGCACCAACAACGCCATCGCCGGCCTTTCCATGGCGGGCAGTGCAGCGCTGAAGATTGCTGCTGACCACAAGCCGATGTTCACGCACGCATCATCGTTCTCCGGGTACCTGAACCTGTCTGCTCCAGGCATGGCGTCACTTATCCGCCTCGCCCTGCTTGATGAGGGTGGCTACAACGTGGACGACATGTGGGGACCGCCCTGGGATCCAGCCTGGGCGCAGCACGACCCGACTGTCTTCGCCGGAAACCTATCTGGCGTGAACCTCTACATCTCTGCCGGTAGCGGACTTCCCGGCCAGCACACGCGCCTAGAGCAGCCGATTGACTACTTCAACACTGCTAACGCTATGGGCCTTGAGGTTGTCTCCTTGCTCAACACCCGTGCATTCCAGGGCCGCGCAGACGCCCTCGGATTGAACGCAACCTACAGCTACCCACCCACCGGTGTTCACGCTTGGGGTTACTGGCAAGACGAGCTCACCCGCGCGAAGGCTGGAATTCTCGCAACAATTGGTGGCTAATCACCCCCACGCGGTCTGACAGAGCGTAGATCTCGCACTTCTCCCGCACCAGCATTGTGGCCCCCCACTCAGAAATTGAGTGGGGGGCCATTTGGCGTAAAAACGGCCCGCAAACCCGTGTCGGTAACTACCCTGCGCACATCGAGTAACAATTCCCTCACGCATGGCATGGCGCCCCTCGTGCAACACGGGTGGTCACGGGTATGAATGAGAGACGCACGTGAACTGACGTGCACGCTCAGTCAGAATCACCTGTGCCACAGCGCCACCACATCGAAGAGGAGAGCTCATGCGGCCACTGCTGCAGCGCGGCGACGAAGGATCCACCAGCCGGAGACTCCCCGCCCGCCAACGTCGTCGTCAATTCGCAATGTGTGCAGCCCTGCTGCTCGCGCCCATGACCTTGGCGACTACAGTTGCTCCCTCAGCAATGGCAACACCTGCGGCGCACTACGCGCAGGCGCCAACATTGCAACCGATGAACCCAAGCCCGGTTCCGGGCGTTAGGGTGGAACGCGTCGATCGATTCACTGATCGCCACGTCGCATTGTGGATCTACTCGCCTTCGATGGACACGTCCATTCAGGTGCAGCTGCTCCTTGCGCGTGACTATCACGCAGAACCGCAATGGACCTTCCCAGCCCTCTACTTGCTTGACGGTCTGCGCGCCCGCGATGACCAAAACGGTTGGACGTTGGAGACCGACGCCATCGACTTCTTCCGCGACAAGAACGTCAACGTCGTACTTCCCGTTGGTGGCGAGTCGAGCTTCTATGCAGATTGGCTTGAGCCCAACAACGACAAGAAGTACATGTGGGAGACATTCCTCACCAAGGAACTTCCCCCGATCCTCCACAACGACTGGCGCGTGAACGACACCAAGGGCGTTCTCGGGCTGTCAATGGGCGGAACAGCTGCCATGTTCCTCCCGGCTCGGAACCGAGGAATGTTCCAGTTCGCAGGCTCATTGTCCGGATACTTGAGCACCACCTCATATGGAATGCAAAGGGCAATCAAGGCTGCTGTATTCGATGCTGGTGGCTACAACTCCGACGCGATGTGGGGAACGCCGGACAACTCACTGTGGAAAGAGCACGATCCATACCTGTTGGCGCGCAACCTTCGTGGAGTCAGCCTTTACCTTTCAGCGGGAACTGGAGCGCAGGGGGCGCATGACCGGGCAGGGTTCATGCCGGGAATCCCCGACAACTCAGCGGGAATGGCGCTGGAAGTCTTGTCACGCCTGACGACTCAGAACTTTGCTTCGCGCTTGAAAGACCTTAAAATCCCCGCATCGGTGCATTTCCGTAACACCGGAACGCACTCGTGGCCATACTGGCAGTCGGAGCTGCACGCCGCTTGGCCGCAAATCGCCAGCGCACTGAATGTTGATTCGGTAGGCCTGAACCGGCCAGTCGCACCGTCGGTGCTCGACGACCCCACGTGTGAAGTTGAAGGCGCGATCGGTGAACTTGCGCAGGCGCGCGGTGACCTCGGTGTGTGCCTTACTGATGAACGGACCCTGCGTGGCGGTACCAAGCGCCAAGAGTTCCAATACGCAACGGCGTACTGGTCACCCGATACTGGTGCACACATGGTTAAGGGTGAAATCGAAAAGGTGTACAGCGCGAATACTCGCGACCTCGGTATGCCCACGACGAGTGAGACCACTACCCCAGATGGGCGCGGCTCGTTCAACCACTTCGAAAACGGGTCGGTGTACTGGACGCAACAGCATGGCGCACGCATGGTTGTTGACGGATTCCGCGACCTGTGGGCAGCGCAAGGATGGGAATCTGGCCCCATGGGTTACCCCGTCAGCGATGTCGAGAACACAGGCGACCGGAAGGGCCGACTCCAACGGTTCGAAAATGCTGGCATCTTCGCCACAAATCGCGGCGGGCCACAACTCGTGGTGGGCGAAATCTGGCGCCACTACCAAGAACTCGGTCGTGAGACCGGTGAACTTGGGTGGCCGGTGTCAGACGAACACGTTATTGGGGAAGGCCGGTTCAGCGAATTCGCGAACGGCAATATCTACTGGTCACCCGAAACAGGTGCGTGGGCGGTTCTTAAGGGAGAAATTCAGGACGCTTGGGCCGAAACTGGGCACGAAACCGGCGTTCTTGGCTACCCCGTGGGTGATGCTCACGAAACCCCAGAGGGGCTACGGCAGAACTTCCAACGCGGCCACATCATCGTTGTTGATGGTGAAGCCGAGGTGGTAACAGGCTAACGGCGTACTTCCCCAGAAACGCCGTTAAGTGCGGGCTGTGACGTGGACCATATGGTTGCGTCACAGCCCGCAACTGCTCTGTAGCCTTGTTGTGTACTAGGCGTCTTGAGTACTGGGCGTCGCACAAGTAGCGCAGAAATCGCGGAGGAAATTTTCGGTGGCAGGCCAAATCGTGGGCAAAAAATCCCTTGGAGTAACCATCCTGTTCGCGGCAGCATTTCTTGCTGGTTGTGGTGGCGAGGCAGTCGTGGAAGGTACGCCATCATTGCCGGTCGCCACGCCGACAACGTCTGTCGTAGTGGAACCGGAGTCAGACTCCGAAGGCGATGACTCCACTGGTGATGCGGACGCAGATTCGAACGGCGCAGAGACAGACGACGGCAGTGCGGACGGCGCTGTGATTGGGGAACCCGCAGAGCGCTACTTGGGCGAATTGCGACGGGCCGGTGTCCAACCGGTTGGGGACGGCACCTACGCGCTCAGCACGGCAGACTACGTATGTGCGGCTCAGGCCGACGGTGTGCCGCGGGACGTGATGCTTATCAATGTCATGGCTATGGTGGGATTAGAGCAACAGCGCGCCGGGAACAGCGAACCGGGCAATGATGTTGCTGACACATACATTGACGTTGCCGAACGTCACTACTGTGATCGGTGAGTGAGTTGGTATGACGTGGGCAAAGCAGACTTCGAAGAACAGCCGAGGTAGGCGTCGCGGAAAGCCCCGGCGATCACGGGTACTCGTGTTTTTGCTCGTAGTTGCCGTGATTGTGGCGCTACTGGTGGTCCTGATAGCGCTCCTCGTTGATCGCGTGCGCTTGCCGTTTCCCGGGGTGCCGCTGCCACCGACAACACCTCCGACGGCGGAGCCCACGCAGCCTGCTTCATGCCCGGATGTCCAAGTAATTGCGATCCCCGGAACGTGGGAATCATCTGCTGGAGACGATCCATTTAATCCGACTGCCAATCCGCAGTCGTTGCTATTAAAAGTAACGAACCCGTTGGCGGCAGAATTTTCAGGTGATCGCGCAGAAATATATACGCTCCCATACCCTGCAGAGTTCCGCCGCCCTGGTGGGCCTCCGGAGATGTCCTACGACGAAAGTCGTGCGATTGGTATTTCTGAGGCACGTGATGTCATGGCAGCGCGGCACGCGGAATGCCCGTTGACGACATATGCGCTGATTGGTTTTTCGCAGGGTGCGGTAATAGCTGGAGATATTGCGGCAGAAATTGGCAACAATAATGCCCCGGTGCCGGAGGACCGCATGCTGGGTGTGGCACTTCTCGCAGATGGTCGACGTGATCCTGATGCCGCCCCAACAGTCGGCCCTGCGGTTGCTGGTGTCGGACTAGAAGTGTCGTTGGCCGGGTTGCCTGTCATTCCTGGGGCAACTTTATCCGGGAAACGCCCCGGTGGTTTCGGTGAATTGGCGGACAGGACCGTGCAGTTGTGCGCACCCAACGACTTGATCTGTGATGCCCCTCTTCTCACCGATCTTGTGCTCGCATTCAACCGAGTCGTCAACGACTACTTGAACAACCCGGTTCATGCGTTCTATGACAGCTTTGTCGTCGACGATAGTGGGCTAACGGCGACCCAGTGGACCGTCAACTGGGCTAGGGATTTGATCAACGAAGCACCCACTCCAGCCCATTCATGATCCACTCTGTCTCAGAAAAAGTGTCATTCGTGACATTTTGGCGTAACAGCACCATCACGAATTGCCAGCCATTCTGCACCGTCACGGGGTGTATTACACACACGTGTGGGGCAGGAAATAGCAGGTCAATTATGAAATGTGCGGCATAAGTACGGTTTGGTGTGGGTAGCATCAGAATTGTGTAACCAATCGATGCGGTTAGTCACTCATAGTGCAACCGTCTGTAACATACTGATTGCTTGGCACGACAGGCTTCAAGGTCGGACACAACACGTGTTCGCCCGACGGCGTACAAAGCGGTACATCGGTCATGGTGAGGACAAGCGAGCGTTCTGCCGGGATAGGTGGAATCGCTGGTTCACACCTGCACATTGAGGGAGAGGCATGGACGAGTTCTACAACGAGGCCGGTGAGGTGGCACTCACGCCAGAGGCAACTCTTGTAAACTGCGTCGAGCAACACTCTCGTTCTAACTCCGAGGATCTTGCTTACCGGTATATCGACTATTCGCGGGACCGTGATGGTGAAGTGCACGAACTCACCTGGGAGCGATTCGGTGTCCGTGTCCGGGCAATTGCTGGGCGACTGCAGCAAGTTGCGCAACGCGGTGACAGGGTAGCCATTCTGGCTCCTCAAGGTCTTGACTATGTTGTTTCGTTCTTCGCCGCGATCCATGCGGGCACTATCGCTGTGCCCCTCTTCGATCCCGATGAACCAGGCCACACGGACCGGCTTCATGCCGTGCTCGGCGATTGTGAACCCGTTGCGATCCTCACAGGCACAAAATCCGCTGCTGGTGTTCGCCAATTTTTCCGTTCCCGCCCGGCGAGTGAACGCCCACGCATCATCGCTGTAGATGCCATCCCGGACACTGTTCAAGAGTCGTGGACGATGCCGCATCCGTCGCTCGACGACATCGCTTACCTGCAATACACCTCAGGCTCTACCCGCGTACCTGCCGGTGTGGAGATCACCCATCGCGCCGTGAGCACCAACGTGTTGCAGATGTGCGCTTCACTCGGACTCACCGAGGAATCCCGCGGCGTTACGTGGCTGCCCCTTTTCCACGACATGGGTCTTCTCACCGTGATTCTTCCGGCGTTTGGTGGTCGCTACATCACCATCATGTCGCCCCGCGCGTTCGTGCAGCGGCCTTACCGGTGGATCAAGGAACTTGCTGCTGAAAGTGACGGTGCTGGGACATTTGCTGCAGCACCAAACTTTGCCTTCGAGCACGCGGCACTTCGTGGATTGCCGAAGGAGGGCGAGCACCTCGACTTGAGCCACGTGATCGGGCTTATTAACGGCAGTGAACCCGTCACACCATCGTCTATGCGGAAGTTCAACGACGCGTTCGGCCCATATGGTCTACCGAAAACCGCCATCAAGCCGTCGTACGGCATGGCAGAGGCGACGCTATTCGTTTCGACACCTCATCTCGACGACGAGCCGCACGTTATTTACGTTGATCGCGTAGAGCTCAATGCTGGTCGCATCAAGCGCGTTCGCTCCGATGAACCAAATTCCGTCGCCCAGGTTTCGTGCGGGCATGTATCTGTGAGCCAGTGGGCCGCGATCGTTGATAGCGATTCCGGCGAAGAAATGCCAGATGAGCGAGTCGGCGAAATCTGGTTGCACGGTGACAACATTGGCCAGGGCTACTGGGGGCGCGACGCTGAAACGGTGGAGACCTTCCACAACAAGATCATCAAGCGACTGTCTGAAGGAAGCCACGCCGAAGGCACCTCGGAAGACGCACACTGGATGCGCACCGGCGACTACGGCGTATACATCGACAACGAATTGTTCATCACTGGTCGCGTGAAAGACCTAGTCATCGTTGACGGACGAAATCATTACCCGCAGGACCTCGAGTACTCCGCACAGGAAGCGAGCGCTTCGTTGCGCCCCGGATTTGTTGCCGCATTCTCGGTTCCTGCCAACCAGCTTCCAAGCGCAGTCTTCGATAACTCACACAGCGGCTTAACCTTCGACCCTGACGACTCGTCGGAACAGCTTGTCGTAGTTGGTGAGCGGGCACCTGGAGCCGGCAAAGCAGAGCCAGGCCCCATCGCGGACGACGTCCGAACGGCGATTGCCACACGACACGGTGTGACAGCGCGCGACGTGCTGCTTGTCCCCGCAGGGTCCATTCCTCGTACCTCCAGTGGCAAAATCGCGAGGCGAGCATGCAAAGCAAGCTACATTGATGGCACCCTCCGAGGTGGCCATGTCCAGACAGCATTCCCCGACACTGTGAGCGAGTGACGTTGACAGCACAGCAGATGACCGTTGCCCAACTTGTTGACTGGCTCCGACAGTGGGTGTCCAGTGCCACGGCGGTACCGGTGGATCAGATTTCTGCTGAGCGTCCGATGGAAGAATTCGGATTGTCGTCGCGCGACGCGGTCGCGCTCAGCGGCGAAATCGAAGAACTTCTCGGCATCGCGCTAAGCGCCACGATTGCATACGAGAACCCAACAATTGGTGCTCTCGCCAAACGCATCATTGAAGGCCCGCCGATCGTGGAAGACGACGGCGATGACGAGCAGACTTCACGCCCAAGCCTTGACGGTGGGGGCGACATCGCTATTGTCGGCCTTTCAGCAAGGTTCCCCGGTGGAGCGCACGACGCCGACTCGATGTGGAATTTGCTCGCTGAAGGTCGCGATGCGGTGAGTGACCTCCCACCCGGTCGGTGGCAAGAATTTACTGGCGACCCGATCATTGCGGCAGCACTTGACGCGACTTCAACTCTGGGTGGGTACCTCGACGACGTCAAAGGATTCGATCATGAGTTCTTTGCCATGTCGCCACTGGAAGTTGAAAATGTTGATCCTCAACAAAGGATCGCGCTTGAGCTCACGTGGGAGGCACTCGAAAACGCGCGCATCCCCGCCAATGAACTTAAAGGCGCCCAGGTCGGTGTCTTCATCGGCAGTTCGTCCAATGACTACAGCCTTCTCACCGCGAGTGATCCGTCCACTGCGCACTACTACGCGCTGACGGGCACCGCATCGAGCATCATTCCGAACCGTGTGTCCTACACGTTTGATTTCCGTGGACCCTCGATGTCGATCGATACTGCATGCTCGTCCTCCCTCGTGGCGGTTCATCAAGCTGCGCAAAGTCTGCGACTCGGAGAGTGCGACCTAGCGGTGGCAGGCGGCGTAAACATGCTGCTTTCGCCCGCCGCTACGCTCGGGTTCGGGGCTAGCGGCGTGTTGTCACCCACCGGCAAGATAAAAGCGTTCTCTTCCGACGCCGATGGCATTGTGCGCGCTGAGGGTGGCGGCCTTGTAGTCCTCAAGCGGCTCGCGGACGCTGAGGTTGCGGGTGACACCATCCTTGCCGTGATCAAGGGATCAGCGGTTAACTCTGACGGCCGTTCAAACGGCTTGGTAGCCCCCAATCCTGAGGCTCAGGTCGCGGTTCTTCGCGCCGCTTACCGCAATGCGGGAATCGCTCCCTCTCAAGTTGACTACGTGGAGGCGCACGGCACGGGAACTCTCCTCGGCGACCCCATTGAAGCCGACGCTCTAGGTCGCGTTCTGGGCGCCAAACGAGACGCTTTGCTTCCGACCCTATTGGGCTCAGCGAAAACCAACTTCGGCCACCTCGAATCAGCGGCTGGCGCAGCGGGTCTCATCAAAGTGGTCCTGGGTATGCAGCACGATCTCATCCCGGCCACCATCAACTTCGCTGGACCGAATCCGTACATTCCATTTGACGACGCCAAACTCGAATTGGTCGAAGACATTCGTGAATGGCCGCGATATTCGGGCAAGGCCACTGCCGGTGTTTCGGGCTTCGGTTTTGGTGGAACAAACGCCCACGTCGTTGTTCAAGAGTACGTACCGGCCGCACAACCCGACGCGGGCCCAAGCGACGAAGCTATTCTGTCGGCAGGGCCATACATCTTCCCTGTGTCAGGTGGGCTGCCATCGCGTCGTAGGCTCGCGGCGAAGGAACTTCTGCAATGGCTCGAAAGTGGGGCCGGTGCGAATGTTGCGCTTGATGACCTCGCTCGGAGCCTCGCCAAACGGAACCATGGACGTTCGCGCGCCGCAATTGTGGCCTCGACGAGGGAAGGCCTCATCGATGGCCTGCGCGCCGTAGTCGAAGGCAAACCACGTCCCGGTGTCTTCTCGGCCGACGCACCTGCTTCGAGCGGTGCGGTATGGGTGTTCTCCGGATTCGGATCTCAGCACAAAGGCATGGGCAAAGCGCTCTACGAAGCGAGTCCCGTCTTTGCAGCCAGGATCGACGAAATCGACGAACTCCTCATCGACGAGTCCGGCCACAGTGTGAAAGAGATGTTCTTTGACGAGAACATTCGGTACGGCGTGGAGACCGCGCAACTGTCGATTTTTGCGATCCAAGTTGGTTTAGCTGCGACACTTCGCGAAGCCGGGGCGGACCCCGTAGCCGTTCTTGGCCACTCGCTTGGAGAAGTGGCGGCTGCGGCAGTATCTGGTGGTCTCGCCCTCGACGATGCTGTCCGTGTCATTGCGGCACGCGCACGACTTATGGGGGAAACCGAAGCTGCCGTCACCGACGACAACATTCGTCGCATGGCCATCGTCGAGTTTTCTGCAGACGAACTTGCGGCCATGGCGCCGCAGTACCCCGGTATCGAGATCTGCGTCTACGCAGCACCGAACCAGACAGTCATCGGTGGCCCAGACGTCGAAGTGCAGGCCATCGTTGCCAAGGCCGAAGCGGAACAAAAACTTGGTCGAGTACTCGATACGCGAGGCGCCGGCCACACAGCCCAAATGGACCCCATTCTCGGCGAACTTATTGCCGAGATCGCCGGAATCGAACCGCGCAAGCTGGAGTGCGGAGTCGCATCATCGGTTCACGAAGGCACCCTCTTTCCCCGCGGGCACGCCCCCATCCATGGCGAAGACTATTGGACAAAGAACATGCGGTACACCGTGTTCTTCACCAATGCTGTCCAGTCTGCTGTCAGTGCTGGGCACAGCACCTTCATCGAACTGGCACCGCATCCAGTTGCACTGATGTCGGTTGCCGCCTCAACATTCGCCGCCGGGGTGGTCGACCCTCAACTCATTTCCACACAGAACCGCAAGGAAGACAGCGCCGCAACATTTGCAGGGGCTATTGCACAACTGTATGTCCACGGCCATCGCGTGAACTTGCTTCGCGTAGTGGGCTCCGGACCGTTCGCCAACCCTCCACGCACACCGTGGATTCGGCGCGAACACTGGACAGCAGCCCGCGCGAGTAGCGGAGGCGACCAACGCATTCCCGGCGCTCACGTTTCGCTACCTGACGGCCAACACGTGTGGGAAGTTCACGCTGAAGCAGTCAGCGATCTTGATGGTCTGATTTCGGCCGCAGCGAAGGAAGTGCTGTACGAAGTTGACCTCGGTGCAGTGATTTACCATGCCGAATTACCGTCGGTCGGAACTGTCACCACGATGATGCACCCACATCCAGGTGGCGCCTCATTCCGCGTCTTTGGCAAGATCGGTGAGGAATTCACCTTGCTCGCCGACGCCGTTGTCACCGCAGATGGCCCGCTGAACGCTCCGGAAACTTTCGTTCGGCCAGCCCCACAGGCGAAGCCAGTCGAAGTCGAAGCGCAACCGAAAACTGCGCTTCCGCAAGGCGATCAATGGACCGCAGACAGTGGCGAGAGCTCACGTGATCGCCTCACTCGAATCATCGCCGAGGCCATGGGCTACGCACCAGAAGATCTCCCCGGCGAGATGTCGCTCATCGAACTCGGACTTGACTCACTGATGGCGATTCGAATCAAGAATCGGGTGGAGTACGAATTCAATATTCCGCCAGTGCAAATTCAGGTTCTGCGCGATGCCAGCCTCGACGACATCGACAAGTACTTGACGTTCGCCCTGGAAAACCCTGACAAGGTCGCTGATATCGCAGTCGAACAGTCAGAGGGCAATGCAGCCCCCGTCGATCCGAGCGCGATCGATGTGTCCGAAGCGCCTGTGACGCCCACATCCCCAACCGACGATACGGCTCGTCAAGACAGCGCCGCTGGTCAAGACAGCGCCGCTCGTCAAGACAGCACAGCCGTGGATCAACAAGCGATTGCCGACGCCGCAGGATTAGATGTGCCGCCGCGCGACGCAGCCGAACGACTCACATTCGCGCAGTGGGCAACACTCACCGGAAAATCGGCGGGCGGCATTTTCAACCCGCTGCCCGAGCTTGACGACACCACAGCAGCGACACTGGCAACAAAACTGTCAGAACGCGCTGGTGGCGAGATCACTGTTGATCAAGTTCGCTCCGCACCCACAATCGAGCGACTCGCAGACCTCGTTCGCAACCACCTTGAGGGAGACGTCGGGCTCGTCCGCACCCTCCGAGCACCCCAAGGCAACCGGATACCGGTGTTCGTTTTCCACCCAGCCGGTGGTTCGACAGTGGTTTACGAGCCGCTCACCAAACGTCTCCCAAGCGACGTGCCTGTGTACGGCTTCGAACGGGTCGACGGGCCACTCGACGATCGCGTCGACGCCTACATGCCTTTGTTGCGCGAACTTCAACCCACCGGCCCGTACGTCCTTGCCGGATGGTCTTTCGGCGGCGCGCTGGCATACGCCATGGCGCAACGCCTCCGCGGTGAAGGCGAAGAAGTTGCACTGCTCGGACTCCTCGACACCGTGTTCCCCTCCGAACCAATCCCCGACACACCGGAGGAAACAGCAGCGCGGTGGAAACGATTTATGGACTTCGCTGCCGTGAACTACGGATTCCAAGTCGAACTGCCCATCGATGAACTCATCACCCTCGATGACGCAGGTCAGATACATAAAATCCTGTCGATGCTGAAAGACACCAACCACAGCATCAGCGGCGGCATCATCGAGCACCAGCGCGCATCATTCCTCGACAACAGGGCAGTGCAGACGCTGCAGCCAAGAAAGTACGATGGCGACGTCGTACTCTACAAAGCTGAACGCATGCATGACGGTGCTATCCAACTCGAACCCCGCTACGCTCAAATCGAACCTGACGGTGGATGGGGACGAGTTTCGGACCGACTTGAAGTGGTCCAACTCACTGGGGATCACCTGGGTGTAGTTGACGAGCCCGTTATTGCTCGCATTGCGGCCCACATGTCTAGCAAACTCGACGAAATTGAATCACAACGCCCGACGAAATAAGTCCCTGACGACATTGGTCCCAGGCACATGAGTCACAGTGAGGAGCCACTGCGCGTGAACACGACCGCAGAGAAGCTCGCAGACCTCCGGGAGCGCCTCAACAAGGCTGCTGAACCGGGAAGTCCCCGAGCGATCGAGAAACGCAACGCGCAAGGGCTCCCGTCGCCACGCGAACGAATTATGGCACTGCTCGACCACGGCAGCTTCGTGGAAATCGGTGCGCTCGTCAAGGCACCTGGCTCTCCAGACAACCCCTACGGCGACGGTGTCGTCGTCGGGCACGGGCTCATAGATTCGCGGCCCGTTGTTGTCTTCTCCCACGACCAAACCGTGTTTGGCGGCAGCCTCGGCGAAATGTTCGGCCGAAAAGTGTGTGCCGCACTCGATTGGGCGATCAAGGTCGGGTGCCCAGTAATCGGAATCAACGACTCCGGTGGCGCCCGTGTTCAAGAAGCCGTGACATCACTGGCCTTCTACGCCGAAATCGGGCGTCGCCAAATCCAGCTTTCGGGCCTCGTGCCCCAAATTTCCATCATGCTAGGAAAATGTGCTGGAGGCGCGGTCTACGGCCCCGCCATCACCGACTACATTGTCGCTGTTGAAGACCAGGCCTACATGTTCATCACTGGACCCGAAGTGATTCGCGCCGTCACCGGTGAGGACATCTCCGCTGAAGACCTTGGCGGTGCCCGCAAGCAGGCAGAATACGGAACAGTGCACCACGTCGCACAAACCGAAGCGGACGCGTTCACATGGGTGCGAAACCTCCTCAGCTACTTGCCGACCAACTGCAACGAACCTGGTCCTATCGTCAACCCGGATCTCGAGCCAGAAACCACAGAATCCGACCTCGCACTCGACGCCTTCATGCCTGACGCAGACAACTCTGCGTACGACATGCATGACATCTTGCGCAACATCTTTGACGATGGTGAGTTCCACGAAATCTCCGCCGATTTTGCACGCAACATCATCGTTGGATTCACCCGTATCGATGGGCGAACAGCCGGTGTGCTGGCCAACCAGCCACTCTCGCTGAGTGGGGCACTAGACATTGACGGCTCCGAAAAGGCATCCCGGTTCATCCGTTTCTGCAATGCGTTCGAGATTCCGATCGTGTGCGTTGTGGACGTACCAGGCTTCTTGCCGGGGCTAGAGCAGGAACGCAACGGAATCATTCGCCGCGGAGCCAAGATTCTCAATTCGTACCTCGAAGCAGACGTACCAAAAGTCACTGTCGTCGTCCGGAAAGCGTACGGGGGCGGCTACGCCGTCATGGGTTCAAAGAACCTTGGCGCCGACCTCAACTTCGCATGGCCCACCGCCCGCATCGCCGTGATGGGCGCTGAAGGCGCCGTAGTGCTCCTCAAGCGCAAGGAACTCGCGGCGGCAGGGGACAAGGCGCCAGAGGTGCGAAGGAAGTTCATCGAGTTCTACAACGAATTCATCGCCACCCCGTACATTGCGGCCGAACGTGGATACATCGATGCCGTAATTAAGCCTTCGGCGACCAGACTGGAACTACGGCGGGCGCTACGAGCATTGCGGGATAAATCGGTCGCGCGCCCACCGAAGAAGCACACGCTGCACCCAGGCTAGATCGGTCCACTGCGCAGTTTCAGCATCAGCGGCAGTTTGTTTTACCTCTAAAAACGTTTGCCCCAGGCGGAGTAAATCCACCTGGGGCAAACGCCTATGTACGGCGGTTCTTGATCAGTTACGGAATGATCGGACCGGGTGACCACCAGCCAGTTCGTACTTGCGTGGTGTGTTCGATGTCAGCAGGCACAGCGTCGGTCACATACCGTTCGTATTCGATGAGCTCGCCCCAGTCGCGGCGCCAATCATCATTCAAATACGTCGCCATTGTGGTCCCACGGCTGACCGTATTGGTGAGGCCGAGCGAACCGCCAGCGAATGGGCTTTGCCACGAGTTCGCACCAGCAATCACACCGCGATCCGGGGTGATGCGGTATTCCGATACCTGCGCAACACCGTTAATATGCAGGTAAGGCTGTTGGCAAGGGAAGTGAAGTCCGACAGTCCAATCCAGCAGTACTGGCGTTTCAGATCCCACAAAATCTTGTACTGTGCTCAGCTCTGCTATCCGTGGCGGTGTGAAAGCCAACCACTGACGTGCTTCGAAATCCTGATCGCGTGCAACAAGTCGCACTACATCCGCGTCTTCCGGAATAGAGGACATAGGAACGCGCAAGTTTCGCCACATGGGTGACGGCCCCGGGTCAATAGGCGTAACTTGGCCCATCACAACAAAATCGTCGCCGTCAATGCGGCCGTACTCTACTTCGAGTGATTGGCCGTACTGGCGGATTCCATCACGGTCAACAGAGTCGATCCGTCCGGACGCAGTGATGACCATGATGGGTGATGCTTCGGATCGTTCTGGAAGGGTGTACCAATCTGTTTGAAGCTCGGCGACCTCGGTTTGATTGCTGCTGAAGGTGCCAAGCACTGGAACTCGGTTCGAATCGAGGCCAAATGGCAGCGGTATGAGTGACCCGTTAATGCCTGGTTCGTCGAGGAACTCGGCGGCGAGTGATGCGCCACCAACCCGTGGTCCATCAGGATTGATTGTTGTCGGACCTGTGCCATTGACGTCAATATCTTCAGGCGCCAAGTCAACGCGAATGGCGTTCGAATCAAATCCAGTGTTGAGTTGACCGCCGAAGGCCTCAACAGCGTCGTCCGTCGATACTGGATCGAGGAAACCGGAGTTAGAGTCTGTCTCCACCAAAACATCTTGGGCAAGCCCGCAAGGTTGGCCGCGGAGCGAATCAATGTTTGAGCGGGCGATGGAGTACGCGGGGTACTGCGAGATCGCACCCTTCGCGAGTGATGCGATGGCAAACAAAACGACCGCCATACCAAGAATCGCGATAGGCGCGGAGAAGGGCATCAGAATCCACTTCCGCAAACCACGAGCTTCGGAATGCCGAAGATACATAAATGCACCAACGAGCAAAAGCAGCAAACCGATCGCTAGCACGCCGGACGCAAGCACGTGCCCTTGAATGGACGGGCGCTTGTCCCACCATGGAACCCCGAAACTACCGACATACCAGTACGCATTCGGGCCCGTCGCCGCATAAGCGGTAATGACAACTACTACTCCGCCGTACAGCACCTTGTTGCGCGGAGACTGATACAACGCTGTCGTTAACGCCACCGCACCCAGAGCGGCTACTGCAGCACCAATACCTGCGAACGCGCCAAAGTGGTGAACCCACTTAGTTGGTGTCACAGCGAGGAAACCAAACGACATCACGGCGACGGCAAGCAAGCGAAGTGATGGACCGCGCGCCATTCGGCTCTTAGAGGCGTGATGGATGATCGCCGCAGCAGCCGTGAATATACACAGCACCATGATCAGTACTGGGAAGCGCCGGGCAATCGACCCATCAGCGGTTTGGCTGAACAACTCCGAGTACCGGAAGAACTCGTTATACCAGCTCAGTGATGGTCCGATGGCGGTGCGGAGTCGGGAGGCTTCGGAGACTGCGGCGAGTGTTTGGTCGTAGAAGATGATGAAGAGG
>NZ_BMJH01000002.1 GCF_014643175.1 Hoyosella rhizosphaerae
CACTGCCGGACAAGGGTTGTTGGTGGTGGGGTGTGTCAGACATAGTTCTGGTGCACCCCACCACTATTTTTTTACCCAAAACACAACCAAATCAGTCGACGCGCATGGCGTCCTAACCGCGCTATTTCCGGCTAGAAATCAACAACAGTGCCGTCAAAGCCGTCACCAGGAACCCGAACGCCACTAGACCAGCGATCACACGGGGAAGCGCACTTTCGTCCGTCTCCGGCTCGGGCGCAGAAATACGTTCAGAAGCCTTCTCCGCATGCGGACCCTTCTCAACATTTGCCGCATAACCTAAAGACCCAGATACACCTACTGGGGCGACATCTGCCGTCACGGCCGCAACTGGGTCAACGATGCCAAAACCCACCTGAGGGTTCCACCCCTGTGCAGAAGAATGTGCAGTCGCGATGATCCGATCCTTGACCTCACGGGCAGTGAGGTGCGGAAACCGCTCCCGAATAAGCGCTGCAGTTCCCGCGACAAAGGGCGTTGCGTAGCTCGTGCCCGCAATTCCCGAAACATCTCCACCTCGGATCTGGCCGTTAATTAGGCCAACAGCACCAGGTGCGGGATCAAGGGACGTTATTTCTGTGCCAGGAGCTGCAATATCTACCCAAGGTCCGGCGAGAGAAAAAACAGATGGGGCGCCATCAGTGTCGGTGGATGCCACGGCGATGACATAGTCGTCGTACCGAGCTGGAGTCACATTTGTGGAGATGGTGTCCCAATTGGGGTAGCCGCCGCTAATAGGGTCTGCGGTGGGGTTCTGATTTCTGCATGACTGCCCATCGAGGTTGCCTGCTGCGACTACGACGACAACATCTTTCACGTCGACTGCGTACGCGAGTGCCGCGCCAAGTGCCCTATCGTTGAGGGCAATGTTTGCCGGTACGCAAGCGACTTCGGAGATGTTGATAACTGTGGCACCGAGATCCGCAGCTCGCCGAACGGCCATCGCAAGAGTGTGGACAGTGCCGTATGAGTTTTCCGATTGGTAGCCGTCGGTGTCGTCCAGGGTGGCTAGTCGGCCAAATTTAAGGCTGGACTGGCGGATCGACAGGATCGTTGCGTCGGGTGCAACACCAGCGAATCCGTCGAATGGGCTCTCTTGTGCTGCAATAATTCCGGCGACGAGAGTGCCGTGTGCGTCGCAGTCGGACGTGCCGTCGCCTGAGCTGACGAAGTCTCCGCCAGGTATGACGTTTCGAAGTCGAGGGTGCGGTGTGACACCTGTGTCAATTACGGCGACCGTCTGGCCTTTCCCGCGGCTGAGTGGCCATACCGAGGAATACCGCAAGATGTGTTCTGCCGACTGAGATGTTGTTGGCCCGAATTGTGGATCGAGGGCACCGATCGTGCATTGCTCTCGCTGCGTTGTCGGTTCGAGTGGCGCTGCAGGTCCGTTCGGCGGTAAGAAAGCAGTGTCGGCGGTGGGAGCTTGCGCTGTTGCCACACCAAGAGGAGCTCCGATTGCCAGAATCCCGGTGGCGAGTGGGGTGAGAATGCGCGTTACCTGCATCATCACATCCCTCGTACGTAGCTGTAGAGGTCAAGTGCCCAAAGACCGAACGGAACGACAAGTGCGAGCGCCAGGTATTCAGTGAGTTCGACTAGGCGATACTGCAACGGCGAGTAGTTTCCGCCGGGGATAACGACGCCGACGATGACCGCGCCTGCAAGTGCGCCGAGTGCGATCGTGAGCGCGACCCAAGCTGGAATGTGCGGTGCAAGCTCTGCTGCGATGAGTGTCGACAGAGCGACGGCAGCTCCACCGGAGGACACAATCAGCGACGGAACGGTGCGGGCGATTCCACGTCCGCGTAGAAGCAGCGCAATTGCGACGCATCCTGTGAGGAATACGGTCGCAAGTGTTTCCGGCTGGCTTTCGCTGGTGTGTAAGTTCCATGCGACGTAGGCAGCGGACACTGACGCGAGCAGCATCACCGCAGTGAGGATGCCATCGAGGTGTTTGTGTGTAATGGCCGTGCGATCACGGATGTATTTTGCAGGTGCGTAGGGGTTAGAACTGCCGTGCGCCGTATCGGGTGCTATATCGGCAAGGGCTAACGAGCTGCCAGGCGAAGGCACGGGCGGCAGCGGAAGTCTGGTGATGGCTACGGCGATTCTGGGTGCTGCCGACACTGCGAAAGGGCTGATCAGGATGATTCCTAGTGCAAGCTGTGATGGCTCGAAACCAACGCCGATCGTGAGTGCGGCACCCACCACGATTGTTGCGGCAAGGGCGCCCACGGTGGCATGGACGTGCGCAGTGGTTGGTATGACTCGCGCGGTGATGGCCGTGAGGCACAGCGCGTACGCGGCGACGATAAGCACGTGGGGTCCGCCAAATGCACCGGGAACGAGTTGCGCCGTTATCCCAGCTGTGAGGGGAATTGTTGTCAGGATCATGACGGTTGCAGCCCAGTCGGATCGGGTGCGCGCGTAGACAGATGCCACGACG
Organism: Hoyosella rhizosphaerae; assembly: GCF_014643175.1. Taxonomy (GTDB): domain Bacteria; phylum Actinomycetota; class Actinomycetes; order Mycobacteriales; family Mycobacteriaceae; genus Lolliginicoccus; species Lolliginicoccus rhizosphaerae. Next base: position 2,468 of record NZ_BMJH01000002.1, read on the forward strand.
ATTAGTGCGGGGATGCTCATGAGTGCTACCCCTGCAAGCGCAAGGTGAGTGCCCGCGGTTGCGCCTATCAGTGTTGCCGCTGCGATGAGTGCTGCCGCAATCATGAAGAGATTGGTGAGGGGCAGTGAACGTCCGCTGGACCAGTTTTCGGTTTTGTTCGGCGAATAGCTAGCGACTGCGTCGATTACGTCGTCTACAAGAGCGCCCGGAGGTGTTTGTTCAATGGGGCTGAGCAACAGCAGTTCGCCATTCTTGATCCCGAGCCTGCTGAGTGAGTGGTTGAGGTCGAGGGGGTCGTCACCGATGCGTGATAACGACCAACCGCTGTTGGGATCATTGGCGCCCTGTGACTTCTCGCTGTAGATGATCTCTACGAGTCGTGGAATCAGCAGAACTAGTGGCACCGTTTCGGGCAGTGCTAAGTCGACTTGCCGAGTAGATCCAACGACGCAGACGTGGCATAGCGCCTGCGTATCGGCATTTTGAGACAATTCACCTGTGGTGTGATCCACTTTATTTCCCCCGTTGTATGCGGATCGCCTGCGCGCGGTGATTTGCGCACAGTGATTCACCTTTTATTCGACTTACCGGGTCCCACCCCGGTCGCCGTTATTTGCGTCAAGTGCTGGGATTCCCCCATCATCAGTACTTGACCCATTTCAGTATGTGACGAAATTGCGAATTTGTGAAATCGTAGTTTGCGTTCATAGTGATATGGGCGGCTCGTGTGTGTGCAGGATGCGCGCACGTGGGTCAGTGGTGTCCGCTTGGGGGAGTGGGGCACGGTAATTCACATGCGTGGGGGGAAATCACGATGGGTGCAGTGCATTTCGTTCGTAGTGGGCGGATCGATCCGCCACAGATGCCGGGCGGCGAACTAGGGCTGAACACTCCGCCTGAGGTGCCTCGGGCAATTCCGGGAAACCTCATCCAGAAGTTGCTTCCGGTGGTGATGGTTCTGGCCATGGTCGGAATGGTTGCGCTGATGTTTAGGTCAGGCATGTTGGCCAATCCGATGATGTTGATGTTCCCCGTGATGATGGCTGTGTCCATGGTGGGGATGCTCGCCGGATCGGGCGGCAGAGGTGGTGGTGCCCGTACGGCCGAGTTGAATGAGCAGCGGAAAGACTATTTGCGGTACTTGTGCGACACTCGGCGCGATGTCGTCGATGCCGCGGACCAGCAGCGCGCGGCGGTGGTGTGGCATCACCCAGCCCCGAATGGTCTGTGGAGCATTGCTGGATCGCCCCGCATGTGGGAGCGTACGGCGGACGATTCTGAGTATTTGTCGGCGCGCATTGGGTATGGGGCGCAGCGGCTTTCGTTGTCGCTGGTGCCTCCTGAAACTGGTCCGACCGATGATCTTGAACCGATTTCGGTGGTGGCGTTGCGGCGCTTTGTGCGGACCCATTCCATCGTTCCGGATCTTCCGATTGCGTTGTCGATGCGGGGATTCGCATCCGTCACTATTCGTACTGCGGATGAGGGTAGCGAGGCTGACGAAGCACGTGGCCTTGTGCGGTCGATCATCTGCCAACTTTGTGCATTTCACAGCCCTGATGACGTGCGGGTTGTGGTTGTTTGCGGTGATGAGCAGGTGCCGGACTGGGATTGGGTGAAATGGCTTCCGCACAATCAACACCCTCACCTGTTTGACGATATTGGCCCCCAGCGGATGGTGTATACCTCTCTTCACAGTGCGACGGCTGATTTGTCTGCGCTGTTGGAGGGTCGGCCACGGTTTGTTCGCGGTGCGCCAATCGTTGGTGATCAGACTCACCTCGTTTTCGTGATGGACAGCGGAGTCGTTGATGGTGATGAGTCGTTAATTAGTGGCGATGGTTTCGATGGTGTGACGCTCATCGACATCGACGGTAGTTGCGAGTCGTTGTCTGACCGGCAGGGACTTTCGCTCATCGTTTCTGATGGTCAGATCGGTGCGATGGGTACAACTGGTGCAGAAATGTTCGCTATGTCCGACCAGATGGGTGCAGGTTTCGCGCAGATGACGTCGATGGCGTTGTCGCGTTTTCGTGTTGCTCCGCAGGGGATGTTGCAGAATGCGCATGATCCGTCTAGCGCGGCATTCCCGGACTGGGCGACCATGATCGGTGCGGGCGATGTGGCACGCTTCGACACTGATGTGTGCTGGCGACCACGCCGGGGCCGTGACCGCCTGCGTGTGCCCGTCGGATTTGCGGAAAACGGCTCAGTTGTTGAAATCGACCTGAAGGAATCGGCTGAAAAAGGTATGGGCCCTCACGGCCTGTGCGTGGGCGCGACTGGGTCGGGAAAATCAGAGTTTCTTCGCACGTTGGTGCTCGGCCTCATCGCTACTCACTCGCCGGAATCGCTCAACCTTGTGCTTGTTGACTTCAAGGGGGGCGCAACTTTTCTGGGCTTGGAGGGCGCGCCTCATGTCGCTGCCATCATCACCAACCTTGCCGACGAAATCACCATGGTGGACCGTATGCGGGATGCGCTCGAAGGTGAGATGAATCGTCGGCAACAACTCTTGCGCCAGGCGGGAAACTACGCGAGCGTTGCGGAGTATGAGCGCGCGCGACAAAGTGGGGCGCCGCTAGACCCAATGCCTGCGATGTTCATCGTTGTGGATGAGTTTTCTGAGCTGCTTAGTCAAAAACCTGATTTTGCTGATCTTTTCGTCATGATTGGCCGTCTCGGGCGGTCGTTGCAGATGCATCTGTTGCTGGCCAGTCAACGTCTCGACGAGGGGCGGTTGCGTGGTTTAGAAAGCCACTTGTCGTATCGCATTGGCTTGAAGACTTTTTCGGCGCAGGAGTCTCGCGCGGTGCTCGGTGTGCCGGATGCTTACCATCTTCCTGCGGTTCCGGGTGCAGGGTTTTTGAAGGTGGATTCTGCGGAGCCTGTTCGTTTTTCAGCGGCATATGTTTCGGGATCCTACGAGCCCCCTTTGACCGTTGAAGTGCAGAAAGATGCGGTTCGTTCGCTTGATCTGCGCGTTGTGCCTTTTACTGCGAGGCCTTCGCACTGCGAGCGTGACGACAACGAGATTGGGAAGGAAATTCCGCAGCGGAACAAGGCTGAGACGGTTGTCCAAACGAAGAAGAAAACGGTACTTGAGCTTGTCTTGGACGGGGTCAGAGGCCGTGGGGTACATGCGCATGAGGTATGGCTGCCACCGCTCACTGTGTCGCCCACAGTGGGGCAGCTAGTCCCTCCGGCCCACCGAGTTTCAGCGGGTGGGGGTTCTCTCGGGGCGCTTCGCGTGCCCATTGGCCTGATAGACCGCCCATACGACCAGCGACGCGATCCATTGTTTATCGACGTGTCTGGTGGGCAGGGCAACATCGCGATCGTCGGTGGCCCCCAAAGCGGAAAGTCGACGGCAGTACGAACGGTGATCATGGCGCTGGCCGCATCGCACACACCTGCTGACGTGCAGTTTTATTGCCTGGATTTCGGCGGTGGCGCGTTGGCTAGCGTTGCGGGGTTGCCGCATGTCGGTTCTGTGGCAAGTCGTCTTGAACCGGATCGGATTAGACGTACCGTTGCGGAAGTTACCGCTGTGATGAGGCAGCGCGAGAAACTTTTCCAGCAACGCGGAATTGGTTCCATGTCGGAGTATCGCCGCACTCGTGCCGCAGAAAGCGCATCAGACGCGGATGTTTCCGAGCACAGCAAGTTTGGCGATGTATTTCTAATCGTTGACGGGTGGGCGACTGTGCGACAGGAGTTTGAGGAACTCGAGTCGTCGATCGCCGCTCTGGCTTCACAGGGGCTTTCGTTTGGGGTGCACGTCCTGGTGACGGCGACTCGGTGGTCTGATCTCCGCATAGGTATCAAAGACCAACTCGGAACTCGAATTGAGCTGCGTCTCGGTGACCCGAATGATTCCGAGATGAACCGCAAAGTGGCGGCTCTTGTGCCCGATGGGCAGCCTGGCCGCGGTCTCACTAAGGAGGGCCTCCACATGTTGGTGGCGGTTCCGACTTTTGTGCCACCAGTCGTATCTGGCGACCTCACGGAAGCGATCAGTTCGGCAGTGAAGGAACTTCGGGACGTTTCTGCCGGAGCGGTCGCACCGCCGGTGCGCATGTTGCCTGAGCAGTTCCCGCGTGACGAGCTTGACCTGGATCACGCTGCATCAAATGCGCTGAATATTCCGATCGCATTGAATGAGAATGAGCTGCGGACGGTGGGCCTCGATTTTGCTTCGCAACCGCATCTTGTTGTGTTTGCCGATGCGGAGTCGGGAAAGACAACTCTTTTGAGATCGATGTGTGCGGGCATCATGGAGCGAAACACCCCCGCCCAGGCGAAGATCTTGCTTGCGGACTTCCGCCGCACAATGCTGGGAGTTGTTGATACCGACCATTTGGCGGGTTATGCGGTGTCGGCTGCGAATCTCCAAGCCATGATCGCCGAACTCGGTGGGGTGTTGCGCCAGCGTCTCCCTGGACCAGATACGACCCAGCAGCAGTTGCGGGATCGGTCATGGTGGTCAGGCCCCGAGGTTTTTGTCATCGTCGACGACTATGACTTGGTGGCCACAACGGGTGGGAACCCATTGTCTGGGCTGTTGGAGTTGCTCCCGCAGGCTAAGGATGTTGGTCTTCATCTAGTGATTGCGCGACGCACAGGTGGCGCGTCCAGGGCCTTGTTTGAACCGGTAATGGCTTCCTTACGTGACCTTTCGCCGATGGGGTTGGTGATGAACGGCAGCCGTGACGAAGGCGTTTTGGTCGGCAATGTGCGTGCTGCCGAGCATCCGCCTGGCCGCGGTGTTTTGGTGACGCGAAGCGGAGGCGAGCAGCGGGTGCAGTTGGCATGGATGCCACCGTTGTGACAGAACCCTTGACGGAGACGCGTTCTGTCTACTTTGGGTTGCGCGACATCAAGTGGAATGGTGGCAGCGGCATCGTTTCAGTCCCTGCGGGCGTGCGAGATGCAGGGGGAGTGCTGGTTGTAGGCGAGTCTGAGCCGAGCGGTGCCTCGAGCGATGGAAGTTATGAGCCCGAGCCGTTGCAGTTCCTTACTGACTCATTGTTGGCACTCAATCCGTCCTGTTTCCCTGTGCCGGAAGTTGTGGATGCAGTGGTGCGCAGTGCCGGATTCTCGCCGTCGCTTCAAGCTTGCGACTTTGGGGTAGTCGTGTACCCCTCGCATTGGTCGGATCACGAGAAGACGGCGTTGCGAGACGTTGTGCAGAGATACGTGCATAGCGTAGTGATGCTGAGTACTGCGGCGTGCCTGGCCACGGCGTGGTGTGAGAAGTACCCAACGCACCGGTATGTCGTGGTCATCGAGGTGCATCGGGTTTTGTCTGTTGCGACTTTGCTCGATACGTCCACAACTCCACCGCGCGTGCTGGAGAAGCACGTGGGCACCAAGGTGAACACCCTCGATGGAATTCGGGCATCCGATGTGGAGGCGATGGTGGACACGTTGCGCCATCACACCGGCCTCACACCTGCCGATGCCGCGAATCTGCGCTGTTTGCTCATCACGGAGCGCGAAGCCGAAGTTGCTGGGCAGTTGCCACCGCGATCGCCTGTGGTGCACCTCGGTGAGTCAGACTGGGCGCGGGTATTTCGCGGTGCTGACTTGTTGAGTCGCTATTGGTCTGAACCCGCTCCACCGGTGGTCGCAGATTCGCTCTGGGAGCCCAAAAACCAACGGAAGGCCCGTAGGCCTCAGCGGGCAGTCGCAATCGCGGTGGTCGCGTTGTTCGGCGTTGGCGGGACGTGGGCTGCGTTTGAGCTCGTGAGGTTCCTGAAGTCGACGATCGAAGCGTCGGGGACAGCGTTTGATGCCCGACATGTCGATGAAAACCATGCTGAACCTGTCCACCCACAAACTGGCCTCCCACAATCGCCTCGCCACCAGGAGCCGCAGCCGGTACGGGTGCAGGTGAGTGACATTGCGATTGACTTACCCGCGTTGTGGTCTGTCGGGTGGAGCGATTTTCCAGTGCAGGGCGCCGACGGGGATTTCCGTGCAGAGTTTCTACCGGTGGAACCGACGGATCTACGTCGGATCCTGTTGTCGAGAGGAACGCTTGACGACGAAGTCACTGCCGCCCAGATGGTAGGGGAACTAGACAAGGTCACCGAGTTAGATGATGACCTCAGTCGAGTAGATGTGGCACTGGGCGACGAGTTTGGCGCGCACTACCGGTATCTCGAGGTTTTTGTTGATGAAACTGCCGGGAGCACAGACGCTCAGGCGCTTTTCGTCTACTGGTTCGTATTTCTGTTTGGGAATCGGCAGGTCACGGTCGGATGTGAGTCGACGAACGAGGAAGACGGCGCTTTCCCCGCGTGCGCGGTGGTGCTCGAAACTGTTGCAAATCTTCCTGGCTGAAGTGGGCTCCTGACGGACAGATGGCATTGTCGGGAAATTTCTGAACTCATATGGAACCAACGCCCGATTCATTGCGTCAGACCATAACGAACCCGAAAAAACTGGAGATAGCAGCCAGTTAGTGAAGGACGCGTGTGTCTGGATCGATCGCACGAAGCGATACCTCGGGACCGCAACTAGGGAGGGAACCCATGACGCAGACAATGCAGACGACCACCGCAACGATGACCACAGCCGCCGATCGCGTGGCGCAGGTTAACTCCGAGGTTCAAGGACTTCTGAGTGCCCTGCGCGGCAAGGTCGCCGCGGTGAATGGTGCGTGGGAGGGCGACGCTCGCCGGGCATTCGACTCGTTGATTGTCCGCTGGGACAACGAGGCCCGGAAACTCAACGAATCACTTCAGGCAATCAGCGATGCGATTCGCACAAATGGCAGTTCGTACGAGCAAATGCAGCAGAGTCATGCTTCCTCGCTGAATAACGCCGGCGGCTTGCTGCGCCTCTGAACCGTTCACTGACCCAACCGCTATTCCCACTGGCCGGAGATCTGGCCAGTCTCTACCAAGGACAACACAATGACAATTAAGTACAACTTCGGGCAGATTGAAGCATTGCGCGCTGATCTCGCATCTTCAACAGCGGCTATGAACTCCAACCTCGCGGACCTCAAGTCGTTTCTGGCTCCACTTGTTTCAGACTGGACCGGTGGCGCCGCTGAGGCTTACCAGGTGCAGCAGCGTCGATGGGACGAGGCCGCACAGGGGTTGAACCAAGTTCTTGAGTCGATTGGGCGTGCAGTAGGAACCGGCAATGAGCAGATGGCGGACGCTGAGCGTGCCGCAATGAACCAGTGGGCAGGCTGAGCCGTCAGGTTTAGTGTGTAGGGCAGCCCCAACGCGAGGGTGGATCGTTGGGGCTGCTTGGTAGGGGTGTGCGAGGGACGTTTTGGCCGGTCAATTGGCATGACGCTGACGCACTTGACCTCGAGAAACAACGAACGGTAGAGTGTGCCGTTGGCGTGTAGCGCCTGTGGGGTCCCGGGTCTCAACCGGCCGCCGGATAACCCCGCTGCAATGCCTGGCCGGCAGTAAGATGAAAAGACGAGGTAGAACCGTGCCTACGTACAGCCCAAAGGCTGGCGACGTTTCGCGCACTTGGTACGTCATTGACGCTACCGATGTAGTGCTCGGACGGCTCGCAGTGCAGACCGCGAATATTCTTCGCGGCAAAAACAAGCCAACTTATGCCCCCAACTTCGATGGTGGCGACTACGTCATCGTCATTAACGCTGAAAAGGTTGCTCTTACGGGTAACAAGCGTGAAGACAAGCGGGTTTACCGCCACTCGGGTTTCCCCGGTGGTTTGAGGTCGCGCTCCATCGGTGAAGCAATCGCTCTTCACCCCGACCGTGTGGTCGAAAAGGCCGTAGAGGGCATGATCCCGAAGAACAAGCTGGGACGCGAAATCGTCAAGAAGCTTAAGGTTTACGCCGGTTCGGAACACCCCCATGCTGCGCAAAACCCAATCCCCTTCGAGATCAAGCAGGTGTCCCAGTGACGGCGCCGGAGGAGCAGGACGTGACTACGCCTGAATACGAAAACGTTGACGAAGGTCTTGTCGCCGATATCGATATCGAGTCACCCGTGGTCGAAGACGTAAGCGACGAAGGCGTAGCCGAGGAAGCTGCTGAAGCTGCAGCTCCGATTGTGCTCGACCGTGCGATTCAAACCGTTGGTCGCCGCAAAGAGGCTGTTGTTCGTGTGCGGCTTACGCCAGGATCTGGCGAATTCCGTCTCAATGGTCGCTCGTTGGAGGAGTACTTCCCCAACAAGGTGCACCAGCAGTTAATCAAGGCACCATTGGTGACTGTCGACCGCGACGGCGCTTTTGACATCTTCGCTCGCCTCGTCGGTGGCGGCCCATCCGGCCAGGCTGGCGCTTTGCGTCTTGCTATCGCACGTGCGCTTATCGAGGTCACCCCTGATGATCGCCCAGCACTGAAGAAGGCCGGCTTCCTTACTCGTGACGCTCGCGCGACTGAGCGTAAGAAGTACGGACTCAAGAAGGCACGTAAGGCACCGCAGTACTCCAAGCGGTGATATTCAGATTCTGACCAGAAGAAGCAGGTGTTCGCTACGGCGGCCCTGCTTCTTCTGCGTTGTGTGTGCTCGATTTGGGGCATTCGGGTAGTCCTTGTCGGCATTTCGCTGACAAAGTGCGATAGTAAAAACACCAACAAAGAAGGGGCGTGAACGGGCGAATGAGTCGACTGTTCGGAACAGATGGTGTCCGCGGGCTAGCCAACGCAGATTTGACGGTGGAAATCGCGGTTTCATTGTCGAGTGCGGCAGCTTCAGTACTTGCTCAGCAATCGCAGCCACCTTCAAGTGGGCGCCCACTCGCTGTCGTAGGCCGTGACCCGCGAGCGAGCGGCGAGATGCTTGAAGCTGCTGTCACCGCGGGCCTAACCGCCGCAGGTGTTGATGTCCTTCTTGTTGGTGTTTTGCCTACGCCAGCGGTGGCGTACCTTACCGCTGACTACGACGCTGCACTTGGCGTGATGATTTCTGCGTCGCACAACCCGATGCCGGATAACGGAATCAAAATCTTTGGGCCAGGCGGGCGCAAGCTTTCAGATGCTACTGAAGATGCCATTGAGGCCGTTGTTTTGGCCGGAGAAGTTCCGCGGCCGACGGGTTCCCGAATAGGACGTGTTTCTGTCGCCACAGACGCGGGGGCGCGCTACCTGCAGCATCTCAGCACTGCCATCGATGCTTCGCTGGAAGGTGTGACTGTCGTTGTCGATTGCGCTCACGGCGCTGCATCCGCCGCTGCCCCTGCGGCTTACGCAGCTGCTGGGGCGACTGTGATTGCGATCAATAACGAGCCGACAGGTCTGAACATCAACGATGGATGCGGCTCTACACACTTGTCTGCGCTGCAGGATGCCGTCGTCAAGTATGGAGCTGACGTCGGGTTGGCGCACGACGGTGATGCTGATCGCTGCCTCGCCGTTGATGAGCGGGGCCGTGTCGTCGATGGAGACGCGATCATGGCGATCATGGCGATCGCGATGAACGAAGCCGGCGAGTTGGTTGACAACACACTGGTGGCGACGGTGATGAGCAATCTCGGCTTGCACCTTGCAATGAAGGACGCTGACATCACCGTTCGAACAACGGGTGTGGGCGACAGGTACGTTCTCGAAGAGCTCCGCAACGGTGGCTACAGTTTGGGCGGCGAGCAGTCAGGGCACATAGTGCTTCCTGATTTTGGTACCACAGGTGATGGGCTGCTCACTGGTCTGCGCATTATGGCCCGGATGGCGCAAACGAAAAAGTCACTGTCGGAACTGGGTTCCGTGCTGACTGTTTTGCCTCAGGTGCTCATCAATGTTCCGGTTACAGACAAGAGCGCCGCGACCGGGCACATCACAGTGCGCGCTGCTGTGGCCGACGCGGAGCAATCCCTTGGCGAGTGCGGCCGCGTACTTTTGCGGCCGTCGGGGACCGAGCAACTTGTTCGAGTAATGGTGGAAGCATCTACGGCCGAACATGCGCAAACCGTCGCCGAGGAACTCGCTGCCGCCGTCTCAGCTGTCTAGGGCCGCCTCAGTGCATAGGGCCCTCTCAGTGCTATAGGGCCCTCTCAGTGCTATAGGGCACCGACATAAAACTTTGCAACATGGGAACCATCTGCACTGCGCGTGCGTCCTTATTCACCAAGGAGGTTTCCGTATCGGGCACCTCGGGTGATCGGGGGTTCCCTAATGGGAGTATCAGAAGCAGGCATCACTCGTGATGTCAGCGATGTTGTGCACGCCGCGGCGGGTTGCGCTCATGGTGCTGCGACAATACTCGCCAGCGCCCCGCCGTTGACAGGTGAGGGCAATGTGAGTGCGGCGTGGGCGGATTGGTGCAGCCGGGTTGATCAGTGGGCACGCAGTCGGGCTGAGCGTGCGCATGCAGTTGAAGTGTTCATGCAGCACCTGCGCGATACTGACGCTGAAAATGCGTCGCAGATTCGTAGGTGCGGTGCTGGTTGGCTGCAGCTGTGATCCGCATACCCAATGGAGCCGACACCTCAGGGCGGTCGCTTCGATTGCGTCATGCGGGGGCGATCGGTGTACTCACGCGATTGTTTGCGGCGGCAGATGAAGCCGGGGCAGTAGTGCTAGACGGCACCACGGGTGGGTATAGCGATCTGTGGCCGGACCTGCTTCACGACCACGATGCGGTGGATCTCGCAGCGATGTCGGCTGCGTCGGTTCTGGCGCAGCGGTCAGCACAACTCGTCGCAGACACGGCGCGGTATGAGCGCACCGCCCGCGCGCGCGTGCCTGAGGACGACCCGATGGCCAGCTCGTTGAGTGAAGCTGTGCGCGAGACCACCGAACTTGAGCGGTCTTCTAGTGATATTGCCTGCACCTTGCTTGGTGCCACGGAGGCTATTGCCGCAGAGCTTGCTGAGCTGTTCAGTTTGGTGGAAAAACTCGCCGACCCCATTGTGGGTGGGGTGCGCATATGCGACATCGATGACGTCATTGATGCTGCCCGAGTTGAAGACTACGACGGTGACTGTCGAGCGTTTCTGCGCGAGCACTACATTCCACATGTTGAGCACGTTCATTCGCATCTTGCAATGCAGCGCGAGCTAACGGGATTAGCTGTTCGCCGCGAACTAGGTCGACTTGTGGCAGCACTCGGCGCGTACGAAACGACGAGTCCACTTCATAGTGTGGAGGCTCCCCAGCCCGTCATGAGCGAAGATCCGGGGAAAGGGGGTAGTCAACCTTTAGTAAGTGACCTACAGGAATTCGGGGACTTCCAGGAACTGCCGACCCGCCAGGAAAAGCAGGCGGAGTCCAATATCCCTGTCGAGGTCCGAGCCGAAGCGCCCCTACCTTCCGGGGAGGGACAGGCGCACGCGTTGACTAATCGAACGGTCGACTTCGGGTCCCGACGCCGAAGGTAGCGATTGTTCACCAAGCTCACCGTCGAGATCAGGGGAAAACATCTCGTCGAACTCATCCTGGGGGACCAACCCCGACTGCGTTGGGTCAAAGGCTGTGGTGCGCTTAATTTCAGCGAATGCATCGGAGAAATGCTCGTAGGTCTTATCTCCGGTGAGTTGGTGGAGCAAGAATCCGGTTAGCAGCGCTCGCGTAGTTTGCTGGGTTTTGCGTTCGCTCTTTCCTAACCCAAACCATGACGCCAGGCGTCGGCCTTCAATAAACCCTGAGGATGTCGACTTTTCGACGGTGCGCAACACGACGTCACCGCCCCATGACCTGGCGAGATCACGTGCATTGCAGGAGAGTGACTTCAATTCTGATGCCACAACCAGACCTGGTATACCGAGGTTCGCGGCGATTTGTTCCGATGGAGGGCTAACTTGAGCTGGAAATAGTGCGGCAACAGCCTTGGTCGTTGAGCGTCGCTGCGCTGCGAGCACGGCCGCCCCTGCGCCGAAGCCGTGGCCGACAAATCCGACCTTCTTGGAATGCACACTAATTTCCCCAGGCCCAAGCCGCACCTCTGTCGCAAGGGTGAGCGCGGTATCAAGGTCTGCCGCGAAACGGAGGGCAGAAGGCAATAGTCCGCGTTCGGTTCCAGGTGCGACGACGACGATGCCCCATGATGCAAGGTGCTTCAGCGTAGTTGTGTACCTATCGAGGTTCGTTAGCCAGTGGTGGCCGAATGCAACCGCTGGCAAGTTGAAGCCACTCTCAGGGGTGAATACAACGCCCGGCATCCCGGCGATAGCGAGATCGCCCCGCAACACACGGTGCGGGCCTCGACGCGACAATTGTGCAACGAGCTTCTTCGGATTGGGAGCCACACCCAAGACGTTAGCGGATACGTGTCTCTAGGTGTCGGAATCCTGCCCTGCGATTGCTATCTCACAAGCGTCCGCTTTTGCCTCTGTTATCTCAGTCACATGGGTTTTGGTGCGGAAATGGGCGACGTGCAGCCATGAGACGGTTTCATCAGTAGTCTGTATTTTTATGTGTGGGATTGTCGGGTATGTCGGTCATCGGCAAGCGCTAGATGTTGTTCTTGAAGCGCTTCGCCGCATGGAATATCGAGGTTACGATTCGTCAGGAGTTGCCGTTCTAGATGGAAACGGCGGCTTGGCTATTGAGAAGCGCGCAGGCAGGCTCGCGAACTTAGTAGCTGCAGTTGATGAGGATGGGCGGGATTCCCTTAAGGGAACCTCCGGGATGGGGCATACGCGGTGGGCAACCCACGGTCGCCCGACGGACCGCAACGCGCATCCGCATTGGGACGTTGATCGTCGGATCGCTGTTGTGCACAACGGCATCATCGAGAACTTCGGTCCGTTGCGTAGCGAACTCGAAGACGCCGGTGTGGATCTTCTGAGTGACACCGACACCGAAGTTGCGGTGCATCTGGTGTCGCGGGCTTATGCGGATGGCGACACTGCGGGTGATTTTGAGGCCAGTGCGCTTAAAGTACTGCGTCGCCTTGAAGGCGCATTCACGTTGCTGTTCACGCACGCCGATCACCCAGGCACAATCATCGCTGCGCGACGCTCAACACCACTAGTGGTGGGCGTCGGGAAAGACGAGATGTTCCTTAGTTCGGATGTGGCGGCGTTTATTGAGCACACCCGTGAGGCGATCGAACTCGGCCAAGACAATGTTGTGATCATCACCGCCGATGACTATCGAATCATGGACTTCGACGGCAATGCCGAGGAGGGGCGTCCCTTCCACATTGATTGGGATCTCGAAGCCGCCGAAAAAGGTGGTCACGATTTCTTCATGTTGAAGGAGATCGAAGAGCAACCCCTCGCTGTCGCGGACACCCTGCGTGGGCACTTCACGGGTGGTCGTATCGTGCTTGACGAGCAACGACTCACTGACCAAGATCTTCGCGACATCGACAAGGTTTTTGTTGTGGCGTGCGGTTCTGCCTACCACTCGGGCCTTGTTGCGAAGTACGCAATCGAGCACTGGGCGCGTCTCCCCGTGGAGGTTGAACTCGCCAGCGAGTTCCGTTACCGCGACCCAGTTCTGGACCGTTCCACGCTGGTGGTCGCTATTTCGCAGTCTGGCGAAACCGCGGACACTCTCGAAGCTGTTCGCCACGCACGCGAGCAGAAGGCACGTGTTTTGGCGGTGTGTAATACGAACGGCTCGCAGATTCCGCGTGAGTCTGACGCGGTCCTCTACACCCGTGCTGGACCGGAAATTGGTGTTGCTTCGACTAAGGCGTTCTTGGCGCAGGTGGCGGCGAACTACCTAGTGGGGTTGGCGCTGGCGCAGGCTCGCGGTACCAAGTACCCCGACGAAGTCGCACGTGAGTTCGAAGAACTTGCGGCAATGCCCGCACTCATCGAGAAGCTCATCGGTGAGGCCGAGCAGGTGCGTGAACTCGCACGCGAGATGGCAACCAAGTCGACGATCTTGTTCCTCGGCAGGCACGTTGGCTACCCGGTGGCACTTGAGGGCGCATTGAAGCTCAAGGAACTCGCCTACATCCACGCAGAAGGCTTTGCGGCAGGAGAGTTGAAGCACGGGCCGATCGCACTGATCGAAGACGGGTTGCCGGTGATCATCGTGATGCCGTCTCCGAAGGGCCGTGCAGTCTTGCACTCGAAGCTGCTCAGCAACATTCGTGAGATTCAGGCGCGTGGGGCTGTCACGATCGTGATTGCCGAGGAAGGAGACGAGACGGTAAAGCCGTTCGCCGACTACCTCATTGAAATTCCCGCATCACCAACATTGCTCCAACCGTTGCTGTCGACGATCCCACTGCAGATTTTTGCAGCCCAGGTCGCACAGACTCGAGGCTATGACGTGGACAAGCCACGAAACCTCGCGAAGTCAGTCACGGTCGAGTAATCAAGGCGATAGGTGTGTGCCGTCCATGACAGTCGGGTATTTCGCTGTAGGGCAAATCCGGGACGCAGAAGCGGAGCTTTTCACTCGCGTCCCGGATGGCACACCTATGCGTCGTGCTGCGTGGGGGCTCGCGTCCATTGTTGGGCGGGAACTCAAACGTCACACCGGCAGCGTGAGCGGTCGCCGTGTGGGGTTACTCGTAGGGTCTGGCGACAACGGTGGTGATGCGTTGTGGGCAGGAGCGTTCTTGCGGCGGCGTGGTGTGGCTGTTGATGCCGTGGTCCTGCAACCTGAGCGTGTTCACAGTGCCGGATTTCGTGCTCTACTCGACGCCGGCGGCAGAGTGGTCAACGAGTTCGGGACAGGAGTGCAACACCCTGATCTAGTGCTCGACGGCATCGTTGGCATCTCAGGGCAAGGCCCCCTCCGGCCCAAAGCTGCTCAGCATGTTGAGCGAATCACCGCACCCATTATCGCGGTGGACTTACCAAGTGGCGTGGACCCCAACACTGGGTCAGTGTCAGGGCCCGCCGTGAAGGCGACCATGACGGTGACGTTTGGGGCGCTGAAACCAGTGCACGCATTAGCAAGTGCTATGTGTGGCCAGATTGAACTCGTTCCGATTGGCTTGTCACTCCCCGAACCGTCCATCATTGAGCTCACCGACGCCGACGTCGGTCAGCACTGGCCGGTTCCAGGTCCCGCTGATCACAAATATTCGCTTGGTGTGACAGGAGTATTGGCCGGCTCGGCGAAATACCCTGGTGCGGCGGTATTGTGCGCTGGCGGTGCGATTGCGGCTAAATCCGGCATGGTGCGATTTGTTGGCAGTGCTGCACCATCAGTAGTGGGACGGTTTCCGGAGGCGATCGCTACAGATTCGTATCCGCCAGCAGGCAGGGTTGACGCCTGGGTAGTCGGTCCGGGGTTCGGCGTGGATGACGCGGCACGGCGAACGCTGGTTGCCGTACTTGAACGGAACCAACCGACAGTGCTTGATGCCGATGCCCTCACAGTCTTAGCTGGTGACACTGGTGTCTTAAAAGGGCGCACGGCTGCTTTGGTTGTGACTCCGCATGCCCGAGAGTTTGCGCGGCTTGCTGGCACAGAGCCATCGGGCGATCGAGTAGACGCTGCCCAAGAACTGGCTGAAAACTTGTCAGCAACTGTCCTCCTGAAGGGCAATGCCACTGTTGTCGCAACACCTCACCACTCGACGGGGGTTGTGGTGGCGCATTCCTCGTGGGCAGCGACGCCTGGCACGGGCGATGTCCTTGCTGGAGTAATTGGCGCACTTCTGGGCGCGAACCTTAATGCGCACCAGGCTGCGATGATGGGGGCGCACGTACATGCCCTCGCTGCTCGGATTGGGGCAGGGAGCCTCAGTCTTAACGGGGAAGTGAGCGCTGGCAACCCGATATCCGCTTCGGCGTTGCTCACTGCGCTCCCGCTGGCCATTCGCTATGTTCGAGCAGCGGCGACGCAGACTTGAGACTGGCACCACATATCGCCCGGAGGTGTGCGCGCCACGCTGACCTCAGTTGCTAAAGCATCACCACCGAGATGGCAGGATTTGCATTGTGAACTCCCCACAGTTTGAAGCGTCCATAGACCTCGGTGCTATTGCGTCGAACACTGCGGTCCTGCAGGAGTGCGCGGGCGACGCAGCCGTCATGGTTGTGGTCAAAGCTGATGGTTACGGGCACGGTGCTGTACCTGTGGCTCGTGCGGCGCTCGCCGCTGGAGCCGCTGAACTTGGCGTGGCGACGGTGGCGGAAGCCGTGCAACTCCGCGACGCGGGGGTGACCGCGCCCATTTTGTGCTGGTTGCATGCTCCCGAAACGGACTTTGCGCCAGCGCTACAACGGAACATCAGTGTGGCGGTGGCGTCTCCGCGGCACCTCGCCGGACTGTTGTCGGCTGCCCGCACCTCTGGAATTCAAGCGAAGGTGGCGGTGAAGGTCGATTCGGGGTTGAACCGAAATGGCGTCTCGCCCGATGATTGGCCAGCGCTACGTGATGATCTCGCTCGTGCGGTCGCTGACGAAGCCGTTGTCGTGACGTCGTTCTTCACTCATCTCGCTCACGCCGATGAACCTGATCACCCAGTAATTGATGTTCAGGTATCTCGGTTTCGGGACACTGTTTCGGACGCGGAGCGGCATGGGATTGATCCCGGGATCATTCACGTAGCAAATTCGGCAGCGACGATGACGCGACCAGACTTGAGGTTCGACATGGTCAGGCCAGGAATTGCGCTGTATGGGTTGTCTCCGGTGCCGGAGCGCGGTCAGATGGGCCTCATACCTGCAATGACAGTTCGAGGCCAGGTGGCTTTGGTGAAGAAGGTCGCTGCTGGCGAAGGTGTGTCCTACGGTCACGTGTGGACAGCGCCGGTCGATACTACTGTGGCGCTGATTCCAGCCGGGTACGCCGATGGGGTTCCTCGAAACCTCACAGGAAAGTTTGACGTAATGCTTGGCGGTCGGCGCTACCCAACGGTGGGGCGCGTATGCATGGATCAGTTTGTGGTTGACCTGGGGGCAGGGGCTACCGAGGTGCGCGAAGGGGATTCAGCGATACTGTTTGGCACGGGAGCACAAGGGGGGCCAATGGCACAAGAATGGGCAGATGCGCTGGGCACTATCCACTATGAAGTGGTGACTGGGATAAAGGGGCGAGCGGTGCGTACGTATTGTGATCCTGCGGGTGTGGGGTTCGATGCCAGTGCCTGAGATGTCACGGCCTGAGATGTCCCGGCCTGATAAAGGTTCACGTCCCGCTGCTACCGCGGGTGATGTTGAAGAATCTGTCCCGTCAGGCAGTGCGAGCCGAGCGCGCACCGCGCCGGACCATCGGAACCGACGTCGTAAGCGGACTACCGCTGCAAACGCGGGAAAGCGAGCAGCGAATGCGGCCCGCCGGTCATTGTCACGCAAGTCGCGGGATGGGTCTGCTCCACGCCTCGCCCCTGAGCACGATTTTCGGTTGATGCAAACTGACCGGGCAAGCTTCGTGGTCACTGATGATCACTTGCTGCTTAACGTCCGCGAAGTGGGGCCACCAGATGCACCGTTGACGGTGATCTTCGCTCATGGTTTTTGCCTGCATATGGGGGCCTGGCACTTTCAGCGGATCGACCTTGAAAAGGCCTTTGGGACTCAAGTTCGCTTGGTGTTTTATGACCAGCGAGGTCATGGGCAATCCGGTATGCCCACGCCCGAATCTTCCACCATTCCGCAACTGGGGCGTGATCTTGCTGCGGTTTATCGAGCCAAGGCGCCGACCGGTCCGGTCATCCTTGTCGGCCATTCCATGGGCGGCATGACTGTGTTGGCTTTTGCCCGCCAGTTCCCAGAACTGGTGAAACAACGCGTCATCGGTGTTGGGTTGGTCGCGACAGCTGCGAGTGGGCTATCTGATGCTGGCGTTGCCCGCATGTTGGACACTCCGGCGATCAAGGCTGCGCAACTTGCTGTGAAGGCAGCACCTGCGATGATTCAACAGAGCCGTGATGCTATCCGCCCGCTGATGTCGCCGATTTTGAAAGTGACGTCGTACGGCGATCGTCGTATTTCGCCCGAGGTTGCTCGTTTCTCGGAGCGGATGACGAACGAAACTAACTTGATAACGATGGTGAATTTCTTGGCCGCGCTGGAACAGCACGATGAGTCGTTGGCCTTGCCGATTCTAAAACCGCTGCCCGCGTTGGTAGTGTGCGGCGATGGCGATATGGTGACTCCGTTCCGAAATTCAGTCGCCATTGCCGAGGCGTTGCCGCATGCAGAATTGCTGCGAGTTCCGAAGGCAGGCCACATGGTAGAGATGGAACAGCCACAAGTGGTGAGCGAGGCGTTGGAGCGCTTGATTAAGCGTTCGTTGGAACATTCCAGGTCGGAAAGGTCGTTTGCGGGTGTATTCAGAGCAGTTGCCGACCGTTCAGGACACCGAGGAGTTTGGCCATCGGTTAGCAGCTGGACTCGTCGCAGGTGATGTAGTGGTCCTTTCCGGCCCACTAGGGGCGGGAAAGACGGCGTTAGCGCGCGGCATTGCTGCAGGCCTCGGCGTCGAGGGCAAGGTGAGTTCGCCGACGTTCATCATTGCGCGGGAACACCGTGCCGGGAGATCTAGGCCCGGGGGTGGTCCGGCTGTCGCGATGGTGCACGCGGACCTGTACAGGTTGCTTGGTGATGCGGAACGTGCCCATGACGCACATCTCGCGTTAGATGAGCTTGACGCGTTGGATCTTGATACCGAACTCGATGACGCGGTCCTTGTTGTTGAGTGGGGTGAGGGTCTCGTGGAACGACTCACCGATCGGCACTTGCAGGTCGAGTTGTCACGCGACTCGGATGACGATGTTCGCACAGTTCGTTGGGAATGGGTGCTGCACCAATAGTTGCGGAATTGCCGGGTACCCTCAGTAATCGTGCTTATTCTTGCCGTCGATACGTCTACCCCCGCCGTTACCGCTGGGCTCGTGTGGCTTGACTCAGATGTTGATGAAGTTCGTGAGGTCGCCAGACGTGTGACGGTCGATGCTCGTGCTCATGCCGAGGTACTTACACCTCAGATAGTGGAGTGCTTCGCTGAAGCTGGACGCGATGTTTCTGAATTATCCACTGTGGTCGTCGGGCAGGGCCCAGGGCCATATACCGGTTTGCGAGTTGGCATGGTCACTGGCGCAGCATTTGCGGACGCAGTCGGTGTGCCGGTGTACGGAGTGTGCAGCCTGGACGCGATTGCTGCCGAAGTTGCCTTCACCGAAGTGCTGGATGGTCCGTTGTTGGTGGTGACGGATGCGCGGCGACGCGAGGTGTATTGGGCGCACTACGACCAAGGGCGCCGAATCGCCGGACCTGGAGTGGTGAAGCCCGCGGAACTCGTGGTTGAGCCAGCGAGCTGGATTGCAGGGTCGGCCCAGCATGTTGAGATGTTTGATGTGCGCAGTATTGATGTGGAAACACCGACACCGCGGGGCCTAGTTGCGGTGGCTGCGTCAGCGATACGTGCGGGTGAGGTTCCAGAGCCGTTGGTCCCGATGTATTTGCGGCGCCCTGACGCGACTGAGCCGAGCGCGATGAAAAACCCTCCCGGTAGCTGGAAATATGGTGTCTGAGTTTCAAGAGTCAGTTGTACAGTTGCGTCCGCTCGTGGCGGCAGATGCGAATGCGTGCGCGAGGTTGGAACGACTTCTTTTCTCCCGTGATAACCCGTGGCCTGCGTGGGCGTTTGTGCAGGAGCTCAAAAATGGCGCCAATCACTATGTCGCCGCGGAACTTCAGGGGAAGCTAGTCGGGTATGCGGGGATAGCCTTGCTCGGTTCGGCTTCGGACCCCGAAAATGAGGTGCATACGATTGGTGTGGCGCCGGAGCATCAGGGAAAAGGTATAGGGCGCCTGCTCCTCGACGATCTGCTGGCTGTAGCTGATGTGCATGGCGGCCCGGTGTTCCTTGACGTCCGCACGGACAATGAGGCAGCTCAAGGGTTGTATTCGAGTGTGGGCTTTGTCATCGTTGGATTGCGTAAACGGTATTACGAACCGAGCGGGGCGGACGCGTTCGTGATGAAACGAGAGGGGGCCGCGTCGTGAACATGTGGGCGGGTCGTGAAGACATCACTGTGCTGGGGTTGGAAAGTTCCTGCGACGAAACTGGGGTCGGTGTTGTTTCTGTCAAGCTGGCGGGAGACGATTCGGGGAATGTGACGCTGTTGGCTGACGAGGTCGCATCTAGCGTCGATGAGCATGCCAGATATGGCGGTGTGGTACCGGAAATAGCATCACGAGCACATTTGGAAGCCTTGGTTCCTACGATGCGGCGCGCGTTGGCGGCAGCAGGAATTGAACGTCCAGATGCCATTGCAGCCACAATCGGTCCTGGTTTGGCTGGCGCTTTGCTGGTCGGTGCGGCGGCAGCAAAGGCATATGCGGCTGCGTGGGGTGTGCCGTTTTACGCGATCAATCACCTAGGCGGCCATGTCGCAGTGGATGCGTTGGAGCATGGCCCGTTGCCTCCTTGCGTGGCTTTGCTAGTTTCGGGGGGCCACACAAGCCTGCTGCACGTCCCGTCTCTTGGGCAGCCGTTGGTTGAGCTCGGCGCGACTATGGATGACGCGGCGGGCGAGGCGTATGACAAGGTTGCGCGGCTGCTAGGGCTCGGCTACCCAGGTGGACCTGTTCTTGATGCCCTTGCGAAGCAAGGCAATCGCGATGCCATTGCGTTTCCCCGCGGCATGACTGGTCCGCGTGATAGTCGGCATGCTTTTTCGTTTTCAGGGTTGAAGACTGCTGTTGCTCGGTACGTCGAAACGACGCATCGACGTGGGGAAGTTGTGGACCGCGCTGATGTTGCGGCGTCATTCCAGGAAGCTGTGGCTGATGTGCTCTCTATGAAGGCCGTCCGTGCAGCTACCGATCTTGGGGTTGGAACCCTGGTGATCAGTGGGGGAGTGGCTGCGAACTCTCGTTTGAGGGAACTGGCGCAGAGCCGGTGCGATGCTGCTGGGATTGAGCTGCGGGTTCCCAAGCCGCGGCTATGTACGGATAACGGCGCAATGATTGCGTCTCTTGGTGCGCACTTGATTCACGCGGGAGCGGAACCATCGTCGTTGTCGGTCGCGACGAACCCTGCGTTGTCAGTGCAGGTGAGCCAAATATAGAAGTGTTCGCTGCTAGCTGATCGACATTAATGGGTGTCCGCCTTGAGTGCTAGCACTCTCACGTATAGAGTGCTAGATGACGCTGAATTGGTCCCGGCTCCCGCGACGACGGGGCTCGAAGACGTGTCGCGAATCGTAGAACGAACCAAGTTGTCCGATTGATCGGGCATCACATCCGAAACGTGGAGGGTTCAACGTGGCGAGCGTGAACATTAAGCCGCTTGAGGACAAGATCCTCGTCCAGACGAACGAAGCTGAAACTACAACAGCTTCTGGTCTGGTTATTCCTGATACGGCTAAAGAAAAGCCTCAGGAAGGCACCGTTATCGCAGTAGGCCCAGGCCGCTGGGATGATGCAGGAGCAAAGCGAATCCCGCTAGACGTGCAGGAAGGTGACGTTGTCATCTACAGCAAGTATGGCGGAACTGAAATCAAATACGCCGGTGAGGAATACCTCATTCTTTCGGCGCGCGATATTCTCGCTGTCGTTTCTAAGTGACAGTTTCATCATGACAGTTTCTCAGTGAAGCTTTCACTGGTGATCTGACAACGCATGCACGCCCCGGAGCTGAGGCATTAGCCCCGGGGCGCAGCACTATAGAAAACCTCAGGAGCATAGAGACCAATATGTCCAAGCAGATTAAGTTCAATGAGGACGCACGCCGCGCGCTCGAACGCGGCGTAGATGCTCTCGCAGACGCAGTGAAGGTTACGTTGGGGCCCCGCGGCCGTAACGTCGTTCTCGCTAAAGCATTCGGTGGTCCTGTCGTGACAAACGACGGTGTCACAATCGCCAAGGAAATCGACCTCGAGGACCCTTTCGAGAACCTCGGCGCTCAACTCGTGAAGTCTGTTGCCACCAAAACTAATGACGTGGCAGGCGACGGTACAACAACCGCAACAGTTCTCGCGCAGGCAATCATTCACACTGGGCTACGCAACGTCGCTGCCGGTGCTAACCCCATGGCAGTCGGGTCAGGCATCGCCAAGGCGGCTGACGCAGTGGCAGCTCACCTCGTGAATGTTGCAATTCCTGTGGAAGGCGAATCCGCTATCGCCCAGGTCGCGACTGTTTCCTCGCGGGATGAAGAAATCGGCGAACTCGTTGCTCGCGCAATGAGCCGCGTCGGTGTCGACGGTGTTGTCACAGTGGAAGAGTCCTCCTCACTCCTCACTGACCTCGACGTCACCGAAGGTGTCCAGTTCGATAAGGGATACCTGTCGCCTTACTTCCTCACCGACGTCGAAGCGCAAGAGGCCGTTCTTGAGGATGCGCACGTTCTTCTGTACCGCGAAAAGATCAGCTCACTTCCTGACTTCCTGCCGCTCCTTGAAAAAATCGCAGGCACAGGCAAGCCCGTGCTCATCATTGCTGAGGACGTCGATGGTGAACCGTTGTCCACCCTCGTGGTGAACTCGGTGCGTAAGACCATCAAGGCTGTGGCGGTAAAGGCTCCGTTCTTCGGCGACCGGCGCAAGGAATTCCTCGAAGACCTCGCAATCGTCACTGGCGCGCAGGTTATCAACAGCGATGTCGGGCTCAACCTCAAAGATGCTGGCCTCGACGTCCTCGGCCACGCACGCCGTGTCGTTGTAACCAAAGACAGCACAGTCATCGTTGATGGTGCTGGCACTGATGACGCAGTAGCAGATCGCGCAGCGCAACTGCGTCGCCTGATCGACAGCGCTGATTCAGACTGGGATCGCGAAAAGCTCGAAGAGCGTCTCGCGAAACTTGCTGGCGGCATTGCCGTGATTCGCGTTGGTGCTGCGACAGAGACGGAACTTCGCGAACGTAAGCACCGCGTTGAGGACGCAGTCCACGCAGCGAAAGCCGCAGTCGAAGAGGGCATCGTCCCCGGCGGCGGCAGCGCGCTCGTGCAAGCACGCGTGGCGCTCGAAAATGACCTAGGGCTCACCGGCGACGAAGCCATTGGTGTGCGCGTGGTTCGCGAAGCTCTGGGCGCGCCCCTTCATTGGATCGCGCGTAACGCTGGTCTCGACGGTGCCGTCGTGGCAGAACGCGTAGCCGAACTTGGAGTTGGCGAAGGATTCAACGCCGCCACCCTGAAGTACGGCAACCTCGTTGAGCAGGGTGTAATTGACCCAGTGAAAGTCACCCGTAGCGCAGTCGTCAACGCTGCGTCTGTATCGCGGATGGTTCTGACCACAGAGAGTGCAGTGGTCGAACAACCAGAAGAGTCGAACGAAGAGCACAGCCATGGGCATGGGCACGCGCACTGACCGACATCGGTAAGTAGTGCCCAGGCGGGCTAGTTTAGGCAGCTAAGAACAGTGGTGCCGACGCGAAGGCAATTCGCGTCGGCACCACTGTCGTTTCAGTGCGAGATGGTGCTAGGCAGAATATTCGACTAAGCGATGTCGCGAGAGCGACGGTGCTTGAGATGGTGAGCGCGTTCTGTTTCTGACATCCCACCCCAGATGCCATAAGGTTCGCCGACTGCTAGTGCGTGTGAGCGGCATTCTGCTAGCACGGGGCATTGGTGGCACAGCGCTTTTGCCCGGAGTTCGCGTTCATGTCGTGCTCGACCGCGTTCGCCATCTGGATGGAAAAACACGGAGGAATCGACGCCTCTGCACAGTCCGTCCCGTTGCCAATCCCAGAGTTCAATGACCGGTCCGGGAAGTTGGTGCGGCTGAGGCATGATTTCTCCTTGCACTACATGTCCGAAACATTCTCGGAATTAGCCCCGAGCGGGGCCTTTGCACACGATCTTTGGACTGAGAACTACATTAGGGTGGCTTAAGAAATAGAGTCAAGCCCCGATGGTGACACCCTGTAGGAAAGTGTCCAGGTGTTGAGATTCTAAATATGCTTAGAGCTGCATTATCCTGTCATTCAATTGATCGACAGTGGTCCATAGGTGCAGGTAGTTGATGGTTTCTGTGAAGCTGCTCAACTTGCTCAATTTTGAGATAGTTTTAGCTCGAAGTATTTTCCAATAAGTCAATTTGATCTAAATCACATTGCTGCAATCGCGAACCCACAATCATATAGTTTCCAAAAGTTTAAAATCAGTTTACGCAAATATGAACAAGATTCTGTTTTAGGGGCATGGCATGCGATGCGGGACCATTGCTTCTCGACAAGCGCGCACTTCCCAGATGGCGCCGCATGAGGTTTGGAGACCAGCAATATGACTGAATCGCTGCGTGCTCGATGGAGCGAGGCCGTTGAAACCGGAGCCCAAGGGTTCTACGCCGCAGCGTGGAGCCAGCTAGGCGAACTACTCCGCGAACTTTCTCCCATTAACACCAGTTACCGTGCGCAGCGATCCCTCGCACTCAGCACAGCAGCGTCACTGCATCGACAGCTGGGACGCTATCGACAGTCGGCAAACTTGGACGGTGCGGCCGTCTCGCTAACCGCTGCCGATCGCTCCGCACTGCACAGTTCGCATGACGTGAGCTCTGATCCCGACGCCATTCGAACCCTCGAAGCGTGGTGCGACGCAATGACCGGGCTTGCCGCCGACATGATCGGCAGCGCCCGGTTTTCTAGCGCGCTTCCTATGCTCGAACAAGTTTCCGCTGTCGTCGATCAGAACGACCTGCCGCAACTGTGGCGGCAGAGTCTCAGGCTGAACTGGGTGCGCGCTGAGTATTTCTTGTTTGCGGGTAGCCCAGACGCGGCGTTGCCATACGCCAGACTGGCTGTAGAACAGGCGCTGCAGGGGCCTTCGGTTCGGCACAAGATCAAGTCCTCGCTCATACTTTCTGCCACACATGCCGCGGTGGGCGAACAGAACTTCGCTCGGAGTGAGGCCCTCGAATGCCACACGGCGGCAGTTGCAGGCCAGTTCCTGCCGCTAGCCTGGGTCTCCACTCAAATTCTGTTAGGTGCGGACTTGCCTGCGAAGCGGACAAAATGGAGGCAGACTGGTAGGGCGTACGCGGTAGAGCTAAGCCGACGTGGCGGACGCATCGAATAGATTGGTGGACTGTTGCCCGTGTCGGGAATGTCAGAGGAGACCGGTATTGTCGTATGGATACCAAAACGATCCTGGCGAACCATTGGTGCGACCTATACGTATGTCTAAGCCCCACAACCTTGGCGATGCCAAGGACACCTCCAGCAATGGTGTTCGCGATTCTGCAACGTCGCGTGTAACACCTGCACCTCGTCTGACGATGAACATGTCAGATGAGGAATTAAGTCTTGCCGTCGCCGAAGCCAGCAAAGGCGACAGGGCTGCTCTCTCATCTGTTTTGGAAGCAATTCGACCCCCAGTATTCCGATACTGCAGGGCTCGGATCGGAATGGGGGAGCGCGGCAATGTTTCCGCAGACGATGTGGCGCAGGAGGTATGCATGGCAGTCATGACGGCCCTGCCCCGGTATAAAGACCAGGGGCGACCTTTCATGTCCTTTGTATACGGAATCGCTGCCCATAAAGTCGCAGATGCCCATCGCAGTTCGTCACGGAACCGCCAGGATCCTACGGACGATATGCCGGATTTCGCGTCTGGTGCAGAAGGTCCAGAGGATGTCGCTCTGTTGAGCGAATCTTCTCGACGAGTGCAGGAGTTACTCGACTCCCTGTCGCCGGAACAGCGGGAGATTCTCATTCTGCGCGTTATTGAGGGTGTATCGGCTGCCGAAGCCGCAGAACTGATCGGCAGTACCGCAGGTGCTGTCCGAGTTGCACAACACAGAGCTTTAGCGAAATTGAAGAAATCAATGGGGAGAGTAGGTGAAATCGATGGCTAGGCGCGAGGACAACGGAATGACCGGTGACGGCGTCGGCCGCGATCACGAAGCTCCGACGAGTGGGACCCCAGAAGACGGAGTCCCAACTCAAGGGGCAGGGGGAAGCGGTGGCGCATCGCTCCCCGATATTGGTGACCTGCTAGGTGCTGATACTTTTCTCAGCGCGCTTGCGTCAGGTGCCGGGGGAGAAGCTTCGTCAAAGGATGAAGAAGCGCTTGCTGCGCTGCTTGGGGAATGGCGAGATGAGATTACGTCAACTCCAATTCCAGCGGGCCCTTCAATCGATGACGTCATTAAAGCAATGGAGGCTGGGGGCCGCGGGGCTGCCGGAGAATTCACCGGCGCGACGACGATTCAGCAAGCTGCAGAGGCATCGGCGGGGCCAGTTAGTGGTCTCCCCACCCAAGGCGCTCGAGTTTCGGAGTTGTCTGCGCGACGCAATGCCGGACCGGCTCGACGCACTCGATGGCTGACGTCAGTAGCAGGAGTTGCAGCCGCAGCAGCTGTCGTGCTCGGCGGTCTTGCAGTGCTATCCCAGAGTGCCCAACCCGGTGACCCGCTATGGGGTTTCCGCGAGCAAATTCACGGCGCCGACGAAACTTCCATCATGGTGGCCGGTCTATGGGAAGAGCTCATCCAGGCGGAGCGGGCGCTCGAATCGGGCGACGTCGAACGAGTCGAACGAATTCTTAGCGAACTCGCCCCAAAGATCAGCGCCGTCGACGGTACTGAGCAGGATGAACTCAGCTCCAAGTTTCACAAGCTGAACGAGGACCTGCAACGACACCCGAATCGTCCAGAAGTTGCTCCGATAACGACGACAGAGCGGGATCGAACAACGCCGCCCTCGACTACGTTGCCAGGGTTGCCTACCGGACTTCCAGGACTGCCTACTGGGCTTCCCGACCTGCCTACCGGGCTGCCAGTTTTGCCGTCGGAGTTGCCGCAGCCTCCTTTCACTATTCCGCCTGAAATAATGTCGATCATCCCGTGGCCGCCGATAACCGAGTTGCCGCTGCCGGTTACCCCGACCAATCCGGGGGGTGCTGGTCCAACGGAACCGAACGGCGGCGAGCCAACGGCTTCCGGTGCACCTACGACTGCGGCTCCGACGACTACTGCCAATCCAACGACGACCACCCAGCGCACCACAACGACCCCGAAACCAACTTCGTCTCGGTTGCCCACGACAACTGCGTCAGCACCGTTGTCGGATGAAGTGCGAAGGTCACTCGAGGTGACGACAGGTAATGAACCGTTTCCTACCGAATCGGACGAATCACAGGACCGAAACGGCAGCTAGTTAGGGCTGGCCGTTGCAGCGCCAGGCACAGTCCGGACCATGCAATCAACAAGAATGGCCTTGGGCTCCTGCTATCAGGAACCCAAGGCCATTCTTGTTGGAAACTGTTGCTCGAACAGAACATCGCTCAAATAGAATGCAGTGAGTGATAGTGGACTTTATGCGCAGCAGTGGTCACAAGTATTTGACGTGAGTAGGTTCAGTGCTAACTGCGACCAAGCCGACTGCGACCCGGCTAGCTGCCACCCTGCAGCCACGAACGATAGATTCCACGATTCTGCGGGGACACATCACTCATGACGCCATCCGCGTAGCCACGGCAGTAATCCCAGGTGACATACGCCTCTGGATTTGGATCGAAGGCGGGCTCGTGGGGGCGGACCGTTCCGTCAGTAAGCAGTTGCACAAGGTTTGCGCGCAACATGTCCCAATCATGGAAATGGTCGCGCTGGCAGTCCTCGCACAGAACTACAAGTCCCCGAACTCCGCGGTGAGAAAGCAAAGCCTCATACACTGCAAGGTCTTGCAGGTCTTCCTCAATGGCCATGCGCTCGTGCGGGTCAAGTGGTTGCCCTGGGTCCAATGAATCCAGGGCTGAAGCGGGGTCCTGCGGATCGTCTGCGAAGGGATCCGGTGGTAAACCAGGTGGTATGTGATCGCGCACGACTACTACCGTACTGAGAAGTGGGGGCATTTCGCCACCGGTTCGCAGTTCTCGGCGCAATTAGATTTAAAAAATTGCACAAAGTCGCGGTAAACGGCGGGTTTCTGCTCGCAGAATCACCTGCATGCCCGCACCTTGGGCTGAGTGAGGATGTCTTTCAATGCGTCCAGTGTTGCATTGCGCGGCGACCCGAAGCCGTGGCTGAGCCATGAAAACGCTGTGGATTCACTGAGTTTGCCAGTCGGAATCGCGTGACCGCACCACCCTGATTCGCCCTCTATGATGGTGGGGACCGCTTCGTCGTGAGCTGTCAGTTCGCAAACACTCGTCCTTGTTGCCTACGCTATGGGGATATTCGGCGGGGAAGTTAAGCAGATTAAGGAAGGTCTCTCGACATGACCACCTCATTACAGCGTGCTCATACAGGCGGAGACGACCCTAGCAAGGTCGCGATGATTGGTCTGACGTATGACGATGTGTTGCTGCTCCCTGCGGCATCAGACGTGATTCCCAGCCAGGTAGATACATCGAGCCAACTCACAAAGCGCATTCGGTTGAATGTTCCGCTTGTCAGCTCAGCGATGGACACCGTCACTGAAGCCCGGATGGCGATTGCAATGGCGCGTGCGGGTGGGATGGGCGTTTTGCACCGCAACTTGTCCGCAGAGGCCCAAGCCGCCCAAGTTGAGACGGTAAAGCGATCAGAGGCGGGAATGGTTACTGACCCAGTAACTTGTTCCCCGTCGCACACCGTCTCAGAAGTTGACGCGATGTGTGCGCGATTCCGCATCTCGGGGCTGCCCGTTGTTGACGATGCGGGCATGCTTCTTGGCATTGTCACCAATCGTGATATGCGCTTTGAGGTTGATCAATCGCAACCGGTCTCGGAGATCATGACACCGATGCCGTTGATTACTGCTCGCGAAGGAGTGACGGCGGAAGCAGCCCTCGGGCTCCTCCGGCGCCACAAGATCGAGAAACTCCCGATTGTTGACGGCCAGGGCAAGTTGCGCGGCCTGATCACGGTGAAGGACTTTGTTAAAACGGAGCAGCACCCTAACGCCACAAAAGACACTGATGGGCGTCTGCTTGTCGGTGCCGCGGTTGGTGTCGGAGACGACGCTTGGTCGCGAGCAATGCTGCTTGGTGAAGCAGGGGCTGACGTCATCATCGTTGATACGGCTCACGCGCATAACCGGCGAGTGCTCGAGATGGTGTCACGCCTGAAGAAGGAAATCGGTGACCGCGTAGAAATCGTCGGCGGAAACGTGGCAACGCGAGAAGCTGCTGCTGCGCTCGTAGAGGCCGGGGCAGACGCAGTGAAGGTCGGTGTCGGCCCGGGCTCGATCTGCACAACTCGTGTTGTTGCAGGAGTGGGTGCGCCGCAGGTAACGGCGATCTTGGAAGCCGTTGCGGTCTGCAAGGCTGCAGGGGTTCCGGTCATTGCTGATGGTGGGCTGCAGTACTCAGGCGACATTGCTAAGGCTCTCGCGGCGGGTGCATCCACCGCAATGCTGGGTTCGCTCCTAGCCGGCACGGCTGAGTCGCCAGGTGAGCTCATTTTCGTCAACGGCAAGCAGTTCAAGAGCTACCGCGGAATGGGATCACTCGGAGCGATGCAGGGACGCGGTCAGCAGAAGAGTTTCTCGAAGGACCGCTACTTCCAAGACGATGTCCTTTCTGAGGACAAGCTTGTTCCTGAGGGAATTGAAGGGCGGGTGCCATACCGTGGCCCGCTGAGTTCCGTCACACACCAACTCGTCGGTGGACTGCGTGCGGCGATGGGGTATACCGGATCGAACACCATCGAAGAGTTGCAGAACGCTCAGTTTGTGCAGATCACCGCTGCCGGGCTCAAGGAAAGCCATCCGCATGACATCACGATGACCGTCGAGGCGCCGAACTATACTGTCCGCTGACTTAACTTGGTCGATGCGGTTTCGGACGTGCTGTGGGGTTAACGGTGCGTAGGGCCCACATGGGGCGAGACGACAAAACGGCGACCACACAGCACAGAAGGGAATACGTGTGCAAGACCACGTAGAGATTGGAATGGGGCGGTCAGCCCGTCGTACCTACGAACTAGCGGACGTCAATATCGTTCCGTCTCGTCGGACACGATCCGCGAAGGAAGTGTCGACGGCATGGCAACTTGATGCCTACCGGTTCAACATGCCGGTGCTCGCTCATCCGACGGATGCGGTGGTCTCGCCGGAGCTTGCGATCGCGATGGGCAAGCTGGGTGGCCTGGCGGTTCTAAACGCCGAGGGTTTGTGGTCGCGGCATGCCGATGTTGAGTCGAAGCTTCAGAAGGTTCTGGGGCGCGCAAACGATGACCTGCGGCCGTCCGCTGCAATTCGGATGTTGCAGGAATTGCACGCCGAACCTATTCAGCTGGACCTGTTAGGCGCGGCTATTTCTCAGATTCGAGATTCAGGCGTCACCACGGCTGTGCGGGTGAGCCCGCAGAACGCTCGGCGGCTTACTCCAACAATTCTTGACGCGGGAATCGACCTTCTTGTGGTCCAGGGAACGATCATCTCGGCTGAGCACGTGTCGAGCAACGAACCGCTGAACCTCAAGCACTTCATTGCTGACCTTGACGTCCCGGTGGTGGCGGGTGGGGTGAGTGATCACCGGACGGCGTTGCACTTGATGCGCACGGGTGCGGCCGGCGTGATCGTCGGGTACGGCGCTTCAGCGGCGACGACTACTCGCGAGGTGCTCGGGATCGGGGTGCCGATGGCGACTGCGATTGCTGATGCGGCTGCGGCTCGTCGGGAGTACCTCGACGAAACTGGTGGGCGCTACGTTCACGTCATTGCCGACGGTGACTTGCATTCTTCGAGCGACGTAGCCAAGGCAATTGCCTGCGGTGCGGATGCTGTGGCTCTGGGGTCAATTCTTTCGGCGGCAAACGAGGCGCCTGGGCAAGGCTGGTATTGGCCGTCGGTGGCGGCGCATCCGTCGATGCCTCGTGGCACAATCGCACGCTTTTATGACGAAGATGAGCGCACGCCTCTTGAGGCGGTCCTTAACGGGCCGTCCGATGATCCGTTTGGCTCCACGAACATTGTTGGTGGACTACGACGCGCTATGGCGAAGTCTGGCTACTCAGATCTGAAGGAGTTCCAGAAAGTTGGATTGACCGTTCGCGGTTGATTCTCCTGGATTGATTTCCTGGCTGGGGGTGCGCATTGCGATTGCACCCCCAGCCAGTTTGTATCAAATGCTTGACACAATTCAGCCACTTGGTCAACCTTGTATCAAGCATTTGATACAAGGGGGTTGTTGTGAGGCCACTGATACTTGGGGTCTTTTTTCTAGCGATTGTCCTCATCGTGACTGCGATCCGTACCTCAAGATCCGGCAGCGTAGGAACTTCGGCCCAAACTGACCGTGGGTACAGGGCAAACCGTCCACTACAGCACAGGCTGTACATTCCCATCGCTATTGCAGGAGGGGCCGTAGCGGCGTACATCACCACCACCGGGGGTACCCTCGGCCGTGGCTACGCGCTCGCAGCACCAATTTTTGCGCTCACCTTCCTAGGTGGAGTGATCGCCTCGGAAATAAGCAAGCCCCCAGAGCGCACGGCAGTCCGCCGAGCGAGCCTCACGACGCGGACCACACGGCAATACGTTCCTGTCCCTCTGACCGCGGCGGTCGTCGTTGGAACAGTGGTGCTCGGTGCACTGATGGTCCTGGGGGCAACTGCGGGAGTTGCCGACGACTTAGGCCGTTCAGGCCGGTCCTTTGCCTTCCAATGCGGCGAATTTGTCTCCGGAGCCAACGGTCCGTGGCCCGGGGGATTTTATGTGGGGCCGCTGGCTCTCATACTCGCTACCGTGCTCGTCCTTACTGCGATAGGGCTATGGGCACTAACATGGCGGACCCCTGTCGACAATGATCTTGCGAGTGACTCGGGTGAACGGTTGCGATCAGCGTCGAGAGTCATTGCCGCCGCTGGTCTGGCGATCTCAATACCACT
Organism: Hoyosella rhizosphaerae; assembly: GCF_014643175.1. Taxonomy (GTDB): domain Bacteria; phylum Actinomycetota; class Actinomycetes; order Mycobacteriales; family Mycobacteriaceae; genus Lolliginicoccus; species Lolliginicoccus rhizosphaerae. The sequence goes on from NZ_BMJH01000002.1 coordinate 34,036, forward strand.
CGCGGGCATTAGCGCCATCATGGCAAGCGCCTTGAGCAATGTGCCCTCCGAATACGACGGAACTGCCTGCACTCCGGGCTGGCCAGCCGTAGTTGCCCCGATTCTCCTCATCGCAGCACTGGGTGGCGTAGCGCTTGCGTTCTGGTGCCTGTCAGTTCTCCTGGTGCCCGTCGCGCGGCGTAGCGGGAAAGTGACAACGTGAGCTCCACCGAGTTGGTGGTCGACACGAGCGATCCGACACCGCCATATGAGCAAATTCGGCGTCAGATAGTGCGTCTAATTGAGCGTCACAAACTGCCTGGTGGTGCCAAGTTGCCGCCTGTTCGTCAACTCGCGCGAGACCTTGGGCTAGCTCCGGGCACCGTCGCACGAACCTATAAGGAACTTGAGGCTGAGGGGTACGTCACAACCAAGCGCGGCGGGGGAACACGAATCGCCCGCACCGGTGTTGCACCTGAGCGTGACCAACCAACAGATGCAGCTCTCGCGGAACAGGCGCGACTATTCGTGGAAGGTTGCGCAGTGAGAAGTCACAGCCTTGACGACGTCATCGCTGCTGTCACAGAAGCATGGTGTGAGGTGGGTTGGCAGTCACTTCCGTGAGCCCGCAATTTCTCGCGGACGTTACACCGCTGCGCAACCGCGACTATCGACGATTGTGGACTGCCGGTGTGGTGACAGTCATCGGTGCGCAACTCAGCATCGTTGCAGTGCCAGTGCAGATCTACCAGATCACACAAAGTTCGGCGTACGTCGGTCTCGCCGGAATCTTCGCCCTTGTGCCACTCATCGTGTTCGGGCTGTGGGGCGGGGCTCTCGCGGACGTGATGGACCGCAGATTGCTCATGATTATCGCCACATCAGGTCTCGTCGTCACCGCCACGGCGTTTTGGGTGCAAGCAGCGCTCGGGCTCAACAACGTATGGCTGATTCTGTGCCTGCTGGCGATCCAGCAGGGCTTCTTCGCAGTCAATCAGCCAACCCGAGCGGCCATCATTCCGCGACTGCTGCCGGGGCACCAGCTGCCAGCGGCGAACGCGTTGAACATGATGGTGTTCAACTTTGGGGCGATTGCAGGGCCTCTGATGGCCGGGGCGATGATCCCACTCATCGGGCTTTCGACGCTGTATTTGCTTGACGCAATCGCGCTGCTGGCAACCTTGTGGGCCGCGATCAAACTTCCTCCCCTTCCACCGACTGGGGTTTCTCGTCGCGCCGGGTTCAAGCAAGTTTTCGAGGGGTTCGCATTCCTGGCGACACAGAGAATTTTGCTCGCCTCGTTCGTCGTCGACATCATCGCGATGGTGGCTGGCATGCCGCGAGCGTTGTTCCCGCAGATCGCCCACGAGACCTTTGGCGACCCTGTCACCGGTGGTCTTGTGCTCGGAATGCTGTTCGCCTCGATATCGGCGGGCGCAGTTTTGGGTGGCGTGTTTTCCGGTTGGCTGTCCCGCGTGGAGCGGCAGGGAGCTGCTGTCATTATCTGCATTCTTGTGTGGGGCGTGGCGATGACCGGGTTCGGCGTGATCATTTGGTTGGCACCACTCGGCGGTGCGCAACTATTCCTGTGGCTGGCGTTGGGATTCCTAGCACTCGGGGGAGCGGCTGACATGTTCTCCGCAGCATTGCGGTCGACGATGCTGCAACAAATAGCCAGTGACGAGATGCGAGGGCGACTCCAAGGTGTGTTCATCGTTGTCGTGGCAGGCGGACCGCGCATCGGTGACGCTCTCCACGGCGCAGCGGCCGCGATGGTTGGTACCGCCGCTGCCGCCGCGGGTGGCGGTGTGCTCGTCATCATCGGCATCGTGGTTGCCGTCTTCGCATTTCCTGCCTTCGTGCGCTACAAGGTCAGTCGCAGCTGAGGTGCCTGCGGCAAAAGTGTGTCGCTGATCCGCTTACACTGTTCCAGTGACTGATTCTGTCCAGGAACGCCCAGTAGTTGTCATTGACTTCGGTGCGCAGTACGCGCAGTTGATCGCACGTCGTGTGCGGGAGGCTCGTGTGTACTCCGAAGTGATGCCCCACACCGCGACCGTTGACGAGATCGCGGCGAAGAACCCACGTGCGGTGGTGTTGTCCGGAGGCCCGTCCAGTGTCTATGAAGACGGCGCGCCTAGCCTCGACGCCGCCTTGTTTGACCTTGACATTCCGGTCTTCGGGATTTGTTACGGCTTCCAAGCGATGGCACAAGCGCTTGGCGGCACCGTGACGCAAACCGGTACCCGCGAGTACGGGCGCACGCAGATTTCGATCAGCGGTGGTCTACTGCACGATGGTCTTCCTCAGACGCAACCCGTGTGGATGAGTCATGGTGACGCTGTTACCGAAGCACCACAGGGTTTTGATGTCACTGCCACCAGCGAAGGTGCGCCGGTCGCAGCATTTGAGGATCGTGCGCGCAAACTTGCCGGGGTCCAGTACCACCCTGAAGTTTTGCACTCACCTCACGGACAGCAGGTCCTCTCACGGTTCCTCCACGAGATCGCCGGAATCCCAGCTTCATGGACCGCCGCCAATATCGCGGAAGCCCTCGTAGAACAGGTTCGCGAGCAAGTCGGTGACGGTAGGGCACTCTGCGGCCTATCCGGCGGTGTGGACTCAGCTGTCGCCGCAGCGCTAGTACAAAAGGCGATCGGTGACCGCCTCACATGCGTATTTGTTGATCATGGTCTTCTCCGCGCAGGGGAACGGGAGCAAGTTCAACAGGACTTCGTCGCTGCCACCGGCGCGAAACTCGTCACCGTTGACGCCGAAGCAACCTTCCTAGGTGAACTCGCAGGTGTTTCCGACCCTGAAGCGAAACGCAAGATCATCGGACGCGAATTCATCCGGTCATTCGAAGGCGCAGTGACTGAAGTGCTCGGTGCCAACGCCTCGCACGGCGACACCGTAGATTTCCTGGTCCAAGGAACTTTGTACCCGGACGTAGTCGAATCTGGTGGCGGCACCGGTACCGCCAACATTAAGAGCCACCACAACGTGGGGGGTCTACCAGACGACCTGCAGTTCTCACTCGTTGAGCCACTTCGACTCCTGTTCAAAGACGAAGTGCGGGCAGTGGGACGGGAACTTGGCCTACCCGACGAAATTGTGCAGCGCCAACCATTCCCAGGACCTGGCCTTGCGATTCGCATCGTCGGTGAAGTCACCGCTGACCGCCTCGCTACGCTGCGCCGGGCAGACGAGATCGTCCGGGAAGAACTTACTAGCGCTGGCCTTGACCACCAGATCTGGCAATGCCCCGTGGTGCTTCTCGCGGACGTGCGAAGCGTCGGTGTGCAAGGCGACGGCCGCACCTACGGCCACCCCATCGTCCTGCGACCCGTGAGCAGCGAAGACGCGATGACCGCCGACTGGACGCGAGTCCCATACGACGTCCTAGAACGCGTATCGACCCGAATCACCAACGAAGTTGCCGAAGTAAACCGCGTCGTGCTCGACATCACGAGCAAACCGCCCGGCACAATCGAATGGGAGTGACGGACAACAGGTAGCTGGTGGTCGCGTTACTGTACTTCCATGTCAGTAACGTCTTCACCGGTACCAGCTTCGTCGGTGCGCCCAACCCGCAACCGTGATCTTGTTGGCCCGCCGATCACCACCTCCTCGCGATGGTGGCTGCTCGGCGGGTTGTCGTTTGTCGGTGTGGGCTTAACTTTTGCTGTTTTTGTGCTGACCACAGTGGGGCAGCAAATCGAAAACGCGGCACTGCGTGGAGCCGACCAAGTGGATGCGGCACTGGTGGCCGAATCCGATTCCGCACTTGATGCCATCACGATCACGTCGCTGGCTGTTGCGTCAGTGTTAGTAGTGCTGATCGCGATGGCGAGGAAGCGTGTTGATCTCGCCGTCGCAGCGGGAACCATCATCATCGTTTCGTCATTCATCACCCAGGTGCTGAAGAGATTTGTGCTGCAACGCCCCGAGTTGGTGGAGGTAGCCGGGCCGTATGTCAACAACAGCTTCCCAAGTGGCCACACCACTATCGCGATATCAGTGCTTTTTGCGCTACTCATTGTGGTGCCGTTCCGGTGGCGCGGACTCGCGATGTTCTTTTCAGCGTTCTACGCCGTAGCGATTGGCGCCCACACGCTCACGTCGAAGTGGCACCGATTCAGCGATGTGCTGGGCGCAAACCTCATCGCGTTGGGGGTGGCCTGTTTTGTCACAGCGGTGCTCGTGAAGCGTGGTGCCCTGATGCGCGTACCTTCTGGCAGATACCCGCTGCGCGTCATTTTTGTCGTCGTTCCGATACTGCTGTCAGCGGTTGCGACCACACTTATCGGAAGTGTGCTGATCACACTGAGCGACATCCCCGCAGTCGCTGACAGCACACTCGACTACAACATGTATTTGGCGCTCCACGCACTCGCGGCGGGGTGCTCAGGTGTTGTTGTGCTTATCTTCTGGTGGACGTGGCGACGAGTGGATGTCGCGGCGCATGCGCAAACCCGACAGACCACCTAAGCTCAGCACATGACAGCGAGCTCCGCCGACGGCGCACTTGACGCGCATGGTCGCTCTACAGATGAACTTGTAGGTTCTGCGTCGAAAACCCGACAGGTTATCTCCTGGGGATTATGGGACGCAGGCAACTCATCCTTCCATGCACTGGTCGTCACCTTTGTCTTCGCGGTGTATCTGGTAAACGCGGTCGGAGACGACATCACCGGGCCATTCAGCGCATCGACATGGCTAGCGTGGTCACTTGCACTCGGCGGCATTGTTATTGCGATCCTCGCACCGGTGACGGGGCAAAGGTCCGACGCGGCGGGTAAGCGTAAGAAAGCTCTAGCGGTGTTGACGATCGGCACCATCATCTGCATGTTTTTGATGTTCAACGTCAAATCGACGGACTCACCGCTCGTGCTGAACCTCGGCTTCGTCAGCTTTGAATCCCAGTTCGGGTATTTCTGGTTGGGGCTCGGTTTGCTTGCCCTCGCTGCGGCCTTTTCTGAATTGGCGAATGTGCCGTACAACGCCATGTTGCGACAGGTCTCCCGCCCCGACAATGTCGGACGCGTGTCGGGAATTGCGTGGTCTTTCGGCTACTTCGGTGGCATATTTTTGCTGCTGTTTTCCTTCTTCGGATTCATGGCCGGAGATGGCGACCAACGCGGTTTCCTAGGGTTGAGCACCGACGAGGGCTTCAACGTCCGCATGGTCGTGGTCATGGCTGCCGTGTGGTTTGCAATCCTGGCCATCCCGTTGTTCCTCGCCGTCCCTGAACTTCCGCGTGACCCGCGTGTAGACACGAAGATGACGTTCCGGAAGTCCTACGCCAAGGTGTTCCGCGACGTCCGGGTGCTGTACCGGGAAGATCGCCGCACACTGTGGTACCTCCTTGCCCAGGGTGTGTTCCGGGATGGGTTGTCCGGAGTGTTTGCCTTCGGCGCCATCCTTGCGGTCACCGTCTACGGAATCACCGAATCAGATGTATTGCTTTTCGGTGCTGCTGCGAACATTGTGGCCGGAATCGGTGCGGTGCTCGCGGGGTTCTTCGACGATCGTTTTGGCCCGAAGGCCGTCATTGTCACGGGGTTGTCGTCCATGATCGTGACCGGCGCGATCCTGCTAGTGGTGGATGGCCCGGCGATGTTCTGGGTGTTTGGGCTGATCTTGTGCTTCTGGGTAGGGCCCATTCAGTCGTCCGCACGAACATTCTTGGTTCGACTTACCCCTCCCGGTCGAGAAGGGGAGATGTTCGGCCTCTACTTGATGGTGGGACGCGCCGTGTCGTTCTTAACCCCAGCGTTGTTCGGGTTGTTCGTGTGGTTGTTCGCTGGTGACCGTTTTGGCATCTTAGGCATCATTTTGGTCCTCAGCGCTGGGCTCGCATTGCTACTAACGGTGCGTAAGCCTGATCAGTTGGGTGTGGGTTTGGCACGCTAGTTACGCTCGGGCGAAGGGGCCTACATTTCGACCTTTATCGGTGCGAAATGTAGGCCCCTTTCCGAGCTTTAAAACCTACTCGCGGGGACTCGCATGCATCTGCGAAACCCACTGACGCGTCCGCAGCGCAGGCGGCGGAGTGACATCGTGCCGCAATGCCCGCCACAAGTTGTACATCATGAGGAAAGCAATGATGAAGAACGGCAGACCGACCACAATAATCACCTGCTGGAGAGCATCGAGCCCACTACCTCCACCGACACTGAGAAGCGTCCCGGCAATGACTCCTGTGGTGATCGCCCAGAAAACACGTTGGCGGACAGGCCCTGTTTCGTCTTCCCCGGTGCACAACATGTCCGTGACGAGGGACGCGGAGTCCATCGAGGTTGTAAAGAAAATCACCACAATAATGATGGCGAACAACGACATTGCGGTGGCAAACGGATAGTTCTGCAGGAAGGCGAACAATGCGCCTGGGATGTCGCCCTGCTCAACTACTTCCTCGACAAGTCCGCCACCTCGATTGAATTCGATGTCGAACGATGCGAGTCCGAAAACTCCGAACCACAGGACGCTAAACGAGGTAGGCAGCATGAGAACGCCAAGGACGAACTGTCGAATAGTCCGCCCTTGTGAAATCCGGGCGATGAATATGCCGACGAACGGCGCCCAGGTTATGGTCCAGGCCCAATAGAACACTGTCCAGCCGCCTTGCCAACCGGTGTCGCCAAACGTGTCAGTCCAAAAGGCAAGTTCCACCAGTGAGCTGAGGTAAGTGCCGGTCGCTTCGATGGTGCCGCGGAGGAGGAACAGCGTCGGACCGACCACAATGACAAAAATAAGCAGCAAGATCGCCATGCTGATGTTGATATTCGACAGCCACTTAATGCCTTTATCAAGGCCCAGAGAAACGGAAATGACCGCGATTGTCGTAATTACGCCCAGGATCAGGAGTTGCGTAAAGATGTTCTCAGGTATTCCGATAAGGCGTGAAAGGCCACTGTTGACCTGCAGCGTGCCGAGGCCGATTGAAACGGATACACCAAAGATGGTGCCGACAACAGCAAGGATGTCGATGCTTCGGCCAATCGGCCCGTTGATGCGATCGCCAAGCATGGGATGGAAGATCGAACTCACGCGTAGAGGTAGTTTGCGTTTGAACCCAAAGTACGCAAACGCAAGTGCGGGAAGCGTGAAGATCGTCCAGGTGTGCAACGCAAAGTGATACATGGTGAATGTCAACGCTTCGCGGGCTGCGTCAGCTGTTTGAGGCTCAACATCACGCATTGGTGGGTTTGCGAAGTGGCTGATCGGTTCCGCTACACCCCAAAACATAAGAATTGTGCCGATGCCTGCCGCGAACAACATCGCAAACCACACGGGCGTGGAGTAGCGCGGTTGTTCGTCATCGTCCCCCAATCGCACAGAACCGAAGTGGCTTAGTGCCATCCAGAGCAGGAACAAAAGAAAAGTTGTTACCCCAAAGATGTAGAACCATCCGAGGTTGGTAAGAATCCAGTTGGAGGCGGCTTTGAATGCCCGTTCCACTGGTTGCGGAAGCATGATTGTTGTGGTGACAAAAGCTGCCAGGATCGCGGCTGATACGAAAAAAATAGTTGGGTTCGTTCGGAGGCCTAAAAGATCATGTAGCTTACGCATACTGACACCCTAGAGATCCCCTCTTAGCTCTGCATTCGCAAATGGTGCGCTAAGAGGGGATTTCACAGAGCCGTGACATTCAGCGTGACTACAACCACAGTTAACTTGCCGTTCTATTGTCGACGCGTCCTGTTTGGTGCGAATGTCAGAATTAGCCCAAGAGTGAGCGCCACGAAGATGAGGACCCACGGCAAGAAATGCAGTGAACTGGCCCCATTTCCTACATCAGCAATTCCCCAAACAGCGACCATGAGTGCGGCGATTCCGGCAATAAACAGTCCTGGCGAGAATCGGTATAGGGAAGGAACCTTGGATTCGGCCGGGCGGGTGGTGTCATTCATTTCGAGCCTCCACAGTTCCGATGGTGACGGATGCATCAATCGTGAGCACTGGTGCGTCAGCAGAATCGTCGACGACTACGAGACCTTCCGGCGGGCAGTCACTTTCGCCGAGTCGCACTTGGCATCGGGTGACAGTGTTCACCCCTTCTGGTAGGTAGATGACTAGTTCCCCCATGCCAGTGGTTGCGGTGACCGTGGCATCGTTGGTGAGTTCAAGGTCGCGCAGATCCAATGTTTGGGTGCCGATTCCGAGCCTGTAGTCAGTTGTCGGAGCTGCCAGGCTGGTGACTACATAGTTTCGTTCGCCGACCCCAGCTTGCATGGTGTCCCAGTTCACTGGTCCAACCGCAGTGGCCACAATGACAAACGCCGATAGTGGAATTGCGATGCCGAGGAGTCCGTACCCAGCATTGCGAAACGCCCCGATAATAAGACCAAGGCTAACGACGCCGAGTGCGATAGCTGCGATGCGTCCCGCAGTGAACCATTCGTTGCCAGTCCCGAACGCGATAGCCGCGAGGACTGAAGCAGTGGTCACAGCGACCCCGAGAGTGAGCGGTGTGATGCTGGACTTGCGTTGGACAGCCACGGCCGCGCGTGGCTCGTGCGGCGCCTGCGGCTCGGGTAAATCCCACGCGAAGGGCGCTACGCCGAGTGGATCCCAGCTTGGCGGTGTTGGTGCCTGCTCGTGGGTAGGGCTCTCGGCTGAGGCATTCTCGCCTTGGGCGCTCTGAACCGGTGCACTTCCCACTGAATCACTCCCACCTGGGTTCTTCTGCGCAGATGAAGTTTCCTGTCGCAATGGGGCGTACGGCGGTGTCCACTCTGGAGTGGGACCGTACTGAAACGGAACCTGCGCCGACGGGTAGCGGGGCGGCGGGGTGCCTGGCGGTGGATACCCAGGAGCCTGTAGGTAGCCGGGAGGTGCGGGGTATTCCCCAGCGATCGGGGGTGCCACAGGTTTAACCGCGAAAGCTGACGGCGGCAGCTGCGGCGCCGTGGGGTATCGCTGGTAGAGCAGCCACCAGCCAAGGAGCATCAAAGCAAGACTAACCACACCTGACCCGCTTAGTGATACACCTAGCGGTGTGAAGATGCTGGCGGTGATAGCGACTCCGGCGACAAGCATGAGAGATTGGCCTTGTGATTGGGACGACTGTCCACGACCAAGCAATGCTTCTCCACCGGAAACCGCATCAGTGTCCTGCGGCAGCATCAACCACGCCAGCAAGTAGAGCACGATCCCGGAGCCGCCGAAGATTGCGGCTACGACAAACGCGACACGCACCAGCGCTGGGTCGACGCGGTATCGGTGTGCAAACCCTGCGCACACCCCGGCGATTTTGCCTTCAACTGTGAGGCGTGCGGGCCGGGTCCGCCAAAGATCATGTAGTTGATCACCGAAGCTTGTTGTTGCCATACGACTATTTTCTTCTTCCGCAGCGCCGTGCACATCGGGTAAGTCCCTGATTTCAGGTCTCAGGGTCAATCCCTGATGTGCTGGGGGGAGTATTCGTGTCACGATCAACATGTGCCCCCGACACTGAACCCTGAGTCCACCACGCCGGTGCTGTTTCGGCGTGCGCACGGCCGCATTATCGGCGGGGTAGCTGGCGGGCTTGCGGACCACCTCGGCGTCGACGAGCAAAAAGTTCGTATCGCTTTCGTCTTACTGAGCGCTGCCGCCGGACTTGGCGTTGTGCTGTATGGGCTGCTGTGGGTGGTAACTCGGCCGGGCGGTGAAGACCGCGACATCAGTCCCACTGAGCGTCGTCGTGCCATGGGGCTCGCCACCATCGGTGGGGCATTCGCGATCATGGTTGGGATGCTGGCGAGCGGTCCCGTGGGTTCAGTGCTGGTGCCGATCCTGGTGGCCATCGCTGGCGCAGGTTTGGTGTGGCGGGAGTTCGATACAACAGCTCCTCGCGCATTGCTTGGTGTTCAGCACAAGCCTGGCGTATTGACGTGGGTGCGCGTTCTCGCTGGTGTGGCACTTGTCATCCTCGGTCTGGCAGTAATTTGGGTCGGCCAGGTCGACTTTGGTGCACTGCGTTCTTCGCTCATGGCGGTGGTGGTGACGCTGATTGGCGCCACCCTACTGACTGTGCCGATTTGGCTGCGTTTGTGGCAGGCGCTTAATGAGGAACGCGCCGCACGTATTCGCACCGAAGAGCGAGACGAAATTGCTTCACACTTGCACGATTCTGTCTTGCAGACGTTAGCGTTAATTCAAAAGCAAGCTGGTAATGCCCCTGAGGTGCAGCGTCTCGCGCGGAGTCAGGAACGCGAGTTGCGCCGTTGGCTCTTCAACTCGGAAAGCGAAGTGCATGCAAGTTTGGCGGCAGCACTGAAACACATTTCGGGACAAGTCGAAGACCACTACGGCATCACCATCGAAACGGTGACTGTGGGGGATGCGGTGTCAACGGAATCACCGGCTTACGGGGCTTTGCTCGGGGCGGTGCGTGAAGCGCTGATTAATGCAGCGAAACATTCAGGCGAATCTAATATCGACGTGTATTCCGAAGTGGAACCTGATCAGGTTAGTGTTTTCGTCCGCGACCGAGGAGTCGGCTTCGACGCCGAACAAGTGCCGTCAGACCGGCAGGGGCTAACGAAGTCCATTCGGCAACGCATTGAGCGGCGCGGTGGCACCGTTGATGTTCGCACTAAGGTAGGTAAAGGCACGGAGGTGCGTATTTTCGTCCCCCGTGATGACGGCGCCAATGTTGAAGGAGCGGAATGACATTTCGGGTTTTCCTCGTCGATGACCACGCTGTATTTCGTTCCGGGGTACGTGCTGAGCTATCAACACAGTCCGATATTGAGATTGTCGGCGAGGCTGGGACTGTCACTGATGCGGTAGCCGGTATCAATAGTGCAAAACCCGATGTGGTGCTACTTGACGTTCACATGCCGCATGGCGGTGGGGTGTCGGTTCTACGTGACATTCATGATGGTCCCGTGTGCCTAGCACTTAGCGTTTCTGACGCCGCAGAAGACGTCATTGCGGTAATCCGGGCAGGTGCCAGAGGCTATGTCACCAAAACTATTTCGGGTGCCGAATTAGCCGACGCGGTTCGACGCGTGGCGGGCGGAGATGCGGTATTTAGCCCACGCCTAGCTGGCTTTGTGCTCGACTCGTTTACCGGAAAATCGCCATTACCGGAACCACCGCTTGATCCTGAACTTGATTCACTGACACCCCGCGAACTTGAGGTGCTCAGATTGCTCGCACGAGGATATACGTACCGGGAAATAGCAGAGGAGCTGTTCATTTCCATCAAAACCGTAGAAACTCATGCGTCAAATGTTTTGCGGAAAACACAACAATCCAACCGGAACGCGCTCACACGGTGGGCTCACCGCCGCCACATCAGCTAGTTTCGGAGCTAAATCTGGCTGACGATTATCCCGATAATTATGGTTGCGCTGAGCCCAAGAGTAAGCAGCATCAACGCCACGATGAGGGATAGCTTGCGCGTGCTCATCAAATCGGCGAGTTCTTCGTCGTCATACTCCGTGTACACGACCACTTCGGGCTCAGGCACGAATGGTTGGGGCTTGAAACGTGGTTCGGGTGCGGGCGATCCAGTGGAATTTGACCACAGCGGAGCCGATTGTGGTGAACGGCGGGCAGACACGATGCTGCTCGGACGTGGCGCAACCCCTGTGCGTGACACATCGACTGCGCTGCGGCGCTGCCACGGCGGGGTTTCTCCTGGTGCGACCTGCAATGGGGCTGACAAGATGAACGCCACCCCGGAGTCTTCACCGGCGGCGATTCGGGCCAGCGCGTTGCGTGCAGCCACCATGGTGGGGCGTTCTGTGGCGTCAGCGGCGAGCATGCGTAGCACTACGTCCATGACGGGGTCATGACGGCGAGGTCGGCGAATCGTGCCGCTCACCGCGTGGTTGAGTTGTCCGACCAGGTCATCGCTGGGGCCGTACGGTGAGCAACCTTCGAGTGCGGCGTACAGTGTGGCGCCCAGAGAAAACACATCTGAGGCAGGGGAGGCGTCTTCGCCGCGAGCCACTTCAGGAGCCAAGAACCCGGGGGTCCCAATGACATTGAGGTGGCCGAATTCTGCGTCGGCTGGGTGCGCAAGCCCAAAGCCCGCGAGTTTCACTCGGCCGGGTGACCTCCCATTGGTGATCAGTACGTTTCCGGGCTGAATGTCGCGGTGCAGCAACCCTGCTCGGTGTGCGGTTTCGAGCGCGTCTGCCACCTGGGCGCCGAGTTGCGCCACCAACATAGGTGTGAGCCGGGTGCTTAATTCCAATGCTTGATTTAGCCCAACTGATGGCACGTATTCCATCACCATCCAGGGCTCGTCATTGTCCAACGCGACGTCGTACAGAGTGACGATGTTGGGGTGTGACAGTCGAGCGGCTGCGCTACCGTCACGCAATGCGCGGCGGCGAGCGGCGGCGACCATCTGGGGTGGAAGCCCCGGTATAGCCGCAGCTGGTTTCACCACTACGTCGCGTTCCAGTAGCTGATCCTTGGCGAGCCAAGGTGATGCAAGGCTGGACCCGCCCAGCCTGGAACGGAGGCGGTAGCGGCTAGCCACAAGGGAGCCGGATCCCGCGCCACGTCGAGCTTGTTCCAGGTTCGTCATTCTCCCGAAAGTAGTCTTCCGGGTTCAGGTTGCGAAGCGCCGGAGCCAAACTGTGACCAAGATAGTGCCACACCGTAATGGGTGGTGCTGAAACTTGTCGGACTGCTACGCTTAACTGCAGTGCATCGAACATATGTTCGATCAGGTTGTGCCTTCCCCGCGCCTGCCTATCACTGTGAATTGAAGGGGAGTGGCATGTCGTCGAATGCAGTAGCTGAATGGTCTCAGCGAGAGCGTGTGGAGCATCTAAGGCAACGCATTGCGGCGATACCGGGTCGGCCCTACGAAGGTCGAGAAGGGGGCGCTGAAGAGTGCGTTGACGTGCTTCCGGTTCCGGCACCATTGAAGTCTGTCCTGCCCTCCGGCGGAGTGGTTAAAGGCACGGTTTGCAGTGTTGCGGGATCAAGCTACATAGTGCTTGGCATTATCGCGGAGGTCACACAGTCCGGCGGATACGTCGCAATTGTGGGGTTGCCAAATTTGGGCTTAGCTGCCGCTGTGGACATGGGGGCAAACCTGCGAAGAGTCGCGGTTATCCCGGACCCTGGATCAGACCCGGTAGACGTAGCTGCCGTGCTGCTGGACGGAATGGATTTGGTGGTGCTGTCGCTACACGACACGCAAGTGCAGCCCTCGCGAGCTAGGGCGGTTACTGCCCGTGTGCGTAACAAAAAGTCGGTGCTGCTTGTCGTGGGTGGCAGTTGGCCGGTGGTGCATATGCGTATCGAAGGGAATGTGCGCGCCCATGAGGGGCTTGAGCGAGGGCATGGGCGCATTCGCGGGATGAGCCTTTCCGTGCGTGCGAGCAGTCGTTCTGGGCGGCAACGCAGCGCCACTGTGAAGCTCTCGTGCCAGGGTGCGAGAGCCCAGCCTGATGGTGTGGTCCGCGGTGGGGGCCGCAATGGGGCCGCAGTGCAGTGGGGGTTGCATCCTGCAACACAGTTGCAGCAGGTAAGTGGATGATGTCGTCACATTCAAGGGTTGCCGCACTATGGTGCCCAGATTGGCCAGCCGTGGCGGCAACTATGGAAGCAGGCGTGCCACCCCATGAGCCCGTGGCGGTTTTTGCCGCCAACCGGGTTGTGGCGTGCAATGCCATCGCGCGGGCATGCGGTGTGCGCAGGGGACTGCGCCGTCGCGATGCGCAATCGCGGTGCACTGAACTTCGGGTGTTTCACAATGATGTAGACCGTGATGCGCGCAGATTTGATGCCGTCATTGTTGCGCTCGATGCGGTCGCCGCACACACGGAGCTACTCCGCCCCGGCCTTGCGTTGCTCCCAGTGAAGGGGCTTGCCCGCTACCACGGCGGCGAATCGGCAGCCGCAGAAATCCTCATTGATGCGGTGGCTGAGGTTGGGCAAGAATGCCAGATCGGTATTGCGGATCAGATATTCACCGCCGCGATAGCTGCTCGATATGGACATATCGTTCCGCCCGGAACTGACGCACAATACCTAGCACCAAGGCGCATAGCGGAACTTGCCGCAGAACCATCCCTAGCTGGGGGCGAACGTGCTGAACTCACCACGCTTCTGCACCGCCTCGGTGTGCGCACTATAGGGCAGTTCGCTGCCATTTCCCCACGTCACATAGCCTCCCGCTTCGGGAACGATGCAGTATGTGCACACCGTCGAGCACGTGGGGAGCCGGACCGGCCGCCGTCAGGGCAACCGCTACCGCCGAACCTGGATGTTGAACACCATTGCGAACCAACCATTGAACGAATCGATATGGCCGCATTTGCAGGGAGGGCGATAGCGGCAAATCTGCACGACATTCTCGTCCGCGCGGGGGTTGCTTGCACCAAACTTGCTATCCATGCGCGCACCGAACACGGTGAAGAGCACACGCGGGTTTGGCGTTGTTCTGAGCCGTTAACGGCGACGAGCACAGCGGATCGGATCCGCTGGCAACTCGATGGGTGGCTTACCTCAAGATCGGCTAAGGCGCCTACGGCAGGAATCGCGAACATCCGGTTGGAACCGCTCGAAGTCGTTGCTGCGGGCGAGCTGCAACTTGGCTTGTGGGGAGAAGTTGGCGAATCCGAGGAGCGGGCGCATCGCGCTCTCACTCGCGTGCAAGGTCTTCTTGGCGGTGATGCGGTCCTCGTGGCCACACCTGGCGGTGGGCGTAACCTCGCAACTCGACTGCAGTACACCACTCATAGCGATGAACCGGTCGCGCAAACTACCCTCCATCAGCCGTGGCCTGGGCAGATGTTGCCGCCATTGCCGTCCTGGATTCCGCTCAAGCAGCCCGATGCGCACCTCCATTGCGAGCAGGGGCGCGAAATATATGTGACGGGGCGAGGTTTTTTATCCGGAGAGCCTCACACTGTGGCATGGGGTGGTGAGAGTCATGCGGTGGTTGGCTGGTCGGGGCCGTGGTGTGTTGATGACGCATGGTGGGACCATGCTGCTGCGCAGCGATCCGCACGCATACAAGTGCTCACCAGAGCGGGGAAAGCCCTCTTGCTCGCTAGCACTGAACAACTCTGGCGAGTGGAGGGGATCTGGGAATAGCGCAAACGCCACACCGCGGTGTCCGTGCGGTGTGGCACTTGGGGGCGTGCATTAAGCGCGAGTGGGGTTAGGGAATGTTCGGGAAAAGCTCGAGGGCCTGCAGTACGATCCCCAGATTGTTCAGAACCCACTCGCGGGCAATGGCATCAATCTGTTCGAGTTGAGGAATCACGTAGAGCTCCTTCCTTGTGGTCAAATCAACGACACCAGTATGTTCCTGATGGGGAATCATGTCTATAGAATTGCGAAACTGTCCAAAATGAGAAGAATGGTCCAATTGGTGGCAGGGTGACCCCAGTGGTGTTATTGGCATTTCTTTTAATGTAAAAGTTGCTAAAGCGTCGAAATTGCAATTGTTGCACTTGGGAAATTGAAAACAGGCCGGGGCCTTCCCTGCTTGGGGTGCCTCCGCCTTGGGTCTCCCTGTCTTGGAGTCTTCGTGTCTTGGGGCCTCCCGCTATCGACATAATCGAACATATGTTCTAATATTTGGTTTGTGTGAGGCGCCTTCCCCGCCGCACCGCAGCTACCGGTGGGCCGCTACTGGTGGGTGGGTAAGGACCGGTGATGGCATGGCGTTAGCAGCAGGGATGGTGCATCACACAGATGGGATGGGCAGAGGGACCGCCGACGTGGTCGGAAATGGAACGCATCCTTTCGGGGCGCAGCGATCGACGGCGGGAAACAGCGTCAGAGTCGCCCATCGGGGACGGCAATGACAGTCCGGCCTGGTCCCGGAAACGCGGACCTTATGTGCCACCGGAGATTGTCGCCAGTCAGAACAGGGTTCCGTATGCGGAACTTCACGCGCACACCGCATTCAGCTTTCTCGATGGCGCGAGTTTGCCCGAAGAGATGGTCGAACATGCTGCCAGACTAGGGCTCAATTCGGTCGCCATCACCGACCACGATGGCCTATACGGGGTTGTGCGGTTCGCTGAGGCCGCGCAGGAACTTAATATCGGCACCATTTTTGGCGCGGAACTCGGATTGCGTGACAGCGCCCGTCCTCGTAGCGGATCTACTGACCCAGACAGCACCCACCTGCTCATTCTTGCGCGTGGTGCCGAAGGTTACCGAAGGTTGTCTCGGTGCATTTCTGCAGCCCACCTAGAAGGCGGTGTGAAAGGGGAGCCGAGATACAACATTGATGCATTGTCTGACTCGGCGGGCGACCACTGGCAAATACTTACTGGTTGCCGAAAAGGTCATGTGCGACGCGCCCTCAGTGAGGGAGGGGTTGCCGCGGCCGAGCACGCATTGCGTGACCTGCTAGATCGTTTCGGTGCTGCCAATGTGGCCGTTGAACTAACAAAAGTAGGCGTGCCCGAAGACGATGAACGCAACGATGCGTTGTGGGCTCTCGCAAATAAATATCAACTCGACGTGGTGTGCACTACGGGCGCACACTATGCCACACCGGACAGAACCCGACTCGCGCACGCAATGGCAGCAGTACGCGCACGCAGCAGTCTTGATGACATTGCCGGGTTCCTCCCGCCTGCCGCACACGGATTTCTTCGCTCGGGTGCGGAGATGGCGCAACTATTTGCCCGATACCCCACAGCTGTTCCCACTGCGGCACGCATTGGTGCTGAATGTGCCTTTGACCTACGGCTCATCGCCCCGAAACTGCCGCCATTCGACGTCCCCACGGGGCATACCGAAGACACCTGGCTGCGTGCCCTCACCGAAGAAGGCGCGAAGCGCAGGTATGGGTCACCCGCCGAAAACCCCAAGGCATACGCGCAGATTGAGCACGAACTGCGCATCATCACCCAACTTGGGTTTCCCGGCTACTTCCTCGTTGTGCATGACATTGTGCAGTTCTGCCGCAACAACAACATCCTCTGCCAAGGCCGGGGGTCTGCCGCTAACTCCGCTGTCTGCTACGCATTAGGCATCACCAATGTGGATGCCGTGGCGCACAACCTGCTGTTTGAACGGTTCCTCGCACCAGAACGCGACGGCCCACCAGACATAGACCTCGACATCGAATCAGATCTTCGCGAACAAGCCATTCAGTACGTTTACAGCAAGTACGGGCGCACCCATGCTGCTCAGGTGGCAAACGTCATCACCTACCGCGGTCGTTCTGCCATCAGAGATATGGCACGCGCACTCGGGTTCTCCCAAGGGCAACAAGACGCCTGGAGTAAACGAGTAGACCGCTGGAGTGGGGTTCGAAATGGGGACCAAGACTGGGGAATTCCCATGCCCGTTATCGAACTTGCGGCACAAATAGAGGGGTTTCCACGCCACCTAGGTATCCATTCCGGCGGCATGGTCATTTGTGACCGTCCCATCGCAGATGTCTGCCCAGTGGAGTGGGCGCGCATGGAAAACCGGAGCGTACTGCAATGGGACAAAGACGACTGTGCAGCCGTGGGGTTAGTGAAATTCGACTTACTGGGGTTGGGAATGCTCTCAGCCCTGCACTACGCAATCGACCTTGTCGCCGAACACAAAAATCTCCACGTTGATCTCGCGCGCATCGACCTCACCGAACAAGCCGTATACGACATGCTGCAAAAAGCAGACTCCGTAGGAGTTTTTCAGGTGGAGTCTCGCGCCCAGATGGCGACTTTGCCCAGGTTGAAACCTCGCAACTTTTTTGACCTCGTGGTGGAGGTTGCCCTCATCCGGCCAGGCCCCATCCAGGGTGGTTCGGTGCATCCGTATATTCGTCGCCGAAATGGTCTTGAACCTGTGGCGTATGACCACCCAGCTTTGGAAAGAGCTCTCAAAAAGACCCTTGGTGTGCCGCTTTTTCAAGAGCAGCTCATGCAGATTGCTGTGGATGTGGCTGGCTTTAGTGCATCCGAAGCTGATCAGTTGCGACGAGCGATGGGGTCGAAACGCTCACCTCAAAAGATGGAGCAACTGAAAGCGCGTTTCTACCAGGGGATGCGAGAGCTACACGGAATTGCGGGAGACACGGCGGACCGTATTTACGAAAAGCTCTATGCCTTCGCCAACTTCGGTTTCCCCGAAAGTCATTCCCAAAGCTTTGCGGCCCTGGTTTTCTACTCGTCCTGGTTTAAGCTGCACCACCCTGCTGCTTTTTGTGCAGCGCTGCTCCGAGCTCAACCGATGGGGTTCTACTCGCCACAAACTCTTGTAGCGGACGCACGACGGCATGGGGTGGTGGTGCATGGCCCCGACATCAACGCCAGCCTTGCTCACGCCACCTTAGAAAACGGTGGCATGGAGGTCCGGTTGGGGCTAGCTGCGATCCGCAACATCGGGCAGGCGCTCGCAGAAACGCTGGTTGATGAACGAACCGACAATGGCCCGTACCGCGACCTTAATGACGTCACTCGCCGGGTCGATCTCAGCAGCACTCATGTGGAAACCCTCGCCACAGCAGGAGTATTCAGCAGCTTTCGTACTACCCGGCGTGAAGCACTCTGGTCTGCGGGGGCCGCAGCGCACACCAAAGCCGGGCACCTTCCAGGCATCATCGTGTGTGCCCAGGCGCCGTCGCTACCGGGAATGAGTGCGCTCGAACTAGCAGCAGCAGATGCATGGTCAACCGGGATAACCCCAGACACGTATCCCACCGAGTTTCTGCGGGCACACCTCGACAGCCTTGGTGTTGTCCCAGCGAACCAACTGCTCGCAGTGCTGGATGGGACACGATTACTCGTCGCTGGGGCAGTCACTCACAGGCAACGGCCCGCCACAGCACGCGGTGTCACATTCCTCAACCTTGAGGACGAAACAGGCATGGTTAATGTGGTGTGCTCGCAAGGAATCTGGAAGCGCTACCGGGTGCTTGCGCACACGGCAACAGCGCTGGTCGTGCGAGGCAAGGTGCAAAATGCAGAAGGCGCTGTCACTGTGGTCGCGGATCAGTTGCAGGCGCTGGACCTGGGAATGCGTTCCCATTCCCGCAACTTTCGCTAACACCAGGAGCTATGGCACCAGGAGCTATGACATCGGTGGTGGAACAAAGGCAACTGGTCCCGAGCAGGGCTGGAACACCGCTGGACCTATCTCACACAAAAACCATGCGATGAACTGGCCCAATTGGAACGCCTGATCTGGCGTAATAGGGAAAAACACAACGACCCCCTCTAAGCAACCACAGTGAATTGCCCGATTCTAACGCCCCAATGAGTCGCCAGTTCCGTTATCTGTGAAGTTGTGGTGATTAGGTAACCTCAGATGTAGATAAGTCACCACTAATTTGCTGCTTGACTCTCGCCACTCTCGTGATTTCTTGGAAATCCGTTGTGAACTTGCGCCCTGAACGCCGCGCGTACTTAACGAAGATGTTCGCTCTGAAATGGCAGAATTGAATCTGCTCAAGCCCTATTCAATGAGAGATTCTAAGCGCCTCTCTGGTGGCTGCGTTGTGGGCATGACCTGTACCGCAAAATCAGGTGAGCATCGCTCTGCGGCCGGGGATGATTGATTGTCGGCGCCTGCTCCAGTCGCGGAAACATGTGGGCGACACCGCCAGACGTCGGCACTTTTTCACCCCGGGTTTGTCTCGGCATGATCGGTTTGCCGGGGAACTGATGTCCTCGTGCTGATCCACTGCCGCTGTTCCCCCGAGACGTAGGTGGTGGGATTTCGGGAACGCCGCTTCTTGAGGCGGGCACGTTTCGCGACCATCAGACCTCCTCGCCTGTAGGGCCTCCTGGGCTTTAGGCCCGCCTCATTGCAACATCTTCGAACCTGGGCATACAGGAGTGCGGGACTGGAGCGTCAATCAATGCTCGACGCGAAAGTGTCGAACGCATCAGCACCGAATGCAGAGGCTGGCTCGAAACCCTCAACTCCGGAGGGCGGTGATACGAAGCTTGTGATAAACCTCACGCGTACGCCTCGTCATGGTTTCGTTCGCGTACGTCTTTCATTGCTTTGAAGCTGGCTCAAGTCTCCAGGTGGCTGGAAATTCTGAGAGGTTTGAGCCTGAGGTTAGTCAGTTGTCGGAAAGCTTGCCTTCAGGGGAGGGCGCGGCGTACTGGCTGGCTGCAAAGGGTTCGGGTCATGGCTTCGTAGGTCGCGTAAGGAGTGCCGGGGACGGCTCTGGACGCCCAGGCTCCTGGTGTGAAGCGGAATACCGTGGACGCGGGGAAATGTCAAACATTGCGCGTCTCGAGCGCTCGGGTTGGCGCCCGTTGACTTGCGCTTCTCAGGGGTTTCTCAGAAACTTAACTTGCTTGATCATGAGATATGGGGGGAATCATGACCAGCACTCAGTCAGTGTTTTCAGCTGCCCTTTACACAGCGGAATTCCGCTCGGTCAGTAAGTCGGCAGCTGATCGGCCTGTTTTGCGTGACGTCAGTTTCGGCGTCGGCGCAGGCGAAGTGTGGGGGCTACTCGGGCCTAATGGCTCGGGTAAATCAACATTGCTGCGGATACTTGCCGGACTGCTCCGCCCGGACGACGGTTCGGCCTTCCTATTCGGTTGTCGCGTCAGGTCCGGCATGGCTGAGCTTGCGCGTGTTCGCTTTGCCTTCGAATCCCGTGGACTTCTACCGCATCACACCGGCCTAGCAAATCTCCACCTTGCTCTCCGTGCGCGGGGCCTAAAAGATACCAAGGAGTACGCTAACGCGATCCAACGTGCCGCTGAGCGCAGCGAACTTGGCGGCGCACTCAGCAATCGAGTGAGCACCTACAGCCTGGGAATGCGCCAACGCCTCGCACTCGCAATCGCGACACTCGGAGATCCAAATCTGATTGTGCTTGATGAGCCGACAAATGGCCTGGATCACGAGCATGTCATCGCGCTTCGCGAGCACATCAGTAAATATGCCCGAACAGGCGGCGCAGTCCTGCTCACCAGCCATTGCCTCGCCGAGGTTTCCGAGATGTGCACTCACATAGCGATGCTGCGCGATGGCGAACTCGTTATTTGTGGGCCTATTGGCACACTTACGCCACCAGATACCACTGTGACAGTGCTGACCCCCAACCCAGACTCGGTGTGGCGGGTTCTCTCGGCGCATCCAGCAGTGACACATTTGCGCGAACGGTCCGGTGGGGTCACAGCCACCGTGAAGGGCGACAGCCCGGTGCCTGTAGTGCGAGCCGCGACCGCTATGGGCGTGGAGGTTAGTCATATTTCGGTGGAGGACCGAGTCGCTGCAATCTACCGTCACGCGATGAACGAAGGTGGCCGACGGTGATGACGCTTTTGATGAGTGAGGTTCGGCGTCTGTATTGCCGCCGCGCATTCGCTGGGGTGCTGGTCGCGATGGTGGTAACGCCGATAGCGCTCGGCCTGCTCATTCGTTTGGGCACGCACTCCGGGATGCTCGAGGCACGCCAGTTTGCGGCATTCGCCGGTGCGAGCGGCTTGAATTTTACCGCCGTTGGGTTGCTAATCGGCTGCCAGCTGGTGTTTGTCGCCGTCGTTGCCTTCATATTTGGCGAATCGGTTGCACGGGAGGCCAGCTGGGGCTCGTTGGGTGCGTTACTCTGCGAACCAGTGTCCCGGCAGCGGGTGCTTTTATGTAAGACCATGGTCGCTGTTGCTGCCATGTCTATCGCAGTAGCCGTCTACGTTGCAACAAGCATCCTCGTTGGAGCTATTTTATTCGGCGGAGGACCGCTCGATATTCGCGGTGAGCTTCCCTGGCCGACAGCGCTTTTGCGGCTTTCCCTCTCGGTCGTCTACATCACGGTAACTCTCAGTTGGGTTGCTGCACTGGCTCTCATGCTTTCTGTCATCACTCATGACAATCCGCTCGCCCCAGTGGGCGGCACTGTGCTGATCGTCGCGGTCTGCCGCCTGATCATCGATTTACCCACGACGATTGCTTTCAGAGATGTCCTTCCTCTTCGGTACTACGACGCATGGATGGACCTGCTTGCACCATTCGTGAACTGGGAGCAGATGGTCTGGGGGGTGCTGCTCTCACTATTTTTCGCGAGCACGTTTGCGGCGTTCGCTGCGGTGCGATTCCAGACAAAAGACATCACCAGGTAACCCAGGAACGAAGCATGACGAAAGGAGCACACGTGGCTAACGGACATGGTCTGCAGCAGGGTGCACCGGGATCCCAGTGGGGAACCGGTGAGCCGGGGCAATGGGACCCCAACAATAGCGGGTGGTCACACCCGCCTCGGTCGGGTAGACCAAAACCTCGGTGGATAGTCGTTGCCGTTGCGGCGATTGCGATTATCGCACTCGTAGCCGCTACGTTGGTGTTTTTGTTTTTGCGTCCGGGACAGTCAGGGGCGTCAACACCGCAGCTAGCCGCCAGTTCCTTGCTATCGGCCATCAAATCAGGCGACAGTACCAAACTCTCGAATGTGCTGGCGCCGGAAGAAGTTGGCGGCTTCAGCGAGGCTCTGTCCGCCCAAGATCGAAGGGCGCGAGAGTCGGGAGTGATCGATACTTCGTTGGTCGAACGGACATTGACTGACGGTATCGATATTCAGTTCACCAACGTCGATGTTGCTGTTGAGCAAATTCGCGATGATCTCGCGAAAGTGGTCATCACAAGTGGCGATCTTACAATTTCCGTCGATAGTGACCGGTTATCGCCCGAAATCAGTGCACTGATCCCGCAATCCGACCTCGCGCAACTCGGATCGAAAACCGAAACTTACGCAGTCGAAGACGCCGATGTAGAGCCCTTCATCATGACTGTGAAGGTCGGCGGTGCCTGGTATGTAAGCCCGCTCTACACGCTGTTCGAGTATGCCACCATCGACGAAGGCAAACCGCGTGTGGACTCACCGCAGATGAACCGGCAGCAGTTCGACTCGGCTGAAGCGGCTGCCCGGGGTGCGCTAGAGGGGCTCGTCACGTCCGTTAATACCGGTAGCGTTAGGCCTCTCGCTGAGGCCTTGGGCGAGTATGACGCGAAGGCCTTGTTGACTTATGAGCCACTTCTCGCTGATCAGCACGGCGAGTCAAACAGCGAGAATCTCAGCGTTGAGCGAGCGATATTTACTTCGCAACGTTTGCGAGGTTCGACTTACGCCGTCCCTACTGACCTTTCGATTCGCTATCGAGATCGATGGAATGACAATTCGACTACGATCTCCGAGGGCTGCCTGGAGACCCGCGAATTTGGCAGGCTCGACTACCGCGTTTGTGCCGATGAACTAGGCGAGTCGGAGGACGCGATATTTCTCAGGGCTTTCCTCGAATCGGGTTTTCTCGCCCGGCCTGGCGGCGGCTGGCATGTCACAGTCCTGCCCACGATGTATGCGCTCTACCACCAGGTCATCGAAGTGGCCCCACAGGCTGATTTCGACAGGTGGTTTAAGGAGTCTATGCCCGCGCACAGCCCATCTGCAGGGCCGGCGTCAGGTGGTTTTCCTTTTGGTGAGCCAGGGAATCGCTAGAAAGCTGATCAAAAAGTGTTTTTTGGTTCAAATTGCCAATGACTTTCAACAACTGTCAGGAGCAGTCAGAGATGTATGCCCAGTCCGTTTCGTCAAAAAATAAGGTGGAGGTCCCGTCAAATGAAGCCGCATAACCAGGGTCATGTACCCAGTGCCACTTACGGTCAGCCCGGCCAGCCTGGTGGATGGTCACCATACGGCCAATCGCAAGCCGCAGCGCCACGCCCGCCACGGCCAAACCCCTTTGCCGGTATTCCGATCAGCGACTTTGTGCGCGATGGCGCGGCCTTTGCCCTACTCCTTATTGCGCTCGCACTACCGTGGGGTTTCGAGGTCTCCAAGAACAGTGCCGATTTCCGTATTGTCACAGGCGAGACTGTCAATGGTGGAGGATCGATCCTAATAATCCTCATCACATTGCTATCGCTTACTTCGCTCGCGTTGCCATATGCAGCTCGGATCGGAATGCTCGGTTCGACGGCAGGCCCCAGCCTCGTCCGCCTGGGGCGCCTGGTTCTAAACGCACCCTATGCGCTCTTGATTGTCGGCTACCTCGTCTATGACATTGTTCTCGGATTTTCCCGCCATCAGGATGGGTCGACCACTATTCTGTCGGGCGAAACGGGACCCGGGCTGGGTGCTGCAGCATGGATCGGTGTCGCTGGAGCGGTCCTAGCTGCGCAGCCCAGGGCTGCGGAACTCCGTGATCAGAGCGCGCCCTTGGTCGTAGTGCGATGGCTCGTCGCGATCAAGGTGCTCGCAGTTTCGGCCTTTGTGTTGGCTACAGTGTCGGTTCTGTCGACCATCTTTTGGGTCATCACCAATTATGGCGCAAGCGACAGCAAGCTTCCCACGCTGTCGGTGCTAGGCCTTCAAGGCGTTCTGACAGCCGCTATCGCCGGACTGATCGCTGTAGGGCTCTTCAGAGACCGCCAGGCGTGGTCCGGCACCCTTGTCGCGTTCGGCGGTGCGGTCCTATTTACTGCAGTATTTCTACCTCTGTTGTCGGTCGACCCAGATCGCTTGAGCCGTGTGAACGGCGACCGTGCGGACGCACTGAACCGTCGTATGCTGGTGTGGGGAGTCCCTGTCGAAAGCTTTTATGCCGTAGGCGCAGGATTCCTGGCACTTGTGGTGCTATCCGCTGCGGCGACCGCAGCCACCATCCCGAACGGACTACCAGCTAGTATCCAGCGGCACACGCAGGGGCGGCCCCTCGGCTATGGATGGCTTACCGCAGCCCGCAACATTTACGGGTTGATCTTCGTCTGGTCGGCCGGTGCGGCAATAGTTCCGATCCTCGTGCTTATCATGAGAAACAGCCTATACTCCGAGTTTTTCACCCGAGACTTCGCCAAGCCGGGTGAACTCATCGCGATAGCGGTTCTTTTCGGCGTGACCGCGGCACTTGCTTTCGCAGGCAGTTTCACGCTCCGATTCGGTGCCCAGCACGGCGCTGATCCACGACCGAACCGTGAAGTTGGGCTTGGTGTCAGCGCGTTGCTGACGATTTTCATGATTGTGTGGTTGATTGTGGCAACCGCTACAGCCAAGGGTGCCATGGGCTACTACATGGGAACCCAAGGGACAGCCCGCATCCAGCTGATAATGCTTGGCCTCGCAATTGCGCCCGCATTAATTCTCATCGTGCCCAAGTCGGTACGTGAATTGTATGCCGACCAAAAACTGTTCGCCAACCTCGGCGCTGGCGGTTCAGGGGCAGTCAGCGGCTGGGATACGCCCGCCAACCCCTGGGACCAGCAGGGGCAAAACAGTCAGCCCGCTCACTCTTTTACTCAGGAGATGGCGGCCGATCCAAACGCCTCGCCTCAACTGCTTGCTGACATCGCGAACAGTGCTCCCGAGTTACGGCCAGTGATCGCGCTTAACCCAGCTGCGATTCCGGAGATGATCGAGTGGCTGGGCAAGCTAGGAGACCCCGCTATCGATGACGCATTAAAACAGCGATAGAAGCAGTGACCGTCTGGGGCTGATCGGCATTCAGCCAGCCGTAAATAGCAATGTCGATCAGCTCCTGACTGAACTTTCACCTATAGAGCTGCGCAGAGGAAGCACATGCCACCGACTGACAATCCTTTTGAGAGTGCGCCTGAAAAGTCGGCGCCTGCGGGCCCCGCCCCAAGTGGTCAATGGCGCGGGCACACGCCAGCTAATCCGGCGCCTGTTGGCCCGGCGCCTGTTGGCCCGGCACCTGTTGGTCCAGCGCCTGCTGGTCCGGCGCCTGTTGGTCCCACCTCTACGTGGTCTACAAACGTCCACGTTCCGCCGTCAGGACCATCCCCGGCTCAGCCTGGCGACGAGCCACGTCCCACACGACGGTGGCCGATAGTCTTGCTGGTGCTCCTGCTTCTGGCTGGAGCTTGCAGCGCAGCCTACTGGTTCGTCGAAATCCGTGAGGAACAAGGCGGTTCCGACTCGATCGCACCGATCGCCGATTCCGGTCAGTTTGGTTCCGCTCCCAGCGCTGAAGGCTTAGTCGCGTGCGATACATCACCCCGTATGGCACCGGTGGGATACCGGGCTGGATCGGGGGTTCTCACCGTAGTTATGGACGTGACAGCAACATGCGCAACGGGCGACATCCTGACGACAAACGCCCTGCGCGTGGCGATTGAAAGTCCCACTGCTGACGTTGCCGCAGCCGAGTTCGACATGTCCAACCATCCCACCGTACTGCCAGCCGACGAGCCTGTGCGTCTTGCTTTCGAGTTCCCGTCTGACTCAGTGTTTCTGTTGCCCGGCCACACTGGCCAAGGCGACATTGTCACCGTTACCGATGAGGGAACGTCAGAAGCGCTAACGCCCGGAGCGCTTGCCGAAGTTAATGGAAACAGCAGCCCAATAAGGGCAGTGCGCGCCACCGAACCTGCATCTGGTGACCGCGAGGCTGCCGCCCGTCGTGCACTGCGAGAGCTCGCCGACGCCGACTTCGAGCGCATCCTGACAGAGATCAACGGCCAATGGGTGCCTCAGGTGTCTTCGAAGCAAGAGGGGCTGCGCGCGAAAGACCTTGATGGCACCGTCGTTGCGTGGAATGCGCAGGAAATCCTCCGCCAGCACATGGATTTCCGACTCGACAACCCCGGGGCGCGGCTCCTGTGGTCAAACGAATGGCCCGTCTTCGACCTGCAGGGTTGGTGGGTCACCGTTATCGGCCCCGGCCTGGGATCTGCTGACACGGCCAACCAGTGGTGTGACGACCAAAATATAGAGCCAGATGAGTGCTTCGCCAAGCTAATCTCCGATACACGTGGATCAGCCGGGACTACACGGCACCGCAGATAGTGCGCCGACGACGCCGCAGATGACCAGCCGGTGACGAGGGCGTCAGCAAGACTTACAAACAGGGAAGGTATTCAATGAGCCGCGAGCTTGGCAGGCAGTATGTTCTCGACGAGGTTCGGGGACGCGGTGCGACTGGCGAAGTGTGGAAAGGCCACCGCAAGAGCGACGGGCAACTATTTGCATTCAAGTTACTACAGGAAGGACTTGTGGGCGATCAGCAGATCGTGAGCAGGTTCGTCCAGGAACGAAACATCCTTACTGGCCTCGAGCATCCAAACCTGGTGGCGGTGCGTGACCTTGTTGTCGAGGGCGCCACGCTAGCGATCGTGATGGACTTCATCGAAGGCGGCGACCTTCGAATGTTCCTGAAGCAGTACGGCCCCCAACGCCCTGCCGTGGTGTGCCAGATCGGCGCAGATATAGCGAATGGTCTCGCGGCAGTTCACGAAGCGGGCATTGTGCACCGAGATATTAAGCCCGAGAATGTACTTCTTGATACCGCGACCTCACCTCCAACAGTGAAGCTCACTGATTTCGGAATCGCGAAAATAGCCCATCAAACTTCCACTGGCAGGTCAACGATGCTGGCAGGCACGATGCAGTACATCGCGCCCGAGTTGGTCGAGGGCAAGGCACCCTCACCAATCTCAGACCTTTATTCGCTGGGCGTAGTTCTCTACGAACTATCTTGCGGTGCGGAACCTTTCCGGTCCGACTCGATTGCGGGCGTCATGCGTATGCACACTGATTTTAATCCTGGCCGTCCAGCGGGGATCCCAGATTTGTTGTGGCAGCTAATCGCGCGCCTGCTTAGCAAAAATCCGAGTGAGCGCCCCGCGAATGCGGCACAAGTGGCAATGGCCCTGCAAGCACTTCAGCACGACCTCGCCGCGGCACCAGCCGCGCCGCGCATTGCCCAGCCCCCTGCTCCGGTCCCTATCCCCGCTGCTACGCGGCGGATTTCCCTGCCTGCAAATGAGACCGCCCGCGGTGACTCCACACCAACATATATTCAGGGAGCAGGAAACCCATCTCTGCCACAAAGCGGCACGTGGACACCCGGTGCTGCTCCGAACACTAAACGTCGCTCTAAGTGGATTGTCCCAGTTGCCAGCATAGTTGCGCTCATCGTGGTGATCGCAGGGATCGCCGGTGCTGCGAATCGTCTGGGTAGCAGCGACGAGACTCTCGACCAGGAGCGACCCCAATTGCATGCCGAGGGTTCCGCGTCGGCGGACGAGATCCCTGAAGATTCGGTGACCGCGGGGATTATGCCAGACCTTGAGGGGATGGCCGCGACGCGAGCTACCGCGCTTCTGCCCCAAGACGTCGAGGTGGAAATCGTGACCGCACCAGCTCCTCCCGGTCGGCCCAACGGGATCGTTCTCACGCAGGAACCCGCAGCTGGCGAAGAGATTGGCGATCAGGCCGTGCTCACGATTTCGGCAAGTGAGTTGGTGATAGACCTGGCATCTCTCGACCCAATCAACTACACGGGCTCTTTCCCCAATGTCGGCACAGCGAGAGTTTCGGGAGAGACATATCCGCGTTCGCTGTCTCAGTCACGCAGTGGCTGGTCGGGAAGCACTGACGGGTCAGCTGAGTACAACCTAGGCCGTAATTTCACGCGACTCGAAGCAACTGCGGGCCTCTCTGACGATTCCAAGAGTGCACAATCCGTGTTCGAGCTCGAAATCATCGGCGACCATCGGTCTCTCGCAAGGGTTGAACTTCGTCTAGGAGAGCCCGTGAATCTCGATGTCGATCTCACCAACGTCCTGCGCCTTCAATTGCGGTGGACCTTCCTGAACCCCGAATCGACATGGGACAGCGCCACGATTGTCCTAGGTTCGCCCACACTCACCGCTGTTCCTGGCTTTGATCCGGAGGAGGATGAATGATCCCCGGTCGCCTCCGTGTGAGGCTGCACAAACATCGTGAGCGATCCGCGGGTATCGAGTTTGGCTGACCGATAACATCGCCAGCGGTAGCGGTCTCACCGCTAGCAGCCAAGCCACGCCTAGGGCATCCACTCGGCTGGTGTTCCGGATTGCCGGCGAGACTACAATCGCACTGTCGTAAGCGGCAACGTCCTGTGCATGGTCAACATAGCTCCAGGCGCAGCCAGACTTGCCCTCGCGAACGAGTCCCTTGTCGCTGATAGTGGCGCAACCATGACCGACGACGTCCCACTCGCGCTCGAACGTCCACGGTTGGGGACCGTCCGGCGCGGGAAAGTCAACCGTACTCCGGCAGGTCAGCGGGCAAACTTGACCAACGGCGGGCAGTATCCTCCGCAACAGTATCGATATACATGCGTGCCCAGGTGAACTGGCCGGTCGTACCGGCTTGGTTCCGCAGCACACCATCGCTCACGAGACCTTGACCACGGTGGCCGCTCGGCGCTACGCCGCGAAACTGAGGCTGCTCAATCGGAGGTCGCTGCGCGGGTCGACACGGTACTGCACCAGCTTGGGATTACGGAACGGGCGGACACCCGAATCGCGAACTTGTTCGGTGGTCAGCAACGACGCCTTTCGAACGGTATGGAACTGCTTACCGAGCGTTTAGTCTGCAGATCAGGACTATCTGACGTTCCTGCCGTTGATGCCGTTGATGGTCGTCTACTCCGCGATTGTGAGCGGTCAGTCAGTGGTCCTGTTCACGGCTATGCATGCACTTCGACCAGGCCCGTCGCATTCCATATTGCTGAGTTCGGGAACCATCGAAGTAACGCTTGCCATCGTGGTGACAGTGATCGAGCAGCTCGTGTTCAGCGTCGTAATGATCAACTGGGCGCATCGTCTAGCAATAGGCTGCGCAGTCGCACCGGTCCTTGAAACCCAGAACCCGCTGGCAGGGAAAGCTGGCCGCTCCGAATCAGGACCACGGTCAAAATTCAAAAGGTGAACCAGCTCGGCCGGGCTGCTCGGTTACTGCGCTGAGCACTTGTGGTGACTTAGTAACCTCAGATGTAGTGAAGTCACCACAAGTTTTGCGGCACGGCCACGCTAGGGTGAAGCGAAGGCGAGAAAGGAATCATCGTGTCGTTTGCGCAGTCTCCGTGGTTACGGACTTTTAAGACTCCACCTGGTGCGGCGAAGATTGACCTTGTGTGCTGCCCCGCAGCGGGTGGTGCTGCGAGTTTGTACCATGCCATCGCCACTGAGCTAGCTCCCACCGTGTCTGTGGCTGCGGTGCAGTACCCAGGTCGCCAGGACAGGTTGGGCGATCCGATGATCGACAACATTGTTGGGTTGTCGGAGGAGATTGCGCGGGCAATCCTGAAGTGCCGGACCTCGCCGCCGTCCCGACGGTTGGCGCTATTTGGTCACAGCATGGGTGCCACGGTGGCGTTTGAAACGGCACGTCGATTGGCCGAGGGTAAGCAGGAGCCTGCTCATGTGATCATTTCTGGGCGTATTCCGCCGCACCGCACACTGGACACGGTGGTGCATCAGGGTAGTGATGAGACATTGATCGGTGAGCTTGAACGTCTCGCCAATGATCCTGCGTCTGTGCAGATTCTTCGTGAGGTTCCGGAGATCGCGGAGATGGTCCTGCCGTCTGTGCGCAACGACTACAAGGCGGTAGAAACGTATCGGTTCGAGGCGAAGTCTGACGGCCCGGCGCTGAGTTGTCCCATTACGGTTTTTGTCGCTGACGATGACCCGACTGTGACAATCGAGCAGGCCCGCGAGTGGGCACAGCACACCAGCGGGGAGTTGAACGTGGTGACGTTTTCGGGGAGGCACTTTTACCTTGATGAGCAGCCAGCAGCGGTGGCCAAGCACATCACTGAGGTCCTGCTCTGAGTGCTAGACGGCGCCGCTGAATCCGTGTTGACGCCATGCCTCGTAAACGACGATGGCGGCGGCATTGGAGAGGTTCAGTGACCGCCGACCCTGGACCATCGGGATGCGCAATTTTTGTGTGATATTGGGGTCGGCGAGAGTTTCGGCTGTCAGGCCTGTTGGTTCTGGGCCGAACATGAGGATGTCGCCGGGTTGGTATTGCACGTCGGTGTGCGGGGTGGTGGCGTGCGCGGTGAAGGCAAACACGCGTTCTGGCTTTAGTGTTTCCCAGGCTGAAGGCAGGTTTGGGTGGACTGTGACAGATGCTAGGTCGTGGTAATCGAGTCCGGCGCGGCGCAGTTTTGGTTCTGACAGGTCAAACCCGAGGGGGCCGACGAGATGCAGTTCGCATCCTGTTGCGGCGGCCAAACGGATGGCGTTGCCTGTGTTGGGAGGGATGCGGGGTTCGAAGAACATCATGCGGAACACCTACCTATTGTGGGTGATGCATGATCTGTGCGGGTGCGCGCCCTGCGCTAACGTAGTCGCCGTTGTGCGCCACAGCAGTGAATATGGTCTTGATGTGCTGAAAGTATGTGGCGAGGACTTCCTGCGCGTAGGGCGTGTTTGGGGTTTGCGAATTGAGGAATAGGCCTTGGTTGGTGCGGACGACCCACATGTTGGCGTTGGCGGTGCGGCCTTCACCGGTGAAGATCAGCGCATTGTCGTGCGGTGAGGTGTTCGAGCCAGGCACTCGTCTGGTGTCTAGGTAGTTGACCATTTGGGGAGTTTGTGTCGGCGGGGCGAGTTTTCCTGCGGCGACGAATGTGCTGATTGCGGCGTGCACGGGTGTTCCGGCCAATGTTTTCGCTGTGTTGAAGGCTTGTTGCGCTGGTTGGAGCAAGTGTGTGAATGCCAGGTTGGGTGTTTGGGGCACTGGGAAGGTGACGGGAACGAAGTTGCAGAACCATCCTTGCGACAGGGCATTTTCGGGTGCGCGGGTGGAGAGCACGGTTAAACCGAAGTAGGTGGTGTTGCCTGCGAGTTCGTGTTCGGCGAGCGCCAATGCGGCGAAGATGGCACCACTCGGGCGGGTGTCGTGCGCGGCGCAAACGTGTTCGAAAGCGTCAGCGTCGGCGCTTGTGAGGAGGTGATTCTCCACGATCCGTACGGGTGCTGTTTCGCCGGGGTCTAGTCCTAAATTGAGGGGGAACCGCGGAATGCGCCAGCCGCCTGCTGCGAATAGGTCGGCCCATTGTTGTTGCGCCGCGGTGTCGCCTGCAAAGTTGGTGGCTGCGTCGTATTCGCGTTGGGTGAACGTGCTGTGTGGTTGCGCTAGTTCAACGGGGTAAGTGAAGGTGCTGTTGGTTGTGTGGGCGAGGTACCGTTGTGCGATTTCGTTGATGGCGAGCCCGTGGGAAATTCCGTCTGTGATTGCGTGGTCGGCGGCGTAGTACAGGGTGAAGTGGTCGCCGTGGTCGATGGCGCCGAATGCGCAGCACGGGGGAGACCAGGGTTCGCATTCGGTGGAAAGTCGGTCTTCGACGTATTTAATGAGCTGCGGTCCGTCGGTGTTGTCGCCGCGTTTTATGTCGATGGCAACGTCTGACGTGCTTGCGACAAGACGGGTGAAGTTGTTATCGGTGTAGTCGAACCAGGTTCGGGTGTTTTCGTGCGTGGCGATGAAATCGCTTATGGCTGATGCAAGGGTAGTGGTGTCGAGTGGGTGGTCGATTCGTGTGAGTCCACCGATATACGCCCGGTACGGTTCTGCCGGTCTGGCTGCATTGGATCGGGCTGCACTAGATCTGGCTGCACTGGTTCGGGCAGAGGTGAGGTGGTCTCGTTGGAGGAAACTCACGGGGTGTTGTTCCGGTGCTGCGTGTGGTGTGACGGTGAACGTCACATCGATGGGAGTTCCGGCGTAGGGATTCCAGCGCGAAAGTGCTCCGAGAATCATTCAACCTCCTAGGCGGCGATGGAAGTTGTGGACGCGGCCGCGAACACTGCTGTCAGTTCTGTGAGGAACTGCTCAATGAGTGTGTGGGCTTCCTCAGTGTCGGGGTAGCGCGTGGAGACGTTAAGTCCGCGAGGCGTCCTATTGATCCAGAAATACACCTCGTCGTTGCTGTAGGTGTTGCTGCGCAATGCACGCCCACTGATGGCGGGCATTTGGTCTGCTTCGGGGAGGTACCGAATATCGACGTAGGAAACTACAAACTTTGGTGTCTGCGTGGTTTTGAGGATCTGCGCTACTTTGGCGAACGGTGCGAGGGCAAGCTTCTTCGAAGCGGCGAGCGCTGCGGTCGCTGAGGTCAAGGCGCCAAGTACGTCGTTGTCGTGTGCTGCCTGGACCGTTACGGGAACGATGTTGACGAACCATCCCATTGATTCAGCGAAGGATTCGTGGACGCGGGTGTGAACCGGCATGACGGAGGAGAGGGTTCCTTCGCCGGTGAGCCGGGATTGGGCGACGGCGAGAGCAGCGAGTATGCCTGCTTGAGTGCTGAACCCTGCGGCGCGGCACGCTGTGTTAAACGCCGTTGCCTCTTCGGGGTTGAGTAGCCACTGTGACTTGGATGCTTGTCGTGTGGGTTCGGCCGTTGACGTGTTGAGCATGCCGCTGATGGGTGTGAATGTGGGGAATGCGTTGTTGTGTTCGGTGAGAAATGTGTCCCAGGCGGAAACGGCGGGGTGCTGTTCGGTGATGGCATCGCAGGCTTGTTTTTCGATGATGCCGAAGTCGACGTAGCTTCCGTAGGTCTTGTCGTCAGGTACGCCGGGGGTGTCGAGGATGGCGTCGTAGAGGGAGCGTAGTTCGCTTATGGCGATGACTTGGCTGTATGCGTCCATTACTGAGTGGTCGGCGGCGAAGAGGCAGACGAAGCTTTCGGTGGCGGTGTCGGGTTCGATGGTGGCGAATATGCAGTGGGGCCACTTGAGCGGTGACAGCGCTGATTCGAATTGGCTTGTTAGGAAGTCTCGAATTTCGTCTGCTGTGTGGGCCCTGGTGACAGGGAATGCGACGGCGTCTGTTGCTGTGACAGTTTTGCGAACGAACGTATCGTTTTCACTGACGATTGTTGTGCGTAGTGCTTCGTGGCGGGCAAACCATGTGGTTATCAATGTGCGCATTGCGCTCGCCGAGTAGGGGCGGTCAATGCGGAACGCTGACCCTATCCAACTGCCGTGTTCAGTGGGGGTTTGCGCTCGAGTGCAGTGTTCGTGGTGCGCTGATGTGAGTGGGCGGGGGTCAGGTGCCCATTGTGTTGGCGTGGAGATGACGGGAGTCCACGAAGTGAGCTGACCTGAGGGTAGTGGGTACTGGTCAAGTTCGGTGTATTCCATGTTGTCCCCGATCTAGTGAAACCGCTCTAGCTTGTGGAGTGTTGATTCGCTGATCGTAAGGACAATGTGCCCCTAGAAGTAGGGGCAGTAAATGTGCTGGAGGTCACGCTTGCTAATTGGGTGGCGAGTGTGGAGAATCGCGGTCTTCGAGTTTTATCGGTGACTGACCGCTGGTGATATTAATTGTGCGTTTCAGAACGTGAGTGAATGTTG
Source organism: Hoyosella rhizosphaerae (assembly GCF_014643175.1). Lineage (GTDB taxonomy): Bacteria > Actinomycetota > Actinomycetes > Mycobacteriales > Mycobacteriaceae > Lolliginicoccus > Lolliginicoccus rhizosphaerae. The sequence goes on from NZ_BMJH01000002.1 coordinate 68,059, forward strand.
TGTCGCAATAGCGGAAATTGTCTGGAGTTTATGGACGGAACCTGAATTCTGGGCATCGAGGGAATTGATTCAGTTTCTATTGTGTTTCGTGGCGAGGCGTCAAAAAAACCAGCTCAATCGCCGGTTTTTCTGTGGCGTGGCATCGATATCTTGCTGTTATGCGACTGTCATCACAGGGTGTTGCAATGGGAGATATAAATCATGGTCAGCCGCGGAGGGCATCGGTTAGCGTCTCGTTGAGGGCTTTCCAGAACTGTTGCATGGTCTCAACGGCGGTGGGCGACAGGGGGAAACGGGAGCGAAGCGACACCCCGGACTCATCGCGCCAGAGCCAAAACTGTGCGTCGTCTGCGGCTGTGGAGTTACTAATGTGCACGGGTTTGTCGCATTGTGGTCCGCTCACGGTGGGCAGCTTTCGGTAATCGACGTAGGACATCATGTAGACGTCTTGGCGGGTGCGTTGAAATTCGTCACCTATTACGCCGAGTACGTGGGCGAGGGGGAGTTGAGCGAGCTCAAGTGCCCTGCGGAAAGCGGCGTGCGTTTGTAAAGCGGATTCGGCAAAGTCATCGTTGTGGGCCGTGATTGTCAGTGGGATTGTGTTTGTGTACCACCCAAAAGTGCGTTGGGTAATTTCGTTATGCCTGGTGTGAACAGGTATGAGGACGTCTTGGCGGCTAGGCCCGCCGCACCTTCGAATAGCGGTGCCGAGCGCTGTAGCTAGTCCGGTGAACATGCTTGCGCCAGCGGCGCGAAATGCGTCTTCGCAGGTTTGCGCCTCTGCGGCGGTGAGGAGTTGGCGGGTGCTGTCGCTTTGAGGTGCAGGATTGTCGGCGGTTCCCAGTGGTAGAGGGAAGGATGGGGCGGTGCCGCCAGCGTGGCGAAGGTGTTCAATCCAGCGTTGGATGCGCTGGTCGTCGCGGGAGGGTGGGGGCAGGGTTGCTTCATGCTCGGTGTCGGCGAGGAAGTCGCCGACCTGGTCGCCATTGAGTGCGTGGCCGTTGCAGGCTGCGCAGTAATCGTGTGACAGCTCGTTGATGGCGAGGGTGATCGAGTAGGCATCGCAGTGTTGGTGATCAAAGGCTGCGATCACGGTTGATTCTGTTGGGCGCTCGATAACGAGGAAGCGCAGTGCCGGAAAGCGAAATGCTTGGCAGTGGTCATCTATGGCCCGGCGGAGTAGGTTCTGCATCTCGGCTGGGGTAGAAGCATTCTGGGGAAGTTTGCGAGGGTCGGCGACTCGTGCTTTGTGGATGAATCGACTCAACTCCCCGGTGTTGCTCCCGGGGCGAAATTCGCTGTGGAGCGTTGAGTGTCGGGCGAGGAATGCTCGAAAGGCTGCCGTCATCGCGCTCTTGTTGAAGGTGCCTGGTACGGAGAAGGCGGCAGCGAGCCACACACTTCGACCATCTGGATCAGCTTCCGCACCCGCAAGGTGGAACCGTTGATTGAATGACGGGCCGATGGGTGACTTGCGTGGTTCCTCGGTCGATATGACAGGCCACTCCCATACGTCGCCAGGTTCGGGCGTGTAGAGGCTAATTGTCGTGAGCTCCATGGCGTTCAGAGCTTATCTGCTGAGCCTGTGGTGGGCGTGAAAGTGTGACCGACGTTGCTTGGTTGAGCGGTTGCTTTGTTAGGTGCCCGTGCGTGCGTGTTGGTGCGCGGATATTGAGTCTCTGAGCGGAATTTCGGGGTCTAGTGACAGTCCCAGGGCCTCCATGTTGGAGGTAATCAGTTGGAGGGTCCATCCGCATAGCAGCGATTCGAGTGATTCTTTGCTTGGACTGTTCGTCCGTCGCCATCGGTTTACTGTGGCGTCGACGAGGCCGACAAGCGCGAATGCGAGTGGCTCGGCACTGTCGGTTTCTTTACCTACCGCAGTCAGGACTGTGTTGAACAGCGCCGTTATTTGCAGGGCAATGGATGTTTTTGCGCCTGTCGCGACGTCGGGGCCAGCGCTACCGTCGCGTGATGACCTCGATCCCACGAATTGGTGCAGGTGTGGGTGTTGGGTGGTCCAGTCAAGATACGTTCTGATGCCTCGCCGGATGAGGACGATCGGTGTTTCCTCGGGGTTGAGGGTGGGGGCGAGATCGGAGAGAACTTTGTCCGCGATATGGGCGCGGATTTTGTAGTCGAGGTCTGCGCGGTCGCGAAAGAAACGGTAGATGACAGCGCGTGTGAGCTGTGCTTCGTCCGCAATTCTGCTGACACCTACTGCGGGGCCTTCTTTTTCAATTGCGGTGACTGCGGCGTCGAGGATGTGGAGGCGTCGGGCTGTTTTATGCCGTTCCCAGCGCAGGGCTCGTTTGTCTGTGGGCGGGTGGCGCTGCGGAGTTGTTTTCGACACGGAGAAAGATTATCCGACGAAACCCTTGTGTGTGACACATTGGATCACATACATTGCTGATACACCATGACTCAGTTACATGGTCGGCAACCAACGAGGGAGCACAACTCGATGTCACACAACAGGGTCTTCGTCATCGGGGTCGGGATGACAAAATTCGAAAAGCCAGGGTCACGAGACTGGGATTACCCCGACATGGCACGCGAAGCCGGAATCAACGCAATCGACGATGCCGGAGTGGCCTTCCACGAGATCGGGCAAGCCTACGCGGGATACGTCTATGGGGAATCCACCTCGGGTCAGCGAGCGATCTACGAGCTCGGCATGACGGGCATCCCCATCGTCAACGTCAACAACAACTGCTCAACAGGATCGGCGGCACTGTTCCTCGCGGCCCAAGCGATCCGCGGCGGGCTCACCGACTGCGCACTAGCGCTCGGCTTCGAAAAGATGCAGCCAGGGTCACTCGGATCAACATTCGACGACCGCGAACAACCCATGATGCGACACCTGCTCGCCTTGGCGGAACTGCAAGAATTCGCCATGCCACCAGCGCCCTACATGTTCGGCGCCGCAGGCCGTGAGCACATGCAACGATTCGGCACCACGGCGGAACAATTCGCGAAAATCGCCGTCAAGAATCACCGGCACTCCCGCAACAACCCCTACGCACAGTTCCAAGACCAGTACACCCTCGACGAGATCATGGGCGCAAAAGAAATCTACGCACCCCTCACAAAGCTTCAGTGCTCACCGACCTCCGACGGAGCCGGGGCAGCAATCCTGGCGAGCGAACGATTCGTCGACGAACACGGTCTCGCCGGACACGCAGTGGAGATCGTCGGACAAGCCATGGTCACCGACATGCGCTCCACCTTTGATTCAAACAGCGCGATCAACCTTGTCGGCGCAGACATGACAAAGAAGGCCGCACAACAGGTCTACAAACAAGCTGGCCTGAGCGCTGACGACATCGACGTCATCGAACTGCATGACTGCTTCTCCACCAACGAACTCATCACCTACGAAGCACTTGGTCTATGTGATGAGGGCGAGGGCGGCAAGCTCATCGACAACGACGACACCACCTACGGCGGACGGTGGGTCGTTAACCCCTCGGGCGGGCTCATCTCCAAAGGACACCCACTCGGTGCCACCGGGCTTGCGCAGTGCGCGGAGCTCACCTGGCAACTCCGTGGCACCGCCCAAGATCGCCAAGTTTCGGGTGCCCGTACGGCACTCCAACACAACATCGGGCTCGGCGGCGCCGTCGTCGTCACCGCCTACAAGCCAGCCGACCGCTAAAACCTCACCACCAAACTCAAGGAGAACCCTCATGGCATCTGTATCAGTTTCCGCCGTCATCCCCACCGCACCGGAAAAAGCATGGGACGCCCTGTGCGACCTTTCCCGCTGGGACCAGTGGCTCGAAATGCACGTGAAGTGGAAGAGCGACATTCCCACCGAAATCGGCGTCGGAACCAAAATCACCCAGGTGGTGTCGGTCATGGGTATGGCCAACAAAATTGACTGGAATGTCGACGAATACGACGCACCTCGGCACGTCAAGATCTCAGGTCTTGGCATGGCGGGCGTCAAAGTTGAGTTTGTGCTTTCGGTCGAGCCACAAGGGGAGACCAGCAACGTCACCATCGACGCGTCATTCGCCGGCACGATGATCGTCGGCCCCATCGGCAAGGCTGTAGCAAAGCATGCCAAAGCCGACCTCGAGAAGTCGATCGTCAAGTTCACAGCAATGGTTGGTTGAGCGATGACCTCGGCAGTCGTTGAATTCTCCGACACCGGGCTAGGGCAATGGACAGACGTCGAAAAGTTCGACGTCACCGCCGAGCGCATCGCTGCCTACGCTGCGGCTACGAATGATCCCATTGAACGGCACCGCAACGGCGAGATCGCCCCTCCCGTCTTCGCTGTCGTGCCGGTCTTCATGTCGATGGCACCCGCGGCTTTGTCCGTAGCGCCGCCGGAGCTATTGATGAAGTTGGTGCACGGCGAGCAGGACTTCGTCTTCCACCGACCCATCTATCCAGGTGATCAGCTAGAAGTCCGAGCGAAACCGGTCGGATTCGTGGGCCGCGAGAACGGCTCAACCGTCGTTATCTATGCCGAAACTCGGCTTAGCGGCGGCGAACTAGTCAATGAGCAGTGGATGACAGCATTCTTCCGGAAAGTCGATGCGCAGCGGCAAATCGGCGAAACGGCACCAGATCATCGATGCCCCCCAGACATTGCGGCGAACACACCGTTCGCAGAGGTTCGTCAGCACATCGACGAGGACCAAACATATCGCTACTCACCGGCCTCAGGTGACCCCATGCCAATCCACCTCGACGACGAGATCGCACGGATGTCAGGGCTTCCCGGCATCATCAATCACGGTCTATGCACGATGGCTTTCGCATCGTGGGGGGCGCTGACTGAACTTGCTGACGGCAAAGTGGAGCGCCTGCACAGGCTTGCTGTGCGATTCGCGAAACCCGTACTTCCGGGGCAAGACATTCACACAAAATTTTGGCGAACTGCCACCAATCGCTTTGCGTTCGAAACAGCAGTAGAGGGCACCTCGGTGCTCACCGATGGGCTGGTCCAACTGCACAATTTCGACGCTAAATAAGGGAGACACATGAACCTACAAGGGCGCGTAGCGATCGTCACCGGTGCGGGACGAGGCATCGGTCGCGAACACGCACTGCTGTTTGCCCGAGAGGGCGCGCACGTTGTTGTCAATGACATCGGTGGTGCAAACGACGGAACAGGTTCTGACGCTGGACCGGCACAGGACGTCGTCGAGGAAATTCGCGCGTTCGGTGGCACCGCGATCGCCAACACTGACAATGTGGCCACCTGGGATGGCGCAGCGGCGGTGGTGCAACAGGCAATCGATGAACTCGGCGGGCTAGACATTCTCATCAACAACGCCGGCATTCTTCGCGACGCATTCATCGCAGGAATGGACGAACAACAGTGGGATGCAGTTATCGCGGTTCACCTCAAAGGACACGCGGGCCCACTTCATCATGCTGCCGCGTACTGGAAAGCTGAATCCAAAGCCGGTCGGACCGTCAATGCCGCAGTCGTCAATACCTCGTCGGCGTCGGGAACTTTCATGCCCAACGCAGGTCAAAGCAACTATGGGGCCGCGAAAGCAGGCATTGCGGCGCTGACTTTAGTTGCCGCCGACGAACTCGAACGCTACGGCGTACGAGTCAATGCGATTGCCCCCATCGCACGCACCCGTCTCACTTTGGCTACCCCAGGAATGGGAGCCATATTCGCGGAAGAAGTTCCCGAAGGGGAATTCGACGCATTCAGCCCAGCCAACATTTCCCCACTCGTCGTGCGGCTCGCCCATCCCGAGTGCAAACTCACCGGCAAGGTTTACGCAGTTCAAGGTGGTGCGATCACCGAACTCCACGGTTGGTCGGGCGGCGCAACAATCGAATCTGAAGGCCCCTGGACTATCAGCGACCTCGCAAACCGACTCGGCTGAGGAGCCCCGCCATGGCAAAAACCACAACACGTAACTCCTACGAATTGGGCCTCGGCCTCACCGCCGAGCACCGGGCACTCGCCGACTCCGTGCGCGCATTCACCGATCGGCACATTAAGGCCGACGACGTTCGAACAGCGGTTGAAGCGCCAGTCGAGCAGAAACTCCCACCATTTTGGGATGCACTCGTGCAGCAAGACCTTCTCGGGTTGCACATTCCAGAAAGGTTCGGTGGCAGCGGTGTTGGCATACTTACCCTCGCCGTCGCTCTCGAAGCGTTAACTCGGCGCATTTCTCCCGGGCCGTTTGTGCCTTCCGTCCTGGCGAGCGCACTCATCGCGGCGTCTGAGTCAAAGGCGCAAATCGAACTGTTGCCGAAACTGGTCGACGGTTCCGCGACGGCAGCGGTAGCGATTCCGGGCCAACACACACAATTCAGCGCTGTGAAAACTGCCGATGGCTACGTGGTTGGTGGCACTGCTGATGCTGTTGTGGGCGGGGAAAACGCCGATGTAGTGGTATTTCCTGCTGACATTGATGGGCAAATTGCCTGGCTGGTGGCACCCGGCGACAAGTTCTCCCGTGCAGCGCAGGACAGCATCGACGTGCTTCGCGCCTCAGCGAAACTGATTGCACGTGACATGACAGTGAGCGTGGAAAACCAACTACAGGGCCTGACCCGCGCTCATGCGCAATCGATTTGCTCAGTGATACTTGGGGCTGAAGCCATTGGTTTGATGTCGTGGTGTGTGTCGACTGCGGCGAACTACGCCCAAACGCGAGTGCAATTCGGTCGGCCAATCGGGCAGTTTCAGGGCGTTAAGCACAAGTGCGCAATGATGGGCGTGGCCCTAGAAAAGGCGCGCGCGGTTATTTGGGATGCCGCGAGTGCGCTGGATAAGGGCGATGCCACCGCGATTTTTGCTGCCGATATCGCAGCCGCGATCGTGCCTGAGTCAGCTGTGCAGGTGGCACAGGACTGCATCCAAATACATGGCGGAATCGGCTTTACCTGGGAACACGACGCCCACCTGTACTACCGCCGCGCTCTTGCGATCCGTGCGGTTCTGGGCAGCCAGGAACAAAGACTCGAACGGGTGGCAGAGCAGGCGCTTGACGGCATTGTCCGCGGTTGCGACATCGAACTTCCCGATGAGGCAGAACAGATTCGGCAGCGAGTGCGTCCAGAATTAGACGCGATTGCAGCGATCACCGACGAAGACGACCAACTAATCGCGCTCGGCGACGGCGGATGGGTGCAGCCGCATTTGCCGAAACCATTCGGCCGCGGAGCGAAACCGTTGGAACAGATCGTCATCGCACAAGAAATCGCCGCAGCTGGCATTGCTATGCCACAACTCCTCATGGGCGGCTGGGCTGTTCAAGCAGTTGTAGCGCATGGCACCGAGAAGCAGAAGCAAGAACTCGCGGTACCCACATTGCGTGGCGACTTGGTGTGGTGTCAGCTGTTCTCCGAACCGGGAGCAGGGTCGGATCTTGCATCGCTGACCACCAAGGCCGTCAAGGTTGACGGTGGTTGGAAGATCAACGGGCAGAAGATCTGGACCACTGTTGCGCAATTCTCTGATTGGGCGATGCTTATCGCACGAACGGATCCTGCCCAGCCTAAACATCAGGGAATCACCTATTTCGTTCTCGACATGTCCACGCCCGGCGTCACTGTTCGCCCGCTACGGGAAATGACAGGATCTGCGCTTTTTAACGAGGTATTCCTCGATGATGTGTTCATTCCAGACGAGCATGTCGTCGGGGAAGTGAACGATGGTTGGAACGTCGCACGGACAACGCTTGCTGGTGAACGGGTAGCTCTGAGTCAGAAGATGGAGGCATACGCCACCGACAAGGATCTTCTTGCGTTCGCACAAGGGCGTGAACTGGGAGCGTACGCACGTCTTCAGGTGGGGCAGTTGATTGCGGAAAGTCAGGCTGTCGATCTGATCGGGAGCAGGGTGGTGCTACAGCAACTCTCCGGCGCCGACGTCAGTACGACGTCGTCTGTGGGCAAACTCCTCGGGATGGCTCTTGGACAGGCGATCTCGGAGTTTGTTGTCGCGGAGCTTGGACCCGCGGGCACTGTCTCCATTCCCGGCCAGCCAAGCGATAAGGCAATGGAACAACTCATCGCTGGACGGGCCACCACAATTTACGGCGGGACCACTGAGGTGCAGTTGAACGTCATTGGGGAACGGATGCTGGGGTTGCCCCGTGACGCTGAACCCGCTGGCGCAGAAAAAGCTGGCGCAGAAAAAGCTGGCGCAGAAAAGGTAAGGGAGTCTGTGTGACCGAGACACTCCACGGAGTACGTCTCATCGAGCAGGGGGAGGGCGACGACCTCGTTCTCCTTCTGCACGGCTTCTCCGATAGTGCGGACTCGTGGCATCGCGTCCAACCAGCGCTTGCGGCCCACGCGCGGGTGATCGCACTTGACCTGCCCGGGTTCGGTGCGGGCAGCGCGGTGTGGCCGTCACCTCTCCTCGAAAACTATCGGGCGGCAATCACAGAGATAATCGAGTCTCGTTCACGCGGTGGGAATACCAGCATCATTGGAAACTCGCTCGGCGCTGTTGTCGCACTGCTCGTCGCCACTGAACGACCCGATCTTGTGCACCGAATCGTTCTTTCTGACATGCCGGGGCTGAGGGGAATCCCTAGATTGTGGTCGCGGTTCACGTCGATTCAATCGGAACGAGTGCTTCTCAGGACTGTGGGGAGGCTCCCGAACTACCCTGCCACGCTGCTATTCCTGGGCCTATTCGGCGGGGCGGCACGTAGGCGGAAAATGCTCGACAGCACCGCGCGCAAAGCTATTTCCCACCACTACGAACGGAAAGAAACGATACTGTCACTAGTGCCAAAGGCACGTGACGTCATGCGCGAACTTTCGGAGCTGCCTGTGGAGGAACTAGTTCGCACGGTGGAAGTGCCTGCCCTGCTGGTATGGGGTGCGGATGACATTCTCACTCCGGCGCGCGTCGCGCAGTCCTTCGAATGGCCAGCCAATATCAGTGTGGTGGTGATTGAGCGGTGCGGCCATTGCCCCCAACTCGATCGGCCACGCACGTTTGTGTCCCACGTTCATCCCTTCATCTTTGGGAGCAATTTGTCGTGTTGAATTCGGTTCTTGGCGCAACAGCTCAGCTCAGCGACCTCGTACGAAGTGTGCGAATCATGCACCGGGCTGGGCTTTTGCCCATCCCTCGTGTGGACATCGGGCTCCGCTCGGTTCTCGCGACACGACGCTATGGTCCGTTCGTGGGCGCAATGCGCAATGCGCTCGAGCAAACACCCGACGCGATAGCGATTATTGACGAAAAAGGGCCCGTCACTTATGCAGAACTGGACCTGCAATCAAATGCGTTGGCGCACGCCTGGTTGTCCTACGGTTTGCGATCAGGGAGTGTCATCGCTGCACTGTGCCGCGACCATCGTGGGTTGGTTCTCACAATGCTCGCTGCAGGGAAGATCGGTGCGCGGCTGGTGCTGATGAACACCGGTTTCGCGCGGCCGCAGCTCGCTGATGTCGCCCGCCGCGAGCGCGTCGAAGCCATTGTGTATGACGAGGAGTTCACCGAGATCCTGGGCGATATTCCTGAGTCGGTGACACGGTATGTGAGCTGGCGAGAATCCCGAGATAAAAGTGCGCGGTTAACGACGTCGATAGATGATTTGGTGCACTTTCGGCGCTCGTCGCGAGTCCCTACACCGTCATCGCCTGGCGGGTTTGTGTTGCTCACCAGCGGAACAACGGGAACCCCGAAGGGTGCACCGAGGGATCGGACGTCGATTTTTGCGACTGCACAGTTTTTGGATCGGATCCCTCTACGCCAGGGCGGCACGACGTTCATGGCCGCACCTATCTTCCACGGCACAGGATTGTCCCAGTTCGTGCTTTCCTTAGCTCTCGGTTGCACAGTTGTTCTCAACAGGAAATTCGACCCAGAGAAGACCTTGGCGGCGATTGAGCACTTTGGTGTTGATGTCCTGATCGTCGTTCCTACGATGCTGCAACGAATCCTGGACCTTGATGATGACGTTCTCCACCGCTACAACACGTCGTCTGTGCGGATCATCTTTGCCGCGGGATCATCGTTGTCACCTGACTTGTGTCGGCGGACGGCAGCACGATTCGGTGATGTCTTATACAACCTGTATGGCTCCACTGAAGTAGCGGTCGCCACGGTTGCGACACCTGCCGAACTTCGTCGGGCTCCTGGAACAGCGGGTAGGCCGCCAATTACGTGCAAGGTTGCGCTTTTCGATGATGATGGCGCACGCATCGACAATCCCGACGTCACTGGTCGCATTTTTGTTGGCAGTGGACTGAGCTTCGAGGGCTACACCGACGGCAGGAATAAAGAGATCTTGGATGGTTTGTTGTCGAGCGGCGACATAGGACATTTCAACAGCGAAGGTCTGCTGTTCGTCGATGGGCGCGACGACGACATGGTGGTCTCTGGTGGCGAGAATGTGTATCCCATTGAGGTGGAGAACCTGCTGATTGATCGCCCCGATGTGCGCGACGCCGCTGTCGTGGGCGTTGCTGACGTCGAGTTTGGTCACCGTTTGCGGGCATTCGTCGTATCTGATCAGCCACTTTCTGGCGATGCTGCGAGGGAGCGGGCAGACGAGATCAGAGACTATGTGCGTCGGAACTTGGCGCGGTATAAGACTCCTCGAGATGTCATATTCATTGATGAATTGCCGAGGAATGCGACCGGCAAATTGTTGCGTCGAGAGCTGGAAAAGTGGGACAAGTGACGTGTGTATGATCACTGTTGTCAAAAGTGTCAAGCTCGACTAAGGTCCGGTTTTCGCTGTTTTTGAAAGCTTCGTTGCGCGGTTTCCTCGGGGATCTTTTTGACAACTTTCAATCACTAAATCGATCCGTGCTGTCGAAAACGCTAAATCCCCAGTTCGGGGTGTGTAAATGTGACGTACGACTCGCAGGATGAAGCTATTGATGGTGGGTCACATATCACTTATAGGTGCGTTGTAACTCATACCCTTAAACCCTTAGCGTGTGTTAATTCTGCCTACTCAACATGGGTGCAAATGCCGTGATTGTTCCATTTTTGGTTAACCGCAGGAAAACGGAAAGTTATGGCAATTTTCGACAAATAGAGAACGTCATTATGTGTGCCTAATATCTGCGTATGACGCAACGACTAGCACCACTCGACTGCGCCGCTTTTCGCGTCGAGGTTGCCACTGGCCGCCGGGTGGCCAGCCAAGCCGTGTGGAAATACAACCGACCAATAGACCGCGAGAAGCTCGAAAGTTTTCATCGCCGACTCGCATCGGGAACCCTCGCCCGTCGAGTAGTACGAACCTGCATCCCCGCAGCGCGGGACCGATGGATCACGGAAGCAAACCCACTGCCGATCGATCATCACCCCGAACAGCTCAGCGCTGACGATGTAGAAGCCTGGATTAGCGACAAGGGGCACTCCTACGTCAGCGGCACTGGGCCAACCTGGCGCATGGCTGTCGCAGAACTCGACACGGGTGGCGCAATCGTGTCAGTCGTCGCTTCGCACAGCGTAGTAGATGGCCATGCGTTTACTTTGGCGCTCACAGCCGCAGCCCTCGGCGTGCCCCCGCGCGCCCCAGCAGACCCCGAAATACCACCGAGGTGGAAAGTCCTCTCCGCGGACATTGTTCAAGCGACCAGGCAAATTCCGTCGATCGCTCACGCACTTGTCGCACTACCTGGTGTTCTTCGGTTTGAAGCTCCGCGAAGTCCTCAGGTGGAGGCCAGCGCAGCACAATTGGAGCACGACGACGACATCGCTGACATCTATGACGCGCTGACGTCACCAATTGGAGAGTTCCGCTTTCCCGGCGTCTCGTTGCCAGTGTCTACTGAGCAATGGTCGGCGCGAGCGCAAGCGCTCGGCGGCACACCAAACACCCTCTTCATGGCAATCGCCGCGAGCATTGCACAGCGACTGGGCCGGACCAGGCCCGATGGGAGCGTCGAACTCGCCATCCCCGTAAGTACTCGAACACCCGACGATGATCGGGCCAACGCAATCTCCGGGGTCAAGCTTCCGCTCGACCCCAGCGCGGTACGCGACGATCTCAGTCCTGTGCGTGCGGACCTGAAACAAACGCTCATCGCGGCCGCAACTAATCCGCACCCTCTCGAACCTCTACTGCCGCTGCTTAACGCCCTGCCGAACATCCTGGTGCGCAAGCTAGCCAACGCCTTTCTGCTCGGCGACTACACAAGCGTGGGGTGCTCCAACGTCGGGTCGACCGATGCCCGGCTCCTCAACATTGACGGAGCACCTGCTGACCACATGATGATGACCTTCGTGCTGCAGGGATATGCGCCACGCGACATCCCAAAAACGGGTGGCCGCTTGAATGTGGGAATTATCGACAACGCTGGCATCATCCGACTCCGGATTTATGGGTTCGACCCACGAACGCCACTCGGACCTGATGACTTGCGCACCCTATCGGAACACGTTCTCACCGAATGGGGCCTCGACGCGCTCACGTGGTAACGCAACCATCACCACACAAGAAAGGCCCACAATGAGCTCACCTACCGTGGCGATCCAGGCCGAAGGAATGGTCAAACGATACGGACCAGTCACTGCAGTGAATGACGTGAACCTGACCGTTCCGGCGGGAACAGTCCACGCAGTCCTTGGCCCCAACGGCGCTGGCAAAACAACAACCGTTCGGATGCTCGCCACACTGCTTCGCCCCACAAGCGGAAGCGCCAAAATCTTCGGCTACGACGTTGTACGCGACGCCACGGCTGTTCGATCACTCATCGGCGTTACTGGGCAATACGCAAGCGTTGACAATGACCTCAGCGCCTACGAAAACCTCACGATTTTTGCTCGCCTTGTCGGACTTTCACGCAAGCAAGCAAAAGTTCGTACCGATGAGCTCCTTGAGGAATTCAGCCTTACTGACGTTGCTCGCCGACCACTCAAAAACTTCTCAGGCGGCATGCGGCGACGACTCGACCTCGCTGCCACCCTCATCTCGAAACCGCCATTGATTTTTCTTGACGAACCCACCACAGGACTCGATCCCCGCACCCGTGTCGATATGTGGAATACGGTCCGTCGGCTCGTCGCACAAGGATCAACGATCCTGCTCACCACCCAATACCTGGAGGAAGCCGATGAGCTAGCGGACCGAATCACAGTCATTGATCGCGGAGCAGTCGTTGCAGAAGGCACAGCAATCGAACTGAAAGAGAGCATCGGACGAAGCGTCTTCACGGTTGTCGTCGATGATCCAGAGCAACACCAGCGTGCGATAGGGATTGTGGAGCGGATCACCTGCGCTCCGGTCAACAACATTGCAGCAGGGCGGATCGCAACCAATCACGCAGACGCGAGTAGCGCCACAACTGTGCTTCTGGCGCTCCAGCAGGCCGGGATCACAGTGCGCGAACTTGGACTTAGCCGCCCAGACCTCAACGAGGTCTTTTTCGCGCTTACAGGAGATCCACAAGGCCAAAGCGACACCACAGGGGAGGCCGCGTGACCGTCTACAGCGACACCAAACATGGCGACACCAAACATGGCGACACCAAATTGGACAACGTCCGCCTACGCATCACCGCCGCAACGGCGCTCATGCAAACAATGGTGATGGCCTACCGGGGACTCGTTAAGTTTCGTCGAAGCCCGCAGCAACTCTACGACGTCATCATTCTTCCGATTGTCGGCACAGTCCTTTTCGCCAGCATATTTGGGGGAGTTGTCGCCGGAAGTGTCAACGATTACCTACCGTTCCTCATCCCAGGTGTACTGGTGCAAATCGTCGTCACCGTGAGTGTGGTGACCGGAGTGCAACTGTGCGACGACATCAACAAGGGCATCTTCGATCGCTTCAATGCCTTGCCTGTAGCCCGCATCGCACCCCTCGCAGGCTCGTTGCTTGCGAGCACCACTAGGTACGCCATCGCAGCGGTCATGACCGTCATCGTTGGGTACATCATGGGATACCGCCCAGAAAGCATCCTGGGGCTCGTTCTCGGGTGCATTCTCGTTGTCTTCGCAGGTTTTGTCGTCAGTTGGATCTTCGCGCTGCTCGGCGTCCTACTTTCAGAACCTTCGGCAGTGCAGGGCCTGTCAATGTTGGTTCTGACGCCGCTGATGTTTGCGTCCAATGCACTCGTCCCCATCGAGACGATGCCCGACTGGATGCAAACCGTGGCACGGTTTAACCCGATCTCAAAACTTGTCTCAGCCATCCGGGAGCTCACAATGACCGGAACGGTGGGGGCTGACACAGGATGGGCGCTCCTAGGCTGCGCGGTCATCCTAGCCATTTTTGTACCCCTGACAGTCCACACCTATATGCGGCGGTCAACGTAGCAAACCAATCGCGCGCGTTCGGTGCGGGAACTGCCTGGTCGAATCTTCGCGCAAAAACCTGCAACAATGGCAGGCGTGACGGCGACAATTCTTGATGGCAAGGCCACCCGCGACGAAATTTTCAACGATCTCAAAGCCCGAGTCGATGCGCTTAAAGAGCAAGGCATCCACCCGGGCTTGGGCACTGTCCTCGTCGGCAACGACCCGGGCTCAGCCGCGTACGTCAAGGGCAAGCACTCCGACTGCGCACGCGTGGGTGTGGCGTCGATCCGAAAAGACCTTCCGGCCGACATCTCGCAAGACGACCTCAACGCGGTCATTGATGAGCTCAACGCGGATCCAGCGTGCACTGGGTATATCGTCCAACTCCCGCTTCCTAAGCACCTTGACGAAAATGCAGCTTTGGAACGCATCGACCCTGACAAAGATGCGGACGGTCTGCACCCCATCAACCTTGGGCGTCTCGTCCTTGGCAAGGAAGCACCCTTGCCGTGCACCCCGCGAGGGATCGTGCACCTTCTCCGTCGATACGGAGTAGAGATCAATGGCGCTCATGCCGTCGTTGTCGGACGCGGTGTGACAGTAGGAAGGCCGATTGGTCTGCTTCTCACCCGTCGGTCAGAAAACGCAACAGTCACGCTGTGCCACACAGGTACCCGGAACCTCGCTGACGAGGTTAGTCGCGCAGACATTGTGATTGCCGCTGCTGGAGTTCCCGGAATCATCAGCGCCGACATGATCAAGCCCGGCGCTGCTGTGCTCGATGTTGGGGTCAGTCGGGTCGACGGAAAGCTTGCTGGCGACGTGGCGTCAGAGGTCTGGGATGTTGCCGGGTTCGTTTCCCCAAACCCAGGGGGAGTGGGCCCGTTGACGCGCGCATTCCTTGTCACGAATGTTGTCGAGCGGGCGGAACGCGCACTGAGTGTCCGCGCCTAGATCCTCTCTCCGAGACTCACCTCGCGGTACGTTCGAAGAACACAAGTTTTTTGCGCGGATCGAAAGGTAGGCGGTGTGCGGTGAATAGTCAGAAATCTGATGCCCGCCGGGAATCGATCCGCGCGACGATGGCGCATGTCCCGCTCGCCATCGTTGGCATATTATTGCTGATTGCGCTCGCGCTTGTCCTCGGTGACCGTTGGCGCCGAGGAGCGTTCGTGTTAGGCGTCGCGGCAATTCTTGCTGGTTGGTGCCGACTAATTCTTCCTGAGGTGCAGGCAGGGTTGCTGGCAGTCCGGAGCCGACCATTCGACGTTGCCGCGTTGGCTGCGATGGGCACGATGATTGTGTGGCTCACCCTGTCCATTGACCCGCTCGGGACAGGCTAGCTACAGATCTTCAGGCTTGGGGACCTCAGCGTCCGCGGGGTTGTCCTTGGCGCTTGTGCGGCGACGCATTCCAGGCAAGCGAGCCGATGTAGGGAAGCGTCCCACGATGTCGGATAACGGGCCAACTGCGGTCGCAAGTTTTGCGGCAGACCTGTCGATACTCGAAATCGGTTCGTGCAACGACGTTATGGTCGGTCCAACTTCACCCAAGGTGACTGAGACCTCCATGAACCGGTCGATCAAGCCGCCTTCGTTGACGACCTGGTCGATAACGCCACCTTCTTCGAGCAGTCGGTCGAGTGCGCCGCCCTCCTCGAGGAGCCGATCGAAATGCCCACCCTTGGCAAGAAGCCGGTCGAGAGGCCCATCTTTGCGGAGCAGGCGATCAACTGGACCGTCAGGTTCGAGCATTCTGTCAGCAAAGCCGTCTTTTTCTAACAGTCGGTCGAGTGCGCCACCACGCGCGAGTAATCGGTCCAGCGGGCCGTCGGTATCAAGAGCTCGGTCAACAGTTCCCCCTGGCGCTAAAGCCTTGCCGAGGGGGCGATCCTCCGACACTGTCGACGCCAATGTGCGCCCAGCAACGAACAGGCCAGATATTCCACCGAACCGCGAACCACGCTTCTTCGGTTTGCCTGGTGACCGCGCCATTCAACGAGCCTAGCAACGCCTTATGTGGTGCGCGGGTCAGATTCGCAAACACACAAAATTATATGGAGCGGCGTGCCAGTTCCATCGTGTCGCGCAGCAAATGCGTCACTCCGTCAAGGTCGGTGAGGAACCCGTCGTGGCCCTTATCGGTATGCAGGACGCGCAATTCCGCACATCCCGCGAGTTTGGCCGCAAGTTCCTCCTGCAGTCGCAGTGGATACAGCCTGTCGGAGGTAATTCCCCCAACAATCGTCGGAACGTCACACTTGGCGAGAACAGCGTCAACCCCGCCCCGTCCGCGCCCAACATCGTGGCTGCTCAGCGAGTCGCTGAGCACAACGTAGCTACCGGCGTCGAACCGTCGGACTAGTTTGCCAGCCTGATGGTTGAGGTAACTTTGGATTGCGTATTGGCCACCATGAACAGGCGAGACCTCGCCTTGTGGCGCATTTCCAAACCGCGAGTCGAGTTCCTCCTCGCCGCGGTAGGTTAGGTGCGCGATGCGTCGTGCGACACCCAAACCGTGTTCGGGTGCTTTCCCCGTGCCGTAATAGTCGCCGCCGCACCAGTTTGGATCTGTCGTAATCGCCAGAATCTGGGCGGACTGGGTACCAATCTGATCCGCTGTGGCCCTGGCTCCCACTGCAAGAACTAAAGCGCTGGCAACCCTGTCTGGGTACGACACCGCCCATTCCAGCGCGCGAGCGCCACCCATCGAGCCACCAAGCACCGACGCGAATCTTCCAATGCCAAGCAGATCAGCAAGCTTCGCCTCGGCATTGACTTGGTCACGAATAGTGACGGAGGGAAAACGAGAGCCCCATGGCGTGCCATCGGGCGACAACGAGCCAGGACCCGTACTGCCTTGGCAGCCACCAACCGCATTGGCGGCCAAGACGCACCATTCGTCAGTGTCCACCACTGCGCCAGGGCCAATGAGCCCGTCCCACCAACCGGGCACAGGGTGAACATCGTCGGCAGGTCCGGTGACGTGCGAGTCGCCGGTTAGCGCATGCAGCGCCAGGATGACGTTGTCTCCCCGTGGCGACACCTCACCCCAGCGCTGCACAGCAAGCGTGACGTCCGGCAGCAGCGCTCCGCTTTCCATCTCCAGATCCCCGATTGCCACCAAACCCACTGATCCGTCTGGGGCAGGCCACAATGACGGATGGGGAGCACGCCACGTATGTGACGTGTGGTGGGGGCTGGTAGACAGCGAATGCGAAGCGCTGTGCAACGAATGGCTCACTGTCAAGATGCCGCCGCTTCGAATCCGAGTTGCAGATCGGCGAGAATATCTTCGATTCCTTCGATTCCCACAGCAAGCCGAACGAGGCCTGGGGTTACGCCAGCTGACAGTTGTTCCTGAGGAGTCAGCTGCGAGTGGGTTGTTGATGCTGGATGGATCACGAGGGAACGCACATCTCCGATGTTAGCGACATGACTGTGTAGCTGGAGAGCGTTGACGAACCGCTTGCCCGCTTCGACGCCACCCTCTAGCTCGAAGGACAATACTGCACCAGGTCCCTTTGGGGCGAGTTTTGAGGCTCGGTCGTACCACGGCGAGGTTGTCAGACCGGAATAGTTCACAGCGATAACATCGTCGCGACTCGAGAGGTGTTCTGCCACAGCTCTAGCGTTCTGCACATGACGTTCAATGCGCAAACTGAGTGTTTCTATTCCCTGCCCGATCAAGAATGCGTTGAATGGTGACACTGCGGCACCGGTGTCGCGCAAGAGGGTTAGGCGCGTTTTGAGGGCGAACGCAGGTGCTCCGAGGTCTGCATAGACAAGTCCATTGTAGCTGGGGTCGGGAGTGGTGAAACCGGGGAATCGGCCTGATGTCCAGTCGAAGTTTCCGCCGTCGACAATCACCCCTGCTACTGATGTTCCGTGGCCGCCGAGGTATTTCGTGGCCGAATGCACCACGATGTCGGCGCCGTGTTGTAGTGGCTGGATGAGGTATGGCGTAGCAACCGTGTTGTCCACGATCAACGGGATGCCATTTTCGTGTGCGACTGCCGCCACACCTTCAATATCAAGGACCTCCCCGTTGGGGTTTGAGATCGTTTCGCCGAAAAATGCTTTTGTGTTGTCCTGAATCGCCGCACGCCACTGGTCGAGGTCATCCGGGTCATCCACGAATGTCACCGAAACCCCGAGTTTCGGGAGGGTGTAGTGGAACAGGTTGAATGTGCCGCCGTACAAGCGGGGGCTTGTCACAATATGATCGCCCGCTTCTGCTGCGGTGAGAATCGCATAGGTTTCCGCAGCCTGCCCGGACGCGACGAGAAGCGCAGCGACGCCACCCTCGAGTGCCGCAATGCGCTGCTCGATCACATCCTGGGTTGGGTTGATGATTCGCGTGTAGATGTTGCCTGGCTCGGCGAGGCTAAACAGAGCAGCTGCGTGGTCAGTATCGCGAAAGGCGTATGACGTCGTTTGGTAGATCGGAAGCGCCCGTGCCCCCGTTGTTGGGTCGGGTACTTGGCCCGCATGGACTTGTTTTGTTTCGAAGCTCCAGTGTGCGGCGCTGTCGGCGGATTGTGGTGCGTTTGTTTCGCTCATCTAAGTGGCTCCTGAAAGTATCGGCGCAGCGAAGTACCGTGCGGTACGCGCGCGAGGATGATTCGGTTGTGCGTCGCATCGCAACCCAGCAGGCGAAAACTCAAGCGGTGCGGGTTGGTGCGGGGCCTCGGGACGACTGGCGTGACCGTGACGACCTATCAGCCGTGCAACTTGACAGCTGTGCAACCTAACAACATCGACACATGATGAACCTCCGATGGGGACATTACCCGTTGTCCGGGCCCGCCCCCGCGGGCCCGCGCTTGCCGCTCAACACGTCGGTGCCGAACAGCCAGGTCATCACCCGGGGCACCCCACCGCGGTTGGAGGGTTGCCGAACAGCAAGCCGGGGCTTTCTGCTGCTACTCATGACCTGCCGTTGATGATAACGGGTGTCGTCGACGAACGGCAATTAATCTAGCGGTGTTGGTCAATCCGGCACGCCGGGAGGCGGAGTAGTGGGACGAACGCGGCAACGATAGGCTGACAAGACGATGTCGGCGGCTATGCAGCACCATGCACGAACCCGCCGGCAAGCAGTACGCTTGTCATATTTGCTGTGGGCGGCACGCAAACTGCCCTGGCGATATAGGTTTAAACCGATGAACCGTGATGCCCGGGTTCGGGTCGAAAAGCACTTACAAAGTGCAGAGCTGCGAGCCGAACTTGGGTCACTGCCGAGGAGGACGCGAAGCACCCATGTCCAAGATCAAGGTTGAGGGCACCGTCGTAGAACTTGATGGCGACGAAATGACCCGTATCATTTGGCAGTTCATCAAGGACAAGTTGATCCATCCATACCTGGACATCAACCTTGAATACTACGACCTCGGCATGGAGCATCGCGATGCCACCGATGACCAGGTCACAGTGGACGCAGCGCACGCCATAAAGAAGCACGGCGTAGGCGTGAAATGTGCCACGATTACGCCTGATGAGGCGCGAGTTGAAGAATTCGGCCTTAAGAAGATGTGGCGTTCACCCAACGGCACGATTCGAAATATTCTTGGGGGCACGATTTTTCGTGCCCCTATTATTATTTCCAACGTCCCACGCTTAGTTCCGGGTTGGACAAAACCTGTGGTAGTGGGCCGCCACGCGTTCGGTGATCAATACCGAGCGACCGACTTCAAGGTCCACCAAGCTGGCACAGTAACTCTGACGTTTACCCCGGAAGACGGTAGTGAACCTATCGTCCACGAAGTGGTGAAGATGCCGGAAGACGGCGGCGTCGTCCTGGGGATGTACAACTTCAAAAAGTCGATTCAGGATTTCGCTCGCGCGTCACTTTCGTACGGCTTGCAGCAGAACTACCCGGTGTATCTATCGACTAAGAACACGATCCTGAAAGCCTACGACGGCATGTTCAAGGATGAGTTTCAGCGTGTATTCGAAGAAGAGTTCAAGGCGGAGTTCGACGCTGCGGGCCTCACCTACGAGCACCGACTCATCGACGACATGGTGGCCTCCGCGCTGAAGTGGGAGGGCGGGTACGTGTGGGCGTGCAAGAACTACGACGGTGACGTCCAGTCCGATACGGTCGCGCAAGGTTATGGCTCGCTTGGTTTGATGACATCCGTGCTGATGACTCCCGATGGCCAAACTGTCGAAGCGGAGGCGGCTCACGGAACAGTGACTCGTCATTATCGGATGCACCAACAGGGCAAGCCGACTTCCACGAACCCGATCGCGTCGATCTTTGCGTGGACTCGAGGGCTTGAGCACCGCGGCAAACTCGACAACACTCCGGCGGTAGTGGAGTTCGCGCACAAATTGGAAGACGTAGTCATCAAGACCGTGGAGAGCGGCCAGATGACAAAGGACCTTGCACATCTTGTTGGTGGGGATCAGGCCTACCTGACCACCGAGGAGTTTCTCGCAGCGCTTGACGAAAACCTGCAAGCAGCATTGCGCTGAGACACCGATGATGTAAAACGCATCACATTCGGTGTGGCAAAGGTATCGGCAATCGTCGCTTAAGTGTTCCGATGGGTGGTGGCTCGCATGAGCGGCCACCCATTCACATTTCCGACGGAGTAACCCGTGACATCCCCACCGCGCCGAACTGTCCTCGCCATGCTTGCCATGATGCTCGGGGCATTCGGGATCGGCACAACCGAGTTCGTGGCAATGGGACTGCTGCCAGAAATCGCGACTGGCATGGGCGTTACTGAGCCAATTGCTGGTCGAGTCATCAGCGCATACGCATTTGGCGTGGTTGTCGGCGCACCGGTGATTGCTATTGCGGCGTCGCGGGTGCGCCGCAGGGTATTGCTCCTAGCGCTGATGGTGGCCTTCACAATCGGCAACGCGGCGACGATCTTCGCGCCAAACTACGAAATGTTGATGATCTCCAGGTTCCTGTCCGGTCTGCCGCACGGCGCATTTTTTGGCGTCGCAGCTCTGGTGGCAGCAGAACTTGCTGGCCCGAAGTCACGAGCAAAGGCTGTCGCGCACGTCATGCTCGGGCTCAGTATCGCCAATGTTGTCGGCGTCCCTATCGCTACTGCTCTGGGGCAGCAACTCGGGTGGCGCGCCGCATTCGCGCTCGTAGCCACAATCGGAGCGATCACCGTCGTTCTCCTAGCTGCGTGGGTTCCAGACGTTCCACAACCAATTGGCGCAAGCATGCGGGGCGAACTGGCGGGATTCCGGAACATTCAGATCTGGCTTACGTTGTTTACTGGCATTGTCGGGTTTGGCGGCATGTTCGCTGTGTACACCTACATCAGTTCAACGATGCAGCAAGAAACGGGCCTCAGTCGGGCGTTGGTTCCTCTGGTGCTGATGTTGTACGGAGTCGGTATGGTCATCGGCAACCTGCTCGGTGGCGCCATCGCTGACAAGGCGCTTACACCGGGCTTAGTCGGGATCCTGGTCGTTTTGTCGATCGTATTGATGATGTTTAGTTTCACAGTCCACATTCCGGTACTGGCCGTCACCAACCTCATGTTGATCGCAATTTTCGCGTCAGCGCTGGTGCCTGGACTTCAAACGCGGCTGATGGACGTCGCAGGCAATGCACAAACATTGGCGGCCACGGCGAATCATTCCGCTCTTAATATCGCCAACGGGCTCGGCGCACTTTTGGGCGGCGTAGTCATCTCTGCGGGATATGGCTATGGGGCTCCGGCGGCTGTGGGGTCAGCGCTCGCGGTGTGCGGTTTACTCATTCTTTTGGTTGCGATCTTGCTTGAACGCCGTGGAAGTTTCCCTCAGGCCCCAATCTCCGCTAGCGTGCGATGACGTGCCTACCGATTCATCACAAGCTCGCGCATCTGACCTCGTCGTCAGTACGGTCAACGTCAACGGTGTACGTGCGGCCGTGAAAAAAGGCCTAATCGAGTGGCTAAGCGACACAAGAGCGGCAGTTGTGTGTTTGCAAGAAACCCGAGCGGACGACAAGCAACTAAAAACTGCTCTCGCCCCCGCGCTTGACGAGGGGTGGGAACTCAACTCTGCCGAGCCTGCCGCAAAAGGCCGCAACGGTGTCGCAATCCTGTCGCGAACTGCACCCGAGAATGTACGTATTGGTTTTGGCGACAACGAATTCGCGGACTCTGGCCGCCATATCGAAGCTGATTTCGCGTACAACGGTGACACACTGACGGTATCTAGCCTGTACCTGCCCTCCGGTGAGGCAAACACCCCGAAGCAAGAAGAGAAGGACCGGTTCCTCGAGATCTTCGGGCAATATCTGGCTGATCAGGCGGCGGCGGATCGTCTCATGGTGGTGTGCGGTGACTGGAACATCGCGCACACGGAAGCAGATATCAAGAATTGGAAGGGAAACCTCAAATCCTCAGGTTTCCTGCCGCATGAACGAGAGTGGCTTACTTCAGTATTCGGTGACGACGCCCCGTGGACTGACGTTGTCCGATCACTACATCCGGGTGTAGATGGTCCGTATTCCTGGTGGTCCTACCGTGGCAAAGCTTTCGACAACGATGCAGGGTGGCGGATCGATTACCAGGTTGCCACGGCGACGCTCGCCGAACGCGCTACTAGTGCCGCAGTGGAACGAGCACAGTCGTATGACACGCGATGGTCTGACCACGCCCCAGTCACTGTCCACTACGCCTAACTAGCCTTGACGTAGAAAGATCACCGTAATGTCGATTTCCGCCAGTTCACAAGGCAAACCACGGGTGCTGTCCGGCATTCAACCCACCGCCGATTCGTTTCACCTCGGAAACTATTTAGGTGCATTGAAAACCTGGGTCGACATGCAGGATGAGTACGACACGTTGTACTTCATCCCTGACATGCATGCCATCACCGTTCAGCACGATCCAGTGGCACTCCGAGCACGGACGACCACCGCGCTTGCTCAACTACTTGCCATTGGTGTTGACCCCGAACGGTCTGCCATCTTCGCTCAAAGCCAAGTGCCTGAGCATGCGCAGTTGGCATGGATTTTGATGTGTCTCACTGGCTTTGGTGAGGCCAGCCGTATGACGCAATTTAAAGATAAGTCGGCAAAACAAGGTACGGACCACGCCAGCGTTGGTTTGTTTACTTACCCGATGCTGATGTCCGCGGACATCCTGCTCTATCAGGCCGAGTACGTTCCTGTGGGGGAGGACCAGCGTCAGCACCTTGAGCTCACGCGCGACTTAGCGCAACGGTTCAACACCCGCTTCGGCGCAGCGCTCACAGTGCCAAAGGCATTCATCACCAAAGAATCCGCCAAGATTTACGATCTTCAAGATCCGACGTCGAAGATGAGTAAATCCGGGCCAAGTCCCGCCGGTCTCATCAACCTTCTCGACGACCCGAAGGTGTCGGCGAAGAAAATCAAGTCCGCTGTGACTGATGCTGAACGCGAAATTCGTTACGATCCAGCAGCAAAACCTGGTGTATCGAACCTTCTTGTTATCAATTCCGTGCTTTCTGGGCGCAGCATCGCGGAACTTGAACAGCATTTCGCCGGAAAAGGATACGGTGACTTGAAAGTTGACACAGCGGACGTGCTCACTGAGTTTGTTGTTCCACTCAAGGCAAAGGTGGACAACTTCCTCGACGATCGTGCTGAGCTAGAACGAATGCTCGACATCGGAGCACAACGTGCGCGTGCGATTGCGTCAGAAACACTAGCCGACGTTTATGACAAGATCGGATTCCTCCAACCGAAAGGGTGACCGGAATGGCCGATAAGCCAGGATTCCTCGACAAACAACGGGCGAAACATCCGTGGCTCGACCATCTCATTAGGGCCGCAACACGGTTCACGGAACAGCACGGCGATTATTACGCCGCCGGCATTACGTATTTCAGCGTTCTTGCGCTGTTCCCGTTGCTCATGGTGGGGTTTGCTGGTGCCGGTTTTGTTCTGGCGGGGAATCTTGAACTCCTTGAGGACGTCAAGGCGCAAGTCACCGAGTCCATTCCGGGCGGTATGGGCGAGCAGGTCAATACGCTGATCGACCAGGCGATTGAACAACGCAACACTGTCGGCCTCATTGGTATTGCGGTCGCGCTGTATTCGGGCCTTGGGTGGATTGCCAATCTGCGGAAGGCACTCAGCGCGCAATGGGATCAGCCGATGCCAAAGGTGAACTTCATCAAAACCAAGATTGTTGACCTCGGTGCAATGATCACACTTTTCTTGGCCTTGGCCGTCTCACTCGCACTCAGCGCTCTTGGTGGCAGCGGGCTAACGACCTCTCTCCTCGGCATTGTCGGCCTAGATGAGGCCCCCGGAGTGGGAATCCTTGTTCGCATAGTGTCGCTTGCCGTTGCTATTGGTGCAACATGGCTACTGTTCACCTGGATTATCGCGAGGATGCCACGACAGCCTGTTGCTTTCGGCAGTGCCGCCCAAGCGGGGCTCATCGCCGCCGTTGTGTTCGAGATCTTTAAGCAACTAGGTGTCGCATACCTTCAGGGGGTCACACAGAGCCCGGCGGGTGCCGTATTTGGTCCGCTCATCGGCATCCTTGTCTTTATCTTCATCACGTCGCGGTTCCTCTTGTTCGCAACAGCCTGGGCTGCGACGACAACGGACAGCATGGAGCGGGCGCTAGTGCTTCCGCCCAAACCAGTGCTCATCAATACTCCGGTCGTGGTTCGCGAAGGCAACTCATTGGCGAGCGGCGTTGTCGGATTCGGCGCAGGTGCGTTGGCTGTGCTCGGCGTATCCGGACTGGCACGCAGGAACAAACCACCCCAAAAGTAGGGTTATACCTATTTCTTCCTGCCTACACGCACCGCGGCGAGGAGAAGAGCAAGCACGACAATGCCGCCAACTGCACCCACAACGAAGCGTTGTGTTGCCGACGTGTCCGATTCTGGACCGGGGCTAGACGAGCGGGGGATACCGGGCTGGGCTAGCACGTCGGCATCGGACTCTGCGGCGCCGTCACGAATGCTGTCGATGGCGTTAAGTGTGCCGACACTGTCATCGGGTGGGACGCTGAAGCCATAGTCAAATAAGTCGGCTATCTGCTTCCATACGGGTTGAGGCTCGTTGTCCGCCATAAGGACGGATACAACCAGTCTTCGCCCATCGCGTTCGGCTGCTCCCACGTATGTTTGTCGCGCAGAATTGGTAAAGCCGTTCTTTCCGCCGATCGAATCTGGGTAGTTCCAGTTAACGATGTTGTCGTTTCCCATCGCAAATCCGGGTCGGTCGAAGTCACCTGGAATTTCGGGGTCGGCAGGGTATCCGGGAAAGTCGACCTGTGTTGTTTGGATGTTCTCGACAAACTCAGGGATATTCATTGCCTCACGGAAAATGACTGCTAAGTCGTACGCCGAAGATGACATTCCGGGTGAGTCGAGCCCCGACGGAGAGCCTGCGCGAGTGTCCAATGCGCCGAGTTCTTTCGCACGTTCGTTCATTTTGCGCAGTGTTTCATCGATGCCACCGAGCTGTGTGGCTATTGCGTTTGCGACGTCGTTGCCGGAGGCAAGAACGAGGGCCTGCATGAGTAGGCGGTTTGTGTATTCGCCTCGCGGGCCGATCCCGGCGCGACTTCCTTCAATGTTTGCGTCCTCCATGGTTCCGAAGACGGTTTTGTCGAGGTCCAATTCGTCGAACGCAACGAGGGCAAGAAGGGTCTTGATCGTACTGGCAGGTCGGTGCCGCCCGTGCGGATCTTTGGTTGCGAGGATTTCACCGCTGTCGAGATCTGCGATAAGCCAGCTGGCTGCAGATATTTCTTCCGGCGGAGCCGGTGCGTTCGGGGCGATTGTGAGGTCACATTGCCCGAGTAGTGGACCGCCGACGGGCGGCGATGGGATTGGGAGCGGAGTGGGTTCGGGCTCACCGGGGCGCGGCTCGTCTGAAGTGTCGGATGCTGGAGGTGGCCACTGCGCAAAGGGGCAATCTGCAGTGTCAGGGGTGGTGAAGGGCGCCTCTGACGTGGTGATGTCGCCTTCGGGTGGGAGGGGGCTTATGAGCTGCGCTGCGACACTGGGCATGCCGAGCGTCGCGCTTGCCGCAAAACAGGCGGTTGTTATTGCAGCGAAGACTGCGTTTGCTCGTGTGTTCATCGAAATCGGACAGTATGCGAAAGTTTGTCGAATGCCAACTTGAATCGCCGTCGGAGCTTCGAGCGAAGGGGAACTAGTTTCATTCCGAAAATATCTAAGGCGCATGCACTGTGTGCATGCGCCTTAGTAGTCCCCCATAATCAACGGCCGTTAACCCCCCAGTTATATGACCGCGATCACCGTGCGTCTATGAGGTTAAAGCAAAAGTAATGGGTTCGGAAGTATTGTTCATTTTTCAATAACTATCCGCGAGGACTGATTTACATGGATCCAATGTTGAAAACAGCAGGTTAACGCGTTAATGGCGGGGAGGTGCGTGTCGCATGGCGTTCCCGGTTATGGTGAGCATCACAATCAGCGTGACGGAAATGTCTGATTAGGGCACTGTGGCCCCCAGGTTTCCCTGGGGGCCACAGTGCGTTTAATTCTTACGGTTGCACGCAAGGGCTCGCGTAGTCGATCTCTGTCGTCGCCGTCACGCCGTCCACCAACGTGCGGGTGCCCAACTCCACGGATGCGTCAGGAACAGAAATGGTAGCGGTGAAGTCGCCAATGGCGGGCGTTGTGCCAAACGTGCGGTTAGGCAGCGCGCCCTCGTAGTCAACTTCAAGGCCGTCAATTGCTGCACGAAGCGCTGATCGCGTCAGCTCACCCTCGTCGGCTGCCTTCTCAAGCAAAGACTTCAGCGGGTACGACCAGATCCACCCGAACAGGTAACCCTGGTTGGCAGGGACCCCGCCGTCCAGAGATTCGCGGATCGCGGTCATGGCATCACTCTCGCCATCCCAGCCCTGCCATGGCCCCACGTGGTTGTAGAGGGCACTCAATGCGCCTAGAGCAGGCGTTTCAAGCAAACGAGGGTTCCACGTGGGGACGGAACCTATAAATCGACCGTCAAAGCCACGGGCAGCGGACTTCGCGACGATCTCAGCTGCTTCCGCAGGCGCGGTGGCCAAGACGACAACGTCTGGGGCCAGGCTCAGAATGCGTTCAACCGCAGCATCCTGGTTCTGCACCATAGCGTTGGGAGCTGTATCTACCTGAGCGAGAACCTCAACGTCGTTAGCTTCGGCCCATGCAGCTGCGCCTACTGCTGCATCAGAACCGTAGTCGCCGGGGAACCCAACTGTCATCAATGATTCTGGGGTGCCGTATTCCTCACTGAACCAGTCCAGGCCGATGACCGATTCGGTGCAGTAGGAGTATCCGGATTCAAGGATGAGGCCACGGTCGGCGTCATCGAAATGTAGACCTGACCACCATGAACCAGGGATCGCGACAAGGTTTGCTCGGTCCATATCTGCCAACACGGATTCGGTCTGTGGCGTACCCAAGCTCATGCCGAGAGCGAGAATGTGTGGCTCGATGTCCTGATACTGAGTGGCATGCTCGTCGACGCTGTACGCAGTGTTCCTGGTGTAAGTACCAAGATCGATGTCGTACCCGCCGATTCCACCGTTCTCATTAACATTGCGCCAGAACGCAAGTTGCCCTTGGTGGATTTGTGCTCCGAGTTCCGCGAACGGCCCGCCTTCAAGATCATTAAGTGCGCCGAGATAAATGCAGCCATTGTCCGCATTTACCGCATTCGGGCATGGATCGTCGGTGACTCCTGTGCCCGTAGCAACATCACCATCGTCAACCGCAGAACATGCGGCCACCGCTGTGAGCGCGAGAATCGCTGGCGCTGCAATGAGTCGTCTGCGCCACGTAATCGTGGGGTTTGTCATGTTTGACCCTTCTTGTCGTAGCTATCTGGAAAATGGCCAGGCCTTGAAGTAGTTGCGGACGCGCAACCAAATCCCGAAGAGTCCTCGTGGTTCGGCGACGATGAAGACCACGATGAGAAGGCCAAAAACAATCGCCTTGAACTCGTCCACAGTGAGGCCGCCGCCAGTGACGCCACTCGCGCTGAGGAACGGGATGAGGTGAGAAAATTCGTCGATCACGCGGGGGAGAAGCACCACGAAAGCTGCGCCAATAATGCTGCCGGAGATCGTTGCCATACCGCCGATAAGCACGACGGCGAGGAAATCGATGGACAGCATGAGGTTCCACCGGTCGGCGCTAATCCGTCCGACAACAACAGAAAGAAGAGCGCCACACACACCGGCGTATCCCGATGACAGCACAAACGCGAGAGTCTTGGTGCGCTGCAACGGAATGCCCATGACTTCGGCGGCGATGTCGCGGTCTCGTACAGCAGCAAACGAACGGCCATACCTTGACCGCACGATGTTGCGCGCAGCCACCGCGAACGCAATCAGCACCAGCAAGCAGAGTAGATACACCGTGACTTGGCGCGTCAGCACATACCCGCCGATGCGGTAACTCTGGGAAAGGTCGACACCAAACAGGGTGAGGTTTGCTGGTGCGCGCCCAACTCCTGAACCGCCGGTGAGCGAGCGCCACTCACGGAACAGATGGTCACCGAGCATGAGCAGCGCCAACGTGAGCGTCGCCAGGTAGAGGCCCCTGACTCGAGCGGCGAATGGCGCTACCAATAAGCCAACAATCGCCGGAATGATCGCCGACAGCGGTAGCCACAGTGCCATGTCCCAACCAAGGCCCCACACCCGAGTGGTGGCGTCGCCGCCAAAGAACGCCGCCGTATAGGCCCCAAGACCGACGAAGAATGCGTGCCCCAAGGAAACTTGTCCTGCATATCCCGTAAGTAGGTTTAGCCCAATACCGCCGATGGCATATACGCACGTCAGCGAGAGCAGAACAGTGAGATCGCGGGTCAAGAAAAACGGTGCCAAGATTGCGAGGATGATCAAACCAATGGTCCACCACGCTTTAGCTGGGGTGTTCCAAATTGCTTGATCTTTGTCGTAGCTTGTGTACAGCTTCGGGCGTCCGCGCCGCACAGCAACGGGCACCTTCGCGGGAGTCGCCGATGCGCGGCGCACCTGGCCGCTGAGGTTAAGTTCGGAGGTCATACGCGATGCACTTCCTTGGTGCCGAACAGGCCTTGAGGGCGGATCATCAGGACAGCAAGCATGATCAAGTACGGGGTGACGATGTCGAAGTTCGCCCCAAGCCACGGCGCTATCCCCGGTTGGTACGTCTTAGTGAGTGCTTCAGCGAGACCAACGATCAACCCGCCTACCACTGCGCCTTTAACTGAGTCGAGACCGCCGACAATGATCGCGGGTATTGCCTTCAGTGCAATCAGTGCACCAAGAGCGCCCACACCCCCGGCCGCTGTTCCCAGCAAGACGCCCGCGAGCGCGGCGAAGGCTCCGGCAATTCCCCAGGACATGGAGAACACTGCTCCGGCGCTAATCCCCTGAGCCATAGCAACCTCAGGGTCGTGAGCTGTGGCGCGCATTGCGAGCCCGTACCTCGACCGGTTGAGCCACACCCCGAGGAGACCGATGGCGATGAATGCAGCCACAATCTTCGCTAGATCCGTGTGGTCGACCGTCACGCCGCCGTCGCACGCGGCAGGTACACCGGGGATGGGCACCGCCGTCTCCCGTCGTTCACCACCGAGGCAGAAGTTCGCCAGCCCCCAGGGGCCGCCCGAGGTGATGACGCCCTGGCCGATCAGCTTCGTCGTCACGACTAGTCCCGCCGCGAACAAACCAACGGTCACGAGTGCTGCAGAAAATGGTGGTCGGCCAACCATCGGGCGCATAGCTACCCGCTCACAGAGCATCGCGACGAGAGCACCGGAGATCACAGCGACCACGAGTGCTAGCGCAAACGGTAAGCCGAGAGTCACGGCGATGTAGTAGCTGACGAAGGTACCGAAAATCATAAAGATCGGCTGGGCGAAATTTAGGACGCCGGTGGCGCGGAAAATGATGACGAATCCGACCGCGATCAGTGCATACAGCGCTCCGAGCCCGGTCCCGCGGACTATTGAGTCGAGGAACTCAATCATGGGTTCCCTCCTGTTGTGGCGTCCGTCTTAGGGGCATCAGCGTGCGTGCGCGATAAGTCGCCCCCAGCGAACTGTGTGCCGTCGCCGTACATGTCGTCGATCAGATTCTCGAAACGCTGCGTCAACGCAGACCGGCGCACCTTCTGTGTCGCTGTAAGTTCGCCGTCGTCATGGTCAAGCTCTTTGGTGAGAACCCGGAACTTGCGGACGTTTTCAACACGAGCGAACTTGGTGTTGGTCTCGATGACTGCGTGGCGAATCAGTTCGAGCACCTCAGGCTTGACGCTGAGGTCGCGGTACGTGCTGTAGGTGATGTTGTGACGTGACGCCCAGTCGGAGACGCTGTCGAAGTCGATGCCAATGAGTGCCGTGAGGTAGGCGCGGCGATCGCCGATAATCACGGCTTCCTTGATGAACGGTGATGTCTTGAGTTGGTTTTCGATTTCTGACGGCGAAATATTCTTGCCGCCCGCAGTGATGATGATGTCCTTGAGGCGGTCGATTATTCGAAGATAGGTGCCGTCAACCCACTCGCCCACATCGCCGGTGTGGAGCCACCCGTCAGCGTCGATTGTTTTTGCAGTGGCTTCGGGTTTGTTCCAATAACCGGCGAACGTGCCTGGGTGTCGTGTGAGGATCTCGCCTGTCTGGTCGTCGAGGATGAGCTCGATACCGGGAATGGGCTCTCCCACTGTGCCGAGCTTCATGCGCCCTTGCCTGTTAGCCGAGGCGACGGCGCAGTTTTCCGTCATGCCGTATGCCTCGAACATGGGGACACCAATTGCGAGGAAGAACCTCAACACTTCAGGTGAGATCGGCGCCGCCCCAGATATTGCGGTACGAACTCGGCGCAGACCTAGCTTGTCGCGTAATGCCCGCAACACCAGTGGGTAGCCGATGGCGTACAGCGTCCGGGTGGTGACGGTGTGGTTGCCTCCGTGTTTGATGCGAATGTCAGCGATGCCGTCGCCAAGGATCGTCCCGCACCGGTAAGCGAATTTTTTCACCGGAGATGCGGCCATCATGCGGATCGCTACTGCGGATTGCAGCTTTTCCCAGATGCGCGGTACAGCGAACAGAACCGTGGGTTGCACCTCTGCGAGGTCGGCGGCCACGGTATCGATTGATTCGGCAAAGTGGACAACAAGTCCGTTTGCGGCGTTGTTCCACACGGTGAACATGCGTTCTGCGACGTGGCATAGGGGCAGGAACGACAAGGAAACGTCGCGTGGCGATGGCGGTGGATTAACCAGTCCTGTATCGCGAAGAAGTGCATCAATTGCGTAGTTGATGTTCGCCACCGTGAGCATTGCGCCTTTGGGTGGCCCCGTTGTTCCAGAGGTGTAGATCAACGTGGCGATGTCGTCTGGTGTTACATGCTTGGCGACGTCATCGAGAAACACTGGATTCTCGTTCGCATGTTGCTCCCCGGCGTCGAGGAGCGCGTCGTACGAAATCAGTCGGGGTTCGCTATATGTTGCGAGGCCACGCTTTTCGAAGTACACGACGCGTTCAAGCGTTGGGCAGTTTTCCCACACCTCGAGGACCTTGTCGACCTGTTCCTGGTCTTCGGCGAAGAGGACACGAATACCCGCGTCATTGAGTTGGTATTGAATCTCAGCCGCAGGGTTGGTGGGGTAGAAGCCAACGGTGATCGCACGCAAGCTCAAGGTCGCGAGGTCGCAGTACAACCATTCCGACCGATTCTCCGACAAAATGCCGACACGGTCGGTAGCTGTGACGTTCAGCGCTGCGAGACCGTGTGCAAGAGCTTGAACGGAGTGGTGATACTCGGTCCACGTGATGTTGCGCCACACACCAAGGTTTTTCTCCCGCAGTGCCACCTGATGTGGGTGTTCTGTCGCCCAGGTGGCAATCCGTTCCGGCAGTGTCGTCATGCGTGCCCCGATTCAGCTGCGCCGAGGTACGCGGCAAGCACAGCAGGGTCAGACTGGACGGCAGCCGGTTCGCCGAGCGCAATTCGGCGACCAAAGTCGAGCACGAGCACACGGTCGGCGAGGTCCATGACAAGTTTCATGTCATGTTCGACCATGATCATGGTGATCCCCATTTCGGACCGGATGTCGAGGATGTAGCGGGCCATATCTTCAGTTTCTTCGACATTCATCCCCGCGACCGGTTCATCAAGTAGCAGCAGGGACGGTTCCATCGCGAGTGCGCGGCCTAATTCGACGCGCTTCTTCACTCCGTAGGGCAGCATGCCGACGGGGTAGTTGCGCACTGACTGCAGACTGAGGAATTCGATGAGGTCTTCCGCGAAACGACGTGCGTCTCGTTCGGCTTGCCGTGCTCGACCAATGCGCAGCGCTGCTTCGATGGTGTTGTACCGAAGATGGATGTGACGGCCGAGTTTGATGTTGTCGAGCACGGTGAGGTTGTCGAACAGTTCGATGTTCTGGAACATGCGAGCGATGCCAAGTCGAGCAACGACGTCGGGCCGTTTGCCTAGGATCGATTCCCCGTTGATCGTGATGGAGCCAGCCTGCGGTCGATACACCCCGGACAGGCAGTTGAACATCGACGTCTTTCCGGCGCCGTTGGGGCCGATGACAGCAAAAAGTTCGCCCTTCCCGACGCTGAAGCTAATGTCCGACAGTGCTTGTGTGCCACCAAAGCTGAGGCTCACAGCGTCGAGTGTGAGGATGTCACCTGAAGGCATGGTGTCTGTAGGCATTAGGACAACCACCGCTTCCTACGCTTGTAATGCTTGATGTCACGGTATGAAGTGCCCGCGCCTTCCTTGCTGAGGCCGAGATAGAACTCCTTGATGTCGGCATCGTTCCGCAGTTGTTCTGCAGCGGCGTCCATGACTATGCGGCCGTTTTCCATCACGTAGCCGTGTGAGGCAATCGACAGTGCCATCGCAGCGTTTTGTTCGACCAACAAGACGCCCGTGCCTGCTTTGTTGATGTCGACGATGAGATCGCGTATCTGCGCAACAATCCGCGGAGCGAGGCCGAGGCTTGGCTCGTCAAGGAGTAGGTACCGTGGTTGAGCCATGAGTGCGCGGCCGATCGCGAGCATCTGTTGCTCCCCGCCTGAGAGATAGCCTGCGCGTGATTTTCTTCGCTCGGCGAGCACCGGGAACATCGTGTAGACGCGGTCGAGGTTGGTGTTGATGGCGCTGCGTGGTTGCGTATGCCCACCCACCCGAAGGTTTTCGTCGACGGTGAAGTCCACGAAAACTCGTCGTCCCTCCATTACTTGCGACACGCCCGCACCGACGACATCTGATGCGCTGCGCCCGGTGAGGTCCAGGCCATCGAGAGTGATTTTTCCGGCAGCAATACGGCCACGGTGAATGTCGAGCAGGCCTGTAATAGCTCGCAAGGTGCTCGTCTTTCCGGCGCCGTTACCGCCAAGAAGTGCAACGATGCTGTCTTGCGGAATCTCAAGGCTGATGCCCTTTGTGACGAGGATGACGTCCTCGTAGACGATCTCGATATTTTCGACCTTGAGCATTCGCCGGTGAGCCCCTCACGGATGTCCGCTATGCCTATCTCGGCTCACCTTATACACATGGTGCGACCTATGTCACAGTTGGAGTCGATTTGTGATCAGCGTGTCACACATATACGCGTGACACGCTGATCAAGATGAGCTGCGTTAGCTGCGTTTGGTGAGCGCCGCAATGTCGCCACCAAGAATGCTCTGATACGTATCCATCGCTGCGTCCACATCACCGAACTGGTTTCCGATTTCGTGGGTGTTTTGTGCGGACAATTCCCGCAGCCCGGACCGCGAAATCAAATCGTCAATCTTGCCGTCTAAGCTGCGGGCACGCCGCACAGTGTTGATGGTCCGCAGCTTGTACTCAGCCTGAGTAAGTAGATCGCCTATTCGGGCGAGAGCGGAGACTCGTTCCACCAACTGGTCCCACACGGGCACCAGGGCTTCGAACCTCTCCCTGATGTGGTCACGTGCGGCGGCGCTGCTCGTTCGATCCAGCGTGTTGAGTTCGGTGACAATGATGCGCAGCGCCGCGGTGTCGACCGCGATTTGTGTGAGTTCCTCAGCGAGATCTAGTTGTCCACGCTGCATCGTGAAATGGTCTGAATGCCAAGCTGACGAATTGCTGATTCGGTCGTACAAAGAACCAGCGAGGTAAAGCAAGGTGTCGTAGCGGTCCGCGAACTGCCCGGGTTCGGGGATGAAGGTTGGTAGTTTGGGTCCAGCGGCCCGTCCGAGAAGAAACCGGCGTGTGCCTTCGGAAATGCCAGCGAGGATTTCAGCGGCATGCCCGAGGGGCTTGTTGAACTGTTCGACCTGCTCGGGTGTGGCCGCCAAGGGTGCCGGGGTGCGGCGCAAGGCGTCAAAAAGTGCTTCGCGTTGGGGATTGTCTAGATGGATTCCGTCGCGTTTGTCGCGTCGCGCTGCACGAGCATTCTTGGCGAAATGCTTCTCCGAATGCACGAACTGGTCTTGCTTAACTTGTATTTGCTTGCCGAGTTCGGTGGCGGTGAAGCCAAGGAAAGTTTTTGAGACGCCAAGTTTGGCGGCGTGGAACCGTGCAACGGCACGAGCGTGCTCGTCCGATAGCGCACGCAATTCAGAGAACCCGCCAATGTCGGGCAAGTCCTTGTTCATGCTTCGGCGCGTGACAAGAACTTCGCGAATATCTTCGTCGACGTATCCCATGGCGATGAGGAGAGCGGCTTCGTCGGTCAGATCGGGGTGCTCGCCATCAATCTGGCTCTTGCTAATGAATGCGTGCTCGCTCCAATCACGGACTTGATCCGAGATGCGTTCGCGGCGTTGCTCGACAGTCTCTGACTGGTGCTCCACCAATGAATACGCCGCCGGATCGACACCGTCGGGGCCGTGCGCGCGGCTAGACATTAATCCTCCTTGGACGCTTCCTACCGCTCATTTTCCCAGCAATCTTCGCGCGAGGGGAGCGAACGTGACTGATTTGACACAGCCGCTGTAACGCCGGGATTTAACCTCGTCTCGACGATGGTGTCACTTTGCATAGTTGCGGGGCAATTAAAGCAACGCGCGTGCATCTGTGCTTACGGGGCACGCCAGTTCCACGATCGTCCCGCAGTTCGGCTCACTGTCTACTAGCGCATACCCGCCGTAGCGCGACATACGGTCGTAGATGCTTTGTGAAATGCCGAAACCGAACTCGGTGAGTGGCGGGGAAAACCCACAACCTCGGTCCACAATACGAACCTTGACCACGCCTTCATCCACAGTTGCGGTCACCCACGCCTCATGCGTTCCGGCATGCTTAACAACATTGTTGAGCGCTTCCATGACGGCGCCGCACAAGGCGTCAACGAGGGCCGGTGAAATATTGTCCGGCAATTGGTCGTGTTGATGGTGCACCCTCAGCCCTAGAGTTTCGGCTTGCGCAATAGTGTCGCTAAGCCTCGTCTCCAGATGGCCTGGTCCTTCATCTTCGGCGCCGCAGATCAGACGACGGACGTAGTCCGCTTCGGCGGCACAACGCGCGCGAACTGCATTCTCGCGATAATCCAAACCGCCGCGGGCAATGGCGGTCAAGGTCGTGAGTACCGTGTCATGTAGCCGTCGATGTTGTGCTATCCGTTCATCAAACCGGGCCTGATTTGCAGCTTTCGTCGCTTCGAGAGCGACTTGGTTCTGCGCAAGAGCATCGAGTGCGCGCCCTTGCGCTATGAGGTGGTAGCGCAGGAAATAGAAGACAATCGCGAACCAAATGTAGGCGTTGAGCACGCCTACGAATTCTTCAAAGGGCGGACTAAATTCACCGACGCGCAGAGTCGTGCCACCGAATCGGGCAGCAACGACGAACACCCAGGCGACAAGGATGTGCCTTAACGGCAAAGCTGCGGCAATGAGAGCAACTGTCCCCATAGCTAACCTGCCGGGCCAGTTCATTCCGCCGAAGACGAAATCATCTCGCATGTTCAGCGACGCAACTATGAGCAACCCCACTATGACCGCAGTATCAACCCACACCAGGTGGATCGGGAACCAGCCCTGTTTCAGTGTTACGTAGGCGAGATATACGTTCCATGCGATCGCGACGCCAAGTAGGACAAGGTTGAAGTGCGAATTAAAGTACGCATCCTCCGGGGCCGCGATGATGGCGATGGGCAACAGTGCGAGGTATGCGGCACGTTGAAAGAGCAGAAGGAGTGCGAGGAGGCGCTTGGCTCGTTCCTCACCTGGCTGTGACACTGTGTCTTTGATTGCAGTCCACGACAAGAGAGCGCTCAACCTAGGTGACGCAGGTGAGTGCCCTATAGCTGGACCGTTGTGATTCGGCGCCACGGTAGTCTCCTTCGAGAACCCTCGACGTCGTGCCGTGCGAGTGAAGAAAGTCTACTTACAGCAAAGGCATAATCGAAAAATCTGTGCATAGGCCAGGAGTGGTGTGGGCGCGGAACCGTGCAGGTTTTCCACCGGGAAACGACAGTAAAGAGCGGTCAAAACTGGGTGCTATCCTGTGTGCTATTCGAATGATGCGGGGGTGGGGCGTGGTTCGGGTCGCCTTTATCGATGACGACAGAATGCTTCTGGATGGAATAGGTTCGTGGCTTGCTCGGGACGGCAACCTCATCCTTGAAGGCACGGCTCATACGGTTAACGAATTTCTGGGAAAGAACCCACACGACGTTGACGTCGTTGTGCTTGACCTATTCTTGTCGGACGAGTCCGACCCCGCCGACAATGTGGCCAAACTTGTGGAAGCCGGGTTCCCAGTCTTGGTTGTCAGTGTTACCCCGCAGGCGGTACATGGGATTGACGTTGTGGCGGCTGGCGCATCGGGTTATCTCACGAAAGACAACGACCTCGGTACGTTGTCTAACGCCATCAGTGTGGTCGCGCGAGGTGAGATGGCGTATTCGCCCGAGTTGGCGTTTGCGTGGACGCGAGACACCAGACCATCCAAGCCAAAGCTCTCCGCGCAAGAACGCGCCGTTCTGCTCGATTACGCCACAGGGCTCACGCTGGAGGCGGCAGCCCGACGTGCGGGTGTCAAGGTGTCAACTGCTAAGTCGTACTTGGATCGCGTGAAAGCGAAATACGCACAAGTGGGTCGTCCCGCGGCGACCAAGCTGGAACTTGCTAGCAGAGTTAGAGAAGATGGGTTGCAGCGAGAGAGCAAAGGATCTTCGGATTAGGTGATTTGCCGTCGAGCGGACCGGTGCGAGTCAGAAGCCCGCGCGTTCAAGTTCATTATCCCAAGCATCGATAAGTTCTTGACCCTGGAATCCTGAGTCGACGAGTGCGCTGTACTTCGCAAGTAGTGCTTCTTTGACTGGCTCGTATCGCCTGACAAAGTCTTCTTTGTTGGCGCGCCAATACCCGAGCACGGTCATCTGGGCGCTTGGCACACCACGGCTTGCTCGGAGGTGTTTGCGAATTGTGCGGGTTGCTGCTGCTTCGGCCGCAACCCACACGTAGCTTGTCTCAGTGAGTGGGGGGAGCGATTCGACAGCATCAGGGAGTGCAGAAGGCGACGTACCCATGCCGCTGTATGGAAGCCATCGGTAGTCGACAGTGGCTTCGGATTGGACTTCGAGCGCATCACGGGGGTCAATAATTTCGACGATGACTGTCGCTGTGCTGTCGGCGGGCAGTTCTTCGAGGATGCGACCCACGGCGGGGAGCCCAGTGGCATCCGCGATGAGTACGTAGTGCTCGGTGTTGGCAGGTGGGGAAAACCACCCGTCAGCTGATGACAGTCCTACAATGTCGCCGGGCTGTGCTGATGCTGCCCATGTCGAGGCTATGCCGCCATCGTGGATGACAAAGTCGAGCACAAGTTCATGCTGGTCGTGCAACACTTTGCGGACGGTGTAGCTTCGAACTTCCGGTTCGTTGTCTGAGTCTTCGAAGGTCCAGATGCCGTCGCTGATTGTGGGTCGTTGTGGTGCGCGTTGGCCTTGGCGGGGGAAGTACACGCCCAGCCGTTCGTCGGGCTTCCCGCTCGTGGTGAAGTGTTGTAGTTCGTCACCGCCGAATCGAATTCGCATCATATGCGGGGTGATTCGAATTGCTTCATGCACTGTCGCGAGAAAAAAATCGTGCTGGCGCGCCATGCCAACCCTCTCATGGTAGGTAACCCTTACCTTGTGGAGTATGGCAGCAAGCGAGCCAGCACGGGGTCTTACGTCAGCGAGCGACCGAGAGGATCAGCTCAACACCATCGGTGTGACGGAGCCGTCCACAGCCCATTCTGAGTAGCGAGGTCCGCACGTCACCGTGATTTCCCCACCGTCATGATCCGCCAATGACAAAGCAACAAAACCAGTTGGTCCCACGATCGCCTGCCCGTACTCGTCAGCCTCACCCAAAGCGAAACCTTCTGGTGTGGCTTTACAGACATATCCCGGCGTGGCGTTTGTAGCCGCAACGATAGTAAACGGGCCGCCTGCGACTGCGTACACATCCAATGCGCCGTGCGCGATTTGAACGTGCTCAACCTCGTCGGCAGTTGCTACGCCAGCGCCAAGGAGGCTAAGCGCACCGACAGAAGCGGCGGCGATTGAAGTGCCAACAACCCGGCCCAAAGAAATTCCACATGCAGACATTGCATCTCCTGTCTCAGGGTGACACCCACATGACGCGTGTCACTCAGGTTGAGCCTAGGCGATTTCTTGCCCCGTGTGGGTTACTCGCTCCGCACATGCAATATGACAAGCAACACGGACGGGATTAACGCAGCAACTGCCACCACTTTGCCGATATAGGCCGACGAAAGATCTCCCGCGACCAGCCAACTCGCCGCAACGATACAAATTGCGGCTATCCACAGCGGAAGAAACACTTTGATCGCCACGGACGAGATTTCCGCGAAACTTACATCCCCCTGCACGCTGATAACAAGCAAGTATGTGGCATATGCCAACGCAAGAAAAGCTGCGCACAACCACAAGAAATGTTCCCCAGCTAGCCTGGCGAACTGTTCGCCGTCGCCCATCAGTGGCGTGAGAGACACAAGTATCGGCACTACAAAGAGGGCCACCCAGGGCCATGCCCAACTTTGTTCTGGATCGTCTGTCCTAGTGCGGGCCCGGCGAATCAAACCCGCTGAGATAACAACCCACGCTGGCGCAAAAACCAACACTGCAACAATGCGTGCGGACGGATTGCCGTCGAGCGCCACCAGCGCTAGGGAGAATATGCCCAGAAACAACAGTATCCCCGCGACGGTTGCCCGTTGGAACCTCAAAGGTGAATCCGGCCAGGTCCGCCCGCGCTGCACCGTCAGCACCTACCGGCGGCAGCGTCCTGCGTGGCTCGTTCGATTGTGTCGCGCTCAGATGTGGTTAATTCATCCCACTGAGCCAACTCGTCCGCATTGAGGTGCATGCGATCGTCGTCAAAGGTGGCGTTCCACTCCTCAACCCAATCGGTGGGGTCGCGCATGTATTGAAGGAATTCATCCGCAACTTCGGTCCGATTGACCGGGCCTAAACCTTCCTGGTCGTGCACAATCTGCATCTCTGCCAGCGACTGATTCAGATCAGCGCACACTTGGTTGTAAAGCGACTGCTGCTCCAATGAAGCTTCAACGGAGCCTTCATCATTGTTATCTGATGAGCAAGCCGCGACGAACGACACCGCAACCATTCCTGCGACGAGGCGCGTTAAGAGTTTTAACGTCATAGCCGGTTGTATCGACGCTGAATCCATGAATACCGTCCCACCTTGCCTATTGCGCGATACCGCAATTGTCGACGAACCGCACAATCTGCGCCAGGGATTGCTGACACGTTGCAGAGTCGTTGTGCAACACAGAGAGAATCATCGAGCTACGTGTGAGATTCTTACGTGTCGAACACGTTGTCTAACACAGTGAGGTGTCTGCGTGAACCGTCGCCAGTTGCTCCGTCTCGGAGGTGGCGCGCTCGTAGTCGGCGCGGCCGCCGGCCTCACCGCCGTCACAACGCGAACTGCCTCGCAGGCGTCAAACCAACTTCCAGGACTTGTTCGTTCCGACAGGCCACTTCCGTCGCGTTTCGTTGTTCCACTGCCGCAGCCCCAGCAACGTGTGGGGCCCGTTGTTCAATTCACACAACGTATTGGTGAGCAGGAAATCATCCCGGGTATGCGTACACGAATCACAGGCTTTGATGGCGTTTTTCCGGGCCCCACGATTCGTGCACACCGCGGCAATCCCGTCAGCGTGCAGGTGCGCAACGACCTCGACATTGGCACTGTCATGCACCTTCACGGTGGACAAACACCACCCGAGCACGATGGATATCCCACCGACCTGCTTCTCCCGGCATCGGGCTCTGTACGTGGACCTACGATGCCCGGCGCGACGACCGTGCACCAACGCAGCTACGAGTATCCGATGCAACAGCGCGCTGCAACCTTGTGGTACCACGACCACGCCATGGACTTCACTGGCCCCAACGTCTACGCAGGTCTCGCTGGTGCGTACATCGTCAGTGACGACGAGGAACGCGCTCTTCCCCTGCCGGAAGGGGACCGCGACCTCGAACTACTTCTCGCTGATCGTGCATTCGACGGCGATGCACAGTTCAAATACCCGGCGCTATCACCGGAACAGCGCTTCCCTGGTGTGGAAGCGCTATACCTTGCGGGTGTGCTGGGAGACGTAATTCTTGTCAACGGGGCGCCCTGGCCCACGCACGAAGTGTCGCAAACGAGATACCGATTGCGGTGGATCAACGCATCCAACGCGCGGTCATACCGAATAGAACTGCACCCCGGTGGCGAGTTCACGCAAATCGGGAGCGATGCCGGATTGCTCGAACATCCGCTTCCTCGCCACGACATCACCGTTGCCCCAGGCGAACGAGTCGACTCAATACTCGACTTTTCGCAGTATCCGGTGGGCACGAAGGTGACCGTGCGCAACACGTATGGGGTCGGCAGCACCGACGCCATCATGCAATTCCACGTTGTTCGTCAGGAGCGGGACGAGACGAACATTCCGCAACGGCTCAGCACGATAGAAAAGTTCCGCCGCGAAGATGCAGTGCGGACCCGGGACTTTTTCTTCGCACTCCAGTTTGGTGCGGGTCATGGCCACGGTGCGCCACGGTCGAGCGGAGGCGGTTTCATTCCTCACCGGTGGACGATCAACGGACTGCCATTCGACACTGAGCGTGACTGGGCACGACCACGGTGGGGAGACATCGAAATTTGGCGTTTCACCGGGGTAGCCGGCCACCCCATTCACGTTCATCTTGCCCATGCCCAGGTACTGTCTCGCAACCGCGGTGCGCCGCGACCGTCCGACGTCGGGTTGAAAGACACAGTGGATCTTGGTCCGTTGGAAACGACAGAACTGATTATGCGGTTCGATACCTACCGAGGCCGCTACGTCATGCACTGTCACAACCTCGAACATGAGGATATGGCGATGATGGCAAACTTCACCATCGTTTAATTTGGGCCCGTCAGGTTGCCGGTTGGCGTAGCGAATCGAAATGGATGGCTTCGTCGAGGGGGCGCCGTGAACGCCAGCCGAATCGTTCGAGATCAGGAGTTTGTTGGAACTCGGCGACGGGGCCGACACACAACCACGCGATGGGGCGCACGGGTGGTGTAGCGCCAATGAAGTCGGCGAGGAAGGGCTCGTCATAAAAGGACACCCATCCCACGCCGATTCCTTCGGCGGTCGCTGCGAGCCACAGGTTCTGAATGGCGAGGACGGCCGAGAACAGACCAGTGTCTTCGACGGTGTGCCGCCCGAGAACGTGCGAGCCGCCGCGGGTGGGGTCGTACGTCACGACGATTCCAGTTCGACTTTCGCGGATCCCCTCAACTTTGATGTTCGCGAATACCTTCTGTTGGTCGGCTGGGAGCGATTGCGCAAAGGCGTCCCGACGTTGCGCGACGTGTGTTGCGAATCGTTCGAGGCGGTGAGGGTCTTGGATGACGACAAAATCCCACGGTTGGGTGTTGCCCACGCTTGGTGCGCTGTGTGCGGCGTTAAGAACTTTTCGAAGTGTTTCATCGGCGATCGTTGAGCCGTTGAATTCTGCGCGAACGTCGCGGCGCATGCGGATGGCGTCGTAGAGGGGGAGTGGGGTCGACATGGGGTCTATTCGATCATGCTTTTTGGCGGCAGTTGATGTCGGCCACGTCGCGGGGAGGTCACGAATTGGCATGACTGTGGGGTGTCGGTGACCACATCGATGCGCAAGGCCTCAACCTAAAGTGCAGGTAGAGACAAACTTCTGTTTTCGCAGCTCAGGGTCGCGCCTGAGATCACACTAGTTAACTTCTATAACAATGCAACACTGGTGTCACACAGCTTGGAATTCCAGGCCGTCACAGCCCACCCAAAGGTGGAACGAAGGGAGAACCATGAAGGCTCAGCGGATTTTCACTCAAGGACTCGTTGCTACTTCAGCAGCAGCCGCGCTCACAGTTGGTGCAACCGGAATCGCCCAGTCCGCCGTTATCACCAACGCGCCAGAGGTCATCTCTGCAGTCGTCCTTGATCCCGAGGGCAACACGCAGGTAGAGCCAGAAGCCTTGATTCTGACCCCCGCTGACAACAACAACGC
The DNA here is from genome assembly GCF_014643175.1 of Hoyosella rhizosphaerae. Taxonomy (GTDB): domain Bacteria; phylum Actinomycetota; class Actinomycetes; order Mycobacteriales; family Mycobacteriaceae; genus Lolliginicoccus; species Lolliginicoccus rhizosphaerae. Next base: position 110,740 of record NZ_BMJH01000002.1, read on the forward strand.
GGTCAACTTCATTACGTGGCTTGTGTGGAACGACCAGATTGCCGTCGGCACCGGTGTCGAACAGGTCAACACCTGCGAACCGACCTGCGCTGAAGGCGTCATCGTCAACAAGCCAGTCGTGATCGTCCTTGACGGCGTCGAGGGCGTCGAAGACAGCGACGATCAGTACTTCACCGAAGTTCGAATCTCCGGCGTAGACGGCGAACGTAGCCTCGACCTGACTACGGTCACCATCCTGCCAATTCCGGCAGCTGAGGAAGACGAAGACGGTGTCGTAGACGACGAAGCTAACCCAGTTGTCGACGCTCCCGAAGAGGAAGAAGACGCGGAAGAGCTTCCAGAGGTCGATGAAGATGATGCCGACGCAGTCGCCGAAATCGCAGCGGCACTAGCTAAGGCAGTCGCAGAAACCGACTGATAGAACATAGCGCGCGAATGCCCGGTCAGCACCACGGCCGGGCATTTTTGCATGTTTGGGGTGCGGCAACTTGTGGCGAGTTTTGTACATCTGGTGTGCGGAATTCGCCACAAGTTTGCGATGCGCGGAATTACGCGCGAATGAGAACAGCGGTAATCAGGCCGGTGATCGTGGGGTGCAGCTCGGAGAGGCTGGGGAGCGCGTCGGCTTCAGCTGCTTCAAGGATGAGTTCGCTGATCCCGCCTACGATTGCGGTCGCGGTGGGTAGTGCGAGCGGCGTGAGGTGGGGGTTGCGTTCGCTGCCGCGCTGGGAAAGTTGCTGGAGAAGGTCGGAGAGTGAGCGTTGCGTTTGGCGGCGGGCTTGACGGGCTTCGGCGCCTGCTGCCTGCATTTCCATGAAGTGGGTCTTGGTGTGTGCGGGTTGGGCTTGGAGCGTGGCCAGCAGGGTCGTGACTGTGTTGATGATTCGCTCTTCTGACGTTTCGCCCTTGAGTGAGGCTTCCGTCAGCGTGTCAACGAGCGCTGTGCTGAATTCGTGGTGGCAGGCCAGCAGGCATTCTTCCTTGTCGGCAAAGTGCTCGTAAAAAGTGCGCCTAGATACGTGTGCGTGGGCGACGATGTCGGCGATCGTGGTGGCTGAGTAGCCCTTGGTGGCGACAGTGATGGCTAGTCCGTCGAGCAATTTTGTGCGTGCGTTGTTGGCCATGGTGCCTTCCAGTCGCGGCGCGGTGGTACTTGTCGGTACCCAGTCTAGCGGTTTGTTGCTGATGCAACTTCTTGAATCCAAGATCAACCAGCAGAAAAATTGCGCCTACCTGCATAAATGCGACTGTGACAAACACCACTTGTCAAACGGTACTGTGTCGTACCATACTTAGGCCAACGCGGTACGCAGCAGTACCACTGATCTTGGGGCCACGGTCGTCCCCTCAAAACCCTCACGAACATCACCCCTCACGCACATCCCAAGGAGCACCCCATGGCTACCATCGCCCCCTCTGCATTCCTCAGCTTCACCAACCCCGTCGGCTCGCTCACTCAAACCTGGAGCGAACTCCCCATCAGCGGTCTCACCACCGAAACATTTGCCTCCAAGACTCGGGCTGCCAAAACCATGGCGACGAAAACTCTCGCCAACGCAAACTTCCGCAGCGACGGCAAACCACTAGCTGGTCGCCGAATCGTCATCACCGGCGGCTCATCAGGCATCGGCGCAGCCACTGCGCACAAGGTTGCAGAAGCCGGCGGCACCGCAATCCTCGTCGCCCGCAGCCTCGACAAACTCACCGAAGTACGTGACGAGATCGTCGCAGCTGGCGGCGAAGTATTCATCTACACCTGCGACGTCACCGACGAAGACGCAGTCGAAGAACTCATCAACACACTCACCAGCGAACACGACAGCATCGACATGCTCGTCAACAACGCAGGCCGCTCCATTCGCCGCTCAGTCAAACTGTCCTACGACCGGTTCCACGACTTCGAGCGCACAATGTCGCTCAACTACTTCGCAGCGGTGCGGCTCATCCTCGGACTACTTCCGCACATGTCCAACAACGGATTCGGCCACATCGTCAACATCTCGTCGATCGGCGTCCAAACCAATACCCCGCGCTTCTCCGCGTACGTCGCCTCAAAATCAGCGCTCGATGCGTTCAGCAGGGTAGTGGCAGGCGAAACAGTCGGTGAAGGAGTCACATTCACCACAATCCACATGCCGCTTGTGCGCACCCCCATGATCGCACCGACATCCATGTACGACGCCTTCCCAACGCTCTCGCCAGACGAGGCCGCTGACATGGTGGTTCGCGCACTTGTGAAGCGCCCCAAAGAAATCGCCACCCCTTTGGGAACATTCGGCGAGGTGCTGTACACATTCGCACCAAGCGTGGTCGACCGCATCATGCACCAGGCATACAAAGTCTTCCCTGACTCTCTCGCAGCAAAAGGTGGACCCACGACTGAAGCCAACGATCGTGGCCTTACGCGCAGCGGAGAGTTCCTCGCAAAAGCCTCCATCATCGTCCAAGACCAGCCACTATCCCGCGCGGCTAAGACGATGATGCGCCTGCTTCCCGGCATCCACTGGTGACACGCACCCACTCTGCCGCCACACACCTCAACTACCCAAGGACACAATCCGCTATGAAAAATGTCGAATCCAAAAAAGTTCTGATCACCGGCGCAGCGATGGGCATGGGAAAGCTCTATGCCCAACTCGCGGTACAAGAAAAGGCCGCCACAGTAGTGCTGTGGGACATCAACGACACCGCACTCGCTGAAACAGTGGCGGAACTTACCGCAGCCGGCGGAAATGTTGTTCCCTACATCGTCGACGTCTCCAACCAGCAAGCAATCGAAGAAGCAGCAGCCCGAGTTCGGGCCGACGTCGGTGACATCGACGTGCTCTTCAACAACGCCGGAGTCGTTCGGGGCAACGCTTACTTCTGGGAAACTGACAACAACAAAGACACCGCCTTCACCATGAAAATCAATGCCCTCGCGCCGATGTTTATCGCTCGCGAGTTCCTGCCAGGCATGATCGCTGCCGACGGTGAATGCCGCGTCATCAACATTTCGTCAGCCGCAGGTCTCACCGCAAACCCACGGATGGCGTCGTACTGCGGATCCAAATGGGCCGCTGTCGGGTGGTCAGACTCCGTGCGCCTCGAACTTGAACAAGCTGGCCACTCCCACGTCAAAGTCACTACAGTCTGCCCGTACTACATCAGTACCGGCATGTTCGATGGTGCTAAGTCCGCACCGTTGCTTCCCATCCTCGAACCCGAAGCAGTAGTGGGTGAAGTGTGGAAGCAGATGAAGAAGGGTGCCCCGTTCGTGATCATGCCGAAGACGGTGCTCCTCAGCGAAGCATTCAAGGGTCTCCTGCCCACGGGCGTTCGCGACTTCGTTGCAGGACGAGTCCTCGGGGTTTACAAGACGATGGAAGATTTCACCGGTCGCCCCACCCACTAGCCCTCCGTTCATCACCAACTTCACCAGGATTACCCATGGCTGTTTTGACACCACTTTCCCCGGCGCGGATACCCCTTGCCGCTGCAAACCTGAGTCACAAGGCGCTGTACCACGGCGTCGCAGACCTTCGCCCGATGCCCCGGACGCTCATTGACGCTGGCCCACAGCGGCAGGTCTACCGCTACCTGCCTGCGCAGCCAGGCACGGAATCGACCGACGCTCCCGTTCTCCTCGTCCCACCACTTGCCGTTCCTGATTCGTGCTTTGATCTGCGCCGTGGGTGCAGCGTGGCAGAGCACCTAGTCGAGCAGGGGCGACGCACGTATGTGGTGGATTACGGGCAAATCTCCTTTGCGCAGCGCAACCTCGGATTAGAGCACTGGATCCACAATGTCCTGCCCAAGGCGATTCACGCGGCAAGTATTGATGCGGGAGGTGCGCCCGTACACCTGGTCAGTTGGAGCCTCGGCGGCATATTCTGTCTGCTCACCGCAGCCGACCTCCCCACGCTGCCCATCGCGTCGATCACCACAATCGGCACACCCGTAGATTTTGCGGCAGTACCTATCGTGGCGCCCGCACGCCCCGTTGTAGCGCTCACCCGCGGAGCGATTCTGACGAATGCCGCCCGCATGCTCGGTGGAGCGCCACGCCCATTCGTCAAGCGAGCCTTCCAACTCACGAGCCTCACCAAGAACATCACCAAGCCATTCACGATGCTCGCCCGCCTCGATGACACTGAATATTTGGCGCAACTTGAAGCGGTCGACGCATTCACTGAGCACATGACGGCCTACCCCGGCCGTGCATTCTCGCAGCTATACCAACTGGTCTTCCGCGCGAACCAGCTCGCCAAAGGCCATATTGACTTAGGCGACCGGTGTATCGACCTCGCCCGCATCCGGGTTCCTGTCCTAGTCGTTGCAGGAACCGGCGATGCCATAGCTCCGCAGAAGGCAGTGCGCCCGCTTGTGGATCTGCTGACCTCGGCACCGTATGTGCGATACGAAACCGCACCGGGGGGCCACCTCGGGGTGCTCACTGGCCGCGCCGCTCGAACCACGACGTGGGCGACACTTGCGCACTTCTTCGACCAGGTCGACGAAATTCGGTCACTGCGCTTCGACCGTAACCCCACACTCTCTCAACTCAAAGACGCGATCCGCGCCATTACAGAATCCCCAAAGGAGACGTCCCATGCGTGAGTTCACCGCTCCGGCGCTCGCCCGAGTAGACCGCAACGCCAATCTCACTGACTTCATCGTCAACAACGCTGCACACGACCCGCACCACGTTTCGTTTCGGCGTCGCATCGGCAGCCAGTGGCACGACGTCACCGCCGGACAATTCCTCTATGAGGTCACGGAGATCGCGCAGGGTTTCATAGCTGCGGGTATCAACCCAGGCGACAGGGTAGCGATACTGTCACGCACCCGGTACGAGTGGACACTCGTCGACTTCGCCATCTGGAGCGCAGGTGCTGTCACCGTTCCCATCTATGAAACGTCCTCAGCTGAGCAAGTGCAGTGGATCTTGTCAGACTCGCGAGCAGTGGCGTGTATTGCCGAAACGCCTGAGCTGTCGAGCGTCGTCGCTGACCTGAAGCCAGACTTGCCGCAGTTGCATGCTGTGTGGCAGATCGAAGATGCGCCACCACCGGGCGATGTCGGTTCGTTTACGTCGCTTCGCCGCAACGGCGTTGGCATTCCTGAAGCCGTAGTGGAGGCACGTCGCTCGACCGTCAATGCCGAGTCGATTGCCACCCTGATTTACACATCTGGCACCACAGGTCGGCCCAAGGGTTGTGCGCTGACACATCAGAACTTCCTCGCAGAAGTCATGAACGTCACCGCACAACTGGGCGAGATTTTCGAACGCCCCAATTGCTCTACGCTGCTGTTCTTGCCACTAGCGCACGTTTTTGCGCGAGTCATTCAACTTGCGAGCGTGTACCAAGGCGTGACCCTGGGACACTCGTCCGACGTGAAAAACCTGCTCGACGATTTCGCGGCATTCCGCCCAACCTTCCTGCTGGCTGTCCCACGCGTTTTCGAGAAGGTCTACAACTCAGCGACGCAGAAGGCTGAGGCTGCAGGCAAGGGCAAGATCTTCGCCCGCGCCGTCACCATCGCCATCGCTTACAGCGAAGCCATCGAAACCGGGACTCTCACCCCGAAGCTGAGGATGCAAAGGTCCTTCTACAGTGCGCTTGTGTATCGGAAACTGCGCAAGAGCCTCGGCGGGCGTGCGACCCACGCCATCTCGGGCGGCTCCGCACTCGGTAGCAGGTTGGGCCACTTCTATCGAGGAATTGGCCTCACCGTACTTGAAGGCTATGGCCTGACTGAGACGACTGCTGCAATCACCGTCAATCCATCGCGCGGGGCGAAAATCGGCACTGTTGGCCAGCCAGTACCCGGCACCACGATTCGCATTGCTGACGACGGGGAAGTTCTCGCGAAGGGCCCAATTGTGTTTGGTGGTTACTGGCGCAATGAGGCAGCAACTGACGACGCGATTGATCCGCAGGGCTGGTTCCACACCGGCGACATCGGCGCACTGGACGAGGACGGATTCCTGTCCATCACAGGCCGGAAGAAAGAAATCATCGTCACCGCCGGGGGCAAGAATGTGGCTCCCGCAGTCATTGAGGACCGGATTCGGGCGCACGCACTGGTCAGCCAAGTGATGGTGGTGGGTGACAACGAACCTTTCATCGGCGCGTTGATCACCGTGGATGAAGAAGCGCTCGAGCCGTGGAAGGCCACGCAAGGAAAAACGGGTTCAGTCACTGACCTGCTGACAGACCCGGATCTCCTCGCAGCGATCGACGAAGCGGTGCAATACGGCAATAAGGCCGTCTCGAAGGCGGAGTCTGTGCGCAAATATCACATCATCGCGCGCGACTGGACCGTCGAGCAGGGGCAACTCACGCCTTCGATGAAGCTGAAGCGCAACGTGGTGATGAAGGAACACGAAGCGGACATCAACGCGATCTACGGACGGTGAAACACATGCTGTGGGTTGGTGGCCATGTGGTGCTGGCTACCAACCCACAGCACATTTCACGCCCGATTGTTGAGAACCGCGAGGGCTTCGTCCGCGTGGACGTTGGCGCGGAACTCTCCCGCGATGATTCCGAGAATCGTACGATCTTTGTCGATGACAAATGTTTTCCTCTTGACCGGCGCTAGTTTGCCCAGGATTCCGCGTTTAACGCCGAACTTCTGCGCCACACTCCCGTCGATATCCGACAGCAGGGGATAGTCGATTCCCTGTTTTGAAGCGAACCCTGCTTGGGTTTCTACAGCATCGGCACTGATCCCAATGCGTGACGCACCCGCTGCGGCGAACTCCGCAGACAAGTTGCGGAAATGGCACGCTTCAGCGGTGCACACGGGAGTGTTTGCTGCCGGGTAGAAAAACAGAACAATCGGTCCGTCGACCAGTAGCTCATCGAGTGAGCGAACTGTGCCGAACTGGTCGGGGAGTGCAAACGACGGGGCCTTATCTCCTATATTCACAAATGCGAGATTACCGCCGAATTGGCGCTTGCACCTGTTGAGCGATACGCAGTGGTCTACTCAACGATGACGCGACCAGTTTTCTGCGGGTGAATGGTGCACACGTAGTCGTACTCACCAGCCTCGGTGAACGTGTAGGACCACGAATCTAGTGCCACCATTGGGCTCGCGAAGTCTTGTGGTGCTGAGTCGCCCACACCCACGACATTGTGTTCGATGGGTCCATCATTAAAGAACCACTCAACGGTGTCACCAACACCAATCACGATGGTGTGCGGTGAGAACTCCATGTTGGTGGCTTGAACGATTGCAGGTCCGTCGCCGTCGTGCACTACAGCAGATTCTGTTGCATCTGATTCAGAACCACAACCAACGGCCATAACTCCGATGAGCAAAGCACTCGCTGCTAGGCCACAGTTCGAAGCAGGACGGCTGGCAGAAGAGACGAGCACAGCAGATTCACACTCACTTTCTCGACAGGTTTGTGGTTGCGCACACCCTACCGCGGCTATCGTCAACATCACACGTACCGTCGCAGCTCGCCATAGGGGGCGCCACATGGGTGCTGAGGTCACCTCGATCCGCTTCACGCACGAGGACAGGCGTCAGTTTCGCCGGAAGGTGCGCCAGTGTACGGAGGCGCTTGAGCGGATGCTCCGCGATGGTGCTTTCGAAGTAAATCGCGCCGTTCCGTTGCTCGGCATGGAAGTGGAACTCAATCTTGTCGATGAGCACATGGAACCTGCGAAGGCTAATGACCGTGTGCTCGATGCGATAGCGGACACTGATTACCAAACAGAACTCGGCCGATTCAATATTGAGCTGAATGTTGCGCCAGCGGCGCTTGGGGGAGTGTCCATACGCGAGGTGGAGTTCGCGCTTCGTCGGTCCCTTGAACGCGCAGACGACCTCGCTGCGACACATCACGCGCGGGTTGTGCTCACAGGGATGCTGCCGACTCTGCGGGAGGAGCATTTCGATGCGGCGTGGATTACGGATAACCCCAGGTACGCGCTGCTCAATGAGCAAATTTTTGCGGCTCGCGGCGAAGACATTGAGATCGACATCAGCGGTGTAGGCCTAGATGGAAGTAAGGAGCGGTTGCGCATCGATTGCACGTCCGTCTTGCCTGAGGCTGCCTGTACGTCGGTGCAGTTGCACCTAGCCGTTGATCCGGACATGTTCGCGAACTACTGGAACGCGGCGCAATGCGTAGCCGGGGTGCAAGTGGCGTTGGCAGCCAACTCTCCCTTCCTCGCGCAAACTGCACTGTGGCACGAAAGTCGCATTCCGGTGTTTGAACAAGCGATCGATACGCGGTCGTGGGAGTTGAAGAACCAGGGTGTTCGGCCGCGAGTGTGGTTTGGGGAACGGTGGATCACGTCCATCTTTGACCTCTTCGACGAGAATGCCAGGTACTTCCCGGCTCTGCTGCCCGAGGTCAGCGATGATGATCCGATAGCGCAACTCGACAGCGGGGTGACTCCGCGTCTTGCTGAGTTGGCCATGCACAACGGCACTATTTACCGATGGAATCGCCCTGTATACGACGTGGTGGACGGCCATCCGCAGATGCGCATCGAGAACCGAGTCCTCCCAGGTGGGCCGACGGTGATCGACACCATGGCAAATGCCGCGTTTTATTACGGCGCGGTCCATGCGTTGGCCCATGCCGAACGCCCCTTGTGGAGCCAGATGTCGTTTGGTGCGGCGAACGACAATTTGATGGCCGGTGCGCGGTACGGGATGGATGCGCAGTTGTACTGGCCCATGTTTGGTGCGGTTGGGCCTGACGAATTGACTTTGCGCTGGTTGCTTCCGTTGGCCGAGCAAGGCCTCGCTGATTACGGCGTTGACCAAGAAGTGCGCGACCGGTATCTGAGCATCATCGAAGAGCGATGCCTCACTCGCCGCAACGGTGCAGGCTGGCAACGCGCGACGGTGGAACGATATGAATCGTCGGGGCTCAGCCGTGATCGCGCACTCACCGCGATGCTCGCGGAATATGCCGAGCTCATGCGCGAAGGGGCGCCGGTTCACACCTGGCCATGGTGATTCGTTAGCTGCGTTGAAAGCTACGTGCATGCGTTTGCAGGCCCTTTTTGACGAGGTGCACCGACCCGTCCCACAGATCGAGTTGGTGTTGTGCGTTTTCGGCGGCATCGCCCTCAACTACGACGTGCTGGCCGGGGGTGCGTCAGTTGATAAGTTCGAAATCGTTTGCATCCACGCTGCGGGTTCGAGCCCAGTACTGCCACGTGAAACCCGGCCAGATCGTGCGGTTCATTCCCTGCGAGTCCAAGTACCAACTGGTGCAACCACCGGTGCTCCACACACCGGTCGAGAGTTTCCGCTGCACGTCCTCGTTGAAGGCGGATTGGGCGGACTGTTTGACATCAATCGCGGAGCCGCCACGCTTGTCGAGCAGTTTCATCGCCGAGAGGACGTAGCCGATTTGTTGCTCGATCATGAAAACAACCGAGTTGTGTCCCAAACCTGTATTAGGGCCTAGCAGGAAAAATGCGTTGGGGAAGCCCGCGACTGTAATTCCAAGGTGTGTCTCCATTCCCTTGGCATTCCACAGTTCCTTCAGCTTGATGCCGTCACGACCTGTTATGCCGATCTGGTCGAACCCGTCGGTCACGTGGAAGCCTGTCGCATAGATCACAACATCGACTTCGCGTTCAACTCCGTCGTTGCTGATGATGCTTGTCGGCGTGAACTCCCGAATGCCGTCGGTAATCACCTCAGTCTGCGGCTGAGCGAGAGCCGGGTAGTAGGAGTTCGACCCTAGGATGCGTTTACACCCAATCCGGTAGCTCGGTGTGAGCTTGCGGCGCAACTCGGGGTCACTGATCGACCGTTCGATGTTCCACGTCGCCAATTTCTCAAGCGGTTTCATGACATTCGAGTTGCCGTTGAGCCCAAAGGCGAGGCTTTCCGACGCCCAATAGATTGCGTTCCGCACGGCACGCCGCGCAAACGGAACGTGGGCTAATGCGGTGCGTGCAGGTGCAGTGATGGGAAGGTTCTTGCGGGGGAGCACCCAGGCGGGTGTGCGCTGATATAGGTGCAGCTCGGCCACCTCGCCCACGATCTCCGGGACGAATTGAATCGCGCTTGCTCCAGTTCCGATGACGGCCACGCGCTTGCCGCGAAGACTCACATCGTGGTTCCACTGCGCGGAGTGGAATTTAGTGCCGGTGAAGTCACTATCGCCAGGGAACTGCGGAATGCTCGGAATGTGGAGGGCACCAACCCCCGAAATGAGGAATCGGGCCTCGTAGGTATGTCCTTCGGCGGTCTGCACAGTCCAGACGGAGCGGTCATCGTCCCACTTCGCACCCGTGAATGTGCGCCCGAAGTGCGTGTGCTCCCGTAGGTTGTGCTTCTCGGCAACCCGCTTCATGTAGTCGAAGATTTCGGGTTGCTCCGCCCATAGCTTGGTCCACCGGGCGTTGGGTTCGAACGAAAACGAGTACATGTGCGACGGAACATCGCAGGCGCATCCCGGGTAGGTGTTGTCACGCCAGGTTCCGCCGAACTCGTCGGCTTTGTCGATAATCAAGAAGTTCGTGCGCTTGCTTCGCAACATTTGGATCGCCATGCCCATACCGGAAAAACCCGTCCCGATGATGAGCGTTTGCACCTGGTGGGTGCGGTGGGCGGCGCTGGAGAGCGGCATTGGTACCCCTTGACTATTTGCATTGCGCGTCAGTGCGCGTGAATTGCAGCAGTGCATCGTCGCACCACCTGTGTGAGTCAATGTGTACCGGATAATTGGTGATTACGTCAATGGCCGTTGTCACATTTCCTGCGGAGTGCTGAAGACTGTTGCGTTGATCGCACTTTCCTCACCAACTGTAGTCCCGTAGCAGAACGCCGGTAGCCTCGAACGCAGTGCCTAAACCAGGTGCAGTACGTGCGTGCAAACATCACAGCAGGGTTCGGAGATTGGCTAAACCAGTCAAAGTAGCGGGGGTGTGCTTCCTATACCAGCGGGAGCACATTCTCCTCATCCGCAAACGCCACACCACACAATTTGTTCTGCCCGGCGGAAAGCCGCATCCGCACGAATCTATACATGCCGCGGCAATTCGAGAATGCGCCGCCACGCTTAACATCACAGTTGACGTAGCCGCGCTCAGATTCCTCGGGCGGTGGACATCGCCTGCAGCCAACAAGCGCGACCGCACAATCGACGCCACGGTGTATGTTCACGATGGCGCTGGGCAAGTCTGCGGCGCTGGGCAAGTGTGCGGCGTTGGGGGATTACCGGTCCCGGGCGCGCACACACGCCCCGAATTCGACATAGTGTGGGTACCACTTCGAACGGCGCAGGAGCACGTCGAGCTCGCGCCGTTACTCTCGGCTAAAGTGCTTCCGGCATTGCAGAAGCATCCCTACCTTGGGCAAGTGCGCCCATAGCAGCGGATCGCGAGAATGCTTCCGCGACCCACTACTACAAGAGGTGCACTGCTTAAAGTGGCAAGTCCACTGTGTCAGCAAGGTCGACGGTGTCATCAAGAAGTTCAGCTGGAAACTGAGACACGTCGTCTAGACCGAGCATGGCGAGCAACTCGCGACAATCGTCACTGCTGATCGACCGTGACGCCACCACACGCTGAGCCATGCGGCAGGTAGCCTCATTTACTCGGCCACGCGCCGTTAGGTCGCTGTGCAGATCTGGAGTACTTTCAGTTCGGATGGCCCCACGAAGTCCACTCACGCATTCTTCTTTCCACGAATATTGAACTCGCCAGCGTCTGTTGTCGTCTTCGCGCGCTTATCCGCACGCTTTTCCTTCAACGACTTGCCGGATTTTTTTGCCATGCCCTGACGAGGTGATTTATCGGACATTGTCCACATCCCTTACATAAGGGAACCTGGACGGCTCCGATGTATCAACTCTACGGCAACGGCAGTCACTACGGTTAACGACCGAAAGATATGGGCGCATAAGCGGGGTTTAAACGCAGGTGGGGCATCTAACCGAAGTTAGATGCCCCACCCACGTTGTCAAGCTAGCGAGCGAACAACAGGGCCCGCTTTACTTCTTGAATTGCTTTGGTCACCTGAATGCCGCGAGGGCATGCATCGGTGCAGTTAAACGTAGTCCGGCAGCGCCACACGCCGTCCTTGTCGTTGAGGATCTCCAAACGCTCAGCAGCACCCTCGTCGCGGCTGTCGAAAATGAACCGGTGCGCGTTCACAATGGCAGCAGGGCCAAAGTACGTTCCATCGGACCAAAACACAGGGCACGATGTCGTACAGCATGCGCACAAGATGCACTTTGTTGTGTCATCAAAGCGAGCGCGGTCTTCTTGAGACTGGATGCGTTCCCGTGTGGGCTCCTGGCCCTCGGTCATCAAGAACGGCTTGACCGCACGGAATGCGTCGAAGAAGGGCTCCATATCAACGATGAGGTCCTTCTCCACGGGCAAGCCGCGGATTGGTTCCACTGTCACGGTGATTGGTTTGCCGTTCTTCGGCAAGAGGTCCTTCATGAGGATCTTGCATGCCAGACGGTTCACGCCATTGATGCGCATTGCGTCAGAGCCACAGATGCCGTGTGCACATGAACGTCGGAACGTCAACGAGCCGTCGAGGTACCACTTCACGTAATGCAAGAGGTTGAGCAAACGGTCCGAGGGGAGCGCTGGTACTTCAAACTCCTGGAAACCCTGTGCGTCGGGGTCTTCAGGGTTGAACCGGCGAATCTTGAGGGTCACCATCGTTGCGCCCTCGGGCACTGGTGGTAGTGGACGCTCGCCTGTCTCTGGGGAAAGGGTGGCAGTCATCAGTACTTACGCTCCATCGGCTCGTAGCGGGTGAAAGTCACCGGCTTGTAATCCAGCGTGATGTCGGCGATGAGTGGCGCCTGGCTGTCCGCCGGAACCTGCTTGTACGCCATGGTGTGGCGCATGAAGTTGGTGTCATCGCGGTCTGGGTAGTCCTCACGAGCGTGGCCGCCACGTGATTCCTTGCGGTTAAGCGCACCTGCGACCGTGACCTCAGCAAGTTCGAGGAGGAACCCGAGTTCGACAGCTTCGAGAAGATCGCTGTTGTATCGCTTGCCCTTGTCTTGCACCTGAACGCGGCCGTAACGCTCCTTGAGGACGCGCACGTCTTCGAGAGCCTGCTTGAGCGTTTCTTCGGTGCGGAACACCGAAGCGTTCCGGTCCATGGTGGCTTGCAGGTCGATGCGGATGTCGGCTACGCGCTCGTTGCCGTGATCCGACAACATGAGCTTCATCCAGTCCTGCACCATGTGCTCAGGGTTTTCTGGGAGCGGAACGTACTCAGAAGACAGCGCGTAGTCGGCTGCGGAAACGCCCGCGCGACGGCCGAAGACGTTGATGTCGAGCAGCGAGTTTGTGCCCAGGCGGTTTGCGCCGTGAACAGACACACACGCGCACTCGCCAGCTGCGTACAGACCCTTGACGATGGTGTCGTTGTCTTTGAGCACTTCGCCCGTGATTCGGGTGGGAATACCGCCCATCACGTAGTGGCATGTGGGGAAGACCGGCACCAACTCGGTGACAGGGTCAACGCCGAGGTATGTGCGCGAGAACTCGGTGATGTCGGGAAGTTTTTCTTCCAGGACATCCGCACCAAGGTGTGTCACGTCGATGTAGACGTAATCCTTGTTGGGGCCAGCGCCACGGCCTTCGAGCACCTCAAGGACCATAGAGCGAGCAACAATGTCGCGAGGCGCCAGGTCTTTAATGGTGGGGGCGTAGCGTTCCATGAAACGCTCGCCGTCGGCGTTTCGCAGGATTCCGCCCTCGCCGCGCACCGCTTCGGAAATGAGGATTCCGAGGCCTGCGAGGCCTGTTGGGTGGAACTGGTGGAACTCCATGTCTTCGAGTGGCAGTCCCTTGCGGAACACAATCGCCATGCCGTCACCGGTAAGGGTGTGGGCGTTAGAGGTCGTCTTGTACATGCGACCTGAACCGCCTGTGGCGAACACGATCGACTTCGCGTGGAAGATGTGGATCTCGCCGGTGGAAAGTTCGTAGGCGATGACACCAGTAGCGACGGTGCCCTCATCAGTCTCGCTGAGGCATAGGTCGAGTACGTAGAACTCGTTGAAGAACTCGACGCCGTGCTTGACGCAGTTTTGGTAGAGAGTCTGCAGGATCATGTGACCGGTACGGTCGGCTGCGTAACATGCACGCCGAACTGGCGCTTTACCATGATCGCGAGTGTGTCCACCAAAGCGACGCTGGTCGATCTTGCCTTCGGGTGTGCGGTTGAACGGCAAACCCATCTTTTCAAGGTCGAGGACCGCGTCGATAGCTTCTTTAGCCATGATTTCGGCAGCGTCCTGGTCGACCAGGTAGTCGCCACCTTTAACGGTATCGAACGTGTGCCATTCCCAGTTGTCCTCTTCCACGTTCGCCAAGGCGGCGCACATGCCGCCCTGAGCGGCACCTGTGTGGGAGCGAGTGGGGTAAAGCTTCGTCAGCACAGCGGTGCGGACACGCGGGCCAGCCTCAATGGCGGCACGCATGCCGGCGCCACCTGCGCCGACGATGATCACGTCGTAACGGTGTTCTTGCATGTGTGCCTCGCTCAGCCTGTGATGTTGGGATCGAACGTGAAGATGACGTATGTGCCAAGTCCAGTGATGAGTACCACCGAGATCGCGAGCAGCGTCATAAGCCAGAAGCGCGTCGAGTCCTTGCGTGCGTAGTCATTGATCACTGTGCGCAGCCCGTTGCCGCCGTGCAGTTGCGCGAGCCAGAGCATCGACAAATCCCAGATTTGCCAGAATGGGCTCGCCCAGCGGCCTGCAACGAACGCGAAGTTAATGCGGTGGATGCCCTCGTCAAGCAGCAACATGATGGAAATGTGCCCGAGCACGAGGAAGATCAGCAGTAGGCCCGAGATCCGCATGAAAAGCCACGACCACATCTCGAAGTTGTTCGAGTTCTGCCGCCGCGGTGTCCGGGGAAGTGACAATGAAGCAGGGCGGTCGTACGACGTAGCCACCGTCTTGGCGGCGGGGGTCTCCGAAGATGTCATCACAAGCTCCCGAACAGCAGGTAGAAGATGCGGCCAGACGCAGGAATCATGATTGCCACCGAGATGGCCAGCACGATCCAGAACATCAACCGCTGATATTTCGGTCCCTTCGACCAGAAGTCGATGAGGATCACCCTGACGCCGTTGAAGGCGTGGTAAACGACCGCTGCAAGCAAGCCGAGTTCCAGGATGCCTACGACGGGGTTTTTGTAGGTCTCGATAACGGCGTCGTATGCCTCAGGGCTTACGCGCACAAGTGCGGTATCGAGCACGTGAACGAATAGGAAGAAAAATAGCGTGACGCCTGTGATCCGATGGAGGACCCAGGACCACATACCGGGGTCTCCCCGGTAGATCGATCGTGAACGCACCACCTGCCCAGTGGCGTCTGTTGTGCTGGTCATTGAGAGCTCTGCCTCCAGTGTCATCGGTGGGCGCGTCCGGCATCCGGTCGAGTGCGTCCCCTTTAGTGGGCGTCAGTAGGGTGCAGCACGACAGCGGTCCGGCGTGAACCTAAGCTGACATTAAAGACTGTAGTCCCTCAAGTTTTGAGGCTTGCAGCCGGATATTGGGTTTTGACCTGCGGAAAGCAATTAGGTTTGCCTTGCCATACTGAAATTGTGCGTGTCGAGAACGTGCACCCGAAGCAAGATTACCTGGCAAATAGGGCGGAGCGCTTCATGAATATTGATTGGAAATCCCTGCACACGGCGGCGATAGGCGCGATGCGCAACGCTTACGCCCCCTACTCCAAGTTTCCTGTCGGGGCTGCTGCTAGCACGACCGACGGACGGACGGTAGTCGGTTGCAATGTGGAAAACATCTCATTTGGACTCACCCTCTGCGCCGAGTGTTCCGTCGTGTCGGCACTGCACACCGCCGGCGGTGGTCGCCTCGCCGCCCTCGTTTGCGTTGATAGTCGAGGCGAGATCCTGATGCCCTGCGGGCGATGCCGCCAACTCCTCTACGAACATGGAGGCCCTGAGATGCGTATCGCAGTCTCGGACGGTTCGATACCGCTAAGCGAGCTTCTGCCCCGCGCGTTTGGCCCGGGTGACTTCGCCGCTGGTCAACAACAACCCGGGTGATACCCGCTAGTCCAACGTCACACACCACACGAAAGCGACACAACACAATGGCGGAACACCACGATGCAGTTTCGATCATTCGCACTAAGAGAGACGGAGCTGAGCTATCGCGCAGCCAGATCAATTGGGTTATCGACTCGTATACGCGCGGACTGGTGTCCGACGAGCAAATGTCCGCCCTAGCGATGGCGGTGTTGCTGCAGGGAATGAATCGAACCGAAATTTCCCATTGGACCGCCGCAATGATCGCGTCGGGCGAGCGAATGAACTTCACCACGCTTCCCAAACCCACAGTCGACAAGCACTCCACCGGCGGCGTTGGGGACAAGATCACATTGCCGCTTGCCCCCTTGGTCGCCGCATGTGGTGCAGCGGTGCCACAACTTTCGGGCAGGGGGCTTGGGCACACAGGCGGGACACTGGACAAGCTCGAATCGATACCAGGTTGGCGTGCGTCACTGACCAATGCCGAAATGTTCGCTCAGCTCAACGATGTCGGCGCGGTAATTTGTGCGGCTGGAATTGGGCTCGCCCCCGCGGACAAAAAGTTGTACGCGTTGCGTGACGTCACAGGCACCGTCGAATCGATCGCACTCATAGCGAGTTCCATCATGAGCAAGAAGATCGCCGAGGGAACAAGCGCGCTGGTCCTCGACGTCAAATGCGGCGCGGGTGCCTTCATGAAGAACATCGAAGACGCACGCGAGCTTGCCCAGACGATGGTGCACTTGGGCAATGACGCAGGCGTGCGCACATCCGCATTACTTACTGACATGGACTTTCCACTGGGCCTCACCGCGGGAAACGCACTGGAAGTCCGAGAGTCCGTAGAGGTACTTGCTGGCGGTGGACCGTCTGACGTTGTAGAACTCACGGTCGCATTGGCGGAAGAAATGTTGAGCGCTGCCGGGATCGATGCGGATCCAGCTGCAGCGTTGGCGGACGGTCGAGCGATGGACGTGTGGCGCAGGATGATCGCAGCGCAGGGCGGTGACCCTGAAGCGCCGCTGCCGATTGCCCGCGAAACCGAGGTGGTTCGTGCCGACGCGGATGGAGTCCTGACAAGCCTTGACGCGATGTCAGTGGGCATCGCGGCTTGGCGGCTGGGGGCAGGGCGTCAGCGGCAAGGCGAACAGGTCCAAGCTGCGGCAGGTGTCGAATGGCACGCACAAGTCGGAGATCAGGTTAAATCAGGCGAGGCGCTATTTACGCTGCACACTGACACCGAAGATCGCATTCCAGCTGCGTTAGCCGCTTTGGGCGGTGCGTGGTCCATTGGCGAGGCCGCGCAGCGGCGTCCGTTGATTCACGAACGGATTCGGTAGCCGCGCCATCGGCTGCAGTTTCCGCTACCTTCGCTGTATGACGTCAACTCCTCTTGACCTTGATGCGATACGTCTTGCTCCGAAAGTTCTGCTGCATGATCACCTTGACGGCGGGCTTCGGCCTGAGACCGTGATCGAGTTAGCGGATGCCGTTAATTACACGGAGCTCCCCACCACAGATCCAGTGGAGCTCAAGGAGTGGTTTCGTGATGCCGCCGACAGCGGATCGTTGGAGTTGTACCTGCAAACATTTGGTCACACTGTCGCGGTGATGCAGACGGCGGAGTCGCTGAGGCGGGTGGCTCGCGAATGCGTGGAAGATCTCGCATCGGACGGTGTGGTGTACGCGGAGGTGCGATTTGCGCCCGAGCAGCACCTCGATAGGGGCTTGACCCTAGATGAGGTGATGGAGCACACGCTGGCGGGATTTGAAGAAGGCATGAGGGTGGTCCGTGAGCAACATGGGCGCTCAATCGTTGTTCAGTGTTTGGTGACTGCGATGCGGCATGCTGCTCGATCGCGGGAAATCGCCGAGTTGATGGTGAGATTCCGCGACCGCGGGGCATGCGGGTTCGACATCGCGGGCGCAGAAGTTGGGTTTCCACCAAGTAGGCATCTCGATGCGTTCGAATACCTGCAGCGGGAGAACGCGCACTTCACAATCCATGCAGGTGAAGCATTTGGACTGCCTTCGATTCATGAGGCGGTGGCGTATTGCGGATGTGACAGGCTCGGCCACGGTGTTCGAATAATGGATGACATCAAAATGAGTGCCGACGGAACCGCGAAACTGGGTTTGCTCGCCAACTATGTGCGTGACAAACGAATCCCGTTGGAGTTGTGCCCGAGTTCAAATGTGCAAACCGGCGCAGCCGACAGCATCGCTGAACATCCCTTCGACAAGCTAGCGCGGCTTAAGTTCCGTGTGACCGTGAATACAGACAACCGGTTGATGAGCCATACCACGATGAGCGAAGAGATGTTCAAGCTCGTGGAGACATTTGGCTATGGTTGGAGCGATCTGGAACGGTTCACCATTAACGCAATGAAGTCGGCCTTTTACCGGTTTGATCAGCGTTTAGAGATCATCGATAACACGATCAAACCGGGGTATGCAGTTCTGATCGGGTAGCGGGATTACATCACGCGGAAGCGTTCCTCAAGTGCGTGGAGTAGGTCCCTGAACCCCTGTGCTTCTTCATTAAAAGGCGGTCCGGGTGCCATTCGCGAGAGGTCCGGTTTGATGAGGTAAGACACGTACCAGCCGAGAGGATTGGTGAGCGCAAGTGCCTCCTCGACACTGTCGTCGTCGGCAAAGTCAGCTGCGTCGTTGAGCAATTCGACAGCAAGATCAAGTTGTTCCGCGTCAACATTTTCGGGGCCGCTTGCGATGTCTTCTACAAGCCCCGTGAGTACGTAGATGTTGTCGTCGGTGACGGTGATGTCGAGGGAACCATCAACGGCTGCAGTCTGAATTTCCGAGAAAGTGCTGACATGAGCAAGCTCGTGGTTGTGCTTATCAGCTAGGTACCGGCCAAGTGCGCGCGGAGTGCGGAATACGTAGATAATTCCGTCTTTCCCGAGGAAAACTGGGATGTCGTCGAGGTAGCAGCGTAGCGAGTAGTACTCGTCGTTGCCGGTGATGATTTTTATCGGGTCGATACCGACATCCACCCAGAAGCTGTCGGCATCGTCGGTGGTGTCTGCGTCGAGGGGTTCGACGTCGTCTTCGCTGTCGGCTGCGTCGTCAGCTTCAACATCATTTTCGTCCGCGGCAAGGAGTTCCGCTTCGGCGAGTGCAACAGCGGAGTCATCGACATCAGGTGTGGTCACCACGTCGTCGAGCGCGTCAAGTACGGCGTCCCAGCCTTCAGCGATGATCTTGCCTAAGGCGAACCAGCGCTTTTCGCCGTCGGGCCCAGCGAAGGCATGGTGACCTGATGGAAATGACGTGAGTTCGGGGTGTGCTTCGAAGAAAGTGTTGACGGCGTCGAGGTCACATACCTCACCAAGGTTTCTTGCCATAGCGAGCGTGTCTTCAAGTTCGGCGACCGTATAGGCAGTGGGTTCGCTCGCCGCTAGCTCTGGTACCCCAACGAGATCAAATGTGTGTTCATCGTCGGGTTCAAGTTCGGCCGCCGAAAGCGCCTTAACAACATGCCAGGTCGGGTGCTCGGACAGGTCGTGCTCGTCGTCGTGCCGAATAAAAGCAGCCAATTCGGCGACACTGTCGAAAACAAACAGGTCTTCGTCTTGTCCGAGGACGGCTTGCCACTCGTCGTCGCCTTCGCGCCACCGTGGTGCCCACAGTGTCACGGCGTCGCCGTCAGTGAGGCCAAGGGTAATTGGGACGATGTCACCTGCCATGCGGCTAGCCTAGTCACCCGGCGGGCTGAGCGCACGGGTCAGCGCCTCAAACTGTGCGCGTCGCGCTTCGGACGCACCCGCAGCGGCGTTATTGGCTGCCTCAATGATTAACGCGGATACCTGTCGGCCGGGGAGTTGGGTGACAGATTCTTCGAGTGCGAGGTCAACGAGTTGTCCGCACGAATTGACCTCTGCTCGCACTCGACCGCATGCGCTTGTTCCGACGCAATTTCGCGTCGTTAGCTCTCGCAGGGCGTCATCAAGTGCGTCACGTTGGGCTCGAACGCGCTGAATTACGTTGTCGATGGACGTCATCGCGATATGCCCAGTTGGTTAAGCCGATGGGTCGATCGGGTGCTGTGCATCAATTCCTCAAGGTCGTTTCGGTTTGGCACACCCAGTTCGTTGAGCGAGCGTGGGGAGATGCCCAACTTTTCGAGTTCTTGGCGTGCGGTAATTCCTCCAACAGTGGCCGCACGGTGGCATTGGTTGAGTACCTCTCGAGCTATGTGGGCAGCACCGAGCCGTAGTGCCTGCGCGGTGAGTTGAATATCTGTCGGGAACCCGGCATCCGTAGCCGTAACCTCCACGCCACCTAATGACGGGCCACTCATGATGTGGGCCTATACACGCCGTGGAATGCCTGGCCCATGTTGTCTGTGCGCATGGGGCTCACGCTGATGGGATTACCCGCTTCGATCATTTGGCCGTTCCCCAGTGCCATTGCCACGTGCCCGTCCCACACGACGAGGTCGCCCGCCATAGCCTCGCTGATGCCTACTGGTGTCCCGATGCTCTGTTCGTGGGCTAAGCGTGGAATGTCGACCCCGGCCTGGCCATATGCCCACTGAGTAAGTCCGCTGCAATCGAAGCCAGCGCCCGGGCTAGTGCCGCCCCAAACGTACGGAACGCCTTGCTGGCTCAGTGCGTTGCGAACCGCGTCAGCTGCCTGCGGGGTGGGGGCTTGTGCGACGGTGCCGTCGGGGAGCAACACGCTTGCCGTTCCGACCGCAAGCGAGTCACTAGCGGAGTAGGGGCCGTTCTCGGCGTAGGAAGCCGAATGGGTTGAAGGAAAGCCAGATTGCTGAGCTTCCGCTGACCCCATTAGCCCCGATCCGGGCAACCCACCTCCTGGAGGGCCCATCGTGGCGCCGCCGACAGCACTGGCACTGCCTACTGCACTGATATTGCCGGATGCGACGCTGAGTTCAGCGCTGATACGAAGAACCACATCGAGGGCCCGCGATAGGTGATCGAGGGCCTCTTTAAGAAGCACAAGCTGCCCGAGCGGTTGGCTGAGCAACTCGCGAGAATTTTGCAGCACATTCACAAATGACGCACCGATGAGGGCAAGCTCGCCGACTCCCCGAAGCACGGACTCGATAGCAGCCAGCCAGTTCACACTCAGTGCTTGACTATCGTTCGCTAGTGCGTCTGCGCCGCGGGCGAGCTCACGGCCTTCTGCGAGTGCCGTTTCCGCTGTCAGCCCGCTCCACGCCGGTTCGATTTCTTTCACAGCAGCCAAACCGCAGTCACACACTTGCTGAAGTGTGGTTCCCACTTGGTCGAACTCGCGCACTGGATCGACTCCCTGGAACATTCCAGTGCCCAGGGTGGCAGCGAGGTCGTCTAGAGGCTGTTTGAGGAGTTGGACATCTATCATCGGCTCAAGCTCCCAGCATTGGTAAGTGTGCCCGCAGCATTACGGTCAGCGCTGCGGTATAGGTCAGAGGCAGTGTGCGCCGCTTCACCACAATGCTGATAGGCGGCTGCGACAGCATTGAGAGCAGCTTGGTGGCGTTGGTGCGCCGCTGAGTAGGCAGCAAGGAACTCGGACCCAATAGGCCCGAGCGCTGTTAGCGCAGCCTCGGGGCGGACGGCGGCAACGCTTGATGCCAGCGCTCGAAGACGTTCGGCTTGGTCAGCCATGCGGGTTCCGAATCGAGTGACGTCATCGGGATGTGCGGCTAACTCTGCCACGTGGAACCACCTCACTAAGTTGGTGCACTAAGCGGTGCACACCTGTCGCTACAAAGAGGTGGACGCATTCACGGTGCTGTTTGGTTCCATGCGGGCGGGCATTTTTGTGACTTTTTCGACGACTATGCTCATCGGCATGGAGACGCTTGTTGTCGATCACCCAATCGCCGCTGTCCGACTGTCGACTATGCGGGACGCGCGCAGCGACCGGGCAACCTTCAGGAGCGCACTTCGCGAGCTCACACAGATGCTGGTTTATGAAGCGATGCGGTCGGCGCCGGTCGAAAAGTTTGCCGTCGAGACTCCGGTGTCTACGGCCACTGGGTACCGTCTCGCCAGTCCACCGCTACTTGTTCCCGTTCTACGGGCGGGCTTGGGCATGGTGGATCAGGCGAGCATCATGATTCCAGAAGCACAAACAGGGTTTGTTGGGATGGCGCGTGATGAAGACACACACCAGCCGGTTCCTTACTTAGAAGCCTTGCCTGCAAGTCTTGCGGGTCGGCAGGTCTTTGTCTTGGACCCGATGTTGGCGACTGGTGGGTCGCTGCTTCATACATTCGCTTTGCTCGCCGACCGTGGCGCAACGGACATTACGGCGATTTGTGTGGTGTGCGCGCCGGAGGGGCTGAAGGCATTGGAGACCTCGGGTTATCCGGTCCGTGTGGTGACGGCGTCGATCGATGAACGCCTCAACGACGATGCATTTATCGTGCCAGGGCTTGGCGATGCTGGTGATCGGCAGTTCGGCCCCCGCTAGCTAAAGCGTGTGCGCGAAAGCACGACCAACGTCCAGGAGTCGTTCAGCCTGCTGCCGCGCTGCACTGAGGTCGCCCGCCGCGGTGGGCGCGACAGCTTCTAGGTAGCACTTCAGTTTGGGTTCGGTGCCAGAGGGCCGTACGACGACGCGGAGTTGATCGGTCCGAAGGATGATGGCGTCCGTGCGTTTGGGTCCTCGGAGCTCGTTCAAGTCCTCCACAACCACGGGCGCACCGCCGAGTTCCTTCGGGAGGTTGTTGCGCAGCGTTGTCATGGAAGCTGCGATGTGGGCGAGATTGTTGAATCGGCGCGACACCTGCGCTGTGAGGTGCACGCCATGCTGTGCGGCAAGGTCGTCGAGAACGTCAAGGAATGTGCGCCCGGCCGATTTCAGGTTTGCGGCATAGTCACATGCAACCACTGCTGCGGAAATGCCGTCTTTGTCCCGCACAGCGGCAGGATCAACACACAAACCGAGGGCTTCCTCGTAGGCGAACACCAATCCGTCTCCAGCACGTGCGAGCCACTTAAAACCTGTGAGTGTTTCGCTGTAGCGGGAGTTGTGGGATGCGGCAATGGATTTCAGCATGCTCGATGAAACGATGGTGGTTGCGGCGAGGCGGTCACCGCTTGTGTGGCTCAGGATGTAATCGCCGAGCACTGCACCAGTGTCATCGCCACAGAGCATGAACCACCCGTTGGGTCCCTTCACACCCACCGCGCACCTGTCAGCGTCGGGGTCGAGGGCTATGGCGATGTCGGCATCGACTCGGTCGGCGGTGGCGAGGAGAAGGTCTGTGGCACCGGGTTCCTCGGGGTTGGGGAACTCGACTGTGGGGAAGTCTGGGTTGGGGTCAAACTGTTCGTCCACCACGTGAATGTCGGTGAATCCTGCTGCACGGAACGCGGCTAAGGCGGTGGCACCGCCAACTCCATGCATCGGTGTAAATGCGATTCGCAGTCCGCGGTCTGTTCCGCGGGGAAGTGTTGCGACGCGGGCGATGTATTCGTCAACGAGATGAGCGCCGGACGCTTCGACGGCAGCTCGAGGAACTGAATTGGCGGGTCCCACTGCAGCGATTGCGGCTTCGATGTCACGGTCGGCGGGGGAGATGATTTGGGCGCCACCGTCGAGGTAGACCTTGTAGCCGTTGTCGGTTGCTGGGTTGTGTGACGCCGTGATCTGAATTGCTACGGCTGCCTTGAGTTTCCGGCACGCAAATGCGACCACCGGGGTGGGGGTGGGGTCTGGCAGTTGGACCACACGAAATCCGGCGGCAGCGAGAACTTCGGCCGCAGCGGTCGCGAATGTTTCAGACCCGTGCCGAGTGTCTCGCCCGACGATGACGGTAGAGCCACCTAAGCAACGACCGTGCAGCCACTGTGCTATCCCGGCTGTGGTACGGATGACGACGGCAGTGTTCATGCCGTTGGGGCCCGCACGCACTGGACCTCGGAGTCCGGCGGTGCCGAAGACGAGGGGACCTGAGAACCGATCGGCGAGATCGTGCGGGTCTGCCTCCAGCAGTTCACGGCGAGTGTTGGGGTCCGGGTCGGCGTCGATCCAGGTGTCAATCAGATTTTGATCGACGCTCATATTTGGGTGACCAAGTTGTGGAGCAGTGTGCCCATGCGTTGAGCCGATGCGCGACCTGCTTCGAGCACTTCCTCGTGGTCGAGTGGTTCGCCCGTAATACCTGCAGCGAGGTTGGTGACGAGCGAGATACCCAGCACGCTAGCACCCTCTGCACGCGCGGCGATGGTCTCGTGCACGGTGGACATCCCGACGAGGTCGGCGCCAAGAGTGCGGAGCATTCGGATTTCGGCCGGAGTTTCGTAGTGCGGACCCGGCAACCCCGCGTACACGCCTTCGGTGAGTGAGGGTTCGATAGCGCGGGCGCGTTCCCTCAATTTCAGCGAGTACGCATCAACGAGGTCAACAAAATGCGATCCAACCAGGGGCGACCGGCCGGTGAGGTTGAGGTGGTCGCTGATGAGCACTGGTTGGCCTACCGACATGTCGTCGCGGAGGCCCCCAGCGGCGTTGGTGAGGATCACAGTATGGGCGCCCGCGGCGCAGGCTGTGCGCACCGGGTGAACCACGGTTGACAATGGGTGGCCTTCGTAGGCATGTGCGCGCCCGAGGAGCACCAAAACGTGTGTGCCGTTGACGTTGACAGACCGGATTTCCCCGCCGTGCCCAGCCGCAGTAGGTAGCGCGAAGCCGGGCAGTTCTGGCATCGGAATCGTTGCCGTCGGCGCGCCGAGCACCGATGCGGCGGGGGCCCAACCAGAGCCTAGAACGACCGCGACTGGGTGTTCCGCTACTCCAGTTCGCGTGGCGATTGCGTTAGCAGCTGCTCGGGCAACAACGTGGGGGCTGTCGATGTTTCGCACACATTCCACACTAGTGTGATCTGGCGAAACTGGCAGGACCACTCGCCGAATCAGCCCCCGATCAAGGCCCCGGTCGAGATCAACGCCTACCGGTCACCTGGAACTGTCATCAGTGGGCACTGGCAGCTGTGTAGGAGGCTTCGAGAGGTGGAGCCGAGCAGCATTCCAGCAAAGCCACCGCGACCGCGACTACCCACCACAACCAGACTGGCTGCAGAGGAAAGCTCTGCAAGGTAGCGGGCGGGTTTTTCCTTAATGACTACGCGGCGAACATCGACGTCTGGGTATTGCTCTTTCCAGCCGGCGAGTGATTCGGCAAGGCGCGCTTCCTCTTCGGTGATCAAGTCTGCCCACGGCAAGCCCTTGTGTAGTGACAGTGCGCGGGGAAGGGCCGTGTCACTCCATGCATGCACCGCGATTAGTTCGGTTCCTAACCGGTCCGCCTCTTTGAACGCTGCGTCAACTGCAGCACGGTTGTGTTCAGAACCGTCCACCCCCACGACAACGGGTGCGAGGGGTTTCCTGTCCCACCCGAATGGGAGGTCGTGGACTACCACGAGGGGTGAGTGCACGTAGGACGCAACTGAATGGGTCACCGAACCGATGATGTTTGCTTTGACGGCCGACAAACCTCGAGATCCAAGCACCAAAGTGTGTGCGTTTTTGGATTCGGTGATCAGGTCAACGTGCGCGAACCCCGTCAAGACATCGGTGGTGATGCTGTGCGCCCCGCCTTCGACGGCTATTCGCTGTGCCTCGGCGAGCCGTTCTTTCGCGTGAGCGGTGCTTTCGGCGATGTATGTCGACGGCAGCGCGAAGTCACCCCAGTACTGGGGTGGACCGTCCAGTGCTGTCACGATGCGTAGCGGAAGATTGTGAATTCGGGATTGACGGGCAGCCCAACGCACGGCGTTTGTAGCGGCAGTGGAGCCGTCAGTTCCAACGACGATCGGCTGATTAAGTGACATGGCGGCGCTCTTTCAGTGTGAGGTGATGTGCCTACTTATCCAGAATCCCTGAAAGCCTGCCGCTACAACAGGGCCATTCGGCCCCCGAAAACGAGGACCTAAGTGACCCCACTTTGGGTGATCAGTCAGGCAAGGGAACTGACCAGCGAACGGTTGTTCCACCTTGCTCGCCGACGGTGATGCTGCATGTTCCACCGCAGCTCCGTGCGCGCTCGTCCAAGTTCCGTAAGCCGCTGCGGCGCGGGGGATCACCTATCCCGATGCCGTCATCCGAAATGACAATATCGAGGTCGTTTGCTACGGACACGGCGACGTTTAGGCTCGAAGCTCGGGAGTGCCGAACCACATTGGTGACGGCTTCTCTGATTGCCGAAATAGCGTGATTGCTCAAGGTCTCGCTCACCACGGAAGTGGGACCAGAAACTATCAAGGTGTGGGTGATCTCTGAGGCGTGAGTCAACTCGGAGATGACGTCGTGGATGCGACGGCGAAGTGTGGTGGCTGGCGTATCGGAACGGGAGTGAAGATCAAAGATCGCGGTACGAATGTCCTGAATAATGTCGTGAAGGTCATCGACGAGGACGTTGAGTCGTGCCTGCACCTCGGGGGACTTCGTTCGGGGGAGAGTGCCTTGCAAACTCAGTCCTGCCGCAAATAGTCGCTGAATGACATTGTCGTGCAGGTCGCGGGCAATCCTGTCCCTATCGGAGAGAATGGATAGCTCACGTCTTTCTTTCTGCGCCACGGCAAGTTTCAACGCGAGTGCTGCGTGGTCAGCGAAGGACGTCATCATGGTCAGATGACGATCCTCGAACGACGTCTTGGCGCCATCGCGGACCAGCACAAGCACACCCGTGACGGCGTTTTCTGCACGTAAAGGAACCACTATGGTGGGGCCAGTCGCAAGATCTAGGTGTTCTAGAGCTGGATGGGCGAACTCATCGCTGCTGTGCGGTTTGCGCGTGGTGAATGCGCGGGCGGGCAATGAGTTATCGAGCGGTATCGACGCCTGCAAAACACTCGATGCTTGTGGCCCCGATGCGACCGCAATGACGAGGTCGTCAAGGTCGTCGAAAGCGAGCTCCGGGTCGGACGGGATTGCGAGGAAAGCAAAATCCGCACTGGTCAAATCGCGGGCAAGGTCTGCCACCAATTGCAGCGTGTGGGAAGGATCCATGCCGCCGAGCAAGTCATTACTTATCTCGTTAAGGGCCTCGAGCCACCGGAGGCGATCGCGTGATTCCTCATACAGTCGGGCGTTCTCGATAGCAATACCCGCCGCTGTGGCTAAGAGTTGAACAATGATCTGATCGTCGTCGCTAAACTCCACACCACGCGCTTTTTCCGTCAGGTACAAGTTGCCAAAAACTTTGTCACGTATTCGAATTGGCACGCCCAGGAATGACTTCATCGGCGGATGATTTGCCGGGAATCCGACCGATGCGGGGTGCTGGGAAAGATCCGACAGCCTAATCGCCTCGGGCTCGTCAAACAGCAGCCCCAAGATACCTAAGCCTTCGGGAAGGTGCCCGATGCGTTCGGCCTCTGAGTCTGTGATTCCTTCGTAAATGAAGCGGGACAGTTTGGTGCCAGAACCTCGGATCCCCAACGCACCGTACCTGGCGCCGGTAAGGCGAATCCCGACGCGCACAACTCTGCGTAGCGTGTCTTCCAGCTGTAAACCGGTTGACACCTCCAACATCGCCTCAAGCAGTCCCTCAAGGTGGTCGCGTGCGCGGCTGAGGTTGTCGAGTTGTTCTCGGAGTTCAATAATTACTCCAGATGGCGTTTGAGACGATGTCACCGCTATGACCTCTTCTTCAACTTCGATGCCAGGACCGCCGCCTGAGTGCGCCGCTCTACTCCTAGTTTCGCGAGGAGTCGGGACACATAATTCTTAACCGTCTTTTCCGCCAGGAACATCCGCTCGGCTATCTGGCGATTTGTTAGCCCTTCGCCGAGGAGTTCAAGCAGTGTGAGTTCCTGTGAAGTGAGCGTAGGGAAGGGGTCGGCCTCCACAGCTCCGGTGCGGAGTCGAGCCATGAGAGCTGCTGCGGCACGATTGTCGAGCAAGGATTTTCCCTCACC
The DNA here is from genome assembly GCF_014643175.1 of Hoyosella rhizosphaerae. GTDB lineage: Bacteria > Actinomycetota > Actinomycetes > Mycobacteriales > Mycobacteriaceae > Lolliginicoccus > Lolliginicoccus rhizosphaerae. The sequence continues at coordinate 138,661 of NZ_BMJH01000002.1, forward strand.
GACGTCGATGATGGCCTGAGTGAGATCCATTCCCCGAATATCTTTAATGACGTAGCCGGCTGCTCCCGCCAAGATCGCATCCACCATTGCTTGTTCGTCAGTGAACGACGTCAGGATGAGGCATTTCTGGTCAGGGTTGGCGGATCGTATCTCTCTGCACAGTTCGATGCCATTGCCGTCGGGGAGTCGGACGTCGAGGATAACTACGTCCGGCGCGGCAGCCGGGATTCGAGCTAACGCCTGTGCGCAGTTACCAGCTTCGCCAACTACCGTTAGCTTCGGATCTGCGCTTATGAGGTCGACCAACCCCCGTCGCACAACCTCATGGTCGTCAACCAGAAATACCGTGAACATTGGAGCGCTCCTCATGCCGGGTGTCTCCATCGTAGGCGGTAACCGGCTCCCCTAAGCCACAGACATTGCGCAGTTGGCCGATCGTGGGACTATTGGCCGTAAATGAGGGACGTTTGGACTCTCGACCGGCAAGCACATTTGCGTTGTGATAGAGGCATGCTGGTATCAAGTCGATCGGAAAGGCCCAGAATGAACCAGCCGAATCCCAACCGCACGTCCCGTGGAAAGCATTGGGGAACGCAACCCATCGCAGTCGTTGTTGATGGGACCGAGGAGAGCCTTAGAGGTGTGGAATGGGCGGCTGGTGAAGCTGCGTTGCATAAGGCCGGGGTTATGCTCGTGCGCCCGAAGGGGTCCGTGCTCAGGCGTGTACCGGGAAGTGTGATTGACGCTGATGTTCAGCGCGCTCGTGAGATCATTAAGGCCCATAATCCGGATGCGTCGATCGAAGTGCGCACCGTCGGTGGTGGTGTGAAAACTGGCCTGGTTCCAGTGACTCTCGATGCTCATATGCTCGTAATTGCGGCGGGATCCGAGCAAGGGAAACGAACTCGCCTCGGGGCGCCCTACGCGGCCTTGCTTGCCGCGAAGGCACACTGTCCGATCGTGGTCGTGCCGCGTAATGACCTCACAGCAACGCACGTGGTTGTCGGTATTGACGGGACTGAAAGCAGCGAAGACGCCATTGCCGTTGCGTTTGAGGAAGCTGCTGCCCGCGGCGCTGTTCTCAAAGCTGTCCACACCTGGAATGACTTCCAGCTCACCACCGCCATTGCGGCCGAAGCGTCCCTTGCTTGGGACGAGGTGGAAACAGGCGAAAAGGTAGTGCTGTCCACCCGCCTCGCAGGATGGCGCGACAAGTTCCCGGAAGTCGATGTTGTTGAGGTTGTCACTAAGGACAGCCCAGCGAGGCAGCTCGCGCACCAATCCCAGTCCGCAGCGCTGCTCGTAGTGGGCAGTCATGGGCGGGGTCCGATTTCGGGTCTCATTTTTCGCTCTACGAGCGAAACGCTGATGTATGCCTCGAGGTGCCCACTCGTTGTTGTTCGAAACGGTCTACGCAAGGAGTAGTGAAAATGTCATGAGTGACTTAGCCCAAGTCGCCATCGTCACAGGTGGTGCCAGAGGAATTGGCGAAGCTGTTGTTCGACGGTTTCACCATCTCGGTATGCATGTTGTCGTCGCAGATGTTCTCGACAACGAAGGACAGCAGCTTGCGGCGGAGCTTGGGACAAAGGCAACTTTTTGTCACCTTGACGTGCGTAAATCTGAGCAATGGGCTGAGGTGGTTGAGGTATCGAGCGCCCTTGGTCAACTATCGGTCCTGGTCAACAATGCTGGTGTTTTACGCTTCGGGAGTATCGAAGAGCAAGATCCTGACGAGTTTCGGTTTGTTCTCGACGTGAATCTGACCGGTGCGTGGCTAGGCATGCGAGCCTGTGGTGCAAGTCTTCGTGCGGTTGGGGGCGTGATCGTGAACGTGTCGTCCACAGCGGGGCTTGCCGGGTACTCGCACATTGGTGCTTATGTTGCGAGCAAGTGGGCGCTTCGGGGGATCACAAAGACTGCGGCCTTAGAGTTTGCCGACTCGGGGGTGCGGGTATGTTCGGTGCACCCTGGGCCGATTCGGACACCGATGACGGCTGACTTTGACGACTCCCTCGTGGTGAATCAACCGATCGCACGATTTGGTGAGCCGGACGAGGTCGCCGATATGGTCGAATTCGTGGTGATGAAGGCGACGTTCACCACCGGTGCCGAGTTTGTCATTGATGGCGGAGCACTCACAGGGCAGGCGCTGGCAGTGCCCACCTCAGCCAACTAGTGCTCTCAGGCTAGCGACGAATAATTTCGTCCACTGGGCGACGACCCGAAGCTGGTGGGGCGCTATCGTCACGTCGTTCTCCTACGCGGATGACAGCCTGCGGGTACCGGTACATTTCGGATGATTCAGCCGCAGCGGAGCGAATTAGTGCGCGACTTTCGTCGAGTTCGGTGACGTGAGTGACTGGGCAGCAACCCAAACGAGAAACCGTAGCGTCCAGCATGATCGCTGACATAGCTTCGCCGGATCGTAACCAGTGCGTCTGGTCGTCGCTGCTTGTGCTGAGAACTAGCAGACTGGCTTCGTCCTCAACCTTGCGGTCCGCGTCGAGTGTTCCGACCGGAAACTCTCGATTGCTGGGCACCGTCTGTTGCGTAGCCGACGACACGAGAGCTGAACGGGGGACGCCCTCGAAAAGCCGGTAGTGACCGCTCCACCAATTTAGCTCTCGCAAGTAATTCTCATCGCCGAGTCGGTTCTCAATAGCTAATTCCGATGCTTGACGGAACAGGTCCGTGCCCCCGCCGGTGATCGCGACAGCCGATACTGAATCATCGTGGAATGCGGTGGTCAGCGTCTCAACAGCCTCATCTGACAATGGCCCTAGAGGTCGCCTGTCACTGCGCCGTTCGGTTACTGCACCAGCTAGGCTGCGGTATTTCTCATCAATGTAGCGAGCTGGCTTCAATTCAATTGTGGCAACGTGGGTGGTGTCATCAGTGTTGGGGAATCGATGTATAGCGGTGTCGAAACCAGCGTTGTGTAAGACAACGTCGAGGTGGTGCACAAATGCGCCACAACTGATGATCATCTGCCGCCCGGATGGGTCAGCCGCGCGCATCTGACGTTCTGGGTCGGCGAAAACCGTGATCGCATTGTCAGCAACGCCGACTGTCCACGGTTGCGTGTTGTGTATTGACGGCGCACGCGTGGCAAAGCCGACTAGTTGGCGCAGCGATTCGTCTTGTTCTGATCGTTTCTCAGACATCACATAACCTCGATACCTTCGTGTGCGACACTCACAGTTTTCACCACTGCCCACCACACCTGATAGTGCCACCTAGCACACGGATCGGGGTCAAAAGTCCCATTTATCAATGTTTCGCTTCAGTAGGCTGCTGCACATTCCGGTCGAGGTAACTCAACTATGTGCTGACGATTAAGCTCAGGGCATGCCATATCTGACACGCGACGGTGACGTATTTGTTCTCTACCTCGGAAACGAAGGGGAACAAGACAACGAAAATAGGTTCCATCCCGACTGGATGGACGCAGTGCATGCCTCCTTAGACGAGGTTGAAGCATCGGAAGGTCCTGCAGCGCTCGTGGTAGCGGCGACCGGCAAGTTCTTCAGCAACGGCCTGGATGTCGAATGGATCTTCGGCAATCTCGATAAGGTGCCCGAGTACCTTGACCGTTCGCACACCATTTTTTCGCGTCTCCTCACGTTCCCTATGCCCACGGTGTCAGCTATTCAGGGACACGCATTCGGGGCGGGCGCGATGTTGGCGATTTCCACCGATTTTCAGGTGATGCGCTCCGATCGGGGTTTTTACTGCCTTCCTGAGGTTGACCTATCCATGCCGTTTACTGTTGGCATGAATGCGTTGCTCAACTCTCGTTTGCCCAAGCAGACAGCTATTGAGGCGATGACCACTGGCCGCCGGTTCGGGGGAGAAGACGCGCTCAAGAGCGGGATCGTCCAGTCTGCAGTCCCAGGCGAGGACGTGCTAGCTACGGCAGTGAGCCGGGTGGCGAACAACGCGAGCAAACGTGGGCCCAACCTTGCTGGGATCAAACGCAGCATTCATGGTGATTTGCTCGCTGCGTTGGCTGTAAAAACCCGCGACACCCCGTTCTCGTTTGGGTAACAGCCAGCACTGTGCTGAGAGATCTATTCAGGTTCTAAACTATGAGGCCCTGGCCGAGGAGGAGCGCACGACGCCGTGTGGGATCTAATTGAGCGCTGGATAGTGCAACACCGCGACGACATGGTTGCGTGGCGACGCGAGTTGCATCAGTTCCCGGAGTTGGCGCGGGCTGAGACTAGGACGACGGCGTTTATTGAACGCAAGCTGGTCGAAGCGGGACTTAGGCCACGTCGGTTCCCCGGCGGTACCGGATTGCTGCTCGATCTTGGCCCTGCAGACGAGAACGGTCGACGGCTCACATTGCGGGCCGACATTGACGCGTTGCCGATGCAGGAACTCAACGATGTTCCCTACGCGTCGACGGTGCCGGGCGTCTCGCATATGTGTGGCCACGATGTGCACGCCACGATATTGCTGTGTGCAGCGTTGGCGTTAGGCTCGTTGCCTGAGCTTCCGCACGGTGTTCGGTGCATCTTCCAGCCAGCGGAAGAAGTGATGCCAGGCGGTGCGTTGGACGTTATTGCTTCTGGTGCGATGGAAGGCGTCTCGCGAATCTTTGCGCTTCATTGTGACCCTCGTTTAGAGGTGGGCAAGGTTGGGATTCGGACGGGTCCGGTTACTTCGGCTGCAGACTTTGTCGAGATTGTCTTCTACTCCGCTGGTGGTCACACGTCGAGACCGCATTTGACGTCCGATTTGGTGTACGCAATGGGTGCTGTGATTACCGCTGTGCCTGGTTTGTTGACGCGCCGCGTGGACCCTCGCACGTCAACTGTGATGGCGTGGGGCGCTGTGCATGCTGGGGATGCGGCGAATGCGATTCCGCGGGAAGGAATGCTGCGAGGCACGGTGCGCACTGGCGACCATGCGACGTGGTCGTTACTCGAACCTTTAGTGCGAGAAATTGTGTCGTCTGTGGTTAAGCCCACGGGTGTGGATTTCGAAATTCGTTACCGAAGGGGAGTGCCACCAGTCGTCAATGATGTGGTGTCGGCGCAAATGTTCCGCCACGCAATCGAGCGTATAGGGCCTGACGCTGTGGCTTCAACAGAGCAATCAGGTGGTGGTGAGGACTTTTCGTGGTACCTAGAGCATGCGCCTGGGGCCATGGCGCGCCTGGGTGTGTGGTCGGGCGTTGGCCCCCAGGTCGACTTGCATCAGGCGACATTCGACATTGACGAGCGTGCGATCGAACATGGCGTGCGGGTGCTGACTGGACTTGCCTTCGAAGCGAAACTTCATAAGTGAGCCTTACATCAGTTAGGGTAGCCTAGTCGTATTCGCCGCTTTTTGAATGTAAGGAGCCGAGGTGATCACTCGGAAGCGCTTTTTGACTGCACTCACCGCAGTCGCGCTCGCTGTCCCACTGGCTGCGTGCAGCTCAGATGAAACAACCGCCCCAGCCGCAGGAGGAGACACCGCAACTGCCTCCGAGACGCCAACACTGGTGATGTACTCCGGCCGTGGTGAAGACCTCGTAGACGCACTAGTTCCGCAACTCGAAGAACTAGCTGGCGTAAACCTTGAAGTTCGCTACGGAAACACCGCCGAACTTGCCGCCCAGATCCTTGAAGAGGGCGATCGCTCACCTGCTGACATCTACTTCTCACAGGATGCAGGAGCGCTCGGCGCAGTGGCCAGGGCTGGCCTCCTTGCGGAACTCGACGAGGACACCCTCAACCTCGTCCCTGAGGCATACCAAGCCAGCGACGGCACCTGGGTGTCAACCTCTGGTCGTGCACGCGTCATCGTGTTTAACAGCGAGGCTGTGGACGAAGCTGACGTGCCAGACACCATCGATGCATTGCTCGACCCAGAGTGGCGCGGCAAAATCGGATTCGCCCCCACCAACGCATCGTGGCAAGCATTCGTCACCGCACTTCGCGTATCTCGCGGTGAAGAAGGCGCACGCGAATGGCTCGAAGCATTCCGTGACAACGAGCCCGTACGGTACGAAAAAAACGGCGCGATCCTCACCGCCGTCGAAGAAGGCCAGGTCGAACTCGGCTTGATCAACCACTACTACTGGTACCGGCTTGCGGTTGACCAAGGCCTCGACAACATGCGGTCACAGTTGAAGTACCTCGCCCCAGGGGATGAAGGCGCTCTCGTCAACATCGCGGGTGCTGGCGTACTCGCAAGCTCTGAGAACCAGGAAGCGGCTCAACGAGTCGTACGTGCGATGCTGTCGCTGGAAGCGCAAGAGTACTTCCTCGACGAAACCTCGGAATACCCCCTGATTGACGGGTTGTCCGTATCTGAGCCTGGCCGTCCGCAACTTGACGAGCTCCAGGGTCCCGACATCGATTTGGCTGACCTCGAATCGCTGGAAGAGACTCAAGAACTCCTCACACAGGTGGGCTTGCTCTGATCGCTCTGCGCACAACCGCCAAGCGCGGCCGCCCACTAATTGGGTTGGCCGCGCTTGGTGTCGCTGCTCTCGCGGCAACGCCACTGCTATACCTTGTGATTCGCGCGTTTGAACGCGGCCCCGACGTTGTGTGGTCGGTGCTTATGCGTCCACGCACGTTCGAACTTTTTTGGCGCAGCTTCGGCCTCGCCATCACAGTGACCATTGCCTGCATCATCCTCGGCTCTGTCCTGGCTTGGATAGTGGTGCGGTCAGACTTGCCCGGCCGCAGGTGGCTTGGCATCGCATTCACCATCCCGTTGGCGATACCGTCCTATGTCCTCGGATTTATTTGGATCGCCGAACTTCCCCAATTCGCGGGCTTTCTCGGTGCGAGCATCGTTCTGACAATCGCTAGCTACCCGTATGTCTTTCTTCCTGTAGCCGCAGCCCTCGCCGCCGCAGACCCCGCGGGCGAAGAAGTTGCACAAACTCTCGGCCGGACCCGCTATCGAGCCCTTTTGTCCGTCACCACTCGCCAGGTGTGGCCCGCAGCGACCGCTGGTGGACTACTCGTTGCCCTCTACACATTGAGCGACTTTGGCGCCGTTGCGCTTATGCGTTTCGAAGCGTTCACCGTGGCGATTTACATGAGCTATCAGGGGTCGTTCGATCGGACTCCCGCAGCGATTTTGGGTATCGTTCTTGCCGCCGCAGCCATCTTGCTGACCATCGCTGAGCGCCGCGCGCGACGGGGATACGCTGCCCGTATCGCCCACGGCGCACCGCGGATTCCGCGACCATTTGTCCTCGGCGCAATGCGAATTCCTGCGTATCTTTTCTCGGCAGTGGTCATCACCGTCGGGGTGGTACTTCCTTTCGTTGCACTTGGTCGGTGGATGTACCGAGCGCAACAACTGTCCATCGACTGGGGGCGGGTTTTTGCTGCCACGTCATCAACATTGCAGGTTGCCGGAATTGCTGCTGTGGTGACGACACTGGCCGCGGTCCCCATTGGCATTTTTGCCGCCAGATCTCGCACTGTGGCCGCGCGCACGGCGGAATCGGTGGCCTACGTGGGTTTCGCCCTACCCGGTATTACCGTCGGCCTAGCAGTGGTGTTTCTCGGGATCCGAGTGTTACCGCAGTTCTATCAGCAGGCCCCCATGCTTGTGCTCGCCTATGTCGTGCTTTTCCTCCCACTTGCTGTTGGCGCAATTCGGTCATCGGTAGCGGCGATTCCTGAGTCGCTGGAAGATGTCTCAGCGACATTGGGGGAGCCCAAGTGGCGCACCAACTTGCGTGTCGTTCTTCCTCTCGCGCTACCTGGCGCTGCCGCAGGTGGGGCGCTAGTATTTCTCGCGGTGGCGAAGGAACTTCCAGCGACACTTATGCTTCGCCCGACCGCTGTCGACACACTTGCTACCAGGCTGTGGACCCATACATCCGAATTAGCGTACGGAGCCGCAGCGCCCTATGCTGTGGCGTTGATCCTCGTAGCGGCACTGCCAGCGGTGCTGCTCGGAAACGTAATGGGGTGGAAGTCCACCAATCCGAGTGTTGAGGTTAGTGGTGACGTGAACGACGAGAAGCAACCTGCGACAGCAGGCACGAAGGTCACACCATGACCGATAAACCACGCGGACTGACAGTCAAGAGCGTTACGGCATCGTACGGCCGACGCCAAGTGCTCAGCGACGTTACCTTTGACGTAAACGAAGGTGAACTCCTCGCTGTGCTGGGGCCTTCAGGGTGCGGAAAAACGACGCTCCTGCGGACAATCGCGGGTCTGCACAAAATCGACTCAGGGTTGGTGGCACTCGGGCACCGTACTGTCGCCAATGGCAATGGCACTCACATATCCCCGGAACGTCGACACGTTGGCCTCGTACCGCAAGAAGGTGCGTTGTTCCCGCATTTGAATGTTGCGCGAAACATTTCCTATGGGTTGCACTCCCGACTCGGTTCACGGTCGAGCAACATCGCTCGGCCGCAGCGCCGCGAAACTGTTGATTCACTGCTTGAACTCGTCGGTCTCCCCGGTATTGGGCATGTGAAACCTGCGCAACTCTCGGGCGGCCAACAGCAACGTGTTGCTCTCGCGCGTGCGCTCGCGCCGTCGCCCCAAGTTGTGCTGTTGGACGAACCTTTTAGTGCGCTCGATGCGGGCCTACGTGCGACATTGCGCGCTGATGTGCGGACACTTCTGTACGAACGCAACATGACATCGGTGCTTGTTACTCACGACCAAGACGAAGCTCTCGGTATGGCCGACCGCATTGTGGTGATGCTCGGTGGAAAGATCGCACAAATCGGCACTCCCGAAGAGGTTTACCACACCCCGGTATCGCTCGAAGTGGGCAACTTTGTCGGCGATTCCATCATTGTCGAGGCAGATGCGACCTCGTCGCCCGAAGGGTGGGCCCACACACCGCTTGGCCCGGTTCCGCTGATCGGTACACACACCACCGTGGGTAAAGTACTCATTAGGCCGGAGCAAGTCGATATTGCCCATGCCGTCGCAGACAGCGAATTCACCGTGACGAATGTGCGTTTCACGGGCCCTGCCACCATCGTTACTGTCAGCGATCCCACTGGAACAATTCGTATACGTTCCCTATGCCCGGGTGATCGGCAGTTCATTCATGGTGACAAGGCCGACGTTCACGTGAAGTCAGCGGTGCCGTTCTATCCGGCCTAGTCGAATGTTGGGCCCGGACCAACATTTTTGCTCGCACGCAACCGAAGAGAATGCACATAATCCGCTGGTGCACCGGCCTTTTCCGCAGCGTCCGACATAACGCCGATATACCGGGCCGACGGCAGTCCGCCTTCGTACGCATCGAGTACGTACAACCAGGCCAACACATAATCTTGGGCTGACGTATCCACTCGCACCCGGAGCTTGCGATGGATCCCCATTTCAGCACCTTCCCAGCGGTCGAGGTTGACCTCATCCTCAGGCGGTACGTCGTACAAAACAACAAACACCCGCGAACCGGGCTCCTCAACGACGGTGGCCAGTGCCCCTTCCCACCCAATGTCGTCCCCGCCGAAGGTCAAGCGCCACCCATTCAGCCATCCAGTTCCCGCCATCGGCGAATGAGGAGCGCGAGCAAGCATCTGTTCTGGGTCCATATTTGACCCATACGCGGCATACAAAGGCACAGCGAAACCCTACGTCTCTCTCGTCGTATGGCACATGACACTACTTATTCTCCCCGATACTGCCATCTGTGCGCACACAATCTGCAGCGAGGCTATAGCGTAGGAGCCGAAACGGCGCTTACCCAAGGCGGACGGAGGAACAAATGAACCGGATTGTGATCATTGGTGGAGGGCCCGCGGGCTACGAGGCCGCGCTAGTCGCAGCGCAACACAGCGCAGACGTCACCGTGGTCGATGCTGACGGAATTGGTGGCGCCTGTGTTCTGTATGACTGTGTGCCGTCCAAGACCTTCATCGCCTCTACAGGAATCCGATCCGACCTCCGCCGCGCTTCGGCGCTCGGCATCGAATTTGACCCAAAAAACGTCGGGGTCTCTGTTCCGCAAGTGCATGACCGTGTTAAGAGTCTCGCTCAGGCGCAGTCGTCAGACATTCGAGCCCGCCTTCAACGCGAGGGCGTTCGGCTTCTCAGCGGCGAAGGCAAACTTGTCGACACCGCCCACGGGCTTGCCACCCACAAGGTGCAAGCAAGCCTATTTAACGGTGAGGAACTCATCCTCGACGCCGAAGTCGTGCTCATAGCAACGGGTTCTGCACCGCGAATATTGCCGACAGCCCAACCTGACGGCGAGCGAATCTTGACGTGGCGGCACCTCTACGACCTAGAAGAACTCCCCGAACACCTCATCGTCGTTGGATCTGGTGTGACCGGGGTCGAATTTGTTAGTGCTTATACCGAACTCGGTGTCAAAGTCACTGTAGTCACCAGCCGGGACCGCGTCCTTCCCAGCGAAGACGCAGACGCAGCCATGGTGCTCGAAGAATCACTCGCTGAGCGCGGCGTGAGCCTGATTAAGCACGCTCGTGCCGACGCAGTTGAACGCACGGACGACGGCGTCACGGTGAAGATTCACGACGGTCGTACCGTGACAGGTAGCCACGCATTGATGACGGTAGGTTCTGTGCCCAACACTGGCACGTTGGGCCTCGAGAACGTCGGCATTGAAGTCAACAGCGGCGGCTACATCCAGGTCGACCGCGTATCTCGGACGACTGTGCCCGGCATCTATGCAGCAGGCGACTGTACAGGGCTCCTTCCCCTCGCTTCGGTTGCCGCGATGCAGGGGCGTATTGCGATGTATCACGCCCTCGGTGAAGGCGTGAACCCCATCAAACTCAAGACCGTTGCATCCGCGATTTTCACCCGCCCCGAGATCGCCACTGTTGGCGTCTCGCAGAACGCAATCGACGAGGGCCAAGTGCCCGCGCGCAGCGTGATGTTGCCGTTGAACACGAACCCCCGGGCGAAGATGATGGGGTTGCGACGCGGTTTCGTCAAGATTTTTTGCCGACCTGCAACTGGCGTGGTCATCGGCGGTGTCATCGTCGCCCCGGACGCCTCGGAATTGATCCTGCCCATCGCGATGGCAGTGCAAAACCATCTCAGCGTTGCCGATCTCGCATCGACGTTCTCTGTGTACCCGTCGCTTTCCGGGTCTATCAACGAAGCGGCGCGACAGCTGATGCGCCACGACGACCTCGACTAAGTTTGTCAACCCAGTTATTCGACCCAGTTGTATGTACGTTCGACCGCCTTGTTCCATTGCCCGTATAGGTGTTCACGGCGGTCGGCGTCCATTGCTGGTGTCCAAGTCTTATCGACGGCCCAGTTGGCCTGAATCTCGTCAAGACCGCTCCAGTACCCCACAGCGAGGCCAGCAGCGTATGCCGCACCGAGAGCGGTGGTTTCGCTCACCACGGGGCGGATCACAGGCACGTCGAGGATGTCGGCCTGAAATTGCATGAGCAGCTCGTTGGCCACCATTCCACCATCGACTTTGAGCGACGATAGCGTCACACCAGAGTCGGCCTGGGCAGCTTCAAGCACTTCCCGTGTTTGAAACGCGGTCGCTTCAAGCGCAGCGCGGGCAATATGGTGCTTGTTGTGGAAGCGGGTTAGGCCCACCAGTGCGCCGCGGGCATCAGGGCGCCACCGTGGGGCGAACAACCCGGAGAACGCTGGCACGAAATAAACACCACCGTTGTCTTTCGATCCGCGGGCGAGGGGCTCAATGTCGCAGGCATTTTGGATAATTCCGAGGTTGTCCCGCAACCATTGCACCAGGGAACCAGTGACGGCGATCGACCCCTCAAGCGCATACACGGCAGCGTCAGCGCCGATTTTGTAGCACACGGTCGTCAGAAGGCCGTGTTTGCTCTCGACTGGCTCTGTGCCCGTGTTTAGCAGTAAGAAGTTCCCAGTTCCGTAGGTGTTTTTTGCATCCCCAGGGCTAAGGCATGCTTGACCAAAAGTGGCTGCTTGTTGGTCACCGAGGATCCCCGCAATAGGAACGTCCTCAAGTCCCCGACGAGGACGCGAGGTTCCATATATTTCCGAAGAACTCCGGATCTCCGGCAACATCGACATCGGGATCCCAAAATCCGCACAGATTTCGGGGTCCCACTTCAATGTTCGGAGGTCCATGAGCATGGTGCGCGACGCGTTGGTCACATCGGTGACGTGAACCCCGCCCTGTGGGCCACCTGTGGCATTCCAGATCACCCACGTATCCATAGTGCCGAAACACAATTCGCCACGCTCAGCGCGATCGCGGGCGCCCTCAACATTGTCGAGAATCCAACGGATTTTCGGGCCGGAGAAGTATGTGGAAATAGGAAGCCCGGTGCGCCGCCGGTAGCGGTCCACACCGGCATCGCCCGCAAGTTCGCGGCACACACGCTCAGTGCGGGTGTCCTGCCACACAATCGCGTTATACAACGGCTGTCCCGTTGCTTTGTCCCACACAACGGTTGTTTCGCGCTGATTCGTGATGCCGATGGCGGAAATGGCACCCTTGGCGAGGTCAGCCTTTGCAACCGCACCGGCCACAACCTCTCTGACATTGGTCCAAATCTCCACTGGGTCGTGTTCAACCCAACCAGCTTCGGGAAAGATCTGACGGTGCTCCTTTTGCGCCGTCGACACGATCTGACCAGCGCGGTTGAAGAGGATGCATCGGCTTGACGTCGTTCCCTGGTCGATAGCCGCAATGAATGTCGATGCGTCGGTGGTCACGGTCACGTGTAGCTCCTGCAGATTCAGTCGTCAGTGTGACGCTCAAGCTACTAGCCTGGTGAACGCTGCGAAGCCTTTTAGGGGGTTGTGTTGAAACATCAGACGAAGACGCACATACTCGGCGCTGAGAATCGCGAGCGGGCGTGGAAAACTTTGACGACCCAAGAGTTTGACGTGCTGGTCATCGGAGGTGGCATTGTCGGCTGCGGAGCGGCATTGGACGCTGCGACGCGAGGCTTGAAAGTCGGGCTCGTGGAAGCGCGGGATCTAGCTTCGGGAACCTCTAGCCGGTCGTCGAAGATGTTCCACGGTGGATTGCGTTACCTGGAGCAGCTCGAGTTCGGGCTCGTGCGCGAAGCGCTCAAAGAACGCGAACTTGCCATGAGCAGGCTTGCGCCGCATCTCGTCAAACCCCTTGAGTTCTTGTTTCCGTTGACCAAGCGTTACTGGCAGCGCCCCTACGTGTCGGCCGGTATTTTCTTGTATGACCGGATGGGTGGTGCGAAGTCGGTACCAGCGCAGAAGCAACTCACCAGAGCTGGTGCGCTTCGCATGTCACCAGGCCTCAAACGGCGATCACTTATCGGTGGCATTCGCTACTTCGATACCGTCGTCGATGATGCCCGGCATACCGTCACAGTCGCTCGAACCGCTGCGCACTACGGTGCCGTTGTGCGCACATCAACCCAGGTTGTGGGGTTTCTGAAGGAAGCTGACCGGGTATCAGGCGTGGTGGTGCGGGATTCCGAAACCGGTGCTGTTGGGGAGGTCAAGGCGCAGGTTGTAGTGAACTGCGCAGGTGTGTGGACTGACGAACTTCAAAGCCTGTCAGGCCAGCGTGGGCGATTCAGGGTCCGAGCGTCCAAAGGTGTGCACATTGTGGTCCCGCGTGATCGCATTGTCAGTGAGTCTGCGATCATCCTGCGCACCGAAAAGTCTGTTCTTTTCGTCATTCCGTGGGGTCGCCACTGGATTATTGGAACAACAGACACAGACTGGAACCTTGATCTCGCGCACCCCGCCGCAACTCGGGCAGATATTGATTACATTCTCGCGCACGTCAACAAAGTGCTCGTTGCCCCATTGACCCCCGATGACATCACCGGCGTTTACGCTGGTTTGCGCCCATTGTTGGCGGGGGAGAGCGACAGCACTTCGAAACTGTCGCGGGAGCACGCGGTAGCGCAGGTCGCACCGGGGCTCATTTCCATCGCGGGTGGCAAATACACCACCTACCGGGTCATGGCAGCCGATGCCATCGAGGCGGCGTCACAGTTTATTGTCGCCCGTGTAGCACCGTCGATCACTGAGCGGGTGCCACTGCTTGGGGCCGATGGGTATCACGCGCTCGTCAACCAAACAGACCATGTGGGCGCCGAGTACGGTGTGCATCCCTACCGGGTGCGGCACTTGTTGGACCGCTATGGCTCGATGGTGCATGAGGTTTTGTCTTTTGCGGACGGCAAGCCGGAACTTCTCTCCCCGGTCGATGCAGCGCCCGACTACCTCAAAGTGGAGGTTGTTTACGCTGCGGCAGCAGAGGCAGCAATGCACCTTGAGGATGTTCTGGTGCGGCGCACCAGAATCTCCATCGAATACGCGCACCGCGGAGTGGACTGCGCCCAGCAAGTTGCGGAACTCATCGCACCCGTTCTGGGGTGGGATGAAGCAACGTTGGACCGTGAGGTGGCGTTGTACCTCGCTCGGGTTTCCGCTGAAGTGGAATCGCAACGTCAACCCGACGACGAGTCGGCTGATGCCTTGCGCGCGGCCGCACCAGAGTCACGAACCCGCTTGCTCGAACCGGTGACGGACTTCGCGCGCTAGCACGTTAAGGGCGCTAGCAGGTTGAGGGGGCTGGTCGGTCGGCGAAACGGTCGTTGATGAATTCGATCGACTCGACGACACCGAGCAGGTACGGCAGGCCATGGTTAACAGCTAGCCCCGGAAGTATTGCTGGAAGTGGGTTTTCTGTCAGTGCCACTGTCGCTCCGCGTGCACACCAATCTGCAGCAAGAGTGCGCACCTGGACCGCCGGAATGATGTCGTCGTCCGTACCTATCTGAACCAGAACAGGTATCTCAGGTTGAACCTTGCCGAGCTGTTGTGTGGCAATGATGGATTGCACTTCAGGGAGCTCGTCGAGAACATCTGACAGAGGGCGGCCACTCGTGGTGAAAGTGCTTGTCTGCTGGAACCCGTAGGTCAGCGCGGTTTCGCCGACGCATTGCGCTGCCACGTCCCGAAGCATCTGCTTTCCGCGATCGTTGAGTTCGGCGTCGAGGAGGGGCTCAATCTCGGGATACACGTGACGGAAACCGTTGATGGCGTAACCGATCGCGCCAGTTAGGATGCTGCCGTCGATTCTGCGCAGAACCTCCTTGAGGTCCGATGGTGGTGCCCCGGCGAAGGCGCCCTTGATATCAAGCTCGGGCGCATACGTAGGGTGCAATTCGGCGGCAGCTGCGGTTGCGGAGCCGCCTTGTGAGTACCCCCACAATGCGATCGGACCATCATTGCCGATCCTGGTTCCCGGAAGTTTTTGTGCCGCGCGTGCAGCATCGAGAACAGCGTTTCCTTGGGCGACGCGGTTGACATACGTGTGGACGCCGGGGGTGCCGAGCCCCTGGTAGTCCGTCATCACAACGGCGATCCCTTGGGACAGCATCGCCACCATAAAAGGAAGCTCGTATTCGCCTCGAATGTCGAGCGGCGGATCGTATTGCACGAGTTGACTTAGAAGCTTCGACGGTGCGCATTGGTTGCCTTGCCCCTGCGTGCCTGGAGCCATGCTGACGAGTGGGCGTTCACCGGGCCCGTTCCACGGGACTGTCGGATCAAGGTAGGTGCCGGTGACCGCGATGGGGTTCCCAAGGGGGTCCGTGCTCTGGTACATCAGCCGAGTCGCCGCGGCTGGGAGCGGCCCATCGTCGGTGGGAATTTGGAGCAACAGGGGCAGCGGTTCCGCCTTGAGGACGGTGCCGGGCACCACCGAGGCGAGTGGTGTCGGCGGCGCGTAAAAGCCACCGGTTTGCGCAGCAGCGGGGGAGATGCCTGTGACGCCCAAAATGGCGGCGGCGGCTGCAGCAAGAATTGTTACGCGATGGCGACGACGTTGAGACCTTTTCCTCAGCACGAATGAAGTGTATGTGACGTGTGACTAATGCCACAGATGCGGGGTGCTAAAGCTAGATCTTGCTAATCGCAAACTTCATGTAGCCGGGGTAGCGAAGCGGGTTAAGGGGATTTCTCTTGCGCTGTAGCTCCATGGCGCGAACGTGTTGCAGGCGCGCAAGCGAATCGCGGTTCCGAGATCGACGAGGAACGATGCTTGAGGACTTCGTTTCCTTGCCAACTTCGTTGAGACAATCCCGGGCCGCATTGAGGCGACGGCGTACTCGCCGATCCCGGACTGTGCGAGCTAGGATCTGCAATTCTTCCTGCACAGCACGAAGTATCTCTGCGTCATTGGTCGTCAGAATTGGTGGCTCAGGTTCTGGCGTAGGTTTCGGGGTGAGTGAATGCGACGCATGCGCGATGGCTTTTCGCGCGGGTGTTAGCGCCCCTTTGGCTGTCTTGCCGATATGCCCCGGCATTGACGCGAGCTGGCCTGGCATCGACGCCAGTTGCCCCGGCATTGACGCTAGGTGTCCGGGCACTGATGCGAGTGATCGAAATGGGTCAGATACCAGGCCGGAGTGGTGTGCATCAAGAGCTAAGGGTGCGGTTGCGGCGGTTGCACCATTGGTGCTGCTACCTCGAACCGACGGAAAAGGTATGCGGCGACGGGCACGGGAACTTCGCGGGGTCGGTTCCGGTGGCCCCTGGTCGGTGTTGCGTGCGTTGCTCACGATGACTAGCCTACCGGTTTTCTCCGACTTTTTATGGCCTGAGGCGGGGGTTGCAGTGTGATGTTGTCCGCGCTGAATGGTTATCGGCATCGCCTAGAGTCGGAGCGCGTTTCGGTCGAAAAGCGAAGTGGTGCAACAAGATTCCGGCCAACGCGCCTACAACGTCCGCAACTACGTCCCATGGATCGGCCGTACGCCCGAACGGCATGAGCCCCTGCGCTATCTCCGATATCACAGCGAACACCCCAAGCCAGACAGTGCTGGCAACAATCCCGATTCGAGCTAGCCGAGACGTGAAACCAAGTGCTGCGAACATGACCGCATGAACGACCTTGTCGATATGCGGTATCGCCACCGAAGACTCGGACGCTGGCGAAAACAGCATGATGCAGACAACGACGAATGTCAGGGCAAGGGGCAGCGCGCGCATGATTTGACCGGCATCAACCTTCGAGATCCGCATGCGTTACGCGCGAGGGCGGTTTGCGGCATGGTGCACGACAAACCCGAGCCCACCAGATATGAAGCGCTCCACGGCCCCGTACGCCTCCACCACGGCTGCGTTGTGGCCTGACAGGCACCAGGCCGACAGTTCAGCTGTGTTGCCATCTGGAACTGCGGTAACTTCCCCCAACATTTCACCCGTGCTCGGTTCGCACACTGCCCACGTGAATCGCTGTTCGGACGCCCACCCAGCGGCACATTCCTGCACGTATAAAGACGGTTCGGCAATTCCGTGCGCAGTCAAAGTTGGTGAGTCGTCAACACGCTCATCTGAGCGCAGTGCGCGGAGATACCACTGGCCTGCATTGATTTCCACTGGTTCCATGCGTCACGACGTTACCGGCATTGGCCTTAATCATCGTCATCGTCATCGTCGCCGGAGTACAGGACGATCGCGGTGACAGGAATGAGGAGGAAGAACATCCAATGACCAACAGTTATGAATAAGAACAGGGCGGCAAAAGGCGTGAGCGCCATGATGGTGTCGCGGGGGATACGTTGCCGGAACGGCACAGGTGCGCTTGGCGAAGCACTGGCGGCGGGCAGTGGAGAGCCTGCTGGGGATTGCGATGCGGGTAGCGGTGGCAAGTCGGAGAACAAGGCGTCGAGTTCGCTTCGGGTCAACGCCACTGTGGCACGCGCGGTTCTGTCGTCAAACTCGAGCAGCGTCAATCTGCCCGCAGTGAAGTGCTCGTTAAGTGCGTGAAGGGCACGCTGACGCTCAGCGTGCCCGACTCTGATATCTGGTTCGTCCCCCATGCCCACTATGGTAAAACGCTTTCGCTACGTTGGCATGGGGGACTGATCACAACTTGTTACTTAAGTTCGAGAAGAACCGTCCCTTGTGTCACTGCGGTACCGGCATTGACCTCTAGCCCAGTAACGATTCCGGACTTGTGCGCGGTAACCGGGTTTTCCATCTTCATTGCTTCAAGGACGACCACAAGTTCGCCCTCTTGAACTTCCTGACCCTCTTCGACTGCAACCTTCACGACGGTGCCCTGCATTGGCGCTACGACCGCGTCGCCTGAGGCGCCTGCTCCACCAGCCGCACCACGCGCGCGGGACTTCGGCTTCTTCTTCGGCCCGCCGCCATTTGAGGCAACGCTGAAGTCTCCAGGAAGGGAGACTTCGAGGCGTTTGCCGTCGACCTCTACGACAAGTTTCTGACGCGGAGTTGCTTCGTCTTCGGGTGCTTCCGGGATGCCGTGAGGTTCGACAGTGTTGTCCCACTCGGTTTCAATCCACCGGGTGTGCACGTCAAAGCTGGTGCCGTCGCCCACAAACGCTGCATCTTCCACAACCTTGCGGTGGAACGGGATAACCGTAGCCATGCCTTCGACTACAAACTCCGCGAGGGCGCGGCGCGACCGCTCCAGCGCTTCCTGACGGGTTGCGCCAGTGACGATAAGTTTCGCCAGCATGGAGTCGAACTGACCGCCGATAATGCTGCCATTTTCCACACCCGAGTCCACGCGAACGCCAGGACCTGATGGTGTGTCATACCGCGTGATGGAGCCCGGTGCGGGTAGGAAGTTCCGTCCAGCATCTTCACCGTTGATGCGGAACTCGAACGAGTGACCCCGTGGTTTGGGGTCTTCCTTAAGGTCGAGTACCTGACCCTCTGCGATGCGGAACTGCTCGCGTACGAGGTCGATCCCCGACGTTTCTTCCGTTACGGGGTGTTCCACCTGCAGTCGAGTGTTGACTTCGAGGAACGAAATCAGGCCATCTTGGCCCACAAGGTATTCGACGGTACCTGCACCGTGGTAGTTCGCTTCGCGACAGATCGCTTTCGCTGATGTGTGGATTTCTTCGCGTTGCGCGTCTGACAAGAACGGAGCTGGTGCTTCTTCAACAAGTTTCTGGAATCGGCGCTGCAGCGAGCAGTCACGAGTACCGACGACAACCACATTGCCGTGCTTATCTGCAAGAACCTGGGCTTCAACGTGGCGAGGCTTGTCGAGGTATCGCTCAACGAAGCATTCGCCGCGACCAAACGCGGACACTGCCTCACGAGTGGCGGACTCAAAAAGTTCAGGTACTTCTTCGAGTGTGCGGGCGACCTTCATCCCGCGGCCACCGCCACCAAAAGCGGCCTTAATAGCAATCGGCAGACCAAATTCTTCGGCGAAGGCAACGACTTCGTCCGCGTTGGCAGCAGGCTCCTTAGTCCCAGGAACAAGCGGAGCGCCTGCTCGCGTGGCGATGTGGCGTGCTGTCACCTTGTCACCGAGGTCGTGAATGGACTGCGGATCGGGACCAATCCAAATGATCCCCGCATCTATGACAGCCTGCGCGAAAGCGCCATTCTCGGACAGAAAGCCGTAACCGGGATGAATCGCATCTGCCCCGGACTTCCGAGCCGCGTCAATGACCTTGTCGAACACAAGGTATGACTCAGCGGACGTGTTGCCGCCTAGCGCGAAGGCTTCGTCGGCAAGCCTGACAAAGGGTGCGTTTGCATCCGGTTCGGCGTACACGGCGACACTCGCGATGCCCGCATCTCGTGCCGCCCGGATCACCCTAACCGCTATCTCGCCACGGTTGGCAACGAGCACTTTGGTGATGCGTGCAGTCGTCTCGCTGGGCACTGAGCCTCCTGGTTTCAACGTGGTTGCTCGACGGGGAGCCTGGGCAGTGCACAAGGCACGTGCGCAAGCCTCGCTGAACAACGAACTGAGGTTGCGTCGGTGAAGAGTCTATGCAAACGACGCCGTCACATGTGAACCGGCTGTCAATCTTGACAGAACTCGTCACCAATCACTCTCGCAGAGAGTGACGTGGTTGTTGGTGATTGACGCGACAGAAAATGAGGACAATTGCTGTCGCATGTCACACTAGGTCGCCTGTTGCAGGCGCCGCTTGACTCTCGTGAGCATGGCCGACATGCCTCGCAGGCGCAAAGGACTCACGATCGATTCAAGGCCAAGGTTGAGGTAAAAATCATCCGGGACCGCCAAGATTTCGTCCGCACTAAGCCCATTCAGCCCCTGGTGGAGTATCGATGCGAAGCCTCGTGTTGTTGGCGCCTCCGGAGGTGCGCTGAAATGCAAGACCACGTGGTCGCGCCGAGAAGCGTCGACAGCCAAGAAGAGTGGAGACTGGCACTCGGGTACCGGTTCCATTGCAGCTTCCTCGAGTTCAGCGGGAAGTTCTGGAAGTTCCCTGCTGAACTCGAGAAGTAGCTGAATCTTTTCCTCACCCTGCATTGCTTGGAAGTCGTCGATGATTTCCTGAAGGGGCGGAGGTGGAGTCATTGCACTCATGCGCGTGTCGGTGCCTGTCCTGGTTCGTCGCCTTTCACGATGGGGACACGGACCGTGTTACCCCATTCGGTCCACGAACCGTCGTAATTGCGGACGTTGGAGAACCCCAGCAGGTACGTCAGCACAAACCAGGTGTGGCTTGAGCGTTCGCCAATTCGGCAGTAGACGATGGTGTCTTCGGTCGGTTCGAAGTCTCCGTAGACTTCTTCCAGTTGCTTCCTAGACTTGAATCGACTGTCAGTGGCGGCTGCTTTGGCCCAAGGAATGCTCACAGCGGTGGGGATGTGACCGCCGCGGAGCGCGCCCTCTTCCGGGTAGTCCGGCATATGTGTGCGTTCACCCGTGTATTCCATCGGGGAACGGACATCGATGAGGGGCCCAGTGCCGAGGTGGTCGAGCACGTGGTCGCGGTAGGCGCGGATCTTTGTGTCGTCGCGCTGAACCACCGGATAGTCGGTGGGCGCAAAGCGGGGTACGTCGAAGCTCGTGTCGCGTTCTTCAGCGATCCACGCGTCACGACCACCATCGAGCAGTCGAACGTCTGGGTGGCCGAACAGGGTGAAAACCCACATCGCGTAGGCCGCCCACCAGTTCGATTTATCGCCGTAGATCACAACTGTGTCGTCGCGGCTTATTCCCTTACGACGCATGAGGTCAGCGAATTGCTCGCCGTTGATGTAATCACGGGTGACCGGGTCGTTGAGGTCGAGGTGCCAGTCGATCTTGAGTGCCCCTGGAACGTGTCCGATATCGTACACAAGCACGTCTTCGTCAGACTCGACGATCCTGAGCCCAGGGCGGCCGATGTTCGACGCTAGCCATTCTGTGGAGACGAGTCGATCGGGGTGGGCGAACTCAGCGAAAGCTGGATTGGCGTCAGGAGGTACAGGCACAGTGTCAACTCCTTAGGGGTGCCCGCGGAAAAGCTGTCACGTCAACGCTAGCTGTTCTTGGCGATTCCGGCGACGACCTAGCGGTAAAGGCGCTGCGCAAGCCGCACCGTTTGGTGCTCAGAATCACAAACGGTAGAGGCGGTCGAAGAGATCGAGGACTTCAATGGCGGTATAGACGGAGCCGTAGGTTATGTCCCCGCTGATGATCACTTTGCCTTCTTGGACGGCGGGAAGTTCTCCGAAGAACGAGTCGGCGGTGAGAGCATCAATGTCTATGTTGGGGTCTTCGGTGATGACGAGCAACCGGGTCGCATCGTTAAGTAGCGGAGCCTGTTCCTCGGTCAGTATGTCGTCTGGGCTATCGGTAAATCGAACAACAGGAGCATTGAGGTCGGCGACGACAGCACCCGGAAGGCTTAAGGGGTGGCTGAGATCGCCTACCGCGCCAGGCGCACGAAGGTCGACGATGGCGATGCGCTCGCCAGAATCGTCGCTTAAGTGCCGGTTGCGCACCCGATCGGCGCGGTCATCGTATCGTGCGATGGCGGTGGCTGCTAGTTCCGAACGGCCTAGCCAATCCGCAATTCCAGTTAAGTTCACGTCCCACTGAACGCCCGGGTCGACTGGGATGACTGGTGCCACAGTGTTGAGGTCGGGGGCCATCCAGTGTGGGTCGTCGATGTTTGTGGCGATGATCAGGTCGGTATCGAGTCGAATCAATTCCACGAGGTCCACCGGGGAGCGCAAGGTCTCTGGGTTGCCCCGCAGCGGAACCCATGGGCGCACCATACGGGAAGTGATACCCGCTACGGGAAGGTCAAGCGCCAACGCGATTTCAAGATCTTGTCGACTGTCGATTGCAACCACACGCTCGGGCGATGTTGGTACCGCGTATGTCCCGAGCGGTGTGACGATGGACCGCGTGTCGGCAGTTTGACCGTCGGTGGGCTCTGATGAGCCACAGGCGGCCGCCGCAAAGGCCACGGATGCGGCGAGAAACACTGCGATGCTGTGTCGGCCGAAATGCACAACTGACTCCAAAAATAGTGGGTGTGTGACGCTCCTCCGGGAAACGTGTGCGGGAGGTCAGAGCTGAGCTGGACTTGGAGAGTCCCGCCATAATTCAGCGACACTCAGCCCCACCTCATGCAGGAGAGTGCGAACGAGGGGAAGCCCGATTCCAATCACCGACGATGGATCACCTTCGATGCGGTCGACAAACCACCCGCCGAGACTGTCAAGGGTGAAAGCTCCAGCGACGTGAAGCGGTTCCTCGGTAGCGAGATACGCTTCGAGATCCTGCTCACTCGGTTCGCTGAAGTGAACCGTGGTCGTGCTGCATCCCACTGCTTCCCCAACGATGGTGCCGTCTTGGATTCGCACAACACAGTGCCCAGTAAGTAGATCGCCACTGCGGCCCATCATGGTTTTCCATCGCTCCCGCGTCACGTCCGGGGTGAGTGGCTTGCCCTGAAGGTCGCCGTCGATATGAAGCATCGAGTCGCACCCCACCACGACGCAATTGAGCACATCGTTCGCACCGGCCCAACACACTCCGTCCAGGCTGGGGGTGATGTCATTGGCCACAGAGTGCGCTTTTGCTTGGGCAAGCCGCACCACCACTTGTTCTGGGGTGGCGGACCCGCCCATGCTGGCAGTAATTGCATCTTCGTCTACTCCTGATACCCGCACGATCGGTTCGATACCGGCAGACCGGAGGACCGCGAGTCGTGCGGGTGAGGCAGAGGCGAGCACTAAACGAGTTGCTACTGCCACATCCGGCCGTTCACGTATGCGCGAGGTGGCAGCGGTGGATTGACGCGCAGGTTTTCGCCCAGTTTGCCCCATAGTTCACGGGGACGTGGGTCATAGGGCGTCTGGTGTGCATTCGCTGCCGCGGCACTGGCGAGGACCGCGACGACAGCCGCGAGCTCTTCCGGGTTGGGGTTGCCGCGTTCAACGACGAGGAATGGGGCAGGCGCAGTGTTGTCTGCATCGCTTTCTGTGGCGCTCACAGTGGAATGTTCCCATGCTTCTTGGGGGGCAGGTTCACAACTTTGCGTTCAAGCAATCGCAATGCTGTGGATACGTGCCAGCGTGTGTGAGATGGCGGAATGACTGCGTCGAGGTACCCACGTTCAGCCGCCATATAGGGGTTAACCAGCGTGTCTTCGTATTCCTGCTGCAACTGCAAGCGAAGCGCGTCGACATCTTCACCGTTCTTTGCCGCTTCGAGAAGTTTGCGTCGGTATACGAAGCCGACGGCGCCGGAGGCTCCCATGACCGCGATCTGCGCTGTTGGCCAAGCGATGTTGACGTCGGCGCCCATGTGCTTGGATCCCATGACGTCATACGCTCCGCCGTAAGCCTTACGAGTGATGACGGTGATCTTGCCAACCGTTGCTTCGCCGTAGGCATAGAGCAATTTGGCGCCGCGACGGATGATGCCGTTGAACTCCTGGTCGGTTCCGGGCAGGAACCCGGGTACATCGACAAGTGTGAGGATCGGGACATTGAACGCGTCGCAAGTGCGTACGAATCGAGCGGCCTTCTCAGACGCTGCGATGTCGAGAGTTCCAGCGAATTGCGTGGGCTGGTTTGCCACGATTCCGACGCTCCGGCCCTCCACACGGGCGAAGCCGCACAGGATGTTCATTGCCCGTTGTGCTTGAACTTCGAGGAATTCGCCGTCGTCCACAATGCGGGAGATGACGTCGTGCATGTCGTAAGGCTGGTTCGGTGAATCGGGAATGATCGTGTCGAGTTCAAGGTCTTCTGCAGTGAGCGAGTCCTCAGCGCTGCCGGAAATTGGCGACTCGGCTGGGAAGCGTGGTGCTTCACCGCGGTTATTGCTGGGGAGGAAGCTCAGCAATTCCTTGACGTACTCAAGGGCGTCAGTCTCATCGTTTGCTACATAGTGCGCCACGCCGGATTTCACCATGTGGGTATGCGCGCCGCCCAGTTCCTCCATGGTGACTTCTTCGCCCGTGACGGTCTTGATGACGTCGGGGCCCGTGACGAACATCTGTGAGGTCTTGTCCACCATGACGACGAAGTCGGTGAGTGCAGGCGAATACACGTGACCGCCCGCGGCGGGCCCCATGATCAGCGAAATCTGGGGGATGACGCCGGAAGCCAGCACGTTTCGGTGGAAAATCTGCCCGTACAGGCCAAGCGAGACCACGCCTTCCTGAATGCGGGCACCTGCGCCTTCGTTGACACCAATAAGGGGGCGTCCTGTTTTGATCGCGAGGTCCATTACCTTGACGATTTTCTCGCCATACACCTCGCCGAGGCTGCCGCCGAAAACAGCGGCGTCCTGGCTAAATATGCACACTTCGCGGCCGTCGATAGTGCCGTAACCGGTGATGACACCATCGCCGAGCGGGCGGTTGTCTGCCAGGCCGAAATTGGTAGATCGGTGCCGGGCAAGCGCATCGAGTTCGACGAATGATCCTTCGTCGAGAAGCAAGTTGATGCGTTCTCGCGCGGTGAACTTGCCTTTGTCGTGCACTTTTTGCACGGCAGCTTCGCCGACGGGCATCTTGGCTTCGTCGAGGCGTCGCTGTAGGTCGGCAAGTTTGCCTGCGGTGGTGTGAATATCGGCTGCCGCGTCCGACGCTCCCGTCGGCGCGTCGGTTGAGGTTCGCTCGGGCTCGGTGACACTGGTCATGGCGGGAGTGTATCGAGAAAGTGGTGCTTCGCGTTGATGCAGGGCCTCCAAAACTAGTGGACGATACCTAAGCGATATAGCTATTGCAGGAAATCGTGCGCCGTAGGGTCGTACCCATGACGACGCAACCTGGAGTCCCGATGGATGTGGAACGGATCCGTTCGGAGCTACTTTCTCAGCCCCACCGTCCCCTGTGGCGAACTGTCGACTTGGTTGATGAAACAGGTTCGACCAACGCTGATCTACTTGCGCGGGCGCGTGGTGGTACATCCGAAGCTGTGCTGTTCGCCGAAAACCAAACATCGGGCCGTGGGCGGCATGATCGCACGTGGCTCACGCCGCCGGGGTATTCGTTGATCACGTCAGTTGTGGTGACAGCGCATTCGGTGACACCGGACAAACTTGGTTGGATTCCGCTCATTACCGGGGTGTCGTTGGCGACTTCGCTGCGCAGAGTGGCGGGCGTCGATGCGGTCTTGAAGTGGCCCAACGATGTGATGGTGGGGGAGCGAAAAATCGCGGGTGTACTCGCGGAAATCGCGTCAGTGCCAGGTTCGCCGCGGGTGGTCATCGGGTTCGGTATCAATGTCGCACATGCCGAGTCGGAGCTACCTGTGCCACACGCGACGTCACTGTTCGTCGAAACCGGGCGAGCCATTGATCGAAATGTACTGGCAGTGGACGTGCTTACGCAGTTGAGTGCTGACTTGACAGGGTGGTTAGCCGCGAGCGGTGCGACGGCAGATGTTGGTCGTCGGTACCGGGCGTTGTGCGGCACACTTGGGCGCAGAGTGTCCGTCGAGCTACCGAACGACACCGTCACCGGTGTGGCGGAATCCGTGGACGACGTGGGGTGTCTGCGCATCCGTCGTACTGGTCAGGAAAACCAACCAGGTGGGGGCGTTCTCACAGTGTCTGCAGGTGACGTCACGCATCTTCGCGGGGCACAATAGCAACTATGTCTTTTCCATCGGGTGCGCCGAGTTCCGGCGAACGGGTCTTGATGTACCGGCACCCGCATTGGAAGATGCTGATCGGCCCAATAATTGTGGTGATTTTTGCCACAGGGATTGCGGGCGTTCTCATCGGCGCACTCGAAGCAAATGCGCCAGGCGGAGCCCGTGAAGTCGGAATGCTGGCAGTTGTGTGCGTGTGGGCACTTGTCGTCTCGCGACGGTTCGTTCGCCCATACGTGAGTTGGTGGCGTACGGCACTGGTCATCACAACCCACAGGATCGCGATCCGAGAGGGGCTGTTTAAGCGCCGGGGGTTCGATATCCCACTTCAGCGCGTCGCTGGCGTGCGGTACAAGAGGGGGATGCTGGACCGGATTGCCCACACAGGAACTCTCTGTATTGCGCCGATTGGTGAACCTCCATTCGAGTTTGCCCATGTCCCTGAAGCCAAGCTCACTCACGCGGTGCTGTATCACCAGATTTTCGGGAACACTCCGGCGCCTCGGCAGCGAAAGTTTTTTGGTCTTGTCAAGGCTCGTTGACCGCCGACCCGCCACGTCGGCCACTTTCTCACTATTGTTGTTCGCGTGAGAACTGTGCTGCTCGCTGAAGATGATGACGCAATCGCCGCCCCGCTTTCGCGGGCCCTCGAACGTGAGGGTTATGACGTCCAGGTGGCGTCAACGGGCGACGACGCCTTGCGGCAAATGCTCGGTGGAACGTGGGATCTGCTACTTCTTGACCTCGGCCTGCCGGGAATGGATGGGCTTGAGGTCTGCCGTCAGATCCGGACACACGGCATTGATATCCCTGTGCTGATGCTGACAGCCCGCACGGATGAGGTCGATTTTGTTGTCGGCCTTGACGCCGGAGCTGACGACTATGTGGGTAAGCCGTTTAGGCTCGCAGAACTTCTGGCAAGGGTGCGTGCCTTGATGCGACGCCGCGGGGGCTCGGCAGACGAACCTTCGATCGAAATCGGAGACATTTACCTGGACAAGCCCGCGCGGCGCGTGACGAGAAACGGCAAAGAACTGACATTGGCGAATAAAGAGTACGAACTCCTGAAGTTGCTGATGGAACGGGCAGGCGAGGTCGTGCCCCGTGACGAGATCCAGCGAGAGGTCTGGGGAGACGTTGACCTGCGCGGATCGAAGACTTTGGATATGCATATGTCGTGGCTGCGCCGAAAGATCGGCGACGAAGGCCGGGAACTCGGACGTCGCATATCAACGGTGCGCGGTGTTGGATTTCGATTTAATGCAGAGTGATCTCGGTGCCACGCGCGGCCTGGAAAGAGTGGTTTCCAGGTGAGGATCCGGCTGCTTTTGTCGACTGTCGCCGTGGTGGTGGTCGTGGCTATGGTGCTGGGTATCCCACTCATGTTTACAGCGTGGCGATTGGTGGAGGACTTCACCCGAGACGACATGCAACGCCGACTCGACCAAGTGGCAACGGAAGTTCGTTTTCAGCAGGGCCAGGAAGGTCTCATCAGGGGACGCCTCAATGTTGACAGACTGGAACCCGTAGTTCCAGAGGGCGGCCGCCTTGAGGTCATCTACCCGACACCCCTCGATAGTGCGTCCCGTGTGTCGATTGGCGAGCCGTTTGTGGAGAACGCGGTTCAAGAGTCGTTGGCCATGGGTGTGTCCGGTTCATTGCGACTCGAAATCCCGCCATATGAGATGCGGGCGACGCAATGGCGAGCAATCGCTGTCGTCGGGGGGCTCTTGGTGATGTCGATCGCGGCGGGTTCAGTGGTAGCGCACGTCACGGCTCGTCGGCTCGCTGACCCGCTGAGCGATGTCGCTGCCCGCGCCGCACGATTAGGCGCCGGAGATTTTCGCCCGGACCCACGCAGACACGGAATTGTTGAACTAGACCGCGTCTCCGACGTGCTCGACTCCGCGAGCGTGGAAATTTCCGAACGCCTCCAGCGTGAACGGAGTCTCGTTGGTGATGTGTCGCACCAGTTACGGAGTCGATTGACCGCCGTGCGCCTGCGACTCGATGAACTCGCTTTCCATCCCGACCCTGAAGTGGTGACTGAAGCAAACGAAGCGATGGCGCAGGTTGATCGCCTCACACAGGCTGTAAACGACCTCGTGAGGGCATCCCGCGACCAGAACCGTACCGACACCGTGGCCATCGATGTGATGGCGGAGCTTCGATCACTTATCGAGGACTGGGAACCGCAATATCGTGATCAAAACCGCTCCCTAATGTTGTACGGACAGGACGGTGTGACCGCGCATGCAACCGGTTCGCGCCTTCGCGAAGCGGTTTCTGTCCTGGTCGACAATGCCCTCGCGCACGGTTCAGGTCGGTGCACTATTCGAGTGCGCAATGTTCGGTTCGGAGCGGATCGCCGTGAAATGGTGTGCGTTGAAGTCACCGACGAAGGCAGCGGAATTCCCGACAGCATCGCATCGCGCATTTTTGAGCGCGGGTTCTCCGGCAGAAATTCATCAGGCGTAGGGCTCGCTCTAGCTCGCGCTCTTGTCGAAGCTGACGGGGGTCGCATGGAGCTGCAAGCGCGCAGCCCGGCGGTCTTCGCGATCTTTGTGCCGACGCAAAACGAACCAATTCTTCCGCTGGTGCGTGATCACGGTGGCGGCGGACCACTAGAACCTCGCTAGCTGTGACCCAACTCTAGTTCGTACAAGTCTTCCGGGGTGGGGAGCACCACTGTCGAACCGGCAGCTGCCCCGCGCACGTCTTCATCAGGGAAAACCCATTTGGCGCATCGCCCAGAAGCGGAAAATCATCTGCAGAATATTGCCGATCAAGTACGCACTGACGAAGTCCGCAATATTCTCCGTCGTCAAAGACACGTTTGGTACGCGGAGTCCGAAAACGTACGACGAGATCCACAGCGGAATAAACGCCAAGACCACGCCACCTGCGCTGACCACGAAGAACAGGAACGCTTCGTGGTGGCGCTCGCGGCCGCCCCGATTCTTAAACGACCACTCCCGGTTGAGGACGTAGGACAAAATCACGGCAAGGACACCAGCAATGATTTTTGCGGTCACCGGGTTGCTCGCCAAGATCGTCAACTTGAGCGAGTAGAAAATTGCGAGGTCGAAGATGAATGTTGTCCCACCCACAATGGCGAACTTGATGAACTCGCGATGCTTGAGCGCTAACCCACGGTAGGGCTGTGGAATGCGCGAGATAACGCCGTCGGCCAGGGACACAAGTCCGCAGTCTACTGAACAAATCGCGTACGGCACGCAGTTACGTGGCGAGCCGTGGGACGCGACACGTTTTCATTCCTAGATAGTTGTCTGCCACCATAGATATTTGTGGGAACAGACCAGGTTAGAGCGCCGCAATATCAGCGCACAGCAAACGCCATGCCAACAGTCGTGATGGTAGGCGGTGGGCAACTAGCCCGAATGACACATCAAGCAGCTATTGCGCTTGGTCAATCGTTGCGTGTACTAGCTGCTTCGCCAGATGAATCTGCCGCGCAGGTCGCGCGCGACGTCGTCCTCGGCCGCCATGATGACCTTGATGCACTGCGGAAAGCCGCGAGCGGAAGCACCGTTCTCACATTCGACCACGAGCATGTTCCGCCGCAGCACCTCGAAACGCTGATCAGCGAAGGGGTGAATGTTCAGCCACCACCGGCAGCGTTGATTCATGCTCAGGACAAACTCATCATGCGTCGTCGGTTGGAGGCCATAGGAGCCCCGGTCCCACCCTTCGCGGAAGTGCAATCGGTCGCTGACGCTGAAAAGTTCGCCGAAACACACGGGTATCCCTTTGTGCTCAAAGCAACACGTGGTGGGTATGACGGCAAGGGCGTCTGGATCGTCGATAACGCAGCAGAGCTGGAGAAATTGGTAACTGAGAGTCTCGCTGCGGGAACGACACTCCTCGCGGAGGAAAAAGTCAACATGCGCCGTGAATTGTCGGCCATGGTGGCGAGGTCACCGCTCGGCCAAGGTGCCACGTGGCCAGTAGTGGAGACAGTGCAGCGCAACGGGGTTTGCGCCGTCGTGATGGCACCTGCACCTGCGCTCGCAGACTCGACAGCGGCCCAAGCCCAACAGTTGGCGTTGCGTATCGCGGAAACCCTCGGCGTCACGGGTTGTCTTGCCGTCGAACTGTTTGAAACCGAGGACGGTCGGATCCTCGTCAATGAGCTCGCGATGCGGCCCCACAACTCCGGTCACTGGACAATGGATGGCGCCGTGACCTCGCAGTTCGAACAGCACATCCGCGCAACCTTGGATTACCCGCTAGGCGACACTTCGCCAACAGCACCGGTCACGGTTATGGCCAATATCCTCGGTGCCGATAACCCGCCGACCATGAGCATGGACGAACGCGTCCATCACTTGTGTGCGCGGATGCCCGAGGCGAAGGTTCACCTCTATGGCAAAGGTGAGCGGCCTGGACGTAAATTGGGACACGTCAATGTGCGTGGAACAGGCACCGGTTCTCACCATGACGCCGAATACGTTCACCAGGTGCGAGAAAAAGCCGAGATGGCCGCACACTGGCTAATACATGCGGTGTGGACCGACGGATGGGACCCCCACAGTGGCCATTAAGAAAGACAGTGGCCAGTAAGAAGCTCAGCGAAACGAGTTCAAGGAGCACACAGCAGTGACCGCACCAAGCCCGCACGTTGGCCTGATCATGGGCAGCGACTCCGATTGGCCCGTCATGGAGGCCGCAGCAGAGGCACTAGCAGAGTTTGGTGTGCCATTTGAGGTAGGAGTCGTGTCCGCCCATCGAACGCCGCAGCGAATGCTGGATTACGCATCAAGCGCAGCTGAACGCGGGATACGCGTCATCATCGCCGGGGCCGGGGGAGCGGCACACCTACCTGGAATGGTTGCATCAGCCACACCGTTGCCCGTCATCGGCGTACCGGTACCACTGAAGTACCTCGATGGGATGGATTCGCTACTCTCGATTGTGCAGATGCCCGCTGGAGTGCCGGTGGCGACTGTGTCCATCGGTGGAGCTCGCAATGCGGGGCTGCTTGCAGTGCGCATTCTCGCCGCATCGGACCCACAGTTGCAGCGCGCAATGGTCACGTTCCAAGAGGGCCTACATCAGATGGTTCTCGACAAGGACGAGGCTTTGCGCCGCACGCTGCTCGGGTAGAGCACCTTCGCCTACGGGTACGATCTGATCGACACCTTTTTTGCTACCGCGTGCCTTACACGGGCATACACTCACGACAACTATCACATAGTCACTAAAGGAGCTGCACCAATGGCTGGCAACCCCGATTTCGACCTCTTCCAGCTTGCTGACGAGCACAACGAACTACGGGCAGCCATCCGCGCCCTCTGTGAAAAAGAAATTGCACCGCACGCCGCTGATGTAGACGAGAATGAGCGTTTTCCCGAAGAGGCGCTAGCAGCCTTGAATGCGTCAGGGTTCAGTGCAGTTCACGTTCCTGACGAGTATGACGGACAGGGCGCTGACTCGGTCGCGACGTGCATTGTGATCGAGGAAGTTGCTCGCGTGTGCGCCTCCTCGTCGCTGATTCCTGCAGTGAACAAACTTGGCACCATGGGCCTCATTTTGAGTGGTTCCGAAGAACTGAAGCGTCAGGTTTTGCCGTCGCTTGCATCGGGCGAAGCCATGGCATCGTATGCGCTTTCCGAGCGTGAAGCCGGATCTGACGCAGCCGCCATGCGAACGCGAGCAAAAGCCGATGGCGACGATTGGATCCTCAACGGAACCAAGTGTTGGATCACTAACGGTGGTAAGTCGACGTGGTACACCGTGATGGCTGTGACAGACCCAGACAAGGGTGCCAACGGCATCTCTGCCTTTATGGTCCACAAGGACGATGAAGGCTTCGTGGTTGGCCCCAAGGAAAAGAAGCTCGGCATCAAGGGTAGCCCGACAGCGGAACTGTACTTCGAGAACTGCCGTATCCCCGGCGACCGGATCATCGGCGAACCCGGAACTGGTTTCAAGACGGCGTTGCAAACCCTCGACCACACACGGCCCACCATCGGCGCGCAAGCCGTCGGCATCGCCCAGGGTGCGCTTGATGCGGCTATCGACTACGCCAAGGATCGCAAGCAATTCGGCTCATCGATCTCGTCGTTCCAAGGCGTGCAGTTCATGATCGCCGATATGGCTATGAAGGTTGAGGCAGCTCGCCTCATGGTTTACCACGCAGCCGCACGCGCGGAGCGTGGCGAAAGCAACCTCGGTTTCATCTCGAGTGCGTCAAAGTGCTTCGCCTCAGACGTTGCCATGGAGGTCACCACCGATGCAGTTCAGATCTTCGGTGGCGCCGGCTACACCCGCGATTTCCCTGTCGAGCGCATGATGCGTGACGCCAAGATCACACAGATCTACGAAGGCACCAACCAGATTCAGCGCGTGGTTATGTCACGCGCCCTTCTGCGCTGATACAAGCCATGAATTGGGCACCGTCTGCATCGACCTGGCGTCGTCGCAGCGGTGCCTCGTTCGTTGAGCGGTGGTTTGCATTCACCCGGCGGCACTGGCTCGGCATTGACATTGGTCTTGCCGCGTTTGTCACCCTGTTCGGGCTGTTTGGCGTTCTGGCAGGGGCCTCGCACCCAATTGACCTCGTGGTGGCCCTTGGGCTGACGATTCCGCTGGCATGGCGGCGGATGCGCCCAGCGTTGTCGGGGTATACGGTTGCGGCGTTTGCCTTCCTCAGCCTCGCTGTATCGGATACGAATCCGCCCGCAGCCGTTGGTGTTCTGTTCGCGTTATATGGTCTTGCCGCCTACTCATCGCCCTTGGCGAGTCGCCTCGCTTACCCACTTGCGATAGTAGGGATGAGTCTCGCCGCATTAGCGCCGAGCATGTCGTACGAGCGCAGTTTCGGTGCCACCGTCATCAACGTCGCTTTTGCCTCAGCGGTTGCAACCGCGGTGTACCTGTCTGGTCTAGTTCGCCGCTACCGTATCAATGAAGTCGCGGGCCTTACAGAGCGCGCACGTCTCCTTGAGATTGAGCGCGAACAAGAGACGAGGCTCGCGGCGATAACTGAACGCACCCGGATCGCGCGCGAGATGCACGATATTGTTGCCCACTCACTGACTGTGGTCATCGCGCAAGCCGACGGCGGACGGTACGCGGCAAAGTCAGACGTTGGGGCTGCCATCGACGCGCTTACGCAGATCTCAGCGACAGGCAGGCAAGCATTGACCGACATGCGTGCTTTGCTGTCGGTTCTCCGCGATGACTCTCCACGCGAAACATCAAGCACTCCGCAAGTCGGTGATATCGCCGCGCTCGTAAAGGAAGTGCGTCGAAGTGGACTTGATATCGCAGTGAATACTGAGGGAGAACCGCGTGAGTTGCCGTCCGGTGTGTCGCTCACTGCGTATCGCATTGTCCAGGAGTCGCTCACCAATGTTCTCAAACACGCTGGTCCTATAGCGACTGTGAGTATCGACATGCACTGGACCAATGACGCACTAAAACTTGAGGTCGTCGACGACGGTAAAGGTATCGCTGGGATCTTGCCTAAGGCTGAGGGCGTCGGGCAGGGCATTCGGGGGATGCAGGAACGAGCACGACTATATGGCGGTGTAGTTGACGCTCAACCAACAGCCAGTGGTGGCTACAAGGTGAGCGCAACACTGCCTTACTCTCAGTGAGCCCTGCGGGGATATGCACTCACTGCACGGCAGCGAAAATTAGCGTCACCATGAGCGAAGCGAAAACGAAACCCGCTAGTGCAATCACGTTGATCTTGGATCGGCACACAAGAATCGCAATGAACTCACGCAGAATTGCGCTTGGCAAGAAATACGTGGCGGTGTGAGCTCCTGCTACCTCAGCGGAAATGCCGACCTCACGTGCGATCAATGCCGCCCGTAGGCCGTGGTAATTGCTGGTCACGATCACGGTTGGTCCAGGCTTGCCACGTTCGACGATGATCCGTTGTGACAGCTTCACATTTTCGTGTGTGTTCCTGGCTTGGTCCTCGACAGCGATCAACTGTTCCGGCACTCCCTTCGACAGCAGGTATTCAGCCATGGCGACGCCTTCCGGCCGAGGCTCGTCTGGACCCTGGCCACCACTCGGGATGAGTAGCGGACGCTCGTCATTCTGCGGTGCCTTCCACACTTGCAGCGCGCGATCTAGTCGGCGTCGCAGTAATGGTGGCACTTCGCCATTGAGTAGTCCTGACCCAAGGATGACGATGTTGGCCGCCGCGAGATTCCGCGACGCTCGGTCGTAGAAATACGCGTAGCCGATGAAGACAACAAAGAACACAGCAAGGTACACACTCGTCAAGAACAGAAACACCGCAATACCGACGAGCACTGGTTGGAGCGTCAGCGTCAGGAGGACGCCCGCAACCGGAAGTGCAAGAAGAATGAGGCCGGTGAGGAAGGACAACAAGTTGCCGAGGCTCCGCCCTTCACGGCGAACCATCACCACCCCGTTGAACAGCAAAAACCCAACGAAGACCACGGCAGTCACTGGCAGCAGAAGGATCGACAGGAACCATACGACCCCCACCGGGGGAAACAGAACGCTGGTGATCTCGATGATTGCGGATATGCCAAACCACACGGCCCCGAACAGTAGAAACCCATTGCGCAACTGCCGTCGGTCGCGCTGCCAAAAATGCCGAAACAGCAGCAAGAGCACTATGGTGGCGACAACATTGAACACACATCATTAGAACACCATCGGCACGAGGCGACCGGTTACGCGTTGTTCAGCCTTACAGTAGAACGCATGACTGCTGAGAATATTCGGGTGGCGCTTGTGGACGACCAGCAGTTGGTGCGGGCGGGTTTCCGTATGGTGATTGATTCACAACCAGATATGACCGTGGTTATCGAGGCCTCCGACGGCGCCCAGGGATTGCGCGAGATCGCTCGTGTCGGGTGCGACATTGTTCTCATGGATGTTCAAATGCCCACGATGAACGGGATTGACGCCACCCGTGAACTCGCACAGTTAGAGAATTCGCCGAAGGTTGTGGTTCTCACCACTTTCGACAACGACGAATACGTCATGAACGCTATTGGCGCCGGGGCCAGTGGCTTCCTCCTCAAAGACGTGGACCCTGAACAATTGCTCAGCGCCATTCGCACCGTCTTTCGCGGTGATGCCGTCATGGCGCCGCAAGCCACCCAAAAGCTCCTGCGTCACGTCGGCCCTCTGCTCGCTGGCCCGGCCCCAAGCCAGGGTGAATCACATTCACTGCCAACAGATTTAACTCCTCGTGAGATCGAAGTCCTGACCGCGATGGCGTACGGCTACACCAACAGTGAGATCGCTAGCAAACTCTTCGTATCCGAAGCCACAGTCAAGACACATGTGGGCCGGGTACTGGCAAAAACACAGTCCAGAGACCGCGTACAAGCTGTGATCCTGGCGTACCAAGTGGGGCTAGTGAATCCCGACGACATTCTCCGCGAAGCGACCTAACCCACAGCGAGATGCATTCAACCAGGCCGACAAGGCACAATATGAGGACTCACCGACGTTGACCTCAGGGATTATTGCCGTGTCGATACCAAAGATCGTGTTGTTTTACTTGTTCACGCCACTACCAGATCCGGAAGCCATCCGGCTTTGGCAGCACAGCGTGTGCGAAGCAAACAATCTGACCGGTCGCATCATCATCTCTCCGCACGGCATCAATGGAACCGTCGGGGGAGACATCGACGACGTGAAACGGTATATCCGCGCAACCCGTAGCTATGAACCGTTCCGGACGATTGACATCAAGTGGTCAGACGGAACAGGCAACGATTTTCCACGCCTCAGCGTGAAGGTGCGCCCCGAGATCGTCACATTCGGAGCACCGGACGAGATCAAAGTCGATAGCACCGGCATCATTGGCGGCGGAACACGACTCAAACCAGAAGAGCTGCACGACCTGGTATCAACCCGAGACGACGTGACGTTCTTCGACGGACGCAACGCCCTCGAGGCAAAAGTTGGGAAGTTCCGGGACGCAATCGTCCCCGATGTCGAAACAACCCGAGACTTCATTAGCGAGATCGAGAGCGGAAAGTACGACCACCTCAAAGACAAACCGGTGGTGACTTACTGCACTGGTGGCATTCGCTGTGAAGTGTTGTCCGTGTTGATGCGCAATCGCGGATTCTCTGAGGTGTACCAGCTACATGGCGGCATAGTGCGCTACGGCGAGACGTTCCGTGACGAAGGCCTCTGGGAAGGCGCGCTTTACGTTTTCGATGGGCGCCTAACCACGACCTTCTCCAATAAGGCCAAGGTCATTAGTACGTGCGAACTCTGTGATGCGCCAACTAGGCGGTTGGAAAACTACCCAGATCCGGAAGGCCGCAATCTCACATTGATCTGCGAAGAATGTAGCCCCACTCGCGCGGTAACGAATGGCGTTTAAGAGCCCATTGCCACCGAGGGCAGGCCTGGGACCGGCTCGGGTACGGATTGAACATGACGCCGACGTACCCACCATGCTCGACTACCTCGTCGAGAGGTTTCCGAACAGCGGCGACTTCTGGCGCGCCGAAATGGCGCAGGGAGACGTTGTTGACCAGCATGGTCGGGCTGTCACGGTGACCGACTCGTACCGGCCGGGCAGAATCCTGTACTACTACCGCACACCGGAACCCGAAAAACCTGTTCCGTTCGACGTGAAGGTCCTGCACCGCGATGAGCGGCTCGTTGTTGTTGATAAACCACATTTCTTAGCGACAATCCCGCGCGGCCAGCACATCACAGAAACAGTTCTTGTGCGGCTGCGACGCGACCTTGGGATTGATCAGCTCACCCCGGCGCATCGCCTCGACCGCATGACAGCTGGAGTCTTGGTGTTTGTTGCGGAACCACAATATCGACGCCACTATCAAGAACTGTTCGCCAACCGCGACATCCTGAAGACGTATGAGGCGATTGCGCGTTACGACAGCGAACTCAGTTTGCCGTGCATAGTCCGCAGCCGCATCGTCAAGGAATCAGGCATCATGGTCGCCCAAGAAGTTCCAGGCGAACCAAACAGCGAAACCCGCGTCGAGTTGCTCGATGTGCACGGGGACTTCGCTCGATACAAGTTGACTCCGCACACTGGAAAAACGCACCAACTGCGCCTCCACATGTCGTCGCTAGGTGTGCCCATTCTTGGCGACACTTACTACCCCGAATATCAGCCGTCCCGAGGCGATGACGACTACGACAATCCATTGCGGCTTCTTGCGCGCCGAATAGAGTTCGACGACCCAGTGTCAGGCCAACCGCGGATGTTTGAGAGTCAACAATCACTGGCATTCCCATCGGCCTAAGCTGGAGGTGTGGAGCAGTCCAACTGGCAGAATCTCCGTGCCGCGTCCCGTGGCAGTATCCAGTCACTCATCGTCACGGTGAAAGCATTGCTGTATGCGCGGTTGTGGGGCGGCAAGTTCACCTTCGTGCCCGGCGACAACATTTACGTTGCCACGGGGATGCGGGGCGGATTTGCGCGCGGCGGCACAACCATTGGTGGGGTTTTTCTCACCCGTCGAGTACCGTCGTCCGCATTGCTGCGGCATGAGGCGATTCATGCGGACCAGTGGGCGCGGTATGGGCTCACATTTCCCGTGCGGTACTTCTGGGAGGAAGTTCGCAACCCGCATGCGAAAAACAAGTTCGAAATCGAAGCAGGTCTTCGTGACGGTGGATACTCCCAGTGAAGATCAAATTCGGTCGGTCACCTTTTCAGTGACTGCGATCCGGTCAAGTCCGCTGTCATCAGCACCAGTCACTTGGACGAGCGAACCGCCCATGCTCAACACCGAAACAAGGCCGGTGATCAATTCGCGAGCATCGTTCCAAGGTTTGGTGGACAGGACGCGAGTCTGCGAATTCCAGTTGCCTTCAGTTGCAGACGCGAGCTCAAGAACTTCGGTCGCAAGCAGACCGTCGAGAACAGGCCCATTCTCATCTGCATCGGGTTGAAACTGGTCACCATGACCGGGAACGGTTGTAGCAAAATCAGTGACACCCGGTGGCAAGTTCAGGATGCCGCGGCCAAAGGGGTGCAGCGACAGCGCAGCAATATCGTTCGCTGGTGATGCCTCAGCTAGGTTTTTCTCGTCGGTGAAGGCCAAATCTGCGCCGTCCGCCTGGCCTAGCACGACCTCGCACCCTGCCCACCACGCACCGAGCACGACGGCCGCAGTCTGCCAATGCGCAGGCAGCAAAATTGCAACTCGATCACCAGGTGCTAGGCCGAACTCATCGCGGATCATGTTCGCGATCTTCGCAGCCCAGTTTGTGAAGGTAATGCCCGAAAGTTCGATCCGCTCACCCGTGGAGTTGTCGTAATAGGTGATGAGGGGGCGCGCCCCGTCGGAAGCAAGAATTGGTCGAAGAAGCGTATCGGTCAGGGTCACAGTGGATTTCTCCCTCAAATCAGTCAACGCAGCGAGGACCGGTGTGTTCAGCGGATACAGGGGGCGGAGCTTCACCATCGACAAACTCGGGCGGGAGCTCGGGGTCAGGCGGCGGTGGCGGAGCTGCTTCACCCGGACCGGAATATGCTGTGGTGAGCACAACCTGGATTTCGTTCTTCTCCAGTTGTAGGTCTTGCTCGATGGGAAGGCCACCAAGGTACTCTGCGATTGCCTCGGCTGGGCGCCCATCGGGATCGGCCGTAATGACCTTACTTGTTCGCGTCGGTTTGCCCAGCCAGTTGCCGGTTTGTCCATCATCGAAACCAACGAGCGTTAGTTCCTCCGACACGCGTGTAGCAAGACCTTCCCGAAAGCTCGCATTAAATACGTGAACAGTCACTGATGATGGATCAAACCCGAAGTCCGGTAAAGGTTCTTCCTCAGGTTCCTCCTCGGCGGCAAGGACCTCCATGATCCGCTCCCGGACAGCAGTAGGGTCAACTTCGACGACCGACTGCATGCCATCGGTGCTCCACCCGTTCAGCTTCTCAACTGGAATCGTTTCAAACTCCACATTTCCGGCCGCAAGATTCTGGAACTGTTGCGCAAAACCGATGATGTCCCAATCCGAGTCGAGCACGACAGACCGCTGGATCGCGGTGGAAATCCGATTGAGCGCGGCAGGGCTTGTCAGAACCTGGGTGCTAAGAGCCCGTTGCGCCAACGATGCCATGAACACCTGCTGACGGTGAATACGTCCGATATCGAGGCCTGGAAGACCCTCGCGCTGGCGAACAAAACTAAGTGCTTGGGCACCATCGAGCGTCTGCTGCCCTGCAGGAAAGTCAGCGCCAGACAACGGTTCGTTTACGGCGTTGTTGAGACAAACTTCCACGCCTCCAATGGCATCGGTCAGGAGAAGGAAACCGAGGAAGCCAATTTCGGCGTAGTGGTCCACGGTGACACCCGTCAGCTCCGCGACGGTCTTGACCAGGGCGTTGCGACCGGCAGCGGTAGCTATTGGCTCTGCTTCCTCCCGGGACATCCCTTCGTCTTCAACAAGACGAACTAACTCTTGAAACGCGGTGGAACCGTACACACTATTGATTTTCACCTTGCGACTGCTAGGCCAGTCATTGCCCGGAACAGAGTCAGGCACACGCACATATGAATCACGTGGAATTGAGAAGGCTACGGCAGACTGGCCATCTTCAGGGACGCGAATGAGGACGATGGTGTCCGTATTCGTGGAATCGGCGTCGCCTGCGTGCAGCCGCTCGAGTTCCTCATCAGTGAGCGGATTGCCGTGGGCATCCGTGCGACTGTCCGTTCCAACCAAGAGAATGTCGATGGCGCCGTCTTCGCC
The DNA here is from genome assembly GCF_014643175.1 of Hoyosella rhizosphaerae. Lineage (GTDB taxonomy): Bacteria > Actinomycetota > Actinomycetes > Mycobacteriales > Mycobacteriaceae > Lolliginicoccus > Lolliginicoccus rhizosphaerae. The sequence continues at coordinate 178,167 of NZ_BMJH01000002.1, forward strand.
GTTGCCCAGCGACAAACCAGCGACTGTCGCGAGCCGCGACGCAAACGAATCGTATTGCCGCCACGCAAACCCTGTCGTCAGGAGAACCGTAATCGACATGAGGGTGACAGCAACCTTGATGCGCCGATTCCACTGACCGGAGCGTGAAACGGAACCAGGTGCCGCGCTCGCTTGTCGCGATGGGCGTGGCCGCCGCCGGGTGGGGTCGTATCCAGGTACGCCGCCGTCAGACTGATAGCGACGGCGTGGTTGGTTCCCTTGGCGGGGCTGGCTGCGCCGCGATTGAGGCGATGGGCGGCGGCCACTGCCCGGAAAATTGTCCCCTGCGGGCACGGTGACGGTCCTCCCTCAACACGCGATTTCCCAATGGTGCGGGTTAGCTTTCATAACGACTTGGGACTTACAGGCTAACGAGCCGTCATCAACTAGTGTTGGCGGCGCTCCGTAGACTGTGGTGACGTGTAACACTGTTGCCAAAACTGTCGAGACAGAAAACAGGTGCTGAGCGTGCGAATCATCGTCATTGGAGCATCCGGCCAAGTAGGGCAGCAACTAATGCGGGCGGGGTTACACGTCGGTCAAAACATTGTCGGATGGTCATCAAGCGACGTCGATATTACTGATGCTGCGGCAACAGCCGAAGCGATCGAACGCGCTCACCCAGACGTTGTCATCAACTGCGCCGCCTATACAGCTGTCGACCGCGCGGAAACCGACTACCGTGGCGCGTCCGCCGTGAACGTCATCGGGGCAGGGAATGTCGCCGGTGCATGCGCACGATCGCGAAGTCATCTCGTGCACGTGTCGACGGATTACATATTCTCCGGAAGTGCCTCGACTCCATACGAAGTCGATGAGCAGACAGGCCCCCACACTGTGTATGGGAAAACGAAACTCGCCGGTGAGCTAGCTGTCCGAGAGTTGCTCCCCACCGCCCATATCGTTCGAACATCATGGGTCTTCACAGGAGTCGGATCAGATTTCGTGGCAACAATGCTGCGGCTCGAAAAAGAACGAGAGCACATCAGCGTCGTCGACGATCAATGGGGTTCACCGACATACTCCGCAGACCTAGCAGCGGGCCTGCTGGAACTAGCTCTGCAACAGCGCAATTCGTCACAAACCGTACCGACTACATTGCACGCCACAAATGCAGGGGTGACCACCTGGTGTGGTCTCGCCAAGGAAGTGTTCGCATCAATTGGTGCTGACCCTGAACGCATCGTGCCATGTACCACCGAAGACTTCCCACGCCCCGCGCCACGGCCAACCTATTCGGCGCTCAGCGGAACCTCATGGGTAGAAGCCGGGCTGCGGCCACTTCGGCACTGGCGAGAAGCAGTCCGCGACGCAGTCCACAACGCGGTCACTGCCACCGAGCACCACACCGCGGCGACTCAATAGAGGACTCATTAGACCATCGGTGGGCGCGGCGAATGAGGCGTGCGCCGCTTAGTTTGGCTACGCTGACCGGCGTGACCTTCCGACTCACCGTAGTGACGGTGACATATTCTCCAGGCGAGCATCTCGCCGGGTTTCTGTCATCGCTTGCCTCTGCCACAAAGCACCCTGTCAACGTGATCCTCGCTGATAACGGATCCACCGATGGGGTGCCAGAAGCGGCGGCCAACGAATATGACAACGTCCGACTCCTTCGCACCGGGGGCAACATCGGGTACGGCGCGGCGATCAACCGTGCGGTGGCTGAGGTGGACGAAGACGAGGAGTTCGTCCTCGTCGTCAATCCCGACATTTCGTGGGGAGTAGGTTCAATTGACGTTTTGCTCGAGGCGGCGAAACGGTGGCCGCGCGCGGGGGCGCTGGGCCCGCTGATTTACAACCCTGACGGCACTGTCTACCCGTCGGCCCGGCGCGTACCCACCCTATGGGGCGGTGCCGCGCACGCTGTGCTTGGTTCTGTGTGGTCCACTAACCCGTGGACCCGCCAGTACCGGCAGGAAGACGAAGACATCAGTGAGCGCCCTGTTGGTTGGTTGTCGGGTTCATGCTTGCTGTTGCGCCGGGATGCGTTTGACTCGATCGATGGTTTTGACTCCAGATACTTCATGTACATGGAGGATGTTGACCTTGGCGATCGACTAAACAACGCGGGTTGGCTGAATGTGTTCGTACCGGACGCTGAAGTAACGCATGCTAAAGGGCATGCGGCAGGACGTCATCCTGAGTTGATGTTGCCAGCCCATCACCAAAGTGCTTACCGGTTCCAGGCTGATAGGCACCCGCAGTGGTGGCAGGCACCGTTGCGAGTTGCGTTACGTGGGGGCCTTGGGCTTCGCTCGCGGATTGCTGTCGCGGCTGCGCTACGTAGCAAGCGGTCGATGAAAGGATTGTGAACTGACATGGTGAGCAGGGTGTTCCGCTTTGCGCAGGGTCCACGTGCGCTGACTGACGAGTCGGAGCCGGACTTTGGGTTGTCCGAAAATACGGATGCAGTTGTCCTTGTTGGTGGAAAGGGAACACGACTTCGTCCTTTGACGCTGTCTGCGCCGAAACCGATGCTGCCGACAGCTGGGTTGCCGTTTCTGCAGCATTTGTTGTCGCGCATCAAGGCTGCGGGGATCACCCATGTCGTTCTTGGCACGTCGTTCAAAGCCGAAGTTTTCGAGGACTACTTCGGCGATGGTTCCGATATGGGGCTAGAGATTGACTACGTCATGGAGGACGAGCCGCTCGGTACTGGTGGCGGTATTCGCAATGTGTTGCCGAAGCTTCGTGGCGACAATGTCCTAGTTTTCAACGGCGACGTCCTTGGCGGCACGGACCCTCTTGCCGTTCTGCGTACCCACCGTGACAGGGAAGCCGATGTCACGATGCATCTGGTGCGAGTAAGTGACCCTCGGGCTTTTGGTTGCGTGCCGACCGATGCTGATGGGCGAGTAGAAGCGTTCCTCGAAAAGACGCAGGATCCGCCCACAGACCAGATCAATGCTGGCTGTTATGTGTTCAAGCGTGAAATCATTGAGCAGATTCCCGCGGGTCGGAGCGTTTCGGTGGAGCGCGAAGTGTTCCCGAAACTCCTGACTGACGGCGCGCGTGTATACGCTCATGTGGACTCCGCGTACTGGCGTGACATGGGAACTCCTGAGGATTTCGTCCGTGGTTCCGCGGACCTTGTTAGGGGGATCGCGCCGTCACCAGCCCTCAATGGTCAAAGTGGTGAGTCGCTTGTGCACGAAGGTGCAGGAATTGCTCCAGGCGCACTTCTCATTGGCGGCACCGTCGTTGGACGTGGGGCCGAGGTGAGTGCGGGTGCGCGTCTTGACGGCGCAGTGATTTTTGATGGCGCAAAGGTTGATGCGGGCGCTGTTGTAGAACGGTCCATAATTGGGTCCGGTGCGCATATTGGGCCACGTGCGTTGGTCCGGGACTCCGTGATCGGCGATGGCGCCCAAGTTGGTGCCAGGTGCGAGTTGGTTGGCGGTGCGCGGGTGTGGCCTGGGGTGGTCATTCCTGATGGTGGACTGCGCTTTTCGACAGACGTTTAGCGGGTTGGTCAACTTGTGCTGTCTACGTCGATATGGCGTAGGAATGCCTAGGTTGGTCTGACTGGGCCCACCCAGTGTGGGAACAGACCCCATTCGGAAGTCGGTGTGGTCGTGATGAGCGCCGTGTGTAGGTGCCATCGCATGGTGCGTGCGCGATGGCGTTCGCCGCGCACCTGAGGCTGAGGCGGACTGATCGGCTGGTCAGTTATGCACGTGGATCGGATGTGCACGTGCAGAAAAATGCATCGAAAAGTCTACGGTCGGTGATGCAAACTTCAGCACATGAGGGCACCCGTGGTGGCTACGCACAGTATCCAAGGCCTTGGCTTAGATGCCGCATCGCCCAATCCTCACCTGAGCCAAGTCTGGGTAGACATCAGTCGTGCCATATCTACCCAGACTGAACACTGGTGGGTTGACTACCGACGTAGTGCGAGGTCAACCATCTGCTGCACTGTGTCATGTTCTGCGTTCGGCGGTAGTGCATTTATGGGCCACCATCGCAGGTCGTCGGACTCGGAGCTGCGGGAGATTTCAGCTCCTTGTGGGGCCAATATTAGGAACCGCACGTCGAGGTGGCGGGTAGGTACGCCAAGCGAGCACGTAATCGGGTGCGTATGTAAAGCAAGGACTTTCGTGTCTAGCTGAAGGTCGTTGATGCCGGACTCTTCTCGCGCCTCGCGGAGTGCTGCGTCAAAAATGGTGTGGTCAGTTTCTTCGCAATGCCCGCCGAGTTGAATCCATCGGCCCACCTTCGGGTGCAAAGTGAGCAGCACCTCTGTCCGGTCGGGGGAGAGAATCAGACTTGACGCTGTGATGTGGCCTGGAGCATTTCGGCGTAAACAGCCGTCGGGCGACGCTGCGAGAAACGCAAGCATAGTGTGCCTGACCGAATCTTGTTCAGCCGTGGGTGCGACGTAATGCGCGAGAGCATCCATCGTGGACTGGTGGAGGCTAGTCATAGTTCTAGTAGCAAGTCCTCAACATCTCGTGGTGAACGAACTGTCAGCGGTTCGGTTGGGTAGCCAACGGCAATCGCACCCATGGGTTCCCAGTCATCGCTGAGGTTCAGCACGGACCGAACGTCGTGCGGCGCGAAGATTGTTGACCCAATCCAGCAGGAGCCAATGTCACGGGCGGAAAGTGCTGTGAGGAGTGCCTGAACGGCGGCGCCGACTGCGACGGTGAACATGGTGTGTTCGGCCTGGGTGCGTGCTGCGTCGCTGTAGGTGTGGGCACCTTCGGGAACGAGAAACGGGATGATGATTTCTGGTGCCTCGTAAAGTATCTGGCCCCGTGCGACGCGACGCTCAATACGTTCTTCGGGCAGCCCATCGTGCCGGAGATCGCTGCGCCACGTGGTTCGCATTGCATCGAGAAGCGCGTTGCGCAGTGCAGGGTCACGTAGCCACACAAACCGAACTGGTCGAGTGTGGTGCGGTGCCGGTGCCGTCAGTGCTTCCGCTATTGAGGCCCGAATGTCGTCGGTCGCAATTGGGTCGGAGGTGAATTGCCGAACCGAACGCCGCCGCAAGACCGCTTCGCGGTGGCCTTGCATAAGGGCTTCGTTGGTGCCCAGTCGAAAGAGGTCTTCATCGGCCGGCCTAATCAAGTCTCGGGCTGTTGAACCGTCGTCGCGAGTCCTGAACCCTCGAATCACCGCAATTGGTGAAGCGGTGAGCTTGCCTTTCACGAGATCTGCTGCAGCGGCAAGCTCATCGGCTACGGCAATGTTAGTGACTTTGAGGTCATTGCCGTATTGATCGGTGGCCCCTGAATAGTCGTGCAGGACCGCGACGCCAGCGGCGCCAATTGCTGCGTCTATTTGCCCGTTGCGCCAGGCTCGGCCCATGGTGTCCGAGACGATGACGGAGACGTCGATGCCAAGCGCGTTGTTGATCCCTTTGCGGATCATGCCAGCACTGGCGTCTGGATCAACCGGCAGAAGGGCGAGGGTATCGGTATTGAGGTTGGAGTTGTCTACCCCTGATGCGGCCTGGACAATTCCTAGCTTATTTTCGGTTATGAGGGTGCGACCATGCCGTGCCAGGACACGGACAGCTTCACTGTTTACGAGGTTTCTGCGTAGGCCGTCCCGTTGTTCAGCGTCTGAGGGGGCAGGTACTAAGCGGCCCTCGGCTTTAGAAACGATCTTGCTAGTGACGACGATGACATCGCCATCGTTCAGCCAGGGTGCGGCGGTGACGATGGCCTGGGTGAGATCGTCACCCGGACGAATTTCAGGAATGCCGTGCACTGGAAGGATCTGCAGCCCTTGAGGGGAGCCATGGTCCTGTGTCACGGTTGCACTCCGACAAGTTTGCAGGCGCTTGCCACCATCTCTGCGGTGATACTTGGATTAGTCATCATGATTGGTGTTTCGAGCGCCGCAATTCCCGGGACTGACACGGTGTCGCCGGGGTGTGAAAGCCATCCGTCGAGGATTCCTGTCGATTCGCGTGCCCCGTAGTACTCGGCTACTCCCTGGGACGATACTTCGGACCCTGCGACGCGGAGGCATACATCGGCCATCCCTCGCAAGGGGGCGTTGCCGATGATCGGGGAGATGCCGACTACGGGGGCGTTTGTGGTGCGGAGTGCGCCTCGGACGCCGGGGATAGCAAGTATTGGCGCGATGCTGACGATCGGGTTTGATGGCGCAATGAGGACGATGTCGGCATCACGAATCGAGTCGAGCACACCAGGCGCTGGCGCGGCCTCGTCTGCGCCGATATGTACAAAGTCGTGGGTTTCGATCTGGGCGCGGTAGCGGACCCACCATTCTTGGAAATGAATCGCTTGCTTGTCACCGTCGGTGGGGTGGGTGACAACGACGTAGGTTTCAGAGCGATCATCTGTTACAGGTAGCAGGCGTACACCTGGGGACCAGCGTTTGGAGAGTGCCTCGGTGATGTCGGAGAGACGGTACCCAGCGCGGAGCATTTGGCTTCTTATGAGGTGTGTAGCGGTATCTCGGTCGCCGAGTCCGAACCAATCTGGTTTTGCTCCGTAGGCAGCGAGCTCAGCCTTCAGGCTCCAGGTTTCGTCCTGGCGTCCCCATCCTCGGTGTTCGTCAATTCCACCGCCGAGGGTGTACATGCAACTGTCAAGGTCCGGGCAAAGGCGAAGATCGTGCATCCACGTGTCGTCACCTACGTTGACGATCGCGGTCGGCTGCGATGCTCGAGATTCTGGTACTCTGGTACTAGTTTCGTTCGCGTCTGCAACATCGTCACTCGTGGGGATTCTCGCGGGTTTTCTCGCGGGAATTGAAGCGCTTGAGGGTTCGCTCGCGGGGACGGTTTCGATGTCTGATTCAGCGGTCGAGACTGAAGAAACATACTCACGTACACCAAGGAGGAATCGCGCGCCGCCAACGCCGCCAGCTAGAACAGTAACCTTCACAGGGTCACAGCCTACGTGCTCGAGAGCTGTCAGTGTGAACCAGAAGGGGGCTCAATGGCGGACTCCAGGGAGACTCTGGAAGGGGCATGTGTCGCTAGCTACAGCAAACAGCCGTCGCTGCGCGCAGTCGGATTTTCCGGTCCTCGAATCATGCGCGGTCATTTATAACTCATTCGTCGCGTTTATGTGACGAAATTGTCGAACTTTTGCATATGTCCGAATTGTGATTCGTGTCGGTGGTTGGTTTGAGGCAAGGAAGTGCTAGGGATTTTTTAGTTTTGCTTGCAATAGGCAGCAAAAAAGTGTCTAATCACACATGTGTCATTCACTTCTCGACACAATCTGATCCGCATCAGGACTGTGTGGACCAGGTCTGCTAATTGGCGTACGCATCCTCGCGGGGAAGGCGGGCCGATGGGCTTGAGTTCGTCTCGAGAGTTCGTCTCGAGTAGGTCCAGCAAACTTCATTACAAGCAGTGCGTGACAACAGGTTGGGGATACATACTATGCCGCACTTTCCAGGAATCCGAGAAGGCGGGCAGAGCGCCGTTCTGCACGGAGTTTCGGGCGACTATTTGCCAGTAGAGCCGCAGACGTCAGCACCTGCGCTCGATGAGGATCGTAGAAGCAGCGAGCGTCCGCAGCTAAGCCTTGTTGGCGCAGGTTTTGACCAGCTTTTCGAGGCAGTCCAGGAAGAGTGGCAGGATCGCGCCCTGTGTGCGCAGACTGATCCCGAGGCTTTCTTCCCTGAAAAGGGTGGTTCAACTCGGGAAGCCAAGCGTATTTGCCTCGGTTGTGAGGTGCGGGACGAGTGTCTTGAGTATGCACTTGCCAATGACGAGCGTTTCGGCATCTGGGGCGGTCTGTCCGAGCGTGAGCGTCGTCGCCTCAAGCGCGGCATCGTGTCTTGAGCGATTGGTCCGCATGTCGAACCAGGCTGCGATTGTGATCGCAGCGAACCCTGTAATGCGCTATTAAAACTTAGAAGATGCTGAGAAATCTTCGAAAGCCAAAATGGGCGCGCTGGAAGTGTGTATAACATTCCAGCGCGCCCATTCTTGTATTTAACGCGTAATAACTCTGCAAGATCCCCACAGTTTAATATTTGATGTTAAAAGGCAATCAAGGTGTTGCAAATTCATTTGCAAACATTTGCCGCCGCACGCCAAAAGTGAGTTGTTGGGAATGCTGGTTGTTGGGAACGGTGTCAATCAATGTTCCCGTCGCCCACCGGTGATACTTCCTCGGGGTCAACTCCGAGATAGGTTGCAACTTGCTGGACAAGAATGTTGTGCACAAGGGCGAGCAGTTCGGGCCGCGAGTCGGCGCGCAACTCCAGAGCGCGGCGGAACAGAACGATTCGTGCCCGGGTTGGTTTTCCCCTCTTGTCAAGGCCAGCGGGGACTAGCCGGGAGAGGGGTACGGGACCATCGGCGACGATCTCAGGGGGCCATGAGACCGTATCGGGATTGATCGCCCGAACCATGGGGACCTCATCAACTGCGATGTCGAGTTCTCTAAGCCTCTTGGCCCAGCGCGCATCAATAGGGCTAAACGCGGCCAGCACGACTGCGTCGAACTTCTGGGCAGGTGACTTTCGCCCTGGCGAACTTGGAGTGAGGAGCATTCCGCGCAACCCTCTACCGCGTCGTTCGGCGCTCCTCGTGGAAAAACGCCCCTTCGTGCCTGCCCGCATTTGTCCACCGGGCGACACTTGAGTTCCTGTCCGTCGCACGTTCGACTGATCGTCCAGCATGTCAGCACCTTACCGCTCGGTAATAAGTTCTGAAACTCGCACAAGGTCGGCGCGTCGCTCAAGAAAGAATGACGTCGCACGCTACTCTCCAGGACTGTGACTATGTTTCGTCTGTGCTGCAAGCCGGGATGTAAGCGTCCGGCCGTCGCGACGTTGACATATGTCTACGCTGCGTCACAAGCGGTGGTGGGGGAACTCGCTGCCGTTGACAGTCCCCATTCGTGGGACCTGTGTGAGCAACATGCGATGCGAATTACCGCTCCAATGGGCTGGGAATTGATCAAGGATTGGGTTCCGGAATCTCAGCGTGTGCCCGAAAACAGTTCCGCCCCGCCACCGTTTGGTGCTGACGTGACGCCCCAACCTGAATACTCATCGAGTGCCCAAGAAACCGCTAGGCCACACGAAACGTACTTCGCCGTGACTGTTGAGAGCAGTGAGCACTCCGTCGGATCGGTGGATGAGTCCGGCCACCACATGCCTACCTCGGCCATGGGCCACCCGGGCGACGAGTCAAGCGACTTCCTCGAATCAGTCCCATCACGGCGGTCGCACCTCCGCGTCATTTCGCACCGAAATGCGGACACCCCGCCCGCGTAGCTAGGGCGCTTATCCCACGCAACTACCCGCAGTTGACTAGGCTCATGTTTCATAGCCAAAGAAGTCATGAATGACGGGAGTGCACGAATGAGTCGTCCAGCTGAGGTCGTCAACGCGGTCATTAAGGCCTATGACGTTCGCGGTGTCGTCGGCGAGCAAATCGACTCAGCATTTGTTCACGATGTCGGTGGTTCCTTCGCGCGACTCATGCGTGAAGAAGGGGCAACGCAAATCGTTGTCGGCCACGACATGAGAGCATCGTCGCCCGAGTTGGTAGCTGCGTTCTCAGATGGTGCAACAAAACAAGGACTCGATGTCGTTTCCATCGGACTTGCGTCAACAGATCAGCTCTACTTCGCATCGGGCACACTTGATTGCCCAGGGGCAATGTTCACCGCGAGTCACAACCCGGCGAAATACAACGGGATAAAACTCTGCAGAGCTGGCGCGAAACCAGTTGGGCAGGATTCGGGCTTGGCGACCATCGCGCGCGAGGTCATCGAGGGAGTTCCCACGTTCGACGGCAGCGTCGGCTCATGCACCTCGAACGACATGTTGTCGGCATACGCAGACTATCTGCGCACGCTCGTCGACCTGTCCGAAATGCGCACACTCATCGTGGCCGTAGATGCAGGTAACGGCATGGGCGGCCACACCGTTCCTGCTGTGCTTGGTTCGTTGCCGCTCACTATTAAGCCGCTCTACTTTGAACTCGACGGCACATTTCCTAACCACGAAGCCAACCCTCTCGATCCCGCGAACATCGTGGATCTCCAGAAGTACGTTCGGGAGACCGGAGCCGATATCGGATTGGCGTTCGATGGTGACGCAGATCGGTGTTTCGTTGTGGACGAGAAGGGTGACCCTGTGTCGCCATCCGCAGTAACGGCGTTAGTGGCGGAACGCGAGTTGGGGAAAAACCCTGGATCAAGCATCATCTACAACCTCATTACTTCGCGTGCAGTACCTGAGTTGGTTAAGGAGCAGGGGGGCACCGCCATCCGGACGAGGGTCGGGCACTCGTTCATCAAACAGACGATGGCCGAAACGGGTGCAGTTTTCGGCGGTGAGCACTCCGCTCACTATTACTTCCGCGACTTTTGGGGAGCAGACTCCGGCATGCTTGCGGCTCTGCATGTCCTCAGCGCGCTTGGCGAGCAGGACAAACCGCTCTCAGAGCTGATGGCGCACTATGAGCGATACGAAGCGTCAGGTGAGATTAATTCCACCGTTGATGATGCGCACCTACGCATGGACGAGGTTCTTGCAGCCTTCAAGGATAGGGCGAGCGCTGTTGACGATCTTGATGGATTGACGATCGAACTAGACGGCGACGCGTGGTTCAACCTGCGCGCTTCTAATACTGAGCCGCTTTTACGGCTCAATGTTGAGGCCCGAACGCGGGACGAAGTTGCGGCGCTTACCGATGAAGTCCTAGACATTGTCAGACGGTGACACCGCGCAAATATGGCGCGATAATAGAGTGAAATTGAAGGGGGTGGCGACAGTGAATACACTCGCACCGAGCATCGATTTCGACGATGCTGCTGCCCTGATTTCGGCCGACCAGTCCGGATACCTTCGTCACGCCGCAACATCGGGAGCGCAGGTCCGATCTGTTGCCGAAAGTGTTGCGGAAGGCGCACTGCGTCCTCTGTCAGCGCTTCGCCCGCGTTCACTTATTGTTCTTGCGCGCAGGGGAGTCGCAATCGCTGCGATGCGCCTCGTCGTCGACAATGTTGCCCATCGAGTGGGGTTTCCCGTTGTCGTCACCCACCAATTGCCGCCCTGGAGCGGAGCTCTCGACGTCGTGCTCGTTGTCGGTGACGATCCAGGGGACCCTGTGCTCGTTGAGTCGGTGGACAAAGCCGTGCGGTGGGGTTGCGAAGTTGTCATCGCCACACCTTTGGAAGGCCCTATGCGTGCGGTGGCTGCTTCCCGGACTTTGTCGATGCCACCGCGTGTAGCTGTCCCCGAAAGTTTCGCGACTGCAGGTTACGCGGCAGTCCTCATCGCAGTCATGCAGCAGATTGACGAGCACGCGCTGGGTTTTGACCTGCGAGCACTCGCTGAAATGCTTGATCACGAGGCGCTAAGGAGCCATCCTCAACGCGAGCTTTTCGAGAACCCCGCCAAAGCGCTGGCTGGTCGCATGTTCGGGCATCGCGTGATCTTCAGCAACGGTTCTGCGGAGTCGCGTGCAGTGGCGTCGCATGGTTCGGCGACAATGCTGCGGGTGGGGCACATCATTACTGCTGACGCCGACCTTCGTGATGTCGTGGGCGCATACTCGGGGCTTTCAGTTGCGTCCTTAGCCGCAGATGTCGATCCCATTTTTCATGACCCCGAAATTGATGGTGGCACTGTTGACGCACCTCTTCGGGTCGTTGTCCTGACCGACTCGCATCACCGTCCGGATGTTGAACGGCAGAGCGCACTGATGGGATCAGTTGCGGAAGTAACGTCAGTCGAGCCTCTGTCGCCACCAGTGTTTCCATCCTCCGAATCGGGCGCCCCTCAAGAGGGTGGGCCGCCAGCTAGCGAGCTTTCGCATTTGGGTGAGTTCATTGTGCTGTGCGCGAGGTTGGATTTGGCTGCGGTTTATACACAGTTAGTGAGGTCGCATTGATGCATGCCCTTGAGTGTGCGGTGCGCAACTACGCGTGGGGCTCGCGAACAGCGCTCGCACAGCTTCGAGGCGTTCCGTCTCCGACCGATCATCCTGAAGCTGAACTGTGGATGGGGGCCCACCCGGCGGATCCAGCGAGGTTGGTGGGTGGTGACTCGGTGGGTGTCGATAAGGCCTCAACTTTGCTTTCGCTGATTGATTCCGACCCGGTGAGCGAACTCGGCGTCGACGTATGCGAGCGGTTTGATAAGCAACTGCCGTTCCTGATGAAAATCCTCGCCGCGGAGGAGCCTCTTTCGTTGCAGGCTCATCCGAGCCGGGAACAGGCGCAAGACGGTTACGCGCGAGAGAATTCAGCAGGAGTGAAACTTGCGGCGCACAATCGCAACTATAAGGACAAGAACCACAAGCCTGAACTGATTGTTGCGCTGACTCCGTTCGCTGCGATGGCAGGGTTTCGTGATCCGCACGAAACGGTGCGGCTACTTCGGGCGCTTGATTGCCCGAAGCTGGAACACTATTGTGGCATTCTTGCAGGTCAACCGGACTCTGATGGTTTACGGACACTCTTCACGACGTGGATAACGCTCCCTCAGGCGCAATTGAGCGAGTTGCTCGATGATGTGACAACGAACTGCATTAGGTACTTGTCCGAGAAGGGCGGCGCTGAGTTCGCGGGCACGGTGAAAAACCTTTTGCAGCTGGTCGAACGCTACCCAGGCGATGCGGGCGTTCTCGCTGCTATGTTGCTCAATCACGTCACTCTTGAGCCAGGGGAGGGAATCTTCCTTGAAGCGGGGGTCCTCCACGCCTACTTGTATGGCGTGGGCGTGGAACTGATGGCAAACTCCGACAATGTGTTGCGTGGCGGTTTAACGCCGAAGTACGTCGATGTGCCTGAGTTGATGCGTGTGGTGGACTTCCATCCTCTGGACGTAACGCCTGTCGAACTGCGCAATGCTGACCCTGGTGGTACCGCCGAGCGGGTGTATTCCACGCCGACCAGTGAGTTTCGACTGTCGCGCATTGACCTTGACGCGACGGGTCTGCACCACAGTGTGTCGCACAGTATTGCAAGCACTGGTCCACAGATTGTTGTATGCACTCGGGGGAGTGTCACAGCGACGTGCGGCAGCAGTGTCTATGAGATTCCGCAAGGTGGCGCTGTGTGGGTATCTGCGGTAGATCCTGAGGTCGTTCTTCATGCTCGGACGGCTCACGATCAGGTCTTTCGCGCCCTAGTTCCATAAAACCCGAGTTCCATAAAACCCGAGTCCCGTAAAGCTCGAGGTCTTAGAAACTCCTGTGCCAAAACTGTTTGCGAGCGCGGTTTGGGGCCGTTGTGCTAGCTGGCGTTAACTCTTTTTGGCTGAGTGCTAGCTCCAGTTAAAGACTGAATCGATACAGTTAGACAAAACCTGGAGCCCTGTCTAGCTAGCAAACGGTTTGGCGGTTATAGTCAAGTGGACAAGCTGCTAAGACATCGGGGTCTAGTGCATTGACAAAGTTAGGTTTGATGTAATGACTGCATCGACGCAAGATGCGTTTGGTGGGGACACAGTTCCCGCCGACATCGCAGCAGAAGATCTACAAAAGTGGCGTGATCGCAAGCGCTACCTATGGATCTTCTCGCTAGTTCCAGCTGCGGCTGTCTTTATCGCGGTGGCCCTAGTATCACTCACTGGAATCGGCCTCTTCTACTGGGCGGGCATCGTCATCGTCTTTGGCCTCATTCCTTTGCTTGACATTGTCTTCGGCGCAGACGGGCAAAACCCACCCGATGAAGTGATGGACGAACTCGATCAAGACAAGTTCTACAGGTGGGTTACATACGCCTACATTCCACTCCAGTACATCGGATTTGGACTTGCCATCTACCTGTGGGCCACCGGAAACCTCTCCGTATTTGAAAGCATCGGCCTCGCCACCACAGTCGGCATCACATCAGGTATCGGCATCAACGTGGCGCACGAAATGGGCCACAAGAAGGAAGAGCACGAACGCTGGCTCTCCCGCATCGTCCTTGCACAGTCGTTTTACGGTCACTTCTTCATCGAGCACAACCGTGGCCACCACGTACGCGTGGCGACACCAGAAGATCCTGCGAGCTCACGTCTTGGCGAATCGTTCTACCGCTTCTGGCCACGCTCCGTTAAGGGCGCAATCACTTCTGCGTGGGAAATCGAGAAGAACCGGTTCGAGCGCCTTAGTAAGTCCCACTGGACTCTCAAGAACGACGTAATCAACGCATGGTTGATGTCGGTGGTTCTCTTTGGTGGAATCCTTGTCGTGCTCCAGGCGCTCAGTTTCGCGGGAGTTCTCACGAACTACAGCGTCCTCAACGTGCTGCCGTACCTGATCATCCAGGCAGTCTTCGGATTCTCGTTGCTTGAAGTTGTGAATTACCTCGAACACTACGGTCTTCGCCGCAAGAAGCTCCCAACTGGCCGGTACGAGCGCTGCGCACCGCACCACAGCTGGAACAGCGATCACCTTGTCACCAACCTCGCGCTATACCAACTGCAGCGCCACAGCGACCACCACGCCAACCCGACGCGTCGATACCAAATTCTGCGCAGCATGAAGGGTTCGCCGCAGCTACCTGCCGGTTATGCATCCATGATCGTCTTGGCTGTCATCCCACCGGTGTGGCGAGCTGTAATGGATAAGCGAGTTCTGGACCACTACGACGGCGATGTCACGCAGGCTAATATTGAACCTAAGAAACGTGACAAAATTCTCGCCAAGTATGGTGTACCAGCAGCAGCTGACACCGTCTAGGAGGTCGGATAATGATGAGCGCATTCAAGTGCACAGTGTGCGATTACGTGTATGACGAAGAAAAGGGGGACCCCCGTGAAGGTTTCCCACCAGGGACATTGTGGGTGGATGTCCCAGACTTCTGGCCCTGTCCGGACTGCGGTGTTCGTGAAAAGGTTGATTTCGAACCCGCGTCTTAAGTAAGCACCACTCCCAGCCCGCAGCAGGTCACTGCTCCGCAGGCTGGGAGTTTGCTGCAATATGCAACACACGACATCCCGCGCGTGATGACATGAAGCGCGTGATGACAACAGCGTGATGACAACCGCGTGATGACAACGCCGTCAACGGAATGTGAGATAGAAACAACATGAGTGTCGAGTACAAGCTCTATCGCTGCCTGCAGTGCGGATTTGAATACGACGAAGCTGAAGGGTGGCCCGAGGACGGTATCGCTCCCGGCACGCGTTGGGACGACATCCCTGAGGACTGGAGCTGCCCTGACTGTGGCGCAGCCAAGTCTGACTTTGAAATGGTCGAGGTCTCCCGCGCGTGAGCAAACGGATAGCGCCAGATGGAACTGTTGTCATCGTCGGCTCCGGGGTCTGTGGAGCAACCGCCGCTGAAACCTTGCGCAAAGAGGGCTTCAGCGGAAAGGTGGTGATGGTCAGCTCCGACACTGAGTTCCCGTATCGGCGCCCACAATTGTCGAAGGAACTTCTGCAAGGCACTGTTACCACTGAGCGATCGAGGCTACGCCCACCCAGCTTCTGGGAAGAGCAGCAAGTCGAGATCCTTGCTGGAACTTCAGTTGCTGAGATCAAGCCTGGTGACAAGACTATTGTCCTTCAGGATGGGCGTGAGCAGCCTTACGATGCGCTGCTCATCGCTACCGGCGGTCGCCCACGTGCCATTCCGGGGCTTGAGGCCTCTAGTGATTCGCACGTCTACTACCTGCGCAACATGGCAGATGTTCCTGCGCTGAGGAAAGCGATTGAAACTAAAGGTCCGCTGCTGATCATTGGAGCCGGTTTGATCGGGTCGGAGGTCGCGTCAACGGCGCGGGCTCTAGGTTCCGATGTCATTCTCCTCGAAGCTGCAGAGCGTCCGCTCGCTCGAGTGCTGCCAGAGTCGATTTCAAACTTGTACTCCAAGCTGCACACAGACAACGGTGTAAAGCTGCACACAAATGTGGAACTAGACCGTCTAGATGTGACGCCGAAGGGTGTCACTGCGGTTTCGCCAGACGGCACTACATGGAAGGCGTCTGCGGCACTAATTTCGGTTGGCATGACGCCAAATGTTGAGCTTGCAGAAGAGGCCGGTCTAGCGGTTGACACTTCAGGTCGCCGCGGTGTCATCGTCGACAAGTTCTGTCGTACTTCCGACCCCGATATTTACGCGGCAGGCGACGTGGCTATGTTCCCGAACCTCCTGCTCGGTGGCATGCAGCGGGTGGAGCACTGGAGCAACGCGCAGGAGCAGGGTGCGCATGCGGCACGATCCATCCTGGGAATGCCTACACCGTATGCGGATGTGCCATGGTCGTGGACCAAGCAATACGGAAAGAACCTCCAGATCGCTGGATGGCCTTCTCCTGATGACGAACTCATCGTGCATGGCGACCTGGATGCACATGACTTCACGATGTTGTGTTTGCGTGACGATCGCCTTGTCGGGGTCATTTCGATGGGGCGTCCGAAAGAGTTCCGTAACGCGAAAGCGCTGATTCAGGATGCTCCTTTCATTCGCCGCAAGGTTCTTGAAGAGGGCGTTCCGAGTACGGCACCGATTCCTGTTGGTTCCCGCAACAACGACAGCAAGTAGTTGTCTAAGGCTTTGACACTGGGCATAGTTTTGACTACTGTCTAGACTATGCCCATTGGCCGTTCCCGTGGAACCTATCAAGAAGCAGCACGCAGGCTTCTCCGTGACTCAGTCCTCGATGCTGTTCGGGAATTGCTCGACGAAAAAGAGTGGTCGGACATCACCATGGCGGAGGTTGCCCGCAACGCTGGGGTGAGCCGTCAAACGCTGTACAACGAATTCGAGTCGCGACAAGGCGTAGCTCAGCAATATATTCTGCGCCTCGTAGACCACTTTCTCGACGAAGTTAATGAAGCTGTTGTCAACCATCCTGGTGATGCCAGGGGCGCAATTAGTGATGCTTTCCAGCGCTTCCTCAGCGCAGCGACCCAAGACCCCGCGGTTCGGTGGGCGCTGCTTGGTCGAGCGAAAGCCGAAATCCTCAGCCTCATCACAACTGATGGTTGGCCTGTGCTTGAGCGCGCCGTTGAACGGCTAGCGCAAATCATGCAGTGCAACTGGCCCAAACTTAACGAACGGGAAGCTCAGGTCACTGCCACCTACGTAGGCCGCATCGCGCTGAGTTTCATTGCAATTCCGCCGATGACGCCTGACACGATGGTGGAGGACTTCACCGACTTTGTTACCCCCTATCTGGAGAATGCCTACGCTCTGGCGCGGGGCGAGGCCTCTCAGCCGCAGGCGTAAGCCTTGCATGTGAAATCAGCTGAAAATCCCGATAGCCTGTTTAATGGCGCAGCAGTAAATCGTGCACACGCCCTGCAAGCAAACAATCTGGTCGGACTCCGACCCAACGAAGAAGACAGGTACACCAATGTCGGCGCTAGTTGCAGACGTCAAGAATGGGATTGAGTACAAGGTAACGGACCTTGCGCTTGCGGAGTTTGGGCGGAAAGAAATTCGTCTCGCCGAGCACGAAATGCCTGGCCTTATGGCATTGCGGCGTGAGTACGCAGAGGTGCAACCGCTGAAGGGTGCCCGCGTCACCGGTTCGCTTCACATGACTGTCCAGACCGCTGTGCTCATTGAGACCCTCGTTTCCTTGGGCGCCGAGGTTCGGTGGGCCTCCTGCAACATCTTTTCCACCCAGGATCACGCGGCTGCCGCCGTTGTTGTTGGCCCCTATGGAACACCCGATGAGCCCAAAGGCGTCCCCGTGTTTGCGTGGAAGGGTGAAACGCTCGAAGAATACTGGTGGTGCGCAGAGCAGGCGCTGACATGGCCTGCAAGTTCTGGCCCAGCAAATATGATTCTCGACGACGGCGGCGACGCCACAATGCTGGTGTTGCGCGGCGCCCAGTTTGAAAAAGCAGGCGTTGTACCGCCGATTGATGAGGATCAGCACTCCGATGAGTACAAGGTTTTCCTGGAGCTGCTCCGTGCGTCGGTTGCTGCAGACGCCACCAAGTGGACGGTTATTGCAGATTCGGTAAAGGGTGTTACCGAGGAAACCACCACCGGCGTGCTTCGTCTGTACCAGTTCGCAGCTGCTGGCGAGTTGACGTTCCCCGCGATCAACGTCAACGATTCGGTCACCAAGAGCAAATTCGACAACAAGTACGGCACCCGCCATTCCCTTATTGATGGGATTAACCGAGGCACCGATGTGCTTATCGGCGGCAAAAAGGTACTTGTTTGCGGTTACGGCGACGTCGGCAAGGGCTGTGCAGAATCGTTGGCGGGGCAGGGCGCACGCGTTCAGGTCACTGAAGTTGACCCAATCAATGCGCTGCAAGCTCTCATGGACGGCTACGACGTCGTCACAGTCGAAGAAGCGATTCACAACGCTGACATCGTCATTACTTCGACGGGCAACAAGGATGTCATCACTCTCGACCACATGAAGTCCATGAAGCACCAGGCGATTCTGGGCAACATTGGGCACTTCGACAACGAGATCGATATGGCCGCGCTCGAGCGGAGCCCGGAAACGACCCGGATCAACATCAAACCGCAGGTCGATGAGTGGACGTTCGGCGATGGACACACAATCATCGTGCTTTCCGAAGGTCGGCTCCTGAACCTCGGTAACGCCACTGGTCACCCCTCGTTTGTGATGAGCAACAGTTTCTCAAACCAGGTCATCGCGCAGATCGAACTGTGGACTAAGCCCGACGAGTACGACAACGAGGTATTCCGCTTGCCGAAGCACCTCGATGAGAAGGTCGCGCGTATCCACGTTGAAGCACTCGGTGGCAGTCTGACGAAGTTGACGAAGGACCAAGCTGAATACATCGGCGTTGACGTCGAAGGGCCTTACAAGCCGGAGCACTACCGCTACTGATGGGTGTGCTTATTGTCGTTGAAGGTCTTGACGGCTCTGGGAAACGAACGCTGACGCAAGCTCTTTGTGCAGCTCTCGTTTCCCGGGGCCTGACCGTGAGTGACCTCGCGTTTCCGCGATACGGGAAGTCGCAACCTGCAGATATTGCGGCTGAGGCGCTTCGCGGTGAGCACGGTGACTTGTTCGAATCCGTTAATGCCATGGCGGCGCTGTGGGCGCTTGACCGCTACGAGGCTAAGCGTGACCTTGTAGAGCGGATTCGCGAAAGCGATGTCGTCGTCCTGGACCGCTACGTCGCCTCAAATGCGGCCTACAGTGCTGCGCGGTCACATCAGTCAATGGATGGCGGATTAGTCGAATGGGTTCGCCAGCTTGAATTTGAGCGCTTCTCCTTGCCTATTCCAACGCTGCAGGTGTATCTCGATGTGCCAGTGTCAGTTGCTGAGGATCGAGCGCAATACCGTGAATCCACGGAAGTGGGCCGGGATCGGGATGCGTATGAACGGGACAGCACGTTGCAAAGCCGAACCGCTGGTGTTTACGCGGAACTTGCCCGAAGCGAATGGGTGTCTGAATGGTCCGTGATTCCAAATGGGGTTGATCCTGCAGCTGCGGCAGAGCAACTTGCTGACTCCTGCACGCAACGCTTAGCGCGGCTACAGTAGTTAATAGCAGCGGAGGTAGTTGTGTTGATGCGGCGCGCCGGCCGTGTCGGAGCCGCCCGTTGCGGCATTTAAGTGTAACGATATGGGTATGAAGCCGAAGATTCTGGTTGTCGACGATGACGCAGCACTAGCAGAGATGCTGACCATCGTCTTGCGCAGTGAAGGGTTCGACCCCTACGTCGTGGGCGAGGGCACACAGGCACTAAGTGCTGTTCGAGATATCCGTCCCGATCTGGTGCTTCTAGATTTGATGCTGCCAGGCATGAATGGCATTGATGTTTGTCGAGTTTTGCGCGCTGACTCTGGGGTTCCCATCGTCATGTTGACCGCAAAGACTGACACGGTCGACGTTGTGTTGGGGCTTGAGTCTGGTGCTGACGATTATGTGATGAAACCATTTAAGCCGAAAGAGCTGGTTGCTCGTGTGCGCGCTCGCCTGCGTCGCCGCGAGGACGAACCCGCCGAACTTTTGAGCATTGGCGACGTCGAGATTGACGTTCCCGCGCACAAGGTCACGCGTGAAGGGGAAATGATCAACCTCACGCCCCTCGAGTTTGATTTGCTCGTGGCGTTGGCTCGGAAGCCTCGTCAGGTATTTACCCGCGAGGTCCTCCTTGAACAGGTGTGGGGCTATCGACACGCCGCTGATACACGTTTGGTGAATGTGCACGTGCAGCGTTTGCGTGCAAAGGTCGAGAACGATCCCGAGAAGCCTGAAGTCGTCTTGACGGTTCGGGGGGTTGGATACAAGGCCGGACCGCCGTGATCGGTCGCGCCCGTACCCGGCGCAAAATTAATGGGCGTACGACACGATGGGTGCGTAGGTTTCGTGCGGTTGGGGCAGCGCTAGGGCACTGGTGGCGTCGCTCACTGCAGTTGCGGGTCGTCACTTCCACTTTGGTGCTGTCTCTTCTGGTCATCCTGATATTGGGTTTCGCGCTGACTAACCAGCTTGTGACGCGCATGTTGGAGGCAAAGCTTGCTGCCGCGACGCAGCAACTCGATTCTGCGCGACAAACTGTGCAACGCGAACTGTCGGGAGCAGGGGAGACGACGTCCAGGCAAGGCCGGGTTAATAGCGCGAGGTCTGCATTGAACTGGCAGGCGGAGCGTGAAGGCGCCTCGGGTGGTGCGGGCCTGTGGACTCCTGTGCTTATTGCTGAGGCGGATGCGACGCAGTCCCTCATCACAAGTGGGGCAGTCGAGCAGATTCCCGAATCATTGCGCGACTACGTCCGCCAAGGCCAAATCTCCTACATCTACTCAACGGTGCCGGATGCGGAAAACAATGCCGTTCCTGCCTTGATTGTGGGTACCCCAACTGCGTCGGACATTCCTGCACTCGAGTTGTATTTGGTCTTTCCATTAGAAAGTGAAGATCGTAGCCTCGCGCTCATGCGGGGAACTATCGTCACCGGTGGAACCGTGCTGCTAGTGCTCCTAGCGGCGATTTCTTTGCTCGTCGCCCGCCAGGTTGTTTTGCCGGTTCGATCGGCGGCGCGGATCGCGTCACGGTTCGCGGAAGGCCGACTTAAAGAACGGATGCCGGTTCGTGGTGAGGATGACATGGCGCGGCTTGCCATGTCCTTTAACGAGATGGCGGAAAGCCTCTCCAGGCAAATCACCCAACTCGAAGAGTTCGGTAACCTGCAAAAACGTTTCACATCGGATGTGAGCCACGAACTTCGAACGCCACTGACCACTGTGCGCATGGCGGCAGACGTTATTTACGACAGCCGCGAAGATCTCGACCCGATGCTTGAGCGTTCAGCAGAACTGATGATGCGCGAACTCGACCGCTTTGAAAGTCTGCTGGCAGACCTTCTGGAGATCAGTCGCCACGACGCAGGTGTTGCGGAATTGTCGGCAGAACAAATCGACGTTCGCTCTCCAGTCCGAGCGGCTCTCGCCACAGTGGAGCGCCTTGCTTCAGACGCTCACATCAGACTTATCGTTGACTTGCCAGATGAGGCGATCGTCGCCGAGGTCGATCCGAGGCGTGTTGAGCGCGTGGTTCGCAACTTGCTCGCCAACGCAATCGATCACAGTGAAGGAAACCCGGTGTTGTTGCGCATGCGCGCCGACGCCGACACTATGGCCGTCATCGTGCGTGACTGGGGAGTGGGGCTCAAAGCCGGAGAGGAAAAACTCGTCTTCAATCGATTCTGGCGCGCAGATCCATCCCGCGTGCGCCGGTCAGGTGGCACGGGCCTCGGTCTGGCCATCAGTGTGGAGGATGCTCGTCTCCATAATGGTCGCCTCGAAGCATGGGGTGAGCGCGGATATGGCTCAGTGTTCCGGCTTGCTCTGCCTCTGCAACGCGGCCGACGAGTGACGACAACACCGATCCCGCTTAAGCCTGACCCGCAGGATATGGATGTGCCAACTTTTGGCAGCGATAGCCAGGATGGCCCGCACAGCCCAAGCGACACTGACGGACCCGATGGCGCTGACGCTGACACGCGTGAAGGCGTAATCCGTTACCACAGTGGCGATTCCACGTTGGATAATGGCCCCGCAGATTCGGGATCGCCCACATATCGGGGGGAGTTCTACCGGTGAAACGTGGAGCCCTTGTCACTGTCGTGGTGTCGATAATGGTCCTGCTCGTGGGATGCACCGCGCTCCCGACGGAGTCCCAGCCCCGTGCGATAGGGACCATTCCGCGAGAGGCAGCTACAACAGCCGTACCAGAACCGACTCCAGGCATTGACGCATTCCCGCTGGTTCGGGAGTTCATTCGCGCGAGTGCGCAGCCCGCTCAGCGGCATGCTGCGGCACGCAAGTTCCTCACCGAACAAGCTGACAGCCAGTGGAACGATTCGGCTAGCACAGTAATTGCGAGCAGGGTGGACGTGCTGTCTGAGGGATTGCGGACGTCAGACACAGCGACCTTTGCGGTGCGAGCCGAAAAAGTTGGTCAACTTAGCGCCGATGGTGTGTTCACGGCGGAAGAAGGCACGCTAGAAACGCGAATAACAGCGGTCCTGGTCGATGGTGAATGGCGCATCGACGAGTTGTCCAACGGGGTAATTATGGAACGACCCCATTTTTTCAGTAGCTACGAACGCTTGGCCGTTCATTTCCTCGATTCGACAGGGCAGCGACTTGTACCTGACCTGCGCTGGGTATCGGTGACAGAGGAGCAGAAAGTTCCGCAGCTCATGGCGATGCTGATTGACGGACCCTCATCTCGACTCGCTCCAGGTGTGTCATCCCAGTTCTCAGGCGACGTTCGCTTACGCGGGCCAATCACCAAGGTCGACGGGCGCACCACACAGGTGGGAATTGGGCTCGGCGGTGTACGGATGGACTTCCAGGGCCTCGGGTCAGCGACTGCTGAGGAACGGCGCCGACTGGCCGCACAAGTTGTATGGACGCTTGATAGTGCCGACATACCTGGGCCGTACGTCATCGAAGCAGATGGAGCCCCGCTGGATGAGCAAACTGCATCTGGGTGGACGCGCCAAGACGTTGCGTTGATGGATCCGCACGGCGGCACTGATGCACAAGTCGGGTTGCACGCGGTTGTCGACGGGGCACTAGTTGCTGTGACCGACACTTCAGTGAACCCGGTTCCTGGCACTGCAGGCGCATTAGACAACGCTGAGGCTGCGGCGATTTCACACGACGGCAGGTTCGTCGCCGTTGTGGGTCGGAACTCTGAATCCGAAGGCGCCGCATATCAATTGCTTGTCGGGGCGTATGGGGGCTCGCTGGCCGTCGCTGCTGAAGGATCGTCATTGACGCGGCCTACGTGGTCTGCGAACGATAACGCAGTATGGGTGGTTGTTGATGGAACTGACGTTCAACGTGTGGTGCGCAATCCCACGACAGGTGAACTTGTGTCAGTTGACGTTGAATCGGGTTCACTGTCGGCCTTACAGGGGCAAATAACCAGCTTCCGTCTGGCCGCCGATGGTGTCCGAGCGGCGTTCATTGTTGGTGGCCGAGTTTTTGTTGCTGTTGTTGCAGAGCCGTCGCCGGGTGAGTTCACGCTGGTGAATCCACAGCCGGTGGCGTTGAACCTCACGGATACTGCGGTTGCACTGGACTGGGGAACCGCAGACTCCCTGCTTGTGGTGCGAAATACTGTCGAAGCCCCGGTTGCCAGGGTTGCTGCAGACGGTTCCCGGGTTGATGCGCTTCCTCGAGGAAACCTGTCGCCACCAGTGACCGCGGTGGATGCGTCGCCATCCATTGAGTACGTGGCCGACAGTCGGGGAGTTCTGCGCCTGGGGCCTGATGAAGCCGAGGGCGAGCGATTCTGGCGTGAGGTACCTCGCCTCATGGGTGTCGACGCCCAACCTGTACTGCCCGGCTAAGCGCTTTCCACAACGTGGGATTATCCACAGGTAATCTGCCTAGGCAATGTGTGCTGGGTCAGCGTGTGAAAACGTGCCGCACATGAGTTTTATGCCTGTGTTGCGTGCGCTTGGCGATTTGGTTGTGCCCCTGGAGTGCGCGGGTTGCGCGACACCGTCAGTTCGCTGGTGTCCGGTTTGCGACGACGCTGTCGGGTGGGCACCCACGCGCTGCAAGACGCGATTCGACACGGGCATGCCTGTGTGGTCGGTAACGCCCTACCGGGGCGCGATTCGGCGCGCGTTGGTGCAATGGAAGGAACATGGCCGGACTGATCTGCAACCAGTCTTGGTGCACCGCCTTGCCTACGCGCTGGCTTCACTGCTCACGGATGGTGAACTTTCGGGGCTTGTTGGTGACACAACGCCAGTGATGCTGATTCCGGCGCCCAGTCGATGGTTAGCCCACCGTAAGCGCGGCGCGCATCCTGTGCGTGATCTTGCTTGGGGGATTGGGGAGGAGTTTGGCGACCGACGCGTTGACGTCGCGGAGGTTTTGCGATTGCGACTTGGATCTCGCGACGCGGTTGGGTTGACTGCCGCTGAGCGCGTCGTCAATGTGAGGGGCAAAGTGGTTCTTCGACGCAATGCGGGCACAGTCTTGCGCGCCGTAGCGGAGCGATCGCCGCATGTGATTCTGATCGATGACATCGTCACCACGGGAGCGTTGCTTCGCGAGTCGGCATCAGTGCTGCGCCGCCACGGTGTCACTGTGACGGCGGCCGTCGTATTTGCTGCATCGTAGAAGTTTGAGTGTCATTTTCCTTGTCCGGTTTGTGCTGCGTGGGACAATGAAATGGAAACAAATTGAGTCATTTCCGCGGTATTGGTAGCGGAGAAGGAAACGACGGACTACCGTCGCGTTCACAACCCGTTACACGGCGTTTTGGGAGGTGAGTTCATCGATCCAAAGTGTCGGGTGCGGACAGGCAGCATCCCGGCACACTCGCAATGCGAGCTGGACTCCATAGTGAGGGCCAGCGGAATCTGGGAGGTACAGTGTCGACCGTTTCACAAGCTGCTCTCGTACGAGCACGCAATGGCGAAACAGCACTTCAAGATGAAGATGCCGAGGACCAAATCAAGCATGCCGACGTTGTCGTGAAAGGGCGAAACGTCGAAGTTCCGGATCACTTCCGGCTTCATGTGGAAGAGAAGCTCACCAAGCTTGAGCGTTTCCACCACGATGTTTACCTATTTGACGTGGAACTACACCACGAAAAGAATCGTCGCCAGGCCAAGAGGTGCCAGCGACTAGAGATCACCGTGCGAGGCAAAGGGCCCGTAATCCGGTCCGAAGCGTCGGCGGAGAGTTTTTACGCGGCTCTAGAAATGGCCGCCGACAAGCTTGAAAGTAGGTTTCGCAAGTACCGAGACCGCCGCAAAGTGCATCACGGCACCCGAACACCCATATCTGTTGCTGAAGCAACGGCGGACTTGACAAATTCGTTCGCTGAAACGGAGCTTTCGTCTCGGCGTACCGCCGACTCAGCCGAGTCATTAAAAGCCGACGTCTCGACAAATGGGCAGTATGAGGCTGATGAATATCCAGGACCTGGGCACATCGTGCGCACCAAGGTGCACTCATCGAAGCCTATGACTGTTGATGAAGCATTGTACGAAATGGAACTGGTCGGGCACGACTTCTACTTGTTCCACGACGTGGATTCAGATACGCCGTCGGTAGTGTACCGGCGCCACGCCTTCGACTACGGTTTGATCAGGCTGGCCTGAGGAAAGCGACGGATTGCGATCCGCGCTCTAACATGGAGTCCGGCTAGGTGTATCCCTAGCCGGACTTTCCATGACAGGACTGCGATCCCTGTGGGGCAATAACTCTGCTGGGGCATGCTGTCACGACGACGATTGAGGAAACCTGTACATGCTCTCGAAGCTGCTGCGAGTAGGCGAAGGCCGTATGGTCAAGCGGCTCAAAGTTATCGCCGACCATATTGCGACGCTCTCGCCCGACGTGGAGAAGCTGTCGGACGATGAACTGCGCGCCAAGACTGACGAGTTCAAACGTCGATATGAAGCTGGCGAATCACTCGACGACCTTTTGCCTGAGGCTTTCGCCGTTGCGCGGGAAGCTTCGTCACGTGTGCTCTCGCAGCGGCATTTTGATGTGCAGGTCATGGGTGGTGCAGCGCTGCACCTAGGCAACATTGCGGAGATGAAAACGGGTGAGGGTAAGACCCTTACCTGTGTCCTGCCTGCCTACCTCAATGCGTTGTCTGGCCAGGGCGTTCATGTCGTGACGGTAAACGACTATTTGGCTAAACGTGACGCCGAATGGATGGGTCGCGTTCACCGTTTCCTCGGGTTGGAAGTGGGAACCATCCTGTCTGGGATGACTCCGGCGCAGCGCCGCGACGCGTACAAGGCCGACATCACCTACGGTACGAACAACGAATTTGGGTTCGACTACCTGCGTGACAACATGGGCCACTCAATCGAAGATCTGGTTCAGCGTGGCCACAACTTTGCCGTCGTCGACGAAGTGGACTCAATTCTGATCGATGAGGCCCGTACACCGCTGATCATTTCTGGTCCCGCTGATGGATCATCGAAATGGTACGGCGAGTTCGCTCGAATTGTGCCGTTGATGAAGGTGGACGTGCACTACGAGGTCGATATCAAGAAGCGAACCATCGGTGTGCACGAGGCCGGAGTTGAGTTTGTTGAAGACCAACTCGGGATCGATAACTTGTATGAGGCAGCGAACTCACCGCTTGTGAGCTACCTCAATAACGCCATCAAGGCGAAAGAACTTTTTGAGCGCGACAAGAACTACATTGTGCGCGATGGCGACGTCATCATTGTTGACGAGTTCACTGGCCGCATCATGCCTGGGCGCCGCTACAACGAGGGCATGCACCAAGCTATTGAGGCGAAAGAAGGGGTTGAGATCAAGGCTGAGAACCAGACCTTGGCGTCGATCACTTTGCAGAACTACTTCCGCATGTACGACAAACTCTCGGGCATGACCGGTACGGCTCAGACCGAAGCGGCAGAACTGCACCAGATTTATAGCCTTGGTGTGGTGGCGATCCCCACAAACCGCGACATGCAGCGTGTTGACCAGGCGGATCTGATTTACAAGACCGAGCAGGCCAAGTTTGATGCGGTGGCCGACGATATTGCGGAGCGCCACGCCAAGGGGCAACCGGTGTTGGTGGGCACAACGAGTGTCGAGAGGTCTGAGTATCTGTCGACGCTTCTGCAGCAACGGAAGATCAAGCACAGTGTGCTTAACGCGAAGTATCACGAGCAAGAGGCGCAGATCATCGCTGAGGCCGGACGTTTGGGTTCAGTGACGGTGGCGACGAACATGGCTGGCCGTGGTACTGACATCGTGCTCGGCGGTAACCCAGAGATCATTCTCGACGCGCGTCTTCGCCAGCAGGGCCTAGACCCGGTCGAAAACGTCGAAGAATATCAAGCTAGCTGGGACGCGAAGGTCGACGAGGTTCGTGCCGAAGTAACTGCTGAAGCGGAGCAAGTACGCGCCGCGGGTGGCCTGTACGTGCTGGGAACGGAACGCCACGAATCGCGCCGTATCGACAATCAGTTGCGTGGTCGTTCGGGGCGTCAGGGTGACCCCGGCGAATCACGGTTCTACCTTTCGCTCGGCGATGAGCTGATGCGGCGGTTCGGGGCAGTAGAAGTGATCATGTCCCGTCTGAACCTGCCAGAAGACGTCCCCATTGAGTCAAAAATGGTGTCGCGGTCGATCCGCTCAGCGCAGACGCAGGTAGAGACGCAGAACTTCGAGGTTCGTAAAAACGTCCTCAAGTACGACGAAGTGATGAACCAACAGCGCAAGATCATCTACAAGGAACGTAACCGTATTCTTCGCGGTGAAGACCTTGACGGCCAGATCAGCCACATGATTAACGATGTCATCACTGCGTACGTCAACGGTGCGACATCCGAAGGTTTTGCCGAAGATTGGGATCTTGAGCAGCTCTGGACCGCGCTGAAGACGCTATACCCCGTGAGCTTCGGGTGGCAAGAAATTGCTGGTGAAACTGAGGTGGGTGATCATCGGGACTTGACGAGCGAGCAACTGCTCGATGCGTTGCTCAAGGATGCGCATGCGGCATACGCAAAGCGTGAAGCAGACATCGACGCAATCGCTGGTGAGGGCGGTATGCGCCAACTGGAGCGGCGCGTCCTGTTGTCTGTGCTCGATCGCAAGTGGCGCGAGCACCTATACGAAATGGATTACCTGAAAGAAGGCATCGGTCTTCGTGCGATGGCGCAGCGAGATCCACTCGTTGAATACCAGCGCGAGGGTTACGACATGTTCGTAGGCATGCTCGATGGTCTTAAAGAAGAAGTTGTTGGCTTCCTCTTCAACGTGGCGATTGAACAGCAGCCCGCTCGCACTGTTCAACCAGCGGGTGGGCTCGCTGGGGCGGGCGCTAGCCCGCTAGCGCAAGCAGCTGCAGCGTCACGAGCGCAGCAGAGCGCGGCACCTGTTTCGCAGGGCGCAGCTGCTGGGGCGGCTGCCTCACCCGCAGCGCAACTGCGCGCCAGGGGGCTTGAGGATGAACGTCAGCCGTCCCGTCTCACCTACAGCGGACCGTCAGAGACCGGTGACGCACAGGTGCGATCGGACAAGAGCACAGACGAAGAAGGCATGACCGTGAATCGTCGTGCGCGTCGTCAAGCTGACAAGGTGAAGAAAAAGGCGACGAAGAACCTTCGCCGCTAGATTCCACCGACTGAAAACGATCGAGTTCGAAAGTCCCGTTCAACACCTCCGCGTAGCAATGCGTGAGACGGCGGTGTTGGGCGGGACTTCCGTTTAGCCAGGTTGTTGTTTAACCCAGGTCGTTGCTTAGCCCAGGTCAGAGTTCAACCCAAGGCTATTTCTGTGCATAACCAGACATTGCCGGACTTAGGGTCCTTTTCGAACCTGGCAGCAATGGCGCAGATTCGCCCATTTCGCGACACAGTTCCGAAAGATTCGCAGGCAGTCGCGGAGACGTGCCGACAATGAGCCCGAATGAGTCGAGACAGTGGTGTGTCTGCTGCGGGTCGCGGCAATGCATCGGCATGCACTGCCAGGCTGCGCATAACGGGTGCGGTGACAAACCTACTGAGCGAGTTAGCGTTCCGTCGCTTGTCGAGAACGTCGGCGACTAGCCGAAATGTTGCCGTGGTGACCACAAGCGCCTGTTCGTGCGGGCTGGGCGTATTCCTGCGATGACGTGCCAGGCGGTGTCCAAACGAATTTTCAGTGGCGCCCGCTGGCGATTCACTACGCGCTCGGCACGGACGTGGTACGCCGGATTTAGTGAGGCCAGGGCGCGGTTCGTAGTTCGGCGTGCGGAGCAGAGCAGCGAAACGCGGACTCGTGCAGCTCATTCTTGGTGGTGTGGTTGCCGATTTCGAAGGCGAATGCACCAAATTGTTCCTCTCTAAGTAACTGCCCGGTGTGTGCCAGCGCGGGCGTCATCCCAGCTAGCGGAGTGCCAGGTAGGGGTCGTGCAGAGAGGAACACGATGGGCGTAGCTTACCGTGTTTGCCTGCCGTAGTGCGACGTGCCGATTCGTCTAAGAAACAAACATTTCGGGAACCAGGTAATCTGTGGTGCAAAAGCACATTGGGTGCGCAAGTGAGGGAGATTACAGGTTTGGTGACGGTGTATTCACGCCGCCACATCGGGGGTGTCGTGGACCTAAAGCCCGCAGCGCTCGCGTTGGGATCGCGGCGTTGCGGTGGGTTGCGTCAGAACGAGGTAGTCCGGGAGGTCGTGTTGTGGTGAGAAAACTGTCCAACATGGATGCCTCGTTCTATTACATGGAAGAGAGCACGACGCCAATGCATGTGGGGACATTGGCGATTTTTCAGAACTCGGACGACGAACTCGATTACGACAGTTTGCTCAACCTCGTTGAACAGCGAATTGGATTAGTGCCGCAGTATCGTCAGAAAGTTCGCGAGGTTGCCCGCGGTTTGGGCCGCCCCGTGTGGGTTGATGATGCTGACTTTGACATCACCTATCACGTGCGTAGGTCGGCGTTGCCTCGGCCAGGCGACGATGAACAACTCCACGATCTGATTGCGCGTCTGATTTCGCGGCCGTTGGACAGGTCGCGCCCCTTGTGGGAAATGTATCTGGTTGAGGGGCTCTCGAACGGTCGGGCCGCGATTTTCATCAAGTCTCATGAGTCCCTTGTTGACGGCATTGACAACATGGAAATCGGCCAGGTTATTTTCGATCGCAAGCCTAAGCCCGCTGAGTTGGCTGATGACTTGTGGATGCCGGAGCGGGAGCCTGGAGATGTTCGGCTCCTTGCGGGTGCGGTCATGGATCTTGTGTCGCGCCCCCGTGATGGTGTTCAGACATTGCGGATGGCTACGAAGGATGTGTCGGCGACGGTCGGCAGAGTTGCGCAGGGTGCGGGCAAATTGATGTCGATCGCATGGTCTGCCGCGAGCAATGCGCCGACGAGCCCGCTGAATGTGACGATTTCTCGGAATCGCCGATTTGCGGTTGCGTCTTGTTCGCTCGACGACTTCCGCCGCATTCGGGCGCGGTACGGGTGCACGGTCAATGATGTGGTTTTGTCTGTGGTTACGGGTGCTTTGCGAAACTGGTTGGTTTCGCGCGGTGAACCGGTGTCAGCTTCGACGACCGTTCGTGCTTTGGTTCCCATGGCGGTGTATCTCGAGGGTGGTCTCGAAAGTATCGGTCCAGATGCTCGTCGCAATGTGTCGTCGTTTCTGATCGATTTGCCGGTGGGGGAGCCCAATCCGGTTGTCCGGTTGTCGCAGGTGGCGCATGCGACAGAGGTGCATGCGCATTCGGGGCATTCTGTGGATGCTGGCACTTTGGTGCAGCTTTCCGGGTTTGCGCCGGCAACCTTGCACGCGATGGGTGCTCGGGTTGCAACGTCGTTCCCGCAGCGTGTGTTCAATTTGATCGTGACCAACGCCCCGGGTCCGCAATCGCCGTTGTATTCTGCGGGTGTTCGGATGACTGAGATGTTTCCTGTGCCGCCGTTGGTGAAGAATCAGGCGTTGTCTATTGGTGTGACGTCGTACAACGGGCGGATCTATTTTGGGTTGAATGCAGATCGCGGTGCGATGTCTGATGTGGACATCTTCGCGGCAATGTTGAATGAATCTCTCGATGAACTTCGCGAGGCGTGCAGTTGAAGGGTAGCGAATGCGGATCTACATCCCGGTGACGATCCGGATGCTCCAACAGTTTGTGGTCGACCAACAGATTTTTCCACTGGGTGGTACTGCTTTTGCGGTGACACCCGCACTTCGTGAGTCCTATGTGTCGGGTGACGACGAGGAGCTTGCTGAAGTGGCGATGCGTGATGCCGGCAGGGCCTCGTTGCGGTTGCTTTCGGGGGAGGTGGATGCGTGGGTTGAGTCTGGAGCGGGTGAGTCTGGCGCGCATGCATCGGATACCGATGAAGCTCAGCAGGCACCATTTTTCCGGCGGGCTGTACTTGTTGCGGACGTTGAGTCGGTGACCTTGCGTTCCGATCTCGACGATGCCGTGGTTAAGGTGTCTGGTCCGATACGCATGAGTGACGTGGCGAGCGCGCATATTGATCTGGTGGGCGCTGAGGCTGCGGTTGCGACGGCGGTGAAGGTGATTGATCAGGCGGACTTGGGTGACCCGGATGCCGAATTTGCCTTGGGTGATGTTGAGGACCACGATTTTGCGTGGTATGCGACGCAAGAGTTGAATTTCCTGCTTGAGCTCCTCTAATGCTGCAGGTCAGTCTTCGGTAGTATGCGAAGCGGCACATTCCCTACGTCACCGTAACTTACGTTTGCGTAGGTATTCCGTGGAAGGCTGCAAATGAAACTGTGGAAATGGCTGGAGAAGCCCGTCGAAGACATACCGAATGCCGGGTCTCGACAGCTCGATAAGGCGCGTGCAGCATTCACGCGACTAACCACGCCTTTGATTCCGGATGACTATCTTCACCTCATCAATCCACTATGGTCAGCTCGCGAGTTGCGGGGCCGAATCGTGGACGTCAAGCGGGAAACGGCAGATTCAGCAACTGTTGTGATCAAGCCTGGCTGGGGGTTTAATTACCGTTATCGTGCGGGGCAATTCGTCGGCATTGGGTTGCACATCGACGGCCGGTGGCATTGGCGTTCGTACTCGCTCACGAGCCCACCGACGCAGTCTCGCGGCAAGATCTCTATTGCGGTGAAGGCAATGCCGGAGGGGTTCTTGTCGACGCACCTTGTTGGTGGCGTCAAGGAGGGAACGATCATTCGCCTTGCGGCACCGCAGGGAGATTTTGTGCTCCCGGATCCGCCGCCTTCAAAGCTGCTTTTCATCACGGCGGGCAGTGGAATTACTCCGGTAATCGGTATGTTGCGAACACTCGTACATCGTGGGGTAGATCCCGATGTGGTGCACGTCCACTCGGCACGAACTGCTGGTGACGTGATGTTCGCCGCGGAGTTGGCAGGCTACGAGGAGCAGCGCAACTATCGACTCCATCTCCAACTCACTGATGAGCAGGGCATATTTGGCGCCGAGATGCTTGAAGGCGTCGTCGCTGACTGGCGGTCGAGGGAGGCGTGGGTATGCGGACCTCCGGGCATGCTTGAAGCGATGGAAAATCACTTCAGTGCTGCTGGGCTGCGTGAGCATATGCATATCGAGCGGTTCACCATTGATCGCACTGAGTACGCGGGGGAAGGCGGGACGGTGAGTTTCGCCCGGTCGGGTAAGTCTATTCAGGTGGACGGCGCGACAACATTGCTTGAGGCTGGCGAGCAGGTGGGTGTGCGGATGCCGTTCGGCTGCCGAATGGGTATTTGCCACACATGCGTTGCTGGGCTCGGTAGTGGGTTTGTGCGTGATCTGAGGAGCGGCCGTGAGGCAGGTGCTGGTGAGCGTGTGAAGACCTGCATTTCGGTCGCGGCGGGGGATTGTTCGCTCGAATTGTGATTTGTGTCACACTTACGCTGCCGTAACCTACGGTCCAGTAACCTACGTCAACGTAGGTACTGATCTTCTGGACTGCTGAGGATGATGACAGATGGCGATCACTGATATCAAAGAGTACGCACACCTCACTGAAGCTGATGTTGAAGCTCTGGGGCGCGAACTCGATCAGATCCGGTCAGACATCGAATCAACCCTCGGCGACAAAGACGCAAAGTACATTCGCAACGCCATTCGATTGCAGCGCACGCTTGAGTTCTCAAGCCGGGCAGTGCTATTCGCAAGCTGGTTTCCTCCCGCATGGCTGCTTGGCACGGTGGGTCTCGGGATCTCAAAAATTATCGAGAACATGGAAATCGGGCACAACGTCATCCACGGCCAGTGGGACTGGATGAACGACCCAGAAATTCACAGCACCACGTGGGAATGGGACATAAGTGACCCATCGGCCCACTGGAAGCAAACCCACAACTTCCTCCACCACAAGTACACCAACGTCGTTGGACTAGACCCTGACGTTGGTTATGGGTTGCTCCGGGTCACCCGCGACCGCAAATGGACGCCATTCAACCTCGGCAACCCTGTGTACAACCTACTTCTCGCACTGCTATTTGAGTACGGCGTCGCAGTGCAACACCTCGAATTGGCGAAGGTTTTTGCCGGTCACAAAGACCGAGACCAATTTGAACAAGAACGAAAAGAAGTACTGCACAAGATGAAGAAGCAGGTCGCCAAGGACTACCTCTTCTTCCCACTGCTTACTGGACCAGGGTTCTTGACGACCCTCGCTGCGAATGTCACCGCAAATGTTATTCGCAATGTTTGGGCTCACGGAATCATCTTCTGCGGGCATTTCCCTGACGGTGCGGAAAAATTCACCAAAGAGCAGTACAAGAACGAAACGCCCGCCGAATGGTATCTACGGCAAATGCTGGGGTCAGCGAACTTCAAAGCTGGTCCCCTCATGCGGTTCATGAGTGGAAATCTCTGCTATCAGATCGAACATCACTTGTACCCAAACATGCCCAGTAACCGTCTCAAAGAAGTGTCCGAACGCGTCCAGAAGCTCGCGGATAAGTACGACCTCCCGTATACCCAAGAGTCCTTTCCCAAGATGTACCTTCAGACATGGCGCACCATTACAAAACTTGCGCTGCCGGATCGGTTCCTCACGGGAACCTCTGATGATGCGCCAGAAACAAACTCGGAACTTAAATTCCGAATTCGCGGAGGACTGAAAGACACCTTCATCGGCCCCGACCCTTCCACCGGCGTTCGGCGCGGGCTACGCACGGCCATGGAGGCATCCAAGAAGCGCCGCAAGATCGTACCCACGCTGCGCAAGGTGATCAGCGGGCTCACACCGGGTACGTCACCTGACTCCGCAGGTACGCCGGAACGCTTCGCGGTTGCAGCCTAATGTCGGGCTTGCACCGATGACACCGTGTGCGGTCACCAACTGTCGTTTGTGGCGAGTGCGGCGAGAAGCACACGAACTGCTAATGCGCGCCGAAGTGCAGCCCCACTAAGGGTGTCAAACGCACATTCAGGGTCCTCAGGTGGACCTAGGTGTGTACAACCTCTCGGGCACTGTTCGATGACATCTGCGAGGTCATCGAACGCCTTCACGACATCGTCGGCTTCAATGTGCGCTAGCCCAAACGATCGAATGCCTGGGGTGTCAACGACCCAACCGCCGCCTGGGAGGCGAAGTGCTACGGACTGCGACGATGTGTGACGCCCTTTGCCGATCCCGGAGACGACACCGACCGCTCGCGAAGCGTCCGGAACGAGTCGGTTGACCAGCGTCGACTTGCCCACACCGGAGTGGCCAATGAGCGCAGTAACCTGGCCGGTGATCAGCTCAAGGATCGGTTCGGTTGGATTGTGCGTGCCGCCGTGGACGATCGTCAGGTCCAGACCGTCAAAGTGACGGGTAAATTCAGCCGGGTCTGCGAGGTCGCTTTTGGTGACGCACAAGATGGGTTCGATGCCGCCAACGTACGCGGCGACCAGCGCACGCTCAACGAACCCGGTGCGCGGTGTGGGGTCTGCCGCTGCGACAACGATGAGTAGCTTTTGCGCGTTGGCTACGACGATGCGTTCATACGGGTCTGTGTCGTCCGCAGTGCGCCGCAGAACACTGGAGCGATCTTCGAGGCGGATTATCCGCGCAAGTGTGTCGGGACGCCCTGAGGTATCACCGACGATCTCGACGTAATCGCCGACCACGATGGGGGTTCTACCGAGCTCGCGGGCGCGCATAGCAATGACGAAACGATCCTCGTTATCGAGGACACAGCCCCACCGCCCGCGGTCAACCGAGACCACCATGGCGCGATCAGCATTTCGATGCTCTGGTCGATTCTTGGTGCGCGGGCGTGTCGGCTTTCCGGGACGAATCCGAACATCTGACTCGTCATAAACACGGCGTTTCAGAGTGCATCGCCACCTTGCAGCATGCGTGCCCACATTTTTTCGAACCCAGGCAATGTCTTCGCGGTAGTCCCTATGTCTTCGACCTTGATGTTCGGCACCCGAAGACCAAGGATCGCTCCAGCGGTCGCCATGCGGTGGTCGTGGTAGGAGTGCCACGTTCCACCGTGCAGTGTGACCGGTGTGATGAACAAGCCGTCGGCTGTCTCTTCGCAATTGCCGCCGATTCGGTTTATTTCAGTTGCTAACGCCGCTAGGCGATCGGTTTCGTGCCCACGCAGGTGAGCGATGCCACGCAGTCGCGAAGGGGTGCTCGCGAGCGCGGCAAGGGCAGCGATAGTGGGGGTGAGCTCGCCGACGTCGCTGAGGTCCGCGTCGATTCCCTGAAGCTCCCCGCTTGATGTGACAGTAAGCCCGCTGTCGGAGAGGTTCACTGAGCAGCCCATGTCGGCGAGGATTCCGCGGATGTGATCACCAGCTTGTGTGGTGTGGGTCGGCCAATGGGGGACAGTTACGGAACCACCGACGACAGCGGCTGCGGCAAGAAATGGTGTCGCATTGGACAAATCCGGTTCAATTACCCAGTCACTGGCCCGAATTGTCGTTGGTTCCACTTGCCATACCGCTGGCTCAGGGGTGTTTACAGTGACACCCGCATGGGCGAGCATTGCGACTGTCATGTCGATGTGGGGTGTTGACGGAACTCTGCCGCCGGAATGCCGGATAGTGACCCCGTTGCTAAAACGCGCCGCAGCGAGCAGTAGCCCTGAGATGAATTGTGACGACCCGGATGCGTCGAGGGTGATATCCCCGCCTGGAACGGCGCCCTGGCCGTGAACGGTAAAAGGAAGCGCATTTCCGGTGACAGTGACACCAAGTGCCCGCAGCGCATCGAGTGTGACACTTTGTGGTCGGACGCGTGCTTGTTCGTCACCATCGAAGTGCACGTCGCCGTCGGCGAAGGCAGCCACTGCGGGAAGGAACCTCATCACGGTACCGGCGAGCCCGCAATCCACGTCGCCGCCGCGAATATCATTGGGGCGCACAGTGAGGTCGGTGCCGTCGCCAGCTTCCGTGATGTCAACCCCGAGTGTTCGGAGCGCATTGATCATAAGGTCGGTGTCGCGGCTACGCAGTGCGCCAACAATGTGTGACTCGCCGTCCGCGAGAGCAGCAAGGATCAGAGCACGGTTAGTGGCTGACTTTGACCCCGGCACGGCAACGACTGCCTCCAAGGGCTCTTCATGATGGGGTGCACTCCATAAAGTCATGCCCATATCTTTGCGCATCACCGGACATCACCGCGAGTTTCGCGCTTGCAACTGTCGAAATGATCTGTGCGTGCCACCATGGAATTATGTGCGGGAGATACGCGGTAACGGCGGATCCAGCGACACTTGCCGCCGAACTTGATGCGATTGACGAAACCGAACCCGACGAAGTGCGGGTCGGCTACAACATCGCACCGACGTCAACGGTGGCTGCGGTTGTGGATCGGCATGAGCGATCGGATGACGCCCCGGAGGACGCTACGGGCGACGTCCGTCGTCGGATTCGGGCTATGCGGTGGGGTTTCGTTCCGGTATGGGCGAAACAGATTCAGTCAGGGCCGCTGCTGTTTAATGCGCGTTCTGAGTCTGTGGCAACCAAGCCTGCCTTTCGTCAGGCCTACTCGCGACATCGCTGTCTCGTGCCAATGGAGGGTTGGTATGAGTGGGTTCCACAGGAAAGTGCGACGCGCAGCCGACCAGTGAAGATTCCGTACTTTATGTCCAGGGCGGATGGTCAACGTCTCTTCGCCGCCGGTGTGTGGTCTGCGTGGCGAAACCCAGACGACGACCATGTGCTTTTGAGTTGCGCGGTGTTGACCACCGCGGCAGCGGGTGCCTTGGCACGCGTTCATGATCGGATGCCGCTGATGCTTCCGCCGAATCATTGGGACCAGTGGCTCGACCCAGACGCCTCTGCTCCGGATGTGTTGCTCACCAATCCAGGCGAGGAGTTTGCGGAGCAAATCGATGTCCGTCAGGTCAGCACACTAGTCAATAGTGTCCGCAATGACAGCCCAAAACTCATCGAAGCCGTTTCCAGTTCTGCCGCCGCAGGATCTGATTCGGAGACCTTGTTTTAGCTGTTCAATGTAGATGAGGAACAAAACTTGGCTTGATCGGTGTTGCACTGAAATGACAGTCAGCAAAATTTGGTCGGCGAAGGGGAGTGCGCGTGGGGACCTTGTGCCTTAACGCTCCGATGGAGCGCAGCCTCGGTGGCGCGGTAGTCTTGAAGACTGCTATGAGTGAAGGGACGCCTGTGCCACAAGCAAGACAGACCGACCCAGCCGAAGGCCGTGCCAGTTCCGCTGAGCCAGCTAAATCCAGGGAGCCAGCTAAATCCAGCGAGCCAGCGAGGGCCGTTGAGCCCGAGGCAGCGCTAGTTGAACGGTTTGAGCGCGATGCATTGCCGCTCATCGATCAGCTTTACGGTGCTGCGCTGCGGATGACGCGTAATCCAGCTGACGCGGAGGATTTGGTTCAGGAAACGTACCTTAAGGCGTTTTCGGCGTTTCGGTCATTCAAAGAAGGCACCAACCTCAAGGCGTGGCTGTACCGGATCCTCACCAATACTTACATCAACGGTTACCGCAAACGACAAAGGCAGCCAGCCCAGTACCCCACCGATGAGATCACAGACTGGCAGTTGGCGGCGTCCGCGGAACACACGTCGACGGGCTTGAAATCCGCGGAAGTAGAGGCGCTAGAAGCGCTCCCGGATGATGACATCAAGAACGCCCTACAGTCGCTGCCAGAAGAGTTCCGCATGGCGGTGTATTACGCCGACGTAGAAGGTTTTCCATACAAAGAAATCGCAGACATCATGGGGACTCCTATTGGCACGGTGATGTCACGCCTGCACCGTGGCCGCAAACAATTGCGTTCAGTGTTGGCAGACGTGGCGCGGGATCGTGGTTTCAACCGGTCGGAGAATTCATCGTTTGACGAGGACGAGGGGTCCGCTAAGGCCAAGGAGGAATCGGCGCGATGAGTTTCAAGGAAGGGCATTCACGTGACGAATCCGCCCAGGCAGGGCGAAGCAATCCTGAATCTGGCGCAATCATCCACACACGCAGCGAATATCTAAGTGTGTCGATCGATAGTGACGACAACCTCATCGACGAACACGACGTCGATTGTTCTGCCGTAATGGCGGACGTCTACCTGTTGCTTGACAACGAGTGCGACGATGCCGTGCGGAGTCGGTTGCAGTCACACCTCGACGAATGTGGACCGTGTCTTGAGCACTTTGGCATGGAGGAAAAAATAAAGCGCCTTCTGTCGCGAAAATGTGCAGGTGAGCGTGCTCCTGAGCATCTGCGCGAACGACTCTCAATTGAGTTGCGACGCCAAGTTACGATTCGCCGGGTTACCCCACCCCAGTAGTGGCTTGTGGTACGGCAGCAAGTCGCGCAACAGTAGCGGGGACCAGACAGATTATGTCTGGTCCCCGCTACTGTTGATTCACGGCCACGTCAATGGCCCGTCGACAAAGATCAGGCCGATAGTGCGGCCCGACTTATCAGGCGTTTGGCCGCTTGCCGTGGTTGGCTTTGTTCTTGCGGCGATCGCGGCGCTTACGGCCTCGCTTGCTCATGGTTGCTCCTCGTCAGAAAACGGAAATCTCATCCGCACTGGACTCACTAGTTTGCTGAATTAGTGTACTCGCCTTCTGTTCAACTTCTCACCAGTCATGCCCTGAGCATGAAAGGGACGCAACACGAACAGCCACCTGTGTGTGGGATCCAACTGTGTCTCGGCTAGCCTTGGATCATCAATGTGATCAATATCGCTGCGGAGGACCCCATGGCGGAAGATGTACGTGCAGAAATGGTCGCGCAAGTTCTCGACGTGGTTGTGCACGTCGGCGACGCGGTACACGAGGGGGACACCCTCGTCTTACTTGAATCCATGAAGATGGAGATTCCAGTTCTGTCGGAATTCGACGGAACTGTGAGCGCCGTAAACGTGACTAAAGGCGATGTCATCCAGCAGGGCGACCTTATCGCGGTCATTTCGTGATAGGCGCCGCATGGCTACGCTGAGTGCACTCCTTGCGGAGCACACAGATTTACCAGGCGAAGCCGTCAATCACCTGCAGCGATTAGTCGGGGAGTGGCAACTTATCGCCGATCTTGCCTTCTCGGACTTCCTCATGTGGGTGGCAACAGGTGACCTAGACGAGGACGACGGGTCCGAGGATTTGGCTGGTGCGCGGGCGGTAT
This sequence comes from Hoyosella rhizosphaerae, assembly GCF_014643175.1. Classification (GTDB taxonomy): domain Bacteria; phylum Actinomycetota; class Actinomycetes; order Mycobacteriales; family Mycobacteriaceae; genus Lolliginicoccus; species Lolliginicoccus rhizosphaerae. Next base: position 217,622 of record NZ_BMJH01000002.1, read on the forward strand.
GCGTCGCGCAATGTCGGCCAACAACCTCTCCCACTGTGTACTCGCAGGATCTGGTCAACAGCGCTGTGGATTGGGACGACCACCCCGAGTTGATTGCAGCGATGCTCCGTGGCGAGATTTTGCGAGAAGACACGCCACGGTGGCACGAAGGTACACCACTGGCCCGTGAGGCAATCCCAGTGCGCTCTGGGGGCGAGATTATCGCCGTCATTACGCGGGACACCTCACTCGCTCAATTGCGTGTGCCTAGCGCGCTGGAGATGGCGTACATAGCCTGCGGGGGCGAGTTGTGCCAGATGATTTGCGACGGCACCTTTCCCCTGCGCGAGGACTTAGTGGGGATTCAATCGAGCCCCCGCGCGGGCGATGGACTTATTCGGGTCGCAGTCGACGGAACAGTCGCCTACACCAGCCCTAACGCGCTTTCCGCGTATCACCGGATGGGCCTCAGCACCGAAATTGCGGGGCTGAACTTGGCGGCAATGACCCGGCCACTCATTTCGGACCCGTTTGATGCGCAAGAGTTCACCCAGCGCCTAGCGGCAGTGATGGCTCGTGAATCGAGTATGCGCATGGAGATCGACGCACGCGGGGCCACAGTCTTGTTTCGTGCGCTCCCTCTGTACCCACACGGCGCTCCGTGCGGAGCGTTGGTTCTGGTACGAGACATCACCGAGGTGAAGCGCCGCGACCGTGCCTTACTGTCCAAAGACGCAACCATCCGCGAGATTCACCACAGGGTGAAGAACAACTTGCAGACCGTAGCGGCACTGCTGAGGTTGCAGGTTCGCCGGACAACGAACGAAGAAGCACGGCAAGCGCTGGCTGAATCGGTCCGGCGAGTAAGTTCCATCGCTCTGGTCCACGACACTTTGTCGATGTCGGTCGATGAGCAAGTCAACCTCGACGACGTTATTGACCGCTTAGTTCCGATGATGGTGGACGTCGCGACCATAGGTAAACCCGTCAGCGTCCGCAGAGAAGGCAGCCTGGGAGTGATGGCGGCTGACAAGGCGACGCCCTTGGTGATGGTGTTAACGGAGCTTGTTCAGAACGCGATCGAACACGCCTTCAATTTGGGTGCAACTGGAAACTTTCACGATGCGTTCGACAGTGACGAACGCAGCGAGTCTGGCGAAATTGTGTTGCGAGCCGAGAGATCGGCGCGGTGGCTAGACGTCGTGATCCACGACAATGGCAATGGCCTGCCGGATGGGTTCAGCCTTGAACGATCAGACAGACTCGGTTTACAGATTGTGCGCACACTAGTTGGTGCGGAACTGGGCGGTTCGTTGAGCCTGCAGGAAAGCGACCAGGGCGGTACCGATGCGGTACTTCGTGTGCCGTTGGGGCGTCGCCGCAACTAAATCCCGCGCTGCTTCTACAGACCCAGATCTTGTCGGTTGCGCCCGTAAATCGGTTGCGCCCGTAAATCGGTTGCGCAAGTGCAGAAGGATGCATCGAAAAGCCTGCGTTGGGCGATGCGTTTTTCTGCACAAGCGGGCATCGCTTCTGGCTATGAACAGCAGTCAAGGCCTGGGCTTAGGAGCCGTATCGTCGAATCTTCACATGTGCCAGATCTCGGCAGACATCGGTCGTGCCGCAGGAACCCAGACTGAACACGGGTGAAGCGTCCGAAAACGACGATACCCGGAGGTGACGGCCTCCGGGTATCTATCGGTTTATCACTATTAACGCGATGCGTTGAAAACTGTCTGCGAGACAGTTGGTGTTGCTGAGCTAGACAGTCGTGCGAGCGCGGGTCCGAGCCTTGCGGCGCTTCAGTGCGCGGCGCTCGTCTTCGCTCATTCCTCCCCATACTCCAGCGTCCTGTCCGGACTCTAGAGCCCACGAGAGGCATTCAGGTGTTACTGGGCAACGGTTGCAAACAACCTTTGCCTGTGCGATCTGAGCAAGAGCGGGTCCGCTGTTTCCCACTGGGAAAAATAGTTCCGGATCCTCGTCACGACAGACCGCCCTATGGCGCCAGTCCATTGTCGGTACTCCTTACTGGGGGTGCGGCACACGGGGGCAGGCGTGCGACACGCCGTTGTTGGTCGAAAATTAACTCACGCTTAGCCACATTGTTTCCGCGTTGTTAACAAAATGTTGTCACGATATCTGTGGAAGTCAATAGTTTTCCGAGATGCCGTAACGTAAGTCACTAAGCGGCGGTGGTGTGGCTTGCTGTGGTGTGGCTAACGGTCTTGGCTGCAGGTCAAGGAGAGAGCGATTTTCATCACTCTTCTATTTCTACGCCCGGACTATCTAGTGTGCGGCAAATCGGGCAGATTTGCTACCAAAATCCGGTGGCGGTATGTGACTGTGTGCGGATTCACAACAGGTAATCAAAACCCACTGGGGTGATCACTCAGGTGGCGCCATCACATCGATCATGTCCGAGACGGCGTGAAACGTCACAGTCTGGCGCATGCCGATGTAGTCGCCATCGACTTGTAATCCCGTAGGCCGGGATGCCGACACCGTCACAGTTGGCACATCGTCCACGCGAACCAATTTCTTGTGGCGCGGTCCGTCTTTTGCAAAAACTATCTGGCGCGCTACGCGAAGGGTTGCGATCCAGCGGGCCGATTGCATAGCAAAGATTCCCAAACCGGAGTTGTAGTCAACGCCTGGGTTGGTGACGACGGGCCGCTCATCAATGTAAGTCCACGGACTCGCGTTTGAAATGAATGCAAAGTAGACATCCGAAAATGTTTGACCGCTAGGAACGGTCACAGTCAATGCCGGTTCCAATTTGCGCTCGCGCATAAATGTTCGGATTGTCGATCGAATATATCTGCCAGGGCTTGCTGTTTTACCGCGTGCGCGACCCTTTTCAACGGCCTTGACCACGTGGGCGTCGAGACCAACACCAGCGTTGAAGAGGAACCATCGACCGTCGCAGTGTGCGAGCCCAATCCTTCGGTGTTGGCGGCGGCGAACCAGATCAATGAGTTGGTTTACCGCATCAAGTGGTTCTGCCTCTATTCCAAGTGACCGCGCGAACACATTTGCAGATCCACCGGGAATGACGGCCAATGTGGGTACCGCACCGACGGGGAGTGACCGCAACAGTCCTTCTTGGGGAGCGCCCAGAATGCCATTGACAACTTCGTTAACTGTGCCATCGCCGCCGTGGACGATAATCAAGGGGAAACCCTGAGCTGTTGCTTCGGCCGCGAGTTCCGCGGCGTGGCCGCGATACTGGGTGTGCTCGAGGCGGACGGAAAGCGTGCTCGAAAGCGCATGCCCAATGAGGTCTCGACCGGACGGGGTCGTGGAGGTCGCGTGAGGGTTCACGATCAACATGGCGCGCACGGTGTGTCAGCCTATCGTGTCGTGGCGCTTTACACGTCAGCGCCATAGCTGCGAGGCTCAATTCTTCGGTAGCCCTCATGGCGCGTTGGGGTCCTGCTCGAATATCCTGTGGACGTGCATGCGACATCAGGGCATCCAGTGCCCAATGGAGACCAGGAAAATTGGGAACCACACCGTAGTGAACCACATAGTGCTAGCGGCAGCAGTGCGCTGTCTGTGCCAGTTGGGATCCGAATTGCGGGTGCCATTGTATTCACGCAGGGCGTGGTGTGTTTGGGTCTCGGGGTGTGGTTGCTATTGCGAGCAATTGCAAATACAGGCGATGAAGCGACATTCGGCTACGCGCTCGCTTCGTGGTTCTTCCTTCTCGGTGCCGCTGTTGGGGCTGGTGGTGCCGCACTATTTGTCGGTCGACGCTGGGGGCGCGCGGTAGCGATTGTTATGCAGCTGCTTTTGTTGCCTATTGCGGTGTCGATGTTCAGTGGTTCCCAGCAGTTTTTGTGGGGATTCTTGCTCTTTGGCGTTGTTATTCTGACGTTTGTTCTGATGTTGACCGGTAAATCTAGTGAGTGGATGAACGCCGAATAATTCTGCCTGGTGAAATTGCCAGGCAAAACGCCGCTAACGTCCTCGCTTATCACCAGTTGATCCGGCACGATGAGGCTTGTGACCAGAGTTCTTGCAGTAGCGAACCAAAAGGGTGGGGTCGCCAAGACCACCACAGTGGCGTCGCTCGGCGCGGCGCTCACCGCGATGCAGCAACGAGTGTTGATTGTGGACCTTGACCCGCAGGCGTGTTTGACGTTCTCGCTGGGGCATGACCCCGATCATCTCGAAGCGTCAGTCCACGACGTCCTCATCGGTGCCCAAAAGGTGGGAAATGTCGTTGTAGAGACGTCCGATGGTATGACTCTGCTGCCCGCAAACATTGATCTTGCTGGAGCTGAGGCTCTATTGCTCATGCGACCAGGCCGCGAGTTCACCTTGCGGCGAGCGTTGGACACGGCGACGAGCGAGTACGACATCGTGCTTATCGACTGCCCTCCGTCGCTGGGCGTGCTGACATTGAACGGGTTAACTGCGGCCGACGCAGTGATCGTTCCGTTGCAGTGTGAGACTCTTGCTCACCGTGGGGTAGGGCAACTGCTCCGCACGGTAACTGAAGTTCAGCAGATTACTAATCCTAATCTCGCCCTTCTTGGTGCGTTGCCGACGCTGTACGACGCTAGAACGACACACAGTCGCGATGTTCTTGCTGATGTCTCGGATAGGTACGGATTGCCTGTTCTTGCTCCGCCGATCCCGCGCACGGTGCGGTTCGCGGAGGCATCGGCCTCCGGTGCCACGATTCTTGCGGGGCGGAAAAACAAGGGTGCCGACGCCTACCGGGCGTTGGCTGCGAACTTGCTTGACCATTGGCAAAATGGCGCTGAACTGAATACTTTCGCACCATACGGCGACTAGGTTTAGTCCGCTTCCGAAGTTTCGGCGGCCAGCGCTACCAGCATGTTGTCTCGCTGCTCGATAACGACGCCTCCGACGGTCGCGAGCCGGATTAGGCTAACGTCTTTGTCGCGCTCCACGTCGATGATGTTCCGGACAAGCCCCGTTGTTGTGTCGACAACAGCGATGCCGCCCTCGACTGGCACGAACAGCGATTGCTTCACCAATGTTGGCGTTCCCACGGCATTGGGGATTGCCCAGAGCGGTTGATAGTCCCTTGGCGACAGCACCACTATGTCGGACCCGGTGAACCAATACGCAACATTGGAGATGGGGTCTGTTGTGGTTCCATCCATGCGGTCGGGGACAATTGCGCCCAACTCTGTGGGCGCGGCGTCGTCAAGGCTCGGGGCAATCGCCAGAGACCGTCGCGCAAGCTGTTCAGCGTCAGCATCAAAAACTACAAGTTCCGGCGTAGCGCCTGGAACGTAGATTGCGACGGACTGCGCGGTGGCCGTCACGATGTGTGCCCCGGAAACTCCAGGTACCTCACCAAGTACGGAATCAAACCGTGTGAGGAGGGCATTGCCAAACTCTTCTGGTTCACGGAAAGTTTCTGGTTGGCTAGCTTGCATGATCAGCCGCTCACCGAGGTCGTCCGGGCACTGAACGATGACGGCTAATCGGCTGCGCGACAATTTAGCATCGCGGATCTTGCAGCCGGATCGCGGTTGGTGATCACGGCCGATGGGGGCGCTTACACGGCCGAATTCAAGCGTTCGCACCATGTCGGAACGCCAGACTTCAAGCCGTGAGGTTCCGAATGCGAGAAAGTTGGTCCCGTCCGCAACCACCTGGATCGGATTGTCGGCCTCACTTGTGCGTTGAGGCCCTCGATGCCCGGTAGTGGGGTCCAGGCTCGTGACTTCGTCGCAGCCGCGCCTACCGGCATAGACAGCGACCATTCTGTTCCATACCGTTGCCGCCCCGCACACCGGCGTATCGCGGCTATAAGCCCACGCCGCCGTCCCGTCGGACGGGTCGTGCCCACGAACAGTGCCTTCCACAACGGAGATCACGGCGCCTTGTGCCGTCAGGGGTGGAATCGAGGCAGAGTGCTCGGTACGCCACAACTCATGGAGCGAATCAGAGTCGAACAGCGATTGCTTTGCCGTTGTCTCTTCGTATGTCTCCGTCAGTGGTTCTGACGCAACCTCGGACGTAACTCTGCGACTGTCGCTGGTGAACCAGACAGCCGCAATTGCTACTAGCGTGGTGACAAGAAGTACGGCGACAACAACGAGATCGCCTCTACGCCGCCGTTCGGGGGCAACCATTACGTACCATTCGGCGCAGGGCGCTCGTTTCCGATCATGGGTCGTTTACTGCTCCGCTGTGGGCGAGGCGGCCGTTGACCCGGACTGTGGCGAGGCGTTCTCGCTCGATGCTCCACTCCGCCTGCGTCGACGACGGCGCGGTGCGTCGCTTTTTTCCCCTGATGCACTCGGTGAGGTCTCAGGTGAGTCGGGAGCGCGTTTGGCGCCACGAGTGCGTTGCCGTTTCCGTCCGGCTGGTTTCTTGGCCTTGGCTGGAGCGGCTGGCGCGTCACCGGTCGCCGTTTCCGTCGAGCTCGTGTTGCTGGCTGCGCGTGCCGGGATTGATACGCGTCCCGTTGCGTCCCGAGGAATATTGAGATCCTCAAAGAGGTGCTCGGACGTTGAGTATGTTTCGACAGGCTCAGGAATGCCGATACTTAAGGCAGCGCTGATGGACTTCCATCGCTCAGAGTCTTCCCAGTCCACCAGCGTAATCGCGATGCCGGTGCGCCCTGCACGTCCGGTTCGGCCAACACGGTGCACGTAGGTGTTTTCGTCGTCGGGGCAGTGGTAGTTGATCACGTGCGTGACGTCGTCAATGTCGATTCCGCGCGCTGCGACGTCGGTTGCGACCAAGATGTCTACTTTGCCGCTGCGAAACGCTTTCAGTGCCTTTTCTCGTGCTACCTGGTTGAGGTCGCCGTGGATTGGGCGGACCGAGAACCCGCGTTCGTCGAGGTCTTTGGTGAGCTGATCAGCCTGGCGCTTCGTGCGAGTGAAGATCATCGCAGCGCCACGATCACGTGCCTGGAGTACCCGCGCGACAAGCTCCAGTTTGTCTAGTGAATGCGCTCGGAACACGAATTGCTTCGTACGGTCGTGCACTGCTTTGGAGTCAGTTTCCTCTGCCCGAACGTGGGTGGGCTGACGTAGGAAAGTACGAGAAAGCGTGATGATAGGTCCGGGCATCGTTGCCGAGAACAACATCGTTTGTCGTTGCTCGGGCACTCTGCTGAGCAATTTCTCGATGTCAGGGAGGAAGCCGAGATCGAGCATTTCGTCTGCCTCGTCGAGGACAGCGACACCCACTCCGGTGAGCACGAGGTGGCCTTGGGAGGACAAGTCGAGCAGACGTCCCGGTGTACCTACAATGACGTCCACTCCGGCGGAGAGTGCTGAAGTTTGCTCCTCGTACGGGCGCCCGCCGTAGATCGCCTGTACGCGAATGGTGCGTGGGTTCTCTGCAGTGCCCGCAGGGACGTACTTACTCGCCGACGTCAGGTCTTTCGTGACCTGAATGCACAACTCGCGTGTCGGTACCACAACAAGTGCGCGCGGTGTCCCGTCGAGTGGTGCTGCCCCGGTCGACACGCGATGCAGTAGCGGAACGCCAAAGCCGAATGTTTTACCCATCCCTGTGCGGGCTTGGCCGATGAGATCACTCCCACTCAAAGCGAGCGGCAGAGTTAGTTCTTGGATCGCGAATGTGCGTTCGATTCCTTGCTCGTGCAACGCGCGAACTATCTCCTCCCGAACACCAAGCTCTGCGAAACTGGGTGTCAGGTGCGGCGCAGTTAACGCGGCAGCGTCAGCAATAACAGTCTTTGACGAATCGCCGGTCGTTCCGGCATCACTGTCATGTGTAAAGGTGCTCAGGATGTGCCTTTCGGTTATGGCCGGTTCGTACCCCCGACGGTCCCGGTGTAGGCCCGACACGGCTGTGCGGAGTTGATAAGCAACTCGACACTGCAGCCGGGGCGCACAGGATAGGGCACGGGGGGATCGGCCACTATTTTTTGTCTCTCTCACCACATCGTAGCCGCAGTTCCAGCAATGTACGCCGTTAAATGTTCGTCCTAACCCTGGGCGAGGGTCGCTGAGGGCACAACAAAGGGCCTCTGTGACTGATTTGCATTGGCGCTATGTCGGCGGCGAATCGGGAGGTTTCGCTAGCAGCGCAGCCGCTAAGGGCTGTTGCGGGTGCGACATTCGCTAGCCTTGCATGAATAGGTGAGGCGCCTTGCCGGTTGTGCTCGCACATGCAGGGACAACAGTGATCGGAGGACAGCGTGGAGGTCAAGATCGGGATCGCCGACAGCAGTCGGGAACTCGTCGTCAATAGCACCCAGTCGGTGGACGAAGTGGAGAAGCAGGCGCGTTCTGCATTCGAAGAGGGTGGCAACTCGACGTTCGAGCTAGTCGATGAGAAGGGGCGGAAGTTCCTGATCCAAGCCAACAAAATTACGTACATCGAGATTGGGCCAGCGGACTTTCGCAAGGTAGGTTTCGCTGCGCTGTGAGATTTTGGCGCTGTGAGATTACGGCGCTCTGAAAGAGTTGCGCTGTAACAGCGCACCGTAGACCGCAAGACTGTGTTTGATGTGTGGGCGCTTCCAGCCGAAAGGCGTGGGGCGCCCACACATCGTTTGTAGCAATGCTGCGGCGGACTGTGCCGCGTCGGACGTTAGTTTTCCCGCGACGCCGGAGTCCGCTGGTAGGGAACGTGGGACAACCCACCCCAAGCCAGTGAGACCGTTGTTTCCACCGCATCGGACTTGCTGATGGGGCGCTGCGCCTCAAGCCAATAGCGGGCATTAACTTGCGATATTCCAACAAGGCCGACCGCGAGCATGCGAGCCCGGTAGGGATCAAGACCCGAGTCATGGCTCACGAGGTCAAAGACAGCATCGACGCAGGCTTCCGAGGCTTGCTCAACCCGAACTTGCACAGACGGGTCGCTCAGCGCGTCGGATTCAAAAATCAACCGGTAGCCCTGGGTGTCGTTGTCTACGAAGTCGAAAAAAGCTTGCACCGCTGCGCGCAACCGTTGTTTATTGCTCGTGCTTGACCGCAATGCCTGGCGCACGCCGGAGATCAGTTTTTCAACATGTGACTCGAGAACGGCGAGATACAACTCAAGCTTGCTTGGAAAATGCTGGTAGAGCACAGGTTTGCTGACGCCCGCACGTTCGGCGATGTCGTCCATCCCGGTTGCGTGGTACCCCTGGCTCGCGAAGATGTCGCTTGCGGAATCAAGAAGTTGTGCCCGTCGAGCCACACGAGGAAGTCGTGCGTTGCGCCGAGGCCGCGAGAGGCCGATTCCAGAAATCGAGTCTTGCGTGGCTGCTGGTGACGCCGCTGACGTTACTGAGGCGGCTCGGATCGGTCCGCGTGCTGATCGAACGTCAGTTTTTTGTCCGTGCGACGGCCGGATCGGGTCGGTCACCGTGTCTTCACCGCCTTCCTCACTCAATGCACAGCGCCAGTTGTTGGCGAGCGTTATTTCTTAGAACGAACACTACCCGCACTAAGTTGTCGAATTAGCCTATGACGTTGGACACTGTTGGTGAAACAGTCGGTCGCTGCGGATGTACGGTTGTGGCGTTTCCGGGTGAAGAAGCCGGTCCGGCGTGGTAGCGGGATGTGCGGTTGTAACTGTGGAATTGTGTATAGCTGACGGAACCAGAGCGCGTCACTAGGGGGACAGCGGGCTACATCATGAGTACGCGTGGAACACGACGCCGCGTTAACGGTGTGCAGAGATTTTTCGCAACCTATGGTTGGCGAGCCTACGCTGTACCACTGCTGGTGCTAATGCTGATTGTGTCTGTATCGCAATTGGTGCAACCGACAGGCGACGAGACTAGCGCTGACGGCACGGGTCTAGCGAGTGGCCTGAGTGTTGTGGACCGGGATTCGCAACGTGATCGCGGCTATCCCATGCTCGACGGTGGTGTCCGAAGCCTGCACGATATGCACGATCATCCCGACATTCACGACGACGATGGCAGCATCGGTACGCCACCTTCGTCGAGCGGCGGTTTTGATCCGAATCTTCCGGCGGGCACCTTGCCTGCGGGTGGGTCATTTACTACGGATGGCTCAGGCGACTGGCGCATTGTGCCGGGTGGAACTGAGCACGTCGGTAGTCCGGACGGTCGTACCTTCCGCTACACCGTGGAGATTGAGCATGGCGTAGACACCACCAGCTATGGCGGTGATGAGGCGTTCGCTCGGATGGTGGACGAAACATTGGCAAACCCGAAAAGTTGGACGGCGGATCCGCGTTTTGCGTTTCAGCGGATTTCTGATCCCGCGGACGGTGTTCCAGATTTCCGGGTGTCACTCACATCTGCCATGACAGTGCGCGAGACTTGCGGGTACACGATTCAACTTGAGGTGTCGTGCTACAACCCACTCATTGGCCGGGCAATCATCAACGATGCTCGATGGGTCCGTGGTTCTACGTCTTTTCAGGGCGACATTGGGTCGTACCGTCAGTACGTGATTAACCATGAGGTGGGCCATGGAATTGGCTACCCAGATCACGTTCCTTGCGAGGTTGACGGCGGTCTAGCAAACGTAATGATGCAGCAGACCCTCAGCACTGCGAATAATGACATCGCGGAACTTGACCCCAACGGGGTGGTGCCGCCAGACGGGTTGGAATGTAGGTACAACCCTTGGCCCTACCCCCACGTTGAGTGATGCTGCGGTGAATCCCACCCCTACTCCGCACCGCGGACTTCCACCCCTCGTGGGTGAGGGCTCCGAGCTGACCAAAGAAGAAATTGGCCGGTATAGTCGGCACCTACTCATCCCAGGTGTTGGGGCTTCTGGTCAGCGACGTTTGCGTAACGCCCGGGTTTTGGTGATTGGTGCCGGTGGCTTGGGTTCCCCTGTGTTGATGTATCTCGCGGCAGCAGGTGTGGGGACGATCGGTGTTGTGGAGTTCGACACTGTTGAGGTGTCGAACTTGCAGCGGCAAATCGTGCATTCCGAGTCGGCAGTGGGTACTCCTAAGGGGGACAGCGCTCGGTCAGCAATTCGTGCCCTGAACTCTGGTGTTGAAGTGCGTTGGCATGATGTGCGCTTGAGTTCGCGCAATGCCGTCAACATTTTTCGGCAGTACGACCTCATCATCGATGGAACAGACAACTTCGCGACGAGATACCTTGTCAATGATGCGGCCGCGTTGGCTGGTAAGCCATATGTGTGGGGCGCGATTTACCGTTTTGAAGGCCAAGTGTCGGTGTTCTGGGAAGCCGCTCCCTTCGGTCTGGGCGTGAACTACAGGGATCTTTTCCCTGATCCTCCAGCGCCCGGGTCGGTGCCGTCGTGCGCGGAGGGGGGCGTGTTCGGTGCGTTGTGCGGCACCGTGGGGTCCTTGATGGCGACGGAGGCGATCAAGCTGGTTACCGGCGCGGGGGATGCGTTGCTTGGACGCGTCTTGATTTACGACGCATTAACGGTGTCGTTTCGCACGATCGGCATTAGGAAGAGCACCCGCGCTGAGGCCATCACGGAACTAGTTGACTACGACGTTCTGTGTGGTGTTACTAGCACACCGGTTCCGGTGGAGTCGGAGATCAGTGCGCGTGCGCTCGCGGATTCGCTGAACCGTGGTGAAGACGTGGCGCTGATTGACGTTCGAATGGAAGGGGAGTGGGAGATTTCCCGGCTCCCTGGAGCTTCGCGAGTCCCGTATGAAGACTTCATCTCAGGCGAGGCTTTGGGGCGTTTGCCTGTTGATAGGCCCATTGTGCTGTATTGCAAGACTGGTGTGAGATCAGCGGCGGCGCTGGCACGCCTACATGAGGCAGGAGTGGCGTCGGCGCGACATTTGGCAGGCGGGATCGAGGCGTGGGTCGCCGATGTTGATCAGACGCTTGCCCAGTACTGATTTCCGTACTTTCGCAGTTGATAGCTAACAATCTGTCTGTGTTTGTAGACACGGCGGCTTAGCTCCCTGATTACAGACCCATATCGCGGTACGTTACCGACCGTGAGTTCCGTCCCGCCTCCAGAGCATGTGCGCTCCACGTTTGGTCTGCGCGAAATCGAACCTGTGTCGCTTGGCGACGATTGGGACGGGGGTTGGCGGCTAAATAATGTGGTTCTGTCGCCAGTGGGTGACCACGCCCGTGCCGCCTGGTCCGCGAAGGTGCGCGAATCGCTGTCTGTTGATGGTGCGCGGGTGGCAAAACCTGTGCGCGCGACAGACGGACGGTACGTCGTGTCAGGGTGGCGAGCCGACGCCTATATGGAAGGTTCTCCTGAACCTCGCCATGACGAGGTTGTCTCCTTGTCGGTGCGGTTGCATGCCGCGCTCGCCAGGCTTGAGAAGCCTCGTTTTATTACCCAGCCTCCTGTTGCCCCGTTTTCGGATATCGATGTTTTTGTTGCGGCTGACCGCGCTGCTTGGGAACCGGTACCGCTGAGGGATCCGCGACGGACTGGTCTGCTTGATATGTCGAAACCTGAGATCGAGAAAAGCTTGGATCTGCTCAAGCATCTCGGTGAGCAGCGTAAGCCCGTGAATTTGCCGGGCCAGCTTGTGCACGGTGATTTGTTTGGCACGGTGCTCTTCGCGCAGACCGAGGCGCCAGGTATTACGGACATCAACCCGTATTGGCGCCCGGTCCCGTGGGCGGCAGCGGTTGTGGTGGTTGATTCTTTGTCGTGGGGTGGTGCCGACGAGGGATTGATTGAACGCTGGGATGCCATGCAAGAGTGGCCGCAGATGCTGTTACGTGCGTTGATGTTCCGTGTGGCGGTTCATGCTTTGCATCCGCGTTCGACATCATCGGCGTTGACTGGTCTGGAGCGCACGGCCGAGCAAGTGTTGATGCTCCTTTAGATTTCGAGCTGGTCAAGCAGACTGGTGAGGAAGAGTTGCGCCTCGCGACTCGCGCGTTCTGGGTCGCCGTCGATGATGGCGTGCACTAGTCGGGCGTGTTCGGTGTCGTAGTGTGGGTCTTCTTCATCAGCGTGTTCTTGGACGTGTGCGTAGATCGCGGAGCTGATGACCGGCAGGATTGAGTCGTAAAACTCTAAGTAGAGGGCGTTGTGGCTGGCGGCGACGATGGCTCTGTGGAGTTGCACATCAACGTCGATCGACTCTTGCTGTTTTCCTTGAGCGGCGAGTTCACTGCGTTGGTGAAGCAACCGGGTGAGTATCTCGATGTCTTCGGGTGTGCGGCGTCGGGCTGCTAGGGCGGCGGCGGTGACGTCTAGGGCCTGTCGTAATTCGAGGACGTCGCGTTCGGCGGATGCTGCGAAGTGCTGGGATAGTGCGCCAGACACTGGGGATGCGGAGATGACGTAGGTCCCGGAGCCCTGGCGTCGCTCGAGCATCCCTGCGTGGACTAGTGCTTGGACGGCTTCTCGTACGGTGTTTCGGCCGGTTCCTGTGAGCTCAGTGAGTTCTGGTTCCGTGGGGATTCGTTCACCGACGTTCCATTGACCCGAGGTTATTTGTTGGCGCAGCATGTCGGTGACTTGGGTGATCAGGCTGTGCCGTTGCACGTGTTGCACCGTGTTTTCCTCCGTGGGTATGCCGTATTCGACGGTTATGCGCGGTTGTGCGCGTGTTGTGTCTAACAATACTGTTGCCGCCAAACATCTATTCATCCTATGATTCGATGAATTAGTTGTTGAGTGAGGTGAAACCGCATGCCACCCTTCGTGCCAGTCCAGTCCATCGAGAGCGCCAGCGTTCCCGTACTGGAAACACGACGAGCGCTGTGGTCGGGCCGTCTACTCGTGTTTTTCGGATTGATCCTCGCGGCATTCACCCTCAGGCTTGCGGTCACGTCGTTCACGCCACTGCTCTCCGACATCGGCAACGACATCGGATTCGGCCCAGTGATGGGTGGCGTCTTTGGAATGGCAGCCCCCGCGATGTTCGCCCTCGCGGGCATAACAGCACCGTCGATCATGGTGCGAATCGGACTCGAACGCACAGCGCTTTTGTCGGTAACACTCAGCACAATTGGGCTCGCGACCCGGTCCACCATGTCGGACGTCTCTTCAATGCTGCTGTTCACCGGTGTCGCACTCTTCGGCATGGGGCTCGGCAATATCGTTCTCCCGCCCTTGGCCAAGCGATATTTTTCCGACCGAATCGCACTCATGTCGACCATTTACATTAGTTTCGTTCAACTCGGCACTGTCGTCCCAGCGCTCCTGGCTATTCCGGTTGCGGACGCTGCTGGGTGGCGCCTCTCCCTCGGCATGTGGGCACTCGTTACATTCGCTGCAATCCTCCCGTGGGTTGGTCTCGCCCGTTCGGCGCGACGCAACAATGTCACAGTGCACGACACAAAGGGTGCCTGCGGGCCCCTGTGGCGATCACCAATAGCATGGGGTCTAGCCATGATGTTCGGGATGACGTCGCTGTTTACGTACGCATTCCTCACCTGGTTGCCAACATTGCTCATGGACGCAGGAATCGCCCGGGCTACTGCGGGAACCATGCTGGGGGTCTTTATTCTTTCTGGGCTCGCCTCCGTCATGGTTGTGCCCACCATCACCACCCGGATGAACAACCCATTCGCGCTGGCAGCTGCAAGCATGATCGCAATGGTGGCCGGGATGGTGGGCCTACTGCTCTTCCCGATGACAGGCACAATTGCGTGGGTCATCCTTCTTGGGCTTGGTCCGTCGACGTTTCCCATGGCGTTAACGCTGATTAACCTGCGCACCCGGACGTCCAGCGGTGCTGCAAAACTCTCGGGGTTCACGCAGGGCGTCGGGTACTCGGTGGCATGCATGGGTCCGTTTGGTTTCGGGTTGCTACATGAGATGTCAGATGGTTGGGCTTTGCCCCTGGGGATGCTTGGCGTCGCAGTTGTGGTGCTCATCACGGGCGCGTATCACGCATGCAAGCCCCGGGTGATCGAGGACACTTTAAGCCCGCAAGTCGCGACTGGTTGATACGTCGCCGAAACACGCATTTAACGCTCACCGTGCACTATTTACGCAGGTGAGGAGATTTTGATGGTGCAGTCATCCACGGCAGCACCATCGCAACACCAAATGCATACATTGAGGTCTCCACGCTAGGAAAGGGGACCGCGATGACGCTCATAAGTGACAAACCGGCCAATGACGACTCGTCAGTAGTTGCTGAAGCTGTGCAGGCGCCAAAGGGCGGCCGGTGGATCGACCACTGGGAGCCCGAAGACCCAGAGTTCTGGGAGACCACTGGAAAGAAGGTTGCCCGACGCAACCTCTGGTTCTCCGTCTTCGCTGAAAACATTGGTTTCAGCGTGTGGGTCCTGTTCAGTGTCCTCGTCACCCAAATGGGTAACGCAGGGTTCGCTTTCATGCAGGGGGATCAAGCCGTCAACAACGGCCTCATCCTGGTTTCAATCCCGGTACTTGTGGGTGCAGCAATGCGTATTCCTTACACATTTGCCGTCACCACCTTCGGTGGGCGAGCGTTCACCACATTCAGTGCCGGAATGCTCCTCATCCCGACCCTCGGGCTTGCAGTAGCGTTCACCCAGCCGACCACCCCGATGTGGGTTTTCATGATCCTGGCGGCGTTGGCCGGTTTCGGTGGCGGAAACTTCTCCTCGTCGATGGCTAACATCTCCTTCTTCTTCCCAGAGTCGAAAAAGGGAGCAGCACTCGGAATCAACGCTGCCGGTGGCAACCTCGGTGTCGCCGTTACACAGCTGGCGATTCCACTCGTCATCGCGTTCGGACTATTCCTCTCTGCTAGCGACCCCGCCGGCTACCGCTTCGCCTTGGTTCTATCGTCGCTGTTCTGGGTTCCTTTCATCGTGGCCGCTGCACTTGGTGCCTGGTTGCGGATGGACAGCTTGAGCAACGCCAAACCAGACGGTGAGTCGTACGCGCTTGCCATGCGCAACCGCAACACCTGGATCATGGCGTTCCTCTACATCGGCACCTTCGGATCATTCATTGGGTTCTCCTTCGCCTTCCCAACACTGATCCGCGCCAACTTTCCTGACCTACAGAACATCGGAATCATGGTGGCTCTTGGAAACCTGGCGTTCCTCGGCGCACTCGTTGGTTCATTCTCACGGCCGTTCGGCGGATGGCTTGCCGACAGAATTGGCAGCGGCGCCCGGCTTACCGCGCTGGTCTTTGTGGGGCTCGCCTTCGGCGTAGCAGCGATTATGGCCTCGCTGGCAATCGGTAGCTTCGCGCTATACCTACTGTCGTTCATCGTGCTGTTTGTTATCACCGGCATCGGTAACGGGTCGACCTACCGCATGATTCCCACCATCTTCGCCGCGAGCGCTCGGAGCAACGCGGAAGCTAATGGGCACAGTTTTAAGGAAGCAACTGCTTCAGGAAAACGCCAGGCTGGCGCAGCTATCGGCATGATCGGCGCAGTCGGCGCCTTCGGTGGCTTCATCCTTCAGCAAGCACTCCGACTTTCCAACGTCCACCTCGGCACCATGGCGCCCGCGTTCTGGGCATACGCCGGCATCTTCCTTTTGATGGCGGGCGTGACCTGGTGGTTCTACCTACGCACTTCGTTCGCAATTTCGCGAGCGCCAAGCATGGCCTACGCGCAGGCATAGGTCCCCAATTATCCGCGACCACTCGTGCACGTGCCGCGTGGTCGCGGTTTCGGAGGTATCCGCTGCAATGAAAACATCCACGACCAACTTGATCAGCACAGCAACGCACTGCCCCTACTGCGGACTGCAGTGCGCGATGAAGATCACCCGTGATGACAGGGCAGCGGTGCCAGCGCGTTCCGCCACGGTGGAGGGGCGTCAGTTCCCCACAAACCGCGGCGGATTGTGCCAAAAAGGATGGACAAGTGCGGAACTGCTTCGAAACCCAGACCGCATTCTTACACCACTGCTTCGGCGGGGTTCCAGATTCGAGTCGGTGAGCTGGGAAGCTGCGCTTGACTACATTGCGGCAGGTTTTCAGGATGCGCAGCGCGTCAATGGTGCGGACGCCGTTGGGATGTTCGGCGGCGGGGGACTGACCAACGAAAAAGCCTACATGCTGGGTAAATTCACCAGGGTTGCGCTCGGTACCTCGAACATTGATTACAACGGTCGTTGGTGCATGTCGTCGGCCGCGGCTGCCGGGATCCGTTCGTTCGGTGTAGACCGTGGTCTTCCGTTTCCCGTCACAGACCTCACCGGCGCGAAAGCCATCCTCATATTTGGTGGCAATGTCGCAGAGACAATGCCGCCGTTCGTCGGGCACCTCAGCGCAGCAGCCAATGCAGGCGGGTTGATCGTCGTTGACCCGCGGCGCACTGCAACGGCGATGCGCGCCGAGGAAGGTGGCGGTCTTCACCTACAAGTGCAACCGGGCACTGACATGGCGCTCGCACTCGGGATGGCTCACATCGCCATCACCGAGGGGCATATCGACCGAACATACGTTGACACCCGAACTAAGGGCTATGACGAGTATTGGCCCGAAGTCGCGCAGTGGGACCCGAGTCGCACCGAACGAGTCACGGGTGTTCCTGTAGCGCAGATTCGTCGGGCCGTGGAGATCCTCGCCCATGCTAAGCGTGACGAAGTCGGGTCCTTCATCCTTACTGCACGGGGCGCCGAGCAACACGCCAACGGTACCGATACCGTCTCTGCGATCATCGGGCTTGCGCTCCTACTCGGGCTTCCGGGAAACCGTGGGAGCGGGTACGGGTGCATTACCGGTCAGGGCAACGGGCAAGGCGGGCGTGAACACGGCCAGAAGGCAGACCAACTTCCCGGGTATCGCAAAATAAACGACCCAGCCGC
Source organism: Hoyosella rhizosphaerae (assembly GCF_014643175.1). Taxonomy (GTDB): domain Bacteria; phylum Actinomycetota; class Actinomycetes; order Mycobacteriales; family Mycobacteriaceae; genus Lolliginicoccus; species Lolliginicoccus rhizosphaerae. The sequence goes on from NZ_BMJH01000002.1 coordinate 235,236, forward strand.
GCGGGCTCATGTTGCCGAAGTGTGGGGCGTGGATCCAGACAGTCTCCCCGGAGTAGGGAAGAGCGCCTACGAACTGCTTGACAGTCTTGGGCAACCTGGCGGCGTGAAGGCGCTGATGGTGCACGGTTCGAATATCGCACTTTCGGCGCCTAACGCGGGACATATCGTGGATCGGCTTCGCAGCCTCGACATGCTTGTGGTGTGTGACTTTGTGATGTCAGAGACCGCCGCGATGGCAGATGTTGTACTGCCAGTCCTCCAATGGGCTGAAGAAGAAGGAACCCTGACCAGCCTTGAAGGCCGCGTTCTCCGGCGCCGACGCGCAGTTGCCGCGCCTGAAGGCCCGCGCAGCGAACTTGAGGTGTGGCAGGAACTTGCAGTACGCCTGAACCAGCCCGCGCATCGCTTTCCCACAGAACCGCAGGTGGTTTTTGATGAGCTGCGCCGCGCGTCGAAGGGCGGGATTGCTGACTACAGTGGCGTGACCTACCAGCGGCTTGACGATGGTGAAGCCGTGCACTGGCCGTGCCCAGACACTGGCGAGGGAAACACTCCGCACCCTGGAACACCTCGGTTGTTCCTCGACGCTTTCGCCACGAGTGACGGCCGCGCGGCCTTCGTTTCCATTGCCTACGGCGGCCAAACCGAGCCGCTTGATAACGAGTTTCCGCTTCTTGCGATTACCGGTCGAGTGCTAGCGCACTACCAATCGGGGGCCCAAACGAGGCGAATCCGGGAACTATCCGACGCCGCGGGGGAAATGTTCGTTCAAGCTCACCCCGACACAGCCGAGCGGTGCGGTCTGCGTAACGGCGATTTAGCGCAATTGGTAAGCCGTCGTGGCACAACTCAGGCTCGTGTTCACTGCGACGAAACAATGCGCCTCGACACTGTGTTTATCCCGTTCCACTATCCCGACGCGGAACGCGCGAACTTGATAACCAACCCGGCGCTCGACCCAACAAGCAGGATGCCTGAGTTTAAGGTCAGCGCCGTCCGATTGGAGAACGCGACATGACCCCAGACCATACGTCTCCACGACACGTTGTCATCGTGGGCAACGGAATGGCAGGCGCCAGGCTCGCCGAGGAACTTCGCCGCCGAGAAATTGACCCTGCACGTCTCGCAGTCACGATCATCGGTGAAGAGCCACGAGCTGCGTACAACCGCATTCTGCTGTCCACTGTTCTAGCCGGTGGGTTAACAGCAAGAGAAACCAAACTCAAACCCGACAACTGGTACGCGCGCAACTCCATCTCCGTCCGCACTGGTGTCAAGGCCGAAAAAGTCGACCGTGACGCACGGCGGGTCTTTCTCAACGATGGTTCCACCGTCGACTATGACGAGCTAGTACTCGCCACAGGTAGCCGGTCGTTTGTGCCTCCGATGGCAGGTGCCTGCACCGAGGCTGGCGGTCTTGCCCCTGGGGTGGTGACATTCAGAACAGTTGACGACTGCGATGCGATCCTTGCCGCAACCCAGCCAGGAGCCAAGGTAGCAGTCTTGGGTGGTGGGCTTCTCGGACTTGAAGCAGCACGTGGAGTGCTGGGTCGGGGAGCGGATGTCACAGTAGTGCACTTGGCCAGCCATCCCATGGAACGCCAACTCGACACCGATGGCGGCGCAGTCCTCGCCAGGGTGCTTGAGGGCATGGGAATGCGTCTTGTACTGGGACAACACGCAACCGAGGTGCTGCGCGACGGCGACCGTGTGACAGGGTTGCGGCTTAAAGACGGTTCTACACTGGATGCCGATCTTGTGGTGATTTCGGCTGGTGTGCGCCCCAACCTCGACCTTGCTACTCAAGCCGGGATAGATATCGGCAGAGGAGTTCTGGTTGATGACACCCTCAAGACGAGTGACGAGCACATCTGGGCCATCGGTGAATGTGCCGAACATGATGGGGTTGTCTACGGACTGGTTCAACCTGCCTGGGAGCACGCCTCAGTAGTGGCAGGCCTGATCACAGGAACTGACCCCACCGCCTGCTACCACGGAACCTCGCAAACCACCCGTCTCAAGGCCCATGGGATCGACCTGGCATCGATGGGTGAAGTCAACGCGCTGATTCACGACCGCGACACAGAAGTAATGGCTCTCGCCGATCCGACCCGTGGCCGGTACGCCAAAGTGGTGGTCCGCGACAACAAACTTGTTGGCGCGGTGTTACTTGGCAATCCTGAGGTAACAGGAACCCTGACCCAATACTTCGACACCGGCATGACTGTGCCCAGTGATCGGATGGCTTTGCTGCTAGGCCGAGGCGCAGCGGGCCTAAACGAAGCGGCAAGTCCAGCAAATATGCCGGGGTCCGCTGTGGTCTGCAAATGCAACACCGTCACCAAGACGCGCATTACTGCTGCGTTCCGGGCTGGGGCGAGAGATACAAAAGCGATCGCAAGTGCGACGCGCGCCACAACTGGATGCGGCGGTTGCACCGGTGCAGTGGACGGATTGTGCGAATGGCTTAAAAAGGGCGACCCGGCCACGAAACACGACCGCAACGAAGCATCCATACCGTTGGAACATCAGCACGAAGAAGGAGCTGCATGATGCCAAAGAACATCGTTGTCGTCGGCCATGGAATGGTCGGTCACCGATTCATCGAAGCGCTCCGGGCACGCGATGAGCGGGACGAGTGGAAAATCACGGTCCTCTGCGAAGAGCCCGTGGCAGCCTACGACCGAGTCGCACTCTCGTCCTACGTCAACACCTGGGATTACAAAGAGCTTGCGCTCACCGGGAATGACTACGCTGGCGACTCCAGCGTTGAAGTTCGCCTCGGTGAACGGGGCGCGGTGATCGATTGCGATCAGCACACTGTGACGACCACCAGCGGTGCGGTAATCGAATACGACAAACTCGTACTTGCGACAGGCTCTTACGCTTTTGTCCCGCCAGTGCCGGGCAAGGATGCCGAGCGGTGCTTTGTCTACCGCACACTTGAAGACCTCGACAAGATCAGGGCTGCTGCCGAAGCTTCACCGGCTGGCGCAGTCGGTGTGGTGGTCGGTGGTGGGCTCCTTGGCCTCGAAGCCGCCAACGCACTCAAACTGTTGGGAATCACGCCACACGTTGTTGAACTTGCACCTCGGCTGATGCCACTGCAGGTCGACGAAGGCGGTGGTGCTCTGCTGAAGAGCCTTGTCACTGAACTAGGCCTTACAGTGCACACCGGTGTATCCACGGCGGGTATCACAGAAAACGAAGACGGCACCCTCGTGGTGGAATTGTCCGATGGATCCACCATCGACGCGTCTCTGCTTGTTTTCTCCGCAGGCGTTCGCCCCCGTGATGAACTTGCGCGCACATCCGGTATCGAAGTAGGGGAGCGCGGTGGAATCATCACCGACCTCGGCTGCCAAACCTCTAACGACGACGTATTTGCTATCGGTGAAGTCGCCGCGATTGAGGGACGTTGTTACGGCCTAGTCGGTCCTGGCTACGCCACAGCAGAAGTTGTCGCGGATCGCCTCCTCGGTGGCACGGCAGAGTTCCCAGGCGCGGACCTGTCTACCAAACTGAAGCTACTCGGCGTTGACGTCGCAAGCTTCGGTGACGCATTTGCTACCACACCGGGCGCGCTCGAAGTCGTTTTCAGTAATCCGGCTGCGGGCACCTACGCCAAGATCGTCGTGTCTGACGATGCAAAAACGCTGCTCGGTGGCATCCTCGTCGGCGACGCCAGCGCATACGCATCACTGCGACCTATGGTGGGACGCGAGCTACCTGGTGATCCTGCCGGGTTGATCGCCCCGGCCGGTGGCGGTGCAGCCGAGGTCGGAACGTCCGCACTTCCCGACGATGCGCAGATCTGTTCCTGTAACGCCGTCACCAAGGGTGATATCTGCGGGGCCATCGAAAACGGTGCTTGCGATGTTGCTTCAGTGAAGTCCTGCACCAAAGCGGGAGCCTCGTGCGGTGGATGTCTGCCGCTAGTGAAGAAACTCCTCGCCGATTCGGGCGTCGAGATGTCGAAAGCACTGTGCGAGCACTTCAACCACTCGCGACAGGAGCTATTCCAGATCGTTCAAATGACTGGGATTCGCACCTTCTCCGAACTCGTCGAAAAGCACGGCTGCGGCAAAGGCTGCGATATCTGCAAGCCAACTGTGGCATCCATCCTCGCGTCGACGAGCAGCGAGCACATTCTGGATGGCGAGCAAGCCGCGCTGCAAGATACGAACGACCACTTCCTTGCAAACATGCAGAAAAACGGAACCTACTCTGTGGTTCCGCGCATGCCAGGTGGCGAAGTCACCGCTGACCAATTGATTGTCATCGGGCAGGTCGCCAAGGAATTCGACCTGTACGTGAAGGTCACCGGTGGCCAGCGCATCGACTTGTTCGGCGCGCGCGTTGAACAACTGCCTCAGATTTGGCAGCGGCTCGTAGACGTCGGAATGGAATCAGGCCACGCCTACGGCAAGTCACTTCGCACTGTGAAAAGCTGCGTAGGGTCCTCCTGGTGCCGCTACGGGCAGCAAGATTCCGTCAAGATGGCCGTCGACCTTGAAAAGCGCTACCGCGGGTTGCGCTCGCCCCACAAAATCAAGCTCGCGGTGTCGGGATGTGCCCGCGAATGCGCCGAGGCGCGAGGCAAAGACGTCGGCGTCATCGCGACCGAACGTGGCTGGAACCTCTACGTCGGAGGAAACGGTGGTCAGACACCGAAGCACGCAGAACTTCTGGCCACTGATCTCGACGACAAGACACTCATCAGCTACATCGACCGCTACCTCATGTTCTACGTCCGCACCGCTGATCGTTTGCAGAGGACAGCGCCGTGGCAGGAATCGCTCGAGGGTGGCCTCGACTACGTTCGCCAGGTGGTGTGTGAAGACAGCCTTGGCCTTGCCGAGGAACTTGAAGCAGCAATGGACCGCCACGTCGCTGGATACAAGGACGAATGGGCCGGAGTTCTCGAAGACCCAACCAAACTGTCCCGGTTTGTGTCATTCGTGAACGCACCCGACCAGGCCGACCCCACGATCCAGTTCGCCGAAAACGACGGTCGCAAGGTTCCCGTCAGCCTCGGGATGCCCGAGTTGCCCGCACCATCAACACCAGGGGTGAAGTGATGACAGCACTAGAATTTCGCGAACACACAACGGACAGCGCCGACGGCTGGACCGCAGCATGTGAATACGATTTCCTTATCCCGAATCGTGGTGTAGCTGTGCTCCTGCCGGGTGGTGAACAAGTTGCGCTGTTCCGGCTTGACGATGGAACGCTCCACGCCGTTGGCAACATGGACCCATTCGCAGGCGCTGCGGTGATGTCACGCGGCATCGTGGGCGACCGCAAGGGCGTCACGGTAGTAGCGTCACCGCTGCTTAAGCAAGCATTCTCCTTGGAGACTGGGCAGTGCCTCGATGACGAGACAAAGTCCCTGCCAGTTTACGAAGTGCGCGTGAGCAATGGGACTGTTTATATCCGCCCAGGCGATTCGCGGCTCCTCAACAAAGTAACGTGAACACTGTGTCCGCAGAGTCAAGCACCGTCAATCCCGCAGCAGGGCCAGTAGCAGGCGGACCTGATGACAAACCCGCCGCGCTAGCTGGGTTCACCATTGGTATCACCGCCGCACGACGAGCCGAAGAATTCGCCACTCTACTCGAGCGGCGCGGAGCTCATATCGTGCAAGCCCCTGCTATTCGTATCATCCCTCTGATAGACGATACGGAGCTTAGGCGAGCAACCGAGACGGTCATTTCCAATCCACCCGATATCACTGTTGCGACGACTGGCATCGGGTTTCGGGGCTGGGTGGAAGCCGCCGACAACTGGGCGCTTGGCGAAACGCTGCTTGACGCGCTGACAGCATCTCGAGTGCTCGCACGAGGGCCGAAAGCCAAAGGTGCAATACGTGCCGCGGGTCTGCGTGAAGAGTGGTCACCTGAATCTGAATCGTCGGCTGAAGTACTTGACCACCTGCTCGAAGAAGGTGTCGAAGGTAAACGCATCGCGGTTCAACTGCACGGTGCCACGACGGAGTGGGAACCGATACCTGACTTCTGCGAAGTGATGCGTAGCGCAGGAGCGGAAGTAATTCCCGTTCCGGTGTACCGCTGGCTCCCGCCAAAGGACCCATCGCAGCTTGACCGGATGATCGAACTAGCCATTAATGGTGAACTCGACGCGATCACCTTCACCAGTGCACCCGCCGTGGCGTCCCTTTTGGGGCGAGCACAAGACACCCATGTACTTGAGCTTCTGCTTAATGCGATGCGTACTCGGGTCATTGCTTTTAGCGTCGGGCCAGTCACCGCAGCGCCGCTGGAGGCGCTCGGAGTCCCCACTACTGAGCCGCACCGGGCACGGTTGGGTGCACTTGCGCGGCATATCGCAGACGAACTGCCTCGCAGAGCACGAAACCTTCAGGCCGGGGGCCATCACATCAGCCTCCGCGGTAGTTGCGTTGTTGTCGACGGCGCAGTGAAGCAAGTTCCACCCGCTTCGTTGTCGATCATGCGTGCGCTCGCGAAACGACCCGGAATGGTGGTATCACGCGAAGATCTTTTGGCGGTGTTGCCTGGAGCTGGGGGAGACACGCACGCTGTTGAAACGGCGGTTGCTCGGTTGAGAGCAGCGATCGGTGCGCCTAAAGTGGTGCAAACTGTCGTCAAACGTGGATATCGACTAGCGCTTGATCCAGTAGACACACACCCAACGGAGGACCGATGAAGGCAGCGCAAGGCACGCACCGCAGCCCCGGTGACCTCACTGGGCGGACCTTGGTACTCGTAGCGCACGGAACTCGAAACCCGCGCGGCGTCGAAATTGTCGCCAAGGTTGCTGAAGCTGTGGCGGAAAAAGTGGGACCGACACGAGTCGCATTTGTCGACGTGTTGGGTCCGTCGCCATCAGAAGCATTACGCCAGGTTCCAGGCCCGGCTGTGGTGGTGCCTGCGTTCCTCGCCTCGGGCTATCACGTCCGCGTTGATGTTCCGACTGAAGTCGAAGCGAGCCGTCACAACGACGTCCTGGTGACAGCGGCTTTGGGCCCAGACCCTATTCTCGCGGAGATTCTCCACGAACGCCTACGCGAAGCAGGATGGCGTCCAGGGGATGCTGTTGTTATGGCAGCGGCAGGGTCGTCCGACGACCGCGCTCTCGGTGATGTGGGTGAAGCTGCCGACATGCTCAGCACTTTGATTGGCGCCCCCGTCGCAGTCGGTTACGTTGCTACAGCACAGCCACGGATCGCGGACGTCGTCGAAAAGGTGCGTCGTGACACAGGGCGTCGAGTGTTTATCGCGACATACCTCCTCGCGGAGGGACTGTTCCATACCAAATTGCTTGCGGCAGGAGCAGACGGCGTTGCGGACCCCATCGGGGTGCACCCGCGACTCGTTGACCTTGTATGCGCTCGCATGGGGATACAGGATGCACAATCCACAACTGCGATGTCGATGCGCAGCAGGTTCTCCCGCACTGCACCGCGCCAGTGGCCGATCAATTTGCGCCCATCAAGCTTGCGCTCATCGCGGATAGCCAAGTTCGTTTACTCGTCGAAGTAATGAATGTGGCGTCTCATATCGACGCGTCTATCGACGACCGTAACCCCCTCGGCGCGTAGCAGCGCTTCTTGCTCGCGGGCGTTGGGGCTAGCAAGCTTCCCATCTGCGCGGATCACTCGATACCACGGAACGTCGTGGCCATCGGTGCGCAGAATCGTCCCGACGAATCGCGGATTGGACAGCCCACAGTGCCGGGCGAGTTCGCCATATGTGGTGACGCTCCCCGGCGGGATTTGTTCCACGGATGCACGCACCAACTCGACGTGCGTTTCGGTGATTCCGCCGGTGCGAGTCATTGCGGTGCGAGTTGTCGCGCGATGTCGCGTATTGCCGTTGCTATCAACTCTGGTTTCTCGTGCGTCACCATATGGTCGCTGTCGACGTCGATCAAGGTGAGGTGGTCGCCGAGCGCGGCACGAAGAGTCGTGATTGCCGCCGGTGTGACAAATGGCGGAGACTGCCGTGTAGCGCGCAGGAGGGTTGTGGGGATTGGTTTGGCAGGAGCGACGGTTGGTCGTGCAAGTTCTCCGAAGCCCGTAATGATTGCCGGAACGCATATTCGCCAGTTCATTCGTCCGGTGGGGAGCTTCACGAGATGTTCCTTCAACTCAGCGTCAAGTAGTTCTGGTGGCACGTTCCGCCACGCTCCATTGACCTTGTCCTGTCGAGCCTCTTCAGCGCTCGCATAGTCGGGGGAGGCCACGGTGGCTTCTGTGAGTGATCGTATCCAGGGCGGCGACACCTCGATAGCAGGATCAACGAGCACCAAACCGTGGATCAGTTCTGGGCAGGTTTTGGCTAGGTGGAGCGCTACGGCACCACCAAATGAGTGTCCCACGACGATGGTGTGGTCATTTTTGTTAAGAAATCTCTGTAAATCTGCGACGTGCCTTTCCAGGTTCCATGGCGGATCCCATGGTGAAAAACCGTGGCCGCGCAGGTCGGGTGCGGTGACCTCGTATTCCGGAATGTGGTTACGGGCAAATGTTTCCCACCGCTGGCCGTGTCCGGTGAGCCCATGCAGGGCAAGCACTTTCGGGACGGCTTCGCTTATTGATGCAGGTTGGGACGGTAAAAATTTATGAAAATGCAGCGAACCTGTAGTGTGTGACACGGAGCGCATCGATTCCTAACGTGTATTGCGGATCACAACAGCTGTGGGGTGGCACGTTTGCGAATCTACTGCACTAGCAGCACAACTTAAGACGAGTCATGCTGCCGAATTAACACGGCAGCAATATGAGCCAATGTAGCCTGATAACAACGTGATCACACTATGCAAACATGTGTGTCTAAAGATTGTTGGGTAGGGAAGTTTACGAGTGAAAACACGTAGTGCGTGCACCGGGCAGTTCGCCGCAGACGTGCAAGTGAAGGAGCGCCTGAAATGAATGACGCGCCACGCGACAAGAAGTCAGCTGACCAGCAATCAAAAACTGCGGCCGACCGCGGTCCCATGCGTGTGCACGGTGACAAGCGCGCGGCACGTGTTCCGCTCTCACTCGCGGAACAACGACTGTGGCTCATCAATCGTTTCGACCCGACCAACCCGGTGCACAACATCCCGGTGTCGGTGGAGCTCATTGGTGCACTCAACATTGGTGCACTCGGTAGAGCGCTCAGCGACGTTCTCACTCGTCATGAAATGCTCCGTACACTGTTTCCCGCATCTGCTGATGGTCCCTACCAGGTTTCAGTTCCTGCCGCAGAGGTGACTGCTGATGCGACGCCAGTCAAGATCGGGATCACAGAAGATCCGCTAGATGCCATTGAGCGCTTCGTCGAAGCAGGTTTTGACCTCACCCGTGAAATCCCATTTCGGGTCCGGGTATTCGAGCTCGGCCCAGACGAGTACATTCTCACGATCGTCGTGCACCACATTGCAGTAGACCGGACATCGATGAAACAACTCATCGGCGACCTCCTGCATGCCTATGAATCCCGATGTGCTGACCGTGCCCCATGCTGGACTGAGCTGACCGTTCAGTACTCGGATTACGCTTTGTGGCAGCGCGAAATCCTCGGCGAAGAAGCTGACCCGACAAGCGTGACCGCACAAGAGATTGCGTTCTGGCGTGCGGAGCTTGCTGGCGCAGCGGACGTTCTTGATCTTCCGCTCGATCACCCGCGCCCTGAGTTTCAAAGCCTGCACGGTAAGCCCGTGGACTTCTATCTCAGCGCTAGTACCCATGCCAGTGTGCGCGCCCTCGCGGAGTCGCAAGGTGTATCGGTATTCTCCGTCATGCAGAGTGTCCTGACGATTTTGCTATCGAAGCTGTGCGGAACAGACGACGTCATTATCGGAACAACCGTCGACACCCGGGTCAATGACTCTCTGGCGCCCATTGTGGGAATGTTCGGCAACACCATCGCCCTACGTAACCGAATGGTTGACACTGAGTCGTTCGCCGACCTGCTGGCGCGTGTTCACGAACGCAGCACTGATGCCTTCACCAACGCGGAAACCCCGTTTGAACGTCTTCTTGATGTGTTGGCCGTGAAGCGGTCCACGTCGCACCACCCGGTGTTCCAGGTCTCTTTGTCAGTGCATCCGGACAACGAGTATTCGGTGACAATCGACGATCTTGATATTGCCATTGGTACGTTGGAGGTTAAGTCCGCTGACTGCGATTTGGAGTTTGTCCTAACTGAGACAGTGGACGCCGACGGTGCGGGTGCGGGCATTGCATGTTCCTTGGTCTACGCGGTGGATCTCTTCGACGAGTCCACAGTGGTTGGCATTGTGCAACGGTTCCAAACTCTGCTCAACGCGCTCGTAGCTGACACGGATACTCCAATTTGTGACATCAACGTGCTCACGGAGCGGGAACGTGGGTTGCTTCTGCCGCAACGAAGCATCCTTCACCGCTCGCTTGATCGCGCATTGCGTGTTGGTTCGCCTCGCCCTCACTCGGCGTTACCGTCTGGACGGCGAAGCGACTCGTCGATTGGCTCCGTTGTAGGTGAGGTATCGACTCGTGTGGCGACGACCAAAGCCGCGGCGGGCGACCTCGCTTTGGCGCTTCTGAGCTACGCCGCAGGCAAAATGGACTCATCCTCCGCACAGAACCTCGCTGACAGTGTGATGCCGGACGCTAAGCGGCATAAAGTTCGCGAAATCACGGCCTGAGCAGTCGCTAGCTTCAGCTGTACATCGCAGACGGCTCCGCCCGACTAGCAATCTTTGCGCGGAGCTAAATGTCAGACCCGCGTGATTGCATAGGTGCATGTCAGTGAAAATCGCGGCGGTTGACGGTGTCAATCTCAACCTTGTCGGCGCCCCGGCTGCCCGCGTGGTTGCCCGCGAGTGGGGCGATGATGTCGCGCGCATTTTTCGGAGTGTGACATCCGAACAGCCTCGGGGTGCACAGCAAAAATGGACCCCATTCCACGTTCTTGGTGGTCCAGGTACCGGAAAATCCTCGTTGATTTCCGAGCTCGTCGTTGCGGCAATGCAAGCGGGTGTTGACCCAGAGTCCATCCTTGTATTGACGCCATCACGCGATGCGGCGACGGCAATGCGTGATCTCATCAGCGACGGCATCGTCACAGCCGCGTTTCCTGAGACACCCCGAGCGACGCGTGAGCCCATGGTTCGCTCCGTGCATTCCTACGCCTTCGCGGTGTTGCGCATGCAAGCGACAGCACACGGCAATCCACCTCCGCGCCTGATAACTAGCGGCGAACAGGATGCTGTGTTCCGTGATCTTCTTGCGGGCGACATCGAGGATGGGGCCACATACTGGCCCGCAGAGTTACGCCCAGCTCTCGGGCTTGATGGCTTCGCTTCAGAACTGCGCGACCTTATTCGGCGAGCAAGCGAAAGAGGCCTAGGCCCCGACGAATTACGGGCACTAGGCAAAGCCCATAAGCGGCCGGTATGGGTCGCGGCAGGAACATTCGCGAAAGTCTATGAGCACGTCATGATGCTGCGTGGGTCTGTGGGCATGGAAGCCCCGCAAGCAACAGCTCCAGCCTTAGATGCGGCAGAACTTGTAAGCGCGGCGGTTACGGCATTGATGTCGGATCCGACTCTGCGTGAAAGTGAGCAGCAACGAGTCCGATATCTCTTTGTTGATGATGCCCAGCACCTTGACCCTCAAGCGGCGCTACTCGTTCGCAGTATTGGTGAGGCAGCCGCGTTTGCTCTTCTTACCAGCGATAGTGATCAGGCGATCTATCGGTTTCGCGGGGCAAGCGCCGGGTTTCTCGAATCAATCGTTGATGCAGCGTCGGACAGGCGGATAGTCCTGACAACCTCGCACCGCATGCCGGAGCGAATAGCTGGCGTAGCTGCTCGTATCGGTGCCCGGTTGCCCGGAGCTCAGCCTCAGCGCGGGCCGCGCGCACGAACGCACGGCGATTCGGATGGCTATGTCGACATTAAGGTGTTGCCGACACAGGCCCGTGAAGCCGCTGCGATTGCCGATACCCTTCGCCGTGCCCACCTCATCGACGGAGTGCCGTGGTCCGAGATGGCGGTGATCGTCCGTTCGGTGCCCTCCCTGTCCGCTCCGCTTCGACGGGCGCTGACAGCCGCAGGTGTTCCAGTGAGCACTCCAGTTCCTGAACAACCACTGGCGATGCAACGTGTCGCAAAGTCACTTCTGCTAGTGCTGCAAGCGGTTGGCTCGTCAGGTGCTGCGTTGTCCTTTGACGACGTACTCACCCTGTTGTCAGGTCCGATTGGGGGAGCGGACCCGCTATTGTTGCGCCGATTGCGCAGAGGTGTGCGACGTGTGGAGGTGGCCAGGGGTGGCGATAGTGACTCCGCGACGTTGCTGCACGGCATTGTTGTGGAGGCGGTGAGGAATGATGCAGTGGCGAATGACGAGTCCGACACTGCTGCCGCAATCCTTGCGGGCCTCACAAAAACAGAGGCGGAACCACTTCATCGACTCCGGCGTGTCCTTTCCAAAGCGCACATAACAGCGAACCGCGGTCGCCGGATTGAAGAAGTCTTGTGGGCGGCATGGGACGCGACAGGACTGCAGAAAAAATGGCTCAGCAGCGCACTAAGGGGAGGTTCACAGGGCGCGCAAGCAGATCGGGACCTAGATGCCGTCGTGGCGTTGTTCGACACCGCCGCGCACTATGTTGACCGCCTTCCCGCTGCGTCGTTAGGCAGCTTCGTCGAATACGTTAACCAACAACACATCGCAGCTCAGCCGTACCAGCAGTCACAAGCTCACAACGACACCGTGACATTGCTGAGTGCCCACGCATCCGCTGGGAAGGAATGGGACGTCGTGGCCGTCGCCGGTGTGCAAGAAGGCTTATGGCCCTCCCTTCGCGGCCGCAGCAGCCTGCTCGGTGTTGAGGATCTAGACGACGTTCTTGAACGCGACTACACGTCCGAGCCTGAATCGCAGGTTTCCCGGCTAGCACCGATCCTCACCGATGAGCGCAAGCTCTTCCTAGTGGCATGTACGCGAGCCCGGCAGCGTCTACTCATAACATCCGTCGAATCGATCACCGGCGATGCGGACCTTGTTCCATCCCGCTTCCTGGCAGACCTTCAACCAGAATTGATCGACCGCACAGGCGACGTCGGCTACACCTCAAGCGGTGACGGTGAGCGCACAGTACTTGCCCTCCCCGCGCTCGTCGCACGCCTGCGCGCCGTTGTTTGTTCGGACGACGAAACAGATGACCGGCGCGGCAACGCCGCAACCCAACTGGCGCGGCTCGCGGCAGCCGGAGTGCCCGGCGCTCACCCGCGTGATTGGTACGGACTTGCCTCCTTGAGCACAACTACGTCGTTATGGGAAGACGACGGTTCGCCGATATCGCTGTCACCATCAGTAGTGGAAGTACTGCTCCAATGCCCACTCCGATGGATGCTGACCCAGCACGGCGGATCGGACAATGACAAGCTCAGTGCCGTCAAGGGGACAGTGGTGCACACCCTTGCGCAAGCCGTTGCGGGTCGACTGCCGGACGAACAAATCAATGAGGCCTTAGAGCGGTCATGGAGCGCACTCGATCTTGGGGCACCCTGGTTCGCGGAACATGAGCAAGCCCGCGCGAAATCGATGCTGGACAATTTTCGTTCGTGGCTGGCCTCATCGCGTGGCGAGTTCACGGAAGCTGGAGTTGAAGTCGCGATTGACGGCGTACTCACCTCGACGGAGGGCGAAGGGCCATCAGTGCGGTTGCGTGGTCGGATCGACAGGCTTGAACATGACAGCGAAGGACGACCCGTCATCGTTGATATCAAGACGGCCAAACAAGCGGTGTCGAATGCGGACGCTGCAGAACACGCTCAGCTAGCTACCTACCAAGTCGCGGCTGAACAAGGCCTCATCAGCGGCGAGGCTGCTGAATCCGGCGGCGCACATTTGCTGTTCATCGCCCAAAGCAACAAGAAGACTGGTGCAACGCAGCGTTCGCAGCCACCCCTCACCGACGAACTGCGCAAGGCATGGGTCGAGCGAATACAGGACGCTGCCCGAGCAACAAAGGGACCAGAGTTCCGGGCTTGCATCAACGACGGATGCACCCATTGCCCTGTGCGAACGTCATGTCCAGTGCACGAAGAAGGACGGCAGGTCACAGCACCTTGAGTAACAAGCCGCAGACTAACAAGCCTGTGAAGCGACATCCGTCATCCGCGTCGTTTTCCAACGCCCGATTCACCCCCACACAACTCGCGCGCGCCCTCGGGCAGTTCCCACCCACGGACGAACAGCATGCAGTGATTACCGCGCCCGCTTCACCTGTTTTGGTTGTCGCGGGGGCAGGCGCGGGCAAAACCGAGACCATGGCTGGGCGCGTTGTGTGGCTGGTCGCGAACGGTTTCGTTAGCCCAGAAGACATCCTGGGACTGACCTTCACCCGCAAGGCCGCTCAGCAACTCAGCCAGCGCATTCGTGTCCGGTTGTCGCGGCTAGCGGGATCGGAACTCCTGCGCGACGCAGACCCGACCGGCGCGCTACGCACCAAGATCACTGTGAGCGAACCCGATGTCAGCACCTACCACGCATACGCCGGTCGATTGCTCGCCGAGCACGGACTTCGATTGCCGATCGAACCATCAGCAACATTGCTGTCGGCAACAGAATTGTGGCAAGTCGCATTCCGCGTAGTGAATACCTGGAGTGAACCACTAGACATAGCCCATACCCCGGCAACCGTCACCAACACAGTGCTGGCCCTATCAAGTGCGCTCGATGAACACCTCGTAGAACTCGACCAACTAGAGGCGGACGAACATAGCCTCGAAAAGCTGATCGAGAATCTCCCACCAGGACCGAAGCAACGCGCAACTCCCAATCAGGACCTACTCAGTATCCTGGAGGTGCAGCGGCAACGCCGCCAACTGGTCCCGCTGGTACGCGCGCTCCGCGACACATTGCGACAAGAAGGCGCCCTCGACTTCGGCAGTCAGATGTCCCTCTCCGCTCGGGTAGCGCAACTACATCCCGAGGTTGGTGTCAGTGAACGCGCTCGCTACAGAGTTGTCCTGCTTGACGAGTACCAAGACACAGGGCATTCGCAACGCATCCTGCTGTCTTCTCTGTTTGGCAAAGGGCAAGACCATGCTCTGGCGGTAACAGCGGTCGGCGACCCGGTCCAATCCATTTATGGCTGGCGAGGCGCGTCGGCGGCGAACTTGCCGCGTTTTATAACCGACTTTCCACGCAAGGGCAACCGACCAGCTACACGGCTCGAACTGCTGACGAGTTGGCGAAACCCAGAGCGGGCACTTGATGTGGCAAACAGTGTATCTGGACCACTCCGCGATCGAGGTGTGCCAGTCAGCATCCTGAAGGCACGCCCAGATGCCCCAGCCGGCGACATCACACTGTCGCTGTGGACCGATGTCGAAGCAGAACGCAACTGGATAGCTGACCAGATAGCCGATCGGCATCGCGACGCGATCACACACGGCCAACCACCCCCAACCACTGCGGTATTGCTGCGCCGAAATAAGGATTCGGCACCCATAGCTGAAGCGCTTCGGCAACGCGGAATACCCGTGGAAGTGGTGGGACTCGGCGGGCTTCTCGACACACCCGAAGTGCAAGACCTCATCGCGATGCTTCGACTTATCGCGGATCCCTTGGCGGGCACTGCCGCGATACGTGTGCTCACCGGGGCGCGGTGGAGGATAGGAGCCGCCGATATTGCGGCCTTGTGGCAACGTGCCAGGAAACTGGCGCTCGGCCAGGGGCGCGCGGTGCCTGGCGAAGTGCGCACGGCAGCTGAACTCAATGACGCGCTCGACGAAGCGTTGCCTGGTGAACTCGCTGAACAAGCAGGGATCGCCGACGCGATCTCTGACCCAGGTGATGCGAAACAATACTCAACTGATGGATACCGCAGAATCACCAGGCTCGGCAACGAGCTGTCGCAGTTGCGCGAACGAATCGGGCAGCCACTGACGGAACTGGTTGCCGACGTTGAACGCACACTGAACCTCGGTATTGAGTCTGAAGCGCGCTGCCACAGCGGAATCGAAGCGGGCGGAGCGGGGCGGGAACACCTCGACGCATTCGCCGACGTCGTGTCCCACTACGCGCGAAACTCAGCCGCCACCCTCCCCGGGATGCTCGCATACTTCGACGCGGCCGCAAAGGTCGAAAAGGGTCTAAAGCCGGGGGAAATAAGCGTGGCACCGGATCGGGTGCAGATCTTAACCACCCATTCTGCGAAAGGTTTGGAATGGGAGGTAGTTGCCATCCCACACCTCACCGATGGCGTGTTTCCCACCAGCCGCCAGTCGTCAACCTGGCTGAGCGCTACGCAAGAACTACCGTCGCATCTGCGCGGGGACCGCGCTGACCGCACCTATGATCGCCGAACTGGTGAACTCACAGAACCTGCCTCATCGGAGGGCGTGCCGATTTTGCACCTCGACGATGTGACCCACCGCAAACAGCTTGAGGAGGCGCTCGAACAGCATAAGGCGGCGTTCGCTGAACGGGGGCTTGATGAGGAACGCCGCCTGTTCTACGTGGCGCTAACCAGAACCGAACGATCCCTTTTGCTATCAGGCCACCACTGGAGTGAAGGCACGCAAAAACCACGCGGGCCGTCCATATTTTTGAACGAAGTAAAAGAACTCGGCGACACCACGCTGAGCGCCGCCATTTCCGTAGCCCATTGGGCGCCCGCACCACCTGAGGGCGAATCCAACCCGCTGTCGGCAGAGCCTGTGATCGAGAACTGGCCGGTCGACCCACTCGGTCAGCGGAGAGACTCGGTTTCCGACGGCGCTCGCCGAGTGCGTGCCGCATTGAAAACCCTGAAGTCGGATCAAACGACCCCGGATCCAACGACAGAGAGTGTGGCATCAGTAGAACTCGAAGTAGCTGATCCGCAGGGCGACGAAGAGTCGCGCCAGTGGGCAGAAGACGTCGATGCACTACTAACGGAACGCGAACAGCACCGCACCCGCGATGTCAGCGTCGTACTGCCTCGCCACCTCTCAGTCAGCAACATCGTCATGCTCGCGAGCGATCCCTACGATCTCGCGGTGCGATTGCGTCGGCCATTGCCGTTCCCACCCAACCCACTTGCTCGACGGGGAACCGCATTCCACGCGTGGCTTGAGCGTCGATTCAGTGCGACGCGCCTAATTGACCTCGATGAATTGCCTGGTGCCGCTGATATCGACGAACAAGTAGACGACGATCTTGAGCGCTTGCAAGAAGCGTTCGAACGGTCAAAATGGGCACTCCGTAGTCCCACAGAAGTGGAGGTCCCGTTCGAAACTGTCCTCGGCGGAACTGTATTGCGCGGTCGAATTGACGCAGTATTCCGCGATAAGGACGGAGGTTGGACAGTCGTCGACTGGAAAACAGGAAAGGAAGCGGGCCCGAGGGATGAGCACGCTGCCGCAATGCAACTCGCCGCGTATCGGATTGCGTGGGCCGACCTGATGAGCGCCCGGGGCACCCCCGTTGACCCAGAATCTGTGCGAGCGGCGTTCCATTACGTAAGGTCGAACAACACAGTTGCCCCTCAATCACTTCCAGGGCGGGCTACCTTATTGAAGATGCTGGAAAATCCAGGCGACACTGACCATGCTGTTCGGTTGCGTCGCGACGAGTTAACAAAAGACGATTAGGCTCATTTGCCATGACAAGAAGAATCCTGGTTTTCGGTGCCACCGGTTACACCGGCGGGTTGGTGGCGCAGGAACTGCTCGCCCGCGGGGAACGACCAGTTCTTGTCGCTCGCAATGCGGAAGCACTCGACACGCGTGCCCGAGAGCTCGACCCCCGCAAACCCCCCAAAACCCTGGTGATGGACGTTCGGGATATTGGCACGTTGCGTCGCACGATTAACGCCGATGACGTCATCGTCACCACAGTTGGACCGTTTGGGGAGCATGGCCGACCAGTAGCGGAAGCTGCAGCGGAGGCTGGCGCCTCGTACCTAGATTCAGCCGGTGAACCACCGTTTATTCGATGGATCTTCAATAAACTCGGCACCCGCGCTGCGGTGCGAGGCGCGCGCATTATGCCCGGCTTTGGGCACGAATACGTCAGTGGCCAACTTGCCGGTGCGTGGGCGCTGGAGCGGGCCGCAGAAATGGGCGTGCCGCACCGGCTTGAGATTGGCTACTTCCGCACGGAAGGGTCACTGTGCGGTTTGAGCCGAGGCACCATCGCCTCGCTTGCCGGCGCTAGCTTGCAAAAGTCATTCACCTTCCGGGGTGGTATTCGCGACGAGCGCCCCGGGGCGCGCAGCACACGATTCCGAATCGACGGACGCACCCATGCTGGTTTCAGTATCGGAACCACAGAACACCTGACTCTGCCGGAAATCTCCCCAAGCCTCAACGAAGTTGATGTGTACCTAGGCTGGTTCGGCAAGGCATCGCCGCTGTTGTCGAAAGCTAGTATTGCCATGCCAGTTATCAGCGCTGTTCCGGGTACACAGCGTGCAATGGCGGCGCTCGGTGGCAAGCTCGGTTCATTGCGGTCAACCCAACTTGATCAGCCAGCGCTTGCGCAGTCGCAATCACTCGTGTCAGCACGCGTGTTCGCGAAGTCGGGGCACCAATTGAGTGCCGTGAACCTCAGCGGACCCAACGGTTATCAGCTGACGGCATCGTTATTGGCGTGGGCTTCTGTGGTTGAGGCACATGCCAGTTCTCGTTCTGTTCACCGTAGAACCGGGGTGCTTGGCGCAATCCAGGCATATGGACTCGGTGTTATTCGGGATACGTGCCAGCACTTTGGTCTTGATGACGCGCAGCTGAGTGCTGCGAATAACGCTGATGAACCGCCGGTTGGTGACGCGACTCGGATTGACGCGTATCGCTCAGAAACTGTGGAGGACAAGTGAGCATCTCGGTGAGGCGGTAGCCTCAGCGAGTGCGGAAGTTTGCCCATAGGCGCCGAGTCGCAGCAGAACAATTGACGGATCGGCCACAGTACGCGCTCATCAGCATCATCCGGATGCCGAAGCTCGACCGCAGTCCTGCGCAGGCGATTGCGACTCGGATTGTCGGAGCCGTCGTGGCACTGTTCGTGACGTCCGCAGTTGTCTACATTGACAGGGACGGGTACAGCAACTCGGTCGACTCGCCACTGTCCTATCTTGACTGCCTGTACTACGCCACAGTGAGCTTGTCTACCACCGGTTATGGCGATATAGCCCCACTGACACCATTCGCTCGCGCCACTAACATCTTCTTGATTACTCCACTGCGCGTGATGTTTTTTATCCTCCTGATTGGGACCACACTGGAAGTGCTAACTGAGACGTCACGTCAGGCGTGGCGGATTCAACGCTGGAGGGAACGAGTGCGTAACCACACCATCGTCGTGGGGTACGGAACAAAAGGTCGTACAGCGGTCGACGCCATGCTCGGTGATGGTGCGCGAGCAAGCGATATCGTTGTGGTCGACACTGAGCAGGCGACTTTAGACGTCGCATCGGCTCGTGGTCTGGTGACGGTCAAAGGTTCGGCAACCCGATCCGATGTGCTCCGGCTCGCAGGGGCGGCACATGCTGCTGCAATTATTGTTGCCACTGACAGGGACGATTCGGCCATTCTGACGACCTTGACGGCACGAGAATTAGCGCCACGCGCCAAAATTATTGCGTCGATTCGCGAATCTGAAAACATGCACTTGTTGAAGCAATCCGGCGCTGATTCAGTGGTGGTGTCGTCCGAGACCGCTGGTCGCCTCCTCGGGATAGCGACAACGGCGCCGAACGTAGTGGAAATGTTTGAGGACCTGCTCACCCCAGAAGTGGGTTTCGCGATCGCCGAGCGGCGAATCAACGATGACGAAATTGGTAGATCGCCGCGCCAACTACCTGATATATCGCTCGGCGTGGTCCGTATGGGCACGCTGTACCGGGCAGATGACAGCACTGTTGCGCGACTGCAGGAGCGGGACCGAATCCTATACCTGCGACGCACGCCTGAATCGGAAGCGCGCAACGGCGCAGACCGAGCACGGCCGGGGCGAACATGATGATGGGACGATCATGAGGTCTGCCGCGTTCAATCTTGCGCATACCCCGGCGTTGTCGCGCGCAGAACTTGAGCGGGCAGCCTGGTTGCGAACCGATGCGGTTGCGTTGAATCGCGGCTGGAAAGACGCCGTAGTGCTCCGGCTTGACCGCAACAACCATGTGCGCGGCGACGGCACCGAATTGGTGCTTGAACCGGCATTGTCCTACGGCTCGCTACCTCCCGAGGACGCGGTGCTTATCGCTGCGGGAGCAGAGCCAGACGGCCGCCACATGTGGGCGGTGGAAGCAGAATTGCCGCTCGGGGAATCGACAAACTTGAGGGCAGTGGGTGCGTCACTAGGCGCTCGGGATGCAGGGTTGTTGACCACAGCTCAAGCGGTTTTGAACTGGCACCGGCACTCAATGTTTTGTGCTCGATGTGGCGGGCGGACTCTATCAACCCAGGCAGGTTGGGCGCGCAAGTGCGTTGAGTGTGGTTTGGAAACGTATCCTCGCACCGATCCTGCAGCGATCTGCCTAGTGCATGACGGCGGCGACCGGGTTCTGTTGGGGCGCCAGCCCGCTTGGCCGCAGGGCAGGTATTCGCTGCTGGCAGGTTTTGTCGAGGCAGGTGAATCGGCTGAGTCCTGTGTGCGCCGCGAAGTGCGTGAAGAGGTGGGTGTCGAAGTCGATTCGGTCACCTACCTCGGAAGCCAACCGTGGCCGTTTCCTCGATCACTGATGCTCGGATTCCACGCAGTGGCAGACCCTGGTTCGCCTATCGTGCCCGAAGACGGCGAAATCGAAGATGCGCGCTGGTTTGACCTGTCAGATGTGCAGGCGGCGTTGTCAGTGGACGATGACTGGCGCACCACGCGCACCAACCTGCCCTTCACCGCACCGGGTTCCGTGTCGATTGCGCGCGGAATCCTCGAATCCTGGGTGCTGCAGAGGTAGCCGGGGCAGGATTGGTCGCTGACGATGGCTATTCTCCCTTGGTGAATCGTGTTGTGTGACGAAGGCGGCCGCAGTGGAACTCGACGATCTGATGAATGCCAGGCATGTTCACCTGAGCGACTCATGGGAGGCGCCGACGGTGTTTGCTGGTGCCGTGCGCGACGACCAGATCGCGCTCACAAAATTGTTGCAGGACCGGCCAGACATTGCTGTGGTAGACCCGGTGCGTCACATCGCGGACGATCTGTTTGAGTTCCGCAATCCAGACAAGATCGACAACACTGCGGCGCGTCGCAAATTTCTTGATGCAGCTATTCACGACGGATCGGAGTGGGGCACGTGGGTGTACTTCCCGTGGAAACGCGCCATCGTCCGATTCCCAAACCCCGATGACCATTGGGGCCTTCGAACTTTCCGAAACCGAAACCTCATCACCGCATCTGAGTCCGAAGTTCTGCGCGCAGCAACAGTCGCTGTCTTTGGATTAAGCGTCGGCAGCAACATCGTGGACCAATGCGTACAGACTGGAATCGGCGAGAAGATCGTCATGGGCGATACAGACACGGTGTCGCCCACCAACCTCAACCGTATTCGGGCAGCCATGTCAGATGTGGGCCTGCCGAAGGTGGTCGTGCAGGCACGCAAGGTTAGCGAATCCAATCCATTTGTCGAACAAGTTCATTTGGAGCGAGGGTACACCCCCAGCAGTGACACGGTGCTTGATGAACATCGCCCAGACGTCATTGTCGACGAGGTTGACGACGTAGTGAGCAAAGCACGTATTCGCCGCTATGCGCAGAGTCGGGGAATCCCTGTGGTGATGGTGGCGGACCTTGCTGACAAAGCTGTGATCGATGTCGAAAGGCACGATCAAGGTAATGTCACGCCCTTCCTTGGGCGGCTCAGCCAGCAAGAGTTCGAGATGCTCTGTGAGGGAGGGGGCACCGAAAAAGAGCGACGGCAAGCTTTGGTGAAAATTGTAGGGGCTAGGCATATATCGCCCAAGATGCTTGCCTCTGTCATGCAGATAGGAACGTCACTCGCAGGCTTCCCACAGCTCGGTTCAGCAGCGACAGCAGGGGGTGCGCTCGCGTCGGTGGTGATCCGAGAGATCATTCTCGACAGGAAAATGCGCTCCGGACACTATGTGTTTTCTCCGAAGCGCATCCTCGATCTTCAACGTGACATGTCAATACCAGCCACCGCAGCCACTATGTGGAATTTTCGCACCTATGTGCGACGCTAACCGATTCAGGCGCTGATGATCGCCTTCACCTGTGCCAACGACGGATTTGTTGCTGTCTTGCCGTTAGGGAACTTCAACGTGGGTACGACGTGATTGCCGCCGTTGACGCTGCCAACAAACTTCGCTGCTGCTGGGTCGTTCTCGATGTCGATCTCGGTGAACGGGATATCCGCTTCGCGGAGTTGCTTCTTCAAGCGAATACAGAATCCACACCAACTGGTGGTGTACATCGTCAACGCCTGCGAACTACCTTCGTGTGCACTCATGTCTGAAATAAACCACACCACGGGGCGATTTCATTCCTCAACAGTTCGAAAGTGTCGGCATTCACTGTCATGATGGTCCCCATGTCACGGACGGCCAGCCCCACGCTCACAGCACACCAGGACCTCCTCGACGGCCTAGACCCGGAACAGCGGATAGCAGTGACGGCGCCGCGTGGGCCACTGTGCGTGCTCGCAGGTGCTGGCACGGGTAAGACTCGGACGGTTACTCGAAGAATCGCCCACCTCATCTCTTCTGGCCATGTCTCTGCGGGGCAAGTTCTCGCCGTAACCTTCACAAATCGTGCGGCAGGTGAAATGCGCACCCGGCTACGTGAACTGAGTGCATCAGGTGTGGCGGACCCGTCAGCGGGGCTTGTCCAGGCCCGAACCTTTCACGCAGCTTCCATGCGACAGCTTCGATACTTCTGGCCAAATGTTGTGGGGGACACCCCTTGGAAACTGCTCGACCGCAAATTTCCCATCGTGCGGCAGGCTGCCCACCAGGCTCGTGCGGCCACGGATCCCGATAGTTTGCGTGACCTTGCCGCAGAGATCGAATGGTCCAAAGCATCGCTCATTGCAGCGGATGACTACGCCGCTGTGGTGGGCGAAATCGGCCGAGACACACCCGCGCCGCCGGACATTTTTGCCGCCGTTTACCGCAACTACGAGCAAATCAAAGTAGCTGAAAACACGATGCTGCTTGATTTTGATGATTTGCTCATCTTCACCGCAGCCGC
Organism: Hoyosella rhizosphaerae; assembly: GCF_014643175.1. Taxonomy (GTDB): domain Bacteria; phylum Actinomycetota; class Actinomycetes; order Mycobacteriales; family Mycobacteriaceae; genus Lolliginicoccus; species Lolliginicoccus rhizosphaerae. The sequence goes on from NZ_BMJH01000002.1 coordinate 258,391, forward strand.
ATTGGAAGACAACGATTCGGTGGCTGAGGAGTTCCGCGATCGGTACCGCTGCTTCCTCGTCGACGAATACCAGGACGTCACCCCACTCCAACAACGGGTTCTCGACGCGTGGCTCGGTGACCGCGACGATCTCACCGTAGTTGGCGATGCCAACCAAACCATCTATTCGTTTACTGGTGCGTCACCAAAGAACTTGCTCAACTTCTCGCGTACTTATCCCGATGCCACAATGGTGCGCCTAGTGCGGGACTACAGGTCCACGCCGCAAGTTGTGGCGCTCGCCAACGAGGTCATCGGCGCCGCCACTGGTCGCATCGCCGGGATGAAGCTGGAATTGATCGGACAGCGCCCAGACGGTCCGGAGCCTGAGTTTGTCGAATTTGACGATGAGCAGGCCGAAGCGAAAAGCATCGCCCACCGCATTACCGCGCTCATCCGATCAGGCGTATCAGCTTCCGAAATAGCGATCTTGTTCCGTATCAACGCGCAGTCTGAAGTGTATGAACAAGCCCTATCAGAGGCTGGAATCCCGTTCCAGGTGCGCGGCGGGGAAGGGTTCTTCCGGCGCACAGAAATCGTCCAGGCACTCGCAGCGCTCCGAGCAGCGGGCGATCGCGACGACCTACCTGCTGACGCAACGGTAGATAGGCTCGTCAAGGCCGTCCTCGCTCCGCTGGGCTTGACGCAGACGGCACCAGCAGGGCAGCAGGCACGGGAACGCTGGGAGTCCCTACGCGCTTTGGAGAGCCTCGCTAACGACCTAGCCGCCTTAGAACCGGAACCGACCCTCGCCAACGTGGTCCGTGAATTGCACACCCGGGCTCAGTCCCGTCAACCACCGGTTATGGACGGTGTCACCCTCGCGTCGCTGCACGCAGCAAAAGGTCTTGAGTGGGACGCAGTCTTTCTGGCGGGACTGACAGAAGGCACATTGCCTATCAGCCATTCTCTTGGCGACCGCGATGGCACAGGGTCGATCGAACCAATTGAGGAAGAACGCAGACTCTTCTACGTTGGAGTGACCCGTGCACGGGAGTACCTGACGCTGAGCTGGGCCCTTTCGCGCAATGCAGGCGGCCGGAAAACACGCAAACCGTCGAGGTTTGTGACCCCGTTGCTGCCGCAGAACACCACCGCGACCACTCCGCGTAAGAAAAAGCGCATCCCAGCGAATCTCACAGCAGGCGGTCAGGAACTTTTCGACAAACTGAAAGAGTGGCGACTCGAGACGTCCCGAGAGCTCGCGGTACCAGCCTTTGTGGTGTTCACAGACGCAACGCTCACGGCGATCGCCGCAAAGGCCCCGAAAACGGATGCAGAACTTGTCGCCGTCCCCGGGATAGGGGCCGCAAAACTCGAACGGTTCGGATCGGACATTTTGAACGTCGTCGCGTCACATCTAGCTGCGAGGCGCTAGCAAACATCACATTTTCGCAGGTCAAAAATAGGTTGTGCGCATGATCAGTGAGGCTTAGTCTAAGAACTACCGCGGCGATGCGCCGTGCAGAAAATGACAAACCTTGGAATACGGGCCGTTAGGCGACCATCCGGGGCGACTGAAGGAGCAAACGACATGAACAGTGCCAGCATGCACGCGATCATTGGCGCATTCGCAGCCAACGGCGCAGCAGCTCGCGCGGTCGTAGCCCCACCAGCGTCCTGCGTAGTACCGCCAGTGCAATCGAAATGGGGAACCCACGTTAGCTCGCCTGAGCTGCGTGCGCGCGACCGCCAGATTGCACTAAGGTCCGTGGACTCTCACCTGACACGCCGAACTTAATCGGCGCTGAACTAGGAAATCATTGCGTACTTCGATGACGCAATGAGTGAGACCACGGACCACCCGGTGGGTCCGTGGAAATACTGTACTGACAGCCATTTTGTCGTGGCTTCCACGTGACCTTGGGCCCACCAGGTATTCGACAACTGCCGAAGAACCTCATCCAAGGAACACAATCATGACTACTCTGACCGAATTAGAACCCTTAAGTTTTGTCCCATCACACATGGGTCCCGTGCGTGCACTCCCATGCCATCAGGAAGACCCCGATTTGTGGTTTTCCGCCAATCCCGCAGACCTCGAATATGCCAAAGCTTTGTGCAATTCGTGCCCACTGAAAGCGCACTGTCTCGCTTCGGCGCTTGAGCGGCAAGAACCCTGGGGAGTGTGGGGTGGAGAAATTTTCGACCAGGGCACGGTGGTGGCGCGCAAACGATCGCGTGGGCGACCTCGAAAGGTCGCCTAGACACATTGCGCTATTGGCCAACATTCAAGGCAGGAACCCACTGACGAAGAATGCTTCCAAGTGGGACCTGCACCTCGAGTTGGCACAGTATCGCTACCGCGCTCAACAAGACACGGTGAATCATTGCGTACTGCGCGGGCATGGTGAAGATGCGTGCCGTTCGAAATTCGTCACCGCGCCAGTCTGCGTAGCGAGCGGATGTCGTCTGCATCCATGAACGAGAGAAGAGAAATGAGTCTTCTCGAATTGCATCGAGCAACGGATCGAGGAAGTTTTCCAGCGATTCCACCGATGGGCGCCGGGTGCCAGCTAGGTACCCGGCGTTTTCCATTTCGTTGATGAGACCCTCGAAGTTGCCGTTCAAGGCTTGGCCTGTCAGCGAAATGAGTTCGCGGGGGAACCCACCTGGCGTGGGTACGACAGCGCCGAAATCCAGCACACCGAGTCGACCATCCGGCAGGACCATGAAATTGCCGGGGTGGGCGTCGACATGAAGCAACGACGCAACGGCTGGGGATGACACGAAAAACTCCGCCAACAGGTTTGCTGCCTGAGTGCGTTCGATGATGCTGCCGGATGCGATGATCCGCGCCAGTGGCGTGCCCTCAATCCATTCGGTGACCATCGCCTTGGGTGCACTCGCGATGACCTTTGGCACACAAATGGTTGTGCTTTCACGGTAATTGTGGGCAAACGTGCGCTGATTGTCCGCCTCCAGGCGGTAATCGAGTTCTTCGATGGATCGCTGCGTCAACTCGGCTACCAGGGCGCGAATATCTGTTCCCGGTGCGAAGGGTTTGAAAAGCGGTGCGAGACGCCCGATCTGACGGAGATCTGACCGCAAAGCCTCATCAGCGCCGGGGTACTGAATTTTGACCGCAACTTCACGACCGTCATGCCAGCGGGCTCGATGCACCTGTCCGATGCTCGCCGCGGCGCTTGGGACTTCACTGAACTCGCTGAAACGCTCACGCCACTTCAATCCCAACTGAGTATCGAGGACGTGGTACACCTGGTCGATCGGAAGGGGAGGGGCGTCGCGCTGGAGCCGTGTCAACGCCTCGCGATAGGGCTCGGCCAAATGTTCAGGCACCGCAGCCTCAAACACGCTCATGGCTTGGCCGATTTTCATGGCCCCGCCCTTGAGTTCGCCTAAGACGTTGAACAATTGTTCAGCAGCTTTGGCGGACATCTCGGCAGACACTTCGCCGCTGCTTTGTCCTGACATTCGCCTGCCCCAACCGACGGCTGTGCGCCCTGCATAACCTAGGGGGAGGCTGGCGAGTTTTGCGGTACGGGCAGCGCGGCCGCGTGGAATAGCTGACACACCAACATCATCCTGGAGAAAATCGAACTTGCCCACTCTTGCAGGTCACGTGTCGTCAACACTGGTCACAGGCGGAACGATGTTCCAACAGTGACACTGCGGATGACGCGGCCAATGCCGGGTGGTTATTGAATAGTCTGGTGCGCTGATTTCGACTGTCGCTCCGAGGGTTTCCGGTGGTGGCGACGAAGGGCCAATACCGCCAGCGGCGCGTCGCGCTGCAAGAACAAGTTCGATCTGACCGAGCGCATATCCCACCGTTGCGTGAACCAGCGTCGGTGTTGCTGTCGGGATACTGCTAGTCAGTTGTGATGCAAGATATGGCCATTCAGGGTCATTGTCGGTGCGGAAATGATCCGCACACCGAAGGCAACTAGTCACTCCAGGAACCACGAGGGGACCTACTAACCCACGATTGTCGCGCGTGCGCACAACTAAGTGGGCAATCCGCCGCTGGATCAGGGCGTCAGTGATGCGTGGTGGAAACAATGCGAGATCAGCGAGGATCGTCAGATCACTACCGGTATCCAGTGCATGGTTTTGCGTTCTCATATGTTCGGGAGTGGTGTAGCGATGCGCCTTCGCGCCGAGGCGCGGCACAGCGGCCGCTATCGCGTCTGTTAGCGGTCCGCGTCCTATGACGCAGATGCTTGGTGCCGCAGCGGACTCGTTGTGTGGCCGAGCATCGGTGACAATCCCACGTTCGTAGAGAACACCCAGAAGGTGACGAATGACGTCGGGGGCGAGACCAATCCGTTGACTCCGTTCGACAACAGTGTCGACATCGACATGCCCATCGAGTTTTCTTAAGACATTTGCCAGCGCTTCGGTGGGGATGCTCGTTTCAAAATCCAAGATGAGCGCGGAGTCCGGGTCCCAGCCGACCTGTATTTGGGAACTCGGACGAACGAGCACAGGCAGCGCCGGGTCAAGGAGCGGATAGGTCTGCTTCCCGACCGGAGTGGATTCGGTATACACCTGGTTGGTTGTCGCACGCGATGTGAGCACGCTTTAAACCCTGGCACAAGGCGTGATGACGGTCGTGAAGTTATCCACAGAGGTGGCTAGTCAGGGTGTTTGTCCACAGATTTTCAAATGTGGAACCAGTCCAAACGGTGCCGTAGCACGACAAGGGTTGCGCGGGCAGATATTCTATGACCATGAGTGACGGCGCGCAGCGTGCCCATGAGGCTGCAGAAATTTCCGCCACATCGGGAACGGCAGTACGGCCACACGCAATCCGGCCTTTGCAACAACATGCTAGTGACCCACCGATGAACGTCGCACAAGTTGAGGTTCGCCGAAGCGAACGCCGCCGCAAGACGGTCTCAGCGCGACGAGAAGGCGACCGGATTATCGTTCTTGTCCCCAGTGGATTGCCGCTCGCTGCTGAAGCTGAGGTAGTTGATCGCATGATCAGCAAACTGGAGAAGGCCGACCAGCGGCGCACCCTCGGCAAGGATGTCTCCGATGAACGACTGTTCGACAGGGCAATGCTGCTGTCTCGCAGATGGCTAGATGGCAGTGCGGTGCCAACCCGTGTGGAATGGGTCCCCGCGATGCGCACGAGGTGGGCATCATGCACGCCTGACGACGGCACTATCCGCGTCAGCAACCTTTTGCAAGCCGTTCCCGAGTACGTTCTCGACTACGTTTTGGTGCACGAACTTGCCCACCTGGTCATTCCAGGCGGGCACCCACCGGAGTTTTGGGAACTCGTCGACCGTTTCCCACGAACAGAACGCGCCATCGGGTTTCTTGAGGCGTATTCGCGAATGAACACCACCCCAACCGCACAGCACAGCACCGCGACAAACTGATCGGTCAGCCGTCAACTGCGAGGATTGTCGTCCCCATCTGACTGGTCGCCATCTTGTGGTTGGTCGGTTTCAGCGCTGTTCTCGCTCTGAGATTCTTCGCTCTGGGATCCTTTTCGTTCGGATTCCTCGCGCTGGGTCCGCTCACGTTCCTCAGTGCGCTGGAGTTCCGCAATGGGATCGTCAAACGCAGAAACATCACCGCTTACGGTGCGATCGACGAACCCTGCTGGATTATCCAGGTCAGCGGAATCAGGCAGCAGGTCAGGATGTGACCAGACGTCGTCGCGTTGCTCCATGCTCCCGAACGCGGCGAGTTGAGACCACAGTTGTGAAGCTTCCCTGATGCGGCGAGGGCGCAACTCAAGTCCAACAAGATTGGCGAAAGTCTGCTCCGCTGGACCGCCCGAGGCGCGTCGACGGCGCAAAGTTTCTGTCATGGCCCCGGCTGACGGAATACGATCCGCGAGGGCGCTCGACACAACGGTCTCAACCCAACCTTCAATCAGGGCAAGCATCGTCTCAAGCCGATCGAGCGCTGCCTTTTGTTCTGGGGTGGTCTGTGGTTCAAACGCCCCTTGTGAAAGAAGCTTCTCCAACTCCGCGGGGTTGGAGAGCGACATCGGGTCCAAGTTACGGGCGGCTTCTTCGATCGAACTGAAATCCATGGTGATACCGCGTGCGTACTCTTCAACGGCGGCCAAGATTCGGCTCCGCAACCAAGGGACGTGGCTGTACAAGCGCTGGTGTGCGGCTTCGCGGGCCGCAAGGAAGACCAACACTTCGCGATGCGGAATGTCCAACCCTTCGGTGAACTTACCGATGGCTTCAGGGAGCAAAGCTGCTGTGCCTTCCGGCCCCAATGGGATACCGATATCAGTCGACGTCAAAACTTCTTTGGCGAGATGGCCGAGCCCTTGACCCAATTGGGAACCGTACGCTGCTCCGCCCATCTGCTTAATGATGCCCATCATCGGACCGACGAGTTGTTTAGCTTCCTCGGGCAAACCGCTAATCCACATCCCCGACATGTGTTCGGCGACCGGATTGCACAACTGCGGCCACGTGGGCAACGTGTTGTCCATCCAGTCCACCGGGGTCCACGCGGCAGTTCGTTTCGCGCCCGAGGGGAGTGTCGTAACGCCATCGAGCCACACATCTGCCAGTTTCACGGCGTCAGCAACCGCTTGTCGCTGCTTGTCAGAAACGGGGCTAAATGAACCAATTTGCTTACGCGCCAAGTTTTGGGCGAGCGAATAATTTACCGGCCCCTGCTTCTCGCCTTGGCTAGCAGCGGTCCCCATTCCGGATAGCATCTGGCCGAACTGGCTGAGCATGTTTCCCAACGCCGCTGGGTCGAAACCTCCGGCACTGAACCCGAAAGGACCGGCGCCGAATTGGTCACCCCCTTGACCGCTGTCGGAGGCACCGCTGCCAGACGAGTCTTTGTCGTCCTTCTTGCGGCGCTCCGGATCGTCGTCGGAATTGCTGAAGCCAAAGGGCGTGTCGGTCATACTCCCACGGTACAAGGCCATACCCCGCTGTCGACACCCTCAACCGAGCGGGATGTGACGCCCTGGGCGAACATGAGGTGGCGTTCTTCACAGGTGAGCGCCACAGATACGGCCAGAATTATCTTGACCATCTACTCTGGCTAAGGTGAACCGCCGGATTGTGACGCTCATTGTGGCGCTCGTACCCATTGTTGCCTTCGGGTTTGTTGGGGCGAACGTCACTGTTCCTTATGCAGCAACGGGGCCTGGTCCCACCATCAACGCCTTGGGAGAACTTGACGGTCGATCTGTCATTGAACTCGAAGGCATTGAAGGCGATGTCACGTCGGGGAACTTCAACCTCACCACTGTGGCTGTGCGAGCCGAACTGTCTCTGTTTGACGCGTTGGGCTTCTGGTTCAGCGGGCGTGATGGCATTGTGCCGATCGACGAGGTGCGGCCTCCGGGCCGATCGAACGACGAAATGCGCGAAATTAATCGGCAGGAGTTCGAACGCTCAGAACTGTCCGCTGAGGTTGCGGCGCTGCGATACCTCGACTATCCATTTGTGGTGACAGTCAATGACCTAACGGATGGCAGCCCGTCAGCAAGTTTCTTGAAGCCTGGGGACATCCTGACGACGATCAACGGCGACCCGGTTGCCTCGGCCGTAGACGTGCCGGATCAGCTCGCGGACTTCGGGCCTGGGGAACCCGTCACCATCGGCTTTACGCGTGACGGCGTTGTCGGCGAAGTCACCGTCCCACTGGGTGCTCACCCAGAACAAGATCGCGGAATCCTTGGCATCACAGTGGCCGACGAGCCGCTCGTCGATTTCAACGTGACATTCAACGTCGAACAGGTTGGTGGACCATCTGCCGGGCTGATGCTGAGCCTTGCACTGATCGACAAATTGTCACCAGGTGAACTAAATGGGGGACGGTTCATCGCTGGAAGCGGCACAATCGACTCCGCCGGAAGCGTAGGACCGATCGGTGGTATCCGATACAAACTGATCGCCGCCAAGGAAGCGGGCGCCACCGAATTTTTGGTGCCTGCCGACAACTGCGGTGAGGCACGAAAGTACGCCGTGGACGACCTCACGCTCATCCGTGTAGAAGACCTCCAGGGAGCAATCAGCTCAATCGAAGGCGTCAAGGATGGGCAAGAAGTTCCCACCTGTTGACGAATCGGTGTTGACATACGCTCCCTCGCGTCCACTTGGAGCGAACTGCCCGGTCCACGTCGTGCAATTCGCCCGTAATTACGTACAGTTGAAAGTGACTAACGATTAACAATCGCGACGCGTAAACGTCGCCAGGAACGTATGGAGTGGCACTCGTGGGCATACGGCCCCCTACTGGAGTACCGTCCTTATCCCGCCGCAGCCGGATACTCATCGTGCTCGCCGCCATCGGTGGCGTGCTTCTTGCGGTGGGTCCCCGTTTGATCGACACCTATGTCGACTGGTTGTGGTTCGGTGAGGTTGGGTACCGAAATGTCTTCACCACCGTGCTGTTGTCGAGGTTGGTTCTCTTCCTCGTCGTCGGTGCAGTCGTCGGCTTAATCATCTTTGGTGCGCTCTTGATGGCGTATCGCACACGCCCTGACTTCGCGCCTACCAACCCTCAAGACCCGGTTGCTCGTTACCGCTCGTCCGTCAATTCGCGTCTGCGACTTTTTGCCATCGGCATTCCTGTCGCATTGGGTGCTATGGCAGGACTGGTCGCGCAAGGCAACTGGACTACCGTGCAACTGTTCCTCAACAGGCAGGAATTCGGTGTTGCGGATCCCGAATTCGGGCTTGATGTTGGGTTCTACGCATTCTCGCTTCCGTTCTATGAACTAGTTCTGAACTGGCTGTTCGTAGCCGTCGTTATGGCGTTTGTGCTCAACCTCGTGACGCACTACATCTACGGTGGCTTGCGGCTCGACAACACTGATCGTGCTTTGTCGAACGCGGCTCGTATTCAGCTCGCAGTGCTCGCCGGAACCTTCGTTCTTCTGAAGGCAGTTGCGTACTGGTTTGACCGGTATGCACTGCTGTCGAGTGGCCGCAAAGAACCAACCTTTACTGGTGCGGGCTTCACGGACATCAATGCTGTACTACCTGCGAAGCTAATTTTGTTGGCTATCGCGGTTATCTGTGCGCTGGCGTTTTTCGCCGCAATTGTGCTCAGGGACATGCGAATTCCAGCGCTTGCCGCAGGTCTGCTCCTACTGTCATCTGTGCTCGTCGGTGCTGTGTGGCCGTTGCTCATGGAGCAGTTCTCGGTGCGGCCTAACGCGGTTGAACGCGAAAGTCCGTATATCGAACGAAATATCGCAGCTACCCGAGACGCGTATGGAATTAATCCAGAGCGGATAGATTACATCGACTACTCGGGTGTCGGCACGCAAGAGCTGACGGAAAGCCCAGCAGACATCACGACGATCCAAAACATCCGTCTGCTTGACCCGAATATCCTGTCGCGTACCTTCACACAGCAGCAACAGTTGAAGAACTTCTTCGGTTTCCCGGATCAACTCAATGTTGACCGCTACGAAATCGACGGTGAGCTTCGTGACTACATCGTCAGCGTTCGTGAGCTCAACCCGCCACAACTTGCCGCAAACCAGCGTGACTGGATCAACCAACACACCGTGTACACACACGGCAACGGTTTTGTTGCAGCACCCGCAAACCGGGTGAACGCGGCAGTGCGTGACGCGGAAAGTTCCGACAGTGGTTACCCGATCTACGCGGTCAGTGACATCACTTCGCAAGAGCGCGACAACCAGATTATCCCTGTGGAACAACCACGGATCTACTACGGCGAACTCATCGCCCAGATGGACCCGGACTACGCCATCGTTGGCCACAGCGAAGGCGCAACGGCACGTGAGTACGACACAGACACGCAGCGTTACACCTACACAGGTGAAGGCGGTGTCGCGATTGGTAACTGGCCAAACCGGCTAGCGTTCTTCGCGAAGTACTCCCAGCGCAACATCCTGTTCTCCGACGTGATCGGGCCAGACTCGAAGATTCTGTTCAAGCGCGATCCTCGTGACCGCGTCGAAGCAGTTGCTCCGTGGCTTGTGCCAGACAGCAGGACATACCCAGCTGTAGTAGACGGTCGCATCGTGTGGGTGGTTGACGCATACACCACGCTCGACAACTACCCGTACGCACAGCGGTCCACGCTTGACGCTTTGGTACAAGACAGCCTCACGGAAGACGCCCTACGGCCACTTCCACCAAAAGAGGTGTCCTACATTCGCAACGCAGTCAAAGCGACTGTTGATGCCTATGACGGCTCGGTCAAGCTGTACGAATGGGACGAGGAAGACCCAGTCCTGAAAGCCTGGATGGGTGTATTCCCAGACACTGTTCTGCCAAACGAAGAGATTTCGGATGAACTTCGAGCACACTTCCGGTACCCGGAAGATCTCTTCAAGGTGCAGCGCGAAATGTTGTCGAAGTACCACGTCGATGAGCCAATCGAATTCTTCACCAACAACGCGTTCTGGTCAGTTCCCAGTGACCCGACTGTAGAAACTGGACGCCCGGATCAACCGCCGTACTACGTTCTCATCGGTGATCCGGAAACTGGTGCGCCGTCGTTCCAGCTGACGAGTCCGATGGTGGGATTCAACCGTGAACTCCTTGCATCGCATATCTCGGTAAGTTCCGACCCAGCAACGTACGGTCAGTTCACGATTCGACAGCTGCCGACAGATACGCAGACACAGGGCCCGCAGCAGGCGCAGAACTCGATGACCTCGGACACTCGCGTCGCGTCGGACCGCACCCTCCTGGAGCGGTCGAACAGGCTGCACTACGGCAACCTGCTCACCCTGCCTGTTGGTAACGGCGGAATCCTGTATGTGGAACCGCTATACACAGAGCGCAACGTGACTGGCAATACTGCGTTCCCGCAGCTTGCTCGTGTCATGGTGAGCTACCGCGGTGAAGACGGTCGCATTCGCATTGGGTACGACTCAACGCTTGCAGGTGCACTTGGGCAGGTATTCGGCGCCGAAACCGCCGGTATCGCTACAGCACCCGGTGGCGACGTAACTCGGAGCGAAACGGCAGCAGAAGCTGGCGATGAGATCGAAGGCGGATTGCCTGTTGATCCCGACGCTATCGGTGAGGACGATGCGGAATCCCCGCTACCGCCACCACCGCCTCCAGTTTCTGATGCGCCGGAGGATGTTGTTGCAGAACTTGATGCAGCGCTCGCAAATCTACGGACTGCGCAGCAAAGCGGAAACTTCAGCGACTTCGGTTCGGCGCTTGAAAGGCTAGACAGGGCTGTAGCCGCCTACCAAGAGGCTCAGGCTAACTAGCACGCTGATCGACTTGAAGGGGCATGGCGGAAATACTCCGCCATGCCCCTTCGACTCTGTAGCGGCCTACAAGATGAACACTGTTGCGTAGTTCGAAAAATGCGGTCTGAACTGTAGGTTTCGCATAGATTTGCTATTCGAAACAACCAGCATGTAAGGTTGCAATCGCAACGCGGGGTGGAGCAGCTCGGTAGCTCGCTGGGCTCATAACCCAGAGGTCGCAGGTTCGAATCCTGTCCCCGCTACTACCAAGATCCCCCCACTGGTTAACTCCGGTGGGGGGATCTTTTGTTGTGCGCCCAGCATGGAAATTCGCTTGGCGGCGGAAGTCCTGCGAAGGTGAAATCCGAGTTGATTGGTGGATCGTATCGGCGGCCGTGGAAAAGTTGTGGTGACTCGACTACATAGGGTGTAGCAAAATCACCATAAGTTGGGCCGCTCCCTAGATGCTGCGCGCGATGTGGGCGCGGACAAAATCGGTGAGAATCGTTGCTCGTACGGTGGGGTCTACGGCGCGCTGCAACCCCAGTCCGATGCCGAGGCTCAGGAAGGCCGTCGCAAGGTCATCCGCAGACAGGTCGAGTGTTAGTCCGTACTTGTCGCGAGCGGTGGCAATGATGCCCTTGATGAGCGATCGGATATGTGAGGCGTCTCGTGCGAGCTGAGTCCGCAGGTGCGGATTTTGTCGAGCTCGGACTGTGAATTCGGCTTCAAGCGCGGACCATTCGAGATCTCCGATTGTTCGTTCGCACCATGCGCTGAACGTGTTGAGCATGTCGTCGAGCGTCGGAGCGGTCGAGACCTCGCTAATAAGCGCCTGGGCGTGATCGGCGCGGATGTTGTGGAGCACCTCTCGGCAGAGTTCGTCCTTATTGGTGAAGTTGGAGTAGACCGCCCCCTTGGAGTACCCCGCTTCATCGGCTATGGCATCGAGTGAGGTGGCTGTGTATCCGTGGGAGAGCAGCATGGTGCGGGCGGTGTTGAGGAGGTGCTGGCGTGTGCTGGCCCGGCTTTGGGTGCGGCTTTGTCGGGGCATGTGTTGTTGGTGTCCGCTCAGTTGGGCTTACTGCGTCAAAAGTGTTGTGGGTGTTGATAAATCAGGGCAAGCCCTAACCACAATACCGTTGGTATTTGAATACTGTTAGTATCTGTACGGTTTGGTGCAAGATTTTTCCAGCAAGTTCGCAGTCCGAGATCTTGTTCACTATTGTTGAGGACTTGATCGCATGAGTGATTGAGCTCCCGTGTCACGCATGCCGTCGAAAGGAGCCCGCGAATGATTCGTCGTTATCCACCTATACCTTTAGGCAGCGCTGTCGTTGTTGTCACCGGAGGTGCGCAGGGGGTCGGCCGAGCAACTGCGGCGCAGCTTCACGAACTGGGCGCAATCGTATGGATCGGTGACAGCGACATTGATGCGGCTGAAGCCGTCGCGCATGATCTTGGCCCGGGAACTTTCGCTTTCCCGCTCGACGTGAAATCTCGCGACTCCTGGCACGCCTTTCGTGATCACGTCGTCGCCCTTCACGATCACATCGACATTCTCGTCAACAATGCGGAGATTATCTCGGCTGGGCCCTTCCTCGACGAGGGTGATGATCTGAGTCGCGCGGTCATCGACACCAATCTTGTCGGGCTCATCCTTGGAATGCGGACCGTTCTGCCCGCAATGGTGGCCGACGGTAGGGGGCATGTCGTCAACGTCGCTTCTCTGGCAGGTAAGGCGCCCATTCCAGGGCTATCGGTATACAACGCTAGCCAGTACGCCGCTGTGGGGCTTACCGCATCAGTTCGTGAAGAGATGCGCCCCGCAGGAGTCAGTGTGAGTGCGGTCCTGCCGTGCGCAGTTACTGCCTCGCCACCTTCGGCTTCATCTTTGTTTCGCGGATTGCCGACTGCAACTCCTGACGAAGTAGCTGAGGCAATCATTCGGAATTGCTTCACGCGTAAACCGGAAGTTGCTGTGCCGCGGTACACCGCGATGTGGGATCTCGTTAATGCAGTTGTGCCTGGGCCAATCTTGCGGACGGCACTTCGTTTGCTCGGTAACGACCGACTTCTCACGTCGGGTGCCGGTGTTAACCGAAGCAGACACTTGATGCCCACTGGTGCTGGGCCGCACGCCGACTTTAAGTGACGTAGCTTGTACTGCGGAGTTACAACATCGCGGAGTTGATCCAAAGCGTAATCAAGCCGTAGTGATGCGCCCAGAATGTCACGCCGGTCACAGCCGTGAAGTAAGGTAATGGACGCGTCTGCCTCGCATGCGACCAGCGCAGTTGGAAAAGACATGACGGTCATCACGTAAATCCGTTATTGTTTCGTGATGATCAGGTTTAGAGGGGGCTGTTCTTGACCGGCACGAGCGATGACCTAGATACACCTAATTTGGTTGAACCTGAAGACGAGTCGTATGGTCGACCGCGATTCTGGCACAAAATTCCAACGGGTGTTTCTGTGGCGATTGTTGCCATCGCATCAACTGGAATAGCTGGAGTGCTCGCGGCTCACGTCGGGTCGGAGAGTCCAGCATCAGCTACGGCAGCCGTGGAGACAGTCGTAGAACCTGTAAACCCAAAAGTTGATTCAGCGCGCGCAGAAGGGCCCTTGCCGCAAGCTGCTGTGGTGATTCCGCCGCAGCAAGGCGACGCAGAAGGCCTTGGCGACGACGCCCCTGGCAATGCAGATGACGACTCAGTGCCAGAGCTACCGCCAGCGAGCGGGGGAGCAGGCAACATTGCGCTTCCCGAGGCAGTGACACGCCCCTTCGCAATCGGACCGACCTACGGCGGAATAGTATCGTCTGACTTCGGCCCTCGGTGGGGACAGTTCCACTACGGGATCGACATTGCCGCGCCCCTCGGGGCCGCAGTCCTCGCTGTCACCGACGGTGTAGTTCTTGAAGCGGGACCCGCCAGTGGGTTCGGTTTGTGGGTCCGCCTGAGCCAAGAAGACGGCACCGTAGGAGTTTACGGTCACGTCGACCGGTACCTCGTCGAAGCGGGTCAACACGTTCGAGCGGGTGACATGATCGCTACTGTGGGAAGCCGCGGACATTCAACCGGGCCGCACCTGCACTATGAAGTGCGCAAGCAGGACGGCACACCCATCAGCCCACGGCATTGGCTCGCCCAGCGCGGAGTCTGGCTTAACTGACGGGTCTGGGCTTATCGCCCCACCACCATATTTCAGTATCAACATCATGCCGCAGCCGTAACCGGACGGAACCTAACGGTTCGGCGATGTCGAAATCGGCAACGCCCCTTCCAGCATCGCTCACGCTGTCGCCGTATAGGCCAGGATAGTTATGGGCGACGTCGTTTATCAGGCGTAGCCCTAGTGTTCGAGGATAGGTGCCCGCACACTTTCTTTGTGAAAAACGCAATCGCCGCAACCTCTCGATGAGAGATTGCGGCGATTTAACCCATGGACGAGCCGGGGCTGTTTTGTCAGTTCAGCGTCACTTCAGTTCAGCGGATGACTTGCCGAGGAGACGGCGAGCCACGATGAGCTGCTGGATCTGCTGTGTGCCCTCGAAGATGTCGAGGATCTTGGTGTCGCGGGCCCACTTCTCGAGCAACGGACGCTCGGAGTAGCCGTACGTGCCAGCAAGTTCCACTGCGCGGAGTGTAACGGCGGTGCCGGTACGTCCAGCCTTGGCTTTCGCCATGGAAGCTTCCAACGAGTTTGGCTTCTTGTTGTCTGCCATCCAGGTGGACTTCAGTGAAAGCTGGTAAGCAGCTTCCCAGTCAGCTTCAAGCTGAAGGAACTCTGCAGCAGCGGCGTGCTGTGTGAATGCTGGTGCGTTGTAGTCGATTTCCACGCCAGCGTCGGCGAGGATGCCGCGGATCTCTTCTAGCGCTGCACGGGCACATCCGATTGCCATCCCGGCCACAAGTGGGCGGGTGTTGTCGAATGTTGCCATAACGCCGCCGAAGCCCTTTTTGACGTCAACTTCAGGGCTGCCAAGGATGTGGTCCTTGGGGATGCGGCAGTCTTCCAGCAGGATGGTGGCGGTGTCAGACGCCTTGATGCCAAGTTTGTGCTCGAGGCGTGCAACCGTGACGCCGGGGGCGTCCTTCGGTACCACGAACGACTTGATTGCGGCGCGACCAGCGGACTTGTCCACCGATGCCCACACGACGATGTGTGTGGAGCGGCCACCTGCGGTAACGAAGATTTTTTCGCCGTTGAGAACCCACTCGTCACCGTCAAGAACTGCGGTGGCGGTAACAGCTGCAGAGTCTGAACCGAAGCTTGGCTCAGTGATGGCCATGGAGGCCCATACTTTGCCGAACTGCTCAAGCTGCTCGTCTGTTGCTACCGAGGCGATGGCTGAGTTGCCTAGGCCCTGGTAGGGGATGGACAGGGTGAGTCCGACGTCGCCCCAGCAGGTTTCGATGACGTTCATCAGGGCGGACATGTTGCCACCGTTGATGTTGCCTTCTTTTGTGGGCTTTCCACCGCGGCCGAGCGTGGCACCAGCAGTGCCGCGACCAGCGTCGGCCATGCCTTCAACGAGGCTGGCCATGGTGTCGAGTTCGACTGGGCGTTCGTGCTCGGCCAAGTCATATTTGCGGGAAATTGGGCGGAAGATTTCTGCCGCCGCCTGGTGCGCCTGGTTCGAGGCCGCCACCAGCTTCTTGGGGAGTTCGAGATTGATCATGAAAGTCTCCAGGATTCAAGGAGGGGACGGCTAGATGACGACAATGCCTTCAGCGACACCGATGGCACGCAGGTCGCGGTACCACCGCTCGACTGGGTGTTCCTTCGTGTAGCCGTGGCCACCAAGAAGCTGAACGCCGTCGAGGCCTATCTGCATGCCCTTTTCTGCCGTGAGGCGACGAGAAAGCGCAGCTTCACGAGCGAACGAAAGTCCCTGCTCAGCGCGGGAAGCGCCACGCCAGGTAACCAGACGCATACCTTCGAGTTCAATGCCGATGTTGGCAACCATGAAGGCAACGGACTGACGGTGGCTGATCGGCTCGCCGAAGGCGACCCGGTCGTTCACGTAAGGAATCACGTAGTCAAGCACTGCCTGGCTGGTACCGCATGCAAGCGACGACCATCCGAGGCGGGACAGCTGAATGATGTCCTCGTAGTCCTTTGTGCGGCTGTCGACGTCGCCGTCACCAAGAAGCGCGGATTCAGGAACAACCACGTTGTCGAGGTTTAGTCGACCGAGGCCTGCGGCGCGGACGCCCATGCTTGGGTCGGCTTCGACCGTGAGGCCGGTGGCGTCAGACTCGACGAGGAAGAAAGCGGGCTTCCCGCCAAGTTCAGCTGCGATGAGGAAAAGTTCCGCAGATGAGGCAATCGGAACGAAGCTCTTCACACCTTGGAGGGTGTAGCCGCCTGCTGCCCGGTTAGCCTTTGTTTCCAGCTTGAACGGGTTGAACAGTGCGCGTGGTTCGTTGACTGCAACTACTGCACCTGGAACGTTCTCGCCTGCGAAAGCTGGCAAGTACGTTTTCTGCTGTTCGTCGCTGCCGAACTGGGTGAGCGCTACCGAGAAGCCACTTGACGCGAGGATGGGAAGTGCAAGTCCCATGTCGCCGTGTGCCAATGCTTCAGCAACCAACGAGTTGGTGATGGCACCGCGCTCGGAGGCTGCGCCTTCGAACTCCTCGGGAACATTGATCAGCGTGATGCCGAGTTCGGCAGAGCGCGCAATCAAGTCTTGAGGAGCCTCTGCTGCGTGATCAGCATCGTGGGCTGCCGGGCGAAGGATTTCCTCAGCGAATTCCTTCACCGTGTCGACGATCATCTGCTGCTCGTCGCTTGGGTTCAGGTCGTAGAGGCCCTTTTTCTTGGCTTCTGAGTCGGGGAGGCGCTTTGGCTTCCCACCGCCGGAAACAGTCTTGAAGGTGCGTGTTGCGGCACCCAAAGTCTTGAATCCGGTCTTGGTTGCTTCGTAGGCCACGCGATCGATTGGCTTACGAAGGTTGTATTTTTCGGCGAGGCCGGACCCGGTGATGCTTGTAAGTACGCGCATTGCGGTACCGATGGCGTCACGCTTTACGGGGTTGAGGCCCACAGCGGAGGTGGAGCTTTTCGAGGCACCACCAGAAGGGTTCTTCTTGCTCATGATCTCCAGCTATTCCTGAGAGAAGGGTCAGTGTGGTCGCTATCTTACCCATGAGTAAGTTACGAGCGCGAGGGGCTCGGCAAACTGGGCATAAAGTGTCAGCTACATCACCCCAATTTAGCCAGTGTGATGTCGTGTAGAAGGCCGTTTGAGCCAACTGCACTTCCGCCGTGTGGACCAGGGGTTCCGTTCAGGGATGTAAAGCGACCGCCGGCTTCACGAATGAGCACGTCAAGTGGGGCAAGGTCCCACAGTGAAACTTCCGGTTCGGCGGCGATGTCGACGGCTCCTTCAGCGACGAGGCAGTAGGAGAAAAAGTCGCCATAACCGCGTACGCGCCAGACGCAATCGGTGAGGTCAATAAGTTGGTCCCGGATGCCAAGGTCTTTCCAACCGGACAGGCTGGAGAGGCTGAGGCTCGCCGCGTCGAGGCTGCGCACTGCTGAAACTGCCATCTTTTCGGGCTCGTTGTCTAAGGCTTGTTTCCACGCGCCGCTTCCGCTGGCGGCCCACCATCGACGCCGCAATGCGGGTGCGCTGACGACTCCTACTACGGGAATACCGTCTTGGAGTAGCGCGATCAGCGTCGCCCACACGGGGACACCGCGGACAAAGTTTTTGGTGCCGTCGATTGGATCAATGACCCACTGCCGGCCTTTGAGGACGGCAGAGCCGCCGAACTCTTCTCCGAGGACGGCATCTGAGGGACGTTCTGTTGCGAGTGTTGCGCGCACTGCTTGTTCGACTGCGAGATCGGCATCTGACACGGGTGTGAGGTCGGGCTTGCTGTCGATATGCAGGTCTACCGCACCAAAGCGGTCCAGCGTGATGGCGTCGGCGTGGTCTGCCAGCGTGAGTGCGAGTGCGAGATCCGCAGTGAAGTCCGTCATAAGACGCAACGGTACTCGGCGGTGTTTACCGCTGATAAGCGTGACGGCAGCGCCCACCTTGGCAATCGGGATGATAATCATTATCATTAAAACGGTGAACGCAGCCCCCGAAACCACAAAAATCCCCGTCACAGTCCTTTCTGGATTCCTAGGTGCCGGCAAAACCACCCTGCTTAACCACGTTCTCGGTAACCGAGAAGGCCGCAGAGTAGCCGTCATCGTGAACGACATGAGCGAAGTCAACATTGACGCGCAACTCATCGACGGGCCACTAGCTGGCACCGCGCACCTTGATCGCACAGAAGAAAAACTCGTTGAACTCACCAACGGGTGCATCTGCTGCACGCTGCGTGAAGACCTCGTCGAGTCGGTAGCGAAGCTCGCAAAGGAAGGGCGATTCGACTATGTGCTCATCGAATCGACGGGTATCTCCGAACCAATGCCTGTGGCGGCAACATTCGAATGGGAATTCGAGGGTGGCTTCTGCCTCGGTGACATTGCGCATCTCGACACCATGGTGACCGTTGTCGATGCTTCAACATTCCTGCCAGAACTTGCTCGCGGAGAAAAGCTCGCGCAGCGCGACCTTGAAGCAGGGGAGGGGGACGAGCGCAGCATCTCGGACCTGCTCGTTGACCAGGTCGAGTTCGCCAACGTCATCCTCATCAACAAAGCTGACCTGGTCACTGAATCGATGCTCGGAGTCGTCGAAGCCACAGTCAAACGCCTCAACCCGCATGCGACGATCCTGCGCACCACCCGCGGTGCTGTTTCGCTCGACGCGGTCCTGAACACCGGACTGTTCGATCGCGCAAAGGCAGCCGAAACAGAAGGGTGGGCCGAAGAAATCGCAGGTGGACACACCCCCGAAACTGAAGAATACGGAATCAGCAGCCTCACCTTCCGGGCCAATCGCCCCTTCCATCCAGGCCGTCTCGCGGACGCCATCATGCAACTCAAAGGTGTTCTCCGGAGCAAAGGATTCTGCTGGCTGGCCTCCCGCGATCCGTTTGCCGCCGTGTGGTCGCAGGCGGGCCCAAACTTGACGATCGAACCAGCGCAGCGGTGGCGCGACGTCGAGGTCGCCCCTGGGCAAGAAATCGTCATCATTGGGCTTCGTCTGGATCGCAGCAAGCCGGCAGAGCTACTGCAAGGAGCGCTGCTCACCGATGACGAACTCATCGCCGGGCCACAGGAGTGGCGTAAGTACCCCGACCCGTTTCCTCGGTGGGAAGTGGCGGAACTGGTACATCAACACTGATGCTGGCGCTCGCTCCATGGGCGTTAAGGTGCCATCGCGGAGCAGGTAGGCTAGGTGACTGTGCATCCTGATGTTTCTGCAGATCTCACCGACCTCGACTTCACACTGAAAACAGTTGAGGCGGTTGTTGATGTTGAAGAATTGACGCGTCGTATTCGTGAACTCGAAGACCAGGCATCGTCACCAGACCTCTGGGACAACCAGGAACACGCTCAACACGTCACGAGTCAACTGTCCTACGCCCAGGGCGAGTTACGGCGAATTTCAGCGCTCCGGCAGCGGCTCGACGATCTGCCCATCATGTACGAACTCGCTGAGGCAGAGGAAGGCGACGCCGCCGCCGAAGCCATCGCTGATGCTGACGCAGAGCGTGCGGCGTTACGCGATGACATCGAACTACTAGAGGTCCGCACCCTGCTTTCGGGTGAATACGACCAGCGTGAGGCGCTAGTTAATATTCGCTCGGGTGCTGGCGGAATCGATGCTGCGGACTGGGCTGAGATGCTCATGCGCATGTACGTCCGCTGGGCGGAGCGCCATGACTACAAAGTAGAGGTGTACGACATCTCGTACGCTGAGGAGGCAGGCATCAAGAGCGCCACCTTCGCAGTCAAGGCGCCCTACATGTATGGAACCCTCTCGGTTGAGCAGGGCACCCACCGGCTGGTGCGGATTAGCCCCTTCGACAACCAGTCTCGGCGTCAGACGTCGTTCGCCGAGGTTGAGGTTCTACCGGTGGTGGAAACGACCGACCATATCGAGATCCCAGACGGCGACCTCCGCGTTGACGTGTTCCGCTCGTCAGGCCCCGGCGGGCAGTCTGTGAACACCACGGACTCCGCCGTCCGGTTGACCCACCTTCCGTCCGGCATTGTCGTCTCGTGTCAGAACGAAAAGTCGCAGCTGCAAAACAAGGCCGCAGCCATGCGAGTTCTGCAGGCCAAGCTTCTTGAACGCAAACGGCTTGAAGAGCGCGCTGAGATGGATGCCCTCAAGAGCGACACCGGTTCCTCGTGGGGCAACCAAATGCGTTCGTACGTCTTGCACCCATACCAAATGGTGAAAGATCTTCGCACTGAACTGGAAGTGAATAACCCGTCTAACGTGCTTGATGGTGGAATCGATCGGTTCCTCGAAGCCGGAATTCGGTGGCGCATGCGCGACACGGATGAGTAGAGACTTACTCACTGTGCATCCGGTGTGCCGAGAAGCTCGCGGGAATATACACTCAGCGGCGTGATCAACCTATCGAGCGTGTCGAAAAGTTATAAAAACGCGACACATCCCGCTCTGGACGAGGTAACCGTTTCCGTGGAACCGGGTGAGTTCGTTTTCCTCGTGGGCCCCTCTGGGTCTGGCAAGTCCACGCTCGTGCGGCTACTGCTGCGAGACGAACTCCCTACCAGCGGAGACATCCACGTCGCGGGTTTTCACGTCAACAAACTTTCAGGTCGGCAGGTGCCGAAATTGCGTCAAACCGTGGGGTGCGTGTTCCAAGACTTTCGGTTGCTTCCGAAAAAGAATGTTGCCGAAAACATTGCATTCGCGCTGACAGTGATAGGGAAGTCGCGGAGCGAAATATCCCACCTAGTACCCGAAGTCCTCGCCCAGGTCGGACTCACCGGCAAAGAACATCGCATGCCTGACGAACTGTCTGGCGGCGAGCAACAACGCGTCGCACTCGCACGGGCGATAGTAAACAAGCCGCAGGTTTTGCTCGCTGACGAACCGACGGGCAACCTCGACCCCGACACCAGTGACGACATCATGCGCCTGCTCGAAAAGGTCAACAACACCGGAACCACCATTGTGATGGCCACCCACGACAACCACATCGTCAACGCCATGCAAAAACGTGTCATCGAACTCAACAACGGCGCCGTCGTTCGCGACGAACACACCGGAAACTACGGAGCGACCCACTCATGAGATTCACCTTCCTCATCCGTGAAGTGTTCTCCGGACTCAGCAGAAACATCACGATGACGCTCGCAATGGTCATCACCACCGCGATCTCACTGGGCATCTTCGGCGGCGGACTCCTCGTCATCGACATGACGAACAAGACCCAAAAGTTGTACCTCGACAATGTTGAAGTAGAGGTGTTCCTCAGCGACGACATCAGTACCAGCGACCCAGGCTGCGTGACAGAAATCTGTTCCACCCTCGACGAGGACCTTCGCGAGTTTCCAGGCGTCACCGACGTCACCTACATCAGCCGCGACGACGCTGTTGCGATCTACCGCGACACCTTCGCAAGCAACCCAGAGATTCTCGACCTCGTTCGTCCAGAAGCATTGCCAGCCTCATTCCTGGTCCGTCTGGACGACCCAGAACAGTTCGGGGCAATTTACGACGAATTTGCCCTGTACCCAGGGGTGGAGTCGGTTCGCAACCAAGAAGAGCTTGTCCAACGGCTATTTTCGGTGCTCAACGGCTTGCGTAATGGTGCATTCATCATCGCCACCGTTCAAGGTGCAGCAGCGCTCATGCTGATTGCGAACATGGTCCAAATCACCGCATTCACTCGCCGTGACGAAGTCAGCATCATGAGGCTCGTCGGGGCCACACGCTGGTACACGCAGCTGCCATTCCTACTTGAAGCCGTCGTTGCCGCTCTGGCCGGCGCAGCGCTGGCTGTGGGAGGACTGTTCCTCGCCAAGAACGCTTTTGTCGACTCGATGCTCGCTGAGGTGTACCAATCCAACATTGTTGCGCCCATAACCAACGCAGCGATTGTCTCAATCAGTCCACTGCTGATCGGGTTGGCGGCTGTGCTCTCCGCCGCGACTGGTTACCTAACATTGCGGCTCTACGTGCGGGAATAGTAGTCACAGTAAAAAATTACTTGCACTGACCCGTATCGTTGGATAGTCAACACTTGATTATCACCATTTAGAAGGGACCTTGAGGTGAAGGAGAAAGGCCGCAAGGTCATCGCTCAAAACAAGAAGGCCCGTCACGACTACAGCATCATCGACGTGTACGAGGCTGGAGTGGCGCTGCTCGGCACTGAAGTAAAAACCTTGCGCGAAGGTAAAGCGTCCCTCCTCGACGCGTTCGCGACGGTCGACGACGGCGAAGTCTGGCTGCGTGGCCTGCACATTCCCGAGTACAACCACGGGACGTGGACCAACCACGAACCACGGCGGAGTCGCAAACTTCTGCTGCACAAACGTGAAATTGAGCACCTCGTCGGCAAGACGCGGGAAGGCAGTCTCACGCTTGTTCCACTGTCGATGTACTTCGTCGATGGACGCGTCAAAGTGGAACTCGCACTCGCACGAGGTAAGCAGCTGCACGACAAACGCCAAGACATGGCTCGCCGCACCGCGGAACGTGAAGCTGTCCGCGAGTTCGGCCGCCGCATCAAGGGCATGAAAGGGTAGAAACCTGTGTGACAGTGGACGCGGTAACCCGCTACACTGTGAGTAACCCACGCGAGGGGCTGATCGGTTTCGACTGGGTACATCGCGATGGGGGAAGCGTGCCGGTGCAGGCAAGAGACCACCGTAAGCGTCGTTGCAAAATGATAAGCGCCGAGAACACTCAGCGCGACTTCGCTCTCGCTGCCTAAGCGACAGCAAGTCCGTCAGACCGGGAGCGCCCTCGGCCCGGACCCTGGCGTCGCAAGAGGGACAAACCTTACAGCCCGGTCACGGGGTTGTAGGGGACATCAAACAGTGACTGGGATCGTCATCGCAGCTTGTCCACGTGACTGTGAGATCCAAGTAGAGACATAGTGGACTGCGCACGGAGAAGCCCCATCAAAGTGACACAGGACCCGGGTTCAATTCCCGGCAGCTCCACCAGAACGGCCCGGAATATCCTATTCCGGGCCGTTTTTCGTCACATTCTCGTCATGAACTCTTGCGACAATGGTGCAGGTTCGACACAGTTGTTTTTTCGCCGCATTGTGCATAGCTGCGGCACAACAACGCACCGTGTGACGCGGTGCCCCATGCGAGAGGTTGTGGTGCATGCACTATGTGATTGGGGTAGCAGGCCTCGGCGTATTTATGGCCCTGGCATGGGCTGCAAGTTACGACCGTAAGCTGGCAAAAACACGACTCAAATACGTAGCGCTCATGCTGCTCATGCAAGCGGTGCTCGGATTTATATTGATTCGCACCGCCGTGGGACAAACCATTATCGATGGTATTTCGTCCGCTTTCGGCACACTTCTCGGTTACGCCTTTGCAGGCACATCCTTCGTTTTCGGAGGGCTCGCAGGCGACGCAGACGCCACCAATGGATTAACGCCCTCATTTTTCATGGCAGTTCTCATGCCCATCGTGTTCATTTCCGCACTGATTGGTGTACTTGAATGGTCAAAGATCCTGCCACTATTCATCCGCTACCTCGGCATCGCAGTCGGCAAGATCAACGGCTTGGGAAAGCTCGAATCATACGGCGCCTCCGCCTCACTGCTGCTAGGGCAGTCGGAAGTATTCATCTCACTGAAACACCAGCTCACGCACCTGAATGAGCGGCGCCTCTACACCCTTGCGGCCGCAGCAATGTCAACCGTATCCGCATCGATCATGGGCTCCTACATGGTGCTCTTGGACCCCCGCTACGTTGTCACCGCCATTGCACTCAACTTCTTGGGCATCTTCATCGTTGTATCCCTCATCAACCCCTACGACCTCGAACCATCTGAGGACGTAGCCGTCTTTCCTGACGCTAAACACCGCACGTTCTTTGAAACACTCACCGAATACATCTGGGACGGATTCCGCGTCGCCGTCACAGTTGCCGCCATGCTCATCGGTTTTGTGGCCCTCATCGCCATGGTCAACGGGATATTCAACGGCATCTTCGGCGTCACCTTCCAGCACGTACTCGGGTACGTTTTCTCACCACTCGCAGTACTCACTGGAGTTCCGCTAAACGAGGCAGTAGACGCAGGCAGTTTGATGGCCACAAAACTCGTCACCAACGAATTCGTCGCGATGACACAAATCGCAGCAGGCGACTACGAACTATCCGAACGCACCTACGCAATTGTGGCCGTCTTCTTAGTGTCATTTGCGAACTTCGCGTCAATCGGAATTATTGCCGGAGCCGTCAAAGGCCTCACCAACGCTCAAGGCGACGCGATCGCCCGATTCGGCCTCAAACTTGTCTACGGTGCAACGCTCGTCAGCTTCATCAGCGCCACGATGGTCGGGCTACTGATCTAAGTCGGGGCGCTAGTTCAGGGGGTGCCGCACCAATTCGGACACCCGGTCCTGGTGTGGCACCCTGGTATCGGCGCACGCCGTGTGACGAGAGGACAGTGGTGAGCTCGAAAAAGAGCAGTAAGAAAAACGCATATACCCCCGAACCACCCTCAAACAGACTTACCTACACCCTCGGTGGAATAGCGCTCGTCCTTGCGCTCATCGCATCTCTATTCATGTACCTATGGCAACAGCGCACCAGCAGTCCCGTCGACGACGGATACGGCAACCTGCAAGCAGCCGAAATCGCCATCGACGACAACGGCTACATCCGCCTCGGCTCAGACGACGCCCCCATAGTCATCGAACTGTACGAAGACTACAAATGCGAAGGCTGCCAACGCTTCTACCACCTCTACGGCCAGAACATCGCCCGCCACATAGACGAAGGCTCCCTCGCAGTCGAGTACCGCACGCTCGCCATCCTTGACCGCATCTCAGAAACTGGAACCTACTCCACCAGGGCAGCAGCAGCCGCAACCTGCGTCGCCAACACCGGCGACGGCGCAGTGTTCCACGCCTTCCACAGCGACCTACTCGAACAACGGCCCCGCGGACGAGAAGAACTCAGCCCCACCGAGCTCGCGGACATCGCACGAAACGCAGGCGCCGACGACAACGCAATCACCTGCATCACCAACAGCGACCTCATCGACGACGCAGAAGCAAAAACCGAAAGCGCACGTGAAGCCATGATTTCGGCAGGCAGCGAAGGAACACCAACCGTAGTCCACAACGGCGAACTCGTCAGCTGGGAAAGCCGACACTGGCTCAACGAACTCATCACCGGCACAAGCCAATAAATTTGGAAGAAGCACCACCCTTGGTGTAACTTCGATCGAGCAACCAGACCACACATCTGGTTGCACTAGGGGCTATGGCGCAGCTGGTAGCGCACCACACTGGCAGTGTGGGGGTCAGGGGTTCGAGTCCCCTTAGCTCCACTTTTTATCTCAAACAGCCGAACCCCATTTTTGGGGTTCGGCTGTTTGCGTTGTGTTTGGTTCTGGAGTTGGAAAGATCCTGCATTTGAACCCATAGGCGTTCGAATTGCAGGATCCTTCGCCAAGGACGGCTGTGCCACACGTCAAGGCAGCTGTGCCACACGTCGGAGCGAACGAATCGCCGGCCCCTAGCCGTAGTCAGTTACGGCAGCGCAGGGGAGCCGCCGTCGATTACGGGCAGACCTGTTGTCTTCCACGCCCGGAATCCCCCGATGAGGTCGGTGGCTCGGTGCAGTCCGAGCCGACGAAGGTCGGCGGCGGCGAGGCTCGATGCGTATCCGGCATTGCAAAACACCACCACCGGGGTGTCTGCGTTCACGCCGGGTAACCGGTGCTCACTGGTCGGATCGAAACGCCATTCCAGCACAATTCGCTCTACCACCACAGAGCCGGGAATCTCGCCTTCTGCGAGCCTGTTGGCGTAAGGGCGGATGTCCACCAGTAGTCCACCGACGCGGGCAAGTTTGGCCGCTTGCTCGGGCGAGAGACGGTCTAAACCACTTCGCGCCTGCTCCAGGATCTTGTCGATGCTCATATGCCGGTGAAGTCGGTCAGGTCCCGATAGTCGCGGACGGGTCGTTGCGGCGGGGAATAGGCGTGCACGGACAGTGCGTGTCGTGGGCCGCTGTTGTGCACCCGATGGGCGCGATCCGGTCCGAAGCCGACTGTCTCGCCGACCTCCCACTGTGCGGTGCGGACTGATCCGCCGGGGAAGCGGAACTCCTCGTCGAGGGTGCCGAGTCCGACAGTGAACGCACCCGAAGCACCACCGTGGTCGTGGGGTTCGGTTCCCTGTCCGGGTGCCCAGGACAGCAGCCATACCTCAACGCCGCCGGTCAGCGCGAGTCGAGTCCACCATCTTTGATCGGTGCCGAAGCGGGCCAGATCCAGCAAACTTGGTGCGAGATTCTGGTGGATCGATGCGGTGAGTCCACGGAGTTCGGTCGGTGTCCACAACGCACGGGTCGGGTGAAGAACGGCGCGCAGGAATGGCGAATCAACCCCAGGGTGTATTTGGATATCCGGTTTAGTGGCGACGGCGGTGGTCATCGGTGCTCCAATCTGTTTGGCGATTCGCCTGTATGTATCGCACCAAGGTATGCCGATCCTCACGGTGGGGGAAGAGTCAAACTCAGGCTGACCCCAAACCCCATTTGCGCAGTTCAGGGTGGTCGCGTCCCTGTGTCAGATTGTCGGCTTTATCTTCGCCGACCGAATCGTCCGGGACACGACGAGACTCGGTGCAGGCATTCGGATCACCATGATTAGAACTGTTGTCGAGCGACTTCCGCGGGGGCTAGTTTGGCGAGGTTCAATCGCGACAAGCAACCGGGGGTTCGAGTGAAGTTCAAGAGCGCAATGGTGATCCCGATTTTGGCGGCATTGACAGCAACCACCCTCGCAGGCTGCAGCTCGGCTGATGATGAGGGGGGACCAGTGGTGCGGATCGGCACCACAGAGTCGTCGGCCGAATGGGATGTATTTAAGGAGAAGGCTGCCGAACAGGGGATTACCCTGCAAATTCAAACCTACTCCGACTACTCGCAGCCCAACATTGCGCTCGCGCAGGGGCAGATTGATGTGAATCTGTTCCAACACCTGCAGTACCTGGGTGGATACAACGTGGCCAACGCCGACGATCTGACCCCGATCGGTGCCACCCAGGTTGTGCCGCTTGGGCTGTACTCCAAGAAGCACGGCTCGGTCGAAGACATCCCGCAGGGCGGCGAGATCGCCATCCCCAACGACCCGAGCAATCAGGCGCGCGCCCTGTTCGTACTGGAGGCAGCGGGCCTGTTGACGTTGGATCCGGAGGCCAAGTCGCCGACTCCGGCCGATATCGATGCCGGTGCGTCGAAGGTCAAGGTCACACCGGTAGACGCAGCCCAGACGGCGCTGTCACTGAACTCGGTGGATGGCTCGGTGGTCAACAACACCTATCTGGAACGATCAGGCATCGACCCGAAGTCTGCCCTTTACCAAGACGACCCCAACAGTCCGGGTGCCGAACCGTATATAAACGTGTTTGTCACCAGGGCCGACGCCACCGGAAACGAAACCTATCTGCGGTTGGTGGAAATCTGGCACGACCCTGCCGTGCAGGCCGCAGTGTCGGAGACGTCGAAGGGGACTGCGGTGGAGGTCATCAAAGACGAGGCGGCACTGACGGAGATTCTGCGGCGGGTGGAGCAGAACATCCGCGACGGGCAATGAACGAGCAAGTGGCCGGATCTCGCGGCGTTGCGCCTGCTGTCGAGTTTCGCGGTGTCACCAAGGTCTTCCGCACAGGTAAGCAAGAACACCACGCACTAGCCGATATCGATCTGCTCATTGAGCCGGGGGAGATCTTCGGCGTGATCGGCTACTCCGGTGCGGGCAAGAGCACCCTGGTTCGGCTCATAAACGGACTGGAGAAACCGACCAGCGGTACTGTCTTGATTTCCGGCACACCCATCACCGGTGTGCCGGAGCGCAAGGTACGGCATCTGCGACGCGATATCGGCATGGTGTTCCAGCAGTTCAACTTGTTCCGTTCGCGCACCGCGGCCGGCAATATTGAGTATCCGTTGAAGGTGGCCGGATGGCCGCGTGCTGAGCGCAAAAAGCGGGTAGCTGAGCTGCTGGAGTTTGTTGGGCTGGCCGACAAGGCCCGCAATTATCCCGATCAACTCTCTGGTGGGCAGAAGCAGCGGGTCGGAATCGCGCGTGCGCTAGCGACCTCGCCATCTTTGCTTCTCGCCGATGAGTCAACGTCGGCCCTGGACCCGGAGACCACTAGTGAAGTCCTGCGGCTGCTGAAGAAGGTCAATGCTGAACTTGGCGTAACGATCGTCGTGATTACTCATGAGATGGAAGTTATCCGTGCTGTCGCGGACCGGGTGGCGGTCCTGGCCGAGGGACGAATTGTGGAAGTAGCCAGCACGTTTGATGTGTTCGCTGACCCCAAATCTGCGCCCGCGCGATCGTTCGTGGACACTGTGCTGTGCAATCGGCCAGAAGCCGAGGAGTTGAGGCGCCTCGGTGACCGTCACACCGGCCGGTTGGTGACCGTCGACGTTGACGACAAGAGCAATGTCGGCGCCGCCCTGACCGCTGCTGCTCGCGTCGGCGTGCAGTTCGAAGTGGTGTACGGAGGAGTCGGCATCCTGCAGGAAAGGACCTTCGGCAGCCTCACCTTTGCCCTGGACGGCCCGGACGATGTTGTCGACGCGGTGATCGCCGGCCTCAGGCAGGGTGGAAAGGGGTAGGCATGCAGACGGACTGGGAGAAGCTAAGTCCTATCCTCATCGAAGCGATCGGTACCTCCATCTATCTGGTGGCGGTCACCTTTGTTGTTGGCGGGCTGATCGGCTTGGCCATCGGCACCGCCCTGTACACCACTCGCAAGGGTGGCCTGCTGGCGAACACCCCGATTTATGTACTGCTAAATGTCGTGGTCAATATCGTGCGGCCGATCCCGTTTATCATTCTGCTGGCAGCTCTTGGCCCGGTCACCTTAGCGGTGGTGGGCACCACGATCGGCACGGGGGCGGCAGTATTCGTGATGATTGTGGCGGCCTCGTTCGGGATCGCCAGGATTGTTGAGCAAAATTTGGTGACAGTGGACCCCGGTGTCATCGAGGCCGCCCGAGCGATGGGGGCTGGGCCGCTGCGGATCATTTTCACGCTGCTGATACCGGAGGCTCTCGGTCCGTTGATTTTGGGTTACACCTTCGTGGTAATTGCGATCGTAGACATGTCCGCCATGGCTGGCATTGTGGGTGGCGGCGGTCTTGGCAATTTCGCACTGGTTTACGGCTACCAGCGTTTCGACTGGAACGTGACCCTCGTGGCGATGCTGATCATCATCGTCGGAGTGCAGGCCATTCAGTTCCTCGGCAATTGGACTGCCCGCAAAGTGTTGCGGCGCTGACAGCGTGGAGGATCACAGCGACTTCGGAACCCCAGTGCATAACGCTCTGACCCGTAGGTTTAGCTGCTGTGGCACCTGTCGATGTGTTCTCGGTGGGTATCAGTACGTCAGACGTGCGAGCCTAGAATGGTGGCAAAGAAACCGAGTAACGCAGTGAACCCATCGCCTGCTCGCGGTGTCGCATACGGGATGGCAAGCCTTGCCCTTGTGTCGGGAATTGCGTGGGTCGTACTGGCCTCGAGTGGATCGCAAACTGAGCTGGCCGGGGTATCCGTAATGTTTGCCGGGGCATGCGGGATTCTCAGTTCTTTCGCGCTGAATCGGATCATTAAGCATCGAGAGAAGGTAACCAGCGAGTCAGCTCGCTACGCATTATTTGCCTTCAGCTCGGTCGCAGTGAGTGTCAGCCTGCTCGTGGCGCTGACCGCACTTAGCTGAGTAGCCATCGGGATTCCCGAAGCAGCATGGACAAACTCGCGATGCCAATCAGCAGACTTCGACTCCGCGGAGCGGTGAAGTCTTGCGTATGTTGACCACAGGGCAGTAGGGCGAACGGCGCGCCAGAAACAGCACCCCTGTCGTCCGCATTGCCAGATCGCCGGAGCATTTGAAGCGGCAATGCGGAGGCGCACATGGGCCTATACAGGCACAGGCGTGGTGGCAACTCCCCCCCAGTTTGCCAAGATGCTCTGTAGTCGCTCTGAGGTTCGCTAGTACTGGCAACGCAGCTCAGTGTTACTGAAACAAGATTGCCAACTTCGCAGTTTTCACAGCGAAGTTGGCAATGCGGAAGCCGGTACTCAACTGAGGTTGATCGTCCATGGCCCGTCCGCATTCACGTCGAGCCAGTACAAACCAGCGCCGAGTGAAGCCGTCGTCGACCCGCTGAATGCCCCAATTTCGTTGACAAGCGATCGCCCGGCACGGTTTCCCTGACTGTCGATGAAGCTGACCTGGAAGTTGCTGCTGCCATCGTGTGATAGTTCGACTCGCGTAAGTCCGCCACTCACTCGGATTGGCCCTACGGCCTCCATCCCTTGACCAGAGAATGATCCACCAACAGGCCCATCTGTGGGCCGAGGTTGCTCGATAAGGAGCTCCCAAGGGCCATCGGCACGCACATCAATGACGAACTCCCCTGCGGGAAGGTGTCGGATAGTGGATCCCCTGAAAGTGCCGATTTCGTTGACGAGTGAAGACCCTGCCCGATCACCGGTTGCAAAGTCGAGAACTATAGCTTGGAAGTTGCTCGCGCCGTCGTGACTCATCGTGAATTTTGTTGCTCCGCCCTCGATCAGGAACGAATCCGTGGCGGTCTGACCAACGCCGGAAATGACAATTGGGTCGGGCTCGAAAATGACTTCCAGTTCGGGTAGTGCTGCAGAGTCTTCCGTTTCCGGGGTTATCTCACTTGGTTCTTCCTCTGCGCCAGCCGAAGGCGTGTCACCGTCTTCGGGGCTGGGTGAGGCTATAGCGAAGATTAGTAGTATTACGACCAATGCTCCGACGATCCAAGGCCACTTCTTTCGCTTTCTCGGGCCACGCTGTTCAGGCGTTGGGGTCTGTGGGTGCTGTGGCTGAGTCATCGGTGTGTAGTTCTTTCCGTTGTCGTGTTTTCCCATATTGTCTGTCTTAGCTCCGGGTGGGACCGCGGAATACTCCCCGTCGTAACCGAAGCGAGATCGTCTCCGCCGGGCATGTTGACGAGTTCGCTGCAGCCCAGATAACTCAAGCGAGCGCCGTATTCGACTCGCAGCATTTCCTCGGCGGGCAGTGCAAGTGCACCAGATCAGCTTTTCGGCGGGATGAGATTCTAAGGTCGTCAAGTAATGAACCGACCTGTACTTAGCTAGACGTCAACATTGAGTTTGTTTCAATG
The DNA here is from genome assembly GCF_014643175.1 of Hoyosella rhizosphaerae. Classification (GTDB taxonomy): domain Bacteria; phylum Actinomycetota; class Actinomycetes; order Mycobacteriales; family Mycobacteriaceae; genus Lolliginicoccus; species Lolliginicoccus rhizosphaerae. The sequence goes on from NZ_BMJH01000002.1 coordinate 289,869, forward strand.
TTTGCGGTACGACTGGCAAGCCCTTTCCGGGGGTGTACGAAAACGGAGAATGCGCTGGGAGTAGTTTGGGGTCATGGCTGCTGAGCGTGGCGCACAGAGTGGTGCGTTGGATCCAGAGTTTGTGTCGTATGCGGATTTCGGGTTGGCGTTTTTTCGTCGGGCGATTTCGGATGAGCGGATTCTTGGGGCGGTGTCGAGTATTACGGGCGCCCCAATTGAGTTCGGTCCGATTGGTGCTGGTCCGGGGCGGATTGCGAAGGTGACGGCGCATGGGGTGGTGAAGGACCCTGTGGTGACGCGGTTGTCGGATGAGGAGCCGTTGCGGTTTCGGTTGAGCATTCCGGTGGATTTGAAGTTTGTTGTGCGGTTGACGGGCACTGTGCATCGTTTTAGGGCGGATGTGCGTGCTGATTTGCGGTTGACTGCGCGGGCTGCTGAGCCGTTGCGGGTGGTGGTGGATGTGGATCCGCCGTCGCGTGGGGATGTGGCGGTGAGTGTGCGTGCTGAGGGTGTGGCGTCGAGTGTGTTGCAGCTGGTGTCCGGTATGGAGTCTGAGGTGCAGCGTTTCGTGGCTCGGTATATTCGTGAGGAGATCACGAAACCTCATATTGTGGCGGCGCGGGATGTGGATTTGGGCCCGTTGATTGATTCTGCGGAGATCTAGTGCGCCAACAATTATTCGCCTGAGCCTGAGCCCGATTCAGGGTTGATCCGGAGGATTCGGTCGTCGAGGGTGGCGGGGTTGCCGCGTCCGTCGCGGTTGCTTGTGCTGACCCAAAGTTCGCCCTGCGGCGTCGTGGTCACTGCACGTAGTCGGCCATAGTGGTTGGTGTGCAGCGCGTATGGTTGCGCATCGCCGTTGAGGGGGACTGCCCAGAGGCGTTGACCGCGGAGCGCGGCCATGTAGAGGGTGTCGTCGAGGATTGCGATTCCTGCTGGTGATGCGTCGGTGGGGCGCCAGACGTGGATGGGGTTGAGGAATTGATCGTCGTCGCTGATCCCTTCGACGCGGGGCCATCCGTAGTTGCCGCCGGGGGTGATGAGGTTGAGTTCATCCCACGCGTTGGCTCCGAGTTCTGACGCCCACAGTTGGTTGTCTGAGTCGAAGGTGAGTCCTTGGATGTTTCGGTGGCCGAGGCTAAAGATGGGCGAGCCGGGTGTGGGGTTGTTTGCGGCTGCTTTCCCGTCGGTTGTGATTCGCAAGATTTTGCCCGCCAGTGAGTTCGGGTCTTGCGCGAGGGCGGGTTCGGCTGCGTCACCGGTGGCGGCGTAGAGGAAGTTGTCTGGGCCGAAGATGAGCGCGCCCCCGTTGTGTATGCGCGCGCGGGGTATGCCTTTGAGGATGGGATTTAGGTTGACGAGTTGGCCGTCGCGGTGTTCTGCACGAACGATCCGATTGTCTTCGGCAGCAGTGAAGTAGAGGTAGACGTATTGGTCGTCGTTGAAGGTAGGGGATACGGCCAGGCCGAGAAGTCCGCCTTCTCCCTCATTGTCGATGTCGGCGATGGTGCCGATGGTGGCTGCTGACCCATTCTGGAGGGATTTGATGTTTCCGGTGTCGCGTTCAGTGACTAGTGGGGTGCCGTCGGGAAGAAAGTCGATGTCCCAGGGAACGGACAGTCGGTCGGCAATCGTTGTTGCCGCGTTTGCTGGTTCGGTACTGCGCTGAGCGCCGCACCCCGCCGTGAGTGCGCTGGTGACTGCGATGACGGCGATGGTGCGGCGCAAAGGTAACGCGGGTTTATGTCTGGCTGTCATACCCAAGGTTGATGTTCGGCATTTCGACACCATCTTCGGAGAGCTCTTCCCAGTGTTTTGCCATGTAGGTCGCTATACCGGCGAGCCCGATGGCGCCGGTGATACCGATGAGTACTTGGGCGGCACGTACTTTGCGTGACCGTCGACGTTTGGGTGTGCCGTTAGCTGCGGCATCGATTTTGTCGTTCTTCTTTGCTTTACGTACTTTGCGGGCTTTTTGAGCAGCAAGAACACCAAGCCCGACGGGTCCGCGTGTGGCAGCGAGTCCGACGACTCCTGCTTGTCGAACCTTCTTTGGTAGGCCTGATTTTTCGCGGCTTTCAGTTTCGAGGGCAACGATTGCGTCGTCAATTGCCTTTTCTGGTGCCGTTTGATTGTTGTTTGAGCTCATGTTTACCTCTCAGCAGACGTCGACCATTCAAGCCTGCCATGTTGTTTCACAGAGCGGTACCAAAATCGGCTGTGTTTTCTCGGGACTAAGTCGCGCCCAGAAGCCCTACGGCTGTCTGTTGGGTTTTTGCCATGGGCGGGACAGGAAGCGAGTGGGCACCGTGGGTGGTCTGAAGGTCACTTGAGGTCGGCGCAGGGTACGTGCCATCCATTCGCCGAGCACAACCCCGGCGGCAAGTGCACCTCCGATGGCGAATGCGTTCGCGAGGTTCGATAGGCCTTCGATTCGGTCGTCGGCGACGAGGCTGTACAGCCCGCGGTACACCGACAGTCCTGGGAGGAGTGGTGTGATTCCTGCGACGGCGACAACTAGCGGTGGGACGAGGGCTCGGCGAGCCATCAATCCGCCTGCAAACCCGACGAGAATGGCTGCTGTTCCGGCTGCGGCGATGGTGCCTGCGGAGGCGTTGAGTACAACCAGGAAAACTGCCATTCCGGCTCCGCCACCGAATGCGGCGGCGGTGAGGGCTCGGCGTTCTGCGTAGCTTGCGAGGGCGAAAAACATCGCTGCCGCAGCTCCGGCAATGATCTGGACTGGTATTCGGGTGAAACCTTGAATGAAGGTTGTGCCTAGCATCGGCATATCGACGCCAAGCTGTTGGCTGAGCTGGAGGGTTATGGCAACGCCGGTGATGATGCCACCGGTCATCACCATGACTTCAAGTAGCCGCGCTGATGCGGTAATGGGCGCCCCGGTGATGGCGTCTTGTACCGAGCCGACTAGGGAGAGTCCGGCGAGCAACACGATGATGCCGGTCGCGACGATTTGGGATGGGAAAACTTCAATGCCGAGTACGTCGCGAAACTGATACACGATGGGCGCCGGAACGGTGGCGATCATGCCGCCAACAACCTGCTGGTAGAACAGCGGAAGGCCCAGCTTATTGAGGTAAAGGTTTGTGCGGTAGATGACGATGGTGGTGAAGAAGGCAACGAGCGCGATTATGGGGGCAGCGCCGAGCAGGAACGCTACTGCAGCTGCCATCCCGGCCCACGCTGCTGTCGCTACCCACCTGGGGTAGGGGTGCGGTGCGGACACGATTGTGTCGAGGATGCGGTGCGCTTGCGCGGGGGACAGGAGCCGGTTGCGCATTTGACGAATGAGATGGTCGACTGCGGAGAGACGGGTGAAGTCGAGCGACCTGTGGTGGACAACGCGCATCGTTGTGGCGGGAGGCAATGTTGGGCCTCGGTGTGCAGTGATGACAATTGCGTTGTAGGTGACGTCAACTTCGCATTGTTCGAGCCCGTACGTTGAGGCAACAAATTGTGTGTGCCACTGCGTGTCGATGGCCCCGGTGCCCGAGTCGAGCAACACAGCTCCTACGCGCACTGCAAGGTCGAGAGCCTCGGTCACGGCGGCGTCGTCGGTGAGGTCGATGGGTTGGAGGGGCAGAATCGCGGGGGTTGCCGCAGTATCGATGGTGGCGTAATTACCGGCTTCACCACCTAGCGTTGCTTTTGCTAGCCGTTGCACCCATTTCATCCCGCGCGCATTCCCTTCCCGCTTGTGCCCAGTCGTGTTCCTGGGCGGTTGGCTTCGTCTGCGGAGCCCCACCAATCATGGCGATTTATGCGGCCAATAGCGAACGGAGACGGTTAGTTGCCTGTGGAGACATGCCTCGTCGCGGCTCGGACAAAAGTTGTCATACCGGTAACGTACGGTGCACCACGATAGAAGTACGTGGGTACGTAGGTTTTCCGACAGTTGCGTGTGGCGTGAGTCGCGGATGGCGTGAGTGGCGGGTGGCGTGCAATGAGAGTGGAGGTACGGCGTGGCTGAGCAGTTGAGCTGCTTAGAAATCTGCGCGGGTGCGGGCGGGCAGTCGCTTGGTTTGGAGCGTGCTGGTTTCCGTCATGAACTTGCGGTTGAGATCGAGGCTGCGCCGTGTGCAACTTTGCGCCAGAATCGGCCGCGTTGGACTGTGCATGAAGGTGATGTGCGCGAGATCCGTGGCCGTGACTATCGAGGCGTTGACCTTCTGGCTGGCGGGGTTCCGTGTCCGCCGTTTTCTATCGCAGGGCAGCAACTTGGCGCTGATGATGAGCGTGATTTGTTTCCTGAGGCGCTGAGATTGGTGTCTCAGGCTCGCCCGGCTGCGGTGATGTTGGAGAATGTTCGAGGTCTGGCAACTGCGCGTTTTGCGCCGTACCGGCAGTCGATTCTTGATCGTCTGGACGCCCTCGGGTACGCCGCTGATTGGCAAGTTCTCAACTCGTCGGAGTTTGGTGTGCCGCAGTTGCGTCCTCGATTCATTTTGGTCGCGGCGAAGCGTCGCTATATGAAGCGGTTTGATTGGCCTGGTGCGAAGGGCACGCCGCCGACGGTGGGTGACACGTTGCGGGCGATGATGGGTAGTGACGGGTGGGCTGGTGCTGATGCGTGGGCGAAACAGGCCAATGGCATTGGTCCCACAATTGTGGGCGGGTCACGCAAGCACGGTGGGCCTGATTTGGGGCCGACGCGGGCGCGTGCAGCATGGCTGAATTTGGGTGTTGACGGGCGCGGAATCGCAGATGCTGTTCCTACCAGCGACATGCCGTCTGATCACGTTCCGAGGCTGACTCTTGAGATGGTGGCGGCTTTGCAGGGTTTTCCGCCGGAGTGGAACTTCTGGGGTCGAAAAACCGCAGCCTACCGCCAGATTGGAAACGCGTTTCCTCCACCAGTTGCCGCGTCGGTTGGTGCATCAATCCAGCGAATGCTGACGGGTGCGGCAGTGCCGCTACCGCGTACCCGCCACTTGAAATCGGTGAGTTAGGTTCGACGCGTATTCGGGAGCGTCGGCGCCGGATGCCACGGTTTTTCCCCTGCTGCTGCCCGCCGCCACAGAGTGCCATCAAGTTCGACCGTTGGTGCGGTGTCGGTGGGCAGTGCGGGAACAACTTTGAAGCTAACGAACTCACCTGGGGCGGGCACGACGGTGCCGAACTGCTCCGCGATGATTCGGTGTGCTTGGTAGTCACCCCCGGCGATCAGGATTCCCTCCAACTGCAAAGTCGAACGTGCACCACCGTTTGCGCGCACACGCTTCATATAGTCATCCTGCTCCGCCACCGTCGCAACGGTGTTGCGCCCGATCCGCTGATCAGTAACAAGGCGAAAAAGTTGATTGACCCGCTGCTGGCCCGTGCGCGCCGCAAACACCTGATCGACAAGGGCGGGGTCGACCTGCAGGAGAACATTCGGCGGTAATTCGGCATCTCGGTGCAGCCACACAATGGACTCCACCCCGGCAGCCGTGAACGCGGTCTTGCCGTCCCTGTTCACACTGGTGCGGCACAGATCCTGCGTCGCACGACCAACCCCCACACTCCACACACCCAGCTGGTCATTGGCGGTACACGCGAGAACAAGTTGCCCAATCGCCTCAGGCGGCAACATCCAACCGCCAAGCCTTTGCGAAAACTTGCAATCAACATCGTGGCCACAAACCCGATAGTCGAGGAGATCGCCGTCGCACAGTACGTCACTGAACTCCCGGCGAAGGTTGATTTCAATCAACGTCCCGAAGTGGGTTTTTTCAGTCTTATACAACTGGTCCCAGCGATAACGCCCCGTGTGCTGACCATCGTAGAGTTGATCAAACGTCGACCGGAATACCGCCCCGAAGCGCTCACCCAAGGGATCAACATCGCGAAGGGTAGCGACCACCTCCACCAAAGCGGGGTCGGCATCACCCATACGCAACGCCAAACTGGCGTCAGTAAGATGAGCAACCTTGGCTGGTGTGAGATCGGTGAGCGCAAACAGCGCATCAGTTTCAGCCCACAACCCGTCGCTCACACCGCAACCCTAGTTCAGGAGCGCCTCCACCGGAAACCGTGTGGCGAAGGTCAGAATGGTATCGGCGAAAGTGAGTGAACATGGAATCCGCAGAATCAGGCTTCGTGCGTACGGAGACGGCACGAATCCATTTCATGACTTTCGGAAACCCCGAGGCCACACCCATCGTGGTGCTGCACGGCAACGGTGAAGACATCGGCACTCTTGATGCGCAGATTACTGCCTTCGCAGCCGACCATTGGGTTATTGCCATAGACAGCCGTGGTCACGGGAAATCGTCTGCCGGTGACCTGCCGTGGGACTTCGCGCTGTTTGCGCGTGACGTGGTTGCGGTTCTTGACGAAACGGGAGTCCGGTCGGCGGATTACTTTGGCTACAGCGACGGCGGCAACACCGTTCTACAACTCATCGTTCAGCACCCTCAGCGCGTCCGCTGTGCCGTCGTCGTGGGCGCGAACCTCGATCCGTCCGGGTTGCACCCGTGGACATTGGCGACGATGGTGGTCCAGCGTGCGGTGCTTGGCGTTGTTGCGAAACGACTGCCCTGTGTGCGGCGAACTGTGGCGCGTTTGTCGCTGATGGTGGATCACCCGCAGATTGACCCCGTGGATTTGCGGCGGCGTCAGATTCCGGTGTTAGTGATGGCAGGGGAGCGGGATGTTATACGCGCAGCACACACCGGCTTGATTGCGACGTCGTTACCCAAAGGTCGGGCGCTCATCATGTCCGGGGCTGGGCATGACGTCCCGATGACCCATGCCAAACAATGCGCCCAGGCCAGTCTCGATTTTTTCACGACAAAGGAGTGCTACGCGCGGTAGCTACTTCCACCACGTATCGGCTGGTGTCACCGGTACGGCGCGTTTGTGCCGGGTGTTGAGGAATATCTGCTCTATCCGGGCAGTTATCGCGTCGTCGACGGGGGCGCCTTCAAGAAAACTGTCAATGTCGTCGTAGGTCATCCCGAGGGCGACCTCGTCAGGTAGGGCAGGGCGGCCGTCCTCTAAGTCGGCGGTAGGGACCTTCTTCCAAATGCTCGCGGGAGCGCCGAGCGCCTCGAGAAGAGTCTTGCCCTGGCGTTTCGTCAGCCCGGTGAGCGGGGTTACGTCCACGCCACCGTCGCCATACTTGGTGAAAAACCCGGTGACTGCCTCCGCCGCGTGATCAGTGCCCACTACAAGTAGTTGCCGTTGCCCTGCGATCGCGTATTGGGCGATCATGCGCTGTCGAGCTTTAATGTTGCCGCGCACGAAGTCGCTGATGCCGTCAGACCCGCCAGGGAGGTGCGCAGTGGCGGTGCCGCATTCGTCACCAATCGCGTCGCTTGATTGTTTGACGTTCACCGTCACCGAATGGTCGGGTTCGATGAACTTCAGTGCGGTTTGCGCGTCGTCTTCGTCCGCCTGCACACCGTAGGGCAGGCGGACGGCGACGAATTCGGCGGCATAGCCCTCTGCCCTGAGTTTGGCGGCTGCTAGTTGGCACAACTTGCCTGCCAATGCGCTGTCTTGCCCGCCGCTAATTCCGAGGACCATTCCTTTTGTGCCCGTGGCGCGTATATATGAGGCGAGAAAATCCACTCGGCTTCGAATTTCTTCCGCAGCATCAATGGTGGATTTGACGCACAGTTCAGCTTGAATGTGTCGGCGCAGGTCACTCATGGGGATCACTTTACTGCTGATAGGTGACCAGGATGTTTCGCGAGGGCGTTAGTGAGCGCCGCGTTCCGCTTCGGGGCGGATATGGTTGCGCACTGCGCGAAGCGTGTCGAAGAACACCTCGCGAGACGCCTCCGGGATCCCGTCGAGAAACGCGGATTGCACGATCTCAAGGTGGCCCGGGAGGACCTTGAGAACCATTTCGAGACCGGGTTCAGTGAGGACTGCGGAGGTGCCGCGGCGGTCGTCGGGGCTCGTTTGCCGGGTGACGAGTCCGCGCGCTTCGAGTCGGTCGACAAGGCGAGTGGCCCCGCTGTTGGTAAGTCCCGATTGCGCGGCGAGGTCGGACATCCGGAGCTGGTGGTTTTCGCTCCGGGCGAGGCGCAGAAGCGCTTCGAACTCACCGGTTGCTAGTTGGTTTTGTGTAATTTGTTGCGCTGTCTTGTCTGCTAACGCTGCGTGCGCCTCTTCGAGCAAGCCCATGAGAGTGATTCGGGGGTCGTTGAGGAGTTCGCGATCGTTGGCCATGCCTTTGATGCTAGGCCAGATCTCGGCGCCTGATTACACGAGTGCGGTGTTCCAATGGTTGCACGATCGGGTTAACGAGGCATTGCGGCTTCAAGATCTAATGAGGCATTCGATATGAAATCGCCATGAATCGTGGAGTTCGGGGAAGGTAACGCCCTGTGCGCGAACTTGATAGAGCACCAGGGGAGCGCTGAGTGATGCGACAAGAGACATCGCGAGTAGGTGTGGATGGTGTGTGACTCCGGCTGCGCGGAGGAGATTAGTCACATGAGTATGGTCAAGCAGCCGCGGTGCTGCTGAAACAGCGGTGGTCGAGTCGCGTTCGGCGGCGAGTTGGATGTCGCCGTGCGATTCAAGGAATTTGAGCCGCGCCGCTCCGAATGCGTCGAGGCGTTCCTGTGGCGGTGCGCCGGGGCCAAGTGGCGGTGGACCACTGATAAAAGCGTGTTGAAGTTGCTTTTCGGCCTCGTCGAGGAGCGCCAACAGTAGGCCCGTACGACTGCCGAATCGCCTAAAAATTGTGCCTTTCCCGACACCGGCGCAGTGTGCGAGTCGGTCCATGGTGAGTGCGTCAACGCCGTCGTTGGTGATGAGGTTGTGAGCGCAGGCGAGGATCTTTTTCCGATTGCGGGCAGCGTCGCCTCGTTCCGGTCCATCGGCACGAGATTTTGCGGTGTCGGTGAGTGCCAGCAAGTTCGGCTGGGGTTGTTCCTGCACATCGTTATCGTACGCACGGATGAGTCTGGTGAGATGCATCACATGACCGCTGCGGGGGATTAAAGCGGACCAAGGTCCGGTTGAAGGGGATGTGAGTGCGACGCACTCCCGCCAACAGCGTAGGAACCCGAACTTCACCATGGAGGACACCATGACCACAACAACCATTGCAGTGCTTGTCGGCAGCCTTCGTCGCGGCTCGCTCAACCACCAGCTAGCGCAACTCGCCGTTGACTCCGCACCCACCGGGGTTGCAGTCACCATTGTTGATGGTCTGGGTGAGATACCGTTCTATACTGAAGATCTAGATTCCCCAGATGCGCTTCCGGTAGCCGCGTCCGCTCTTCGTGAGGCGGTCGGTAATGCCGATGCGGTACTTTTAGTCACTCCCGAGTACAATGGCACCTTGCCCGCAGTACTAAAAAATGCAATCGATTGGACCTCACGCCCCTTCGGCGAAGGCGCCATCAAAGACAAGCCCGTCGCGGTGGCGGGTATATCGGCAGGACAGTACGGCGGGAAGTGGGCTCACGATGATGCACTCAGGTCAGCAGGGGTAGCGGGGGCGCGCGTCGTCAAGGACGTCACATTGTCAATTGGCGGAGCATACCAACGCTTCGCAGACGGTGGACCCGCAGATGACGCCGAACTTGTCACTCAGATCAGTGCTCTCATTGCCGAGCTCACAAGTGCGGTAGCGGTTGCGGCGTAACTCAAGCTCTTCCGCGGTCGTTATAGTGGCAGCCAAGAACGTCTAGCGGAAGAGGTATCCGATGAAGGTACGTAAGTCATTGCGCGCGCTTAAGCAAAAGCCTGGTGCCCAGGTTGTAAAGCGTCGCGGCAAAGTGTTCGTCATTAACAAGAAAGAGCCACGCTTCAAGGCTCGTCAGGGCTGAGTGCACGAGACGATTACTGGCTCAAGAATGGTCAGCCGTTGTCGTAGTGTGATCGAACCTCGCCCCGTAGACGCCCGTGTGCGGTAAACAAAGAGCAGCACTTGCTGAGCTTGCTACCGAACACGGGCGTTTGAGCGAGGAGATAGAACAGTGAAGACAGGCGCAGGTTCTCGTTCGGCCTTCCCAGGATTTGTTGCAACCTCACCACAGGCACAGCATTGCTTGACGGTGCTCATCCGCGGTGGAGAGTTCCGCAGCTCCAACTTCGTCGTACCCATCACCGATGGCGGTCTCAAAATTAGCGGCGGGGTCACCAACGGAAAGTTTGTCCCACCCTCGGACGGCAGCCACGGCATCTACGGCGAGCCGCTTGAACTGCCAGGCGGGCTCACGGGAGTCGGGGCTGTTTCTCGCTTTATGGGCTCCGTGGGAACCGTTGTGTCCCGTGTGCAAGCCGTTAAACCCCTCGTCATCAATGATTTGATGGCGTTTGATTTGACCCTTTTCCTTCGCATCCATGTGCACAACCCGCTAGTCGGTGGCGAGTGCTATATCGGATCGCCGTCCACGCCCCTTGAGGTTCGCATGCAACGCATTGAGGGCGAGAAGAACATCCCCACCCTCGTTCGCAAAGGCATCCCGTCTGGGGTGATTGCGATCGGAAACGTCAATGTTGCGGCCAAGAACTTCCCAGTGCCCACAGCCAGCGGTGCTGGTCCCCGCGGCGCATTCAACACAATCGTGAATCTGCGCGCAAGCCTGCCCAACAACGGTTCATCAAGCTCGTTGTCTGTGCGCAGCGAGGCTTTCCTCGCGCAGAACCCTGACTACGTCGGCGACTGAAACACAGACTGCACGCTTCAGCTCATGCTGTTAGCGTGCAGGCATGGATAACCCCACTATTCCGGCCATGTACGACATCGCGTGGACTGCCGTCGCGGCAGTTGCTGTTGTCCTGCTGGTAGCCGCAGTGGTGAGTGTGTTGCGAACTCCTGTGGAGTCGCGGGTAGCGGGAGCGCTATGGATGTTGGGGGTCATCCTCTTCCCCATAATCGGACCACTGGCATGGTTCGCCGTGGGACGATCCGCAGTGCGCGCGAAAATCACTCGGTAGGGCGCCCCGGACGGCGGATTGGCTCTGCGTTTTTCGGCATCCGGTTCGCGTCATCAAGAGCCCGCCGAAGCACAAATTCAATGTGGGCATTCGTACTGCGCAACTCGTCCGCAGCCCACTTCGCAAGCGCGTCGTGGACGGCAGGATCGAGTCGCAGTAGGAGCTTCTTTCGTTCTCTGGCCATGGTCTTTACTGGTAGAGCGAACCAGTGTTAAGCACCGGTTGTGCGTCGCGGTCACCGCACAGGACGACGAGCAGATTGGACACCATGGCAGCCCGGCGCTCCTCGTCGAGTTCGACGACATTGTCTTCTTCGAGACGGTTGAGTGCCTGTTGGACCATAGTGACGGCACCTTCAACGATGAGCTGACGGGCCGCGATGACGGCTCCAGCTTGTTGGCGGCGCAACATTGCCTGAGCGATCTCGGGTGCATAGGCAAGCCGGGTAATACGAGACTCGATAACGTGAACGCCCGCAGCCGTAACTCGGGCAGCGATTTCTTCTGCCAGTTTGGCGTTGATTGTGTCGGCGTTTTCGCGGAGTGACAGGCGGTCTGAAGCGTCGTAGGGGTATGTGCCGGCGATGTGTCGGACAGCCGCTTCGGTTTGGAACGCCACAAACTCAACGAAGTCGTCAACAGCAAAGACGGCGCGTGCAGTGTCCTCGACCTGCCAGACAACCACGGCCGAAATTTCAATCGGGTTGCCGTCGATGTCGTTGACCTTCAGCTTTGCTGTTTCGTGGTTACGAATCCGGACGGAGACGCGTTGGCGAAGTGTCAGCGGGTTGACCCACTGGAGGCCTGGTGTACGTACGGAACCGCTGTAGTTTCCGCCGAGGACTTGGAGAACTCTCGCTTCGTTTGGCTCTATCAGGGTGAAGCCGATAGAAGTGATGATCGCGGCAAGTAGTACCGCGACGCCAACGCCAAGTCCGACCCACGCGAGGGTGGTTTGTTGGATTCCACCGTAGGCAATCAATGCTGCTGAGCCGAGAATGGCTAGGACAACGCCGCCGAGGATGGGCCATCCGTTGGCGTGGGTTGCCTGACGCTCGGTGATCTTCGGCGTGGGGATCTTGACCTTGGTTGGGTCGATAGACGTTGGCATGGTTCGCCCTCTCTGTTGCTGATATTAAAATGAAATCAGTTTTTAGCGAGACGTGAAATGTTTCTGGGTTGGACCACTAGGGCTCCTTGCGCACGACCTGCAAAATTTCCGGACCATGCTCCGTGAGATGGCTGATGGCAAATGCGCCACCGAACCGCCAGCCAGCAAACCCCAGTGCCACACCGATTGGAACCGCCAGCCAAGCCACAAACCCGCCCGGCGCAGTGATTATCGCGAATAGAGCAAAGACCGAGGCGAGTGCCACAAGAGTGCCGAGCGCTGAGAGCAATGCCGAACCATTAAACGAACCTCGCGTGGAAAAAGGATTGCCCTGCTTGGCGGACGGAACAGGGTAGGCCGCAAACGCAGAGCACAGCACAATCGCGCCCGCACCAGCCCCGAGCACTGCGAACGTGATGCCGACATCGAAAGCGGCCCCATCGACCCCACGGCCGTAAATCGCGTACCGAAGAGCTGTAGCGAAAATGAGCAGCGGTGCCGCAATCATGAGCCAGGCGATTTGCTTTCCGCGGACGTCCGCCTCGTATGCCCCGGGCGTAACGATTACCTGCCACAGCGCTGGACCATCAAAGCCATACAAGTTGACGAAGCTTGCAACGAGGAGGATTGCCAATATGAAAGTGGCCGACGTTAGGTAAACCGCAAAAAATTCAGCAAAGAGCGGCCCCACAAATATGACGATCAGAAAAACCGGAACAATAAGCAGTTGTGCCTTGCGGCGCGGATCCCGCCACAAGAGCACCAGCTCCTTCCGTGCGGAAACCCATGTAGGGGATGTCGTCCATGCAGGCCAGGGCCCTGATTTGCCACGGCCTTTCCGTCCCTGACCGCCAGATGAGGTGTTTGTCGGCCAGCGTAGCTGCCGAGTCACCATCGGTATCCACGCCAGTGCGATCATCGCGACCAAGGCCACCAAGGCTGCGAGAACGCCAACAGCTAGAAACCATTGCTCATTTTCAGCGAAGCCCGTCGCCAAAGCCGCCCAGCCAAACGGCACCGAACGCAGCGCGGGGCTGAGCCAACTAGGGTCACCGTCAATTACGCGCGGCACGATCAGCTGCAAAGCCATGTATGCAAGCCAGAGGAACGCGCCGAGAATCACCGTGAAGAGCATTGCGAGGTCTTGGCCCTTGCGACTTGTCGACACCGCAGTGAGGGCAACGCTCGCTAGGCGAGACAACCCCACAACGAGCAGAGTCTGCGCGAGCACCGCGGGGATCGCGATAGTCAACGCCAGCGGTGCGGTACGGGCAGCATGCAATATTGGAGCGCTCAGCCCAACTGCAGTGAATACCACGGGCACGGTCACCATGGAGGTGACCAGGAGCGCGACGGCAAATTCACGCGGGCGCACTGGTAGGAGCGCAAATTGGGCGGGCCGTAAGGCCGAGCCTGCCGCCCCAACAATGAGGGGAGTGAAGATCCACCCAAGCCCCCATGCCGTGGCCACCAGAATCATGACATCGGTATCCGCGCCCGGTCGATCAAACGTCACAAATCCAATCGAGAGCGCACCTATCCCCACAGCAAAGCCGAGGAAGGCACGAAGAATTGGAATAACTGCTTTGTTACCAGTGAAGTCATTGCGCGCAATCGCGATGCGCAGCCTCATGATTAGCGCAACCATGACAGCTCCCCGCCATCGTTGGTCTGTCCGCCGACTAGGCGTACGAACACATCTTCGAGCGGCTCATCCCCGCGGACATCAGCAATGGGGCCTGCGGCCGCGATAGATCCACGATGCATGATTGCGACGTGCGAACACAGTTGCTCCACAGTCGCCATGACGTGGCTCGACAGCACCACCGATCCTCCACGGGCAACAAACCGCTGAAGAATCTTGCGGATTGTTGCTGACGAAACAGGATCAACCGCTTCGAATGGTTCGTCGAGAAGTAGCAGTCGGGGAGCGTGCAGCATTGCGCACGCTAGCCCGATCTTTTTTGTCATCCCGGCCGAGTAGTCGGCGACAAGTTTGTTCTCAGCGTCGGAGAGCCCCAAGGCCTCAAGTAGTTCAGTGCTGCGCTGATTCACCACTTCGCGATCCATGCCGCGCAAGAGCCCCTGGAATGTGAGAAGTTCACGCCCGCTCAGTCGATCAATGGTGGTTAGCCCGTCGGGCAATACTCCAAAAATCGTCTTCGCCGTCACGGGGTCTTGCCACACGTCGTGGCCGAACACCTTTATACGGCCCATGTCAGGGCGGAGAAGTCCCGTGCACATCGCCAGTGTGGTGGTTTTTCCAGCCCCATTTGGCCCGACGAGTCCAAAAAATGAACCGGCAGGAACGGCAAGCGAGATGGTCTGGACTGCTGGCGTCGTGGCAAATGACTTGGTAAGCCCATCTATCGTCAGTGCTGCGTGCTCGATCATGGCCGATCAATTCCCATCAGTTTGCAACAAGGCGTCGTTTTTCGCATCATGCCAAGTTTGCGTTGTTGCCACCACCGGGGGAGCGATGAATTTTTCATCTGTCACCTACACCGGCCGAGAACAACCTACTGTTGATATAGGTACGCGCCGAAGTGCGTGATGCACACTCAAGTGAGCCAAAAAGGGGAACAATGTTCGACAGCAGCGACGAAACACATGCAAGACTTGAACGAGCACGCGCGGCTGAGGTGGTTCGCGGTCGCCACCATTGTGACTGGATTCCAGAGATTAAAACCATGGATGACGATGAAGCGCTGCCACTCCTATTGGAAATAATTCTTGCCGCAGAAGAGTCAACCAAAATTGCGGGTTGGGCAATGCCAAGAATATATACGCATATGGCTGCTGACATTTATGAGCGCATGGGCGAGAAAGATAAAGCCATCGCGTTGTGTGATCGCTATCTTGATCAGGTGAGGCAATTCCGCAAGCATGAGCCTGAAGGTGGTGATAAGGGTGTCGTCGAGATTGAGGAATTGCGCGACCAGCTCAGCAAATAGCGCTGACTGATCCTGCTTGAGTGAACCTATCTGTGTGACGCGATATGCGCCATGACTTCGGTGCGTATGCGTCGTGCGGGTCAGTGTGCTCTTGTCTCGACTGTCGCGGCACCTGCTGACGCACACTCTTCTAGTAGTCCAGTGCCCGTCTGGTGTCCCTCGTGTGGGGGTGCCGGGCGGGCGCTGCTTGTTGGTTGTGGCACCGCGTACCGGTTGTGGCACCGCGTATCGGTTCGGGTATTGCGTACTGGATGTGGTCCATGATGCGCGCTGGCCGCAGGTGAATAACACGGTTGTCATTCAGTGCGGCACATCATCTGGGGGTGTTGGGCGTGGCGACACGCCACTAGCGCCACATGTCGAGGCTGCGACCTGGGAATTTCAAGAATGTGATTACAAGATATGCGATTCGCTTGCAGTGTCAGACACTAGGTGTAGTGTTTACCTCAGAGCGACACCCCAAGGGGATGCGGTCGGAGGGGAAGCCGATCGGAGCACTCCGGAGCGTTGCTCAGCCGGTCAGAGACCGGCTTTTGCCCGCTGTTGAGGCGGGAACATGACAGTTGAGTAGCACTTCGTGTGCCCTTATGAAAGAGGTCGGCAGCAGATGAGCATCACCGTCTACACCAAGCCAGCATGCGTGCAGTGCAACGCGACCTACCGCGCCCTTGATAAAGCTGGCCTTGAGTACAACGTCATCGACATCTCGGAAGACGCAAACGCACGCGATTTCGTGATGGCGCTTGGCTACCTGCAGGCCCCAGTTGTTGTCGCGGGCGACGAGCACTGGGCGGGTTTCCGTCCGGATCGGATCAACCAGATCGCCACTGTCGCTGCGTGACGCTGCTAGTGATGTAGTTGCCAGCGATGTAGCTGCTCAAGCAGGACGCCCGGCGCGTTGAACGAGAACTGCGGCCAGCGGGAGGGGTAAGCTAATAATTGCAGGGCGGTGAAGTTCATGGGAATTATCGTTTACTATTCCAGCATTTCGGACAATACTCACCGCTTTGTAAAAAAGCTTGAACTTCCCGCTTTTCGTATACCAGTCAACAATGGTGACGCTCTCACTATTGATGAACCGTATGTCCTTATACTTCCCACCTATGCAGGTGGAAAGGACGAATGCGGCAACCATATTGGAGCGGTACCAAAACCGGTTATTCGATTTCTTAACGACTCGCATAACCGTTCGTTTATTCGCGGCGTAATCGCCGCAGGAAATACAAACTTCGGCGATGCATTCTGCGTCGCCGGGGACATCATTTCGAAGAAGTGTCAGGTGCCGTACCTGTACCGCTTCGAACTGATGGGCACCATGGAGGACGTACAACGCGTCCGCGAGGGATTGGAACAGTTTTGGCACCGACAGTGACAGCCTCATACCCCGCAGCGTCTGGGCGTTCAGAGGAGCAAGAGCTCGATTACCACGGGCTCAACGCGATGCTGAACCTCTACAGTCCGGATGGCAAAATCCAGCTGGACAAGGATCGCGAAGCTGCGCGCCAATACTTCCTGCAGCACGTCAATCAGAACACGGTCTTCTTTCACGACCTCGACGAAAAACTCGACTACCTCATCGAGAATGAGTACTACGAGCCAGAAGTGCTCAACAAGTACGACCGAGAGTTCGTCAAGTCGCTCTTTCAGCGCGCCTACAAGATGAAGTTCCGGTTCCCAACTTTCGTAGGCGCCTTCAAGTACTACACGTCGTACACGTTGAAGACATTCGACGGGAAACGCTACCTCGAGCGCTTCGAGGACCGCGTATGCATGGTTGCCCTCACCCTCGCTGACGGCGACAGGCCACTTTCCGAACGCCTCGTTGACGAGATGATCTCCGGCCGGTTCCAGCCAGCCACCCCGACCTTCTTGAACTCAGGCAAAAAGCAGCGCGGCGAGCCCGTGTCCTGCTTCTTGTTGCGCATTGAAGACAACATGGAGTCCATCGGACGTTCCATCAACTCCGCTTTGCAGCTGTCCAAGCGCGGCGGGGGAGTAGCGCTTCTGCTCACCAACATTCGTGAACACGGCGCGCCGATCAAAAAGATCGAAAATCAGTCATCCGGTGTCATCCCAGTGATGAAGCTCCTCGAAGACTCCTTCTCCTACGCCAACCAGCTAGGCGCACGCCAGGGTGCCGGTGCCGTATACCTTCACGCGCATCACCCCGACATTTTCCGGTTCCTCGACACCAAGAGGGAAAATGCGGACGAAAAGATCCGCATCAAGACGCTGTCGCTTGGTGTTGTCATCCCGGACATCACGTTCCACCTGGCGAAGAAGAACGAGGACATGTACCTCTTCTCGCCCTATGACGTGGAGCGGGTCTACGGGGTTCCGTTTGCCGACATCAATGTCACCGAGAAGTACTACGAAATGCTCGACGACAAGCGGATCCGCAAAACCAAGATCAAGGCGCGTGAGTTTTTCCAAACCATCGCGGAGCTACAGTTCGAGTCCGGCTACCCGTACATCATGTTCGAGGACACCGTGAACCGGGCGAACCCCATCAAGGGGAAAATCACCCACTCCAACCTGTGCTCCGAAATTCTGCAGGTCTCCACACCGAGCGTTTTCAACGATGACTTGTCTTACGCCGAAATCGGCAAAGACATCTCCTGCAACCTCGGCAGCCTCAACATCGCCAAGGCCATGGACTCACCAAACCTCGGCGAAACCGTCGAAGTTGCGATCCGGGCGCTTTCCGCAGTGTCAGACCAAACCCACATCAACTCGGTGCCGTCCATCGAAAAGGGCAACAACGAGTCGCACGCAATCGGCCTAGGCCAGATGAACCTGCATGGCTACCTCGCGCGCGAATACATTCAGTATGGCTCCGAAGAGGGCATCGACTTCACCAACATCTACTTCTACACAGTGCTGTTCCACGCAGTGAGGGCATCAAACCGCATCGCCATCGAACGCGGCATCCACTTCAAAGGATTCCCAGAATCGAAGTACGCCAGTGGCGAGTTCTTCGACAAGTACACAGACCAAGAATGGGTTCCGCGCACCCCCCGTGTAGAGAAGCTCTTCGCTGATTCCGGTATCCACATTCCTACCCAGGATGACTGGCGTGAACTCAAAGCGTCAGTGCAGGAATACGGCATCTATAACCAGAACCTGCAAGCAGTGCCACCAACAGGGTCGATCAGCTACATCAACCACTCGACCAGCTCCATCCACCCCATCGCGTCGAAGATCGAAATTCGTAAAGAAGGCAAGATCGGTCGCGTTTACTACCCCGCGCCCTACATGACGAACGACAACCTGGAGTACTTCCAGGATGCCTACGAAATTGGGTACGAAAAGATCGTTGACACCTACGCTGCCGCAACCCAGCACGTAGACCAGGGTCTGTCGCTCACGCTGTTCTTCAAAGACACAGCTACAACGCGTGACCTCAACCGTGCCCAGATCTACGCATGGCGTAAAGGCATCAAAACTCTCTACTACATCCGGCTACGCCAGATGGCCCTCGAAGGTACTGAAGTTGAGGGTTGCGTCAGCTGCATGCTGTAACAAGTGCGTGTGCACGTCGGTCGGTGATCCTATGTCAAGGGTCACCGACCGTGGCGTTTAACGAGTCGCCAGCAAGCAAGTAGTACCGCTTGCTCGTGAAACCGTTAGTTCGCTTTGTAGCGGAACTCGTTGAAATCATCGGAGCCAACCTCGTCGATGCTCCCGCTGCGTAGCCCCGTCCACATTCGGGCGGCAAGCTCGTCATCGAGGTACACCACGCTTTGCTCACCTTCCATGCCAGTACCGGTGTAGGGGACAGTGAGGAAGGTGATGGACTTGGCCTGCAATCCGCGAAGTTGCCAGGCGAACTTCAGTTTCCGAGCGTTGGTGAGGGCACTATCAAGTGTCACCGCACCCTTGATGGCACTGATCAGGTCGCGGGCAGTGCCAAAGTCTAGGACCGAAACATCAGACCGCACGGTGGTGAGCAGCCCCGCGAGGTACGACTGCTGGAGTTGTACACGGTCGAAATCACCGCGGGGAAGATTGGTGCGTTGGCGCACGTACGCGAGAGCTTCATCGCCGTTCATTTTTTGCGGCCCAGCGCGGAAGACGTGCCCGTGATGATTTGTCTCAAATGGCACAGTGACCGTCACACCCCCGACAGCGTCCGTGACGGCGCGGAATCCGAAAAAGTCGACGATAGCGAAGTGATCGACGCGAATGTTGGTTAGTTGCTCGATCGTCTGAACGAGCAGCGTGGGACCGCCGAATGCATACGCTGCATTTATTTTGTTCATCCCATGACCGGGAACGTCGACCCAACTGTCGCGGGGGATGCTCACTACGTGAGTTCGGTCAGTACGGCCGTCAACGCGAATAAGCATGATGGTGTCAGACCTAGCGTTACCTTCGTCTGCGGTTGCGTCCTCACCAGTTGTTTGTCCGCCAGCAACTGAGTCGGTTCCCATGACGAGAAAGAACGTGGGTGTACTACCGTCGGATTCTCGCCCCGGTGGAGATGGCCGTTGTGCCTCGTCTAGACCGGAAAAGACGTCGTCAACTTCGCTGAAGCCGCCGACGACACGATCAACGGCAAACCACGTGACCCCGCTACCTACCAGAGTTGCTAAAGCGAAGACTAGAGCTAGTATCAGAACTTTTTTCTTGCTCGTGCTCACATTTCTCCGCCCTGGCCGGTTGGTGACAGTCCGGTCGGCCGCTTGTTTTAACACACGAAGGGCTTACGCACCTAGGGGTAGTGGTTTGAGCCCGTCATGAAGTATTTCACTTTCACCTTCCACGACGAGTCGGAAATGTCGGAAATACTTATGCGTAAAACAATGATTTCTACAATTTCGCTTGCGAGACAAGCGCGGAAAGCACGGTTGCGATTTTCGTAGCGATCTCTGCCGCGATATCTCGGTGCGTGTCGATGCTCTGGTCGAATGGGTCTGCGACACCAGGGGAGTTTCGGGCATGCGGGACGCGCATTCGTGCAAGCGCCATGTCTTTGACGGTGCGTGCTTCAGTCTCCTCGACGATGATCGCAGCTTCGCTGAGCATGAACGTACGAAGCATGGCGGTAGGTGCGGCGGCGAGGACGCGATCTCGATGGAACTGTTGCATAGTCAAAATCAAGTCAGCTTCCGCAGCAAGTTGGGGCGTCAATTGCTTCGCCTCGAAATCGCTAGGGTCGCCACCGAGTTCGCGAAGAGCTTGAGCTGCGAGTTCGTCAATCGGGTGGCCTACCAGTGCGTGGGTTCCGACGCTGCTGGAATCAATCTTCGCGTTGTGAGTGTCCGCCCAGAAACGCGCGTAGCGTTCTGCGACCGGAGATCGGCAGATATTTCCGGTGCACACGAACAGGATTCGCATAGATGTGGATCTTACGGAATCAACCTTGAAAGTAGTGATTTTCGGATTCCTAAACAGACAAATAGCACGGGTACGTGCGGATAGGATTCCAAGGTTACATTGCCAATTTTGGGGATGGGTCGATGGCCAATCGCATGTTTAAGGCACTGGCGTCACGGGTGGTGTCGCGTTTTATTGGTGCCGTGCTGCAGGCGCTTTCTTTTTTCCTCATCGCGCGGGCGGTTGGTGCGACGGAGTTTGGTTGGTTCGCGCAAGGAATGGCGTGCGGCTATGTTGGTGCGGCAATTGCCAGTCTCGGATTGAGCAATCGTGTTCTTACTGTCAACGGCCAGTCTGATCCGGGTGCCACAGCTGGCAAGTTTTTTGCCGCACGCACCTTTTCAATTCCTGTTGGGGTCGGATTTGCAGTCCTGGTGGCGTTGATTTTCGGGCTCCCATGGACTGCTGTTGTGTTGCTCGGACTTGCCGTTGCGCTTTTCGATCATTACACCGACTTCCTCCAGGCTGCGCTGGCTGGTCTGACACGGGACACAAAGGCTGTTGTTGTGATCATGGCGCAGCGACTGCTGCCGTTTGTGGCACTCATAGGTGCACTTGTGATTAACCCGGACTATCTACTGTGGGCATTCGCTGGCGGCACCATAGCGGGTATTGGTGTGGGTGTTGTGCTTGTCGCTAGCTCTGTGCGCTGGGCACGGAGCGCGGGAGCGCTATTCGATGACAAGGCCGTAGGGTTTTGGTTCTCGGGAATCGCGTCAAGTTTGCCGCAGCTTCAGCCAGCTATCGCAGGTGCAGTATTGGGTCCAGCGGTGGCCGGTGTGTACGCCGTAGCGGTGCGGGTGACGAGTCCGCTGTCGATTGTGCCAATTGGAATTCAAACCATCCTGGTGCCCCGAATCTCGACAGCAAACGCTGAGCGAGTCAGGCTTGTCACCAAGCAAGCGTTGATCGTTTCGGCTGTTTATGCTGCGCTACTTGCGGTTTTGGCGTTCCCACTTGGTTGGGCGGCCGACATCGCACTAGGCGAGGGTTTTGACCACATAGTGTCGTTGGTTGCGGCGTTTACCGTCATGTCTGGAGCTGCCGCGATTGCACAGGTCAGTTATGGAAGGCTGATCGCGCGGCATCGCGCCGGGCTAGGTGCCGCCATTGTCATCATCACAACTCTGGTGAACCTAGGTTTTCTTTGGGTCATCGGTGACTTTGCCGGCGCCGGGTGGCTGTGGACAGTCCCCCTGATCGGCAGTGTTCTCGGAATAACCGCATTTACTATCGCAGACATCCGCACCTCAGGTCCCAAGGCGTCTGGGGAGCATGCGGTTACAGCAAAGGCAGGAGCACCTCTTGGCTGAGTTTGGGTACTATGTTGCGCGCGATTTGCAACGACACGCAGATGGACATCGCATCACGCCGCTGAAGGCACTCACGTTGCTGGCTGCGAATCCCGGTGCGCGCGCCGCACTCCTGTTGCGCCTTCAAGAGAACTCACCATTGAGTCGTTGGGTTGGGTGGCGGAAGATTATCCGGCAAGTGACACTGCTTCTCACTGGTGCTGATTTTGTGCCGGGTTGCCTAATCGGCCCAGGGCTGTTGATGCAGCACCCCAACGGAATCGTCATTAGCGGTCGCGCAGTAATCGGGGATGACGCGACGATTCTTCAGCAGGTTACTGTCGGCGAGACCATCGGTGCCGATGCGCAGGCCCCGCGAGCACCAACTATTGGTGCCAGGGCCCTTCTCAGTGCGGGGGCTCGAATTCTTGGCGACATCGAGTTGGGTGACGACGTGGTCGTCGGCGCCAACGCCGTTGTCCTCATCTCGGTGGAAACGGGCGGTGTAGCAGTCGGTGTGCCCGCCCGTGTCGTGAAGAATCGGCTAACTGCCGAGTAGCTTCGTTGTGAAATCGAGTGCGCCGTCGGGCGACAGCGGTTTCGGGGTGGGGTCAGTCTGCATTAGGCGCATTGCCGAAACAATGTCGTCGACATCGAGCTCACACCATCGTGCGCCGTCTCCGATCCGTCCGACATCGTCCCGGAGCGACCGCGCACCGGCAGCGAGTATTCGGGTGCCAGTTCGCGTTGCTTTGGACAAGATCCCGCTTGACCCTTCGTTGGAGTGGGCGAGGATAACGCAATCGACCGCGGCGACTGCCGCGTCGATCTGAGTGTTCTCAAGGAAATCATCAACCACACGAACAGTGAGGCCCATGCTGGTCGCAGCGTCGATGACCGGAAGAAGATCGTCACGGATGTCGTCGCTTATTTTCCCGGCGATGAGGAGTCCAGATGTTTCGGGATCTAGTTCGCCCAGTGCCCCGAGGACAAGATCGACGTTTTTGCGGCCTGTGATCGCGCCGATGACGCCGAACCAAAAGTGATCGTCGTCAAGGCCAGCTAGTACTGTGAACCCGTCGAGGTCCCTGGAATTGACGTCAACTACAGCCGGGTCACTCACTTCATTGCGAGTCGGTTTTCTGGTCGAGCTGGCCAAGGTGAAAACGTCGACCTTCGGGTGGCGCCGCAATGCTCCGACAATGGCGCGTTTTATGAGCGTGACGACAGTAGATCGTGCACCACCATGACTGTCCGGCCGCATAACCAGTAGGGCAAGACGCGCGGGTAAGCGGCGCCACGCGAGTCGGAAGAAGCTTGTGAGCAGAGTGTCCGCGTCCGGAACCACAATGGTGTCGGACCTGTGCTTTCTCGCCGCCAAGATGATTGATGATGCCGAGATAGCATCTGCGGTGATGAGGTCGAAGTCCCCGGCGAGCGGGCCGAGGTGTGTTGCATATTCGACTGAACCGGGGGCGTCTGGTGTGAGCAGTACCGTCGCTCGTCCACCACGATCACGTGCGCCGCGTATGAGAAGTGCGACATACATCAGTCGGTGACCGCGGTGGATGCGTTCGACGATTAGTGGGTTCATAGATCGCCTGCGGCGAGCAGTCGTTCGATTTCCTGGATCGTCAGTTCAATCGCGTCGATGTGCCGTTTCTCATCGTCAGGGTTCTTAAATCGTTTGCCGACAACCTTGCCTGGCGTACCGGCCACGACAGCGAATGGCGGTACATCTTTGGTAATTACCGATCCGGCTGCGATGACGGCAGCGTCACCAATGGTCACACCACTGAGGATGGTGGAGCCAGCGCCGACGTAGACGTCGCGGCCCATGGTCAAAATGTCGTCGGCATTGAGCTCTCGGTCACCGACCCACGGTGTTGCCGCAACGGGAACGCCCACGGTCGACATGTCATGGTCTCGGCGGCCCACGATGCAGGTATGGTGCGAGATCCCGCAGAAACTTCCAATGGTGCCGTTGACCTCGATGTGCGTGTCTGGGCCGATCTTCACGAAATGGTCAATTGTGAGACCGTGGGTGGCGAAAACCTTGACACCGCGGCTCGGCCAGAAGTTGTACCCAACGGTTACCTGCCCGGAAATAGCTGATTTTCGAATCATCTGCCGGACCCGAGCCTGGATTGCGCGGGGAAGTCGCGACTGTCCTTCGATCACGGCATTGATTTCAGCGACGGTCATGGGGCGGACCGAATCAGAAGTTGTCATTGCGGAGATTCTCCTCGGAGAGCGTTAATGACACCGCCGGCCATCTCTTCAGCGGAGTAGGTGTCGTGGACATAGGCGCGTAGGGCTTCACCATCAACTTGGTCTGGGTTCTGATAGACCTTGACTAGCGCACCAGCCAGACCGTTTTCGGTGCTGGAGTCGTAGTAGAGCACGCCTCCGGTGCTATCAAGTTCAATCTCGGGTGCATGCAACTCGTTTTCGGACACCACAATTGGAACGCCGAACCCGAGACTTTGCGTGATCGATAGTCCGGCATAGCCAGGGGAGACGCTGCATACCGTTTCGGCGTAGAGCTTCCGCAGCGCAGCAGCGTCGTAGACGCCGGGGATGAACTCCGTGGACTGCTCGATCCCCAGATCGCGAGCAAGTTGTTGAAGAGCTTCTTTTTGTGGACCGTTGCCGACGATGGTGAGAACGGCGCCCTGCTCACTGAGCCCTGAGCGCGCGAAACCGTACAGGAGGCGGTCAATGGCCTTCACTTCTACTAGGCGACCGACATACAAGATGCGATTGCGTGTATCAGCTGGGGGAATCGGCTGCAGTTCAGACTTGCGGTAGATCGCGTTCGGCGCGACCCAGACAGGCTGCCCAGGGACCTCTCTCTTTGCGTGTTCAAGGCTGGCGTAGTCGTAGAGGATGGTGCCGTCCGCAAGGCGGCGCATCACTCGGCGCACGCGCGCAGTGGGGGAGTTGTGTCCTGCGCGGGGGAACAGGTGCCCCCAAGCGATGGTGCGCCTCTTCATGATCTTCCGGGCAGCGAGCAGGTACCAGGCGCTCAGATCACGTGGGTTCAGATTGATGATGAGGTTCTCTGCCGCTATGGCGTCGCGGAGGTGCCCACCCTGCCAGAACACCTTCCGTTTGAGCAACGGGTAATTCTTGGTTTCAACAAGGTTCGGGGTTTCCACCGCGGTGGTGATGGTTTCGTCGAGCCAACGGTTGCCTGACCAGTGGGTGATCTCGCTGCCGAGGGTCTCGTCGATGACGTTGTAGCAGGCTTTGCGGTAGCGCGGAATGACTGCAAGGTACGTGCCGTACTTGACTTTGGACGTGCGTGCCACTGGGCGATGCCTCCAATAAGGTGTGGTTATTCGCGTTCGTAATCGGTGATGGAACCGACAATCTTGGCGGGAACGCCCATCACAATGGCGTTGTCGGGCACATCTTTCGTCAATACGGCTCCGGCGCCGATAATGGCGTTGTCACCGACCGTGATTCCAGGCAGTACCGTCACGTTCGACCCGAGGAAGACGTTTTTGCCGATATTCACCGGCGCGCGGCTGTGGGTTTCCCTATAGAGCTTGCCTTTGCTGACGGCGCGGGCATCGTGGGACTGGGAGGTAATGACCGTGGTCGCGCCGATCATGCTGTCGTCACCGATGCTCACTCCGCCGCCACCCCAAATATGGACGAAGTCACCGATGACGGCGTTGTTTCCGAGGGACACCGCTTCTGGGTTGTAAATGATCGTGCTGGGCAAGATTTGTGCGCCATCACCGAAGTGCTTGAGGGTGTGCTTCCACCGAAAGTTCTGGAATCTTCTGCCTAAAGCCTGCGGAAAGCGGACCAGCAGGATGATGAAAGGCAGCATCAGTCGGTTGATCATGCTGGTCTCCGCCTCGGTTCGGTCGTGATCTTGGGACTGCTGCTAAAAGTACTATGGCTAGCCCGTGTTGTTGACGATTTGCACGTTTGGTCCGGGTTTGTACGCGGCAGAATCTGGTGGATCGAACCCGGCGAAGTGGTTGCTGTCAATCAGCATGTTGCTCTTCGGGAATAGCACGCCGAGGTACTGCTCGTCTGAACGCGGGATGGTATTGCCCTTAATGACCACGTCGACGTGCTCGCCAGACGACTGGTCCTGGATCCCGAATTGGTGGTTCTCTTCGATGACACAGTTGTTGATGTGGGCGCGGCTCGAAGAATCATTGATGATGATTCCTGCTCCACCACACTGGCGAATTGTTGACCCGGTGACTGTCGAGTCTTCAGCGATGCCGATGCCACCTTTTGCTGCGCCGGTAAATGATCCGCCGATGACGCTGACCTTGCTGGCCATGCCTGGCCCCATGCGGACGGCGAGAAGTCCCGCGTTAACGCTGCTGCAGTTGGTCAAGGTGGCCCTGTGATTTCGGATCTGGAAGCCGGTTGCGTCTGCGCCGCCGCCGTCTGCCGAGCACTGTGAAAATCTGATGTCGTACCCAGCTGGGTGAGTGTCAAAGACAGCGAAACTGTTCGGGCCCGCAGTGCCTGAGCCGGTGACGGTGACGTGGCGCGGGTCGCCCCATTGCTCGAAACCGTTTGCCCCTGATCGGGTATCGCCAGCGGTGGTGAAGATATGGCGGCAGTCACCCCCGGATACGGATGCCTGCACTGATGCGGATGCACCGGCAACCGTCAATCCGTATCCGTATTCGTTGAAGTAGTTGGGAAGTGTGTTGACCTGGGTATGAACCTTGGTATTTAAAGAGTTATTGACGATGACTCCGCCACCTGCATTGGTCAGGGCGATGTCAAGGGATGCGTTGTGGCTTTCCCGTACCTGGACAGCAAAGACTCGGTGGTTGAGTGGATCGCGCGATGTCACGTTCAAGCCTTCGATGCGGAAATCCCGGACAGGATCCACCACGTAAGCCTGCGCGTTCGCGGTTGTTGGGTAATCCCAGATCAACGCGCTATCAAGGTCTGCCCATGGGCCTTGTGTTGACGTCACCTGACGGAACTCGCACGCCCATACCTCGTGTGGTGTTCCGGCAACTTCGGGGCCGGTTGTGCTGGTGCGGGCCTCAATGCCGATGATTGAGCCGGCTGTGACAACTCCACGGAGCGGGGACGGTAGTTGAACGCGCGTGTCGCCCGCTGTGGCATTACGTTCAAGGGTCGCTTTTCCGGACGGTCTTCCGCTGGCGGTAATCAAGGCTTTTGCGTTGATCGCGCCTGCCACGGTCAGCGTAGTGCTGGTGCCGGTTAGCGAGCGACCTTTCGTTGCGATCGGCGAATAGCAGAGGTAGTCGCCGTGGTCGCCTTCGGGGAGTTCGACGGTGCTGATGCCGTCTGCTTCGGCAGCATCAAGCGCGTTCTGTATGACAACGGACGCGTCGTCTGCATTGAGGAGAGTATTTCGATCGACGATGTAGCGGTCGTTCGAAAATAAGGTGATCGGCGTCGTCACTGATTTTGAACCGGCTGCGTTCACTGCAGTGAAGCCAAGTGCGGTGCCGGCGAGGGTGAGACCACCAACTTGAAGAAGTCCCCGGCGGGTAAGCGCGCGGGTTGGGTTGGGGATCATCGATTTCCTCCATCGGACTATGCGGCGTCAGTGCTGGTTTGAACGCTCAGCCCTGATAGTCATCACAGTCGAAGTAAAAGTTTGCCAAAGCAAATATAAGACACAGGGCTTGATAGTGATAGTGCCCCACAGCTCAGTACACGTTTACTGTGATGCGGATCTCTACGAGAGGCTTCCGGTGGAGGGTTCACTCGCGGAATCGAAACGATTGTTCGCGATGTGTACGGTTGGTTCTGGTTGGTGAATCGCTTCCTCAACTGAACTGAAGTTGGCGAAGTAGTTGTTGGTGATCGCCATGTTGCTCTTGGGGAACAGCACGCCCGTAGTTTGGGTTCCTGATCTGGGAATGCGGTTTCTGTCGATGAGCACGTCGCTGTGGTTGCCGCTGGACTGATCCTGGATACCGAACTGGCCATTGTTTTCGATAACACAGTTGGACACGGTGGCGCTGTCAGCGCCGTTCGGGATGATGACGCCAGCTTCGCCGTTGTTGCTGATGGTGGCGCTATAAATCTTTGTTCCCTCGGCCAACCCAACCCCTACGCGTGCCGCTCCTCTGTATGCGCCGCCGTTGATTATTACCTCGCTGGCTGCTCCAGGGGCCATTCGAAGTGCAACATTCCCGGCATTAGTGCTGACGCAGTTCGACAGTTTCGCGTTTCGATTTCGGATCTGGAAACCTGCTGCGTCTGATCCGCCGCCGTCGGCGGAGCAGTTGTAAAAGGTGATGTCGTAGCCAGCGGGGTGGGTGTCGTACACAGCGAAACTATTCGTTCCACCTGTGCCCGAGCCTGTAACCGTGATGTGCCGGGGGTCGCCCCACTGCTCAAATCCTGTGCCGTCTGACGTGGGGCGCGATTCACCCAATGTTGTAAACACATGGCGACAGTCGTGGCCTGATGCCTCGGCGCTGACGCGAGCACAGGCGCCAGCGATCGTGAGACCGTAACCGAATTCGTCGTAGGAGCGGGGGAGCGTATTGGCCTGTACACGCACGGCCGCGTCGATTGTGTTGAGGATTCCCGCCCCTCCGCCGGCATTTAACAAAGTGATGTCCACAATGGGGTTTTGGGCCTCGCGCACAATCAGCCCAAATGTGGGGTAGTCGGTTGCGCTTGTGGTCGTGATCGTTATTTCTTCAATGCTGAAGTTGGCGACAGGGTCAATGACGAACATGCGTGCGTCGGCTTCTACTGGATAGGGCCACAGCAGTGGCTCATCGATGTGTGCATACAGTCCGCTTATTCCCGTGACGATATGAATTTCCGTGGCGAACACCTCTTGCCCAGTCCCGACTGTTGACGGGCCTGTGGTTTGGACTCGAGATGCAAGTCCGATGACCGTGCCTGGCTTGACGGTTCCGTGCAGCGGAGTCGGGACGTGAACACGTTGGTCCCCAGCCTCGGCGCTGTATTCGAGGGGGACTCGAGGGCTGGAGAGCGCGCCTCTAGCGGTGATAAGTGCGCGGGTGGTGATCGTGCCGTCGATAGTGAGCGCGGTGTCGGCACCAATAAGGGATCGGCCCTTGGTCTCGATTCCGGACCGGCATAGGTACTCCCCAGGGTCGCCGGGAGGAAGCTCGACAGTGCTGATGTCGCTAGCCACGGCAGTGTCGATGGCCTGCTGGATGGGCACTGACGCGTCGTCTGCGTTGAGTAGCGACGTGCGACTTACTGATATTCGATGTGAAGAAAGAAGCGTGACGTTGTGGTGCGCTGCGGTGGGTGCGTGCAGGATGCTAACGCCAACCGCTGAACCCACGGCCGCGGCACCGCTTACGCGGAGAAAGCTGCGCCGATCGCACTGGGCGCGGTGAATTGTCGGCATGGGTGCTCCTAGCATCGTGTCCGCTTATTTGCTGTCCGAATCTGGGGGAACTGTAGAGCGGGCCCCGGTGCCTGGAGCGCGGCTCGGGGGCGCGGTGGGGAACTGTGTCTGGTTCGATGCGCTGGCTTTATCCAGGTGAGACTGGCCGTCTAGCCCGTTTTTGGGTGGCGTGGAGTTCAGTATGTGGATGAGCGAAATATCTAATATGTACGAATTTCAATGTGATGCACTTCATAGTGACAGTGTGTAATTTGTCGGAATTGCTGCTAGGTCAACTGATTTCGTCGGCCTCGGTCGAACGAAAGGTGGCGTGGCGGTCTACGCCCTATTTAATTACGGTGTGTGATCACTTTCATTCAAACTTAAACCTTGTTATCTTTGCGTGGTCCTTTTGGGAGAAGAATTCGGTTTTCATTCTTTGAATTGAATCCATGCCAGCGCAGACACTTGCTGTGTTATGCGCAATGTCGCCATTTGGTGGCGTGTCGAAAGGTCGAATTCCTTTCGAATGAAGGTGTTTCAGTTGTTGAATTGACGCCTACCCGATAATGAGATCGGCCAAAAAAGGAACCCATGACCGTAATTAACGGGTCGCTCCCCGAAAAAATTGAGACGACCGACGATAGTCAGTCGACTCCTCGGGTGCCGATGCGGAAGTTAAGTGCGCCCACGAACCACGTAACGCTACCGCCTAGGCCGCGCGTGCGACATTGGTCTTTCTGGTTTCGAACGCTCCTGCGGTTTACGGACACCCTTGTTGTTATCGCAGCGGTAGCTACCGCCCAAATGATTCGCTTCGGTGTCGAGGGCGCACTGGTCTACCCAATACCGGACATCCTCGGATATACGGCAGTTTCCCTCTTCATCATCGTGGTTTGGCTCGCCGCACTTGTGCTGCTCGGAGCCCGTGACGTCCGAATTATCGGTACCGGTGGCGAGGAATATCAGCGGATCATTCAATCCACACTCACAGTCTTCGGCGTCATCGCCATCGTAGGGTTACTGTTTCAACTCGATCTTGCGCGTGGTTACCTCGCCATCGCTTTCCCACTAGGACTCGTCGGTCTGCTCGTTTCACGATGGTTGGCGCGGCGTCTTCTGAGCAACGCTCGCGCGAGCGGGCACTGCTCAACCAATGTGATCGTCGTCGGTGGCGGAAAGGCTGCCATCGACATGATGTCCGGGTTCCGTCGGCAACCAGCACTGGGGTACAACGTGGCGGGTGTGTGCATCCCCGGCTACGTAGGCGCGGCCAATCAAACGATTTCGATCGGCGATGAATCAATCCCGATCTTGGGTGATGAAACAGCGGTGCTCGATGCAGTCTGCACCACACGGTCGAACACAGTCGCCGTCACCGCCACCGAACAAATTGGCCCCCACGGGCTACGCGACCTCGCATGGAGCCTCCAAGAACTCGGAGTAGACCTCGTTGTACACCCAGGAGTGATGGACGTGGCGGGGCCGCGGTTGAAGATCCGGCCAGTCGCAGGAATGCCGCTGCTGCACGTCGAGGAGCCACAATACGAAGGCGCCACGCGCATCAAGAAGGCCTTGTTCGACCGAATAGGTGCCCTCGTTTCGCTTCTAGTTTTCGCGCCAATCATGATCGCAGTCGCCATCGCAATCAAGGCCCACGATCGTGGCCCAGTCTTCTACCGTCAGGTCAGGGTGGGCAAGCAAGGGCGTGAGCTGCGGATGTGGAAGTTCCGCTCAATGGTGCCTAACGCAGACAAGCTGCTAAACGAAACCCGCGCAGAACTGGGACTTGAAGATGACACGTTCTTCAAAGCCGAGAACGACCCACGAATCACCCCAATTGGGCGGTTTATTCGGCGCACAAGCATCGACGAACTTCCGCAACTGTTCAACGTGCTCATGGGTCAGATGAGCTTGGTTGGACCGCGACCACTTGTCAACGGTGAAGGGTCGGAAATCCCTGACTACGTTGAACGACGCATTCTCGTTCGACCAGGCATGACGGGTCTGTGGCAGGTTTCGGGGCGGTCGTCACTATCAGAAGATGATCGAGTTCGCCTCGATCTGTCCTACGTCGAGAACTGGTCGATGATGCAAGACGTTGTCATCATGTGGCGCACCGTTCGCACTGTGCTGCAGGGCGACGGCGCGTACTAACCGACGCAAAAAGTTGAGGGCCACGCGGTTCGTTACCGCGTGGCCCTCTGCTTTGCTTCGGGGCTCTGTACCGCTTGGGAGTAACGCCAAAACTCAGGCGAGAAGTAGCAGCCACAGAACGACGACAACAAATCCTGCACCAAGTCCTAACAAGCCTGTCATGGCGATCGCAGAAGCGGACACTGCGCGTTTCGAACGACGTCGCTTGCGTCGACGCTTCCGTGGTGAACGAGCAGCAGTTTTGATTTCCACTACCTTTTTCCCCGCAGCCAGGGGATGCGTAGAAGTGTCGGGCCGAGCCGACCTGGCAGGTCGCACCTCCGATGAATGCTCGAGCTGATCATCGGCTACAACGGATGGCTCTGCTAACTGAGTGGCATGAACCCGAGGATTCGACGCCACAGGCGCAACGTACTTGCTTCCAACTTGGCCGCCGCAGCGCGGTGCTTCGGCGGGCAAAACGTCGGGATCCGGCGAAACATCCACGGGCTCAGCTGGGCTTGACGGCTTCGGCTTTGCACTGGCTCGGCGGTCGTCAATGACGAGACTGTCGTCAAGCTCGGGTGCGGGAGCAGCCTCGTCAAGGGGAGGCTGGCTGGGTTGCGGCCGGGTGGGTGGATACCACTGTTGGTAAAAATTAAGGGCACCGAGCGCTGCGGCGTTCTCATGATCCGGGGGCACAACAACGCTGCAAGTGGGGTGTTCACTAGTGCGTCGAACAAGAGCGTCAAAAAACATACCGCCGCCGAAAACGCACAAGACGTCCGGTTCCACTTGGGCTTTTTCGCACAGTGCCTCAATGTGTGACACTGCAAGGCTTGTTTGGTCCGCAACGATGCCATCAACGTCGCTGCGTGTTATCTCAATCGTCGCGCTGCCCTTAGTCAGGGTGGCTGTGTCCTGATCAGCGAGTTGCTTTCGCAGCATGGTGGCTTTTGCCACCCCAATTCGCACACCGGGCGCCTTCTCAGCGACGATATCCCGAATGTGTTCGTCGACTCCCGCCAAGGTCAACTGTGGATCAAATTTTGCCGCAAGTCGGGTACCTGTGTATCCGTCATACAGTGCGGACTGACAACCGTCATCTGTGACCATGACAAGGGCAACAGTTGCGGCACCTCGAACTTGTTCAAGGGTGCGAGCAAAACGCCACATCGCTTCATCGACGGGAACAAAACGCTGGTCCTTGATCCCCTGAGCAGTAAGTACCTGGTTTGCTTGATCCTGTTGTTCGGGGGTCATACAAGCGATGACTACGCGGCCTAGGTCAGCATGCTTCGTAGCGGCGCGAATCCGGGTGATACCGATCATCGACGAGACAATGTCACCCACATCGTGTGCATTGTCACGGTTGAGAGGACGAAATCGGAATTCAGGCTCGTCCTCGGGCCCGTGAAGTGCCGACCTAACGCCATCGGAAGTGACGATGATGCCCAAGTTTTCTTTGTTCGCGTGTCCCTGGGCTGTCATGACTTCGCCTCCGTACCGGTATTCACGGTGGAATCCCCTCGCTGTGACTATTGCCAGCTACGTCTCTTGCTGGTGCTGTCGAAGAGGGCACCCCCTCACCATAATTCTCTTTGCTGGTTACATACTCAACATCTGCTCCGGTTTATCCTTCGGCACCTCGCGACCGTGCATTGGCGACCTTGTACGCACGGCTCTGTTGTGGGAGCGACGTATCTGACTCGTAGTAGTACGAATACTCGTAACCAGAAGCAGCATTGTGCGAAATCATCGTCAATACTGTACCGAGGATGGTGGCACCCACTTTGTCGAGATCCAGAAGCGCCCGACGGAGCTCTTCACGTTTCGTCTTGCCGTGCCGGACCACCATGAGTGCCCCGTCGCTCATCTTGGCTAGGACAGCTGAATCGCTCACCGGCAAAAGTGGGGGAGCGTCGATAACTACGTAGTCAAATTGTTCACGTAGCTCCTCAATTACCTGACGTGCGTGCGCGGAGCTGAGCAACTCGCTTGGATTTGGCGGGATCGAACCAGAGCCAATAACGAAGACGCCGGGCACAGAAGTCGGCTGGAGCACTTCTTCGACCGTCGCCTGTCCCGCAAGAACTGTTGTCAACCCAACTTCTTGCACGAGGCCGAGATATTTGGTGACGCGGGGGCGCCTGAGGTCGCCTTCAAGCAGACACACTGTGTGGCCGGCTTCAGCGAGTACCAGTGCAATGTTGGCGGCAGAAGTGGTCTTTCCTTCACCAGGCAAGCAACTAGTGATGGTGATGACTTTCGGCGCGTTATCAATATTGAGGAACTGCAAGTTAGTGCGCAACGAGCGATACGCTTCAGCACCAGCGGAGCGGGTGTCACTGAAGTTGATCGCCGGGTACTTGACGCGGTCCTTTTCGTAGGGGATTGTCCCGACAAGCGCGATTTCGCCCACCTCTTCGAGCGTGTGGCGGTCCTTGATTGTGTTGTCGAGGCGGTCGCGAATGATTGCCAAACCGACACCAATGAGCAAACCAACAACAAACCCGAGGGCAATATTCGCCAAGCGTTTAGGCGCAATCGGATTCTCGGATATCGCGGCCTGTTCCACAATCGCGACTTGTGCTGGTGGTGGAGTGCCTTCGGTGACAGTTTCCAGCTCCGCGACCATTCCGATGAATTCGGCGGCAAGCGCGTTCGCGATATCACGCGCAAGCACGGGATCAGTATCGCGAACAGTGATGTCGATCAAAACGGTCTCAGGCGCCGATGTCGCAAGCACTCGGTTGTGGAAATACTCCGGCCCAACATTGAGATCAAGAGAGTCGATCGCACGCTCAGCAAGAGCGTCCCCCATAATCAACTGTCGATAAGAACTGACGCGTTCCTGTGAAAAACGCCCGCCCTGGTACAGTTCCCCGGCTGACTGGTTAGACGACGTCGAAACAAACAACTGTGCAGTCGAAGCATAAATCGACGGGCTTAAAACCGAGTACACAATTGCGGCGAGCGTTGTCGCAGCAGTGATTGCCGTGACGATTCGCCACCGGTTCCGAAGAATTCGGACGAACTCCTGCAGGTCCATATGTTTCCTAACCCTGTTAGCGCCGAGATGGGTGTTGTGCGGGCGTCATTGCTGAGCCCGGAGAAAAGCTGGTTACGTTCGGATGTGTTCCTTGTTGGTTCGGTACCACTCAACGGTGCTCGTGATCCCGTCACGCAAATCAACAGAGGAAGTCCAGCCAGATTCGGCAAGTCTTGACACGTCGAGAAGTTTGCGTGGAGTCCCATCAGGTTTTGATGTATCCCACGCAATTTCACCCTGATAGCCCACGGCCGCGGCTACCATTTCGGCGATTTCTTTGATCGTGGTGTCACGACCAGTTCCTACATTCACCTGCGACGGACCATCGTAGTGTTCGAAGAGGTGAAACACCGCAGCTGCCATATCGTCCACATGGAGAAACTCGCGGCGCGGCGATCCGGTGCCCCAGTTCTCGACTGAAGTTGCACCGGACTCGCGCGCTTCGTCGAAGCGGCGGATCAACGCAGGGAGCACATGTGACCCCGTCGGTGAGAAATTATCGCCAGGCCCATAAAGGTTGGTCGGCATAGCGGAAATCCAGGGCAGTCCATGTTGTCGCCGAACGGCTTGCACCTGCACAATCCCGGCAATCTTGGCGATCGCATACGCATCGTTCGTCGGCTCAAGATGCCCGGTGAGCAGATAGTCCTCTTTGATTGGCTGCGGGGCAAACTTCGGATAGATGCACGACGACCCGAGGAACTGCAGCCGCTCGACACGTTGCGCAAGCGCCGCATCCATGACGTTGACCTGGATCTGCATGTTCTCGGACAAAAAATCAGCCGGGTAGGTGTTGTTTGCCATGATGCCGCCCACTTTCGCGGCTGCCAGAGCAACATACCGAGGTTTCGTGTCAGCAAAAAAATCGAACACGGCATGTCGATCACGCAAGTCAAGTTCCGACGACGTTCGTCCAATCAGGTTTGTAAAACCCTCGGATTCAAGCTTGCGCCAGATCGCAGAACCGACCATCCCGCGATGCCCTGCCACATAGAAAGGGGCAGCTCGGTCAAGGGGAGCAGGGGTGAAATCTAGGTCTGTCATCACTACTTCCAGTCGGGCAGGTCTGGCCGGTCAATCCACGTTCCGCCCTCATGCTTGAGCGCCTCGATGTCGGCGTCGACCATGATGCGTGCAAGTTCGGGCGTTTGAACCTTGGGTTTCCATCCGAGGATGCGTTCAGCTTTGCTGGCGTCACCCACAAGAGCATCAACCTCGGTAGGGCGGAGGTAACGCTCGTCAAAGCGAACGTGTTCCTCCCAGTCCAATCCAGCGCGAGTGAACGCTTCGACGAGAAAATCACGGACGGTGAAGTTGCCACCAGTGGCCATGACGAAGTCATCGGGCTCGTCCGCCTGCAGCATCCGCCACATTCCCTCGACATACTCCGGCGCGTAACCCCAGTCACGAATCGCATCTAGGTTACCCATGTACACATACTTTTCTTTGCCTGCCGCGATCCGGGCGACGGCTCGGGTGATTTTGCGGGTCACAAATGTTTCACCGCGACGCGGCGATTCGTGGTTGAACAAGATGCCATTGACCGCGAACATGTCATACGCCTCGCGGTAGTTTTTGGTCACCCAATATGCGTAGAGCTTGGCTGCGCCGTACGGCGAGCGGGGGTAAAACGGGGTGTCCTCATTCTGCGGCGGTGGGGAAGCGCCAAAGAGTTCCGAGGTTGAGGCCTGGTAGTAGCGGCAATCAACGCCAGCGAGCCGTACGGCTTCCAATAGTCGGATTGCGCCGATACCAGTGGTATCACCGGTGTGTTCGGGTTCATCGAAACTCACCCGCACATGCGATTGCGCGGCAAGGTTATAAACCTCGTCAGGGTGAATCTTCGCCATCAAGGTGACAAGCCGAGCGCCGTCGCTGAGGTCACCATAATGCAAGAACATCTTGGCGCCGGATTCGTGCGGATCCGCATAAAGGTGATCAATGCGATGCGTGTTGAACGTAGAGGCGCGACGGATGAGGCCGTGAACCTCATACCCCTTCCTCAGTAGCAACTCGGCGAGGTACGAGCCATCTTGGCCCGTAATTCCTGTAATCAGGGCACGCTTAGTCATGGCGCTCCTAGCTTCTTCAGTGGTGAACGAGAATTGTGATTGTTCTTAGCGCTGACGAGCTCAGCGAGCCATGCTTCATACTGGTCGATAGCAAATTGTTGAGATAGTTCTTGAGAGCAGAATCGTTGCCCTGCAGCGCCCAGGGCGGCGCTACGCTCCGGGTCGGCGGCCAGAGCCATCACTGCATCAGCGAGCGCACTTGGTTCGCTGGGATCAACTTGAACACCGGCGCCCGAGTTTCGGATCTCGTCGGCAGTAACACTGCGACTGTCGGTCGCAGCCACCACTGGTCGACCGGTAGTGAAATACGACGTGAGCTTGCTCGGCACCGACATGTCGGATAGCCCCGAGAGTTCGTTGAGAACCAACACATCGGCAGCGGCCATGGCTAGCCGAAACTCTCGATCAGGCAACGGCGGAATGAAAGAAATATTGGGCAACCCCTCAGCGAGAGCTTCCAGCCGTTGCCGCTGGTTTCCATCGCCAAGGAGCACGAATCGCAGGCGAGGCGAATGTGTCGCCGCGTATCGCGCCGCCTCCACTACGTTGTCGAGTCCTTGCTTTGCACCCATATTTCCGGCGTGAAGCGCGATGACCTCAGTGGGGTCCCACCCAAGTTCTTTTCGGGCCACACTCTGCTCGGGAAGTTGCATCGGAGTGAGATGTGTCCAATTGCGAATAACTCTGATGCGGTCGGAAGGCACGCCGAGATCCCGGACCATATGAGCGCGCATCCTATCGTGGATGGCAGCAACACCATCCGCAGCCCGAAGGGTGCGGGATTCGATTGCCGCTAAGAGTGCTGCAGCCCGACCGC
Source organism: Hoyosella rhizosphaerae (assembly GCF_014643175.1). Classification (GTDB taxonomy): domain Bacteria; phylum Actinomycetota; class Actinomycetes; order Mycobacteriales; family Mycobacteriaceae; genus Lolliginicoccus; species Lolliginicoccus rhizosphaerae. The sequence goes on from NZ_BMJH01000002.1 coordinate 326,937, forward strand.
CACCAGTTCCGGTTTCTTTCGCGCCGAGACCGTACAGGTCTTGAACCCACACGCCAACCGCGGGGCGACGCATCGTCAAACGCGTGCGCGCAACACTCATCGCTGTCGACAGCAACGCGGGGCTGACACAGAGGATCACATCGGGCGACCCCCATCGTCCGACATTTGAGCGTACGCCGAAGCTAACTTCCATTCGCGCTCGGTCACGTGGTTTGTTGGGATCGGGAATATGAGGACGAAATCGTTCCACTGACACACCGTCGAGTACCTCGTGCATCCGCCTTCCGGCGTAACCGTCGGCGACGGACCACGCCGGGTAGTGCGGATACCCAGTCCTCACCGTCACGTGGTGGCCGCGCGCGGCCAGTTCCGTGGCAAGCTTCGACGTGTAAGGACCGTTCCCAGCGTGTTCTGGCGCGTAATGCAGCCCAAGTATCAAAATGCGCATACGCGTGTCTGTCACGGCACGACTTTAGCCTGCCCGGCTTGCGTAGTACGCACCTTTACATGAAGTTTTGTTTTCTTACGTATTCGAAATTCACAAAGGTACAAGTATGGCTGCTTTCTGCGCTATAAATTGCAATGGGCAGTACTTGCGCGCTGTACTGTACGTTTCATTCAAGCGCTGGAGACGAAGGGCGGGCGGCACATTTCTGACCAGGAGAAGCCGCTAATAGCAGCGCCACCTGTTGGTGACTCGACTAAGCGTTGGCCACGCCGGGTTATTGGTTTGGCAAGTAATGTTCCGTTATTTGGTATGGGTACGCCATTAGGGATGATCCCCATAACGGTTCTAGCTCTCATGCAAACAAATCTTCCGCGCGGTCGACTGCTTCGATTCTGTTTGCTCACAGCGGTGGCCGGTTTCGTCGCGTTGGGTGCATCCGCGGTGTGGCAGGACGTGCGCATCCCGATTGTCTCGATGCAGCACTTTTTAGTGTTTGCCGTCGCTGTGATCGGCCTCAGTGGAATCGTTCGTACCTCAGATGAAGCCGTCCACCTTCTTGCGTGGTTGTCGCTCGGCACTGTTGCTTACTACGTCATCATCGGGTCGGCGCGTACCGCAGAGGGAATTGAAGCTCTGTGGAAATTCGGTATCGCCTTCCCCGTCACCGCGTTGACGCTGTACTTACTTGTCAGGCGGAATGTGCCCGGCTACGTCGTGACGTTCGCGTTGGTCGGGTTTGGTATCTACGGCATGTATCTGAACAGCCGTGCGTACGCGTTGATCTGTTTTGCTGTTGCCCTCTTCGATTTCCTCCGACGCAGCCGCAAAGGATTGACAAGGCTCCGCCTTTGGCTGGGAATTACAGGTCTTCTTGCGCTGGGCACCGTGACACCTCAACTTATGCTGTCGGGCGTGTTTGGCGAGGAAGTGCGGCTGAAAACACTGTCACAAACCACGGGTGACGGCTTCGCGCTCCTCGATGGGCGAACTGAGCCCCCACTGGCGATTGCCGCAATCATGGAGAAACCCTTCGCGGGCTGGGGGAACGAGCAAGCCATTACCTGGCATGTGATCTATTCGGGGGTAAGGCTCGCTGAATACATGGGCATGTACAACCCCGACGACTATCTGCGCTACTGGGTTCGACCAGGAGGGCGAATCTCGATCCACTCAATCTTCTTCGAATCGTGGATTCAAGGCGGCATCATCGCAGCGCTTTTCCCCATAGCGCTGCTCGTGACTCTTGTTGTGGGTTTCGTTCGTATGCGCGGCAAGTATTCGATCGTGGTTACTCTTGTCTGCGCCCAGGCGTCATGGGACCTCATCTTCTCTCCGTGGGTAGCCAACAAGTCCATCTACCTTGCAGTACTTGTGTTGGCTGTGACGTTGCCGCTCTCACGTGAGCAGCTCGACGAAATGGAGATGACCTCCGCACACCGGTCAGCACGACTTTCGTTGTTGAGTCAGCCGCCAGGGCTTAGGTCGGGCGCTTACGGCAAGGTTCAAGACGGACCCAATACATAGCGCTGGGTTCACAGAGCGCCGGGTACGCAGAGCAGTGGGCCCCAAGCACACAGTGTGCTTGGGGCCGGAGTGCTTGGGGCCCGGACGCTTTCCTAAGGGAAAACTGGTAGTTGTCCGTTGCCAGTCGTGGCGGGGGCAGGTTCGCGGTGGGGGCCTTGCTTCGGTCGAGGTGACCCACCAGGGAACATCAGCCGCAGAATCGTGCGTTGGACAGTAAACAGTTGTTTGTGGAACGGGCCGATGTTGTAGGGGAGATCATATTTTTCACAGATCGCCCGGACCTGCGGGGCGATTTCTTGATAGCGCGAACTTGGCATATCTGGGAAGATATGGTGCTCGACCTGGAACGATAGGTTGCCGCTCATAATGTGGAAGAGTCGACTACCTTCGATGTTTGCCGAGCCAAGCAACTGGCGGACATACCAGCCACCCTGAGTTTCGTTGGCGACTTCCTCTTCCGTGAACGTGTATGTCTGATCAGGGAAATGTCCACAGAAGATGATTGCGTACGCCCACAGGTTGCGAACCAGGTTGGCAGTGATATTCGCGCTTAGCGTGGCGAGGAACGGTTCACGAATGGCACGACGGTCAATCAGCCGCCTGATGATGCCGCCTCGTCGTAAGCCGCCGCCTGCGCGACGGCCAGCGTTGCGAAAGCGATTTACTCCGCCTTCGGCTTTGCGGTCGAACAGTGCGATGACACCAACTTCGACGGCGAGCATGGCTGCGGCGCTGATCGCTGGCCATGCAACATAGTCTTTGACGACCTGGCGGCGAACCTTGACGCCGATTTCCTTCAACTCGTCTTTGAGCTGCTGCTTATCTTTTGTGCCGTGGAAGATAGCTTCAACATCGATGTCGTGTAGTGCCACACCCCACTCGAAGAACAGCGCGAGGAGGAGGTTGTACACGGGCTGGCCGAGGAAACGCGGATGCCACGGTTGCTTCGGATCCATGCGCATGATCTCGTAGCCAACATCGATGTCCTTACCGACGATGTTGGTAAAGGTGTGGTGGAGATAGTTGTGCGAATGCTTCCATGATGCGGCTGGTGATGTGTTGTCCCAGTCCCACGACGATGAGTGGATGTAGGGATCATTCATCCAGTCCCACTGGCCGTGCATGACGTTGTGGCCGATTTCCATGTTTTCTAGAATCTTGGCCACGGACAACCCGGCTGTGCCGAGAATCCAGGCGGGCCAGAATCGGGAGGCGATAAGTACGGCCCTTGAGGCGACGACAAGACGGCGCTGCGCTTGGACCATGGCGCGAATATAGTTCGCGTCATCAGCTCCGAGTTCGCTGTAGACCTTGTCGTGGATCGCCTGGCATTCGCGCCCGATCTCTTCTATCTGCTCTGGCGTAAGGCGATGGAGTGGATGGTTGGGTTGCGATGGATCTGGTTTCCACGTGGCCTTAGGTTTCGCGCCGTTGGTGGAAATGGCGTGGTCCCGAATCGCGTAGGTCATCGTCGGGGGTCCTTTCGTTGTGCTTAGAGGTCGATCTCGACGTGGCCCTCGGGGGCATTGATGCACGTTCGCACCATTTGGCCATGACTTCCGTGGACGACCCCTGTGCGGAGGTCGCGCACCTGGCCGTGTTCTAGGCGGCCGATGCACGTGTGGCACACACCCATGCGGCAACCGAACGGGAGAGTGCCGCCCGCTTCTTCGCCGCCAACAAGAATGGAAGTTGCCCCGTCGCACGTGGCCTGAATGTCGGTGACTCGGAAATGCACTGTTCCACCGTCGCCGAGGCCGCCGGAGCCGCCGTCGCCCGCAAAAGGCTGGAAGTGTTCCATGCTCAAACGGTCATGAACACCTTCGGCGGACCAGTGGGAACTCATCGCATCGAGCATTCCTGGAGGGCCGGAGAGGAAGGTCTCGCGTTCCCGCCAGTCAGGGCAAAGGTCGTCGAGCATCTGGGGCGTGAGTACACCTTTCTCTTCGCTGAGGTGAATGCTCCGGTGATACCCAGGAAAATGCGATTCAACCTCATTGAAGATGCTGTCGAACATGATTTCGTCGGGTGTGTGTTCGCAGTGGAGATGCACCACGTCAGACAGTGCGCCGCGGCGAGCGAGTTCCCGTATCAAACTAAAGATGGGGGTGACGCCGCTTCCTGCGCTGAACATGAGGAATTTTTTCGGCAGGGGGTGTGGAAGGCAGAATGTGCCTTCCACCTCGCCGAGAAACACCGTCGCACCCCGCTGGATATTGCGCGTGAAGAAGGTCGACATGCGCCCACCCTCGACGGTTCGCACGGAGATGCTTAAGTGACCTTCGGGGTGGTTTGGATCAGATGTGAGTGTGTATGCCCGCCAGTGCCGTACCCCATTGATTTCGGCCCCGATGCGTAGGTACTGGCCCGCTTTATGGCCAGGCCAGGGGAAGTTGGGTTTGATGACGATGGTGGCGGAGCGTGGAGTTTCAGGCTTGACGCGAACAATCTGCCCCTGCAATTCGCGCGTCGACCACATTGGGTTAATCAGCGCGAGATAGTCGTCGGGCAGGAGGGGGTTTGTCAGTGCTTTCCCGGCGCGCAGGAGCTTCCGGCGCATTGTGGGTACTACGGGTGTGGCAGCGCGTTCGACCATTATCACAACCTCCGACCAGTTTCCCCGACCATAGCACTGTGATTTGCATTACAACGCCTGTTAGCTGAGATCCTCATAAGCGTTTGTGGTGAGCCTGTGGGGGGTGTACAAGTTACTTGAACGACACCATGTGGCCACGCCCGATCGACACGCCATATCTATTGCCCATGCCTGCTAATCTCACTTGTGTAAGTACTACATGTGCGATGTAGCCACGCCCGGTCCTACTAGGTGTATGGCTGTGCACGATTATGTCCATGCGCTAACTCGCTGACATGAGCGAACTCGGTGAAAATGGATATGTGCCCGTCACCCGACAGGAAAGAAGTTCCCATGACCGTTACCTCTGAAGCTCACACGCCCGCCGAGCGAGGGAAGGTAAAGCTGGTCAGCCAAGTTTCGGCGATCAACTGGAACCGCGTGCCCGACGACAAGGACGCGGAAGTATGGGACCGGCTGACGGGCAACTTCTGGCTTCCGGAGAAGGTGCCCGTTTCGAATGATATTCCGTCATGGGGCACGCTCACGGAACACGAAAAGCAACTGACAATGCGGGTCTTCACCGGGCTGACACTGTTGGACACGATCCAGGGCACAGTTGGTGCTGTCAGCCTCATCCCTGATGCACTCACACCGCATGAGGAAGCAGTTCTCACGAACATTGCATTCATGGAGTCGGTGCACGCGAAGAGTTACTCGCAGATCTTCTCGACCCTATGTTCGACACGGGACATTGACGACGCGTTCCGCTGGTCCGAAGAAAACGCAAACTTGCAGCGTAAAGCTGAAATCGTCATGAAGTACTACCAAGGGGACGACCCGCTCAAGCGCAAAGTTGCGTCGACGCTACTGGAGTCATTCCTCTTCTACTCAGGCTTCTACCTCCCCATGTATTGGTCATCGCGCGCGAAGCTGACCAACACGGCGGACATGATCCGGCTCATCATCCGTGATGAAGCCGTACACGGCTATTACATCGGTTACAAGTACCAGCGCGGTCTTGAGCTCGTCAGCCCTGAACGGCGGCAAGAACTCAAGGACTACACCTTTGAGCTCCTGTTTGAACTGTATGACAACGAAGTTGAATACACACAGGACCTCTACGACGGTGTTGGGCTGACCGAAGACGTCAAGAAGTTTCTGCGGTACAACGCAAACAAAGCACTGATGAACCTCGGCTACGAACCGTTGTTCCCGAAGGACGAAACTGACGTCAACCCAGCGATTCTCTCGGCGCTGTCACCCAACGCTGACGAGAACCACGACTTCTTCTCCGGATCGGGATCTTCGTACGTGATCGGCAAAGCTGTCAACACTGAAGACGACGACTGGGACTTCTAAAATTTGCTCAAGCGCCGAGGGTGCACATGAAGGCAGCCAGGGGATATCTCGGTTATTTCAACACCAGATATTTGAGGGTGCAGCCCGTGTTGGTTTCGTCGTAAGCGGGTTGCTTCACATCGCGATCGGTTATCTGTCGCTAAACCTGGCGTTCGGGGTGCCAACCCCCGATACCGACCACACCGGAGCGTTCGCGGAAATTGCTCGGGAGCGCGGCGGAACCATCGCGCTGTGGCTCATAGCAGCAGTATTGACGACGATGGCTCTATGGCGGGCAATCGAATCAGTTTTTGGGCGCGCCTATGACTCCACTACCTGGCGAGACCTCAGCATTACGGACAGGGTTAAGGCTTTTTCTCTCGCCGTCATTTATGGCGCATTTGCGTACTCGGCGGGCCAGTTCGCGGCAGGGAAGGGCGACAGAAACGATTTTGTGGTTCTGGGCCTCGTCGCAGAATTGATGTTCACCACCGCTGGCACAATAATCCTGGTCCTGGTGGGACTTGGTGTCTTTACGATCGGCGCCTATCACATTCACAAAGGTGTGATGCGTACCTTCCATGCAGATTTGATGGGGCGACCAGGCCTCGCAGTTCACGTGCTTGGAGTTGTGGCGTGGGCAGGAAAAGGCGTTGTCATCTCAGGAGTTGGCATCGCAGTGATCGTCGCCACCGCGCGGGCGGCTCCCCGCGACGCGATGGGGCTTGATGCCGCACTCAGGTCGGTCCGGGCACTACCGTTTGGGGCCTTCGCATTGGTGGTGGCGGGCGTATTCCTCATTACCTATGGCATCTATAGCTTTGTGCTGGCCCGCCACGCAAAAATGTAGGTTAGAAGCGCACCCGGGCGATTGCTGGCCACGCATTTCTCAGCTTTTTTACTCCATAAATAGTTCGCATGGTCAGTGAACCGAACACACCATGTCCGGGCACCATCCGAATCGTGCGGACCGAGGTGATTGCGGGCACCTTTTCGCTCAGTTCGCCGAGATCGTCGGGGTTCAGGGCGAAGTGCATTGCGGGAACCTCGTAGTTCTCGCTCTTCTTCCACCCTGCACGGGTTTTACGCCCAAACCATTCCGGTACAACGTCGAAGATGATCTCGGCACCGGGAAATGTTTCACCGCAATGTTGCAGGAGAGTCGTGACATCGTCCCAGGTAAAGTATTGAAACAGGCCCTGCGCCAGGATTAGCACGCCGTCTTCAGGTGATCTGACCTGTGCTGTCCACGCAGTATCAAACGCGGACTTGGCAACATTTACCAGCCGAGGATTATCAGGAACGAGGACTGCCCGGAGCTTTGCCACCTCCGGGACATCTACTGAGACCCAACGCATGGTTCCGTTATCGGTGCGAAAGAACCCAGTATCGAGACCATCGCCAAGTGAGACGACAGTGCCGTTGGGGTGCTCCGCAAGAAACTCGTCGCACACCTTGTCAAAGGTTAGGGCTCGCATCCAGTTTGGTTGTGCTGTGGCGCCAAACTTGTCCCAGTCGTAGTCCAACGACTGAAAAATGTCTACAGCGATCGGATCGCGAAGTTCGGTTCCGGGTCGCATTGCCTCCACCGCCCTGTCACGGAGGGTGCCCAGCATGGTTTCGGGAACCGGTTCGAGCAATTTCTCGAGTTCGGTGCGTTCAATCATGTGCTGACTCCCGGGGATGGAGGGATCAAATGGGGCGAAGTGAAACAAACCGCTGATGCCCGCTCTGAATTATCGCGTACGGTGCTGACGCTGAAGCGACACGTCATCGCGATAGAGAAGCACGCCCCCAGGCCGTTCAGCCTGGGGACGTGCTGATGCGTTGCGGGCCGAATGCTTAGAGGATGCCGACATCTGGAAGTAGTCCGCCAATTCCGCCAAGTCCCGGTAGCAGATCTCCGATTCCACCGATGAGATCGCCAATAATCCCAAGGTCGAGGAGGTCGAGCAGATCCAGGCTACCGAAGTCGAGGCTGCCCAGGTCGAGGCTGCCGAAGTCCATGCTGCCATCGCCGCTGAGGCTGCCGATGCTTCCGCCGTCTTCCTCGTCGCTTCCAAGGCTGCCTGTGATGCTGCTAGCGTCGCTGCCAGATCCGTTTTCCTGAGCGGCCGCGATGCCTGCTCCGGCTAGCATGCCGCCGGAGAGTAGACCTGCAGTGGCTGAGGCGGCTACGAGTCGTTTGATAGCGACGCTTTTGGTGGAGGTTGAGCGCACAGATTGCTCCTTTAATAGTGTGGAATCAAATTCAAGCCAGCTATGCAACGGATCGTCTGTCGCGGCACAGGGGCGTTGAATGCGGTGAAAAGTGATGTTCAGCACACTGAGTATCGCGCGTAGGTGTTGATTTGGTCAAGGTTTGTGATTAATCGGTCCAGATTTTCAGCTCATTGCCACAAAATACGCAAAGCAGTCAAACTTTGACGTCGCCATGTCCGAAACCGGGAAACGAGTTCAGCGAGCAAACCACGCCTCGGGTCGCTGTGCCAGAGCATGCGCGATGCGGTCACGCGACGTTTCAGTCATGTCGTCAGGCAAAGCGTTGACGGAAAACCAACGGACTTCAATGTTTTCGTCGTCAGCGACGTGGGGCGTGCCGTCAACGATCTTGGCTGAAAAGCAAATATCGAGATACTGACACTGGTCGCCGTTGGAATAGGTCACGACGGGGGTTACATCAACGCTGGTAATGCGGTCCAGTGCAACCCTCACACCTATTTCTTCGAGCACTTCCCGCTGTGCGGCACAGCTTGGTTCCTCGCCAGGTTCAAGAATGCCGGAGACGACGGCCCACAGGCGATTGTCGGAACGCCTGGCCAGAAGGACCTCGCCGTCGTCATTAGCAATGACCACACTTACGCCGGAAAGCCACAGTAAGTCTGTGCCCACATGTTTTCGGAGCTCGGCAATGTAGTTGGGAATACCCATGCAGGCACCTTAGCGGAAGCGGTCTATGGAACTTTGGCCTCGGAGACGGATCCACCAGTGTTGACCTGGTCTATAGAGCATCTGCCATCAGCGCACGGGCGGCGTTGCCACCACAGGTACGTTGCGATTCCGAGAGCAAGCACGGCGACGACAGCGAGGATCGGTTGAATGGGAGCCCACACGCTGAGGGCTCCGGAAGTCCCAATAGCTAACAGGATCAGTTTGTTGCAGACAGGACACCCCACGGCGAACAGTGCGGCGGTCACCCAAAAAAGGGGTTGCTAAATGTTGCGGATCGAGTGGTCGATAGTGCTCTTTAACGCGCTTGAGCGATCAAACTTGTCAGTGGTGTGCGGTACAACCGAACACATGAACTTAGCGACGTGGGCACAGCGCAACGGCGTTGCGCGTGTGACCGCGTATCGCTGGTTTCGCTCTGGCTCGCTCCCGGTCCCGGCCCGCAAGGTCGGCGGCCTGATCCTGGTCGGCGATCCCACCACCAACACGCAATCGCATGGCCGGACAGCGGTGTATGCGCGGGTGTCGTCAGCGGATCAAAAGGCCGACCTCGATCGTCAGGTCGCACGAGTTACAGCGTGGGCCGCGAGTGAGCAGATCGGCGTCGACAAGGTCGTCACTGAGGTCGGATCAGCGCTGAACGGGCACCGTCGAAAGTTCCTCGCCTTGCTGCGAGACCCGACTGTCACACGGATCGTGGTCGAACACCGTGACCGGTTCTGCCGGTTCGGATCGGAGTACGTCCAAGCCGCACTCGCAGCGAACGGCCGCGAGCTGGTCGTGGTCGATTCGTGCGAGGTGGACGACGACCTTGTGCGGGATATGACCGAAATTCTGACGTCGATGTGTGCGCGGTTGTATGGCAAACGCGCTGCCGCTAACCGCGCCAAGCGGGCGGTAGCGGCGACTGCTGACGACACTTCCCGCCGGGTGGCGTAATGGCGGAGAAGTTCGAGGTTCCTGGCGGGTGGGTGTTGCAGGCGTATCAGTACGCGCTCGACCCAACCGATGCGCAGGCCGTTACGTTGGAGTCGCACGCGGGTGGGGCCAGGTTTGCGTGGAACACGATGCTGCGAGCAGTGAAAGCGAACCTGTCCCAACGCGAGGCGGAGAAGTCGTACGGGATCACCGACGCTGATCTGACCCCGAGCATGGTCTGGTCGTTCCAATCTCTACGCAACGACTTCAACAAACGCAAACACCAGGTAGCCGTCCGCGAGGACGGCACACCGTGGTGGGCAGAGAACTCGAAAGAGGCGTACGCCAACGCATGCAAGAACCTCGCGGAGGCGTTGAAGAACTGGAGCGACTCACGCAAAGGCACCCGTAAAGGCCCGAGGGTTGGGTTCCCGTCCTTCAAGTCGAAGCGTTCGACCAGGGCTTTCGCGTTCACCACCGGCACGATCCGCGTCGAACCGGATCGGCATCACGTAACACTGCCGAGGCTCGGGACGCTGCGGGTGCACGAGTCGACCCGTAAACTCGCCCGACGCCTCGAACACCGCGCAGCCCGGATTCTGAAGGCCACGGTTCGGTTCGAACGTGGCAGGTGGCTGGTAAGTTTCACCTGTGTGGTTGAGCGTGCCGCCAGCCGTCCGGCTCACGTCAAACGCCTGGCACCGGTGGTCGGGGTCGATGTTGGTGTGAAAGACCTGATCGTCGCGGCCACCCCCGACGGGCGGGAGGTTCTACGTGTGCAGGCTCCGAAAGAGTTCACACACGCGTCCCGGAAACTGCGGGCGCTGCAACGTAAAGCCGCCCGCCAGCACGGCCCCTGGAACGCGGCAACCCAGACGAAACAGGAGCCGTCGAACGCATGGACACGCACACAAGCTGCCATCGCGAAACAGCATGTGCGGGTGGCGAACCTGCGCCGGGACCGCCTCCACAAACTGACCACGTTGCTGGCGCAGTCGTTCGATGTGATCGGCACCGAGACCCTCGCGGTGAAGAACATGATGGCCGCCGGTGGTGCCCGCAAGAAAGGCTTGAATCGTTCGATCGCTGACGCGGGTCTGGGCGAGTTCTCCCGCCAGCTCGACTATAAAACCACCTGGTACAGCTCGGCACTAGTCAAGGCGGACCGGTGGTATCCCAGCTCGAAGACGTGTTCTGGTTGCGGTTCAGTGAAAGCCAAACTGAGCTTGTCAGACCGCTTGTACGTCTGCGACAACGAAGACTGCGGGTTGAACATCACCGGGATCGACCGGGATCTCAACGCCGCTATCAACCTCGCGCGCTATGCGCGGGCGGAGCAGAGTGCCTGCTTCGATAATGGTGGAGCCGACCGTAAGACGACCGCTTCGGTGGCGCTGGTGGCTATGAAACCTGAATCCAACAATGGAAGCGCCTCACCCAAAAGTGAGGCTGCATAGCGATGATCATTAAAGATCACTCAAATGCAACGGTACTCCCACCAGCGGACTGGAATCTCGCGCCCAAACATCGAGTTCGGAATGATGTCGGTCGGTATGCCAACAACAACGAGGGTAATGAGCCCTGAGACTGTTGCCCGCCGGACATGGAAATCTGTGGCCACTGGTGAGCTCTCCTTGGATGCGGTGCGTGGACCACAGTAGCGATTGGCCCCAGTTCAAGCGTCAATCGCAAACTAGGAAGCACGTAGAATCGCAATCGAACGAGTCCAACCGTTACTGTTGTCGATGTGGCTGTACCAACCCCATACGAAGATTTACTCCGGGATGTCCTCGCCCATGGCGTGGCGAAGCAAGATCGGACAGGAACCGGCACACGCAGTGTGTTTGGCCGCCAGATTCGCTTCGACCTCTCGGCGGGCTTCCCGCTGATTACCACCAAGCGTGTACATATGAAGTCGATTGTGTACGAGCTGCTGTGGTTCCTGCGCGGCGATGCCAATGTGCGGTGGCTGCAAGAGCACGGGGTGTCTATTTGGGACGAGTGGGCCGACGAGCAGGGCAACCTTGGCCCCGTGTACGGCGTGCAGTGGCGTTCCTGGCCCACCGCGGACGGACACCACATTGATCAAATCGCGAAAGTCATGCAGGAGTTGCAAGACAACCCGGATTCGCGCCGACATATCGTGTCGGCGTGGAACGTAGCAGAGATTTCGAACATGGCATTGCCACCGTGCCACGCGTTTTTCCAGTTCTACGTCGCTGAGGGAAAACTGTCATGCCAGCTGTATCAGCGGTCTGCGGATCTGTTCCTTGGCGTGCCGTTCAATATTGCTAGTTACGGATTGCTGACGGAGATGGTCGCTCATCAGCTAGGTCTTGAGCCTGGAGATTTTGTGTGGACGGGCGGTGACTGTCATATCTACGACAACCACGTCGATCAAGTCACCGAGCAGCTCTCACGCAATCCGTTTCCGTACCCGAAATTGCGGTTTGCGCGAAAGCCTGACTCGCTTTTCGACTACACCTTCGATGACATCGCCGTCGAAGACTATCGCCATCACCCGGCGATAAAAGCCCCTGTGGCTGTGTGAGGCAGGGTTGTGAAGCTTATTTGGGCTCAAGCGCGCGACGGCGTCATTGGTCACGAGGGCACGATGCCGTGGCATATCCCGGAAGACCTGAAGCACTTCAAGCGCGTCACCGACGGTAGTGCTGTGCTGATGGGTCGGCGGACATGGGATTCGCTCCCCGAACGATTTCGGCCTCTTCCGGGTCGCGACAACATTGTGATTACTAGGGACGAAAACTGGGCGGCGCCCGGTGCCATCGTGGTGCGTTCCCTGGAAGACGCGATAGCCCAATACCCGGATGCATGGGTGATGGGCGGTGCGCAGATCTATGAGGCATTGATGCCGCACGCAACACAACTTGTCGTCACCGAACTCGACATAGCGGTGCCTGGTGATGCCTACGCGCCAGCGATTGATCGATCGTGGCGCGCAGAATCTATCGACCCCGCAACGGGGTGGCATACGTCGCGTGACGGTATGCCATTCCGTTGGGTCTGGTACGTCCGTAGTTAGTTGCGGTGCCGTTTAATTACGGTGGGGGTCGACGTCGAAAATTTCGGCGAGGTTGTCCAAGATTGCGTGCGCTCCCTGCACACTTACCGGCATCATCCAGACTTCGTCGCGGACATCAACTTTGCGACCTTCCAATGTGTCCCATAGGCGACTTGCCCTGAATGGCTGTGCTGCTTCCCGTACCGACTCGGCGTCTTTGTCGTCGCCGGGGTCGTAGCTCGAGACAATAATGAGGTCAGCTTCCGCGAGATGTAGATTCTCCGGACTGATTGCGTTCATGATGTTCGTAGGGTTCTCGGGATCCGCTAGTTGGGAATCAGGGCGTGCAATCCCAGCATCTTCAAGAACAATTCCGCTGAATGAGGTCGTTCGGTAGAGGCGGGCGGTAGGTTCCCCTGCGAATCGAATGATCGACACGACGGGATTGTTGTGCTTGGCGTTGATCTCGGCGCCAATCTTCTGTGCTCGCTCCTCGTACTCCGCGAGCTTGGCGTCGGCGACGACTTCTTTGCCCAGTGCCTCAGCGAGGAGCCGAATGTTGTCCTTCCACGTTGGCCCTGTTGTCTCAGAAAACACGGTGGGGGCGATGGCGGACAGTTGGTCGTAGAGTTCGCCATGTCGAACCTCCGCGGAAATAATGACGTCGGGGTTGATGGCTGCGAGTCTTTCGAGGCTTGGGTTGCTCAGCTCTCCGACAGAGACTGCTTCGGCAGCGAACGTCTCACGATCGGCGCCAAGGTATTCAGGGAGGCCGTCCTGCCGATAGTCGGTGTGTGCGACAAGCTCAGATTCAAGCAAGAGAACGGCATCCGAGTAGCTTGAGTCCAATGCCGCGACTCGCACCGGCTGCGCAGGGATTTCTGTGGCGCCCCTGAAGTGCTCGACAGTGCGCGGAAAGTCGCCTTGTGTAGCGGTGGGGGATGTGGGCTCGACGTCCGGTGACGCGCACCCAGCGAGGAGTGCTGCGGCGACAACTGCGGAAGCGAGAACGCGCCGCGACTGTGTTGTGATCACGAAGTGATTGTCCTTTTCTTCATAGCGACGGCCCAGGAATGTGCAATCGGCCTCTGGACATAGAACGCGGTGATTCGGCACTATGGAGGCGTACGTGTACAGCGAGGTTGTGGGAGGCGTTTGCCATCACTGCTTAGCTCGCGCCAAATACGGTGGTTCGACAGCGGTGAAACACTGTTTTGAACGTGTCGCACCAAAAACCGCACCGCAAAACCGCAGGAAAACGGGCTGAGCATCAAAAAAATCGGCTCTTGTTACGACAAAGAGTAGGACCGGTGCACAACCGCTCAAACCGACGGTCTAGGATTCTCGTAGCGACAGCAATCAGTCCCTCGCCCGAAAGAGCCCGGGTCGTGGACGCCGCAGTCAGGAGGATCAGTGACCGCCGTTGCGCCCAAGCCAGTCTTAGACCGGCCATATCCGCCCAGGCAGGGGCCAAAGGGCTCCCTGATCTACAACATGCTCACGACCACCGATCACAAGCTGATCGGTGTCATGTACCTCACGACCTCGTTTTTCTTCTTCTTGGTCGGTGGCGTCATGGCGCTACTCATGCGTGCTGAGCTTGCTGTACCGGGGCTTCAATTTTTATCGAACGAACAGTTCAACCAACTGTTCACAATGCATGGCACCGTCATGCTTCTGCTTTACGCGACGCCGATCGTGTTCGGTTTCGCGAACTACATTCTGCCGCTGCAGATCGGTTCCCCAGACGTGGCGTTCCCGCGCCTAAACGCTCTTGGGTACTGGCTGTACACCTTTGGTGCGCTGATTGTTGTCAGCGGGTTCTTCACACCAGGTGGAGCAGCAGACTTCGGGTGGACGGCATACACGCCGCTGTCCAACTCGATCCACTCACCGGGTCCCGGTGGTGACCTGTGGATTGCAGGCCTCGCGGTTGGTGGTCTTGGTACCATCCTCGGTGCGGTCAACATGATCACCACGGTGATCTGCCTGCGCGCCCCAGGTATGACCATGTTCCGGATGCCTATCTTCACCTGGAACATTCTCGTCACCAGCGTGCTCGTTCTTCTCGCCTTCCCGCTGCTCACCGCAGCACTGCTCGGACTGCTTGCAGACCGACAACTGGGGGCGAACATATATGACCCGGCGAACGGCGGTGTGTTGCTTTGGCAGCACCTGTTCTGGTTCTTCGGGCACCCCGAGGTGTACATCATCGCGTTGCCGTTCTTCGGCATCGTGTCTGAGATCTTCCCTGTGTTCTCGCGGAAGCCAATCTTCGGTTACACAGGCCTGGTCTACGCCACGCTCGCGATTGCAGCGCTTTCCATTGCTGTGTGGGCGCACCACATGTACGCAACGGGAGCGGTACTTCTTCCGTTCTTCAGCTTCATGACGTTCCTCATTGCGGTACCTACCGGTGTGAAGTTCTTCAACTGGATCGGAACAATGTGGAAGGGGCATCTGACGTTTGAAACGCCGATGCTATTTAGCCTCGGCTTCCTCGTCACCTTCCTCTTCGGTGGTCTATCCGGTGTCCTCCTCGCGAGCCCACCGTTGGACTTCCACGTCACCGACTCGTACTTCGTGGTTGCACACTTCCACTACGTCCTCTTCGGAACCATCGTGTTCGCCACCTACGCTGGTATCTACTTCTGGTTCCCGAAGATGACCGGACGTATGCTCGACGAACGCCTCGGCAAGTGGCACTTCTGGACCACCTTCATCGGCTTCCACACCACCTTCCTAGTCCAGCACTGGGTCGGTAACGAGGGAATGCCGCGACGGTACGCCGACTATCTTCCCGGCGATGGTTTCACGACACTGAACACCATCTCCACTATCGGCGCGTTCATCCTTGGTGCTTCGACACTTCCGTTCATCTGGAACGTCTTTAAGAGTTCCCGCTACGGCGATGTCGTCACCGTCGATGACCCATGGGGTTACGGCAACTCGCTCGAATGGGCAACAAGCTGCCCGCCGCCACGGCACAACTTCACTGAGCTACCCCGAATCCGGTCCGAACGGCCTGCTTTCGAATTGCACTACCCGCACATGATTGAGCGGATGCGCGACGAAGCACACGTGGGACCAGGTCATGGGCACAAGGCCAATGAGTTGATCGAAGCCGACAGGCATGCTCCACCGCCATACCGTCCAAAGGCTAACCCCGAGGACAAGTAGTACGTACGACAACCACCCGGCCCTGCCCGCACACTGCTGGCAGGGCCGTTTGGGTGAGCAACAGTTACGCTTCACATGAATCTGTAGGGCGGAAAGGGGAGTGGACGGTGACAACGGTGGAAACCACAGTCCTGCTCACTGTGACGGGGCGGGACAAACCAGGTGTCACATCGGTGCTTTTTGGTGCTCTCTCGAGGCACGACACCAACCTGCTCGATGTAGAGCAAGTTGTCATCCGCGGGCGACTCACCCTCGGTGTGCTCCTCACAACCCCCGGCGATGCTGAGGCTCTTCAGAACGAAGTTGAGCAGGCGATGGCGTCAATCAATTTTGATATCGACGTCGAAATTGGTGCTGACCAAGCCGAACGGCGCAAACTTTCCACCCACGCCATCGTGGTACTAGGCAGCCCAGTCACTTCGCGCGCATTCAAAGTCATTGCGCGTGAACTCGCCCGCCAGGGAGTCAACATTGACACCATTCGCGGCGTCGCTGACTACCCAGTGACAGGTCTCGAACTGCACGTCAGTACCCCATACGGCACCCACGAGGACGACCTCACGCTTCGCGAAAACCTTGCGCGACTCTCAGTCGCTGAAGGAGTGGACATCGCCGTTGAACGCGGTGGCCTCGCCCGACGAGCCAAACGTCTCATCGTTTTCGATGTCGACTCAACCCTCATCCAGGGCGAAGTCATCGAAATGCTCGCAGCCCACGCAGGTAGGGAAGACGAAGTTCGCGCTGTCACAGAGGCCGCAATGCGTGGGGACATCGATTTCACCGAATCGTTGCACCGCCGCGTCGCCGCGCTGAAAGGTCTCGACGCAAGCGTCATCGAGGCGGTATCGCAACAACTTGAGCTCACCAAAGGCGCTCGCACCACCATCCGAACCTTGCGCCGTCTAGGTTTCCGATGTGGGGTGGTTTCCGGAGGTTTTCGGCAGGTCATCCAGCCGCTCGCTGATGAACTCGAGCTCGATTTCGTTGAGGCCAACACCTTGGAAATCGTTGACGGGAAGCTCACCGGCCGCGTGATTGGGCACGTCGTCGACCGTGCGGCAAAGGCCGTCGCTCTGCAAACATTTGCTGACCAACGCGGCGTTCCCATCGAACAAACGGTGGCAGTCGGTGACGGCGCCAACGATATCGACATGATTCAAGCAGCGGGGCTTGGAATCGCGTTCAACGCCAAACCGGCGCTGCAAGAAGTAGCGGATGCATCGTTGTCGCACCCCTACCTCGACGCGATCCTATTTATCCTGGGAATTACCCGCGACGAAGTTGAACACGCCGATGCGGCCGAGGGAAAAGTCCGCCGCGTTCCGCTGACGTGATGACCGACGTGAGTGCCCCGCCAGAGGGGTTTGTTCGTCGGCATGCAGACCTGCGCAAGTACTGCCATCCGGCTGTGCGTATCGGCGCCCGTCAGGACCCGACCGACCCCGCTGATGTGTTGGCCATGCAAATGGTGCTGCACATTCCCAAAGCGGACCCGCCGCAGCGAGCGAGTGTTCTTTCAGCTGCCGCAACAGCTGCCCTGTTGGTGTGTCTCGATGAATCATCGGAGCAATGGCGCGGTCCGCTCCTTGACTGGATGGGTTCGCGAATCCGAAAGGTTTCGCGGCGGGCGCGTGGCGCGCAATGGAGTGCGGCAGCTGCCGTCGAGGGCCTCACCGCGTCGCACGGCGGAGCTGAAGTCCATGCATGTGTTCCTTGCAGAGTTGGCGACGTTGATACTCGCATCAAGAAGCTGCAGATCTCTGGAACCGACATACCTGCTGATGTAAATGAAGACGTGGACGCGCAACTACCAGTGCTGTGGGTGAACTCCAGTCTCGGTATGACTGTAGGTAAAGCTGCAGCTCAAGTCGGGCACGCATCGATGCTTTTCGGCGCGGCGCTCAACACTGAACAGGCGTGGCTGTGGGCATGTCACGGTTTTGCGTGCACTGTGCGTGAGGCAGACAAAGCTACATGGGCTGAGTTGATGGCCGAGAAACCCGTAGTGGTCCGCGATGCTGGCTTCACTGAAATCGCTCCTGGATCAGCGACGGTTATTGCTACCTGGCATTAGTCCAGAAAAGCAACATGCTCACCTATTGATCATCTGGAACCACAGTAGGAAAATGAGAGACATGGCTTTCATGGCCTCGCTCTTGTGCTGTCTGCTTCTCACGACGCGGTCGCCTCCTCGCATGTCGTAAACCCCATCCGACACGACTAAAGGAGTAGGCATGATTGCACCAATGCGTGTTGCAGCCCTGTTCAGTGCCGCCGCGCTTGGCCTAGCGCTAACAACTGCGTGTGGAGATAGCGAGGTCGAAGACCTCATGGGGGACCGTGATGTCAACCAGGGCGAAACTAACGAACAAGTAAATGAGGTGGACGTCGGCACTCAGGAGTGGGGGCACCTCCAGTATTTAGCCGATGATTTGGAGTGGGTGGAAGGTCCTGGCTCTCTTGCCGAGGGTGCCGAGATGGTAGTCCTTGAAGGAGACCCAGGCGAAGCGGACTATTTCACGCTTCGGCTTCGTATGCCGGACGGGTTTGTGATTGACCCGCACTTCCACAGTGGCCAGGAACGCGTCACGGTCATTGAGGGAACCTTCGAGGTCGGACATGGCGAGGAGGCCAATTGGGACGAGGTAACGGCGTTGCCGTCAGGCGCATACTTCTCGATACCGCCTGAGTCCCCGCACTACGCAAGGGCAGATGGCCAGACTGTTGTTCAACTGAACTCAATCGGTCCATGGTCGATCACCTACGTCAACCCCGAGGATGACCCTCGAAACGAGTGAAGTCGACGATTAAATAGGCGTGGAGTTGGGGCGCGGTTCACAACCTGCTGGCGGTGATGCGTTGCAACGCCCCGACTACCACGGACCGGTCGGTTGTTGTCCACAGCGGCGGTAGGGAAGCGCGTAAGAACCCGCCATACCGTGCAGTCGCAATGCGCGAGTCAAGAATCGCAACAACCCCCTTGTCGTCGACTGAACGCAGCAACCGGCCTGTTCCCTGCGCAAGGAGTAGTGCGGCGTGCGATGCCGCGATGGACATGAAGCCATTGCCGCCTCGCGCTTCCACCGCTCGTTGGCGGGCCCGCAAGAGCGGGTCGTCGGGCCGGGGAAAAGGTATGCGGTCAATGATCACCAGGGACAGTGACGGTCCAGGAACATCGACACCTTGCCAAAGGGAAAGTGTGCCGAACAGTGACGTCGCTTCGTCGTCGGCGAACTGCTGGACGAGTTGGCGTGTCGAATTGTCACCCTGGCACAAGATGGGTGTGGCGATTCGCTGAGCAAGCATGTCAGCGGCGTCACGGGCGGCTCGCATAGACGAAAACAGTGCGAGTGTGCGCCCACCGGCGGCGTTGATGAGTTCACAAATCTCGTCGAGGTGAGAGGGGACAAGGCCATCCCGGCCCGGGGGAGGAAGGTGTTTGGCGAGGTACAAAATGCCGACACGAGGATGATCGAACGGGGATCCGGCATCCAAGCTCGACCACCGTAGCTGCGTCGGGTTGGCCGGTTGTCCGCTGGCGAGTGCTGGGTCTATGGAGGTTTCGCCCGCGTCGGTGGGTAGACCCCAGTTGCGTGCAAGCGCGTCAAATGCCCCACCGAGTGTGAGGGTTGCGGACGTGAGAATCACGGTGGATTCGGCGAACAGTCGTGAGCGAAGCAACCCCGCTACCGACAGCGGGGCGATACGCAGGACTGCTCCGCGGCGATCATCTGAGGTAATCCAGACGACATCGCGCCGCTTGGCCGGGTCCGGTTCGCCGAAGTTGTCGAGAATGCGCACTACGGCGTCGTGTATTTCCTCCAAAGCGGTTAGTGCCGCTGATCGTGCGGTGGCCGCTTCCGGTTCCGCGGAGAGCATCCCTGACCGGATTGGCCCAATCGCGGTGCGCGCCGATGAGGTTGCGTCCCGAACTGACGCAAGAATGTATTCACTGCCCGGTGGAAGCGTTTCCCATTGACCCGGTGAGATCGTGTCGAGGAGGTCAGATAGTGAGTCGGCTGCGGAATGAAGAGAATCCGCATCACGATCCTCGAGGAGTTTGCGGCATTTTCGGGCCGCCGCGAGCACGGTTTTAGCTGTCAGTTCGGCTGCGGCAGCTCCGGTGACTCGGTCAACGAGTTCGTGAGCTTCGTCGACGATCACAACATCGTGTTCGGGGAGGATCTGGGCGTCAGACAGCGCCCCGATAGCAAGCAACGCGTGATTGGTGACAACAATGTCGACGTGTGCGGCATCGGTTCGCGCGCGTTCAGCGAAGCAGTCCACACCGACGGGGCACCGCGAAACTCCGAGGCATTCCCTGGAGGTGACGCTGACTTGCCGCCACGCTTGATCAATTACTCCCGGGGTCAATTCTTCTCGGTCACCCGTTTCGGTCGTTTCTGCCCAGTCGTGTAGTCGACGGACCTCCCGGCCGAGTCTGGATGCCGCGAAGGGATCAAAAAGTTCTTCTGGTTCACTCTCAGGCTCGTCGGGTGTGTTGTGCAGTTTGTTGAGACAGAGGTAGTTGTTGCGACCCTTCAGGATCGCAAACTGGGGGGTGCGGCCAAGATGCGGTGCGAGAGCCTCCGCCAGGCGAGGTAAATCGCGGTCGATGAGTTGCTTCTGCAACGCGATTGTTGCAGTGGAGACTATTGCCGTCTTGCCGGATTGCACCGCGTGATGAATGGCGGGGACGAGGTACGCAAGTGACTTACCAGTGCCTGTTCCGGCTTGGACAGCGAGGTGCTCGCCGATGTCGATTGCGTGGGCGACGGCATTTGCCATGCGCAACTGGCCGTCTCGCTTGGTCCCGCCGAGTGACGTCACTGCTTTGGTCAGCAGGTCCGTTACAGCGGTGGATGTTGTGGTGACGTCGGCGTCCGGTTGTGACACCCAACGAGGCTACTCCTCGTTGGGTGCTGGGTCCGAATGACGCGCTACTGTTTGATCGCCCCACCCACGGATCCGGTGAGAACGGCACCCGCTTCGCTCAGTTCAGACAGTGCGGCATCGATGGTTTGAGGGGAGACACCGACGGTGTAATCAAGCAGCACCTGGGTGTGAAAACCAGCTTTCACAGCGTCGAGGGCGGTTGCGCGAACACAGTGGTCCGTCGCGATTCCCACGATGTCGACCTCGGTGATGTGGTGGTCTCGTAGCCAGTCGGCCAAGGCCACCCCTTCTGAGTTTGCGCCTTCAAAACCTGAGTATGCAGCGGTGTAGGCACCCTTGGAGAACACGTCGTCGATAGGGTGCAGATCCAAGTTGGCATGAAATTCAGCTCCCGCCGTCCCAACTTTGCAGTGCACTGGCCACGTGTCAACAAAGTCTGGAGTGCTGGAAAAGTGCTCACCCGGGTCAATGTGGTAGTCGCGGGTCGCCACAACGATGTCGTAGGCACGATCTGAGATTTGTGTGTCGGCGATGAGGGCGGATATTTCGCCAGCGATCTCGCCGCCACCTGCCACGGCAAGTGATCCGCCTTCGCAGAAATCGTTTTGGACGTCGACGACTATGAGTGCTCGGCGCGGTGAAGTCATGGATGTGCCTCCTCGTCGATGAACCGGGTCGGGATCGCGGGTTCTCCGCGGGACAAAGCGAGACCTTCCCAGGGCAAAGTTGCTAGCCCGGCCGCAGTGTTTTGACGTGCTTCTTCCAGTGTTACTGGTGACGCTGTTCGTTCGCCACCATGCACCAAATCCTGCGTAATGATGCGTGCGTTCGGCGCATTGGGGGGTGCCGACGAGGCGCTGTAAATCACTTCTGCGGTGACGACGCCGGAATCGCGGGCGGTGCGCACGACAGCTTTGGCGCCACCCTTGGTTTCCTTGTTGCTGCTGCGTTTAGCGACAGGGATGCCGTCAACTTCCACGAGTTTGTACACCATTCCGGCGGTCGGGGCGCCCGATCCTGTCACGACGGACGTGCCGACGCCGTATGCGTCGACGGGTTCAGCGCGGAGAGCGGCTATGGAGTACTCGTCAAGGTCACCGGACACCACAATTTTGGTTTGCGTTGCGCCTAGGCGGTCAAGTTGGTCCCGCACCTGGCGGGCCAGCACACCAAGGTCACCTGAATCTATGCGCACGGCGTTGAGGTCTGGACCGGCAACTGCGATGGCATTTTCGACACCTGTGGTTATGTCGTAAGTGTCGACGAGGAGAGTGGTGCCGACTCCGTGGGCTTCGATCTGGGAGCGGAAGGCAGCGACCTCGTTGGGGCCGTCGGCATCGGTGTGCAGCAGAGTGAATGCGTGGGCGCTTGTTCCCGCGCGGGGAACTCCATGGCGGCGGGCGGCCTCAACATTAGAAGTCGCGGTGAAACCCGCGATGTAGGCTGCACGCGCGGCCGCGACGGCCGCTTCTTCGTGGGTGCGTCTGGAACCCATCTCAATGAGGGTGCGCCCCTGCGCTGCGCTGACCATCCGGGTCGCAGCGGAGGCAATTGCGCTGTCGTGGTTGATGATGGACAGCACCACCGTTTCGAGCAGTACGCATTCACCAAAAGTCCCACTGACCGTGAGCACGGGGGAGCCAGGGAAATATAGCTCGCCCTCTTGATAGCCGCTGATGTTGCCCGTGAATCGGTAATCCGCCAGCCACGACACGGTGTCCGGGTCGAGGAACTTACTCACGGTGGCAAGTTCGTCGTCGCCGAATCGAAAATTGTCAATTGCGTCGAGAACTCGTTCGACGCCTGCGACGACACCGTACCTTCGACCATCGGGGAGCCTGCGCGCAAACACTTCAAAAGTGCTCGTGCGGTGCGCAGTCCCGTCCTGCAACGCAGCCGCAAGCATCGTCAGTTCGTACTGGTCAGTGAAGAGAGCTGTGGAGGAACCGTTCACATTTAGTACCGTACGGCCCTTTGACTGATGGTGCTGAGCTTAAGTTGTTACCCGATTTTGTCCGGCCGCGTGGAAACCCACAGTGAGGTCGTCGTACCCTGGTTCTATGCCTGTTCCGATGGAAACCGAGCCCCAGGCCACCCCCGGTGGACTCGCCGTCGAAAGTACAGACGAGGCCAGCCAGCGCCCCTGGGTCACGATTGTGTGGGATGACCCAGTTAATCTCATGCAGTACGTCACCTACGTTCTGCAAAAAGTGTTTGGTTACAGCCGCCAGAAAGCCACAGAGTTGATGCTGAAGGTGCACAACGAGGGTAAGGCTGTGGTGTCGTCCGGGACCAAAGAGAAAGTGGAGTCGGACGTTCGAAAACTGCACGCTGCTGGACTATGGGCAACGATGCAGCATGAGTCCTGATCTGAAGATTCGTTGACTAAGGATGCCGATACCCTGTGCAAGCTTGGATTAGAAAAAACACCCTTGGGGGTGTTCGGATTCGTTCGCAGCTTGATGCGCACGAGGCGAAGGTATTGCGTTCGGTAGTCAGCTCGGTGGTTGTGATTCTCGACGAGCGTGAGCAAAACACCCCGCACGATGAACTTGAAGAGCTCACCGGCATGAAATCCGGAAACAGCAAGGCTCCCGACAATGCGGTACTGGCGCGTTTGCTGCCAGAGTTTTGTCGGCCCGACCAGGACCCCCACACTCAGGATCCAGGCGCCAAGCAATCCGACGAAGACTTGGATTCGCTTAACAGTGCACTGCGTAGTCTCAACGAGCCGTCGATTATCGATGATAAGCGCAGCGCCGCAAGTGTCCTACTCGACTCGTTGCCGTCCGATGGTGGAAAAATTTCGTTGACGCCCGAACAGGCTGACGGGTGGATCTGCGCTATCAATGACGCGCGTCTCGCTCTGGGGACTGTGCTGGAGGTTGACGATGAGATGTCGGAGGAATTTGATCCCGACGATCCGAAGGCACCGCAACTCGGTGTGTATCACTGGTTGACGTGGATGCAGGATGCACTGGTGGGCGCATTGATGGGCCAACGCTAGGGTCCGAAGTTTTGCCCCGGGAACAACGGCGTCCTGCGTCGTCGTTGACATAGGGAACGGTAGATCCCGCAACTGCGAGGCAAGCATTGCGTGCGACATGAGGGAGCCAGCGATGACGTACAACCCAGGGGGATTCGGTATGCAGCCGACGGGGGGCCGTCCACCGGCGCGGCGTTCCGGCGTTGACCATGCAGATCGGTGGAAGCAATCATTGCTGCTGACCACGGGTTTCGTTGCCATCCTCTATGTGATTGAACTGATCGATGTCATCACGCATCAACCGTTCGCCCAAGCAGGCATAGCGCCGCGTGACTCAGACGGTTTAAGTGGCATTCTTTTTGCCCCGCTGATTCACGCCAACTGGGGACACTTGATGTCCAACGCTGTGCCGCTGCTTGTCCTCGGATTCTTGGTGTTCTTGAGTACTCTGATGCGCGCAGTAGCCGCCACGGCGATCATTTGGATTGTCGGGGGTGCGGGAACCTGGCTGACTGGCGGTGAGGGCACTGTTCACATTGGAGCGTCAATCATCGTATTTGGCTGGTTAGCTTTCCTTGTTATGCAGGGCATATTCAGTCGAAACGCTGTCCAGCTGGCTGTGGGGGTGGGCGTGCTGTTCCTGTACGGCGGCCTATTCTGGGGAGTTCTGCCGGGACAGCCGAATATTTCGTGGCAGGGCCACCTGTTTGGTGCCATCGGTGGCGTGGTCGCCGCCTGGGTGCTGTCGGGCGCTGATCGTGAGCGGCGCAGGGCGGCCAGGCCGGGTCCGAAGCCGTATGGAGGTTTCGCGGCGTAGTGTTGGGATCTGTGAATTCTCGAGCTGCGGGTGCGCCGATTGTGGAGCATGCAGGTGCTGATGCGCCGATTGGGATTTTTGATTCGGGAGTAGGCGGACTAACTGTTGCGCGCGCAATAATTGACTTACTGCCGGACGAAAACATCATCTATATCGGCGATACTGCGAATGGCCCCTATGGCCCTCTCACTATTCCTGAAGTCAGGGCGCATTCCCTTGCCATCGGCGACGACCTTGTGCACCGAGGCGTGAAGGCACTCGTGATCGCATGTAACACGGCATCTGCTGCGTATCTCCGAGAT
This sequence comes from Hoyosella rhizosphaerae, assembly GCF_014643175.1. Taxonomy (GTDB): domain Bacteria; phylum Actinomycetota; class Actinomycetes; order Mycobacteriales; family Mycobacteriaceae; genus Lolliginicoccus; species Lolliginicoccus rhizosphaerae. The sequence continues at coordinate 351,895 of NZ_BMJH01000002.1, forward strand.
GCTCGCGAGCGATACCAAATACCGGTCATCGAGGTGATCCTCCCCGCGGTCCGACGGGCAGTGAAAGCAACCCACAGCGGGAAAATAGGTGTCATCGGCACTCAGGCCACCATCAGTTCGAGGGCCTATGAGGACGGTTTTGCCGCAGCTCGTGACCTCACCGTCAGTTCCGTCGCCTGCCCCCGCTTTGTTGACTTCGTGGAATGCGGGATCACCAGCGGCCGACAAGTTATGCAATTAGCGCAGGGATACCTCGAGCCCCTGCAACGCGACAATGTGGACACCGTCATTCTCGGGTGTACGCACTACCCATTGCTATCCGGGGTTATCCAACTCGCGATGGGCGACGAGGTGACACTGGTGTCTAGTGCCGAGGAAACTGCAAAGGATGTTTTCCGCGTTCTGACCGAACAGAACTTGTTGCGTGACCACGATGGGGCACCCGCCCGCAGAGATTTTTTGGCCACCGGCGATCCCGACCGTTTTCGTAAGCTAGCGGCACGCTTTCTAGGGCCGTCAGTTCCCATCGTCGGCCATGTGTGACAGATGCTGATTTCCTCAAAATCGTTGCGGGCCAATGCATTTCAGTTATTCGGCACGCAGAATTGAAATTGACTGAGTTGCGCGCGCATCGCAATAACTAAATGTCACAAATAGGTCCGCATTTGATGATGGAGCCGTCTCATCTTGGTCTAGTTCTTGCATTAGACAGCCAAAATGCGGGAGACGTTGAATGCAATTCGTTCAAACATGGCAGCATATGGGTTATGCGCATTACCGTCCTTGGCTGCTCCGGGAGCGTATCCGGACCGAACTCGCCAGCGTCGGGGTATCTGATTCAGGCCGACGATACCCCTCCGCTTGTGCTTGACCTCGGTGGCGGCGTGCTCGGAGCATTACAGCGGTATATCGACCCAGGGGATGCCACCCTTCTGCTGTCGCACCTGCACGCAGACCACTGCCTCGATATCCCCGGACTTCTCGTCTGGCGGCGATATCACCCCAACCCTCCCAAGGGGCGCGCCATCGCCTACGGGCCCACCGACACCGCACTGCGTATTGGTGCGGCATCGTCAGAAATTGGTGGGCACATCGACGACATCTCAGACGTACTCGACGTTCGAGTGTGGGAAGACGGCGAGTCTGTGCAATTTGGTGGGGTTCAAGTGCACCCGCGTCGCGTTTACCACCCGCCGGAATCGTATGGCTTCCGCATGACGGGGCCCGACGGTCAAGTTCTAGCGGTCAGCGGCGACACTGGCGTGTGCGACGCCGTCCTCGACTTGGCCGATGGTGCCGATGTGTTCCTGTGTGAAGCATCGTGGACACACGCACCTGACCGCCCAGTCGGCGTGCACCTATCTGGAACCGAAGCAGGCATGCTTGCCCGCAAAGCCAGTGTTGGCACGTTGCTACTGACGCATATTCCGCCCTGGACGTCCCGCGACGAAGTGCTTGCAGAAGCAAAAGCCGAATTCGATGGCCCAGTTTTTGCAGTCTCGCCGGACGATGCGTTCGAAATCGCGCGGACCCCGACCAGGGAAAACCCGGTAAGCAGCGCCTAAACTCGTGCGTCACACGTGAACTACCGGTGGGGAAGCCGCTAGTCTCGAAGTGTGACGAGAAGAGAAGACGGCAGAGCAGACAACGAACTTCGCCCAGTAAAAATTACCCGCGGGTTCACCAACCATCCCGCGGGTTCAGTACTCGTCGAGTTTGGGCAGACCAGGGTGATGTGTACCGCTAGCGTCGTTGACGGGGTACCGCGCTTTAAAGAGGGCAGCGGAGAAGGATGGCTCACGGCTGAATACGCCATGCTCCCAGCTGCCACGCACTCGCGTAGCAACCGCGAATCAGTGCGCGGAAAAGTCGGCGGCAGGACGCAAGAAATCAGCCGACTCGTTGGTCGTTCACTACGCGCATGCATCGACCTGAGGGCCGTCGGGCCACGCACCATCACCATTGACTGCGACGTGCTGCAAGCAGACGGAGGCACCCGCACCGCCGCGATCACAGGTGCGTATGTAGCGCTCCATGACGCAATGACGTACCTCGGCGCAGCAGATGCACTTGAGGACCCCCAACCGCTGTCCTGCGCAATCGCAGCAGTAAGTGTCGGCGTGGTTGACGGCCGTATCCGCCTGGACTTGCCATACGAAGAAGACTCACGCGCCGAGGTTGACCTCAACGTAGTGGCCACTGACACCGGTACGTTTGTCGAGGTTCAGGGCACCGGGGAAGGGGCAACATTCCCGCGCAGCACACTCGACAAACTCCTCGACCTCGCAATGGAGGGGTGCGAGCAGTTGGTAGAAATCCAGCGTGAAGCTCTCGCCGCACCCTACCCAGGCGTACTGCCTCAGCCCCGCCCGCACGGATCAAAGAAGAAAGCATTCGGCACTAAATGACAAGCAACGCACGGGAGCATTCCCGAACGCTCCTTGTAGCTAGCCGCAACGCCAAAAAGCTCAGCGAACTACAGCGGATGCTTGACGCTGCAGGAATCGTCGGAGTTACCCTCGTTAGTCTCGCCGATGTTGCTGAGTACCCCGAAACACCGGAAACCGGCGAAACCTTCGAACAGAACGCACTAGTCAAGGCGCGCGACGGTGTGGCCGCAACTGGATACGCCTGCGTGGCCGACGATTCCGGTTTGGAAGTCGCCGCGCTGCACGGTATGCCGGGGGTGCTCTCTGCGCGCTGGAGTGGCACACACGGGGCAGACGACGCCAACACGGCGCTCGTGCTCGCGCAACTGCAAGATGTGCCTGAGGGGCGCCGTGAAGCAGCGTTCGTATCCGCTTGCGCACTCGTGCTACCCGACGGGTCAGAACACGTCGTACGTGGCACCTGGCGGGGCGCACTTGCGCGATCCGCACGAGGAAGCGGGGGATTTGGGTATGACCCAATCTTCATCCCCGTGATTGGCGACAACTCGCCCTACGGCGAACTCGCACCCTACACGGCGGCAGAAATGTCACCGGAAGAAAAAGATGCGGTGTCCCACCGCGGCCGAGCCCTACGCCAACTATTGCCCATCATCGCGCAGTGGGTAGGACAAGAGTGGGTCGAACAGGACAACTGACCTAGTTACTCGCCCTCACCCGGTTCACCCTCGCCAGGGTTGTCCTCGGGTGAAGGGCGTGGCTCAATGCGCAAAGTGGAATCGATTTCCTGCACCGCATCAGTCACTGCTTCGGCATCACGAGACAACGTGGTGACCCGCAACTGAACGACGTAAGTTGCGTCGTCAATCTCGGCGACCGCGGTGCGTTCCACCACAGCCATGTAGCCGAACTCTTCGTCAACAAACTCCCCGGACAACGCATACGAGGGAAAACCACTCACTGTGTTTTCGTCATCGTCGAGGGCAATTTCGAACTCGGGGAGATTCTCCAGCGCTCCGGGGGCGTACTCAAGCAATTCCTCGGCATCCACCTGGCGGTCGAGGCGCTGGATAGTGAGCACCGCGGTAGGCAGTGGTCCAGGGTCCGTTTCGAATGCCCATTCAGTTCCTACGGCAGCAAAATATGCCTGAGGGAAGGTCTCCACATCGCCGACCGACCATCCGTCTGGCAGGTCAAACTCCACCACTGGCCCTGTCTCCGCCCCCCAGAACAGCGGAGTTCGCCCGATACCCGATTGGCTCAAGTACTCAATAAGGGTTACCGACGGCTCTGACTCCTCCGGTTCAGACTCCTCTGCCGTGGGCGGAGTCGGCGCCACTGAAACCGCAACCGTCGTCGGTGGCGCGTCACTAGATTCCACGTCCGCGTCGCTTGTGCACCCCGTGACGACTACCGCGCCCACTAACGCACCTGCAACACCCAACACCACACGACGGTTTGTCATGTCTTCTACATATCCCGCCACGAGGAGGTTGTCAAAGAGAACTGTGAATCAGAGTCACAATCGTTGCCCGGCACGGACCTTCGCAGTGACCCTATGCTCGACCACAAATGACAAGAACGGGACAGTCCCGGCCAGCAGAACACCCAAGGTCGGAATGGGCCGCCAGCGAGCTTTAACCGCAAGATCAAGCGTCATGATGAGAAAGATGAAGTACACCCAGCCGTGCACAATCGGGATGATCCGTGCCGCTTCCGGCAGGTCCATGTCGAGGGGGTACTTCGCGATCATCTCCACCGTGAGCAGCAACAACCACAGGCCTGTCGTAATGGCGAGCACTCGATACCGCTTCAACGCAGAAGCAATCCTCGGTGGCAACTCGACATCCGCCGTCGGCTGGCTTTCACTCGTTGACACCGAGTACTCAGACGTCACTGGTTGTTCCTCTCAGGGCTGGTCCTTTTAGGTTGGGCGTCGGATCCATCTGCGAGCTCAGCCAGAAGCTTGTTGTACTCACGCAACGTGGGATCAACATCCGTGCTGCTCGGTGCCGCAGTTGGGCGTGGTGGGAGGAGACCCTCAGGGATCTCGCGCGGCTGCTCGGGATCACCATCCACAGCGTCACCCTCCGCTTCGCGCTCCTTCTCGAGCCGCACAAACCGAAAATACGCATAAACGAAAAAGCCCGCAAACAACGGCCACTGCAGCGCATACCCAAGGTTTTGTGCCGACCCCGCAGCCGAGTCATAACGCTGCCACTGCCACCAACCCAACGCCAGACACGCCGCCGACGCGACAACAACGAACGCGATGAGGGCTACTCGGTGGGAACGGGACTGCTCAGACACGCTTCTACGGTACCGGTAAAAGCGCTGTGAGCGCGCACACGCCTTGGCTGACTTTCGGGATGGAGCCCACATTGCGACCGCCTTTGTGGGTGTTCAGCCTGGGTAGATATCGCATGTCCGGTGTCTACCCATACCTGGCACGTGTGAGGATTCGGCGATACGGCATCCAAGCCAAGGCTTTGATCGCTGTTCATGGCCAGAACGGACGCCCGCACGTGCAGAAGAATGCATCGTCAAACGCTGAATTCTTCATGTATTCGTCTGCACGTGGACAACCATCAAGACGACCAGCCCGACTCAACCTCAGGGGCGGTGCGAACATCATCGCCGCACGCTCATCACCAATGGCACCTACACAGGGTGGTCAACAAGGCCACACCGGTTGCGCCCAGCGGTGCCCCGAACTCAACCGCCAAACACCAACGGGAGAAACGCAGACTCGACGCTGACAGGTGTTAGGCCCGGGATTCCTCGTCGGGTAAGGGAGCGCTGTTCATGTGATCACGACTGCTTCACTATCCGGATTGCTTTGTGCTGCTTTCGGTGTCGAACCAAATGTTTCAGGTTTCGCGGTGCATGTGCCCCACACGTAGGGGTGTTCTTTTCCTCAGGATTTGACCCCGGTGGGGTAATGGCCTGATCACCCGGCGCTTCCAGCAGATAGGGTTGTGTCATGCAGGAGTCCGGTCATGGCGATTTCGAGTTCGAGCGCAAGTTTTTCGTGCACGACATGCCTGAGGTAGCGGCGTCTGATCCGAGCCCGACGATGATCGTGCAGGCGTATCTGTTCGCGGCCGATGGCTATGCGGTTCGGGTGCGAGTACAAGGCCCTGCACCTACGAACTGCGACGCGACCCCAACCGACTTGGTTGACGCTCTCGGGGAGTCCGCGTTGGGGACGATGGCAGCAAAAGGGCCAGCCGTCGGCGGCACCCGCTATGAGGCTGAGCGAGAAATCGATCCGTTGGTAGCGGGACAGATCGTGCGCCGTTGCGAACAAGTGGTCGCGAAGGTTCGGTACGCAGTGTGGCTGGGGGAGGACGGCTGGGTCATCGACCGATTCCTCGGAGGCAACGCGCCGTTGGTGATAGCGGAGGTAGAACGTGGCGCGCCAGTGGTCAACCTCGCTGTGCCGGAGTTCTGCGCCACTGAGGTGTCGGAGGATGACCGCTTCCGCAACGAGTACCTTGCCTTCCACCCCTACGATGCGTGGGCGGAGCGTTACCGGCGTGAGCTAGCACTGCTCGGACCGAAGTTCGTCCACACTCTGGGGCGTAACCGCATCGCTGGTTCCTAAACGGGCGTGCTTGTGGCCTCGTTCGTCAACGGTCGAAGTGTTCCTTGTCGGCCCCGAGAATTAACTTCGCTGTCCTCGGCAGCGTCCCCACAATCGCATGACCGTTGCGTCTATTCGTCAGGTAGCTCGCCGCTTTGTGATCCTGACTCTGACTTCCTGCACCCGCCCCCATGGCACCCATCGGCGCGACGCCACCCATCATCGAACGCCCACCACCGGCAACGCTGGCTTTCGTCGCGGATGTCTGCCCCGGAGTTTGTGGCCCTGGCGTCCCTGGGGTGCGGGGTGAACTTGTGTTTCCTGGTGCTAATGGATTACCAGGCGATATGCGTGAACCACCACCCCATCCGGTGGCGACGGGGCCCGCGGAGCCTGGGCGGGGCCCAGCTATTCCACCGCCTGGGCCAAATACCCCACCTGCTGGAGACCCTGTCCCTGGTGCTCCTGTGCCGGTTACCGTGGGTATGGGCCTTGTCGGTTCAGTCCCGGAAACATGCGGTGATGTCGGGGTTACGCTCGCGGGTGAGGTGGTTGCCTCCGAGGGCAGGGTGCGGGGATCGTGTCCGTTCATCAGTGGCTCGGCATTTGTCACGGTGTGGGCATCGCCTGCCCGACTCGAGATTGGTGATACACCTACTGGTTCTCCTGATCCCGTCGACGAGGCTGACGAACCGCCTTGTGAACCAGCACGGGGATCAGTACCACCGGTATTGGAGCCATTCGTGTTCGCACTACCGCCGGTCTCACTGCCGGTGGTCGGCACATCCGGCGGCGGCAACACCGGAACCCCCGCCACCGCATCCACCACCACCGGCCGATACAGCAACTCCATCGCATCGCGCGCCTGCACCTCCGCCACCACACGCGCCTCCGCAGTCGTCGGCACCACAACTGGTACCGCACCGACCGCATGGCCTAAACCCTGCGACGTCACATCAAGTTTCTGACTGACCTCCACCGCCGCCGACCCCAACGTGGACAAACTCACCAAGTAGTTCCCAACAGCGTGATCAATCTGCTCCGCCAACATGCCCTGCCACGCAGCACGCAGCACCCGCAAACCCGCCGCCGCATCCTCCGCCGCCGTGATCAGCTCCTGACCAACGACCTGCCACGAGCGCATAAAGTGCAGCAGAATATCGAGATCACTTATTACTGATTGCGCACCGACCACAATCTGTTCGAGTGGCATCACAGCGAACGGTTCTGACACCGTCACCGGCAAACCCTGATACCCCACCGTGCGAGGGCTGAGATTCCAGGCACTCGCAGTTTCGACGGAGGATTTGAGGTCGCGCACATGATGGTCAAAGAGCGCCGCCACCCCACCCTCGGGTGAGGGTTCCACAAGCCGAGTGATCGACGTCGCATTATCGGCATCAACACCAAGCAACAACCCGGTGGCGGCCCGGAACGCAAGGATCATTGAGTCTGCTGCCGCAACATGTTGGGACACAATCTGATCGAGTGAATCAGCACCGGTATCCCACAACGCACCGTAGGCCGCGATCAGTTGCTGGCTTGAGACGAATGTACCGAGTCGCAATGATGCCGACGGCAACCGGTGGATACGGTTTGCGCGAATATCGACGAGGCGGTCCTTCAACCTCTGGCACGCAGAAATCGCTTGACCGGCCGCTTCCGGATCAATATCCAGCACACCACCTGCGGCGGTGGTCCCAAAAAACGGTGTTGTCATCACGTCCCCCTGATCCACACGCTGTTATTCCGCCGGGAGATACGGCTCCAACAACGCCGCATACTCCAACACCAAGTCATCAGCCTGCAGGGTTAAATCCCCCAACGACGACAGGTTGAGGTTCACCCACACACTCCCCGCGCCGGTCTGGAAGGCCACCTCCGCACACACACGCGGACCGCAGGACAGTAGGTTGTAATGCAATGCTGCACGACCGTTAATCGATACTTCGCGCATGTTCTCCGCAATTGTCCGACTACGGACTTCCTGAATAGGGCGGTCGTCTGATGCGATCCAGACCCACATGTAGGGGCCTTCCCACGCGCACTCGCGGTGATCGTTCCAGTGCACCCCGGTGATCGATTCGTTGCCGAATATGCTCATGTACTTCGTTGATGGGTCTAGCCCCACCGCTTCGACGGCTTCATCGGGGATGTCCTCACACGGATCAAACACCGCCGGTGGACGCACCGGGGCCGGGGTCGTCACCTCGGTCGTCTCGGTCAACACCGTCAACTGCTCAGCACCGAGATCCTCAGTCGTCGACTGGGCACACCCCGACACCAGCGCACACGCGAACACCAGACCCACACACCGACACCACACACCCAACACCTGGCTCATCAAAGTCCCCCTCTACAGAACACAGACGCAGCGCAGGCACAATCGGTTCCGCCTGCGGCGGTGGTCCCAAAAAACGGTATTGTCATCACGTCCCCCTGGTTCGCACGCTGCTATTCCGCCGGGAGATACGGCTCCAACAACGCCGCATAGTCCACCACTAGTTCATCCGCCTGCAGGGTTAAATCCCCCAACGACGACAGGTTGAGGTTCACCCACACACTCCTGTTTCCGGTCTGGAAGGCCACCTCCGCGCACACCCGCGGACCACAGGACTCAAGGTTGTAATGCAACGCCGCACGACCATTGATCGAAATCTCGCGCACATTCTCTACAAACACAAACTCCGCTACCTCGTCGATCGACGAATCCGCAGACACAATGAAGATCCGCATATGGGTCCCGTTCCACGCACATTCGCTACGCCATCTGACATGCTTGTCGTAGAGGTTTTTGTTGCCCGCGATGCTCATGTATTTCGTCGCCGGGTCCACGCCCACCGCTTCGACGGCTTCATCGGGGATGTCCTCACACGGATCAAACACTGCCGGTGGACGCACTGGCGCAGGCCCTGCCACCTGCGTCACCTCGGTCGTCTCGGTCAGCACCGGCGACTGCTCAAAACCGAGCTCCTCAGTCGTCGACTGGGCACACCCCGACAGCACTACACACGCGAGAACCACACCGACACACCGACGCCACATATTTCCCCCTCTGTGAAGACCAGACGCACCCGAGGCCAAATCGGTTCCACCACCACATCATGATTGGAGTCACTATGGCTCGTCTGGAATCCGTTGGACATCTGGCTAACCGAGCGGAACTGTTGTTCGGCTTCTGGGTTGCTGGTTAGTGCATCTCACGCTCCGACCGACCTTAATTGTTGAATTTGGGATCCAATCAAGGTCGCAAACTCAGGCGAATGGTGGATGCTCGGATAGGCTGACCGCCGTGCGGAAACTCATGCGGAGGACGATCCTTGTCGGAGTGCTTGCCCTAGTTGGCGTTATTGCGCTGTCGAGCGTGTGGGTTCAGTGGAATAGCACGTCGCGGATCGGTACCAACACCGAGCAGGACTGGGTGATCGTGCTAGGGGACCGGGTGCGCGACGGTGAGCCGTCGGATTACTTGCGCGAGCGACTCGACACTGCCGTCAGCATCGTCGAGGACGGTCGCGCGCAGCGGGTGCTTATCTCCGGGCATGCCGCGTCGATTAAGGGCAACGAGGTAGCGGCGATGCATGAGTATCTCGTTGACCGAGGAATCGATGCTGCGGCTATCACAGAAGATGAGCATGGCGTGACGACATATAACACTTGCGCCCGCGCCCACGCGGTGTTTGGTATCGACAACGCGATCATTGTGACGCAGGACTTCCACCTGCGACGGGCCGTAGCGCTGTGTGAGGGGCAAGGTATCGGCACGGTAGGGGAGCAAGCGTCCGCCGATGCCGGTGCCTATCTGACGGTGCGCAACTGGTTCCGCGAAATTGTCCTTTCACGCCCCAAGGCGCTGCTTGATTCGACACTCGACCCTGTCCCGCGAACTCTCGAACTGTGATGCTGGCTGGGGCTTGATAAAGCCTGCATTTCGACCGCCAATGCGTTCAAATGTAGGTTCCTTGCCGTCTAGCACCTGAAAACGAGAAAAACCCAGACCTAAAAGGCCTGGGTTTTTCACACATGGTGCGCGAGGGGGGACTTGAACCCCCACGTCCGAAGACACTGGAACCTAAATCCAGCGCGTATGCCAATTTCGCCACTCGCGCATGCAGGTCATAGCGTACGGCCTGTGGGGTACTTTTCGCCAGTCGGGTTCGACGCTTCCCGGATTGTGGAATCGAAGCTCATGCACGCGATCCGCATGATAGGTAACGATTAGATAACACGCTTGTATGTCAAAGCATCCGGTGAGCCCCCCAAAAACAACACGTGACGTGTGCAAATAGTAAAAGATGAGGATATTCTCATGATCGACCATTTTACTACTGGAAAGTAGCTTACGGCAGGCTCAAAAAAACATGAGGGAAACCTCACGAATGTGTGTCACTCTGTGTCCAGCACACCGTCGGCAACCCAACTCACCCCACGAGTAACCGGCTCAGTGCTATCGACCACCCCGTCACGGGCGCACCACAAAGCAACCCGTGCCCACGTAACACCGGGAGAAAACACGTGACCTTGAGCGAACACCCCATTTCCCTCAATCAAGCTGACCGCAACCGGACGCACGGCCACCCTCACCGTGCGCTCGCCCACAGGTTCCGCGACGGCCTGCCTTTTGCGCTGACATTTGGCGGCCAGGGAGCCCCCTGGTTGCCCGCGCTAGGTGAACTCACCCACGACGGCGGAACCGTGCGAGACATTGCACAACTAGTCGATGCCGCCAACAGCTTGCTCGAACCGATTGAGCAGGAACTGCTCGTCATTCGCCCCCAATTCGCGCCCGGCGAGTGGTTAGACAACCCCGACCACGGCGTTAACATTTCGACCGCGGCGGTGTCACTACCTGGCGTTTTTCTCACCCAGCTAGCTGCCATTCGCTTGTTCGCCCTTGAAGGGTTCGACGTCAACACCGTCGCGCCTGCCGCCACCGCCGGACACTCACAAGGTGTGCTCGGCGTGGAATCGATCAAACACCAGGGTGAGCGGGATACCGAACTGCTCGCAATCGCGCAATTAATCGGTGCTGCAGCATCACTCGTGGGACGGCGACGCGGATTGCGCTCGCAGGGCGAACACTCTGCGATGGTGTCCGTCTCCAAGGTGGACCCCGCAGAATTCGCTGCGATTGTCGACTCGTGCACCACCGGTATGCACCGCCACCAGGCACCGGTTGTGGCCATCCGCAACGGCCGCCGCCGCGTCGTGGTGTCGGGGCGGCCTGACCATATTGAACGCATCATTCGGCGCTGCGCGGACATCACCGCAGGACAGCAGGCCGAACGCGATGCTCATACCCGCGGTGGTCGCGTATTCGCTCCTGAATTTGAACCCGTTTCGGCAGAGGTAGCGTTCCATCACCCAGGGATGTTCGAAGCGGTGGAACTCGTCACCGAATGGGCATCGGCCTGTGGTCTCGACAGTGACCTCGCTACACGTCTGGCCACTGCCGCACTTGTTGACCCTGTCGATTGGGTCGACTCAGTTGAGTCTGTACTCGCCGAGGGCGTGCAGTGGGTAATCGACGTGAGTCCCGGCGACGGTTTTGCTCGGCTCACCGCATCAAACGCACGCGGCCTCGGTGCAGCGGTCATCCCAGGTGGAACGCGAGGAGGCCACCGCAACCTCTTCACCCCAGGTGCTGCTCCAGAATTATCGCCCGGGTGGTCCGACTACGCCCCGAAAACTGTCACCCTGCCCGGCGGCCGGATCGTCTGTGAGACGAGTTTTACCAGGCTGACCGGTCGTTCGCCCATCATTCTCGCTGGCATGACGCCCACCACGGTTGATCCCGAGATTGTGACAGCCGCGGCGAACGCTGGGTTCTCGGCCGAGCTCGCTGGCGGGGGCCAGGTGACGGAGGAACTGTTCACTCAGCGGGTGAAGGAACTGGAAGAACAGCTTGCACCCGGTCGTGCGGTTCAGTTCAACGCATTATTCTTGGACCCGTACTTGTGGAAACTACAGCTTGGCGGCCGCAAACTACTGCAGAAGGCGCGGGCAGGGGGAGCACCGTTTGACGGCGTCACCATCTCGGCGGGAATCCCGGAACTCGACGACGCTTTAGCAATTATCGACGACCTTACTGCTGCTGGTTTGTCGTATATCTCATTCAAACCCGGCACCGTTGCGCAGATCCGATCGGTTATCCGCATCGCCGCAGAGGTTCCTGACCAGCCCATCATCGTGCACATTGAAGGCGGGCGCGCGGGAGGCCACCATTCGTGGGAAGACCTTGACGACTTGCTCATCGACACCTACGCAGAGCTGAGGTCACGCAGCAACATCGTTATCGCCGCAGGTGGCGGAATTGGCACCCCGGATCGCGCCGCCGATTACCTGACAGGCCGCTGGGCAATCCAACACGGGTTCCCCGTCATGCCAGTGGATGCGATCCTGATCGGAACTGCTGCGATGGCCGCGCGGGAAGCAACAACCTCGCCTGAGGTTAAGCGTCTGCTTGTGCAGACCCAGGGCACAGATCAGTGGATCGCCAGTGGTGCAGCAACCGGCGGAATGTCGTCGGGACGCAGCCAATTGGGCGCGGACATTCACGAAATTGATAACGCCGCATCGCGCTGTGGGCGGCTCCTCGACGCCGTGGCCGGTGACGCAGCAGCGGTTGACGCTCAACGCGAAGAAATCATCGCGGCCCTCAATAGCACGGCAAAACCGTACTTCGGTGACGTCGGCACTATGACGTACCGGCAGTGGCTTGAGCGCTACGTTGAGCTGACCGTAGGTAACTCGGCGCCGCGGTGGGACATGGGCGGCGACTTCCACGAAGCGTGCCTCGACTCGTGGGAGTCAGTGTGGATTGACGACACCTGGCGGGACCGGTTCGCCGCGATGGTTCGGCGCACGGAAGCGCGGCTACACCCAGCAGACCGCGGCACTGTTCCGTCACTGTTCTCGACGGATAAACACCTCGAGCAGCCGCACGCGACGATCGGTGAACTCACGGCTCATTACCCAGACGTGAGCAACACGATCCTGCATCCGGGTGACGTTCCTTTCTTTCTTGAGCTGTGCAAGAAGCCCGGCAAACCCGTCAACTTTGTTCCCGTCATCGGCCCTGATGTCCGGCGATGGTGGCGGTCGGATTCCCTGTGGCAAGCACACGATCCTCGCTACACCGCTGACCAAGTCTGTGTGATCCCTGGCCCGGTTGCCGTGGCCGGGATCACCAAAGCTGATGAACCCGTCGCGGAAATCCTGGGCCGTTTTGAAACAGCGACAGTAAACGCCGTGGGGGCGTCGCACGCGCCGACAGTCGTGGCTCGGCGTCGCAGCCACGCCGCGAACGCGCTCGGCGTTCTGCTTGCCGCACCGGATGTCGTGTGGTCACACAGACTCGTGAAGAACCCTCTCTGGAAGCTGGGATCGCCAGCACAGTGGCGCATCATCGCCGATGGCGTTGCCGCGCATCCCGCAACAGGTGCGCAACTGCGCCTCACCGGCGATGCAACAGCTGTTCTGGACTGCCCTCTACGAGGTGCGCAGAAACCTGAAGCCAGCGTGAGCATTCTCTTCACCATGCCAGATTCGTGCGCAGACGGCGGTGCGCCGCTTGTCACCACAGAGGACGCAACCCAAGCGATGCGTGCGCTCCTGACCATCACCGGCGGGGGACGGGAGCTACCACCGGTACGTAGTGGCACCGCCACGTACGGCACGACGTTTAGCCCGGACATGATGGCTGATCATGCTGCGATCACCGGAGACAAGCTTGGTGACCATCTGCTTCCGACGTCGGTGCCTGATGTGCTTGTTGGCGCTGCCTGGCCCGCAATTTTCGCCGTCATCGGCGCAGCCCGCACCGTCGATGGTCAATCGTGCGCCGAAGGCGTTCTCGACCTCGTGCACCTTGATCACCATGTGGAGTTGAAGCGTCCGTTCCCTGCGGACGAAACATCGCTGGGCGTTAGTGCACACCTAGTGTGCGTGAGCGACACCGAGGTTGGACGCGTCATCGAGGTTGCTGTTGAACTCGATACTGTTGCCGCGAAACAAACTGAACGAGTACCGCTCGCGGTGTTGCAGGAAAGGTTCGCGGTGCGAGACCGCAGGGGCCGCGCAGCACTCGGCGAAGCACCAGCGGTGGCTGATGACTTCACCGCGACACCGCGCAAAGTTGTGCGCCGCGCGACAATCACCGCACCTCACGACATGCGCGCATTCGCTCGCGTATCGGGAGACCACAACCCGATCCACACCAGTGACGCCGCTGCTGCGCTCGCGGGTCTGCCTGGAACGATCGTGCACGGAATGTGGCTGTCCGCTGCCGCCGAGCACCTTGTTGCCGCCATTGACCTGAAGTCCACCGTCCGTAGTTCGCCACGAATCGCAGCGTGGACCACGCGTTTCCTCGCCCCAGTAAGACCAGGCGATGTCATCAGTCTCAAGATTGAGCGAATTGGTGTCCGAAACGGTGCCGAGATCCTCGAGGTGGGATGCAAGGTCGGCGACGTCACTGTCATGGTCGGAACTGCACGCATGCACCCACCCCGTACCGTCTACGCCTTCCCCGGCCAAGGAATCCAGCACAAAGGCATGGGCCTCGCCGCGATGGCGTCGTCACAGGCGGCCCGCTCAGTGTGGGAACGCGCCGACGCCCACACGCGTAACGCACTGGGCTTTTCGATCCTCGCGATCGTTCGCGACAACCCCACAACGCTGAAGGCCCGCGGAACCACGTATCGACACCCGGACGGAGTCCTGTTCCTCACCCAGTTCACCCAGGTTGCGATGGCCACTCTCGCGATGGCTCAAGTCGCCGAACTGCGTGAAGCCGACGCCTTCACTGAGGACGCCTACTTGTGCGGCCACTCAGTCGGCGAATACAACGCCCTCGCCGCCGTCGCCAACGTGCTGCCGCTCGAAGCGATTCTCGAACTGGTGTTCCGACGAGGCTCCGCGATGCATGCACTCGTTCCCCGTGACGCGCAGGGGCGCAGCGACTACCGGCTCGCGGCGATCCGCCCGGCCCAAGCTGCGATCCTCGACGATGACGTTGCTGACTTCGTGGCCGCTGTCGCCACTGAATCCGGCGAGTTCCTGCAGGTGGTCAACTACAACCTCCGCGGTTCGCAGTACGCCATCGCCGGCACAGTAAAGGGGCTGCAGGCGCTCGAAGCGGAGCTCGACGAACGACGCAAAGAAACAGGCGGTAAGCGGGCGTTTATCCTCGTTCCTGGCGTCGATGTGCCGTTCCACTCCGACGTTCTGCTCGGTGGCGTGCCAGAGTTCCGGCAACGTCTCCAAGAATTGGTTCCGCACACAGTCGACCCGGCGATCCTCGTCGGTCGGTACATTCCGAACCTCGTTCCGCGCTTGTTCAGCCTCAGTCGTGAGTTCGTCGCCGAAGTGTGCTCGGTTGTCGATTCGGAGCCGTTGCAAGCTGTCCTAGACGATTTCGATGCCGCGGCTCAGGATCCACAAAAGTTGTGCCGCACCATCCTCATCGAACTGCTGGCCTGGCAGTTTGCGAGTCCGGTGCGATGGATCGAAACCCAAGATCTGCTGTTCGCTGACGAATGTGACGGGGGAGTAGCAGCAGAAAGATTCGTCGAAATCGGTGTCGGTAACGCACCCACCTTGGCGAACCTGGCCGCAGGGACACTGAAAGCTGGGCGCTTTGGGGCGGCACCGGCACTTTTCAACAGCGAAAGAGACGCGCAGGCGGTGCGCTTCGTCGACACGGATCCAGACCTCGAGGACGACCTGGATTCAGGCGAGGAGTTGCCTGCAGAGAATTTGCGCGCCGAGGCTCCTGTCGTGGCGGCACCTGTAGCTGTTCAAAACCAGACAAGTGCCACCACAGCAGACCTGCCCTTCACTGCGGCCGACGCAACACGAGTGCTCATCGCTTTGTGGACTAAGCTTCGACCCGACCAGATTGGCGCGACGGACACCATCGAGAACCTGTGCGACGGCGTATCGTCTCGACGCAACCAGGTGCTACTTGATCTCGGCGCGGAACTGAACCTCGGCGCAATTGACGGTGCTGCTGATGCCGACATCTCAGCGTTGTGCACCACCGTGAATCGACTAGCTCGAACCTACTCACCATTCGGGCCAGTCTTATCGGACGCCATCAATGATCAGCTACGCAAAGTATTTGGCCCCACCGGAAAGCGCCCGTCATACGTCACTGACGTCGTCAGCGGAACGTGGAAGCTCGGCACTGGTTGGGTTAGTCACGTCAGCGCCGAACTCGCACATGCCACCAGGGCCGGTGCGAGCAGCCGTGGCGGTGAACTGGGATCACTCGGCACCGTGGACGTCACCAACGCCGACGCGCTGGTGGATGCAGCAATACAGTCCGTGGCTCGCCGCGCCGGTGTGACCGTCGAGAAGCCAGTGCAAAACAACGACACCGCCGTCGACTCGTCTACTGTCGCAGCACTCACCGGTGCCATTACAGGTCCCGATGGTGTGCTCGCCTCCACCGCCCGCCACTTGCTCCACGAACTCGGACTAGCGGAGTCGGCAAACGCCGGGCTGCTGGAAAGCGTCGCCGAAGCGGATATCCACGACCTCATCGCTGCAGAACTGGGAACCGAGTGGCCACGTTATGTCGCACCAGCATTCAACCCCGACAAAGCAGTGCTATTTGACGACAGATGGGCCAGTGCCCGTGAAGACCTCGCACGCATGTGGGTGGGCAAGCCAGTAGGAGATTTCTGCGGCGCAGGAATGATCGTGGCCACCCAGGCACACTGGTGGGCAACACAAGCTCGTGATCAACAGCGCCCGGCTCTTGCAGAAAATTACCTACGCATCGCAGCCGAAGCTGTCGTCGACGACCCCGGCACCTGGGGCGACGAAGTAGCCGTCGTCACGGGAGCCAGCGAAGGTTCAATCGCCGCAGCCGTTGTCGCGGAACTTCTCGCTGGTGGTGCCACCGTCATCGCCACTACGTCCACACTCAACAGTCAACGCCTCGACTTCTACCGGACTCTCTACCGAAACCACGCTCGCGTAGGCAGCGCACTTTGGGTCTTGCCCGCCAACATGGCGTCATTCACCGACATTGACGCACTGATCGAGTGGGTCGGAGCCGAGCAACGCACGACCGTCGGTCCCGTCAGCGACATCAGCAAACCTGCACTCACACCCACCCTGCTCATCCCGTTCGCAGCGCCACCCGTGGCCGGGCAACTATCCGACGCCGGTGCCCGCGCAGAGCAGCAAATGCGCATCCTCCTCTGGTCCGTCGAACGGCTGATTGGAGGACTGTCAGCATTGGGGAAAGACCGCGACATCGATACCAAACTGCACGTTGTCCTACCAGGCTCACCCAACCGCGGAGTCTTCGGTGGCGACGGCGCATACGGCGAATCCAAAGCAGCATTCGACGCCATCATCGCGAAATGGAAGTCCGAAACCCACTGGCCACAACGAGTGTCCCTCGTTCACGCTCTCATCGGGTGGGTTCGCGGAACGGGACTGATGGCCCACAACGCCCCACTCGTCGATGCCGTCGAAGCAGCGGGAGTTCGCACCTGGTCACCGGACGAAATGGCGCAGCAACTCCTCGCAGGATGCCTCGACGATGCACGAACCTGGGCTGAAGTGGAACCCATCGAACTCAACCTCACCGGAGGCCTCGACACCGCTGCACTCGACCTCGCGGAACTAGCCCGATCCCTCGAGAAAGACATCGCAGAAAAACCATCAGAACCTCTCGACGTCATCAGCGCGCTACCCGCACCACCGGCCGTCGACGACGCACAACGCCTCAACTGGGGCACCGTCGCCGCTAAACCTGAAGACATGATCGTCATTGTCGGCACAGGGGAACTTGGGCCCTACGGTTCAGCGCGCACCCGATTCGACATGGAAGTCTCCAACCAACTCTCCGCGGCCGGAGTCCTCGAACTCGCCTGGAGCACCGGTCTCATCACCTGGCACGACGAACCACAAGCCGGATGGTACGACACCGCCACAGGCGACTGGGTAGCAGAAGAAGACATCGCCGACCGCTACCACGACACCGTCGTCGCACGATGCGGCATCCGCACCTTCGACAACGACGGGGAACTCAACGACGGCACCGCCCCACTACTCAGCTCCGTCTACCTAGACAAAGACCTCACCTTCACCGTCGCAAACGAGACCGAAGCACGCGCATTCCTTGCGGCAACACCCGACTCCACCACCATCCGGTCACTCCCATCCGGCGAATGGCAGGTCACACGACAAGCCGGAACGGAAATACGTGTCCCACGACGAGTGGAACTCACCCGCACAGTCGGCGCGCAAATACCCACCGGCTTCGACCCCACCAGTTGGGGCATCCCAGCCGACATGGTCAGCGCCATCGACCGGGTAGCAGTGTGGAACCTCATCACCACCGTCGACGCGTTCCTCAGCTCCGGGTTTACCCCCGCTGAACTTCTTCGGTGGATCCACCCCGCAGATCTCGCCAACACCCAAGGCGTCGGAATCGGCGGAATGCAATCAATGCGATCCCTCTACATTGATGCACTACTCGGCGAAAACCGCGCCAACGATGTCCTGCAGGAAGCCCTGCCCAACGTCATCGCCGCCCACGTCGTGCAGTCATACGTCGGCAACTACGGAAACATGCTGCACCCCGTAGCAGCGTGCGCCACCGCGGCAGTATCGGTGGCAGAGGGCGTCGACAAGATCAAACTCGGCCGCGCCCAGTTCGTCGTCGCCGGTGGATTCGACGACCTCGGAGTAGAAGGCATCGTCGGGTTCGGTGACATGAACGCCACCGCAAACACGCAAGACATGCTCAACAAAGGCATCGACCCTGCACGGTTCTCGCGCGCAAACGACCGCCGACGAGGCGGATTCGTCGAAGCACACGGAGGCGGCACCGTCCTTCTCACACGTGGAGACATCGCCGCCGAACACGGACTGCCCGTCCTCGGCGTGGTGGGCTGGTGCGGCACCTTCGCCGACGGCGCCCACACCTCCATCCCCGCGCCCGGAATTGGAGCACTCAGCGCCGCACGAGGCGGACGCCAATCCGAACTGGTGCGCGACCTCGCGAAACTAGGCGTCACCCCCGACGACATCGCCGTCGTCTCAAAACACGACACCTCAACAAACGCCAACGACCCCAACGAGTCCGAACTGCACGAACGCATCGCCGCAGCCATCGGCCGAAGCGAGGGAGCGCCGCTCTTTGTGATCTCCCAGAAGAACCTCACAGGCCACGCAAAAGGCGGAGCAGCTGCGTTCCAACTCATCGGCCTGACACAAGTGCTGAACCACGGCGTCATACCGCCAAACCGCAGCCTCGACTGTGTAGACGACGTACTCAGTGAACACCCGCACCTAGTTTGGGTACGCGACACCCTACGGTTCGACACCGGACTGCCACTCAAAGCTGGACTTGTGACAAGCCTCGGGTTCGGGCATGTCTCCGCCCTCATTGCCCTCGTCCACCCCGAAGCGTTCCTCCAATCACTAGGTGCGCAACGAGCGGAAACGTATCTGCGCAACGCTGCCGCTCGCACCTTGGCGGGGCGTCGACGGCTCACCTCCGCCATGTTCGGCGGGAACAGCATGTACGAACGCCCCGAGAACCGGCGACTCACCGGGAACACCCGCGAATCAGAGGCGGCAATGTTGCTGGACATCGACGCACGCCTCGGTGTCGACGGCAACTACACAGCAGCAGAGGCAGAGTAGTGATCGCGATGGCTGTGCGTGGAATAGGGTTCGACCTCGTCAGTATCAGCCAGTTCGCTGCGCAGCTCGCTCGACCAGGCACCCTCATGCATCGACACTTCACACCCAGCGAACGGCGAGCATGCGCTCATGCAGTGGATGGCCCCGACAGGCAGTACGCAACCCGCTGGGCAGCCAAGGAAGCACTCATCAAAGCCTGGTCAGTGTCGCGATTTGGGCGTCCGCAATTGATGTCCAGCGTGGACTACCAGGACATCGAGTTGATCACCGACAACTGGGGGCGGCCAAGCCTGCAGGTACACGGAGCCATTCGCGAGTACCTCAGCGACGCCACAATCCATGTGTCACTGACCCACGAAGGCGACATGGCAGGAGCCTTCGTGATTGTCGAAGAATGACCATCACCGGCTGTGCGGCACTTATGTGCTGCGCAGCCGGTGCCGCATTTCCCGTTCCGTCGATTTGAGGTATGCCCCCAGCATCCGCTTGAGTTCAACGACCGCTTCGGGATGAGATTGCCCATCACGGACCGCGAAGTTCAACATCGAATACACCATGTGCACGCACACCTCGGCGATCTTCTGGTTGTACTCCGGCCCTGCCGTTGGGAACAGTGGTTCGATCACACTCGATACTTGCTGTGCCAGCGTGCGCTCGTAGATCACAGCGGTGGTCCGCGTCGCAGGCGTTGATTGCACGGCCAGCCACACGGCGCGCCTCGATGGATCGCGGAGCCACAAGTTCGCCAAGTGGTCGAGAAACCTGTTCAGCAACTCTGGCCACTCCAGGGCGGGAACTTCGGTCGCGAATGCCGCAAGTTCACGCTGTACCGCAACGAGGTCTTGGCGGTCGAGTTCGCACACAATGACGTACTTATTGGCGAAGAACTGATACAACGTACCGATCGGTACACCCGCACGTTGGGCGACTTCCTCGCACGTAAACGACTCGAAACCTTCGTCCACGAGCAGGTTGCGCGAAGCCGAAAGAATCGCTTCGAACTTGCGGCGGCTGCGTTCCTGCGCTGGTCGGCGGCGGGGCAGTAGTTCCTCTGGCGCGCCCGCCGGTTCCGGAATCGACGCCGCAGGTCGCGCAGTGCGTGACGATCTGCTCAGCGATGATTCCACGCCCCGAAGGATATCGGTATGTCGCAGATATTTCTCGGAACCTAGTGTGGTCGTTCACTTTGGTGCGGCTCGATTCGGGTGGCCGACTTTGCCCATGCTCCCACTTTTGACGGACGCTCCCACTTTTTCAGTGCAAAAGTGGGAGCGTTTGCACAAAGTGGGAGCGTCACCGGGAGGGGCCCGGCCCGGCGCTACCGTCATCGGGAGGGGCCCGGCGCCAACGTCACCCGCCGAAGCGCCGCGCGAGTGCAATGGCCCGCTGAAACCGTTCATAGATCACGGCCGGATCCGCCAGGTCGGCCCACGTCCAGCGCACTGTGAGCCATCCTTCGCCGCGGATTCGGTCTTCGCGCTGCTTCTCTCGCCACAACACGTCTTCGAGGTTTGCGTCGCCATTGAGGGCGCGACCGTACTTGACCTTGCCGTCAAACTCCCCAGCGATGCGCAGCGACTCCAGCGCGAAATCCACTCTCGCGAGCAATCGGCGTGAAAGCGAATCGCGGATCTCGTGCTGGATCGAAAGCGCAGGCAGGTCCATCGCGAGCAACACAGCGCGGCTACGGGATTCGCCGACACTTTCGCTACGTGCGTCCAACTGGTCGAGGACGGTTCGGGCCTTGCCTATTCCGCGCCAACCACGCATGTCCTCCACCACTGCCGCAATCGCTGCCAGGGTGGTGCGTTGGTGCCGTAGTGCGTAGTCACCGGTGACGAATACGGATTCGGCATCAGCGGTGCGTGCGATGTCAACAAGGAGCCGCTCAACTGTGTTGACGGCGATGCCTTCGCGTTGTGTGATGTGGTCCGCGGGCAGTGGTGCTCGGTGGAGTGTGCGCCGGTTGCTCGATTTTCCGCTAGCGGTTGAATCGCGGGTGACATGGATAGCGTCGAGAGGCAAACCCCAAGTGGGCAGCCCGTGGAGTAGTGCTGCTGTGACATGACTCCCGACGGTGCCGCGGGTGCTGGCGGCGATGAGTTGCCGAGCGACCGTCAGGTGTGTCTGTGCGGCTGTGTGCGATGTCGGTAGGTAGAAGCCGTGGTGTGTGCGGTGCAAACCCTGGGAGGTGAGCGCCAAACGGATGCTGCGGTCGGTCAGTCCTGCGCGCAATGCGAGCTGACGATTGGTGGGGAGTTGGTGGGGTGCCGCATGAACAATGACACCCCGCCAGACCGGCGGGTGCGCTCCGCGGCAGAAATGCTGTGGATAACAACACCCGTGTGGACAACTTCTTAGACGTCGAGGTCGCGTCGCAGTTTTGCTACGTGCCCGGTGGCGCGGACGTTGTACTGGGCTTGTTCGACGGCGCCGTTTTCGTTGATGAGGAACGTCGAGCGGATTACCCCTTGGACAACTTTGCCGTACATTTTCTTCTCACCGAACGCGCCCCACGCTGTCAGGGTTTCTTTCGACGGGTCGGAAAGTAGTGGGAAGTTGAGTTCCTCTTTGTCGCGGAATTTCGCGAGCTTTTCGGGTTTATCCGGTGAGATGCCGACGATGTCGAGTCCGGCTTCGTTGAGTTCCGCGAGGTTGTCACGGAAATCGCATGCTTGTTTGGTGCAACCGGGAGTGCTTGCGGCTGGGTAGAAGTAGACGATTACTTTGCGTCCGCGGTAGTCACTGAGTGAGACGTGGTTGCCGTCTGCGTCAGGAAGAGTGAAGTTTGGTGCGGTGTCGCCGGGGGAGAGTCGGTTATTGTCAGTCACACTAGGCAAGGTTAGGCGAAAATACACGACTTGGTGTCCTAGTGTGTTCTAACATTAGGCGCCGAAAGACTTCTCAGCTGATGGAGGACATGTGTCCAGAAACCCCGAAAGCATTGAGCGCGACATTGAGCGGGCTCGGGAGCAGCTTGCGAGCACGCTTGACGAGTTGGTGGTGCGTGCGGATCCCCGGCGTGCCGTTGACAACGTGAAGGCGCGTGTTATTGCGAAGTCGGAAGAGCCGGAAGTTCGCATGGCCGTTGCTGGCGTTGGTGTGTTGTTTGTGCTGTTCGTTTTGTGGCGGATTTTCCGCTAACGCTGCTTAAGCGTTTTCTGGGGCGGGTGGTGCGGGTTTTCCTCGCGCTGCCCGCCCTTAGTGCTGCCCGCCCTTAGCGCTGCCCGCCCTTAGCGCTGCCCGCTCTAACGCTTTGACCAGTGCGAAATTCCGACGGCGATCAACTTAAGTTGATTTTCGCCGCGCTGGATGATGTCGCGTTCTTCTGCTGGGTTGCGGTGGTCGGCCCGTAAGAGGTCGTCGATGATGGCGAGGATTGTTTGGACGATGAGGTCTGAGACCCATTCGATGTCGTCGTATTCCCAGTCCCGCATTGCGGGGGATCGGCCGAGGTCGGCGGCGAGTTCTCTGCCGAAGAGGCGTAGTTCGATGGCGATTGCGCGTCTGATTTCGACGGCGCCGCCGTATCTCTCTTGCGAGATGAAGCGGAATTCGCGTTCGTGGTCGCGTACTTGGCGCGCGATGATGGTCAGTGAGTTGTGTACATCGAGTGCGTCTATGTTGCGGCGTGCGTCGCGAAGGATTTGGCGGAGGGCCTTGGCGCTCATTTCGACGAGGTTGACACCGAGGTGTTCCATCGAGTCGAAATGCCTGTAGAACGCAGTGGGTACGATGCCGACTGCGCGTGTTACTTCCCGCAGCGACACGCTCGAGAAGCTGCGGTCATCGAGTAGTTCCAACGTCCCGTCGAGGAGTGCCTGGCGGGTCCGTTCTTTGCGTTCTGATCTGGTTCCGGGCCCTGTCACGGGGATCAGTTTAGTTGGAATTGGTCCGGTGTACGCCATGACACTGTCGCGGGGATCACGTTGGTGGCTGTTGACATGGGGGTCTTTCCTGGCGCAAAGTATTGGGTGTACACACGTTCACTGAAAGTTAGGGCAACGGTTCGTCCCGGAATCGGGCCTCAGGTTCAGCTACGATGAGGAGATTAAAATGACCACATCGATTACGCCGCGGTCCCTTCCCACCCGACCCAACCCGCCGCGTTTCGGCAAAACAGCCAAGAGCATCCTGAAGCGTCGCTTCTCGGTGGTCGACCTCTTCGAGGCCATGGCAACGCCACACGCTGTGGATCGTTACCTTGAACTGGTTAACCCAATGGTGACGGTGCGTGACCTGCGCGCCAAGATCACCAGGGTCGACCGTCAGACTAAGGACACTGTCACCCTCGAGCTTCGCCCCACACGTCAGTGGAAGGGCTTTGAAGCCGGACAGTTCGTTCAGATCGGTGTTGTTGTTGACGGTGTGCGGCACACTCGGTGCTTCTCACCGGCGAACTCAGTGCACAGGCGTGACGGACGAATCGAATTAACTATCAAGGCCCACGCCGATGGTTTCGTTTCCCGCTACCTTCGCGAAAACGCAGAACCGGGACTTGTGGTTGAGCTATCGCAGGCAGCCGGCGTGTTTAAGCTTCCCGAGCAGCGCCCTGACAAGGTCGTCCTCCTCTCCGGTGGTAGTGGCATCACTCCAGTGCTGTCGATGCTTCGCACCTTGGTCGACGAGGGGCACGAGGGTGACATCACTTTCTTGCACTACTGCGACACGGTCAACGATGTACCGCACGCAGACGCGCTTCGCGAGATTGCCCGCGAGAACAAGAACGTCACTCTACTTATCGCATCGACACTGCCTGGCGGCGGCGGCGACCTGCAAGGGTTCTTCGGAACTGAGCATGTCGACATCGCAGCGCCGTGGCTTGCCGAAGCACAAACTTTCCTCTGCGGACCGCCTCCGATGATGAACGCGATCCGCAAGTATTACGACGAACGCGACCTCGGCGACCGCCTCCATACAGAGGAGTTCCAGGTAGCTTCCACTGTCATCGATGACATCGAGGAAGCAACAGGCACGATCAACTTCTCAAGCAGCAGCGTGGAGAAAGAGAACGCAGGCTCGAGTTTGCTGGAAGAAGCCGAAGCGGCTGGTCTCAGTCCAGAATTCGGCTGCCGGATGGGTATTTGCTTCACCTGCACCGCAGTGAAGAAGTCCGGTTGCACCAAGAGCCTGCTTACCGGTGAAATCAATGACACTTCCGACGAGCCCATCCAACTGTGCGTGTCCCGCGCGGTGGGTGACGTTGAGATCGACATCTAGTTACTGCTCCTGAGTCGCACTGCGACTCCCTCTCGCCAAAATCCAAGTTCAACGCCTGTGACGGTATCTCCATGCCAAAAACGGGCAGGAAACACTGAAGGAGAAACACCATGGCTGTTATCAACTTCCCCGTATCGGCTCCGACACTTCCCGGTCGCGAACTTCGCCGTAAGGCAGCTTCGGCGGCTAAGTCCGGACTTTCGAAGGCCCCTATCGCTGGCCGCGTCTTCCGCGAAGACGCTCCGCAAGCCGCTAAGGAGCCTGTGCGCATTACGTCCGAGCAGGTCGAAGAATTCGGCAAGGCGCTCGATGAGCTTCGTGCCCGAGTAGTTGCCGACCTCGGCGATCGGGATCGCGAATACATCTACAACGTCATCAAGGCCCAGCGCGCCCTTGAGGTAGCAGGTCGCGGCCTGATGTATGTATTGCCTGCGTGGCCGATCGCAGTTCTGTCGCTTGGACTGGCGAAGATTCTGGACAACATGGAAATCGGCCACAACGTGATGCATGGCCAGTACGACTGGATGCGCGAAAAGGGTCTCAACTCACGCGTCTTCGATTGGGACAATGTGTGCCCAGCTGATCAGTGGCGCCACTCGCACAACTACATGCACCACACCTTTACCAACATCCTCGACATGGACCGCGACATTGGTTACGGGATCCTGCGTATGGACAAGGACCAGAAGTGGCACCCCTACTTCCTCGGCAACCCGGTCTACGCATTCCTGCTGATGACGTTCTTCGAGTGGGGCGTGATGCTCCACGACATGCACGCCGAGGAGGTTGTGCAGGGCAAGCGTGACATGCGCGAAGTTGCGAAGCTGGCTAAAGGCTGGGTTCGCAAGGCAACGCCACAGGTGCTGAAGGACTACGTGATCTTCCCGGCGCTGACCGGTCCGTTGTTCCCAACGACTCTCGTGGGCAACGCTGCAGCGAACCTCATCCGCAACGTGTGGACCTACAGCATCATTTTCTGTGGACACTTCCCCAACGGTGTTCAGGTGTTCACACAGGAAGAGACTGCCAACGAGACTCGCGCCGAATGGTACCTGCGCCAGATGCTCGGGTCAGCGAACATCGAGGGTGGCAACTTGTTCCACATCTTGTCGGGCAACTTGTCGCACCAAATTGAGCACCACATCTTCCCGGACATCCCAGCGTTCCGTTACCCAGAGATGTCAGTTGAGGTTGAGGCGTTGGCCAAGAAGTACGGCCTTCCTTACAACAAGGGCAGCTTCCTCGGCCAGATCAGCTCAGTGTGGGTGAAGATCTTCAAGCTCGCTCTTCCAGACTCACTTGTTCGCCACGATGAGCCAGCCGGTGTGCTGATTGAGCGCAAGACGGAAGTTGAAGCCACCACAGCTGCCTGAACTACTGCAGCAGCATAAGAATTAGCCCGGATGGGGATTACCCCATCCGGGCTTTCTTGTATGGGACGGCTGCTACACCACGCCAAGTGCGCACATGGAGTCGGCGACTTTGGTGAAACCGGCGATGTTGGCGCCGAGTAGGTAGTTGTGCGGGTGGCCGTACTCTTCGGCGGTGTCGCGGCAGCGTCCGAAGATGTCGGTCATGATGGACTCGAGGCGTCGGTCCGTGTAGTCGAAGTGCCACGAGTCGCGCGACGCGTTTTGTTGCATTTCGAGCGCCGAGGTTGCAACACCTCCTGCATTTGCGGCTTTACCTGGGCCGTACCGAACATTTGCCTCACGGAAAACTGCAACACCCTTGGCGGTCACAGGCATGTTTGCGCCTTCCGCGACGATCCGCACGCCATTCTTGATGAGCGTGTGCGCTGCGGCGTCGTCGAGTTCGTTCTGTGTGGCGCAGGGGAGTGCGATGTTGCAGGGCACATCCCAAATTGAGCCGTTATCGACGAAGGTGGCACTGTCGCGTTCGTCAGCGTAGACGCGGATGCGTTCGCGTCTACGGTTCTTGATGTCCTTCAGTAGTTCGACGTCGATGCCTTTTTCGTCGACCACGTAGCCGCTTGAGTCGGAGCATGCGACGACGCGGGCTCCGCGTTCTTGCACCTTCTCGATCGCGTAGATGGCAACATTGCCAGCCCCGGAGACGACAACCTTCTGACCGTCAAGCGAGTCGTCTTCTGCGGCGAGCATGTTGGACACAAAGTAGGCCAAGCCGTATCCCGTTGCCTCGGTGCGGACGAGTGAGCCACCCCACGAGGTGCCCTTGCCGGTGAGGACACCGGATTCGTGCGCATTGCGCAGGCGCTTGTATTGGCCAAACATGTAGCCGATTTCTCGTCGGCCGACACCAATATCGCCGGCAGGGACGTCTGTGTGTTCGCCGATGTGGCGTTGCAATTCGGTCATGTACGACTGGCAGAAGCTCATGACTTCGAAATCGGTTTTTCCTTTCGGATCGAAGTCTGAGCCACCCTTGCCGCCGCCGATGGGCATACCTGTGAGTGCATTTTTGTAGACCTGTTCAAACCCGAGGAATTTCACGATTCCGAGGTTGACGGAGGGGTGGAATCGCAGGCCGCCCTTGTAGGGGCCAAGCACACTGCTGTATTGGACGCGATAGCCGCGATTGACGTGCACTTTTCCTAAGCCGTCGATCCAGGGAACGCGGAAGATGATTTGCCGTTCGGGTTCGCACATGCGCTCGATGAGGGCGTTTTCGGCGTATTCGGGGTGGCGCGAGAGAACCACCGTTAGTGAACTAAACAGACTTCTGACTGCTTGATGAAACTCTGGCTCGCCTGGACTGCGGTGGATCACCGTGTCAAGAATCTTGTTCAGTCGCTCGTCCATCACTCCACCGTACCTGGCAGATTTTTATGCGTTACGTCGTCAATTTTGGCAAGGCCTGGTAACAACTTCGCGTAACACGCAAATAGTACGGCGGGCTGACTGGGAGCGCTGAGATGGTCAATTCGACCTACAGTGGTTCGTGAGATGTGGAGGAGTGCCATGCTGGTTCGGTCAGCTATCAGGGCGGGTGTGGTTGTGGCGTTGTCATTGACGACGGTTGCGGCCCTAACTGTTTCTGGTCAGTCTGCTCCTGTACGCGCGCAGGGCGCTGAGGCGCAGGTGTGGCTCACGACAGGCGATCGTTCGGTGACGTTGCAGCAGGTCGCATCGGTGCCGCTCACGTCGCGCAAGGCGTCGGGTCCGAATGTGATTACGGTGAATCCCACGAGCCGACATCAGGTGATCACAGGTTTCGGTGCTTCGATAACAGGTGCGTCTGCATTCAATATCGCGTCCCTGTCTGCGGAGGCACGAGCAGAGTTGATGTCAGAACTGTTCAACCCCAACACTGGGATTGGTTTGAACTACCTGCGTCAGCCAATGGGCGCGTCAGATTTCAACGCTCCTGGTGACTTGTACACGTATCAGGACGAGTTGGACCCCGATGCGGATGATCACGGATTTTCAGTTGATATCGATGAGCAACTCGGTATTTTGCCGCTCATTCGTGAAGCATTAAGTGAAAATCCTGGGCTCCGTGTGATGGGAACACCGTGGAGCGCTCCGGCCTGGATGAAGAGCAGCGGCGACCTCCGAGGCGGTGCCCTAAACCCTGAGTCGATGTCCGAATATGCTCAGTACTTTGTTCGGTTTGTGGAGCAATATCGGGAACGCGGTGTAGCCGTTCAGATGGTAACTCCAGGTAACGAACCGCTTTTCGCGAATCCAAAGTACCCGTCGATGCAGATGGGTACCGAACAGCAGGCTGAATTCGTTCGCGAACTGGATTCTGCGTTCAGCGACGCCAATCTCGATACGGAAATTTTGGTGTTTGATCACAACTGGTCAGACGCGTGGTACGCCGCCGATGTGCTCAACAAAACTGCCGACGTCGAAAGGGTAGTGGGCGCCGCCTTCCACTGCTATCACGGCGACCCATCGGCTCAGACCCAGGTCATTGCAGCTGGAAAACGCGTGATGGTGACGGAATGCACCGGAGTGCGGTCGTCGGACACATTTTTGCACACGCTGCTGTGGCAGTTTCAGAATCTGATCGTCGAAAGTTCACGCAACGGCAGTGAGGGCACCACCTTGTGGAACCTCGCTCTGGATGCTGAGGGCGGGCCACACCAAGGGTATTGCGACGACCGTTGCCGCGGGGTTGTTGAGGTTGCGGATGGTACTTACTCACTCAACGCTGAATATTATGTCTTGGGGCATGCGAGCAAGTTTGTGAAGCCAGGGGCGGTCCGTCTCGGGTCTAACAGCGGAACTGGTTCGAACTCGTTGCGCAATGTCGCCTTCGAAAATCCAGATGGCAGTCGCGTGGTTTTGTTGATGAACCCATCAGGTCGGTCGCAGCGCTATTCCGTCACCGACGGTGCGGTGACAATGCAGGCGGACATTGAGGGAAACTCAGTCGCGACGATTGTGTGGTGATGTGGGTGTCAGCCCATACCGCTCAGCCCGGTATGGGTCCTTCAGTCGCCCCTCGCGGGTGAATAGTCCTGCGATGTTGAGGGCTGAGCGCTCGATCACCCAGTAGCTCACCCCGCCGACAAGCATTGTGAGTACCAAGAGGAGCGCTGTTGCTAGCGGCCATGTTGCACTGGACTGGAAGTTGATCCAACGCCAGTCACTCATCGCGAGCATCAGGGGTTCGTGCCAAATGTAGACGCTGTAGGAGATGAGCCCTAGCCACATCAGGGTCGGTGTGGCGAGGGTTCGTTCGAGTCGTGATCCGCGTGGCCCGAGCACTGTCGCGGACATTAACAGCACGAACCCAATCGCGATGACGCTCGATTCGAATACTTGCGCTTCAGGTGTTGTAGCTGCATACAGGTATGTCGCGATGATTGCGGCGACGCCGGAAGATCCCACAACAACAGCGGTTTTGGTGCCGAACATAGGGTGAATTCGGTTGTGAAGGTAAAGGACGGCGAGAAGCATGCCGAGCGCAAACTGGTCGAGTTTCGCAGGGAAACTGAAGTAGACAACATAATTGCTGGTCGGGATGCCCGCTACGAAGTATGCCCAGGTTTTAAACAGCACACTGGCTGCAATGAGGCTCAGAATTACCCCGACGACAATCGTGCTCCGTGCAGAAGGCGTGGCGACGCGGGCGCACCAGGCGCACACCGCGCTTCCGGCGACGAGCACAAATACGTAGAACATCACTTCGATGGCCAGTGACCACGCGGGCCCGATCGTGTAAAAGATGCGCTGATTGTCGAAGACATGGGTGAAGGTGAGGTGTTGCAGCAGGTCACGCCACGCTTCAGTGCTGGGCCAGTATCGCGTCGTCCACACCACGATGATGGCGATGTAGTACAGCGGGATAATCCGGATGGCGCGGCGGATCAGGAACCCACGCGGTGACGGCGTGGTGGTTTGGTCCAGGGCTGCTTTGGCGAACGGTAGGAAGATGAGGAATCCCGACAGCACGAAGAAGAATGCGACGCCGTGGTTGAGCGCCCGCAGGGTTGCATCGAGGAAGAATTGATCTTCGTAAACGTAGGCGTTGGTGATGCGGGATGTTTGGTAAGCGTGAAAGATGACAACACTCAGGGCTGCGATGCCACGGTAGCTTTCGAGTTCGGCAAATCGGGTGGCCGCGCTCATCGGGCCGCAGCCTGTGGAGGTGCGAGCGCCTTGTCGTTGCATCGCGGAAGGCGAATCGTAAATGTGGTGCCTTTTCGTGGGGCGCTTCGTACGCTGATGGTGCCGTGGTGAAGTTCGACGATGGTGCGCACGATGGCGAGTCCTAGGCCGGTGCCATTAATACCGCGGTCGGTGTTTTTTTCAGATCTCCAATAGCGTTCGAACACTAGCTTTTGATCTGAGTCGTCTAATCCGAACCCTTGGTCAGTCACCGCAATGGTGGCGTCGATGTCTGAAGACTCAAGGGTTAATGTGATCGCACTCCGGGGCGGGGAGTACTTAATCGCGTTGTCGAGAAGGTTGTCGAGCGCCTGAGTTAGTTTGTCGGCGTCTGCGGTGATGGTGATGTGGGTGGGTCCGGCAATGTGGAACGTGTAGTTGGTGTGCGCGCGCTGTCGACGAGAAACGATCATTCGGACGAGGTTCGCCAGGTCGATTTCTGCAGCGGCAAGCGGTGCCTTGGTCGCCTCGAGGGTGCTTGCGTTGAGGATTTCGTTGCACATCCGGCTGAGGCGTTGCGCGTCGGTGTGGATATCGTTGGCGAAGTCTTTCACTTCCTCCACGGTCAAGTCGTTGTCTCGAATGAGCTCGCTGAATGCGAGCATGCCCGTGAGTGCAGTGCGAAATTCGTGGCTAATGACGGAGACCAGTCCAGTTTGTTGCGCGTTTGTTCGTAGGAGATCCGCGTGTGCTGATCGGTGGGCGAGCAGTGCAGCTTCGGCGGCCTGTTCAGCTCTCATTCGGTCGGTGATGTCTCGCAGTGTTAGCACCATCTGGTGGGATGATCCGTGGGGGTACCCAGTGGCGGACAATTCGACTGGAATCTTTTTCCCGCTATCTTGGATGACCTTTCCACTTCCGCGATAGGAAAACTCCGAGATTGTGCGTTTTTGGACTATTTGTCGTGCAAGTGAATTTCTGAGGTCTTCCGTTAAGATGTCCGAGATGGGCTTTCCATATAAGTGTGTTCCGATAAGTTTGTCGGCTGCCCCATTAGATTGAATTACTGCGCCACTCGAATTGACCACTAACAGTGCATCGCTGATGGAGTCAAGAATCGTCGTCTCAAGTGTTCGAGTTTCAACTAGAACATGGTGGGTCACTTCTGCATCGATCGCGGATATCGAATTGTCCAAAATGTCGATGAGGTCGCTGAGAAGCAAGGAGTCGCGTGTGGAAGCGACGTGCGGGGCGGTGTCTGCGACCACCAATGCTCCAATAGTGATGCCTCGACGCGAGCGGATCGGCGCACCGATGAGCGCGCGCACATCATGATGAAGCACGTGCTCCATGTCGGCGAACCGGGGGTCATTGCGCGCATCGGTGCTGGTAACAATCGTGTTGGCACGAACTATCAACGATGTGATTGACGAGTCATGATCGACGTAGTCGAGGTCAGCCCCTTGTGCTGATGCGACGCGAACGCCATTCGCGGTGATGATGCCTATTGCTGCGAAGTCATAGTCAAAGATCCGACTTGCTAGACGCGTGACGGGGTCAAAACGCGAGTCCTTCTCGCTCGTGCCAAGACCAAGTCGTGCGACCTCAGCGAGCCGTTGTGCTTCATCAACTGAATTTAGTTGTTCCATCGTTGCCACCCCCTGTTAAGCCGCATCCCGTGGTGTCACTCGCCATTGGACATCGCCGCGTATGTGGCGTAGCTGGGAGACCATCGCGATTGCATTTCGGAAATTAACGTAGGCGATCGAAACGAGTGCGTACCAAAGAAACCACCGCTTGTTTTGGCGAATATCCGGGTGCGAAAGTAGGTACGTAATGATCGTTACCGCTGGACCAGTTGCGACCGTAAAGATCGTTGTCAGAATGAAAATGGGGATTAAGTAATCAAGTTCGCCGGCACCGCCCGCCTTCCACATCATGAACGCCAGAATGGGGAACACCTGGAGTGCTAACCAGGGATAGATTTCGCGCCACACCAACAAATGGAAAATACCGAGCTTCTGGCGTACTGAGGTGTTCCGAGACCGGATCGCTGAGATTGCGTGTTCGAGTGTCACCTCAAACCATCCCTGTGCCCAGCGCAGGCGCTGATTCCACAAGCTTTTGAGGGTTACGGGTGCAAGTTCACGCGAAATGATCAGTGGATCATTGACGATCTTTCGCCCAGCGGTAACTGACCGGATCGACGAATCGATGTCCTCTGTGAGCATGAAGCCGTGCATCCGCGTATTGCGTAGTACCTCTCCGCGCCAGTAGCCATTGGAACCACCGAAGATGCCGAAATCGTGCATCCGAGCCCGCCCAGGGTGGGCCACTGCGTAGATCGTTTCAAACTCGACGGCAACCGTGCGGGCAACCCATGAGGCATCGCCGTTGCGTACTAAACAATGCCCTTGAACAATGTCGTTACCTGCTGCGATCCACTGCCATGCTCGCGTGAAGCTGATCGGATCGGGGTGGTGATCCGCATCGAAGATGCCCACCATGTCGGAGCGGGTACGGCTTACCGCGAAATTAACATTCTGCGCTTTAGATGTGCTGTCGGGCACGTTGAGCAGGGTGAGCCGGGGGTTTTCGCGCGCTAGCTCGCGGAGTGCCGCCTCCACAGGCAACTCCGCCGGGGTGTTGTACGCGAGGACAACTTCAAGATCGCCTGGATAGTCAACTCGCAAAAATGCGTGAACGGTGTCCACAATCGTCGCGGCCTCATTGGGCAAAAACGCAGCAATGATTGCGGCGGCAGGCGGATATGGGCCATCCCACGGCGGCGGATCCTCCTCTCGCATTGCGAGGAGTCCTTCGATCCAGATGAAGATTGCGGTGCCGAGCAGTGCGACAACGACCAGGATGTACATGGCCGGAACAATGTTGATGACGTATCTATCAAAGGCCACGTAGGCGATCAGGGGCAGGACGAACGCGATAAGGAACACCGCAACGAGTTCGAACGGCGTGACAAGTGGGCGTAGCCACGACATGCCCTTTTCTTTGGTGGGGGCCGGGGCGTGCATTCGTGCGTCCCACTCGAGGGGTTCGAGGTCGAGCAGCAGTCGGGACTGTTCGCGAGCTATATGTGCGCGTTCAACAAGTTCGGCTGACGTGTCCGCGAGGGGGGTGTAGCCAATAACGGGGGTGACGTGGATTGTTTCGCCGCCGATTTCGAACGGCGAGCTATTGACGGCGCGGCTGAGGTTTTGTAGACGCTTGCGCCCGGCTTCTGGTGACGTTTCAGGTAGAAGTATGTTCATTCCGCCGAAGCGCGACCTGCCGACCAGGTCGAGGGGCTCAGCGATTTCCGTAAATCGATCACTCAACGCGGTCCATAGTTGTGCAGCGTAAGCAGGGCCTAGCCGCTCGACTATGGCTGCAGACTCATGGATATCGAGTTCAGCGACGATGCCGGTACGTCGAGATGCGCTGACACGGAAAAGTTCGCGATCGAGTTCATCGCGAAACTGGGGGTTGCTGAGAATCCTTCTGTGGGTGCGGCCAGGGAGATCAGCGACCGGCACCGGGGGGCGCTCTAACTTGCCCTTGACGCGAGCAACGAGTTCTTCGATCGCAAATGGCTTGGCAATGTAATCGTCGGCTCCGTGTCGAAGGCCCTCGACGCGATCTGAAATTTCGGCCTTAGCTGTCAGCATGAGGACCGGAATTGGAGCGAGGTCGGGATCGGCGCGGATGCTTTTCAGCAGTTCAAGGCCGTCGAGGCGGGGCATCATCAAGTCGGACACGATGACATCGGGCCTTGTACCTGTGAGACGTTCGAGGGCTTCAATACCGTCACTTGATTCGATGACGTGCATTCCTGCTTTAGTTAAGCCAACCCGGATTGCCTTGCGGATCCGTACTTCGTCATCGACGACAAGAACAGTTGGTAGATCAGTTTGTGCGCCGTTCACGGCACTACGCTAGCCGGTTGGAAATGGCTATGCCTTTTATGTGGCGCTTACCTCAGTACGGGTATAACGTCACTGCCGACCAACCACTCGTCAGCGAGTTCTTCAAGTACTCCGTCATTATGTAGGTGTTCGAGCGCAAGACTGGCGCATTCAGTGAACTCGCTGTCCTTTTCGAGCACAAGGCCGAAAAACTCCGTCACTTCATTCGGGGCCGGAAACTTACCAACAACAATTCCGCCACCAAGTTGTTCCTCAGCCATTCTGACAGCCGTGGGGAGGTCGGCAACAACAGCATCAATTTCGCCGAGAGCGAGGGCGTTGAGCGCCTCGCCATGGGTCGCGAATCCAATAGGGGCACGCGTAGGTTTGATCGAATGCGTCGCGGAGTACAAGCTTGTCGAATCGGCGTATGCGCCTATCTGTAAATCTTCTAGGTCCTCGAGATTCTCCGCTGAGGCGGCGGCCGTTCCTTCTAACGCAACAACTGCTTGTGCCACCGCGTAATACGGCGATGAGAAGTCAACAAAATCGCGCCTAGGGCCGATGATGCTGAACTGATTTATCGCGAAATCAAAGTCCTTTGGCCCGCTGGCGAGTGCGTCAGAGAAGGGGACGCGGACGAAGGTCGTTGACCCAGAGTCGTAGCCCAAGGTCGTAGCGACAGCATGTGCCACTGCGCCCTCAAACCCTTCGCCGGTAGTGGGGTCATTGTCGATGATCCACGGAGCGAAGGCCGGATCGTCAACTGCGATGGTGAGTTGTGCGTCTTCGAGAGTGCGTCCACCGCCGGGGCCGCACCGTGGTGGGATGCCTTCCGGGGTTGCGTTAGGAAGCCGCAAAGACCCTGGTGGGGGCAGGGGATCTGGCTCTGCCGGAGAGTCCGGGGCAGAAGAGTTGCAGCCAGTCGCCACAAGCGCTGCGGCCATGAACGGGCCGACAAGCGCATATCCCAGCATTTTGTGTGGCATCAGTCACGTTTTCCTAGTGGCGGCAACAGTGTTGGTTCCATTATGAACCAACGCCAGCGCGGCGCTAAACAACCAACAGTGCGCGTCAGCGTCTATTTCGTAACGCCTGGGTCAACATGTCGGATCGTTCGTTTAGTCGCAGCTAGTGTTAATTTACCGCACGGGTGCGGGTATGTGGTGACGGCAACTGATCTGAAGAATGGTGACCTTCTTCATAGCGCGGTGCTGAATTCTCGGGTATTCGGATAATGTCAACCGCATTGATCAGAGTTGATCGCGTGGTTAGCCGCGTAGAATTTTGGGGAGGCGAACAGATGGTGGCACTGCCGTTTCAAGGGGTGAAACGACATGCGGCAAGTGCATTTGCGCGATCTGGGGCAGTTGTTAGTTCCGTTAATAATGTTGTCGTAAAAATCCCATTCGCGGATAAAGTTCTTTTTTCTGCGCAGGCCACTAAGATAACTGACTACCCTCCGATTTCGGAAACGTCCGAAAATGAGCCAATTCGCCTAACGCTCGATCAAGTCGAAGAGTTTGGACGTGCGCTCGACGAAATTAGGTTTCGCCACCTAGCCGATTTGGGCGATCGTGACCGCCAGTACATTTACTCGGTATTGCGAACGCAACGTGCTTTGGAGGTCGCCGGACGTGGACTGTTCTACTTGAGTTTCATTCCGCCGGTATGGCTTGCAGCCGTCGGCGCGCTAGCGATGTCGAAAATTATCGACAACCTCGAAATTGGCCACAACGTGATGCATGGCCAGTACGACTTCATGCACGAGCGAGGCTTCAATTCGCGTGTCTTCGAATGGGACATGGCGGTGCAATCGGACCTGTGGCGGTACTCCCACAACTACCGCCACCACACTTTCACGAATGTTGCGGACCAGGACCGGGATATCGGGTTTGGTGTCATGCGCATGGACGAAGACCGTCCGTGGCATCCGTTTTTCCTCCTCAACCCAGTGCTCGGCACGTTGATTGTTGTCTGGTTCGAATGGCTCACTGCGTTGCACGTCCTCGAACTCGACCACAGCGTCGTTGGTGGTGACACTAAGGCCAAGGTGAAGAAGGTCGTTCAGCATTGGTGGGCAAAAATAGCCCCTCAAGCGATCAAGGACTACGTCTTTTTCCCAGCGCTTTCGGGGCCGCTTTTTCCGCTTACCTTTGCGGGCAATGCCACTGCGAACATCATTCGAAACCTCTGGGTGGGCAACCTCGTGTTTTGCGGGCACTTTCCAGCCGGATCACAAACCTTCAGCGATAAAGACATCGAAGGTGAGACTCGCGGCGAGTGGTACTTGCGTCAAATCTTGGGCTCAGCGAACTTCACTGGGTCTCGGCTATTCCACATTTTGTCGGGACATACCGGGCATCAGGTAGAACACCACTTGTTCCCTGACATTCCGGCATGGAGGTTGCCCGAAATCTCCGTGGAAGTGCAGGCGCTCTGCGAGAAGTACGGATTGCCGTACAACACGGGTCGGCTGTCCAGCCAGCTGTTGTCTGCCTGGGTGCGGATTGTGAAGCTCGGTTTGCCGCCGTCGTGGGTCAAGCCAGAGGCGTTCCGCACTGTTATCGTAGACAGGGGAGCGCGTAGACCGTCTTAGTCGCGCCTTTGTGAGGAGGCCCACATGGTCGGCAAAATCGAACGCAACAAGGACGTAGTGCAGCAGCTTGTGGAGTCAGCGGCTACGCACGTTGGACGTATCACGGTCATTATCACGGGGGCCGTCGCCGGTGTTGCGCGTGAGATTGGCGACTGGGTCACCGACGGTTTTGAGATGGTTGAAGCTGCGAAGAAGGCCGATGAAGACGGCCAGCGTGATGATGACCGACGCCAGGTTGGGTGGTCTGACCGATTCTCGGACGACCGCTACGAACTCGAAGCGTCAGACGACGACTAGTCCCGGTGTGCTGGATAGCGACGTAGACGATGCGTGCTACCCAGCACGGGCAAGCGAGATTTCTACATCTTCACACCGATGTACTTTATTTCGAGGAACTCATCAATTCCGGTGAGCCCACCTTCTCGACCGAGTCCTGATTCTTTGACGCCACCAAATGGTGCGGCTGGGTTGGACACGATCCCTTGGTTGAGTCCAACCATGCCGGATTCGATTGCTTCACACACTCGTAGTCCGCGGCGTAGATCTTCGGTGAACACATATGCGACCAGCCCGTATGGGGTGTCGTTGGCGCGGTCGACTACTTCCTCTTCAGTATCGAAAACGCTGATGGCGGCTACCGGGCCGAAGATCTCGGTGTGAGCCATTTCTGCGTCGTCGGGCACGTCGGTAATGACGGTGGCGGGGAAGAAGAAGCCTGGTCGGTCTACCGCGGTGCCGCCTAACGCTATGCGGGCCCCTCGCTTTGTCGCGTCGGCGACGAGACTAGTTACTTTGTCTATCGCTGATTGTTCGATCAGAGGGCCGACGACAAGGCCCTCATCGACTCCGCGGCCCACTGTGTACTCGGACATTTTCTCGGTGAGCTTGGTGGAAAATTCTTCGGCGACCCCACGCTGCACATATATGCGGTTGGCGGCTGTGCACGCTTGGCCGATGTTGCGCATCTTGGCGGCGATTGCCCCGGCGACGGCTTCGTCGATGTTGGCGTCGTCAAACACAATGAACGGTGCGTTGCCGCCAAGTTCCATCGAGGTTCGCATGACCGTCTTCGAGCATTGTTCGAGAAGAATCTTGCCGACCTGGGTTGACCCGGTGAACGAGAGCTTGCGGCTTCGGGTGTCGTAGGTGAGCGGCGGGATTACCTTTGACGGCTGCGACGTAAGGACGACATTGACGACGCCGTCGGGTACTCCGGCTCGTTGAAGAATGTCAGCGAGGGCGAGCATCGATAGGGGGGTGGCCTCAGCAGGTTTGATGATAGAGGTGCAGCCAGCGGCGATGGCTGGTCCTATTTTTCGGGTACCCATTGCCATGGGGAAGTTCCACGGGGTGATCAGAATGGACGGGCCAACGGGTTCGCGGCGCACGATGAAGCGCGATCCGCCGGCTGGGGCTGTCATGTAGCCACCGTCGATGCGGACGGCTTCTTCGGCAAACCAGCGGAAGAACTCTGCGGCGTAGGCGACTTCGCCTTTGGCTTCAGCGAGTGGTTTGCCCATTTCTAGCGTCATGATGAGGGCGAGTCGGTCTTGTTCTGCCATGAGGAGTTCGTACGCTCGCCGGAGCATTTCGCTGCGTTCGCGTGGGGGAATTTTGGCGAAACTTGGTTGCGCTTGTGCGGCGGCATCGAGTGCTGCCATGGCTTCATCAGGGTTGGCGTCCGCGACGTGGCAGAGGGTTTCTCCCGTCGACGGATCAGTCACCGCCATGGTGCGTTCGGTGGTGACAAACTTGCCGCCGATGAAGAGTCCTGTGGGAACTGACGCGATTGCATCGCGCTCTTCTTGGGCTGTGGTGGCCATCGCATCTCCTTGTAGGCATTGCCTGCTGTTCCTCGGTCATGGTATGCCTATTGTCAACAATCCGACAATAGGATGGAGCCTGACTGTGACTCGGCTATCCCCACTACTCAAGCAGGCCACACCCGTCACCGTGGAGTACGGGCAAGGAAGCTACCTCTACGGCACCGACGGCCGCCGGTACCTCGACTTCACCGCAGGGATCGGAGTGACCAGCACCGGACACTGCCATCCACGCGTCGTCGAAGCCGCACAAAAACAAGTCGGCTCACTCATCCACGGCCAGTACACCACGGTCATGCACAAGCCCATGATCGAACTCATCGAAAAACTCGGTGACGTTCTCCCGCCAGGTCTAGATTCAGTGTTTTTCGCCAACTCAGGCAGCGAAGCCGTCGAAGCGGCACTCCGCCTTGCGCGCCAAGCAACAGGCCGCCCCAACATCATCGTCTTCCACGGCGGATTCCACGGCCGCACAGTCGCCGCAGCATCAATGACAACGTCTGGAACCCGCTTTAGTGCAGGGTTCAGCCCCCTCATGGCGGGCGTCCACGTCGCGCCTTTCCCCACCGCCTACCGATGGGGATGGTCAGAGGAAGAAGCAACCGCATTTGCGCTCCGCGAACTCGATTACCTCTTCGCCACGATTAGCGCACCGAACGAAACCGCCGCGTTCATCATCGAACCAGTCCTCGGCGAAGGCGGCTACATACCGGCCAACACCACCTTCATGCAGGGGCTGCGCGAACGAGCTGACAAGCATGGAATCATCCTCATCGCAGACGAAATCCAAACCGGCTTCGGCCGCACAGGCAAGTACTTCGGACACCAACACTTCGGGATCACACCCGACGTCGTCACTCTGGCTAAAGGCATCGCCAGCGGATTCCCCATCTCAGGTATCGCCGCGTCGGAAGAGCTTATGTCCAAGGCTTGGCCCGGGTCCCAAGGCGGAACCTACGGCGGTAACGCAGTCGCCTGTGCAGCGGCCTGCGCCACTCTAGATGTGATTCGGGATGAAGACTTGGTCGAGAATGCTCGCGTGCGCGGCCACCAACTCCTTGATGGTGTGCGAGCACTTGCGACGGACGTAATAGGGGACACCCGCGGCCTCGGCCTGCTCGTGGGAAGCGAGTTCGTCAACGCCGATGGACAACCAGATGGCGCAAAAGCCGCTGCTGCGCAGAAACTCGCCGCGAGCAAAGGTCTGCTTCTGCTCATGTGTGGCGCCTATATGAACACCGTTCGGATGATTCCGCCGCTCGTTGTTACCGAGCAGCAGATTCACGACGGATTGGGAATATGGAAGGAAGTGCTCGCCGAGATCTAGCCCCCGTTCGGTGACATCGGATTTGGTGACACGGGAGAGCGTATTCGGTTTAGATGGTGGCATGGGCGATGACATATGGATAGCGGTCGCACTGGCCGAAGGCCTCATCATCGCAGTGCTGGTTGTGCTGCTAGTGCGCAGTTCGAAGAAGGTCGCTGCGCTACGACGCGAAAACAAGAACCGCGCGGCGAAACTATTCCTTTCTGGGAGCCGTGATGCGGTGAAGACTGTGTGGAATACCGCCAATGTGGTGCGCACGCGCGGTATTGGCGCTGCTGTCCGAACGTCGGTGGAAGACCTTGCGGGGTGGGCGCAGGTTGAGCGGCCTGACCTCGCGCGATTAACGGTCGACGGACGTGTCACGATCTTGTTCTCGGATATAGAGGGGTCAACGACGCTTAACGAGCACCTCGGCGATCAGGCGTGGGTGAAGTTGCTGACAAAGCACGACAACCTCGTCCGTAAAACTGTCGACGCCCACAACGGGCACGTGATTAAGAGCCAGGGCGATGGTTTTATGATCGCATTTGGCAGCTCTGATGACGCTGTCCTATGTGCACTTGAGGTGCAAGAAGCACTTCACTCGTCGAGCTGGGCGGCGCGCAATGAGTTGAGGGTACGGATTGGTATCCACTCGGGCAGTTCGGTGCGTCGCGGTGACGACCTGTTTGGCCGAAACGTAGCAATGGCCGCGCGCGTGGAAAGCCAAGCCAAAGGCGCCGAAACACTGATTTCAGAACCAGTGCGGCGACACCTTAGCCCGGAACTGCCCGTCGACGTTGTCGAGGAACGTCAGGTGGAACTCAAAGGTTTTGATGGCACCCACACGCTCTATCGAGTGCAGGCACGAACCTGAACCACTAGTTTGGCTGCGGCATTTCTCCCACCGTGGTGGCCACGTCGACGAGACCAAGCACTTCGCCCTGCGGTGACTGCACAAAACTCATGCGGCCGTACGGGGTATCCATTGGCGGCATGAAGACCTGGCCGCCGCGCTGGGACACAGTATCGGTTGCCTTGTCGCAGTCCTCAACGGTGAAGTACACATTCCACATCGGAGGTGTTTCCGCGTTCACCATCATCCCAGCTACTTCGTGTCCGCCTACTTTGGCGATGTTGTATTGCATTTCGTCGTTGCTGATGTCGTCGTACGAGTAGTCGAAAACAGTGGTGAAGAATGCTCGTGCCCGCTCGAGGTCGCTGGTGTATAGCTCGTTCCAGCACATCGCGCCGGGCTCATTCACAAGCTCCGCGCCGGGGTGGTCGCGACCCTCCCACAACCCAACAGCGGCACCTGTCGGGTCGGTAATGATTGCCATCCGTCCCGCGGACATGACATCCATCGGTGGCATCAGGATCTGTCCACCAGCGGCATTGGCAGTCTGAACTGTCGAGTCAACATCGTCAGAGGCCAGGTAGGTGGTCCACGATGATGGCATCTGCTCCATTCCTGGTGGCTTCGGGCCGACGCCCGCCACAGGATGGCCGTCCTTTGTGGCGACTAAGTAACCGCCAGCTTCTGGGTCGGTGTCTTGATACTCCCACCCAAGTACAGCTGTGTAGAAGTCGCGCGCTGTTGCCACGTCGTCCACTTGGCAATCTGCCCAACATGGGGTGCCAACAGGCCATACATTGGTCCGAATTGTCATGATGCCTCCTCGAGAAAACACGTGGGAGAGGTGGATGCGGGAAGCTCTCCTGTGACGCACATTACTCGCAGGCACTGACAAAAAGGAGTCCACAGAATGACGGTTTACTCGAACTAGCTTTTATCCATGGGGCCGGTCAAATACCGCTGCAAGTTGGGTGCAACCCGGTCCGCCACCTCGTGAGCCGACGCGCTTGCTAACGGTTCGATCTTCACTATGTATCGCGTGACAGCAAGCCCGAGAATCTGCGACAACACCAAGTTTGCACGGAGACGACGCTCAGGTTCAGGGCCGTCAAGCTTGCCGGTGATGATGGGAATGATCTCAGAGGTGGCAAATTCGCGTATCGCCGTTGTCATCCCCTCCTGGGTGAGCACCGCCTGCAAGGTAAGCGCTAAGCCATTGCCGGCAGGAGAGTCCCACACCGCGAGGAACGCTTCGATAAGTCGGCGGCCAAGTCCATCTAGGTCTCCGTCGGCAATGCCAGCAACAACGTCAACTGGGTTGATTGGTGCGCGCATTGCGGCGACGAACAGTTGCTGCTTTGTTCCACAGTGGTAGGGGATAAGGGCGGGGTCGACTTGGGCGCGTGCCGCGATCTTGCGGATGCTGGCTTTGTCGAAACCGAGCGTGGTGAAAAGTTCGCGTGCGGCTGCGAGGATTGCCTCTCTGGTCTCGTTGGGGTCGCCTGGGCGGCGCCCGCGTTGACTGCTGTCAGCACTGTGTGTCATGTCGTCCAATCCGGTCACGGCGTGCGGCGCCGAAGGGTGGCGGCCGCGACACTGAGCGCGAGTGCGGCGACAGCGGCAACGATTCCGATGTCGGACCATATCACCGCCGTTGATGGAGCGGGGAGCGCGACCTCCTGCAGCGCACTTACCCCGTACGTTAGGGG
Source organism: Hoyosella rhizosphaerae (assembly GCF_014643175.1). Lineage (GTDB taxonomy): Bacteria > Actinomycetota > Actinomycetes > Mycobacteriales > Mycobacteriaceae > Lolliginicoccus > Lolliginicoccus rhizosphaerae. The sequence continues at coordinate 394,500 of NZ_BMJH01000002.1, forward strand.
AAGAAAGTCGCTGATGTGTTGAAGAACAATGTTCATTTCAGTGCGGGGAACGAACAATCCGCACAGCAGGATCTGCGGAAAGGCGATAAGTGGCATGAATTGCACTGCCTGAAATTCTGTTCGAGCGAACGCGCTGGTGAAGAGGCCAATGGAGACGCCGAGTGCCGCGTTGACGATAGCCACCACAACAACGAGTCCGACGCCTGCTGTGGGGCGAACATCGAAGGCGAAGTAGGCGACCGCGATAGTTACTCCTGCCTGCGCTGTCGCGGCGAGTCCGAACGCTAGCGCATACCCCAGCAAAAGGTCGAGTTTGTTGAGGGGCGACGCCATCAGCCGTTCCAGGGTGCCGGATGTGCGTTCGCGCAACATCCCAATGCTGGTGATGAGGAACATCACCGTAAACGGCAAAATCCCCAGCATGATGATCGCGACGCCGCTGAAGAGTGGCGGGTTTGATTCGAACATGTAGTAGAGGATGGTCAACAAAAAGCTAGGTAGAAAGAGGATCATGGCTACGCTGCGGTGATCGCGGCTCAGTTGCCTCAAGACCCGGTTTGTGGTGGCGACCAGTATGCGAATGTTCACGACAATTCCTCGCTCTCGATGCGGTTGGCTAGTGCCAAGAAGGCGTCTTCGAGGTCGTCGTGCCCCGTTGTGTCCTTGATTCTGGTGGGTGTGTCGTCGGCGATGAGGTGACCGTCGCGCAAGAAGAGAATGTGGTTGCACCGGCGGGCTTCGTCCATGACGTGGCTGGAGATGAGAATTGTCGTTCCGTTCTCTGCTAGGTGATGAAACAACCTCCATAGGTCCTCGCGTAGGACAGGGTCTAGGCCGACGGTGGGTTCGTCCAGCACGAGGAGTGTTGGCGTTCCAACGAGGGCACAGGCGAGTGTTACGCGTGTTCGTTGCCCACCTGAAAGGTCGCGCACGAGCCGATTCTTTGGAATGCCATCGAGGTGCACGGATTTGATCGCGTGGCGAACGTCGCGGTCGCCGAGTCCGTACAACGTGGCGAAGTAGGTGACATTCTCGGTGATTGTGAGGTCGTCGTAGATGCTTGCGTTCTGGGTTACGTAGCGGACGGTTCCGCGGAGTTCGCGTGACCCGGCTCGGTGGCCGAGCACGGTAATCGCACCCGATGTGACTATTTGCACTCCAACGACTGCGCGGATCAGTGTGGTTTTGCCGCTGCCGCTCGGCCCGAGCAATCCGGTGATGCTTCCGCAGGGGATGGAGAAGCTGATATTTCGCAGTGCGGGATGACTGCCTCGATGGACTGTCAGGTTTTCGGAGGTGACGGCGGGGGGCATGTTTCGCTCCTTAATTCAACGGTGTTGAATTAAGGATAGCGCGGCCGCCACTTGCATATCAAGAGAAGATTCCTACGCGTCTACGGTTGCGTAACCGGACCCTTGTGGCTGAAGGTCAATCTCAAGCCGGGGCGCAGTGCAACGTGGCGCAACGTCCCCTAAAAACCTCCCCAAAAAAACTTCGCAGCAACGAACAAGTCAAAGGAACCTCCGGTGGGCCATTACCGCAGCAACGTGCGCGACCTTGAGTTCAACCTTTTTGAATCACTCCACCTCGACGCGGTGCTTGCCACAGGTGCCTACGGTGACCTAGACGGTGACACTGTTCGCGAGATCGTCGCCGAAGCATCACGACTCGCGGAAGGGCCGATCGCTGACCCATTTGCTGAAGCTGACCGCAACCCGCCAGTGTTTAACCCCGAGACACACAGCGTGGAACTGCCCGCAGGCCTGAAAAAGGTCATCAAGACGTGGCACGAAGCCGAATATTTCCGAATCGGTCTTGCGCCCGCCATTGGCGGCGAACCAGCGCCGTCCATGCTTGGTTGGGCGATTAAAGAACTCATCCTCGGTGCTCAGCCGACGGCTTACATGTACCTTGCAGGACCGAAGGCCGCGGACATCGTGCATGGCATCGGAAATGACCTCCAAAAGCATTGGGCGAACCTTGCGATTGAACGCAACTGGGGCGCCACCATGGTTCTTACCGAACCCGACGCGGGCTCAGACGTCGGCGCAGGCCGCACCAAAGCCGTGGAGCAACCTGACGGCACCTGGCACATCGAAGGCGTCAAGCGTTTCATTACCTCGGCTGACTCCGACGACCTATTTGAAAACATCCTGCATATGGTGTTGGCGCGCCCTGAAGGCGCCGGGCCAGGAACCAAGGGGCTATCGCTGTTCCTCGTCCCCAAGTTTCATTTCGACCACAGCACTGGTGTGCCGGGCGAGCGAAATGGTGTCTTCGTCACCAATGTTGAGCACAAGATGGGCATCAAGGCATCCGCTACCTGCGAATTGACGTTCGGCCAGCATGGAACCCCCGCTGTGGGTTGGCTCGTGGGAGATGTCCACAACGGAATTGCCCAAATGTTCCGCGTGATTGAAGAAGCGCGAATGATGGTTGGAACAAAAGCCATTTCAACGCTGTCCACCGGTTACCTCAACGCCCTCGACTACGCCAAACAGCGCGAACAGGGTTCCGACATGACCGAGATGACGAAGAAGGACGCACCTCGCGTTCCGATTACCCGGCACCCTGATGTGCGACGCTCTCTCATGCTGCAGAAGGCCTACGCAGAGGGTCTTCGTGCGGTGTACCTGTACACAGCGGCGCACCAGGACGATGCCGTTGCGCAGATCGTGTCGGGGGCAGATGCGGACATGGCGGCGCGGGTCAACGACTTCCTGCTCCCCATCGTGAAGGGTGTGGGATCAGAGCGGGCTTACCAGTTGCTTTCAGAGTCGCTCCAGGTCCTCGGCGGCTCCGGTTTCCTCCAGGATTACCCGATTGAGCAATACATTCGCGATTCAAAAATTGACTCACTCTACGAGGGCACCACAGCCATACAGTCTCAAGACTTCTTCTTCCGCAAGATTGCCCGGGACCAGGGCAAGGCGCTTAGTCATATCGCCGGTCAGATCACCGCGTTCCTCGACGATCCTGAAGCAAGCCCCAGCTTGGTGGTGAGCCGGGACCATCTACGTGTCGCGCTTAACGATGTGCAGGCGGCGCTGGCTTCGATGTTTGGTCACCTCATGGGCGCCAAGGAAGACCCGAAGGCGCTATACAAGATTGGTCTGGGCTCGGTGCGGTTGCTCATGGCAGTTGGTGATCTGATCATCGGTTGGCAGTTGCTGCGGCACGCAGAGATCGCCCTGAAGGCTCTCGATGGAGAACCTGACGCCAAAGATCGCGCGTTCTATCAGGGCAAGGTTGCCAGTGCGAAATTCTTCGCTGCCAACGTGCTTCCCGTTGTGGCCGTGACGAGCAGTGTCCTGGCAAATATCGATGATTCGATCATGGACCTAGATGAGGCGGCCTTCTAATCGGGTCGAACTATGCGGCCTGCGTGCGGGTGTATTCCGCATGCAGGTGATGCGTTAAAGGTGTGTCCGCATGTGCCATCCACATGTCGAATGTCAAAGCGTCGCCTTTGAGGACGAGGGTGCGCCGCACTTCGTGTACGGGCTTGGATTCGACTGATCGACCGAGGCGGACGGGGTGAAATTCGAGGACGCCGTCGTGCATTAGCCCGGAGTGAATTTCGGTGAATCCAGTCGGTTGGCTGAGCAGTAGTTCGATTGTGCCGGTGGGGGTGCGTCGGAGGTATCCGCATTCGGTGTGCATGGGCTGGTTGGTTTCAGCGTTCCATGTGCGGGAGCGGTAGATAAGGAATGGTCGGCCGGTGGGGGTGAAGTCTATTTCTTCGCGATAATTGAAGTCGTCGATGGTGGGGTAGTGGCCGTGGCCTTCGCCGCGCCAAGCTCCGGCGAATTGTTCGAGATCGCCTAGGGGGCTTTGTTCTTCGCTCATCGTGCACCTTTGATTGTTGCGGGCCTGCGTTTGAAAAAGCTGTGTGATTGACGTTACCTTGTGCGGCTGTTCGCCCGATTCGCGCCCGAGGTGAGGAATGCCTACCATAAGTACCTGTCCGAATAGGTAAGGCTTTCCTACTAGAAGGAGTGCTGATGGCGCGCATCCGCACGTTAGCCGCTCTTGCAGCGATGTCCCCACTACTACTGGCAGCGTGCGGAACCGAATCCGCAACGTCCACAGACATTGAGACAGTTTCCATCACCCATAGCCAAGGAAGTACCGAAGCTCCGCTCAACCCAGAACGTGTAGCGGTCTACGATTACTCGCTACTGGACACACTCGACGCACTGGGGCTGTCAGACCGCGTCATCGGATTGCCGACGGCGTCGGTCGTCCCAGAACGGTTCGAAGACATTGCCGCAAACGCTGACAACATCGGATCGCTCTTCGAACCCGACATCGAGGCTCTCATTGCAGCCGAACCCGACGTTATTCTCGTAGGTTTGCGCAGCGCCGAAGCGTACGACGACGTCAGTAAAATTGCACCCACTCTTGACCTCACGTTCGATTTCGACGATCCGGTAGGCAGCAACCGCGCTAACGTCGAAGCAATCGCTGAACTGTTTGGTGTTGAAGATGAAGCAGCTGACCGGCTTGACGACATCGATTCACTGGTAAGTGATATTCAAGGTAAAGCAGCCGAGGGTGGCAATGCACTTATCGTGATGACCGCAGGTGGGGATGTTTCGGCATACGGCCCCGACTCCCGCTTCGGGTTCATTCATAGGGTGCTTGAAATTCCAACAGCCGCTGCCATCACCCAAGATGGTCGACACGGCGAAGCAATCAGCTTCGAGTTTATCCGCGAAGCACAACCAGACCACCTCTTCGTTATCGACCGCGACGCTGCCATCGGGGAGGGCGGCGCCGCAGCTGCCACAGTCCTCGACAACGCACTTGTTGCGGACACACCAGCCGCGCGAAACGGCAACATTCACTACCTAGACTCCACAGCCTGGTACATCATCGGCTCAGGACTGAACACCCTCGAAGCGATGATCAGCGCAATCGATGCAGCGATTTCAGGCGGAACCTCCTGACTGTGACGTCGCGAGCGGTACGCACTTCGCTGCTGCCGCTCGCCTTCGTCGCCCTCATCGTCCTGGCCCTCGTGAGTATCTTCATCGGCGTCACAGCAATATCGCCGATCGATGTCATCACCGGTCGCGCCGACGACGGTGCCGTGCTGACTCTCATTGTGAGCCGACTCCCGCGAACGCTTGCAGTGATCCTGGCCGGAGCAGCGCTGGCCGTTGCCGGACTGTTGATGCAATTGCTCGCCCGAAACAGGTTTGTTGAGCCTTCCACAGTGGGAACTGTGGAATCGGCGGGCCTCGGTCTGCTTGCAGTCACAATCCTGGCTCCTGCAGTATCAGTGTTCGGCAAAATGCTGGTGGCAACAGTATTCGCGTTGGCTGGCACGGCGCTGTTTCTGCTGCTCATCCGGAACGTGCGACAACGAGACTCAGTTCATGTTCCCCTGATCGGGATTATGCTCTCCGGGATCATCGGTGCGGTCGCCACATTCATCGCGTACCGACATGACCTGCTTCAAACATTGGCTTCGTGGACTGTTGGCAACTTTTCGAGTGTCCTGCAGGGCCGCTACGAGCTCCTTTACCTGGTTGCCATTCTGACCGGTATCGCGATGCTGGCCGCCGATCGTTTCACCGTCGCCGGTTTGGGCGCTGAGTTCACGACCAACCTCGGGTTGAACTATCGGCGGGTGCTCGCTTTCGGCATGGGAATCATCGCGGTTATATCCGCCGTAGTAGTGACCGTAGTTGGGGCCATCCCGTTCCTGGGGCTCGTGGTACCCAACATCGTGTCCATGATTGTCGGAGACAGCGCACGCCGGGGGATTCCCTGGGTTGCGGTCGCTGGAGCAGGGTTTGCTCTGAGCTGCGACATTATTGGGCGCACTGTGCGGTACCCGTATGAGATTCCGGTTGGAACAGTAGCTGGGGTCATTGGCGCCGCAATCTTCTTGTACCTCTTGCTGAGGAGGAACAGTCGTGTCCACTAAACCTCTGGAACGAGAACTTCGCCAGCGGTCAATCCGCATGCGAATCGGTGTGCTCACCGTCGTTGCATTGCTCGTCGTCGGGTTGTACCTGTTTAGCCATCTGCCTCGTGCGTGGGAGTTGGTTCTCCCGATGCGCCTCACAACAGTTGGCGCCTTGATTGTTGTTGCCTACGCCATCGGCATATCTACGGTGATGTTTCAAACCGTCACGGCCAACCGCATCTTGACACCGGCCCTCATGGGGTTCGATTCGCTGTACATCCTGATCCAGACCGTCCTGGTGTTCGTGTTTGGTGCAGCGGCGATGGTCAGCTATTCCGTAGTTATCAAGTATCTCAGCGAAACGATCATTCTCGTTGGCTTCACCCTGGTGCTCTACTGGTTGGTGTTCCGTAAGGGCCGAAGCTCAATTCATATTCTGTTGCTCGTCGGAATCGTGTTCGGTGTGTTCTTCCGCAGCGTGTCGAACTTGGTGCAGCGGCTCATCGAACCGGCCGAATTTGCCGTGTTGCAAGACATGTTTTTCGCGAGCTTCACTCGTATTGATCCAGTGCTGCTCGCAGCTACTGCCGCGATGTGCGTCCTGGTGACGGCTGTCGGGGCGAAGTACTGGCACACGTTCGACGTCCTATTGCTCGGGCGTGACACTGCCGTCAGTCTCGGCGTCAACTATCAGCGCATGGTGATCGGGATTTTCATCGCCACTTCAGTGTTGGTGGCAGCGTCGACTGCGCTCGTCGGCCCGATTACTTTCTTTGGCCTCCTTGTCGCAAATCTTGCCTATCTCATCGCAGGAAATCACCTGCATCGCAACACATTGCCGATCGCGGTGCTGCTTGGTGTCATCACGCTCGTGGGCGGCCAGTGGTTGCTTGCGCGCGTGTTTTCGCAGGGAACCACCTTGTCGATCATTATCGAATTTGCTGGGGGCATTGTGTTGATTTACCTACTTCTCCGGGGGAGAGCCGTGCGATGATCCGACTAAAGAACGTCACGAAGTCCTTCGGTTCAACGACTGTCGTCGACGACGTGACCTGCGAGATCGCACCGTCCGGAATTACGTCGCTCATCGGCCCCAATGGCGCGGGAAAATCGACGCTGCTGTCGATGATCAGCCGACTCACTCCGTGTGATGCTGGAGTGATCACAGTAGATGGTCTCGATGTCTTTGACACGCCTACCGACGTGCTTGCCCGAAAGCTTTCTATCCTGCGGCAGGACAACGCTGTCAGTGTTCGTCTCACTGTTCGCGAACTGGTGACATTTGGTAGGTACCCTCACTCGCGAGGGCGACTAACAGTGGTCGACAAAGTGAAAATCGACGAAGCGATCGCCTACTTGGAACTCGAATCGCTCGCCGACCGGCCTTTGGAAGAGTTGTCTGGCGGGCAACGCCAACGCGCTTTTGTTGCGATGGTGCTGTGCCAGGACACGGACTACATTCTTCTCGATGAACCGCTGAACAACCTCGACATGCGACATGCGGTAGCCATGATGCAGCGACTACGCCGTGCAGCAGATGAACTGGGGAAAACAATTGTCCTGGTCATTCACGACGTGAATTTTGCTGCGGCGTATTCCGACAGCATCATCGCTCTCAAAGGTGGCCGCATCGTTCATAGCGGTACCCCGCGGTCAGTCATGACAGCCGAAGTTATGCGGTCAATCTATGACATGGACATGCGCTTCACCGAGGTAGATGGAACTCGGCTAGCGATGTACTACCTCTAGCATGTCCCCATCTACGCTGCGAGAACGTGCTCGGCATACCGGGCGACCGCAAGAACGAGATCATCCGAGTGTCGTGGCCCGACGATCTGTAAACCGACTGGCAACCCTGCCGCGGTGGTGCCGACGGGGATGCTGATGGCTGGCTGCTGGGTGAGGTTGAACGGGTAGGTAAACCCTGTCCACTGGGGCCAACTCGTGTAATCGCTACCGGGAGGCACATTGTGTCCAGCTTCGAACGCGGCGATGGGCATCGTGGGCGTGAGCAGAAGGTTATGCGTGTTGTGGAAGTTGCCCATCGTGATACCCAGTTGGGCAGCGACATCACGTGCCTGGAGGTATTCCACAGCGGAGTATTCGAGACCGCGGTCCCACACCGTACCGAGATCGGGGTCAACTTTGTCGCGCGAGCCTTCGGGGAAACGCCCCAGAAGAGTGGCAGCTCCCGCGGCCCACAGCAGTTCAAAAGCCTCAACTGGATCACTGAAACCGGGATTCGCCTCGGTAACAGGGAGACCTGCTTCGTCGAGTTTGCGCACTGCGGCGTCAACAATCTTGCAGACTTCGTCATCCACCTTGAGGTAGCCGAGGTTCTTGGAGTAAGCCACACCAAGGCCGCGCACGTCGCGGTTCATCTGGCCGCGGTAGGTGGTAAACGTGGGGCCAAGATAGGTGGGGTCACGGTAGTCAGGCAACGACAAGATGTCCATCAGCAGGGCAGTGTCTTCAACCGTGCGCGTCATGGGGCCGCCGTGCGCAAGGGGACCGAACGGGCTGGCAGGGAACATCGGCACACGACCGTGGGTGGGCTTGAAGCCAACGATGCCGCAGAACGACGCAGGGATGCGAATGCTGCCGCCCCCATCTGTGCCTACTGAGCATGGTCCCAGTCCAGCCGCGACGGCCGCTGCACTGCCGCCCGAAGACCCACCAGCAGTCTTGCTGGGATCAACCGGGTTGCGCGTAATGCCGGAAAGTGGGCTGTCCGTCGTGGCTTTCCACGCAATTTCGGGTGTGGTCGTCTTGCCGACAAACACCATGCCGTCTTCACGCAAGCGCGCGGTTATCGGACTGTCGACGTTCCATTCCTGGTTGGGGTCAACACATTGCGAACCCCGCAGCGTAGGCCAACCTTTGGTGAAGAAAATGTCCTTGATGGAGATCGGTACACCGTCGAGCAAGCCCTTGACATGGCCGCGTCGGTAGCGTTCCTCAGACTGCTTTGCTTGTCGAAGTGCTCGCTCCGGATCAACAAGGCAAAAGGCGTTGATTTCGGGGTTGCGAGCCTCAATCGCAGAGAGCACCGACTGTGTTGCTTCGACCGGTGACAGCGAGCCCGCGGTGAATGCGGTGACAAGCTCAGTGGCGGTCATCTCAGTGGGGTTCATCGTGTGCTCCTTAGCCCGGGACGTAACCACGTTGTTTGTCAACTATATTGAGCAGTTCTGTGCCTGCCGTCCATCGTTCGAAATTTTCGACGAACAGGGTGACAAGATCGTCGCGCCAACCAACAACATCGCCGGCGTTATGGGGGGTGATCATCACATTGTCGAGGGTCCACAGTGGATGGTCAGCTGGGAGGGGTTCAGGATCGGTGACGTCGAGCGCTGCGCCAGCGATGGTGCCGTCACGAAGAGCGGCAACGAGGTCGTCGGTGACGGTGAGGTCGCCGCGCCCGACATTGATGAACCTCGCTGTGGGTTTCATCGCTTGAAAGAGTTCGGCGTTAAACATGTGCCGAGTTTGCGGCGTGCTGGGGGCAATAGAAACTACGTAATCCGCGGTGCGAAGCACGTCCGGAAGTTCCTCTTGGGCGACGATGGTGCCGAAGTCCGGGTCATCGGTTTGGGCTCGTCTTCCTGATCCGGTGACGCGCAAACCTGCCGCACTAAGCAGTCTTCCAATGGCCCGCCCGATCGGCCCAGTTCCCACGACAACTGCGTGTTTGCCAGCGATCCGCTCGGACTCCCTGTGTTTCCACTCACGTTGCTGTTGGAGAGTCCACGAGGTGGGGAAATCTTTTGCGAAAGCAAGGATCTGTCCAAGCACGTATTCAGCAATGTGCGGGTCGAAGATTCCACGGGAATTGGTGACAACGACGTCGCTGTCAGAGAGCTCATCGAACATGAACCGTTCCACCCCTGCCGAGGCGATGTGGATCCATTCGAGTGCGTTTGCGCTGCTCCAAGCGTCCGGGACTGCGTGGCTGAAGAAGTCATACGCGAAGAGGATCTGTGCGCCGTCGAGGGCGCGGGGCAGATCATCGGCGGTCGTGAAGCGCACGTTGGCCTGTTTGAGCACAGGGGCGAGGAGGTCCTCGTCCGGCTTCGTCGAGCCATGAAGGACCGCGATTATTGGGTTCTCGGTCACGTTGACACCGTAAGAGGCTCTCGTATGATTGTCAACAATCTGATTAAATGCCATCAGGCAAGTACTTCGAGTGAAGGCGAGGCCCAGCCTTGGAACTCAATATCCCTGACTTTGAGGGCCCCATCGCGCAACGCGGGATCGGGATCATCGCGCCGTTCGACATGGCACTCGAACGCGAGCTATGGCGCTGGGCACCAATGGAAGTAAGCCTGCACTCCGCGCGCACACCATACGAACCCATCGAAGTCAGTTGCGAAATGGCAGAGCTCGTCTCGGACCGTAAGCACATCATGGCCGCCACCCGCGATGTCCTACACGTCGAACCCGAAGTCGTGGCATACATGTGCACCTCGGGCAGCTTCATCAAGGGCCTGGCCTATGAGCGCTCACTGTGTGACGCGATGCGCGAAGCAGGAGCACCCGACGCCATCACCACCAGCGGGGCCCTCGTTGAAGCGGTGCGAGCGCTGAACCTCGACCGAATCTCCGTGATCACCCCATACGACGAACCACTCACGAACAAACTGCACGACTTCCTCGACGAACTCGGTGTTGAAATCCTGCGGTCCGACCACCTCGGCCTCGGCGGTGGTATCTGGAAAGTCAACTACCGCACCATTGCCGAACGGATCATCTCCGCCGACACCCCAGATTCTGAAGCCATTTTCGTAAGCTGCACCAACCTCCCGACGTATGACCTCATCGATCCACTAGAGGAACGCCTGGGCAAGCCGATTCTCACCGCAAATCAGTTGTCGATGTGGTCCTGCCTCGGGCACATGAAGCTCCCGATGATGGGGCCAGGCAAGTGGCTCCGCGACGTGTTCACAGGAGAATGAATGAGCACCACAACAACCACAGCCTTAGGTTTCATCTACCCCGACCACGCCGCAGAAGACGACTACCCTCTAGCCGAACGGCTCCTGCGCGAAGCCGGAATTGATGTCTCCCTCAACGTCGCTCATATTTACGGTACTGATCTACACGCCATTCCCGAATTGCTTGACCTCGGCAGCCCGGACAAACTGGCTGACGGGGCGTCGCTGCTCGCGGACGCAGACCCCGCTGCCGTGATCTGGGCATGTACCTCCGGAAGTTTTGTATACGGCCCAGACGGAGCACCGAAACAAGTAGCGGCACTAGCGCAGGCCTCCAGGGTCGCGGCGTCGAGCACAAGTTTTGCATTCGTCAACGCAGCCAAGCACCTCGGAGTTTCCCGCGTTGCCGTTGCCGCGAGCTACCCCGACGATGTTGCACAACTGTTCGTCCAATTCCTCGCCGCAGCAGGAATCGAGGTGCTTGGCATGTCTAGCGCGGGCATCGATACCGCTGCGGAAGTGGGCACGCTCACCTCCGACCAAGTGTGCGAACTTGCAGCCAGCAATGATCGCCTTGACGCACAAGCGCTTTTGATACCGGACACCGCAATGCATACGATCGGCGTGCTCCAGCAACTAGAAGCGCAACTCGGGAAGCCCGTGCTGACCGCCAATCAAGTCACAATTTGGGAAGCGCTTCGGCTTGCGAACATTACTGCAGTGCAACCAGCACTTGGCGCACTGTTCAACGAAAGGCCCCACTATGGCGACGTTCGATCTTGAACCAGTCGCTCGACAATCCACCGCCGAACTCATCGCAGACCGACTTCGAATTGCCATCATGCGTGGCGCACTGGAGCCTGGTGAGCAGCTCGGTGAAGCTGATCTAGCCGCAAAGTTTGACGTGTCACGCGGACCTGTGCGGGAAGCGATGCAACGACTCGTTTCCGAAGGGCTCCTGCACAGCATCCGCCACCGCGGAATCTTCGTCATAGAACTCACTGTCGACGACATTGAAGACGTATACCGCTCGCGGGCAGCGATTGAACGAGGCGTGCTCGAACGAATACTAGAGGGGCGATGCGAAGCCACATACGCAGCCCTCGGGCCATCAATAGAAATGATGCGCGCCGCAGCCGACAAAGGCGACGCCGCCGCTGTTTCCGATGCTGATCAACAGTTCCACGAGGTACTCGTACAAAGCTCCGAAAGCCCGAGGCTAGTGCGCGCTGCCCGAACATTGCTGATTGAAACACGCATGTGCCTCGGTGCCCTGCAGACCACCTACGACGACTTGCACGAACAGGTGACTGAACACGAAACGCTCCGCGACGCGATCGGCGCGGGCCAACTCGAACTCGCATACACGCTGCTGAGCGAACACATGTCGGACGCCGTCACGCGACTACGTCATCAGCGTGAAGCCACATCAGGGACTCCAGGAACTGCCAGTTAGCCGCGATTGTCGGCTAGGAGCCTGTCCGCGACCATCGCTACACCGCAATCCTTGCCGGACACAAACTGGCCGTCGGTGACGCTCGGTGTTGTGCAGCGAAGCGCAATATCCGAGCCGTGGTACGCCTGGTGACGATCAAACGGCGACACCCCATTTGTGCCCGAAACATTCTCAGCATCATCAGGGCTTTCGGCAGGGTTGCACACATTATCGCCAGGGATGCACACCGAAACTACCGCCGAAGGATTACTCCGCATCCAACCGTCTTGGCCGCCATCGCCAATTGGGAAGAGACGAAAGAAGCCTTCGCCCTGAGTCGCACCCACCTGGGTGACTGCCTGCGTCGCTGATCTGCTCGGATCACCAAACATCACCACAGAAGCCACGTTTCGGAAATCTTGTGTGCCGCTTCGCTGCTCGAAGCTCAAAGCGGTATTGATGACGTCAGCGCCCTGGGATACACCAAACAAAACAATGTTGGTGCCCGACTCAGCGCAAATGTCGTTGATGTGGCGCAAAGATGTCCGCAGATTCTCCGCCCCGGCTTCAATCGAATCGCGGTATACCACCGGATATAGCAGCAGTCCTTCGCCCACCCGAACCGCCGGGTAAGTTACACCAAACCCAGCCGGTGCTGAGGCGCCCCTCGCTGTGAATTCAGCGGACAGCCCCTCGAAAAACTCGTGCCCTAGCGGGCCCATGCCGCGACCTTCAGTGCCGGCCGGGTAAACCGCCGACGCCGATGACGCCGCAGTGTCCACACCTTGCGGCGGTTCGTTGGAGCCGCGCACGCCCAGCATGTACGTCTCAGCGCAGGCCGAACCAATTGCCGAAGTACTCGCAGAGACGTGGCTGTCAGTGATGTGGGCGTCGGGATCGGTGGTTGCGGAAGGTTGGGCTGAAGCAGACGGCACCAACACCATCGACGCCGCACACACGGCTACGCCACCCTTGACGAAGGTAGACCGCACCCTATGTTTCCGGCTACCCGTGGCGGTGCGGCGGGCCTGTCGTTTATGAAGCATCGCCCTAAGTGTCCCAGAAAACTGGTGTCATTAACCTGAGAAAATTCTCTGATTTTGCTTCGATGCAGGTCAGGCAGTGTGGAGTGGTGCCTGAGAAGAAAAAACTGAGAGTGCCCCCGACAGGAATCGAACCTGTGGCCTGGACTTTAGGAGAGTCCCGCTCTATCCGACTGAGCTACGAGGGCGCGCGCGACGCGTCGGCGGGGAGAGTCTACCGCGTGCAGGGGGTGCAACGCACGCCGACAACACGTGATCGAAGATCATTTTGTATTGCGCGTTGTTTCATCAGCGATTGTGACAACGAACATTGAGTTGAATGTGCCGTTGTAATTGCAGTTTGTGCGCTTACACTCAACTAGACGTTCAGATGGAAAACGTCAAAAGTGCAGTAGTGAGGGCTGAAGAGCCCCAGAACAATCGTTGGGGAAAAGCGTGAGTGGTCACTTTCAGTCGATAAATCCGGTGCGCCCAACTGTGGACATGCTTCGGAAGAACGAGATTTGTTCGCGAATCCTAGACGCGGCGGAAGAATGCTTAATGCAAGCCGGTTTCCGTGCACGAGTTCACGCTGCGATAGCGCAACGGGCCGGGTTGTCTAGGCCCACTGTGTACAAGTATTTCGGTGATCAGTCCGCCATTATTGAGGCACTCTTTGAGCGCGAGATTGCGAAGTTCCTCAACCGACTGCATCCCGTGATCGAGGGCAGCACGCACGCTAAAGCTCGTGTAGTGGACAGCGTGGTTTTCATCGTCAGTTACGCGCGTGAACATGAACTCCTCCAAAAATCACTCAAGGAAGACCCCCAGGTTGTCAATCATTTGTTGGCAACCCAAGGTCAAACGCTGATTGAACGCGTCGCTGCTTTCATTTCGCCATATTTCCACCGGGGCGACGACACCTCACCTGTCGACGACCGCACCCTTGTTCCGTTGGCCGAATGGATTTACCGCGTGGTCACTTCGTTGATCACCACACCTGGTGTTGTTGACACGGAAAGCCCTGAGAAGCTGCGGGTTTTCGTCACGGAATTGATGGAAATGCCAGCTTTGACCAGGGACCTCAGCACTTCTCATGACACCGCCCGCGATACGGCGTCCACCACGGCGTAGGCGCCGTTTGTTTGCCACAGTTTTCGTGACTTACTAGGTGTGTGGCACCGTTGTGCCCATGCGAACGGTTTCGGTGGTGGGAATTGGTGCGGGTGATCCTGACCAGCTCACCCTCCAAGCAATCAAGGCAATTCAGCGGGCCTCAGTGTTTTTTGTCATCGACAAGGGTGCCCAGCCTAGTGGGCTTGTTGATGCACGAATAGCGATGCTCGAAACCCACAAGGGTGCCGTCAACTTCACTGTCGTGGAAATTCCCGACCCGCCCCGCGACCGAACACCAAGCAACTACCAGCACGCGGTCACCCAATGGCATGCGCAACGCGCGGACGTGCTGGCCGCAGCCATAACGGCACATCTCAAGGACGGCGAAACAGGAGCCTTCTTGGTGTGGGGCGACCCCGCGCTATACGACAGCACGCTACGTGTTTTCGAGCTGATGCTGGAATCAGGAAACGCTACGTTTGAATACGAGGTGATTCCAGGGATCACCAGCATTCAGGCGTTAACAGCGCGGCACCGTATTCCGCTCAATCGCATAGGCGAACCCATTCATATCACCACCGGACGCCGACTCCGCGAAGGCCTACCTGTGGGCGTCACCAACGCTGTTGTCATGCTTGACGCGCACTGCGCCTTTACCGAGGTAGCGGACCGCGAAGGCGGGGAGTGGGACGTGTGGTGGGGTGGCAATCTCGGCACAGTTGACGAAGAAATTATCGCGGGAAGAGTTGGCGACGTAGACGACGCAATTACGGCAGCTCGGAGTCGTGTGAAAGAACAAGCGGGCTGGATAATGGATACCTATTTGCTCCGACGCCGTGACGAACCGGACACCACTTAGAACAGTGCCGATGGCCCGCCCGGGATACCAAGACCTGGTTGATCGCTTTCCCAACTTTGGGGAACGAGACCCCACTTCTCAAGTTCCTTGATCGCCAAATTGCGGAGGCTTCGCGAGTTGGGGAATCGAACTGGGTCGAGACCATTGATACTCAGCGTGTAATGGTCGCCATTGCGGAGCAGGCACGCATCGATCACCAAGTCCTGCGCCAACGCTTGAGTCGCTGTGAGTCGTGGGTGCACAGCGCGTGCCGCTGTCGAAACAACTGGGTATTTTCCAAGTTTGGTGAGAGTGTCGGGCAACGTGCCGACGTTGGATGCGATGGCGTCAGCCACTGATCCGGCGTGGGTAAGTTTGCTGGCAATTCTGTCGGGAACGATGTGCAAAGTGGCCAACGGAAGCGCGGCAGGCCGGACTTCTTCTGGCACAACATTTGCGGCAACCTTTTGGAACGCCTCACGAGACTTGTCGCGTATCAGGAACAGTTCACCATAGCGACTGCCTCGTGGTTTCCATGTCAATGTGGACATGGTTAACGCATTAGACCTAAGTTCCTGAGTCTTTCCATCAGATACATCAAACGGCATCCCAATGGTGACGTGTTCATTGAGTCCCCGAGCGCCGGAACTAAACAGCAAATTCGATACGATGCACACAAAGAGACTATTGGAAGTGCCGTTCGATTTTGCGGCGACCGCGTCCCATTCGTCAGCGATGATGTCGATTATCGTTGTAGCTTCACTCCAGTTCGGCGCCACCTTCCCAGATTTTGCGACTGTTGTGGCACGTCGTTTCCGGAGCGCATTAACGCGATTGCGGCGCATAAATCGAACGACTTCATCCCGGTTAGAGCCTTGAATGAAAATTCGGTAAAACGCAATAAGCGAACCAACGATGAATGCCCAGTATTGGGCAAGGGCATCAGTGAGCTCACTCCACAAGGGTTTCCGCTTGATGTTGGTCGCGATGTTCCCAGTAGCACCGCTTACGGCTGCATTGACGGCAGAGATAAGGCCCCTGGCGTCAGTGAGAGCGTGGGAGCAGACAAGGGAGACGACCATCCCTCCGTCTGAGATGCGTGCGGTACTGAGTTCCCACCCGATTCCATGTTCGGGATTGAGTCGGGTTTGTGCACGCTCGTTGCACCAATCAACAATCTGTTCTCTCGGTATAGCCTGCGTGGTGTACTGAATTGGCGCGATACTTGCCCCGCGTGCCCAATAGTGTCGAGCCCCTGGAATATACGGGCGGATAACCCTCCGGTCGAGGTGACCATTCGCGATTCCTTGGTGTATCTCGGTGAGAGTGTCGTCGTCGACAACGTCGTCGAACATCCATATGCCCTGCATGACGATCGGCATTCCGAAGCCCCTATGGGTGCGCACGAAGTGCATGTCCACAAGGCTCAAATAGTCCGTCTGACTAGGGCGATCGGGGGGCGTGGGTGTCATGATCGACCTCTCCACTTACGGTACCGCGCCAGTAGATCGCTGGTGGAGCCGTCGACTGTTGAGGCTCCGGGCGCACCCGAGGTGAGCAGTGGGAGAAGCGCTTGTGCCTGCGTTTTGCCCAGTTCAACACCCCATTGATCAAACGGGTTGATCGACCACACTGTGCCTTGAACAAAGACTTGATGCTCGTATAGCGCAATCAGTTGACCAAGGACTTGTGGTGTCAGGGCTGGCGCGAGGATGGTGGTACTTGGACGGTTACCAGGCATTACCTTGTGCGGAACCAGTGACTCTGGGGTGTCTTCAGCACGGATCTCTTCGGCGTTCTTCCCGAAAGCCAACACGTGCGTTTGCGCAAAGAAGTTCGACATCAAGAGGTCATGCATGCTTGCTCCGGCGTCATTGTGGAGGTCAGCAGTCGGTTTGGCGAACCCAATGAAATCACACGGGACGAGGCGAGTTCCTTGATGAAGGAGCTGAAAGAATGCGTGCTGACCATTGGTTCCGGGTTCACCCCAATAGATTTCACCGGTGCCTGTCTGCACAGCGCTACCGTCGAGGGTCACAGATTTGCCGTTGGATTCCATCGTCAATTGCTGGAGGTACGCCGGGAACCTCGCCAGATCGTTTGAATAGGGGAGTACGGCTCGTGTTTCCGCGCCGAAGAAGTGTGTGTAGAGAACGCCAAGCATCCCGAGAACGATGGGGGCGTTTGCTTCGAGTGGCGCAGTGCGGAAATGATGGTCAACCTGGTGCATGCCATGCAGGAACTCGCGGAAATGAACTGGCCCGATCTGCAGCATCACGGACAGGCCAATCGCTGATCCGACAGAGTAGCGCCCACCGACCCAGTCCCAGAAACCAAAGATATTTGCTTCGTCGATGCCGAAATCTGTGACTCGCTCAATGTTGGTCGACACGGCGACGAAGTGGTGAGCTACCACGCTTTTTTGCGTCTCGGGATCGGTCGCGAGCGTGTCGATCACCCACTGTCGGGCAACCTCCGCATTCGACAGTGTTTCCAGCGTGCCGAATGTTTTGGAAGCAATGATAAACAGCGTCCGAGCTGGGTCTAGATTGGCGAGGGTGGAAACGAGATCCGCTGGGTCG
Source organism: Hoyosella rhizosphaerae (assembly GCF_014643175.1). Taxonomy (GTDB): domain Bacteria; phylum Actinomycetota; class Actinomycetes; order Mycobacteriales; family Mycobacteriaceae; genus Lolliginicoccus; species Lolliginicoccus rhizosphaerae. Next base: position 412,347 of record NZ_BMJH01000002.1, read on the forward strand.
ATGTTCGACACGAAATGCGAATCGATGCCCGCGTCAGAGTAGTGGCGCAGGGCTTGGCTGACCATAGCGGGGCCGAGATCAGAACCACCGATCCCGATGTTGACTACGGTTGTGATCCTCTCGCCCGTTGCGCCACGAAACTGGCCTGAGCGCACTTTGTCAGCAAAATCCGCCATACGATCGAGGACGGCGTGAACTTCCTCGGTGATGTCGACGCCGTCAACAATTAGGGTTTCCGAACGCGGTAGCCGCAATGCGGTGTGCAGAACCGATCGGTCCTCAGTTGTGTTGATGCGGTCACCCCGAAACATTGCGTCCCGGCGCTCCAGCACACCAGCAGCCTGAGCTACATCGCACAATTTTCGAATCGTGCTTGCAGTGACGATGTTCTTGGAGACGTCTATGTGTAAGTCTCCGACATCTAGCGTGAGCGTGCCAGTGCGGTGTGGGTCGTCGCTGAAGAGCTTTCTCAGAGAGGTGTTTCGCAAGCTTGTCGCGTCGTCGGAGAGCGCACGCCACTCGGGCGTCGACGTGATTCCGGTGGCCGCAGGACCGTGGGAATTACGCGGTGTCTCAGGTTTCAGCGTCCCAGGTTTTAGCGTCCCAGGATCCGGCGTCGTGGGATTCGATTTCACTGCATCTGAATTCACAGGGGCACTCCTGACGACGGTGCGGTGAGTTCTACTGATGTGGGTCCCGACCAAGGCGGCCACGCCCGAGACGCAACAGAAGCATCGCGAGGGTGTGCCCTTCGGGGCCGAGTTCACTAAACCGTTCGATGACCTTCATTTCACGATTGTGGACTAATCGCGGCCCACCCGAGGCCATTCGGAGGCGCCCAACGATGCGCGAAACCTCAGAGCGGCGCTTGATTGCGTTGAGTATTTGAGCGTCTAGTTCGTCAATCTCTTTTCGCAGATCATCAATATTTGGAGTTGCTGGCTCTGCGGGAACCTCGCCGGCGCTGGGGGCAGCTGCCTTCGGTTCGGCAGAGTGGTCAGCGGGTGGCGTTGTCACAATTGTCCCCTGTCGTAGCGGCTGTAGATGATCCGTGCTGCATGAAAATGTGCTGCACACGTCTTGTGATTCTGCCACGGGTCCGTGACAAGTTTGTGGTGGGAATCGTCAGAGTGAGTTTTGACTGTGAGGTTTCGACAGTGAAGTTTTGACAGTGACACTGCCTATGCTGGGTGGAGTCGACAAGTTTGAGTGCACACCGGATGTGGGGCTTACGTGTTGCGTGTGGCCGATCGGTGAAGGTGGGAAGAGGGAAGTTCTGTTTACAACGAGTACGCAGCATAGTTCGGGGCCCGGATCAGAGGCGAGCACAGTGAGTGCGGATTCTCTTATCGAGGGTCTAAACCCACAGCAGCAGGAGGCGGTGCTCCATGCCAATGCGCCATTGCTGATTGTCGCTGGGGCCGGTTCAGGCAAGACTGCGGTGCTGACACGCAGGATCGCGTACCTTCTCGGGCACCGCGGAGTGCGACCGTCCGAGGTGCTGGCGATTACGTTTACCAACAAAGCTGCTGCAGAAATGCGGGAGCGTGTCAGCCAGCGCGTAGGACCTGTCGCAGCTTCAATGTGGGTTGCGACGTTCCACTCGACATGTGTGCGTATTCTGCGTGCTCAATCAGGAGTCATTGAGGGCCTTAATTCAAACTTCTCGATCTACGATGCCGACGATTCGCGCCGACTGCTGTCGATGATCGCCAAAGACCTAGACATCGATATACGACGCTTTACTCCGCGTCTGCTGGCGACCCACATCTCTAACTTGAAGAACGAACTCATCAGCGTCGAGCAAGCAGCTGCGTCGGCGGAGGTGGAAGCCAATGAGTTTTCGCGACTAGTGGCGAAGGTCTACGGCATATATCAGCGGCGACTACGAGACGCGAATGCCGTCGATTTTGACGACCTTATTGGTGAGACGGTTCGAATCCTGCAGTCATACCCAGACATCGCGGCGTATTACCATCGCCGCTTCAAGCACATTCTGGTCGACGAGTATCAGGATACGAACCATGCTCAATACGTCCTGGTGCGGGAGCTGGCGGGTGCAGGAACTCATCACACGGAAGGTGTGCCCCAGGCTGAGCTGTGCGTGGTTGGTGACGCAGACCAATCGATCTACGCCTTCCGCGGCGCTACCATCCGCAACATCGTTGAGTTCGAACGAGATTTCACCGATGCCAAGACTATTTTGCTGGAACAAAACTACCGATCCACGCAAAACATTCTGTCGGCGGCGAACGCCGTCATTGCGCAGAACTCGGGGCGGCGGCCGAAAAAGTTGTGGACCGATGCGGGCGCTGGCGAACCAATCTACGGTTATGTTGCCGATGATGAGCGTGACGAAGCGATGTTCGTTGCTTCCGAAATCGACCGGCTCCATTCCAGTGGGGCTGTGAACTACAGCGACATCGCAGTGTTCTACCGCACCAATAATTCGTCGCGAGCTCTGGAAGAAGTCTTCATCCGGCACGGTTTGCCGTACAAAGTGGTCGGCGGTGTGCGCTTCTACGAACGCAAAGAAGTTCGCGATATCGTCGCCTACCTTCGGGTGCTCGCGAACCCTGACGACGCAGTGAGTCTTCGCCGCATTCTCAACACCCCGCGTCGCGGCATTGGGGATCGTGCTGAAGCGTGCGTCTCAGTGCACGCTGAACAGCAAGATATTGGTTTCGCTGCGGCGCTTCGCGATGCTGCGGCCGGTGAAGTGCGGTTGCTTGGCACTCGAGCGCAGAAGGCCATCGCTGCGTTTGTTCAGTTGCTTGATGAGTTGCGAGAGCCTCTACACAACGGGACGGCATTAAGTGAGACTGGCGGCCTCGATATCGGTCGCGTGGTCGAGCACATTCTGGACCAGACGGGCTACCGCGCGGAATTGGAAGCGAGCAACGACCCGCAAGATGGTGCGCGTCTCGACAACCTCAATGAGCTGGTGAGCGTCGCGGCGGAATTTAGCGTTGATGCGGCGCGGTTAGTAGCGGAGGGGTTCGAAACAGGGGAGGGCGAGCCTGAAGTAGGTTCCTTGGCCTCATTCCTTGAACGGGTGTCCCTAGTTGCTGATACGGATCAGATTCCCGAGTCTGAGTCTGGCGTGGTCACGCTGATGACGCTCCACACGGCAAAAGGCCTCGAATTTCCCGTCGTGTTTGTTACTGGCTGGGAAGACGGGCAATTTCCTCATATGCGAGCACTTGGTGACCCTGATGAATTGTCGGAGGAACGACGCCTAGCTTATGTCGGTATTACGCGCGCGAAGGAGACCCTCTACCTGACGCGAGCGATAACCCGCTCGGCGTGGGGGCAGCCCACAGCAAACCCTGAATCACGGTTTTTGCAGGAGATTCCGTCTGAACTGGTGCAGTGGAAACGGTCCGCCCCACAGCGTCGAACACCGTCGTACGGTGGCAGTTCGTACGGTGGCAGTTCGTTCGGTGGTAATTCCTTCGGTGGCGCTGCACCGAGCGGCACGACCGGTGATATGCGCGGACGACCAGCTCGTTCACGCGGACCGGTACTTGTTCTTGAGGCGGGCGACCGTGTCAATCATGACAAGTATGGGTTGGGGAAGGTACTGAACGTGGAGGGCTCAGGTCCGATGGCGCGTGCGACAGTCGACTTCGGTTCGGCCGGTCGCGTGTCGCTATTGCTGATGGCCGGCGTTCCCATGACGAAGCTGTAGTCACATAAACGAATGGTGGCGCCCATCCGAGGATGGGCGCCACCATTGTGAGACGTTAACGAACTATTGGCTGCCGAATACTTCGACGCCCTTGCTGGCGAGCCAGCCGATGGGGTCAATTTTCTGGTCGCCGTTGATCCACACTTCGAAGTGGACGTGCGGGCCGGTGGAGAACCCACGGTTACCGACAGTTGCGATCTGCTGACCGGCCTGTACTCGTTGCCCGACGGACACCATGTTGGTGTCGTTGTGACCGTAGACAGTGACAGTACCGTCATCGTGGCGGATACGGACCCAGAGCCCAAACCCGGCTGCTGGGCCTGAGTCGATCACTTCACCATCGCCTGCGGCAACGATAGGTGTGCCGATGGGTGCTGCGATGTCGATTCCGCCGTGCAAGGTGCCCCAGCGCTGGCCGAATGTTGACGTCAGTACGCCAATGGTGGGAAGTGCGAAGAGTGGGCGGCGCAAAGCTGCCTCGCGGGCTGCTCGTTCGTCAGTGAAGCGCTGAGCGGTGGCGAGTTGCTGTGTGTATGCGGCTGGGTCGAGAGCACGCGCAACATTAAGTACCTGAACGGTTCCTGCTGGTGTGCTCGAATCCGCAGTTGCGGCGAACTTGACGTCCTCACCGGTTGCGCTAGCTGCTGCGAAGGCAATGTTGTTGTTGGCGCTAGCAGTGGTGTCGGACATGAGGACTGCTTGTCCACCGATAACGGTGGCGCCGAGTGTTACGGCTGCAATCGCCATGCGGCCTTTAGGAGCACGTTTCTGGGCCTGTTTTTGGGCATGGTTGTTCAGTGTGGTGCGTAGCATTGGGGTTCCAGAAGGGGTGCGAATCCCTCAGGTCGGTTCCGCCGCAGCCCCGCGAAAGACTGCGGTGTCATCCAGGTGATGACACCGGCGTGGTGTTGATTGTCGCCGGTACACGAATTTCTGTCTGACGGTGAGCCTGTGGTGCGTGTCGGGTGGCTCGCCGTCGTGATCAGATCGTGACTTTCACTGATGAAAAGGTAACGAAATGGTTGCGGTGCTTGCAAGCGTTTGTGGTGGTAAAAGCGCCTAATGAGAGCGCACTCACAGTCCGACTAGGTAAAACCCCAGTTTGATGGCATGTAGTTGATCTTCACCTGCTTGCACTTTCTCACCATTTGGGAGATTTGGCGGTTTTTGGCGACGCTGAACGTAACAACCAGTTTTCATCCCGTCCCAAAGTCCGCGAAGAAGCGCACCGCTTAAAGTTTCGGTCGGTGAGGCCTGATGGCAGACCGGAACGGCAAGGATTTAAGCCCATACCGTCCCGTTTTATGTCAGTACGCGATAGGTTAGAGGCGGCTAGGACGTGACGTAGCGCACGTCCCGGCCATGTCTGTGCAAAGCACAGGATGGCCTGGACTAAGGTCCGACTTGGCTTACCCCGACCTGGGTGAGCGTCACAGTAGATGAGACGGTGAGCACATGGATCTCTTCGAATACCAAGCGAAAGAGCTTTTCGCAAAACACGGAGTCCCCACCACACCGGGGAGCGTCGCGGATACCGCAGAGCAAGCTGAGCAAGTTGCTGCGGACATCGGCAAGCCAGTTGTGGTGAAGGCACAAGTTAAAACAGGCGGACGTGGCAAAGCGGGAGGCGTCAAACTCGCCACCGACGCTGCTGATGCCAAAGAGAAAGCTTCAGGCATTCTCGGCCTTGACATTAAAGGTCATATCGTTAAAAGACTTCTCGTAGCAGAGGCAAGTGACATCGCCGAGGAGTACTACATCTCGTTCCTTCTCGACCGCACCAATCGCACATTCTTGGCAATGTGTTCTAAAGAGGGCGGCGTCGAGATCGAACAGGTCGCCGTCGACAACCCCGACGCACTGGCTAAAGTGCCCGTCGACGCCACCGAAGGTGTGAGCATCGAGTTTGCGCGGGAGATCGCGGAAAAGGGCAAGCTCCCAGCCGAGGTTCTCGATGCTGCCGCGGAAACAATCGCGAAGCTGTGGGACGTATTCGTCAAGGAAGACGCCGTTCTGGTGGAAGTTAATCCTCTAGTACGCACCCCTGATGACCAGATCCTCGCACTTGATGGCAAGGTCACCCTCGACGAAAATGCAGATTTCCGTCAGCCAGGTCACGAAGACTTCGTCGACGCCGAGGCTGCGGATCCACTCGAGGCCAAGGCGAAAGCTAAGGGCCTCAACTACGTCAAGCTTGAGGGTGAAGTAGGCATCATCGGCAACGGTGCTGGACTCGTTATGTCCACCCTCGACGTTGTTGCATACGCCGGCGAAGACTTTGGTGGCGTGAAACCAGCCAACTTCCTCGACATCGGTGGTGGCGCGTCAGCAGAAGTGATGGCCAACGGTCTCGACGTGATCCTCAACGATCCAAGCGTCAAGAGCGTCTTCGTTAACGTGTTCGGTGGCATCACCGCATGTGACGCAGTGGCCAACGGCATCGTCAAGGCCCTAGAAATTCTCGGCGACGAGGCAAACAAGCCGCTTGTGGTGCGACTTGACGGAAACAATGTCGAAGAGGGACGCCGTATCCTCGACGAAGCTGCTCATCCACTAGTGCAGCAGCTTGACACCATGGACGGTGCGGCCGCCAAGGCCGCTGAACTCGCAGCAGCGGCGAAGTAAAGGGGATCGGGAAAATGGCAATTTTTCTGACCAAAGACAGCAAAGTTATCGTTCAGGGCATCACCGGCGCCGAGGGTGTTAAGCACACTCGACGCATGGTCGCCTCTGGGACCAACATTGTCGGCGGTGTAAACCCCCGCAAGGCCGGTACCGACGTCGACGGGATTCCCGTATTCGCCAGCGTCAAAGAGGCGATGGAGAAAACCGGCGCGGACGTATCAGTTTTGTTTGTCCCACCAGCGTTCACGAAAGCCGCTGTGATCGAAGCAATCGACGCTGAGATCTCACTGGCCGTAGTCATTACTGAGGGTGTACCCGTCCACGATTCCACCGAATTTTGGGCCTACAACCTCAAAAAGGGCGGCAAGACCCGGATCATCGGGCCAAACTGCCCAGGAATCATCAGCCCTGATCAGTCGAACGCGGGCATCATTCCAGGGAACATCACAGGTCCAGGCAAGGTCGGTCTCGTCTCGAAGTCGGGCACATTGACCTACCAGATGATGTTCGAACTGGCTGACTTTGGTTTCACAACCTGCGTCGGCATTGGTGGAGACCCAGTCATCGGTACTACTCACATTGACTGCCTCCAGGCGTTCGAAGACGATCCGGACACCGAATTGGTCGTGATGATCGGTGAAATTGGTGGCGACGCAGAAGAGCGCGCCGCTGACTACATCAAGGCCAACATCACCAAGCCTGTCGTCGGTTACGTCGCAGGTTTCACAGCACCTGAAGGAAAGACCATGGGCCACGCTGGTGCCATCGTTTCTGGGTCTTCAGGCACCGCGCAGGCCAAGAAGGATGCGCTAGAAGCTGCAGGTGTTCGGGTGGGTAAGACTCCGTCCGAAACAGCCAAAATCGCACGTGAGATTCTGCAAAGCATGTAATTCGTGTGGTGTGATGTGCCGTGGCCGCTTTGGTGGTCACGGCACATTTTTTTTGGTTTTATCCGGTTTGACCGCATCTGTTACAAATGTTTGCCAGTCGTCACCTTGTGTTCGTGTGCCATTGATCAGCACCCCACTTAGTTATTGATACAACTAACGGATGCACGCTGTCGCGCACCGAAAAACCTATGTCGCCGCCATCGCACTTGCGATAATCGCCACTGTCATACCGCCAGCTGGCGCGCAATCTACACCTGCAAACACCGCCATCGCTGACATTCAGGGCGCCGGACATGGCTCCCCGCTCGTCGGACAAGACGTCAGCGGCGTCACCGGGATCGTGACGGGGCAGGCCAACAATGGCTTCTGGATGCAAGACCCTGTCGGCGATGGCGCTGATGCGACATCGGAAGGAATCTTCGTATTCCTCGGACGCAACCCGGAACTACCAAACGTCGGCGACGAAGTCGCTGTGTCGGGGACCGTGTCCGAGTACCGGCCAGGCAATATCGCCACCAACCTGACAATCACCCAGCTTTCGCAACCCAACGTCGACGTAGTGTCGAGCAACAACGAGCTACCAGCGCCCGTATTGATCGGCCCAGGCGGGCGAGTTCCGCCAGCCCAAAACATTGCAGGCGAGTCAGCTTTTGATGTGGAAAAGAACGCCCTCGACTTCTACGCGTCACTGGAGAGCATGCGGGTACAGGTGGATTCTCCCGAGGTGGTGGGTCCTACCAACCGGTTCGGTGAGATCGTTGTCATTCCAGCCGGGGGAGACGAATCGCTCGTTCGTACACCTAACGGTGGCGTTGTGTACGCCTATGACAGGCCGAATGCCATGCGGCTCCACCTTGATGACCGACTGCTGACAGACCCTCCGATGCCGTCAGCAAATGTGGGAGACACACTAGATGGCAGCGTTGTGGGCATCGTCGACTATTCGTTCGGGAACTTCAAAGTCCAGGTAAGCGATGTTCCCACGGTCAATCCAGGTGCGGCGGCCAGGACCGCAACGAGGCCACAGGAAGCGGATGAACTTTCCGTGGCGAGCTTCAACGTTGAAAACTTGCACCCCGGTGACCCAGCAGAAAAGTTCGAACGACTCGCAGGGGCAATCGTGGATAACCTCGCGAGCCCAGACATCATCGCTCTCGCTGAAGTGCAGGACAATAGTGGTCCCGCAAACAACGGCGTAGTGGCGGCCGATCACACGTTGGCCCGCCTTCGTGACGAGATCAGAACCGCTGGAGGTCCCGAGTATCAATGGCGGCAAATTGACCCAGAAGACGGCGAAGACGGCGGCCAGCCAGGTGGAAACATTCGGGTGGTCTTCTTCTACCGAACCGATCGCGGTGTTGAATTTGTCGATCGAGGTACCGCCACTGCGACGACCGGAGTCGCCATCAATGACGTTGATGGCCGCCCGGAACTGTCCACTTCCCCGGGCCGGATCGCGCCAACAGATGAAGCGTGGACGTCGTCGCGAAAGCCTCTCGTCGGTGAGTTCGTGTTTCGCGAGCAAACATACTTTGTCGTTGGGAATCACTTCAGCTCAAAAGGCGGTGACCAGCCGCTCTTCGGGCGCTATCAGCCTCCGCAGCGGTTCAGCGAGCAGAAGCGTCACGCACAAGCGCAACTAGTGGCCGACTTCACGAGCGAAGTAATGTCGATCGACCCAGAAGCACGCATCATCGTTGCAGGCGACATCAATGATTTTGAGTTCTCGCGCACCACCGAGTTGCTTGAGGATGGTGGGGCAATGACAGCACTGATGAAAACTCTGCCTGAAGGTGAGCGCTACTCATACGTTTACCAAGGTAATGCGCAGGTTCTGGATCAGATACTTGTCTCACGAGCACTAGTTGAGGCCCCTCCATGCGGAGACAATCCCGCATGGGAGTATGAGCCCCTACGCCTGAACGTCGACTTCGCTGATCAGATCAGCGACCACGATCCACAGATCCTTCGTCTACGGGCGTGCTGACAAGTTGCTGTGCAGATAGTGACGAGTACTTCACTGTGAGACCTCGGCGCGCCTGCTCACTTTGGGAACACGAAAGTGCCACTCTCAACACTGATGACTGATATGCGCGTGCGACCCGCCCCGGGCGGGAACAACACCACACCCTTGAGCGGGGACGCTGGCCGCTCACTCATGAAGGCAGCTTTCGCTCCAACAGGATTCACTGCCTTAGCGATCATCGTGGTGATGACGACGGTTCTGATCACATCAGATAGCGATCTCACCGGGATATTTGCAGCAGTCGGTGCCACCTGGCTGGGAATCCACCAAGTTACCCTCCCCATTAGTGGCACCAACCTCGGAGTTCTACCGCTTACAGTCACTGCCGTTGTTTTCGCTGCGACGTATCACTTTGTTAAGAGAGCATCATCGGCGGTGACCACCACCAAAGATGCAGGGCAGGTCATTGCCGCCGCGGTTGGTATTCCGCTGGTCATGACGATCATCTCCCTCGCAATCGTGAAAGACGCCTCGACGGTTCTGAAAATTGACACCCCGAATGTGCTGCAATCCTTCGGTTGGACAATTCTCATCCATGCCGTAGCTGCGGCGAGCGCATTGCGTAAGCCCCTATGGAAAGACCTCGCCGAACAGCGGCATCTTCCCGAGTGGTTGACGTTTTCGGCGGCCGCATCCCGTGTCAGCGCCATCACCATGCTCGGTCTTGGGTCCGCCGTTACTGTGATGCTGCTCGCCGTGTCGTGGTCGGACGCTGCAGATCAACTCTTTGCATACAACGGGATCGGTGCGGCCATCGGGCTGGGTGTGCTCTCGGTCATGTACCTCGCCAATGTTGTTGTCGGCGTTATCGCCACGTCAGTAGGGGTCACCATCACTGTTGGTGAGGGCTCAGTCAGTGTTTTCGCCAATGAACCAGCAGCAGGGCCCAGCATCCCAGTGCTGACGGCACTACCGTCGACGGAACCTGAGTTGTGGTGGTTACTCCTGCTCATCATCCCGGCCACGGCAGGTGTCGTGACCGGAAAATCGATTGCTGCTCGCGGACTAAAGACGCGAGAGTTGTACTCTGCCATCGCCGCGGCAGCTGTCATGCAAGCAGTTGCTTTCTTCGTCATAGCCCTCGCAGCAGGCGGTGCCTTTGGTGTGTTTGGTGCCATTAGTTTGGCACCGCTACTCGGCGCACTCGCATTACTAGCCTGGGTGCTCTGCATTGGATCAGCAACAGCCGGTCTCTCACTGTGGTTGCGCGAACATCGCGAGCGTAAGGAACGTCGAGGCGACGTTGAACGCGCGATCGCTGAGGCACTAGCCGAGGAGGCTGAACAAAAGGCGAAAACAACAGCCGAAGCCAGTAGCGAGAAGGACGCTCAAGCCGAGAAGGAAGATAAACCCGGGAAGAAATCCAAAGCTGAGGCGGCTGAAGAAGCAAAAGTCGTCGAAAGCAGCGAGAAAGCGCCTGCTGCGAAGGACACCGACGGGCAGGATGCAGAAGAAGTTAGCTCCGGCGGCAAGGCCGAAGCCACCGCAGCTGAACCGAAGCGCGGCCGCATCGTTGCCCTCACTAGGAAACTCCCAACAGTGCCCTTTGACGTACCTTCCATCCCCGGGGCCGTTGCGAAAATTCCTAGTAAGGTCAAAAGTGGCATTACCGGCGCGGGCAAGAAGTCACCGACGGAAAGCGAACCGTCAGACAAATAGCGCGTCACGGTGATGTAGTGGACCCGATTGTGACCTTCGTAAGGCGAACAACTAGGCTGTGTCCCGGTAGCGAGCTCAAGTGAGCTGGCAAAATTGGGTTAACTCAGGAGATCCGCTCTGAACCGCCACGCTCAGTCTATGACTACAACATCGATGCGTGAGACCTCACAAGCGCGCATCGTTGTTCTCGCCTCGGGAAGCGGCACCCTGTGCCAAGCCTTGCTCGACGCAGCTGCGGGGGAGTTTCCGGCTCGCGTCGTCGGCCTAGTTACCGATCGAGCGTGCGAAGCCGAAAACCGTGCCAAGAACGTCGGCGTTCAGGTCACACGGGTCGCACTAGGCGACTTTGAGAATCGGCAACACTGGGATCAAGCACTAGCCGATGCAGTCAAGACGTACGCACCCACCCTCGTTGTCACCGCTGGTTTTATGCGGCTGCTCGGACCATCGTTCCTCGGTGAGTTCCCGAACAAAATTGTTAATAGTCATCCCGCGCTGTTGCCGGCATTTCCGGGCGCGCACGCGGTACGTGACGCACTCCATTACGGTGTGCGAGTCACCGGCACCACAGTTCACCTTGTGGACGAAGGCGTAGATACCGGGCCAATTTTGGCGCAGGAAGTTGTACCTGTCGGCTCCGACGACACTGAGTCCACGCTGCACGAACGTATAAAGAAAGTTGAACGGCGCCTCCTCGTCGAGGTGGTTGCTGACCTGGTGACCAGAGGTGTGGTCATCGATGGACGGAAGGCCATGATCCCGTGAGTGAAAACGCACCAGCAACTGAAAACAACACCAGCGGTGTACGTCCCATCCGACGTGCGCTGATCAGTGTTTACGACAAGACTGGGCTAGAAGACCTTGCGCGTGGACTAGCCGACCTAGGCGTCGAAATAGTCTCGACCGGCTCCACAGCGCGCCGCATTGCAGACGCTGGCGTAGCAGTCACGCCCGTTGAAGATCTTACGGGCTTCCCTGAAACGCTAGACGGACGTGTCAAGACGTTGCACCCGCGCGTACACGCGGGCATCCTTGCTGACACTCGCAAGCACGAACATGTTGAACAACTTGATGCGCTCGGCGTTGAAGCCTTCCAGCTAGTTGTCGTTAACCTGTACCCATTCACCGACACCGTTGCGTCAGGTGCAAGTGAAGATGAATGCGTAGAACAGATTGATATCGGTGGCCCCTCAATGGTGCGCGCCGCCGCGAAGAACCACCCCTCTGTTGCTGTTGTAGTTGATCCGAACAAATACGCCGACGTTCTGTCGGCGGCGCAATCAGGCGGATTCACCTTGGCTCAGCGCACAGCACTCGCAGCGGAAGCCTTCCAACACACCGCGATGTATGACGTGGCGGTGGCCAGCTGGATGACTAATGTGCGCGCCGTAAACGCAGACGCGGATAGCGAATTCGCGCCGTGGGTTGGTGCTACCTGGGAACGCCGATCAGTCCTGCGCTACGGCGAGAACCCGCACCAGGCTGCCGCTCTGTACGTCAGCAGCGACGGCGCAAGCGGGATCGCTGCGGCCGAGCAGTACCACGGCAAGGAAATGTCGTACAACAACTACACAGACACTGATGCGGCATGGAGAGCAGCGTTCGATCACGACGGCCCATGCGTGGCGATCATCAAACATGCAAACCCCTGCGGAATCGCGGAGTCCCGACTCGACGGCGTCGGCGCCATCGCTGATGCGCACCGTCGTGCCAATGCCTGCGATCCAGTCAGTGCATTTGGCGGTGTCATCGCAGCAAACCGTGAAGTAACCGTGGAGATGGCTGAACAGGTCAGCGAAATCTTCACTGAAGTTATCGTCGCCCCATCGTACGAAGAGGGCGCAGTTGAAGTTCTCTCGCGCAAAAAGAACATCAGGGTCCTGCGTGCGGACGCGCCAAACAACTCGGGTGCTGAACTCCGCGCCATCTCAGGTGGTGTGCTTCTCCAGGAACGCGATGCTCTTCACGCCAGTGGTGACGACTCCCAAAACTGGACTCTTGCAACGGGTGAACCGGTGGATGAAGAAACCCTTCAGGACCTCGTGTTTGCATGGCGTGCATGCCGCGCAGTGAAATCTAACGCCATACTCCTAGCAAGCCACGGCGCAACCGTCGGTGTAGGTATGGGGCAGGTTAATAGGGTAGATGCTGCACGTCTTGCCGTCGCACGCGCCGGAGATCGTGCCGCAGGGAGCGTAGCGGCGTCCGATGCGTTCTTCCCATTCCCAGATGGACTGCAGGTGCTGCTCGACGCGGGCATTCGTGCTGTGGTGCAGCCAGGTGGATCTGTGCGGGACTCCGAAGTGATCGCTGCTGCCAAGGACGCCGGTGTTGCCCTGTACCTGACAGGTTCGCGGCACTTCGCTCACTAATGCTTTAGCGGAACGCTTTGTTGGGGCCGGTTCACACGAGGATCGCCGCCACCGCAATCACCGGGACAGAAGCAACGGTGGAAACGATGGCGGCGTCACGTGCAAGCACTACGCCTCGGCGGTACCAGCTTGCGTACACAAAGACATTCTGAGCTGTAGGTAGCGCTGCGAGTACGACGACGGCGGTGAGTATCGTTCCCTCCAAGCCGAGGACTATCGCGCCAATTAGAAGCGCAACTGTCGGTTGAAACACCGTCTTCATTGCTGCGGCAAGCACTACGTCGCGACGTGGGCTAACACCGCGTTGTAGTGCACGCTTGCCATGGAGGGACACGCCGAACGCGATCAGCGCCCCGGGCACAGATAGACCGGCCAGCAGAGCAATCGGTTGCGCGACTGGTTCGGGCATCGTCCAGTTGGTTGCAGAGAACCCGAGACCAAGCACCGCACCAATGAGGATCGGGTTCATCATCGGCGCGGCGACGAGCGCCCAGGGGGAGCGACTCTTGGTGGTGCGCGGCGCAGTTATATCGAGTACCGCTAGCGCTATGGGCCCAAGGATCACTACTTGAAAAAGCAGTAGCGGAGCGATCAGTGTCGCGTCACCGAGCACATAGACGGCGATAGGGAGACCGAGGTTAACTGAGTTGACGTATGAGGCGGATAACGCGCCGACAACACACTCGGGAATTGACCGTCGCAGTATCAGCTTGGCGGCGGAATAAAAGACTGCCGCGCTGATGAGGGCTGACGTCGATGCGACAACGAGCGACGGAGAGAAGACGGCGGTGAGGTCGGCACGGGATAGCGTGTCGAAAAGCAGCGCTGGGGTAGCCACCAGGAATACCAGCCTGCTGAGTACTTGCTCACCGTGAGGACCGAGCGCGCCACTTCTGCCAAGTAGGTATCCGACCGTGATGATTGCGAAAATCACGGTGAAACCAACGAGTACGCCCCCCATGCAGCCCCTCCTGCCTCCCCGTTGATACGGCTGGGCTAGCAGATCCAGATTTGTGACGAAAAACACAACTGAGTGGGCGGCTTTGGGCCCAAAAATGCATCAAATACGAAAGAACTGATGCCTCGCTAGGTAGTCCTAGCGAGGCATCAGTGTGTCTGTCGTTCTAGCGGCTCGAGAAGGGGAGAAGCGCCATTTCGCGCGCATTCTTCACGGCTACAGCGATCTGGCGCTGCTGCTGTGGTGTCAAGCCCGTCACTCGGCGTGAGCGAATCTTGCCCCGGTCGGAAATGAAGGTACGCAGCAAGTTGATGTCTTTGTAATCAACATGCTCGATACCCGCGGCGACGAGCGGGTTCTTCTTCGTTTTCCGACCCTGCTCTCCGCCCTTCTTTTTAGGTGTGGCGGTGCTTTTCTTCCCCATTTACTCTTCGTTCCTCAGCGCTCGTTGGTTACCAGCTTGACTTGCTAACACCGGGAAGCTCGCCACGGTGTGCCATCTCGCGTACTCGGATTCGTGAGAGTCCGAACTTGCGGAAGTAGGCGCGTGGGCGTCCGTCGACGGCGTCGCGATTGCGCAACCTTACCGCACTTGCGTTGCGGGGTTGACGCTGCAGTTCTGCAGTGGCGTCCGCGCGGTCCTCATCAGAGGTCGCGGGGTTGCGAATGATGTTCTTTAGTTCGGCGCGACGGTCAGCAAACTTGGCCACAATGGCTTTGCGCTGTTCGTTGCGTGCGATCTTAGATTTCTTTGCCATCAGCGTTCCTCGCGGAATTCAACGTGCTTGCGAACGACTGGGTCGTATTTGCGAAGCACAATGCGGTCTGGGTCGTTTCTGCGGTTCTTGCGGGTTACATAAGTGAACCCGGTACCAGCTGTCGACTTCAGCTTAATAATCGGGCGCACGTCATTTCGCGCCATGATTTTCCCTTCTTAGTTCGATACAGGCGGTCTTCAGACCTTGTCGCCCCGTGCACGGATCGAGGCGATAACGGCCTCAATGCCATCCCGATCGATGGTCTTGATGCCTTTAGTGGAGACCTGCAGCGTGACGTAGCGGCCTTCACTGGGCAGGTAGTAGCGGCGGCGCTGGATGTTTGGGTTCCAGCGACGCGATGTGCGTTGGTGCGAGTGGGAAACGGATTTCCCAAAGCTTGGTTTGCGCCCAGTTACTTGGCAGTGCGCCGACATGACAACAGACCTCTCGTAAAGTGACGTTCATTTTCGACAAAGCCGACGGAACACGGTACCTTTTCAGCAAAGATTATGACAATCGTTACTGACAAGGGGTTCCCTGTGATCGATCAGCGCACACCCGTCGTGCTGGTCTGCGGATGGCAAGAAGATGCTAGTCTCCTTGCCCGCTCATTTCAACGTGAGGGTGTATCGATCGTTTCACATGACCTCAATGAAGTCACATCCGGTGTCGTTCAGAGGACTCTGATATCGACATCGGGGTTAACCCCTCGTGAGCGAACAACAATCCTTGCTCTCGCCCACGGTTGTGTGTCTTCCACACTCCGTGAGGAACTCCTTCCGTTGCTTCGTCGACTGGCTAGTCGTAGCCGTGTAGATCGGATTGTACTCCTTCTGGACGCCCGAATTGACCCTGAGGTGCTGAGCTCAGCTCTCGCTACGATGGAGGTATCGAACCTCAACGGCGCGGCCCCTGCGCTAGCGTCGGGCGATGTCCGGATTGAAGCCGTCATCAGTTGCGTCAACGCCGAATCGTGGTTTAGGGACGCTACCAGCGAAGACTCGCTTAGTGATCGCGGGTATAGATCACTTGCCGAGGACGAACGAACGGTAGCGGATATTGCAATCAAGGCTGTCGAGTTCGCAGATGCCCTTGTCGTGGTTGGAAACACCAAGGACGGTTGGGCGAATGCGCAGTTGCTAGCATCACTTGCTCGACTCGCACCAACAGCACCGACTTTGTGGGCCGATGACGACGCGCTCATTGATGTTGATCGGCTCCTTTTCAGCATCCCGAGTGGTGCACGACGCGGAGAAATTAGCTCTGCACATTCGCCTCTACTTGCCGGGCAGCCACCATTGGACGCCGATTGTGGTGTCCAGATAGTGGAATATGCAACGCGCTTGCCTTTCCATCCGCAGCGGCTTCATGATTGTCTAGAAATCTTTTTCGACGGCATCATTTGTGCGCGCGGACGGTTCTGGGTTGCATCGCAGCCCGACCAGGTCCTGTGGTTGGATGCAGCAGGCGGTGCGGTGCGGGTATCAGCTGCCGGAAAATGGCTTGCTGCCATGAGCGAACGGGAAGCCGAGGGGGAGTGTGGTGAACGAACTGCATTCGCTGCACTAAGATGGGATGACCGCTTTGCTGACCGCGACTGCTCGCTTATGATTCTCGTTCACGGGGCCGACCCTCAACGTATCCGAGACACACTCGACTCTGCCGTGCTTTCAGGAGCAGAGTTAGCGCTACAGGAAAAGGTCTGGAAAACGTGGAATGACCCGTTCGGAAGTTGGCACGAAGATCCTTGTGACGACCATTCGGACAGCGACGCCCAGGGCGCAATTGACATCACCATATGGAAAGAAGGACACTAGTGAAACCAGGCATTCATCCTGACTACCATCCAGTCGTTTTCCAAGACGCTAACACTGGATCGATGTTCCTCACCCGCTCCACAGCGACGAGTGAGCGGACCGTCAGCTGGGAAGACGGAAACGAGTACCCGCTTCTTGTCGTCGACGTGACTGCTGAGTCGCATCCTTTCTGGACCGGCGCGCAGCGTATCCTCGACACAGCCGGTCGGGTGGAGAAGTTCCGTCGGCGCTATGGCAACCGGGCCCGTCCATCGGGCTCGCGCGCTGGCGCTAGCGGAGAATCGAAAGGAGCTTAAGGGAAATGGCAGTACCAAAGAGGCGCAAGTCTCGCTCGCGCACACGGAGTCGTCGCTCGCAGTGGAAAGCCACCGCAGTAGACCTCACGTCAGTGTCGGTAGGCGGAACTGTGCTACGCGTTCCCAGCCGCGTCGTGAACGCTGTTCGTCGTGGTCTTATTGACCCCGACAAATTGTGATCAACGCACGTCTTCACTGATTAGCGCAAAACTTCACAAGTAAAGCCCACTCGGATAATTGTTCCGGGTGGGCTTTACTCTGTTGCTGTGTTGCTAAGCATCCTCGACCTCGTTGGCATTGCGGTGTTTGCTGCGTCCGGCGCCCTAGTAGGAATCGCCAAACGGCTGGACGTATTCGGTGTATCCCTGGTGGGTGTCACAACGGGGATCGGCGGCGGCATAGTTCGCGACGTTCTTCTTGGTATTCACCCGCCGACATCGCTGCAGAACTGGCAGAACTTTTCGACTGCGCTCGGTGCATGCGTCGTGGTGCTGTTTTTCCATCCCGAGATTCGCCGTATTCGGCCGGGGGTGTTAGTCCTCGATGCCATAGGGGTGGGAGTTTTTGCTACCGGCGGCGCCGCTATTGCCCTAAGCCACGGCGCTGGACCCCTCGCGTCGACGTTAATTGGTGCCACCGCTGCAATTGGTGGCGGCGTCATCCGCGACGTTCTCGTCAATGAAATGCCGTTGCTTCTACATCGTGACCTTTACGCCGTTCCCGCAATTCTCGGTGCCGCCATTGTTACTGTCGGAAATGCGGTAAATGCGCCAAGCGTCATTGCGCTGACCACTGGTGTCATCGTGGCTGCAGGCCTACGCTTATTAGCGCTGTGGCGGGGTTGGAATCTTCCGATTGCCCCCCGAATAACGCCACAGAATGAATAATTCCCACACCGGCTGGAGCCCCTCTTAAACAATACTTAGGTGTTCGGTACACACTAGGGGCATGCGAATACTCGTTGTCGACGACGATCGTGCCGTACGCGAATCCTTGCGGCGGTCACTTTCGTTCAACGGATACACAGTAGAACTTGCCGTCGACGGTGTTGATGCTTTGGAGCGCGTAGCCGCTTCGCCGCCCGACGCGTTAGTTCTAGACGTAATGATGCCGAGGATGGACGGTTTAGAAGTCTGCCGCCGGTTGCGAAGCCAGGGGGACGACCGACCAATTCTTGTCCTCACCGCGCGGGATTCAGTGTCAGAACGAGTGTCCGGACTTGACGCAGGAGCTGATGATTACCTCCCCAAGCCGTTTGCGCTGGAAGAGCTGCTCGCTCGACTGCGTGCACTACTTCGCCGTCGGGGCGCCCACGACGGTGATGGAGCAGCGGAGGCCATGGAGTTCGCGGGATTGACGATGGATCCAGTTACCCGCGAAGTCACGCGCGACGAGCGACCCATCAGCCTCACGCGGACCGAGTTTTCACTTCTCGAAATGCTCATGGCCAACCCACGTAGGGTGCTGACTAGGGCGCGCATCTTGGAAGAGGTGTGGGGATACGACTTTCCCACCAGCGGGAACGCCCTTGAGGTGTACATCGGGTACCTGCGTCGCAAGACCGAATCTGAGGGCGAACCTCGAATAATCCACACAGTTCGGGGAGTGGGGTATGTCCTGCGGGAGACCCCACCGTGAGCGAGAGCGGGGCAGTGCCCGTTCACGCCCGCATCACGCGAACAATGTCGCTCCGCACCCGTGTAGCCCTGCTCGCTGCGCTGGTTGTTGCATTTTCTGTTGCGCTGGTCTCCACCGCGGCCTATAGCGTTGTCGCGCGGGCTCTGTACTCCGACGTCGATGCTCAACTGCAGAAACGCGTAGACGTCATCATCGAGACGCACAGCCTTGAACGGTTTGGTGCGTCCGCTGTCAGTGCGGCATCGTTGTTCTCCGACACGCTGTCGGGCACCCTGGTGTACCCAGATAGAACAGCGACGCCAATGTCACCCCTCATTGAACTTGGCGAGACAGAGTTCGCCGTCATTCGTGGCGACGCGGAGTCTTCTCTGCGGACAATTGGGAACCGCCGAGTAATCGCGCAACGATCAAACGAAGGCTCAACGCTGGTGTTGGCGCAAGATCTTGCGCCAACACAGGCGGTACTCGACAGGCTTTCGATCGTGCTTTTCATTGTCGGCGGATGCGGCGTGATTCTAGCGGCAGCAGCCGGTACTGCCGTTGGGCGAACAGGGTTGCGACCCGTAGGTCGGCTAACCGCTGCCGCGCAACGAGTCGCCCGCACCGATGACCTCACGCCAATACCTGTCACCGGGGATGACGAGCTCGCACGCCTCACTGAGGCATTTAACTCGATGCTGCTAGCGCTAAGAGAATCCAGGGAACGTCAAGCACGGCTCGTGGCCGATGCGGGCCATGAGCTTCGAACACCGTTGACGTCGTTGCGGACTAATACCGAGTTGCTGATCGCCGCGAACAAATACGGGGCTGGCGGGTTGTCTCCTGAGGATATGGAAGGTCTGCAAAGCGACGTATTGGCGCAGATCGAGGAACTGTCCACACTCGTCGGTGACCTGGTGGATCTTGCGCGTGAAGATTCCTCGGAACCTGGCCTTGAACGCATTGATTTAGCGGAAGTGGTCGACCGCACCATTGAACGCGTGCGGCGTCGACGCACTGATGTGACGATCATTGCGTCAACTGTTGGCTGGTTTGTGTGGGGGGACTCGGGCGGGCTCTCTCGCGCGCTCCTCAACGTCCTCGACAACGCCGCGAAATGGAGTCCTTCAGGCGGATCCATCATGGTCACAATGACCCAATCGGGGGAGAACCGAATCAATGTGGTTATCGATGACGACGGACCAGGCATTCCCCTAAAGGAACGCGCACTTGTCTTCGAGCGCTTTTACCGTTCTGACGAATCACGGTCCATGCCAGGCTCCGGCCTAGGGCTCGCGATTGTGTACCACGTGGTGCATCGCCATGGGGGCGACGTCACCATTGGTGACTCCCCAACTGGAGGAGCGCGCGTGACGGTGTCCTTGCCGGGGCAACCCGCAGACATACCACTGGACGTGGGAGACAATGGAGGGACGTGATCGCCCTCTCAGTGTCCTTTTGACGGGCTCGTCTCAGTTGCCTCTCAGCGTGCCCGTGCATTGTGGAGCAGTGAGCGTTCCGAGCTAACGCCGGACTGCAAGGAGAACATGACAATGAGTGACGACCACAGTCGAAGTGACCGTCCAGGCAATGCCTCGCAACCGCCGGAGGATTATTGGCGCCACCCCGGAGCCAGTCAGCCGCCGTCGCAGGATAGTTTTAGCGATTACGACGCACCCCCAACTGCTGGGGCCCCAACGGCTGGGAATGTGACAAACCCGGACCCTCAGGCTGCCCCTGAACCTCAGTCGTCGTTGGCGCCGCAGATGACAAAGGGCCGACGATCAACCCGCGCGACGATCGCAGCCGCAGCAGTAGTTCTTGCGCTTGTCAGCGGACTCGTCGGCGGGCTTGTCGGAGCGTCCTGGGTGAATCGCGATGTCAGCACCACTTCGGAGTTTGGTGGCCAGCTGCCGTCGGTGTCGGACCCCACTGCTGAGGCACCTGAGGGTTCCGTTCAATGGGCGGCGGAGCGAGTTCTTCCCTCAGTGGTCAAGATCGATATCAATACCCCGACGGCGACCGGGAGCGGTTCCGGTGTCATCCTCACGGACGATGGCGTGATTCTTACAAACAACCATGTCATCGCAGGGTCGGATGGTTCCGTAGATGTGTCGTTCAACGACGGAAGCGTCGCGCAGGGCCGCGTGATTGCGGGGGACGCAATGTTCGACATCGCGGTGGTTCAGGTGGAAGGCCGCAGCAATCTCACCCCAATCGAAATTGGGAGTTCAGACAACCTCAAAGTAGGTCAGCCCGTGGTCGCAATCGGGTCACCGCTTGGCCTATCAGCGACGGTTACGACGGGTATCGTCAGTGCGCTGAATCGACCCGTTTTCGCGGCGGGTGACAATGAGGAAGAAACCTCAGTGATTGATGCCATTCAAACCGACGCCGCAATCAACCCCGGGAACTCTGGTGGTGCACTGGTTAACCTCAACGGCGAACTTGTCGGAATCAATACCGCGATTGCAACGCTTGGAACCGGGCCCGGCGCAAGGCCTGGGTCCATTGGGCTCGGCTTCTCGATCCCCATCGATCAGGCTCAACGAGTAGCGCAGGAACTCCTCGAAACTGGAACCGTGCGAAAATCTGCCCTCGGCGTGATGGTGAACCTGGGTGATCCTCAACGAGGGGCCCTCGTGACCGAAGTCCTGCCAGGCAGCGCTGCGGAAGCCGCAGGAATCCCTGAGGGCGCACTTATCGTCGGTTTTGATGGCAGGACCATTACTAGCGCTACGGCCCTGATCGCGGCGGTTCGATCTAAAGTTCCGGGAACAGTTGTCGAAATCGAATGGGTACAACCTGGCGCAGATACTAGCGTCGTAGGACGAGGCCAGCTGCAACGTACACAGGTCGAACTGCTCGAAGACCTTCAGCGCTGAGGCGAAAATTGCATCGCAAGTTGACTTGGTTCGGGGCGCCATGCGCGCACACCACATTGAGGGGATTACGGTAGGTACATGGAGATTGAAACTTCGCCAGCGGGCCGGGCACTTGTCGTTATCGTGGACGACCGGCACGCACTGGGCGAGCGGCCCGAAACAATTGGACCGTTGGTCCGTGAACTCCTCACCGAGTCCGGGTTTCACGTCGATGCGATCGTCGCCGTGAATGCCGAGGAGGTAGAGATCCGTAACGCGCTGAACACCGCCGTGATCGGTGGGGTAGACCTCGTTATCTCCATTGGAGGAACGGGCAGTACGGCACGTGACGTCACCCCCGAGGCTACGGATGACATCCTCGATAGGGAATTGCCCGGTGTTGCCGAGGCCATTCGTGCGTCAGGTAGGGCGGACAGTGTCCTCGATGCGGCGTTGTCGCGTGGTCTCGCCGGAGTGTCCGGGAGCACGGTTGTGATCAACTTTGCGTCTTCGCGAGCAGCAGTTCGCGACGGTATGGCGACGATCGGTCCGTTGGTGAGCCATGTACTTGCAGAGCAGACCGACTTCGAAGGTTAATGTCGGTGTCCGAGGGCGACAGTAGCGATCCCGAGGTGCAGGAGTCTGAGGCTGCGCGGGAAGAGTCGCGACGAAAAGCGCGTTTAGACGCGATTTTCGGTACGGCATTGCCTGATGACAGCAGCGGGCGGGATAAAGGCCACGACGATAAGTGGTTTCTCGAAAACCGGCCGCCGCACCACTAACTCAAATCGCGCCGATGTGGGCTGGAATTAACCTGCAGGACGGCAATCAGCTAGAGAAATGACAATCCCCTCCGCAAGTACCTTGTTGCGGAGGGGATTCTCTGTTTCTCAGTTGTTGACCGAGTATCAGGGGTTCGAGACGCCGCGCTGGTTGGCGAGGAGGTCACGAATGTCAGTGAGAAGCTCGATGTCGGTGACACCGGCTTCTTCGTCAGCGATTTGCTCCTTGATGAGCTTCTTCTTGGCGTGAGTGAACGGAACGATCAGCACGAAGTACACCACCGCCGCGAGGATGATGAAGTTGATGATCGCTGTAATTACCGATCCGATATCGATGAAGGTTGCAGAGACGCCAGGACGGATGAAGAAGCCAAGTCCGTCGATATCAGGGTCTGCGCCGATGGCCGCGATCAGCGGGTTGACGATGTTCTCAGTAAAGGCCGTAACGATTGCGGTGAACGCTGTACCGATGACAACGGCTACGGCGAGGTCGAGCACGTTGCCACGCATGAGGAAATCGCGGAAACCTTTGAGCATTGAGGGCTCCATTCTGGACAGGCATATACGCCGAAGGGTTGTCGGCGTGAGTTGATCTTAAGGTATGTCGCGAAGAGTGGGTGAGGTTGATCGTGCGCCTGTCATTCGCGTACGAGGCGGTTACCTCAGTGAAGCGTGACAGTAAGCCGATTGTGGGTTGCGTGGGTGGCGACGTCAATCGCAGTTTCCGGTGTGAGGGCAAGTACCGCAAGCGAATCCGATCGATGATCCCCGTCCGTCACAAACAGGACAGTCGCGGCGTGGGCCACTATTGTGCCGGGGCCATCGGAGTGCGGCACAGCGACAACATCAACAAGATCGCCCGCTCGGAGGAGTTGCGTGACGCTGGGGTCCGCGAGTCGCACTGGGACTGCACGACCACCCTTGGTTTGGGTGATGTCGTCGATGATGTGCGGTGTCAGGAGCCGACTTTCGGTGAAAACTTCGCCTTGGCGGATTGGTGTGACGACTCGTTTGCCGACGGCCTGGTTTACGTCGTTGAGTGTTCCCACCGGCAGGACACTGAGATTCGTGGGGTCAACTCGGACGTCGGCTTCCGTGATGAGAGTGCCAGCATCAAGATCAGCGACAGCGACGAGCATATTCGCTGTCCGTGAGGTTGTCGGAACGAGGAAGAGTGCTACGGCGACACCTGCACAGACAAGGGCCGCAATGCGACGCGTTGTGTGCGCATGTTCGTGCGCAGCTAATCGAACCGAAGTGAGGCGATCTGCCCAGGCTGAAGAAGTGGCCACCGACTGTCCTTTAGAGCGTGGGTATTGGGGGTGGTCGAAGCCTAGGGCGTATTCGGTGTTGTTTGGTGGCCCAAATCCTTGGCTGTGGATAACACCGTACTGAGCCAACTTTGTGGATAAGTGGCCGTTGCTGGGGGCTCAATTTTCAGGAGCCCCAGTCGGTTTGTCAGGCGAGCGGGCTCTACTTCGTTGACGAAGGTGCCTTCGGGGCCGGTGTCGAACTCGACTTCTCGGACGAGGATGTTGTGCTGGCCGCCGCGCTTGTCGATGTCGCAGGACTGGTCGACGTTGTGGCCGCCCGGCTGTCGTTTCGGTAGAAGCCGCTGCCTTTGAACACGATGCCTACGGAGTTGAATACCTTGCGGAGTTTCCCGTCGCATTGGTCGCATTCGGTCAGAGAGTCGTCCGTGAACGACTGAACAATGTCGAATTGGTGATCACATGCTGTGCACGCATACGAGTAGGTAGGCATGGGGAACCTCCAAAGGGGCAGACAAAGGCTATTAGCACTCTACCGCGATGAGTGCCAAAGGTGTTAGTTCGTCGACTTGATAGGCAAAGAAACATACCCTCTACCGGGGGTTATGACTGCATCCATCATCACATCGTGCTCAGCATAGGGAAGTTCTGGGACGAATTCTTCATCGCGCACTATGGCGACCCGTTGCGCCGCAACCCCAGCCCCGGCGAGCGCCCGGTCGTAATACCCTGCACCGCGCCCCAATCGTTCGCCGCTGAACCCGACGCCGAGTGCGGGAACAAAAATCACGCAGCACGATTCGAGAACCTCGACCCCGAGCCGTGGTCCTGCTGGTTCTAGCAACCCATACGCGCCTCGAACTAAGCGTTGAGGCCCTTGGTATTCAGCCCAGTCCAGAGTGTTCCCCGGTGCCGTCACAGGCAGGACAACGCGCATATCGGCCTCATGAAGCGCGTACAGGGCGTCGAGCGAGCCCGGCTCAGTTTGAGTGGCAACGTAGGCGGCAACAGTCGCGCAACCCGTCCGATTCCGCGCCTCAAGTGCTGCAGTAACCATGTGCGTCGTGAGCGCTGCGGCGTCGGCGCTACGGTCGGCTTCTGTCAAGGTAGCGCGGGCATGAACGAAGAATGTCCGCCACGTTGCCTTGTCGCCGTTTGTCATAATTCGTGTTGAACAGCAAGGAACATAAGTGTCACAAGTATCACCTTTACCACGTTAGAGACGATTATTGGCCCACACTTCTGTTGAATCAGACATGCGTGTGCCCGAAGGCTTGGATAGAAAAACGCCAAGTAAGCACCGTTGCAAGTAAAGCCGATTTCGAAGCAGCTAAGTTAAAGTGTGCCCGGATGGCGCACGACAAGAATTACGAGGTGGATGATGACTGAGGCCGACGCGACTCCCGTGCCGCCGTTTCGCACTGCTGTTGTTCCAGCCGCTGGACTGGGGACGCGTTTCTTGCCCGCCACCAAGACAGTTCCCAAGGAATTGCTACCGCTTGTCGACACTCCTGCAATCGAAGTTGTCGCGAGCGAAGCAGCCGATGCTGGTGCTGAGCGCCTAGTCATCATCACGTCATTGCAAAAGCAGGGCGTCTTGGCGCACTTTGCGAGCCATTTGGCCCTTGAAGGAACTCTTGAGGAACGCGGCAAGACAGTCCTCCTCGACAAAGTGCGTCGCGCACCAGCGCTACTCGACGTCCAGGCAGTGGTTCAAGACCAACCGCTTGGCCTCGGTCACGCAGTGGGATGCGCCGAAAGCGTTCTTGATGACGATGAAGACGACATCGCTGTACTCCTTCCCGATGACCTGGTCCTCCCGACCGGCGTATTAACAAAAATGGCCGAGGTTCGTGCTCGGTACGGCGGCAGCGTTGTGTGTGCGATCGAAGTTGAGCCCAGCGAAGTATCGTCCTACGGCGTTTTTGGCGTAGAACCCACCGCTGACCCCGATGAGGCCGACACTGTGCTTCGCGTCACATCCATGGTGGAGAAGCCTGCCCCAGAGGACGCGCCATCAAACTTGGCCGCAGCAGGTCGGTACATCCTCGATCGGGCCATTTTTGACGCCCTCCGTCGAATAACGCCAGGTGCTGGTGGAGAACTCCAACTCACCGATGCCATAGAGTTACTGGTCAATGAGGGTCACCCCGTGCACGTGTACGTACACTCAGGAAGTCGACACGACCTTGGAAATCCCGGAGGCTTCCTTAAGGCTGCGGTTGACTTTGCACTAGACGACGAAGAATACGGGCCGCCGCTCACCGCATGGTTGACGCAACGGCTCGGCCTGCCCATGCTGCCGGGTCTGCTTCCCAATGTGGAAGAAGACCAGGGGCGTGAGGAGGACTGACAGGAAGGGGAGGGGTCAATGCGCACGGTCGAGGAACACTTTGCTCGGATAAGGGCAGCGGCCGTCGCACCAGAACCGGTTCGTGTGCCAATCATTGAGGCACGCGGATTCGTGTGTGCTGAAGAAGTTGTTGCACGCAGGCCCCTTCCTGGTTTCGATCAAGCTTCAGTCGATGGGTATGCGGTACGCAGCATCGACGTCGCCGAGGCGGGACCAGATTTCAAAGGCCAGTTCGGTCAACCCGCAGATTTCTCAATGCCGGTCGTGGGTGAAAGTCGCACTGGTTCTCGGCAGATTCCACGACTGCAACCCAAGCAGGCAGTGCGCATAGAAAGCGGCGCACCACTACCCGCGTTGGCCGACGCAGTTGTGCCCGTCGAAGACACTGATAGCGACAAGGTGAAGGTGAAAATCTTCCGACCTATCCGCCAAGGAGCAAATATTCGCTCAGCAGGCGACGATGTTCGTGTCGGTGACGTCGCGGTAGCTAAGGGCACCACCATTGGGTCGGCCCATGTGGGATTGCTTGCTGCAGTCGGCAAGACGGACATTCTGGTGTACCCGCGCCCTCGTGTCGCTGTCCTGGCAGTGGGAACAGAATTGGTCGACATCCATACGACTCCCGACGCGGGACAGGTATACGACGTCAATACATACGCGCTAGCGTCGGCGATCGACGAAGCTGGCGGCGAAGCGTCTCGTGTCGGCATTGTGGAACCACGCGCGGATACGATTCGCTCGACGGTGGCGGACCAACTCGGCAAATGTGACATCTTGATCGTCACCGGCGGGGTCGGTGGTCGATCATCGGATGTAGTGCAGGAAGCACTGCTCAACTTCGGAAACATTGAAATCAGCCGCGTTGCTATGCACCCGGGTGGTGTGCAAGGTTTTGGGCGACTAGGCACGCGCAACGTCCCGACATTTCTGCTGCCGGAACTGACGAGCAGCGCACTCGTCGTCTTCGAAGTAATGGTGCGCCCACTTATCCGTGAACTGCGCGGCTTCGAACGGTTTGCGCGGCATAGAGTTTCCGCGATCACAGTCAACGATTTCCTGTCGGATCCTGATACCACCGGGTTTGTTCGAGGCAAACTCATGCGAACCTCACGCGGGGAATACCGAGTGAGGGCGCTGGGTGCAGCCGGGACTGAAAATCGCTTGGTTCACAGCGCTGACGCCAATTGCCTCATCGTCGTTGAACCAAATGTCACCCACATCGGCGCAGGGGAGACGGTGTCGGTTGAGTTCTTGGCTCAACGCGGGTGACTCACCCAGGATGGCCAGCGACCGTGGGGCCACTCACTACGGGCGCCGGGATTGTCGTACTTAGGCCAATAAAACTGCGTGATGCCCCATCGTGGAGTCGTCTACGTCGTGACGACGAGGACTACCTGCGTCCGTGGGAACCGAGTGGTGAAGGCGGATGGCTGTCGCGCCATGGCCCAACAAGCTGGTTCAGTGTGTACGGAAACCTCCGCTCGGCGGCACATAAAGGACTGATGATGCCGTTTGCCATCGAGTTGAACGGTCAGTTTTGCGGTCAGATTACGGTGGGAAACATCGTCCGTGGCCAACTCAGTTCGGGATGGATTGGGTATTGGGTTGCGCGTGAAGTATCCGGGCGAGGCGTAGCGACGGCGGCGCTGGCTTTAGGTGTTGACCACGCCTTTTCCGCAGGTAAGTTGCATCGACTTGAAGCGACTGTGCGCCCAGCAAACTTGGCGAGCCAAAGTGTGTTGCGCAATGTCGGTTTCCGCGAGGAGGGCCTGCTGCGCAGGTACCTGCACGTTGACGGAGACTGGCGTGACCACAAACTTGTTGCGCTACTCGCAGATGAGTTTCCTGACAGTGCGGTGGCGCGTCTTGTGCGCTCCGGACGAGCGACTTGGTGAAACTGATCGCAACTGCGTCGGCGCGTCGCCCGTTATCTTTCGGTGATCAGACCTAGCCTAATTCGTATACAGCTTCGAGGAAGGAGCCCCCGGGACGATGCCGAATTCATTTCTCTGGTTGGGGCTCGTTGCCCTCAGCTTCTTTGTTCTTGTGCCGATGATGGTCAATTTGAGTGAACCAATCTTTCGTGTTGGCGACCGAGTGGTGGGCACTCGTGTGCTTCACCATGGGGGAGCGCGTTTGCGTCCAACGCGCCAGTTGCTGTCCTCCGGTTTACCCATCGACGGTACGGAATTTGCTCGAATCGAATTGAATGTAAGTTACGGGGAGGACCAGGTGGGAATGCGCCGAAACGATAATGAATCAGGGTTCGCTTCTGGTCCGGACCTGGCAGCGAATGCGGACGGTGAGCAAGCTGTTGACGCCGCAGCGCGTCGCAGAGGTCGGGGTGGCTATGACCCCGAAGCGGATGCGTTGGCAAGCGCAGCACGGTACGCATTGCGTCAGCGGATCGTGATTGGTCTCGCTGCAACGATCGTGCTGTCAGCTGTGGTCGCCATCATCTTCATCCCCGCATTCTGGTACGTGAGTGGTTTCGCGACCGTAAGCCTTGCTGGCTACCTGGTGTACTTGCGGACCCAGGTCCGGATCGAACGCGACATCCGAGAGCGCCGCATGTCGCGACTACGGGGTGAACGCGGCTCCCGTTCGGCAGTGGGCGGCAGAGGCGACCACTTCGATTCTGACCACATCCCATTTGATGACGAAGACCCCGAGTTTGAGCACATGGACGAGTACAACGTGAGTGGCCGCTAAACCGCAGCAACACTCTCGACTCAAGTGTGATCGAGGCGATGATTACATCAGTGACGTGACGCGTCACACAGAAATAACCGACAGGTCATCGTCGGGCAGTATGCCGGAAACATGCGCGGAGAACACTTGGTTGCATGGAATGGGACCGAGTCAGTGAGTCAGGCCAGATTTGGCGCGTGCGGGTGCAACTGCAGGACCGACCAGGCACCCTTTCGGAATTAACTACCAGGTTGTCTCACCGCAAGTGCAACCTACTCGCGGTGACAGTACTTCCAGCCTCAGTAGCATCTTCAGTAACAGGTGATGTTGTTGACGACTTTGTGCTTCGCGCACCGCCCGATATGACAGCAGACGAATTGCAGTCAATCGTCAATACGGATGGCGTCACCTGCCGCGGTCTCACACCCGCGTCGATAAACGCACTTGTTGATCCTGAAACAGCGCTACTTCGAGTGGCGAAAGCGACAATCTCGGGGACCGTAACGACCGTCGAGGCGGTGCGGCGCATTCTCGGAGCAGATTCGGCGACACCACAAGCCCCCGGATCGACGATTGGTGACTGGCAGATCGACGACACCGGCCACAAAGTCACCGTCACACTAGCGGCAAATTCCGCAGCAACCTATGAGCGCGGGTGGTCCCCATTCTTGGACGGCGAACTGGCCCGCGTCGGAGCTTTGCTCGACCTCATTGGAGAACAAGCGCCCAGCGACCCTGAACCGGTCGCCACTCCAGAAGCCCCGGTAGCGGACTCAACACCAACTCCACCGGTGGCTGCTCAACCCAGGATCCGGCAGCTCAGCAGTCTCGATGTTCAGTTCCTCAACGCCGAAACACCCACCACTGTCATCCACGTGGGCGGTCTCACCATCCTGGACCCCAGTGAACTCCCAGACGGCATGTTGACGGCGCCAGCATTGCGTGCCGTCATCCGAAGCCGCCTGCACCTCGTGGCGCCTTTGCGGTGGTCACTGAAACAGGTACCCCTTGGCGTGGACCTGCCATATTGGGACGACAGCGCTGAAGTGGACCTCGAATACCACGTGCGATCGTACGATCTGCGGCACGAAGGCGACGGTGATACGTCCGTTGCCGCTCTGCACCGGCTCGTGGGACGGCTCGACTCCACACCTCTTGATCGCGCCCGACCATTGTGGGAGGCGTATCTCATCAGCGGGCTCTCCGACGGTCGGCAGGCGCTCTACACCAAGGTTCACCACGCCGTCATCGATGGCGTGTCCGGCGCCGAAGTGATGGGGGCCGTAATGGACCTGACCGCGGAATCATTCCAGGTTCCACCGCCCACCACACAAGGACCAGAGTTCGTGGCACCCCAGGGAATTCGTATGGCCACCCATGGTGCGCGCCACGCCATTGCCGCACCTTCGACGCTCGCACGGGCCGCACGTACCGTACTTCCACACCTCGCCGATGTGCCAGGCATGACGTCGCTACCGGGTGTCAGTCGCCTTACTTCGCTGCGCAGACGCATCGGCAACAACACAACGAGTGAACAACCTGCACGCCCAGGAACACCACCACCGACACCGTTCAACAAAAAGATCACTGCACGCCGCAGCATCGCAACCGCGCAAGTCAGCCTCGCAGACGTCAAAAAGGCGAAAAACGCATTCGGCTGCACCGTCAACGACATCGTGATGGCACTGTGCACGAGCGCCCTCCGCCAGTGGCTCATCGACCACAACGCACTTCCCGACAAACCGCTTGTTGGTTCGATGCCCGTATCAGTGCGAACACGCGAACAACTAGGCACCGCTGGAAACCAAATCGCCTTCATGCCCACGGTATTGCCGACACACTTTAACGACCCACAACGTCGCCTTACCGAGCTGATGAGCAACATCGCCGCAGCGAAACACCGCTTCGCTGACGCCCCACCAACGCTGCTTCACAACGCAACCGCAGTATTGCCGCAACTGTTCAACGGCGTCGTATCCCGCACAGTGTTCGCCGCAGCTGGTGCGATCGCTCCACCCTGCAACCTGCTCATATCAAATGTTCCCGGACCACAAATTCCCCTGTACGTAGGCGGAGCAAAAGTAGTCGCCAACTACCCAATCTCGGTGATCTCAGACTTCACCGGCGGCCTCAACATCACAGTCATGTCGTACAACGGGCACCTCGACTTCGGGATCGTCACCTGCCCCGACCTCATTCCCGACGTCGAAACATTCGAGACATACCTCGTCGATGCCATGGCCGAGATCCTCAACATGCTCGACGCTGCACAACCAGCAGATTCCACCAGTTTCACGCGAGGTTGAGACGTGCTTGCCGGGGGTGCGCGAGGTTATTGCCCACCCCCGGTGCGTTGATTCGCTGGACAACCCAGAGCGCTGCTAAAGTCCCTCTTGGACAATGATTTGGGGCTATAGCGCAGTTGGTAGCGCGTCTCGTTCGCATCGAGAAGGTCGGGGGTTCGATTCCCCCTAGCTCCACTTGTGGCCACGACAGCCGAACCTTATTTTGGGGTTCGGCTGTTTGCGTTGTGGCGTGGTGTGGTTGCGGCTTCACGGGGTCCCAATGCTGAAAGGATCCTGCATTTGACCCGCATTGGGTGTGAAATGCAGGATCCTTCGCTCGGTACAGCCCAGAACAGCCGCAGCAACCTCCTAGTAAAGGTATTTTTCCAGCCCCGGGTGCATGTCTTCACCATCCGACCAGGTACTGGGGTCCCATAGGTGGGAGCGGAGGAATGCTTTGGCGCAGTGGAAGAAGATGGTGTCGATGCTGACTTTCACTGCTAGCAGGGGTCGGTTTCCGCGGACGATGAGGTCGTCGAAATAGGGGGCGTCACTAATCAGTTCGGCTCGTCCGTTGATGCGGAGTGTGTC
This sequence comes from Hoyosella rhizosphaerae, assembly GCF_014643175.1. Classification (GTDB taxonomy): domain Bacteria; phylum Actinomycetota; class Actinomycetes; order Mycobacteriales; family Mycobacteriaceae; genus Lolliginicoccus; species Lolliginicoccus rhizosphaerae. The sequence goes on from NZ_BMJH01000002.1 coordinate 443,893, forward strand.
TCCACGGCCTGGGATGAGGGACAGGATGCCGACGTGGGGGTTGGAGAGGATGTTGAAGTAGCCGTCACCGCGTCGGTTTCCGGGGCGTTCCGGTAGGACGATGGTCTGGTCGTCGAGTACGTGGATGAGGCCTGGGGCGTCTCCTTTGGGGGAGGCGTCGCAGTTTCCGTGTTTGTCGGAGGTCGCGACGACACAGAATGGGGATTGCGCCAGCCATTCGCGATCCCGTTGGTGCAGTGTTGTGCGTTCCTTCGTTAAAACTTGTGGGGCTACGTCGCCGAGTAGTTTTCGAAGATCTTCGGGATCAGTTAGTTGATGCTCCACTTAGGGCCTCCTTGCGCATGGGCACAATCTTGTCGCTTCATGCGGAAGGAGGCAATCGCTTATTTCGATTGGAGGTCGCGTCGCCGGAATCCGATGAGGCCCGCAGTGGTCAGTACTGCGGTCAGCGCGAGGAGGATGAGGACGGGCAGCCAGTTCATCTCGGCACCGGGGAGGGCAGGTACGTGCCCGAACGGGGAGTAGTTGCTCATCGCTTCGGGGAAGCCGAATATTTGTCCCATGTAGATCACGATGATGCTGTACGCGGGTAGGGCCCATGCGGCACTGGTTAGTGCTGGGGCGAGTCCGTATAGGGCAGCGGCAAAGCCGACGGCCACCCATACGGCTGGGACGTATACGAATCCTGCCGCGATTACTCGGAGTGCGAATTCGCTGTCATTGGTGACGTATGCGCCTCCGATTCCGAGTCCTGCTGCTGCGAGTACGGTCGCGGCAGCGCTCGCGGTGAAGGCAACGACGAGGTGGCTGCCCATCCAGCGTGTGCGTGACACTGCGGTACTGAGTAGTGGTTCTGCGCGTCCTGTCAGTTCTTCAGAGCGAAGTCGACTGACTGCCATCACGGCGTAGAGGGATGCGATCATGGCGAGGAAACTCACGATCATTGACACCCACGAATCGACCAGGGTTGCGCCTGGGATGTCGCGGAGCATTTCGGTGAGGGTGGAGATGCGGTCAAACATTTCTTCTGCGCCGCTGAGGAGCGTGCCGTAGACGAGGCCGAATACAGTGAGTGCGCCGATCCAAGCGATTGCGGCAGCTCGGTGTAGTCGAACAGCCAATCCAAGTGAGCTCAGTAGGGTCGGCGAGGCTGTCTCAGCCCCTAGTTTGGGGCGGCGTAGACCGGCGCCGACGTCACGCCGTGTGGAAAGGAAGAACGCGCTCACCGTGAGCGCTGCCGCGAGTGCTACCGCGAGGATGAGCGGCCACCAGCGTTGGTCGGATGCGAAGGGGCGTGCCGCCTGTCCCCAGTAGAGGGGTGACGCCCAACTTAGAAAGTTGTCACCCATGTCTCCGACTGCCCGTGTTGCGTACGCGCCACCTAGTGCGAGGAATGCCAAACCGGAGGCGCCGCGCGTGTGTTCCGTTACCTGTGCGGCAACCGCTGCGGCGCCGCCGAAAACCGTGCCGACGAGGGCGAGGGCGAGCCCGTAGAGGAATGAGCCGCTGGCGGTAATGCTTTCGAGTCCGGTGGCGAGAACGCCTGCGGCAGTCAATATTCCCGCAAGGAGGTTGGCGAGGACGACGACGATCATTGTCGCCGCGAGTTGAGAATGGCGCCCGAGCACGTTTGCTCGAACCAGTTCTGCGCGGCCTGCTTCTTCTTCCGCTCGGGTATGCCGAATGACGGTGAGGATGCTCATGATTCCGAATGCGACTGCGGTGAAGACGAACATTTGGTGGCCAAGCATCACACCGTAGGTGTATTCACCGGCGCTGTAGTTCCGGCCGACCATGCCAACCATGGCGGGCATGTCCGTCAAGATGACGGCGGCTGCTCTATCTTGCGCGGTGGGGTAGGTGTCTTGGAAGTTGAATACTGTGCCGGTTGTGGCGAGAGCGAGCGCGGTTATCCAAATTGGTAGTCGGATTCGGTCGCGTCGGGCGATGAGGCGCACCATGGTGGCGGTGCCGGCGAATGCGTGCTGGCGCGCGGGAGTGGCTGTAATTGTCATTATCGTCACTGCCTTTGTGGTGCTTCTGCGAGCACGTCTTGGTAGTGGCGCAGCATCAGTTCTTCGAGTGTGGGCGGGTGGCTAACGAGGCTGTTGACGCCGTAGCGGGAGAGTTCGCGGATGGTCGTGTCGAGGTGGTCGCCGTCGACGGTGAAATGTACGCGATCACCTTCAGTGGTGAGGTCGTGAACTCCGGGGTGAGTGGCGAGTTCACCGGCTGGCGTTTTTGTTGTGGCTTCGACTGTGGTGCGCGTGAGGTGGCGCATCTCGGCGAGTGTGCCGCTTTGGACGATTTCGCCGAGCCGGATGATGCTGATGCGGTCGCACAGTTTCTCTACCTGCGCAAGGATGTGGCTGGATAGCAGCACTGTTTTTCCTTGTGCTTTGGCGTCGAGAATTACTTCTTGGAACACCGTTTCCATCAGCGGGTCGAGGCCTGCGGTGGGTTCGTCGAGGAGGAGTAGTTCGACGTCTGAGGCGAGTGCTGCGATGATGGCGACTTTTTGCCTGTTGCCTTTGGAGTAGGTGCGGCCTTTTTTGGCGGGGTTGAGGTCGAACTTGTCGATGAGTTCGTTGCGCCTTTTTGTGTCGACTCCGCCGCGTAGCCGGGCGAGGAGGTCGATGGCTTCTCCGCCGGTGAGGTTGGGCCACAGTTCGACGTCGCCGGGAACGTATGCTAACCGTTTGTGTAGTGCGACTGCGTCGCGCCAGGGGTCGCCACCGAGTAGTGAGATGTCGCCGGAATCAGCGCGCAGTAGGCCAAGTAGGACGCGGATTGCGGTTGATTTCCCTGCCCCGTTTGGGCCGAGGAATCCATGAACTTCGCCTTCTTTGACGTTCATGGTTACGCCGTTGAGTGCGCGGACTTGACCGAATGTCTTGACGACATTGTTCATGTCGATTGCTGTAGCCATGGCGTCGAGTCTACAGAGGTTTCACAAATGTGTGAATAGTTTGAAACTACTTACGTTAGAGTTGAGGGTAGCCGGATGAGGAGAAGGTGTGCACGATTTGGAAGCTCATAATGCAGTGGTGCGGTTCGCTGAAAAGCTAGCTATCCTGCTGGGCGAATCGGGAATGTCGCGCATGTCTGCCCGTGTGTTCGCATTTGTGCTTGCTGACGATGCTGACACCTACACAGCTAAAGAGCTCGCCGACGGGCTCCAGGTGAGCCCCGCAGCGATCTCCGGCGCAGTGCGGCAACTCGTGTCTGCTGGACTGATGACGAAGGGGCGCGAGCCCGGTGCGCGGTCTGATTACTACCGCATGGATGACGATGATGTGTGGGGGACGATCATGGCCCAGCGAAAACCGTTCCTACAGCGTTATGTCGACCTGCTCACAGAAGGCGCACGAGAAATCGGTGCGGATGGCGCCGGTGGTCGACGGCTGCGGGAAACCGTGGAGTTCTACCGATTTATGGATGACGAGCTAGCTCACACCCTTGAACGATGGCAGGTGCGCCGCGCGGCGTGGCTGGAGGAAGAAGCTCGCCGCACGGATTAGAAATGGCTTCGGGTTGGAAGTTACGCGAGTGCTAGGAATAGCTTTTCGAGCTCGTCTTGGGACATGCGCCGTTTGCCATTCTCGTCCGTGTCGCCATCCTCGCCTTCGTTGGCGAGGCACTCGCGAAGGCTGGTGGCGACGATCTTGAACCCGGCGCGGTCGAGGGCGCTCGACACGGCTGCGAGTTGGGTGACAACATCACGGCAATCGCGCCCATTCTCAATCATGGAGATGACGCCAGCGAGTTGGCCGTGTGCTCGGCGTAGGCGGTTGAGGACCAGTGCGGCATTGGGGTCCGTGGCGTCCATGTAAATCTCCTCGATCTACTACTTCACTAATGCTGAATACCCCCTAGGGTACCCCGAATACGAGCGTGGGGCGAATGCGCCACTGTGATTATGTATCGATTTACCCCGACGGTTGAAATACCCCTGGTGGTATGTTGAGTGGTGGGTGTTGAATATCGCCCCACGCGAGAATCACCGGAAATCAACATCCCCAAAGTCATAAGGAGAGTTCATGAAAATTGGAATCGCAACCGAGTTGACCACCACCTTTGACGATGCGGTAGAAAAAACTCGCACAGCCCTAGCTGATCAAGGCTTCGGCATTCTTACTGAGATTGACGTCAAGGCAACATTGAAGACGAAGATCGATAAGGACATAGAGAACTACCTCATCCTCGGTGCCTGTAATCCGCCCCTGGCGCACAGGGCAGTGACGGCCGACCCGCAAATTGGGCTGCTTTTGCCTTGTAACGTCGTCGTTCGTGACCACCGCGACAAGCCTGGAACGATTGTCGTTGAGGCCATGAACCCGGACGTCATGGTCGCAGTCACAGGGAAAGCTGAACTCGAATCTGTTGCGTGCGATGCGGGTATCAAGCTCAGGGCGGCAATTGATGCGCTCGGCGGTTCGCGAACAGACTGAAACGCTGTTGCCCCTAGCTGACCTTGTGTGCGTTGGTGAACGCATCGTCGATCAACACAATGTCGCGGCCGGGCCGGTCGAGCAGTGAGGCAGCGACCGAAGCGCGGTACCCAGATTCGCAGTGCACCCATACTTCTCCGGCTGGCACTTCGTCGCGTCGAGCGAGCAACTCGTGCAGTGGAATGTTGATAGAGCCTGGTACTGCACCTTTTTCATGTTCATCAGTTCTGCGAGTGTCGAGCACGGTGAACGCTCGGCTGGGGTGCTCGCTGGCGAGATCTGCGAAGGTGGCCACGCGATACTGGCGCAATGTTTCGCCGGGTCGCGCTAAGTCGACGACGTGCCCAACGGCCGCGCCCGTGATGTTGTCTACGCCAATGCGTGCAAGGTCGCGGCGCGCATCCATGACTTCGCTTCTTGAGGTTCCAACCAGGGTGATCGGCGAACCCCACGAGTAGAGCCACCCGAGGTATGTGACGAAGCTTGTCGACAGTTCGAAACCCATGCTCCCCGAGAGGTGTCCGGCGGCGAACGCTCGGCGCTGCCGAAGGTCAACGACCCATTCGCCGTCGTTTATTCGCTTGCGGAGCGTGCTGGGGTCGACCTGTTCAGGCATCCTCAAATCAACCGGCTGCGGTCCCTCGGTGTTGATAACGCCCATGTGTGCGTAGTACGCCGGGAATTCGGCGAGTCCAGCGATGAGTTCGTCGACGAACGATTGCTCGTCCTTTGTAAGCGCTGGGTTGACCTCTTGTTGCTCTCCAATGGTTGAGGAATCCCCAGTGGTGGGAGTTGCGGAGCAGAAGCTACCAAATCCGTGGGTGGGGTAGACGGCCACAGTGGGTGGTAGCTCATCGGCAAGTTTGCGAACTGAGTGGAACTGCGCGTGGGTGAGTTCTGATGTGTGTTGAGACCCGAGTAGGTCGGTGCGCCCGGTGGATCCGTACAGCATTGATCCGCCTGTGAATACCGCCTCCGGCGCTCCGGTGTCGTTGTGAAGAACGAAGCTTAGGTGGTGGTGGGTGTGGCCGGGGGTGTGCATGGCTGTGATTCGCATGGTGCCCACTTCGACGGTTTCGCCATCGGCAATCGGGCGGTGTTGGAACTTGACGTCATCGAGTGCGGAAACGATGTAGTCGGCACCTGTGACGCGGGCGAGTTCGAGCCCGCCGGTGACGTAATCGTTGTGGATGTGGGTTTCGAAGACGTGGGTGATGCGGACGCCGCGTTCTCCAGCGAGTGCGAGTGGGCGGTCGACGTCGCGCTGTGGATCGATGACTGCTGCGACTTCGCCATCGTCGATGAGGTACGAGCGGTCGCCGAGGCTTGTGGTCTCAATTGTAGAGATGTTCATAGCTAGTCCCTTCCATCTCACCTCAGCCTATATATACCCCCGGTGGTATGCAATGGTGTGAAGGGCTGAGACTTTTCGTGCGAGATAGACGTCACAAAATCATCCGGCGAATGTAGGCTCATCTCCACCGTATTCTTAACGCTGAGGACCGGACAATGACGCAACCGCAGAATCCGGAAACATACAACCGGATGAATATTCGGATAATTGGGATTTGCGTCGCGGCAGCGCTTGGCGGATTCCTTTTCGGATTTGATACTGCCGTAATTAATGGTGCCGTCGACGCGATGACGGAAACATTTGATTTGACCCCCGCGCTCAAGGGATTCGCAGTTTCCTCAGCACTTCTTGGGTGCGCCACTGGGGCCTGGTTTGCCGGTCCGCTAGCAAATCGACTCGGCCGTGTGCCCGTAATGCTCATCGCCGCTGGCCTATTCTTGGCTTCGTCCATAGGATCTGGCCTTGCCTTCGGCGTCACCGACCTCATAATTTGGCGCGTCATAGGCGGACTTGGCGTTGGTGCTGCATCAGTTATCGCCCCCGCGTACATTGCTGAAGTCTCACCAGCCAGAATTCGCGGACGCCTCGCCTCGTTGCAACAACTCGCCATCGTCACTGGCATCTTTGCGGCACTGCTCTCAGACGCCTTCCTCGCCAATGTCGCCGGCGGTTCAATGGAAGAACTCTGGTTCGGACAACAAGCCTGGCGGTGGATGTTTATCGCCGAGGCGATTCCCGCTATCGTCTACGGAGTCGCAGCAATGCGCCTACCCGAGTCGCCGCGCTTCCTTGTCGCAAAAGGACGAATTGCAGAGGCGACCAAGGTTTTGCAGGTGTATACAGGCGTGATTGACGTGCGCGATCGCATAGCTGCCATTGAGCGATCACTCCAGGCAGACCACCGGATGTCACTGAAGGACCTCCGTGGTTCACGCTACGGACTGAAACCAGTGGTGTGGGTCGGCATTCTGCTTTCTGTGTTCCAGCAGTTTGTTGGTATCAACGTCATCTTCTACTACTCCACAACGTTGTGGCGCTCCGTGGGATTCGATGAGGGTGACGCGCTCACAATCACTGTCATCACCTCCATCACCAACATTGTCGTCACCATAATTGCCATCGCCCTCGTCGATCGAATAGGTCGAAGGCCGTTGCTTCTCGTTGGTTCGGCTGGAATGTTTTTATCGCTGTCGACGATGGCTATCGCATTCTCCAACGCCACTCTCGTCGTCAACGTAGATGGGACGACCAGTGCGGATTTGCAAGGCTTCTGGGCTACCACTGCATTGATCGCCGCAAATGCATTCGTTGTTTTCTTTGGTGTTAGCTGGGGTCCAGTCGTGTGGGTATTGCTCGGCGAAATATTCCCGAACTTCATTCGGGCAGGAGCGCTCGCCGTCGCCGCAGCGGCCCAATGGTTGGCGAACTTTGCAATTTCCACCTCCTTCCCAACCTTCAGCGAAATAGGGCTGACGTTCGCCTACGGCTTTTACGCTTTCTTCGCGCTGCTGAGTTTCCTATTTGTCTATACAAAAGTGCCCGAAACTAAAGGCCGGGAACTCGAAGACATGACGGACGATATGCGCGTCAAACAGGCCTAACACGCTTCTCCCGCGTCTCGACCGCAGGGTCCACTGGTGACGGGTGCGCTTCAAGACGATTACTATCGTGGGTCGACGGCGGGTTCGCTGTCTGAGGTGGTGCAACGACCCACACTCCAGCCATGTTTCTGGTGCGTGTGGGAGAAGGGTGATGAAGTGACGCAGGGGGGCAGCTCATTGTCGGGCCGTACGGCAGCAACCATCGGTAACTGGCTGAGCGACCGCGAATACGAAACTGTGAGACTGCTCGAACGAGCAACCCTCGTCATCGAGGCGCACCCCGGACGTGACGAAGTCGATGAGCTCTGCGCCGCATATGCGCAGTATGCGTCACGAATCTCAGGGCCAAGCCTGTCCGCCGGAACAGCGCTGGTGCGCAAGTATCCGGCACTGACGCTGCTCATTATGGTGATGCACGCATCCGAGGAGAGTCGCGCTAGCGACTTCTGGGAAAGCTTCTGGAAACGACTCGGCATTCAGCGTGAGTCCAAAGCCGAGACAGAACTTCGCCAAGCAGTCCCCAAACTCATCCGTCGCTTTAACCTTGCCGACTATCCGCGAATGCGCACCAGGTATGTCCAGCTAATTGGCATGCACGCAGGCATCCCCAGGCCGAGCTTGCCGGGTCTCGTTTCCGTGATTGTGGACCACCTCACCCGCGGAGGGGAACCCAACGGGGCAGCGTTCACCCACTGGCTCACCGATCCGCGCAAACCCCACCGCTTGTCCCGCGTCGATATTCCGGTGCGCACCTTCGTCTCAGAAGGTGGCGAACCGGCCATAGATCTTATTGATCGCATCATTGATGTCGTAGCGATCGCACTGGGTAATCCAGCCACATGGCAAAGCCACATCGACTCCATCGCGGCGACCAGCTCACTTCCAAAAGAACTTTTCAGCGCTCTCGTCGACGCCATCGAAACCTGTGATGCGATTGCGGTGGGCGAAACTGGGCTCTTCGACGGCGACGGGCACATCGAACCACCCCGCATGCGCCTCGACACCACCGACGGCAGTATCCAACTCCTCGTCCCGGCAGCGCCTGATCAACGGGACTCACGATGGGTCGTATCCGCCGACGGAGACGTCACTGAAGTCTCCACCCCGCAACCTCTCGTCAGTGCAGATGGCAACTCGATGTCGTCGCCTCACGCCATCTACCCAGTGCTGCAACCAGCGCGGCACATCAGCGCGGAACACGTCTCCATCCCGAAACGGTTTGTGTTCCCGCTTGTTGACCCCAAAGATCCCCTTGTCCTCTTCAGCGACGGCGGAAAGCTCCTGCCCCTTCGGTTGCCCATCCCGCTAGGCAACGTGCACGCACTTGTGCCTCGCGGGCACCACCTCGTCGAGGGCGACACCGGAACACCCATCAACGTGGACGTTGACAGAGGACATCCGGTGGGGTGGGGCGACTGGCACTTGTATGTCGTGGACACCACAGAAGTCGCATCACTTCAGCTCGTTAAAGATGGCGTAGCTGTCGGCAGTGCCCGGCCTGTGCGCCGCACATACATACCTGAGGTGCTATTCGCTGACGCCATCCGAGGGGTATGTGCAGCCAACGGATCGCCGCTGTACTCAGAACGCCCCGCAGTGTGGCTACCCGCCGACAGCGTAGGCCGCAAAGTTCAGTGGCAAGTTGGGGTCCGTCGACTCGGTTCGCCCAACTGGGTCGTCAATTACGTCTGGACACTCGAAGGTGACGACGTCAGTTGCGATCCTTTCGACGGTCTCGATGACGCCCAACTTGGCACGTTCGAAGTGGTCGTCCGTGGTCCGCTCGGGTCCGATCTGCGCAAGGTCTTCCACCTAGCTGAAGGCATCACAGCGGAAGCTGACCCCGACTACCGAATTCCCGTCAAGGGTGGACTATCCAACGCCACCATCACCGTGACATGCGACCGCGAAGCCGGTGAAGTCCTCACAATCGACCCACCCGTGATCGACGTCAGTGGCGACGACGCGGAAAGCATCGCAACCATCGGTGATAGCAACGGCCTTCACGTCGTTGTGGTCATAAGTCCACCGCACACCGAAGTTCGACTGGGCATCCCCGGCGAACCGAACCGGTGGTCCACCCTCCCGTTCGTTATCACCCCCTCGGACCTTGATAGCGAACGTGTGCTGTCTTACCGCGTTCCCGCGACAACTGACATCAACACGTGGGTTGAAATGCGGGACCGAACCGGAAAAGTTCGCCTCCAAGAACCGCCCGAATACAACGAGTTCGCTGACGCCTTTGAGGTCAACACCAAGTCGCTTGCGGGCGGGATGGGTCGGCTCAAATCAGCTCGCATCGTTGCCGTCGTGCAAACCGAGGGGGAGGCACCACACGACATCCATCTCGTGACTGTGCGCCCCGCTGAACTCTTCAGCGACATGCGGCTCACCGAGGATGGGGTTGTTCTCGACGATCTTGCGGATGTTGCCGGACTTACAGTGCAGGTTTGGGCAACGTCCGCGCCCTGGATGGCTCCCGCAAGTATCCCTATCCGCGACGACGTAGCCGAACTGCCAGTGGAGTTCCGCAACGCAGGACCGCTGAACGTACGGGTGGTGGTGCAAGACCCACACAACCCCGTGCCAGTTCCCGCGGCACCGCCATCAGATTCGGTGCGTATCGAGCAGGAGGGGTGGGTACGTTCGGACGATCCCGCGTTAGAAGCGCTCGCGCAGTTCATCGCAGGACAGGCCGAACTCCCGTCCGGGCTAACACCCACACCTCAGGTTTGGGCAGCACTGCAGGCTCTTACCGCCCTGGGTGACTCGTTGGCTGACGTTCGGCACGGTTTGGCCGCCATGCTCTCGGAGCAGCCACGGCAGGCTCTCACGGCGCTTGCGCACAGTGCAGTGCCGATGTCAGAGCAACCGGCGCTACTCATTGAAACGGGACTAGTCAAAGCCAAATTTGCCGGTGGCGACGAAGAATCCGCAGGAGCGAACCCCTGGGTTGCATGTCTCATCACCCTGGCGGATCTCGTCGATGCTGAGCGCAACTCCGACCAGTGGGTCCACGCACGAGAAGAACTCAGCGAACACGGCGGTGACGCGCTAATTCGAGTTCTTGACGCAGGACGAGACCAAGAGCTCGCCAAGGCACTGTTCGACCACACCACAGTCATGCTCCACCACATGCCAGCGGAGCAAGTCGACAAAATCTTCGACGTCGCTCGCATCATCCCCGGGGCAGTCCTCGATGTCGACACCCGCGTCAGTGCAATCGCAGAGACTTTCGCGATGCGCAACCGCTGGGTCGACATGCCGTCGCACACCGAACTTGTAGTGCGGTCGAAAAAGTTTGTGCGCGCCATCAAAAAGGCTGGCAAACAGTTCTACGACCAAATTTCGATCCGCAGCGACGCACTCGGAACGGCTGATACCCAATCCCACCCGTGGTTGATGCTGCCGATGGTGTCGCTCATCATGGCTCTCCTTGCCCGGCTTGAGGCACACGGCGCGGTCAAACCAGGCCTATTTGATGACGACATAATCGCTGCATGGGCTGACATGGCGAAGTTGTGTCCGCAACTCGTGCGTATCGACCTTGTGTTCGCTGAGGCACTGATTATGCATTCTGTGACGGTGCTCGGCGTGAAGTGGGGTGCAGAGAAATCGGGCGCTGAGAAGGTTGGCGCAGAAAAGTCGGGCGCTGAGTAGTACGGGGGCTCTGGTCCAAACCACTGTGAGAACAGCTGTTTAAGGCCAACTTCCGGATGCATAACGCCTGGTAGAGGTTGACCGCCTACCAGGCGCGGGCTGATCGACGCCGTTCATCGACGAATACTGTCGAACATGAGCACGCTTAAAAAATCAGCGGCACACACAGGCGGCGCAGGTGCATCGGCCCTGCCACGGTCCCGAACGGGGATGCGGACCGGAAATGTGAACGCTCCGCGTAGTTGCTTTGCCATCCCACAGACCCCTGCATCTGAGCAAATCAATAGCATCAACCGCCTTGCGGCCGACGAAACCCGTTGAATAGCAACAACGATGAGCAATGAATGCCCGAGCAATTGCGAGCTACCGACAGCGAGAATTCTGGACCGCCAAGTCGGCAGATCTAACACGGCTCTCTGCCCCAGATGTAGACGACAGACGGGGGAGATGAACCGGCCCTGTGGACTAGCACCTCGTCAGCGAGGTAACGAAAAATGTCGTCACACTTCTGTCCACAGCTTTGCCAATGCCGGTAGTTCATGTCGGCTGAGTGCCCGTCGGAGTGATTCACACGTCCCCGGGCGGGGAGAGTTTACGCTCCACCTCAGACATTCGGTTGCTTCGTATGGCGTTGGCCAGATCGGTGGTAGTTGGAAGTGCGCGCCGGATATCGTCTGGCAGTGCTTTGTGTGTGGTGTAGAGGCTGACCCCTAGCGGCGAGTCGAGTCCGCGCATGGCGCACCTGCGCCTTTATCTGGTCGAGCAGCTCAGCGTAGGCAGCTGGTTCCAAGTCACGGCGTTGAGAACTCACTTGGCACCTGTAGAGGATTGAGGTCCGGCAACGAATAGATTGGGGTTGGGGCCGAGGCGGCAAATGACAGACGCACGTGAGAGTCCGGTGATGTCGGAGATTTCTTCGAGTCTGATTCCGTGATGACGCATTCGTTGTGCGTGGCGTAGTTTCGGGGGTGTCGTCTGGGGTGGGGGCCACCGACGCTGCCTCGCTCGCGGGCTGCGCGAAGCCCTGCATTGGTTCGCTCTCGGATGAGGTCGCGTTCGAACTGGGCGAGCGCACCGAAAATATGAAAGACCTGCGTGCCACCAGGGGGCGCGGTATCGATCGACTCGGTCATTGAACGAAACTCAACGCCATTCTCACGCAGCGCCTCGACGGTTTCGATGAGGTGTGGCAGCGATCGCCCCAACCCATCTAGCCGCCACACCACAACTACGTCGCCAGTCTGCACTTCCTTGACCAGCGCTGCTAGTTGTGGGCGGTCGATCTTCGCCGCCCGACTCTGTCGCCGTGAATATTCGCTCACAGCCAGGGGCAATTAATGCGGCCACTTGCAACGAGGCTGATTGGTCGCCGGCGAAGACTTGCGCATATCCCAGAAGCGCCATAGGAAGAACAGTGTCATAACACCCTGACAGGTTCAGTTCTGAACTCGCTGAGTTCTGAGCATGGGTTTTGAGCCAAAAGGGCGATGACGTTACCTGCGTAAACGGGGTACGGTCGCAGCCGTCTCCGCCCGGTCTCATATACGACCGTTTTTGAGCGGGGCTCTGGGTGGCCCATAGGATCTTGGGTTTGGGTAGCCCCGGCCGGTTCAGTTGAACGAGGGGCGGGCCTGAGAAGTCAGTGTTTTTGTCCTGGTTTATCCCTCAGGCCGTCGGCACATCCTTCAACTTCCTCAAACAGAAATTTGTCGTCTTCAAAGGCAGAGGCGAGACCGTCTCTGTTGGCTAGATGGTCCGGCCCCTTGTGGGTGGAGAAGTTCACGCATCAGCGCGAACCCAAGCCAAGCTGAACCAGACTTTTTCCCAAACTGGCTGTCAGTCATCCCCTGAAGACACGGAGAAGGTAGCGCAGGTCATGGCGAACATTTGGCAGGTCAACGTGGGCGGCGGACCACTGGGATGGATTGACCTCCTGACCACCAGCCGAACACTGCCGACTTATCTATCACACGACTGGGAAAGTGACTGGGGAGCTCTCGAGCAGTACGCACCAATCGATCCGCGGGCGGACCAAGTTCGGCTGGACGCCGAGACTGTCATGCGCTCGGGATGGTGGCGTCCTCGCCCATCAACACTCTTCGGAGAACTCACCGTTGACAACGACCCGCTGACGGGTCGCCCGTGGTGGATCGGCCCGAACAGCAGGGTTCGCGGTTAAGCCGGAATGATCAGCTCCCCGGTGCCTTTTCGAGGTTTTTCGCTTCTGTTCTACCGCTGGGAATGCCTGTTGTAGGGCTGCTGTTGCGGGTAATCGCCAGCGCCCCCAAGCACAGCGCGACCAGAAGAAGAACGGGAAGACCGCAGGTAAGGAGTCGTGCCCCGGTTGGGATATGGGTGATCGCAGCATCCATCGCAGGCACGTATCCGACTGCGTCCGTTTCGCCTATGCTCTTGATGAGCACATAGATCCAGGTCGTCAGCCACATCGACGTCGCCGCTACGACGCCGACTGTCACCAGGCGCCAACGCCATACAAGCCCAGAGCGACCCGCCACGCTGCGGTACAGCAGGTAGGCGATGACGGGAATGAACCACACCCAGTGATGACTCCACGCAAGAGGAGTAGCGGCACACGCTGCCAAGCCAACGATTGCAATCGCTGGCAGTTCTTCTCCTGATCGGTGAAGTCGCGAAGCCGCCCACAACGCCAAGCCAACGACTAGCGCAGAGAACACCACCCATACGGCTACAGCGATCGTGCCAGGAGCGAGCAGATTTGCGATGACGCCATTAACTGATTGATTTGCGGGATGCGTCACGTCGCCGATACGCCGCACGTCGCCAACCGCGTGCAGCCAATAAGTGGCGGTATCCCTCGGCAGCACAACGGCACCGATCAGCACCGTGACAATCGCGGTTCCTACCGCCGCGGCGGCCGGGCGCCACTGCCGAGTCACCAGCAGGTACGGCACAAACAACAGCGCTGTGAGCTTGATGCCGGCAGCCAATCCAACCGACCAGCCACGCAACAGTGCACCTTGTGGACGGGTCAAGTCCCAAACAATCACGGCCATCAGAACAAGGTTGATCTGGCCCTGCCAGAGAGTGCCGCGGACTGCCTCGATGTTAATCGCGGCCAGCGTCAATCCGAAAGCTGCAAGGCCCAGGTGCCATCCCGCCAGAAATCCGCTGACGCGGAGGCATCGCCATATCGTCAGCCCCAGTACGACAACATTCACCAGGAACCAAACCGTACCGGGATTGCCCCATGTGAATGGCACGAACATCAGCGCCGCGAATGGTGGATAGGTGAACCATCCGGCATGAGGTATCGGAGCGTCATACAGCGAGTGGCCGGACAACATATGCTCGGCGCCGAGGCGGTAAACCCAAAGATCGCCACCGTTGGCAAAGAGCCCAAATCCGGGTGGTGCATAGAACGGAATCAGCGCGTACTGAATCAATACACCAAGCACGCCGACGATAAGGCAACCTGTCACGAACCTCCACGTGATGCTGGTGCCTCCGGGGTCTTTGACTGACAGGGTCATGCACCAGGCCTTTCGTGCCATCGAGCCGGAACAGCTTCTTCAGTAGCTAGCGATAGGATTTCACAGCCCTGATGCCCAGACTGGCATCTCATCCGATTGGTCATTCGTGTGTTCCGTTGGAGCGACCGGTTCAGAGACGACCGTTTCTGAAATCGGTATCGGTGACTGATGACGTGTCTAATGGGGGCGACGTAGTGACCGCTACTGTGTGCGGGGGACTTCGGTCGAGGTAAATCAAAAACGGTTATATGCGGAATGGGCGAGCCTCGCTGGTAGCACCAATCCAATGAGGAGCTTTTGTGATCCGGATGGTGGAGCGAGCACGTGCTGCACCATCGGATTCTCCGATTGGCCTGGGGTTCTCGCGCTTCGAACGCATTTCTGTAAAACCGCAGTTGCAGTGATCTGTGAATGTGGACGACTGACTGGAAAGCTCGCCAGGCCAATCAATGTTGACTCGCAACATCTCGACGACAACGCGCTAGCAGTAGAGCGCGAAAGGCTAGTCGCTTCATGCTGTAAAGCGCTTGCCAGGCGCCACTCTTCAACCACATCAACCCGGCCGAATCTGGTTATCTCAATATCGGCTCTGGAACTGCATGCCTTATTGGCCCGCAGCAAAGGGCGGCGTTTACGTAGTTTAGAACGTGCTAAGCAGGGTGTAGCGATACCACGGACCGCTTAAATGCACCGTGGTCATCCGCCCATCGCGGTCCGGAACTCCACCGGGGGCGTACAACCAACCGCGTTCCGTGGTGAACATCCCCGTGCGGAGGTCGACAAAGTACACAGTACCGTCGGAAAAAGCGTAGGCGCTGCTGATCTCGAAACGTCCAATCTTGAAATTGTACAAGGCAGGCGGCCCAGGAGCAGTCAGAAGTTCCTGGGCGACCTCCTCGAACTCCGGACGGGCGTCCTCGAACTCCGGACGAACGAGGAGGACCAGCGCCAGTCCTGCCACCGTGACGAGCGGCCAGGCGAGCATCCACCAGGCAAAGCGGCGGCGCCGCACTAGGACCACGATCGCCCCGACCAGCCATGCCAACCCGGCGAACATCAGCAGCAGGATGCCAATCCCGGCGGTCAAATACCACTCGGTGCCGGACGGCCACCAGTGCCCCCACGCCAGCACCAGCAACACCAGTCCTGTGCCAGACGCGGCAGCGGCAACACTAAAGGTGGCTGTGCGCAGCAGCGTTCCTGGCGCTCGTTTCTGATCACTCTTGGCGGGCTCTCTCACGGACCCACTCTAGCTGTGACTCATCATAAATGAGGGGACGGTCCGAGGGGGACTCGGAGGCCTGTATTCAGCCCTTCGGCGAAGCTCACCTGGCTTCGATGAACGCTTCTACCTGCGGTCGAGAGGACTAGCTCGTGGAGCGATCGTCAGCCTGCATCATGGTCTCGTTACCTCTACCGCTCTGTATATGCGGGACTACCTACAGCAGCAGTCACGTAAGCCAAGCTGGGAACCAGTGTCAGAATCGGAGCTATTGCAGACAGGCGCACCAGGATGAATAAGCACCAGAGTCAGAAGGAATAGGCGCAGTCTTGCGACGGGCGGGGCGTGGCTGCGGGATGATCAGGCCGGGCTCCACCCAACCGCGCTCGCGAGCGGTGCTGCCGCTACTGCGGTTCTTCGTCCCAGAACGGGTGCTTGCCGCTGGTGTCGCACACCCAGGTGCGAGAATCGCCGTTGATGGCGGGGGTGTCGGTGAGCCAGAGGGGAGTCGCGACACGGGTCTCGCGCCTCGAATGGGCTTTGATTGCCCGACAGGGCGACGCCTCACGTCCGAACTCCGGGAACACCCGCGTCAGCACACAAACTCAGCCTCATGCACCCTCACCTAGCCAAGGAAGTTACGGTTCCGGTCTATGAGTGCAACTGCTTCGGTTCAGAATCTTGTTGAACCCACTGTTCTAGTTGACTTTTCTCGGGTCCTGGTGTGGATTACGGGCGTATTGAAGTCACCCATCGGTATCCAGTTCTCGATGCATGCTGAACGCCAGTCAGGTGAGGTAGACGTGCTCCGCCACAACCTTGAAGTCAAGGCACGGGGGAGCCTAACCTCCCGGGGAAGCTATTTGCGGCGGGGATGTCGGTAGGCCCCTCTAATCGGCGGTTTCACGCACACTTCGAAGGCCTTCCGGTAAGCAAGTCCTGCCAGAGCCCTTAGCTAACGATCACAGGTCCGGACTTCGAAAGCCCAGCCGAAATAACCGCGAAAGTTTCAAACTCCCATCTCAATAACTAGGGCGCTTTATATCGCCCCACCATTCCCGCACTGTACGACGCCGTGGTGACGGTTCTCGGGAAGTGCTTGCCTCCTGATCTATTGATGCGGTAAACGGAGGCCCTGTGGTGCCAGCGGCTAGGGCACGCACGTTAGCTGTGGGTGCATCCACGGTGCGAAGCCTCGGTACTTCAGTAGCCGCTGCGAGCTCTGCCCGCGGGATGCGCGGCGTACGTGCGAATATTGCACCCAGATGTAACCGAAACGCGGCGGTCGCATGTGGATTGAACGAACGAAATGAGCACAGCGAAAAGGCCCGCTGCGCAATCGCGCAGCGGGCCTTTGCTTTGAGCCTGGTGTTACACCTGCGGGAAGTGTGGGTACAGCACACCGGTGATGTGCTGCACAACCCTCACGACCTGGCAGGAGTAGCCGAATTCGTTGTCGTACCAGAGGTAAACGACAGCGTGGTTGCCTTGGACGATGGTCGCTTCAGCATCGACTACGCACGCTGCGCGTGAGCCGACGAAGTCTGTCGACACTGTTTCGGTGGATGCAATGAAGTCGATCTGGCGCTGCATCGGAGACTTCAGTGACACGGTGCGCAGGTGGTCAACGAGGTCGTCCCGGTTGGTTTCACCGTCGAGAGTGAGGTTGAGCATCGCCATCGAGACGTCTGGGGTGGGAACGCGGATGGATGATCCGGTTACACGCCCGGTCAATTCGGGGAGTGCCTTTGCGACAGCAGAAGCGGCGCCGGTTTCGGTGAGAACCATGTTGAGCGGCGCTGACCGGCCGCGACGATCACCCTTGTGGTAGTTGTCGAGGAGGTTCTGGTCGTTGGTGAAGGAGTGAACCGTTTCGACGTGGCAGTATTCGACGCCGTATTTGTCGTTCACTGCTTTGAGAACGGGAACGATGGCATTGGTGGTACAGCTTGCACACGACAGGATGTTGTCATCTGCCGACAGGGTTTCGTGGTTTACGCCGTGAACGATGTTCTTGACGTCGCCTTTGCCTGGGGCTGTGAGAACGACCTTGTCGATACCCGGCCGGAGATGCTGTGAGAGACCTTCGCGGTCCCGCCACTTACCGGTGTTGTCGATCAGTACGGCGTTGTTGATTCCGTACTCGGTGTAGTCGATGGAGGTGGGATCGCCGCTGTAAATAATCTTGATGGGATTGCCGTTGGCGATGATCGTTTCGTTTTCTAGATCGACATGGATCGTGCCGTTGAATAGGCCGTGAACGGAGTCGCGGCGGAGCAACGAAGCACGCTTCATCAGGTCGTTGTCACCACCGCGGCGAACGACTACGGCGCGCAGGCGCAGCCCGTTTCCGGAGCCGGTCTTTTCAATGAGCAGGCGGGCAAGGAGTCGACCGATGCGGCCGAAGCCGTACAGAACTACATCGCGGGGAGGGTTGCGGTCTTCGTCGCCGTTGGCGATTGCGCCCTTAACTGCCTCGCGAGTGAAATCCTCGACTGATAGACCCCGATTGTCATGCTTGTATGCAATCGCGAGGTACCCGATGTCGATTCGGGAAGGGGTGAGGTCAAGTTCGGAGATCGTCTTGAGGATCGGGTAGCTATCCTCGATCTTCAATTCTTCCTTTTCGATTTGGCGAACGAACCGATGTGCTTTGAGGATGCCCACAGCGGACTTGTTCACCAACGAACGGCTGTGCACAAGAATTGTCACATCGTGCTGTCGGTACAGCTGTCCGATAATCGGGATCATCGCCTCGGCGAGCTCTTCTCGGCGCTTCCATGCAGTGAACGCGTCCCCAGTCACCAACCGGCTCCTTCATTGTTCGCCATCTTCGAACTCGTCGGCGCGCGATTCTAGTCCTGGTGACGTACGATCCGTGTCGCCGACGAACCGCCCCCACATTGGGGGTATCTTCTCGCACTTTACGCCACAAGGCGCCGTAGGTGAGAAACGGGTGCGTACGTGCGCTTGTTCTGGGTAAAAACTTAGCGGTTGTTGATGTGTGCACTGCAAATGTCGCGATGGTGGTGGCCTGGCCTGATGGTGTTGCACACAAGGTCCAGTGAAAATTTGTCGTGTATGAGGTATTGCGAGACAACTCACATCGCACTATTGTTCGAACATATGAACGAATAGTGGCGGCGAGAGGGTGTGGTTGGGATGTCAGGTTCAAACGGTTCGGAAAACTCGGGTGCGTCAGCAGACGCGACGGTGCGGAAGTACCCGCGGATTACTCCGTACCTCACAGTGGACGGCGCGGATGCGGCGATTGCCTACTATCGGGACGTATTCGGCGCTGAGGAACACATGCGCTTGGTGGGCCCAGGTGGCCTGGTGCTCCATGTCGAACTACGCATCGCCGACGGTGCCATCATGCTTGCCGATGAGAACCCTGAATGGGGGACTCAGGGACCCAAGGCGCTCGGCGGCACAGCTGTGACGCTTGCGATCTCAGTTGACGATGTCGACGAGACGGTAGCGCGCGCAGTGGAGAAAGGTGCGACTGTAGCGATGCCGGTAAGCGACCAATTCTATGGTGACCGCGTGGGCATCGTTGAAGACCCATTCGGTCACCTATGGCATATCGCTACGCCAGTTGAACAGTTGTCTGACGAGGAAATGAGACGACGCTTTGACGATTTGTTCACGGAGTAGGCGGCGCACTACAGAAAGTCAGTTGGTCAGGTGCCCGCGACGTGTGAAGCGTTGTACTGCGTAGGCGCCACACATGGAGAAGGCGAATACAGCGGTAATTGTCGCTGCGAACTGCCACGAGAAGATGTCGGTGCCAAACGCACCGACAGCGACGAAGCCCAGCATGCCAGGCAAAATCCCAATGCTCGTGGCCAGAACGTAGCCCAGTACCGGTATTCCGGCGACTCCCGACGAGTAATTCACCAACCAGAAGGGAAGCAACGGCACCAATCGGACCGTCAGCACTGCGGTGAACCCGCGGCGGTTGAGGAAAGTTACCGCACGTAAAGCAGGTTGCTTGCCGTAGTGCAGCAGCGCATCAGCACCGAGAGTGCGACCACCGTAGTAGGCAATGAGTGCGGCCACAATTGCGGACGGGACTGCGATTAGTGCTCCACCAACAAACCCGTACAACAAGCCAGCGGTAACTGCTAAGGCGCTCGATGGCACCGGTGTCAAAGTTAAACCAACGAATATCGCGATAAACAACACCAGTCCGAGTGGACCTGCGGACTCGGCAAACGCGCGGATTTCAGACGGCCCCGGCACATCAAGCATGAGTACGGCCAGGACCGCGAGCACCAGTGCGAATCCCAATGCGAGTGGGCGCCACAGCGGACCACCGCGAGAACTATCGGCCGCATCCGCAGTCGGCTGAACCCGCGTTGCTTCGCAGGTCGGCGCGGCACTGGTTGACGCGGCACTGGGATTGATCACGCTTCAAGGGTGCCAGGAAAGCCGCGAGACAGCACTACCTAGCAGCAGTGATGTTACAAACCTGACACTGCGGACACACAAAGACCAGCCGGTCGTCCGCATTCGGCACCGTTGACGATTCGTAGCCTTTCGCGCCGATAATTCGGCGTTCAACAACGGTGCCGCAGCGCCGACATGGCTTCCGGTCCCGCCCATAGACCCACAGTTGTTGCCCAGCGCGCAGATTTCCCGTCGTGCACCGCATTGAGCGATTCTTATTCGCCACTAACATGCGAGCCGCCAGATCCACCACCGACGAAACATTCACGCTCCGCACCGGGGTCACTGGATCGATTCCCCGTAGGAAACACACTTCACTTCGATACACATTGCCCACTCCGGCGAGAATTGACTGGTCGAGTAGGGCGACTCCAATGGGAACATCGGCGGCCTCCGACATGCGCCGTACCGCCTCGGCCGCATCCCAATCCGGTCCGAGAATGTCCGGCCCCAACTTGTCTGTCACCGCGTCGACACCAGCAAAAGGGATGATCCGCACAAAACCCAGCGAGAAACCAATCGCTTGCCACGCGTCATTTTCAAGAACCACTCGGGCTTGCCACGCGGGCTTACGCCAGCGCGCCTGTTTCGGATAGGTGTGCCATGTGCCTTCCATTTTTAGATGTGAATGAATCACATGGTCGCCGACTTGGATAAACAGGTGCTTTCCGTAAGGCCATACACGATCAACGCGCGATCCACTGAAATTGACAGTGGCGTAGCGTGGCACCCGAAACTCGCAGCGTGTGAGCACTTCGCCCTCAAGTGCGGCGCGGAGCGCGGTGGCTGTCCTAAACACTGTGTCGCCCTCAGGCATCCGTCACCTCCAAATCCGGAACCCTCGCGGCACTGATGTAAAGCCATTCTCCTTCAAAGCCCGCACGAAAAACCCCACAGCGCCGTCGCTGCGTTCAGCTTCCACCGCGCCGACGCCGTTTATTGATTCGATCAGTAGCTTGTCCAGCGCACCACGCTGTACGTAGTTCACTACCGCGCGAACCGCATGGTCGAGCGCCACCGGGTCGTCGCCAAAGACCAATACTGTTTTTCCTCCGCGCTCGATGTAGGCCACTAGTTCGCCGTCGACGACTACTACTAGCGCGCCGGCCTTTCTGCCTGCCCGGTGCCCACCCGCCGGACCGTCGGGCCAAGGCAATGCCGCGCCGTAAGGGTTAGCGGGGTCCACTGCCGCAAGGACTACTCCTACGCCGTCGGCGGGGCGTTCGTTGACCTCGCGAAGGCGATCCACCACTGTGGAGGTTGAAAACTGTGCAGCACCAAGTGAAGTCACGAAGTATCCGCGGCGGCACACCCCACGGTCCTCGAGCTCGCGGAAGACCTTATATAGCAATGTAAAGCTCACGTCGTGGGTGCGCTCGGCGGCGAAAACATTCTTTGTGACAATGCCGTACCGTTCGATCAGTTGCTCACACAACGCATGCGCCCGCACGGTGACGTCATCTTGCGGACGCGGCAAGAGCGACCAGCGACCCGCCACCGTTGGGGGACCTGAACGAGTGGGCAGCGAGGCGCGGGGGAGTCGAGCAGCGCGAAAGGTTCGCGCGCGAGGCGGAGGTTGTCGCGTTCGATGTGTTGGTGATCCAGTGCGTCCACCCGTGGTGAGCCGGGCACGCACTGGGGCAAACGTATCGTTTGTCACGCTCCCCGCCCATACAAGTTCCCACAGCGCGTCGATGATGTCGCCGTCGGTGAGCGCAGAACCGATACCCGCAGAACTGATACCTGGAGAGTTGCTCTCGCGGTGGCTGCGCATCACCGCATCGGCGAGATCGCGGAAAAAGAACCCACCACCGTTGCTCAGCACAGTTTCGATGCGATAAGCGGTGTCTGAAAGGTCCTCGGTGATGGGGGCGGCTAACGTGAGCGGGGCAGTGTCTGCGAGGTGTAGGGCTACCCAGCCATCCTTTTTGGACAAGGAACCAGCGCCGGACCACACGACTTCGCCGGACGTTGTCAGTTCATCAAGCATCGCCGGGGAATAGTCGGCAACACGAGGGGCGAAGATCAGCGGCTCGAGTGCGGAAGCGGGGAGTGGTAGCCCGGCGATGTGGTCGATCGCGGTGAGGACTCCGTCTATTCCGCGCGAGGTTGTGCTCCCGATGTTGTGCCATGTGGGCAAAAACCTCACGAGTGCAGTGGTGTTGACTGGTTCGATCGCGTTCCGCACCGCAGCAAGCGATTTGCGCCGTAGGACTGAAAGGACGCCGGTGTCGCACCACTCGGTTCCTGAGTCGGTTGCATGGTCGGGGCGAAACTCGCCTTCGATGACGCGGCGGTCGGTGACGAGTTTCCTCAGCACAGCTGTAATCAGGCCTATGGGTAGTGCGTAGTGCTCGGCTACTTCGGCGGCGGTGAACGGTCCGCGTGAGCGCGCGTAGCGTGCGACGATGTCGGTGAGGGCGTCGGGGACTTCTTCTAAGTGGGCGCTCGGAACACCGACGGGTAGTGGTGCCGCGAATGCGTCCCTCATACGGCCGGCGTCTTCCACGACAATCCACCACAACTTGTTCGCGAACGTCACCGCTATAGCACGGTTTTGTTTCTGTAGCGAAGCTAGCCAGTCTTTGTGATTACCTTCGGTGCGCTCGGCGACGTCGGCGGGTGTGAGTGGGCCGATGGTGCGCAGCATGTCCACTAATTGTTCGTCTGTTACGGCTTTGCGGTTCAGCCACTGAAGGTGCGCCTGGTAGTCAGCGATGACGGTCGAGTCCAGAATGTCGCGCATTTCGAGACGACCGAGAAGTTCGGCGAGCAACGCGGTGTCCAGGGATAGTGCAGCAGCTTTCCGTTCGGCGAGCGGAGAGTCGCTTTCGTAGACAAATGCGCCGGTGTAGCCGAACAGTGCTGACACCGCAAAAGGGGATGGTGAGGAAGTCTCAGTTTCGACAATCCGGATGTTGCGGTGGTTGAGTTTCCGCAGTAGTTGAGCGAGCCCGGGAACGTCGTACACGTCCTGGAGGCATTCTCGGACAGCTTCGAGGACGATAGGAAAAGTGGGGTAGTTGCGAGCGACGTCGAGTAGCTGCGCTGACCGTTGGCGTTGCAGCCACAACGGTGATCGTTTGCCTGGGTCACGGCGGGGGAGCAACAAGGCGCGCGCTGCACATTCTCGAAACCTCGCGGCGAACAGTGACGAGTTTCCTACTTCGGCAGTGACGAGGGCATCTATCTCATCCGGATCGAAAAGGAACAGGTCCGCGCCAGGCGGGTCCGCGTCGGTGTCCGGTAGTCGGACGATGATGGCGTCGTCGGTGGTGACGGCTGCACCGTCTACCCCGTACCGTTCGCGCACGCGGGCGGAGATTGCCAGGGCCCATGGTGCATGGACGGGCAGTCCGTAAGGGGAGTGCAGAATGACGCGCCAGTCGCCGAGTTCGTCACGAAACCTTTCGCACAGCAACGTGGTGTCGGTGGGCACAACTTGAGTAGCTTCGCGTTGTGACGTGATGAAGGCAATCGTGTTGTTGGCGGCATTGGCATCGAGGCCGCTGTCTGTGAGTCGTTGCAGCGCACCGGCTTCGTCTACAGCGATTTCACGAACGAACGCGCCCAGTGCCGCCCCGAGTTCGGATGGGCGGCCGAGGTTGTCACCAATCCAAAATGGGAGTCGTCCGAACTGTCCGGGAGCGGGAGTGACCAGCACCCGGTCGTGGGTGATGTCTTCGATTCGCCAACTTGTTGCTCCGAGCGCGAACACGTCGCCTACGCGAGATTCGTAGACCATTTCTTCGTCGAGTTCGCCAACGCGTGTGCTTTTCTCCCCAACGATGAACACGGGATACATACCGCGGTCAGGGATAGTGCCTCCCGATGTGACGGCGAGGCGTTGAGCTCCGGGGCGGCCTGTGATGGTGTGGTTTTCGCGGTCCCACACAATGCGGGGTCGTAGTTCACCAAACTGGTCGGAGGGGTACTTTCCCGACAACAGGTCGAGGGTTGCGTCGAAGGCCGATCGTGGCAGCGCGTTGTAAGACCCGGACCGTCGAACAGTTGTGAACCAAGCATCTACATCGAGGGGTTCGAGGGCGCATGCCGCAACGGTTTGTTGGGCCAGGACGTCGAGTGGGTTGGCGGGGATGCGCAGAGATTCAATCTGGCCCGTGCGCATCCGTTCGACGGTGACGGCGCAGTGCAGAAGGTCGGCCCGGTGCTTGGGGAATAAGATGCCGCGGGACGTTTCGCCGACTTGGTGTCCTGCGCGTCCAACACGTTGGAGTCCGCTGGCGACTGACGGTGGAGCTTCGACTTGGAGAACTAAGTCGACCGCGCCCATGTCAATGCCTAGTTCGAGACTGCTCGTCGCAACGACACAGCGGAGACGCCCGGTCTTGAGGTCGTCCTCAATGAGCGCGCGTTGCTCCTTGCTGACAGAACCATGATGTGCACGGGCAAGGAGATGTGATGCGGGGGCAGCAGTTCCCCCTTGTGCGATCATCACCGCAGGTGAGCGTATCGGTCCGGTGGGGATTTCTTGCCCGTTGCGTTCGCTGTAGATTTCGTTGAGTCGCGATGTCAGGCGTTCTGCGAGGCGGCGCGAGTTGGCGAACACAATTGAGGAGCGGTGTTGCAGGATTAGGTCAACGAGTTGTTCTTCGACGTGGGGCCATAGGGAGTTCGCCGACAGGTTGTGCGCATCGGTGTCGGATTCACTGTCAGTTGCTGGGACGTTGGTCATGTCCTCAACTGGCACGACAACCCGCAGGTCAAACTTCTTCTCTAACTGCGGCGCGATGACGCTGACGGGTCGCTCACCTGCGAGGTATTGCGCTACGGCGCTGTGTGGTCGCACCGTGGCCGAAAGTCCGATGCGTTGCACGTGCTCGTGGGCCAACTGATCGAGGCGTTCGAGCGACAATGCGAGGTGTGCTCCGCGCTTCGAGTCGGCGATGGAGTGAATCTCATCGACGATTACCGTGTGGACCGCGGTTAGAGTGTCCCGCGCCGATGAGGTGAGCATCAAAAATAATGACTCTGGTGTGGTGATCAGGATGTCCGGTGGGTTCCGAACCATTGCCTGCCGAGTTCGGGAGGGGGTATCGCCGGTGCGAACCCCCACCGTCACCGTCGGTGCCGAAAGATGCTCCGCCTGTGCCGTGCGGGAGATACCGAGTAGTGGTGCGCGAAGGTTTCGCTCCACATCCACGGCGAGTGCTTTGAGCGGAGAGATGTACACAATTCGTGTGCCGGGCGGTGGGTCTGTTTCAGTTGCGAGTCGGTCAAGTGCCCACAGGAATGCGGCCAGCGTTTTGCCTGATCCTGTTGGTGCGACCACCAGGCTATGTTCTCCACGGCTGATGTGCTGCCACGCTTGTTCCTGGGCGGGGGTGGGCGCCCCAAAAGATGCTGCGAACCACGAACGTGTCGCAGGGGAGAACAGGTCGAGGGCGGGCACCACACCATCATGACGTGTGGATCTGACAGTTTTCTATTTAACCTGGAGAACTATCTTTCCCCGAGTCCGAAATGTGCGTGACTGCCGGTGAGCCTCTGCCGCGTCACACAGCGGGTAGAGGCCGTCCACTGACGAGCGCACCATACCCGCATCCATGAGCTCGATGATCTCAGCAAGTTGGTCGCCGCGTGGTTTGACCAGCACGATGGCGCCTCTTGTGGTTGCGACGTTTCGGCGCTCGTTAATTTGCGCGGAAACAGCAGACTGCACCCACTCTCGGGCGTTACTCAGATTCGGGACTGTGGTGATGTAGATTCCGCCCGGATTCATCATGTGCGCGCAGGTCGACAGGCTTTCGCGGCCGATTGTGTCAAAAACGACGTCAACGCCAGTGATTTCCGCGTGAATGTCGTCCGTCGTGTAGTCCACCACGCTGTGTGCTCCAAGGTCGCGGACAAAGTCCGCATTTTTCCCGCTACACACTGCTGTGATGTGGGCGCCTGTGTGACGGGCAAACTGCACGGCGTAGTGGCCCACGCCGCCCGAAGCACCAATGATCGCGACACGCGCACCGCTGGTAATTTTCGCTAAGTCGTAGAGCGCTTGCCACGCAGTGAGGCCGGCAACAGGAATCGCCGCAGCGCCGATATGGCTGACCGACGAGGGTTTCCTGGCGAGACATTCTTCGTTGATCGCGATTCGTTCCGCATAGCCGCCCATATTGCCCAGGATGGACTGCATGCCGAAGACTGCGTCACCTGGCTGAAATTTGGTGACGTCAGAACCGATCGCCAAAACGGTTCCGGATACGTCGCTACCGGGGATTATCGGACGTGATCGGATGAGATGGCGAGCAAAGTAGCGGCCCTCGCGCAGGAGCCAGTCACGCGGGTTGACCGCAGCTGCGTGAACCTCAATGAGGACATCGTGCCGTCCTACTTTGGGTTCAGGGCGTTCGCCGCACTGAAGGACTTCTGGTCCTCCGTACTTCTTGAAATAAACTGCCTTCACTCTGTAAATCCCCTATGTAGTGTGGCAATTCGTATCTGAACGTCACATTGTTACCCTGCTATTCGCAGCGTGACATTGTTGTGTTACAAGGCGTTGCAAAAAGTCGGAAATATGACCGATTTGTTGTGACGTTAGTGAAAACTTCATGTCACTCAAGTATTGAGTACCCAGAAATGGGTTGAAGCAACCCTGTGACTCATCCAAGGCTTAAGGGCGACCAAACACGAAAGTGGTGCATCCCCTAATGGGAATGCACCACCGTTGAGGTTCGTGCGATCAGTTAGTGATCAGCACCGAGTTGCCCACTCAGGCGATCGTGACGTTGTCTCGACGCCTCGTTAAGGCCGACGATCGTCACCTTTTTCCCGCGCAACCTGTACTTGTTTGTAATCGCATCGAGCGCTGCGACAGTGGAAGCGTCCCAGATGTGTGAGTAAGTCATGTCGATGACGACATTCTCTGGGTCACCCGAGTAGTCAAACTGGTACACCAGGTCGTTGCTCGAGGCAAAGAACAACTCTCCGGTGACCTTGTAGATACGGGTATCGATGTGCCCGTCTTTCGTGGTGTCAGTTTCGGTGACTTTCTCAACGGACACGAAGTGGGCGACACGGCGGGCGAACATCACCATCGCTGTCACAACACCAGCGATGACACCGTAGGCGAGGTTGTGGGTGAACACCGTCACGGCCACTGTCACCACCATGACCATCGTTTCGGCCGGCGGCATTCGCCGCAGCGTGGATGGTGCAACGGAATGCCAGTCCATCGTGCTGTACGACACCATGATCATGACGGCAACAAGAGCAGCCATTGGGATGATCGCGACGAGGTCGCCAAGGCCGAGGATGAGAGCTAAGAGGAACACACCTGCAAGGAATGTTGAAATTCGGGTGCGCGCGCCCGACACCTTCACGTTGATGATGGTCTGACCGATCATCGCGCAGCCACCCATGCCGCCGAAGAAGCCGGTGACGAAGTTGGCGCTACCTTGGCCAATGCCCTCACGCGTCTTGTCTGAGTGAGTGTCGGTGATGTCATCGACAATCTTGGCGGTGAGCAGCGATTCGATCAACCCGACGAGCGCCATCGCCAGGGCAAATGGCGCGATAATCTGCAAAGTTTCGAGGTTAAACGGAACGTCCGGAATGAAGAAGAACGGCATCGACGACGGAAGTTCGCCCTCGTCGCCAACTTCGGGGACCACAAGCGCGAACGTGACCGTTATGGCAGTGAGGATCACGATGGCAACGAGTGGGGCCGGAACGATCGTGGTTATCCGAGGCAGCACGAACATGATGACAAGTCCGAGTGCGACAAGTGGGTAGACCAACATCGGTACGTCAACGAGGTGGGTGATCTGCGACATGAAGATAAGGATCGCCAGAGCGTTGACAAAGCCGATCATGACGCTGCGGGGAATGAACCGCATCAACCGCGCGACACCAAAGAGGCTGAGCGCGATTTGCAACAAGCCGCCGAGGATGACGGCGGCGAACAAATAGTCGATTCCGTGGTCTCGAACCAGCGGCGCGAGGACAAGTGCTATAGCGCCGGTGGCAGCGGTGATCATGGCCGGGCGTCCGCCAGTAATCGCGATAACTACGGCCATGGTGAAGGACGCGAACAACCCGACCTGCGGGTCTACTCCCAAAATAATGGAAAACGCAATTGCCTCAGGGATGAGTGCGAGCGCCACCACGAGACCAGCTAGAACTTCGGTCTTGAGGCGCTTAGGTGACCGAAGTGCGCCCATAACAGATGTGTCTGTCTTTGGTGTCGCGAGGAGTGGGGGCTGGTATTGAGTTCCAGTCGACTGTGACGGTTCAGGGCTAGATGAACCGGTTGTGTGATCGTTCACACATTCTCCGTTCATGCTTCGGGCACGCGTAGGCCCGGCTTCTTTTTGGATTCTCAGGAAGTTCCTAACAATACCGTCACGGAGTAGTGCAACAGGAGAAAACAAGGTGCGGGGTGACCCAACTCATGTTGGTCACCCCGCACCCGTGAACGCGCTGCTACCGGCTTTGATCGTCCTCTTCACCGGTGGTCTGATCGGAATTGGAGAACATCAGTCCCTCGTGGGATGCGGCGAATTCAGGTGTATCAAACACCTCGCCGCCGAGCGGATCAGCAATGTCACTTGCGTAGGAACCGTGGACCGCACCGGTGTCTGGATCAATGACGACATCCCCAGGCGCAACTGAGCGGACTTCCACCAAAAGTCCAGGTGCCTTCTCCGCAGTACCGCGCGGTTGCCACACCTCAAGCCCTGCGAACGTCGCGGAGATTCCGCGCGCACCGCGCCATCGGCTCCCGCCCTGCTGCGGCTTCATCGGGCTTGATTGAGCCGGCGCGGAAAGCGGAATCTCGATCCCCGCACCGGAACTGGTTCCACTCACTGGAGACACCCGCACATACGTGGGTGTGGTGCTGACGTCATACCTAAATGCCTTGAGAAGCGACACGCACGCCAGCGCCATGATGATCGAGAACGGCACCGCCGTGGCTATCGATGCTGTTTGCAGCGCTGTCAAAGACCCCGTACCGACGATGAGCAAGATCGCTGCTGCAATACCTTCAAGAATCGCCCAGTACACGCGGGTGATCCGTGACGTTTCGACATCCCCACCGGTGGCGAGAATGTCAATGACCAGCGAACCCGAGTCAGAAGACGTTACAAAGAAAAAGACCACAACAGCAATCGCGAGAACACTCGTCACGATCGCTAGCGGCAATGTATCGAGATATGCGAACAGCGCCGTGTCGACATTGACACTGCCGTCGGGTGCAAGGTCGCCGACGTCACGTTGCCGCAAAATCGCCGAGTCGCCGAAGATCGTGAACCACAGTGAACTGATGATCACCGGCGCAATGAGAACGCCAGCGATGAACTCCCGAATAGTCCGCCCCCGGGAGATGCGCGCGATGAACATTCCGACGAAGGGCGCCCAACTGATCCACCAACCCCAGTAGAAGATTGTCCATCCAGCGGCCCACCCGTCGTCAGCGAAGGGCGCCGTTCGCAACATCAATTCAGGAAGTGCCTGAAGGTAGCCGCCAATGTTCTGCACCCAGGACTGCAAGAGGAACAGCGTCGGACCAGCAATCGCCACAAATAACGCGAGAGTAGCCGCGAGCACCATATTGGTATTGGACAGCCACTTAAGGCCCTTGTGAACACCAGACACTACCGACAGTGTGGCAATCAGTGTGATGACAGTAATGAGGACTGCGATCCACAGGTTTGATGCTTCGATCCACCCCAAAAACTCAAGGCCGGACATGATTTGTTGAACACCAAACCCCAGCGAGGTGGCAACACCGAACAGGGTGCCGATAATCGCCACCGAGTCGATCGTATGACCGATCCACCCTTCGACTCGCTTACGTCCGAGCAATGGTTCAAGCAGCCACCGCACCGACAGTGGGCGCCCTTTGCGGAACGTCATGTACGCCAACCCGAGGCCAACCACAACGTAGATGGCCCATGCGTGGACGCCCCAGTGGAACATTGTCAGCTGCATCGCCTGGTTAGCTGCCGGATCAGTGCCTCCGGCGACGCCACCCGCATCCGGGGGTGATAGGTAGTGCATCATCGGTTCGGCGACGCCGTAAAACAGCAAGCCAATGCCCATGCCAGCACTGAACAGCATGGCGAACCACGACAGGAGTCCAAACTCGGGATCTTCGTCGTCCCGGCCCAACTTGATGTTGCCGATGCGCGACAGCGCGCAGTACAGGGCAAAAACAACAAATCCCGTGGCGGCGAGTATGTACCACCAGCCGACTGCATCGGTGATGAAGGCATTAAGTTCGTCAAATGCCTCTGCGGCGGTCGCTCCGAAAATTGCAGCGAACGCTATGAGGCCGAAAATGCCAATAGAAGCTGGTACGAAAACAGGTTTAAGTAGCGATGACCACGCGGCAGCAATCGGGTTACCCGACTCCTGGGGAGACTTGCCACGTGATTCAGTACCGGTCTGCGACGACACGGTTCCTCCTCGATCGTGCTCTACGATGACTGGGACTTTTACAGTCTCACACCATTAGTGCACGTGCCGTCAAAGCGAGCAGGTTGTTACTTTTGCCCCGCGAGCAGGACTCCGCGGACGGCATTGGCTGTGTCAGCGTCGATATCAAGCCCGTGGCGTAAGTACTCCTGAAAACCGCCAAATTCCTGCACTATTGCGTCAATGGCGGTCTGGAAAAAGGATGGCTGAACGCGTAGTACGGGGTGCAGCCACTCACGCGGCAAACCACGCTCCGCGGCTGCTTGGTAGATCGGCTGAAACAGTTCATCTGTGGCAGGAATCACCGAAAGGTAATGATCGAGCAGGGTCTGTTGCGGAACCCCAGCGATTGCGAGGAGAACAGTTGCAGCCCAACCAGTTCGGTCTTTTCCGGCAGTGCAGTGAAACAAGACGGGGCCATCCGCGTTGGCAACCGTCTCGACAATGGTGCGGAACGCCTTCTGCGAACCTTCCTCCGTGACAAAAAGGCGGTAGGCGGACTGCACTTCTCGCTCCGCACTGCCACTCGTGAAAAACTCCGCAGCGAAAACCGGGTCCTGAAGCGCTTGCGCGAATTGGGCAGCCGTGGACCGTTGCTGGTTAACAAAAACATCAGCAACCACGATGCGCGCACCAGGTGGCACCGCACTCGGGCGTGAGTTACGTTCAACGTCTGTACGCAGGTCGATTACTGTACTGACACCAATCGACTGGAGTTCCTCTGCACTGGCCGATCCGAGTTGCGCCGACCGAAACACAGCACCCGTCGTGGTGGCTTCTCCGCTGCTGTTCGCGATTCCGCCGAGGTCACGAAGATTTGGGATACCGATCTTCGACCTCCTCCACGAATTCTCTTGTCATAGAAGCGACAAGATCAGGCTGATACAGCGGCAACCAGTGGCCACCATCGACGAACCGAATTCGGCAGTCAAGGGCCCACTCCGCAGCCCCTGATTGCGCCACAGGCGGGAACAGTTTGTCGTGTTCGGGGACAATCACCAAAGAAGGCACAGGTTTGCGGGGTTGTCCGGTCACCCGATCTGGCTTTCCACCGAACATTTGGCTATAGATATTTGCCGGATAGATTCGCAACCCATCGCGATTACGTGCCGCTAAGTGTTTGCCGTAGTCCCGTGGCGGAGTGCCTTTCTCGAAACGCCACTTGGCGAAGTTCATCGCAACGTCACCCACACCAAGGCGGAACAGCGTTGGCGTTATGACAGGAATTTGCATCAACGTCATATAGGTGTTGGTTTTCCACAAACTCAGCAAGTCGCGGATATGTTGCCAGTCCAGGCGAAGTTGGTCGCGAACCCAGGCGGAGTAATACTCAGGTGACGCTGTGCCGATCGTGGTGAGCGACAGTAGCTCCAGTCCATCGACAGGATGGAGCGCAAGGTCCCAAGCGCCCGCGCCGCCCCAATTGTGCGCTAGAAGGTGGACCCGTCCGTTGTCAGCAATAGTTCGAGCTACCGAGGCGATGTCATCTGCGAGGTGAGAAATCGTGTAGTCACCGATCTTGGATGGCCGATCTGATTTTCCTGCTCCACGCATATCAAAAGTGACAACGTGGTACTCATCCGCCAGTAGCGCTGCAACCGATTCCCACATGCGGTGGTCGTCGGGAAAACCGTGTACGCACAGCACCGTGGGGTGCGATGGATCGCCATAACTGTAGGTAGCGAGGCGCACTCCATCTGTGCTGACCACCCACCGGTCGATGACACTTCGCCGCATTGAGGGAGTCCGTTTCGTAGCGAGTTGTTCCAAGGCTTGTGGGTCCCCGGTTTGTGGGTCCAAGGCTTGTGGGTCCAAGGCTTGTGGGTTCTGGCGCGCGGCCTCATGCGAGACGGGCGTAGCTGCGGGATTGTCCGCGTGTGCCATGTACACCTCGATACTCCGGGCTGAAAATTGTCGGTGACTGTACTTCGCAGGCTAGCGCAGCAAACACTGCTCGTGCTAGCACCGCGCCCGTCATGGCAGTTCAGAAATATGTCGCCACCTATTAATTAATTCTTGCGTACCGGTCCCATGGGCCTCGCACACGGGCGATACTTGTCCTGGCTAGGGTGGCATGAGGGGTAGCGAGGTGTTTGGGTGCTTGTTTCGATAGACGGCGAGTCGTCGATACCTCCGTATGAACAGATCCTTGCGCAGGTCGTTGAATCTGTACGGTCTGGATCGTTGATCTCGGGAAGCAAACTGCCCACTGTGCGAGCGTTGGCAGCAGCCCTTGGGGTGTCACCGAATACGGTGGCGCGAGCATATCGTGAACTCGAAGCTACGGGTGTGATTGAGACGCACGGACGGCTCGGGACGTTTGTCGCTGAGGGTGTTGACCCAGTGCGAAGTCGTGCCGAATCACTGACCACTGATTTTGTTGCAACGCTCACGGCGCTTGGGTGTACTCATGATGAAGTCCGGTGCCTAGTGAATGCGGCGCTCACTGGGGAGATTTCAGGTACGCGGTCACGACTGCGTGAGTAGTCGGCCAACGGCGACTGTTAACGCGAGGATGAGAAGTGTCCCGGTGTAGGGGAGTGTTTTGTTCAGTTCGCCTCGCCGGTGCAGCACGACCATGGCGAGCACGATGAGAATTGCTAGCCCGGCGGCTGCCAGCGGCGTGATGATGGGGTAGAGGCCTGTTGCTTGGGGTAGTGCGACGCCGATAGCGCCGAGAATTTCGACGATCCCAATTGCGCGGACGGCTTTAGGGGAGAAATCTTCTGCCCATTCGGTATTGCGACGGGTTCGATATATTTCGTACGCGGTGGAGGTTTTTGTCACACCGCTTAAGAGAAACACTGCGGTAAGGATCGCGGCAGGAATCCATAACACTAGGTCCATTTCGCATCCCTTCAATGTGGTGCCTGGTAGACCGGGAATTAGCGCGCACGAAGACGTCCCGGTTCACTATTGCCTGTCCGTTCTTGTGGCGCAACTACACCGAGGGGGGGCTAGTGGTCAGCGTTGCATCAACAATCAAAAGTGGTTGAGTGTTCAACCTGCCTCTGCTAGTTTAATTGCACGCGCAACTAAATGTTTTTGAACCACACACCGCACACAGGAGGACCCCATGGCGTCAGGTTGGCACCGCGACATCGCAGTACTTATCGCCCGCATCGGAATCGGCATCATCTTCGTCGCACACGGCTGGCAAAAACTCAACGACATGACAATCAGTGGTGTCCAAGCCTTCTTCACCTCAGTCAACGCGCCATTCCCCGAAATCACCGCATACGTCGTCACCTACATCGAAATTATCGGCGGCGGACTCCTCATTCTCGGCGCCCTCACCCCGCTCGTAGGACTCCTGCTTTTCTCCGTCATGACCGGCGCCTTCGTCCTCGTGCACGTCGAAAACGGAATCTTCGTTGAAAACGGCGGATACGAACTCGTCCTCGCACTCGGAGTTGGAGCACTCATGATCGCAGCGATCGGCGCAGGCCGAATCAGCATCGACAACTTCATTCCGGGACTTCGAAGCCCCGCGTAATCCATACGTGCAGTGGCCCCGTTTCCAACCTGGAAACGGGGCCACTGTTGTTTTGTCTAGGTGGAGTTGATCGGCCTATCAGTGGTTCAGGTATATCGGTTACGCATGTGCCCAGGTTGCGCATGTGCAGAAGAATTCATCGAGACCCACCGTCCGGGCCATGCATTTCTCTGCACATGCGGGGTCGCTGCTTTATCACTTCAAACACGTAGAAAAAGCATCGAGCATCGCATCACGCTCAGCCTTCGTCACCCACAAGGAATACGTCGACTTCACCTCGATCTGCTGCGACACATAGGTGCACCGATACGACTTATTCGGCGGCAACCACGAAGCCGCATCACTATCGCCCTTCTGCTGATTCGCCCAACCCGCAGTGGCTTGCAAATTCAACGGATCATTCGCGAAATTCATCCGCTCCTCGTAGCTCAACTGCTGCGCACCCTTCTGCCACGCATCAGATAACGCCACAACGTGATCAACCTGCACCGCAGCGGAAGTATCAACACCCCGCGTAAACGCAATAGTTTCCAAAGTAAACGGATCAAGAATCTCACCCTCGGCAACCACGCAACCCTCGTCGCCCACACGGAACGTCAACTCGTGAAAATCACGAATCAAAATGTCATTCCGCGTATCGCACCCATTGCGGCCGAACTCAACATCCACCTGATCAGACCACGCAGGACCAAACTCACTACGGTCATAACCCGTCCGCTCACCGCGCGGACGCACAGGCACAGAATCCAGCAGAGCCCGAGCATCCTGCCAACGGGCAATTTCCGACGCCGTCGCTGGAGTACCAGGCTGATGCCAACTCACATCGTCTCGGTTCCAACCCTGCGGAACCCGATGCTCATCTTGCGACTCGAGATCGAACAAGACAACCACGAACGCGCTGACCACAATAAAGGCCAACACCAGCGCAATGCGCGTCTTCGTCCCGACCACACCTCGCAGCTGCTTATCGACAGTAAACGCGATATGACCGCGAGACATCCACACTCCTCAAAACCCGGAAAACTGGCACAAACGAACCATGTTTACCACGCAAAAGGCGCGCACTGGCCAAGCGACAAACGTGACAAAACTAACGCCAACTAGGTAGCCACAAATGTTGTTGCCACAACTCCGGAGTAATCGGCACCGCCGAAAGGATGGGGTATAGCCACGCAAAATTGGCAATCACCAGCGCGAGATAGCAGCACACAACCAAGCGACCAAGGACGCGGCGTTCATCCGTCGTACCTCGCTCCGGACTCCATATCTGGCCCAGCGCTAAGGCGAGCATCAACACAAAAAACGGGGCCATCGGAGCGGCATAAAAATAGTACATCTGCCGATCCACGTTGACGAACCACGGCAAAAACGCAGCCAGATAGGCGCCCAGCACCACGGCGTAACGCCAATCCCGCCACGCAACGATCCGCCACAATGCCCACGCGATCACCGGAAACGCCAACCACCACACAGCAGGTGTGCCCAATAGCATCACCGCACGCACGCATACGTCCTCGCCACAACCAGTGACGGCGTCGCTCTCCGCGTAGTAATACATCATCGGACGAAGCCCCATAGGCCACGTCCAGGGTTTTGACTCCCACGGATGAACGTGACCCTCAGAATTCGTCAACCCAGCGTGAAACGCCAAAACATTCGCGTGGTTGTGCCACAACGACCGCAGCGGATTGGTAATCCCACTCAATCGGCCGTCAGTTGTCACCGCGTGGCGGTCCACCCCGGTTTCGCTGGCAAACCACGCCCAAAAACTAGCTAAATACACCCCGCACGGAACAACAACGAGCGCCAACAATGCGCGGGGAACATCGCGTATTCCTGTCCCCAGCCACGGGCGCCGAACCCCATATTTGCGTCGAGCCGCAAGATCGAAAGCCACACTCATCAAGCCGAAAAAAGCAACAAAATATAAACCCGACCACTTGGTGGCCACCGCCAATCCCAGCAAAACACCGGCACCAAATCGCCACCATCGAAACCCCATCCGAGGCCCCCATGTCGACGCAGCGATACGTCCCTCGTCATACGCACGGCGGTATCGGTCTAACACCTGGTCGCGGTCCACAAGCAGGCAGCCAAACGCGCCCACGACAAACACGACCAGAAAGATGTCGAGCATGCCAGTCCGAGAAGTCACAAACGTCAGGCCGTCCGCCAAAATCACAACACCGGCGATGGCGCCGATCAACGTCGACCGTGCCAAACGGCGCGCAATTCGGGTAACCAGAAGAACCAACACAACACCAGCAACCGCAGCGGAAAAACGCCATCCCAACGCCGTATACCCAAACAACGCCTCACCCAAGGCGATGAGCTGCTTCCCAACCGGAGGGTGCACCACCAGGCCGTATGCAGGGTTGTCTTCCACCCAGCCGCCGTTCAACATTTGCCAGGCTTGTGTCACATAGTGCTTCTCATCGAATACAGGAGTCCCGCCGTCAGTCGGAATATTAAGACGCGCGAACCTCGTGATTGCCGCGAGAAGAGTGATGAAGCCAGCAACGAGCCACCCGCGAAGGCGATCGTCCGGCATCGGTGAGTGCACTGGCACAACCGGTCCTGGACTCTGAAAATCGCGCATTAGTCGACCCGAAACGGGGCGTTTGCGCACCGAATGGGCTGGCGATTTCCGCGCTGAGTCAAGCACCGTCACCAGACGATCGTAGGCTGTATCACCATGGCCGGTCAGTTAGTACTCGCAGCAACGCCCCTCGGAGACGTCCGCGACGCCTCACCAAGACTCATCGAAACCCTCTCAACAGCCGATGTCATCGCTGCGGAAGACACTCGCCGCACCAAACAACTCGCCACTGCGCTGGGAGTCGAGATCACTGCGCGTGTCGTGAGCTTCTACGACCACAACGAAAGCTCCAGAATTGCAGGTCTTATCCGTGATATCGAAAGCGGATCCACGGTGTTGCTCGTCACCGACGCCGGCATGCCCTCAGTCAGTGACCCTGGTTTCCGACTCGTCGCGGCCTGCGCAGAGGCTGGACTCTCCGTAACCTGCCTACCCGGGCCGTCTGCCGTCACTACTGCGTTGGCGCTGTCGGGCCTGCCGGTCGATAGGTTTTGCTTCGACGGGTTCCCGCCGCGCAAACAAGGTCAGCGTCGAACATGGTTCGAATCACTGAAACATGAGCCCCGCGCATGTGTGTTCTTCGAGGCGCCGCACCGACTCGCGGACTGCCTTGCGGACGCCGTCGCCACTCTCGGTCCAGGGCGGAGGGCAGCTGTGTGCCGTGAGCTCACCAAAACCTACGAGGAGGTTCGGCGAGGCACCCTAGGTGAACTCGCAGACTGGGCCAGCGAAGGTGTGCGCGGCGAAATCACGGTTGTGCTGGAAGGCGCCCCCACCGAAGTTCTGTCGGTGGGCGACTATGTGGCTGACGTCGAGCGGTTAGTCGAAGCCGGAAGTCGGCTGAAAGAGGCGTGCGCTGTGATCGCAGAGCGCGCAGGAGTGTCCAAACGCGACCTGTACCAGGAGTACTTAGGTCGGCGCGACTCCGAGTGACCCTTGGGTTTTTGCTGACGCTCCCGGTTTGTGCGAACGCTCCCACTTTTTCAGGGTAAAAGCGGGAGCGTTCGTCAAAAGTGGGAGCGTCACCGAAGAGCGTCACCGAAGAGCGTCACCGAAGAGCGTCACCGAAGAGCGTCACCGAAGAGCGTCACGGGGGCGCTGGACGTCACCGGGTAGCGGACCGCAAGCCGACGATCGACGAGGCCTTCGCGAGGCATTCGCGCCATTCGGTCTCTGGTTGCGAGTCGATGGTGATCCCTCCGCCAACTCCGAGGCGACATTGGTGTTCTCCCGCGTCGGGTGGTGAGAATTCGACGGTGCGGATCGCCACATTGAGCTCCAGCCCAGTAGCGGGTGAGTGAAATCCGATTGTGCCGCAGTAGATCCCACGTGGCTCGGGTTCCCATTCTTGGAGGTAGGTGCGTGCGCGCTGTTTCGGTGTACCAGTGACGGAGGCCGGGGGGAACATTGCGTCGAGCAGTTCGGAGACAGGAATGTGCGAATCAATCTCGGCTTGCACTGTGGATACGAGGTGCCATACGCCGGGTGCGGGGTAGACCCCGAGAAGATCGGTGACGTTGACGCTGCCTGGCCGTGCGAGTCGGCCGAGATCGTTGCGGACGAGGTCGACGATCATGACGTTCTCGGCTACGTCCTTGATTGATTGCCGAAGTTTTAGCGGATCTTCGGCGATGGGCAATGTGCCTTTGATGGGACTTGAGGTCACGGTGTTGCCGTGGCGAGCGAGGAACAGTTCGGGGGAGAGGGATGCAACTGATCCCCAGTCGCCGCTGAGAAATGCGGCCCTGCCTGGGGACGTTTGGGTGATGGCGTCCGCGTAGAAGTCGAGTGGGTTTCCGCTAAACGATCCGGTGAAGAATCCGCACACGCAGGCTTGGTATACCTCGCCGTCTCGGATGGCGGCAAGGCAGGATTCGACTCCCTTGTGGTGTTGGAACTGGTCGGGGCGGGTCCACGAGCAAGTCCAACGGCGCGAGGGAAAATCAGCGGTCACTGCGTCTCGCACCCAACTGGGGCAGGTGCTGCCGTCGAGCGATTCAAACCACCAGCAGTTGTCAGTGTCGAGCCGGAGCACGCTGGGACTGTACCCCGAGACGGCTGCAGGTAACGGACCGTATCGGCCATCGGCGGTGGGGTCTGGGTACGACAGGTAACCGAACCATCCGCCGCCGACAAACTCACTGTCAGTGCGCACTGGTGTCGACGATCCGAACGGCTGGTCGGTGGGGGCGATGGTGACGGTGGGGGCGATGATGGCGCGGGATCCGAACCAGCTACCGGTGATCGCCGCCGGTGGTGCTGTGCCAGCTAATTGGGTGTGGCGATGAAGCGCGCGCAGCACGGCTGCGGCACTGTTGCCTTCCCCAAGTTGTTCACTATGCACGCTGTATAGAGTCGCACGTTGCGCTAGCGCGCTTCGATGCCTGCCCCTACTGGGCTGAGGACTGCTTGATCCGCTGCGACTTTTCCGGCGATCCAGCCGCGGGCGTCCATGGGGGCTGCTGTCTGTTTCTCGGTTTGCGGAAACAGCCGTTCGAATGCTGCGTTCACTGCTTCGTTTTGGGCCGCGAGGATCGGCAGTAGTTTTTTGCCATCGCGGCGGTTTCGTTGCGCTTCGCGTGCGGTGGTGTGTTCGCCGACCTCTTGTAGGCGTTGGCCTACTCGCACGGCGTAGGCGAAGAGAAACGCTCGCCGGAAGCTTGCTGTCCGGGTGGTGGGGTCGTCGTTGATTTCCCCGACGGCGGTCATTGCGTGGGTGGCCTGCACCAAAGTGGATGTGTAGAGCATTTCTACTTGTCGGAGTTCGACTGGCGTGCCGACAGCGGTGGCGATGGCGTAGTCGGCGTCCCACACGACTCGCACTCGATTGGCGAGGCTGA
The DNA here is from genome assembly GCF_014643175.1 of Hoyosella rhizosphaerae. GTDB lineage: Bacteria > Actinomycetota > Actinomycetes > Mycobacteriales > Mycobacteriaceae > Lolliginicoccus > Lolliginicoccus rhizosphaerae. Next base: position 483,517 of record NZ_BMJH01000002.1, read on the forward strand.
TTTCGTGCAGCAGGTGCACTTTTGCTTTGGAGTAGGGGCTGTCGATGTGAATGCGGGCGCTATGAACGTCTGCGAACGCGTTGCCGGAGTTCAGCAGTGCGGCGTCGATTGCGTACCGCGTCATGAGCTCTTGCGCCTTGGCAGTGAATGCTTCGGCCTCGTTGGTGAAGGTGGTGGCTTCTGCTTTGGCGAGGAGGCCGCGTACGCGGTTGAGGACTCTGGCGTCGACCGGCGCGCTGGACTGGGTCCGCGGTGCTGCGTCTGTGCGCTTTTCGGGCCACTGTGACGGTGTGGGGCAGATCTTCGGCCATACGGGCAGGTCGTGCCATTGACCGAGGAGAGCGAGAACAGCTTTCCAGTCCGTCTGCAGCGGTGCGGGTTTGTCCAATGCCAGGAGAAACGGTTTGTTTGCCGGGTTATGGGTGGCTGCTGCTCGGGTTGCTGTCGCGAGGTCAGGTTTGATTTCTGCGATGTTGTGCAATTGTTCGACCCACGACAGGGGTGCGCGGTTCTCAGCGTCATGCATGGCGGCGTGGTGCAAGACGGTGACGATGGCGAGGTCCGTGACTGCGTTCGCGTGGGCTCGTTTCACGACGTGGATGGTGTCGAGCGGTTGCCAGCCATGTTCGTAGAGTGAATTCATCGCGGTGAGCAGCATGTCGCTTGCGACGCGTGTCGCGATCCACGGTTCACGGCCCGCGTCGATTGTGGCGAGCCGGTCGGCGATGGTTTGCGCGGTGGTTCGTTCCCGTTTGGGCCCGATACTGGCATGGGCGCCGTCGAGGATCATTTCCATGATGAGCGTGTGAATGTCGGTGCCGGGCCGGATAACTCGCCCCGGCCAGTTCCACTGATTATCGGCGGCAGCATCTGTGTTTGGCTGTGAACCCCACCCTTGTGAACCCCACGACCCCCACGAGGGGAAACGCAGGCGTGAGGTGCGGCCACGCGTGTCGTTGCCCGATTTTTCTGTGGTCTTCCCCATGGCTGTGCAGTATGCCTGTTCCTGGCGGTGAGGTGTGGGAGCGACGCCACTTGAGAGTGGCAGTGTTGTGCGCGGTTGGGAATCCTGGCCTATGACCGAATAGGCTGGACCGCATGTCTACCCGAGTGCTCACGGCGGTTGCGTGGCCTTACACCAACGGTCCACGTCATATTGGCCATGTTTCAGGCTTTGGTGTCCCTTCGGACGTCTTTGCTCGCTATCAGCGGATGGTGGGCAATGAAGTGCTGATGATTTCGGGTACTGACGAGCATGGAACGCCGATTTTGGTGCAGGCGGAGCAGGAAGGCTGCACCCCGCAGCAGCTCGCCGACCGGTACAACCGTGTCATCGTTGATGATCTGGCCGGGCTGGGTTTGAGCTACGACCTGTTCACTCGGACGTCGACGCGGAATCACTACGCTGTGGTGCAGGAACTGTTCCGCACGCTGCATAAAAATGGGTATTTGGTGCCGAAGACGACGACGGGGGCGATTAGCCCGTCGACTGGTCGCACTTTGCCTGACCGATACGTCGAGGGCACGTGTCCTATCTGTGGGTATGACGGCGCTCGTGGTGATCAGTGTGACAACTGCGGTAACCAGCTTGACCCGATTGATTTGATTAATCCTCGGTCCAAACTCAATGGTGAGACTCCGAAGTTTGTTGAGACCGAGCACTTCTTCCTTGATTTGCCGTCACTTGCTGGCGCGTTGGAAACGTGGCTGAAGGGTCGCACTGACTGGCGGCCAAACGTGCTGCGATTCAGTTTGAACTTGATTGAGAACCTTCGCCCCCGTGCGATGAGTCGGGATATTGACTGGGGTGTGCCCATCCCGTTGGAGGGCTGGCAGGACCGTCCCGATAAGAAGCTGTACGTGTGGTTTGATGCAGTTATCGGCTACCTGTCAGCGAGCATCGAGTGGGCTGTGCGTAGTGGTGATCCCGAGGCATGGCGTAAGTGGTGGACTGATCCTGAGGCGGTCAGTTACTACTTCATGGGCAAGGACAACATCACTTTCCATTCGCAAATTTGGCCGTCGGAACTGCTGGGGTATGCGGGCAAGGGCAGCCGTGGTGGTTCGCCTGGGGCGTTCGGTGATCTGAATCTGCCCACCGAGGTGGTGTCCAGCGAGTTCCTCACAATGAGTGGGTCGAAGTTTTCGACTAGCCGCGGCACGGTCATTTACGTGCGTGACTTTTTGAAAGAGTTCGGCCCGGATGCATTGCGGTATTTCATCTCTGTGGCGGGGCCGGAATCGCACGATACTGACTTCACGTGGGATGAGTTCGTGCGCCGGACCAACTTTGAGTTGGCAAACGAGTGGGGCAACTTGGTGAATAGGTCTGTGTCGATGGCGCAGAAAAACTTTGGGGAAATCCCTGCACCAAGTGCGTTGATTGATGCGGACGTCGAGTTGCTGCGTACTGCGGAGGCTGCGTTTGCGTCGGCTGGTGCGCACCTGCAACGGAGCCGTTTCAGGGCGGCGGCCAACGAGGGCATGAAGGTTGTCACGGCCGCGAACCGGTACATTTCAGCGCTGGAGCCATGGAAGCTGGCGAAAGACCCTGCTCAGCGTGATCGTCTTGCGACGGTGTTGCACACGTCGTTGCAGGTTGTGTCAGATGCCAATACGTTGCTGACGCCTTTCCTTCCGCATTCGGCGCAGCAGGTGCATGAGTTGCTCGGTGGCGAGGGCGTATGGGCGGCGCAGCCTCAGGTGTTTGAGGTCAATGACGATACGGCGCAGACTGAGCCTGTCGGTGCGAATTTGCCTGAAGCTGGGCGGAGCTATCCCGTGTTGATGGGTGACTACGCCAATGAGAAGGCGCAGTGGGCGCGCACGGAAGTTAAACCGGGAACTCCGTTGAGTAAGCCGAAGCCGTTGTTCGCCAAGCTTGCCCCTGAACTCGGTGAGACAGGTCCAGAGTGGGCTCCGGTCGTTAAGTGAGATTGTGATGAGTTCGAAGAAGCAGCGCGAGGCGCCGCCGTTGCCTGAGAAGTTGGCGCCGATTGTCGATGCCCACACGCATTTGGATGCGTGTGGGGCTCACGATGAAGCGTCGCTGAGGGTCATCGTGGACCGTGCTGAAAGTGTGGGCGTGGGCACGGTGGTGACTATTGCGGATGACCTCGAGTCCGCGAAGTTCGCGGTGCAGGCGGCGCGGTGGGATTCGCGGGTGTTTGCTGCGACGGCGTTGCACCCAACTCGCGCTCAGCATCTTGACGATGCAGCGAAGTTGTTGCTCGAACAGTTGAGCAACGATGATCGCACGGTTGCGGTGGGGGAGACTGGCCTGGATTTTTATTGGCCGGGGAAATTGGAGTCGTGCGCTTCCGTCGAGGAACAAGAGGACGCGTTTCGGTGGCATATTGACTTGGCGAAGCGTGTTGGTAAGCCGCTTATGATTCACAATCGGGAAGCCGATGAGGCGCTGGTGGACGTGTTGCTGTCTGAAGGCGCGCCGGATGACGTGATTTTTCATTGTTTCTCGTCTGGCCAGGAGATGGCCCGGGTGTGCATTGACCACGGTTGGGTGTTGAGTCTGTCGGGAACGGTGAGTTTCCGGAATGCGCGTGAATTGCATGAGGCAGCGCGGTTGATTCCGCACGATCAGTTGATGGTGGAAACGGATGCGCCGTACTTGACTCCGCATCCGTATAGGGGTGCGCCTAATGAGTCGTATTGCTTGCCGTACACGGTGCGTGCGCTGGCGGAAATCCGTGGGGAAACGGCAGAAGAGGTAGCGGCGGCGACAACGGCAACTGCTCGCCGAGTTTATCGCCTTTAGACGTTTCGTTATCTTGGCGTGATTAAGTTCGTGCTTTTGCATTGTGTCCTGGCGCACAGTTGCAAGCGCTCGTAAAAGTTGCGAAAGTGCCCTGTGTGGCTCCTGTGACTTTCCATTTTGACAGCGTCAATGGAAATTCGTATGCATAATAACTCCAGCTCAGGGCACAATTAGCCGCCCCAATTGGGTGCTTAGTTCCCCGGTTAATTTCAGAGCAATGGGTGCCTGTCTTGTTTTTGCCCGAATTGTGGACCACGTCTCATATTCGCGAAAGTGCTTGCTCTAGCTAGCGCGCCCCCGTTACGGTTTTGTTATCGAAACAGCCGGGATGAAGACGCCCGACAGGGAGAGCAACGACGCTCACACACCACCCTCGTCTTCTGCTCGGAACCATCGAACGTCAGGAACACAATGTCGCGCTCCATCAGCCCCACTTCAAAAAAGGTCCAGATCGTTGCAGGCGGAGTTCTACTCACCGTCGTCGCAGGAACTGGTACGGCGATGGCAATGCAGAAGGATGTCACCATCGAGATCGACGGTGAAACCACCTCGGTCAGCACCTTCCGCGGCGACGTTAACGGTGCCCTCAAAGCAGCAGGCATCTCCTTGACGGAACACGACGTTGTACTCCCCGCGGCAGACACTTCAGTGTCCAATGGCGACATCATCACGTTGCAGCGCGCTCGGCTCGTACAGCTCAACATTGACGGCGAAGTCCGCGACGTATGGACAACCGCGCAAACCGTTGAAGAAGCACTCGCTCAACTTGATCTCGACAACCGCGAATTTGGCCTCTCCGCTTCGCGTTCACAGCGACTCCCGATCGACGGCCTTGAGCTTTCCGTAACCAGCCCGAAGACAGTCTCGATCTCGGACGGCACCAACCAGGTTGATCACGTCACCGTTGGGATGACTGTCGAAGATGTGCTGCACGAAATTGGCGCTCCGCTTGAGGGCTTTGATGCCGTGAAACCACATCAGCGCACCGTGGTGACTGAAGGAATGGAGATCGTTGTTGATCGTCTCCGCCTCGTCCGTGAAGCAGTTGAAGAAGACATCGCTCCGCCAGAGCACGTTATCGATGACCCAAACCTCGAACAGGGCCAGACCCGCGTTGAGGTGACTGGCACACCAGGTCGCGCCAACAACACCTACATGGTTGTTTTCAACAGCGACGGCGAAGCTGGACGCAACCTTGTTGCCTCTGACATCAGCGCTGAAGCTAAGCCGACAGTCGTTCGCAAGGGCACCAAGCCGCGCCCCGCCGCGCCTGCTGTGAGCAACGGCAGCACATGGGACGCGCTGGCGCAGTGTGAGTCGAATGGCAACTGGTCAATCAATACCGGCAACGGTTACTTCGGTGGACTCCAGTTCGCGCAGCAAACGTGGGCCGGCCATGGCGGCACCCAGTACGCACCGCGTGCTGACCTCGCAACGCGGGAACAGCAGATCGCCATTGCCGAAAAGGTTCGCGCAACCCAGGGTTGGGGCGCATGGCCAGCATGCTCTAGTAAGCTCGGATTGCGCTGATCACTACGGTCAGTGAGCGGCACCTAAGCCGCCAATGAGCACGATGAGGACGCACTGAACATCACACCTCAAGACCGCACACCTGCGAATAGCCCCGAACTGGACGACAGTTCGGGGTTTTCGCCTGCCGTAACTTTGCTAGGCCCGTCAGAAATCCGGTCGTTGGCAGCCGCGCTCAGCATTCGACCGACCAAACAATGGGGGCAGAATTTTGTTCACGACCCCAACACGGTCCGTCGCATTGTTAAGGATGCCGCCGTCCCAAGCTCGCAGACAGTCCTTGAAGTGGGGCCGGGCCTTGGTTCCCTAACCTTGGCTTTGCTGGCCGCCGGGCACCCCGTGGTCGCTGTCGAAATCGATCCCGTCTTGGCTGAGCAACTTCCGAAAACGGTGCGAACCCACGCGCCAAGCCATGCGGACTCCCTCGCGGTGGTGCATGCCGACGCAATGCGCCTCGGTCGTGAAGACCTGCCCCGAGGTATCGACGAACCCGCAGCTATCGTGGCGAACCTGCCGTACAACGTGGCAGTCCCGGTGATCTTGCACCTGCTTGCGGAATTGCCGTCGGTGCGCAGCGTCTTGGTGATGGTCCAGGCCGAGGTTGCAGACCGGCTCGCCGCACCTCCTGGGAGTCGCACATACGGTGTACCTAGTGCAAAAGCTGCGTTCTTCGGATCAGTTAAGCGAGCTGGCAGTGTCGGGCGCAATGTGTTCTGGCCTGCGCCCAATGTTGATTCAGGTTTGGTGCGTATGACCCGGTACGACGTTGCGCCGTGGTCAATCGATGAGGATCACAAACGCCGAGTGTTTGCGGTTATCGATGCGGCGTTCTCGCAACGACGGAAGACTTTGAGGTCGGCGTTGGCTGGATGGGCAGGGTCCGCGGCGAATGCGGAGACCATTTTGAGGTCGGCAGGTATCGAACCGTCTGAGCGTGGAGAGAAACTCGGTGTCGCCGATTTTGTTCGCATCGCCGAGGCACAAACCGTGGTGGAGAATCCGCCGAGCGAGAGCGGATAGGCTGTCGAACTGTGCTTCATGTTGTTGAAGAGCCAATCATTGTCCGCGCCCCAGCGAAGATTAATCTGCACCTGGCGGTGGGGGACCTCCGTGATGACGGCTACCACGAACTGACGACGGTGTACCAGGCCTTGTCCTTGTACGACGAGGTTGCGATCCGCAAGGCAGACTCGCTTTCGATATCCGTCCAAGGAGAAGGTTCGAGCGACGTTCCACTCGGCTCAACTAACTTGGTGTGGCGGGCCGCGGAATTAATGGCCGCCCATGCAGGGCGTGCCAACAAGGGCGCTCGCGTGCACATTGCCATAAAGAAGGGCATACCCGTCGCGGGCGGGCTGGCCGGCGGTAGCGCAGACGCGGCAGCAACGCTGGTGGCGTTGAATGAACTGTGGCGCGTAGACGCAAGCCGGGCCGACCTTGTCCAGATGGCCGCCGAGCTCGGGAGTGACGTACCGTTCTCCCTCAGCGGTGGGACAGCGATGGGCGTTGGCCGCGGTGAGCAGTTGCTGCCCGTGCTGTCGCGAAACTCGTACCACTGGGTTCTGGCCTTCGCCAAAGGAGGGCTGAGCACGCCAGCTGTGTACAAGGAACTTGATCGTCTTCGTGAGAGTGGAGCACCCAAGCGGCTTGGCAGTGCCGATGACCTCATGCATGCCCTCACGGTGGGGGACCCTGAAGTGCTTGCCCCGCTGCTCGGAAACGACTTACAAATAGCTTCGGTGTCGCTGATGCCAACATTGCGCCGTACATTGCGTGCGGGTTCGGATGCAGGTGCGCTGGCCGCAATCGTGTCTGGGTCTGGCCCCACGTGCGCGTTTCTGTGTGCCAGCGAGGAAGACGCCGTGAATGTCAGCGTAGAAGTTTCCGCTACGGGCGTGTGCCGCACCGTTCGTACGGCGCGCGGACCGGTGCATGGCGCACGGGTGGTTCAGGGCGATCCGCCCCCACCGTCGTCACACCGGATAGATGATGGGCAGGGTTTATCGCCTGCCGAGGGAGGTGCCTGAGTGGCCAACTTGGTCAACTTAGAGAACGTGACCAAAAGCTTCGGTGTTAAGCCATTGCTCGACAGGGTTTCGCTTGGAGTTGAGGAAGGCCAACGCATCGGTGTAGTCGGCCTCAACGGTGGCGGCAAGACGACATTGCTTGAGGTGTTGGCAGGATTTGCTGAACCAGATAGCGGCAGGGTCAGTCGAAAGAGCGATCTGAGAATCGCCGTGGTTACACAGCGCAGTGAGCTTCCCCCAGGTGCCACGATTGGTGAAGCGATCTTCGGACCGCTCGGGTTGGCTGAACACGAGTGGGCGTCCAATTCGCGAATCCGCGCCATCTTGGGCGGCATTGGTTTGCGGGAGGCTCAACGTCACCTAGATACTTCGGTCGATTCGCTTTCCGGTGGCGAGCGGCGTCGCGTGGCGTTGGCGTCGGCCCTAGTGCAAGATCTCGATCTCCTTATTCTCGATGAGCCGACAAACCATCTTGATGTCGAAGGCGTTCAGTGGCTCGCGGAGCATTTGCTGTCACGGCGAAATGCACTCGTCGTGGTAACTCACGACAGGTGGTTCCTGGACACGATCGCAACGCAAACATGGGAAGTGGTTGGCGGTCAGGTAGAGACCTACGAAGGTGGCTACAACGACTGGGTGTTCGCTAGGGCTGAGCGTGCCCGCATCACTGATGCACAGGAGGAACGTCGACGAAACCTTGCGCGCAAGGAACTGGCATGGCTTCGTCGCGGACCACCGGCACGTACATCGAAACCTCGCTACCGGGTAGAAGCCGCAGAGGCGTTGATTGCCAATGTGCCGCCACCTCGTGATTCGGTCAATCTTTCGGCATTTGCCACCAAGCGGCTAGGCAAGGTCGTTATCGAGCTCGAAGATGTGTCGTTGTCGACACCCGACGAGCGCGTACTTCTCGACGAATTTACGTGGCGCCTCGCACCGGGCGAACGAACAGGGATTGTTGGTGTCAACGGCTCCGGCAAGACCACGTTGTTGCGAGCCATTGCAGGTGAAGCGTCGTTAGCTGGTGGCAAGCGTATCGAGGGAACGACTGTGAGCCTCGGTTGGTTGCGGCAGGAACTTGATGATCTCCCGATCGGTATGCGCGTGCTCGAGGCTGTAGAAGACGTCGGGCAGCGCGTAGTACTAGGGGACAAGGAGCTCTCTGCTTCGCAGCTTGCTGAACGGCTTGGGTTTCCACCAGCGCGGCAGTGGACTCCTGTTGCTGACCTCTCGGGCGGTGAGCGTCGACGCTTGCAGTTGACGCGAATCCTCATGGCGGAGCCGAATGTGCTCATGCTGGATGAGCCAACTAACGATCTCGATATTGACACTTTGCAACAACTCGAAGATCTGCTCGATAGTTGGCCGGGAACTCTCGTAGTAATTAGTCACGACCGTTATCTCATTGAACGAATTTGTGACTCTGTGTACGCACTATTCGGTGACGGCAAATTAACAAATCTGCCACGCGGAATTGAGGAGTACCTCGAACGCCGAAAGAAGGATTCTGCGGAGTCCGCGGGAAATCCAACATTGGGTTCTACCACCGTGTCTAAGCAGGCCAAGGACGGTGCTGCTGATCGTGCCGCGCAGAAAGAACTTTCCCGACTCGAACGTGCCATTGTGAAACTTGACCAGCGTAAAAGCTCACTTCACGAAAAGCTTGCGGCAGCCGCCACGGACCCTGAGCAAGCGCTTGGCTTGCACGAGCAACTTAAGGTCCTTGAAGGTGAGCAGGCTGAGCTTGAGGAAAAGTGGCTCGAACTTGCGGAGAAGTGCAGTTAAGTCGCCACGCTGGCGTCGGCCTTCCGTGTAACCTCGGTCCATGCCAGGAAAGAAGGTAGGAAAAAGCCAGGCCCCGACGGAGGGTTCGGTTCCAGCGCAGGCGAAAAAGCTACCTCGGGATGTATACGAGGCGGAACTGTCGCGGCTTCAGGCGGAACTCGTGTCGATGCAGCATTGGGTGCAAGACACCGGTGCGCGCGTCGTGGCGCTATTTGAAGGGCGCGACGCCGCTGGTAAAGGTTCTGCGATTAAGCGCATTACCGAATACCTAAATCCGCGACATTGCCGCGTAGTGGCGCTACCTGCTCCTACTGAGCGCGAACGTACGGAATGGTATTTCCAGCGTTACATCAAGCATCTCCCTGCCGCAGGAGAGATTGTGCTGATGGATCGCTCTTGGTACAACCGTGCTGGTGTCGAGCGCGTAATGGGCTTCTGTACGACTGACGAATACCGAAGGTTTTTGCACCAGGTACCCATCTTTGAGCGTTTGCTCGTTGAAGACGGCATCATTTTGCAGAAGTTTTGGTTCTCTGTATCGGACGTTGAGCAGGAGCGCCGTTTCCACTCGAGGCTGAATGATCCTATGCGGCAGTGGAAGCTTTCGCCTATGGACCTACAGTCAATTGTTCGGTGGGAAGACTACTCGCGCGCCAAAGATGAGATGTTCGTTCACACTGACATTCCTGAAGCCCGTTGGCAGACGGTAGAAGGTGAATTTAAGAGGAATTCGCGCATCAACGTGATTAATCACTTGTTGCAAGCCATTCCATATGAACACATCACGCCTCCTTCGGTGACTATTCCTCCGCGTCCTGCGGCCAAGAGTTACGATCGCCCGCCGCGGGATCAGTTCCGATATGTGTACGACCTTGCCGGTGATCTGGTGAAGAATGCGGACAAGGCTAAGAAAAAGAAGAAAAAGAAGTCTGGGAAGTGACTGCGCGTTATGACGCAACCGGTTGATGATCGTAAGCATGAGTTTCCTCGGCCAGGTGCTGTCCCATATTTGACCGTCAGCGGCGCACAGGAGGCTGTGAATTGGTACGTCGCTGTATTTGACGCCCGATTGCTCGGTACGCCGATAACAATGGACGACGGTCGGATAGGGCACGCCGAACTTCAGTTTGGTGAGGGCGTCATTTATCTTGCCGAAGAGTTCCCCGAGATGGGGTTGACGGCGCCCCGAACGGGGACAGCATCGGTGAGTCTCCTCATCCCTGTAGAGGATCCAGACCTTGTCCTTACGCGGGCGAGGGAAGCAGGTGGGCGTGTTGAGCGGTGGACTTACGAAAGTCACGGTCAACGAAACGCGACACTAGTTGATCCTTTTGGCCACCGTTGGATGCTCTCAGCGCCTCTCGGTGGACAACTTCACCAGGGCGATATCGCAGGCTTCACGTGGTGCGCACAAGACGTTTCAGCAGCCGTAGATTTCTACACCGCAGTTCTCGGGTGGGAAGTGGAGAAAGACGGCGATTCGTACCGCGTTGCGAACTCAACTGTGCCCCTGGGTGTCGAGGGCGGTGCGGCAACAAGTGCGTTGCGTTGTTGCTTCGCAGTCGGGAGCATCGACGAAACAGTTAAAGCTGTTGTATCCGCGGGTGGCTCACAACTCGAAACAGATCCGGTTATGTGTCGCAGTGTTGCCGGAGAAGATTTTGAATTGTCGGAAATCAGCGGCAACGAACGTCGTCCAGCGATCAATGGCAATAGTCCCGGTGACCCCGCCTACATCACCTTCGAAACAACCGACCCCGACGCGTTTCGGACATTCTTCGGCACAGTTCTTGGCTGGGAGTTTGACGGAAGCGAAGATAAGGGCGGCTTCGAAATGGTGGGCGTGCACCCCATGACGGGGATGACACGAGCACCCGCTACGACTGTTGTGCCTATGTGGCGAGTCGACGACGCAGTGGCCGCAGCCCAGCGGGTGACCGAAAATGGAGGAGAAATCCTCGCCGGTCCTGAGGTGCGTGACTACGGAGTGTCAGTGCATTGCCGCGACAATCAAGGTGGTCGGTTCTACTTAGGCTCGTGATCGCTACGACATCGTGATCGCTAGGACACTGGTCGACCACTAATCATGGAGAGTCGATTCCACGAGTTGATCATCACCGCGATCCACGACACCGCGACAAACTGATCATGTGTGAGCACAGTTCGCGCTTCACGAATGATGGCAGGTGGCACATCCTGGCCGGGGAGTGCCGTGATCGCTTCGGTCAACGCAAGCGCAGCTCGTTCCAGCGGACTGAACAATGAAGATCGGCGCCACACAGGGAGCACAGCAAGACGGTCACGGTCTTCGCCCGACTGTGTCGATTCCGCAGTGTGCACTTGCAATGAGTGAATGCAGCCATTCATTTGAGAGGCTCGAATCTTCAGCAACTCGGCAAGCCCTTGGGGTATGCCAGATTGACGCGCAATGGTGGTGACCTCTTGGTTGAGGGAAATGAGCCCCAAATATGTCCCCGAAGAGGGTTCGGCAACATCAACTCGCTGAGAATCATTCATGGCACAGAAGCTTATTAGTTCATGCTGGAGTGCGGGCAGAGTACCGTCGGTGCCACTGAGACAGATACACAAACGAAACGAGGCTGACATGGCGGACACAACCGCATCCGACACCATCGTCACGGACACCTCCAACGGTGTTGGCGTGATCACGCTTAATAAGCCGAGTGCTCTTAATGCGCTTGATATCGACATGATTCGGGCGATCCGGTCGGCTTTGGTGGGGTGGGCTGACGATGATTCTGTCGACGCGGTTGTCGTGCGCAGCAATTCCCCACGTGCGTTCTGCGCGGGTGGTGATATTCGTCAGATACGTACCCAGGTGCTCGCGGGCGACCTTGACGGTGCCCATGCCTTCTTCCGGGAAGAGTACGACCTCAATGAATACATTGCGCAGTTCCCGAAGCCATACATCGCGCTCATCGACGGCGCAGCGATGGGCGGTGGCTTGGGGATTTCCATCCACGGTGACGTGCGGGTCGTCTCCGAGAAGGCACTCCTAGCGATGCCGGAGACAGCTATTGGGTTCTTTCCGGACATCGGCGCGAGCTACTTTCTACCTCGACTCAACATTGATTCGCACGGCTTGATGACTGTCGGCAAATATCTCGGCATGACAGGGGCGCGGTTGACGGGTGCGGACGCGGTCGCCTGCGGGCTCGCTACGCATTTTGTTCCGCACGAGCAGTTCGCGGAGCTCACTGAAGCGTTGCTGGCGAATCAGGAAAGCGCTGTCAGCGTTGTTGAGAAGTATGCAACGCCCACGCCCGAATCGTCTCTAGCCACACGTGTTGACGACATCGAGGAATGCTTCTCCGCTCCGACAGTTACCGAGGTCGCGGACCGTTTGCGTGCAGGAAAGTCTGACTGGCACAGCGAGACTGCAGCCGCGCTTTCTGTGGTGTCACCGCGCAGCGTATGGATCACCGCACGCCTCGTCGAAAGGGGAGCGGTGTCGTCTTTGCGCGAGTGCCTCGACCGAGAGCTTGCGCTGACAACTCACGTAATCCAGCACCCTGATTTCGCCGAGGGAATACGGGCAGTTCTTGTCGATAAAGACCGCAAACCCTCATGGGAGAACAGCACCCTGAGTGAGGTCACACCCGGTGATATTGATCGGGTGCTGCTGTAGGGCTGGGAAACTAGTCTGCTGTTGCCACTAGTGGTTCCAGCGTCAATGTGGGGTGTTCTTTCTGGATGAACTGAAGTCTCCACTTGTCGCTTACTAACGCGAGCATCACACCGTCGGTGCGGGTAAACACTTCGACGCCACGTTGCCGGGATAGTTCCGCAGCAGATTCCATGTCGGTGCGCCGCGCCAAAGTGTAAGGCAAGCGGTCGAACTGAGTTTCGACGGAGAACTCCGTCGTCATTCGCGCGGTGACAACCTCGAACTGCATCGGGCCCACAGCCGCAAGGACTGGCGAGGCATCGCCGCGGATGTCGTTGCGCAAGACCTGTACAACGCCTTCGGAATCGAGTTGGTCGATCGCTTTGCGGAACTGCTTGTACTTGCTCGACGACGCGGCGCGTAGGACCGCGAAGTGTTCGGGGGCAAACGACGGGATGGGTGGATACTCGACAGGTTTGTCCGTGAAGAGCGTATGACCGGGTGCGAGGGCGGTGGCGTTGACGAGACCGACGACGTCACCGGGGTAGGCCGATTCCACTGTGGAACGGTCGCGACCAAACATCGTCTGGGCGTACTTCGTGGTGAAGGGGCGGCCCGTCTGCGCATGGGTGACGACCATGCCACGTTCAAATTCACCTGAGACGATGCGCATGAAAGCGATCCGGTCGCGGTGCGCGGTGTCCATCCCGGCCTGCACCTTAAAGACCACCGCTGAGAACGGGTCGTTGATGGTGCGCGGTTTTCCATCTACTGCGGCTCGGGGCCCAGGGGGTGGCGCGAGTTCAACAAGCGTGTCCAGGATTTGCCGCACACCGAAGTTCAGCATCGCTGAGGCGAACAGCACCGGTGACGTCTCGCCGGCAAGGAAACTGTCCGTGTTGTGGTCTTGGCCCATCGCCGAGAGCAGTTGGCTTTCTTCGACCGCAGTGACCCAGTCATCGTCCTCGAGTTCAGCTGCCTCGCTCGGACTGTGGAGCGACTCGGGGGCGATTGTCGCGCCACCAGCGGTTCGTGTGAACTTGATGTATTCCTCAGGCTCGCCGCCCTCGCCCCGGCGCATGATGCCTTTGAAGTCACCGGAGATCCCGACCGGCACGTACAGCGGTGTGGGCATCATTCCGATTCGCTCAGAAATTTCGTCAAGCAATTCGAGAACACTACGACCTGGGCGGTCCCACTTGTTTATGACGGTGATAATCGGGATTCCGCGGTGTTTACACACCTGGAAAAGTTTCAAGGTTTGCGGTTCGAGCCCTTTGGCCGCGTCAATGAGCATGACTGCGCAGTCGACGGCCGTGAGAACGCGGTAGGTATCCTCGGAAAAGTCCGCGTGACCTGGGGTGTCGACGAGGTTGATCACACAGTCGGTGGCCGCAGCGTTGTCCCCGGACGATCGGTAATTAAACTGTAGGGCCGTGGAACTAACAGAAATTCCTCGGGCCTTTTCCATCTCCATCCAGTCAGACACTGTGGATTTTCGTCCCGACTTGCCGTGAACGGCACCAGCTTCAGAGATGACGTGTGCATGCAGCGCCAAAGCTTCTGTGAGAGTTGACTTACCTGCGTCGGGGTGAGAAATGACGGCGAATGTGCGCCGTTTGCGTGCCTGAATTGCGACGCCGCTGCGATCATCCCCACTAGTGAGTGGGTGGTCGGAAACGGGGTTGCTACTTTCGGTCACAGCTACATCCTCAACTGACGGCTAGCACAAGGTCAACGTAAGGTTACTCGCTCGCAGCGTAGGTGAGGAATCGGACGATATTGTCACGATTGCGACACATCGAACTTGGTATCCGAAGATTCTGTATAGAACATCTAATACGTACTAACATGAGGTTTCCTTCGGGATAGCTGGCCGGTCAAGGCAACGGCGCATGCTCGTGACTCGCAAAACCTGCAATGTATTTACCCGCAACACCGAACCGCTCATAGGAGAAACAGTTGTCACGGTTCACCGACGAAATGTACGCCACTGCAGCGACAAGCAAAGCCGGGATTGTCACCGGTGAACCGACATCGCCGCTCCGCCAGACCTGGGGCGAAGTGCACCAGGTTGCGCGAGGCATGGCAGGGGCGCTCAAAGACGCGGGGATTGGTCCCGGCGACGCCGTGGGTATTCTGGCTGGGCAACCAGTCGACATCGCCCCTGCAGTCCAGGCAATCTGGATGCGCGGTGGTTCAGTCACCATGCTGCACCAACCGACACCGCGAACTGACCTAGCGCATTGGGCTGAAGAAACACAACTAGTAGTCGACATGATTAGCGCTCGAGCCGTCGTCCTCAGTTCCCCGTTTGAACCAGTCGGCCCCCTCCTCGCGAAGCGCGGAATCACGGTTGTGTCGGTCGATCAACTTCGCGAAGGCGCACCAATTGACCCGGTGCAGACAGCTGAAGACGACACCGCGCTTCTCCAGCTCACCTCAGGTTCGACTGGATCGCCCAAGGCCGTCCGGATCACACACGAGAACTTCCACACCAACTCACACGCGATGCTGACAGCCGCGAAGTATGACTTCGACAACGACGTCATGATCAGCTGGCTCCCGCTGTTTCACGACATGGGCATGGTGGGGTTCCTCACCACACCAATGCACTGCGGATGCGAGACAGTAAACGTCACGCCACTAGAGTTCCTCCAATCGCCACTGCTATGGGCTGAACTCATAACCAAGTACCGCGGAACTATCACCTCGGCGCCCAACTTCGCCTGGTCTTTGCTAGCCAGACGCCTGCAGCAGGCCGAAGACGGGGCCTATGACCTTTCGCGGATGAAAGTCGCGATGAGTGGTGCGGAACCAATCGACCCGGACACCATGAACGCGCTGCTCGAGGCCGGAAAGCGGTTCGGGCTTCCCTCAACTGCCTTGGTGCCCGCGTACGGAATGGCAGAAACGACGCTCGCCATTTCGTTCGCCAATGTTGGTGAGGGCATGAAGGTGGACACAGTGGATGCTGACCTCCTCGAGGGCGTACACAGTGCCGTACCGACCACGAAGGGCAACCTGCGCCGACTCGTTCAGTTGGGGCCGCTCGTGCCCAACCTCGAAGGCCGTGTCGTCGACAACGAGGGAAATGTTCTGGGAACTCGTGCAGTGGGCACGATTGAAGTTCGCGGAAAGGCTGTCAGCCCCGGCTACATCACCGTGGAAGGTGAAAA
The DNA here is from genome assembly GCF_014643175.1 of Hoyosella rhizosphaerae. Taxonomy (GTDB): domain Bacteria; phylum Actinomycetota; class Actinomycetes; order Mycobacteriales; family Mycobacteriaceae; genus Lolliginicoccus; species Lolliginicoccus rhizosphaerae. Next base: position 499,441 of record NZ_BMJH01000002.1, read on the forward strand.
ACCAACTCGCGATGCAAACGGCTGGCTCAACACCGGAGACATCGGGTACTTCACTGAAGACAACGAAATTGTCGTCTGTGGCCGCGCCAAGGACGTCATCATTATGGGTGGGCGCAACATCTATCCCACTGACATCGAACGGGCAGCAGGCACCGTGGACGGTGTGCGTCCCGGCGCTGCTGTTGCCGTTCGACTCGATGCGGGGGACCGTCGCGAAAGCTTCGCCGTAGCGGTGGAAACCAAACTGCATGACATTCCCGACGAGGTCACCCGTATTCATCATGAGGTAGTGCACGCTGTGTTCGCGGAAGTGGGTGTTCGTCCCAGGACCGTAGCTGTGCTGGCGCCTGGCAGCATTCCTAAAACACCGTCAGGCAAGCTGCGGCGCTCAAGTTCCGCAGCGCTCGTGAAGTAGCAAGCGCTCGTGAAGTAGTTAGCGTGCGTGGACGCGGTTCTGAGCTGCTTCGAGGCCCAGTTCGAGAAGCAACTCGACCGCGTCCGCCGCTTCCTCGACGATTACCCCAAGTGTGTCGCGCTCAATCTTCGAGAATGGTTTGAGGACGTAACTCGCAACGTCCATTCGTCCCGGCGGACGCCCAATCCCAACTCGCACCCTGAGGTAGTCGCGCGTATTCAGATGCGATGTCAGCGACCGGAGGCCATTATGGCCACCCTCGCCACCGCCGAGTTTGAGACGGATAGCGCCGAAGTCGAGGTCAAGGTCATCGTGGATTGCCACAATCTGCCCCGGCGAGAGCTTCAAGTACTTCGCCAATCCGCCGACAGACTGCCCGGACAAGTTCATATACGTTCGTGGCTTCATCACGACGACGTTCTCACCGTTGAGGCGCAACTCGACAACATCCGACTTAGTAGCTTTATGCGTTGCCCAGCGGGCATTATTTCGGGCAGCAAGGGCATCGGCGACTAAGAAACCAATATTGTGGCGAGTCGCTTCGTACTTTGGCCCGGGATTTCCCAGCCCCGCAACAATCATTGTCATATGGGTGTGACCTCCTGGCACAACCTATCCCAACGGCGAGGGCGGCGCGCCATAGAAATGGCACGCCGCCCTCGTTTCAAGTATGGATTACTCCTCTGAGGAGTCGTCCCCGCCAGCTGACGCTGCGTCGTCGCCTTCGGCGTCTTCATCTTCCTCGCCGAGGTCTGTTTCCTGCTCAACGGTGATGTTGACGATCAAGGTGTCTGCATCGATGTCGAGCTCGACACCTTCTGGCAAGTCAAGGTCTGATGCAAGGATCTGCGTGCCACCTTCGAGGCCTTCAACGGAAACGGTGAACTGCTCAGGAATGTTCAACACGTCCGCGAGAACTGCGATTGTGTTTGCGTCCTGGGTGACCAGGGTGTCCGGTGCTGCGTCACCCTCAACAACGATAGGAATGTCGACGCTTACCTTCTCGCCCTTACGGACTACAAGGAGGTCAACGTGCTGGATGACCGGGCGGAGTGGGTGGACGATAACTTCCTTGGCCAACGCGAGGTTCTTCTTGCCGTTGATGTCCAACGCAAGAATGGCGTTTGTGCCGTGGTTACGAAGTACGGCAGCGAAGTCTAGAGCCGGGAGCAAGAGGTGTACGGGGTCGGTGCCGTGTCCGTACATAACTGCTGGGATCTTGAAATCGCGGCGCGCACGTCGAGACGCACCCTTGCCGAACTCGGTCCGAACTTCTGTTGCCAAGTCAATAAGATCAGCCATCGTGGTTCTCCTCTAGTGCGTCAGGTCATGCACGGTAGTGCAATGTCATGAAGTCCCGCACGAGAACACACCGGTACACACATGTGTGTGGATTCAGCTTCCGCATTCTCACCCAGCCGCGCCGATAACGGGGCATCTACATGCCACCCTCGCCGAGACAACCGGATCATAATAACCGCAGAACCTACCTAGTGCGAAATCATGCTGCGGAGTTAGTGGTGGACCTCGACGTGGTCCACCATCATCTGCATGTTCTGGTCGTCGCCAGTGACAAAAGGATTGAGCAAATGTGCACTCAGCATGTTCGGGTCCTCCAGCGGTTCGTCACCTGCCATACACGTCGTGACGTGCCGATAGACCCCCGGGAACGGTGTTTCTATCGTGAGGGTTCCGGTCTTACCAGGGGGAACCAACGCGAAGGGCGGCCAGCTGACGTGTGAAATGGGGATCCCGAAGAATTGCAGGGCCGCCATGCACGACAGGTTCTCTTGCCCCGGATTAGAGAACGTGAACGTGACGTTTCGACCTTCTGCCGTCACTTCCACAGTAGGGGTAGGAACTGCAGGGACTGCGATGGGTTGCGCAGACGCCTGCGATGCGAGCGCAAGCGACGCACCGCAGGCCACAACTGCTGCTGTTACCGAACGCGAATACTTCATATACGTTTACGCACTTCCGTCGAACAGTGACGTGACTGAACCGTTTTCGAACACTTCGCGAATGGTCTGCGCTAGCAGCGGCGCGATCGACAAGACTGTCAACTGCGGGAATTGCTTTTCCTCAGGGATCGGAAGCGTGTTGGTGACGATAACTTCCTTCGCACCACAGTTCGCGAGACGCTCCGCCGCAGGATCAGAGAGCACACCATGCGTCGTAGCGATGACAACATCGCCGGCACCGCAATCACGCAACAGTCGTACGGCTCCAGCGATTGTGCCGCCCGTATCAATCATGTCGTCGATCAAGATGCAGGTACGGCCTTCAACATCGCCGACCACGCGATTCGACTTCACCTGGTTAGGAACGAGTGGGTCACGAGTCTTGTGGATGAACGCCAAAGGCGTCCCACCGAGCATGTCAGCCCATTTTTCGGCTACACGAACGCGGCCAGAATCTGGGGACACTACAGTGATTTTGTCCAGAGAATAGTTCTGTCGAACATGCCCAGCTAGTTGTGGAGAAGCACGCATGTGGTCGACTGGGCCGTCAAAGAAACCCTGAATCTGATCGGTGTGCAGGTCGACGGTGATAATGCGGTCAGCACCGGCGGTTTTCAGCAGGTCAGCGACGAGGCGGGCGGAGATTGGTTCACGGCCACGGTGCTTCTTATCCTGTCGCGCATAGGGATAGAACGGCAGCACAGCGGTAATTCGTTTCGCTGATCCACGCTTGAGCGCATCAATCATGATGAGCTGTTCCATCAGCCAGTTGTTCAGCGGGAACGGATGGCTCTGGATGACAAAGGCATCACATCCACGAACTGATTCCTCAAACCGTACGAAAATCTCGCCATTCGCGAAATCCTGAGCTGTTTGGGGCGTGACATGAATGTCAAGCTCTTTTGCGACCTGCTCAGCAAGCTCCGGATGTGCCCTCCCGGAGAACAGCATCAGGTTTTTCTGGTTGTCAACGGAAAATACGCTCACTCGGTCCCGCCATCCTCGATCACTTGGGGTGATTTGTTCATTTCTTGACGTACTTTCGCAGCAGCTTTAGCTGATGCTGTGCCGGGTCGATTCTTCTCGACCCAACCCTCAATAATGCGCTGTTGACCGCCCGACACTGCCAGCGCACCCGAAGGAACATCATTCTTCACGACTGTTCCTGCCCCGGTGTACGCCCCGTCACCAACGTGAACGGGTGCGACAAACATCGTGTCAGAACCTGCTCGGACATGCGAACCCACCACTGTGCGGCTCTTGTTCACACCGTCGTAGTTGACAAAAACACTCGACGCACCAATGTTGGTGTGCTCACCAATCGTCGCATCGCCCACATAGGTAAGGTGCGGAACCTTCGAATGCGATCCAATTTCCGCGTGCTTCGTCTCCACATAGGCGCCAATTTTGCAGTGGTCGCCGATCACGGACTTTGGTCGAAGATACGAAAACGGGCCGACAACTGAATTGGAACCAATGATCGCGCGCTCAGCGTGCGAGCGGATCACCCGCGTGTGCGCACCAACTTCCACGTTGGTGAGTGTGGTGTCAGGTCCGACTTCGGCATGATCGCCAACAACAGTGGCGCCATAGAGCTGCACACCCGGATACACCGTCACATCGCGACCGATGGTGACGTCAACATCAATCCAGGTGGTGTCGGGATCGATGATATTGACTCCATCGCGCATCAAGCGGTGAGCGATCCGGCGATTCAATTCTTTACGCAAACCCGCAAGTTGGACGCGATCGTTCGCCCCCGCAACGAGATGCGGATCATCAAGCACCATTCCGCGCACAATTTTGCCGCCGCGACGTGCGATGGCAATGACGTCGGTCAAATACAGTTCGCCCTGTGCATTATCGGAACTCAATTCAGATAATGCCGACCGCAGGAGAGCCGCATCAAACGCATATACCCCTGAGTTCACTTCCGTGATGCGTTTCTGGTCCTCGGTTGCGTCGGCCTCTTCGACAATTGCGGCGACGAGTCCGGATTTATCCCTCACGATGCGGCCATAGCCACGTGGCGCGGGGGCAATGAACGTCAGCACTGTTACTGCGGCTGGTTCGTTATCGGCTTGCTGTCCTGTGTGGGCAGAAATTAGGTCAGACAGCGCGTCAGATGTGAGCAGCGGGACATCGCCAGCGGTGACGAGAACTGTTCCCGCGAAGTCAGGCGGGAGTGCTGACAGTCCGCAACCAACTGCGTGCCCCGTCCCGTTTTGTTCCTCCTGAACCGCGGTGTGGAACTCGCGATCGAGCTTCTCGCCTACATGCTTGACTTCCGCGACCACCGATTCCCGCTGATGACCCACCACCGTAACGACTGCGCTCGGGTTAACCCCAGCCGCAGCATAGAGTGCGTGCCCAAGCATTGACCGGCCACACAATGGATGGAGAACTTTGGGGAGATCGGATTTCATTCGCGTTCCAGCACCTGCTGCAAGCACGATTACAGCAGCACCCACGCCGCCTTCTGTGCCGAACCCTGTGTCGGCCAGCGGTGGAGTCTGGGGCATTATTCTCCCTTGCTCACTCCGAATTCGGACAAACGCACCGACGCTCAGGCAAGGAATTTCGCCTGTGTGCGTCGCTACGCCGAACGTCGATAATACGCAGGATAGGCGTCGGGCCCGAATGTTGTGCTCAAACCGCCATGTTCGGCCATGCTGCTCGGCGCGTCGTATCTCGCCGGGCCCCTCGGTGCGTAGCCAAACGAGCCTGCATTTCGACCCTCATCCGGTACCAAATGTAGGCTCGAAGCGAAGAATGGGGCCGTTGAGATTGCGAGTGCGTTGCTCCGCCGCCAGGACTCGAACCTGAACTGTCTGAACCAAAATCAGAAGTGCTGCCTATTACACCACGGCGGATTGCGCGCCACACCGAAGGCACACGGTTGAACCGTGTCACGCTAGTGTGCGAAATGATAGTGACATATCGGGGTGTGTTTAGTCGACTTAGGGTCGCGGCGATCCCTGTTTTTGGGGCAAGGGGACTTCACAGTGGCAAGGGGATTTAAGAGATGACTCGGGCGCGAATGACAGGCTCCCAGCGGCGCAATCAGCTGATTGAAGTCGCGCGCGGACTTTTTGCTGAGCGCGGGTACGAGGCCTCGTCGATTGAGGAGATCGCGCAGCGTGCGCAGGTTTCCAAACCTGTGGTTTACGAACATTTCGGTGGGAAAGAGGGCTTGTACGCGGTGGTGGTGGACCGCGAGATGGCGGATCTGCTGCAGCGCATCACCTCGTCGCTTTCTTCGCATCGCTCCCGCGAGCGTGTGGAACAGGTCGCGCTTGCGCTGTTGACCTACATCGAAGAGTGCACGGACGGTTTCCGAATCTTGGTCAGAGACTCGCCCGCAGATGTGCGGTCGGGGACGTTTTCGAGCCTGCTCAATGATGCGATTTCGCAAGTTGAGCACATTCTTGCTGAGGATTTTGGTCGACGTGGCATGGCGACTGAGTTCGCCAGTCTGTATGCGCAAGCGCTCGTCGGGATGGTCTCGGTAACGGCCCAGTGGTGGCTAGACGAGCGTGATCCGCCGAAGGAAATCGTTGCTGCCCACCTGGTGAATTTGTGCTGGAACGGGTTGAAGTACCTCGAGAAGTCGCCGAGTTTGCAGAGCGAGCGCGTTAACCAAGATTCCGATTAGACTTAAGTGCCGCTACGGTTCGATATGAAAATCTTGTGTCGCTAATTCTGTGAGGAGCGCTGTCTGTGTCCGCTCAGCAGTCTCGAGTTGGTTCCTGTCAAGCGCTATTTGAAACAGCAAGCCTGGATGAATCGCTTCGGCTGGTTTCCCGGTCTGTAGGTGAATCAGAACGACGCTTCGTGGCGCCCAATGGCGCGAGAGTGTTTGTTGCGGCGACGATAGCGAAAAGCTCGGTGGTTCTCGTGGCGACGACCACTACCCGTGAAGCTGAAGACCTGGTAGCGGAGCTGCAGGGACCGCTGGGGGACGGTGTGGCCTTGTTCCCCTCGTGGGAGACGCTCCCGCATGAGCGGCTTTCGCCAAGCCCAGACACAGTTGGTCGCCGACACAGTGTCATCCAACGCCTGTCTCATCCAGACGACGCGACGCTCGGACCGCCTCTCCGTGCGGTTGTTGCGCCAATTCGGTCGATCGTCCAGCCGCTGGTACCTAACCTGGCTTCGCTTCGTCCCGTCGTGTTGACGGTGGGGGACGAGTACGACTTTGATGACGTCGTCGCGCAACTTGTCGAGTTCGCGTACAAGCGCGTGGACATGGTCGCTCGGCGTGGTGAGTTTGCTGTTCGCGGCGGAATCATCGACATGTTCCCGCCCACAGCTGAACACCCGGTCCGCATCGAGTTTTGGGGCGATGAGGTTTCGGAGATGCGTTGGTTCAGCGTTGCAGACCAGCGCTCAGTGCCAGACGGCGAAGTGAACACAGTTGTTGCGATGCCGTGTCGGGAGTTGCTGCTTACCGACGCTGTGCGCAGTAAAGCGGCCGCGCTCGCTGACATCCACACAAGCAACGAACCTCTTGTGGAAATGCTGAATAAGCTTGCCTCCGGCATAACAGTCGACGGTATGGAAGCGCTCACACCGGTACTTGTCGACGAGCCGTTGCAGATGCTCACCGACATCTTGCCTCGCGGATCTCATGTTCTGCTGTGTGACCCAGAAAAGGCAGAATCGCGTGCGAGTGACTTGCGGCGCGCGAGTACCGAGTTTCTTGAAGCATCGTGGACGGCTGCGTCCTTCGGCGGCACAGCACCACTTGACGCACAGGAACTCGATCTAGGCGCGTCGTCGTTTCGTCCCCTAGGGCTGGCGCGGGAGCATGCTATACAGTCCGGGCGATCTTGGTGGACCCTGTCGCCGATGGCCTCCGGATCAGACGAAGAAACTGAACTTCCAGTGCAAGCACCACCCGCGATTCGCGGTGGCGAGGACGAAATCACGCAGCTGTTCGCGATGTTGCGGGGGCATGTGGCGACTGGTGGACAAGCTGCCTTGGTCGTAGCGGGAGCGGGAACTGCAACGCGATTCCTCGAACGCCTGCGCGATAACGATGTCCCAGCGGTGGCGTTGGCTGATGGCGAAGAATTACGGCGGGGAGTGGTCAGCCTGGTCCGCGCCACACTCAACACCGGGCTGGTATTCCCTGGAACCAACCTCATCCTCCTTGCGGAGTCAGACCTCACCGGCAACCGAGTCGTCAGCAGCCCCGGGCGCAAACTTGCGTCCAAACGTCGTAACCAAGTCGATCCGCTCGCGTTGAACGCAGGCGATCTTGTTGTGCACGATCAGCACGGTATTGGTCGTTTCGTAGAGATGGCCGAACGCACGGTGGGAGGAGCTCGGCGCGAGTACCTCGTCTTGGAGTACGCGCCTAGCAAGCGGGGCCACCCCGGCGATCGACTCTTTGTCCCCATGGATGCGCTGGACCAATTGTCACGGTACGTGGGCGGCGAAGCCCCATCGCTGTCAAAAATGGGTGGATCAGACTGGCAGACCAAGAAGCGGAATGCGCGCAAAGCTGTGCGCGAGATCGCGGGCGAACTTGTTCAGTTATATGCCAAACGGCAATCAGCCCCCGGGCATGCGTTTGCGCCGGACTCACCATGGCAAAACGAACTCGAAGACGCCTTCGCTTTCGCCGAGACTGAGGATCAACTCACGGCGATCTCAGAAGTGAAGCAGGACATGGAACGTCCGGTACCGATGGACCGAGTTGTTTGCGGTGACGTCGGGTTCGGAAAAACCGAAATCGCAGTGCGGGCCGCGTTCAAAGCCGTGCAGGACGGCAAACAGGTGGCCGTGCTTGTGCCGACGACGTTGCTGGCGCAGCAGCACACCGATACTTTCACCGAGCGGATGACAGGGTTCCCGATCAAGATTCGGGAATTGTCCCGATTCACTGACCCCCGTGATTCAAAAGAAGTCATCGCAGGACTCGCTGACGGCAACGTCGATATCGTGATTGGCACCCACAGGCTCCTGCAAACCGGAGTTCAGTGGAAAGACCTTGGGCTCGTCATCGTCGATGAGGAGCAACGCTTCGGTGTGGAGCACAAAGAACACATCAAGGCGTTGCGCACCCACGTGGACATGCTGACAATGTCCGCGACTCCTATTCCGCGAACACTGGAAATGTCACTCGCCGGGATTCGGGAGATGTCAACAATCTTGACCCCCCCAGAGGAGCGTTTGCCCGTCCTCACATACGTCGGCGGTTACGAGCAAAAACAGGTTGCTGCGGCAATCCGACGCGAACTTCTCCGCGATGGGCAGGTCTTTTTTGTCCACAATCGTGTGAGCACGATCGACAAGGCTGCCAAGGACTTACGCGACCTTGTGCCCGAAGCCCGCATCGCCGTTGCACACGGTCAGATGAATGAGGAAGTGCTCGAACAAACCGTCCAGGGGTTCTGGGCTCGCGAATTCGACGTCCTCGTATGTACCACCATCATTGAAACTGGCCTCGATATTTCTAACGCCAACACCCTGATCGTGGAGCGGGCAGACATGCTCGGCCTGTCGCAACTTCATCAGTTGCGCGGACGCGTCGGTCGTGGCCGTGACCGTGGGTACGCCTACTTCCTCTACCCAGGCAATCGGTTGCTGACCGAAACGGCCTACGACCGCCTGGCCACGATCTCGCAGAACTCAGAACTTGGCGCCGGTATGGCAGTTGCCATGAAAGACCTCGAAATCCGTGGCGCAGGAAACGTGCTCGGAGCCGAGCAGTCCGGCCACGTCGCTGGCGTGGGATTTGACCTCTACATCCGCCTCGTTGGGGAAGCTGTCGAAGCTTACAAGGCAGTCGCGGATGGAAAGCCCATCGATGCTGTCGAGGAACGGAAAGAAATCAAGATCGACCTACCTGTCGACGCGCACATTCCACCCGACTATGTATCGAGTGACCGACTACGCCTCGAGGCCTACCGCAAACTTGCGTCCGCATCCAGTGCGCACGATATTGCCGCCGTGATCGACGAGCTACTCGACCGGTATGGCCCGCTACCCGAGGAAGTCAAGCGACTCATTTCGGTGGCACGACTGCGGTTGCTGTGTCGCGAAAAGAACGTCACTGACGTCCTTGCCGTGGGCACCCAGGTGCGGATATCTCCCATTGCGTTGCCGGATTCAAAACAGATGCGACTGAAGCGGCTTTTCCCAAGCGCGCAGTATCGCCCCACATCGTCGCAGGTGCAGTTGCCGTTGCCTCGCGGTGGCCGCGGAACACCCGCCGATCCGCGTGTCCGGGACAATGATGCAATTGCGTTCGTTGCCAATTTCCTGTCCGCGCTAGACGGCGAACCCAAAGCATCAGAAGCAGTTGTCTACACATGACGATCGTTGTTCTCGACCCGAGGCGACCTCACCTCATACCGGTGGAGGCGCTTCCACACCTGCTCCGCGGCGCACATATTTCCGCTGACGTCCCAGATGACGTTGCTCGCCACCTCACAGATGGCGGCGACACTGCGCCAACGCTGGTCACCACCAACGCCCACTCCCAAGAAGTTGCTGTGCGCCAGGAGCGGGGTGAACCGATTATCACGACACCGCCGTTCGTTGGGCGCGACGTCCTGATCGCGATTGATCTCCTCGACACTTTGCGAACTCATGGGCCGTGGGAAGCGGAACAAACCCACATCTCGTTACTGAGGTACCTGCTTGAAGAAACGTACGAATTGCTCGACGCGGCGCATAGCGGAGACTTAGGCGAGCTACGCGGGGAACTCGGTGACCTACTGCTGCAGGTGTTGTTTCACGCCCGGATCGCGGAAGATCACAGCGACCAGCCCTTCAACATCGACGACGTAGCCGATGCGCTCGTGACCAAATTGAACCACCGGAACCCACCAGATTTCGTCGATCCAGCCAAAGCAATCGATGCCGACGAGCAAAACCGTCGGTGGGAACAACGAAAAGCAGCAGAGAAGCGCAGAGACTCGATCCTCGACGGGATCCCACTAAACCAACCTGCGCTTTCCTTGGCGGAGAAAGTGCTCACACGCGCGGAAGCGGCGCAGTTTCCCAACGACCTAGTGCCATCCGCCATGCAGCAGATCACCATCACTCCTGGTGGTGGAGCTGAAATTGAACTCCGCAACCACACCCTCAGGTTCATGAACGCGATTCGAGCTGCTGAAACTCAAAACGCAACGCCGCCAACAAGTCCCGAAGAATGGCGAACTCGATGGCCCACAGCTAGCGCACAAACCACATCACAATCCTGATACGAACGACTTAAGTCTCGATCACTCCGGGTGCGCCGACACCACGCCAGGCACGACGATGATCCGGTGACATCAACTAGACGGTCCACTCGTAAGCACCTACCACGCCGCGTGGTGGTAACCACGGTGGCCGCTGTGTCCACGGTGGCCTTTCCTATGGTCGTGGCAGGTGCCTCGCCAAGCGACAGCATCATCGACATTGCTGACATCGCAGACTTCGCCCCCCATATTCATCCGCCCGCCCCCGGAACTCCATTGCCTCACGTCGATATCAACCAACCCGGGCGCAACGCGGTGCACTTTGAGCACTGGGCGAGGGCGCATTCGAACGAACTCGGCATACCCGTCCAATCCATGCAGGCCTACGGCAATGCCGCACGGGTAATGGAAGTTACCAACCCGGCATGCGGAATCTCGTGGACAACGCTTGCCGGAATCGGGGCCATCGAAAGCTGGCACGGCACCTACGAAGGCGCCACCATCAACGAACACGGGCAGGTCGAACCACCAATACGCGGGATACCACTCGACGGACGGCCCGGAATTGCGGAGATTCCCGACACCGACGGCGGTGAACTCGACGGCGACACCGAGTTTGACCGCGCCATGGGGCCAATGCAGTTCATTCCGTCCACGTGGCGAATCTGGGGCTCGGACGGAAACGGCAACGGGCACGCTGATCCCGACAACCTCGAAGACGCCACCCTGTCGGCCGCCCGCTACCTGTGCGCAAGCGGGGGTGACCTCAGGAACCCAGTAGGTTGGCGGACCGCCATCCTGGCGTACAACTTCTCCGAGGAATACCTCGAAGCTGTCCACGAGCGAGCGGTGCGCTACTCCCGTGACGTTTATGTGCCTGAACCGCCACCGCCACCCGCGCCGCCCGTGGAACATCATGAGCCTGAGCATCACGAGCCTGAACATCACGAGCCTGAACATCACGAGCCTGAGCACCACGAGCCAGAGCATCACGAGCCTGAGCATCACGAACTGGTGCATCATGAGCCTGAGCATCATGACGCTGAAAATCCCGAGCCAGGACACCACAATCCTGAGGTGCACCATGAGGCCGCAGCACGCGTCGACAATGGTCCAACCGTCGATCAAGACTCAGCGGATCGCAGCGCCGAGACCCTGCAGCGGCTCAATGCTCACCTCAAGAATCTGCTCAACTTCCTTAATGAGCAGCAATAATGCGCAAAACGCCCATGTTTGAACAAAACCGCGGCCTAGTTGTGCGCGCCTGAAACGGGGAGGCAAGTAGTCCCGCTACCCTCGAAGCTGGCAAGATTGTGTTTCGCGGAGGCAACTGCCCCGCACGTAGTTGTCAGCTGCCGAAGGAGTGATTCGTGGCCGTCATTGAACAGGTCGGAGCACGTGAGATTCTCGACTCGCGGGGCAACCCCACCGTTGAGGTGGAAGTTGCGCTCGATGATGGGACCGTGACCCGAGCGGCGGTGCCCTCGGGCGCCTCCACTGGAGAACATGAAGCCGTCGAACTGCGCGATGGTGGCGACCGCTACCTCGGTAAGGGCGTGCAGCGTGCAGTGAACGCTGTTCTCGACGAGCTTGCCCCGGCTTTGATCGGGTTTGATGCAATCGAGCAGCGCGCTGTTGATCAGGCAATGCTTGATCTCGATGGCACCCCGGACAAGTCACGTCTCGGCGCCAACGCAATTCTTGGCGTCTCGTTGGCCGTTGCGCGAGCAGCATCTGAGTCGTCGGGTCTTGAACTATTCCGCTACGTTGGCGGCCCAAACTCGCACTTGTTGCCTGTTCCGATGATGAACATCCTCAACGGTGGCGCGCATGCCGACACCGGTGTGGACGTGCAGGAATTTATGATCGCCCCCATCGGCGCTCCAAGCTTCAAAGAATCACTCCGATGGGGCACTGAGGTTTACCACTCACTCAAGTCAGTACTCAAGGCTAAGGGCCTGGGAACAGGTTTGGGCGACGAGGGTGGATTTGCTCCCGACGTTGCTGGCACCAAAGAAGCCCTCGACCTCATCATCGAAGCCGTGGACAAAGCAGGTCTGTCCCTCGGAACTGATGTCGCATTGGCCCTTGATGTCGCAGCGACAGAATTCTACGAGAAGGGCGTCGGCTACCGTTTCGAAGGAACGACTCGCAGCGCCGATGAGATGTCGGAGTTCTACCGCGAACTCCTCAACTCATACCCCCTTGTGTCCGTCGAAGATCCCCTCGATGAAGACGATTGGGATGGTTGGAAGACCCTCACTGATCATGTTGGTGCGTCGTTGCAGCTAGTGGGTGACGACTTGTTTGTCACCAACCCAGAGCGGCTGCAGATCGGCATTGACCGCGGCATTGCGAACGCGCTGCTAGTGAAGGTCAACCAGATCGGCACACTGACGGAAACACTTGACGCTGTCGATTTGGCGCATCGCAACGGGTACAAGACGATGATGAGCCACAGGTCCGGAGAGACCGAGGACACCACCATCGCTGACCTTGCTGTTGCGGTTGGTAGCGGACAGATCAAGACGGGTGCACCAGCACGGAGTGAGCGAGTAGCCAAGTACAACCAACTCCTGCGAATTGAAGAAGCTCTCGGTGACGCGGCGCGTTATGCGGGTGCGTCAGCATTTCCTCGATTCAACTGGAGCAGCAAGTAGCTCATGGGGCGCCGCGGCATTTACCGTAGCTACGCCGGTCGGAGGCCACACTCTAGTGTGAGCCTCCGGTCGGCGGCTTCGGCCACCGCGCACAAAGTAGACGCGACAGCAGCGGCTTGTTCGGCGGGAGTTCAGTGATGGTGAACAAGACTTCCGCGCGCACCAAACAGCCACCCAAAGAAGGCTGGTCGACCAGGCAGACACTGATTCTTGCGCTCGTCGTGGGGGCGATGGTGCTGACTTTGGTGATGCCTTTGCGTACTTATTTCTCCCAACTGAGCGAAACGCGCCGGATCGCTGCGGAATCCGAACAACTGCGGAGTGAGGTCGAGGCCCTCGAAATGCAGAAGGCTTTGCAAGACGACCCCGCATATATTCGGATTGAGGCCCGTGAACGTCTGGGGCTCGTATTTCCGGGGGAAACGCCGTACCGAGTACAATTCGCCGACGACCCCAACCTCGATGACAATGTCGCCGACCAGTACACCGGTAGTTCCAATCCTTGGTACACCCAACTGTGGCGTGAAATGTCAGTCCCACGCGATGAAGGACCACGACGCGAAATGAATATGCCTGTAGCTCCCGAGGCTCCGGAGGCAGGGCAGTAGTGCCTGCGAATCAGCCCAACCCCACCCACGATGTTTCACCCGACGATATTCGCGCCATTGCTGTGCAATTAGGGCGTGAACCTCGCGGTGTCCTTCGTGTCGCGTACCGGTGCCCCAACGGTGAACCCGCTGTTGTTGCGACCGCACCTCGCCTCCCAGATGGCACACCATTTCCTACGCTGTACTACCTCACCCATCCAAAACTCACCGCCGCTGTGAGCCGCCTGGAATCTCTGGGCGTGATGAAGGAAATGTCGGAACGAGTCGCCACTGACACAGAACTCGCGGCCGCGTACCGCGCAGCGCATGAAGATTACTTGCGCGAACGCGACAGCATCGAATCGTTGGGTACAGACTTTTCCGGTGGCGGCATGCCAGACCGGGTCAAATGTTTGCATGTTCTTGCGGCCCACTCGTTGGCACGTGGCCCCGGAGTTAACCCGATCGGTGATGAGGCGATAGTGCTGATCACCGAAGACGATCCGAGTCTCGTCGGCACGTGGGTTCCAGCCGATTGGCCAGGGGTGCCGTCGCCCAGCACTACTGAGGTCGACGAATGACGCGGGTAGCAGCCATTGACTGTGGAACAAACTCCCTGCGACTTCTCATTGCGGACATCGACACATCGGCCGTTGCGGAGGGTGGGCGACCGATCATCTCGGACGTCGACCGCCGAATGGTTGTGGTGCGACTTGGGCAAGGCATCGATGCGACAGGCGAGTTTCACCCCGACGCTTTGGAGCGAACCCGCGTAGCGCTCGCGGAATACGCCCAACTCATCGCCGATGCTGGTGCGACCAAAATTCGTATGGTTGCCACCTCCGCCACGCGTGACGCCGGAAACCGCGAAGACTTTTTCAGCATGACCGAGGAGATCCTCGGTGCGGTAGTACCAGGCACACGCGCCGAGGTCATCAGCGGCGATGAAGAAGCACGACTATCGTTCGTCGGCGCCGTCAGTGAACTCGACCCCGCCGATGGACCGTTCGTTGTCGTCGACCTCGGCGGCGGGTCCACCGAAGTGGTGTACGGCACCAACACGGTAGAAGCAGCAAAGTCCGTCAACATCGGGTGTGTTCGCCTCACCGAACGATGCCTACCGTCGAATCCGCCCACGGCAACAGAAGTGGCGCATGCTCGCGCGGTGGCGCGTGAAGTCCTCCGGGAGGCCTTCCACACGGTGCCCCTTGCGCCCGCTCGAACCTGGGTCGGTGTTGCAGGAACGATGACTACCCTGGCGGCGCTAGCTCACAACTTGAAGACGTACGACCCTAACAAGATTCATCTGAGCACGACGTCGTTCACTCGTCTAAATGAAGTGTGCGAGAAACTTATTGGCGCAACCCGCGACGAACGACTTGCGTTGGGGCCAATGCACCCCGGGCGTGCCGATGTCATCGGTGGGGGCGCTATCATCACCCGAGTGCTTGCTGACGAAATCGGTGCGATATCGGGTATCGATACGCTCACCGTGAGTGAGCACGACATTCTCGACGGGATAGCATTGTCCCTCGTGGAATAACGCGCGTGAAATGCGCCGTGAAGTGTGCGGCGTTATTTTGCCCCCATAGCCCAATCGGCAGAGGCAGACGGCTTAAAACCGTCACAGTGTGGGTTCGAGTCCCACTGGGGGCACCTTTGTTTGGTTTGCGAAAGATCCTGCATTTGACCCTCTCAGCGGTCGAAATGCAGGATCTTTCGGTCTGCAACGCTTCGCGCCAACCCTGTGCAGGCTGCTTCAGCCGACAACGGTTCGCACCACGAGCAGGTAACCGTCTATCGTCTGAAGTGAGTGCACAATTCCGTCAGCGGGGGAGGAACGACCGGGGCATGCCAAGTAGCGACGACACCTACACCCAGAACTCGGAGTCAGATGCCGTGAGCGCAGAGTCTGAGTTGGGTGACCTTTTTCGTGCTGCGTTTCGGCGTCAACCAGCTGGTCTTGCCATTATTTCCGCGGAAGGTCCCCAAGGGCCCGTGGGGATCTTGTCGTCGTCGGTGGCATCGGTCAGCACCAATCCTCCGTCGGTGTCATTCACTATTTCCACACTGACCCCCAACGCGCAGGCAATTCGTGCTGCGTCAACGATGGTTGTGCACCTTCTCGACGCGGGCGACCTTGCGTTAGCGCAAGTGTTTGCTACCCCTGGAAGTGTGCGCTTCGGTGAAAATATGCAGTGGGGGCGCCTAAAAACGGGTGAACCATACCTCCATGACGTGGCGACCCGTCTCCGATGCCACTATGTCGGGCACATTGATGTGGGTGAGTCCATTGTTATCGCTGCCGAGGTTGACGACATTCATCACGCCGAGTCACATGCGCTTCCTTTGGTGTACACCAACCGTGCATTCCATGTTTTTCATGAGTTTCCGCTGACTGTAACGACCACATAGAGTGTGCGTTGCCACACAGACATGAGAGATAAATAGCAGGTAAAGTCGGCTACGTACTTGGTGAGTTCGAGCGATGGTGCGGCCGATGGGGAACTCTCGTGGGGCACCGTACGTTGAACTTGCAAATCCAGGGAGACATCAGCGGGCACTAGCCGCTACGGCATGTAGTAGCTCGGAACAGAACGGAAGGGACGTCACGGTGCGCACCAGTAGCAACCCGGTGTTCAAAAATTTGCCTAAAGGCCCCGGCGGTTACGCCACATTTGGCAGTGGGGCAGCGGGCGCTTCGAACGCCGCATTCCGCCAAGGTCAGCAGCAGTACGGCGCTGATCAATACCAGACCGCCACGCCGTCGAGGGCGATGACGGTTGACGACGTTGTCACGAAAACGGGCACCACTCTGGTGGTGCTGACGATCGCCGCCGCGCTGTCGTACTTCATGACCAGCGCCAACCCCGGTATCGCTCCGTTGTTTGTGTTCGGTGGCATGATCGTGGGCCTCGTGCTCGTGCTTGTCGCTGTCTTCGGTAAGAAGATGGACAACCCCGGCATTGTTCTGAGTTACGCAGTGGCGCAAGGTTTGTTCCTCGGCGGATTGTCGTGGCTTTTCGCCAACGTGATGGTGTCGCCCACCACTTCCGCCGGTGCGCTGATCGGGCAGGCCGTCCTCGGCACCTTTGGTGTGTTCTTCGGAATGCTCTTCGTATACAAGACCGGTGCGATTCGCGTGACACCACGCATGACGCGCATGGTGGTTGCCGGAATCTTCGGTGCGCTTGTCCTCATGATCGGTAACCTCGTTGCCGGATTCTTCATGGACGGCGGACTTGGTCTTCGCGACGGCGGCCCACTAGCGATCATCTTCTCGCTGTTCGTTATCGGCCTGGCAGCATTCAGCTTCCTCATCGACTTCGACGCAGCTGACGAAATGATCCGCCAGGGTGCACCAGAAAAGTCGGCATGGGCAGTGGCATTCGGACTGACCATCACCCTCGTCTGGCTGTACATCGAGATCCTGCGTCTGCTCAGTTACTTCAATCAGGACTAGTAGCACCGCACCTTCAGCACTGCACTTGCAGGGCCCCCGCACACTGTGTGGGGGCCCTGCTCGTGTTCAGGCATGTCCGCCAAAGCAGCCGCTCCTAGGATGGGGACATGGCAGTGACAGCGATACGCGGGCGGATCATTACCGGAGTCGACCTGCTCGCTGACGGGATCATTGCCTTTGACGGTGGCACCGTTATGGAGGTCACACCAGCAGGCCAGTGGAATTACCCCGGGGTTGATGTCGTCGATACACGCCCGAGCGGTGTCACGCTAGTGCCGGGCTTCGTCGACGTGCATTGTCATGGCGGCGGGGGAGCTGGGTTCCACCACGATCCACTCGATGCGAGCCGGGTTGTTCGTTTTCATCGCAGCAGGGGGACGACAACGCAGTTGGCGAGCCTCGTGTCGGCCCCAGGAGAAGTCCTCCGGCGACAAGTGGCAGCTCTGGCGCCACTCGTGCACACCGGGGATCTGGCGGGGCTGCATCTCGAAGGCCCATTTTTGTCGGTGTGGAAATGTGGGGCGCACGATCCGGCCGCGATCATCCCTGGAGATTTATCGTTGCTGTCTGAGCTGCTCGACGTCGGTGGAGGGGCGATCCGTAGCCAGACGTTCGCCCCTGAGACCGCCCACGCCGCCAGTATTGCGCGATTGCTGCACAAGGGCGGCGCGGTGCCGTGCATCGGGCACACGAGCGCTGACAGCGCCACGACGCGGCGGGTGATGGCGGCTTCGTCCGGCCAGTGGGGCGCAACCCATCTGTTTAATGCGATGCCCGCGCTGCATCACCGTGATCCCGGCCCAGTCGCGTCGTGCCTGAGTGCGGCCGCCCGTGTCGAGATGGTTGTGGAGATCATTGGCGACGGTGTGCACTTGTCTGACGACACGGTGCGGATGGTGTTCGACTTGGTAGGTCCAGGCCAGGTCGCTTTGGTGACGGATGCGATGGCGGCAGCGGGAATGCCTGATGGCGACTACGCCCTCGGCGGGTTGGACGTTCGTGTCGATGACGGCGTCGCGCGGCTAAGCACGGGTGACCACTATGTTGGCGATGTTCCGGCTATCGCTGGGGGAACTGCGACTCTTGCCGAAGTGGTGCGCCGGACCGTTATTTCTGCGGGAGTTGACCTGGTAAGTGCGGTCCAATCGGCGACCCACACACCAGCGACATTGTTCGGCCTGAAAGCTGGCCACTTGCGTCCCGGCTACCCCGCAGACATGGTGGCGCTAGATGAGGACCTGCGCGCGGTAGCGGTCTGGCACCGAGGCGAGCGCATCAAGACCTCACCAGAGCAGTGTTGAGCGGACCCTTCAACGAATCCGCTCAACACACGCTCACAGCG
Organism: Hoyosella rhizosphaerae; assembly: GCF_014643175.1. Lineage (GTDB taxonomy): Bacteria > Actinomycetota > Actinomycetes > Mycobacteriales > Mycobacteriaceae > Lolliginicoccus > Lolliginicoccus rhizosphaerae. The sequence continues at coordinate 518,067 of NZ_BMJH01000002.1, forward strand.
TCATACTTTCTAGCTCAGGCGTTCAAAGATGATCGCCATACCTTGGCCGCCACCAACGCACATGGTTTCGAGACCAAACTGCTTGTCGTGAGTGGTGAGGTTGTTCAGCAACGTGGTGGTGATGCGGGCACCTGTCATACCGAATGGGTGCCCAAGCGCGATCGCGCCGCCCGAGACATTGAGTGCGTCTTCGTTGATACCAAGTTCGCGGGCAGAGCCAAGAACTTGAACCGCAAATGCTTCGTTGATCTCGAATAGGTCAATGTCGCTGATCGTCATGCCTGCGGTGGCGAGTGCACGTTTGGTGGACTCGATCGGCCCAAGTCCCATGATTTCGGGGGACAGGCCTGAAACACCAGTGGCGACGACCCGGGCAAGTGGGGTGAGGTCGAGTTCCTTCGCCTTGGTGTCGCTCATGATGACTAGCGCAGCCGCGCCGTCGTTGAGTGGGCAGGCGTTGCCGGCGGTGATGGTGCCGTCGGGGCGGAACACGGGCTTGAGTTGGCTGACAGCTTCGTAGGTTGTGCCGGGCCGTGGTCCGTCGTCCGTGTTGACGACTGTGCCATCGGGGAGGGTGACGGGCGTGATTTCACGTTCGAAGAAGCCAGCGTTAATGGCTTCTTCAGCGCGATTCTGCGAACGCACGCCCCACCGGTCTTGGTCCTCGCGGCTGATGCCGGTGATTTGGGCGACGTTCTCGGCTGTTTGTCCCATGGCGATGTATGCGTCGGGCAGTAGGCCGTCTTCGCGTGGGTCGTGCCAGCTGACACCACCCTGCGCTGCTGTTGCGGTGCGTGCTTCTGCGTCAGCGAAGAGGGGGTTTTTTGTGTCGGGAAGTGAGTCAGATGTTCCGTGGAGGAAGCTTGACACGCTTTCCACGCCCGCTGAGATGAACACATCTCCTTCACCAGCCTTGATGGCGTGTAGCGCCATTCGTGTGGTCTGCACTGATGATGCGCAGTAGCGGGTGATGGTGGTGCCAGGGACATTGTCGAAACCCAAGATTATCGACAGGTTGCGGGCCATGTTGAAGCCTTGTTGTCCGCCGGGGAGACCGCAGCCGAGCATGATGTCATCAATCTCGGTGGGGTCGAGTTCAGGAACTTTCGCCAACGCTGCTGCCACCATCTGTGCGGCGAGGTCGTCGGGGCGAATCGTCTTCAGCGACCCCTTCATCGCACGGCCGATGGGTGAACGGGCGGTGGAAACAATGACGGCCTCTGGCATGAGAACTCCTATGGTGGCTTGATTGTTGGTTGTGGATAGCTTGCTAGTCGGGAAGTGGTGAGCGTTTTCCTCGGCGGTGCTGCCGCGCGATCCGAGAGAGATTTGCGGCGGGTGCGATACCGAGTGGGTTGCGTCGCTTGCCCTGCTTGTCAGGTGTGCGTGTGCCGGGGCTCCGGTGCAAGAACCACATCCGGTTGAGGGCATTCCAGACACGAACTGTGGGGCGGCGCGCTTCGGCGGCGGCCGAGACTTCTGGCAATTCTTCGAGCGGTCCGCCTTTCCACACTCCCAGTGCTGAACACATCACGGGCAGGATGTTCCGCGCCGCGAGTTCATATCCAGCGGGGGACGGATGGAAGCGGTCGGAGGAGAAGAGTCGGTCCGGTGAGGCCAAGAATTCGCGCGTCAGAAGGTCTGCGAGTGGGACTGGGTGGCCACCTGCCGACTTTGTTGCTGCGGTTTGTGCGCGGGCGAGGCTCAAGCTCCATTGGCGTAGTACTGATCGCAACGGTTGCGGAACGTCGGTGACGATACCGAAATCGGGGCATGTTCCGACGACGACGACAGAACCAGCATCGTGCAGTCGCCGCACTGCGTCGCGAAGCCGACGGGCCGCTGCGCGAACGGATTGGCGTGCTGTTACGTCGTTGGCACCGACCAGGATGACGGCAACATCGGGTGGGCTTCCTGAGACGAAGGACGCATCCACTTGCCCGGACAATCCTTTTGAGGTGGCCCCGCTGATTGCTTTGGTGCTGAGCCGTACCCGCAACCCTGACTCGTCGGCGAGTCCTCGGGCGAGTCGCACACCGGGTGTTTCGTCGGCAAAGGTGCAACCGAGTCCAGCTGCTGTGGAATCACCGAAGATCATGAGGTGCAGGTCTGCGCTTTGCCGCGAGTTCCAGCGTTCCGGGCGCCCACCTTGCGGCATGTACACACCATCGGCTTCAGGTGGGTATGGCGGAAGTTTGCCGATGCGAGTTCGTGCGGTTTTGGCTTGTGCGGAAAGGAAATTGTAGGTTGCCCAACTGGCTGCGCCCGCTGAGGATGCGCCAATGACCGCCGCCGCGGTGGCTTTGACGGCAACATGTGTGCGCGAAGAATTGCCACTGCGCGAAGAATTGCCACTGTGCGTGGTTCCATCTTCGCCTCTCGGCATGCCAATACCCCCTTTAGCGCAAGCCTGATGCCACCCTTGATGCTATACAAGCGCGGTCGATTACGTTGCGCTGAGGCACCAGATTTGATGGCGGATTCCACACTGCCGCAGATATCTGGAACGATGGGGGTATGCGCATTGCGAATCACGTAGTCGATCTCATCGGCAATACCCCGCTGGTGAAGCTCAACTCAGTTGCTGACGGCGTCTCTGGTGTTGTTGCAGCGAAGATTGAATACCTCAATCCGGGTGGCAGCTCGAAGGACCGCATCTCGGTCAAAATGATCGATGCAGCCGAGGCTTCGGGCGAGCTGAAGCCTGGCGGCACGATTGTCGAGCCCACGTCAGGGAACACGGGTGTGGGCCTTGCCCTTGTGGCACAACAACGCGGGTACAAGTGCGTTTTTGTGTGCCCGGACAAGGTCAGCGAGGACAAACGCAATGTGTTGCGGGCGTACGGCGCAGAAGTTGTTGTGTGCCCGACTGCGGTGCCGCCTGAGCATCCCGACAGCTATTACAACGTGTCGGACAGGCTCACGCAAGAGATCGAAGGTGCGTGGAAACCGAACCAGTACGCGAACCCCAACGGCCCAGACAGTCACTATGAGACGACGGGGCCGGAGATTTGGCGTGACACCGACGGCAAGGTGACGCACTTTGTTGCGGGTGTCGGCACCGGCGGAACCATCACTGGCACGGGTCGCTACCTCAAAGAGGTTTCGGGCGGCAAGGTGAAAATCATTGGTGTCGACCCTGAGGGCTCGGTGTATTCGGGTGGTTCCGGTCGGCCGTATTTGGTCGAGGGCGTGGGTGAGGATTTCTGGCCCGAGGCGTACGACCCTTCGGTGCCCGACGAGATCATCGCAGTGTCTGACGCAGATTCGTTCGAGATGACGCGTCGACTCGCTCGCGAAGAAGGTCTCCTCGTCGGCGGTTCGTGCGGAATGGCAGTCGTCGGTGCGCTTGAAGTAGCACGCCGAGAAGGCCCTGACGCTGTGGTTGTAGTTCTCCTACCGGACGGTGGTCGCGGGTACCTGTCGAAGATCTTCAACGACGCCTGGATGTCGTCCTACGGATTCCTCCGCAGCCGCCTAGACGGCAAGTCAACGGTGGCGTATGTGGGAGATGTGCTCCGCGGTAAGTCAGGCAAGCTTCCTGACCTGGTGCATACGCATCCTCAAGAAACCTTGCGCGATGCTATCGAGATCCTGCGTGAATACGGCGTGTCCCAAATGCCGGTTGTCGGAGCCGAACCGCCGATCATGGCCGGTGAGGTTCAGGGCAGCCTCAACGAGCGAGATCTTCTCAGCGCAGTGTTTGAGGGGCGGGCGAATCTAGCGGATCCTGTCAGCTCAGTGATGGGCAAGCCGTTGCCGCTCATCGGTACGGGTGAGACTGTGGAAGATGCACAAAAGGCCCTTGCCGACACCGATGCTTTGATGGTGATCGAGGACGGCAAACCAGTGGGCGTGATCACCCGCTATGACTTGTTGCATTTCCACAGCTCAGGCAAAGGCTGATTGCAGTCCTAGCGGAACGCGTTTTCGCCCGTTAGTGCTTGCCCAATCACGAGTTGGTGCACCTCTGAGGTGCCCTCGTACGTGAGGACGGTTTCGAGGTTTGAGGCGTGCCGCATAACTGGGTAGTCCAAGGTGATTCCATTGGCCCCCAGAATTGTGCGGCACTGCCGGGCAATGCCCAGAGCCTCACGCACGTTGTTGAGTTTTCCGACACTGACCTGTTCCGAGGTGAGTGACCCGGAGTCTTTGAGACGCCCGAGATGAAGGGCCAGGAGTACACCTTTGCCGAATTCGACTGCGCCGTCAGCGATTTTGGCTTGCGTCAGCTGATACCCCGCGAGTGGCTTCTCGAATACTTCGCGGGTTTGCGCGTATTCAATGGCCGTTTCGAGGCATGTTCGTGCGGCTCCCATGCTGCCGAACACGATGCCGAAACGTGCCTCACTGAGACAGCCCAGCGGTGCTCGTAGGCCTCGAGCATTGGGCAAGAGTGCGCTGCTTGGCAGGCGTACTTCGTCGAAGGACAATGAGGCTGTGACGGATGCGCGGAGCGATAGTTTTCGTTTCATTTCTGTCGCTGCGAACCCTGGGGTGTCAGTAGGCACGAGGAAGCCGCGTATTCCGTCATCTGTGCGCGCCCACACCACCGCAACGTCGGCCAGTGTGCCATTGGTGATCCACATCTTTGTTCCGTTAAGCACCCAGTCGGAACCGTCCTGGTAGGCGCGGGTCCGCATGCCGCCCGGGTTGGACCCGAAATCGGGTTCCGTTAAGGCAAAACACCCAATTTTGTCACCCGCCGCCATCTGGGGGAGCCACTGTTGTTTCTGTTCCTCGGAGCCGTAGGCATAGATCGCGTACATCGCGAGGGATCCTTGCACTGACATAAGACTGCGCAAACCCGAATCGATGGCTTCGATCTCCATGCACGCCAGCCCGTATTCGGTTGCGGTCGTGCCTGCGCAACCGTAGCCGTGCAGGTGCATGCCGAGCAGGCCAAGTCGGCCAAACTCTTGAGCCACCTCACGTACAGGCAGTGTGCCAGCCTCGTACCAGTCGGAGATGTGCGGACCGAGTTGTTGTGCCGCGAAGGCGCGTGCAGAGGATTGTATTTGTCGCTCGTCGTCAGTGAGAAGCGTGTCGATTGCGAAAAGTTCAGTCAAGGACGGCATTCTTCATGTCTACACCGGCTATCGTAATTTTCGCCCGCAACCTAACCAGGAATCTAATATGCGGCGTCAGTTGGGGGTGGTAGAAGTGGTGCTACGCGATCGCCTTATCGAAGCTGCTCGTGAGGCCACCTGCCAACGAGGCTGGAGTGCCGTAACGATGGCTGGGGTTGGTTCTGCCATAGGCGTGAATAGGCAGGCGGTCTACAAGGAGTTTCCAACAAAAGCAGCGCTGGCCGACGCGATGATCCGGCGCGAGGCGGAGCTATTTTTTGCAGCGATTCTCGAAACAATGCAGAAGTACGGTTCGGACATTGCGACAGGGTTGCCTGAAGCCGTGCGTGTCGTTCTCGATATGGCGGATGAAAACCAATTGATGCAGGCGATCTTAAATGGCCAGCATCGGGCAGAGCTGGACCTTATCGATCTGCTCGCCGTCGATCCCAAACCTGTCCTGGGGCAGGCGATCGTGGTAGTTGTAGCCGAAGCGGCCAACCTCTACCGGGACACTGGGATATCGGAATCGGATCTGTACACATTGATTTCAATCAATACTCGCCTGACAATCAGCCACCTTTTACAGGCTGGAGGGTCCACGGACGACGCTGTTCACCAAGTTGCGTGGGTTACGCGGCGTGCGCTCGCGGCAACTGTCAGCTAGTGGGCTTTCGCAAAGCGACAGCAATAGCCACCGCGGCAATGCCGATCAGTTCCGGCACGGACAGTGATTGTCTGAGTACTATCCACCCGATCAACGCGGATGTCACTGGCAGAAGTGCAAGAAGGACGGCGAAATAGGCCTGCCCGACACTCCGCAGGATGATCTGGTCGATTCCATACGGGATGACGTTCGCGAACAAGCCTAACGCCAGACCTAGGACTAAGACCGTCAGTAGCGGGGTATCTGGTTGCCAGGACGAAGCGAGCGTGAATGCAAAGGGCGACGTCACTACGGCACCGACGGTGAAACCGACTGCCAAACTGTTCCGCGGTGACACCGCAGAGGCAACACGTTTCCCTAGAACTATGTATCCCGCCCAACAGAGTGCAGCAAGTAAGGCGAATGCGATACCGGCGGGGGAGCCCGCAAGATGAACGTCGGCGATGAGAACAACCCCTGCGACGGCAACAAGTAGCGCCACGACGTCGCGCCATGTGCGGGAACCCCACGCGGCCACAACGATTGGTCCCAAGAACTCGATGGCAACGGCGGTGCCGAGTGGTAACCGGGCGATGGACTCATAGAACGCGATATTCATTAGGGCCGTGATGGTGCCGAATGCCCCGGCGAGGAGGAGAGCCTGCCCCACCCAGGCAGAACGCGCTGGTCGCACAATCGCCAGAAAGATGAGCGCCGCGCCTACGATCCGCAACCAGGCAACACCGGCGGGGGCGACGAAGCTGAACAGAAACACACCCGCAGCGGCGCCAACGTACATCGACGTGCCGCCAGCAAGCATGAGCGCTGGCGCGGCTACTTGGCGGGTCTTCATTTCCACAGCATGTCTGAGCCTGGGCACGATCGCGACTGATTATCGACGGCGGCGTCGAATAGGGATCACCGCAGGGGTGCCCGCGTGGGTGTATACCTGCACGTGTGCGCCATAAAACTGGGACAGGTTGCCCGTAGTCAGCACCTCAGTGGGTGTGCCCATCGCCACAAACGTGCCATCGGCGATTAATGCCATCCTTTCGGCGTACTCTGCGGCGATCGAGAGGTCATGCATCGTGGAAAGCACGGTAATTCCTCGTGCAATTCGAAGTTCGTCGACTAGATCGAGCACCTCTTGCTGGTGTCCAATGTCGAGTGCCGTCGTGGGCTCATCGAGTAGCAGTACTGGTGCTTGCTGCGCTAACGCACGAGCGAGAAAAACCCTTTGGCGTTCGCCGCCGGACAGGGTGCTCAATACGCGGTTCCGAAAACGCTGAAGATCAAGGACCGTCATGACGTCGTCCGCTATGGCGACATCGTGTGCTGTTTCGCTTCGCAATGGTGAGATGTACGGCGTTCGGCCGAGAAGAACGTAGTCACCTACCGCCATTCCGGGAGGAACCGTGGGCGATTGCGGCACGGTCGCGATGAGTTGAGCGCGCTCACGGCGGCTCAAGGTTCTGGTGTCGCGGTGGTCGATCTGAATTGTTCCCGAGTAGGGAAGGTGCTGGTTGATTGCGTGCAACAAGGTTGATTTGCCCGCACCGTTGGGGCCAATGACGGTCACCCATTCGCCGTTTGCTACCTCAAGGTTCACATTTCGGATTAGGGGAGCCCCGCGGCCTAGGGTGACGCTGATGTTATCGACGCTAATCACAGGGCAGCCCGCTTTGTTGCGCGAAGGATCAGAACAAAAAACGGCGCCCCCAAGAATGCGGTGACAACGCCGATTGGCACTTCGCGTGGCACATCGACGGTGCGGGCTGCAAGGTCAGCGAGGACCAAAAATGCTGCACCGAACAGTAGTGACAGGGGCAAGATCACGCGGTATGAGGAACCGAAAACAAGTCGGACGATGTGCGGCACGATGATGCCAACAAATCCGATCAGACCCGATACCGACACTGCTGCGGCGGTGCCGAGCGAAGCTGCGGTGAGCAGAACTACGCGAATCACTTGTGGGTGCACACCGAGGGTGGCAGCTTCATCGTCGCCGACCGCCATCACATCGAGTTCACGACCGAGCAGGACGATGGTGACAGCAGCGATCGTTGCGTACGGCAAGAGCATTGTTACGTCTGACCAGGTTGCGCCTCCGAGTCGGCCAAGGAGCCAGCTATAAACCTCGCGTATGACGTCGACGTGCCGCTGGAGTAGGTACGTTTGCATCGCGGTGAGGAACGCTGCAACAGCAACACCTGCGAGGATGAGCGTTTCTGGCGAGCGGTCACGGCCCCCTGCCGCTCCCAGAAAGTACGTTAAGGTGACCGCACCGAGAGCACCCGTAAACGCCGCGATAGGCGTCGTCACCGGCAGGTTTGCTGCGTATGTCGGTTGCAGCGCGATGACAACCGTCACGCCAAGCCCGGCACCTGCGGCGACGCCCAGCAAGAATGGTTCAGCAAGTGGGTTTCGAAACACGCCTTGGTACGCCCCACCGGCAATTGCGAGCATCGCACCGACGATCAGACCCAACACCACGCGTGGCAAGCGAATTTCGGTGACGATGGCTGCCTGGCGCACATCTAATCCTGAATTGAGCTCCACTCCCGGGACCAGGTTCGCCAATTCGACGACCACACCACTGAGCGGTATTGATGCGGCACCAAAGCTCAAACCTGCGAGTGCTGCCCCCAGAACCGCGACGCAGCCGAGTAGTAGCCACCACCACCGAAGCTTGGTGATCACCGAATTTGCGACGTTTTCTCGACCACTATGTCGAGGAGATCCACGAGGCGCGGTCCCCACCGTGAGGCGATGTCGGAGACGAGTTCGAAAACGTGGCCCTGCTCCACGGCTGCGATATTTGACCAGCCTGGACGATCTGCCACAACCTCCGGGGTCACTCCGAAGTTGCTGTTGGTAAGAAAGATGACATCAGGGTTTGCTTGCACAATCGCTTCAGCCGACAGTTGTGTGGCGACGAGGTCTTCGTCGTCAACAATGTTGCGCAGACCCACTCGTTCGAAAAGTGCACTGACGATGCTGGCTGATGTGTACGTCCAGTACGTGTCGTCGAGCTCGATGTAGTACGTCAGAGGCGTTGATCGCTGTGGTGCGTCAGCGGCGATCTTGTCCAGGAAGTCAGTCATCCGCTCAACAAGATCCTCTGCCTCGGTAGACCGCCCTGTGAGGTTGCCGAGATCCACAATCTGGTCGTATACGTCGGTGATCTCTGATGGGTTGTCTGCAGCAACATAGGTGGGAATGTGCAACGTGTTGAGTTGCGGCACAATGGCGTCAGCGAATGAGGACAGCACCACAAGGTCCGGATCGTACGAGGAGATCGCCTCAAGGTTGGGACTGAATCCACTGAGGTCCGTAGTAGGTGCGTTCTCCGGGAAATTCGAATACTCGTCCACGGCGATGACTTGATCACCAGCACCGATCGCGAAGAGCATCTCAGTCGCTGCGGGGGAGAGTGAAATTACCCTCGTCGCGTCAGTTTCCGCTTCGACTTCTGAGGTGGCGTCGCCACAACCTGCTGCAACCAGTGCCAGTGCAGTAGCGACAATGGCGACCCTGCCGGTTTTCGTGACTCTGCCAAAATTCATGTGCCGATCCTCCTGTTGGTCGAGGAGGAGAATCGCCGACTTTGGCCAAACACAGGCCGCCTGCGAGACGCTCGTCCTCGAGAGCTCTCGAACGTCACAAGCAGGCGACCTGGCTTAACTCTGCAGGGCTCGAAAGCCGCTGCGGGGCTCACAGTTGCGGGACAGCGCCGGTTTCACACCGGCTTCGCTGCATCGTGACAGCCACCAGAATACGCTGTGGGTGGGGTTAGGATCCCCCGCCGCCCATCGATCCTGAACCCACACCGGGCGTGGGCGGGGTGTGGTCGAGGGTGGTGCGCATCAACATGACGTTGTAGTGCGACCAACGTGAGACGGTGAAGTACAAGTCAGAGCCCTCGGACCACGGATGAATGTACGGTGCGTAGAGCCCGCCTGGGAAAGCTGTCGCGGTCATGATTGGTTCAGCGTCGCTCCACGGTCCTTGCGGTTGGTCGGCGAGACGCAGGACGACGCTGCCCAGGCTGTTGGTGTACAGGGCGATGTATTTGCCGAGGAACTCGTTCCACTGCACTGACATTTCACTGACGCGCGCAGGGATTACGTTGACGGCTGCGCTGGGGTCACCTTGAGTCCAGCCTGACCCATTCCAATACTCATACTCGGCGAGATCAAGAATGTCGGTTTCGTTGACACGGGCGACCCGCGCCGCGCCTTGCCTGCCTGAAGGTGTGCCGAAGGTGTAAACGTAGCCATCGCGCTTCACATATGCGGCCATCTGAAAGTTGTTGTTGCCCGCGACGTAGTCGTAGTCGTCGAGGTTGCCAGTTTCATCGGCGCGAATGGTGTCGAAATCCACGTCCCAGTTCTCGCCGTTGTCATCGGAGACAGCGATGGCTGAGAAGTTGGTTGTCCATTGCCCCGGTGGACCCCACTCTTTCACCGACATGAAGTTGATGTACTGAGTGGTGCCGACAGCGATCCCGGCTGTGGGGATGACTGTGAACTCCGTCGGTGCTAGCCCCAACTTGTCGATGATTTGCTTCGAGAAATCGGGTCGGTCAATGGTGACGGGGGAGCCGCCGAAGAGGTAGTCGTCGTCTTCCTCTGTGAGCGGGTCAGGTACGGCCATGCCGTCAGAAAGATCAGTGTCGGCCGACCGCATGAGGGCATTGAAACGCCACTCATTGCCCGGAAGCGAACAGTCACCAAAGGTGTCTCCATAGGCGATGAGTACCTGCTGCTCGTCGTCGGTTTTGCCGTTGTCCCAGATGATCCCGAGGTCTGTGCCAGACATCCCGAAGCGGGTTGGAGTCTGGTTGTTGCTATTCGGACCTGTCAGCCACTCGACAAACTTGGCCGGTGAAGCAGCGCGCGGGCTGAACAGTGCGTGAGGTGGCTCAAGGCCGACGGGGCCATGTGCAGTCTCAGGCATGCGACCAAGCGGCGCACCTTCGACGTGGGCGCTGGTTCCGTTGGCATCACTAGTAGATATCGAGGCACACGGTGCTGCCAGCGCGGTCGGTGCTGTAATCGCGAGCATCCCCGCGCCTAACACTGACGCAAGACCTAACGGCACCGCCTTAATTTTCTGCACTCGCACTCCTTCACGCTGACGCCCGATAAAGACTGTTGACGAAAGCATGTGCGCTGCAATGGAAAGGGAAGCGCTATTTAGCACGTGATGTGACAAGCGTGATCGAACCGATGCGGTTTGGAACCGGCAGCGAAATACGTAACGATCAGCAGCCTCACAGGTGCCAGTGCTCAAATGCAGGCATACTTGACGAGACAGTGTGCTGAGCAGTCAACACCTATCCTGATTTGTTTTCACCGAGCTTGGGTACTCACGGTGCAGTAGATGACCAGTCAGCTAAGGGGACTTGCGTGAACACACCCGTCACCACCAATCTTGCCGTCTCGGCGGATATATCCGACCTAGTTGGGCACACTCCGCTGGTGAATCTGACGCGACTTTTCCCAGATGTACCGCACACCATTTTGATGAAACTCGAGATGTTCAACCCGGGTTTCAGTGCCAAAGACAGGACCGCTGCGTCTCTGGTCGATAGCGCTTTCGAGACTGGTCAGCTGCAGTCCGGAGGCACTGTCGTCGAGTCGAGTTCAGGCAATCTTGGCCTGGCGCTGGCGCGGTCGTGCTTGTTGCGAGACGTCCGATTTATTTGTGTCGCGGATTCCCGCACGAATAAAGCCACGATTTCGATGATGCGAGCACTTGGGGCAGACGTCCGGATCGTCGACGCTATTAGTGCAGGCACATCGGAGCTACTCGCCGCACGGTTAAAGGAAGTTGCTCGCATTGTTGGTGAAATTCCTGGCGCGGTGAATCTTAATCAGTATTCAAACCCCGCGAATCCTCAAGCGCACGAACTCGGCACGATGGCGGAAATCGCCGAGCAGACGCACGGCAGGGTAGATCACCTCTTTGTGGCCACAAGCACCACAGGCACGTTGACTGGCTGCCGTAACTTCATCGACAAAACAAGGATGACTACCCGCATAACCGCTGTGGATTCTGAAGGAAGCGCTCTTTTCGGTGGGACATCACGGGAGCGGTTCCTGCCCGGCTTGGGTGCGGGGTTGGAAACACGTTTTTCACAAGATGCCCGCCTTGATGATTTGGTGCGGGTATCTGAGGCTGATTGTGTCCGCGGCTGCAGGTTGCTGGCGCGGCGTGAAGCGATCATCGCTGGTGCATCGACAGGGGGAGTTGTCGCTGCCCTTCGTCGACGGCTGCCGTCCATTGATCCGGCCGACACAGTGGTGTTGATAGCCCACGACGGTGGCTTGCCGTATGCCGAAACTGTCTACAGTGATGCGTGGGTCAACGACGTCCTGGGGCTCACGAAGGAGCAGACCGAACAATGGCTGTAGGCGCATCCGCATTTACTATCGCGATCCTGGGTGCGGGTCCGAAGGGACTTTTTGCGCTGGAGTCGATCCTTGCGCAGTCTCACACGATGTCAGCGAAACTTCGCATCGACCTGTTTGATCCGCAGGAACCCGGGATTGGTGCCGCATATCAGCCTTCGTTGCCTAACTATTTGCGCCTCAATGTTGATGCGAACATCGTTTCGACCTGGCCTCGCGAGCGAAGAAGCGCGCTGCGACCGTCATGGCGTGAATGGGCTCAATCAGTTGAACCGACGATCGCAGCGGAAGGCTTTCCATCTCGCGCTGCCGTCGGCCGGTACTTCAGGTGGTCATTTCAGCGTTTGGTCGAATCTGCACCACATGTACAGGTCCGGCATATTGCGTCCACTGTCACGGATCTTCGTCGTTCGCACTGCGGCAGGTGGCACGTGCTGCCGGACACCGACCGAGGACCGTATGACGAAGTGCTGCTGACAGTGGGACACGGCGCCACCTGGGACGGGGCGCTTCTGGATGCGGGTGAAACCCCAGTCACCTCGGTGTACCCGATCGAAAATCTTGACACGGTTGCACCGCACACTCGCGTGCGATTCCGGGGTGCGGCACTGACCTTCATCGATGGTGCATTGGCGCTCACGGAGGGGCGCGGTGGCCGGTTTGAAGGCCACGGCGCACATTGTCGTTACGTTCGTAGTGGATCCGAACCGCGTTCCATCTATCCCAGTTCGCGTTCCGGCAGCTTCCTGCACGCGAAACCACGCACCGTGTTGCCGCGCAATGCCACCGATGCGGCACTAAAGGAATGGACAAAAGTTGATTCGGGCGACGTGGACTCGATGGAGGAGTCGATTGTCGGAGCAGCTCACGCCATACTCTGGGAGCTCGGTGTACCAGCAGCTCATGAGCGGATCTTGGAAACCTTGCGGACGGGATGGGACCCAGCACAACCACTAACGGGTGCTGTCGGTGTTCGAGCGGTCGATGCATTTCGGGAGTCAGTCGAGATTGGACGCGGCGAAAAACACCCCGGGCCTGCATACGCGCTTGGACGTGCGTGGGCCATCGGCTACCAAACCGTGGTCGACCGGTTTCCGGGGCCATCCCCGGACTGGGAAAAGTTCATGGCACTCGCTGCCACATTGGAACGGTTCGCATTTGGGCCACCTCTGGTGAACGCAGAGAAACTGCTCGCACTGATCGATGCCGGCCTCGTTGTTTCGGACTACATTGCTGGCAGCTTGGCTGACGGCGGGCCCTACGACAAGTGCATCGACGCAGTGCTGCCCCCGCCAGGATGGCGTCGCCTCACCGACCCACTGGTGACATCGCTGCGTGACTCGGGGCACGTGAGCATTCCCGATGGGCGCAGGGGCATCATGATTACCGACGACGCCCAGGTAATTGGCAACCGAGGTGCGACGCACGGGCTATCCGCGCTGGGTCGCCCAACTGAAGACACCGTGATAGGCAATGACACTCTGAATCGGGCATTGCACGACACCCCTGAACGATGGGCCACTCGGGTGATGAGACGTATCGAAGGGACCGGATGAGCAGCGATATCCAGAAAATGTGTGCCGGTGATCCTCCGCTTACTGCGCGGTTGGCGAGCTGGATGAGCGACCTGCTAGCTGATCCACAGGTTACCCAGCGAGTGGTAGAAGAGTACGGATCGCCAGTGAATGTGCTCCACACAGGCGCTCTAGCAGGAAACGCTTCGGACCTTTCGGATGCAGCAGCAGAGCTCGACATTGATCTGCGTGTATTTTTTGCCCGCAAAGCCAATAAAGCCCTGAGTTTTGTTGATGCCGCCCGCGACGCCGGTCTAGGTGTGGACGTCGCATCCGAAAACGAGTTGCGCCAAGTACTTGATCGGGGGGTGCAGCCACACAACGTCATCGTCACGGCCGCAGTGAAACCGCCACCGCTACTCGAACTGTGCCTGTCGCGCAATGTGCCTGTTGCCCTCGACAACCACGATGAGGCAGACGGGTATCTCAGCATGTTGGCCGCGCGGGGTGACGGTGCGCCTCCCGCCCCGGTAGCCCTGCGAATCGCATCGCAGAATGATGCCATCGCGCCGACACGATTCGGGATGTCCGTACCCGACTGGCTGGAGTGGCTCGACACACGGAATGTGAGCGCACTCCTGTTCGAAGGTGTTCACTTCCACCTCCACGGGTACTCGCCCCACAACCGGGCCATCGTTGTAGACGAGGCCCTTCAGTTCATTGATGCCCTGCGGCAGCGCGGCCACCGCCCCTCTTTTATCGACATGGGCGGGGGCATCCCCATGAGTTACCTCAACAACGAAGCCGAATGGGACGCATTCGAGGCTGCCCACAAATCCGCAATTCTCCACCAGCGTCCACCGATTACCTGGCGAAACGATGGTTTCGGCCGACGAGAAGAAGCCGGTGCACTAGCTGGCACCCGCAATACTTACCCCTACTTTCAGCGGCCAATCCGAGGCGACTGGTTGCGTGCCCTCGTCGCGGCACATGCGACGACGCACACACCCAACCGCGCGCTAAGTACCGAGTTGCGGGATCGCGGGCTACACCTGCGGTGCGAACCTGGCCGTTCGCTGCTCGACGGCTGCGGCATGACCCTAGCCAAGGTGCTATTTCGCAAGAAGAGTAGTGACGGCATCCCTTTGGTCGGCCTCGAAATGAACCGCACCCAGTGCAGATCAACATCAGCTGATTTTCTTGTCGACCCCATACTTGTGCGCGGAGACCAGTCTGGCCGACCCAACAGTCCTTTCGCTGGCTTCCTAGTCGGCGCGTACTGCGTCGAAGACGAGTTAATACTGCGGCGGAAACTCAACTTTCCACACGGGGTTGCCGTCGGAGACATCGTGGCCCTGCCCAACACCGCTGGTTATTTGATGCACATCCTCGAAAGCGAATCGCACCAACTTCCGCTCGCACGCAACATCGTGGTCCGCGACGACGGACTCGTTGAAGACGACATTGGGCGCTAACTGCACTTCTTGTGCGCAAGGTTGGGTCCGTGGTGGACAGTGTGGCCGTCATGCCGACACCAGTTCTGTTTCTCTGACTGCTTCAATGCGGGATTCGCGATAGGCGACTGCTGTAACGGCCAACGCAAGGAGCGTAACCACTACGGCGACATAGGCAGGCATACGGTACCCGGCGGCGGTCACCGCGACTGCGCCAAGTGCTGGACCGAGGGCGTTGCCGACATTGAATGCTGAGGTATTCACTGCGGCCGCGAGTGTGGGTGCGGCTCCAGCGATCGCGAAGATCCGGGCGTTGAGCGCTGGGGCAACGATGTAACCAGTGGCACCGACTGCTGTGATGGCAATCGGAAGGGCGATCTGGTTGGACGCTGATGCAGCGACTGCCAACAGGCTGAGGGACATAAGCGTCAGTCCGACAAAGATGGTCCCGAAAATGTTGCTGTCCGCAAGTCTTCCGCCGACGGTGATACCGATGAACGATCCGACACCAAAGGCAGCCAGAATCATGGGTACGGCGCTGGGGGAGAATCCAGCCTCATCGGTGATCAGCGGTGCAAAGTAGGTAAACGCGCAGAACATCGCTCCCTGAAATAGCGCTGTGGTGGCGAGTGTGAGCCACACATGCCGTGAAGTGAAGGCAATGAGTTCGTGTTTGACGAGTTTGGCTTTTTTGACGTCAGTGTTTTCTCGTGCTGAAGGGGGAACAAACAGCGCGATCGTTGCAGCAGTGGCGAGAGTAAGGATCGCGATCGCGGCGAACGCTGAGCGCCACCCGAATTGCTGACCAACCCACGTGCCCAGTGGAACTCCAGCGACATTGGCGAGGGTTAGTCCAGCTGCCATGACGGCGAGGGCCCGGCCAGTCATTGATGGTGGTGACAGGCGGACTGCAAGGACTGCGCCGACAGCCCAGAATGCCCCGCATGCGAACGCGGAGAGCACACGCGAGATTGCAATGATTGTGAAGTCATCGGTGAGATAGACCGTGACGTGTAGAGCGGAGAACACAAGTGACACGGTGATGAGGACTGTTCTTCGGGGCATCCCAAGAGTCGCGATCGCCATGAGGGGTGCGCCGATGATCATGCCGACGGCGAAGGCGGTGATCAACAGAGAGGCCCCGGGAATGGTTGTTCCAAGGTCGGGGGCGATGTTGGGGAGCAGTCCCGCGATCATGAATTCGGATGTGGCGAGGCAGAAAATCCCTACGCCCAGTATGTACACGGATTTCGGTATGGACTCGCGATGGTGGTCAATCATTGAATTCCTTGTCGTTGGGCGTGCCCGCATCGCGGGGAAGTGTCACGCCGCTGTGCCTACGAGCAGATTCAGGCTGGTCTCGATCGTCTCGAGGATGCTGTCGATTTCCGGTTCGGACGCTGCGAGGACGTGGTTTCCGCACAAAACAGCGGTGAGTACTAGTGCCCATTTACTGGGGGGCAGGCTGGAAGGGAGTTCACCGGACGTGTGGCCCTCGGCCACGATGTGTTCGATTGTTTGCCGGATGTTCTCGAAGTTGCGTAGTGCGCAGGCTGCGACGTCGTTGTCTTCGCCTGCTGCTTCGACGGAGGCATCTACTGCTAGGCAGCCTCGCCGGGAGGGGTGAGTGAATTGGTGCTGCGCTGCGGATATCAGCAGTACCCGCAGTTTTTCTTCGGCATGCAATGTGTGGTTGTCGATCAACTCTTGCTGCAGTATCCATTGCCTGCCTGCGTATTCGCGGAGGCACCGTAGGTACAGGCTGCGCTTGTTATGGAATGTTCCGTACAGTGAGCTACGTGACAATCCGGTTGCTGCGCATAGCTCTTCCGTAGACGCAGCATGGTATCCACGCAGCCAAAATAGCTCCATCGCGCTTCGGAGGACAGTTGACTCATCGAACTTGCGTGGTCGACCCATGTGGCTAAGCGTAACGATATTGGACTGATGTGTCCATAACTAACCGTGTAAACACTGCCTAACCCTTCGCTTGGGCTGGTGCAAGACCAGGGAACGCGCCACCTCGCTGCACAGGGTCACCTTCAACCAAGGGCGAAAGCGAAGGCCGGGTGGGGCCACATTGCTTGGCGCAATCTTGGCAAGCGCTACTGCGGTTCAGACCCGCTCATGTGCAGAACGGAAGGTTCGTTCTGTTGGCAGGCCGTGAACTCAATCGATCATCGGCCGCGCGCATTTCGTCAGCTCGCATGGTATGCGTCTATGCGCCGACTGTAGTGAACGGGCGGACTTCCTGTCTTGGATAAACCTCAAACAGTAAAAGGCTTAATTTTATCTATATATTCACATATGCTAATAAAGTGAAAATTGCCCATTTGGGAACGGAAGAAAAACGTGAGTGGTGAATGCGCAAAAATAATACATCCCGTTGAAAAAGTGCGGTATGTTTATATCCTGCTAGTCGGGGGGGATTTGTGAACCAACACTGCCATTTCTCGAAAGGGATTTTCTATGCTTGTTAACCGTGCCCGCAGGACGACCGTTGCCGCAATCGCTGCCGGGGCGCTGACTTGCAGCATTTTCGCAGGGACTGCAACGGCAACCCCAACGGGAGGGTCCGTTGTAGATGGAATGCAATCGACCCACCCCGTTTCACACGGGAACGGCAATAGTGAGGGGAACGGCAACCAGAATCGCCTGGGTGGCGGCCAGGTTGATGAACAGTGGCTTCCCGCCGCATACTGGGCTGCTCAGGGTATCTACTGGGCCGCACGGGCCGCAGGGCCCGTGGTGTTCAGGGCTATGGCTTCTGCAGTGCGAGCTGGGTACAACTCTTTCGCCTCGTGGTGCGGTAGGCATCAGTACATCTGTGGAGTTGGTTCAGGCGTGACCGCAGCTGAGATTCATCATCACCTTCGCAACATGGTGTGAAACCCATACCGCCTTTCGGCGGTAGCGCATTGATCCATGAGTGGGCTACCGCCAAGCACCACTGTAGTTTGAGAGGTTAAACAGGTTAATGAATAAGAGTCCCCAGGACAATCTATTTTTGGTGCACTTCGCATTGACCGGATTGTTCATCGCTACTGGATTGATATTTACTCTCGGGCTAATCCCTACCTTCGGGAACGAATTGGCTTTTGCGGTCGTAGCGATATTCATCATCGTTCCCGCCGCGACCTTCATATCTCTAAGGAAGTTCAACAGAAAGGGCGTTCAGGATGGTGTACTACTGGGCGTTGCAGCCGGGATTACGATCTACTTCCGAGAGGAATACGTTGACATCAGTCCCGGTCGTCTCGCTATCGTTTTGCTATTCGCGGTATTTTCCGCGGTGTGGGGACTCTGTTTCTTGATGCAAAAGATCGTATTTAAGCTCGCCGGAGCTGGTTCACGGTCCGATTCACGTGTCTGACTTCGCTGTGGTGTTTGGTATCCAAAACCGCTCGCCGCATTCAACGAAAGGTGATCCTCGCAAAGTGATTGATGGGGTCAGAAACACGATTGTTGCTGCTGCGACAGCGGCCGTCGCAGCAATAACTTTAGGTCTCACCACTGCAGGTGCTATTACCAATGGTGAACCCGACGGCAAGGGGCATCCCTATGTCGGCTTGATGATGGCTGTGGGACCAAACGGTGCACCCAGTGGTGCGTGCAGCGGAGCCTTGGTGTCGAATCGGATTTTTGTCACGGCAGGTCACTGCACTGCAGACGCTGCTAGTGCCCGGATCTGGTTTGATGCCGATGTCGAATCCGGTTGGCCTGATAACGGATTCCCGTTCTTCGGAGAGGCTAGTGGGACCCCCTATACCCACCCCGAGTTTGATCGGGAGAACTTCCGCTACCGCGATGTCGGGGTGGTCGTGCTTGATGAGCCGGTGAACAAACCTCGGTATGCCTCACTGCCTGAGCTAAATCAACTCGACAGTCTGGCAACGCAGCGCGGGCAACAAGACGTGACCTTTACCGCTGTGGGGTACGGCTCTCAGGGGATGAAACCGGACCGGGCAGACGCAATGCTGCCTACCCGAATGCTGGCTCACCCAAAGCTGAACCAGATCAACAGTGGGAGGACGGGCGATTACTCGATGCTGGTATCTGCAAACGCGAATACCGGAGGGACGTGCCAAGGGGACTCGGGTGGCCCAATTCTTTCCGGGACGTCAGATGTTCTTGTCGCGGTGACGTCCTACTCGGTGAACCCGAAGTGTGCGGGAACCAATGGAGCATTTCGGATGGACCGCAGCTGGAGTCTCAACTGGATCATCGAAGCGTTCAGCGACTACCTCTGACGTGTCCACTGTTCGCGCGAGACAGTGGTCAAGCGGAATGATGCGTCTCAACCCAATTTCGGGAGCCACTGCCGTGGATGGCCAAGCCCTGTCAGTGCCACGCAGTGTTGTGATCTGTGTGCGTTTGAAGGTATGCCCCCGGTTTGTAGTGAGTGTCGTAAAACTCGGTGTCGAGGTGCACTGCTTGCACATAACCTGTCAGCACCATGGTGGTAAATGTGCCGGGGAAGCGCCCAAACTTGTCGTAGATGTATTGGGCGATCTCGCCGAGACACGCAGTGAACTCGTCGCTGTACGGCTCCACCGTCCTCTTGACTCTTTCGGAATCGATCCACGGACCCTCTGTGTCAGGGTCGTAGGCGCCGCCTGGGCCGAACTTGCGACGAACAAACTCAGCGACGGCGCTACGCATATCGGGGTAGTAGGGCGGGCACAAGCCTTCGTACACACCATCGAGGCCAACCGGATTCGGTAGGATCCACCGGTCGTCGGACACAAACCTGAAACCCAAACCGCGTACCCCTTTGTCGGCAAAAGCACCGAGCACACTCCATCGGTTAAGCCCGGCGAGGAACAGTCCGCCAAGCCCCATCGCTTGCATAGTGAGCACAATGTTGTGAGCCATGAAGCTGAGTTCAGCGCAGCTGCTTTCATACGCGATCTGATGCAGCACGGACAGGGGAGTGGGCGGTGCTGAAGCATCCAGAAGTCCGCTACGAATGTAGGGGTCGAGGTTGCCTGCGCGGCAACCCAGATCGTCGTCAATGACGACACTTCCGTTGGCAAGGACCATCGCTAACAGCACCAACACTTGTTCGCTTGCGTCACCTACGGGCATGAATAGGGTGGAGCCTGGTTGGTTGGCCATCCAATAGTTCGGTGGCAGCATATGTGGCGCTTGCGCCGGAAGGTCGAGCCGACGGTCCGACAACTGGCGAGTGCACTTTTGGCAGGTCTGAACAATATCGTGGGTGCCGCCGCCGCTGTATTCGTGTTGGCGCGACGGTACGGCGTCGCGGGTGTTTGTGACGTAGGTGCCGTCGTCGTCGGTGTAGAACAACACCGGAGTTCCCGACCCGGCGGCGGTTGGTGCGGTGCGCCCGGTGAATCGTTGAGAATAGTGCGCGTGTGCGTCGGGCCTGTCGGGGCCGTGCGGCACCCCAAAGGTCCACCCCGTCATCCCTGTGCCGGATGCGATAAGCATTGATTGTTCTAGCGCAGTAAGAGGCCGAGGTTGTTTCTGTGATTCAAACGCGAGCGGCCCCGACGGAATTTTCATGCCAGTTCCGAAGCGGCGTGATCTTCGCCCAAAGATCGCTTCGAGGAGAGGGAACTCAGCTAATTGGCGCACCGGGTCACTCATTGCTCGCTCCTTATGTATCTTCCTCCATGATTGGCTCAAACTCTTGACCCGGGCTAGTGCAAAAGTTGTACTGGTAGAGGGTGATCACATGATGGCTGGCAATGGATATTCGCAGTTCTGTCCGGTGGCAAAAGCGACCGAAATATTAGATCAGCGATGGACCGTGCTGATCATTCGAGAAATCCTTGCTGGCAGCTCAAGGTTCAACGATATCCATCGCGGTGTTCCCCGCATGTCTCGAACATTGTTGTCGCAACGCTTGCGGCAGCTTGAGGCGGAAAGCATCATCGTGCGGCGCGAAACTAATGGTGGTCATGAATACCAGCTCACCGACGCCGGGCGTGAGTTTTGGCCCATCATCGAAGCGCTTGGGCGGTGGGGGGTTCGATGGATTGACTCGCTTACCGACGACGACCTCGACCCGGCCTTCCTGTTGTGGGATATGCATCGCAGCGTCGACACGGAGGCTTTGCCTGGACAACGGGTTGTCCTCGAAATTCACTTTCGAGACGTCGTGAGTGACGTGCAGGATTGGTGGTTGGTGCTGACCCAGAATGGGGCGGATGTATGCCAGCACGATCCCGGCTTCGGCGTCGATGTCACTTTAAGTGCCGAACTCCGGGCACTCGTCCGGGTGCGACGCGGTGATATCAGCTGGTCAGATGCATTCAAGAGGGGCACGCTTGAGACCCATGGTCCACAGGAGTTGAGACATGCAGTGCCACGGTGGTTCCGTCCAAGTCCCTTTGCCGACGTCGAACGGGCACACCGATGACTACCTCTGAAGTGATCAGCGAACTAGCAAAGCAACTTCCAGCTTCGGCAATCCTGACTGATCCTGCGATAACTGACTCCTACCGCCGAGACTGGGCAAAAGACCCGGATGCGGGGCACCCTCTTGCAGTGGTGCGTGCACGAAGCACCAACGATGTTCAAGCAGTGATGCGGTGGGCGTCACGGCATTCCATTCCCGTCGTACCGCGCGGAGCTGGCTCGGGCCTCTCAGGGGGAGCGACCGCCGTCAATGAGGGAATAGTGCTGTCCACCGAATTGATGCGCGACATCACAATTGACCCGACGACCCGCATCGCCGTGGTCCAGCCAGGGCTACTCAACGCCGAGGTGAAGAAGGCCGCCGCTGCGGAGGGCCTGTGGTACCCACCCGATCCGTCGTCGTTCGAAATCTGTTCCATCGGCGGCAATGCAGCCACAAACGCCGGTGGGCTTTGTTGTGTGAAATATGGCGTTACCACCGACTATGTACTCGGACTTCAAGTTGTGCTCGCTGACGGAACAGCAGTACGCCTCGGAGGCCCGCGAGTAAAAGACGTGGCCGGTCTGTCATTGACAAAGCTGTTTGTCGGTAGCGAAGGAACGCTTGGTGTCATCACGGAAATAACCCTGCGGTTGCTGCCTCCGCAACAGCCCGCGAGCACTGTTGTAGCAGGCTTTCATTCACTATCAGACGCCGTCGGCGCAATCTTGGAAATCACTAAAGTAATGCGCCCGGCGATGCTGGAGTTTATGGACGGGACCGCCATCAACGCGGTTGAAGACGCAGTGAAAATGGGACTGGATAGGAGTGCCCAAGCCTTGCTGATCGCTCAGTCTGATTCGCCTGGGGCTGATCGGTCTCGCGAGGCGAACTTCATGGCTGCAGCGTTTACCCAACACAACGCCACCGAGGTGTTCGTAACTGACGACGAGGCCGAGGGTGCAGCGTTTACCGCTGCTCGGAGGTTTGCGATCCCAGCTGTCGAACGACTCGGAACGCTGTTGCTTGAGGACGTAGGTGTGCCAATTCCTGCGCTTCCGCAACTCCTTGAGGGGATCCAGAAGATTGCACAGGATCGAGGCGTCTTGGTGGCAGTGATAGCGCATGCGGGCGACGGCAACACGCATCCACTCATAGTGCACAACCCCGAGGACCACGACGAAGCTCGGCGCGCAAATGTGGCCTTTGGGGAGATCATGGACTTAGCGATTTCCCTTGGCGGAACTATCACCGGCGAGCACGGTGTGGGACGGTTGAAGAAGGCCTGGTTACCCGGCCAAGTGGGCGAAGACGTCATGGTGCTAACGCGAAAAATCAAGGATGCACTCGACCCGGCGGGCATATTGAACCCCGGGGCGATGACATAAAACCGGTGTCGAGTGATCTTTGCCGCTGTCGACGTGCCGGTTTAGTTCAGTGCAGCTAATCTGACAACCGATGAATGATTCACGAGTAGTCGGACGTTTGATCGTGTTCTCCGTATGGGGGGCTCTTGGTTTCGCGATTCTTGCGCTGGTGTGGGGCCTGGCCGTTCAGTCACAGATGATTGTGTTTGACGGCCTGTATTCCCTGATCAGCGTGGCGTTGTCCTTGATGTCACTCGTCGCGTTCCGGATCATCCGCAAAGGTGAGAGCAAGCACTTCCCGTTTGGTCGGGTAGTGCTGGAGCCGCTGACGATCATCGTGAAGGCAACAGCAATCGGTGCCCTGTGCGTATATGCGCTCACCGTCGCGGTGATGGACATAATCGACGGCGGGCGCGAGGTCAACGCAGGGTGGGCATCACTGTATGCGGGGGCTGCGACACTCGGCTGCGCAGGTATGGCGATGCACCTTCATCGTCGGCAGAAGGCAGTTCGCTCCGACTTGTTGCGCGCGGAAACGACGCAATGGCTGCTCGACACTGTGCTCAGCGCGGGTGTGCTTATTGGCTTCCTCGTCGCCATGGTGCTTCAAGCACGCGACTACAACACAGCAGCGGGATACGTTGATCCCGCGATGGTCGCGATCGTGTGTTTACTGTTCTTAGCAATGCCGGTGAAACTGCTGGCGCAGGGCTTTCGTGAAGTAATGATGATGGCTCCTGCCGCGCCCATTGAACAGCGCGTTCGTGACAGCGCGAACGGAGTTCAGCAACGCTACGCATTTGACGACATGGTCTTGCGGTGTACCAAAGTGGGCGGCCAGTTGGTTGTGGAAGTTGATTATGTTGTTGGTGCGCAAACCACCGGCCGCACCGTCGAGGTGCTTGACGAAATTCGGCAAGAAATGACCGATGATC
Source organism: Hoyosella rhizosphaerae (assembly GCF_014643175.1). GTDB lineage: Bacteria > Actinomycetota > Actinomycetes > Mycobacteriales > Mycobacteriaceae > Lolliginicoccus > Lolliginicoccus rhizosphaerae. Next base: position 541,835 of record NZ_BMJH01000002.1, read on the forward strand.
TGCGCGACCTCAACTATGAACTTTGGTTGTCGGTGTCATTCACTTCTGACGTGCGGTGGGCCGAGTAGGCGGTTCCCCAATCGCCGAACTCCTCATCGCGTTCGCGCACCGCTTGTTTGAATCCTTCCGTTGCGGCACGCATCTGAAACTCGTAGCCCTCCCGCGTATGCCGAGAAATCCCATCGAAAACAGTGCTAATGGTGGTCGAGTTGGCAATGCCTTGAGCGATGAGTGCGCTGTTTAACGTAAGTTTGGCCATCATCAGCTGGTTTATTGGCATTGCAGCTATGCGTTGCACCAAAGCTTCAGTGCGAGCCTGTAGCTCCTCCGCAGGGCACGACTCCACGGCAAGTCCCCACTCGGCTGCTTGCTTGCCCGTAAGGCAGTCACCGGTGAGCAGCAGACGCTTGGCACGCTGATCGCCGAGCCTGTGCGCCCACATACCAGCGGCAGGAATGCCCCACACACGCGTAGGCGGATAGCCGATCTTGGTGTCGTCCGCACAAATGATTTGGTCGGCATACAGGGCGATATCGGTGCCGCCGGCGACGCAGAAACCGTGCAACATCGCCACCACAGGTTTGTTGGCGTGGAGGAGGCTTGCGAATCCGCGGTTGAACCGGCTCATCATGGCGTAATCCACCATCGGATCCCACACCGCACCTGGAATGTGATTGCGGGCTTGCACCACGGGATCCAACACTGTGCCCTCACGGTTGTGGTCATCGTGGCCCTTGTCCTCACGACCCTGGCCACTGTCGTCCCAGCCTGATTCAGCGAAAATGTTGAGGTCGTACCCGCCGCAGAAACCTTTCCCTCGGCCTGACACCACCATCACATGCACTCGCGGATCAAGGTCCGCGCGTTCCACAGCGTGTGCGAGATCGACAGGCGTGTCCTTGGTGATGGCGTTGCCATGCTTGGGTCTGTTGAAGATGATCCGTGCGACGCGCCCGTCACGCTCATACGTCAGGCTTGGGTACGTCGCACTATCAGCTGGAGCAGGGCGACCCTCGAACAACGGGCTGGGACTAGTTCTCCACCCTGCAGATGACGTGCCGAACGGTATGTCAGTCATTGTTTCCTCCAAAGCTGCCATGGCGGCCTGCACCCGCGGCAAACCGACCCGCGCCAGAAATGGTGTCCGAGGCGAACGAAATCATGCCTCGTTGCCATTCATTGACGAGTGCTTGCTCGATGCTGAGTGATTCTTGTTCGTAGCTCGACAAACGGTCCTGCCGCATGCACGTTTGGGGGAACGCGGCGATCTGGGTGGCCAACTCGATCGCGGCTTGCACAGGGTCCGCCTCAATGCGGTTTGCCAAACCCATCCGAAGTGCTTCCTCAGCGCCGACAGAACGGCCCGTCAGAATCATGTCGAGGGCGTGCGAATGCCCGATCAACCGGGGGAGTCGAACAGTGCCACCGTCAATAAGTGGTACACCCCAGCGGCGGCAATACACCCCAAAAGTTGCATCGGGATGAACGACCCGCAGATCTGCCCAGAGTGCGAGTTCCAACCCGCCAGCGACTGCGTACCCCTCAATTGCGGCGATGACAGGTTTGTTCAACAACATTCTGGTCGGACCCATACCAGCAGGCCCAGGTTGGTGAGGTTGGGAAATTTTAATGTCGCCTTGCGCTACCGCTTTAAGGTCAGCGCCGGCACAAAAGTGCCCACCCGCCCCAGTGAACACCGCGACCGAGGCATCAGGATCAGCGTTGAAATCCTCGAACGCTTCCGTGAGGGCTGCGGCGTGATGATGGTCGACGGCATTGCGGACCTCGGGTCGGTTGATCGTCACAACGGTGACGGGTCCTTGCTTGTCGATTGTGATGCTCATGAAGCAGCCTTTGCTGTTGCGCGATCGATGATGGTGGAAGTGTCGATGCCAACGGGCAAGGTGCCAAACACATCTCCGTGTTCACGTCCGAGTCTGCTGCGCGAGTAGGCCTCGAAAACAGCCGGATTCCCGTAGCGGGCAAGCAGTGACGCTTGAAGAAGTTGCGCCATCTGTCCCACTACCGTGCGAGCGCGATACTGCATCGTCTCGAAGTCGCCGAATTGATCCTTGAGTTCAGCGAGAGCGGCAGTCACCCGAGGATCGTTCGCCTGTGCGATTTCGTCGAAAAACACCTCAAGCGTTTCGGGTTGCTTCGCTAGCGCTCGGAGCATGTCCAGCGCCGCAACATTTCCCGACCCCTCCCAAATTGATAGCAACGGAGCCTCCCGGTATAGGCGCGGCATCCGTGATTCTTCGACGTAACCGTTTCCGCCGAGGCATTCCAGCGCTTCGGCTGCGTGAACCGGCCCTCGCTTACACACGTGATACTTACTGACGGCAAGTCCGATACGCCGCAACGCTTGGGACCGACCATCAGTCAGATCTGTCAGGTGGGCAAGCCACAGACCGACAAGAGTTGCACCCTCAGCCTCAACAGCCAGGTCGGCGAGGACATTGCGCATCAAAGGTTGGTCGATGAGATAGTCGCCAAAAGCCTTTCGGTGCGTCGCGTGGTGAACAGCCTGCTGAACACCGACACGCATGAGCGTTCCCGTGGCAAGCGTGCAATCAAGGCGCGTCATGTTGACCATCTCAATGATGGTGCGCACCCCACGACCCTCCTCACCAACGAGAAAACCGACAGTGCCTGAGTACTCAACCTCGCTGGACGCGTTGGACCGGTTGCCCAGCTTGTCTTTGAGTCGTTGCAGTGCAAACGGGTTTCGGCTGCCATCGGGAAGCACGCGCGGCACAAGAAAACACGTCACCCCAGCGCTGGTTTGGGCGAGAGTGAGGAAGAGGTCCGACATCGGCGCGGAGGTAAACCACTTATGCCCGGTAATCAGGTACGTTCCATCGCTCTGCCGTACTGCGGTGGTGGTATTCGCACGCACATCGGAGCCGCCCTGTTTCTCCGTCATCGACATCCCAGCGATGAGCCCCTTCTTCGACAAAGGGGCGCGCAACCCGAAGTCATACTCAGTGGAGGTGAGCCCAGGTTCGTAGAGCGCCGCTAGTTCGGGAGTAGTCCGCAACGCCGGTATCACTGCGTACGTCATCGAGATAGGGCAGAGGTGGCCAGGGTCGGCCTGGCCCCAGATTTGCATCTTCGCCCCACGAATGAGGTGGGCGTGCGGGCGAGTCTCCGACCACGGTGTGCCATGCATGCCAAAACCAATGGCGTGACGCATGAGTTGGTGATAACTCGGGTCATACACAACTTCGTCGATCCGATTGCCATAGCGGTCATGCGTTTTGAGAACCGGCGGGTGAGCCTCGGCGAGATCACCAAGTTGCTGAGTCTCCGCGCTACCCGCGATGGCTCCTATTGCTTGGAGTTCAGACACACCATCCGTTGCATCGGCGAGAGCGAGAGCGTCAAGCAAAGCCGGGTAATCGGCTGGGTTGTAATCAACGAGCGGTGGGACTTGATTGAACACTTCGTGGGTGGTCATGAGCTTGCCTAACTGCCGATGGCGCGGCGGATCAACGTAAGAAGTTGGGGAACGACTTCAGGTGCGGGTGTGCGGTGGCCCAGGGGAGAAATGAGTGCGTCACCAACCGCACCAACAATGGCTGCGGAAGTGAGTTGGGGGTCTTGCGGTGGAATCTTCCCGGCTTTAATCGCCTCGATAATTCCCGTGGCGAGCAGGGCGGAAAATGCGGCGCGGAACTGAAGGCGCTGTTCATCGACCAGCGGGTCGACAGGTTCGGCGAGAAGTGCGTACGCCATCTTGGGATCAGAGAGCGCCCGGTAACAAAAGGTTTCCATGGCGGCGACGACAGCGTTGACCGGGTCGGACTCTCGTGTTGCCGAGTTCGTCACCGCGGCAACTTCCCGGCTACAGGCCGTGCGGAAAACCTCCGCGAACAATTCGCCTTTGCTGGGGAAGAAGCGGTAGATCGTTCCCGTGGCGATACCTGCACGCTCCGCAACCGCGCTCATCGCGCACCCTGCGTAGCCATATTCGTGGACAAGGTGAGTCGCTGCGGCGACGATATCCTCCCGCGTTTGAGCGAGACGGGCTTTGACTGCGGGTGTTTGGCGGTATGCCATGTAAAGAAGTGAACACCGGTTCAGTTCTTAAGTCAAGGGTTAGGTTGGGATGGGTTTGTAGCGCTTGGCCCACCCATAGCGTTGTACCTGTCTTCAATAGCCCCGCACACCAGATGTGGTGAGGGCTAGTACACATCGCACCCCGCCCCTGCTCCGGTGCCCTGAATATCAGACGGGGCCCGTGAAGCATCCTCGATTGCGGCGCTCTCGAGTTCGAGTCGTTCGGCACATTCTGCTTCAGCGTTGGTGAAACCGCCGGGGATTTCCTCACGCTCGGATCGTGGCTGCTGACCGGGGGCGCGCTGGCGTTCGGTGGGGATGTTCTCTAACTCCCGAGCGTTCGCTGGGACCTCAGTGTCGAGTCCGGGGGTGATTTGGCGTTCGAGTTGCACACCGGGGGCAGAGGAGACGGGGGTGCGGTCAGCGCGCTCGGGAAAGGCATGCCTTCCGACTCGGCTACTGATGGTGGGATCTGCTCGGAGTTGCCTGGGGCCGCGGTGGTTTCCTGGTCTCGCTGCGCCTGGTTCGTTGTGCGCGGGGACTCAGAAAGCGCAGGTTTTCCTTGGTGTGGTGCGCCGGGGGCCTGGACTATGGGGTTACCGGGGACGGGGACGGGGAAGGTGATGTGGGTTGCGCCCCCGCCAGAGTTGGGGTGGCGGCGATCATCGCGCAGGCCAGTAGCGCGAGGGAGCACCTTTCTGCGCGAGCGCTGTGCTGGTGGTGGTCGAGAATTTGTCATGTCTGCTCCTCATGTCACTGCAATCAGCAACCAGACATGCGCGACATAGCAGGCAGAACGCGTTATCAGAATTTGATGCGGGTCGGAAGGATTCGTGGATACACGTATGCCTGTGGAGCATATTTCCTCCGCTACAGTCGATGCGCACAATTAGAAGCGATCACCCACATCGCTCGGCAGTGACATAGGAAGAAACTGAAGTTCCGGTGTTGGACGACACATCTACGGCCCCACCAACGGCTACGCAACAATCGATGGGTCCCAACGAATCGTGATCGATACCGACCCGGCACCCGTGTACGCACTCATCCACAAGAAGACGGCTCAAATGCCACCGTCTTGTGTAGGAAAAATTAGGCGGATTGCCAGCGTGGGGGTTGAGCCACGGTTACGACGGTCTCAACCCCCATTACCAGGTGCGACGAGGCCCGCGATGATCTGGGCCTTGGGTAAACGCTGATCGCATTCCGGAGTTTAAGGTTCAGTTTTCCAGACTTGGATTAGATAGTCTTCGTCAACCTCGTTGTCCATCCAACCCTGGTTCTCAAGGCGGCCACGGGCATGAATCCTCACGGTGTACTGTCCGGCCCCGTCGGCGGTCAGCGGTTCGCTGATGCCGTCCCAGATATCACCGCCCCCGCTGCCCCAGAAAAGGAGCCCAGTCTCGGACTGCACTTGGACATCGAAGATCTCTTCCCAGCCGGACTCGATGCGCTCGGGAGCGTGATGTAGCGCCTGCGTTTCAACAGAGATGTAGCCGTATTGGGCCCCTGTGCAGAAGAACACCACCTTCTCGTTGACTGCGGGCTCCATGCAGGTTCCGCCAGGAATGTTAGGCGGGCCACCTTTGGGCCAGTCCATGATCATGAAAGCGCCGAAGGATTCGCCTTCGCCGCGCTGAATCCGTTGTTCCAACACTTCTCCCTCGTTCTCCGATTCTTGGGTTTCATGATTTGGCGTCACTGGGGCTACGTTGTGGTCTTCACCAGAACTGCAGCCTGCGAGTAACACGAGTGCGATCGCCGCAATGATGGTCGATCTGCGAGGGCTAAGACACGCGCGATGTCCTGTCGTATCTCCCACTGATTCGCTGCTGGGGCGTGTGCGGTTCATCGCGTCTCATTCCGATCATTAGGAAGATAGCCAAAATCTGCGTCGACGTAGAAAGGGTCGTCCTCGATTACCTTATTGGAGGTGTGCAACCAGGATGGATCTGCGCCTCCGGATCTGTTGTGTGACCTATTGATGTGGCACACGCTGTACCCCGGTCCCACGATATCGATAGCCACATTCGGCATCTGCGGAAAGTCCGCTCACCGTTGGATTCTTCCTGCATGCGCGGTCACGGTTCTCGGCTACTTCGCTTGGCGTCCCCCTTGTCAGAGGCTGTCCGCCGGGAGCGCCTGCAATGAATACCTGGCTTCCCCGCAGCGCGCACGCGAGCAGTGCCTGCGGCTACTGCGGTTCTTCGTCCCAGAACGGATACGTGTCGCTGGTGTCGCACACCCAGGATCGGGAATCGCCGTTGCTGGTGGCCGAGTCGGTGAGCCAGTACGTTTCGTCGGGCGCCCATCCCGCGATGACGCTCGCTGTGTCGTCAGTGGCATCGATCGCGGTCCCAGCTGCCGCCAGGTACCCCGCCACGGTGAGATGCACGCCTTCGTACTCGTCGGCGACTTGTGTCCAGTCAGGGACGACCCATCGTCCAGATCGTCCGGTGGTCAGGTACCAGTCGTTTCGCTTCTGCGCGGTGACCTCGATGGGGAACCGTCGGCACAGTTCGGCCCATGCCTGCGCGCGGTCTATCTCGTACACACGAGCGTTAACCGGGGCGCTGACTTGTCGCGTGACTGCCCGTTTCCATCCCATGCCGTCCTCGACGAACCACAAGCAGGCAGGTGCCCCATCGAAGAGCCGTCGTGTCGAGAACAGAGTCGGAGGTGTCGACCACCACCCGTCGGAACAGCTGTAGATCGGGTCACGTGCGGCCCGTGCTTCGTTCTCGCGGGTGCGCTCACGCCACTTGCGAAGACGTTCAGCCTCGGTCGACTCGGGACCGGCTAAATAGTCCGGACGGCCGTCGTCCCACGACCACACCGACCATTGGTCGGTCGCGACGAGAGCTGTGGTCCACCAATCTGAGTGGGGTGATCGTGCAATATGCTCGGCGACCCGTCCGAGCTCGCGTTGCACGGGCTCGGTAGCGGCGAGGGTGTCCTCGCCCTCGGGTTTCTGCCAGTACTGTGCCGCGTTGACAGCCTCGGCGAGAGCCGAACGAAGCATGGACGGTGTTACTGCGGGAAGCGTCATCTCGGACAGGCGGTAGGCCACCTCCTCCGGCGTGATGACGGTTCGCCACACGGACTCTGCGCCGGACCTGTACACCGCACCCTGGCCGGGCTCGAGATGATGTGACGCCCGAACGACTGCGTAACGCAGTGAGTCGCGGCCCTGCTTGACACCATGGACTCGTTCGGCCTCCAACGCGAATTTGAGCAGCAGTCGACGCCCACGCGGTCCTGTCAACAAGTCCTCTGCGATGCTCAACTTCTCCTCCATCCCGTACTCCTCGACCGGTTCGACCACGGCACTCCGCTCGGCCCGAACACTAAACCTGGTTCTCAACCGAGACCGGGAGCCAGGGTTGACTCATTAGAAATGAAGTTCCAGCTTCCATGGAGCGACATCCATTACGTCGTCTCGGTCCGACCGTCGGATGTAGGCCGTGGTCCGTGGGTTGCCTGTCCATTCACATGCCCAGACATTGCCCAGCCGATAGACGTCAATCGGTCCACCGTCACCCAAGGTGGCAGAAACCTCGACGTCGGGTTCCGCGTTGCCATAGACGACTCACCACGAGCTTCCAGGGATATCGGCAAGGTTTTCTGCGTTGAGCTTGAAGCAGTTTGGCGGCAGGGGCCGCCGCATCAGCCCGTCGGGTTGGGATTCCAGCATCGGGAGTTCAGATTCACGCGCTACCTGGCTGGCACCGTCTTCACGCCACAGCATGAGCAAGCCAGACATGGGGAGAACCATCCGCTGGATCTCCAGCTCAGCGCCTTCGGAACCCTCCTTGCCCGTTACCATCTCCATCCAGCCCCGTTTCTGTGGCAGGTTGCTTGCGTCGGTGACGCGGTAAATACCGTCTTGCCTTAACCGAGTATGTCCGCACGCCTCACTTTCGACTGATCGTGCCATGCTGTAGCGATGGCAACGCCGCGACCCATCACTATTGATCTTCCGACGCATTCAGTGGCTGCGCTTGAGTGGGGTCCGTCCGATGGGCCCTTGGCGATTTTGCTGCATGGTTTCCCGGATACGGCTCATACCTGGCGCCATCTTGGGCCTCATCTGGGCGAACAGGGCTGGCATGTCGTTGCGCCGTTTAGTCGTGGATACGCACCCACTGGGCCTGCACCAGACGGCAACTATGAACTAGCTGCGCTTGTGAGCGATGTCATCGATATCTATGGCGCGCTCAACGGTACTGACGAGGCGATCGTTGTTGGCCATGATTGGGGTTCGGCTGTTGCGTCCGGTGTCGCGAGTACGGCTCTTGGGAAGTTCTCCGCTGCTGTTCTTATGGCTGTGCCTCCGTTGGCTGCACTTACTGCGCAAGCATGGCCGCCGAAAGTGTTCGTTAAGAATGGACCCGTTTGGCTTCGGCAGCTTCCTCGAAGTTGGTACATGTTGGTTGCCCAGACGCCGCTGCTGACGGATAAGTTGATCGAAACTCTGTGGGCTAGGTGGGCGCCTGACTACGACTACACGCAGGACCTCGGGCACATTAGACGAGCGCTTCCCACGGCTGCGCATAAGAAAGCTGCTTTGAGTTACTACCGCGCTCTGTGGAACCCGCTGTACAAGAGCGCAGAGTATTCGGCTGAGCGCCGTCGTGTATTCGGCAAGCCCAAGGTGCGGACATTGTGTCTGCATGGTGCGGATGATGTGTGCATTCGAGCCGAGCTCAACGCCCACAGTCTCGCAGTGTTGCCGCGGGGGAGTGACGTCACCACAATCGAGCGAGCAGGCCATTTCTTTCACTTGGAGCAACCTCAGATGGTCAACTCACTGATTGACTCGTTTGTAGGGTCGCCGCGTTCGAGCTAGGTGTGCAACTACCGAGTGAGCACACCGGCGGACATTGACATGACGACCAGGACCAGCGCTAGTAGGAACCAGACGGCACCGAACCAGCGCCTCCATTCGTCACCGTTGCGCCAGCACTGCAACGTAAACAGCACCGCACCGAGAACTCCAAGAAAAATCAACCCAGTAGGCACAAACAAGATGATGGTGCGTTGTGTGTCTGCACACGGATCGGTGATGACACAGCCGCCGGGAATGGTCACCGCGGTGCCGATGAGCACACCAAATGCTGCTGCGACGACGAGCCCCACGTAGATGGCGACATTGCGAAACTGCATCATCCCACCCCCTGTCTTTGCGGCCTCTTAACTGCACGGTACGCCGACAAATCCGCACAAGCACAGGTGCCCGGTCGAAATTTGTCTGTCATCGGCATTAGTCTGAGGGGCATGAGTGAGCAGCAGGGTTTTTCGACCACGGCCATCCACGCGGGCTTTGATCCCGATCCTCAGACCGGTGTGGTGAATGTTCCTATCTACGCGAGTTCAACATTCGCCCAAGACGGTGTGGGCGGGATGCGCGGCGGGTTTGAGTATGCCCGCACCGGAAATCCCACCAGGAAAGCTCTCGAAGCAAACATGGCTGCGATTGAACAGGGCACGCATGGTCGGGCATTTTCGTCCGGCATGGCAGCGACTGATGCGTTGCTGCGTGCGACGTTGCGTCCCGGCGATCACCTCGTCATCCCCAATGATGCTTACGGCGGCACCTTCCGCCTCATCGACAAGGTCTTCACGCAGTGGGGGATTAGCTATACGCCCGCGCCCATTACTGACCTCGACGCCATTCGGGCGGCTATTCGGCCGGAAACGAAGTTGGTGTGGATCGAAACGCCAACGAACCCGCTGCTGAATGTTGGCGACATCGCGGCAATTGCGGAAATTGCGCACGCTGCGGGCGCCAAGCTTGTTGTCGACAACACGTTCGCTTCGCCTTACCTGCAGCAGCCGTTGAACTTTGGTGCCGACGTGGTCCTTCACTCGACGACGAAGTACCTAGGTGGGCACTCAGACGTCGTTGGTGGCGCGATTGTGACGCGGGACGAACAACTTGACGCGGACGTTGCATTCTTACAGAACGGCGCAGGCGGAGTACCCGGCCCGTTCGACGTGTTCCTCACCATGCGTGGCATCAAGACCCTCGCCGTTCGGATGGATAGGCACTCCGACAACGCCGAAAAGGTCGTGGACTTCCTCACCGGGCATAAGGCGATTTCGCATGTTCTTTACCCCGGATTGCCTGAACACCCAGGGCACGAAGTTGCTGCAAAGCAGATGAAGCGTTTTGGCGGGATGGTTTCTGTTCGCCTAGTTGGCGGCCGACAAGCAGCGCTCGACTTCTGCGCGAAAACAACAGTGTTCACTCTTGCTGAATCTCTTGGCGGCGTGGAATCGCTCATTGAACACCCCGGCGCGATGACGCACGCTTCGACCGCAGGATCGGTGCTGGAAGTTCCTGACGACCTGGTGCGCTTGTCTGTCGGGATCGAAGACAGTGCTGACCTCCTCGCGGATATCGACCAGGCACTCGCATAGCTGGTGTGTTGCGGTTGGTGCGGAACGGCTGAGTTGAGTTCGGGGCTACCACGGTGACGGACTCGCTCACAGTGACTAGGGTTGGCGGGATGACAGGCGAGATTCTATTCATCATTGGCAGTACCCGTCCCGTCCGTGTTGGCGACCAGTTGGCTGACGAAATCATCCGACTGGTCGAGGGGGAGGGCGGCCCAGGCATTGTCGTCGCGGACCTGAAGGAAATTAACCTACCGCTGCTGGACGAACCGAAGATGCCCGCCCTCGGGCAATACACCCACGACCACACCATCAAGTGGTCTGAGATGGTGGTCGGCGCCTCAGCCGTTGTTGTCCTTACCCCCGAGTACAACTGGGGATACCCAGCGTCAGTGAAGAACGCGATTGACTACTTGTACAAGGAATGGGCCGACAAACCATGCCTTGTCATCAGCTACGGCGGCGGTGGTGGTAAGCATTCTTACGATCAACTCCGCCATGTGCTCGGAAGGGTCAAGACCAGGCTCGTTGATGCGCCGGTAAACCTTGTTCTCAAGGGCGAATACGGCGACGACGACCGGCTCCGCGACCCGGCATCAGTCATCGCCGCGCACAAGGCTGACATTGTGACGGCCTGGGAGCAGCTACGTTCCCTAATTGATGCTGCGGACGACTGAGAACTTGTGCGGCAGAAATGTCGGAGTCGTCCGCTATCGTCATTGTCCAGAAGCATGAAACAGAAACGGAGTGACGATGACGGCTCGACGGGATAACACCCCGCAGCAGGGGTCGTTGTTTGACGATGGTGTTGCCGATATCGCACCGTCAGATGCAGCTCCAGCATTCGTGCCGGGGGCTACACGAACCGTCGCACAAACGCGACTGGCCGCACCGAGCTTTGTTGCGTTCGACGTGGAAACAGCCAACCGCGCATGGGGCAGCATTTGTTCGCTGGGGTACGCCGTTGTTCGTGACGGCATCGTGGTTCATACCGACAGCCTGCTGTGCACACCACCGCCAGGACTGGAGCAGTTTGATCCCGCGCACATCGCCATCCACGGCATCAGCCCAAACGATGTCGCTCGGGAACCAGCGTTCGGGGATCGCTTCGAAGAATTTCGTGCCATTGCAGGTGACCTCCCCGTGGTGTGCCACAACGCGAAGTTCGATATGACGGCGTTGAGGGACGCATGCCAGGCCTCCCGAATTCGTGTTCCAGATATCGAATTCGGCTGCACCCTAGTTTGGGCACGTATCGATATCCCGGGTTTGCCGAATTACAAGCTGCCCACGATTTCACAGCACGTTGGCGTCACCCTCGACAACCACCATGACGCTGCCGCAGACGCTTTTGCTGCCGCCGGAATCGCGACGCAACTAGCGCGGGCGCGCAATTCGCGCACGCTCCTGGACTACGCCAAAGCCACCGACACAGTGCTCGGATCACTGTCGCCACACGGTCTCGCGCTTTGCGCATCGACTAAACCAACAATGACGTGGCAAGGGCATCAACCAAGCCGCAAAGCCAGCGACATGCCTCAACCAAACTCCGAGGCAGATGCCGGGCACCCCTTATTCGGGCAAACAGTGGTGGTAACAGGCGAGTTCAGTCACTTCACCCGCGAAGAACTATGGGACGTGGTTGCGCGATTCGGCGGAAAACCCGAACTTAATGTCACTCGCCGGACCACGGTCTTAGTAAAAGGAACATGGGTGGACAACAGTGGCACACCCATCGAAACGAGTAAAGAGCGCAAGGTGCGCGAGCATATCGCCGCCGGACGGCACATCACAATTCTTGACGAGCCCCAGCTACGAGCAATGATCAGCTAACTAGGAATCTTCCATTCACTCGCCGCTGTGGTTCCGCGCAGTGGAGACCATCAATGATTGGTAAAGCACCGAGCGGCGAGTGGGGAAGTAGAACAGCAAGCTAAAAGCGATCACGCCAATGAGTACGGAATTGCTGTGTACAGAATTGCGAAGGCCCCCAACCTTTTTGCTGGGGGCCTCACATCAGTTCAGTGAAATCACTAAGCGTGATAAGGCTCCGCTTTGACGAGGGTCACCGTCATGGTGCCGCCGTTGGGAAGCTTGTACTCCCGCGTTTCCCCAACAGTGGCGTCAATCAGTGCCGCGCCGAGTGGAGAACTTGGAGAATACGTTTCGAGCTTCTCGTTGGCGGTGCTTTCCTCGCGGGTAGCGATAAGAAAGGTCTCGGAATCGGATTCGTCGCCGTCGTAGTAGACCGTGACAACCGAGCCGGGAAGTGCGACACCGGACTCTGTAGGCGCCTCACCAACCTTGGCGTTATTCAATAGCTCCTGAAGCTGCCGGATCCGTGCCTCCTGCTGCCCCTGCTCGTCACGCGCGGCGTGGTACCCGCCGTTTTCGCGCAAGTCGCCTTCTTCACGGCGAGCATTGATTTCCGCAGCGATGACAGGCCGGTTGGCGATGAGCGTCTGGAGTTCACGATCGAGCCTGTCGTACGACTCCTGGGTCAGCCAGGTCACCTTCGTGTCGGTCATGGTCGGTCACTCCTTTGTACTGCGGCTGGTGCGCAATGCACGCAGCCTAAGCCGGGCGGCGTAGCGTCCTTGTCGGCTACCCGCCATGCCTTGTGGGTTCAAGCCCCCACATGCGCGTACACGGCCCGTGCAGGGCCGTGTGCATCAAGGATACACGTCGAACGGGTGTACAGCGGGACAATGAACGGTAAACCGTAGCTAGAGCAGCGATTCCGCCAAGAATGGGCGAGTCTGACAGCCTCCCCAAGTGATCATCGTGTCACGGCAACAAATAGTCGGGAACATTCGCGCTGCAGCCATACACTTCAGCCATCCCCGGGGCCTGCGACGTCGTAATGTGCGTCGTCAGTTCCACAGCGGCCGACTCCGACGGTGGCAGATATATTTCGCGGCGTCCTGTTTCAGACCCATCCCGAGAACGGGCCCGCACAACACACACAACATCATCACTGGGATCGTCGCGAACAACTTTGAAGCGAATGTTGATTGTCTGATCGTCAATGACCTCGTATGCAAGGCTTTCGGCCGTGATCGGCGTTGACGTAACAGGCCGATACCCGACAAATGTGATTGTCGCGACTACGCCAGCAAAGACCCCGGCGACCACAATGATGAGCCAGCGCGGTTTGGGTTTCGTGTTTCGGGTCGGGTAACGCGAGGCTGCTGAATAGTTCCCGGAAGTCATGCGTTATTCCTTTGGTGTCGCCGCAGAAGTGCCAGCCACCAGGCCAGCGGGCATAGTGGATGTCTTGCCACACAATAGTCTGCTGTTGTCGGTGTTCGCGATGTTGGTGTGGGCACGTATCTTGGTCTATAGCTGTTTCTGTGCAGGGCGCCTTGTGAGTAAGGCAATCGTGGCGGGAATAATGGGGACCGCAATAATGAATGCGAAAGTTGCGGTCACCTAATGAGTGGGGGATCGTGGTAAAACGACAGTGCAACGCGCGTGCGATGCTGGTTGCTGGGCAAGCAGAGGAGGAATCATGAGCGGATTTCGGCTCATGGCGGTGCACGCCCATCCTGATGATGAGGCCAGCAAAGGCGCGGGAACGATGGCGCGCTATGCAAAAGAGGGCCACGAAGTCATGGTTGTGACCCTCACAGGTGGTGAGCGGGGCGACATCTTGAACCCGTCGCTAGACACCGCGGGCGTTCACGATCGCATCGCCGAGGTGCGCCGGGAAGAAATGGCCCGTGCTGCTGCGATCCTAGGTGTCCAGCATCGATGGCTCGGGTTTATGGACTCGGGACTGCCCGAAGGGGACCCACTGCCGCCGCTTCCCGACGATGCGTTTGCCCGGGTTCCTCTTGACGTCGCCACTGAAGCCCTGGTGAAGGTCGTTCGAGACTTCCGTCCTCACGTCATGATTACCTACGACGAGAATGGCGGCTATCCGCACCCGGACCACATCATGTGTCACCAAGTGTCGATGGCTGCGTTCAAGACTGCGGGCGATGAGACGAAATACCCTGACGCTGGGGAACCGTGGGAACCGTCAAAAATTTACTACGTACATGGATTCCTCCGGGACCGCATGCAGTCGTTCCACGACGACTTCCTCGCGCGGGGGCTTGAGAGTCCCTACACCACATGGCTGCAGAACTGGAAGCCACGGCAAGGCGATATTATGGGGCGGGTAACGACCCAGATCACGTGCGGCGAATTCTTCCCAGTGCGGGATGAAGCGTTGCGCGCACATGCCACACAGGTTGACCCGAATGGACCGTTCTTCGTTGTGCCGCTCGAGATGCAGCAGAGATTGTGGCCAACGGAAGAGTTTGAACTCGCGCACACACGAGTGAAGACCGCGATCCCTGAGACTGACCTTTTCGCAGGTCTAACACCTGAAACGAAGCCGCACCCGAAGGAGCGCAACCACTAGTGGCCACCTACGCGTCCGACCTGTTGTCATTGAGTTCGCAAACAGTTGCCGGTGGTATCGATGTGCTAGCCCAGGCCGGAGTCACTCCCACCGGTCCGGAGTTCGGCAAAGCGTCCCCGGTTGCGGCGGTCATCATTTTGGCCCTGGCGATTGGGTTGTTTTTCCTCATTCGTTCCATGAACAAGCATCTCAACAACTTGCCTGAGAATTTCGAGCGCGAACATCCAGAACCTGATCAGGCTATCGACGAAGGCACCGACAAGGGTGCGGTTCCGCTTGAAGACGGCGTGGATTCGGAACAAAGCCAGTGACGTCCGACTCGTCGATGCATCGCAATGTGCTTGGTGACGCATCGAGCCCCTATCTCCGTCAGCACGCCGACAATCCGGTGCACTGGCAAGAATGGGGCGCGGAGGCGCTTGATTGGGCTAAGAGCCGCGATGTACCGATCCTGCTGTCGGTGGGGTACGCATCGTGTCACTGGTGCCACGTCATGGCCCACGAATCATTCGAGGATGCTGCCACCGCCGACATCATGAACGAACACTTTGTCTGCATCAAGGTCGACCGTGAAGAACGTCCAGACATTGATGCCGTATATATGAACGCCACGCAGGCCATGACGGGCCAGGGCGGTTGGCCAATGACGTGCTTCCTCACACCCAGTGGTGAACCGTTTTACTGCGGAACGTATTACCCTTCGCAGCCCCGCGGCGGCATGCCTACCTTCACTCAACTTTTGGGCGCCATCAATGACACCTGGGCCAACAGGCGCGACGAAGTACACCACGCAGCAAGCGCAGTCACTGAAGCCTTACAACGAAACACACAGGCACTTCCAGAGACCGAGCGTTCCCTGTCACCAGAACTCCTCAATGCTGCGGCTTCCCGCGTCATCGCGGACGAAGACATCGCCTTTGGTGGGTTTGGTGCGGCACCGAAGTTCCCACCGGCAGCAATCATGGAAGCGTTGTTGCGCCATTACGAGCGCACCGGGAACTATCTCGAAACAGTGGAGCGTACCGCCGAGGCAATGGCGCGGGGAGGAATCTACGACCAATTAGCTGGTGGATTCTCCCGCTACTCTGTTGACGCCGAATGGGTCGTGCCGCATTTCGAAAAGATGCTCTACGACAACGCCTTGCTATTGCGGGCTTACGCGCACCTCGCCAGGGTTACTTCGTCACCGCTCGCTACCCGCATCGCCACCGAGACGGCAGAATTTCTCCTGCACGATCTCCGGACGGAGCACGGTGGATTCGCATCCGCGTTTGATGCCGATACAGAGGGAGTCGAAGGACTCACCTATGTGTGGACCTCGCAAGAACTGATTGACACACTCGGGTTGGAAGACGGAATGTGGGCGGCCAGCCTCTTTGACGTCGGAACCACAGGCACATTCGAAGGTCGTACCAGCGTCTTGCAGTTGCCCGAAGACCCAGACGACTTCGAGCGCTTTGATCGCGTCCGCAACACTCTGCTATCCCACCGCAACACTCGGCCCCAACCGGAACGTGACGACAAGGTTGTCACGGCGTGGAATGGCCTCGCCATCACCGCTCTCGTCGAATCGGGGCTAGCCTTCAACAAGCCCACCTGGATTGCGGCAGCAGAAACCACCGCCAAGTATTTGCTGGACCAACACCTTATCGCGGGGCGTTTGCGGCGCTCATCGCTCGACGGCACTGTCGGTGCTGCAGCCGGTGTGCTCGAAGATTACGCCGCGCTCGCAGTGGGGTTGCTCGCGCTGTTCCAAGCCACCGGCAACGACACGTGGCGGCGCGAAGCCGAGAACCTCATTGACACAGCGCTAGTACATTTTAGTGATCCGAATGCAGAAGGTTCCTGGTTCGACAGCGCCGATGACGCCGACGCCCTCATCACCAGGCCCCGCGACCCACTCGACGGAGCCACACCATCGGGCGCATCCACGCTGACCGAGGCGCTACTCGCCCTGTCGGTCGTCACGGATCCCGCCAAGACTGACCAGTACGCGGCAGCTGCATCGCGCAGCCTCGCTCGCGCAGTGGTTGCTCTTCAACAAGCGCCACGCTCTGCGGGGCACTGGTTTGCTGTCGCGGAAGCCGCACAGCACGGCCCACTTCAAGTTGTCGTCAGTGCAACCGATGATTCGCCTGGTGACGCTCTTGTTAGCGACGCACGACGTAGCGCGCCAGGAGGTGCCATCGTGGTTGCCGCAGAAGTCGACAGCACACCGCTGTTGCATGACCGCCCACCGGTTGATGGTCACGCAACAGCGTATGTGTGCCGCGGGTTCGTCTGCGATACCCCGAGGACCACCCAGGAAGGGTTACGCCAAGCGCTGTCGACGTGACCTGACAGCGCTCGCCAAGGTGTCGAGCACGGTGGCGGTGGTGGCGAAATCCATGCAGGCGTCCGTCACCGACTGGCCGTACACAAGTTCGCCAGGTCCCGGCTCCTGACGTCCGGCGACAAGGAAGCTCTCCAGCATTACCCCTGAAATGCCGGCGTTTCCGTCGGCAACCATCGCCGCGACCTCCGTAGCTACTTCAGCCTGCCGGATGTGGCTTTTCCCCGAGTTAGCATGGCTCGCATCGACCATCAGCGACTGCGGCAAGCCAGCCTTTGCCAACAGCTTGACCGCGTCCGCAATATTGTCGGCCGCGTAGTTGGGGCCCTTACGACCGCCGCGCAAGATCACGTGAGTATCCGGATTGCCAGTGGTTGACACCAACGCTGCGTGCCCGTCGGGGTCTGAGCCAAAGAACACCTGTGCCGACCGTGCAGCGCGGCACCCATCGATCGCTACTTGCACATTGCCGTCGGTCGCGTTCTTGAAACCAATCGGCATCGACAGTCCTGATGCGAGTTGGCGATGAACCTGGCTCTCCGTCGTGCGAGCGCCAATAGCGCCCCACGTCACCGTGTCAGCAATGTACTGCGGGCTAGTGGGTTCGAGGAACTCGCATCCCACGGGCAGACCTGCATCGAGCACACCGAGCAGCACCGAGCGGGCCAGCCGAAGACCACGGGGTATGTCATATGTTTCATCCATACCCGGGTCGTTGATTAAGCCCTTCCACCCGACGGTTGTGCGCGGCTTTTCAAAGTACATGCGCATGACGACGAGGAGATCATCACGATGCTTCTCAGCTTCAACGGCAAGGCGGGAAGCGTAATCGAGGGCCGCTTCAGTGTCGTGAACCGAGCAAGGCCCGACGACGACAACCAGCCGGTCGTCGTCACCGTTGAGCACTGCCCGTACTTCGTCGCGTGAGCGGCTGACCAGTTGAGCGCGGTCATCGCCGAGGGGCATCTCCTTGATGATCGTGCAAGGGTTCGGCAAAGGTGAGATCGAGCGAACATGAATGTCGCTGGTCTGAGTTCGAGTGGGGGGAGTGTCGTCCCCTACGAAAAGTGACACTGTGGGCCTTCCTTACTTAAGTTCGGCGGCCACACATGGACAGTTCATCCCGGTGCCCGCCAGCAGACGGACGGAAGCGAGCAGGCAAAATCGCTAGCTTTGGGCTCCGGATGAACGGTGATGGTCAGCGCACAGGACCACCAGCTCCACCCGGAGCCGGTGTAAAGCGCCAATACGACCTAGAAGTCATGACAACGACGATAACGCAGTGTCGACTTTTCGTCACATCGGCAGCGGTAACTTGTGGTGAACTTCCCACATGTGGTGTGGCAAAACCACCACAAGTTACCCCCGGGACAGTGCCTCGCGAATCTCGCGCACCACCGCATCGGGATTGGCATTCACGTGATGCCACGAGAATCGCAACACCCGCCACCCCTCGTTGATCAGCACATTCTGCCGAGTCATGTCCGAGGTGAATCGCTGAACATCTCGGTGCCAGGCCCATCCGTCCACCTCGATAGCGAGCTTGTGTTTCTCAAATGCGATGTCAAGAAAGTATCCCCGCACCTGCACTTGAGTCCGCCAGCCGTGGATTTTGTGCTTGCGCAAGTGGTGGATGAGTAGTCTTTCCGCCTCGGACTCACCTCCGGTGCGTGCGTTGCGCAGCATCGTGGTGGCCTTTCGCGCCCCGTGGCGGCCCTTGTTGCGCTGGTGGGTGGCGGTGAGGTCCGCCAATGTGGTCCACCGTTGCAGGGCCCGGTCCAAGAATGCGGTGCCGTCAGGGATGGTCACTGCGGTGTCGAGGATCGTTAGTGGTAGGGCGGTGATTGTGAGTCCTCGCGTAGTGGTGGTGTCTGGTGTCGCGATGGTGCGGCGACGGACCTTGCACCCGCGGATGGTGGCTTTTCGTGGTGTAGGCACGGTGATGTAGTGCGTTCGTGGGGGATGTGGGAGGAGCCCTAACCACCAGGCGGCGGAGGGTCCGTGTGCATGTGCACCTCGTCCGGCGGCGAACACGACCGCGCGCAGTCTCGCAGCGGGAGCGTGGCTGCGGTTGGCTTCGAGGTACACGCCTCGGTGGAGAGCGCACCACTGTTTCGTGGCGATGCGGTGGTGTATTTGGCGGGGTGTGAGCGCGGCCGCGAGAGCTTGGGCGCGGGTGATCACTCCGTCTTGGTTGGCGAGCAGGTGGTTGATGGGGGCTGGGTTCACACAGTGGTAGACGCACGCGGGGGCCGTTTGGTCCCGCGGCCGGAAACTTGTGGTGAGTTTGGTACCTCAGATGTAGTCACATCACCACAAGTTTCCGCGCAACTACCCGAGGTCGCGGCGGGCGAACGCGCCAAACCCTGCTGCGATGACGCCCACCGCCGCGATACCAAAGAGCACCCCGGCGGCATTGGCTGGGAACACCGCGGTGTGCAGCAGCGGTGAGGTGTCGAGCAACCATTGTGGCGGGTCAAAAATGGGCCCGAACAAGGCGATGACCACTGCGAGGGTGTAGCCGAACCACACCAGCGGTGACCAGGACGGTCTTGCCGCCGCAACAAGCACAGCCACCGCGAGTATTAGCGCGACTGCGCCCCATTGGGACAGCGCTGCGCGCAGAATATCGCCAGTCAAGGACCAGTCATCTCCAGCCGCGCCGTAGCCAATGGCGAGTGCTGCGCCACCTGTCATGACAACAATGAGCGTGCCGCCGATGGTGGTGGCTACGTATCCGGCGAGGATGTAGCTGCGGCGCCGAGGGGCAACGGCAAGAGCCCCGAGTCGACCCTCTTCCTCATCGATTTTCACCCGTAGTGCGAGTGAGATTCCGCATGCGGCGGCGAAGGCCGCGAGGATAAGCAGCGCAAATACGAAGAACGCGGCGGTGAAGGACTCCTCGCCGAATGCGCGCACAATGTCGGCCGTTGCCTCGGAGCTAGCCACGATCTCGTCGACATTGGTGGTCATCGAGCCGAAAGCAGCCATGAGAGCGACGGTGCCAATGGTCCACGCGAGGATGCGGCCGCGAGCGAGACGAATGTGCAGGCCGAGTGGAGCGAGGAGGAAAGCGTTGGCAGTTGGTCGTCCGGGGCGTTCGGTGATGATGCCTTCGCCGAGGTCTCGATGGGCGTTGAGCCATCCTGCGCCGATTGCGATGACAGTGGCTAAAGCGATAAGCGCGATCAGTGGTAGGGGATTGTTGGTGCCGAATGGGCTGCTGGCTTGGGCGATTCCTAGTGGCGAGAGCAGGTTGAGGCTGGTAGGTCCGGTGTCGCCGATCGCTCGGAGTGTGAAAGCTATTCCGAGGACGGTGAAGGATATGGCGAGTGCGCCTCGGGTGTGGGAGGTGATCTGCGCGGACACCAATGCCACTGCGGCGAAGAATAGTCCGATGCACACGAGTGCGAACCCGAAGGTGAGAGCGCCGGGTACGTCTGTTCCTGCGGCCACGAGTGCGCCCACGCTGAGAGCTCCGATGGTGCTGTGGAGTAGGCCGAGAAGGATGACGGTAGCGGCGAGGGGTGCGTGCTTGTCTATCTGGCCTGACCTGACGAGTTCCCATACGCCGGTTTGCTCGTGTCCGCGAGTGGTGCGGGTGGCGATGAGGATGCTGGCGATGGCGGCACCGAGGGCAAGGAACCAGCCGGATTCGTAGACGGTGATTCCGCCGAGGGTGTGGAGCGCGTTGCGGGGGCCGGTGAATGCGGTCTCCACCGTGATGAGTTCCGCCATTTGGGCGTAGGCCTGGCGGTCTTGGGCAGTGGGGTAGAGGGCCGCGATGGACAGGCCGGAGAGGTACAGCAACGTCGGCAGGATGAGGGCCCAGAGGACCAGGGCGGTCCTGTTGAGTCGGAGGAGGATGCGTAGGAGTGTGGCGGTTCCGGTCATCGTGCGCCTCCGTCGCTGGTGGTGTCTTTGTAGTAGCGGAGGAAGAGGTCTTCGAGGGTGGGTGGTGCGCAGGTGAGGTCGACGAGTGTGGCGGACGACAGGTAGCTGATGGCGGTGGGGAGGGCGTCGGTTTCAGCGTCGAACGTAGTGGTGTAGGTGGTGTCGTTGTGGGTGATGGTGATGTTGGTGAGGCCGTTTAGCGTTTCGAGATTGGTGGGTTGTGCGCTGGTTCGGGCGGTGACGCGGTTGTGCGCGAGTGCGCGGAGTTCGTTGAGCGGGCCGGATTGGACGGTTCGGCCGTCGCGGATGATGGTGGTGGTGTCGCAGAGGTGTTCGACTTCGCTGAGGATGTGAGACGACAGTAGAACTGTGGTGCCCGCACTCGCGGCTTGGGTGACGCGGTGTGCAAATTCTGCGTACATGAGGGGGTCGAGTCCGGTGGTGGGTTCGTCAAGGATGAGCAGTTCGGGCTTGGTGGCGAGGGCAGCGATGAGGGCGACTTTTTGGCGGTTGCCTTTGGAGTAGGAGCTGACTTTCTTGCGCGGGTCGAGTTGGAACGCCTCGATGAGTTCGTTGCGCAGTGGGTTGTTGATGGTGCCGTGGGTGCGGGCGAGTATGTCGAGTGTTTCTCCGCCTGTGAGTGTGGGCCAGAGTGCGACGTCGCCTGGGACGTAGGCGGTGCGTTTGTGGATGGTCATTGATTGCGTCGCTGGGTCGGCACCGAATACCCGCACCGTGCCGCTGGTGGGTCGGATGAGTCCGAGGAGCACGCGGATTGTGGTGGTTTTTCCTGATCCGTTGGGGCCGAGGAAGCCGTGGATTGATCCTGGGTCCACGGTGAGGTTGAGGCCGTCGAGCGCGTGGAAGGTCCCAAATTTTTTGGTGAGTCGTTCGACCTGAATGATCGGCTCCATGCCAACTCCTGAAAGTAGCTATCAAATGACAGTTGCTGTCACTTCGACGATACTCGCGTGTAAAGTGAAACTGCAAGTGACTTTCAGAAATTTGTAAGATGGAGCAGTGATGGACGATCAGCCGCAAGTAAAACCCTCACTGCGGGAGCGAAAAAAGGCCGCAACGATGCGCACAATCCAGGCCGTCGCCCTCGACCTGTTTGATGCGAACGGATACACCGCCGTCACGGTCGATCAGATCGCGGAAGCGGCAGGCGTGTCGCCAAGTTCGGTTTATCGCTACTTCGGCACCAAAGAGCGCCTTGTCCTTCATGACGAATACGACCCGCAACTATTCGGGTTGCTCGCCGACGCTGACGGCGATCTGGCTGACATCCTCTCGGCAATGCGCCAGGGAATTGTCCACATCACGCGTGCATGGTCCGCGAAAGATGAAGCGGATGTGCGCAGGAGAATGGGCTATATCTTGACGGAACCCGATGTCTTCTCGGCAATGCTGCGCGACCAAAGCGAGTTTGAGGGCGCACTTCGCGGGATGCTCGCCCCGCGTATTTCGACGACTTCTACGCAACATGCCGGGCTGGTGCACTATATGGTCGCGTCAACTTTGGTCGGAGGGCTCACATCGACGCTGTACTACTGGGCTGAGTCCGGATACACCCATTGCCTCGCCGATCTTCTCGACGAGGCAATGGGTGGTGTCATTCGCTCTGTTGAAGCCCTGGTGCGTTAGTTGAGGGCAATCAGCCAGACGGCTACGTAGTGACAGATCGCGGCAATCACTGTCGCGGCGTGGAAAAATTCATGATGGCCAAAAGTTGTGGGCCACGGGTTCGGCCATTTTGTGGCGTAGAGAACCGCTCCAACGCTGTAGAGGACACCGCCGACGGCAAGGAGTACGAGCGAGGTCACGCCCGCGTTTGCCACCAGGTCGGGGATGACGAACGCGACAACCCAGCCGAGCATGATGTACAGGGGTACTGCGAACCATGACGGTGACGTCGGCCACAGCATCTTCAGCGCGACGCCAGCAAGCGCTCCGCCCCAGACGATCGAGAGCACAATTCGGCCAGTTTCAGGCGACAGTGCAAGCATGCCGAACGGCGTGTAGCTACCTGCGATAAACAGGAAGATCATGGAGTGGTCGGCGCGCTTCATCCAGATTCGTTTGGATGGCGACTTCCATGTGACGCGGTGATAGAGGGCGCTGACGCCGAAAATCCCCCATATTGTCACGCTGTATATGGCGACCGCCACGGTTGCGCGGGGTTCGGCTACGGCGGCTACCACGGAGATGAGGACGACGCCGGCGATGATTGATACTGCAAATGCGTAGAGGTGAATCCATCCACGCATGCGGGGTTTGACCGGGGATAGGGCCTCTACAATGGCGGACAAGTGGCACCTCGCTTTCAGTTTTGGGGCTTCAACCCTTACCTACGGTACCGTAGGTTACGCGCCAGTAACTTATAGTGTGGCTCGGTTAACACCCTGAAATATGATTGTCCTCCACAGAGTCGCATCCCGGAAACGATCAAGCGGCGTAGGCTGCTAAACCGTGGTGATGCTTCCGTGAAACTGCCGTCCGCAACGGTCTACCGAGTGTACGAGCGACGACTCCTCCGTCGCCTCGACACAATGCAAAGGCCCAAGCACATTGCTGTCCTCTGCGACGGCAACAGGCGGTGGGCACGAGCTGCCGGGTTCACCGACGTTAGCCACGGCTATCGCATGGGCGCACGCAAGATCGCTGAAATGCTGGAATGGTGCGAAGAAGCAGGCGTCGGACTAACGACGATCTACCTTCTCTCGACGGAGAATCTCCACCGTGATCCCGAGGAACTAGCAGCCCTCCTGGAAATCATCACCGACGTCGTCGAAGAAATCTCCGGCCCCGATAAGAACTGGCGCGTTCGCATCGTCGGTGCGATGGAGCTACTACCTGACGCAGCAGCCACCCGTCTCCTCGACGCGGCAGCGCGCACGCGGGAACGCACTGGCACACACGTCAATGTCGCAGTTGGCTACGGTGGGAGACAAGAAATCTCCGACGCCGTTCGTGCACTGCTGGCACGCAAGATCGCTGAAGGAAAAACCGGTGAGGAACTCGTCAACTCCGTCACCGTAGAGGGAATCGCGGACCACCTCTACACCTCGGGACAACCAGACCCAGACCTAGTTATTCGCACGTCGGGGGAGCAACGCCTTTCCGGGTTCTTACTCTGGCAAAGCGCCTACTCAGAAATCTGGTTCACAGAGGCCTACTGGCCCGAGTTTCGACGCGTCGACTTTCTCCGAGCGCTACGAGACTACGGCGCCAGGCATCGCAGGTTCGGTAAGTAGCCCGCTCGAGTTTGCCCCGAATTAGAGCTTGCGCAGCCGCAAACGATTAATGCGGTGGGTGTTGTCCTTGCGCAAAACAAGAGTGGCTCGCGGCCGCGTAGGAAGAATATTGTCAACCAGGTTCGGGTGGTTGATGGTCGACCAGATTTCCTCCGCCTTGGCGCGCGCCTCTGTGTCATTCAACGTCGAGTAGTGGTGGAAGTGCGAGCGAGGATCCGCGAAGGCCGTCTTGCGCAAAGTGAGGAACCGTTGGATGTACCAATTCTCGATATCCTCGATCTTGGCATCGACATAGATGGAGAAGTCGAACAGATCCGACACCATTAGCGTTGGTCCGGTCTGGAGGACGTTCAACCCCTCGATGATCAAGATGTCGGGTTGGCGGACCACATGGCGCGCCCCGGCGATGATGTCGTAAGCGTGGTGCGAGTACACCGGGGCTGCCACTTCTGCCGCTCCGGACTTCACCTCGGTGACGAAGCGAAGAAGGGCCCGCCGGTCATAGCTATCGGGAAAACCTTTGCGGTGCATCATATTGCGCCGCTGCAGCTCCTTGGTGGGGTACAGGAATCCGTCAGTTGTCACGAGGTCGACCCGTGGGTGCGTTTCCCACCGCGCCAGGAGCGCCTGAAGCACGCGGGCTGTGGTGGATTTGCCGACTGCGACGCTACCGGCGACACCGATGACGAAGGGCACCTGCTGGTCGGGGTGGGCTTCGCCCAGGAATGTTGCGGTCGCAGCGAATAAGCGTTGGCGGGCTGTGACTTGGAGATGAATCAACCGCGAGAGAGGCAAGTAGACTTCCTCCACCTCGGCAAGGTCTATTTGCTCGCCAAGTCCGCGTAGGCCCCGCAGCTCTTCCTCGGTGAGCACCATCGGTTGAGATTTTCGCAGCGCACGCCACTGCTCGCGGTTAAACGCCACATAAGGGCTTGGTTCGCTCACTGCCGACGATCCATGTTCGTTGCGATGGTGCAGTAACCCCGTGCACCGATGTTCGACTTGATCGTCGCCCTCCTCAACTGCGTACGTCCATTCGTGCAATCCCGGTGCCGCACAATCGGAATGTGTTGCCGATCGTGAGATCCTACCTTGCAGTAGAACGGTGCGGTCGTTGAGCTGATACTAGCCCTACGGCGCGTGGGGGTTTTCAGGGTTCGGAACATTCTCGGTGCTGCGGTGGAGGAATCTTGTAAATGCAGTTCATCGAGGCTGACGGGCTGGCCTTACACAAACTGATATAGCTGCGGGCGGGGTGGGATGTGATGGAATGGGTGCAGGAGGTGTGACAATGCAGATCAAAGATTTGACGATCACCAGCCCAGATATCGGTGCGGACGGATGGCTCAGCGACCGTCACGCACTCGAAGGTGGCAACATTCCACCCCGAATGCGGATCAGCGGAGTTCCAGAGGATGCCGTCGAGCTTGCGGTGATCTGCCATGATCCGGATGCCCCACTACCGCACGGGTTTACGCACTGGGCGTTGTACGGAGTGCCGACTGACACCACAGAGATTGGACCTCAGTCGACGTTCCGGTCAGGACTCAACGACTTCCGCAAGGAAGGTTATGGGGGTCCTCGGCCACCTGTAGGCCACGGTCGCCATTACTACTACTTCTGGGTGTACGCGCTCAGCCGCCCGGTAAGAGGGACACCAGCCCGGCAAGAGTTCCTCGAAGGGTACGCGGACGCGATCATCGAGCAGAACCGCATCGTCGGCGTGTATGAGCGGTGATTCCACTCCCTGGCAGCGATAAAACCTCACGCGTACATGTCGAGTTGTGATCAACTACGACAGTGACGGATACAGAACCAAGAAGTCCTGAGACGCCCCGGCCCCGTCCGGGGCGTTCGCAGTGGACGCTCGTTTCTCTCATACTCATCTTCACCATCACGGTGACCCTGCTCAAGCTTGTCAGCGATGCAGGGCTGGGGCAGACGGCAGCGTTTTATATCGGAATCCCTGCGATCCTCGCGATTATGCTTGCACTGTCGGCGCCTGCGCGAAGCACTTACGGCGTCGTCCTCAAAGGCACCACGATCTTTCTGCTGCTGTCGATGATCCTGGCAGGCGAAGGGTTAGTGTGCATTCTTTTCGCGGCACCAATCGTTTACGCCACCGTCGTGGCTATCGCGGTGCCCATCGACTACGCGCGCAAAAGAAACGGACGCGCACACGTTGTGGTTGTCCCAGCAGTGCTGATTGGGATCCTCGCCATGGAAGGCACTGCGCCAGTCTTCACGCCGCCATCAAAGTCGACAGTCACCGCGACTTCAGTGGTGACTGCTTCAGCGGCGGACGTCGCCGCCGCGATCGACCGTCCGCTCGACTTCGCTGGAACACACCGACCCGCAGTGCTTCGGGTAGGTTTTCCTGAGCCAATTGCTGAATCGGTTGATGGTGTTCAACTTGGAGACAGGCGGGTTGTCACCTTCGCCGGTGCCAATCCCCGCCCCGCACTAATGAAGCAACACCACTGGGGGCACGGGGATTCGGAAGTCACGTTCGCCATCGAGGACCGCACAGATGAGTCAGTTACGTTTCGGACAGTCAGTGACACGACCCCGATCGCATCATGGCTGGCGTGGGAAAGCTCGGAAGTTCGTTGGCAACCGATCGATAAGGACCACACGGAAATCACATGGGAGATCACCTACAACCGTGAACTCGCACCGAGCTGGTATTTCGGTCCGCTGCAGCGGTACTTCACCAGCAAGAGCGCCGAGTACCTGATCTCTGCTCTGGACTTATGACCCCAGATTTCGACATTTCGCTTTTGCGGTCGGCAACAGTGCTGGCGCCGGTATTGCTTGCGGGGGCGCTGCTGCTGACAGGTCCGACAGCGCGGGTCAAGGCGGCGGCCGCTTTGGCAACACTATGGAATGCTGTCGGCCTGATCCTGGTGAACGCCGTCGCCGTTGCAGTTGGCTGGTGGACATTCGGTACAACGGGTGCAATGTGGTCGGGTGTGCCAGTTGATGTCGTGCTTGGATGGGCTGTCCTCTGGGGTGCGGTGCCTGTCCTGTTGGCCAGATGGGTGCCACTGTTTGCGACCGCGGTGGTGCTTGTCGTTGCAGACCTTCTCGCGATGCCTTATCTCAGCCCTCTCGTCGTGTTGTCAAAGGACTGGCTCTACGGCGAAGTTGCAGCCTGCGCGCTATGTCTTGGTCCCGGTCTGCTGCTCGGGTACCTCACCTACACAAGAAAACTGCTGACTGTTCGGGTCGCCCTCCAGGCCGTTGTGTTCACCACCCTTTTGATCGTCATTCTGCCGTCGGTGGCTTTCGCGCTCACGGACCGAAGCTGGTCCGAAGCGCTGTCTCGTGTGGGCGGCCCGGGCGACATGATCCTTGTTCAGGTGCTAGTCATCGTTGGGATCGCCGGTCTGCGTGCGGTTGCCGAGTTCGCTCGAGCTGGTGGCACTCCGTTTCCGTGGGACCCGCCGCAGCGACTCGTCACACACGGGCCCTACGCTTATGTCGCCAACCCCATGCAACTCAGCACGGTGCTTATCCTCTTGCTGATGGCGGCAATTCTGCGCGAACCGATACTGATCGCCGTGGCAATCGGGGTGATAGCGTTCAGCTGGTCAATAGCCCGGATAGATGAGCATGCTGACCTGCGCAAAAGGTTCGGGACGGTGTGGGACGAGTATCGGAACACCGTTCGTGACTGGCTGCCGCGGTGGCGACCTTCGCCCGCGCTTCCAGTCGGAACGGTTTTCATTGCGCGCCAATGCCACCCCTGTTCGGAGCTCAGTGAATGGGTGAACCAACGATCGCCAGTCAACCTCGCTGTTACTGCGGCCGAAGATCACCGAGAGTTACTCATTCGAATGCGATACGAAACGCAGAACAGGCACTCTTCTGGCGTCCGAGCGTTCGCCGATGTGTGCAACCACCTCAACCTCGGTTGGGCAGTACTCGGTTGGATACTCCGTGTGCGACCAGTCGGTGCTTTAGTGCAGTTAGTCGTCGACGCCGTGGGTGGCGGTCCGCGTGAACTGCGCCGCGCGGAATAGCGCATGCCAGTATTGACAGGAACCATGCCACCCAGAATGTGTGGGCCAGTGCGCGTCATGCACGGAGTTTGTTTATGTCAATACTGCTGACCAGCGGTGGTTCAGCGGCATTTCGGATGTGTGGACTTATCAGCTGAAGCCGAAGCCGAAACCTCCGCCGGCCTGGACGTCGAGGAAGAATTTCCACAGGGTTAACGCCACCTGTAAGAACAGATCTGCATCGAACATGGCGGATCTCCTTGATTTATGTGCGGTCACGAAAAGTGACCTATTTCAATTCCACCACTTGCAGAAGATCATTTCCAGTAGTCAGCGGCTCCGTTAATTACCGACGGGGTGTTAGGGCTGTAGGTGCGTCGCGAGAACCGCGTGTGCCCCGAACGCCTGTTGGTGGTGGCGGGCAAATTCGTAACGTGCGTTCTCGGCTGCTGCGATGGTCAATCGGGTTTTGATAGGCGAACCAGATCTAACGGGTGTAGATAGCGCGTGGATATGATCAACGAACTCCGCGTCCCACCGCGACGGCGGGACGCCTGCCCGCACGGCGAGGCTGCATGACGTCATCACTAAAGGTCACTCCCACGCAACTGCAGCTACAGTTGATCTTTATGACTGTGTCGACTGCTGATGTGCCCCCGGTTGATATGTCCCCGATTGTGCGCGATTACCTCCTTCTAGGGTTGCGTTTCGATCGGCTTGAAGACGGTTTCGTTGATGCGTATACGGGCGATCCAGCGTTGCGTCGAAGTGTCGAAAACGCGCCGACTCCGGTACCTCAGGATTTGGCAGTTGAGGCTCGTCGAATCTTGGCGGCGTTGCCTAGTAGTGGTCTCGCGCCGCGTCGGCAGGAGTTCATCGCGTCTCATGTTCGTGCGCTTGAGTGTTCCGCGCGTAAGTTCGCTGGTGAAGACGTCGGATTTATTGACGAGGTGGATGCGTATTTTGATGTGCGCATCGAGTTGGCGGATGAGGAGACCTATCGACAGGCTCACCGCGACATCAGTGCTTTGATGCCTGGGTCCGGAGATCTGGGCGACCGGATGCGTAGTCACCGAATGGGGGAGGAACTTCCGCCAGAACGCCTCAACGATTGTGTCGACGCGTTTGCCGGTGCTCTGCGCGAACGGGTGCGGAATCAATTCGGGCTGCCCGTGCAGGAACAGGTGAGCTTCGAAGTTGTCACCGACAAGCCATGGTCGGGTTTTAACTACTACCTTGGCGACTTCAAATCCACAGTTGCCATTAACGCTGACCTCCGTCAGCACACGTCATCGTTGCCGCACCTTATTGCGCACGAAGCGTATCCCGGACACCACACTGAGCATTGTCACAAGGATTTGTCTCTCGTTGCACCGGGCGAGGCCGAGCACACGATTTTTCTTGTCAATACGCCTCAGTGCTTGATGGCCGAAGGGCTCGCCGATCTCGCGTTGGGTGCCGTTGTGGGACCTGGCTGGGGTGTGTGGGCTCAGGAAATTTACGCCGACTTAGGTATCAGGTTCGACGGGGAACGCGCTGAACGAGTGGCGGCAGCGACGGCTGGGTTGCTGACGGTTCGGCAAGACGCCGCGATACTGCTCCACGACAGGGGCCGCAGCGCTGACGAAGTAGCTGAGTTCCTACAGCGGTGGCTCCTCCTCACTCCGCAGCGGGCGCGTCAAACTTTAAAGTTCCTTACCTCTCCGCTCTGGCGGGCTTACGTGACAACGTATGTCGAGGGGTATCAGTTGCTGAAGGCATGGCTCGAGCAGGGACCCGATACCCCGGATGCTGCTGCCGAACGATTTACGCGGCTGCTCGACGAACCGCTTATCCCGTCACAATTGCGACGCGACCTCACTCGCGCATAGAACCGGCGTCTTGGTGATTTCCGCCGTGGGTGACATGTTCCGTACACTTGGACGGGCTTGACCTCCGCGGTGTCGTTGCACCGAGTTGGTCACGGGCCGCTTTGTATGGCTGGCCACCGCACGGCCGAAAACTGGGTACCACAATCGGGAGATTCGCTGATGACTGCTGCATCTGTTGCCGCCTCGAGCTTTACCGCACCGCTCGCCGAGGTCGATCCTGACGTCGCGGCTGCAATGGCAGGCGAACTTGCCCGGCAGCGCGAAACGCTGGAAATGATCGCGTCCGAAAACTTTGTGCCCAGGGCGGTGCTTCAAGCTCAGGGATCGGTGCTGACCAACAAGTACGCCGAGGGGTACCCAGGTCGGCGCTACTACGGCGGTTGTGAGCACGTTGACATTGTGGAGAACCTAGCGCGCGATCGCGCTAAGGCCCTCTTCGGCGCTGAGTTTGCGAATGTTCAACCGCACGCTGGTGCGCAAGCAAACGCTGCCGTCCTCCACGCGTTGATGAAACCTGGTGAGCGGCTGCTCGGTCTTGACCTTGCGCACGGTGGCCACCTTACCCACGGTATGCGTTTGAACTTCTCGGGAAAACTGTACGAAGTTGGGTTCTACGGTGTTGACCCGACCACGTTCCGCATCGACATGGATGCAGTGCGCAAGCAGGCACTCGAGTTTCAGCCGAAGGTGATCGTTGCAGGTTGGTCGGCTTACCCTCGCCAGCAGGATTTCGCTGCTTTCCGTTCCATCGCTGACGAGGTTGGCGCGCGGCTGTGGGTAGACATGGCGCACTTTGCCGGGCTTGTTGCTGCGGATCTACACCCGTCACCGGTTCCGCACGCCGACATCGTGTCGACCACGGTTCACAAGACTCTGGGTGGTCCCCGCTCCGGTCTGATCATGGGCACAAAGGAATGGGAAAAGCCGATCAACTCGGCAGTGTTCCCAGGCCAGCAGGGCGGACCTTTGATGCACGCCATTGCAGCGAAAGCTGTCGCTTTCAAGATCGCGGCGTCCGAGGAGTTTGCGCAGCGCCAGCAACGCACCCTGTCGGGCGCAAAGATCATTGCAGAGCGCCTCACCCACGCGGATGTGGCCGACAAGGGCATCACAGTGCTCACCGGTGGCACTGACGTTCACCTTGTGCTCGTTGACCTGCGAAACTCTGATCTTGATGGCAAGCAAGGCGAAGACTTGCTGCACGAGGCTGGTATCACGGTTAACCGAAATGCTGTGCCGTTCGACCCACGCCCACCGATGGTGACGTCAGGGTTGCGCATCGGCACAGCAGCGTTGGCTACACGAGGCTTCGGTGACGACGAATTCACCAAGGTTGCCGACATCATCGCCGCAGCCCTTACCGGTGCGCGTGACGTTGAACAATTGCGCTCTGAAGTCACCAACTTGGCCAAGGATTTCCCACTATATGAGGGTCTCGAAGACTGGCGCCTGATCGGCTAGGCGTCGCGTGTCGCTGTTAGGGCCACTCAATACAGCCTGTGAGCTGGGACTTTTCTAGGGTTCGGTGACGGTTCACCCAACATTAACTATTTGCGTCGACCTGCCGTGCATCTCGAATGTACCGTCGTAAATGTAGGCGTAATCATCGCCTGCCTGGGAGGTCCTATCAGTGCTTGCGAATCGTGTAGCCGCGATCGTAGCGGGAGGGCCGGCACCTGGCCCTCGTGGGCGTATCGCGCCCACATAGGTCAGTCCGGCCACTGCGAAGTCACCCACACCGGTGCCCGTGGGTGGAGGAGCTCAAGTGACTGTGAGCGAATTGGCGACATCAGCACGCACATATGTCCTGGACACTTCCGTGTTGCTGTCCGACCCGAGAGCCATTTTGCGCTTCGACGAGCACCACATCGTTTTGCCGCTCGTCGTCATTGGCGAACTTGAAGCCAAACGCCACCATCCCGAGCTTGGGTGGTTTGCGCGCGAGTCATTGCGAATGCTGGAGGACCTCCGCGCAGAGTTCGGACGACTGGACGAACCAATTCCGATTGGCGACCAAGGCGGCACCATCCGGGTGGAGCTCAACCACGTTGACCCAGCGGTACTGCCTAGTGGGTTCCGGACCGGCACCAATGATTCGCGCATTCTTGCTTGCGCCCTCAATCTCGCTGCCGATGGCGCCGACGTAGTGCTGGTGAGTAAGGACATCCCGCTGCGAGTCAAAGCGGGCGCAGTGGGACTTCAAGCGGAGGAGTACCAGGCCCACAACATCGTCATTTCAGGTTGGACTGGGATGACTGAGCTGGACGTGGACCGCGAAACGATCGACGCGCTGTTTACCCACGGAGAAGTCGAACACAGCGATATTGGGGACTTGCCCTGCCATACGGGGGTACGACTCCTATCGCCGCAGTCGAGTGCCCTCGGGCGCGTCACACCGGACAAAAAGCTGCAACTGGTTCGCGGCGATAGGGAAGCGTTCGGCTTGCGAGGCAGGTCCGCAGAACAAAGGATTGCTCTCGACATCTTGCTGGACGAGAGCGTCGGCATCGTGTCACTTGGCGGTCGTGCAGGCACGGGCAAATCTGCGTTGGCGCTGTGTGCGGGACTTGAGGCAGTTCTGGAACAGGGAAGTCACCGCAAGGTTGTGGTCTTCCGTCCGCTGTATGCGGTCGGCGGGCAAGAACTGGGCTACCTGCCTGGTTCGGAGAATGAAAAGATGGGGCCGTGGGCACAGGCGGTTTTCGACACGCTCGAAGGCCTCGCTAGCCCGAACGTAATTGAGGAAGTGTTGTCGAGGGGGATGCTGGAAGTCTTGCCGCTCACCCATATTCGGGGACGCAGCCTCCACGACTCGTTTGTGATCGTCGATGAGGCGCAGTCGCTCGAACGCAATGTTTTGCTGACAGTGCTGTCTCGTCTCGGAACAGGGTCTCGAGTGGTGCTTACACACGATGTGGCGCAGCGTGACAATTTGCGCGTGGGTCGATTCGACGGTGTGGCCGCGGTGATCGAGAAGCTCAAAGGGCACCCGTTATTCGCGCACGTGACACTCAGCCGAAGTGAGCGCTCCCCAATTGCGGCGCTGGTGACGGAGATGCTCGAACACTAATCAGACGCGAACTGGGGGCACCCGCCCGTGCGGGTACCCCCAGTGTCAGCGCGTGATTACTCGCCGTCTGTCACTTCTGGATCAGTGACCTCTGGAACCTCAGGCACCTCTGGCACCTCTGGGTCTAGATCTACAGGTGGCTCACCGAATGACATCGTGTCAAGCTGCTCAAGGCTGCCGGACTCACTGATCCCGCCCAGCAATGAATCGAGCAACCCTGTGGTGACGTCACCGAAGATGTCACCAAACATTTCGCCGATGAGTTCTCCACCAATGGCGTCGAATATTCCTAGGCCTGCAAATACATCGTCCAGCATTTCCCTGCTCCATCCGTTGAACTTTGACACACCGATCCGCAGGACCGATCAAGACATTCGTAACACGGACGGAGCGGAGATGTCAGCTTTCGAGGCTCGCTGCAACAGAAGTGAAACCCGTTGTTATGAAACGGTTCTCACCCTGTTGCAGCATTGTCGCCTGGAGACTATTTGACCTTCGCCATCGCGAGGACGTCGAGTCGTTTATCGAGTTCTTCCTCAGACAGTTTCTCGGGCACGAGTCCGCGATCAAGCACCGTCTGACGGATCGTCTTCTTTTCCTTCAGTGCTTCCTTCGCGACAGCCGCAGCTTCTTCGTACCCGATGGCGCTGTTCAGCGGTGTCACAATTGACGGTGAGGACTCGGCGAGTTCCTTCAAACGGTCAGCGTTTGCGACGAGGCCGATGATGCACTTGTCGGCGAACAAGCGGGAAACATTGGCGAGCAGTGTGAATGACTCAAGAATGTTGCGCGCCATCATCGGGATGTACACATTCAACTCGAACGCGCCATTGCCGCCGCCCCACGTGATTGCGGCGTCATTGCCAATGACCTGCGCCGCAACCTGGGTCACAGCTTCGGGAAGTACAGGGTTAACCTTGCCCGGCATAATCGACGAACCTGGCTGTAGGTCAGGCAACTGAATCTCACCCAAGCCAGTCAGTGGACCTGATCCCATCCAGCGCACGTCGTTGGCGATCTTTGTCAACGACACTGCGATGGTCTTCAGTGCCCCGGATGCCTCAACCAGGCCGTCGCGGGCAGCTTGCGCCTCGAAGTGATCCAACGACTCACGAAGCTCCGACAGACCGGTTGACTTCTTGAGTTCTTCCACAACCTTTGTGCCGAAGCCGTCGGGAGCGTTTAGTCCACTGCCGACCGCCGTGCCGCCGATAGGCAATTCACCCAAACGAGGCAGTGTTGCCTGCACACGCTCAATGCCAGCTTCGATCTGACGGGCGTACCCGCCGAACTCCTGCCCCAATGTCACGGGGACAGCGTCCATGAGGTGTGTGCGACCAGACTTGACTACGTGCTTCCACTCTTCAGCCTTGTCAGCGAGAGCCTTGTGTAGGTATTCCAGCGCTGGGATTAGCGTTGCGACGGCAGACTCAGTTGCCGCAAGATGCGTGGCGGTGGGGAACGTGTCATTCGATGACTGCGACATGTTCACATGGTCGTTGGGGTGCACAGTGACGCCGTTGAGCGCAGCAATTGACGCAATAACCTCATTGCTGTTCATGTTCGAGCTAGTCCCTGAACCCGTCTGGAAGACGTCGATAGGGAACTGGTCGTCGTGCTTACCTTCGGCGATCTCGTTGGCTGCAGCCACAATGGCGTCCGCCTGCTCGGCGGGCAACAATCCCAGATCCTTATTCACCTGAGCGCAAGCAGCCTTCAAAAGGCCCATGGCACGCACTTGGGTGCGCTCAAGGCCTCGCCCGCTAATGGGGAAGTTTTCAACCGCACGCTGCGTTTGCGCACGCCACAGTGCGTCTATGGGGACTCGTACTTCGCCCATTGTGTCGTGCTCGATGCGGTACTGCTGGTCAGCCACGGTGCCTCCGGGGGATGTTGTCGATTGACGCTGTTATCACAAATTATGGGTGCCACGATGCGCTTGACGTGGCTATATCGATTGAGTTGTGGTGGTACCGGTCACGAACAGTACCAACGCGGTACTCGAGCCACCGGCGCCACCCTTACTCACGGCTCAAATTCACGGTAGGGGAGGAAACGCTGCCCCGTCACCCTCAAAATCGATGCTCGAATATTCCCGCAACTTGGTGAGGCGATGATATGCCTCAATCATGCGGACCGTCCCCGACTTTGAACGCATCACGATCGACTGCGTTGTTGCCCCACCTGCCCGGTAACGAACGCCCCGCAGCAGATCACCATCGGTAATTCCCGTCGCGACGAAAAAGACATTGTCGCCAGAAACCAAATCGTCAGTTGTGAGGATCTGGTCGAGGTCATAGCCGCGGTCAAGAGCACGTTGGCGTTCTTCGTCATCCTTGGGTGCCAAGCGTCCCTGCAAAGTACCGCCGAGACAGCGCATCGCTGCTGCGGCAATGATGCCCTCGGGCGTACCACCGATTCCCATGAGCAAGTCGGTGCCAGAATCGGGTCGCGCCGTCGCGATTGCACCAGCAACGTCACCATCGGAGATCAGTCGAATGCGCGCACCAGTGTCGCGGACCTCAGCAATAAGCTGGGCATGTCGAGGTCTATCAAGAATGCACACCACAACATCGTTGACGCTTGACTTGTGAGCCTTCGCGACGCGCTGAATATTTGCCTTCACTGGGGCTG
Source organism: Hoyosella rhizosphaerae (assembly GCF_014643175.1). Classification (GTDB taxonomy): domain Bacteria; phylum Actinomycetota; class Actinomycetes; order Mycobacteriales; family Mycobacteriaceae; genus Lolliginicoccus; species Lolliginicoccus rhizosphaerae. The sequence continues at coordinate 577,769 of NZ_BMJH01000002.1, forward strand.
TGATGTCAATGACATCCGCCGCGTCTGGACCTGCAGCGATCTTGTCCATGTAGAACACCGCAGACGGGTCGAACATAGCGCCCCGCTCCGACACCGCGAGAACAGAAATGGCGTTCGGCATACCCTTCGCCATCAAAGTCGTTCCATCGATCGGGTCAACCGCAACGTCTACCTCAGGGCCGTCACCATTGCCGACAACTTCTCCGTTGTACAGCATGGGGGCCTCATCTTTTTCGCCCTCACCGATCACAACCGTGCCTTGCATTGACACGGTGCTGACAAGTTGCCGCATCGCATCCACAGCGGCACCGTCGCCGCCTTCTTTTTCACCTTTGCCCACCCAACGGCCAGCAGCCATAGCCGCAGCTTCGGTGACACGCACGAGTTCCAATGCGAGGTTCCGGTCAGGTGTGATGGGCAGATTGCCCACGATTCTTCCAGCGTTTCCGGACGTCGTCGTCATGGACGAGTTGCCTCCCTTAAGGATTAAGCCGAGGCCCCGACAACTGTCGAAGCTGAGCCTCAGTGTCACATTGTGCTGCTAAAGCATTCTTCCAGAGAAACTGTCCGCCGTGGTGCGCCGGGCGCATGTTGTGCCTCGCCGAATTGCCGCCGATGTGAGAGTCGGACCAACTTTTTGGAATACTGGGCATCGTGGCGTCAGACAAACCGAGAATTTTGCAGAACAGTCGAGACATGCTCTTGACGATGGTCCCGCTTGTCATCATCATCCTCATTTTTGCTGGAATGACGGGCCTATGGAGCAGAGACGCCCCGCAAGGACCCGTCGTGACCATCAACGCTGACCTAGCGCTTGAATACGACGCCAGTATTCTCGACTTTCCCATTCGGATCCCCGATGTTCGAGATGAATGGCAACCCAATTCGGGCAACCGGACAAGTCTTGAAAACGAAGGTGGCGGCACCGTCACCTGGATCGGATACGTCACCGACGGCAGCCTCTACCTGCGGTTCAGCCAATCCGACATCAGTGAGCAACGGCTCGTTGGCTACCACCTTGGGGAATTCCAAAACCAAGTGGGTTCGTCCAATGCCGGAGGAACAGAGTGGGGCATCTACGAAGCTGTAAATGGTGAACCGATCTGGGTGACAGACCTCGGCGACGTACGCATCGGTATGACAGGCAGCGCTACTGCAGCCCAGTTTGAAGAAATGGCCGAACTTGTCACTGAAGCTGAACCGGTGAGCTAAGCCGAGTTACTCGGAGCTGGTTGTTTCTTCCGTCCCGGATTCTTCGCGTTGAGCAATCGCGGACTCGATTCGTTGGCGCGCCCCGGTGAGATGCTCCTCACATCGGTCGGCTAGCAATTCGCCGCGTTCCCAAAGACTTATGGACGTGTCGAGATCAAGTCCACCCATTTCGAGCGTGCGCACTACATCAGCAAGTTCATCCCTGGCCTGCTCGTAGCCCAAGGTGGACACCGATGGTCGTGCCTGTATCGACGCTGCATCCGCGGGTGAGTTCATTTTCGCTCCTTCGTTGAACTGTCTGTCACAAGAACGTGCCGCAGTTGTGGGCACGTGAGTTTCTCTACGCCTTGTTCGAGGCTTTATTCGGGTCCAGCCGAGGTTGCGCGCAGAACACCATCCGACACACGTACCCGCAATTTAGCCCCAGCAGGAGCGGCATCAACCGCCGTGACGACGTGAGATGCGCCGTCATCATCGACGGCCTGGACAACCGCATACCCACGGGCGAGGGTGGCCGCCGGGCCAAGCGCTGACAGTCGAGAGCGCAAACTTTGGATGTCCGAGACGGCGCGATCAATGCTGCGAACAACATCGCGACGCGCAGAATCACGCAACCGTGCAACATCCTCTGCGCGCTGCGTGATCGCAGCATGCGGATCAGCAAGAACAGGACGGGTCCGCAACTGAATCAGAAGGCGTTGCTCACGGGTCACCCACGTTCTCAGAGCCGCCGCGCTCCGGTCCCGAAGTTCGCGAACAAGTGCCCGTTCAGCAACTACATCGGGGACAACCCGCTTCGCCGCGTCAGTTGGCGTTGCAGCACGCAAATCCGCAACATAGTCACACACAGGGTTATCCGGTTCGTGACCAATCGCCGACACCACTGGGGTAGTTGCCGACACGATCGCGCGGCACAAAGTCTCGTCCGAAAACGGCAACAAATCTTCGACGCTGCCGCCGCCACGAGCGATGATGATGACATCGATAGTTGGATCAGCATCAAGCTCAATCAATGCTTCGACAATCTGCGCGACAGCACCCGCGCCTTGCACAGCCGTATTGCGCACCTCAAATTGCACTTCGGGCCACCGTCTCCGAGAAACGGATAAAACATCCCGTTCCGCAGCGCTAGCCCTACCCGTGATAAGGCCGATGCGTCCAGGAAGGAACGGCAGCGGCCTCTTCAGTCGGGGATCAAACAGTCCCTCCGCTTTGAGAAGGGCTTTCAAACGCTCGATTCGTGCGAGCAATTCGCCAATACCCACGGCACGAATCTCAGTCACGTGCAGCGAAAACGTGCCCCTGCCGGTATAGAAACTCGGCTTTCCCCACACCACAACCCGGCTGCCTTCGGTTAGTTCAACCGGAGCTTCCGAAAACAGGCGAGGAGAACACGTGACATTCAACGACACGTCAGCCGACGGGTCACGCAATGTCAAAAAAGCCGTACGTGTGCCGGGGCGGCGACTCAACTGCGTGATCTGCCCTTCGACCCACACACCACCTAGGCGCTCGATCCACTGCTTAATCTTCGTGGAGACCACACGAACAGGCCATGGGTCATCTGCGGTGCTCGCGCCCCCCGCGGTCACGTCACCAGATGTTTGTGGTGTGCTCATCGTTTGCACAGTACAAGGTTGTACCGACAGATATGGCGTGCCAATCAGATCACTTCATCACCGTGGTGATCCTGTTAGCCAACATCGTTTGGAATGGCGCACGGCGGAACTTCTGCTCCTCGTACTGCAACAAGTCCGCTAGATCTTCGACCGAGAACTGGCGTAGGCGGGCGCGCAGTTGAGCCAAAGTCAAGGTGTCGTAGTTGACGCGCTCGGCAACCTTCGGTGTAGCAACGTCTGCCGGGTCAACCGATGCAGCTTGCGATTCTGCTGCCTCTTGCGGTGCCGAGACCGGTGAATTCGCAGGATTAACAACTGGTGCGGAATACAAAGCAAAACGGCCGTTAGGCGACGACGACGAAGCGCCAGCGGCAACAGCCTTGGGTGCCGACTGAGAACCTGAACGCTCAAGAGTCTGAACAGGCTCACGATCCTCGTCGAAGGTCACCCACGTAGGTTCATCCTGAGGGGGATAGAGCCACTCGAAAGCTTGGTCGCCTTTAATTGCGAGTTCAGTCACCTTCTGCTGAAGACGCATCGACGTTTGCAGAACTTGACTAATCGCGGTCATAGGGAAAGTTGCGGCGGTTGTAGGCAGGCGGCGTGTCTCTTCAACGACGGTTAGCGCAAGTCCAGCCGCAACACGGGCAGCAAATGGGGGACGTCTCATGTTTCAAGCGTGCCCTATGTTTGGCGTTATCTCTAGCAGATACTCACCGACGTGTCGCACTAACATGGTGCCGCCACGTACCCTGTAGGCATGTCGTCGGCAGTAAATATGGGAATTCCAGGGTCCGTCAGCAGAACAACGTCATCCGCTGAGGGCAAACGCGTGCTGCTCGCGGAACCTCGGGGGTACTGCGCCGGTGTTGATCGTGCGGTCGAAACCGTGGAACAAGCGCTCGATAAATTCGGCGCCCCTGTATATGTGCGCAAACAAATCGTGCACAACAAACACGTGGTCGAGACGCTGTCCGACCGCGGAGCCATCTTCGTTGAAGAAGTAGACGAAGTTCCAGAAGGCGCCATCGTTGTCTTTTCTGCACACGGCGTGGCACCCGTCGTGCACGAAGAGTCCGCGAAACGGAATCTGCACGCCATTGACGCAACATGTCCGCTTGTGACCAAGGTTCACCAAGAGGCGAAGCGATTCGCTCGCGACGACTACGACATCCTCCTCATCGGCCACGAAGGGCACGAAGAAGTTGAGGGCACCGCCGGGGAAGCACCGGAGCACGTGCAGCTCGTGGACGGACCGAATTCCGTCGACAAGGTCGTCGTCAGGGACGAGAGCCGCGTGGTGTGGTTGTCGCAAACCACTTTGAGCGTCGATGAAACGATGGAAACTGTGCGACGCCTTCGCGAGAAGTTCCCAAGTCTGCAGGATCCTCCAAGTGATGACATCTGTTACGCCACCCAAAATCGGCAAGTTGCGGTCAAAGCCATGGCCCCCGAATGCGACCTCGTCATCGTTGTGGGCTCGCGCAATTCATCGAACTCGGTGCGGCTTGTCGAGGTGGCACTAGACGCAGGTGCCAAGTCGGCATACCTGGTGGACTATGCAAAAGAAATCGACAGCGCATGGCTCGATGGTGTTAACACGGTAGGTATTACGTCTGGAGCTTCGGTACCGGAGATCCTCGTTGACGGTGTTATCGAGTTTCTCGCCTCACACGGGTTCGGCTCTTTGCAGTCAGTCACCACCGCTAACGAAACCTTGGTGTTTGCGTTGCCTCGTGAGCTTCGGGCTCCGCGTAAGGCGAACAACACATAGCGAAAATCAAGAAAGCCCCCGGGACGCCGATTTGGCGTGGTCGGGGGCTTTCTTAATTAACCTCGGCGTGTTGAGCTGGCTTTGCGCCTGGGGTGGGCTGGCTTTACGCCTGGGGTGGGCGAGGGCGCTGCTCCGCTGGAGGCGTACCCATGGTGCGCTGCTGCGATGTAGGTCGGTTGACTCGTCGTGGTGTTGAGTTGTCGTCCTTGCTTGCAGTGAAGAGTCTGACCCCACCAATCACGACAACTACGGCTGCAGTGAACAGCATGAGTGGAAAACTTGTGACAAGTGGCAGCACTAGGTCAATGATCCGAGTTCGAAGCCCGCCCGGGCTTTCCGGCACGATCAGTTGATATCCCAGAGGTATCGCCGCGAACAGCAGCAACGGCGGCTGTGCCATGGCGGTAAATAGGGCTCGCTGCTGGACGGCGAGCACGGCAGCCACACATCCGAGGAAGTAGAACGCACTAAACACCATCGTAAGTTCGTCGCCACGCATGGCGTCGAACAAGAATCCGATGACACTGACGCCTACTGCGATCAGGATCGCACCCCACCAGGGGGCTCCGACGCGGCGTGGCGACACGGAACGCAGTTCTGGCGGTACTGACACGGGGGCGGGTCGAGATTCTGGCACCCTCGCACCATACCGCCCCACCGTCAATTGACCTCTCTTGAACCGGCCTGCGTTAGGTAAATCTCAGGATCTGATACTCCGCGGGGCAAGGTGTCGACCGTATTCACGGACGGCGGCTCTGAATCGAATGCCGGTAGTTCATGAAGTTTGCGGGCCGTGACGAGCACACGCGATTCCATCGAAGACACCGTCGAGTTGAATGCATCGACCGATTTTCCGAGTTGGCCGCCCAACCTATCCATGTGCGTGGCCAGCACTCCAAGTCGACTGTAGAGATCGCGGCCGAGTTGGTGAATCTTAGCCGCATCACGCGAGAGAGCTTCCTGCTTCCACGTGTGAGCGATTGTCCGCAGCAGCGCAACAAGCGTCGTAGGCGTAGCAAGAATGACGTTCTTCGAAAATGCCAGCTCCAGCAGATCCGGGTCGGCTGACATTGCCCCATCAAGGAACGGGTCACCAGGAATGAACAGCACCACAAACTCTGGCGTCGTAGCAAAAGCATTCCAATACGACTTTGAGGACAACTGCAAGATATGAGTTTTCAACTGCGAAGCGTGTTTGCGCAGGAGCGCGGTCTGGTCTGCGTCGTTGTCCGCTTCAAGCGCCTCAAGATAAGCACTCAATGGTGCTTTAGCGTCCACCACAATGTTTTTTCCACCCGCGAGCCGCACGACAAGGTCCGGACGCACGGACCGCGGCTCATTTTCGCCATCGTGACTGGCATGTGCCTGCGTGGAGAAGTCGCAATGCTCTCGCATGCCTGCGATCTCAACTACACGCTGAAGTTGGATTTCACCCCATCGCCCTCGTACTTGCGGCGCCCGAAGTGCTTGGACAAGCTGACCGGTGTGGGTATTGAGCGTGTGTGAAATCTGCTGCATCCCTGATACCTGTTCGATCAGACCTGCATACGCGGAGATGCGGCTCTTTTCGACTTGGTGCACATGCTCAGCGAGAGTCCCCACAGCGTCGCGCAATGGGGCGACTACGTGAGAGACCTGCTCAGTAAGCAAACCAGACTGGCGTTTCGCGGAGTCTTCATTGGCGGCGTTGAGAGAGTCGCGAAGCAACCTCTCTGAGTCCTTAATTGCCTGCAGTTTCGCCTCTGCATACGCAACTCGGGTGCCATTGCGACTAGTGCTGAGTAGCCAACCAATCAGCCCACCAAGAAACAGTGCGATAAGGACCATAACGAAGGTCAAAGCGTTCATGGGGGCCATCATGTCTTACGCCTCTGACAAGAACTGTCAGGTACGTGGTCTAGTCTCGTGCACCATGAGGATATTGCACACATCCGATTGGCATATCGGTCGCACATTTCATGGTGTTGACCTGCTAGATGACCAGCGCGCGGTACTTGCTCGAATCGCGGAAATCGTGGCGGAGAACTCCGTCGATGTTGTTGTGATGTCTGGTGATCTGTACGACCGAGCGATGCCCAGTGCGGACGCTATTCGAGTGTGTGCAGATGCGTTTGTTCAGATTCGTGACGCGGGTGCGCAGATCATTGCAACCTCGGGCAACCACGATTCTGCGACGAGGGTGGGCTCTGGGGCCGCGTTCACCGCAGCGGGAGGGCTGCATCTGAAAACTCGTGTGTCTGAGATCGACACTCCGGTTGTGCTTAACGATGAGTACGGCCCAGTGGCGTTTTATGCGATCCCGTACCTCGAACCTGATGTGGTTCGAGGGGAGCTTGGCTGCGTTGACGAGAGATCCCATCATGCTGTGGTCGATGCCGCGATGGGGCGAATACGGGCAAACATCGAACAGCGTCGAAACAACTCCCAGGGTAGGGCTATTCGCACCTTTGTCAGTGCCCACGCATTCGTGGTGGGCGCGCATCCGTCTGAGTCGGAACGCACCATCAGCGTAGGAGGTGTGGAAACAGTGCCCCAGTCAGTGTTCGACGGGGTTGACTATGTGGCATTGGGTCATCTTCATACGCCACAGAAGCTTTCCGAGACTGTGCGCTATTCGGGCAGCCCACTTCCGTACTCCTTTGGTGAACGCAGCCACCATAAGGCCGTCTGGCTGATCGACTTTGGGGAAACTGGAGTGACGGACATTCGTGCCGTCAACCTTCCTGTCGTGCGACCCCTAAGTGAGGTGCGGGGAGAGCTGGCTGATCTGCTGGCGGACCCAAACCTTACTGACATAGTGGGCCACTACATTTCTGCTGTGCTCACCGACCCTGTTCGGCCAACCGATGCCATGCGTGCCCTTAGGCAGCGTTTTCCCCACACAGTTCGACTGACGTGGGAACGCCCACACGAGGGCGAAAAAGTTGGGTACAGGGAACGAATGCGCGGAGTGACTGACCGCGAAGCCGCACGCCGGTTCCTCATCGACACCTGGAAGGAACCCGAAGACGCTGACCTATCGCTCATCGAGGAAGCCTTCGCGTCTGTCGCGGCAGCAACGGACGACTGAGTACATGCACTTTTTCCACGCGGTGCCACGGTTGATAGAGATGGGGGAAGCATGAGGCTGCATTCGTTGAGCATGGAATCATTCGGTCCATTTGCAGGCAAGGAAACGATTGATTTCGATGCAGTAGGTGCCGACGGACTCTTTCTCCTACACGGCCAAACGGGTGCCGGTAAGACCACGATCCTTGACGCGATTGCGTTTGCGTTTTTTGGTTCCGCCCCAGGTGCCCGCAGTTCAGGCCACAAGTTTTTGTCGAACCACGCCCCATTCGGGTCAACACCGAAGGTCGTCGTCGACGCAACAGTTCGAGGTAAGCGGTTTCAGATAACGCGAACCCCAGAGTTTGAACGACCCTCGAAACGAGGTGGGGGGACAACGAAGCAGAACGCGAAAGTGACGCTGGTGTGGTTGAACCCAGACGGTTCGCAATCGGCGGCAGAGCATCTTTCGCGGATACCAGAGGTCGCGGGTGCAGTCGGTCAACTACTTGGCATGACCAAGGACCAGTTCTGCCAGGTAGTACTTCTCCCACAGGGCGAATTTGCACAGTTTCTCAGGGCCTCCGTGGAGGATCGTGAAAAACTACTTGAAAATCTCTTCTCGACCCAGCGGTTTGGGACGGTGGAAGATTGGTTTCGCCTACGTCGACGAAATTCGGGTTCAGCCCTCGCCGCGAAGCGCAACGAACTATCAGTCATTCTCGGGAAGCTTGAAACTGTCTCGAACACTGACGACGGGGCCCCGGACAGTGAGACCTCCGAATCGGAAATTCGAGAATGGGCATCGTCGATCCATAGGTCGATGTCAGAACTTGCTGCTACGTGCATTGAACGCGACGGCAAAGCTGCAGAGGCTTTCGCATCAGCAGATAAGGCGAGACACGAGGTTCGGGCTCTGGCTGAGCGGCAGAATGCGTACACCAGCGCAACCGCAGACTTGGCGCAGCTTGCTGCTGAAAAGCCGAAAAATGATCAACTTCAAGCCGAGTGTGATTTAGCGGTAGCTGCAGCACCGCTTGCTACACCACACAAAAGACTTAATGAAGCCCGCGGCGCCTTCAAACAAGAGGTAGAAGATCTCAGTGATGCCAAGCGCGCGCTCGCCGACATCAATGGGGGAGAGAACCTTGCAAATACAATGGGCAGCGGGTGGGACGCAACATCAGAGGCCGCCATCAACGGCGCAATCAATGACTGGACGACGGAACGCGGTGCACTGAAAAAGCTGCTCGAACAAGCAGACACACTGGCGGATTACGAACGAGAAATTGCAGCACTCGCCACGACATTGCATAAAGCGGAAGGGAATCTCGCCAAACGAATTCAAGACACGAACGAAATCCCCGCACTAAGAAAAAACCTCACGGCTGCCATCGCGGAGGCCACAACAGCACAATCTCGCATCGACAGTGCGCAAGAGGATCTGGAGAAACACCGAGTCGCACTCGATGCAGCTCGAGCATTACCTGGTCTGACTAAGCGACTACTCCGTGCAAATGAGATGCACGCCGAAGCACGGTCTCGACACCTTGACTGCCGAGCAAAGCTCGTTGAAATCCGTGAGGCACGTATTGCAGGAATGGCGGGTGAGCTGGCACGCGGCCTCGCGGATGGGCAGCCTTGCGTCGTCTGTGGCGCCATTGAACACCCGATGCCAGCGGCGCCGTCGCCCGATACCGTGACCGATGACGACGAAAAACGAGCTGCCGACGACGAACAACAGGCACTTCACCAGCTCGAAGAGGCCACACAACAACGCGACGAAATCTCTCGTGAACGCGATACGACGGCCGAACGTGCAGGTTCTCACACACCCGAAGCACTTGAAGGACTGTGCGCGCAGAAACAGCAGGACCTCAACGAACTCGCGGCCAAAGCAGACCGACTCGCTACCCTCACCGCCGAACTTGCCGAAGTTGAAGCACAATTGGCAGCGTCGCAACAGCAACTCAATGCCGCGCAAACCGAGGTCGCGACGCTGCAAGAACGGCGCACAAACGTCATCGCTCAGCGTGACCAAATTCAATCAATACTTGACCAAGCGCGTGGCGACGACGACAGCGTGCATAGTAAATCGAGTCGGCTGTCCAAACTCATCGCTGCCGCAACACACTTACGGACCGTAGGTGGGCGGTACGCAGCTGCCGAATCTCGGATTTCTGATCTCGCCGAACACATAGAACAACTCGCTGCTTCCGCTGGGTTCGACACCGCAGAAGCGGCCGCCTCAGCCGTTCGTGAACCAAAATGGATCGCCAAAGCTAACGAGACACTGAGAGAGGTGCACGATCGCGGAGTACGTGCACGAACCACCATCGACGATCCAATTTTCGCTTCAGCCGCAGCGAAGCCCCCAGCAGACCTTTCAGCAGCAGAAGCCGCGTACACACAAGCTCACGCCGAAGCGCAGGCAGCTACTCAGCAACGCCACCGAGCGGAACATGCACTGGGCCAGGCTGAATCAATCATCAAAGACCTGGACCAGTATCTGAAAGCCCTCGGCCCGGCGATTGCGCACCACCAACGACTCAGCACGCTCACCGAAGTGATCGTCGGCGGTGGCCAGAACAGCAGAAGTATGTCGCTTCGATCCTACGTTCTTGCCGCTCGACTGGAAGAAGTCGCCGACGCCGCATCGCACCGCCTCCGCATCATGTCCGGAGGTAGATACGAATTCCAGCATTCCGACAGCGCCGGTTCGCACGGCAAACGTGGGGGACTAGGCCTCAACATTCGCGACGATTACACCGGCGACGTACGACCAGTGAACAGCCTGTCGGGTGGCGAAACCTTCATGGCGTCCCTGTCGCTTGCGCTAGGGCTCGCAGACGTCGTCGCGGCCGAAGCAGGTGGTGCCATGCTCGACACACTATTCATCGACGAAGGCTTCGGCACCCTCGACAGTGATGCGCTAGACGCCGTGATGGGTGTGCTCGACGAACTTCGCGCCGGCGGTCGAGTTGTCGGCATCGTCAGTCACGTGGACGAGATGCGACAACGCATCCCGTCACGCATCCACGCGATCAAAGACCGAACGGGCTCACGGCTAGCTACGACCCTGAGTTAGCGGCTGCCGCACCTGACTCGAGTTCGACATCATCCGGGTCGTCGTCACCGCCAGAATCATCCTCAGCGTCGGCAGCAAACCCTTCACCCGATTTTCGCGTGAGCACCTCGTCAATGTAACGCAGCAACACTGCGAACAATGCGGCGGTCGGCACAGCGAGGAAGGCCCCGATTATGCCGAACAAGGTGCTACCCGCAGTCACCGACAAAAGCACAATGACCGGGTGCAAATTCATACTGCGACTCTGCAGAACTGGCTGCAAAATGTTGCTCTCGAGTTGCTGCACCAAGATGATGATGCCCAACAGGATCAAAGCCGTCGTCAGGCCGTTGGCTACCAACGCCACCAACACCGCAAGGGCGCCAGCAACAAACGCACCCACAATCGGAACAAACCCAGCGACGAACGTAATGATGATCAATGGGCCAGCAAGTGGGACGCCCAAGATAATAAGACCAATACCGATGAAGAGCGCATCGACGAAACTAACAATCGCCTGCGTGCGAATAAACCCGCTGAGGGTCTTCCACTGTCGCCGCAACACTTCTTCAAGGTGTCGAGCACCAGGCGACCCGGTGGCACGGTTCAGCCACGGCAGAAAGGCAGGCCCATCCTTGATAAAGAAGAACGCGAGAACCAACGTCAAGATCAGTGTGATCATGGCTGACGTTGCTGCGGTTACACCGCTGAAAACGCCCGTTGCAATAACGGAAGACGAGTCCTGAATCGTCGCAATCACAGAGTTCACGGCTTCGGTGAACTGTTCCTCACGGATGTTTAGCGGTGGCCCTTGCAGCCACTCTTGAATCTGGCGAATTCCTTGCGTTGTCTGATTGGCCAAGTCTGGAGCTTGCGACACCACCGACGGCACAATTAACGCGATCACACCGACGAACGCGCCAAACGCGGCGATCATCGTGACCAGCGCCGCAATTGCGGGCGGGAAGTAAATGCGCTGCAGCAAACGCGCCAAAGGCCAGAGCACCGTGGACACGATCAAAGCTAACGCGATAGGGAGTAGAACCACCCAAAACTCGCCAACGATCCAACCAAGAACCCAAGCGGCGGCCGCGACTAGGATAATGCGCAAACTCCAAGTTGCTAGCCAATTGCCCCCAGAGCCAATCAGAGCCCCGCGGTCTTGTGAGCTATCTCGCTGATGAGTGCTCGCCGGTGTGTGGGGCGAATCGGTTTCGAGCACCGCGCCCGGAGACCCGGCAATGTTGCCTCGGTATTTGTCAGTCACTGCTCCGCCTTGTGATGGAACGTCGGAAGAATTAGCAGAATTGTGGCACTAAATCGCAACGTCAAGCCACGGTTGTGTTCAATATGTCGCCGGCCTCACGCACAATTGCGACATTAACGCCATTAATAGAGCAAAACCGGCAAAAACTTCACGCGCAGACCGCTGGTCGATACGCTTGACAGTGAACCACGGTAGGCGAAATACGAAGGTAAAAACACGTAAGAAAGTAGGTTCGTAAAGTGGTTATCAAAACGACACGCACCTTAGTTGCTGCAGCCGCTGTGCTGGTGATGGGCGCTGCGACCGCATGCGGAACCGATACCGATGAAACAGAGCAGCCAGCACCGATCGAAACCACGGAAACGGCCACCGAGGCCCCCGACGATGACGTGGACGCGGACAGTGCAGCCGCGACAGTTGAGGTAACTGGGTTCTCGTTCGAACCATCGACTGTCACGGTGTCAGTAGGCGACACCGTCGAGTGGGTCTTCGGACACGGCCAAACACCCCACAACGTAGTCGGGCGCGACGGTGCTCCGGACGATTTCAGAAGCCCAACATTGCGTGAGGAAACCTGGAGTTACACCTTCACAGAAGCTGGAGAGTACAACTACATCTGTTCAATCCACCCCCAAATGCAGGGAACAGTGGTTGTTGAATAGCTAGGTTCCGGCGGTTTCGACGCGCTGTGAGAACCACTCGACTGTAAGTGTCGGCGAGAAGTCCGTACACTCAGCTAGCTGTGAGCCTTACACTCGGAATCGTCGGACTCCCCAACGTGGGAAAGTCCACCTTGTTCAATGCCCTGACGAAAAATAATGTTGTTGCAGCGAACTACCCGTTCGCGACAATCGAACCCAATGTTGGTGTCGTTGAGCTGCCTGACTCGCGGCTGAACAAGCTGGCGGAAATCTTCGGTTCGCAACGCATCCTGCCCGCAACAGTGTCGTTCGTTGACATCGCCGGGATCGTGAAGGGCGCGAGTGAAGGCGCTGGACTTGGAAACAAGTTCCTCGCGAACATCCGCGAAGCCGACGCCATCTGCCAGGTCGTGCGCGTTTTCACCGACGACGACGTAGTACACGTCGACGGCCGAGTGGACCCGCTCGCCGACATTGAAGTCATCGAAACTGAACTCATCCTTGCGGACCTCCAAACGCTCGACAAAGCAGTTCTCCGGTTGGATAAGGAAGCAAAGAACAACAAGGACCGGCGGGCGGTTGCCGATGCAGCGAAGCAGGCCCAAGAGCTTCTCGACAGTGGCAAGACGCTGTACTCGCAGAAAAACAACATCGACCTACCGTTGTTGAAGGAACTGCAACTCCTCACCACCAAGCCGTTCCTCTACGTATTCAACGCCGACGAAGGCGTACTGACTGACGAAGATCGCAAAAACGAACTGCGCAGTAAAGTCGCACCAGCCGAGGCCGTCTTCCTCGACGCCAAGGTTGAATCCGACCTACAAGAACTCGACGAAGAATCCGCGATGGAACTCCTCGAAACCATCGGACAAACCGAACCCGGGCTGCATTCCCTCGCCCGCGCTGGCTTCGAAACCCTAGGCCTGCAGACCTACCTCACCGCTGGTCCCAAAGAATCCCGCGCATGGACGATCAAACGCGGCGACACCGCACCCAAAGCCGCCGGTGTCATTCACACCGACTTCGAACGCGGCTTCATCAAGGCCGAAATCGTGTCATTCGACGACCTCGTTGCAGCCGGATCAATGGCCGCAGCGAAAGCCGCGGGCAAAGTCCGCATGGAAGGCAAGGAATACATCATGACCGACGGCGACGTCGTCGACTTCCGGTTTAACGTGTAATCGAAGTTCCGAAAAGAGGGCTGACCTGCTCTGCTTCGCCTCTCGCGAATGAGACGGCGAGTGTTATTATCAGTGTTGCAGCGGATGCTGCCGTATGCACTTCCAGGCGCGGACCGCCTGAAGCATTGCGGAGAGGCCCGACCCACTCGGGACATGTCCGGATGAGGTGCGGCGCGTGGTTGCGCCGATTTCAACTGCCGATGCTAGGCATCGGATGACGACAGGACATGAAGTGGCATCGAAAGACGAGAAAAACCTGGCCCAGGTGATTGACAAGATCGCGAAAATGGACGAACCGGAGCGGTCACTCGTGCGGAGAGTACATGAGGTCATCATGGCCGCCGAGCCCACGCTGAAGCCGCGAATCTGGTACGGCATGCCAGCCTATGCGCTCTCCGCGAGCACGCCTGCGCTGGTTACACTGCGTAACGACGAACGCGTTAACCTGGCTCTCACTGAGAAGGTCGCGCTCAATCCCGCAGGCGCTTCCGACGGAGCACTGATGCCTGCAGCATGGTACTTCGACACCCTTGACGAAACCACGGAGAAGCGCATCGCCGAGATCGTCCACTCGGCGGTTTCCTGATCGCGGCGAACTGACACGACTGGGCCTGGCCCAGCCGTGTACGTCGCTTCTCGTCGTCCCCGACGCGGAGGTGTCCCACGAACAGGTTTCACTGTGACTGAATGTTGTGGACGTAGGTTTGATGTGTAATCGCTCCTCAGCGGTAGGTGCGGCTGTCCGGCTTATCTGTGACGCTCACGCTCCCACTTTTGACGGATGCTCCCACTTTGTCAGTGCAAAAGCGGGAGCGTTTGCACAAAGTGGGAGCGTCACGGTCGCTGGCTTCTAGGGCACACCGGGGGTCACGTATTACACCTCATCAGCTAGAGCGCCAGGAGTCGGTCGACCACCTCGACGAGATCGTCACCACGGACGTCTGCGGGGAGGAATACATCACCGGGCCCTCCTTCGAGGCGGGAAAACCATCCCGCGAGAGCGCCGACCTTCTTGGCGCCGTGGCAGTCCCAAGCATGGACCGCGACGAGCGCCATCCGGTCGATCTCACAGTTCAGAGCTTTCGCTGTGTGGTAATACGCCGCGGGGGCAGGTTTCCATACGCCAACCGCGTCGGATGTCACTACGTGATCGACATAGGAATCGAGGCCTGCACCGACCAGGAACGAGCGCGTATTGTTCGGGTCTCCGACAGTGAGACAGCCGGTAGTGATCCCAGCTTCCGAGAGTTTGCGCAGGGCAGGGGTGGCATCTGGGAACGCCGGGACTGTGGCAAAGCCTTTGAGGACGTACGCGATATCGTCGTCCGACATTGTCTGTTTAGTCTCGGTGCGTAGCGACTGGCGGGCGGTCCGTTTGAAGTCCGCGACGTCACCGGCAAGTGTTAGTGCCATCGCGTCACGTTGGAAACGCATGAAGAACGGCCCCAGTACCGCCGCAGGCTGTCCCACTTCCTCGAGCCTTGTCCAAATGGGTTCGAGGTCAAGCAAAGTCTCGAGGACATCGAAAACAACGGCATCAACGCGACGGGGCATGCGGATCACCTACTTCTCGATCGGCAGACCAGCTAGCCCCCTCTATCCTACTTTTCCGCGGCGCGCTCGTCGTGGTCTATTGCGTCGCCCTGTGAGCCGCGGCGGTGGGTGAGATACTGGCAGCGTGCCAAGTTCTGTGCAGCTGATACGCGCTGAGAATCTTTCTGACGTTGCCGAGTACGCATATGCTGCGACCGCCCCGAAAGACGCCCGGCTTATCTTCTTGGCGGGAGCGTGCCCTCTGGATAAGGATGGCAATACCGTTGCGGTCGGCGACTACGGTGGGCAAGCTGCGGCGTGTGTAGAGACGTTGAAGCTGGCGCTTGAAGCTGCGGGGGCGACAATCGAGGATGTGGTGAGGACGCGCGTACTGGTGGCCTCGTCTGAGCAAGCTGATCTCGTGGCTGCATGGGAAGTAGTGCGCGATGCGTTCGGATCCCATGATGTTCCAAGCACGCTGATGGGTGTGACGGTGCTGGGGTACGACAACCAGTTGGTGGAGCTTGAAGCGGTCGCAGCTGTCGTCGATTGACCCTGAGGCGTCTGGTGGTGGTACTCGGCCTTCCGCCATTGAGGCGGCATTTTGCTCGTAGGTTTGCACACCGCATCACCCTCAAGCTTGTTAGCTCTGCTGATTCGTGCTGAGAGTTCTGAGCCATTTGACGAGGAGTTGAGTTTCGCTTTTGCCGAGAATGTCGGGGTAGGCGGCGGCGATCTCGATGGCTGCTGCGAGGGGGTTGTTTGTGGGTACCCCTACGCCGGTAATTGCGGCGATTGCGCCTTCTCGGACGGCTGCGGATAGCGCGGGGTCTGGGGCTGCGAGGATGATCTGTCGCAGTGTGACACCAATGTTGGTCACGAGGATGTGTGCTGCCGCCTGCTCAGGTGAGACGACGAGTCTGCCCTGCTCGGCGGCTCGTTCTGTGAGTGACAGGAGTATCGCGCTTGGGCGCGACTGTGCTTCTGGGGAGTACCCGGGCCGAACTTTGCCGTACATGAGGGTGTAGAAGCCGGGGTTGGTTAGCCCGAATGCGACGTGTGCGTCCCACCCTGCTCGGATGTCTTGGATTGGGTCGCCGGACCACTCCATCGACTTTTTTTCTGCCAGATACAGGTCAAAACCGTGCTCGATGACTGCCTCGATGAGTCCTTGCTTGGATCCGAAAAAGTGGTACAGCGTCGGCATTTTCACCCCGACTGCATCGCACACCGCTCTCAGTGAGAAGTCTTCGCCGGGTGCGCTGGCGATCAAATCGGCGGCCGCCGCGATAAGTCGCTCCCGTGTATCACTTGTCGATGTTTCTGTCATAGTGCTACGTTAGTCGCTGTAGCGGTGCTACATAAACAAGTAACATTGATATGGAGGCATGGAATGGCCGAGCACACACTTGCAGGCAAGAACGTCCTCATTGCAGGAGGGGCAAAAAACCTGGGTGGGCTAATCGCCCGCCAGGCAGCCGAGGCTGGCGCGAACGTCGCAATCCACTACAACTCCGACTCAAGTCGCGTCGACGCGGAAAGCACCCTCGCTGAGGTAGAAGCCGCAGGCGTCAAGGGTGCGATATTCCAAGGTGATCTCACAGTTCCGGCAAATGTAACGCGCCTCTTTGCCGATGCAGAGGCAGCACTTGGGAAGATCGATGTAGCGGTGAACACGGTCGGGAAAGTGCTGCGCAAGCCAATTGTGGAGACCACTGAAGACGAGTACGACTCGATGTTCGATATCAACTCCAAAGCCGCCTACTTCTTCATCAAGGAAGCGGGCAAGAACCTCGCCGACGACGGCAAGGTCATCACGATCCTTACCTCGCTGCTCGCGGCATTCACCGACGGCTACTCCACGTACGCTGGCGGAAAGTCCCCGGTTGAGCACTTCACCCGCGCCGCTGCGAAAGAGTTTTCGCCTCGCGGTATCTCTGTCACTGCGGTCGCACCAGGACCAATGGACACCCCCTTCTTCTACGGCCAAGAAACCCCCGAGCGTGTGGAGTTCCACAAGTCTCAGGGCATGGGCAACCAACTAACTAAGATCGAGGACATAGCCCCAATCGTGCGGTTCCTCGCCACCGAAGGTTGGTGGATCACAGGGCAGACGATCTTCCCCAATGGTGGCTACACCACTCGCTGAACGGAGCACTAATGACTGAGCAGACAATTCCTGAGCCGGTGGCGGCATTCATCGATGCTGTCAACATTCACGACGAGGACGCGTTTCTCGGCGCCTTCACCCCGAGTGGGGCAGTGGACGACTGGGGCCGCATCTTCACCGGACGTGAAGAGATCAAGGCGTGGAGCGACAAAGAATTCATCGGCGCCCGCGGAACTCTCGCCGTTGAGGAAGTCGATACCACCGGCGGCACCATCACCGTAATCGGCGACTGGAGATCCAACCACGCCAACGGTCGTTCGAAGTTCATCTTCGAGACCGAGGGCGACAAGCTCGCAAAAATGACCATCCGCGAAGGCTGACAGGCTGCGTTTACACTCACGCTCCCACTTTTGACGGACGCTCCCGCTTTTTCACTGAAAAAGTGGGAGCGTTTGTACAAAGCGGGAGCGTCACCGGGCCAGCGCCGCCGGAAAAGCCACCAGCCACCAAACAACCACCGCGATATCCGGGTATGACTCAGGGATTCACCCGATGCGTTATCAACGCTTCGTCACTAGCGTAGTAGTGGATTGGGAAACGGTTTTCCAAGTGTGAAATCGAGGCCGACGAGGCAGCGTTGGAGGTTGTGTGATGAATGGCCAATTGACCCGAGTCCGTGAAGGCCGGTGGATCGCAGGTATTTGCGGTGGTATTGCGAAGCAATACGGCTGGGATGTAAACCTCATCCGGCTGGTGTTTGTGCTGGTGTCATTGCTTGGCACGCTCGGAATCGGCATCTTGGTGTACATCGTGATGTGGTTCTTTATCCCGTTGGAGTCTGACAATGGAATGTCTCCGGGACCTCAGTACTGGCAGGGCTAGCGCTCAAAGAGCTAAATAATAGTTGGCTGAGTTCCGCTGTGAAGTCCCTGAGAAGTACGTTTTCAGGCAGACGTTCGGTGTTGTCGTCCGTAAATTAGTGAGTGCGCCCCCGCGCAGACTTTTCTCCTTGGTTCATGTATCGCGGGGGCGTCCAACTTTTCCAAGAAGCCCCAAAGAACCCAGGGCAGCCCTACGCGCGCGCCGCAAGGTCGGCGTCCGGCCAATAGTTCCGCTATCGTGGTCGTCTTGAGAAGGTCCGCGCACAGTGTGTTGCTGCGGATTGATGATGTGCGGGGGTTTTTAGTGGTTGCGCGCTGGGTGCGTCTCATTTCAATTCTGCGACGGTGGGCACCATTCATCCTGGTAGCAGCTGTGGCGGCGCGATTGGCGTGGATTGCGTTCGTGCCGAATGCGACGAATTTCTTGGACTTGCACGTTTATGTCGATGGGGCTGCCGAAATCGTTTCGGGCGATTTGTACGCTTTTCGCTATTCGGCGAATACTCCGGAGTTCCCGCTGCCGTTTACGTACCCGCCTTTTGCAGCACTTGTCTTTTTCCCATTAAGTCTGTTGCCTTTTGGTTTTGTTGCTGTGGCGTGGCAACTCGGCACTGTGGCGGCCCTGTTCGGGGTCGTTCGAATTTGCCAGCAGTTGATGTTGGGTTCAGAAGTTGCCAAGAATGCGCGGTATTCGCGGGAGGCGATGCTGTGGACTGCGGTGGGAATGTGGTCAGAACCTGTTCGTACGACCCTGGACTACGGCCAGATCAATGTTTTCTTGGTGTTGTTGATAATGGTGGCGGTCCGTAGTTCTCGCTGGTGGGTGAGTGGACTGTTGGTGGGCGTTGCGGCTGGCATTAAGCTCACTCCCGCTATTGCTGGTTTGTATTTCGTCGCGCAGCGTCGCTACTTGGCCGCTGCATTTTCGGCGGTCGTCTTTTTTGGCACGGTGGGTGTCAGTTGGGTGCTCATTCGTGACGAGACCCGGGAGTACATTCGATCGTATTTTGGGGACGCAGATCGTATTGGTCCTGTCGCGTCGGTGTGGAACCAGTCAGTTTTCGGGGCGGTGCACCGTTTCGGTGTGTCGGACAATTACGTCCATGTTGTGTGGGGGATCGCCGTCGTTGTGTGTGTTGTGGCGGCGTTCGTGGCGTGGCGGTCGCTGGCTAGTGGCGACAAGCTAGGCGTTTTGTTGGTTGTGCAACTTTTGGGACTTTTGATCTCGCCTGTGTCTTGGTCGCATCACTGGGTGTGGGTGTTGCCGTTGGTTTTGTGGCTTGTGTACGGCCCGTTTTCGGGCATGCGGGGTGCCCGCGGGTTGGCGATTGTGTGGGGTGCCGCGGTGATGGTGGGTGTGCCGTGGTTGTTGAGTTTTCAGCAGGACACGATTTGGACCGTCGTGGATCCGCCGATCCTGGTGTGGTTCGCACTTGTCTATGTAGTCGGCGCGTTGACGATTTTTGGGTGGATGGTGTGGTGCGGTCGTAGAGGTTCGCTCACCCTTCCCGCTGGACCGGACTCGGTGAGTCTTTCTTCCCGGTGATTTGCAGAAAGGTCGAATATGGCGGTGGCGCTTCCGCATCCTGATGTTGCCGAGCAGTTTCGTGCAGCGCGTTCGTCGTTGATGGGTGCGTCGATTCATCTTGATAGCGCCGCCGCGGGACGTATGAGTGATGCGGTTCGGCTCGGAATCAGTGCGCATCTTGACTGTGAGGCGCAACTGGGCGGGTATGTGGCCCACGAGGCAGCCAACAAAATCATTGACCGTGGCCGGGCTGACTTGGGCGCATTGTGTGGTTTGCCACCGGCGAGTATCGCGTTCACGGAAAGTGCCGTTGCGTCTCTCACCTCATTGTTGGTGCAGCTGCAACTTCCGAGGAACAGTGTGGTGGCGGTCCTACCTAATGAATACGGACTGAATGTCCGGTTGTTCAACATGTTTGGGTTTGATGTTCAGACACTTCCGGTGGTGGATTCGCTGGGCCGCGCTGACGTGGACGCGGTGAGGGCGGCATTGATTGCCCTCAATCCGAGGCTTGTGCACCTGTGTCAGATTGCATCATCGCGTGGGATCGTTCAGCCGACCGCAGAAATCGTTTCTGTGTGCCGCGAGCTGCGCATTCCTGTGGTCGTGGATGCTGCGCAGGGGTTTGGGCACGTTGAGTGCGATGTGGGCGCGGACGCCATTTATGGAACAAGTCGTAAGTGGCTCTGCGGACCCCGTGGCGTTGGGTTCATCGGAGTTCGGCCCGAATCTGTGGAGGCAGGGGTCTTGAGCGTGCAACCTGAGTTGTTGGAGTCGCAGGAGGCTTACATCGCCGGCCGTGTGGGTTTGTCAATCGCTGTCAGGGAGCATCACAAGCTTGGGCCGGAAAAGGTGCGTGAGCGGCTTCATGCAGTTGGTGCGCTTGTCCGCGATCGGCTCGACGGTGTTGCTGGGTGGCGTGTTGTGGAACCTGCGGAGGAGCGGTCGTCCTTAACGACGTTGCTGCCTCCGCAGGGTTGGATTGACGCACGCGTGCTGGAGGTTCGGAACGCACTGATTCAGCCCGCCACGAGCGAAGAAAGCACTGCGGTGGTGACGACTTTCGCGGGGCCTGAACGAGCCCCGCTGAGCCCCGCACCGGCGACGTTGCGAGTGAGTGCACACGTCGACGTCACCGACGATGATCTTGATGTCCTTGCGGATTTGCTAGCGATCCACAGTCGTTAGGATTTCTCGTTTTCGTCGTCAGGATGAGCATGTAGGTAGATCAGACTTGCGATGAGTCCACCCCACACAATGCTGAGTGCAACGATCATCATGATGATGGCGGAGATAGTCATCGGGATCCTGCTTTCGTAATGAACTCGGCGGAGTGCGGTTGGCCGAGGTCGGTGCCTTTGCGCCATGGCAGCAATGTCAGTCCGATGGCAACGACGATTAAAATGGCTTGGACTGTCCACCCGAGCGCGAGTGTGAAGCTCGCTGGGTAGGTGCCGTAACCGTCCTCGGCGAGGGTCATCATTTCGCTGACGAGCATGTAGCCAAGCACCACTGGTGTTGCGATGCCGATGCATAGTTGCCAGACTCGGCCGATCTTGAATGACGACACGGCGTTGAGGTGTTCGGCGAATTCTCCGCTGCGTCGAAGCACCCACACGACGGTGATGATGACAACAAGGGCGACACCGACGATTCCGAGGTTGTTGACGAACTTGTCGACGACGTCGAGAACTCCAACACCTGTGGTGGTGGGGAACAGCGCCATTGAAACTGCCGTCATTGCGCCGCCTACGATGAGCACTGCGGGTCCGCGGGACAGTCCGACTTTGTCTTGTACGGATGAGACGACGACCTGCACGATCGAGATCAGCGATGTGAAGCCCGCAAAGAGTAGGCAGGTGAAGAACGCCGCGCCGAAGATGGACCCGCCTGGCATTGCGGAAATGATCTGCGGGAACGCGATAAATGCGAGGCCGATGCCACCGCTAACAACCTCGTCCACTCCAGTTTGTGCAATCGCCGCCATGTATCCGAGTGCAGCAAAAACACCGATTCCGGCGAGGATTTCAAAGCTGCTGTTCGAGAAGGCAACAACAAGTCCGGAACCGGTGAGGTTGGTCTTGATCTTCAGGTACGAGGCGTAGGTGATCATGATGCCGAACGCAATCGACAGCGAGAAGAAGATTTGACCGTACGCCGCTATCCACACCGTCGGGTTGGTCAGCAATGACCAGTCTGGTTGGAAGAACGCATTAAGGCCGTCGATGGCGCCGTCAAGGAATAGCGACCGGATAACCAGGGTGAGGAATAGGACAACTAGCAGCGGCACAAAGATCTTTGCTGATGCGCCGATACCGCGCTGAACACCGAACGCAAGCACTGCGATCGTGCCGATCCACACGAGCAGTAAAGGCCATGCGACGCCTGGTACGAGGTCGAATCCAACTCGGGCGCCGTCTTCCTGCTGGAGGAAGGTGCCGAATAAGAATCCCTCGGGGTCGTCGCCCCAGAGTTGACCGATGGAGAAGAACGCGTAGCGGGCAGCCCACGCAACGATCACGGCGTAGTAGACGGCGATGACGAAGCAGATGCCGACTTGCCACCACCCGAAAGTTTCGGTCCATCTGCTTAGTCGACGAAACGCAAGCGGCGGCGATGCTCGGAACTTATGCCCGATCGCGTAGTCGAGAAAGAGCAGTGGGATACCGGCCGTGAGCAGTGCGATCAGGTACGGGAGAATAAACGCACCTGCACCATTTTCGTAGGCGACAAACGGGAATCGCCAGATATTTCCTAGTCCGACGGCGGAGCCAATTGCGGCCAGAATGAAAACTGACCGAGTGCTCCATACCTCGCGTTGCGTGTCCATACCGAGGTTCCTTTTAGCTTGGTGAGGAGGGGCGGCGGTGCTGCCAAACAGACGTGACGGTTTCGCTGTGTTGTAGGTCTACGTTAATCCACATTTAGTTAGGTGTAACCAGGATGTCGAGAACCGTTGCATCAGTGTTGTCGGAGAAGTTGTTGCGGGTGGGTGAAGTCAAATTTGGATTGCTCGAAACCTGGCAACTGGACGAAAAAACAGGCATCATTGTGACATGAGTCACGTACTGAGTATCAACGATATCCGCACAGCCATCCGGGAGCTGCGGGTCCGCGAGGAGGAAGCCCGCAAGGACGGTCGTGATGCTGACGCGAACGAAATCGCTGAACGCATTCGCGGCTACCAAGAGGAACTCGCAGCACGCCCCTGACCTAAAATGTGTGTGCCGCCAGGCCGTTAAGGTATGGCGGCACATACTTCTGTGTGAGAAACATTCTCGCCGGGCGCTGCATACTGCAGGGCAGGGCATGAATTCGTTTGAGAAAAGGACATCATGTCGTCGTACCTCATCCTCGGCGCCGATACTCTGCTTGCCCGCATCGTTGTCGAGGAATTACTTGCACGTCCTGATTGCACACGAATTACCTTTTTGCACCAGCCCCTAGTGCACTCAGGGTTTGCCCGCAGAAACGCTGATGCAAGCGGGCACTCTGCGTGGTCCGTTGTTGCGGCGGATGAGCGATTGCACACCTACCCTCGCACGCGACCAAAAGATTCAATCGCGCTCTTGCGGCGGCTGGCGGTAACTCATGATCATGTTGTGTGTTTGCCCAACTATGGGTGCGCGCGAAGCAGTGAAGAAGACCTTGACCTGACGATCCGGTGCGCACGTGCGGCTCGTCCGCACAGCACTGTGCACGTTGTTGCTCCTGCTCCGGACGCGGAATGGCTTCTCGGGGCCCAGTCCGACCTCGACGTGCGGCGCTATCACGTGGCAGTTCTAGTCGGGGACGCGCGTACGGGCGAGCTTCCTGAAACTCCGGGACCACTAGATGTGCTTCTTCCGCTAACTCGATTGGCGCGAACCTTTGGTGACCTACCAATACCGGATATTTTCGACGGAATCACCAATGTCGTATCGACGGACTACGCAGCCAAGGCGCTGGTTGCGCTCATCCATGCCGAAGCAGAACCCAATAGTCGGTTTGAACTAGCCCAACCTGAGCCTGAACCAATTTCTCGGGTGTATCGCACCCTGTCAGCCGTCGCGGGCGGCCCGTCCGTGGCCATTCCCATGCCTGGAATTGTCACTCGCGGTGTTACTACCTCGTGGTCTCTCGGAGTTGCGTTCGTTGATGCGCTGCCGTTTGTTGGTGATGTGAACCGTCGAGTACGTCGAGCTGTTTTGACGGAGATCGGATTTACCGAGGGGTTGACTCAATATTGGACGCCACAGATTCTGGCGCAGTCTGTGACGACACTGTCGATTCTCGATGGGCTTGGTTTCGAGCCGACGCCGCTAGCTGACTACGCCCCGAAACTGTACGAACGATGGCTTGCGGAGCGAGACACGGATGGGGCAGTGCATCCTGTCAACGCGATGGCGAGGCGATTAACGGGATTCGCGCCGTGAATGTCAAGATCCCCGCAGGGTGAGGTTCACCTACGGGGATCTGAGGGGCGCGGCAACATTGCGTTGCCAGTTCAGTTTTAGGACGTCACAGCAGTTTTAGGACGTCACTCGACGTGGACGAACCCAACGGTCGGAGCGAAACCGCAGGTGATGGGGCCGTTCGGGCCCTGAAGTGTGACGCTGCCGTGGATTGTGGCCAGCACTCGTCCACTGCCGGTTCGTTCGATTGCGGTGTATGTTGCCGGTCCTTGCGGGTTGATTCCGGCGCTATTGTCGAGTTGCGCTGTGCCAGACCGACCGGTGTCGATGTTGAACCATGACACTGCTAGTGCATCGTGTGGCTTGTGGTCTGTGGCGCCGCCGGTGCCGAGTGCGGTGAACACGAACGCTGCTTCTCGCTTACGTGGTCCCGGTACTGGGATCGCTGCTGGGCCGGAAACAGCGAGCGCTGTTGCGATGGAACTTTGTCCGGGACCAATGCAATCAAACCCAATGGTGGGGTAGAGGAACTGCGAGATTGGCGGGCCGTCCGTAGGAAGTGGCGGTCCACCAGGGGCGGTCGGTTCCGCGACGCTGATGAACGAAACAATTCGTTCGGCGCCATCGCGTACCTCGTTCGGAACTCCTGGCTGCATGAGCAGTCCGGTGAGCGTAGTGATGAGTTCATCATGCGCAGCATCGGGGGAGGCAGCACTGGTGACCGCTGAGCCGATGATCGCGGGAATGATCTCCATTGCGGTGGTGTCAATTGGCGGCGCAGTCTGTGTGGATCCAATCCCAGGTGCCGCTACCACAGCGGCAACGGTGATCGTCAGCGCCGCGAGTGCGTTACGCGGTGTGCGGGTGTGGGGCACTGTGGTTCCGTCCTTGTCTCCGTCGCGACCTACACAAAGTAGGCCGTTATTCCAGCGGCGTACGCGCTGCCGGAGGTTGAATTGCCGTTACATCTCGCTGCCGTTCTTACCGACAGAGCGTCTGCGTGATTGTGCGACTTGGCGGTGTTTGGCCAAGCCGCTAGTTGTTCATATTCACAGGACGCTAGGTTCTTGTGGTTGGGTTTTCTTAAGCGTTACCAACTCTTGGCTGTAGTTCAGCCGAATAAATACTGATTCGCAACATGGATACCAATGTGGTTGTTGTTCTGGGTGATCCGACTACGTTGTCACGATGGTTGGTGCTTGCTAATTACGTCTTCAATTGCTTGCGCAAGGTTGACGTCGAGTTGCGTAATGCCACCCTTCGAGTGCGTGGTGCAGCGAAAATGGACAGTGCGCCAACGAATGTCGATGTCGGGGTGATGATTGGCCTCTTCGGCCAGCGTGGCAATGTCGTTGATGGCGGCGAGTCCGGTGAGAAACGTGGGAAATGTGGCGGCCCTGACGAGTGTGTCACCCTCTCGTTCCCACTGTGGTTGCATCTCTAGTGCGGCAGCGATTTCCGAGTTATTCAGCAGTTCTGACATTTCTTAAGTGTGACATTTGCCACGTGCGACGGAAGCATCATTTCCCATTGTGGATCGAGTGCGTATATCTACCGAAATATGGCGATAGTGTTTGGCACAAGAAGGTGCCACAGCCTGTTGCGCCTCGGCTTGAAATTAGGAGTGTGTCTTGGTTAGACCTCAGCGAATTGTCAGAACAGGTGTTGCGCTAGCCGTGTTGGCGCCCATGGTTGCCGGGTGTTCGTTGCTAGGTACCGATGCTGATGGTGAAGCGGACACCGTAGTTCTGTTGACCCATGATTCCTTTTCACTGCCGCAAGAGCTTTTTGACGCGTTTGAAGAATCGACAGGCATTCGCATTGATCATCGGGCACAGGGGGATGCGGGTTCGCTCACCACTAGCGTGGTTCTGACCAAAGACGATCCACTGGGTGACGTGGTGTTTGGCATCGACAATACGTTTGCCTCACGTGCAATTGACGCTAGTGTCTTTACTGATTTCGAGGCGGCGGTCGCGGTTCCTGAAGAGTTCCGTTACCCGGGCAGCGCAGCATTGACGCCTATTGATTACGGCGATGTGTGCATCAACATCGACACTCGCTTCTTCGCTGAGAACGACATCGCGGAACCGGAAACACTCGATGACTTGCTTAGTGAGAATCACCGGGACCTCACGGTGGTGCAGAATCCTGCGACTTCATCGCCGGGACTCGCGTTCCTGCTAGCGACCGTTGAAACATTTGGTGACGGGTGGCAAGACTATTGGACGGCTCTCCGTGACAACGGTGTTCGTGTCGCCGATGGCTGGACCCAGGCTTACTACGGCGACTTCTCGGGAACAGACGGTGACGGAAACCGCCCCATTGTTGTCTCGTATGCTTCCTCCCCGCCCGCAGAAGCAGGTGAGGACGGTACTCCACCGCCAACTCGGGCGCTCGATGCGACGTGTTTCCGGCAAATTGAGTACGCGGGGGTGCTGGCGGGCACCGAGAAACCGGCCGAAGCTGGCCAGGTGATCGACTTCCTTCTTAGCCCGGAGGTCCAGGAGGCATTTCCCGACAATATGTATGTCTTCCCAGTAGTGGAAGGAACCCCACTTCCAGACGCATATGAGAAGTACGCACCCGCACCAGCGAACCCGATCACGATGTCGCCAGAGCGAATTGGTGACAACCGCGATCAGTGGATATCAGAGTGGCGCAGCCTAGTTCTCGGCTAGCTGAGGCTCCCGAGCAGCACCGTCGCATACCCGCGGCGGTGCTTGTCGGTGTGATACCAGCGCTTTTTCTCGTTGTGTTCTTTGCGTGGCCGGTGGTGGCGATCATGCACCGAGGTTTCGTGGACACAACTGGTGCGTTCGACCCGGGCGGCACCCTTGCGATACTCATGCAGCCATCGGTGTGGTCCATTGCAGCCTTTACTGTGGGGCAGGCTGCCGCGTCGACGGTGTTGACGCTTGCTGTGGGGTTGCCTATCGCTTGGATGCTGGCGCGCGTTGATATTCCAGGCCGAACATTGCTGCGGGTGTTGGTGACTGTTCCGTTTGTGCTGCCCACAGTGGTCGTGGGCATTACCTTTCGGGCGTTGTTCGCCCAGGATGGTCCACTTGGCTTTTTGGGTCTTGACGGAACGGTGTGGGCAATTCTGATCGCCCACGTGTTCTTTAATGTTGCGGTGGTGGCGCGCACTGTCGGCTCTGTGTGGGCTCACCTGGATCCGCGTGCTGAACTTGCGGCCCGCACTCTGGGAGCTTCGCCGTTGCGGGCGTGGTGGACGGTGACGGTTCCTGCTTTGCGGCCCGCGATCACTTCTGCCGCTGCGGTTGTCTTTCTGTTTTGTGCCACAAGTTTTGGCGTTGTCCTCGTGCTTGGCGGTTCTCGATACCGGACCCTGGAAACGGAGATTTACCTTCAGACTGTTCAGGTTTTTGATCTCCGGACAGCGGCAGCTTTGTCGCTTTTGCAGATGGCCACGATTGCGGTGGCGATTGCCGTGGCGACGCTGTCAAGGCCTGGGCGGAAGCAATCGATGTCGTTGCGGCCAATGACGGCGACGAGCCGCAAACCGCAGGGCACCCAGTGGTGTGGGGTGGCCGCGGTGCTGGCACTTATTGGTGTCGTCCTTGTCTTGCCGCCGGTGCTACTGATCATTCGTTCGCTGAGACGGCGCGGTGAATGGAGCCTTGAGGGCTACCGATTGCTGTTTTCGGCGCGGGCTGGGACTAATGGGTTCGAAGCGGCTGCGCTGTCGATTCGGACCGCCACCGATGCCGCCATCCTGGCACTAACTATGGGTGTGCTCGCGGCGATCGCTGTGAGTCGTCTGCAAGGCCGATACGCCTGGATTGCAGATGGGGCGATCCTGCTGCCGCTCGGGATCAGTGCTGTCACAGTGGGTTTCGGTATCCTTATTACTTTGGGACACCTTCCAGGAGACCTCCGACGGTCTGCGCTCATTGTTCCCATCGCGCAAGCCTTGATTGCCACACCGCTCGTCGTTCGTGTGGTTCTGCCTGCCTTGCGGTCCGTTGGCGAACACTTACGTGACAGTGCGGCGATTTTGGGGGCATCACCTGCTCGAGTGTGGTGGAGCGTCGACTTTCCTTTGGTTGCCAGGTCAATTGCTGCGGCTGCAGGGTTCGCCTTTGTCATTGCATTGGGTGAGTTTGGGGCAACGTCGTTTCTTGCGCGCGCCAGTGAGCCCACCTTGCCCGTGTTGATAGGGCGACTCATCGCACGACCAGGCGTAGACAATGTATCCATGGCTCTGTCAGGTGCGGTGGTGTTGTTGGCGCTGACTGCGGCAGTGATTGCGATAGTCGAAGTCGCTCGAATCCGCGATATAGGGGAGTTCTGAGATGCTCACAGTCCAATCGATGAGTGTTCGTTACGGCGATTTCACCGCGGTCGACAATGTCAGCGTCACCATTGATCGCGGGGGGCACATTCTTGCGTTACTGGGGCCGTCGGGTTCTGGGAAGTCGACTGTATTGCGCGGAATCGCTGGGCTCGAACCACTCACTTCGGGGACAGTCAGTTTCGATGGGGAAGACATCACGAACGTGCCGGTCCATAAGCGCAACATTGGGCTGGTGTTCCAAGATGGTCAGTTATTTCCCCATCGCACGGTCACCGGGAACATTGAGTATGGGCTCACCGTGGGTAGTGCTGCGCGCCGCGCGGTGGGTGACGGAGACACGCATCCCAAGCTGACAAAGGCGGAGCGCAGCGCACGTGTTGACGAACTTCTCGATCTTGTGGGGTTGGTCGGGTACGGCTCGCGACGTGTTGACCAACTGTCTGGCGGTGAAGCCCAGCGGGTGGCCTTGGCTCGTGCATTGGCGCCAAGGCCTCGTTTGCTGTTGCTCGATGAACCGCTCTCTGCGTTGGATCGGGGTCTGCGTGATCGTCTTGCCATTGACGTTCGCCATATCGTTGCGGAGTCACACACTCCAACATTGGTGGTTACCCATGACCATTCTGAGGCAGCATTCTTGGCAGACGAGATTGCCGTCATTATTGACGGCACAATCCGGCAAGTGTCCCCGCCTCGATTGTTGTGGCGAAACCCCGCTGACACCGTGGTCGCGAAATTTCTGGGCTTCGAATCGTTTTTGGATGCGCACATTCGACATGGTGTTGCACGGTGTGCGTTGGGTGCCGTTGGCGTTGATGGACCTGATGGGGATGCGGTTCTTGCGCTCGGACAGCATTCACTCGTCGTCGCGCCACATGGTCCTGTTGAGGCAACTGTGGTGTCAGTTGTGGTGCTGCCGGATGGTCTCCGGATGCGCGTCATGATTGATGGCGTGGGGGAGTGCGGTGCTGCAGGGACGTTGTACGACGATGTTGTTGTTGGCCAGTCGATACGGTTGGGTCTCGACGGTCGACGCACAGGAGTGATAGTGCCTCCGAACAGCGGTTCGCCAAGCAATCGCTCCCACGTGCAAGGGACGCGGGCACGAGTTGGCGGCGGTGCGGATGACTGAGCGGCGCGAGGTCGCAGCGGCGGCGTTAACTCAAAATGGGCGGCTACTGATCGCGCAGCGCACCTACCCGCCTGAGTTGGCAGGTTTGTGGGAACTTCCAGGTGGAAAGGTTGACGAGGGGGAGACACCGGAAACGGCACTCAGTCGGGAACTCGAAGAGGAACTTGGCATTCTGTGTTCCGTTGGGTCACGACTCGGCTCAGAGGTGCTGCTTGATCACCGATACGTACTCCGCGCATACCGAGTCGTCCTACTTGATGGGTGCCCGGCAGCGCACGAGCACAGTGCGATTCGGTGGATCGAGCTTGATGAACTCGACGCGATTGACTGGGTAGCGCACGATCGAGAATGGTTGCCTGATCTCGCCGAACTGCTGAGAGAAGAACTGACTCGAAGCGAGTAGGTTTACTTCTTTTTCTTTCCTGGGCGCGGAATGCGGTCTGTGATGATTGCGGCGCCTTTGCTGGCCGCGTTTGTGCTGATGTCGGTGATGCCCTTGATGATTTTTCCAGTTCCGTCGGCGACTTTTCCTTGCAGAATGTCACCTGATCCGTCGACGATCTCACCTGACTTATCAAGTGATGTCATGGCTATATCTCGAGCCTGGTCGATGACGCTGGGGCGCTTCTTCTCACCCTCGGGCTGGTTTTCGCCAGTGTCCTGAGCCTGGTCCTTGTTGTCGTCCTCTGGTGTTGTCATGGTGCCGTCCTGTTCATAGGGCTCCGCTGCCGGTGTTTGGTCGCTGCCGGGGGCGCGGTGCCTGCAGTGGAGTGATGCGGTGAGGTTGTGAGAGCTTCCTCACACCATGCTAGGCGGATCGGCTGGTTGTTGAGAAGACCGTGGACGTGATTAGGCGGCGCGAACTCGCTTGAGTTGCTTTTTCAGGTCCCCACCTTTGACTCCCGCAGCTTCTAGCTTTTTCATTTTGGCAATGACATAGGGACAGCGCAGGCAGCGGTTCTTGCTGCGACAACACTTCTTTTTCGGCTTAAGTTGGCTGACCTTCGCCGCTTTGACTTTGCCCATCGTTTCACTATCTCCGCCGCGTCGGGTGGTGCGAACTCGTATATAAGAAAGCCTAACCTACTTAAGCAAGCATGCCCTAACTGATCTTGTTTGGGTTTCCGATTGAGTCGGAACCGCTCCAAGCGGGTATCGTAAAGACTGATTTGTTATTGATGTGAGATCCTGCCACGTTCCGAACGCGGGCTTGGCGGGGTTTCCTCATGCCTTCGAATGTGGAATCCATCGCGAACACTCAACGTGTCCAGCTAGGTATCTCCACAATTTCGGAGTCACCACCATTACAGGAGCTTGTGTGTCGTCCACCGCTGCGGGTTACCGCAACCCGGCCTTTCGAAACATCGCGATCGTCGCCCACGTTGACCACGGGAAAACCACTCTCGTTGACGCGATGTTGCGCCAGTCAGGTGCGTTCGCTGAACGTGCGGAACTCATCGAGCGTGTCATGGATTCAGGTGACCTAGAGCGCGAAAAAGGCATCACGATCCTCGCGAAGAACACGGCTGTTCGTCGCACCAACCCAGATGGCAGTCAAGTCATCATCAACGTGATCGATACGCCAGGTCACGCGGACTTCGGTGGCGAAGTTGAGCGCGGATTGTCCATGGTTGACGCCGTAGTGCTCCTCGTTGACGCTAGTGAAGGCCCTCTGCCGCAGACCCGTTTCGTGCTTCGTAAAGCACTCGAATCCAGCTTGCCGGTCATTCTCGCGGTCAACAAGACTGATCGCCCAGATGCTCGCATCGCTGAAGTTGTCGACGAGGTGCACGACCTCCTGCTCGACCTAGCAAGCGACCTCGAAGATGCTGACGCATCTGCCGCCGCAGAACACGCGCTAGAGATGCCCGTCATCTATGCCTGTGCACGAGCCGGCAAAGCGAGCCTGACAGCCCCCGCTGATGGTGAAGAGCCAGACTCACCAGATATTCAGCCACTTTTCGACCTCCTGCTTGAGCACGTACCAGCGCCACAGGCCGATCCTGAAGCACCACTGCAGGCCCACGTCACCAACCTTGACGCATCCTCGTTCCTTGGACGTATCGCCCTCGTCCGCATTCACAACGGGAAGCTTCGCAAGGGACAAACGGTCGCGTGGATGCGCGGGGACGGCGAAGTAAAGAGCGTTCGCCTCTCCGAACTCATGCGCACAGAAGGTGTTACTCGTGTTCCTGCAGAGGAAGCCGTCGCCGGTGACATCGTCGCTGTCGCAGGTATCGAAGACATCATGATCGGTGACACACTGGCCGACCCAGCCAACCCTGTTGCGCTTCCTCGCATCACAGTTGACGAACCCGCGATCTCCGTCACGATGGGCACAAACAACTCGCCCCTCGCGGGTCGCAACGGCGGCACAAAAGTCACCGCACGTCTTCTCAAGGCTCGCCTCGATCAAGAACTGATCGGCAATGTTTCGCTTCGCGTTTTGCCCACCGAACGTCCAGATACCTGGGAAGTGCAGGGGCGCGGGGAATTGGCCCTAGCAATCTTGGTGGAACAGATGCGTCGCGAGGGCTTCGAATTGACTGTGGGTAAGCCACAGGTGGTTACCCGGGTCATCGACGGCAAATTGCACGAGCCATTCGAATGGATGCAAATCGACGTACCTGAGGAATACCTCGGTGCCGTCACTCAGGTCATGGCTGCCCGCAAGGGACGCATGGAAAAAATGGTGAACCACGGCCAAGGCTGGGTGCGCATGGAGTTCGTCGTGCCAGCACGCGGGCTTATCGGTTTCCGCACAACCTTCTTGAGCGAAACTCGCGGAACCGGCATCGCCAACAGCCACTCGCACGGCTACGAGCCATGGGCGGGAGAAATCCGCAGCCGCCACACAGGTTCACTGGTCGCAGACCGGGCAGGTGCGATCACCAACTTCGCGCTTCTCACGTTGCAAGACCGCGGTAACTTCTTTGTTGAGCCGGGCGATGCTTGCTACGAGGGCATGGTCGTTGGGGAGAACCCGCGCGCCGAGGACCTTGACGTCAACATCACCAAGGAAAAGAAGCTCACCAACATGCGGTCGTCGACAGGCGATGAGCTTGAGCGGTTGCAGCGCGCTACTCGCCTCGACCTCGAAGGTGCTCTTGAGTTCTGTGGCAGCGACGAGTGCGTTGAGGTCGGGCCGGACATCGTGCGCGTCCGCAAGATCATCCTTGATGCCACCACTCGTCAGCGCGAGCGGTCACGCGCGAAGATCCGCGACAACGCATAACCGCAGGGTCGGATAGGCGCAGGGTCGCTCTGGCCCTGCGTCGCGTCGGCACTGGGTGACAGCGACAGCTTGCGACACGGTGGTGCAATTGATGCCAAAGTTAGTTCCGAATCCCGATTTGTGGACGAGGGCATGGCACGATGGCAGTAGGCGCGGGGTTCAGCGAACCCAGCAGTGACTTTTCAGGTGTGGGAGGAAGCGGTGCAGACATCGTTAACTGCGCGCAGGTCTGTGCGACAGCGGGGGATCGTTGCCGCTGTTGCAGCAACCGTGCTCGCGGTGACAGGGTGCACCGCGAGCCCTCCACCGCCAATTGAGAGCACCGGAACGGTTACTCCCGTGGCGCCTCCAGCGGTGGTGGCGAACGAGATCGTTGTCGCTATCGACGACATCGGCTCGGGTTTCAACCCGCACCTGAAATCACATCTGTCGCCCGTCAGCAGAGCAATCGCTGATCTAGTGCTGCCAAGCCCGTTTCGGCCTGTCGTTGATCCGGCCAACCCGCAAGGCGTGGCATGGGTTCCCGACCCATCTCTGATTGTTTCGGCAGAAGTTACCTCAGACGGCCTTGGCGACGAGCCATTCACCGTCACCTACGTATTGCGTAATGATGCGCAGTGGTCCGATAGCGCCCCGATCGCGGCTGAAGATTTTCTCTATTTATGGCGCCAAATGACGACCCAGCCGGGAGTGGTCGATCCCGCAGGTTATGACCTCATCGAATCAGTCCGATCTGCCGCCGGTGGAAAAACAGTGGTCGTGGAGTTCGTTGACCCATACCCGGCGTGGCGGGAACTGTTTACCCATCTCCTGCCTGCGCATTTAATTAAGGATTCTCCTGGGGGCTTCGACTCCGGGCTGACAGACACAATTCCGGTTTCCGGCTCTCGATTCCACATCCATCGAGTTGATCGGGGCCGCGACGACATTCGGCTAGAACGAAACGATCGTTTCTGGGATGTTCCTGCAGCTGCCGATCGTATCCACCTGCGTCGTGGAGGAACCGCTGCGCAAATCGCCGACTCTCTTCGTAGTGACGATGCACAAGTAGCCGAAGTTCATGGTGGAGCTGCGTTGCAGGCTCAGTTATCGGCTATCCGTGGGGTTAGCACATCTCGCGTGTATCAAACCCGCTCGATGCAACTGACGTTGAACACCAGGGTTGCGCCACTCGACAACAGTCAGGTGCGGCGCGCGCTCCTAAGCTTCCTCGATACCGACGTGCTAGCAACAGTGGGTGGCGGCGGCACTGCAACCGTGGCGGTTGATGAGGCGCAAGTTCTTCCGCCTTCGTCGCCGAACTACACGCCTACCGCGCCGAGTCGACTGCGGTTCGAAGACGCAATGGCAATCCTCAGCGACGCCGGATATGCGCTGGTGGATGACGTACTTCGTGAAGGCGGTGATCCTGCCGCGCCGGCGCTTAATATTGTTTTCGGTGTGCCGGGTGGCGACGAATCCGCACGAGCAGTGGCGAGCACGGCGGCCGATCAGCTTCGGCAAGTCGGCGTGCAGGCCCGTGTGACGCAGGTTGCCCCTGCACGCTTGTATGGCGAAGCGGCAACGAGCGGGGCAATTGACGCCATCGTTGGTTGGACTCAAACCGGATTTGACCCCGCGACAGAGTTGGCTTCGCGGTGGCTATGCCCAACTATTGATGGCGATGTCGTCGCCATTCCTCACCAACCGGGAACTGATGGCGAGTCTGATAGTGCCCCGATGCGTGACTCAATCCGCGCCCCAAGCAACGTATCTGGGACGTGTGCACCAGAGTTAGCCGAACCCATTTACGCGGCACTCACTGGCCAAGCGGACGTCTTGGACGTAATCGCAACTGCTGAGCCCGTACTGTGGGACCTCGCAGCTGTCTTGCCGATCATGCAAGACGTCACAATGTTCGCCGTCCGAGACACGGTGTCGGGTGTCAATCTGGAACTTCCGGTTCCTGTAGGCGTTTTCGCGGAGGCGTCACTGTGGGCACGACTACCGCAATGACCAATAGGGCCGCTGCATATCCTTCAGGCCGGATCCTGTTTGTGCACGCTCACCCAGATGACGAAACCCTCATCACGGGCGGCACTATCGCGAAGTATGTGCGCGAAGGTGCTGACGTGATGGTAGTGACGTGCACACTGGGGGAGGAAGGCGAAGTTATTGGCGACGAGTTCGCGCTGCTGACTTCGGATCAAGCTGATCAGCTTGGTGGATACCGCGTTCTTGAGCTCAGTCGAGCGTGCTCAGCATTGGCCGGAACTGACGGCGTCGGGACGTTGACGCATCAGTTTCTGGGCGGCGCTGGGCGGTGGCGTGATTCCGGGATGGCGGGCACCCCCGCTGCCCAGAATCCACGTGCGTTTGTCAACGCTGACATGATGGTGGCAGCGTCAGAGCTAGCGGCGATAATCTGTGACTTTCAGCCGGACGTGGTGACGACGTACGACCCCAACGGTACCTATGGGCACCCTGATCACATTCGCGCCCATGCCGTCACTCACGCCGCAGTGGAGCTTGCGGCGAGCGGGCACATGGATCATGTGTGGGACGTGCCGCTGTTGTACTGGAGCGTCATCGGTGAGGAGACGCACCGTCAGGCGCTGGACAGTGTGGGCGAGGTCCCACGCGACTGGTTGCGTGATACGTCCGGCGGGCTCGGCTTGTTTCCCGATCATCGGATTACCACACGCATTGATATACGCCCATATTTCCGGCAGAAGGTTGAAGCGTTCCGGGCCCACGCAACACAAGTGACGGTCAGTGACGATGGTGCTTCTTTTGCCTTGTCAAACAAGATCGCGCAACCCATTCTCGGTGAAGAACACTTCGTCCTTGCGCGAACTTCCCCACACGCGACCGCGGACGGTGCTCCTACATCGGAACTACTTGTCCGGAAAGCGTGAGATGACGGCAGCGCAGGAGCCGTATTCGCTATAAGCTCTCTTCAGCAGTTCACGAAGACCAGTACCCTGTGCAACAACAAGAAAGGCCGATCATATGGACATCATTGCTTGGATCCTAGATCCCGCTCAGTTTCAGGTTGAGATCGCCAACGCCTACTGGGGTTCCATCTACGGCGCGGTGGACGACATTAGTTTCCAGTTGACCCAGATGGGCTACCCACCGCGTTGATCTGACTGTCAGCATTGTCAACGCACCCTGTGGAACGAAAGGCATGAGGCCAGCCGTGGTAGCTCCCAAACCGAAAAAGGTAGCCGCGCCACGTCCTCAATGGAAGCGGACGTCGATGTCGTGGCAGACGCAGAAGCCTCGGCCCGTGTACGAGCCACACGTCATCGACAATTACGTTACTGGCGTTCTCGCTGTTAACGGACTACTGCTTGGCGTGCTCTGCGTTCTTCTTCTCCCCAGTTACTGGGGTGAGGTGCCATTTCCGTACTCGGTGCTTTTTGCTGCGATCGGGAATATTGTCTTATTAGAACTAGCGCTGCGTATCGGCTATTCGCTGAAACGAGCTGTGGTTCCTGTCGCGGTGTGGACCGGGGTAGTGCTCCTAGCATTCCTGGGCGGACCAGGCGGGTCCACACTGATACCCACACAAGACCCGCGAGGGCTTTTTCTCCTCATAGGCGGATTAGTTCCCGTTGGGTTTTGGATGTTCCGCGAGGCGATGCAACAGGTTGGTCCGGATCCTTCTGCCGCGCGCAAATCAGCTAGGTGATGTGGCGCAGGGAGTCTGTCATGCCCGGCGTCACTTGCTCAATCAGCGCCCAAGTCTGGGTCATTGGGATATCGATAACCATGTAGGCGCTCGCCCCGGCTGGGGTGGCAGCAACGAGTGTTGCTAGCCCAGCGCGGCGTTGGAAGAACGTCTGTTGGATTGTCCATCCAATGATTCCTTGAGCCGCAACGACATCGCGGGCGCGCATCAACGACCCACTGCGGCAGACAAGCCAACCTGCTGGTGCGGCATGCCCCAGCGACCGGTACCGATCTATGCCAAGTGGCACGGAAGCGACGAAGAACAGTCCGCCTAGTGTCCAACCCCACCACTGGATTTCAACGAACTGCTGGTGAGCTATCCAGAGTCCAGCTAGGACGATGATAGGTGCGAGCATTGCGCGGAACATCCGGCGGCGAAACGCTGCAGGTCCGTGTGGCTTCAGGGGAACTGTAGCCAATGTTTCGTCGTAGAGAACTTCGCTGGCCACGCTATGCGTGCGGCTCCTCGGTGCATCAGGAAGGATGAGGGAGGATTCGCCGGAACCGCTAGAAATCCCGGTCATGATGGCACGAACTCGACCAGCGCCGACCAGGCGTAACAACAGCGGTTCTTCAATGGTGACGCCCCGCAGCCTACGACGGTCGAGTGTGCTTTCGCGTGTGCTCAACAGGCCATGTTTGACCCGCAACGTGCGCCCGTCGTCGTGCAGCGTGAAGCCGGAGAATGTGATGAAATAGCGGGCCATCGCGATGATGCTTGCCGCGATAAGGATGGCGATCACTCCGATTGCCGCAGCAACGATCGGTCCGATTTGTTCGGCGAACTCAGCCGAGTTGATCACAATGTCTGATCGAACGATGCGGTCGATGGCGGCACCGGATTGGAACAGCAGGCCGAAACCTGCCGCTAGTGCGACGACGCCGGTGAAGCTGAGAGGCGCATAGCGTGTCCATTTTGGAGTCCACTTGGCGAGCTCGGGGCCGTCAGAAACGTCGAGTGGCGTTTCCGCCGCTGCGTCACTTTCGGGCGAGTCGGTGTCTTCCGCGCGCCCGCCGGCAAGGAGGATAGATCGTAGCTCAGGAACGCTTTCCGACGGGATTGCGTCGAGTTCAAAACTCGATCCACCGCCAAGTGCGCCGGAACTTTGACCAGTGCCGATGCGTAGCACGGACAGCTTGAGGAGCCGATGCAGAACGGTGGCCCGCACATCGACTGATCGCACACGTGACCGCGGAATGGACAGCACATTGCGGCGGAGCAGGCCAGTCTTCAGCTGGACGTGTTCGGGTCCGACACGGTAGCGCGTGGTGATCCAGTCGATCGCGGCGATGTAGACGAACGCGAATACGGCGATGAGTATCCACATCGGGTTGCCGGTTTGCGCACCCAAAATGAGTGGAACGATGATCGCGGGAAGCGCGCGTACACCTGCCGTGATCGGTTTGACGAAGAGCATGCGTGGATCGAGTTGCTGCCACGGAACGTCGTCATCGCATGAGGGCTGCCCAGGTTGGGTGGGGAGCCACGATGGCCGCGCGGTGAGGAAGCATTGCGGGAGCGGTGCGGGGTCGAAGATGACGCGTGGGTACGGGGGCCGAAACAGCGGCCACACGGACGGAGGTGCGGACTCTTGCCATCCATTCTCGTTCCATCCGGCTTCGTCCGCGCCCACTGGTTTCCAACCGGGTGGTGGCGGCGGGTTATCCGGGCCGTAGGAGTGATAGGGGCCGGTCACGTCGCATCACCGCGGGTGCGTGAGGCTACATCCGTCAGTTCGCGCACAGTCCGGTCAGCAACCTCAACGTCCAGAGCTGGAATCGTGACGGCCCCCGCGGACGATGCGGTTGTCACGGTGACGGTTGCCAGGCCTAGGAACCGGTCTACTGGGCCACGTGTTGTATCCACCGTTTGGATACGTGAAATTGGTGCGATTCTGCGTTCTTGTGTGAACCAGCCTTGGCGCGTGTACACGGCATCACTGGTCACCTCCCACCTATGTACGCGATATCTCCACAGTGGAACACCAATGATGTGCAGCGGTGCGAGGATTAATGTTGCACCTGCTGCGACGAGGTGCCAGGTAGATGTGGCGTCCGCCGAAAGGTTCGCCCATACCCCTTGGGCCATGATGAGGAAAGCCCAGAAGATTGCAATGCCTGATGCCCACATCAACGGCGCTTTTGTGCTGGGTCGCCACGCAGGGTCCGCTACGTGAACTGGAGTGGTTGTCACAGCACTCACTTCCTTGGAGGTTCTGTTTAGTCTGATTTCACTACACGCGGAAACTAGGTCTTATGCGCCTCCAGACGTGCGTGGATCACACCGTCTTACTATTCGACTTTACGTTCCATCAGTGCTGTCCGCTGGTAGCGGTGCTGTGTTTAGAGCATGATCGGAAGGGTGATGTCTCACACCCCAGATTTTCCTGATCAGCAAGGTCCCTCACACTCGGCGATCCGTCGAGTTCTACGCCGGGCACGCGATGGTGTTGTACTGAATGCGGCAGAGGCAGCGGTGGCGTTGCAAATGCGAGGGGACGACCTGGCGGATCTGTGTGCGTCTGCTACTCGTGTCCGTGACGCGGGACTGCGCGCGGCGTATCCGCACCGGGATCAGCAACTCCCCATTACGTACTCGCGCAAAGTGTTTATCCCGTTGACGAGATTGTGCCGCGATAAATGTCACTACTGCACATTTGTGACAGTGCCGGGCAAGTTGCGGTCGGCGGGGGAGTCGCTGTTTCTTGATCCGGACGATGTTGTCGAGATTGCTCGGCGCGGCGCAGCTATGGGCTGTAAGGAAGCGCTTTTCACACTTGGTGATCGCCCAGAAGATCGGTGGCCTGAGGCACGTGAGTGGCTTGAATCGCGCGGATATAATTCGACGCTAGAGTACGTCCGAGCGATGGCGATTCGGGTCTTGGAAGAAACTGGTCTACTTCCACATCTCAATCCAGGTGTTATGTCGTGGGAAGAGATCTCCCAGTTGAAGCCCGTTGCGCCGTCAATGGGCATGATGTTGGAGACGACGTCGCGCCGCTTATTCACAACTCCAGGCGAGTGCCACTATGGCAGTCCTGATAAGGACCCGGACGTGCGACTGCAGGTTCTCCACGATGCTGGCAGGCTCGCTGTCCCCTTCACTACGGGCATCCTGGTCGGTATCGGTGAAACTGCGGAGGAACGAGCAGAGTCCATTTTCGCCCTGCGGTCAGTGCACAAGGAATATGGGCACATCCAGGAAGTCATAGTGCAGAACTTTCGGGCCAAACCAGACACAGCCATGCGTGCTGTTCCTGATGCGGACATTGATGAGTTCGTCGCGGCGGTAGCGGTCACTCGACTGGTGATGGGGCCAGGAATGCGGGTGCAAGCCCCACCGAACCTTGTATCGCCTGATGAGTGTCGCGCGCTGATCAGCGCGGGGATTGACGACTGGGGTGGGGTCTCGCCGTTGACGCCAGACCACGTCAACCCTGAACGGCCGTGGCCGGAGTTGGATGCGCTTGCTGAACTCACAGCGGACTGCGGTTACCAGTTGACTGAACGGGTTACCGCGCATGCGGAGTTTGTGCGTCGCGGCGGAGGCTGGATCGACCCTCGGTTGCATCCGCACGTGCAGGCGCTCACCGATGCGGCCACTGGATTAGCCCGCGATGTTAATCCCACGGGATTACCGTGGCAGGAGCCTGACCCTCAGTGGATTCCGCTGGGGCGAACTGACTTGAACGACGATATCGACATCGCAGGGCGGAGAAGTGAACACCGCAGCGACCTTGACACCGCATTCGGTGACTGGGCTACTGTGCGTCAGCGCGCTGAGGCGATCTCGGAGAGCCAGGTTGATAACGGCCACGATGAAGGTCCGCGCGTATCCGAGCGTCTCGATCAGTCTGTGCTTGCTGCACTGCGGCGTGCCGAGCAAAATCCAGCAGGTCTAAGTGACGATGACTACGTGGCCCTTGCAAGTGCGAG
This sequence comes from Hoyosella rhizosphaerae, assembly GCF_014643175.1. Classification (GTDB taxonomy): domain Bacteria; phylum Actinomycetota; class Actinomycetes; order Mycobacteriales; family Mycobacteriaceae; genus Lolliginicoccus; species Lolliginicoccus rhizosphaerae. The sequence goes on from NZ_BMJH01000002.1 coordinate 618,362, forward strand.
CGGGTCGGCTCTTGATGCGGTGGCGAAATTCGCTGATCAACTACGCTTCGAGACCAATGGCAACGACGTGACGTACGTCGTCAACCGGAACATCAACTTCACGAACATTTGCTACACAGGTTGTCGGTTCTGCGCTTTCGCCCAGCGTAAAGGGGACGCTGATGCGTTCACCTTGTCCACGGAGCAGGTCGCAGACCGGGCGTTCGAAGCCCACCAGGCCGGTGCGACTGAGGTATGCATGCAGGGCGGCATCGATCCTGAATTGCCGGTGACTGCATATGCGGATCTTGTTCGGGCAATCAAAGACCGCGTGCCGACGATGCATGTCCACGCCTTTAGCCCGATGGAAATTGTCAATGGAGCGTCACGCAATGGCACAACCGTGCGGGAATGGCTCACAGAACTACGATCGGCTGGGCTAGACACCATTCCAGGCACGGCTGCGGAAATCCTCGACGATGAGGTGCGCTGGATCCTCACCAAGGGCAAATTGCCTGCCCGGACATGGATTGATGTCGTCACCACAGCGCACGAGGTGGGACTTAAGTCCAGCTCAACGATGATGTACGGGCATGTCGATGCGCCGCATCATTGGGTTGGCCATCTTCGTGTTCTTCAGCGAATTCAGGACAACACGGGTGGGTTTACTGAGTTTGTGCCGCTTCCATTTGTGCACCATAGTGCTCCGTTGTATCTAGCTGGGGCCTCACGGCCTGGGCCCACGATCAGGGAGAACCGAGCTGTTCATGCGCTTGCCCGAATAATGCTGCACGGCCGCATTCCTAATATCCAGACCAGTTGGGTCAAGCTTGGAATTACGGGAACACAGGCGATGTTGCAAGGCGGCGCAAACGACCTCGGTGGAACCTTGATGGAAGAGACGATCTCCAGGATGGCTGGTTCGGAACACGGCTCCGCCAAGACCGTCTCGGAACTCCGTGCGATCGCGGAAGAAATAGGGCGTATGCCAGTTGAGCGCACCACAACTTATGGCATACCGCCGAAAACAAAGGCCCACGATTTTCAGCCTGAGACGTCGCGCAGGTAGGCTAGACCTCGGTGCTCTGCACAGCCCGTAGAGCACACCAGACCAAGATTGGCCAAGAGTACGATGGCCAGGCGAGTAGGACAGGAGAACTGCTGTGACGTATGTCATCGCAGAACCATGCGTCGACGTCCTCGACAAGGCATGCATCGAGGAATGCCCTGTCGATTGCATTTACGAGGGCGATCGGATGTTGTACATCCACCCCGATGAATGCGTGGATTGCGGGGCATGTGAACCTGTCTGTCCAGTTGAGGCGATCTTCTACGAAGATGACGTGCCCGACGAGTGGGACGAGTACGTGCAAGCCAACGTCGACTTCTTCGATGATCTCGGTTCCCCGGGTGGCGCAGCGAAGGTGGGAAAGAAGTCCTTCGACCCCGCGTTTATCAAGCAACTTCCCGCAATGAACGAGGAGTAAGGTGCACCGCACACCGGTCGCGCAAACCTTGCCGGACTTTCCGTGGGATTCACTTGCGGATGCAAAAAGTCTCGCCCAGTCGCATCCCGACGGAATTGTGGATCTGTCCGTCGGGACGCCGGTAGACCCAGTGGCACCGGTTATTCAGTCGGCACTATCGTCCGTAGCTTCGGTTCCCGGCTACCCAACGACGCATGGGACGATCGAATTCCGCGAAGCCGCCGCGAAGTCTATGGAGCGTCGCTACGGCATTGCGGGAATCGACCCGGCTGCCGTTTTGCCCGCGATTGGCACCAAAGAAATGATCGCGTGGTTGCCGAGGCTGCTCGCCGTTCAGGCAGGCGATACCGTGGTGATACCCGAACTGGCGTATCCCACGTACGAGGTCGGTGCGCTACTTGCCGGTGCAAGTGTTCTTCGTGCCGACAGTACTGTCGCGATCGGCCCTCAACGGGTTTCGATGATTTTTCTTAATTCGCCATCAAACCCCACAGGGCGCGTACTCGGTGTTGATCACCTTCGCAAGGTGGTGGATTGGGCCCGCGAACGCGGCATCATTGTCGTTTCCGACGAGTGCTATCTCGGACTGGGATGGGACACCCAACCAGTTTCCGTGCTTGATCCTGCAGTGTGCGGAGGCAACCTCGACGGGTTGCTCGCAGTCCACTCACTGTCTAAAACCTCCAACTTGGCCAGCTACCGGGCTGGTTTTGTTGTCGGAGACCCCGAACTTGTCGGCGACTTACTTGCGGTTCGCAAGCATGCGGGGATGATGGTTCCACTTCCAATCCAGGCGGCAGCCACAGCGGCGATGGCCAACGATGAGCATGAAGCCGAGCAGAAGGAACGCTACCGCCGCCGTCGAACCATCCTGCTTGAGGCTGTCCGGTCGGCGGGATTCACCGTTGATTACTCCGAGGCCGGTCTCTATCTGTGGGCTACACGCGACGAGCCCTGTCGTGACACCGTCCAGTGGCTCGCAGAGCGCGGAATCCTTGCTGCGCCTGGGGAGTTTTACGGCCCCACTGGCAATAAACACGTCCGAATCGCGCTCACCGCGAGCGATGAACGCATCAACACCGCCGCGCACAGGATTTCTGCTTAGGGTTCAAAACCCTGGCATTAGTGCGCTCCACTGCATTGCGCGGTACGGTGCTCATGGTAAGAGGAGGACTGACATGGTGTTGCCACTGATCCCTATTGCAGTGGGAGTTGGGGTCGCCGCATTTGGTGCGGGAAGAAAATTCTTGAAAAACCTGGAAGTCACTAGGGCCGCAGACGAGGCAAAAGCGCAGGCGAGAGGTTCTTATCTCCAGCTCGCGTTCGCTGTGGACACAATTCGACACGATAATGACGAAGTCGCCGCTGAGCACCTCGCGAGCGCAAAGGAATGCCTCGACAACGCCCGCGTTATGCTCAATGTTGCTACCACAGTAGAGGCTGCGGTTTCAGCCCAGGGCGTCATTACTGAGGGGTTTGAGCACATCGAACTGGCGTGCTCGGCACTGGGAATTGAGCCGCCACAGCGTTTTACTGAAATCTGACGTGCTCCTACCATCACTGCTTGACCAGGGCGTCGATACTGACTCCGCCGTCACAATCGACGGCACTTCCTTCACTGCGCCCGCATTGTTGGGCGCGGCGAATGCCGTTGTGCCGCGACTGCACGGCGCACATACCGTCGCTGTCCTGGCAGCCCCCACCGCCCATACAGTGGTCGCTATCGTTGGTGCGCTTCGGGCAGGTGTCACAGTGGTGCCGGTGCCGCCGGACTCCGGCCCCGTCGAGATCAATCACATACTGAACGATTCGCAGGCGCAAGCCTGGCTCGGACCGTCACCTACGCTTGATGGCGTCAAGCCATTGCCTGTCGTTCCTGTGCGCGTTCACGCACGTGACTGGCATCAGCACCTTGAACCTCACCCTGACACACCAGCTTTCATCATGTACACCTCAGGCACCACCGGCTTACCCAAAGGTGCTGTCCTTACTCGGCGCGCAATCGCAGCGGGCCTTGATGCCCTTGCGGATGCGTGGGACTGGACTGCCCGCGACATTGTGGTGCACGGTCTACCGCTGTTTCATGTGCATGGACTAATCCTTGGCCTGCTGGGTCCGCTGCGCTTCGGAAGCTCGCTGATCCACACAGGGAAACCGACGCCGCAGGCTTACGCCGAGGCGCCCGGCTCGCTGTACTTTGGTGTCCCCACGGTGTGGGCCAGGTTGGCAAAGGAACCTGACTATGCGCGTGCGATTGCCGATGCGCGCCTGTTGGTGTCGGGCAGTGCCTCGCTGCCCGAGACGGTGTTCGAAAAAATTGCGGAGCTCACTGGGCACGAGATCGTTGAGCGATACGGGATGACTGAAACACTTATCACGGTGAGTGCGCGTGCCGACGGTCCGCGAAAGCCCGGCTGGGTCGGTGTGGCACTACGTGGTGTTGAGACTCGAATTGTTGATGACAACGGGTGTGTAGTCCCACACGATGGCAACAGCATCGGAGTGCTTCATGTGCGCGGGCCGATGGTGAGCAGCGGCTACTTTCGGCGCCCTGACGCAAACGCAGAAGCATTCACCGCCGACGGCTGGTTTATCACCGGTGACATCGCGATGATCGACCCACAGGGATGCCACCGTATTGTTGGTCGGGCGTCGACTGACCTTATTATGACTGGCGGATACAAGGTCGGTGCGGGTGAAGTGGAGAATGCGCTTCTCAGCCACCCCGCAGTGGTTGAGGCCGCTGTAGTAGGCAAAGCTGACCATGATCTTGGCGAACGAATAGTTGCCTACGTCGTGGGCAGCGTTGCTGATCCTGACGAACTGATCACGTGGGTTTCAGATCGCGTGTCGCACCACAAACGACCACGAGAAATCCACTTTGTGGAATCGCTGCCTCGCAACGCGATGGGAAAAATCCAGAAAACGATGCTGCAATAGATTTGGTGCGTATGCCACGAAAGCGCTACTGGCACAGGCTAGTCTCCTCTTGAGAGCAGAGGAGCAATACATGGCGAACCCTGGACTGACCGGTGCACATCGGTTTCCGGCGCCGTGTTCTCATGTTCATTCTGTTAATCAATGGATTTTTGCGCAGTGGTTTCCCGCCGTCATGGGCCTTTCCGAATTGGGCGGACTACGTGTGGAGCGCGCACGACTGGTTAGCCAAGCACAAGGTTGCACTTTAGAGATTGGTGCAGGCAACGGCTACAACGTCCCGCACTACACTCCGATGGTCACTGAGCTAGTACTTACCGACGCGAACACTCACATGCTCAAGAGACTAAGGCGAACGGCGGCAGTGAAATCGCCACCTGTCCCGACTGTGCGAATTACGCAAGCAGATGCGCAAGCACTCCCATTCCCGGACGGCTCCTTCGACACTGTGGTGGGAACATTTGTGCATTGTTCTGTGCCCAACCCCCAGGCCGCGTTAGCTGAGGTCGCACGCGTCCTGCGTCCAGGTGGGCGGTATCTGTTCTTTGAGCATGTGCGTGCGCCTGACGGGTCATTGCTGGCCCGCATTCAGGACGCGGTGGAACCACTGCATGTGCTCGCCACAGCGGGGTGCCACCCGAACCGCCGCACGGTGGAACTATTGCGGGACTCTGAGTTGACGGTGCGCAGCTTAGTGCGGGGGCGCGTGCCGTGCGCGATAGCAACGGTGCGGCCAACGATCAGTGGCGTAGCGATTCTGTGAACCCGTGATCGCTGAGCAGGTGATCGTGTGGAGGTTGCCGCGCATTGTGCCGATGAGTCAACACGGCCGCGACGGTCAGTAGGAGGCAGAAAACGCCAGTGGTAATGAGCTGTTCCCGCGCGGCAGTGTCCGTCATCATCAGGACGATCAAACCGCCAAGCATTGCGAGTGTGGCCCACGTTAGGTAGGGGAAGAGCCACATCTTGACTGCTAGTGGGCCCTGGCGTTCGAGTTGACGGCGTAGTCGCAGTTGCGCCACAGCGATAAAGATCCAAATGACAAGCAGTGATGCGCCCACAGCGTTGAGCAGTATTCCGAGGAGGCTGTCGGGCAGCAGCCAGATCAAGATGACGCTGACGAAACTGAAAAATACTGAGAGCAGCACGCCGAAGATCGGCACTTCGTTGCGCGACAAACGGGTGAGGATGCGGGGCCCATCGCCCCGACTTGCGAGCGAGTACGCCATGCGTGAGGTCGCATACATTTGGGCGTTGTATGCAGAGAGCAGAGCGGCGACGACAACGAACTCCATGAAGCCAGCAACGTATGGGATTCCAGCTAAATTGAGCACCGAAACGAATGGGCTCTGAGCGAGGTTTTCTGAGTTCCAGGGCAGCAGGAAGACCATGATGGCCACGGAGCCGATGTAGAAGAGACTGATACGCCAGATGACGCTCCGTACGGCAAAGCCGATGCTGCGCTCTGGGTCTTTCGACTCAGCGGCTGCGATAGTCACGATCTCGATGCCACCAAAAGCGAACGCAACGATCAGGAGTCCGGCTGCGATGCCTTCAATTCCGTTGGGTAGGAACCCACCGTGATCGACCAGGTTCGTAAAACCAACAGGTGAGGTGTTGGGGAAGATGCCAAAGATGAGCAGCACACCAACGATGAGGAAGCCGACGATAACGGCCACCTTGATCAGTGCGAACCAAAACTCAAACTCACCGAAGTTGGCAACCCTTGACAAGTTCACAGCGGCGAAGAAAGTCACAATGATCGCGGCGATAACCCACTGCGGAATGTCCGGCCACCACGTGTGCATGATTGCGGAGGCGCCGGTGATTTCGGCGCCGATCACCATGATGAGGAGCGACCAGTACAACCATCCCATGACGAATCCGGCCCAGGGCCCGATGCCGATACGGGCATAGTGCGAGAACGAACCGCTAGCGGGAATGGCCGCACCCATTTCGCCAAGCATGCGCATGACGAAAACAACGATGATGCCTGCGATGCAGTACGAGATGAGGATAGCTGGCCCGGCGGTGGAGATTCCGGCCCCGGTGCCGAGGAACAGCCCGGCACCAATCGCGGAGCCAAGTCCCATCATGGTGAGGTGGCGAACCTTGAGGCTGTGGCCGAGGTTCTCTGAATCGGGCGCGGGTCTGCCCGATGTGGTGGTTGTTGTCACTAAAGGTGTCCTTGCCTTTTAGCAGGTCAGCCTTCGGCCGCTGTGGGTTGGTGCGGCTGAAAGCTGTCTATCGTGCCGAACGATTGTGTCGATCGGCACGACTTCATGCTTGGTGGATGATTAGTCGTTGGCGTGGAGGGCTGCGTTGAGCTCGACGCCAGTTCCTTCGCGGGGAACAACTTCAACTGCGCCCGAAACTGAGTTTCTACGGAACAGTAGCCCGTCCTTGCCGCTGAGGTCACGAGCTTTCACTACAGTGCTCTGCCCGTCGGCGATGACAGTGACTTTCGTGCCTGCCGTGACGTAGAGGCCAGCTTCGATCACGCAATCGTTGCCTAGTGAAATACCTAGTCCGGCGTTCGCGCCAAGAAGGCATCGCTGCCCGACTGAAATTACTTCCTTGCCGCCGCCGGACAACGTGCCCATGATCGACGCGCCACCGCCAACGTCCGTTCCATCATCAATTACAACACCCGCGGAGATGCGTCCCTCCACCATTGACGCCCCCAGGGTGCCAGCGTTGAAGTTCACGAAACCTTCGTGCATGACTGTGGTGCCGCTCGCGAGGTGAGCGCCGAGCCGGACACGGTCAGCGTCAGCGATGCGCACACCGCTCGGAATGACGTAATCAACAAGCCGCGGGAACTTGTCGATGCTGTATACGGTCACAGGGCCGTGGCGGCGGAGTAGGGCGCGCACAGTTTCGAAACCGTCGACAGCGCACGGTCCGTAGTTTGTCCACACGACGTTGGCGAGCTTGCCGAATACGCCATCAAGGTTGACTCCGTGCGGTTTGACCAGTCGGTGCGAAATGAGGTGCAGTCGCAGGTATGCATCGTGCGCATCCAATGGTGCATCGGCGAGGTCAGCAATCGTCGTGCGGACTGCAACCTTGCGGACGCCGCGGTCGTCATCGGTGCCCACGAGGCTGATCAGATGCGACGGAGTTTCCGGTGTGTTGAGCACTTCTGTGCTCGCGGGGCCGAAATCGCCGAGCTGCGGTTCCGGGTACCACGTGTCAAGAACCACACCGTCGTTCGTGATGTTCGCAATGCCGATCGCCTGGGCGCCTGTCGAAGAATTCACAGAAGTACTCACGAAACAAAAGGGTACAGGTCGGCGCTGACAGTTCGGTACTGACAGGGGAGACTCTTGTGGCCCTAGTGTGAACCGCCGTACCCACCGCGGGAATGATTACCGTTAACCTGAAACGGTGACCCTGGACTTGCGCGCGAACCCGATCGAATTGACCGCTGCACTCGTTGACGTCCCGAGCGTCTCTCGCAACGAGGAGGCTCTGACCGACATGGTCGAAGCGGCCTTGCGGGAGCAGACGTCTGGATATGAGATTGTCCGCTCGGGCAATGTGGTGCTAGCACGCACGAATCGAGGGTGTGCTCAGCGCGTCATTCTTGCTGGTCACCTGGATACAGTACCGATCGCAGATAATGTTCCGTCTCGGCGCGAGGGGGACATCCTGCACGGTTGCGGCACGGTGGACATGAAATCGGGCGACGCAGTGTTTTTGCACCTCGCAGCCACCTTAGAAAACCCGCGATTCGATATCACCTTGATCTTTTACGACTGCGAAGAGATAGCAGCGGAGTTTAACGGTTTGGCGCGCATCGAACGCGAGATGCCCGAGTGGTTGTTGGCGGACGTGGCCATTCTTGGCGAACCCACGGCCGGAGTGATTGAAGCGGGCTGCCAGGGAACACTGCGGGTTAACCTCGCCACGTCAGGGGTGCGGTCGCATTCTGCGCGCTCGTGGATGGGTGAGAACGCCATCCACAAACTCGCACCTGTATTGGAACGTCTGGCGAGGTATGAACCTCGCTCGGTCGACATTGATGGCTGTGTCTACCGGGAGGGCTTGTCTGCGGTGCGGATTGACGGCGGGGTAGCGGGCAATGTCATCCCCGATGTCGCCTCGGTTGACGTTAACTTTCGTTTTGCCCCAGACCGCTCGGAAGCACAGGCGTTGGAGCACGTGCGGGAGGTGTTTGAGGGAATCGACCTCGAGTGGAAGGTCACTGATAGTTCCGCTGGGGCGCTGCCCGGATTGTCGAACCCGGCGGCAGCTGAGTTGGTGGCGGCAGCGGGTTCCGTTCGCGCCAAATATGGTTGGACCGACGTTTCGAGGTTTGCCGCGCGTGGTGTTCCGGCGGTGAACCTCGGGCCTGGGGACCCGAATCTTGCACATCGTAGGGATGAACATGTTCCGGTCGCCCAGATCACCGAGGTAACCACTTTGCTCCGTAATTACTTGACGAGCTGACTCACTAGGACGCGGTCGCCATCGTCGTCTCGGTGTCGTCCGCGTTTGGTGTCGGGTGTTCCTGGCCACCAAATTTTTGGACCCACTTCGCGTACAACAGCGGGTACGAGCAATGAACGCATGATCAATGCGTCGAGCAAGACTCCGAACGCGACGATAAATGCGATTTGCGCCAGGAAGAGCAACGGAATCACCGCGAGCGCCGCAAAGGTCGCGGCGAGGACGATGCCAGCTGACGTAATAACACCGCCGGTGACAACGAGGGCTTTGAGCACTCCGTCGCGGGTACCGACTTTCAGGGTTTCTTCTCGCGCTCGGGTCATGAGGAAGATGTTGTAGTCGATCCCCAATGCGACGAGGAAAACGAACGCGAACAGCGGGATTACGGGGTCTGCGCCGGGGAATCCGAGGATGTGGTTGAACACAATGGCGCTAACGCCGAGCGTGGCGGCGAATGACAGCACCACTGTTCCCATGAGGAAGAGAGGCGCAAGCAATGACCTGAGCAGCAGGGCAAGAATCGCAAACACCACAAGCACAACCAGTGGAATGATGACGTTGCGGTCGCGTTGAGATGTTTCGTTTGTGTCCAACTGGATCGCTGTTGGGCCACCTACCTGGGCATTTGCTCCGTTGATAGCCGACACTGCGGCGCGGAGTTCGCGCACGGTGCTTTCTGCGGCGGATGAGTCCGCCGCGTCGGTCAGCGTGGCTTGAATCTGGATGAGCCCATTGCGTACGAGTGGCGCGTTTGTGGCGGGGTCGACTAGCGGCTGGACCTCTGCCACGCCCGTGATGGAGCTGGCAGCGATGACGTCGTCAGCCCTGTCGGCGTTGGCGATGATGACTGCCGGTGAGCCAGTTCCGGCATCAAAGTGCCGTTCTAGGGCTTGCTGGCCCTGCTGCGACTCAACTTCGAGAAGGAAGAAGTCGGATTGCGCAACGCCGTCCGCCTTGAGCGTCGGCAGGAATGCGGCAAACGCAAGGAGCACGAGAAGAGGCATCACCCAGTACCGCCGTGGATGAGCATCAATGCGGCGAGCCAGTCCGGACCAGAAGCGGGAGTGGCTTTCAGTGCGCGCTGCTGGTGCGTCGGTGAGCTTGGGGCGGGCGGGCCAAAATGCGCTGCGACCAAGCAACGCGAGGACCGCCGCGAGGAATGTCATCGTGGCTACGAACGAGGCAACGATGCCGATCGCGGCGACAGGTCCGAGCCCACGATTGGAGTTGAGGTCGGATAGAAGTAAACAGAGCACACCGGCAATCACGGTGCCAGCCGATGCGGCGATCGGTGGCAATGCTGCTTTCCATGCTCGCACCATGGCGGTGAATCTGTCAGGTTGCGTGCGCAATTCTTCTCGGAACCGCGAGACGAGAAGGAGGGCGTAGTCGGTGGCCGCACCGAACACGAGGATGAAGAGAATGCCTTGACTTTGCCCGTTGAGTGTCACGACGTCCGCGTCGGCGAGAAGGTACACTAAGGAGCTGGCAAGGCTGAGGGCGAGGATCGCGCTGATGACAACAATGAAGGGGAGCAGGGGACTTCGGTAGACAACGACAAGAATGACGATGACGACGGAGGCCGCGACGATGAGGAGTAGGCCGTCGATTCCGGCAAACGCTGACTCGAAATCTGCCGATTGCCCCGCTGGACCCGTGACGAAAACGCTTAATCCTTCTGGTGCGGAAGAAAACTCGGTGCGCAGGTCCTTGATCGCATCGGTTACAGCATCGTTGGCCTCAAGAGGCGCAACTACTTGGAGTGCGTTGCCGTCTTGCGAAGGTATTGGTGGTGATGGTTGCTCGCTGAACAAGTCTGCTTGCGCAAATGCGGCGACAGTGTTGGCGAGGTATTCAGCATCATCGGGGGTTACGCCGTCGGATCTTTCAGCGATGATGATGGCAGGGATGGACGTAGTGTCGGCGAACTGTCTCTGCAGCTCTTGTACTTCGGTCGATTCAGCCGACGCAGGGAGGAACGAGGCGGCGTCGTTTACTTGGACTTCGCCTAGTTTTCCGGCAAAAGGCCCGGCAATGCCGCCGAGCGCCAGCCAACCAACCAGGAGCAGGGCTGGAATGAGCCACCGCAGCGGGCGTTTCGATAGAGTAGTCATCCAAACCTATTATTCAGCACGCTGAACAATTCGCAAGGGCAACGGTGTACATGGACGATGACCTCACACAATGGCCGACGGGAAGGCTGCTTTCGGTTGCTGCGAGGAGGCTCGAACATACGTGGGAGGCAATTCTTGCCGAACATGGGCTGACCCATGCAGGGTTAGTGGCGCTGCACTGCATCACCGACACACCGCAATATCAACGCGAAATTGCACAGCAATGCCGCGTGACCGACCAAACGATGAGCCGCACGCTCGACGGCCTCGCTCGTCAGGGGTATGTAGCGCGGGAGACCGATCCTGAAGACGGGCGACGCATGCGAGTGCGTGCCACGGAAGAAGGGAAAAGGCTCTACATCGAAATTGTTGAACGGGAACAGCAAGATTCGCGCCTTCTCGCTGGTTTACCCGAACATGAAGAGCTTCGTAGGTTGCTACTTGCCCTCATCAACCACCTCGAAACTCCCGCGACGAGCTAGTGCGATAGTCTCGCCGCATGGCGCCAGAAAAGACCCCGCAGTCTCAGCCAGATAAGCAACCGACCCGAACATGGGATCAACAGCGAGGCGCCGTGCGTCTCAGGCGCGCACGCAACTGTGACGACACCACCACCGACCAACGACTCCTCGACAGCCGTGGCCCCAGCGACTGGGCGCACACCGACCCGTGGCGGGTGCTCCGCATCCAGTCGGAGTTCGTCGAAGGTTTTGGTGCATTGTCTGAAGTGCCCCGCGCAGTATCAGTGTTTGGATCTGCCCGCACAACTCCCGGATCGCAGCATTATGAATCTGCACGCCAAATAGGTGAAGCCCTCGTTAACGCTGGTTATGCCGTCATCACCGGTGGTGGACCGGGAGTTATGGAAGCTGCCAATAGAGGGGCAAGCGAGGCCGATGGGTTTTCCATCGGTTTAGGCATCGAATTGCCATTCGAAAGCGGTTTAAACGACTGGGTTGATCTTGGCGTCAACTTTCGGTATTTCTTTGTCCGCAAAACGATGTTCCTCAAATACTCCCAGGCCTTCATATGCTTGCCGGGCGGCTTCGGAACTCTGGACGAAATGTTCGAGTCCCTCACGTTAGTCCAGACGGGCAAAGTGACCAGGTTTCCGATTATTCTCTTCGGCAGCAGCTTCTGGGCCGGGCTCATCCAATGGATAAGAGATCAACTAGTCGAAAATGGCACAATCTCGCCAGCTGACCTTTCGCTGATTCATGTCACTGACAGCGTTGACGAGGTCATCCGAATTATCAACGAAGCCCAAGACTCAATCTACGAGGCGTTAAGCACGCCGCGACAATAAGACGACTGCGAGGATTCACGTTCAATGGCAAGCCCGAACGGACAGCCGATGGTGGCGGTCTACTGCGCATCCGGACCAGTTCCAGACAACTATCTCGAATTAGCGGCGGAGGTAGGTGAAGCCCTCGGCGACCGTGGCTGGGGGCTCGTTTCCGGGGGCGGCAATGTGTCCATGATGGGCGCGGTCGCACGAGCGGCACGCGAAGCTGGAGCTTGGACAGTGGGCGTCATCCCAAAAGCCCTAGTCCATCGCGAAGTGGCGGACACTGATGCCGACGAGCTGATTGTGACCGACACTATGCGACAACGAAAAAAGCACATGGAAGCACGGGCTGATGCCTTCCTCATCCTCCCCGGTGGCATCGGAACGCTTGAAGAGTTCACCGAGGCCTGGACAGCGCGATACTTGGGCATGCACGAAAAGCCGATTGTCATTCTCGACCCCGTCGGCCACTACGACGGCTTTTTCGAATGGCTGGAATCGATGGTGCCCAACGGATTTGTCAGCCGCCATGCGCTTGATCAAGTGCTGCGCACACCCTCTGTACGTCAGGCGCTCGAACACTGCGCGGGGTGAGCGATACCGCCAACGCGTCTAGACCGTGCCACGATAGATATATGACAACCGTTGAGGTGGCCACACTGTGTGGACGACCCGTCGCAACCGATCGCGCCCTCGTCATGGCCATCGTGAACCGAACACCCGATTCGTTTTACGACGGCGGAGCGCACTTTCGTGATGATGACGCCATGCGTGCTGTCCACATCGCGGTTCAAGAAGGCGCCGACATCATCGACATCGGAGGAGTCAAGGCTGGCCCCGGTGTTGTCGTTGATGCAGACGAGGAAACTCGCCGTGTCGTACCTTTTGTGGAGGAAGTTCGACGCGCCTACCCAGATATTGTCATCAGTGTCGATACGTGGCGCTCTGAAGTAGCGCGAGCAGCATGCGGCGTGGGAGCCGACCTCATCAATGACACCTGGGCAGGCGCTGACCCCGAATTAGTGGCAGTTGCTGCTGAACATGGTGCGGGAATTGTCTGTTCCCACACTGGAGGGGCGCAACCGCGCACCCGTCCTCACCGTGTCCGCTACACCGATGTCGTCATGGCTGTCCTCGACGAGGTGGCAGCCGCCGCGGAACGAGCCGAACAGGCGGGTGTGCGTCCCGACGGAATCATTATCGATCCCACCCACGATTTTGGGAAAAATACATTCCACGGCCTTGAATTGTTGCGTCGGCTAGACGTTCTTGTGAAAACTCGATGGCCAGTCTTGATGGCGCTCAGTAATAAGGATTTTATCGGTGAGACGCTTAATGCTGGACTTACCGAACGATTGGAGGGCACCTTGGCAGCTACAGCCGTGGCAGCGTGGTCAGGTGCACGCATTTTCCGCGTACATGAAGTTGCTCAAACTCGACGAGTTGTCGAGATGGTCGCGGCTATCGCTGGAGACCGAATGCCGGAACGTACCGTTAGGGGGCTGGCGTGACAATAACCCCGCTACGTAACGAGTGGATTTGCACCAATAGTTGGAACCGGCCAATGTGGTCGATTTCAGACCTGGTTGCCGCGAAAAATGGCCGCACGGTATCGGTGGTGCTTCCGGCGCTCAATGAAGAAAGCACTGTATCCGGCGTGGTGCAGACGATAACGCCACTACTTGGTTCTTTGGTGGACGAGTTAATAGTTCTTGACTCGGGATCGACTGACAAAACGGGTGTTCGTGCACGAGCTGCCGGCGCCACTGTCATCACTAGGGAGGACGCGCTCCCTGGTCTTGCGCCTGTCGCGGGTAAAGGCGAGGCGCTGTGGCGTGGTGTAGCGGCAAGCAGCGGAGATCTCATAGCTTTTATTGATTCTGACCTGATTAACCCGGATGAAAACTTCGTTCCCCGACTGCTTGGTCCTCTACTGACAACCAGCGGCATTCATCTGGTGAAGGGGTACTACCGGCGGCCACTTGTCGATGGTCAAGCTGAACATCACCACGGTGGTGGCAGGGTGACAGAACTGGTTGCGCGGCCGCTTCTTACATCGCTGCGACCAGAACTCGCCTCGGTATTTCAACCCCTCGGCGGTGAGTACGCTGCCACCCGTGAATTGCTGACGCACGTCCCCTTCGCGCCGGGTTACGGCGTAGAGATTGGACTTCTTCTCGACACCTATCACCGGTGGGGCATTGACGCCATCGGTCAGGTGAATTTAGGTGTGCGCAAGCACCGCAACCGCCCTCTGAGCGACCTCGGTTTTATGAGCCGTCAGATTATTGCCACGATGATGCAGCGTATTGGTATTGCTGATTCTGGCGTTGGGCTAACTCAGTATGTGCCGGACGGAGTGTCGTACCAACCTGTGACTGCGCCGGTGGAACTTGAAGATAGGCCCCCGTTGGTGAGCCTTGCCCGGCATCTGCGAGACGATGGGCGGAAACGCGCGTGACAACCGTTTTTCTCTATGTCGTGGTGATCGCCGCAATTGCAGCGGTGCTTTTTCTTTTGTCCGCTTTGGCTTTTGGCCGTGGGGAAGCGCTGCCGCCCCTGCCGCCAGGAACTACCGCTACGTTCCTTCCGGCTGACACCATATGTGGCGAGGATGTCCGAAACGTAAGGTTTCAGCAAACATTGCGGGGGTATAAAGCCGCCGAAGTCGATTGGGTACTAGAGAAGTTAGCCCAAGAAATTGACGAGCTTCGGGCGGAATTGGACCAGGAACGGATGTAGCCCGAACTGCGGAGCGCTTACTTTCGTCTCCAAAAGTGGTGTCGTGCCGCACGTAATTGCCCGCGGCAGGGGAGAATAGGGTTCGACTTGCTTCGAATGTTGGCTGCTGACTCTAGGGCTGTGAGAAGCAGGCCGAGGCGCGGACTAGACTAAGTGTCTAGCATCGGCAGCCCTGGAATCGCTGGGGCACGCAGGATTTTTTGGAGGGAGCAGAGATGGCGGCGATGAAGCCCCGGACTGGTGACGGTCCTCTCGAGGCAACCAAGGAGGGGCGCGGAATCGTGATGCGTGTTCCGCTTGAAGGTGGAGGCCGATTAGTGGTGGAACTCACCCCGCAAGAAGCCGCAGATCTTGGTGTCGCGTTAACTGAGGTGACAACGTAACGCTGGTGACGCAGGCGAAAATCTCTATCATCATTACTAGCCCTGTGCGCGTCGATGCCCATGTACTCCGTGGTGTCGCCATGCACAGGGCTTGATTGCTACGAAGAGCACTCTTTTGGAGAAGCGCAATGCCTGAGAACTTGGCTCACCGTCCGGCGGCGATGCCGACCCCCGTAATCCCGACTCCCGTCAGTTCAGTAGTTGTCGGCACGTCCGGGGTTGGCGCTTCCGGGGTCGCACGCGATGCCGAATCGTCCGGAACGGCGGGGTCCGTCGCGGTTGTCGTCCGCGCAACTGACGACTCCGTCCCTGTGGCGGTGTTATCGGGGCCAGCGGGTTCCGCATGGACGCTTTATGTGGATGACGCGACCGCAGGCGATGCGGAAAATGGCCACCGCCGTTGGCGGAAAGCGGGCGCTGACCTAGCTCGACGGGCCCGTGATCTGCGCAAACCACTCGCCATCGAGGAAGTGGTGGTGCATTTGCCTATCGGCTTCTCCGCTGACGAGGCCACCGCGTTCGCTATTGGTGTGGTGGCTGGTTCGAACCAGTTTCGCCTAACCAACCGCGACGAAAGCGAACCCGTCCCCAGAGTTGTTCTCGTCGCGGCAGATGGTCCATCGGCGGAGTTTCAGGAGGCCGTTGCCCGCGGTAACGCACTCGGCAACGCGACAGTACTTGCGCGCGACCTCGCTAACCTGCCGTCCAACCTCAAACCACCGAGGTTGCTCGCCGAATACATTCGTGGCGCTCTCTCGATGAAGCCTGGCCTGACGGTAACTGTGCGTGACGAACAGTGGTTGCGCGACCACGGATTTGGTGGCGTCCTCGCAGTTGGTGGTGGTTCGGCTGAACCGCCGCGCCTAATCGAAATGTCGTGGCAACCAAACGCGAGCTCAGCGGCCGCTGACGAGCACATAGTTCTAGTCGGCAAAGGCATAACTTTTGATACTGGCGGGATTTCGGTAAAGCCAGCGCTAAACATGCACCTCATGAAAACAGATATGGCGGGTTCGGCTGCTGTCGTGGGCGCGATGGCCGCGATCGCCGACCTGGGATTGCCTGTTCGCGTCACCGCATTGATTCCGTCAGCAGAAAACATGCTGTCGGATTCCGCCTATCGCCCAGGAGATGTCGTTACCCACTACGGCGGTATTACCTCAGAGGTGACGAACACTGACGCTGAGGGCCGCATGGTGCTCGCAGATGCTCTGGCGTATGCCACCGAAACTCTCGACCCGACGCTCATCGTTGATGTCGCAACCCTTACCGGCGCCATGAAGATCGCGCTCGGTATGCGAACAGGTGCGATATTCACCGACGACAGCGTCCTCGCTCACACCATTCAGAGCTCTGGGGCATCTGTCGGCGAACAATGGTGGCAACTTCCATTGAGCTCCGAATACGCTGACGCCGTCAAGTCAGATATCGCCGACATTCGGCAGGCCCCATCTGGGCCAGGTGCCATCACTGCAGCGCTGTTCCTCCAGCAATTTGTTCGCAACGCGAGGTGGGCACACCTTGATATTGCCGGGCCAGCACGGAGTGAAGAAACCTACGACGAAGTGAACCCCGTCGCGTCCGGGTTCAGCGCCCGCACACTCGCCGTGCTTGTGGAAACCCTGGCGTCCACGGCGTAGCTGACCGATGATCGATCACATAGTTCAATACCTGCAATGTCCGCACTGTTCTGAACCGCTTAGTCGGCGCGACAGTTCGTTAGAGTGCGGGTCCCGACATGCGTTCGATATCGCGAAACAGGGATACGTGTCGCTAATCCGGCATAGTTCCCGCAAATTTAGCGGCGACACAGCGGAGATGATTGCCGCGCGCGGTGAACTGTTTGCCAGTGGTCACTACGCACCGATCCAGGAGGCGGTTTCGAACGCCGCCACACATCATGTATCTAGCTCAGTGGCGGCACCCGTTGTCGCGGACATCGGCGCTGGCTCGGGCGACTATCTTCGCCCAATACTCGACAGCCTGCCCGGAGCTACCGGAATCGGGCTAGATGTCTCAAAACCCGCGGCCCGGCGCTTAAGCCGTGCTCACCCGAGAGTAGGTGCAGTTGTCGCAGACGTCTGGGATAGCCTGCCCATTCGTGACAACACGGTCGATATCGCACTGTCTGTCTTTGCACCTCGGAATGTCGCAGAGACTGCCCGCATTCTCGTGCCACAAGGTAAATGGATCATCGTGACACCCCGCCACGATCACCTGCGTGAGCTCACCATGATCGAAGGTGTCGTCACAGTCGACGGCCGCAAACAACAACGCTTGGCAGACACCCTCAAGGCACAGTTTGAGCAAGTGGAGACGACGGCAGTCGAAGAGCGGCTCACACTCACACTGCACGACGCTGAACTACTCCTAGCGATGGGGCCGACCGCGCACCACCTCGACGCTAGCGAACGTCGCACTGCGATAAGCGATGCCATGGCTGCAGCGGGCTCAGAGGCCAATCTCGACATTACGCTCGCAGTCGACATCAGCGTGTTTGTGACAGCATCATGATCTTGGTGTCAGATCAGCATTCGAATGGCACTCGTGCGCTGTCAAGGATAGGTTTAGAGATGTGAGGAGTCAGCCGCACGTATTAGGGATTGTGCTCGCCGGGGGCGAAGGAAAACGTCTCTACCCAATGACCGCAGATAGGGCTAAGCCTGCGGTGCCATTTGGGGGTGCATACCGGCTCATCGATTTCGTGCTCAGCAACCTCGTGAACGCTGGATACTTGAAGATCTGTGTTCTTACACAATACAAATCGCACTCACTCGACCGGCATATCTCCCAAAACTGGCGCCTGTCTGGTCTTGCGGGGGAGTACATCACCCCAGTTCCGGCTCAGCAGCGCCTCGGCCCGCGCTGGTACACCGGGAGTGCGGACGCAATCTTCCAGTCCCTAAACCTCGTGTTTGACGAAGACCCCGAGTACATCGTGGTGTTTGGTGCTGACCACGTGTACCGGATGGATCCGGAACAGATGGTGGCGCACCACATCGAAGTCGGAGCGAGCGCCACCGTGGCGGGTATTCGTGTTCCGCGCAGTGAAGCAACGGCATTTGGCTGCATTGATGCCGACGACGACGGAAAAATCACCCGATTCCTCGAGAAGCCACTGAATCCGCCGGGCACACCAGACGACCCTGACATGACGTTTGCATCCATGGGCAACTATGTGTTCACCACGAAAGCGCTCATCGAAGCATTGCGTGAAGATGCCGCTGACGCCGATTCGGATCATGACATGGGTGGCGACATCATCCCCATGTTCGTAAAGCGCGGCGAGGCCGCCGTTTACGACTTCAACGACAACCATGTACCAGGGGCGACTGAACGCGACCGTGGCTACTGGCGGGATGTCGGCACCATTGACGCTTTCTACGATGCGCACATGGATCTTGTGTCACCGCAGCCTGTTTTCAACTTGTACAACCGGCGGTGGCCGATTCGTGGCGCTGCGGAAAACTTGGCACCCGCAAAATTTGTGGAAGGCGGAATCGCGCAAGAGTCCGTCGTCGGCGCAGGAAGTGTCATCTCCGGCTCTGTTGTTCGCCAGTCAGTGCTCAGCTCTAATGTCATCGTCAGTGCCGGTGCAACTGTCGAAGGCAGCGTATTAATGCCGGGCGTGCGTATCGGACGCGGAGCCATCGTTCGGCGCGCAATCCTCGACAAGAACGTCGTAGTCGGGGAAGGCGCGATGATTGGCGTTGATCATGAGCGCGACCAAGAACGCTTCGCCATCAGCGCCGAAGGCATTGTGTCGGTAGGTAAAGGCGTGTGGGTTTAGCTACTCACTAATTTAGCTGTTCACTGCATTACGCAAAGCGCAGATAATTCCTTCACCGAGCGGGATGAGAATCTCAGTCAGTGACTCATCGTCGCGAATGAGCTGAGCTGCTTCCCGTGCGCTAATAGCAACGGTGTCTTGCTGGCTGGGGTCACCAACACGACCGCCCAGCATTGCGGCATTGAGGATCAAGACACCGCCGGGGCGGAGAAGCCGCACGCTGGCGCTGACATATTGCGGCTGGTCGATGACGTTTCCATCAACAAAAACGATGTCGTATGAAGAATCGGCGAGTCGTGGCAAGACGTCGAGTGCCCGCCCGTTGATCAACCGGGTCCGCGTCGATGCGATAGTGGCGTCACGGAAAGCGCGTCGCGCAGCGCGCAAGTGCTCGGTGTCGGTATCCATTGTTGTCAAAACACCGTCGCTGGCCATGCCCCGCAACAGGTAGAGCCCGCTCACACCGGCACCAGTCCCGATTTCGACGACTGCCCGAGCGTTAAGAGTCTTCGCTAGAAACGTCAACACGGAACCAACCGCGGGCGTTATGGCGCGGGCACCTAAGTCGTCAGACTGTTCACGGACAGCCTGAACGGCATCATCCTCCACCACAGAATATTCGGCATGTGAGAGCATCAGGTCGGCGTTGGCAAGCACAACATCGAGGTTATCCTCCTGTTGCTGCTCTTCAACGTACGGCACGCGGAAATCGCTCAATGGATTTGCATCATTCTCAGCAGATGCTCAGCGCGGTCATAGTCGTTGCACATTCGCATCAGTAACAGTAGGAGTGCACAGAAGTACACCGGCTAGCATTGGAATAAATTGTCGGCCACAGAGGTTACCGGTGGTAGTAGCAGTCCAACGCGAGTGAGCGGCAGTTTTTACGGGGAGGCGGCACACGACTTGATGCGCTTTTTGGGTTCTGGGGCTAGCAACTCTCGTCATATCGAAGAGAGTGCCGCAGAAGTATTCGCAAAGAATGCGGCAGACTTAGGCATCACCACGGAAGATGGTGTGCCGACGACAGGCACGGGTGCGTTCGATGCAACCGACGGTGCCGCGCCTATGCCCAGCTGGGATGAACTTGTTCGCGAGCATGCCGATAGGGTGTACCGGCTCGCATATCGTCTGTCAGGCAACGCACACGACGCGGAAGACCTAACGCAAGAAACATTCATCCGTGTATTCCGCTCGCTGTCGTCCTACCAGCCCGGAACCTTCGAAGGCTGGCTGCATCGCATCACAACAAACCTGTTCCTCGACATGGTGCGTCGACGGAGTCGGATCCGGATGGAATCGCTGCCGGAAGACTATGACCGCGTACCGTCCGACACCCCCGATCCCGAGCAGATTTTCCACGACGCGCGCCTCGATCCACATTTGCAGCGTGCACTCGACACCCTTGCGCCGGAATACCGCGCCGCGGTCGTACTCTGCGACGTGGAGGGCTTGTCGTATGAGGAGATCGCTTCAACCCTTGGAGTCAAGCTGGGCACTGTTCGCAGCCGTATCCACCGCGGTCGGCAAGCGCTCCGTGGAAGCTTGAAAGACATGGGTGTGCTGGACGCGGCTGGTTTGGAACCCACGTTTATCTAGGCTGTGCTGACGTAGCATTCGGTAGCTTGTTGGGGCGCAAACATGCTGGTAAGTGACCACGGAGGGTCCACCCGGTAGACTGACTTCGCGCAAAGTTGCTGTGTTTGGCGTAGCGTGGGATTGGGAAACGACAGCTGTTGGGGAGGTGTAGTGATGGCATCGGGCAGCATGCCGCGGCGCATGCTTGGTTGGCGAATACCATCAATCGCGATGTGGAGTGGTCTCCCTTTGGGTTCGTTGCATCGCCGGTCCGGCGTGAATCCACACATGAGTTCCACTGTGATAACTGGTCAGTTTCTGCCCCCAGGTCCGGCTAGACGAACATTCCCGTCAACCGAACACCTGTCGCTCGAAGCTGTGGCTGCCTACGTCGACGGTGAAATGCCACTGACCCCCTACCTCCGGGCAAGCACCCATCTGTCACATTGCCCAGAATGCCGTGACCAAATCCAGGCACAGATGCAGGCTCGTGCAGCGCTACGAAACTCGTCGTCGGTGGGAGCACCAGAGTCGTTGCTGACGATGTTGTCCCAGATCCCCAGCAGTGACGCTCGCTGTGATGGCCCCGGGTTTCCACTTGCCTCACCTTCCCCGCACCGAAAGCAGCGGAAGCGTCAGTGAGCCCACACGCATCTGACTCGACTGAACCTCACTACACGCCACCACGGCTGTCACCCAAACCGATTTCTAAACCACAGGTGAGCCCTGATGCTGCGCGAGCTTTTGGTCGTCCGGCAGGGTTGGACGGACCATTCTCGCCCGCCACCCACCGGGCCGCTAGCGACCGGGGCGAAGACGATCGCCACATCACGGTGCAGCGACCTGACCCGATTCTTGCTGAAGCCTTTGGTCGACCTGACGGCAGCGACGGGGGGCTTCAACGGTCACCCGAGAAACCAACGCCCCATCGTGGGGGACCAGGCGCACCGGCTGATCCTTGGCGTGATCCCTCGTCAACAGTGGCGCTCGGTGGGCCCGCCGAAGAGAAGCCAGATCCGGATTCCCCTCCTGAACAGCCGCTACGCAAGCTCACGACCCGTGAGATTTTGTTCGGTAAACGAGTGGAACGGCGAGCGCTCGCCACACTAACGGTCATCGCCCTGGTCGTGGGTTTGGCAGGTGGCCTCATTGGGCGAATTACGGCAGAAGTGTACGAGTCTCGGACGAGCAGTCGGGTCACCGTCGGACAAGTGTCCTCAGACAATACGGATCCGCGTGGGCCTGTGGCCGCGGTTGCAAACGCAGTCACACCGTCGGTCGTGTCCGTGCGTGTCCGCGTCGGTAACCAGGCGTCAACAGGATCCGGCGTGGTGATCGATGAAGAAGGTTTCATCGTGACCAACAATCACGTCGTCTCCCTCGGTGCCCGAACTGGTGACGCTGAAATTGAAATCCTCTTTTTCGATGGCACACGCGCCTCAGCGAACATCGTCGGCCGTGACACGCGAACTGACCTCGCGGTGCTTCGAACATCTGCAGACAACCTCACAGTCGCTGAGTTTGGCGAATCCAGCGAGGTGCAAGTTGGCGAGGAAGTCATCGCTATCGGTGCACCACTCGGATTGGACCGAACGGTGACCAGAGGAATCGTAAGTGCGCTCAACAGGCCAGTGCCGCTGTCTGGTCCCGGCACCGACACTGATGGCGTGATTGACGCCATCCAAACTGACGCTTCAATCAATCCAGGTAATTCGGGTGGCCCACTTGTTGATCTGCAGGGGCGGATCATCGGAATTAACACTGCGATCCAGTCAGGCACAGGCGGATCAATCGGCCTTGGGTTCGCAATCCCTTCCGACACAGTTGTTTCGATTATTCAGCAACTTATTCGCCAGGGCAGTGCCGAACATGCAGGTATCGGAGTCACAGCGCGCACCGTGGTCAACGAAGCTGTGGCCGGGGCGCAAATCGCGAACGTCAACGCAGGTAGCCCAGCAGAAGCTGCGGGTATCAGAGAAGGCGATGTTGTAGTGCAGGTCGGTGACCGTGAGGTCTTCAGCGCCGATGAGCTCACCGTCGCTGTGGGTGCGTTGAGGGCCGATGAACCGGTTACCTTACGCGTCATCAGAGAAGGCCGGTCTGTCGAAATTGAAGTCACACCCCGCATACTGCCGTGACAATCGTGCAGATTCACAAAAGAAACGTAGGCTATAGGCGTGTTCAGTAACATCGGTTGGGGAGAAATCTTCATCCTCATGGTCGCCGCGTTAGTTATTTTGGGTCCCGAACGACTACCCGGGGCCGCCACATGGATGGCTAAATCAGTGCGGCAGGCTCGCGACTACGTCAGCGGCGCCAGCAACCAGTTGCGCGAGGAATTTGGCACGGACCTCGACGACTTCCGTAAGCCCCTGTCGGAGCTGCGGCAACTGCGCAATTTGTCGCCGCGCGCAGCAATAACAAAGCATCTGCTTGACGGTGACGATTCATTCCTTACCGGAAACTTCGACGATGAGCGGAAGCCTGGCAGTTCGACCTCCAGTGGGGGGTCGTCCCGGGCGGAGATGAATCCGGAGCGGATGCCGCTTGGCATGGACGAGAAACCGCCCATCGACCCAGATGCGACCTGATCCAGACGTGACCTGATTCAGACGCGACCTGACACTTAACGACCGAAGGGGCACCGCATGAATGGCGACGGCAACAACCGGATACACATTATTTGGGCAGTCCTCGTATCGCTCGTCGTGGTGCTGTCCGTGCTGTCATTCTTCGTCAATAACTAGCGGTCAGCACCACGCGAGCACAGATCTGCTCGATGAGTGCTACTTGAGGTGCCGGGTGGTATCAATTCCGAGAGACATCCCGGCGAGCCCACGCTGACGAACAGCGAGTTTGTCCGCGACCTCTCGCAGTGCAGTTCCTGCCGCCGAATCGGGGTGGGACAGCACAATTGGAACTCCCGAGTCTCCGCCTTCGCGGATGATCGGGTCGAGAGGAATCTGACCCAGCAGGGGCACAGACGCTCCGATGGACTTGGTGAGTCGGTCCGCAACAATCTGACCACCACCAGAACCGAATACATCCATGCGTGTGCCGTCAGCAAGCTCAAGCCACGACATGTTCTCAATGACTCCGGCAACCTTCTGCCGAGTCTGCAACGCAATCGCACCCGCACGCTCAGCGACCTCAGCGGCTGCCTGTTGTGGCGTTGTCACCACAAGGATCTCAGCGGTGGGGATGAGTTGAGCGACGGAAATTGCGATGTCACCGGTGCCTGGTGGCAAGTCGAGAAGAAGGATGTCGAGATCGCCCCAGAAGACGTCCGCGAGGAATTGCTGTAGAGCGCGATGCAGCATCGGCCCACGCCACACGACGGGAACATTGCCGGTCGTGAATTGCGCGATGGAGATCAGTTTGACCTCATGCGAAATCGGCGGGAGGATCATCCGCTCAACCTGTGTCGGTTTCGAATCGGTGCCGAGCATACGAGGTATGGAATGCCCGTAAATATCTGCGTCAAGGACGCCCACAGACAGGCCTCGTGCCGCGAGAGCTGCCGCAAGGTTAACGGTGACGCTCGACTTGCCTACGCCACCCTTGCCGGATGCAACAGCGTAAACACGGGTCATCGACCCTGGCTGAGCAAAGGGGATGACAGGTTCGCCGGAGTCGCCGCGAAGCTTTTTGCGAAGCTCTGTGCGCTGCTCGTCGCTCATCACGTCCAACTCGACGGTGACATTGCGGACACCATCGACATCAGCGGCGGCGGTTGAGACGCTCGTCTGGATCTCACTGCGCATCGGACACGACGACACCGTGAGGTACACCGTGATAGCGACGTCGCCGTCAGCGGACACGTCGATGCTTTTCACCATGCCGAGCTCGGTGATGGGTTTTCTTATTTCAGGATCCTGCACACGAGACAGTGCGGTGCGGATAGCTGATTCAGTTGGTGCAGACATCACACATGATCATATGCCCTAGTCGAGTGGGGGACTAATCCCACCCAACTAGGGCATACGTAACAAGATCAAACTGTGCTGATATCAGAACGGCAGACGGAACTCCGGAAGCCCAGGAATCAGCGGTGGTGGAGGCTCTGCACCTTCAGGGGGCGGAGGTGGCGGGCAGAAGATCACACACGGCAGGTTCGGCGGTGGAGGGAGGAGGTCGGCGAGGTCGTCGAGCGGGGTGCGCTGTTGCTCTTGCTCGTCAATCGCATCCTCGTCGAGGTCGTCCTCGTCATCACCACGTTGTGCGAGAAGTTCGGCTGCCAAGGTGCTAGCTGCGTCATCAGTCGCGCTGCCGGAAGAAGGCGGTGCTGGGATCTCCCATGGGAGTGCGCCTGCGGCAGGAAGTTCGCTTGGTGTAGGTAGAACACCAGTGGCGTAGGCCGTCGCCCAGTTCCGCACGTTGTGTAGGTACGACCGTGACTGGTTGTACCGCAGAACAGCCCGCTCAAGATTGGCTGGATCGCTCAGGTCACCACCGGCGTCACAGAGATACCGGGCGGCGGCAAGCGAGGCGTCGTAGACATTGTGCGGGTCAGATACGCCATCACCGTTACCGTCGGATGCATACATCGCCCAGGTGCTGGGGATGAACTGCATAGGGCCGACTGCCCTGTCGAAGTCGGGGTCACCGTCGATTTGTCCGCCATCGGTGTCGCGGATGACCGCTGTTCCGGGAGTAGTGCCGTCGAGCCTCGGACCAAGAATGGGGCGGAGGGTTCGACCGTTGACGTCAACTGCGCCGTTACTGGCGTGACCTGATTCGACGCGGCCAATACCTGCGAGCAAGGTCCACGACAGGTTGCAACCTGCGCGCTGCTCGGCCATTGTCGCGGCTGCGCGCTTGTAGGCATCAACCATGACGGCGGGAACCGCAAACGCCCCGAGGTTCACCGTGACGTTCTCTAGCGCAGATCCGATGGCATGTTCGAGATTGGTGCGCACCTCGTCTGGGTCTAGACCCGCAGCGCGTGCAAGGTCGTCCGCCTCCATTGTGCGGGTGCTCCGCATCGCGGTAGGCGAACGCAACTCAGGAGTGACCATGCCGATCGTGGACACTTCATTCGTTGATGTTGCTGCGTGCCGGATACTCACGTCTTGCGTCTGTGCGTGCACTGCTTCGGCAGCACTATCGGAGTGCTCCAGATCAGTGGCGGCAGCAACCCCAAAGAGACCTGCGGGGAGGAGAGCAGCCAAAGCGAGAATACTTGTGGGACGCTGTCCGGGCTTTGCTGGGCGTGACCCGGGGCGGCGTGTCTTCGGCACTGGCGTTTACCTCACCTTCGTCGTTAAAACGTGACTAACTTTACATACTTGTTGCCATTCTTTGCGCGCCGAATACACATAAGAATTCCGTGGGGCGTCAAACTCTCAGGAACGGACGGGTACCGACGCGATAGAAGGGGCGAGAATGAATCAGGGTTCTGGGGCGTCGAGGAGGACTGTTCTTGCAGTTCCGGGCAGTAATCCGCGGATGATTGCGAAGGCTCAATCCTTGCCGTGCGATGCTGTTTTTCTCGATTTGGAGGATGCGGTGGCACTAGGCGCGAAGGAGCAAGCGCGACACCACGTCATTGCTGGATTGTTATCTGAGGGGTGGGATGACTGCATTCGTACGGTTCGGGTTAACAGTTGGGCGACCCCGTGGACGCATGTCGACGTCATCGAGATTGTTGCAGGAGCAGGTGCTCGGCTCGATGCCATCGTGCTACCGAAGGTGGAGCACCCCAGCCATGTTCACGCCCTCGATTTGCTGTTAACACAACTTGAAGCGCTGCATCAGCTTGAGCCAGGCGGAATCGGTATCGAGGCGCAGATTGAATCCGCTTCGGCCCTACGCCACATCAATGACATTGCCGCGGCCAGCCCGCGGTTGCAATCGTTGGTGCTTGGCCCTGCGGACTTGATGGCGAACCTTGGGATTCGGAGTCTCCGCGTCGGCGAGCAGCCGGACGGCTATGCGCCCGGAGATGCCTACCACCACGCATTGATGACGATCCTTGTAGCTGCCCGCGCTCATGGTTTACAGGCCATCGACGGGCCCTATGTGGACGTCGCCGATCTTGAAGGTTTTCGGCGTTCGGCTGGTCGGACGGCTGCTCTTGGGTACGACGGGAAATGGGTGATCCACCCCAGCCAGATTGAGGCCGGAAACGGAATCTTTCAGCCGACCCAGGAGCAGTTTGACGCTGCGGAACGCTTACTTGAGGCGTATCACGTAAGCACATCCACCGACGGTGGGCTGCGTGGAGCAGTTCGGTATGGGGGAGAGATGATTGACGAGGCGAGCCGCGCATTGGCTGAGTCGATTGCCGCGAAAGGGCGCAGGGCAGGAATGCGGCGGCAGGGTTAGCTCGGCAAAGGGGTTCGGTGCGCGCGCCTCGCGTAACGTATCTGGTGTGCTGCTAATTCTCTTGCTGGGTGCTGTTGTTGGGTTGTTCGCGGGCGCTGGTTGGTCGCTCTGGGCGCCTAGTGTGCCGACGCTCGTGACCGAGCAAGGGCAAGCGACGATGCCGGGGGATAGCACTCTGTATTTCGATTCTGTCGCGTACTTCTTCGTGGTTTCCGTTATTGCGGGAGTAGTTCTGGGTATCGCGGTGTGGCGAATGTCCGCTCAACGTGGCCCTCGCGCGGTTGTGATGTTGACGGCAAGCGCGGGGCTTGGAGCGTGGATTGCTGCGCAGTTCGGCACGTTTTTGGTTGGGTTCCGCGCTGAGAATGCCATCGTGGATGACGATATTGCCATCATCTCCTTGGCGCCTGAGATGTCGCTATGGAACGTGTTGATCGTTCTTCCTATGGTGGCGGTGTTTGTGTACTTTGTTGCGGCAGGTGTTAGCGCCGACCCCGACTTGGGCGTGCGGCGAAATGCAGGCGCATCTGATGAGCGAGGAAGCTCCGATGCCGCACCTAATCCGCTGGCGGACGAAGTGCCGCGAATTCGTCTGTGACGCGGTACCGGGTATCGGTGAAGCGATACATTGCGGCGGGCCGCCCGCCGGTTTTCCCAGGCGGCGCCGTAGTGCCTGTCGGGGTGATTACTCGGCGTCGGCCGAGGACTCGCTGCAAGTTCGTGGCGTCGACGTGGTACCCCAAAGCGGCGCTGTAAATAGATTTGAGTGTCGATACGGTGAATTCGTGTGGGGCAAGCGCGAACCCAATGTTTGTGTAGGACAGCTTCGCCGCCAGGCGCGTGCGTGCGTGATCAACCACGATTCGGTGATCGAACGCCATTTCGGGTAGTCGCGCAACGGGATGCCATGCGGTGTCGGTAGGCAATTCGGGTTCTGCGGGGCAGGGAATTAAACCTAGGAAGGTTGACGCTATGACACGGTTGCCTGGAACGCGCTGGGGATCGCTGAAGACGGACAGTTGTTCGAGGTGCGTGAGTTCCTGAACGTCTACTTTTTGCGCGAGTTGGCGGCGCGCCGAGTCGGGTAAATCTTCGTCTGGTTCGAGGCGTCCGCCGGGGAGCGCCCATGTGCCTGACATGGGGTCGAGCGCGCGTTCCCACAGCAACACACACAACTCTGGGGTGTCCGAAGTGGCGCCACCATTGCGGTGAATAGGTTGAGGGCGCACTTGGAACACAGCTACCAGTACTTCGTGTGTGGTGCTAATATGGGACTTCACGTTTTCGATTGTAAGTCGAAAACCTGAGATTGGGTGCACGCCCCGCATTCCGATTCCAGAGACGACACCGAGTGAAAGCGCGGTGAAGCACCACTGTGAGGAGAACGGTCATGACGACCGCAGTAAAATCGCCGCTGTATTTGACGGACACCACATTGCGGCTACTCGGGGACCTGACCGACGGACCAGCTGGTTTCGACGGAATTGCTGCTACTCCAGAGTGGGCGCAAGAGGTTCGCCGTCTGGCGAGGGAGCGCAACGCAACAATTCTGGCGCACAACTATCAGTTGCCTGAGATCCAAGATGTCGCAGACCATGTCGGCGACTCGCTAGCGCTGTCACGAATCGCCGCAGAAGCAAGTGAGAGCACCATCGTGTTCTGCGGTGTCCACTTCATGGCAGAAACAGCAAAGATCCTGTCGCCCGAAAAAACTGTTCTCATTCCGGATCAGCGTGCGGGTTGCTCGCTCGCCGACTCAATCACAGCCGACGACCTTCGCGAGTGGAAAGCGGACAATCCAGGTGCTGTTGTTGTCTCGTACGTCAACACCACAGCCGAAGTGAAGGCACTCACCGACATCTGCTGCACGTCTTCCAACGCCGTGGACGTGGTGAACTCGATTGATCCCGACAAGGACATCTTGTTCCTCCCGGACCAGTTCCTCGGGGCGCACGTCAAGCGCGTGACGGGACGCACAAACCTGCAAATTTGGGCCGGAGAATGTCACGTCCACGCCGGCATCAACGGGGACGAACTGGCCGAACAAGCCCGAACGCACCCTGATGCTGACCTATTCGTTCACCCTGAATGCGGCTGCGCTACCTCTGCGCTGTACCTCGCAGGTGAAGGAGCGGTCCCTGAAGACCGAGTAAAGATCCTCTCGACAGGTGGCATGCTCGACGCCGCACGCGCAACAGGGGCGAAGCAAGTGCTCGTTGCCACCGAGGTGGGCATGTTGCACCAACTTCGCCGGGCAGCGCCAAATGTTGACTTCCAGGCAGTGAATGACCGGGCGTCGTGCAAATACATGAAGATGATCACCGCTGGTGCACTGCTGCGAAGCCTTGTCGAAGGGGCCGACGAAGTGCACGTCGATCCTGAAACCGCAGCGGCTGGACGACTCTCTGTCCAACGAATGATCGCAATTGGTAGCTCTGGCGGAGGCGAGTAGTGAACCCCCGCAATGGGGGATCGGCACGAGACTGGGAGCGGCACGCTGACGTGGTAGTGGTGGGTGGCGGAATATCTGGTTATACCGCCGCCCTCACTGCTCAGGCACGAGGACTCCGCGTGCTTGTCGTCATCAAATCTGTAGTGGGCGACACAGCGACATCCCTCGCTCAAGGCGGGGTTGCAGTCGTGGATGGCAGTGTTCCCGCCGACAATGTGGCTGCGCACGTGGCGGACACCGTCACTGCCGGGGACGAGCTAGTTGATGGCGACACTGCGAGGGTGATCATTGGCGATGGCGCCGCAGCCATCGCGACTCTGCAAGCACGCGGTGCCGTGTTTGATCGTGGGCTAAGCAGTTTGAAACGCACCCGTGAAGGCGGGCACACGCACAGCCGAATCATCCACGCCGGTGGCGACGCGACAGGTGCAGAAATCCAACGGGCACTCAACACAGCGGCCCGCGAACTCCCAGTGCTCGAACACCACACAGTCCTAGCGCTGTGCACAACGGACGGCACCGTCAATGGCGTAGCGGTAGTCGACGCCGACGGCAATCGTGGGCTGATTCACGCCCCGGCAGTCGTTCTTGCAACGGGTGGGGCGGGGCAGCTGTATTCCGTCACTACCAACCCGGCGGGATCGACAGGTGACGGCGTTGCCCTCGCCCTTCGGGCAGGTGCCTCCATCGCCGATATGGAGTTCATGCAGTTCCACCCAACAATGCTGTTCACACCCCGTTCCTCCGGCACACGGCCACTCATTAGCGAAGCAGTTCGGGGCGAAGGTGCAGTGCTGGTTGACGCATACGGCAAACGCATCGCGTCACCGGACCCGCGCGGTGACCTAGCGTCACGAGACATCGTTGCTCGCGCCATTGCGACGCATATGCACCGCACCGGCACTGATCACGTCTATCTTGACGCCACCACGATTGACGGTTTCGCTGCACGTTTCCCAACAATCACCGCCTATTGTCGGGCCGAGGGGATTAACCCTCGAACGACGCCCATTCCGGTCGCGCCGGGAGCTCACTACCATTGCGGAGGCGTTGTTACTGATGCTTTCGGGCGAACAAATGTGCCTGGATTGTTCGCGATTGGTGAAGTCGCCCGAACCGGGCTGCACGGCGCAAACCGGCTCGCATCGAACAGTCTCCTCGAAGGTGCAGTGATGGGCGAGCGGGTTGTACAGCCCGTCTTTGAAGACATACTCATCCGGCCACGTTCCGAAGCTGGGTGGCAGTGCCCTCGCGAAACGCCTGCGTCACATCAGGTCTTGCAACGCATCATGAGCACTCACGTTGGTGTGGTGCGTGACAGCGAAGGGCTTGATCGCGCAGCGAACCTTGTCGCACAAGCCGAGATGCAGACTTTAGGCCGACAATCTTCATTTGCTGATCAAAACTTAACCCTCGTCGCAAAAGCCGTGATTGCGGCTGCGCAACTGCGTCGAGAAACGCGTGGTTGCCACACACGCCTAGACCACCCGTACCGTGATTCCGGTTTCGCGCGCAGCATTACCTTGACTATGCGCGACGGTAGTTTCACCACAGACGACATGGAGGCCCCAGTCCGTGCCTAAGACACCCTTCGCGCTCACCGAAGACGAACGAACCGTTGCGCTTCGCGTGGTGCGCACGGCGCTCGACGAAGACTTGCGGCTTGGCCCGGATATCACCACGCTAGCGACAGTCGCGGGCGACGCCTCCACCGAGGCGCAGGTCAGAACCCGAGTTCCGGGCGTCATCGCGGGCATTGAGATTGCCCGGATGGTCCTTGATGAAGTAATCGGTGCAAGCGAGTACACGATCACGCAGTCCGTTTCTGACGGCGACCGTGTCAGTGAAGGTGACGTCATCATCGCGCTTACCGCACCGACACGCGGGTTGCTCACCGCGGAACGAACGCTGCTGAATATTTTGTGTCACTTGTCAGGGATTGCCTCGGAGACGGCACGATGGGTGGACGCCATTGAGGGCACCTCAGCCAATATTCGTGACACTAGGAAAACCCTGCCTGGGCTCCGTGCGTTGCAAAAGTACGCTGTCCGGGTTGGTGGGGGAGTAAATCACCGCATGGCTCTGGGTGATGCCGCTTTGATCAAAGACAATCACGTTGCAGCTGCCGGGTCTATTACGGCGGCGCTTGACGCAGTCCGTACCCAGTATCCCGATGCGCCGTGCGAGGTTGAAGTTGATTCGCTTGAGCAACTTGACGACGTTTTGAAGGCTGGGGCCGAACTGGTTCTTCTAGACAACTTCCCGGTGTGGCAAACCCAAGTCGCTGTGCAGCGACGCAACGCCATAGCGCCGGAGACGAAGCTTGAGTCGTCGGGAGGACTGTCCATCGCAGTGGCTCGCGAATACGCTGCGACGGGCGTCGACTACCTTGCTATTGGGGCGCTGACGCATTCGGTTTCCGTGATGGATCTTGGCCTCGACATGGACTAGCAAGCGAGTCGTTTATCACAGCGGTTCGCGTGCGGGGGTGCTCACATTGCCCGGTTCACTGTCGGTGGGTAGCTTTTACCTATGGCGGATCACCAGAATGACCTCACACCAGTTCCTATGGTGAAGCCAGGCGCGCTCGCCATCCAGAACGACGCAGCCGCTGCGGTCCGGGATTTTCTGACTGCCATTGAGCGGCGGGACGTCGAAGCAGCATCTACGTTTCTTCACGACGATGTGGCGTTTAAGCTAGTGCCGTTTCCAGAGTTACGCGGCAAAGCAGACGTGGTCAGGCAACTGCGGGGCTTGCTCGCGGCGATCGCCAGCATGCACATCGAGATGCACAACATTGCAGCCAACGGTGACACGGTCCTCACTGAGCGCACCCACACTCTCGAATTAGGTCCAGTGCCTGTGCAACTGTGGATGTGCGGCACCTTCGAGACCCGCAACGGAAAAATCACGATGTGGCGGGACAGGTTCGATGTCGCTGAATTTACTTTCTCAGCTATTCGTGGAATCGCTCATGCGGCGTCGCAGATGCAGATTGAGCAACGCCGCCGCTAAGACGAGTGCCGCTAAAACGGGTGACGCTAAAACAGGTGACGCTGAGCCCGACGTACCAGGCCGGACCGAGGAGCAAGACGACATATCCGGCCGTGCTCAGAACAGGTATGAACAGCGCGGCTACTGACACCGCTCCGGAGACGCCTGCCGCAAAGCCTAGGACGCTGAGCCAGCGAGGGAACTGTGACCGCGAAAGACTGAACAATAGTGGTGCTGCGGCGAGCAGCAGAACACTGGCGGTCCAATCGCCCCGCGACGCAACCCAGCCGAGAGTCTGAGCTGTGGTGGTATCTCCTGCGGGTGCGGTGACGTTAATGATGGCCAGCATCACAATGTATGTCGGGATAGCGACTGCTGCGCCCACCGTTGCGGCCGCGGCGCCAGCGTAACCCCAGATTGAACTGTTCATCACGGCGGCGCCGATGGCTGCAGCAGCGAGCAGTAGTGCTGCGAAGATCCAGAGCACAAGATTAACTGCGAGTGTGGTGTTGTTGGCTGCCGCAGCGAGGTAGCTGGCCATATCGCCAGAGTGGACGGCGGTTTCGAGGTCTGCGTCCGCGAGGACATACAAGACCATCCCGGTGGCGAGTAGGCCGACGGCAAGTGCGCCCGCGAGTGCGGTAAAACGCTGCGTGGTGTGCATACCTATATGGTGCTTGCCTGAAAGGTGTTCGTCACGTTTCGGTTTCTGGTGGTGCCGACGCGTATCCTTGAGGAGTATGTTCCCGCTGAGGAAGGATCTGCATGTCTGCCCGTGTTGACCTGCGCCGCGTTGATTTGCGTGGCACGACACCGTCTACTGCCCAATTGCGCGCAGTATTGCCGCGCGGCGGAGTTGATGTGGATTCTGTTCTCCATCAGGTACGCCCAGTTGTGGACGCGGTGCGTGAACGTGGTGTCGACGCAGCCATGGAGTTGAGCGAGAAGTTCGACCGAGTGCGGCCGACCACTATTCGGGTTCCAGCTGAAGCGCTCCGCGACGCACTGAATCAACTTGATCCTGACGTCCGCATTGCGCTTGAGGAAGCGATCGCCCGAGCACGGTTGGTGCACCGGGCGCAGCGACGAACCGATTCTGTGACGCAGGTGGTTCCCGGTGGCACAGTGACTGAGCGCTGGGTGCCCGTCGAACGTGT
The DNA here is from genome assembly GCF_014643175.1 of Hoyosella rhizosphaerae. GTDB lineage: Bacteria > Actinomycetota > Actinomycetes > Mycobacteriales > Mycobacteriaceae > Lolliginicoccus > Lolliginicoccus rhizosphaerae. The sequence goes on from NZ_BMJH01000002.1 coordinate 652,045, forward strand.
TGGGTTGTACGTTCCTGGCGGCAATGCTGTGTACCCGTCGAGCGTGGTAATGAATGTTGTGCCAGCTCAGGAAGCCGGTGTTGAATCGCTTGTGGTCGCGTCGCCGCCGCAGGCTGAGTTCGGTGGGGCACCCCACCCTACGGTCCTCGCAGCTGCAGCATTGCTTGGCGTCGACGAAGTGTGGGCAGTGGGTGGCGCCCAAGCTGTTGCGCTTATGACGTATGGCGGCACGGATGTCACCGGCGAGGAACTTGTGCCCGTTGACATGATCACTGGCCCGGGAAACATTTTTGTGACTGCCGCGAAGCGGATCTGTCGCAGTCTCGTAGGTATCGACGCCGAGGCTGGCCCAACAGAGATCGCCATCCTCGCTGATGCGTCGGCGAGCGCACACAATGTGGCCGCCGACCTCATTAGCCAGGCTGAGCACGACGTTCTCGCGGCGAGTGTGCTGGTGACGACGAGTGTGGAACTAGCCGACGCCGTAGATCGGGCAGTGAACGACCAAATTAGTTCCACCAAGCACCAGGAGCGCATTGCTAGCGCCCTCAACGGTGAGCAGTCCGGGATTGTCTTGGTATCCTCGCTGGCCGACGGCATCGCAGTGGTTAATGCTTATGCCGCTGAGCACCTCGAGATTCACACTGCAGACGCAGCTGATGTTGCGAGCCGCATCCGGTCGGCCGGTGCGATTTTTGTGGGCCCGTATTCACCTGTGAGTTTGGGTGACTACTGCGCGGGGTCGAACCACGTTCTTCCGACTGCAGGGAGTGCGCGGCATTCATCGGGACTATCTGTGCAGACATTCCTCAAAGGGGTGCACGTGGTCGAGTATTCGGCTGACGCGTTGCGCGACGTTGCCCCGCACGTGGTTGCTCTTGCAAATGCAGAGGACCTGCCCGCACACGGTCAGGCAGTCCAGCGTAGGTTTGCGGAATCCAACGACTCCTAGTTAGCGAGAATCGTGACAATCTCAAACACCACCGCACCACAAGCCCCAGGTGCGGGCATAAGCCTTGGCGATGTTCCCTTGCGGCACAACCTGCGAGGGAAATCGCCATACGGAGCCCCGCAACTCTCGGTGCCAGTGCAACTGAATACCAACGAAAACCCGCACCCCCCTTCAGCCGCGCTCGTCGCTGACGTGGCGGAATCCGTGCGTGAAGCAGCGGCGGAATTACACCGATACCCCGACCGTGATGCCGTAGCACTGCGGACCGAACTGGCTGCCTATGTGACTCGTCAAACGCATACCTTCGTGTCGGTTGACAATGTGTGGGCCGCGAATGGGTCCAATGAGATTCTGCAGCAACTCCTCCAGGCTTTTGGGGGACCGGGCCGCCACGCTCTTGGTTTCACCCCGTCGTATTCCATGCACCCCATCATTTCGACTGGAACCCAAACTGTGTGGGTGGATGCTCCACGGCGGGCGGATTTCAGCCTCGATGCCGACGAGGCGATTCGGGCCATCGCAGACCATAACCCCGACGTTGTTTTCGTCACCAGTCCGAATAACCCCACTGGGCACAGCGTGGCACTGTCCGAGTTGCGCTCGATTCTTGATGCTGCGCCCGGCATTGTCGTTGTCGATGAGGCTTACGGTGAGTTTTCCGACGAGCCCAGCGCGGTTACGTTGATCGATGAATATCCGGCAAAATTGGTCGTGAGTCGAACGATGAGTAAGGCATTTGCCTTCGCTGGTGGGCGACTGGGATATCTCGTGGCTGCACCAGCGATGGTCGATGCGATGCTCTTGGTTCGCTTGCCGTATCACTTGTCTGTTGTCACACAAGCCGCTGCGCGTGCGGCACTACGGCACGCCGACGAGACGCTGGCGAGTGTTGCGCACCTGTCTGCGGAACGTGAGCGCGTCACGCACGCACTCAAGGGGTGGGGCTTCGATGTTGTGCCGAGCGACGCGAACTTTGTTCTATTCGGGCATTTCCGCGATAGTGGTTCCACATGGCAGAAGTACCTTGACCAAGGCGTGTTGATCCGCGATGTCGGCATTCCGGGGTTTCTCCGTGCCACCATCGGTCTAGACAATGAGAATGATGAATTCTTGCGCGTCAGTAAGAACCTCTCAGCCACCGAGTTAGTTGGTTCAGGTGGCGGAACGAAAGGAATGTCATGACGGCCCGCACCGCGAGAGTGGAACGCACCACACGCGAATCGAGCATCATCGTCGAGTGGAACCTCGACGGCACAGGGAAGACGGATATCTCTACGGGGGTGCCGTTTTTCGACCACATGCTTACGGCACTCGGGGCGCACGGCAGTTTTGATCTCACAGTTAAGGCTGAAGGCGACATTGACATCGAAGCGCACCACACAGTCGAAGACACTTCCATTGTGTTGGGGCAAGCTCTTGGCCAGGCGCTAGGCGACAAGCGGGGCATTCGGCGCTTTGGGGATTGCTACATCCCGATGGACGAAACTCTCGCGCACGCTGTTGTGGATGTCTCTGGGCGCCCCTATTGCGTTCACACCGGCGAGCCGGAACACATGCTGCACACGGTTATCGGGGGCTACCCCAGCGCCCCTTACTCGACCGTGATCAATCGCCACGTCTTCGAATCACTCGCGCTGAACGCACGAATTGCGTTGCACGTGCGGGTCCTTTATGGACGAGACCCTCACCACATTACCGAGGCCGAGTACAAAGCAGTGGCTAGGGCATTGCGTGCTGCGGTGGAGCCAGACCCGCGGGTCGGTGGGATCCCTTCCACCAAGGGAACTCTATGAGTTCGGCGGTAATGTACCTCCTGTTCATGGCGGCAGGGTTCCTCCTTGGAGGTGCCATTGCCCTGTGGAAAACGCACCGATTTTTCTCAGGTGTGTTGGCCGCAGTCGCTGTAATCGCTGGCGCTGGTGCCGTCCTCAACCTTATGGAGGTCATATGACCAACACTCAAAGCGCAGGCGTATCAGCCCAGCGTGTGAAGTCGAAGGCCCCCACTGTGGCGATTCTGGACTATGGCTCAGGGAACTTGCGTTCGGCGCAGCGGGCTCTGGATCGTGTTGGTGCTGACACTACTGTCACGACGGACCGGGACGTCGCTCTCGAAGCCGATGGGCTAGTGGTGCCTGGTGTAGGTGCCTTTGCTGCATGTATGGAGGGGCTACGCGAAGTTCGAGGCGACCAGATCATCGGTCGTCGACTCGCTGGTGGGCGGCCCGTTCTCGGTATCTGTGTCGGGATGCAAATCCTTTTCGAGCGCGGGATTGAGTTCGGCATCGAAGCTGACGGATGCGGTGAGTGGCCGGGAACCGTCGAACGACTCCAAGCTGACGTCCTCCCGCACATGGGGTGGAACACCGTTGCTGCGCCTACGGACAGCGTGCTTTTCGATGGGATCGACGAAGAGACGCGCTTCTATTTTGTGCACACATACGCGGTGCAGAAGTGGCAGATGGAACCGTCCGACATTATTGCTCCTCCGAAACTTACGTGGGCAAATTATGGTGGCGACTTCCTCGCAGCGGTCGAAAACGGTCCGCTCTCGGCGACTCAATTTCACCCGGAGAAGTCTGGCGATGCAGGTGCTCATTTGCTGGAGAATTGGGTACGTACGCTATGAGACGCCGCCGTAGCGCTGCCGAATTTTCGCTTGGGCGGCTCGCTTTCTACTCACTCGGTGCGGGTACTCTTGCACTGCTGTTGGCGACGATACTGATCATGGTGTGGCAGCCCAGCCCGGAAATCGGGCTTGCCATTGCACTGCTAGGTCTGGTTGGCGCTATTGCTGCGATGGGGTTTGTGTCCACTCGAATGACACGGCGCGCCATTGCGGAAATAGAAGCTGAGGAAGAACAGGCGAAGACACGTTCGCCGAAAATCGAAACGAAAGACGAAGGTACCCGCGCGTGAGTCTTGTATTGTTGCCCGCTGTTGACGTAGCGGATGGTCAAGCTGTTCGTCTGGTGCAAGGGGAGGCGGGAAGCGAAACGAGTTACGGTTCGCCCCGCGACGCCGCGTTGCAGTGGCAAAATGACGGCGCTGAATGGGTCCACTTGGTAGATCTCGATGCAGCATTCGGGCGGGGTTCAAACCGGGAACTCTTGGCCGAAGTTGTGGGCGAATTGGACGTCAAGGTCGAGTTGTCCGGAGGTATCCGCGATGACGACTCCCTGGAAGCGGCTCTTGCTACTGGGTGTGCGCGAGTAAACCTGGGCACAGCAGCATTGGAAAACCCCGACTGGTGTCGCAAAGTGGTGTCCGAGTACGGCGACCGCATCGCTGTAGGCCTTGATGTGCGAATCATCGATGGGCAGCACCGCCTGCGCGGACGCGGTTGGGTAAGCGATGGCGGCGACTTGTGGGAAGTCCTGGAGCGACTCAACAAGGATGGCTGCACTCGCTACGTTGTCACCGACGTCACCAAAGACGGAACCTTGACTGGGCCAAATCTTGAACTGCTCAGGCAGGTGTGTGAGCTTACTGACGCGCCAGTGATCGCCTCCGGCGGAGTGTCTACTATCGACGATCTGCGTGCGATCGCCACCCTCACCGACATTGGTGTTGAAGGTTCGATTGTTGGCAAGGCGCTCTACGCGGGCAGGTTCACACTCCCCGAAGCGCTGCGCGCTGTCTCGGCCTAATTAGGGGGCGTGTGTGGCCGCACTGGATGACAAGCAACTAATGGAACTCGTCGTCGTCGCTTCGGCGATCCTCGACGATGCGTCCAGCGTGTTTACTAGTGGGCGACGCGCGCCTCAAGCCGTGCGCAAAGGTGACCGTGACTTTGCCACCGAGATCGACTTGTCCTTGGAACGCGAGATAACTGCCGCCCTGATTGCACAAACTGGAATTGGTGTGCACGGTGAAGAATTTGGCGGTCAGTCGATCAGTGAAGGCCTCGTGTGGGTGCTTGACCCTGTTGACGGGACCCTGAATTACTCCGCTGGATTGCCCTACGCGGCGATACTTCTTGCGTTGCTTGACGACGGAATACCAGTGGCGGGGCTGACATGGCTACCGATCTTTGGTGAGCGGATGACCGCTACCGCGGGAGGTCCAGTGCTACGCAACGGACTCGCGCTACCCGCGCTTAGTAAGCGGTCGCTAGCGAACAGCATCATCGGGGTTGGTTCGTTCAACCTTGCTAGTACCCGTGGTTTCACGGGTCAGTACCGCCTCGATGTGATTGGCGAGATCAGTAGGCAAAGTTCCCGCATCCGCATGCTCGGTGCCACTGGAGCTGATTTTGCATACGTCGCAACCGGAGCGCTCGGTGGCGCGTTGTCATTCGGCCACCACGTGTGGGACCACGCCGCAGGGGCAGCATTGGTCGCGGCGGCGGGAGGCGAAGTGACTGACCTCTCGGGCCGACCTTGGACGGTTCACTCGCGGTCCATGCTTGCTGCCGCACCTGGGGTGCATGCGGAATTGCTTGATGTCATTCACTCTGTGACCGCAGCGTAGACTTCACCACTCATTAAAGAACCAAGGAGAATCCATGACTCTCGCCGTGCGTGTCATTCCGTGCCTTGACGTTGACAACGGGCGTGTTGTGAAAGGTGTCAACTTTCAGAACCTTCGAGACGCGGGTGATCCTGTAGAACTCGCTGCTACCTACGATGCGCAGGGTGCCGACGAACTGACGTTCCTCGATGTCACAGCTTCCACTGGCGATCGTGCCACCATGATTGATGTCGTCCGGCGGACTGCGGAACAGGTTTTCATTCCGCTCACAGTCGGTGGGGGCGTGCGGTCCGTTGAGGATGTTGATCGCCTCTTGCGTGCGGGTGCGGACAAGGTAAGTGTGAACACTGCCGCAATTACTCGGCCGGAATTGTTGCGAGAGTTGTCTACTCGTTTTGGGTCTCAGTGCATTGTTTTGTCCGTCGATGCTCGTACTGTTCCTGACGGCTACCCAGACACCCGGTCGGGTTGGGAAGTGACGACACATGGTGGGAAAAAGGGCACCGGCATTGATGCAGTTGAATGGGCAGTTCGGGGAGCCGAACTTGGGGTCGGCGAGATTCTGCTCAACTCAATGGACGCGGATGGGACAAAGGCTGGGTTTGATTTGCCGATGATCAGGGCGATCCGCGCGGCGGTCGGTATCCCAGTGATCGCCAGTGGTGGTGCGGGAAAGGTTGCACACTTCCCACCTGCGGTTAAGGCTGGTGCTGATGCCGTCCTTGCGGCGAGCGTATTTCACTTTGGTGATTTGACGATCGGCGATGTTAAGGGTGCGATGCGCGACGAGGGAATTGTGGTGCGATGAACGGAATTGATCCTGGGGATGCGCAGCTAGATCCCACTATTGCTGCGCGCTTGAAACGCAATGCTGACGGACTGGTTGCCGCTGTCGTGCAGGAATACGGTTCGGGCGACGTTTTGATGCTGGCGTGGATGGATGATCATGCCCTCGCCCACACACTGGCTACGCGCAAAGCTACGTATTTTTCGCGGAGTCGGCAGGAGTACTGGGTGAAGGGCGAGACGTCCGGCCACACGCAGTACGTGCACGAGGTGCGCATTGATTGTGATGGTGACACCGTGCTGCTTGTCGTTGATCAGGTCGGGCCGGCCTGCCACACCGGAGTCCACACGTGTTTTACAGGTGACGAACGCACCCTCCTTGCGTGATCGCGGGGGAGTTCCGGCAGACTGTCATATATGCCGTTGATTCAGATTTCGCAGACTCCAGGCCTGTCAGTTGAGCAGAAGCGCGCCACGATTGAAGCGGTGACGAGGGCGTATTGTGATGCTACTGGGAAGAGTGAAAGTGCCGTGTGGGTGGTGATTAACGAGGTTCCCCGCGAGCAGTGGGGAGTCGGTGGGACGCCGCTAGCCTGACATGCTGTGGGCCTGACGTGCTGTTGCCTGACGCGCTGTGGGCATGTCAGGTCGGGGAATGTGGGGTGGCAAAGTTTTGTTGCACCAAGATATAGTTGCGTAAGCAAATAACTTGGAGGCGTGATGTCACAAATGCCGGTACTGTTCCTCAGCCACGGCGCCCCGCCATTGGTTGATGACCAGCAATGGGTTCGACAACTGGCGCAGTGGGCGAAAAAACTGCCTCGACCAAAAAGCATCCTCATCGTGTCAGCGCATTGGGAATCCGCTCCGCTTACCATCGGGGCGACCACGGATGCTGCGCCGCTTGTCTACGATTTCTGGGGTTTCCCTCAACGGTTCTACGACGTCACCTACCCAGCCCCAGGCGCGCCGGGACTCGCTGACCAAATCGAGTCACTTACTCCCCATTCCCACGGCGTCGTCCGACTGCCGAGCCGCGGTCTTGACCACGGTGCATACGTCCCCTTGACGGTCATGTACCCGGAAGCTGACATCCCCGTCCTGCAGATCTCCCTCCCCAGTTTGGAACCAGAAGCTTTACTCACACTCGGCGAGCGTTTGCGCCCACTGCGCGAGCAAGGCGTGTTGATTGTTGGCTCCGGGTTTACCACGCACGGCCTTCCATTCCTCACCGACCCGAGGGCCGATGCAGTGCCCCCATCCTGGTCAGTCGAGTTTGACCAGTGGGCGCACGAGACCCTAGCCGCAGGCGATGTCGGCGAACTTCTCAACTTCCAGAACTCGGCGCCGGGAATGCCCTACGCGCACCCAACGACGGAACATTTCGCCCCACTATTTGTCGCACTCGGGGCGTCGAACGATCCAGAACAAGTGCCGCAACAAGTTATCGACGGATACTGGATGGGTCTAGCCAAGCGATCGGTGCAACTCATCTAAGCGGCACAGCAGGGGAGTGAAAGGCATGTCACGCGCACGATTGGTCCGGCGGACACTCATCGTGGCACTTGTGGTCGGAATTGCATACGTGACAATCGTGGCCGCGGCATGGGTTTTTCAGCGACAACTGATCTACTTGCCTTCATCACCACCAACATTGACTGCAGCAGAAGCCATCCCGGGTGCGCGGGAAGTCGAACTGACCACTTCGGACGGGCTTGAACTCTCCGCGTGGTTCGTCGAACCCGACACACAAGGGGTTGTTCTCATCGCGCCAGGCAATGCCGGAAACCGTCAGCACCGGGCAGCATTAGCGCAGGAGTTGGCCGCAAACGGGCTTGGCGTGCTTCTCATGGACTATCGCGGATATGGCGGAAACCCTGGCTCCCCAACGGAGTTCGGGCTCGCCCAAGATGCGCGCGCAGCGGTGGAATACCTGTATGCGGAGGCAGGTGTTCCACACGATCAGGTGGTGTACTTCGGCGAGAGTCTTGGTACCGGGGTGGTATCAGAACTGGCCACCGAGTACCCGCCCGCAGCGATGGTTCTGCGGTCCCCGTTCACTAGCCTTGCGGACGTTGGCCAACACCACTACAGATTCCTGCCCGTTCGATGGCTGCTTAAAGACCGCTATCCAGTGGCAGAACACGTCACGCATCCGGCCCTTGAATCGGTTCCGATCACGGTGATCTTGGGCACCCGGGACTCGGTCGTTCCTACACATTTCAGCCGACACGTCGCAGAAGTCGCCGGGGCAAACGTAGTGGAAATTGCTGGTGCCAATCACAACGACCGGTCCTTGAACAGCGGTGAAGACGTTGTTCGTGCGATTGTTCAAGCGAGTGCAGATGTGGGCATTAACGCCACGCAGGAATGACCCGTCGTGACGGCGGCAGAGTCGGCTGCAAGGATAGGGGGCATGCACGATTCAACGACCACACTGGAACAGTTCCGGCAACTCGCCACAGAGCACCGAGTAGTTCCGGTGACACGGAAGGTATTAGCTGATGCGGAAACGCCAGTCTCCGCATACCGCAAGCTCTCCGGAAACCGAGCAGGCACCTTCTTGCTGGAGTCCGCCGAGAACGGTCGTTCGTGGTCGCGCTGGTCCTTTATCGGCGTAGAGAGCCGTTGTGCGCTGACGGTGCGGGACGGCGAAGCGGTGTGGCTCGGTTGCGCGCCAGCTGGCGCCCCGTCTGGCGGCGATCCGATAGACGCTCTACGATCCACGCTTTCGCTGCTCGGGAGCGAGCACATCGATGGGATGCCTCCGCTGACAGGAGGACTCGTCGGGTACATGGGGTACGACATTGTTCGTCGGCTCGAAAAACTGCCAGAGCACACGAAAAACGATCTGCACATTCCCGAGATGTTGATGTTGCTCGCCACCGATTTTGCAGCGTTTGACCATCACGAAGGCAGCATTACGCTGATCGCCAACGCCGTGAACTGGGATGGGAGCGACGACGGGGTCGACGAAGCGTATAGCTCAGCAGTGGCTCGACTTGACGCAATGACCGTAGCTCTGGGTGCGCCTGCAGCATCGACTGTGTCTATGTTCAGCAGACCTGAACCTGACTATGTGCGGCAGCGGACAAGCGGCGAGTTCGGTAAGGCTGTTGAACAGGCCGTCCGAGAAATTGAAGCGGGCGAAGCATTCCAGGTAGTCCTGTCACAGCGTTTTGAAATGGATTCCGAAGCGGACGGACTAGACGTCTACCGGATGCTCAGGGCATCCAACCCCAGTCCCTACATGTACCTGATGCGAGTTCCTGCCGACAGTGACAACACGAACAATGGCCAATGCCTATCCAGCGAAACGGCATTCACCATCGTTGGGTCGAGTCCCGAAGCGTTGGTGACGGTCCACGATGGCGTCGCGACGACGCACCCGATTGCGGGAACGCGGTGGCGTGGAGAGTCCGAAGAAGACGACGTCCTCCTCGAAAAGGACCTCCTCGCGGATGAAAAAGAAAACGCCGAACACCTCATGTTGGTTGACCTGGGGCGCAACGACCTGGGCCGGGTATGCACACCCGGGACTGTGAAGGTGTCGGACTATCGCCATATTGAACGGTACAGCCACGTCATGCACATGGTGTCGACCGTATCGGGGCATCTTGCTGAAGGGAAAACAGCGCTTGATGCGGTGACAGCATGTTTTCCTGCGGGCACGTTATCCGGCGCGCCGAAGGTGCGGGCGATGGAAATCATCGACGAACTCGAACTTACTCGGCGCGGGCTTTACGGTGGGATTGTTGGGTACCTCGATTTCACCGGAAATGCCGATACCGCAATCGCAATTCGAACAGCGCTCCTCAAAGACGGCAAGGCATACGTCCAGGCTGGAGGTGGCATAGTGGCAGATTCGCAGCCGGAATACGAGGACAACGAATCGAGAAACAAGGCGATGGCCGTCCTCAAAGCCGTAGCTGCCGCGGCGACGATTGAACCCATGACACCAACGGAAACGGAACCACGGGAGTGACCCGCCAGAAAACTATTGGCTCGCCTCGACTCGGATTCGCTCTTGCCTTGATCGGGGCGGGTCTGCTGTGGGTTTCATCGCGAGCGCCGTGGCTTCGCGCCACCATCGAAGACGGTCTACAGCCCGTGTACAGCGAAACTATCATCGGTGCTACTTGGGCCGCCGAGCTTGGGCCATTAGCACTTGCGATCGGCGCCGCACTCGTAGTGACGCTCGTAGCGCGTGGGTTAGCCCAGCGCATCGTCTCAGCAGCAGTGCTTGTCCTGTTCGTTCTAGCTCTAGCCGCACCCGTGCGGATGCTGTTCGAAGGCGCGCAGGATTCGCGCGTCAGGCAACTCGCAGAACTGCCAGCCCGAGCTGAAGTTGCCGAAATCACCGTCGTGTATTGGCCGCTTGGCATCGCCTGCATCGCTGTTGTCATGGGTGCTATTGGCGCCGTCCTGTTGTTTCGCTCTCCACTGCGCCAGCGAGGATCGCGTACGCAATATCAGACTCCGGCGGTACGAAGAGAAGAAGTGCGTACTGACATCGCAGGTGGGGCGATTTCGGCAGCGGCAGCGGCAGGCATACCATTAAGCGATCGGATGCTCTGGGATGCGCTCGACGCGGGTGAAGATCCCACTGAGTCCGATAGCACGGGCAGTGACGTCGAACAGGCGGATGAGAAGTGACGGTGAACCTCATCGCACACGCGTTGGGTTTACCAAAGGAAAGGACACGTGGGGGCAGGATGACGGTTCTCGACTCCATACTCGAAGGCGTTCGCGCGGATGTCGCCGCCAGAGAGTCCGCCCTTGATTTGGCGGCGGTGAAGAAACTTGCCCGCACCATGCCTGAACCGCGTGACGCTGCCGCGGCACTCCGGGAGCCTGGTATTGCCGTCATTGCGGAGGTGAAGCGGGCAAGCCCATCAAAGGGTGCGCTTGCGAATATCGCCGACCCGGCCGAACTTGCCCGCGAGTACGAACTCGGCGGCGCGCGAGTCATTAGCGTTCTCACAGAGGAACGCCGATTCCGCGGTTCACTGGCAGACCTTGATTCGGTGCGCGCGGCTGTCAATATTCCTGTCTTGCGCAAAGACTTTGTTGTTGGCCCCTATCAGATTCATGAAGCTCGGGCACATGGCGCCGATGTCATATTGCTGATCGTTGCCGCACTTGAACAAGACGTCTTGGTGTCACTGCTTGACCGGACCGAATCGTTGGGGATGACGGCGCTAGTTGAGGTGCATACCGAGCAGGAAGCCGATCGCGCTCTCGAAGCAGGCGCTCGTGTCATTGGTGTCAACGCCCGGAACCTCAAGACCCTTGAGGTGGATCGCGACTGCTTTAGCCGCATTGCGCCCGGGCTGCCCAGCGACATCATCAAGGTCGCTGAATCTGGAATCCGCGGTCCTGCTGACTTACTTGCCTACGCTGGCGCCGGGGCGGATGCAGTCCTCGTAGGTGAGGGACTGGTCACCAGTGGAAACCCACGGGCAGCTGTTGCTGATCTTGTGACGGCGGGGGCGCATCCATCGTGCCCTAAGCCCACGCGCAACGGATGACACCCGGTTTGGGTAAGACACGGTACGGACAACGCAGACGAACTCTCGTTAGGGCACACTGACAGTATGACTTCGGCAGATCCTGTGGACTTCAAGGCAGCGGCGCAACCAGGCGGGGCAGATATCCCGCACGCCAGTGCAGGGCTCACATTACGCAGCTCGTCCGATCCCGACGCAACGGGACATTTTGGTGACTACGGCGGACGGTTTGTCCCCGAGGCCCTCATGGCGGTCATCGAAGAAGTGACCGCCGAATTCGAGAAGGCTCGTACTGACGAAAGTTTCCTCAACGAACTTGATCGACTTCATCGCGACTACTCGGGCCGACCCTCTCCGCTTTACGAGGCAACACGCCTTACTGAACACGCTGGCGGCGCTCGAATCTTTCTTAAGCGTGAGGATCTGAACCACACAGGTTCGCACAAAATCAACAATGTCCTTGGTCAAGCTTTGCTTGCTAAGCAAATGGGCAAGACACGCGTCATCGCGGAGACCGGTGCGGGACAGCACGGCGTCGCAACGGCAACCGCGTGTGCTCTTCTTGGGCTCGAGTGCGTTGTCTACATGGGCAAAGTAGATACCGATAGGCAAGCGCTGAACGTCGCCCGTATGCGGTTGCTCGGTGCCACGGTCGTTGCAGTCGAAACTGGCTCCAAAACCCTTAAAGACGCTATTAACGAGGCGCTGCGCGACTGGGTCGCCCACGCCGACGACACCTACTACTGCTTCGGCACCGTCGCGGGACCGCACCCGTTCCCATTGATGGTCAGAGACTTCCAACGCATCATCGGACTCGAAACCAAAACCCAGATCCGCGCACTCACTGGGCGACTTCCCGACGCCCTCGTCGCCTGCGTAGGCGGCGGTTCCAACGCAATTGGCCTGTTCCATGCGTTCATTGACGACCCAAATGTGCGACTTATTGGAATTGAAGCGGGCGGTGACGGTGTGGAAACCGGCCGCCACGCAGCCACAATCGGCGGTGGAACACCGGGTGCGTTGCATGGAGCGTTTTCGTACCTGCTTCAAGACGGTGATGGTCAAACAATTGAGTCCCATTCCATCTCGGCGGGACTTGACTACCCAGGCGTTGGACCTGAGCATTCGTACCTCAATGACATTGGGCGTGCAGAGTACCGGTCCGTAACCGATACCGAGGCGATGGAAGCTTTTGCGCTGTTGTGCCGAACTGAGGGCATCATCCCGGCGATCGAATCAGCACACGCAATCGCAGGCGCAGTCAAACTCGCTCCTGAACTCGGTCGGGACGCGGTCATCGTCGTGAACCTGTCAGGCCGCGGAGACAAAGACGTTGCCACAGCAGCAGAATGGTTCGGCCTCGTAGATAAGGACGCATCATGACAGACCTTGATCAGAACAGCACTGCTGTGAAGGCGTCGCGGCTCGGCCCAGTATTTGATCGTTGCCGTGCCGAACAGCGCGCAGCGCTCGTGGGCTACCTACCAGCGGGCTACCCGAACAAAGAAGCATCCAAGGCGCTCTTTGCCGCCCTCGTTGAATCAGGGTGCGACATCATTGAAGTAGGAATTCCCTACTCAGACCCAGTGATGGACGGACCCACCATCCAACGAGCTGCCGAAACAGCGTTGCGGGCCGGGTTCAAAGTGCGCGACGTTTTCGAGACTGTGGAGTACATTTCGTCGATCGGTGGCAACGCCGTCGTCATGACGTATTGGAACCCAGTGCTCAAATATGGCGTCGATGCCTTCGCGCGCGACCTCGCCGCTGCAGGAGGCCTCGGCCTCATCACGCCGGACCTCATCCCGGACGAGGCCGCCAAGTGGATTGCCGCCTCAGAGGAACACAACCTCGACCGAATCTTCCTTGTTGCGCCCTCATCAACCGAGGAACGCGTTGCAATGACCACAAACCGCAGTCGAGGCTTCGTCTACGCCGCATCGACAATGGGTGTCACAGGTGCCCGAGATGCAGTGTCGACATCAGCTCCCGAGCTCGTTGCACGCATCCGTGAGCACAGTGACATCCCCATTGGCATCGGCCTCGGCGTCCGCAACCGGACCCAAGCCGCAGAGATCGGCAAGTACGCCGACGCAGTTATCGTGGGTTCAGCGCTGGTTTCTGCCGCGGAACAAGGGCTTGCCGCCGTAGCAGACCTTACGCGTGAACTCTCTGCCGGCGTACGAGATAGATGAGTTTCCGCTACCGTGTGAAAGGGCTGCAACCGCGCAGACCACTCGTGACTAGCAAAACAAGGGGACCGCAGTGAACCGGAGCTATTTGGCCGCGCAATCGGCTGATCTGCTCGCCTACATCCCGAGCCCACCGCAGGGCGTGTGGCAAGTAGGGCCTTTCGCCCTTCGTGCGTACGCACTGTTCATCATCCTTGGCATCATCATTGCCATTGCGTGGGGCGACCGTAGGTGGCAGGCGCGCGGGGGAGAACCCGGCACGGTCCTCGACATCGCATTGTGGGCAATCCCATTCGGGTTCGTGGGTGGTCGGGCCTACCATGTCGCGACCGATTGGCAGAAGTACTTCGGCGAGGGCGCGAACCCTGTCGATGCATTAAAGGTATGGCAGGGCGGGCTAGGAATCTGGGGTGCTGTCGCGCTAGGCGCGGTAGGCGCATGGATTGGGTGCCGCGCCAAAGGCGTTCCCCTTCCAGCGTTCGGCGACGCGGTCGCACCGGGAATCCTGCTTGCGCAGGCCATCGGACGCCTGGGCAACTACTTCAACCAAGAACTTTACGGCCAAAGCACCGACGTTGCCTGGGGCCTGGCGATCTACACAAGGCTTGATGGTGAGGGACGAATCGACAATCTGAACGGCGTCTCCACCGGGCAGATTGTCGACATTGTGCACCCGACGTTCCTCTACGAATTGTTGTGGAATGTCTTCTTCGTTGTCGTGCTGGTGGTGCTTGATCGGAAGTTCCGGCTAGGACACGGACGCCTATTCGCGCTCTACGTCGCGGGCTATAGCTTCGGACGATTCTTTGTGGAGCTGCTGCGAGCCGACCCCGCCAACGAGATCTTTGGCATTCGTATCAACTCCTTCACCTCCGCGATCGTATTCACCGGGGCAGTGATATTTGTTCTCCTTGCTAAGAAGGGGCGGGAAGAGCCTGAAGAGCTGGTCCCAGCCGCTCACCGGAGCCCCACGGCTGCTGTCGTGACAAGCCCCGCAAACGGTGACTCAGGGGCATCTGAGAATGCGAGCGCTCCAGGCGACGACACCGGTGAAACCGAACCGCGGTAGCTATGTCACCGCCGGGGCAGTGTGACTCGAGTAATCCGCACCCACCGCATCACAGCCATGCCAGCGGTGAGTGCGGGCACACACTCTCTCATCGGCGGACACCGTTGCGGACTCTCCTATTCGCAGGAGGGGCGGCAACAGTAGTCGGAGCCGGATGTGTGTACCTGTGGGCGTTTAGCCCGCACGACTCCAGTTCCATCTATCCAATCTGCCCCACGAAACTTCTCACAGGTTTCGACTGTCCAGGTTGCGGTGCACTCCGGATGGGGCACGATCTGCTGCGCGGCGATATCGTCGCTGCGGCCAACGACAACCTGTTTCTCCTTGTGCTCACGCCCATCCTGGTTCTGTGGGGATTGTGGTTCCTGTGGCGAAAACGTCGGGGTGCCGCACCCCGGCCGCCGTGGCGTGCGGCGGCGGTGGTGACGGGGCTAGCAATTGTCTGGGGCGTGGTTCGAAACCTGCCCAATTTCCCGTTTGTTCCGGGCGGATAAGGCGACTTGTGGAGAAATTCTTTGCTCGTTAACCCGACACCGTAGAGCCAACACAGTTTGGCGGACTATGTTGGTGTGTGTGAAACGTCGCGCGAAGATTGTATGCACCCTTGGCCCCGCAACTGGTTCCGCGGAACGGGTGAGGCAGCTCATTGATAGTGGAATGGATGTGGCACGGCTCAACATGAGCCACGGTGACCACGCCACCCATCAGGAGAATTACCAGTTTGTACGAGACGCAGCCGAAGCGTCTGGCCGCAATGTGGGGATTCTCGCTGACCTTCAGGGGCCAAAGATTCGCCTCGGGCGTTTCAAGGACGGCCAAACGACGTGGGCAAGTGGCGAAGAGGTTCGCATCAGCGTCGATGATTGCGAAGGCACTCATGACCGCGTGTCGACAACCTACAAAGACCTCAGCACCGACGCACGCGCGGGCGACCGTTTGCTTGTTGATGACGGCAAGGTCGGCCTTGTAGTGACTGCCGTGGAGGGGTCAGATGTTGTATGCCGGGTAGTAGAGGGCGGACCGGTTAGCAACAACAAAGGCTTGTCGCTGCCCGGCATGAATGTTTCTGTGCCTGCGCTGTCTGAGAAGGACATCGAGGACCTCGAGTTTGCCCTGAAATTGGGCGTCGACATGATCGCGTTGTCTTTCGTGCGGTCTCCGTCCGATATTGAACTTGTGCACGACATCATGGACCGGGTGGGCCGTCGTGTCCCAGTGATTGCCAAACTCGAAAAGCCAGAAGCGATCGACAATCTTGAGGCAATCGTCCTTGCGTTTGACGGCATCATGGTGGCTCGTGGAGATCTTGGCGTAGAGATGCCGCTCGAAACTGTGCCACTGGTTCAAAAGCGTGCAATTCAGGTCGCTCGTGAGAACGCGAAGCCTGTCATTGTGGCAACACAGATGCTTGAATCCATGATTACCAACGCCCGCCCTACTCGCGCTGAAGCATCAGACGTCGCCAACGCTGTGCTCGACGGCGCGGATGCAGTGATGTTGTCCGGTGAGACCTCGGTGGGGCAGTACGTGATGGAAGCTGTCCGCACAATGGCGCGCATTGTCACAGCGGTCGAGACGGAATCAACGGTGGTTCCGCCACTCACTCACGTGCCGCGCACCAAGCGCGGAGTGATTTCGTACGCCGCCCGCGATATTGGCGAGCGGCTCGAAGCGAAGGCGTTGGTGGCGTTCACGCAGTCGGGTGACACTGTTCGGCGGCTAGCGCGGTTGCACACCCACCTGCCGCTCGTTGCGCTGACTCCCATCGCCGCAGTGCGTAGCCAGCTATCGCTGACGTGGGGTACGGAAACTTTCACTGTGGACTACGTCGAGAGCACAGACGCCATGATTCGCCAGGTTGATGATGCTTTGTTGAAGATTGGCGGCTATTCGAAAGGTGATCGGGTTGTCATCGTCGCTGGTGCGCCCCCCGGCACCGTTGGTTCGACGAACCTGATTCAGGTGCATCGCATTGGCGAAGACGACCACTGACACTTCTTGTCAGACTGCTGTGGCATGGTGTTGAAGTCGCGGTCGTGAACTCAAATGTTGAGTGCGGCCGCGCTTCGGCGATGTGTCCAGCGATGTGAGATTGCGAGTCAGTAGAGATGATGGGTCGAGCTAGGTCATTCAATCGACGGGCCTGTGCTGCTGTCGCGGCTGCGATCACAGCTTCCCTCATCTTCACTGGCTGTTCGTTTGGTACATCAGGCGGTGGACCTTACGGCGAGGGGTCCGTTCAGGAGTTTGAGCGAGCCACAGATGTAGGCACAACCGAACCAGCGTCGACTGCGACGGATGAGCCGGTACGTGATCAATCGCCCGAGTCTCGTGAGAATGCGGCAGAGGGATTCCTCAACGACCGTGGCGCTTTGCCACGGAGCGACGCTGCGGAGATTCGTTTCGGCGGGTCGATGCCTCAGGGTGTTGAGGGGCCTTTCCGCGTTGATCGCGTGGTTGACGGCGACACTGTGCGAGTCCTCATCAATGGCGAATCAGTGTCCGTGCGACTGATCGGTCTGGATACCCCCGAAATCGTTCACCCGCAGCGCCCGGTGGAATGCTTCGGGCGAGAGGCATCGGATCGGGCGAAGCAACTGCTAGACGGCGAAACCGTGTACCTGGAGTTCGATCCCACTCAGGGACGCGAAGATCGGTTTGGCCGTGCTCTCGCATTTGTGTGGTTCGACGACGGTCGGTTATTCAATTACGAAATGATCGCCGCAGGTTACGGCCACGAATACACCTTCAGGGCGCCGTACCGCTACCAAGAGGAATTCAAGGCAGCCCAGCGAGCAGCCTCCGATAATGATCGTGGACTGTGGCATCCCGATACGTGCGCTGGGGTTGTTGAGTAGCCGCAATTGCAATTTTGCACCAATTTGTGCGCAAATCGGCAACACTGAAAATACAACGGTTCCGATTTCTGCCAATGAACTTGGACGGTGCTACAACGATGTGGGACACAATTGACGACCGCTTGTTCGATGCCGTAGCTGCGGAATACATCGACGGGATGCACTACACGGACCTCATTTGCGAGGTTGAGGCTCTCGTCCGGTGCGAGCGACAACCTGATGCCATCGAAATCCTTCGCACCGTCGTCGAAAATTTGGCCCACCGCTCGGACCTAAACGCACAAACGATACCGCTCTGGTGGATCACTACCGGAGCCGCTATCGCACGGTCAGTGGGCGACTCGTCCACTGAACTATGGTTCTACGACATGTGGATTTTCCACGAACCTGATGGGGATCGGCATCGCACACTTGAAAGCGCGCGTCGCCGGGTCGAACAACACCGCGCACTGGGATCACGTTAGTGCGCCCGCGATAGCCTGCGTCGTTAGCATTCCATCGGCCGGAATCGTGACACGATCTCACCTATGGTTCGTCGACATTCGAGCAAGACGCATTCGATTCCAGCCTCGGAATGGCCCCTCATCGGCGCTGCATTCGTCTACCTGGTTGCGTACTCCGTAATCGTGCTCGCGCCTGATGCTTCACTTGGTGGGGTTCCCCAGCTATTGATGGTCGTGGTGTGGGTGGTCTTTGCGATTGACTACTTCGCGCGACTCATCGTTGCCGAACAACGGGTGCGTTGGTTCTTCACTCATCTGCTGGATCTCGCTGTCGTCGTACTACCTATGCTGCGACCACTTCGTTTGCTGCGTCTTGTAGTGGTGGTGCATCGACTGCAAATTTCGGTGGGCCGAACGCTTCAGGGTCGTGTAGCTACTTACGCAGCTGGATCATCGGTTCTCTTGATCTATATTGCGTCGCTTGCAATTCTCGAAGCTGAACGAGGTGCCCCAGGTACGGAGATCACCAGTTTTGGGGATGCGTTGTGGTGGGCGATTGTCACCGTCACCACAGTCGGATACGGCGACATCACCCTAATGACCACAGGTGGTCGATTTATTGCAGTCCTGCTGATGTTTGGTGGTATCAGCTTGATCGGTGTCATCACGGGATTGATGGCATCAGCGATTGTGAACAGGGTCGCGGAAAACGACGACTCACAGCAGGCGGCAACTCGCGCGCAGGTCCGTTCGGTTGACCATCGGATAGCGGATCTGGAAGGCCGCATTGCTGATCTCACGCGAGCGATTGAGGCATCCCGTTCGAATGGTCGTGAATAAGTACTTCACGGTTGTGACCCGACCACCAGAATTTCACTTCATGTGAGATATGTCACCCTGGATCTGGCGAACTTCGATACATTGTGAATCCTTCAAACAGCGCATTGCAGAAACTGAAGGAGTATCAAGAGGGGGTAAGCATCTGCAGATTATGGTGCCCTCGGTGAGACTCGAACTCACACTGGACGGGTTTTGAATCCGTTGCCTCTGCCAATTGGGCTACGAGGGCATATAGCAGTAATGCTCGTTGCTGCATGACGATAGTACACGCGAATGACGGCTGCAAAATGCGCACTCGCCCGTCGCGTCGGTCGTACTCAGTCGATGCGAAATTTAGGATACACGCAAACATTCAAAGCCGAGGATTGCGCCATGCGAATAGTTTGCCTAGCTCATCGCGTGCAAGGGCCTTTGCCCGGTAGTCTTCAAGAGCGGAGCGAATGTTATGAAGTGCCGCCGGAAATATTGACGGCGGTCGGTGAAGGGGAACGGTGTCGATGATGGACTCCGAGTCTGTGCAGGCAGAGTCAGCGGTCAAGGACGGGATTGCATCCGAAGCCCAAGGCGGGGCAACGGGACAATTGAACGACGGGCAAAAAGGTTCATGGCCGGTTCGGCGCGTTCTTGTTGCGGAAGACGAGACCCTCATCCGGCTGGACCTAACCGAAATGCTCCGCGACGAAGGCTACGAAGTTGTTGGCGAAGCTGGGGATGGTCAGCGAGCCGTCGAGTTGGCCGAGGAGCTGACACCGGACCTTGTCATCATGGACGTCAAGATGCCCATTCGCGACGGCATCGATGCTGCGGCTGAAATCGCCGCCAAGCGCATCTCCCCAGTCGTGATACTCACTGCTTTTAGTCAGCGCGAACTAGTCGAACGTGCCCGTGACGCGGGCGCGATGGCCTATTTGGTGAAGCCGTTTTCTCAGGGCGACCTTGTCCCAGCGATCGAGTTGGCAACCAGCCGATTCGCCGAACTGAAGGCGCTAGAGAAAGAAGTCGGTGAACTCACTGACAGGTTAGAGACTCGAAAGCTCATTGATCGTGCCAAGGGTGCGTTGATGAATGCTCATGGAATGTCGGAGCCGGAAGCTTTCCGGTGGATTCAACGAGCAGCAATGGATCGTCGAACCACCATGAAAGTCGTTGCTCAAGTTGTCGCCGATACCCTCTCTGTGAAACCAAAAACGGCCAAATAGCGCGTCATATTGACCGCCATGTAAAGAACGGTATGTCCGAAATTACGGGTTGGTGACATGTGGCGCGTCTTGTGGGCGAATAGTCGCGAATGTGGATAAATTCCAAGAACCAGGAAGGCTGAGCCGTTCACCGCAACTTTGTGGCGAACACCCGATCGGCCCTTGAGTTTCGAGGAGAGCACATTCATGGCACAGAAGAAGTGGCTGCGCTACGCGGCTATGGTCGGCGCCACCTCGCTTGCACTAACTGCGTGCAGTTCGAGTGACGGGGTCGACGAAGTTCAGCTTGCTGATACCGATTGCGATCCGCCCCAAGCGCAAGCGAGTGGCAACCCGTCTACGGACCCTCTGAAGTTCGGTGGATTGCTTCCTCAAACAGGTGACCTTGCCTTCCTCGGACCACCAGAAATCGCTGCGACCGAACTTGCTGTCAAGGAAATCAACGAAGCTGGTGGCGTTCTCGGCAACCCCGTGAGCATCAACCAAGGTGACTCCGGCGACACCACAACAAATATTGCGAACCAGACGGTCGACCGCCTTCTCGCTGACGGTGTACAGGTCATTATCGGTGCCGCATCGTCTGGTGTTTCGCTCAACGTGATCGACAAGATCGTCGACGCCGGTGTCGTCATGTTCTCTCCTGCGAACACTTCTGACCAGTTTGTGTGCTACCCCGACAAGGGGTTGTACTTCCGGACAGCTCCTACCGATGTCCTTCAGTCGCAAGCCCTAGTGCAGATGATGGCCAGCGATGGCGTTCAGCGCGTCGCTGTACTTGCCCGCAACGATCCGTACGGTGCGGGTCTTGCGCGCAACACGGAACGATTCCTACAAGAAGCAGGCGTCGGATCTGACCAAATCGAACTCATCATCTACGACCCCAATGCGCAGTCGTTCAACGCGGAACTCGATCGTATTGCTCAGTTTGACCCTGATGCGATCGCAGTGATTGGTTTCGACGAGAGCAAGCGGATCATCACCCGAATGGCCGAGATCGGCATTGGTCCGCAAGACAAGCTTGTATACGGAACTGACGGCAACATGGGTAACGCCTTGGGCGAAGGCCTAGCACCGGGGTTGCTTGAAGGAATGAAGGGAACGGCGCCACAGACGGCGCTCAGCTCAGACTTTGAAGAGCGTGTCCGGGCCACAGGTGCCGAGATCGGACTTAACCTGTCCGATTTGCAATATTCCGCAGAAGCATACGACGCGGCAATTATTACCGCACTGGCCGCTGAAGCTGCAGGCTCCACACGCGGCGTTGATATCGCTTCAGAGATCAACGGCGTCACACGCGATGGTGAAGACTGCACCACATTTGCTGAATGCCGCGACCTGATCGCCGCTGGGCAAGACATCAACTTCAACGGCATCACCGGTGAACTTGAGTTTGCGCCAGCAGGTGAGCCCGGAATCGGCTCGTACGGTGTGCTTGAGTTCGGGCCGGACAATGCCCTACTGCCGGTCGAAGACTACATCGTAGTGAGCATCGACGACTGATCCAGTCAACACAAAAGCGGGGCGGAGCCACAGTGGCTCCGCCCCGCTTCTTTGTTTCTTGCCTTCGAGCTAGTGAGTGCCGCGCTCGTTCTTGCCCGCAAGTGTCCCAAGGTACAACTCGATTACTTTCGGGTCATTCAGCAAGTTGTGACCGGTATCGGTGTAGGCATTTTTACCTTGATCAAGCACGTATCCTCGGTCGCAAATTTGTAGGCAGCGACGCGCATTTTGCTCAACCATGATGATGGAAACGCCCGTCGCATGCCTTGTTGCCCGCTGATCAACGCCACCCGAGACGATGTCACCCAGATCTATCACGAGGTCAGGACGCTTCTGGTCCAGTACGCCAAGCACAGCTTAGAGGACGGGCACATTTCCGTGGATGTCGGCGATATGCGCGATGTTAGTCACCCCGGTACAGGTAGCAACCTCTATCGAATGGGCAGTCTCAGCGGTGTATTGGACTACAAAATGTGGAGCGCATAATTGCTTAGTCAGGTGGTCGGTAGTGCGTAGCGTGGCTGCAGCGGCCATCGATCGGTGTTCCGTAGATTCTCAAATCGGCAGGATCTAAGCGTTCGCCCATGCTGCAGAGCTTTTCCAGCTGTATAGGTAGGTTTCCATTGGGATCCCCGAAATATAGTAATTAGTCGTTTATGGTCGGTCCAGCGGCAGGCATGGCTTCCAGTCCGCCTTCGGAGCACCAGGCGAGGAAGTGACAATTGGTTGACTCATAGGCGATGTGAATTTTTTGGCGCGCAATTGCTTGTGTAGTTTCGCGCCGTATTGCGCTCGGAATCTTGTCGTGTCGCTGAGGACGCAGACGGGGCAGCTGAGCTAATCCGGCTGATCGCGGTCACGAATCCTCCTTGGCGGCAAACTATTATGCGAACTAATGTTCGTCCTCCTCGGAGATATCTGACATCCTCACAGTTCAACGTCACGTGAAGGTATGGGCAGCGAGTGGGTTGGTGACCCCAAAGATGTTGTCCCGCAAATGGTATAGACGTTACTTCCAAATTATCGGCAATACCCGCGAAAGGTATGTGCACCACCCGACCCTGCCCCACAAACCGTCGCGGTGGCCCCGAACATTGATCACCGTCGCCGACGATGCTCCCCGGAATCTGCCGAAGTGCACACCCTGAACCGCTACCGTGGAACCGGTCCCACTGGACGCGACGCCCCGGAGACGAGAGACAGAGATACCGTGACCAACCCTGGGTACGACCCGAGCACGCGCAGCACCCCGCAACTCCTACAAGAGTGGGCCGCGATCATGCGGGAGCTCCGGCATCGTGATGTCGTCCGCACCAACAACAATCCAGTGGGAGACATCGCCGAAGCAATCGTGCACGAGTACTACGGCGGCGAACGCGGAGGATTCAGCCAAGCCGGATGGGATATCCGTTCACCAGAGGGTCACCGCATTCAGGTCAAAGGAATGCGACTAACGCCCACGACCAAGTCTCGGAACCTGAGCCCCATCCGCGACAGTGACTACGACTTTGTTGTGGTGGTGATCTTCAATGAAGACTTCCACGTCATCGAAGCACTACGGATGTCGAGGAACACCGTCGAGGAACAATTCAGCCACCGCGCATACGTCAACGGCCGCATCATTAGCGTCACCGCCGCGTTGCGTCAGCACCCCGGCGTGGAGATCGTCGACCTTGTACCTGCCTACCATCGCCTTCACTCCTAAGGGGTTGGTCGACAGGTGGGCACCGTTCGGAGCCCGCCCGAAAGAACTACTGCTACCTGAACTTTGAGGACCACACAAGGCTGCAACTGGTGGTTAGTCCGCGGGAGCCCCTGCAGCATAAGCCCGCCGTGCGAGCTCGAGTAAGTTGTGTTCACCCAGATACCAGACGTCGCCCCCAGGAACAGCATCACGCGCAATGCCAGTGGCCTGTTCGATGATGTGCTTGGCGAGAGCCGTCGGTGTCCACACCCGGTCGTATTCCTGATCTGCTCGCCACCGTAGCGGGCTTTGCCGGTTGCGAACCCATACAGCCTCACCACGGGCAGGGTCTGTGACAATCCACTGTTCTATCTGTTCAGCCAGGTCAAGGCTGATGGAACCACGTACACGCAACTGCAGTGTGGAACCTTCCGCGATCGCGGAGTGGTCGAAGAGGATGTGGGCGGAACGTGCCGCGCGGGATTGCACCTTCTTTTCAGCAATTATTTCCGCCACCGCGTTCGCCTTTGCCGCGCTGTCGGGTGTGAGAATACGTAGAGACGGATCTACCACAGGGTAGAGGCGCCGAAAGACTGCGCATCGCTGCGATGGACTGTCAGCGGTGACGAACACATTGACGGTATGCATTTCGATGACCAAGGAGTCCGTCAGATTCGTGAGCCACTCGACGGTGGTGTAGGTCTGCGCGGTGAAATCTTCGGCCAGCAAAATGATCTTCGGAATGGTGAGCACAACTTCGTCCCACTCATCCACGACATGATCTGTAAGCATCCTCATCGCCTGGTCTGCCGAAATCGGTTCACCAGTGGGGTTCAACTTATTGAGGTAGTCGGCGTGGGCCTCGGCGAGGGTTTCCTTCGTAAACCCCGCCACTAGGGAGGCATAGGTGATCGCCTGCAAATGAATGCGAGAGTCAGAACCCCGCTTGAGTTCGACCACCACCGTTTGTCCGGAGCTGTCCAGCCCGAGAACATCGAGCCGTTCTTTAGTCAGGTCACCGAAGTCCGAGGACCACGAGTTGTACTGTGTCGCGATGATTTTGATGTCGTCACCGAGCACGCCGGGGTGGGTGACAATCCATTGCTCAAGATGCTTTTCTTCGAGCACACCAAGTTGGCTCAGCGACGCCTGCTGCATGGGCTGAGCTTCAGGTCCGTCAATGGTGAACACGAACATCAGTGCCTCCACAGTGTTTCGTTCTAGGTTTTACGTGTCCGTATCGGCGCCGCATGAAGCCATCATGCAGGAGGTGACCTGCCAGCGGGCGCGGTTGACTGTGGCGGTCGTTACATTCGGAAGTTTTGGTTCTGGTGACACTTTTTAGTGTTTGTGCGCATCTAACTTTCAGACAACGATGCACACACGCTGCATCTGATGGGATAGGGAAACAACCCAAAGTGCTTGTCGCGATGGGTTGTCGGGGGAGGGACACCACGATGACAACACCAGAGAATCAGACGAACAATGGCACCAGCTCGCCGCAGCCAGGCAACTATTACACGCCGCCGCAGTGGCAGCAGCCCACGGGTCCGGACTACAGCCAATCCCAACCCGCCGCGCCTGCGTGGGGGGCGTCGCACCCGCACCACACAAACCCCTACACCTCCGCCGGTGTGGGAAACTATCCGACCGGCCATCCGTACCGGGCGCACACTGCGGGGCACAGTAATGGTGTTGGTATCGCCGCGCTAGCGACAGGGTTGGCGGCCGTACCACTGGTGTTGGCGTTCTCAGTGTTGGGCGTCGCGGTGGGCTTTGTCGCTGTCGTCCTCGGTGTGATCGGCTTGTACCTGATTCGGTCGGGCACAGCCTCAAACAAGGCGCTGCCGATCGGGGGCATCATCAGCGGCGGCGGGGCCATGCTCTTCGGTATCGCGTTGACCCTGTATCTGGTCGTGAACTTCGTCGGCTTTTTCAAAGAAGCCCGCGAAGGATTCCCGAATCAACCTGATCCTCTACCCACCCAGTTTGTCAGCACCGATGATGCAACAACACCGGATATGACAGGTAGCGGTTCCTCGGACGACTCCACGGTCGCCGCAGTCGGTGAAACCCACAGGATTGGCGACTGGGACGTAACGGTCCATCGCACAGTGATGGATGCAACCGCCGACATCCTCGCAGAAAACCCGTACAACGACCGACCCGACTCCGGGCAGCAGTTCGTCATGGCCTATGTGACCCTGACTAACACCACGAATGGGTATCTCAGCCCAATCATGACCTATTTCGATCTGATCGATTCCAGCGGCACAGTGAACGGTCTGGTCAGCAACTTCGCGTACTGCGGTGTGGTTCCGGATTCGTTGGAGACCTACACCGACGTGGCACCAGGTAACAGCGTCAGCGGCAACGTGTGTGTCGCTGCACCGAGCTCGAAGCTCAACGGAGCAACGTGGCAGGTCACCATCCATCGCGGGGATTTCAGCCAAACAGACGTTGGCCGATTCAACATCGGCTAACCCACATCGCCACCAGGGTCTTAGGTTTTACGCCTTGTCTTTGCCGAAGCGGTCATCGTCCGGTGATGCGCTCGCCAGTCACAAGGTAATTATGGGTAGATATGAGTATGGCCCGCACTAGGGCGGGCCTACTCGCTTCGGAGTGTCAACCCCCACCGGGCCTAAGACCCTGGTGAGCGTACGCAGAACGCATCCTCACAAGTGGGACGTCAGTACCTGCGCTTTGTGTAACCCCTCGAAAGTGATTACGTATTTTATTATACATACATGCCAGGTAGACAGGCATGGTGTGTGTTCTGTGTTATGTGTCTGTTGCCCAAAACATAACGGATGCACCTACGGTTCGAGTGTGCTGTCCGGGAGCCAATCAGCGCCGAACAACGCCGCAATCTTATGCAACGCCCCAGTGTCACCATCCACACTATTTGATGTCACCACCAGTCGGTCCACCATGATTTTTGCGGCGGTTTCCTCCACCGTGCCCGCGGCATACAGCAAACTCCACGGACACACCTGGTAGTCACGATGAGCACGCCCAATGGTTTGCCTGGCCTGAATCCCGGAGTACCGAGGCTGATGAAAAATCCCGATCCGCTGCGCACTGGTGGCGCGGCTACCATCAGCCATCAGCTCGTTCGCCTGCAAGTTGATTGCTGAAGCGGTATTGAAGACCACCACGTGCGCATCCCCGCGCTGAAAACGAAGACGTTCCGCTTCCAAGTCAGCACCTCCACCGTAAATGCGGGCAACCGGAATTTCGAGTCGCTCAAGGTGTTCCGCCACCGGATCCGCCGCCGTGGTCACGAGCTCCACCGCCACCAGAACTTGATAGCCGCGACCGACATGGGCCGCAACCAACCCCGCTGTTTGCGCTGCCCGCAACATCCCGGCTTTCTGCCGAAAACGCATCAATGCCGCACGACCACGGGCAGTGTCATTACCGCTTCGTGCGAGCCGCATCTCGCGCTGAAAATCGCCCCACTCCTGGTGGTAGGACGCCCACTGTTCTGGGGTGAAGTCGACCGGCAACCCGTCGATCGGTGCAGGCCCCCACGGTGCGTCGCGGTGCAACATCACCGGTGGCCGCGCAGCGGTCATCCACTGCCGCACACGCGTGACCGCCTCATTTTGCAGAACTGGGGAAGCTTTCGCGTCCTCGTTCCATGCCCATTTCCCGGAATCCCACCCCGGGGTGAGTGGCAACCCCAAAGCCACCAGTTTCGCACCGAGATTCGACCACTCAGCTGGTGGATCTTGATGGATTTGAGCCAGCAACGACGACAGGTAGGTGTACTCGCCGGGGTGATGCCCGGGGGTGGCGGTCAATGTGATGACGAACGGCGCTTTTCCCGCCGGGGCGCTGAGCTTAGCCACCCGTCGTTGGTACTGAGTACGTTGTGCGCTCAAATGCCGGAATTGCTGCGCCTCATCGTTGATGATCACATCGAAGTGATGCTTTGGTTGCCCGTTGCGGGCTAACAGTTTTTTCAGCTGGTCAGGGGATATAATTAACCAGCGGTGCCCGCCGTCGCCGAACGCGGCAATGGAATCACGCCACGCAGCAATCGTGATGGCAGCAGGCCGATCAACCGTGATCAAAATGGTGTTACCACCAAGGATTTTCAATGCCGCTTTAGCACCAAGGATCGCCGATCCGGTTTTTCCGAGTCCTGGGTCGTCGGCAAGGAAAAAACCCCGCCACCCTGCGTGGGCGGCGCGGGCAATCGCTTTTGCAGCATCGATTTGCTCTACCCGCGGGGTTTTCGGGGACGCGGTAGCGCCACTGCTGTGTGTGCCATTGAGGTTGTCCTCGACCCAGCGCTGGTAGGAGTACGGTTTTGATGCGAAGACGGTGAGTGTTGCGGGAAGTGTCGCCCCCACATAGGCATACGATTTGATGCCCGCGTAGTAGCGGGCCCCGGCAGCGGGTGCTTTGAAGGGCACATCGAGAACCCATATGCGCTGGCCGGTTCCTGCGGTGGGGATGTCCGCTGGTTTGACGGTTCGGCTTCGCCGGGTGGGTCGCTTTGTTCGTGTGGCGCGTGTCATGACCAGGGGTCGTCGACATTAACCGCTTCTGCAGCGAACTCGGCATCGAGTTTCTCCGCAACGGCTGGGGCAGGTTCCGGCTTCGGTGCAGGTGCAGGTGCAGGTGCGGGCGGGGGTGCCGACACCGTCGTCAGCAAAACCCGACGTTTCAACTTCATAGCCTCATCCAACCGCAACGACAGCTGATACAAGCTTTTCGTTACCGCAGACGGCGTGGCTGTATCACCAGCCGTGGTAGTGAGCGTTCTATGCCCACTTCGCGTAAAAGCAGTTGCGCCCCGGCCTATGGGGGGTGGCCGACGCGCAACTTGGGGGGATGGGGAAACCGTCGTACGTCGGCTTCCCCGGAGCGTGCAGCCATCGGGGGAGAATGTGCTGCACGCGCTTTAATTAGGCTACTTGCTGCTCAGTGCTCGCAGCTTCTACTTGTGCGACACCGGTGAACTGGACTTGTTCAGGACCGGTAGCCCTGAGCTGAAAGTGCCGCCTGCGCTTTTTCGAGGTGTTCTCCGGCGGTAGCCAGAAGTTCCGCCGCCGTCACCAGGTGTGCGTTGCACCGGGAAACGCTGTCCTGCGGATCGCGCGCATCGTCGAAAACGTCGAGTTCATCAAGTGAACGAACCAGTGCTTGCCGAAACTTTGTCAGCGCATCCGGAAGACGATGCGGAACGTATTTGAGGTCAGCTAGTACGTCATAGAGTTCCGGCGCAGAAGGAACATCAGGAGTGTCGTGTGCAATCGCACGGATTGCCTCCGATGCTGTCTGGGCATGCTCAATAAGTCGCGTGGTCACTGCGATCGTCCGGCATTCCTGATGATCATGTTCCTGATGGTCCACATGAAGGTGATGGCAATGACTGGCCACACAATCAGTGCGATAGGGCTTTCGCTCCATCCTGCTAGCACGCCGATGATCGTCAACACACCTGAGAAAGTCAGAAAAATCGCGCCGAAGGTAAGCCACATTGTCTGCCGTGATCGCTTCTCATCACGTAGTTCCAGTCGGTTCTGGTGATCTGTCAAGGTACTGAACTCCTGTCTACAAGCTCTACGGCTCTGCTGTACCGAGGAAGTATTACAGGGACATCTGACATTCTCTGCGGTGCGTCTACTACCAACGAAACACCGCCAACCGAAGTGTTGCCACGCGACTTCGCGATCAACCGCGGCACTCTGAGTTGATCCTCAGATTGACAGACCCGCAGGGTAGAAAAATCGCCATGAGTGCACATAACCCCGGCAATACGCCCGCGACGACGGATCGGCTTCCCACTGGCTCGGTGTACGAGACGGAGGTCGAGAATCAAGCGCAGTACATGTTCACCTGGTGGCGCGACAGCAATCCTGATCAAGAACTCGACTCCGACACCATCGCAACCCTGCGCATTCAAGCACGCATGATCGTCGATGAGTTTCGCGCCCGCGATGCCGCAGAAGAAGTAGCGTGGATTATGGGGCGCACTTAGATCCACAAGAATCAGGCGACCTCTATCACCTGACTGGGTAGGCGCGAACGCCGCCTTTGCCGTTCAGCGCTACTTTGAGATGCAGGGCAGGCCTAGCTCGGTCTTAGGCGCCGGAGTTGGTCCGTGATGTTCTCCAGGTGCTGAAGGAAGGCGACGGCGTCGGGGTCCGCGTAGATGCTAGCCAGCAAGGTTTGATCGTCGGGATAAACTCCTCCGTGAAAATGTGCCAGGAATTCTTCTGAGTACGGTGGACCGTCTGGAATAGGCGGTGTGTCATCGTCATCTGGTGCCCCGTTCGTGAGCATCGACGTCCTTCCCAGAGAAGATATGCGTTGCGCCCCGGCCTATGGGGGGGTGGCCGGGGCGCAACTTGGGGGATGGGGAAACCGTCGTACGCCGGTTTCCCCAGAGCGTGCAGCCATCGGGGGAGATTGTGCTACACGCTGGTCTTATCAGGCTACTTCGCGTTGGTGAAGATGAGGTACTGCGCGGTGGCAAGTTGATGCGCTGTGGTCTCATCTGCATCTTGCGCTGCAGCAAGGAACTGTCCGTCTTGGATCAAACAGTAGGTCAGCGCGAAGCCTCGTGGCTTCCACCAACACATGACCTCGCCGTCGAGACCTGGAGGCGCTGAAGCTGGCTCGAGGCCATGATCAGCGAAGGTGGCGGAAAAACGCTGGAAGAGCTTTTTCGAACCTTCCGGGGTGTCCGACAAATACACCGTTGTCGCGTCAACGGCGATACGTGTGGTGCCGGTTTCTTGGTACCGCTGCAGTGACCCATCCGGGTTCGCGGCGAAGTGTGACCACCCTCGCGGCCCATAGATTGCTTGCTCACTTGTCTGCAATCCCTCAGTTCTGGGGACGGCGTACCGCAGGACCTCGTCAACGTCCATCTGAATATTGGCGAATTCTCCTGCTGGTGTAGCAGGGAACTGAGCAACAAGGGTTTTCTGCGCCTCTGTCAGGTCAAGAAGAAAATCCGCCGCCCACTGTTTGTGGACCGGGTTTACTTTGATCCAGGTGTAGAGCACGTAGTCCTGGAAGGCAGTGAAAGCGTTTGCGGAGAACGCCACATCATCTTCCGTACTGCTAATGAGGGTGCCTGGGAGGCCGGAAATCGAGTTAGATTTGGGTAGCCCAAGTCCGAAGGGATCCTCGGTGAGCAAGTTGTGGTTCATCTGTTGTGCTGCCGACTGCGCCACAGTGGCGTCAGGGAAGCGAAGTACCGCGTGAACCGTCGACTTGCTGTCATCTTCAGTGCTGCGGGAGGTGGAGAACCCGGTCAGCATGTTGTGCTGCTGAGCGATTTCGGGGACGCTACCGGTCAGCAGGGTTCCCAATGAGTTTCCGTCTTTGATGACGTACGTCGACATGGCCGCACCAACTGTGAGTTCATCATCAATTTCGGTTGGGAGAACGACGTATTCGGCTAGTCGCTGCCCTTCAACGGAGCGACCGAGGAACTCGTCGCCGACCGTGCCGAATGTGCCCCGTGCCGATGTGACGTAGTCACCGGCGTCGAGCAGCGATTCATCGACCGAGGCGGGGGACACAGCGGTGGACTCAGCCTTAGCTTCGTCACCGGTGATTGTGTTCTGTCCACACCCTGCAAGGACCGCCGCGATTGTCAGCATCACCGCTGGTGCTAGCTTCTGTGCTCGCATGTACTCCTGCCCTCCCAAGTGAGCTATACGTATGTCCTCGTCAGCGGTGCGCTGTGAGGCGTTAACAAGTTGGATGCAGCGGGGGAGGTGGAAGTGTCACCGCATTCGTGAAAGTGATGCACGTCACGAGTATCGGGGTTGTGAGCGCTGCCGTGATCAGCGGCAACTGCTACGACGACAGGGTGGTGATGTGCTGCTCAAGTGCGTCAGCTTGGCTGGTGACGATGCGGTGGTTGCGGGCGAGTCTAGTGAGGGACTCTTCCCGTTTTTGCTGGTCTTGCTTGGCAGCAGCTTCGACTTCCCGGATCTGGCGCTGGACTGCGTCGCTGCGGTCTTTGAGGTAGTCGCGGTAGCGCAACACAATTTCGGGACGGGCCACTGATAGCGCCGAGTCGAGGGTTCGGGTGGCGTGCGTGCGAGTGGTCATGATGGTTTCCCGGAGCCAGGTCAGCAGATTTTGTTTACCGGTGCGCATGGCCTTGTAGCCGAGGTTGACGCTGATCCAAGCTGCCCCGGCGACAAGCCCGAACCCGGTGATGGCACCGAGCATGGTGGTCCCGATTACACCGATGGTGAGCAGGCTTGGGTCGAGCAGATCTTGGGTTTTCTTCCCGACTGTGTGCCCACTGGTGGACTGTGTTGACAGTGTCTGAGAGATCGATGCTTCGATGTGTTCGCACAGTACTGCGTTGCCGAACAGGGGCAGCAAAATTCGCCGCAGTTCCTGGGAGAACACAGTGAGTGTGCTCCCCACAGCTGTGTGCAGGTCGCGTTCAATTTCGGTGGCGAACTTTTGAGGGTTTCTCCGCAGCACCTCAAGGCTGCGCTTCTGGATTCGGGCGGTCCATGCTGTGCGCACCTGATCGAGTTGTTGATCGAGGTGTGTCGATGCGACGGTGCGGGCAAGATTGAGATCTCTGCCGAGGAACGCTTCCCACTGTTGGGATTGCTTTTTCAGGAGTTCGAGTTCTTCCCGATCTTTGTGAAGACCAGGTAAGGCTGTCGTGGTGTTCTTCAGCGCCTGTGCGTCTTGGCGGATAAGGGTGTCGACAAGTCGTAGCCCTTCCCGCGCTGTCCGCAAAGCATCGATCATTGATGCATGTGTGCCCGACGTGAGCCGGTCGATGATCGCGGCGCGCAGTTCTGTAACACCTGACGCTGCCTCTTCAGCGTTGCGTTGAGCAGGATTATACGACGCTGCTGTGCTCGCCCGTAGGCTTGATACTCCGATGACTGGAATGTCGCGTTTTAAGTGGGTGCGCAACAACGTGCGATTCTCGTCGGCAATGAGCTGCCAGCGGCGAAGGTTTTTGTCGGTCTTCGTTAGCGCCACAATGACGTTCTCGACAGTCATGGTGGCGTCCCGAATGAACGCCATTTCCGGTTGTGTGAGAGGGGCGCTGGCGTCGGCGGTGATGACAAGAACGCACGCCAGTTGCGCCGACGCTGATGCCAACGAGGCGTGTGCGGGGTCCAAGCCGCCGGTGCCTGGTGTGTCAATGACCGTCACATCGCCGAGCGGATTATCTGCCACCGGCACGAGGACACGAGTTGGCAGAATCTCCGTCTTCGGGTCAGCTACCTTAGATCCGTGGACGCTGACCCAATCACGCAGTTCGCTGCGCGGCACCTGCCACGATTGATCCCCAGCAATAAGGTTGACCTTTGCGCCAGCATGTTTGCGTGATTCGGGAATGAGATGGATCGCCGCGGTGGTGGTGAGTTCAGGGCCCACAGGTGACAAGCCCGGTTGGCGGGTGAGCGCATTAACTAGCAGACTTTTACCGCGTCCGACTTCACCGACCACCACAACGGCGCGGGTTTGGTGTTGGTCGCTTGCTTTCTGCTCTGCGAAGTCGGCGATCGAGCTGTAGCCATAACGTCGCAGTGTGGTGCATGCGTGTTCCAATGATTGGGCTGGTGTCGTCTCGGGGGTTGACCCGCTTGAGGTTGACGCGGGGGTGTCAGCAGTGGTCGCTGGTGCCGAACCGCGGCCCGGTATCCGAACCATCGTCGCTCACACCTTCCTGTTGGGCAGATAGTTTCCTGACGATAGCCGAACATCCCATGCGAGTGCTGTCTTTCCGACACCCACCTGTGCGCTGGTCATTGGCGGACCTTGACCACCTGTAATCACCCGAGGTGGTCGAACCCTCGACCATGATCTCGTTTGTTCGTGACACTTTTTGGTCTTTGTGTGCGTCTAACTATGAGCTAGTGCCAGTTCGAAAGAAGGGGATCCGCCATGACGCCGCTGATTATCGGTGTGCTGGTTGTCAGTGTCATCGCGATCACGGTGTTTGCTCTTGCAGCAGCACTGCTGGTGTACACCCGCACTCTTGCAGGTACTGCTGTGAGTCCTACACTTTCGCTACCGGGTGCAGGTGCCGCGCGGTCATCAGTTCAGGACTTGATCGCAGCGTACGACGTCGCCATCGACGAAGCCGACCGCACCCAGATCACCGCAGACCTCGCGGCCGCCGGAGTTGTCTCGCTCACCGCGATCGAGGGGGAAGCTTTTGATCCTTCCACCCAGCGCGCTGTTGCGACCATGCCCACTACCGATGCCTTTGAGGATGGGGAGGTTGCACTGCTGCACCGACCGGGCTGGAAAGATCAGGCAGGAATCATCCGGTACACCGAAGTGTCGGTGTACCGCTACATCG
Organism: Hoyosella rhizosphaerae; assembly: GCF_014643175.1. Classification (GTDB taxonomy): domain Bacteria; phylum Actinomycetota; class Actinomycetes; order Mycobacteriales; family Mycobacteriaceae; genus Lolliginicoccus; species Lolliginicoccus rhizosphaerae. Next base: position 685,880 of record NZ_BMJH01000002.1, read on the forward strand.
GAGAGTGACGCGGAGTGACGCACACACCACAGCACACGAGTGACCCTGTCCTGAATGGTCTCGACCGGTGTTTGCACGCCCTCGCATCCGGTGGGGGTGACCTTCCCCAGCATGCAAACCGCATCGGGCAAATCCTATGGTCACCGCCGAGGGTGGTGATCACAGGACGCGTCAAAGCAGGTAAATCGACACTGGTGAACGCGTTGGTGGGCGCCCCAGTCGCCCAGACCGGTGCTTTGGAAACCACCCGCGTTGTCTCGGTGTATCAAGATGGGGCGCCCGCCCGCACTATTGTCGCAAAACGTGATGGTTCGTGGGACGAACGTCAGGTCCGGCCCGATGAAACCCGGCCCGACAGTTTTGGTTGCCCCCCTGAGGACATCCGGTATGTTCACCGTATTCTGCCGTCCGCTGCGCTACGAGCACTGACCCTGATTGACACCCCCGGTCTGTCTGCCATCTCCGGACATGGCGAAACGACCCGCGCAGCTTTCATCGAGGGGATGGACCAGACACGCACTGCGAGCGTGGAAGCAGACGCTGCAATATTTTGTTTCGACTCGACCCCCCGCGCCGACGAAATAGCATTTCTCCGCGAGCTTGGCTTCACCCCGTTGAACACACTTGGGGTGTTAAGCCGCGCGGACACCTTTGGTGAAGGCGCATTCGGAGACACCGACCCCCTCGACGAAGCTGCCCGGCACGCGCAGGTACTCGCCCAGCAACTGTCGTCGACGGTGATGACTGTGGTCCCAGTGTCAGGCCTGCTGGGGCAAACCGCGCACTGCGGCCAAGTCACCGAACATGATGCCCGCACACTGCAGCAACTAGCGCACATCAACGGCTTCCCGCTCGCAGATCTGCTCGACAGTGATGCACCAGAGCCGTTGTCCGAAGGCGACAGGAACCGATTGCTGGGAAACTACGCCGAATACGGCATTGTCTACGGCCGCGATCACGCTGCAGGCGGTGCGGACACGCTCGCGTCGTGGATGATGCACCGCTCCGGTGTGCCCCAACTTAGCCGCGTGCTGCACGAAGCATTCAGGTTCTACGCGACCCTTGGGCGTGCCGATCGACTCCTTGCTGAGTTTGACACTCTGGCCTATACCCACCCGGCGCGTGACCATATTCGCACGGTGGTGCACCAGGCTCGTTCGGATTCTGCGCTGCTGCACGTGTGGGTGTTTCGTGCGCTTAAAGGACTCCTCAAAGAAGACCCGAATTCCGCCCTCGTTGCGGAACTGACGGCACTGCTGAAACAGCCCACGGTTGCGCAGCAACTCGGGTTGCCTGCTGAGGCACCGCACCAGCAGGTTCGTGCCATCGCCCAGCAGCGTCTCGCCCGCGTTCAACATCACGCCATCCAGGGCGGATCGGCAGCCGAAGACACCGCACTGGCGGTCCTGAATCAGGTGTACACCGCGATTAGTCGATCATGAGAAGCGGGTAGTTGTGCCATGCGGGTAGTCGGCTTCCTCAGCTTTGAGCTCGTCCCACGTAACAGCGTGAACCTTGTTTCGAAGGATGCCTGTCCCAGGATCAAAATAGGGGTCATGATCAGCTGAGATCATGCGACCGTGCTGCGTCGTTTCTGAATACGAAGCTTCGTGCGCTGCCGAACTCGCTCGAGTCCTTCTTCCACAGTGATGCGACCTTCGACGTATTCCTGCATGTCTTTCTGCGCCTCAGTCGGAATCTCGCCGCCCTCGAGGCGGGCTGAGTGGATCGCATCATCAACGCTGCGGGCACGGCGCGCCTTCTCTGCGGGCGAAATACGGTCCGCCACGATGATCCCCTTCCTCCGTGTTGTGGCCTTCTTTGTACGGCGACGCCGCTGTGTTGGTGTGCCGTTCATTTTACGGGGTCGAGCTGGTGCAGCCACCGGTTCCCTTCGTCGGCTTCCTCAGCTTTGAGCTCGTCCCACGTAACAGCGTGAACCTTGTTTCGAAGGATGCCTGTCCCAGGATCAAGATAGGGGTCGACATCAGGGGCGGTCATGCTACCGTGCCGCGACGTTCCTGCACCCTCTCAGCGGTTCGGCGTCGAATCCTGTCAAGGATGTCGCCGGAAGTGATGCGCCCTTCGGCGTACTCCTGCATGTCTTTCTGGGTTTCAGGGGAAACGTCGGCACCCTCGAGGCGGGCTGAGTGGATCGCATCATCAACGCTGCGGGCACGGCGCGCCTTCTCTGCGGGCGAAATACGGTCCGCCACGATGATCCCCTTCCTCCGTGTTGTGGCCTTCATTGTACGGCGACGCCGCTGTGTTGGTGTGCCGTTCATTTTACGGGGTCGAGCTGGTGCAGCCACCGGTTCCCTTCAAGGGTAAATATCGTCAAATTCTTGGAAGAGTGCGTGATAGGTGGCGGTTATGCCGGCAGCTGCTTGTTGTGGTCGGGCCGAACATCACTAAAAAGCTGGACAAGCCCGCTGCCCTCGCGGCGGGCAGCGGGCTTTCCAGTTTCAAAGCTCAGGTCGTGGCGCTAGCCGGGTGTGCTGGTCTCTGCGTCCTTTGCGGCGAGGTGCGCGTCGACGTCGAGGCGCATCTGCTGAGCTAGCGGCTCGTCCACGCTCACCGGAATCGGAAGACTGTCTTCCCTCCGGGCCATCCACAGCTCGCCCATTGTGAACCGGAACTCCTCGCTCTTGTCCGGCCACCACCGATAAATCTCGCCCAGATCGGCGTCGCTCGGGTCCGAGCACCACGGCTTCCAGCGATCCGGATCAAGTCGCGACCACCTTCACACCTAGGTCATACGTCACTGAGAAGTCGGGGATGGATCACCCACATCAAATATGACTTGGGTAACACTGTGACACTTTCAGGGTGCGGGGCTGCATCTAACTCTGTGAGTCTTTCGTCTGGGTAAGGGGGAGTAGTCGTGATGGCCGCACCATGGGTTTTGGGTATCGACTTCGGCACATCAAACACCGCGGCCGCGCACAACAGAGTGACGGGCGGCGGTGTCGAAGCCCTACCGTTGAGCCATCACGGAAACCTGCTGCCGTCGGCTGTTTTTATGAAGTCACCTACCCAGATTGAAGTAGGTGAAGTCGCGATCAACCAGGCTGAACTGAACCCGGCAGCGTTCTTGGCTGCACCGAAACGTGTACTGGGTCAGCGCACGATTTCCCTAGACGGTTATGACCTACCACCCTCGGATGTGGTGGCAGCGGTGATCGCGAAAGTGGTAGCAAAGGCCACCACAGTACACGGTGGCGCACCACCGAGCACTGTGGTGCTGACGCACCCTGAAGCGTGGTCTGTCGCCGAGATTCAAGCCCTGACCACCGCGGCGATGCGCGCTGGTGTGCCTGCTCAGGCCATCAGAACTATCTCTGAACCTCGTGCCGCGGTGCACTATTACACCCGCACCAATACCCTCCGCGAGGGTGAAAGCATCGCGGTGTTCGACTTTGGTGGGGGCACCCTCGACGTGGCGGTCCTGTCGGCCTGCGCAGACGGTGGGTTTGATGTTGTCGCCGCTCGCGGCGACAACGCCCTAGGTGGGAAAACCTTCGATGCGCTAGTACGCCGCTGGGTTGATGAACAACTCAACGAACGCAACCCTGAACTGTTCCGTCACCTGCGCGAGACTGCTCCCTTGGGTGTGCTGCGCACGGTCGACGATTCTATTCGCCGGGCGAAAGAACTATTGTCGGAAACACCGTCCGCCCGGATCACTGTCAGCGCTGCCGGCAAACAAGAAAACTTGCTGATTACCCGTGACGAGTTCGAAGAACTTATCGGTACCAACGTCGAACGCGCCGTCGACCTTACGCGGGCGACCCTGAGGTCCGCCGGTGTCGACGCAAACCGACTGTCCGCCCTATACCTGACAGGCGGATCATCGCGCACTCCGTTGGTCCATCACCAACTTGGGCAGATCGGTCCCATCGCGACACTTGATGACCCGAAAACTGTGGTGGCGCAGGGCGCAATCATCGCCTTCGAGAGTGGGAACACCACAACCGCACCCCCAGAAGTGTTGACAACAACACCGGCTTCCTTCGCCTCTGCGGCAACTGACTTGTCACGACCACATTCCGGCGCGGACACCGTGTTCACTGGACCCCCGATCCCAACGGCACCTGGTGTGAACTGGACCGAGACCTACCCGGTCACAGCGACGACACCTACCGGCGTTGCAGCCGGAACAGGTCGGTACACAACCGGCAACACTGAACCTGATGCGCCGAACCAAACCGCAGGAGAAACCACTACCCACCGCACAGGACGTGTCACTGCCATCGCGGGTGGGGTGCTTGCTGTGCTTGTCGGTGCAGCGCTGATTGTGCCTGGACTGTTTCCCAGCACCGATGACCCTGACCGTATGAACACTGGTGACACGACCACGGCGCAGGCTGCAGCGGAAAACACCATGGCAAGCAACGACGATGCGGCAACCGGCGCAGACATCGACACCGACACTGTCGACGGAATCATGTCGGTGATGCCCGCATCCTTGGCCCAGGACCTGACGTGTGAGCGTTCCAGCTTCTCCGGAACCAACAACAAACTGACGGTGCGGTGCACGATCAATGAAGGTTCGGAGTTACTACACGGCATCAACCGTGACCAGTTTCTCGCGTTGCACGCCTATATCGACCGTGACGAGGCTGACACCCTCATTCGGCGATGGCAAGAATACGATGACGAGTTCCTCGTTGAAAACAGCGACTACACGGTCGGTGTCTTACTCAAAGATGAGCCCTCAACGAGCATGTCTGACTACGCGAATCGTGATTCCGGGCTCATCCTAAGAATCTTCAACATGGATTTAGTTGACGTTGAACAGTTTGTGCGCAACGCCGGACTGCTCTAACCGACCGCAAACGTGGCTGACACTGGCCCCGAAAACTGCCTGCCTGATGGGGGAACCTTTATGGAAAGACGGTCAATTAGGAAGGCTTGGCCGCTGTGGCTAGTCACAGCGATGATTGTCGTTGCAGGACTCATCGTCGGTGTCAGTTGCGCTGTGGGTCTAGGGGACACCAACACACCAACGGCTGCGCCCACCACCGGCGATACCTCCGCGCCAAACACCGAAACCGCAGAAACCCGCCACACGGTTGCGTTCGGGATTCCCTACGTAGATCGCCTCAACCGGATTGTCGAGCGACCAGCCAACGCCGAAGGGGAACCGCTGCAGCAGCAACGATCGGACTGGTCGCCAGGTGATCCGGTTGTTTTTGACGATGTGATGCTCCAAGAAACGAAGTACGGAGTACTGCCGTTCTCGGCCAAACATGGGCCGTGGGAGATCAGTGAATGCCGCGCCGAGGGCTACAGCCGCACCCCAATGGGCGCGGTCATCGCGGCCCTGCACCTCGATTTCAGATGGAGTGGGTGCCGCAGCGAGACCGCCCACCGGGAACTAGCTGAAACACAGATTATCGCTTCGGAATCTGAACTTGACGAGAGGCTAGCTGTACCACGTGACCAGCTCGAACAATACTTGGCGAGGGTTATTGAGGGGTCAGCACCGGAAGCGGTCCGCGTTATCTCATTCCGGCCGGACTTCGTAACCTTCGAAGCTGCCATCCCTGGCCCGTCGTCACTTTGGGGCGTGGCCAGAGTGACGGTGGTCTGGAAAGACGGCGGCTGGAAATATCTGCCTTCACGGGCTACCACCCAGGATCACATCAGCGACATCTCGGGATGGGTGCGCCTGCAATGATCAATCCCGACGGTCTATGACCCCGTGAACGTGATTCAACCGTGCGGGCGCACTGAAGTGCACACGCGGTTGTCGTTAGCAGATTAGAACACGGACCTTGATCACCAAAATGCCCGCGTAAGCGCGTGGGTCATGAGACAGTCGATACCTTTCGGGACGGCCGTCACCGAGGTTTGATTGCTAACGGAATTCTCGGTGTTCGCGCTGCGCTTCGGCGATGGCGAGTTCAACAGCTTCCTCGACGGTAAGTTCACCGCGTAACTGGCGGCGGCCGATCTCGATGCCGTAGTCGCTGGGTTCCATCCCCGCCATACGGTGACCAACCGTCGCTCCGGCGATCATGCGGTCGATCTGATCTTCGGTCAGCTTCTTGGCGCGAGTCATAGCACCTTTCCCCGTTTTCGGTGGTGTGCCGTTTATTTTACGTGTTCGAGCTGGTGCAGGCATTGCCTTAGCTGTCCAGTTGTGGGCACAGCGTGGGCTGTTCGGAGAACGCGAGGGGAAGATCGCCGCTTCACGGCAAAAGCGCTTCAAAAGTTTTTTGTCGGCAGGTGACACTTTCGGGCCGGTTACTGCATCTAACTTTCAGAACCGAAACGAGGGGCCAACAGAAGGGAGGCCCCCAGACACGGATAGGACTTAACGACCATGAGCGGAATGGACAAGCTGACCAACAACGGCGACCAAACCACCTTCAACGGACAAGCACCGATCGTCCTCTCGGAGCGCGACACCAACGGTGACGGCTGGAAAGACACCACCCACATCGACCTCACCGGTGACGGACGGGTGGACGAGATTCAGCGCGACACCACTCATAACGGACTTGTCGACTACATCGAAACTGACTCCACTGGCGACGGCCGGTTCGACACAATCCACCGCGATACCGACTCCAACGGCATTTTCAATATGGCCGAGCGGGACACCAACGGCAATGGTGTCAGCGATGTGTTCGCTCAAGACACCACCCGGGATGGCCGGTTTGACACTATCGGCCGCGACACCAACCACGACGGCAATGTGGATGTCACCGAATACGACACCAACGGTGACGGACACTCCGACCTCGCAGAACTCGACACCAACCACAATGGTTCAGTCGACATGCTCCGCAACGACACAAACTACAACGGCCGGATTGACGAAGTAGTGGTCGACATCAACCATGACGGTTCCTTCGACTATGTCGCTATCGACAGCACCCACGATGGTGCCGTCGATGCGCAGTACGCCCAGATCAACAACGAGTGGGTTGAACTGCCGGACCCTTCCGCCTTGATCTGACAGACGTAAGATGCCACAACTGAACAACCATGTTTTTGCGCCGCGGGCTGCCACAAGTAGCCCGCGGCACGCCACACCAGGAGGATGAACAGATGGACGTACGAGAAGACCCTCTCGCTGATCTCCTCGGCATCGAAGCCGAACTTCCCGCCCTGACTGACGCGGTGTGGGACAACGCACTACGCGTTGCCACTGACCCGAACACACCTGCGCTGGGGGATCACCTCGTCCCAGAAATGGACGATGATGGGGACTTCAGCAGTGGTGCTGACCTGATCGATAACAGTGACGAAATCTCCTTTTCCGCCACAAGCGACATAGGGGAGCAGTGGGATGCATCACACGAACGCGACTTTTTCGACACCCTCAGCGATGAGGGAACAGGCTGGTCAACGGGCGATTCTCAGCTGTAGCCAATGATCGTGTGCGTAAACCTAGTGTGAGAAATTCCACTGAGTTTCAATGTGACAAATGCACGTCACAAAACGATAGTTATTTGTCAGGGGAGACAAGATTCCGGGGGGAATTCGTGAGCAATACAGAAAATTCAGAGTTACTGTCGCGCGCCCGAAACGGGGATTCGCATGCGTTCGGCCAACTTGTCAGCCAGCACCGCAACCAAATTTGGGCGGTATGTTTCCGAATCACAGGAAACAAATGCGACGCCGAAGACGCCATGCAAAACGCACTGATCGCAGCGTGGCAAAACCTTGAAAAGTTTCGCGGCGACGCCCGTTTTGGCACATGGTTACAGCGCATCGCCTCCAATGCTGCGCTGACGATCGTCCGGTCACGCAAAGACACCGAGTTCGACCACACCGAAATCGACCTTGCTGACACCACCCGACGCCACGACGACCAGATCGCCGACCGTGACCTGATCAATCAGGCACTGCAGCAACTCACCGAAGACAACCGCACCATCCTTGTACTGCGCGAATACTCCGGTCTCAGCTACACCGAAATCGCCGACCACCTCGGCGTCACCACCGACACCGTCAAAGCCAGACTCAAACGCACCCGCGCGCAACTGGCCACAATGCTGCTCACTGCATAAACCGGTGACGAAAGGAGTGTTGTGATGACCGAGCAGGCGCAAGGTACCCAGCCAGATGAAAACCATATCGGCACAAGTTCTCTAGCATCCACCCGGGTGGGTGCTGTTGTTGCCTTGGTGACCATGATTGTGGTGATGGGTGCTGCCGTGAGTATCTGGATTCTCATCAAAGGCGACGACCAGCCACTCGCGTCCTCTGACTTGGCACCTAGCGCTGCACAGCAGCAGCGACCAGCCAGCAAGTTCGAACCTGACCCATGGGTCGACGTGCTCGGCCGCGCGGTGTATGTGCCACTCGATGAACGAGGTGTCATCCTCGACCAGTACCCACCCGCGACCAACCGCACCGAATTGGATGCCCCCGGTGGAGTGGTGCTCCAGCAAATCCACGGCAACATGGCCATGCCTTTCTCTGCCACTGACGGACCCACCGGGTTCACAGACAACGGCATCGCCAAAGGCTTCGCCCGCACCGCACAGGGAGCTGGACTCGCCGGGGCGCACTACATGGGATATCTCGCTGGCGGAAATGACCGGATCGCTCTGATGCAAGAAGCTGGACTTGTCATCGAAGAGAGCGAACTGCTGCAAGAAGACATCCGCCACAACGCATCCGGGGGTGAACTAGCCGCCCGCAATAGTCGGCCTCAGGGCACCGCGGAACTGATCAAAGTCGACTATCACAACGGTGACCTGGCCCAGGTACGTGGGGCGCATTATCTGGAAGCACCGAATGGCGAAACCTGGTGGGTAAAAGCGTGGGTGCAAGTAGTGTGGCGCGATGGCCTCGGGTGGGTCGTGAAGATCAGCGGCGTTGACACGTTCGGGTCAGGCTGGTTCGACCAGCTCGAGGGAACCGGGTGGGGCGCCTGGTGGTCATGATGATTCGCCGAGCAGCGGTGGTGTTGGTGCTCGTTGTGGGTGTGCTTTTAGGGTCAACCGCGAGCAGCACCGCCGGAAAAGCGCTGGTCTGACATGCAGCTGCCACCACCCGCACCCTCCGCTGAAGCGATTTCCCGAACCATGAACTCGCTGGCCGCGCACCAACCTCTGGGTGTGCTGACGTCGGTGTTCTGCTCTGATGCCCGCGCCTGGATCCTTGCGCACATCAATGGCCAAGACCCCCAGCGAGTAGCGGACTGGGATACCCACATGGGTACCGTGTACGCCTCAGACACCACACACGCACGCTCCCTACTGCAAGGCATACCGAACAGCGACGCTAGCCTAGGCCACCGCATACCAAAGCAGTTCCTGCAGGAGCTGCACCGCGACGCCGAGAAAGAAACCCGCTATCGCACCCGTAATGCGGTCGATATCAGCTGCCTCGACCGCATCTGAGTAGCAATCGGCTGCGTCTATTGGTGGAGGGTTCCAATTCACTGTTCAGCTCAATCGTTCGCAAACTCTGCAACCCGATGGTCATCACTGTCTCGTCTGGGCGGATTAGCGTTGCGTATCCCAGACGAGGTCCAGCATCCGCATCGCGGACCAAGCATCGATAGTTGGCGCGAACGTCGACTGTCACGGTGTCGACAGATTTAGTGCCGCAGCGATCCTGTGCAGGGAATTGCCGTCAAGGACCTGGAATTGTGCCCGATTTTGGCTGCTGCCATCGAGATGCTGCTACGCCGACCTGTCCTTCAACTGAACACAATCTCAGGTCCTTCTGCGCCCGTCGCCATGACTCGTTTGGGGGAGTTTAGGGCTGCAACCAAGGCACTGCTTGCTCCGCGCTGCCACTGCCCAAAAGCGACAGTAGGTCGGGCACGGCAGGCGCCGGAGGTGTCGGAGCACTAGGAACCGTGACAATCTGTGATGCATCTTGAACGGTGAATGCCGTTGCGGGGAACGCCTGCAACACTTCTTCGACACCTGGGTAGTCCGACACCCACATCGCAGGCTCACCGTCGGTGGTCGCGCAGGAGGCCAACACCACATACGTGCCGTCGGGCACCTCGGTTACTGTCTGCGTTGCACCACCCGGGTGAACTTCACCGGAAGCGAAGAGCGTTTGCCCGCCCCTCATGACTTCTTCCACCGGCGGCAGGACACCGTCGGGAGCAGGTGCAAGGGACGTTGTGCACACCAGAACTGAACCTGAGTCGTTGGTGATGGTGTTACTGACGGTTGACCCGCTCACCTCGAAGGCGTAGCTGACATCGGTGGGTTCGGCAGCGGAAACCAACCCAGGTGCTACCAAGGTCAGCGGGACTGCTACTGCGGCAACGAATGTAGTGCGGGCGATCAGTCGCATCAAGTTCCCTTTTCGGTACGTGGTGTCAGGTGACGCTCGTCAGCTTCTCACAAGATCGTCGGATGGTGCTGTGTTCCGCGATACGGCTCAAGCTGGGGAAGCTTCAGCTTAAGCAGACTTGGGCGAACAGGCTATCGCCTACTTTCTGAAGACAAGTAGCGACACCGCCGAAGGGGCTGATCTAGCACAACAATTCGGGAGGTCGTATTTGCCGAACATCCGACGGCGGAGATACTGATGCACCACAGGTCGACAACCGCCGGATATGTAGCTGTGAAAAAGGGAGAATCGCACCCAGAGCAACAGACAACCGGAAGCAGAAAAATGAATACTGGTCGTTTGTGAGTGTTTCCCCACCCGAGAGGAACTGACAATGCCACGCGTGCGGCTCAGCGGACAACATGTCTGCAGGGGCTAAGAAAAGGGGCTATCTTCATGTCAGCAATCGACACAGCAACCGTCGAGGGACCGCTGCCTTATAAGGCGTCACTAAAGTCTTGCCTTCGAGCTAGTGAGTGCCGCGCTCGTTCTTGCCCGCAAGTGTCCCAAGGTACAACTCGATTACCTTCGGGTCATTCAGCAAGTTGTGACCGGTATCGGTGTAGGCATTTTTACCTTGATCAAGCACGTATCCTCGGTCGCAAATTTGTAGGCAGCGACGCGCATTTTGCTCAACCATGATGATGGAAACGCCCGTTGCATTGATTTTCTTGCACCGCACGAATACTTCGTCTTGGAACATCGGTGACAATCCTGCGGACGGTTCGTCGAGCAGTAGCACGCTGGGATCCATCATGAGTGCCCGGCCCATCGCCACCATTTGGCGTTCGCCACCGGACAACGAGCCAGCTTTGAGCCGACGACGCTGCTTGAGCAAGGGGAACAGGCCAGCGACAAACTCGAAGCGCTCAGCAAACTGTTTAGAGCGCAGGTACATCCCCATCTGGAGGTTTTCTTCGATTGTCAGCGAGGGAAAAACATTATTCGTTTGCGGTACATATCCCACCCCTTTGGTGACCAAGGTGTGTGCCTGGGCGGCTGTGATGTTTTCAGACCGGAGCGTTACTGTGCCGGAACGAACAGGAATTAACCCAAACAGTGATTTGAGAAGTGTTGATTTGCCTGCACCATTGGGGCCGATGATGCCGACGATTTCCTTCTCGTGCAGGTAGAGGTTGCACCCCTCGAGGATGTTGACCCCTGGTATGTAACCAGCAGTGAGGTCATCAGCCCGCATCAGTGCACCTTCTGCTAGCCGTCGGTGTTCGGCAGGAGTGGCGGCGTATTCAGCAGGGGATAGTCGCTCTGCAGCGCCGTGGTTACCGGTCACCTGTCGTCCCTTCTATGCGTGGAGGTCGATTCGGGCCCAGCGGAGAGATCTCCACCAGCTTCGAGCGTTTCAACGAGTTCGGACTCCATCTCGGCGACCATTTCTGCGGTTTCTCCTACCGGGTTGCCGTCGTCGTCAAACTCCAGCGGCTTGTCGTGATGGCTCCCTAGGTAGGCATCGACGACTGCGGAATTATTGGACAGTTCTGATGGCGGGCCTTCAGCGATGATGGACCCTTGTGCCATCACGACGACCCAGTCGCTCACATCGCGGATGACGTCCATATCGTGCTCAACGAATACAACGGTCATGCCTTCGTCGCGGAGCGACTTGATGTGGCCCAATAGGCTTTGGGTGAGTGCTGGATTGACGCCTGCCATAGGTTCGTCGAGCATCACTATTTCGGGGTTCGTCATGAGCGCTCGGGCCATTTCTAATAGCTTGCGCTGACCTCCCGACAATGAGCCCGCGAGGTCGTCAGCTTTGGTGTCGAGTTTGAACCGTTCCAACATGGCGTAGGCGCGCTCTGTGATCTCGGCTTCCTGCCGACGCCATGTCCACGGCATGAGGGCGCCGAGCATGCGTTCGCCGGTCTGTCCGGTGGCGCCGAGTCGAACATTGTCGAGGACCGTCAGCTTTGAAAGCGCCTTCGTGAGTTGGAAGGTACGAACCATTCCTTGCCGTGCCACTTTGTATGCGGGCAACTGAGATGTTGCGGCGCCATTGACGGTCCATGAACCGGTGTCAGCTTTGTCGAATCCGGTGAGCAGATTGAACAATGTTGTTTTACCGGCACCATTGGGCCCGATGAGACCAGTGATGCAGCCACGCTGAATTTCGAGGTGTGCCACATTGACGGCCTGCACTCCGCCGAAGGTGCGCGTGACGTTATCGGCTATCAAAATCGGGTCTGGCTTAGAGCTACCGGGGTTTCTGTCAACGTCGTCGAAGGGTTGCGGATGGTGTGGTGCCGCACTTGAGTTTGGGTCAGACATTGAGTTGAACCTCCCGTTTGCGGCCCATGATGCCCTGGGGTCGATACACGATCAGCACTGCTAGGAGAATGCCGACAAGCATGATTTGTACTGCCCCGACTTGCTGGGCCGAGATGGGCAGGACCGAATCAGGACCGGTGGAAAGTTGCCGAAGCACGTTGTCGATGAACGAGAACAGGAACCAGAACACCATCGCTCCCACGACGGGACCAAAGACAGTCGCCGCCCCGCCCAGGATCATGGCTGTCCACGCAAAAAATGTTTGCTGCGTGGAGAAGAAATCAGGATTTAACGCTTGGGTCATCGCGATGAAGATGCCCGCCAGTCCACCGATGAAGCCACCGAGGACAAGGGCTTGCATGCGGTAGAGGAAGACGTTCTTACCGAGCGCTCGGGCAGCGTCTTCGTCTTCACGCACTGCCTTCAGTGTGCGCCCCCAGGGGCTTCGCACGAGCATCCACACAAGCAGGAGAAGGATAGCGATGAGAGCCCAGCCAACCGTCATCGCCCACAAGGTGGACCCCAGGAATTTGACGCCAAGGATCGTGTATTCACGACCCGGTGTATACGGATTCATCTGCTGGAATGCAAAGTTTTGGCCTTGGATTCCGCGGGTTCCACGAGTGTAGGGATCGGATGCGGTTGACCGTGTTGCCAGGCGCAAGATTTCCGATGCCGCGATTGTCACAATCGCGAGGTAGTCGGCTCGCAGACGAAGCGTTGGAATGCCGAGCAATAGGGCAAGAACTACAGATGCTGCCATGCCGACGATGAGGCCAAGCCACAGAGGTTGGTTATAGATCACGACGGTGATACCAACTCCGTAGGCGCTGACGAGCGCGAAACCAATCTGACCGAAGTTGAGCAATCCTGTGTAGCCAAAGTGGATGTTCAGACCAATGGCGAGTAGGGCGAAGAAGATCGCTTGGGGCCCTACGAACTGGGCGAAGGCGTTGCTCAGCACAACGCCGAAGTCGATTCCTAGAAGGTCCATGGGGCTCACCCAATCCTTGCTCGGGAACCAAGAATTCCCTGGGGTCGGAGCACGAGTACGAGGATGAGCACGAGTAGTCCTCCGGTGTACTTGAGGTCAGGGTTGATGACGAGGGTGGACCACTGGACCAGCAAACCGATGATGACGCAACCGAGGAGCGCACCGTATGCCGTTCCTAAACCACCAAGGATGATGCCTGCGAACATCAGGAGTAGCAGTTTGAATCCCATTTCGAACTGCACTGTGCCGTTGAGTTCGGAAAGTGCAAACAAAACGCCGCCGAGTGCGGCGAGTCCACCGCCGAGCGCCCACACGAACATGATGACGCGTTCGACGTTGATTCCGGAGGACGCTGCCAGGTCGCGGTTGTCGGAGACGGCCCGCATGGCTTTTCCGATTTTCGAGAACTTGAACATGAGGCCTACGCCGACGAGGACGGCAAGGCTGATAATCATCGTGGTGAGGTTGACCGGTGTGATGGAGAGCGGTCCAAAGTCACGTTGCCGTTGGCTCTGGTAGTCCGCAAACGCTTGTGACCGGTCGCTGAAGAAGAGAAGTATGACGGCGCGGAACGACAACGCCAACCCGATGGAGACAACTAGTTGTGCCACCAAGCTGGCCCCGCGTCTTCGGAGAGGTTTCCAGATCACAGAGTTATTGAGGATGCCGACGATAATCCCGACGAGGATGGCGATCACCGTCGCTGGTATCAGGTGCACACCGAGTTTTACGTTCACTACCCATGCCGCCACGGCACCGATGGTGACGAGTTCACCATGCGCGAAGTTGGTCAGGCCCGTTGTGCCAAAAATAAGGCTCAATCCAACGGCAGTGATAGCGATGACCAGCCCGAATCGGAGGCCTTCAACTGTGAGCTTGAGAAACCTCTCCGCGAACGAGACATCAAGTCCGCCTCGAATATCGCCGAAGGTGTAGATCACGGATGACACGCGATCTGCGCGGACAGACGCTGTCCTCTCATTGTTCTGTACGGCTACATCAGAGGGTAGTGACTCTTCGTCGAGCACAATCGTGTACGAACCGGGCGGGATTCGCATTGACCAGCGGCCACGTTCGTCCGACTGCGCTGCAGCAATTTCGTCGCCCGAGTCATCGAAAGCTCCGATGAGTACCCCAGCTAGTGGTGTCCCCTCGGTGATGAGAGTTCCTTGAACTGTGCCGAGTGGTCCGCTATCTGAGTCGTTCTGGGCGAGCGCGGGTCCGCTGGCAAAAAGCACCGGCAACAGCGCCATCAGCAGCGTTATCAGCGCTGCCGCTCCCAGGGAACCGCTCCGCCGGGGCAGGGTTTGCGTCACATGTCCTCCTCCCGGTAGTACCCACAGGCACGTCCGGGGCCGGTCGATTTCGCACTTTTCTGCGAATTGTCCGCTTTATGTTCTCAACTCTTGGACTGTATGGGGTAGACGTTTCGAATAATCGCTCCGGCGTGTTGCGCAGAGGTTTCTCTTGGGACGTTTCTCGAGTGGCATCGTCCTGGTGCCTATGCCGGTGTACATGAGCCCGTGTAGTGGGCGCGAATGTCGGTGTCGGTCCCTAGACTGTGTTGTGTGAGTGCCACCCCCGCGAAAACCACCCCTGCGAAAACCGCCCCTGCTAAGTCCGCCACAGCAGAATCTGCGTCGCCGACTCCTCGCTTGCTGTTGCTCGACGGTCACTCGTTGGCGTATCGGGCATTTTTCGCTCTGCCTGCAGAAAAGTTTCAAACGTCCAGTGGCCAAACAACTAACGCGGTCTACGGCTTCACTTCGATGTTGATCAGCTTGCTTCGCGATGAGAAGCCCACCCACGTCGCGGCTGCGTTCGATGTGTCGCGCCAAACTTTCCGCGCTGAGAAGTTTCCGGAGTACAAGGCGAATCGAAGTAAAACGCCTGACGAGTTCAAAGGCCAGGTGGAGTTGGCCAAAGACATTCTGGCGGCACTGAACATTCCGACGATGGAGGAGCCCGGGTTCGAGGCGGATGACATCATCGCGACATTGGCGACCCAGGCGGCGCAGCAGGGTTTCGATGTTCTCGTGTGCACGGGTGACCGTGACGCACTGCAGTTGGTGACAGATCGGGTGACGGTGCTCTACCCCAAGAGGGGAGTTTCTGACCTCACTCGGTTTACCCCGGACGCCGTTGAAGAGAAGTACGGCCTCTCACCGGAACAATACCCAGATTTTGCAGCACTGCGGGGTGACCCAAGCGATAACCTGCCTGGCATTCCCGGTGTGGGAGAAAAAACGGCAGCGAAATGGATCCGCGAATATGGCTCTCTCGACGGGCTTGTCGAGAAGGTTGACGCGGTGCGAGGCAAGGTTGGGGACTCATTACGGGAGAACCTTCAGTCCGTACTGCTTAACCGCGAGTTGACCCAGATGATTCGGGATATGACGTTGCCGTACTCGCCAGACGAGTTGGAGTTGCGACCGTGGGACCGAGAACGTATTCACACAGTATTTGACGAACTTGAGTTCCGGGTATTGCGGGATCGGTTGTTCGATTCCTTATCGACGACAGAGCCCGAGGCCGATGGGGGATTCGATGTTCACGGCGTCATCCTTGAGCCAGGAAAAGTTCGAGCCTGGCTCGACAAGCATGCTGTTGAGGGCGTTCGGCATGGACTTGAAATCACTGGGCCGTCACAAGTGCACAATTCGGATGCTAGCGCCGTAGCGATTGCTGCGGCCGATGGGCAGGGCGCCTACATCGTCACCGAAACCATCACCGAAGACGATGATGCAGCATTGGGTGCATGGCTAGAAAGCGACAAGCACCAAAAAGCGGTTCATGACGTGAAGTGGGCTATTCACGCCCTCCGTGGTCGGGGCTGGACGCTCCGCGGGGTGACAAGCGACACCGCCCTGGCGGCATACCTGGTGCGGCCAGGGCAGCGCACATTTAAACTTGACGATCTTTCGATTCGCTACCTTGGTCTCGAACTTCGAACAGATGATGGCGGCACTGAGCAACTCTCACTACTTGATGAGGCCGACGAAGTTGGCCGGGCGCAAGCGGAAGCCGACATGCTTCGCGCGCGAGCAGTCACTGATCTTGCAGGTGCGCTCGATTCGGAACTCGACACAATTGAGTCGAGGCAACTGCTCACAGAAATTGAACTTCCACTCGCGTTCGTCTTGGCCGACCTGGAAGCTGCGGGCATCGCAGTGGACAGTGAGATGCTTGAGAACCTGAAGCGAGACTTCATTTCCCAGGTCAATTCGGCCGCTGAATCGGCGTACGACGCCATCGGTAAGCAGATCAACCTCGGCTCCCCGAAACAGCTGCAGGTTGTGCTGTTTGACGAGCTGAATATGCCCAAAACTAAGCGAACAAAAACTGGCTACACAACGGACGCAGAAGCCCTGTCGACGTTGTTCACGAAAACTCAGCACCCGTTTCTTGAACACCTTCTTGCCCACCGTGACGCGACGAAGCTTAAGACAACGGTTGAAGGTTTGCTGAAAACAGTGGCCGACGACGGACGCATACACACGACCTTCAATCAGACCATCGCCGCGACAGGACGCTTGTCGTCAACAGATCCGAACCTTCAAAACATCCCCATCAGGACGGAAGCCGGACGCCGCATTCGTGAAGCATTCGTCGTGGGAAGTGGCTCCCATCAGGGCGGACGAGTGCAGAAGTACGACACGCTGTTGACTGCCGACTACAGCCAGATCGAAATGCGAATCATGGCACACCTTTCTGGTGATAAAGGCTTGATCGACGCTTTCAACTCCGGTGAAGACCTCCACAGCTACGTTGGTTCACAAGCCTTCGGGGTGCCAATCAATGAGGTCACGAGCGAGCTTCGTCGCCGAGTAAAAGCAATGTCGTACGGGCTGGTGTACGGACTGTCCGCGTACGGGCTTGCCCAGCAGTTGAAAATATCCAATGAAGAAGCAAAGTCTCAGATGGAGGCGTACTTTTCACGGTTCGGGGCGGTCCGTGACTATCTGCATGAGGTGGTCGAAGAGGCCCGCAAGGTTGGCTACACGTCCACTGTTTTTGGTCGTCGCCGATACCTGCCGGATCTCAGCAGCGATAATCGTCAGCGCCGCGAAGTTGCAGAACGAGCCGCCTTAAACGCGCCAATCCAAGGCTCTGCTGCCGACATCATCAAGGTCGCGATGTTGAACGTGCACGCGGCCCTCGCTGAGGAGAACCTTCGATCTCGAATGCTGCTCCAGGTCCATGACGAGCTTGTCCTCGAAGTATGTAGCGACGAACGCGAACACGTGGAACAGTTGGTGAGGACCAAGATGGAAAGTGCATACACGCTATCGGTGCCACTAGACGTGTCTATGGGTGCGGGTACATCGTGGGAAAGCGCAGGACACTAAAACATGACTGACACCGTTGACGTTGTCGTAATTGGTGGAGGAATGGCCGGGGCTTCCATCGCCTACGAACTCGCCGAACAAGCCACCGTGCTACTGCTTGAGTCCGAAAAGATGCTGGCCACCCACTCCACAGGTCGTTCAGCGGCAACGTATTTGCCATCGTATGGCGGGCCGACCGTGCGCGCACTGACTGCGGCGAGTAGGGAACTTTTCGATGACCTCGCAGGAAAATGGGGCGACGTCAGCGCGCTGACAAAGCGCTCACTATTGTGGACGGCTTTCGATGATGCCAGTGAGCACAAACTCAAAGACATGGTCGCTTCCCGCAGCGCAGGCCTTGGCGGCCTGGAAACAATAGGGGCGCAGGACACCCTTAAGTTGTGTCCAGCGATGAACCCCGACACGCTTCGCGGTTCAGCCCTCGACGCAGCAGCACACGACATCGACGTGCTCGCCGTACACCAGGCGTATATTCGAGGATTCAAATCCCGCGGAGGCACGATCCGCACGGGCGCCCCAGTGACAGAACTTTCGCGTAACGGCGAACGGTGGAGTGTCGTCATCGGCTCCGAGCGCATTGAAACCGGATTGGTGGTAGACGCTGCGGGCGCGTGGGCCGACCACGTTGCCGCACTGGCCGGGGTACCGGCTCTTGGGCTGATACCGAAGCGACGCACACTGTTTCTGTGCCCAACTGGTTCTCCCATCGACCCTCACGGGCCCACCATTGGGGACCCCGCCGAACGGTGGTATTTCAAGCCTGAAGGCGATGGCATTCTCGCGTCTCCAGCAGATGCCGATCCAGTCGAACCCGGCGACGCAAAACCGTCCGAGTTAGGTATCGCCCGTGCGATGGAAGAAATCAACGAAGCCACCACATTGAAGTTGCGGACCGTTCGTAGCTCATGGGGTGGCCTGCGAACATTCGCGCCCGACGGGGAGCCCGTCGCGGGTCTCGTGCCAGAGGCGCCCGGCTTCGGTTTTCTCGCGGGGCAAGGCGGCTACGGGATCCAAATGGCACCGGCGCTCGCTGTCGTTGCCGCTGCAATCCTCACTGGGAACGAGGTCCCTGACAACATCCCGATCAGTGCTGAGGCGCTGTCGCCGCAACGCTTGTGGAACTAGGGTTATCCACTAACTCTTTCAATCCGAACACGCGACGGTACTCCAGTGGCGTGACGTGCCGGAGTCGTAAAAAATGAGTTCGCATCGATGCGGCTGAGCTAAACCCAACCTCGTGGGCAATAAACTCAAGCGACACGCGGGTCGACTCCAGCAAGTGCTGAGCAGCAAGTACCCGCTGATCATTCAACCAGCGAAGCGGAGTAGTGCCGGTTTCGTCAACAAATAATCGGGCGAAGGTTCGCGTCGACATCCCCGCCATCTTGGCAAGATCCGCGATCGTGACGTTATCGCGGAGATTCTGTCGCATCCACTCCCGCACGTCCCCCAACGAATATCCCGTAGCGCTCGGCAACGGTCGATTCACAAACTGGGCTTGGCCACCTTCGCGGTGTGGTGCAACGACCATGCGTCGCGCGATGGCATTCGCGCTTCCCGCGCTGTCCCATTCGCGCACCAAATGGAGGCACAAGTCGATACTCGCGGCAGTACCGGCGCTGGTGTAGATCGGAAAATCAGCCACGTACAACACCGACGGGTCGACGCGAGCGAGCGGAAATTGTTCCGCCAGCGCCGCCGCGTGCCTCCAGTGCGTAGTGCAGCGACGACCGTCGAGTAAACCGGCAGCGCCAAGCATGAAAGCTCCAGTGCACAACGAAGCCACAGGCACCCCACGTGCAACCGCAGCGCGAAGTGCGTCAAGGACGCGCGCCACCGCACGCGCTTCGGTAGCGCTTTCTGCGGGTTCCATATTTCCTGCACTGACAATGATGAGATCCGCATCATCAAGCTTTGAGAGGTCATGTGCAGCGGCGATATCGTACCCATGGCGCGTGTGCACTGGACCAGGTACCGCAGACACGAGGGTCAATTCATAGACCGGCACTCCATCGTCGCGCCGGTCGACGCCAAACACTTCGCATGCCACGCCGAGTTCAAATGTTTCGGTAAGCGGCGGCAGGACGACGACGACTCGGGAGAGCACGAATCAAGTTTGGCAGAAATTCGATGCTTATTGTCGTTTCTGCCACTGTTGCTAAATGGCGGCTTCGCGGAAAATTAGTGGTATGACAGTATTTCTGGCCTTCGTCGCCGCGCTCATCTTGCTGAACGTGCTGGCCATGTTGGGGCGTGTTCCTGACACACACTTAGATGCGTCACCGCATGGTTCACTGAATTGGTGGGCAGATGCGAAGCCGACAACGTCAAGAATCGGCCGCTGAATTTCCTTGCGTGAGATGGCCAGCGAGGTCCGCAGCAGATGCGAAAATCGTTTCTATTTTTCGCTGCCCATCCCACCTTCGGGCCGCGACGACTGCACCGGTGAAGTCTTCTCTGGTTGCGAGGATTTCCACGGCCCGACCCACCTCGGCAGCGGGTATGCGCTTTGCGAGTGTGACGTGCGGGGTCCATTTCCCCGGCTCCATATGGAGTGGTTGTCCAGGACACTCGCGCATCACTGTAAACAGCCTCTGGTGGCAGTTGAGTAGCTCACGCGACATCGTTACTGCCCGAGCGATGACAATGCGTTTCTCGCCAAAAAGTACCAGCCCACCGAGTCTGAGAGGGAACGGCAACGTCCAAAAAAGGGGAGTGATAGCCCTGTCTATCTGCGGCGGTATTTCCTGCGCAACACCAACGGTGACGTGAGGTCGATGGTGGGGGCGTAGTGCGTGGAACCCGGCCTCAGCGAGCGATTCCCACTGCGAACGAATGTGCGCATCCATTTCGGCGTTGAGAAGAAGTTCCACCGACTGCATCATCACCCTATTGTGCGATATGGCCACAACACTTGTGTGCCCGACGGTGCGCAGTGATTCGCAGTGGGCCATTATGGAGGGCATGGCGCACATCCAACTCGGAGTTCTGCACGGCGATGGTATCGGCAAAGAGGTTGTGCCAGCCGCGGTCCGGGTGGTTGACGCGGCAGTGTCAGCAGCCGATGCGGGAACAATCGAGTGGGTGGAGTTGCCGTTCGGGCGGTCGGCCATCGAATCGCACGGAAATCCTTTTCCAGACGAAACCGAAAATGCCCTCGCTGACTTGCCAGGGTGGGTACTAGGTCCACACGACAACGCTGCCTATCCGCCTGAGTTTCGTGCTGAAACAGCACCCGGGGGCAAGATACGAAAACGCTACGGTCTGTTCGCCAATATTCGACCAGCTGCGGCGCTTCCAGGTGTGCGTGCCATGCGCGACGATATAGACGTCGTCATTGTTCGGGAGAACACGGAAGGGTTCTACTCGGATCGCAACATGTTTATCGGTTCGGGTGAATTTATGCCGACCCGCGATGTTGCCATGGCCGTAGGGGTGGTCACGCGCCAAGCTTGTGAGCGTATTGCTCATGTGGCCTGTCAGATAGCCGTAACACGGCGCAAGCGCATCACCATCGTGCACAAGTCGAACGTGCTTCCATTGACGATGGGCCTATTTCTAGAAACGTGTCGTGAAGTGGCGAAACAGTACCCGTCGCTATCAGTGGATGACGAGCACGTTGATGCGATGGCCGCTCACCTGGTGCGAGGTGGGGACTTTGACGTTGTCGTTACCGAGAACATGTTCGGCGACATTCTTTCAGATCTTGCAGGAGAACTGTCAGGCTCACTGGGCATGGCCGCATCGCTGAACGCGTCAGAAACGCAGGCGATGGCGCAGGCCGCGCATGGGGCGGCCCCCAGCATTGCAGGCAAGAACAGGGCTAACCCCACGGCCATGTTCTTATCCGCCGCCATGTTGCTTGAGTGGCTTGCGCAGAGGCAGCACAATCGTCACCTGCAGGGGGCGGCAGTCAGAATTCGCAGGGCTGTAGCTGGAACATTGGCCGGTGGGGTCGCCACGGCTGATATCGGTGGTTTAGCGTCCACCAGTGAATTCACCGAAACGGTTCTGGCCCGGGTGATTCGGCGCGGCTGATGCAGATAACACTGCGCGGTTGACACAGTCAGGCGTCAACCGCGCATCTGGATTCTTGACGGCCCAGTGGCTTTACTGCTGGGGGTCTTCTTGCTGCGCGGTGATTTGTGCCCGCACCTCGTCCATGTCGAGATCCTTGACCTGGGTGATGAGGCTATCGAGCGCGTCGGCGGGCAATGCGCCTGGCTGCGCGAACACGAGAATTCCTTCGCGGAAAGCCATCACGGTAGGGATCGATTGGATCCCGGCGGCCGATGCGAGCTGCTGCTCAGCTTCAGTGTCGACCTTGGCGTGCACTACGTCTGGGTGCTTGTCTGATGACGCTTCGAATGTCGGTGCGAATTGCTTACATGGTCCACACCATTCGGCCCAGAAGTCCACGAGCACAACATCGTTGTCGGTGATTGTTGATTCGAAATCGGCATGAGTCAGAACCTTGGTTGCCACGTAATTTTCCTAACATTGACGGATTCCCGGGGTGGTGACCGGGCGTACTCTCTCTACGTAACCAGATATCGCCCCGAAATGTTCCCACGCGTTTCAGCGAGTCGCTGTGGACGTGGGTCGGCTACCGTGTCGAACATGGTTGGGTGTCGAGAATGGTAGACGGAGTGTTTCACGATGCCCCCGA
The DNA here is from genome assembly GCF_014643175.1 of Hoyosella rhizosphaerae. Classification (GTDB taxonomy): domain Bacteria; phylum Actinomycetota; class Actinomycetes; order Mycobacteriales; family Mycobacteriaceae; genus Lolliginicoccus; species Lolliginicoccus rhizosphaerae. The sequence continues at coordinate 708,501 of NZ_BMJH01000002.1, forward strand.
TGCGGTTGCCGCACTAGCGTTGACCCACGGCGCTGGAGGAAATCGGGACAGCGCCCTGCTGGTCGCGTTAGCTGAGGGCTTGGCGCGGCGCAGAGTTTCTGTGCTGCGGTACAACCTGCCTTTTCGGGTGTTGAGGAATCAAGGACCTCCAAACCGTGCGCACGCTCAGCATGATCGCGAAGGCATCGCCGACGCTGTGACGCATCTGGCTGATCTAGCGGGTTCCGTCCCGATCTTTATGGGAGGGCATTCCTACGGTGGTCGGCAGTCGAGCATCCTCGCTGCGGAGCAACCACATTGTGCGTCGGGGTTGGTGTTGTTGAGTTACCCGCTGCATCCTCCCGCGAAGCCTGACCGGTTGCGAACGGAGCATTTCCCGATGGTGCGTATGCCCAGTCTTTTTGTCCATGGTGATCGCGACCCATTCGGATCGCTTGAGGAGTTGAACTCCGCGGTTCCCCAACTTGGCGGCGCTGCGGTGGTGGTTCCTGTTGAGGGCGCGCGGCATGACCTTGGAGGAGCAAAATCATCGGCAACGGTGCAATTTATCGTCGATGCAATTGAAACGCATGTGGTGGCGCGATGACGGTAGTCGCCAGCAGAAAGGTTCCGACTCGGTCCTCTCGACGCATTGTCTTGGCCGCTAGTGCGCTTGTCGTTGCGGCGATGATCGTCCGCATTTGGGTGCTGAACCAGGGGTTTTTCTATTGGGACGACTTCATCCTCATGGGGCGAGCGGCTACGCACCCACTATGGTCTACCGAGTTCCTGCTTTATGACCACGACGATCACTTCATGCCGATGACATTTGTCGTCGCATGGGTCGTCACGATGCTTGCCCCGTTTAACTGGTTTGTCGCCGCTGCGTCGTTGGTGTTGCTTCAACTAGCAGCTGTGGCCGCTGTGCTCAGGTTGCTCTACGTGCTGTTGGGGTTGCGCTGGGCGTTGCTTGTCCCGCTGACGTTCTATTTGTTCTCACCGCTGAGTTTGCCTGCATTTTCCTGGTGGGCGGCGGGGCTCAATGCCCTGCCATTGCAGTTCGCACTTGCATGGGTGAGCGCCGATGCGATCCGCTTTATTCAGACCGGTCGTTACCGCTATGTCGGCAGTTCGGCACTGGTGTTCGTCGTCGCATTGCTGTTTTTTGAGAAGTCTGCCGTCGTCCCTGTCGTGGCATTCGTCACGGCAACTCTGTGGTGGGTATGCACCCACAACACGTCCGCTGTGCTGGAGGTGGCGCGGCGCGGCTGGGCGATGTGGGTTGCGCTAGTCGTGGTTACGTTGGCGTGGTTGCCGGCCTATTCGCTCGTGGTTTCCGGCAGTATCAGTGGGTCCGGCATGGCGAACTTTGGTGATTTTCTCTCACGAACCTTGTTCCGGGGGTTCATTCCTGCACTCGCTGGGGGTCCGTGGCAGTGGGAGCGGTGGCATCCATCTACACCGTGGGCTGACGCGCCGATGCTGGGAATTGTTGGTGGGAGCGCGGTTATTGCTCTTGCCGTGCTGGTGGCGGTTGTCTACAAGCGGTATGCGGCGATCGTTGTCGGTTTCGTGGCGCTGTACGTCTTGTTGACACTCTTGCCTGTAGTGCTGATGCGGTCAGGGCCGGGGACTGCGCCAGAGATTGTGCAGTCTTTGCGCTACCTCGCCGACACAAGTGTGGTGGTGTGCATTGCGGTGGCGTTGATCATTGCCGCCCCATGGCGCCGAGAGGCGCGGCATTTCGCTGCAATCGGGTCGGCCATGGTGGTCGCCTTTGTTGCTAGCAGCATGTGGTCGACGGTGGCGTTCTCGCACAGTTGGGCACAGGGCCCCGCTAAGGAGTACGTGTCGAACATTCAGGCAGCCACACGCAGCGGGCCAGTGCAGATTCTGGAGCAAGAGGTGCCCTGGAATTTGCTGGGGCCTGTCACCAATCCTCACAATCTTGCCAGCGTCTTCCTGGCGCCGCTCAGTGAATCAGTGAGTGTGCAGGGCTCTGTCGAAGAGTTAAGAGTGCTCACCGATGAAGGCGAAATTGTTGACGGGGAGGTGTGGTGGAACCGTTCCATCGTTGATGGCCCAGCGCCGAACTGCGGACACCGAATCGACGCGCATAGTGACGGGATAATCCCACTCAATGGCGCCATGATTGAACATGGATGGACGGCACAACTCAATTATCTCGCGAACATGGACGGCGCCGTCGACGTGTCATTTGCGGGGGTGCCGGAATCGAATAGACCTCCAGGGGCGATCGTGTCTGTGCCGGTCAAGGAAGGACTCAACACAGTCTTTGTCCGGATCGTCGGCGGTGGGGAAGCGTTGCAGGTGATCCCGCGGACGTCCGGTCTAGACATGTGCATCGGCTCGGGGCCGGTCGGGGTGGCTGTGCACACTGGCGGATAGTTCAGGACCTAGTTGTCCTTCGGCTTGTGGCAGCAGAAGATGGCGGTGCCAGGGAAATGCCAACCCCTCAGCGGGCTCCACTGACCCCATTCCTGATCAAGCCACTCGGGCCACTCGGGTTCTACAACGTCGTCGAGAACAAGTCCCGCACCGACGATCTCCCTGACGCGATCACCCATCGTCCGATGGTGTTCTACGTATGACGGCACCCCGCGCTCGTCCAACTCAACATAGGGTGTTCTGTCAAAGTACGAGGACACGACCGTGAGCCCGCGTTGTCCTGGATCGTCAGGAAACATCCACCGCATTGGGTGATTGACGGCGAACACCCACCGTCCTCCGGGGCGCAATACTCGAGCGACTTCTCTCATCACGCGCGCTGAGTCTGCGACAAAGGGCACTGCGCCAAATGCGGAGGACACCGCGTCAAACGAGCGGTCTGCAAACGGTAGTGACTCCGCCGAGGCCTGCACCAGTGGCACCTGTGGGCCGCCGTTGGCCATGACTTCCGCAGCATGCCGGAGCATACCGGCGGAAATGTCGAGTCCGACGACGTCAGCGCCATTGCTCCGCAGCCAGCGTGAGCATGGAGCTGAACCGCAGCCGACCTCGAGGATGCGCGCACCAGATACGTCGCCTAGTAAGTGGACATCACCTTCGTGCAGCGCTTCGGGACACCAGACAAATTCTCCTTCAGGGGCGCGGACACCAAGAAAGTCGGCATGCTCCTCGTGGTACGCGTCGGCATCAAAATCCCACCATCGGCGATTCGCGGAGTCGCTGGACGAAGAATCGACCGTCCGGTGCGATACGGTGCCTGCACTTGAGGACTTAATAACTGCGTCGCCGGGGGAGAGTGGTTGGTTGCTATTCATCGGCGTGTGGTCTCTCCTCAGTGGGGTACCCGGTGGTGGTAGCCGACAATGTCGACTACTGTCAGTATCTGGGTCAGGTTTGCCGTGCTCCGGCGTGATCACGTATTCTATTCTGGCTGTGGCTTGCGCACAGCCAGGTTATGTTCGTTCCGATTGCCGCACAGGAGTCGCCGAGATGTTGCCATTTCGGTTGCGCCTTAGTTTGTGCAGGTCGGCGCGGCATTTCTGATCCATGTCCATGTAACTTTGAGTCCAACTGTCCGGAGCAGCTCACCTAATGCCCACCACAACCTCGACCTCGCCGCAGGTAGCCGTCAATGACATCGGCTCCGCCGAGGATTTCCTTGCCGCGATCGACGCCACAATAAAATACTTCAACGATGGTGATCTTGTTGAAGGAACAATCGTTAAGGTCGACCGCGACGAGGTTCTGCTCGACATCGGGTACAAAACTGAGGGTGTTATCCCCTCGCGCGAACTTTCGATTAAGCACGATGTCGACCCCAATGAGGTCGTATCCGTCGGTGATGAGGTCGAAGCGCTTGTCCTCACCAAGGAAGACAAAGACGGTCGTCTGATCCTTTCGAAGAAGCGTGCCCAGTACGAACGCGCCTGGGGCACCATCGAAGCGCTTAAGGAGAAGGACGAGGCCGTCAAGGGCACCGTCATTGAGGTCGTCAAGGGTGGTCTCATCCTTGACATCGGCCTACGTGGCTTCCTCCCGGCATCGCTCGTGGAAATGCGCCGCGTCCGCGACCTCTTGCCATACGTTGGTAAAGAGATCGAAGCGAAGATCATTGAACTCGACAAGAACCGCAACAATGTCGTTCTGTCACGCCGCGCGTGGCTTGAGCAGACACAGTCTGAGGTTCGCAGCGAATTCCTGCACCAGTTGCAGAAGGGACAGGTCCGCAAGGGCCACGTATCCTCCATCGTCAACTTCGGTGCCTTCGTTGACCTCGGTGGCGTTGACGGACTCGTTCACGTGTCCGAGCTTTCCTGGAAGCACATCGACCACCCTTCAGAGGTTGTGCAGGTTGGCGACGAAGTTACCGTCGAGGTTCTCGACGTCGACATGGACCGCGAGCGCGTATCACTCTCGCTCAAGGCCACCCAAGAAGATCCTTGGCGCCAGTTCGCACGGACACACGCCATCGGCCAGATTGTGCCCGGTAAGGTCACCAAGCTTGTGCCGTTCGGTGCATTCGTGCGCGTCGAAGAGGGGATCGAGGGTCTCGTTCACATCTCCGAGCTCGCAGAGCGTCACATCGAGGTTCCTGACCAGGTCGTCGGCGTCAACGACGATGCAATGGTCAAGGTCATCGATATCGACCTCGAGCGTCGCCGTATCTCTCTCAGCCTGAAGCAGGCCAACGAGGAATACACCGAAGAGTTTGACCCAGCCAAGTACGGCATGGCCGACTCTTACGACGAAGCTGGAAACTACATCTTCCCTGAGGGCTTCGACTCCGAGACCAACGAATGGCTCGAAGGATTCGAGAAGCAGCGCGAAGAGTGGGAAGGCCGCTACGCAGAAGCTGAGCGTCGCCACAAGATGCACACAGTGCAAATGGAGAAGTTCGCAAAGGCAGAAGCTGAGCAGGCTGAAGCAGCGCCGAGCAACTACTCATCCGAAGGTGAAAGCGAAGCTGAAGGTGCAGCACCAGCAGCCACCACACCTGAGGGCAACGCCGGCACGCTTGCAAGCGACGAGCAACTAGCCGCATTGCGCGAGAAGCTTTCCGGTAGCAGCAGCTAATCGGTAGGTAGCTATACAGGCACAGTGCCCCGCACACCCTAGGTGTGCGGGGCACTTGTCTTGGATCAACCGAGTTCCATAGCGAAACCAACAACAAAGTGCGACACTCATTCACGTGTTACGCATAGGCCTCACCGGTGGAATTGGCGCCGGAAAATCGACAGTGTCCACTGAACTCGCTCGACTTGGGGCAGTCATAATCGATGCCGACAAAATCGCTCGTGAGGTCGTCGAGCCGGGCACGCCTGGGCTGACGGAACTCGTCGAAGCCTTCGGGAACGAGATCTTACTTCCAGACGGCACTCTTGATAGGCCAGCACTCGCTGCAGTCGCATTTCGCGACGACGCCTCACGTACACAGCTCAACCAGATCGTGCACCCCAAAGTGGGCCAGAGGACTAGCGAACTCATCATCGCTGCCCCGCCGCATGCTGTGGTGGTCCACGACATCCCACTCCTTATCGAGAACGGCCTTGCACCCACGTGCAACCTCGTGATGGTCGTACACGCCGAGGAGCAGCAGCGCATCGACAGATTGACCAGCCACCGTGGGATGTCTCCGGATGACGCGCGGGCAAGAATCGCGGCGCAAGCCACCGATGAGCAACGTCGCGCCGCCGCTGATGTCTGGCTCGACAACACAGGGAGCCAGGACGCACTTCGTGAGCAAGTTCGGCACGTGTGGCACACGCGGATCGTTCCATTTGAACACAATGTCCGAACGGGCAACGATGTGCTGCCAGACGAGGCCGTCGTCGAGTTCAACCCTGAGTGGGAGGCGCAGGCGCGCCGAGTCATTGCCCGGCTGTGGGTGCTGTGCGGGGGACTAGCGAAGTCCATCGAGTTTGTGGGACCGAAGCGGGATTCCGGTGAGCCGGTAGTGGATCTGCTCAACATTGAGATCGTCGTTGAGACTGAAGCGGACATGCTTCAGATCGGCAAACTACTTTCCGCGGAGGAATTCCCTGCAAGTCCCAAAGTCGGTCTGCATCGTGGTGCCGATCCGGCGCGGCCGCTTGAAATCCAGATTCGCCACAGCAAGTAGCTGACTTATCGCCAGGTGATGGCCATGCCTTCGTCCTGCAGCCAGCTACTCAGTGAGTATTTGTATAACGCTAGCTTCGTCATGACCTCAACGGACGTGCGTACTGCTGCTTCCGCGCGGTCCGTGGAAATGTAGCCTGCGGTGTGCGCATCAAAGAGTTCGTCGATGTCTTCAATATGGGCTCCACGCCCGGTGCGTAAGACGACATCGATGTAGTGATCTTCAGAACGCCACGCCGTTTCGCCAGCTGTGAACTGGCCGATATCTACATAGAAGTTCTGATCACGTTCGTGAGCTGGATAGAAGTGAAAAACGGACACTCTGATACTCAGCGACGGAAGGATCCACGATTCGAGGTAGTGAAACTGCTCGTGATCGGATTCCCTGCCCATGTAGAGGCCCCACGGCTCGATGTGATAGTGGTCGACTGGTCTCACGAACCCTTTCGGGTCCGTGTTTGTGTAGTCGGCGAGATTGAACGTCTCGCGCTTCGGAGCATGAGCAAGTGTCGGCGCTTCCATGTTCCTATTTTACTGGACAGCACGGCTTCCGCTAGGTGTGAACGGGGGCGTAAGCCATGCTTGAGCCTGTTTTCGGTCCGCAGAGGTGTTTCTGTCAGTCTTCGCCTCTACTCTGGTTGTCATGGCGTTCGCGACAGAACAACCAGATACCGATGTGCTCGCGCATTCTGAATACCGACCAATCAGCGAAGTGGAACGCACCTCCGGGGAATTCACCGTAGTCAGCGACCACGTCCCTGCTGGTGATCAACCAAAAGCGATTGCTGAGCTTGAACGGCGTTTGCACGCGGGGGAGAAGGACATCGTCCTTCTGGGTGCAACAGGTACAGGTAAGTCTGCGACAACGGCGTGGCTGATTGAGCGCGTTCAGCGTCCTACCTTGGTAATGGCTCCGAATAAGACCCTCGCCGCGCAGTTGGCTAACGAGTTGCGTGAGATGTTTCCCCACAACGCGGTTGAGTATTTTGTTTCGTACTACGACTACTACCAACCGGAAGCGTACATCGCTCAAACGGACACCTATATCGAGAAGGATTCGTCTATAAACGACGATGTCGAACGCCTTCGCCATCGAGCGACTTCAAGTTTGCTTTCGCGACGTGACGTCATCGTCGTATCGTCGGTGTCGTGCATTTACGGTCTTGGCACTCCCCAGTCGTATCTTGATCGGTCAATCGAGGTGCAGGTGGGGGAAGAGGTTTCGCGGGATCGACTTCTGCGCCTGCTAGTCGATATTCAATACACGAGAAATGATGTGGCATTCACGCGCGGCGCGTTCCGCGTGCGCGGCGATACCCTAGACATCATTCCCGCCTACGAGGAATTAGCCGTTCGGGTTGAATTCTTCGGCGATGAAATTGATTCGCTGTACTATATTCACCCACTTACTGGCGACATTGTCGAGCAAGTCGAATCGATTCGCATTTTCCCCGCAACACACTATGTCGCAGGTCCTGATCGTATGGACAAGGCAATTAAGGGGATCGAAGATGAACTTGAGAAGCGGCTAGCTGATCTGGAAAATCGCGGCAAACTCTTGGAGGCCCAACGGCTTCGCATGCGAACCTCATACGACATTGAAATGATTCGCCAGGTCGGTTTCTGTTCTGGTATCGAAAACTATTCTCGGCATATCGATGACCGGGCATCCGGCACGCCACCGGCGACGCTGCTGGACTACTTCCCGGATGATTTCCTTTTGGTGATCGACGAGTCGCACGTCACGGTGCCGCAGATTGGCGGTATGTATGAAGGGGACATGTCGCGAAAGAGGAACCTCGTTGACTTTGGATTTCGGCTGCCTTCAGCCCTCGATAATCGGCCTTTAACCTGGGAAGAGTTCGCATCACGCATTGGTCAAACGGTATACCTATCCGCGACGCCTGGGCGTTACGAATTGGGCAAGACTGGAGGCGAGTTTGTTGAGCAGGTCATTAGGCCCACTGGGCTAGTTGACCCACACGTTGTCGTTAAACCAACTAAAGGGCAAATTGACGACCTGGTACATGAGATCCGGTCACGCGTGGATCGCGATGAGCGAATTCTGGTAACAACGCTGACGAAGAAGATGGCGGAGGATCTCACAGATTACCTTTTGGAACTCGACATCAAAGTTCGGTATTTACACTCCGACATCGACACACTGCGTCGTGTTGAGCTTCTTAGACAATTGCGACTTGGCGACTACGACGTTCTCGTCGGTATCAACCTCCTGCGAGAGGGGTTGGACTTGCCCGAGGTGTCGTTGGTGGCGATTTTGGACGCCGACAAGGAAGGATTCCTCCGTAGCTCAACGAGTCTGATTCAAACCATTGGCCGTGCGGCACGAAATGTTTCCGGCGAAGTGCACATGTATGCAGATCGGGTGACGGATTCGATGCGGCACGCTATTGATGAAACTGAACGGCGCCGAGCAAAACAGATTGAATACAATGTTCAAAACGGAATTGAACCGGCACCGCTCCGCAGAAAAATTGCGGACATCCTTGATCAGGTCTACAAGGAAGCTGACGACACCGAGGCCGGAATTCGCTCAGGGCAGCGCAAAGGAAAGCGTGGAAGTGCCGACGCAAGTAATGCGCACTCATCAGGTGTGCGTGACGGGCACGATGTGGCGTCAATGCCGCGCGCGGAACTGGCCGACCTTATCTCCCAACTAACCGACCAAATGGTGTCTGCGGCGCGTGATCTCCACTTCGAATTGGCTGCAAGGCTTCGCGATGAGATTGCGGACCTGAAGAAGGAACTTCGCGGAATGGACGCGGCTGGGTTGTCATAGAAACCACATTTTTTGGGAGTATGTGATCAACAACGTGACAAACTTAGTGGCAGTTTCGACGATTCCGGCCGAAACTTACGTATGAACGTCCGTATTACCGCTAATGTCTCCGCTAGTAGTGTGTGAAACACGCTCTGCAACAGGATGCGTGTGAACTCCGAGCACAGGCAAGATCATGGGAGGAACGAATGACCGCCTACCGCACCATTGTCGTGGGTACTGATGGTTCTGAGTCATCACTGAAGGCTGTCGAGAAGGCGGGCTCACTCGCTGGCGACGAAAATGCCCGACTGGTGCTGGCTTGTGCCTACTACCCAACAGACCCCAAGGAACTCGGCGATGCAGCTGATGTTCTGAAAGAAGATGCCTATCAGATCACTGGTGCGGCGCCGACATATGAGATTCTGCGGTCCGCACGCGAGCGTGCATCTGCTGCAGGAGCAAAAAATGTCGTTGAGCGCGCTGTCGTTGGCGCACCAGTCGACTCGCTTCTTGCACTCGTAGAAGAAGTTGACGCAGACCTGTTGGTCGTGGGTAACCGCGGACTCAACACCCTCACGGGACGACTACTCGGATCGGTGCCGTCTGATGTTGCACGTAAGTCAGCGAGCGACGTACTGATTGTGCACACGACACGCTAAGACCTTCGAGCCACGGCATCGTTTGCTCCATCGCGACGGTTGCTGGCTTCTCGATCAAAACGCCTGAACCCCCGCTGTGAAACTAAATCACAGCGGGGGTTCAGTCATGCGGTGTGCGTCAGCAGAGTTCGGCAGTCGCGGCATCAACAAACCGCTGGGCAACCTCTGCGCTGTCGAGTTGAGCACCTGGCTGGCGTGACAGAAAAGCAGTCACAGTTTCAAGGTTGCGGAGGATATCCGACTCGTCGGTGCCCGCTTCGATTCGCGAACAGATTCCACGCCCAAGCTGGACTGCGGTTTCGCGCGACTGCATCGCAACCCCGTATTGGGACAATCCTGCTATGTACGCGTCTTCTTGTTCGGTCACCGATTCCGCAAGGGCATCGCCTTCAGCCTGGGGCGAGGCATCGCTAGTTGTGGGGGCCGAAGCGGCGTCGGCTGCTGATTCGGGACCGTCAGTGCCGTCACCAGTCGACCCGCCGCACGCTACTACGGCGGCAACACATACCGTCATAGCGCACAGTGACACCACACGTCGGGCGGTGGGCACCGACCTGCATCGACCCAATCTCATCATGATGCGTGCATCCGTTCCTTTTGAATTGCTCACACAAAGTGTGCAGCCCGAATGGTGCCGGGCAACGCATTATGTAAGGACAGGCGCGCTATCAGTGCTTGTTTGTTATGGATTCGAACCCTACCGGTAGGTCTGCGCAGTGCAGAACCGCAAGTCGCTGAGTTGCTCGAGTGATTGCAACATAGACATCACTCATTCCGCGCGGCGACTCGGCGACGATCTCAGCCGGTTCAACCAAGATCACATCGTCAAACTCAAGCCCTTTTGCGTCCACAATTTCGAGTACGGAAACTTGTGCATTATCGGCAAAGTGGATCGACAGGCTTGCGCACAACGAAGCAGGGACCAACACTGCGATCGTGCCGCCGCTTTCCCGCTCGGCCAACCATGCGGCAACAAGTTCGTTGACGCCGTCAACGAGCCGCGCTTGATCAAATCTCTGCGCGAACGGCACATACCCAGACTCGCGGATCGACCGTGGCGCTGAAGCATCCTCGTCGATACTGTGCAACACGTCTTTCGCTATCGCCATGATCTCGGCGGGGGTGCGGTAGTTGACGGTGAGTTCGTGCAGCTTCCACCGCTGCGCCACATAGGGTTCAAGCGCTCGCTTCCACGAACCTGATCCGGCAGCGCTGCCCGTTTGTGCTGGGTCACCAACGATGGTCATCCACCGATTCGGTACCCGGCGCATCAACATCCGCCATGCCATATCGGAGAGTTCTTGAGCTTCGTCGATGATGGCGTGGCCGTAGGTCCATTGCCGGTCAGCAGCGGCACGTTCTGCCGTGGTGCGATATTGGCGATGTTCCTGTCGAGCTGCGAGGGTCTCGGCATCAATTAGGTCGTACGCCATCAAGATTTCGGGATCGAGATCATCTTCAAGATCCTGTGGAGCCGATCCCGTGAGAATGTCCAAAGCCTCCTGGGCCTCGGCGATTTTTGCTTCCCACTGCCGCTGTGCTTCCTCGTCGTCGCCGTCGTTCTCGATTCCGATGAGTTCGGCAAGTTCGTCGAGCAAAGGGGCATCACTGTCGCTGAAGGGCGCACTGCGTGGGCGTTCCAGCGCTGCTCGTTGTTCCGGGGTTAATTGCCCCGCCGCAGGAAGGAGCCGTCCGGAATCGGCGAACAACTCAGTGAGTACATACTGTGGTGTCAGGATGGGCCACAGCGTTTCGAGGACACCCAGTACCTCAGGGTCGGCCGCAAGTTCGTCACGGATATCCGAAACATCGTCTGGGTTGAGTAGGGAATCCCCGCCTCTGATTCCCGAACTAACAGCTTCTCGGTATTGCTCGACCAGCAAATCTACGCAGGTGCTGATGAAAATCGGACGGGCTTTGTTGTGTGGCCGACGTGATGATCGAGCACGACCGCGAGCTCGCAAAGCCAACTTCTTGTCAACCTGGAGCGTGTAGGTGTCGAATGACACTTTCAGGGGTTCTTCAGGGAGCGTTTGCCATTCGCGAACAGCTTCTTTGAGTACTGCAACCATGTCGAGCGAACCCTTCACGACGGCAGTGGAATGCGAGTCGTGAGTGTGGGAGTTCACCCCAGGGTACAAATCGCCAATCGTCGAAAGCACAACCCCGGTTTCACCAAGCGACGGTAGAACGTGACTGATGTAGTCCAGGAAGGTTTCGTTCGGTCCAATGATGAGGACGCCGGACCGCTCAAGCTGCTCACGGAAGGTGTACAGAAGGAAAGCTGCGCGGTGGAGGGCTACGGCAGTTTTTCCTGTACCCGGACCGCCCTGAACAACAAGTACACCTTTGTGCTCAGAACGAATGATTCCGTCCTGTTCGCTCTGAATTGTCGAAACAATGTCCGTCATGTGCCCTGTCCGTGCGGCACTGATCGCTTCAAGCAACGCTTCTTCGCCAGCAACACCGCCGATACTGGCCTCTATGTCGGACTCGGCGAGATTGAAGTGTTTGACAGCATCGGGGTCGAGGTATTCGTCGTTGAGTGCACGCACGGTTCTGCCCCGCGTGCGAATGTGGCGTCGGCGCGCGACCCCGTCGGGAGATGCCGGTGTCGCGAGATAAAACGGTCGAGCGAGACGTGCCCGCCAGTCCAGCAGTAGGGGATCTAGGTCGCTGTCGTCATCCCAGATTCCTAAACGACCGATGTAGAGTGCGTCGCCTTCGAGTGTGTCGATCCGACCGAAGCAAAGCCCGTTCTCCGCAGCTATGTATTTCGCAAGTCTTTCTGTGTACAGCGCGTTATAGGACTCGCGTTCAAAAAGCTCTTGGGGGTTCTCTTCCTTGTCGCGTAGAACATCACGCAAGCGTTGACGCGTGGTGGTGCTGAGGGTGTCCAATCGACCGTACAACATCGAGACGTACTGCTGTTCGCGATCGATTTCGTGCTGATCCACCCAGTCTCCTTTAGCTTCGCATAGTCCACTTTTCCGAGTGCGGATTGGAAGTCGCGGCAATGCCGTGGCTCCTGGTTCTCACCTCTGGAAGTGGAATGGGCCCAGCAGATGCTGAGCCCACCACCTTATCTCACAAGTGATACGTTGCTACTTTTTACTGTTTTGGCGCACCTTGGCGGTGAGATTTCGCCGAGGAAAGGTCAGCGATTCTTGACGCGTGCCCTAAGTTCTGCGGCGTTTTCTTTAGCGAGGTCCGCTGTGCGTGCGGCGACTTCGGACGACCTGTTCGCAGCGGTATGGGCAACTTTGCTGCCTTGCTTTGCCGCCGTGTGGTAGAGATCCGCCGTACGGTCTGCAGCAGTTTCGTAGATTTCGGGGAATCGTTCCGAGGCTGTCTCGTACAAGTCGTGGGTCCGGTTTGCTGCGGTTTCGTACCATTTGGAGGTGCGCTTCGCTGCCGCATCAAACCAGTCGGAACTGACATCTGCGGCTTCGTCGGCCGCTTCTTTTGTGCGTTCAGCCACAGTGCTCCAGCTGTCGGCCAACTTGTCCTTGGTGGTTGCGCCGGATGCGGCTGCTGCTGCACCGGCGAACGGAAGCGCAGCTGAGACAGTGTCGCTGGCTCGGCTTGCGGCGCGTCGTGCCCGCCACCCCAGCGATGGTTTGCCTTCAGTGTCGGCAGCAGCGATGAGTAGTCCGCCCAGGAGCCCAACATTCTTGAGGAAATGCGCCCGCTGCTGAGCGCGGGCTGCCGCGTCGGTTTCTGCCCAAAATGGGTGCTGAACGATGGTGCTCGGTATCAAGCTCCCCGCCAATACTCCGGAAGCGAGTCGAGGTGCGCGACCTGAGGCGAGAAGGGCGCCAGCGCCGATCTGGACTGCCGCGTTGATGCGAGTGATGGTCACCGGGTCTTGCGGAAGGTTTCGGGTGGCCTCAGCGGGAAGTGAGCCGTGCGCGTACTCGATGAAGGGCGCCGCCCGGTCTGCAACCTCGTTGGGATTGCGGAGCGTGCTAATGCCGGTAGCGACGAACACTCCGGCAAGCATGGGGCGCGCAATTCTCCGAAGAATCATTGTTGACCTTTCCCTGTGTGATGAACGTGTCACCTGTTCGCCCCGACCTCGTGGGCAAGGTGATCATGATTGCTGATACCCACATTAGACGCACGTAAAACAAAATATTCAGGCCATTTGATAGAAATCTGACTATTCATGACATATCAGGCAAAGAGATTAAGCATTTTCTCAGAATTGCAATTTTGTTTGTTGCGCCTACCACCCACGTTCACGCCAGTCTCCGAGTTGTGGGCGTTGTGCGCCTATGGTTGTGTCCGCGCCGTGGCCGGGATAGACATGGGCGCTGTCGGGATACTGGGCAAACAGTTTGGTGGTGACATCGTCGTACAGGGTCGAGAAGTCGTGTGAGTTTGCGGTCTTTCCTAATCCTCCGGGGAACAAGTTGTCAGCGGTGAAAAGGTGCATTTGGTCGCCAGTGTCGAGCGTCAATGCGATTGACCCAGGCGTGTGACCGCGCAAGTGATGGACAGTGAAAACCAATTCGCCAATGGAGATGACATCGCCATCTGACAGTGCTCGATCTGGTGCGACGGGTAAGGCCGGGGCGTCTATTTCGTGTGCTGCGGTGCGGACGCCGGTGGCAGCGGCGACTGATTCGAGTGCTTGCCAGTGGTCGCGGTGCCTATGGGTGGTAACGATGAGGGACAGATTGGGGGCGTGATTGCTGACCAGGTTAAGAATTCGATCAGCCTCGTTCGCAGCATCAATGAGTAGTGCTTGACCTGTCACGCGGCATACAACAAGGTATACGTTGTTGTTCATCGGACCAACGGCAAGTTTGTAGATGTCCGCGGCGCGAGTGGTGCGTTTCTGGGCCGGTCCGCCGACGGTGGGTTCGCCTGTGTAGTCGTCGGTTACAACGACATGATTGGGGCCCCTGGTGTGGTCGCTTTTCGAGCTTTCGGCTGACATGACAACAACGGTACCGGCTCAACTCACCGATGCAATATGCGGTGTGAACTGAGGAAACGGAAACTTGTCAGGTATCGCACGTAGCATGTAGTTCGTCTATACCGGCGTGCTGAAAAGTTGTGTTAATGCGCGTGTGTTGTGGGGGCGTGTGATCACAAAATGTTGGCGGAAGGAAAGCTGTGGCGGATCGGTTGATTGTGCGCGGGGCGCGAGAGCACAACCTTCGGGGAGTGGACGTCGACCTACCGCGTGACAGCCTCATAGTGTTTACCGGCCTGTCTGGGTCCGGCAAATCAAGCTTGGCCTTCGACACGATCTTTGCGGAGGGGCAGCGGCGTTACGTTGAATCGCTGTCCGCGTATGCCCGGCAGTTCTTGGGGCAGATGGACAAGCCTGACGTGGACTTCATCGAAGGTTTGTCCCCTGCGGTGTCAATTGACCAGAAGTCCACGAACCGCAACCCGCGGTCAACCGTCGGCACCATAACTGAGGTGTACGACTATTTGCGTTTGCTGTACGCCCGCGCCGGGACCCCCCATTGCCCTGTGTGCGACGAAAAGATCTCCAAACAAACGCCGCAGCAAATTGTGGATCAGGTGCTTGAAATGGAGGCTGGAACCCGGTTTCAAGTATTGGCTCCGGTGGTGAGAACCAGGAAGGGTGAATTTGTTGACCTTTTTGCCCAACTAAGTTCGCAAGGATTCTCACGCGTTCGCGTCGATGGTGCTGTCCATAATATTGCGTCGCCGCCAACTCTAAAGAAGCAAGAAAAACATGACATTGATGTCATCGTTGACCGCCTAGTGGTCAAACCAAATGCGAAGCAGCGTCTCACCGATTCCGTCGAAACAGCGCTGCGATTGGCGGACGGTATTGTCGTTCTTGATTTCGTTGATGTACCTGAGGACTCCCCAGAACGTGAACGCCGATTCTCCGAGAATCTCGCGTGCCCCAACGGTCATGCGCTGGCTATTGATGATCTTGAACCGCGATCGTTCTCATTTAACTCGCCCTACGGCGCGTGCCCTGAATGCCACGGGCTTGGAATCCGCAAGGAAGTAGACCCGGAACTAGTAGTGCCCGACCCTGAGAAGTCCTTGGCCGAGGGCGCAATCGCACCGTGGTCGAGCGGGCAGACTGCGGAGTACTTCCAGCGCCTTCTGCAGGGTTTGGCAGACGGGGCGGGATTTTCGCTCGATACTCCGTGGGAGAAGCTTCCGCAAAAGGCGCGTAAGGCTGTCCTGGAAGGTTCTTCGCAGCAGGTACATGTGACATACACAAATAGGTACGGGCGAAAGCGGTCCTATTACGCAGAATTTGAAGGGGTCATGCCGTTCCTGAAGCGACGGCTTGATCAAACTGAATCCGATCAAATGAAGGATCGATACGAAGGGTTCATGCGCGATACCCCGTGCCCGGCGTGTAACGGCACACGGTTGAAGCCTGAGATCCTGTCGGTACGGATCATCGGTGGTGACAATGCCGCTCGGTCCATCGCCGAGGTGTGCGAGTTGTCCATCGCGGAGTGCGCAAAATTCTTGACGGATTTGCAGTTGGGTGCGCGCGAAGCAGCAATTGCTGGGCGGGTCCTTAAAGAGATCCAGGCACGTCTTGGATTCCTGCTCGACGTGGGCCTTGATTACTTGTCGCTCGATCGCGCGGCAGGAACTCTCTCCGGCGGTGAAGCTCAACGCATTCGTCTCGCTACCCAGATCGGGGCCGGGCTAGTTGGCGTCCTGTACGTGCTCGATGAGCCGTCTATCGGACTTCATCAGCGTGACAATCACCGTCTCATCGGTACGCTCACGCGCTTGCGAGATCTTGGAAACACCCTGATTGTTGTCGAGCACGATGAGGACACGATCAGGGCTTCTGATTGGGTTGTCGACATTGGCCCGCGTGCGGGGGAGCACGGTGGTCATGTCGTGCACAGTGGTCCTTTCGGTGACCTTCTGACTAATGAGGCCTCGATAACGGGAGCGTACCTAGCTGGTAGGTCCTTCATCGAAACACCGATGGTGCGCCGACCGATTGACGTCAAGCGGCAAATCGCTGTCGTCGGGGCGAAGGAGCACAACCTCAAGGGCATCAGCGTGAGTTTCCCGCTGGGCGCTTTGATCGCGGTGACAGGAGTGTCCGGGTCCGGCAAGTCCACTCTAGTAAACGAAATTCTCGCCAAAGCATTAGCGAATAAGCTCAATGGTGCCCGGTCTGTTCCTGGTCGGCACCTGCGAATCAACGGAATTGATCATCTCGACAAGTTAGTGCAGGTGGATCAGTCGCCTATTGGCCGCACACCGAGATCAAACCCGGCCACGTATACGGGTGTTTTCGACAAGATTCGTACCTTGTTCGCAGCGACAACTGAAGCGAAGGTTCGTGGTTACCAACCCGGACGATTTTCGTTCAACGTCAAGGGCGGACGGTGTGAAGCGTGCACAGGCGACGGCACTATCAAGATTGAAATGAACTTCTTGCCCGATGTTTATGTTCCGTGCGAGGTGTGCCACGGGGCGCGGTACAACCGAGAAACACTCGAAGTCCATTACAAAGGTAAAAACATTGCCGAAGTGCTCGATATGCCAATCGAAGAAGCAGCCGAGTTTTTTGAGCCGATAACGTCAATTCATCGGTATCTCAAGACTTTGGTGGAAGTCGGTTTGGGGTATGTCCGGCTCGGGCAGTCAGCGCCCACGCTATCGGGTGGTGAAGCGCAACGTGTAAAGCTCGCTGCTGAGTTACAGAAGCGGTCCACAGGTCGAACGATCTATGTCCTCGATGAGCCGACCACAGGTCTGCATTTCGAAGACATCCGTAAACTACTTAAGGTCATCAACGGACTGGTCGACAAGGGCAATACGGTCATCGTGATCGAACACAATCTCGACGTCATCAAGACGGCGGACTGGATCATCGATATGGGTCCCGAGGGCGGATCGGGCGGCGGCACCGTTGTAGCCGAAGGCACACCTGAAGAAGTGGCAGCTGTGGAGCACAGCCACACCGCCGTCTTTCTGCGACAGGCACTCGATCATGCCGCAGAAAGACGCCAGGGTGGTGATCTTCAGCTCAACGTCAGCGAAGAACTAGCTGGAACTGCGAGCTGAAACTGCCGTCTACTTAGCAGTGCTCCCTAGTAGACGGGGCCTGTGTATTTCTCGCCAGGTCCTTGGCCTGGCTCGTCAGGATAGGCGGAGTTCTCGCGAAATGCCCTCTGCAAAGCTTGTAGGCCGTCCTTAAGCGGGCCAGCGTGGGGTCCGAGGAACTCTCCAGATGCTGTAATGAGGCCGGCGAGTGCAGTGATGATGCGGCGGGCTTCATCAAGATCAAGGTGGGCGCTGCTCATCGGATCTGCTTCGGATAGTCCGAGCTTCTCGGCCGCTGAACTCATCAACATGACTGCTGCCCGCGAGATAACCTCGATCGCTGGTATCTCAGCAAGTTCACGAATGGGGAGTGCGGATTCGTCGTCGATTGATTGATTGGTGGTATTGACGCGGTGCACTTTGCCGTCGTCGAGTGGGGCATCGCTACTTGGGCTAGCCGTCTGGTATGAATCATCTGCCATGCCTGGTACGATGTCATACGCGACTGCCCCCGAACCGATTGGGGGCACCAAGTGGAGCCCAGCTCCCACCACTGCGCTATCTGAGGCTAACGCCTCAACGGTTGTAGTGGTCCGGTTAGTTCCGCAGCGCAAGTCTGTGGAAGTTCAGCTGCAAGGCTGAGTGGTGCGCTACCGCGTAGTGCGCTTAACCGGTCGACAATGGGCCCCACGCAGAATTTCTGCGGCGGGGTTTTTCTTGTTGAGGTGTGTCGGGATGCACTGGTCACGCAGTAGAACTTTGACCTAGGAGGCCCCATCAGCACCGAGACCCGCATCAATGACCGCATCCGCGTTCCCGAGGTTCGCCTCGTAGGCCCCAACGGGGAACAGGTAGGAATCGTGCGGATTGAGGATGCTCTGCGCCTTGCGATCGACGCTGACATGGACCTCGTCGAAGTTGCCCCTGAGGCACGCCCTCCAGTGTGCAAGATCATGGATTACGGCAAGTTCAAATACGAGGCAGCGCAGAAGGCTCGTGAATCTCGCCGCAACCAGCAGCAGACGGTCATCAAAGAACAGAAGCTTCGGCCCAAGATTGACGACCATGACTACGAGACCAAGAAGCGAAATGTCGAACGCTTCCTAGACTCAGGAAACAAGGTCAAGGTCACCATCATGTTCCGTGGACGTGAGCAATCACGCCCTGAACTCGGCTTCCGCCTGCTTCAACGACTGGCCTCTGATGTTGCTGAACTCGGGTTCATCGAGACCAACGCCCGCCAGGACGGTCGAAACATGACCATGGTGCTCGCTCCGCACCGTGGACAGAAAACACGTGTCAAGGCACAACAGACGCCAACTCGCGCAGAACGCGATAGTGCAGCTGCGAGCGAACCGGCTAGTGAAACTGAAGCGCCGCAAGCGGGCTGAACAAACCAATCGGTGACACCCCTGGCCCTCGTGCTAGGCGTCGGCGTTTGAACTTGGACAAGCCAGCGTGGTTCAGGTCTGCTTCCTCAATGGAAGTGGATTGACCGCACACGAGAGGCAGCGAGAGAAGTTGCAAGAAAACTGCACGCTTTCGTTGAACAACAACTAGAACTGAGGACCCCATGCCTAAGAACAAGACCCACAGTGGTGCCAAGAAGCGCTTCAAGGTAACGGGTAGCGGCAAACTCCTTCGTGAGCAAGCAAACCGTCGCCACCTACTCGTGCACAAGTCGAGCGACCGCACCCGTCGTCTTGAGGGTACAACCGAGGTCGCTAAGGCTGATGTCCCGCGCATGAAGCGGATGCTCGGCCTCTGACATGGCCCGGGATGTGAATCCCGATTTGGCACGCACGAAAATTTTTGACCAGCAGGGTCTGTATCTGACCCCCAACTTGTGACAGGACTACCACAGTGGCACGCGTGAAAAGAGCGGTTAACGCTCACAAAAAGCGCCGGACGATTCTTGAAGGTGCAAAGGGCTACCGCGGACAGCGGTCACGCCTGTACCGCAAGGCCAAGGAGCAGATGCTCCACTCGATGACGTACTCCTACCGGGACCGTCGCGCCCGCAAGGGTGACTTCCGCAAGCTGTGGATCACGCGTATCAACGCTGCAGCTCGGATGAACGACATCACCTACAACCGCTTCGTGCAGGGCCTTAAGCTCGCCGGAGTGGAAGTTGACCGCAAGATCCTCGCTGAGATTGCAGTGTCAGATCCCGAGGCATTTGCCGCGCTAGTGGCAACCGCAAAGGCAGCGCTTCCCACAGATGTCAACGCGCCTGCTGAGGATGCAGCCTGAGCGTGATTGGTGATTCGCCCACACGACCCGTGGTTCCGATGTCAGATCGGAATCCGCGGGTCGTGTCTGCGTTGAAGCTGACTAAGGCATCGGAACGGCGAAGCGTCGGCCGGTTTCTTGCTGAAGGAATCAACGCAATTGTCGCCGCCACTCCGACTGGGCTAGTCGAGGAAGTGTTCGTGACGCAGGAAGCGTTGGCGCGAAATCCTGAAGTGATAGATGCACTTCCGGATTCCGTTC
Organism: Hoyosella rhizosphaerae; assembly: GCF_014643175.1. GTDB lineage: Bacteria > Actinomycetota > Actinomycetes > Mycobacteriales > Mycobacteriaceae > Lolliginicoccus > Lolliginicoccus rhizosphaerae. The sequence goes on from NZ_BMJH01000002.1 coordinate 728,532, forward strand.
CGGTGTATTGCGTCTCGGCACGTGCGGTCAAGGGAATGTCCGAGACCGTGACACCGCAGGGCATAGTTGCGGTATGCAGCAACAGCGAACTTGAATTGCGCACGGTCTTAGCTGAACTCCCTGACCGTGCGATTGTTGCTGTCCTAGTGGACGTCAATGAGCCGGGGAACGCGGGCGCCATCATGCGTGTCGCTGACGCAGCTGGCGCTGGTGCCGTTGTGTTGGCTGGAGATTCGGTCGATCCCACGAACGGCAAAGCTATTCGTGCGTCGGCGGGCAGCTTCTTTCACCTGCCTGTCGTGCGCCACAGAAGCACGACAGACCTGTTAGCAGAATTAGCTGATGCAGGCTTTTGGACGTGTGCTACGTCGGCACGAGGTGAGCATTCGTTGGTCAACCTGCACGAGGCCATCAATGACAAACCTCGAGTGGCTTGGCTGTTCGGCAACGAAGCGCACGGGCTTCACGATGATGTCATCGAATCCGCGAACACCTCGGTGAACATCCCGATTTTTGGTCGAGCGGAAAGCTTAAACCTCGCCACCGCTGCGGCGCTGTGTCTGTACGAGAGTGCCAGGGTTGTGCGCGGACTTAACTCCCACGGTAGCGGCACCGTGTGAGCTGTATGTGTGAAATAGGGCGGCGTCGCATAACATCAGCAAGGCATAAATGCATCGCAGGTACATCGAGCGAGGAGTGAAGCTGATCGTGGCGGAGAACAAGGCTCAGCACAACGCACCTGGGGTCGGCGATGGCGACCCGCAGCACATGCTCAGTGAGGAAACCCTCGCCGAAGCTGTAGCCGGTGCGGTGTCCGCGTTTGCCGCAGCAGTTGATCTGGACGACCTCGCCGTCGCCAAGACCCATCATCTGGGTGATCGTTCACCGATCGCGCTCGCGCGACGCGCGCTGGGTGCATTGCCGAAGACCGAACGAGCCGACGCTGGAAAGCGCGTGAACGTCTACCGCGGGCAGGCGCAGCAGGCATTCGACGAACGCAGCGCGGTGCTCCACGCCGAGCGCGATGCCGCTGTTCTGGTGGCGGAGACGATTGACGTCACACTTCCTGCGGATCGGTCTCCACGCGGTGCCCGCCATCCCATCACCGTCATCGCGGAACAGATCGCGGACGTTTTTGTGGCGATGGGCTGGGAGGTCGCTGAGGGACCTGAAGTCGAGACTGAGCACGCAAACTTCGATGCCCTGAACTTCTTGCCAGATCACCCAGCACGGACGATGCAAGACACCTTCCATATCGCTCCTGAAGGATCGCGTCAGGTGTTGCGCACTCATACGTCGCCGGTGCAGGTGCGAAGCATGTTGACGCGCGACGTTCCCATTTACGTTGTCTGCCCGGGGCGCACTTTTCGTACGGACGAACTGGACGCGACGCATACCCCGGTGTTCTCTCAGGTCGAAGGCCTCGCTGTGGACCGTGGACTAACAATGGCAAACCTCAAAGGCACGCTCGATGCGCTTGCGCGGGCATTGTTCGGGCCTGAGGCAAAGACTCGCATGCGCGCCAACTACTTTCCCTTCACTGAACCGTCCGCCGAGGTGGACGTGTGGTTTGACCGCAAAAAGGGTGGTGCAGGCTGGGTCGAGTGGGGCGGATGCGGCATGGTTCATCCGAACGTACTGCGTGCGAGCGGAATAGATCCTGAGGTTTACTCGGGCTTCGCCTTCGGGATGGGGCTCGAACGTACCTTGCAGTTCCGCAATGGGATCCCAGATATGCGCGACATCGTCGAAGGCGACATTCGGTTTACGATGCCGTTTGGCGTGCAGGGCTAGTTTTCGGCATTGAAAGTGACCTTAGTTTTTCCTGACATCTTGAATCTTCTTTGACCCGAGGAAGCGAGCACCCGTGCGAGTTGCACAATCCTGGCTGACAGAAATCATTCAACGCGCCAACCCCGGTTGGGAGGTGACCCCTGCAGAGTTGGACGCGGGTTTCGTGAATGTTGGTCTCGAAGTTGAAGAAGTGGTTCAGCCGGGTCCAGTGACGGGGCCGCTCGTTGTCGCGCGCGTCAGCACGATTGAGGAACTCACTGAGTTCAAGAAACCTATCCGGTTTTGCACCGTGGACACGGGTGAAGATGCGCCACGCGACATCGTGTGTGGTGCGCAGAACTTCTCTGTGGGTGACCTCGTCGTCGTAGCGCTGCCCGGAGCTGTGCTGCCTGGGGACTTTGCGATTGCGACAAGGAAAACGTATGGGCGCACCTCAGACGGAATGATCTGTTCCGCGAAAGAACTCGGTCTCGGTCGTGACCACGCGGGAATTCTGGTGCTGCCTGTTGGTACGGCAGCCCCCGGTGATGATGCGCATAAGGTTCTTGGGCTGTCAGACAGCGTGATCGAACTTGCTGTTACGCCTGACCGCGGGTACTGCCTGTCAGTTCGAGGCCTCACACGTGAGTTGTGCTGCGGGTTCGGTTTACTGTTCGCTGATCCGGCGCACGTTCCAGTACATGGTGTGGAGCGTCCGACGTGGGGTGTGAGCGTGGAACCGGATGCGGGAGCGCAGCGGTTCGCATTGCGCCGCGTCACAGGGGTTGATACGCAGGCAGTTACACCTTGGTGGATGCAGCGCCGTCTCCTCCTGTCAGGCATCCGTCCAATCTCGCCGGCTGTCGATGTGACCAATTACGTCCTGCTCGAATTAGGGCAGCCGATGCACGCTTTTGATGCCAGCAAGGTGTCCGGTGACCTGGTGGTGCGACGTGCGAAGCGCGGCGAGAAGCTGGTCACCCTCGATGATGTGACGAGGGAGCTAGACCCTGAGGACGTTGTCATCGCTGACGACAGTGGCCCGTTGTCGCTTGCCGGTGTGATGGGTGGGGCTAGCACCGAGGTCGGTGACGCGACCACGGAGGTGCTCCTCGAGGCGGCGTGTTGGAACCCGCTGCTGGTTTTCCGCACGTCTCGGCGTCACAAGTTGTCGAGTGAGTCGAGCCGCCGTTTTGAACGAGCAGTCGACCCGGCGTTGACCGTTGCGGCTTTGGATCGCGCCGCAGAATTGCTTGCTGAGATTACTGGTGGTGTAGTCGAGTCTGAGTTGACCGATGTCGGTATGGTCCCGGAACGAGCCGCAATCAAGATGCCGGTAGATCTCCCGGACCGCATTGCAGGGGTGACGTATGAGGCTGGGGCAGCGCGCTTTCGTCTGGAACAAATTGGCGCTTCAGTACTCGAGGAAGACGAGGACGGCGAACAGTTCCTTGTCGTGACTCCGCCGAGTTGGCGCCCTGACCTTGGCGTGCCGGCGGACCTGGTCGAGGAAGTTTTGCGCCTGGAAGGACTCGACGTAATCCCGTCGGTCCTTCCGGCGGCTCCGGCCGGTCGCGGTTTAACGGCGCTGCAACTCCGTCGACGATCGGTGAGCAAAGCGTTGGCACATCACGGGTGTGTTGAGGTACAACCGTCGCCCTTTATTTCACCTGGTGTGTTTGATCAGTGGGGACTCGACGACACGGATGCCCGGCGCAAAACGGTTCGGGTTTTGAATCCACTCGATAGCGAGCGTGCAAGCTTGGCGACGACACTGTTGCCTGGATTGTTGGACGTGGTAGCGCGGAATGTGTCACGTGGTCAACGCGATCTGGCCCTGTATGCAATAGGGCAGGTAGTGCTTCCGCAGGACAACACTCGACCGGTGCCGATGTTGCCTGTCGACCGGCGCCCATCTGATGAGCAGCTTGAGGAACTTTTTGGTTCACTGCCGGACCAACCTGTCCGGGTGGGCGTGATCTTGACGGGTCTGCGGGAACCGACCGGGCCCTGGGGGCGGGGGCGAGTAGCCGAGGCAAGTGATGCGTTTGCTGCTGCAGAAGCAATTGCCGATGCTGCGGGTGTGGTGTTGCAGAGGCATGCCGGGAATTTGTTGCCGTGGCATCCGGGCAGGTGCGCTGAGCTAGTCGTCGATGGTGTGGTTGTTGGGCATGCAGGGGAGTTGCATCCTGCTGTTGTTGAGGCGATGCATTTGCCGCCGCGTGCGTGTGCCGTCGAAATGGAACTTGATGGCTTGCCTATCGTAGAGAATCTGCCTGCGCCGGAGTTGTCTGTTTTCCCGGCGGTGCACCAGGACGTGGCGGTGGTTGTGGACGATTCAGTCCCGGCGGCTGACGTTGAGAACTCTTTGCGGGCAGGTGCCGGGTCGCTCCTTGAAGAGATCCGTCTATTCGATGTTTTCTCGGGCACCCAATTGGGCGAAGGGAAAAAGTCTTTGGCGTACTCCTTGCGGTTCCGGGCGTCGGATCGCACGTTGACTGAGGACGAAGCCACGGCTGCACGGGATGCGGCTGTTGACCGTGCCCATCAGGACCTTGGGGCGCACCTGCGGTAGGAAGTCTGCAGCTAGCGCAGCGAATCGCGAGGCACCGTGATCGTCGTGGACGTATCCTGAGAGTTGGACGTTCAACGGGAGGTTTCGGGCATGTCAAGTGACACATCGACAGGTGCGCAAGGCCAGGGGAGCGGCGACGGCAGTGCCGTTGGGCTGAGTCGGGAAGAACTTAGTGCGGCGGTGGCGTCGATGAGTGATGCCGATTTGTGCGAGTTTGTTATCGCAGCGTCGGCTAACCGTCCGAAGCTGCATCCTTTGCATCAGGTTGCGCAACTGTCGGCAATCGCGGGTCCTTTGTCGAGTGACGATCCGGAACTCGCCAATGTCAGTGTTTCTGCTGCGGGCGGTACGGTGGCGTCTCGCGACTTTAGCGATGTTCCAGTGGGGGAAGTGCCTGCGTTAGGTGCGCCTAGTGGTCGCGATGTGGCTGATGAGGATGCAGGCTGGACGAAGGAAGGCATCCCGACGTTCGCCGCGGTTCGTGACCGGATTGCTGCTCGTTTTGCTGTGGCGATTGGCGCTTCGGAGACTGTGGTGCATCAGGCGGAGGATCGGTCACTGGAGCAGCAGTGGGAGACGCGGGCGAGGTTGGCGCGAGAGCGGCTTGAGCAGATCAAAGGGATCATGCGGAAATAAAGTTTGTATGAGTTTCCACATGAGTGCATAATCAAACGTATGACGTTGAGGATTGCTGTAGCAGGTGCAAGTGGCTACGCGGGCGGAGAAGTTCTACGACTTCTCCTAAGCCACCCAGGCGTGGTTGATGGTTCCCTAGAAATTGGTGCCCTTACCGCTGGAGGTAGTGCAGGCACACGACTTGGGCAGCATCACCCGAACCTACTTCCGCTCGCTGACCGCGTGATCGAAGAGTCTTCACCAGAAATCCTCGCGCAGCATGACGTCGTATTTCTTGGACTTCCACACGGGTATTCCGCGGCAATAGCCGAGGCGTTGCCAGACTCGACGCTCATCATTGACTGTGGAGCGGACTTCCGGCTCACAAACGCTGCAGACTGGGAAAAGTTCTACGGATCACCGCACGCCGGGACATGGCCTTACGGAATGCCGGAACTTCCCGGCGCACGTCAAACACTCACCGGGGCAAGGCGCATCGCCGTTCCCGGCTGCTATCCAACAGCCACCTCTCTCGCGATGGCGCCAGCAGTGGCCGCGGGCATCGTTGAACCGCAGATCACCATCGTTGCAGTAACAGGAGCCTCGGGTGCGGGGAAGACCCTACGCACAGACTTGTTGGCATCCGAAGTCATGGGATCTGCGCGTGCCTACGGTGTAGGCGGTGCGCACCGACACAACCCAGAGATCACCCAAAATCTTCAGGCGCTGACCGACGAGGCTGTCACGGTATCGTTCACGCCGGTGCTTGCACCTATGGCCCGGGGCATCCTTGCAACGTGTGTTGCACCTACCTCCGTGACTGAGGCGCAGGCGCGCGAAGTGTACGAAGCTGCATACGGCGACGAGCCGTTCGTGCACCTCCTTCCGGTTGGCCAGATTCCACAAACCAGTGCTGTCGTTGGCTCAAATGCGGTCCACCTCAGCGTGCACGTCGACGAAACTGCAAAGAAGCTCGTTGTTGTGTCTGCGATCGATAACCTCACTAAAGGAACAGCCGGCGGTGCTGTTCAGTCCATGAACATTGCGCTTGGACTCCCCGAGACTGCAGGTCTCACAACCATTGGAGTTGCCCCATGAGCACCGATACTCCCCAGTCGCCCATAGCTACGGCCACATTGGACATCCAGCGGGACAAAGGCATCACAGCAGCTCGAGGGTTCGCGGCAACAGGTATTGCTGCAGGAATCAAGGCCTCAGGGAACAAAGACCTTGCGCTCGTCGTCAACAACGGAACCGAGCGCCCAGCAGCCGCGGTTTTCACCACAAACAAGGTCAAAGCAGCACCGGTGTTGTGGTCCCAGCAAGTGATGGCATCACGCGAGCTACGCGCCGTCGTTCTGAACTCGGGTGGCGCGAACGCCTGCACGGGCCCGCAAGGGTTTGCTGATACTCATCACACGGCAGAAGAGGTAGCTGCGGCACTCACAGACCTGGGGACACCCACAGGCGCGGTGGAAATTGCTGTGTGTTCGACCGGGTTGATCGGCGATTTCCTCCCAATGCCGAAGGTGCTCGCCGGAGTGCGCACCGCTGCAAGCGAACTCAGTGACAACATTGAGGCGGGATCATCTGCGGCACAAGCGATCATGACAACCGATTCCGTACCGAAGCAGGCAGCCTGCACCCACGGTGACGGATGGAGCGTCGGCGGAATGGCAAAGGGCGCTGGCATGCTCGCACCGTCACTTGCCACAATGCTGTGCGTCGTGACGACCGATGCGGTTGCCACTGCGGAACAACTCGACACAGCTTTGCGCCAGGCCACCAAATACAGTTTCGATCGCCTCGATGTGGATGGCGCGACGTCTACTAATGACACGGTGCTACTTCTGTCCTCGGGGGCCTCGGGTGTTTCACCGTCGCAACGTGAACTCAATGCTGCCGTAGCCGCCATTTGCGACGACCTCGCAGACCAGCTCATGGCTGACGCGGAAGGCGTAACAAAGCGTGTCACCGTCACCGTCAGCGGTGCGACGAGTGAAAGCGAAGCACTGATTGGAGCGCGCGTGGTTGCGCGCGACAGTCTTGTTAAGACGGCACTATTCGGTTCCGACCCGAACTGGGGTCGGGTGTTGGCCGCAATTGGCATCGCGCCGATAGCACTTGATCCCGACAAAACCAGTGTCTATTTCAACGGCAACCCAGTATGCCTCAATGGTGTGGGTGCACCGGGGGCGCGCGAAGTCGATCTCAGCGACACCGATATCGCTCTCCGCATCGAGCTAGGGCTAGGTTCCGGTGAAGCGACGATCCGTACCACCGATTTGTCGCTGGGATACGTCACCGAGAACTCGGCGTACTCGTCGTAATCAGCCAAACAGCACCCCAAACAGCACCCCAAAAAGCATCACAGAACGGTAGGACAATGGTGGTATCGGATACCCTCACCGCGCTGGATAAGGCACACGTGCTCGCCGAGGCGTTGCCGTGGCTGCAAAAGTTTCACGGGAAAACGATCGTTGTTAAGTACGGCGGCAACGCCATGGTTGACGACGAACTCAAACACGCTTTTGCCGCGGACATGGTCTTTCTGCGCACCTGCGGCATTCACCCCATCGTCGTGCATGGTGGCGGGCCGCAAATAACGGCGATGCTAAACAAACTTGGCATGGAGGGGGAGTTCCGCGGTGGTTTTCGCGTAACGACACCGGATGTCATGGAGATCGTCCGAATGGTTCTATTTGGCCAGGTAGGGCGCGAACTTGTTGGACTGATCAACGAGTACGGTCCGTATGCGGTCGGCATCTCAGGCGAGGACGCGCACCTGTTTACTGCGGAGAAGAGGTCGGCCGTAGTTAACGGCGAACTTGTTGACATTGGTCTTGTAGGCGATGTCTCCGCCGTGAATCCGGCTGCAGTGCTCGACCTCGTCGCCGCCGGGCGGATACCTGTCGTATCGACGATCGCGCCCGACAAAAACGGAGTCGTGCACAATATCAACGCCGATACTGCGGCGGCCGCGCTCGCAGAGGAAATTGGTGCGGAAAAGCTGATCGTCCTCACAGACGTCGAAGGCCTGTACACAAACTGGCCGGACAAGGGCTCCCTCGTCACACAGATCGAGAGCGACGCACTGGGCCAATTGTTGCCGACACTAGCGAGCGGAATGATTCCCAAAATGGAGTCCTGCCTGCGAGCTGTCCGCGGTGGTGTGCCGTCGGCGCACGTGATCGACGGGCGTGTTCCTCACTCACTGCTGCTCGAAATATTCACAGAACAAGGAATCGGCACAATGGTCACATTGGGTGACATCGATAAGGCTGCGGAAGGCGCGGTAAAGGCATGAGCCACTCAGCTACAGGCGACTTTCAACGTCGTTGGTCAGAGTCTGTGATGGACACTTACGGGGTACCGAAAATGGCCCTCGTTTCGGGTTCCGGTGCGGTGGTGACCGACGCGGACGGTCGCAGTTACATCGACTTTCTTGGTGGCATCGCCGTGAACTCACTCGGGCATAGTCACCCGGCGATCGTTGAGGCGGTGACGCGGCAACTTTCCACACTCGGGCACGTTTCCAACCTGTACATGAGTCCGCCAGTGGTCGAACTTGCTGAAACGCTCGTGGGGAAACTTGGTGTAGATGGTCGAGTTTTCTTTGGTAACTCCGGGGCAGAAGCCAACGAGGCCGCCTTCAAGATTGCACGGCGCACAGGTCGACCGAAAGTGATCGCAGCGGAGAACGGGTTTCATGGACGGACGATGGGCGCTCTTGCGCTTACTGGGCAAGCGGCCAAGCGTGCCCCCTTCGAACCTCTCGTTCCCGGCGTAACACATGTTCCTTTTGGCGATGTTGAGGCTCTCGAAGCCGCGGTCGACGACGACACTGCCGCAGTGATCTTGGAGCCAATCATGGGTGAGGCCGGGGTTGTTGTACCGCCCGAAGGTTATCTTGCCGCCGCCCGGGCGATTACTTCTCGACATGGCGCACTGCTCATTCTCGACGAGGTCCAGACCGGCATCGGCCGGACTGGATGGTTCTATGCGCACCAGCAGGCGGGCATCGTTCCTGATGTGATCACACTTGCAAAAGGACTTGGTGGTGGCTTGCCGATTGGCGCGTGCATCGCGACGGGCGCGGCTGCCTCACTGTTAACGCCTGGAATGCACGGGTCCACATTCGGTGGCAATCCAGTGTGTGCGTCGGCAGCGCTCGCTGTCATTCGCACCATTGAGGAACAAGACCTACTCAACCACGTTGACCGTGTCGGAAAGTTCCTCACCTCGGCAATCGAGGACCTAGAACACCCTCTCATCAGCCACGTGCGGGGAGCCGGGTTGCTGCTCGGAATTGTGCTGACTGCACCGCGTGCCGCGGCGGTTGAATCAGCTGCGCGGCAGGCAGGGTTTCTCCTCAACGCCGCGCAGCCAAACGCAATCCGTTTAGCCCCACCACTGGTGGTCACCGATGAACAAGCGAGTAACTTAGTGGAGGCTCTGCCGCAGATTCTGAACACAGCCCTCGACGAAGGACAGCTATGACGCGCCATTTCCTCCGCGACGATGACCTCACCCCAGCCGAACAGGCTGAAGTTCTGGCGATCGCTGCTGAGTTAAAACGCAGTCCGTTTTCGCGCAGGCCGCTCGAAGGTCCTCGCGGCGTCGCTGTCATCTTTGACAAGAACTCGACACGCACCCGTTTTTCGTTTGAGCTTGGCGTCGCCCAACTTGGCGGCCATGCCGTCGTGGTCGAAGCACGCTCAACACAACTCGGACGTGACGAGACTCTGCAGGACACAGGGCGTGTGCTGTCGAGGTACGTCGATGCCATTGTGTGGCGCACATTTGGTCACGACCGTCTCGAAGCGATGGCTGAAACCGCGTCAGTTCCTGTCATCAACGCCCTGTCGGATTCGTTCCACCCCTGTCAGGTCCTTGCGGATCTCCAGACAATTGCCGAGCGAAAAGGCAAACTTGCGGGGCTGAAGATGGTTTACCTAGGCGATGGTGCCAACAACATGGCACATTCGCTGCTGCTCGGCGGCGTCACGGCTGGTACGTCGGTCACAGTCGCAGCGCCAGTGGGTTTCCAACCCGCGGACGATGTAGTCAGTGCGGCGAAAGCGCGAGGTGAGCAGACTGGGGCCGCCGTCGCCGTTACCGATAACCCCAAAGATGCCGTCATCGGTGCGGACGTCGTCGTGACCGATACATGGGTCTCGATGGGGCAGGAGGACGATGGACTCGACCGCGTAGCACCGTTCCGGCCATTCCAGATTAATGCGGAATTGCTCAGCCATGCCTCACCGGATGCGATGGTCCTGCATTGCTTGCCCGCCCACCGCGGTGAGGAAATTACCGACGACGTCATAGACGGTGCGCAGAGTGCTGTGTGGGACGAAGCAGAGAATCGACTTCACGCGCAAAAGGCACTGTTGGCATGGTTGCTGGAGCAGCAATGAGTGAGGCCCCGCGAATCGGCACTCCCAGTCGGGTACAACGACAGTCACGCATCGTTGATATCTTGGCGCAGAATCAAGTACGAAGCCAAACCGAACTTGCACAACTATTGGCCAACGGAGGGATCGATGTCACCCAGGCGACTCTCTCACGTGACCTTGAAGAACTCGGTGCGATGAAGCTCCGCGCTGCCGATGGCGGAAGCGGCGTGTATGTGGTTCCAGAGGATGGCACCCCAGTCCGTGGCGTAACAGGCGGAACTGAACGGCTATCGCGCTTGGTGGGTGAACTTCTCGTTTCAGCAGAACCGAGCGGTAACCTCGCCGTTTTACGCACCCCTCCGGGTGCGGCGCAGTTCCTCGCCAGTGCTATCGATAGGGCAGCGTTGGCCCAAATTGCAGGAACGATCGCTGGTGATGACACGATTGTTGTCGTGGCTCGGGACCCGCACAGTGGCGCTGACGTTGCGACACTGTTCGAATCACTGGCGTAGAAGTTGAAAATAGACCCTAGATCGACCTAGCACTAAGGAGTAAGGACACCATGTCAGAACGCGTGATCCTCGCCTATTCAGGCGGGCTCGACACCTCAGTCGCCATCAGTTGGATCGCGAAAGAAACTGGTGCAGAGGTGGTAGCGCTCGCTATTGACCTCGGCCAGGGCGGTGAAGATATGGAGGTTGTTCGTCAGCGTGCTCTCGACTGCGGCGCGGTCGAATCGATCTGTATCGACGCTCGCGACGAGTTTGCGGACGACTACTGCCTACCCACAGTGCAAGCCAATGCGCTCTACATGGATCGCTACCCGCTTGTGTCGGCGATTTCTCGGCCGCTCATCGTCAAACACCTCGTGAACACCGCCAAAGAACACGGTGGTACCACGGTGGCGCACGGCTGCACCGGCAAGGGCAACGACCAGGTGCGCTTCGAGGTCGGCATTGGCGCACTCGCTCCCGACCTCAAGGTCATCGCCCCAGTGCGTGATTACGCCTGGACCCGCGAGAAGGCCATTGCGTTTGCTGAAGAAAACGCAATCCCCATCACCGTGTCAAAGAAGTCCCCGTTCTCAATCGACCAGAACGTCTGGGGCAGGGCTGTAGAGACGGGCTTCCTCGAAGACCTGTGGAACGCTCCCACCAAGGACGTCTACAGCTACACCGAAGATCCAACCGCTAACTGGCAAGCCCCCGATGAGCTCATCATCAGCTTTGAAAAAGGCAAGCCCGTTGCGATCGACGGCCGCCCCGTGACCATGCTCGAAGCGATCGTTGAACTCAACGCCCGCGCCGGTCGTCATGGTGTCGGACGCCTCGACATGGTGGAAGATCGCCTCGTTGGCATCAAGAGCCGCGAAGTATACGAGGCACCAGGCGCGATGGTGCTCATCGCTGCTCACCAGGAACTTGAAGCTGTAACCAATGAGCGCGAGCTTGCTCGGTTCAAGCGGCAAGTTGAGCAGCGCTGGGGCGAGTTGGTATACGACGGCCTGTGGTTCTCGCCGCTGAAGTACGCCCTCGACTCGTTCCTCGACTACACGCAGCAGCACGTCAACGGTGACATCCGCCTTACGCTTCATGCTGGCAGCATCGTCGTCAACGGGCGTCGCAGCAATTCCTCACTGTACGACTTCAACCTGGCAACGTACGACGAAGGCGACTCCTTCGACCAGTCCGCAGCCAAGGGCTTCGTGCACCTGCATGGTTTGTCCTCAAAGATCGCCGCTCGTCGCGATCTCAACCAGTAGGGATGGTACTTGCGTGACGCAGCAACACGGCACCAACCAGGGTGCGTTGTGGGGTGGCCGGTTCGCTTCAGGGCCGGCCGCCGCCATGGCAGCATTGAGCAAGTCCACCCACTTTGATTGGGTTCTTGCTCCTTATGACGTTCGCGCCTCACAAGCACACGCTCGCGTACTGAAGAAGGCGGGACTGCTCAGCGACACCGATTTCTCCACCATGATCAGTGGGCTTGAGCAGCTTGCCGCTGATGTGGTGAATGGCGATTTCGTGCCAGCCGACGACGACGAAGATGTGCACGGCGCACTTGAGCGTGGGCTTATCGAACGCGTAGGCGCCGATGTAGGTGGGCGTTTGCGCGCAGGTCGGTCGCGCAACGATCAGGTTGCCACCTTGTTCCGGATGTGGCTGCGTGACGCGGTTCGGCGAATAAGCGTGCAACTTCTCGACCTCGTCGATGCACTCAGCGAGCAGGCCGCCGCGCATCCCACTGCGGTTATGCCCGGAAAAACTCATCTTCAGGCGGCTCAGCCGGTATTGCTTGCACACCATTTACTGGCCCATGTACATCCACTGTTGCGCGATGTGGAAAGACTGCGTGATTTCGACAAGCGCGCAGCCGTATCGCCTTACGGGGCCGGTGCGTTGGCAGGTTCGTCGTTGGGGCTTGATCCTGAGGCCATCGCGGCGGATCTCGGATTTGACTCGTCGTCAGATAACTCCATTGATGCGACGTCATCACGTGATTTTGCCGCCGAGGCTGCGTTTGTCTTCGCCATGATTGGCGTTGACTTGTCTCGCATGGCGGAAGAAGTAATTATCTGGTCGACGCCGGAGTTTGCGTATGTCACGCTCGCTGACGAGTGGTCGACTGGAAGTTCGATCATGCCGCAAAAGAAGAACCCTGACGTTTCCGAACTAACCAGGGGCAAGTCGGGCCGGCTTATCGGAAACCTCACTGGCCTTCTTGCCACGCTGAAAGCTCAGCCGCTTGCGTACAACCGCGATTTGCAAGAGGACAAGGAGCCGGTATTTGATTCCGTGGCTCAGCTCGAACTTGTTCTTCCGGCGATCGTGGGGCTCGTGTCTACATTGACGTTCCACGAGGACCGCATGGCCGAACTTGCGCCTGCCGGGTTCACTTTGGCTACCGACGTCGCAGAATGGTTGGTACGGCAAGGCGTTCCGTTCCGCGTGGCACACGAAGCGGCCGGTGAATGCGTACGAGTCGCCGAGCGTCGCAATGTTGGTCTCGACGAGCTCACCGACGAGGAACTGGCACAGATTGATGTGAACCTCACCCCTGACGTCCGCGATGTTCTCACGGTCGAGGGATCGATTGCCTCACGTGATTCTCGGGGAGGCACTTCGGGCGCACGTGTTTCGGAACAACGGGTTCGTATTAACGAATTGTCGGCCGAGTTGAGAAGTTGGGCTAGCAAACCCATTGGTGTGTGAATTGAATAACACCGACAGCTTCAGAAGATAGGTGGAATCCCTCGTCACACTAAGTTGGCACCGGGAATGTGCGAAGATTCAGACAGAGCGCACATCCTCGGTGCCACAGGGCACAGAGTGACGACGACGGAGGTCTACGTGAAGTTCAAGGCAAGAACCCTCACGTCCCCCATTCACCGTGTACTTGCCACGGCGCAGAACGGCCTTGAGGTAATTCGCTTCGGTGGCCTAGATACGGGCGAAATTGAGTCACCGTTCACTGTTGTTGAACAGCGCCCAATGTTTCGGCTTCGGCGCTATTTCCCTGACGCCGAGGACATGGACACCCGCGCACCCGTAATCCTTGTCCCGCCGTTGATGGTCGCAACACATATCTACGATGTGACGCGGGAGCAAGGCGCGGTTGGCATCCTGCACGATAGGGGGCTCGACCCCTGGGTGATTGACTTCGGGTCGCCTGACCGCGAAATCGGCGGGATGACTCGTAATCTCGCAGACCACGTCGTTGCTGTCAGTGAAGTCATCAACATCGTGCGGCAGCACACGGGCAAAGACGTCCACCTAGGTGGGTACTCCCAGGGCGGAATGTTTTGCTACCAAACAGCTGCATATCGTCGCTCAGTAGGCATTAAGAGCATCGTCACTTTTGGATCGCCGACGGATGCGGTGGCACTGCCGATGGGCATCACGGTGGGTGCAGCCACCAAGGGCGCAGATTTCATGGCCGACCATGTTTTCAACCGCCTCGCTATCCCCGGATGGATGGTTCGAACCGGCTTTCAGATGCTAGACCCAGTCAAGACCGTCAAATCGCGTCTTGACTTCTTGATGCAACTGCACGACCGGGAAGCCCTGCTTCCGAGAGAACGCCAGCGGCGTTTCCTGGAAGTGGACGGGTGGGTCGCATGGTCCGGGCCAGCAATCGCGGAACTGCTCAAGCAGTTCGTCGTCCACAACCGGATGATGACGGGTGGTTTTGTCATCGACGACCGCTTGATCAGCCTCGCCGAGATTACCTGCCCCGTCCTGGCGTTTGTCGGTTCAACGGACGACATTGGTACACCGCGGGCAGTGCGAGGAATCCGCCGCGCAGCGCCGCGAGCTGATGTGTACGAAGCAACGCTACGAGCTGGCCATTTCGGTCTGGTCGTCGGGTCGAGCGCGGGGACATTAACGTGGCCCACTGTCGCTGACTGGGTGTTGTGGCACGAAGGCAAGCACGGCCAGCCAGGCATCGCCAAACCCATGACCGATGAAGACCAACCGGCCGCCGACGGCGACTACACAGTAATGTCGCGGCTCGTCAATAGTGCGAGCCAAGCCGCTGAGATTGGTTTTGGCGTCGCGCAAGACGTCGTCGATGTGACGGTTGGCGCCGCGAAGACCACGAAGGAAATTGCGGGCGAGGCCGTCAGAACTTTGCCGCGACTGGCCAGGCTTGGCGTCATGCAGGCACACACACGGATGTCACTTGGCCTGCTGCTCGAAGAACAGGGCCGACGGGCGCCGTTGGGGGAGTTGTTCCTTTTCGATGACCGCGTGCACACCAATGCGGCCGTTAACGAGCGCATAAACAACGTGGTCCGGGGCCTCATTTCGTTGGGCATAAGGCAAGGCAGCCACGTCGGTGTGCTGATGGAAACTAGGCCAAGTGCGCTCGCGACAATCGCTGCACTGTCGCGCCTCGGCGCCGTCAGTGTGCTGCTTCAGCCAGGAACAGACCTCACCGAAGCGATTCGGTTGGGTGAAGTAGCGGGAATTGTTGCCGACCCACCCAACCTGCCCGACGCGATGAAGGCTGGGGTCCGCGTATTTGTGTTGGGTGGTGGCGAGAACCGCGACCTACCAGTGGGGGATGCTGACCATGTTGTTGACATGGAACGCATCGACCCCGATGCAGTTCGCATTCCAGATTGGTACCAGCCAAATCCCGGCATCGCTAGCGACCTCGCATTTATCGTATTCACGCGATCCCGCGGGCACACCGAACCGCAGTTCATCACCAACCACCGGTGGGCACTGTCGGCATTTGGTACCGCTTCGGCTGCGTCGCTGACAGCAAGCGACACCGTCTACTGTCTGACGCCGCTGCACCACCCATCTGGTTTGCTCATGACGTTGGGCGGCGCAGTAGCGGGTGGGGCGCGCATCGCTTTGACGCGAAGCTTCGATCCAAGCCGGTTTGCGGAAGAAGTTCATCGCTACGGCGTCACCGTCGTCTCATATACGTGGACGTTGCTTGGTGAATTAGTCGACGCCGACGATCTCCAAATTCAGCGTCACCACCCGATTCGACTGTTCATGGGATCTGGCATGCCCCGTGCCTTGTGGAAACGGGTGCGAGACCGGTTCGCTCCTGCGCAAGTGGTCGAGTTTTATGCCTCGACCGAGGGCGAAGCGGTGCTGGCGAATGTTTCGGGCGCCAAACCAGGCGCCAAAGGTCGACCCATACCAGGATCGGCGAACATCCGGCTCGCCGCATTCGACGTCGAAAACGATCGGTTCATCGAAGATGAACGCGGTTTCGTGAAGGAAGCTGCCGAAAATGACATCGGACTTCTCCTCGCGTTCCCTCGAACAGGGGGTGAGCAGAGTCCCAACGTCATCCGCGGAGTTTTCCGATCGGGGGATATGTGGATCCCAACAGATCACCTGTTCCGTCGCGACTCCGACGGCGACTACTGGATGGTTGACAACCGCAACTCCCTGATCCGCACTGCCCGCGGTGTTGTTTATTCGCTTCCAATAGAGGATGCGCTCGCAGACATCGAATTGCTAAATATTGCGGTGGCGTTTGGAGTAGAGCACGGAGCGCATTCGCTTGCAGTTGCAGCGATCTCTCGCCGGACCGACGTCACGTCACCTGAGCGCAAAGCTAAGGAGTTCACCCCGGAGCAGTTCGATCGTGCGCTCTCGGTGCTACCCGAGTCGCAACGCCCGGACATCATCTATTCGGTGGACACAATGCCAATGACAACGTGGTACCGGCCGCAAACTCGCGCACTCGCTGCCGATGGCATTCCGCAGGCGTCCGTTAACGCCTGGTACTACGACACCGCGGACCACAAATACCATCGGCTCACTGAGGCTGCCCGCAAGCGCATAATGAAGCAGGCCAACTCATAAGCATTTTCAGCGAGATGTGACCATCCGATCACGAAGCGATAGGGTAAAAACTGTGCCTTTAGATCCCGTGCTGCTAGACGTTCTCGCGTGTCCCCAGGACCACGGCGAACTGCTCCTCATCGACGACAAAGTCCTCTACAACCCGCGGTTGCGGGCCGCGTATCCGATTGAGAACGGGATACCCGTTTTATTGGTAGACGAGGCTGTCGCAGTCAGCGATGAGCAGCACGACGACTATCTCACGAGGTCTGTACGCAAAACCGGTTCGTAGCCACAGCGGCTGCGGTAGCAGGATGGATTTGCGGACACACCTTGAACATGCGAGCCCAGTTGAAGCGGCTGCGCTCGTTCTCGGGCAGAAGATTACCTGTGGAACTGTGACCGCACGGATAGTCGAAGTCGAAGCATACGGGGGCCAACCAGGCAGTAACTGGCCTGATCCTGCGTCGCATGCTTACAGAGGTCGAACTCAACGTAACTTTGTGATGTTCGGGCCACCCGGGCACCTGTACGTCTATCGAATTTACGGCGTACACCTCTGCATGAACGTCACCTTCGGAAGCGAAGGACACGGGGGCGGAGTTCTACTCCGCGCGGGTGAGATCGTTGCTGGAACTGCTATGGCACAGAGTCGTCGTCCGGCTGCGCGCAACGCACGCGATGTAGCTAGTGGCCCCGGAAACTTTGCTTGCGCACTAGGAATCACCCCTGATCTTCAAGGCAGCGACGTTTGCGACCCGGCTTCGCCAGTGAGACTCGATGTGGCTGAACCAGTCAGAAAGATCGCCTACGGGCCACGCGTTGGAGTCCGGCACGCGGCGAGCACACCATGGCGCTTGTGGGTCGATGGTCATGCATCCGTTTCCCGGTACCGTCGTCATCCCAAAGCTGACACACTACAAAATTGACTGTGGGAATGTGGCGGCCCCCAAACTAGCCGTTCGAGAGCATGTAAGGAAGGAACTATCGCCATGACTCACGACATCATGGAAGAACTCACCTGGCGGGGGCTCATAGCTCAGTCAACTGATCTCGACGCTTTGCGTGAGCACCTCAACAAGGGAATGACAACTCTCTATGCCGGATTTGATCCCACGGCGCCAAGCTTGCACGCCGGACACCTCATCCCGCTATTGGTTTTGCGCCGGTTTCAGAAGGCCGGGCATCGGCCGATTGTCCTAGCTGGCGGTGCGACGGGTCTTATCGGAGATCCCCGTGACGTGGGCGAGCGTTCGATGAATGACGAATCCGTTGTCGCTGAGTGGTCCGACAAAATCAAAGGTCAACTTGAACGGTTCGTAGACTTCGACGGCACAGCAAACGCCGCCGTCGTCGAAAACAACATGAACTGGACAGCGAACCTGTCTGCTATCGCGTTCCTACGTGATATCGGTAAACACTTTTCCGTGAATGTCATGCTCGCTCGCGAAACGGTGAAGCGACGCCTCGAATCCGATGGAATTTCGTACGCAGAATTCTCGTACATGCTGCTGCAAGCTCAAGATTTTGTGCACCTCCGGCGTGACTACGACTGCACGCTGCAAATAGGCGGTTCTGACCAGTGGGGCAATATCGTCGCTGGCGTTGATCTCGTCCGAAAACTCGATGGCAAACATGTCCACGGGTTTACTGTCCCGCTGGTGACCTCGTCCGACGGGAAAAAGTTCGGAAAGTCGACGGGTGGCGGAAGCCTTTGGCTTGACCCAGAGATGACAAGCCCCTACGCCTGGTACCAGTACTTCATCAACACCAATGATGCTGATGTCGTGCGGTACCTCCGGTGGTTCACGTTCCTGTCACGTGAAGAACTCGACGAGCTCGAGAAGGTCACTGAAGAGAGCCCGCACTTGCGGACGGCGCAGAAGAAGCTAGCGCGGGAGATGACCAACCTGGTGCATGGCGAAGCGAACACCCACGCTGTGGAGTTGGCCAGCCAAGCGCTCTTTGGACGAGCTGATATCCGCGACCTGGACAATCGAACGCTAACCGCGGCGCTGTCAGAGGCACCGATTGGCGAACTTCGGGAAGGGGACCCATGCACTCTCGTGGACCTGCTCGTACTGAGCGGACTTTGCGAGAGCAAGGGAGCGGCTCGGCGTACCATCCGCGAAGGCGGTGCCGCAGTAAACAACGACAAGCAATCGGACGAAGCTTGGGAACCCGCCGACAGTGACTGGTTGCACGGGGAGTGGATTGTGCTTCGGCGTGGGAAGCGGAACTTTGCTGGGGTACGGAAGCTGTAGTACTCGAGTGTGAATTTGTGGGGCGTCCAGTGAATAAGCTGGGCGCCCTGCTGCTTTTGGAGTAGTTGAGATTGGGTGCCGCCGTGTGAGCTGGTGGTTTGTGTTTGGTGTGGGTTGTGTGTAACTTATGTTCTCGCCGCTGTGACGCGGAGCC
Source organism: Hoyosella rhizosphaerae (assembly GCF_014643175.1). GTDB lineage: Bacteria > Actinomycetota > Actinomycetes > Mycobacteriales > Mycobacteriaceae > Lolliginicoccus > Lolliginicoccus rhizosphaerae. Next base: position 747,629 of record NZ_BMJH01000002.1, read on the forward strand.
GGTGCACCGGGGGT
>NZ_BMJH01000003.1 GCF_014643175.1 Hoyosella rhizosphaerae
ACCCCCGGTGCACCGGCTCCGCGTCACAGCGGCGAGAACATAAGTTACACACAACCCACACCAAACACAAACCACCAGCTCACGCAGGCAGCTCCGGGAACTACACCTCGCGGACGCTCACTGCGAACGTCACTCAACCCGGCGCACATCAGCGCCAAGACCAGTGATGTCCTCAATGAACGACGGATATCCACGGTCAATGTGGTAGACGTCGTGAACTTCAGTAACACCATCGGCGCACAGCCCAGCGAGCACCAAACCGGCACCTGCACGAATGTCGGAAGACCACACAGGCGCACTAGACAACATTTCCACACCACGGATGACCGCATGATGTCCGTCAGTTCTAGCGTCTGCCCCAAGCCTGACCATTTCTTCCACAAAACGGAATCGCGCCTCGAACACGTTTTCCGTGATCATCGACGTTCCGTCAGCTACTGCGGCAAGACCGATCGCCATCGGCTGCAAATCAGTGGGGAATCCGGGATACGGCAGAGTCGCAAAGTTCACTGCCTTCGGCCGATCCTTCTGGACTACCCGATACCAGGAAGGTCCGTGCGTCACTTCAGCGCCGGCTTCTCGCAACTTATTCAATACAAGTTGGATGTGTGCGGGATTTACGCCACGAACAGTTACATCTCCGCGCGTCATGGCGGCAGCTACTCCCCAAGTAGCCGCAACAATGCGATCGCCAATCACTCGGTGCTTGACAGGCTTAAGCGAATCCACTCCGTGAATAGTGAGCGTGCTCGATCCACCGCCCTCGATCTGCGCACCCATTTCGTTCAGCATGTTGCACAGATCCACGATCTCTGGCTCACGCGCGGCATTATCCAAAGTAGTTCTGCCTTTAGACAAGACAGCTGCCATAACAATGTTTTCCGTTGCGCCGACTGAAGGAAACGCAAGCCTGATATCCGCCCCATGCAGTTCGTCTGCCTCAGCGACAACACAACCATGCTCGATAGTGCTCGTTGCGCCCAACAGGCGAAGCCCGGCTTGATGCATATCCAGAGGCCTGGAACCGATGGCATCACCGCCAGGCAAAGCCACAATCGCCTTTCCGCAACGCGCAACAAGTGGGCCTAGTACACACACCGAAGCTCGGAACTGGCGCACCGCGGCAAAGTCGGCATTGTGTTTGAGCGTGTGCGGCGTTGTGATTCGGACAGTTGCCCCGTCAATCTCCACCTCACAACCAAGCCCACGTAGAACGTCACCCATGAAAGGGACGTCGAGAATATCTGGACAGTTGGTCAGTGTTGTGGTGCCCTCAGCAAGCAAAGCGGCTGCCATCAGCTTGAGGACGCTGTTTTTCGCGCCACCAACAACAACTTCACCTTCGAGGCGGCTACCACCTGACACGACAAATCGTTCACTCACAGTGAGTTAGCTTATCTGTATCCAAGGGTTTTCGCGGGTACGGTGCTCACATGAGCGTGCATCTGACAAAGATCTACACAAGAACAGGCGACGATGGCTCGACGGGACTCGGAGATTTCTCGCGTGTTCCGAAGACATCGCCGCGCATCGCCGCGTACGCCGATGTAGATGAGGCCAATGCTGCGATTGGGGTAGCTGTCGCCTTGGCGGACCCGCCCGATGCCATACGTGCGGCGCTACTACGAGTTCAAAACGACTTGTTTGATGTGGGCGCCGATCTATGTACGCCGATAGTCGAGGATCCGAAGTACCCGCCGTTGCGCATTGATGGCACCTACATTCAGCGCCTTGAAACATGGTGCGATGAGTTCAACGCCGATTTGGAGCCCCTAAACTCGTTCATACTGCCTGGAGGAACCCAACTGTCTGCACTTTTGCATGTGGCGCGGACGGTCACTCGGCGGGCTGAACGTGCAGTTTGGGCGTTGATCGACGACGACCCTGAGCACACCTCGGTATTGCCAGCCAAATATTTGAACCGGCTGTCAGACCTGCTGTTCATCCTCGGGCGGTGCGCAAACCCAGACGGAGATGTTTTATGGAAACCTCGCGGCGAACCTGACTCGGCAGAGAAATAATGCTGCTAGCAGGATAATTTGCTCGCTGCAGCGGTTGGGGTGTTATGTCCAACGGCTTCGACGTCGCGCTCGCCGAGGCGGGCGCGACTCGATCCACGCCAGCACGGCGGTGAGTGCACCCCGATCAAGAGCGAACTCGTAGCGAGATTCGCCGTCATTGATAGTCAAGATCGTCGAGTCTGGTGCAAGAATGTCAAACTCCGGCGGAGTTGGTTGACGACGTGTCTCAAGTTCCGCAGCTTGCCTGTCGATCCGCAGGCTAGGGCCAGGTAGAAGGCGTGACAGTCGGTAGAAGTCCAACGATTCGTCGCGATACCGAACTACGCCGTACCGCCATCCTTGACAGTCACCTGACGGAAGTCGGCGGACGACGACGCCCGTTCCGCCGTTCCTAATCTCGAACAGTCTGAACAAAAAAACCGCGACGCAGGTGGCCAATAGTGCCAGGAGAATGATTCCAACAATCATCCCACTGTTCACTAGCGGACCATCCTTAACGTCGCGGTCTTTTGTTTAGACTAACCGGTCGGTTGGATGCTAGTCACATCCGGTCGACCGCTCGCAGCCGACCACGCGCACGAGCCGCTAGTTTAGCGTCATCGCCCGCTTCGTCGAGCTGCTGGCGTACCTCATCAACCACAACATCTTGCGCCCACTGTGCGGACTCTGCCAACACAGTTACGGACCTTGCTGTGACCGACAAAAAGCCTCCGTCAACTGCGGCAACAACTCGCTCGCCGTTGTCGGTGGTGATCGTCACGACGCCGCCCTCAGTGAGTTGGCCTAGCATCGGTTCATGCCCTGGCATGATGCCGATCTCACCTTCGGTTGTTTGTGCTACGACGAGAGTGGCGCTTCCTGACCAGAAGCGCTGCTCCACAGCAACAAGTTCTACGGTCATTTCAGCCACTGAGGATCACTTCCTAGCCATTTTAGCCGCGGCCTTTTCGACATCGTCGAGTCCGCCGCAGCTGTTGAATGCCTGCTCTGGGAGGTGATCGAATTCGCCCTTGCACACGCGGTCAAAAGCTTCGATTGTGTCGTTAAGCGCAACGACTGAACCCTTTTCGCCGGTGAACTTCTCGGCGACAATGAAGTTCTGACCAAGGAACTTCTGAATACGGCGTGCACGGCCAACAACGATCTTGTCTTCTTCAGACAGTTCGTCCATACCAAGAATCGCGATGATGTCCTGCAGTTCCTTGTACTTCTGAAGAATCTGCTTGACCTGGTTGGCGACACGGAAGTGCTCGGCACCCACGATGGACGGTTCTAGGATCCGCGACGTTGATGTCAACGGGTCCACAGCCGGGTAGATACCCATCTGAGAAATTGGGCGAGAAAGCTCCGTGGTCGCATCGAGGTGAGCGAAGGTGGTAGCTGGAGCTGGGTCGGTGTAGTCGTCAGCCGGCACGTAGATCGCCTGCATCGAGGTGATCGAGCGTCCACGGGTTGACGTGATTCGCTCCTGCAACTCACCCATTTCGTCTGCCAGTGTGGGCTGGTAACCCACAGCTGATGGCATACGTCCGAGGAGTGTCGAAACTTCCGAACCTGCCTGGGTGAAGCGGAAGATGTTGTCGATGAAGAGCAACACGTCCTGCTTCTGCACATCGCGGAAGTACTCAGCCATTGTCAGCGCTGAGAGGGCGACGCGCATACGAGTTCCTGGTGGCTCATCCATCTGGCCGAAGACGAGGGCGGTGTCTTGCAGAACGCCCATCTCTTCCATTTCGAGGTGGAGGTCGGTGCCCTCACGGGTACGCTCCCCCACACCTGCGAATACGGATGTACCGGAGAATTCGCGAGCAATACGGGTGATCATCTCCTGGATGAGCACGGTCTTACCCACACCTGCACCACCGAAGAGACCAATCTTTCCACCCTTAACATAAGGGGTGAGAAGGTCGATAACCTTGATACCGGTTTCGAGGATTTCGGTCTTGCCTTCGAGCTCGTCGAATGCAGGAGCTTTGCGGTGAATTCCCCACTGCTCGCCGTCGCGACCGGTACCCGGCGCATCAAGGCAGTCGCCGAGTGCGTTGAATACGTGTCCCTTGACGACGTCACCGACGGGAACAGAGATTGGCTTCCCTGAGTTCGTCACGGTTGTACCGCGAACGAGTCCGTCTGTGGGTTGCATGGAGATTGTGCGCACGAGGCTGTCGCCTAGGTGCTGTGCAACCTCGAGTGTGAGGGTTTTCGCCACGGCTGAAAGCGTGATTTCGGCGTGCAGCGCATTGAAGAGCGGTGGCACGGCGCCACGTGGGAACTCTACGTCCACCACGGGTCCGATGACCCGCACTACACGACCGTTGCTCGTAGCTGAGCTGTTCGATGAGGTTTCTGTTACTGCGGCGGTCATCTGGATCAGTCACTTCCTGCTGTCGCGGCGAGAGCGTTTGCTCCACCGACGATTTCGCTGATTTCCTGGGTAATCATGGCCTGTCGGGCTTGGTTCATCTGCCGGGTTAGGGAGTTCGCAAGTTCTGTCGCGTTGTCCGTTGCCGACTTCATCGCGGTGCGGCGTGCAGCTGATTCGGAAGCAGCTGATTCGAGGAGTGCCGCGTAGATGCGTGTGCTGATGTACTTCGGCAAAATCTCCGAAAGCAACGTGTCCGCATCGGGTTCGAAGTTCCACAGAGGCTGTGGTTCGCCTTTGTCGCTCAGCATGTCCTCGCCGAGTTCGACATTCTCGTCTTCGATTTCAACTTCAAGTGGCGCCATGCGTCGTACGACTGGGCGCTGACTCAGCATCGATACGAACTTGGTGTAGACGATGTGAAGTTCGTCCACCCCTTCGATTTCGCCTTCGCCACTTGGATTAGCAACCATCTTGCCTGACCCAGCCATGAACGCCTCGACGAGGTGATCACTCGCACGAGCTGCATCTACGTAGCCTGGGGCCTGGGAAAAACCGGTCCACGATGCGGCAATGTCACGTCCGCGGAACGTGTAGTAGATCAGCCCCTTGTTGCCGAGGACGTAAACTACCGGGGTTTTGCCCTGCTGGCGGAGTAGCTGAAGTAGTTCCTCAGCTTCTTTCAGCACGTTTGAGTTGTAACCGCCGCACATTCCTCGGTCACTGGTCACGATCAGAACTGCAGCGCGACTTGAGTCAGCACGTTCTGATAGGAGTGGGTGATCAAGCGATTGCGAGCCACTCGCTAGCTCTGAAAGCACCTTCGTGATTTCTTCTGCGTAGGGAGTGTGCGCCGCGACGCGGGCTTGCGCTTTAGCGATCCGCGACGTCGCAATCATTTCTTGTGCTTTGGTGATCTTCTTTGTCGAGTTGACTGACTTGATGCGCGAGCGCAGCTCTCTCAGACTACCCATGTGTCAGTCACCTTCCTTGGTCGCTTCCGGTTTCGCCGATGGCGTATGTCATCGACTAACCTTCTTGCGCTTGACGGTGACCTGTTCGCGATCGACTTCACTCTCGTCTAGCGCATCCACTTCAGCTTCGTTCACTACGCGGCTGCCGTCCGAGGCGATGAAGTTCTGCTTGAAGGCGTCAGTTGCCTTGAGCAGCTCTTGGATTGCTTCGTCGGAGAGTGCCTTACCGCCGTCGATTGCCTGGTATACGCCAGGAGCGTTGCGGTGAAGATCGTCGAGGAGTTCGGTGTCGAAGCGACGAACGTCCTCGACTGGGACGCTGTCGTACACGCCTTCGCCCGCAAGGAAGATTGTGACAATCTGGTCTTCGACAGCAACCGGTGCGTACTGGTCCTGCTTCAGAAGTTCGACGAGGCGCTGACCACGCTCTAGCTGAGCGCGTGATGCAGCATCAAGGTCGGAGGCGAACGCGGCGAAAGCTTCGAGTTCACGGAACTGCGCGAGTTCGAGACGCAGGGTTCCGGAAACCTTCTTCATGCCTTTTGTCTGGGCGGCACCACCAACACGGGAGACGGAGATACCGACGTTGATCGCCGGGCGAATGCCCTTGTTGAACAGGTCAGATTCGAGGAAGACCTGGCCGTCGGTGATCGAGATCACGTTGGTCGGGATGTACGCCGACACGTCGTTTGCTTTGGTTTCGATGATTGGCAAGCCGGTCATCGAGCCTGCGCCCATTTCGTCGGACAGCTTTGCACACCGCTCTAGGAGCCTGGAGTGCAAGTAGAAGACGTCACCTGGGTATGCCTCGCGGCCCGGTGGGCGGCGAAGAAGTAGCGAGATGGCGCGGTAGGCCTCAGCTTGTTTGGTGAGGTCGTCGAACACGATCAGAACGTGTTTGCCTTCGTACATCCAGTGCTGACCGATTGCAGAACCGGTGTATGGCGCTAGCCATTTGAAACCTGCGGAATCTGATGCAGGAGCAGCAACGATGGTGGTGTATTCCATCGCGCCTTTCTCCTCAAGCGCAGCCTTAACACCTGCGATGGTCGAGCCTTTTTGCCCGATCGCGACGTAGATGCATCGAACTTGCTTTGTGGGGTCACCGCTCTCCCAGTTTGCCTTCTGGTTCAAGATTGCGTCGACGCATACGGCTGTCTTGCCGGTCTTGCGGTCACCGATGATCAACTGGCGCTGTCCGCGACCAATTGGGGTCATCGCGTCGATAGCCTTGATACCAGTCTGCAGTGGCTCACCGACTGGTTGCCGCTCAAGCACACTGGCTGCCTGAAGCTCGAGTGCACGCTGTGCGCTTGCCTCAATGGCGCCTAGTCCATCGATGGGGTCGCCCAGTGGGTCGATAACGCGGCCGAGAAATTCATCGCCGACTGGCACTGAGAGCACGTTGCCGGTGCGCTTTACTTGCTGGCCTTCCTGGATTTTCTGGAAGTCACCAAGAATAACGGCACCGATTTCTCGGTCCTCGAGGTTCAACGCGACGCCTAGGACGCCACCAGCGAACTCAAGGAGCTCGTTGGACATTGCTGAGGGGAGTCCGGAGACGTGGGCGATGCCGTCACTTGCATCGACGACTGTCCCGACCTCCTCGCGTGAGGCGTCCGGTGAAAAGCTCGCGGTGTAATTCTCGATCGCACTACGGATCTCATCGGAGGAGATCGTCAGCTCCGCCATGTTTTTCCTACTCTCGGTAGTCTTTTGGGTTATCGAGCGGGATAACCGCGTGGAGTATGTGTTCAGTTGGGCCCTGTGTCCCGACGTGGTGTCGCTGTGTAGCCCTATTTCAGCGCTTTACGTAGTGCCGCCAAGCGACCTGCGGCGCTACCGTCGATGACCTCATCGCCAACTCGTACTACGAGTCCGCTTAGTAGTTCCGGGTCAACTTCAACATGGACGGCTATTTCTTTGCCGTAAATTGCCGACAGTGCCGCCTTGAGCCGAGCTTCTTGCTCCTCCGAAAGTGCGGTCGCGCTGCGGACGTGCGCCACAGTACGTTCCCGTTGCTCCGCTGCTAACGCAGCGAGTTCAGCGAATTCGTCGGCTGGGGCCTTGTTTGAGCGTGACACAGCTTGGATAGCCAGGGCTTCCGTTATTGCTGTGACTTTTCCGTACAAAAGTCGCGACAAGAGCGTTTTCGTGCCGGACGCGGACTTTGTGCGGTCGGACAGTGCCTGTTCTAGTTCTGCATTGGCGACGGTGATGCGGCTGAGGCGAAAAAGCTCGTCCTCAACTGTTTCCAGTTGGTTCTGCGCTGCCGCAGAACGCATGAGCGCAATCCTGCCAACTGTGACGAGCGAGTTCACGAGGTCCGAAGGCTTCGCCCAGTCCTCGCTGACGGCCGCTTTAACCGTCGACAGGGTCTCGGTCGAGACGTTGTTCGCTAGGAGACGCTCAGCTAGATCTGTCCTGCTTTGGGCAGGTGCTGAAGCATCCGCTAGTGCCATCCGTGCGGAGCGTTGTTCATCGAGCAAATCGACGACCGCAAATATTTGCGTTCCGATCTGCGCTGCTACCGCGTCTTCCGAGCTTCCAGCGTTATTGATCGCTGATTCGAGCTCGGCCAGGGTGGCTGAAAGCGCCTCGCGACTCGCTGCGTACATGAGTGCTCACTTTCCAGATACTGAGTTTGCGCTGATGCCTTCGAGTTCCTCGAGGAATCTGTCGATTGTGGCGGACCGCTTGTAGTCGTCCGACACCGATTCACCAATGATTTTTTCTGCGAGGTCGACTGCGGTTTTACCCAAGTCGCCTCGTAGATCAGCGACAATTCCTTGGCGCTGAGCCATTAGTTGGGTGCTACCGGTGGCGACGATCCGATCGGCTTCGCCCTGTGCCTGCACCTTCATCTCATCGATGATTTGCTGGCCCTGTGAGCGTGCTTCCTCGCGGATCTTGCCTGCTTCGGCACGGGCTTCGGCTAGTTGTGCGCGGTACTGCTCTAGAGCGGTGCGCGCATCTGCTTGCAGTGCTTCCGCACGTGCGATGCCGCCTTCGATTTCCTCGGTCCGGCGTTCAAGCACTTCTTGGAATTTCGGAACGACGAACTTCCAGAAGACCAGACCAACGACCGCCAGGGCGACAATCGACCAAACGATGTCATATACAGCCGGGATCAGAGGGTTCTGTTCCTCGGCGGCAAGGATGGCGATGTGTCCGGACATAATCAGAACAGGAAGCCGGCGACGAATCCGATAAGGGCAAGCGCCTCGGTGAATGCAATACCGAGGAACATGAGAGTACGCAGCTGGCCCGCCATCTCAGGCTGGCGTGCGACGCTTTCGATGGTCTTGCCGACAACGATGGCTACACCAATGCCGGGGCCGATTGCGGCGAGACCGTAACCGATGGCGCCATAGCCGGTCACGTTGGTGGTGGTTTCCTGAGCTAGGTAAGCGATGCTCATTGCTCTGTCGTTCCCTTTCTGTTGGCCCGGTAGGGATTCCTACCAGGTCAGGTCTTTGTTCTTCGTAGTGGATCGTGGTGGCGGTAGTGCCTAGTGTTCCTCGGCGTGCAGTGCAAGGTCGATGTACACAGCAGTAAGCATCGCGAAGATGTACGCCTGCAGGAACATCACGAGAAGTTCGAAGAAGGTGAAGGCCACACCTGCTATGAGTGACGGCAGGAAGAAGACCTTCATTGCGCCATCGGCTGTGAGCAGGAAGAAATGTGTCGCACTGAAGAAAAGTACGAGCATGATGTGACCGGCCATCATACTGACCATCAAACGAACGGTCAGCGTGAACGGGCGGAGCACAAAGGTCGAGAAGAATTCGATCGGAATCAAGAGGATATGCAAGAACGGTGGGACATTCGGAACCACAATGCTGCTCTTGACGTACCGGAAGAACCCGTACTTTTTGATGCCCACGTAGTTAAACGTGATGTAGGCCAGTGCGGCCAGGGCAATCGGCATACCTATTCGAGCGTTAGAAGAGATGTTCAAGAATGGGATGATGCCGGTCAGGTTCAACCCTAGGACGAGGAAGAAGATCGTGGCGATGAGCGCCAAGAATCGACGTCCTTGCTCCTTACCGAGAAGTTCCTCTGCGATGTGGATTCGCACGAAGTCGAGGGCTAGTTCTGCAAAGTTCTGCACACCGCGCGGTACGAGTTGAGGACTCCGCAATGCGAAAGCGAAGAACAACGCAACCAAGATCGCCACCGCAACTCGGATGACCATGAGTCGATCGATCTCGATTGGGGTGCCTTCGAAGAAGATCGCGGGCGGAAAGAAGTCTTTCAGCGTTGGCGGATGGAATTCACCGGCAGCCAGGTTCATGACGCTCGTCGGTCTCTTCCGTTGTTCGGCCGCTGGTCTTCCGGCGGCGTGATCGGGCAGTAACGATCTTGCAGGCTATGGGCGCATGTTCAAGGCGCGACACGCCCACAAAACCTAGGTGGTTGCGGCTGCCATCACGTTTCAGTGATTTTGACCGCTGTGCCACCTGCAGGAACTGACTGAGTGAAGTATGTCGGACTTCTACGTCACATCGTTCCCGCTAGACGGTGACACTATCAACTTATTGCCCGGTTCGTGCAAGCTGGGCATAGTATTTCTTAAAAACTACCTGGTGTAGTACTACTATTCGTCAGAGTTTGTGTCTGATTTCACACTGGTTTCATCAGGTTCAACATACGGAACGCGCTGCGAAAGGACTCCGTACGTCTCTGCTCCGAGCACGAGAATCAACGCCGCGATCACAACGATGGCCATGGTCGGCTGACTGTAAAAAGTAAAGTTTGACAGCGACGCAAACACAATCAGCGCGAGCATCATTTTCATCGCCCAGCTACCGAGAATTACGGCACCAGCGGTGATCAAAGGTAGCCGCGCAGATAGAAGGACGCTCACCGCAGTAAAGAGAATGAACCCGCCACCGACCGCAGAGCCGATCAGTGCGCCCCACAGTCCTGGGAGACCGGCAACCCAATAGCCAATCCCAGAACCAGCGATAGTTAACACGACAAGGCCGTACAGCCCGTAGCGAACAGCGGTGCGGAGAGGCGCTGTGGTATCCACAGCGGGATTAATCAAACTCGGATTGTTGTCAGATTCATCAGCGCTATGCGTCGGGGTACTCACAGACGCACAGCGTAACGTGCTTGACCGAATTTCTCACAGTCGTCGCTGCGACCTTCTGAATCTCGGGACGAAAGTGACAATCACCATCAGCACGAACCAGACCCCAACAATTGGCGTAACAAACCGGGTGTCGAGCAACGAACTCGCAACTGCCGCAAAGGCTAACAAGCCGACCCAGCCGTAAATGACGAGAACAACCCGTCGGTGGGAATGCCCAATCTCAAGCAGTCGATGGTGCAAATGCATCTTGTCCGGACTAAAGGGACTTCGCCCTGCTCGAGTTCGACGGATCACGGCGAGCAACAAATCTAAGAACGGGATAAACATCACGGCGAGGACGACTAGCAGGGGCGCGAGAAGGCCGAGCAAATCGCGTGGACCATAGAAGTCGAGACTAATCTTGCCTGAGGCGCTAGTGGAGATTGCCGCGAGCATCAGACCGATGAGCATCGAACCTGAATCGCCCATAAATATTCGCGCCGGATGGAAGTTGTGGGGAAGAAACCCAAGGCATGCACCCGCAAGCGCTGCAGCGATCATCGCTGGCGGGTACACACTGACGTCTCCACCTTGATCAAACAGCAATCCCACGGAAAATATGCAGATCGAGAACGCGGCAATTAGGCCCAGACCTGCAGCGAGTCCGTCGAGACCGTCCACAAAGTTCATCGCATTAACGATGAGTACTGTGAGAAAAACCGTCAGACCTGCGGCTTGCAACTGCCCGAGCACAAGCGTTGTACCACCCGCGAACGGCAAGTAGAGCACGTACCAGGAGACACCGAAGATGACGAGAACGCCAGCGGCGGTGATTTGCCCCATGAACTTAGTGAGTGCATCGAGGCCCCAACGATCATCAATGATTCCCACTACGACTATTACCGCACCAGCAATGAGAACTGCCCGCACATCTGAGCTGAATTCGAAGCCTCGGGTCAAAGCCGGCAATTGTTGCGCAAGGTAGAGGGCCGCCAAGATCCCCAGGAACATGCCTACGCCACCTAATCGTGGCGTAGGCGCGACGTGAACGTCTCTGTCACGCGGGTGTGCGACAGCCCCGAATCGAACGGCTATCACGCGTACAAGGCCTGTAGCGAGGAAGGTTATGACCGCTGCGGTAATGCAGATCAACATGAGTTCTCGAATGGGAACGCCTGCACCACGGTTGGCTTGTGCCAGGAGGACGATCGCAGGGTCAGTGAAGCTCACGGAGTGAAACGCTACCGTGCGCCGATCTCAACAACAGAATGCGCCACGGGTTTACCCCTGAAGGCTCTGTATTCCTTCAACGGCGTACGCGGGTTTGTCTGCAACGAACTCACTCACCTGACGAGCGATCTCGGCGAGGGAAACATCAACCCTCTCCCCTGGTTTTCCTGCAGTAACTGCAGCCGCGATGAGATCTGCAACGACGGACATGTCGTCGCGACCGAACCCTTGCGTGGTAAGTGCAGCAGTCCCCACGCGTATTCCTGATGGTGTCCGAGGGGGCAGCGGGTCGAACGGAATCGCGTTCTTGTTAAGCAGAATATTTGCTTGAGCGCACCGTGTTTCCGCGTCGGCGCCGTCGGTACCAAGGGCTGAGACGTCGCACACTACGAGGTGCGTATCCGTACCACCCGAAATGGGTCGCATTCCGTGCCCTTCGAGCGCTGTCGAGAGCGCCCGAGCGTTCTCCACCACCGAATGCGCGTACGTGCGAAAATCGGGCGTCGCAGCTTCCTGCAGCGCGACAGCCTTAGCGGCGATCGTGTGCATCATCGGACCACTTTGGCTGAAGGGAAAAACCGCCCTGTCAATCGCAGCGGCATGCTCCGTACGGCAGAGAATCATCCCGCCACGAGGCCCACGTAGCGTCTTATGGGTCGTTGTGGTGACCACGTCGGCGTAAGGCACCGGTGACGGAATTGCTTGTCCTGCTACTAGGCCCATGATGTGCGCCGCGTCGACCCACAAGATCGCATCGATTTCGTCTGCGATCTCACGGAAAATCGCATAATCCATCTCTCTGGAGTACGACGTTGCACCGCACACAATGATTCGTGGTTGGTGTAGTCGCGCAAGTTCGCGCACCTCGTCGTAGTCAATCATCTCTGTGTCGCGATTGACTGAATACGGCACAGCGGTGAACCACGCGCCAGAAAAGTTGATTCGGGCTCCGTGCGTGAGGTGACCACCATGCGGGAGACTCAAAGCCAGTACCGGATCATCCGGTTGCGCGAATGCGGCATACACAGCGAGGTTCGCGCTTGCCCCAGAGTGTGGTTGGACGTTCACGTGGTTTGCCCCGAACAGTTCCTTTGCCCGGTCGACGGCTAGTCGCTCCGCCGCGTCGACAAATTCACACCCTTGATAAAACCGGTTGCCTGGGTACCCTTCGGCATACTTGTTCGACAGGGTTGATCCTAAAACGGCAAGCACAGCAGGGCTTGTGAAGTTCTCACTCGCGATAAGTTGGAGGCCACCGTTAAGTCGGTCGCGTTCGCTGAGGACGATGCCAGCAATTTCTGGATCAATTTCCTCTAGCGCTGACCAGTTCGGGCCCCACTGTGGTGTACTCACGGGCGCGATCCTGCCATCACGACGCACCAGTCGGGGTGAGTTCGCTAGGTTTCATTCCTAGCACCTCGGCCACAGCCTCAACATTGACAGCACCTTCCCGCAAAATGCGTGGTTGGGTTCCAGTCAGGTCGACCACTGTCGAAGCGACCTTGTGTTGCGCCGGTCCCCCGTCGAGATACACCGCAACTGAATCGCCCAACTGTTCCTCGGCGTCATCGACTGTTGCGGCAGGAGGTCGTCCCGAAATGTTGGCACTAGAAACACCCATCGGCCCCACCTCGCGCAAAATCTCGAGTGCGACTGGATGCAACGGCATTCTCAGCATCACAGTCCCTCTGGTGTAGCCAAGATCCCAACTTAGCGACGGTGCGTGCTGCACAACGATGCTCAAGCCGCCGGGCCAGAAGGCCTCAATGAGCGAACGAGTTATCGGCGGCACGGAATAGACGAGGCCATCGATGGTGCTCCAGGAACCCACAAGCACCGGCACAGGCATTTCACGGCCTCGCCCCTTCGCAGTGAGCAGCGACGCTACAGCATGCGAATCAAAGGCATCGCAGCCTATTCCGTACACAGTGTCCGTCGGCATGACGACCAGGCGGCCAGCCTTGATCGCCTGGATTGCCGCAGTAACTCCCGCTTCGCGCGAATCCGGTCGAGCGCAGTCATACACAGTTCTCACGTAACGAAGCCTACAGGCGCCCACCGAAAGTTTTAATCGCCGAAACGAAACGCGGCTTCCCCGCCAAGTCAGCGTGCTGGGTCACGTCACGAAAACTCTGGCTCTCCTCTAACAAAGCCACAGTCGCCGCACCGTTGCTGTCATCGTGCTCGACTACAAAACCGCCTCCTGGGCGCAGCAATCGTTCAGCATTTTTGATTATTGGCCGAATAACGTCGAGTCCGTCCTCGCCGGCAAACACAGCCTGGCGAGGTTCATAATTCGACACCTCGACTGTCACTTCGGAACCAGACGGAACGTACGGTGGATTACTCATCACCAGATCGACTTGTCCCGTCAGATCGGCGAGCAAACCCTGGTCAGTTGCATCATCCCGATGCAAAATCACTGCGGTATCGCCCGCCTCGGTTCGCTTTGCCGCATTGCGCTCAGCCCAACGAATTGCGTCTGGATCGACCTCCACCGCATGGACCACCGCGTCGGGGCGGGCGTTGGCCACCGCGAGCGCCAGCGCACCCGATCCGGTACATAGGTCCACAACCGTCGGGGGATGCACGCCACACATTTCGAGATAGCCAAGTGCCCAAGCGAAAACGAGTTCCGTCTCGGGCCGCGGGATGAAGACCCCAGGACCGACCGTTACGTCAATGTCTCCCATGGCAGCAGTTCCCGTGAGGTACTGCAACGGATGACGACGCTGACGTTCGTCAACCAATTCAATGAATCGCTCGTACTCACTTTTGGTAAAGAACGGCGTGAACGCAAGTCGTCCCCGGTCCACACCAAGCACGTGCGCGGCAAGGAGTTCAGCATCCACGCGCGGGGACGGTACACCCGCGTCGGTGAGCACTGTGGTTGCGGAACGGATGGCGGAGCGAACAACTTGTCGAATCACTTGTCTAGGTTCCCACGTTAACCGCTCGACAACAGAATGATGACACTCTCAAATTTGAGCAGTTTGTCCGCTAGCCTGTGGGCAATTGATTCAACAGGAGGATCCGCAATGCCAAACACCACATCGAATCGACTTGTTCGCACCGCAATTGCCTCCATCGCCGGAGCTTCCTTGGTCACCCTCAGTGGGGTCGGAGTGGCTGCCGCAAAACCATTCGACACGCCTCCGACTCCCGCCCTCTGTGCAGGCGGAGTCGCAGTACCACAGTCATTCGTCGCCGGGGACAATGGTTCCCTACCGCCCGAGTCCGTCACCTATGTCATCAACGAGCAGGGTGGTCCTGGTGCGATGGTTGCATGGCTGAATGTGACCGAAGCGCTCAGTGGCGCAGTGGCATTCGGCACAGTCGACCTCGAGCCCACGCCTATTGGCGAGACTGCGGTCGCGCCGCTAGCGATGGCGGAGACGGGCCCTGGAACTGTCCTGTCTGCAATGTTTGGTCTTTATGAGAACTCACGCGGCGAAACTTGCGTGTTGCTTCCAGGCTTTACGAGCGACGAAGTTCCTGCCGGTACCGCCGTTGCTGCAGACTAAGAATTCACGCTCGGCCTAATGTGCTTTAGGGTCGGTCCGGCGATTGCCGTGGGCCCTAAAGCACGTTTAGCCCCTGTGTGTTCAACTTCGGTGGGTCGTAAGACCGGCGTCACTCAGCCTGCAAGCGCGCCTGGCGTTCCGCATCGGCGAGCGCATCGAGGACAGGATCAAGCTCGCCTGCCAGTACTGCGTCCAAGTTGTGGGACTTAAAGCCGATGCGGTGATCAGCGAGGCGATTCTCCGGGAAGTTGTAGGTTCGGATCCGCTCTGAACGATCTACTGTGCGAACTTGGCTCTTTCGACCAGCCGCGTTCTCGGCTTCAGCTTCATCTTCCGCGATTGCTTGCAGTCGGGCTGCGAGAACTTGCATCGCGCGCGCCTTGTTTTGCAACTGTGAACGCTCGTTCTGACAACTCACAACGAGCCCCGTTGGAAGGTGAGTAATGCGGACAGCTGAGTCAGTGGTGTTAACACCCTGACCGCCCTTGCCTGAGGCGCGAAACACGTCGATCCGCAAATCTGAGTCATCGATCTGCAGCTCTGCCGCTTCCTCTGGTTCAGGAAAGACGTAAACGCCTGCTGCGGACGTGTGGATGCGCCCCTGGGATTCGGTGACTGGTACACGCTGAACACGATGGACGCCGCCTTCGAATTTCAAACGTGCCCAAACACCATCAGGGGAATCGTTTCGCGCTTTAACTGAGACCGTGATGTCTTTGAATCCACCAAGATCCGAAGTTGTGGAATCGAGTACCTCAGTTTTCCAGCCCTGCTTCTCGGCATACTTGAGGTACATACGGGCAAGGTCAGCAGCAAAGAGCGCTGATTCTTCGCCCCCCTCCCCTGACTTAACTTCGAGGACAATGTTGTCGCCATCATGGGGGTCGCGCGGTGCAAGCATATCGGTAAGGGCATGCGACAGCTGGTCGACGGTTTCTTGAAGAGCCGGTATCTCTGCAGCGAACGCCGCATCGTCGTAGGCGAATTCGCGAGCGGCCTCAAGGTCCTCTTGCGCTGAAGTTAGCTTCCGATACGTCGCAATGATCGGCGACAGCTGGGAGTACCGCTTTGCTGCTTTTCGCGCCGCCACCGGATCATCGTGAAGCGCCGGATCTGCGAGCATCTGCTCAAGACCCTCGTATTCCGCGATGACATCATCGACTGCCGATGGTTGGCTCATTATGCTGTTCTCCCTCACCTGATGTACTGCTGAAAGCACAACGCCCGGCCTGCGCTGGGCGCAGATCGGGCGTGGTGTGTAAGACTATGCGCTCGCTGTTGTGCGCTGACGCTTACCGTAGCGCGCTTCGAAACGAGCGACGCGACCGCCGGTGTCCAAAATTTTCTGCTTGCCCGTATAGAACGGATGACATTCGGAGCACACTTCGACGGTGACGCGTTCACGTCCAGCAGCGCTTCGAGTATCAAAAGCATGGCCGCAACCACACACCACGGTGGTCACTAAGTATTCAGGGTGAATATCTTTTTTCATCTATGTCTCTTTCAGTGGGAGCCGCCGGGTCGGCAACCTCGAAAACCACGAGTGTTCGTGGTAGGTGGGACATGTGTCCTCAAGGTTTGCGCGCCGTGAACCGGAACTCAGATATGTCACCCAATTATGTCAGACGCCGCGCACAACTTGGTAATTCACCAAGCGTACGCGGCGTCCAAACAGCTAGTCGTCGTTCATCATGCCAGGTGTAGTTTTTTGCACCTGCATAAGGAACTCAACATTGCTTTTTGTCTTGCGGAGACGGTCCACAAGCAAGTCGATGGCCTGATGTGCGTCAAGCCCTGAAAGCACTCGACGCAGCTTGTGCAGGACAGCGAACTCGTCAGGACCGAGGAGCAGATCATCTCGTCGTGTTCCAGACGGAATCACGTCGACAGCGGGGAACACACGGCGTTCGGCGATCCGTCGGTCGAGTTTAAGTTCCGCGTTGCCTGTGCCCTTGAATTCTTCGTAGATAACGGTGTCGCCCTGCGAGCCTGTTTCCACCATCGCGGTAGCAATAATGGTGAGCGATCCACCATTTTCGATGTTTCGCGCCGCACCCAGGAAGCGTTTCGGCGGGAATAGAGCAGTGGAGTCAACACCACCGGAGAGAATTCGGCCTGAGGCGGGCGAAGAGTTGTTGTATGCGCGACCAAGTCGAGTGATCGAGTCGAGCAGCACCACAACGTCTTTACCGATTTCAACGAGTCGTTTCGCACGTTCGATCGCGAGTTCCGCGACTGATGTGTGATCTGACGGCGGGCGGTCAAATGTCGACGAAATTACTTCGCCTTTGACTGATCGCTGCATGTCAGTGACTTCTTCAGGTCGTTCGTCGACGAGCACCACCATGAGATAACACTCAGGGTTGTTCACCGCGATGGCATTAGCGATGTCTTGAAGGACGGTTGTCTTACCGGCCTTCGGTGGACTCACAATAAGCGCACGTTGGCCCTTACCAATTGGCATGATCAGGTCGATTATGCGGGTGGTAAGAATGTTTGGCGCTGTTTCCAAACGAAGGCGCTCATTCGGATATAGCGGTGTTAGCTTGCTGAAGTCAGCCCGCTTACGCGCCTGGTCAGGTGCGGTTCCATTGATGGTATCGAGGCGCACCAAGGGGTTGAACTTTTGGCGTTGGCTGCCTTGCTCACCCTCTTTTGGTAGCCGCACAGCACCCGTGATGGCGTCGCCACGGCGCAAACCGTTCTTCCGCACCATGTTCATCGAGACGTACACATCGTTGGGGCCCGCAAGGTAGCCAGATGTGCGAACAAAGGCGTAGTTGTCTAGGACATCGAGGATGCCCGCAACTGGCTGCAATACATCGTCTTCACGAATTTCAGCCTCGTTGGAATCGTTGGGGCGATCGTTCCTGGTGCGGCGACGCTCCCGGAATCGACGCCCGCGGCGTCCGCGGCCGTCACCGTCGTCGTCTCCGTCGCGGTTGCCCTGGTCCCGAGGACCCTGGTCCCGGTTGCCTTGATCCCGGTTGCCTTGATCCCGGTTGCTCTGATCCCGGTTGCTCTGATCACGGCCACCCTGATCACGGCCACCCTGGTCACGGTTGCCCTGATCCCGGCCACCTTGATCGCGGTTGCCCTGGTCACGGTTACTGTTTCGCTGGCCTTGATCACCGTCGCGACGACCTGAGCCGTCCTGACCACGCTGGCGGCGTCGCGGAGAGCCTTCATTGTCGTCTCGGTTATTGTCCTGGCCGCTGTTCGATCGGGTCCTCTGATCTTGCTGCCCGGATCGATCATTTTGCTTCTCGGACTGCGCGGATGAGTCCTTACGCGCCGACTCATTCGAGGCTTCGCCGCTGGCAGTAGTCACAGCGGGCTCAGCACCTGACTCATTCTTAGCTCTAGCTGGGCTTCTCCGATTGTCCGCCTCGCCATCACCGTTTTCAGCTTGAGCAGCAACTGTGGCGCCATCGGACTGCTTGGGCGCATCGCCCTGCCGCGACGTCGCACGACGCCGAGCACGTTGATTCTGTGGTGCGTCAGCTTCATTTGCTGCTTCCACCTTTGGTGCAGCTTCCGTCTTTGCTTCAGCCTTTGACGCTTCACTCGATGGCTTTTCGGTGTTTTTTTGCGTCTGTGAATGCGCCGCATTCGCACGCTGGCGCTCTTCGATTGCGGAAATGAGGTCGCTTTTTCGCATTCCCGAAGTGCCGCGAATTCCGAGGTTTCCGGCTAGCGCACGGAGCTCAGCCAATACCATTCCGGAAAGGCCGGCTTTGCGCCGTGCTTGTGCCCGCTTAGTTGCGGCGGCGACAGCAGCGTCGGTTTCTGGGTTTGTCATTACATCCGTTTCTGTCACGGAGATCCTTTCGTCCCCCCACGCACCGAGTTCGGAGGTGGAGGCTCTTCCCGTAACCCAGTTTCTGATCCGGGTTCCGAGGTACCACACGTTTACCATGTGGGGAGTCCTGCTTTGTCGCGGTCACTGTCATACGAAAAGACCGGGAGGGAATCGAGTTGCTGCAATTTCATCGACCTTCGCCAACGCGGGCTACGCGCAATACTTGATCATGTGCCAAGACCTCAAACTTGCATGAAATCTAGAGGGCAACACCAACCATGCGACGCACATACGTGGTGATCTTTGAAACAGCGTGTATATGGATAAATCCATTGAGAACAATAACAGATTTGACACGCCGCCTGTCACATGACGCGGGGATTACACGAGATGTGCGCCATCCGAGATACCGAGTTCAACAACATTCAGCCCCTCAGAAGCAGCTTGCTCCACCAGTGTGGCTGGAATGTCCTGCCGAGTCAATGCGAGAACCGCTGGACCGGCACCGGAAACCATCGCCGCTATCCCAGCTGAACGGAGTTGAGCGACCCAACGGGTAGTCACCGGGATCGCAGATGCACGTTGTTGCTGGTGAAGCTTGTCTTCCGTCGCTGCCATGAGCAGTTCGGGGTGCTGCGTCAATGCCACTACTACTAGAGCTGCACGACTCACGTTAAAAACCGCGTCGCGGTGTGTGACATGCATGGGCAGCAAGCCGCGGGTGTGCGACGTTGATGACCTCACTTCTGGTATTACTGCAAACGCTCGAATATCTGGGTGCACTTCGAGCCGTGTAGCAAAATACTGTGGCCCATTCCCACCGTTCGCCGGTTCAGTCCACGACACAACGGCACCGCCAAGCACACTGGCAGACGCGTTGTCCGGGTGCCCTTCGAACTCAGATGAGAGCTGGACGAGGTCAGCCTTGGACAGCGTGCGTTCCGGCGCTACCTGGGCAATGAGCCCATTCGCTGCAACTAGTCCCCCAACCACTGCGGAGGCGGAAGAACCTAGGCCGCGCGAGTGTGGAATGACGTTCTCACAGTGAATCTTGAGCCCGTGAGCTGCTACGCCAGCAAAGCTAAGACCTCGTTGGAGAGACCGAACGACGAGGTGGGATGAGTCGAGCGGCACTTCACCTTCTCCCGCTCCACCGACGCTGATGTCCAACCCTGCGTGCGCGACGGTGACTGAGATCCGGTCATGCATCCCCAACGCTAACCCGAGGGTGTCGAAGCCAGGGCCGAGGTTTGCACTCGATGCTGGCACTTCAACTGTGGCCTGTGTGCCCTCGGGGAGAGTGACGCTTAGCTGTGCTGACGTCATCATTCGGGTCATTCGGCCAGTCCGAGGGCACGAGCCACCGAGACTGGGTCTACTGGAATAGCTTCAACTTCGGGCATCCCGTGGAGCGCCGTGTCAGGGTCTTTAAGCCCATTGCCGGTCACGGTACACACGACAGTAAGTCCGGGCTCGATCCAGCCGTCTTCACGTGCAGCCAGAAGTCCTGCCACGCTCGCCGCCGATGCCGGTTCAACGAACACGCCTTCCTTCGACGCGATGAGTCGGTACGCCTCGAGAAGCTTCTCGTCCGTGGCCGCGCGGAACTGCCCGCCCGATTCGTCACGAGCTGCGATAGCGCCGTCCCACGATGCGGGCGCACCGATACGGATAGCGGTGGCAATGGTTTCGGGGTTCTTCACGGGAGCGCCGTGAACCAGTGGAGCTGCCCCTGCGGCCTGCACACCCAGCATCCTTGGAGTGCTATCGATGAGGCCGTCCTGCTGATATTCCTTATACCCCCGCCAGTAGGCCGTGATGTTTCCAGCATTGCCTACTGGTAGCGCGTGCACGTCAGGGGCCCGGCCGAGAACGTCGCAAATCTCAAATGCAGCGGTCTTCTGCCCCTCGATGCGAGCTGGGTTAACCGAGTTAACCAAAGCGATCTGTGGGAATTCGCTTGTCGCTTTTCGCGCCAATTCCAGGCAGTCGTCGAAGTTTCCATCAACTTGAATGATCTTCGCGCCATAGATGACAGATTGAGCAAGCTTGCCCATAGCAATCTTGCCGGCCGGGATCAGTACTGCGCATGCAATTCCGGCCTTTGCTGCATAGGCTGCAGCCGATGCAGACGTGTTGCCCGTTGATGCACACAGAACTGCACTTTGGCCTCGGGCGACAGCATCTGTCACCGCCATGGTCATGCCGCGGTCTTTGAACGACCCGGTGGGGTTTAGCCCCTCAACCTTGAGGTATACCTCGCAGCCAGTCAACTGCGATAGGTATGAAGCTTTAAGCAGCGGTGTGCCGCCTTCTTGCAGGGTGACGGCTTCCCAGTCGTCTCCGACGGCAAGCCTGTCTCGGTACGCCGCGATGAGACCTGGCCAACCGCTGTGCACTGGTCCGGACGTTGCGGCGGTGATCGCTCCGGTCATTATTCTGACGTACCTTCCAGTCGGATCACGCTAAGTACAGCGTGGACGAAATCTCGGCTCTGCAGTGCCGCTACTGTTTTGGATAGCGCATCATCTGGTGCGCGGTGTGTGACAACAACCAGGGTTGCGGCGTTTTCAAGCCCGGTCTGCCGGACAGTCGAAATGCTCACACCGTGGTTGGCGAATTCTTGTGCGACAGCGGCCAGTACCCCGGTGCGGTCAGCTACCTCCATACGCAGGTAGTACCGCGTTGGGGTTTCACCGATGGACATGATTGGCAGCTTGGCATAGATCGATTCATCTGGTCCCTTGCCGCCATGGACCTTGTTTCTGGCCGCGCTGACCAAATCGCCGAGCACTGCGGATGCGGTGGGTGATCCCCCGGCTCCTTGGCCGTAGAACATCAACCGTCCTGCGGCTTCAGCCTCTACTACGACAGCGTTGAATGCGCCGTTGACCGCCGCGAGCGGGTGCTCAAGCGGAACTAGTGCAGGGTAGACACGAGCAGAGACGCGTTCCGCGCCGGAATCGTCGGTGACGCGCTCACAAATCGCAAGCAGTTTGATCGTGCAATCTAGATCTGCGGCAGAGGCGAGATCCTCCGCAGTGATCTTGGTGATTCCTTCGCGGAATACGTCGGAGGCGGTAACCCTCGTGTGAAACGCGATGGATGCAAGGATCGCGGCCTTTGCTGCGGCGTCGTAGCCTTCCACGTCCGCGGTTGGGTCCGCTTCTGCATATCCGAGTCGACTTGCCTCTGCGAGGGTCTCGCCGTAGTCCGCACCGGTGTCACCCATGGCGGAAAGAATGAAGTTGGTGGTGCCGTTGACGATGCCAACAACACGGTCAACCCTGTCACCAGCAAGTGACTGCATGAGTGGGCGCACAACGGGGATGGCGCCTGCAACTGCGGCTTCGAAGTACAAGTCAAGATCTGCGGCGTCAGCTACAGCTGCAAGTTCACCTGTGTAGTCCGCAAGGAGCGCCTTATTGGCCGTAACAACCGATTTTCCACTGCTCAGTGCGTTCAGTATCAGCGTCCGCACAGGTTCAATGCCGCCGACAACTTCAACCACAATATCGACGTCGTCGCGGGCCACGAGGGCGGCAGCGTCGTCGGTTAGCAGCTCTACCGGCACTCCCCTATTGGCGTTCACATTGCGAACTGCGATGCCGCGCAACTCAAGCCGTGCACCAACACGGGCCTGAAAATCATCGGCATGCGCCGACAGCAGGCGAACTACCTCGCTTCCGACATTTCCTAAACCGAGAACGGCAATTCCGAGAGCTCGCTCGGGCACCACGCCACTGGTCTGTTCGCTACTCATTCGACCTCCAAGCTGAGCAGATCTTCTACCGTTTCCCGCCGCAAAATCACCCGGGACTGTCCGTCACGAACCGCGACCACCGCTGGACGCCCCAGCATGTTGTAGCGACTCGACATTGAATAACAATAGGCACCCGTCGCCGCAACAGCGAGGAGATCACCTGAGGTGACATCGTCTGGCATCCAGGTATCACGGATAACAATGTCACCCGTCTCGCAGTGTTTCCCGACGATTCGCGCAACCACAGGCGTCGCCTCGCTGCGCCGCGATACGACTCGTACGTCGTATTCGGCGCCATAAAGCGACGTGCGAATGTTATCGCTCATTCCACCGTCGACGCTGATGTATCGCCGATGTGCACTAGCACCAAGTTTGACGTCTTTCAGTGTGCCAACTTCGTACAGTGTAAATGTTCCAGGCCCTGCGATCGCGCGGCCTGGCTCGACGTACAAGGTGGGAGCGGCAATCCCGGCACGGGCGGATTCCGTTGCAATTATTTCGTGCAGTTTCGCGGCCAAGGTTGCGATCGGCGGCGGGTCGTCGCTCGACAGGTACGAAATTCCGAAACCGCCACCAAGGTCCAGAATGCTGATCTGCTCAGTCTTGGCTGTCCCAAATTCCGCAATAACGTCACGGAGCAGACCAATGACGCGGTGGGCGGCAAGCTCAAAACCGTCAACTTCGAAGATTTGCGAACCGATGTGACTGTGAAGCCCGACTAGGCGCAGGTGGTCTGTGGCAAATACACGCCGAACAGCCTCCATTGCTGAGCCGTCAGCGAGGGAAAAGCCGAACTTTTGGTCCTCGTGCGCTGTCGCGATGAACTCGTGCGTGTGTGCCTCTACGCCCACGGTGATGCGAATGAGCACATTTTGAACGACGCCATGTTCGGCAGCCACAGCATCGAGTCGGTCAATTTCCATCAGCGAGTCAAGAACGACATGCCCCACGCCATTGTGAACCGCTGCTTCGAGTTCCTTCACCGACTTGTTGTTGCCGTGCATCGCTATCCGACTTGCAGGGAAGCCTGCATGGAGTGCAACCGCGAGTTCACCACCCGACGCCACGTCGAGTGATAGCCCCTCTTCGGCAATCCATCTCGCGATATGGGTTGATAGAAACGCCTTCGATGCGTAGTGCACTCGGGAGGCGGAACCGAAAGCGTCAGCCATCTCCCGACACCGCGAACGGAAATCCGCTTCGTCAATCACAAACAGGGGGGTGCCATACTTTTCGGCTAGCTCAGTCACGGATACGCCCGCAACTTCTACGACGCCTTTGTCATTGCGTACGACGTTCCGGGGCCACACCTTGTCATCGAGTTCCGCAAGGTGTTCTGGCGCCGATGGCCGTTCGGCTAGGCCCGGGGCATGGGGAATCTCCGCGTGCATTGGCCCTGCTGGATGTGCGCTCACATTCGCTCCGGTGCTGTCACGCCTAGCAAGGCTAGACCATTGGACAAAACTTGTCGGGTTGCATCGCACAATGCGAGCCGTGCGGTATGCAAGGCAGCCGGTTCCTCATCCCCTTGAGGCAGCACCCGGCACTGATCATAAAACCGGTGGTAGACCCCAGCTAGATCTTCGAGGTACCTGGCAATCCGGTGTGGTTCGCGCAATTTCGCTGCCGCGTCAAGCACGTTGGGGAACTCACCCAGCGTTCGGATGAGGTCGCCCTCCCGTTGATGGGTGAGCAGTTCAAGCGATGGATTATCTGCGGTGACTCCGAGATCGCGAGCGTTGCGCCCAATGGAGCACAGCCTGGCGTGGGCGTACTGGACGTAGTACACGGGGTTCTCATTGCTCGCACTCGCCCAGAGTTCAAGGTCGATGTCGAGGGTGTTGTCAAACGATGAGCGGGTGAGCGCGTACCGTGCCGCGTCGACACCGATGGCATCAACAAGGTCATCAAGGGTGATGACTGTGCCGGCGCGCTTGCTCATCCGCAGGGGTTTCCCATCACGCACAAGGCTAACCATTTGCCCAATAAGGACTTCGACAGTGTTGGGGTCGTAGCCCAATGCCGCTGCCGCAGCCTTCAGGCGCGCAATGTAGCCGTGGTGATCAGCACCAAGCATGTAGACGCACAGGTCAAACCCTCTGTCGTGCTTGTTTCGCAGGTAGGCGATGTCTCCGGCGATGTACGCGGCATTGCCATCAGATTTGATGACGACCCGGTCCTTATCGTCGCCATAGTCCGAACTGCGCAGCCACCATGCGCCGTCGTCGAAGTACAGATTGCCGTTCTCTTTCAGGTCCGACACCGCTGCGTCAACAGCACCGTCCTCGAACAGCGAGTTTTCGTGGAAGTACACGTCAAAGTCGGTGCCAAACTCGTGCAGCGTTCGTTTGATGTGCGAAAACATCATGTCTACGCCGGCAGCTCGAAAAGCCTCGTGCCGCTCGTCCTCGGGAAGATCGGCAATGCCCGGCGTTTCAGCGACAATTCGTCCGGCGATTTCGTTGATGTATTCACCTGCATAGCCATCTTCTGGCACCGGCTGTCCAAAGGCGGCAGCTTCCAACGAGCGCGCAAACCGGTCAATCTGCGCACCGTGGTCGTTGAAGTAGTACTCACGTGTAACTTCGGCGCCTTGTGCTTCAAAAGCACGCCCGAGGGAGTCGCCCGCGGCAGCCCAACGCGTACCACCCAGGTGAATCGGCCCCGTAGGGTTGGCCGACACAAACTCAAGGTTAATTTTCACACCTGCCAGCGAATCGCCGCGCCCGTAGTTCACACCGGCCTCGAGGACTTTCTGCACGATCTGCCCCTGCGCAGCCGCCGCCAGCCGAATGTTCAGAAATCCCGGACCGGCGATCTCTGCCGACGCGATTTCGTCCGCCTCAGCGATTGCAGTCGCCAACCACGATGCAAGTTCGCGTGGCGTGGTACCTGCTCGTTTCGCTACTTGTAATGCGACGTTGGTGGCGTAGTCGCCATGTTCCGGATTGCGTGGGCGTTCCACAACCACGAGATCAGGAACCGCGGAGGCATCAAATCCGCGCTGGTTCAAAACATCGACAGCGGCACGGCGCAACAAGGCAGAAAGGTCAGCAGGGGTCACAGGCACTTATCCTATGACTCATTGCT
Organism: Hoyosella rhizosphaerae; assembly: GCF_014643175.1. Classification (GTDB taxonomy): domain Bacteria; phylum Actinomycetota; class Actinomycetes; order Mycobacteriales; family Mycobacteriaceae; genus Lolliginicoccus; species Lolliginicoccus rhizosphaerae. The sequence continues at coordinate 25,847 of NZ_BMJH01000003.1, forward strand.
GCCAACTGCTAAATGCGCCGACAGACGCGGCGGTAACTGCGAATCAGCCAGCCGATCCGTACAGTTAGTAGCGAGCAAGCCCGGTCCGTGTGACGTAAACATCACATGTCGGCATCCCATATGGCACTGCAAAGAAAGTCCTAATCACAATGCCCAGCGGCAAAAATGACAAGTCAGCTAAAGCACTCAAGGCTGTGAAGAGAAAATCCTCTGGTCCCAAGTCGAAGGGGCTGCAGACCGGAATCAACATTCCGTGGCTTGGGATTGGTGCAATTGTCAGCGTTATCGCGCTGATCGCGATCATCGCCTTCGCAGTACTTCCGAGCTACCAAGATTCGCGCGAAATCGACAGTTGGTCGCCATCCGCTGACAACCCCGACCCGTCGCGGGACATCGAGGGCATCACCATTGTCGAAGAGTTGAGCAACATTCACGTTCGGGCTGGCCAACGAGTTGCGTATGACCACACTCCTCCAGTTGGCGGTCCACACGACGAAGCCTGGGCTACCTGCAATGGGATCGTTTACGACGAACCCATTCGTACCGAAAACGCGGTTCACTCCATCGAACACGGTGCCGTATGGATTACTTACGAGCCCGATTTGGCTGACGAAGCCGACATTGAGCGCCTCCGCAACCGCGTTTCTGGTCAGACCTACATGTTCTTGTCTCCGTTCCCGGGCCAGGAATCGCCAATTTCGATGCAATCGTGGGGTCGCCAGCTTCGCCTCGACAGCGCCGAGGACCCTCGCATTAACCACTTCATCGGTGCCCTTCGCCTTCACCCAACGCTGAGTCCAGAACCAGGTGAAAGCTGCGCCACCGTTCCTGGGCTATTCGAACCTGACAATCCAAATCCTTTCGATCCGTCACCACTTGGTCCGGACGCTGTGCAAATGGACGGTAGCGGCGCCGCGCCTCAACTGGATGACTTGTCGCAGATTCCCGGACTTGAGGATCTTGACCTCAGTGAACTAGACCTCGAAGGTGACTTCCCGATGGACGCCGAGGACCCAGCGTTTGAGGAGCCCGCTGAATGAGCGCATCGCATAGGGACAATAGTTGGAGGAGTCGAGCACTCCCCCTCGCTGTAATCGGGGCTGTGCTGTGCATCGGAGCTGGATTTCTTCTCGGATTCACGCTGAGCGGTAGTAGCGAGAGCGGCAATGCGAATACACGGCCGAACTCAGTGGATATCGGGTTCAGTCAGGACATGACTGTTCACCATCTACAAGCGGTCGAAATGTCTGCTGCGGTCATCAGCACCACAGATGACGATTCCGTGCGCACTCTGGCCTTCGGCATCTTGACGGCGCAAGAAAACCAGGTTGGGCAAATGCAGGCATGGCTAGATGTGTGGGACCAGCCTAGGCGGGCCGCGGGTGACTATATGACGTGGATGCCTGCTGACGAGCACGCGGGACATGAAAGCCCCGATATGGGTGCGGATGCCGCCGCAATGCCCGGAATGGCCACCGCTGCAGACATGTCCAACCTCCGGCAAGCGCGTGGGGACGACCAGGACACCCTGTTCCTCCAGCTGATGTTGCGCCACCACCAGGGCGGACTTTCCATGCTGGAGTACGCGATTGATAATGCAGACACCCCTGTGGTTTTGAACATCGCGAGGTCAATGAGCGAAGGTCAGAACAAGGAAATTGCGTTGATGGAACGCATGCTCGCGGATCGCGGTGCCGAACCGCTTCCGTTCGGGTAATCCGAACATTTGGGGAATGAATTTCCAGACACGCATCGTGGACTGTCGATTCCGCATTTTCCTCATGGATGCGTTAGGCTAGCTCCGCCCGACGTCAGTCACGAAGGCTGATTTTATTCGGGTGGTTGCTAGCCAACCAACGCCCTCGTAGCTCAGGGGATAGAGCACTGCCCTCCGGAGGCAGGTGTCGCAGGTTCGAATCCTGCCGAGGGCACACATCTTTCCGGTGTTTCATCCACGTTTTGCTGTGACGGTTTCCGGCGCGAATATCCAGTACACCGCAGCGAGTAACAGCATGACGCCGGTGAACGCGAACGCCGCCTGGTACGAAATGTATTCAGCCATCAGCCCGGCAAGGACAGGCCCGAGAATCGCTCCAAGGTCAGCTGTCATTTGATACGCGGCGAGCACTTTTCCGCCGTTGCGGTCCGAACCAACGAGATCGGCCACAGCCGCCTGCTGGCTTGGCACAAAAAAGCCGGTTCCGATCCCCGCAATGATGCATAGAACCAAGAAAACTATCGTGTTGTCTGAAATCCCCAGCACCATTGTGGCGATACCTGCGATGGACAGGCCCAACACTGTGGGGCGTTTACGACCGATCTTGTCAGACAGTTTTCCCGCCGTGATCAGGGTTACCGCCATCCCTGCCGAGAATGTCGCGAGGGCAAGACCCGCAAGAACAGGTCCGGTAGTGAACACGGCGAGGGCAAATAGGGGGATGATGGCAACCCGCACCCCAAACGTGGCCCACCCGTGAGCGAGGTTAGTAAACAGAGCTGCTCGGTAAGCTGGGTCGCGGATTGCCTCGCGAAATGGAAACACTTCGCGGTCCACAGCGCGCGCGGCGTCGCCCCCCTCAACGAACTTCAGCTGCGTGTGCACGACCACGATCGCAATGACCAGGGCAACGGTATAGACGATGAATGGCACTCGTAGGCCGAGTCCGCCCAATAGACCACCCAACAGTGGCCCAGTTATACCTCCGAGGAGAAATGCCGACGTGTAGAGGCTGCTAATGCGGCCGCGTTTGTCCGGCGGTGCCAGACGGATAATCAGAGCCATCGCTGAAATGGTGAACATCGTCGAACCGATGCCGCCCAGACCGCGGAAAACCATGAGCTGCCAGTAGTTTTGGGCTGCTGCACTCGCCCCGGTCGACAGCGCAACGATTGCTAATCCAAGCAGATAGACGGGCCGCTCCCCTAGCTTTTGCACCAGTTGACCGCTCGTTGGTGCAAAGAGCAGTCGCGCTACCGCGAATATGCTGACGATCGCTGACGCTGCTGTGATGCCCACGTTGAAGCTCTGGGCATAACCCGGCAGCACAGGGGCGATGAGACCGTAGCCGATTGCGATGACGAAGGCGGCAGCGACCAGCACGCGGATTTGCCGCATAGTGTGCTGGTCGCTGCCGCCGGAGGTGTCGTTGTCCACCGGACCGAGGTTACAGCGCTTTAAGTTCCTCAATCACATGTGTGATGGACTTCTTAGCGTCGCCCAACAGCATTGGTGCGGTCGGCGTAGTACAGCAGGTGTTTCCAGCGAACCCGATTTTGTGGCATCAGACCGACCACGGACGAATGTGCGCTATTGAACGCCAAAACCCGCGTGGCAGGGCAACACCTTGGTGTCGCCCCGCCACGCGGGTTCCAGTCTGGGGCTGAGTCAGATTTGGGATTGCTGCTTACATTGCGGATGCGCTACCGATGCACCCGGATCGCGCAGCCATTCCCGTAACCCAACTGTCGCGGCGCTTTACAGTTCCTCGCCGGTCGGTCAACTCGTCAGTGCCTTCCCTGAGAACCGCAACAAGTTCTTCAGGTTCCGTCTCGAAGAGTGCACGCATGCGACGAAGTTCGCCGGGCGCGAAGAGCGCCGAGGCTTCGATTGCGTCCATCCAGTATTCGATATCGCCGCTACGAATGGCGTCGATAAGTTCATGATCGGTGGCCTTGTCTGCCCGCTCATAGTCGAGGATTGCCCTCACAAGTTCACGGGTACCCGATGTCATCGCGACCATGTTTTCTCTCCCTAACTATGCAGACGCACTGCCGTGCTTCCGTGACGTAGGTTTCATACTTTTAGTTTTGACTACGTCGATTGAATTGATACTAGCCGGGATTGACATGGATAAACACCTCCGTTTAGTAATGTTTACAATACGCACAGATAACGCTTTGTAATCCCTATTACACTCCCATAACTCCCTTAGAGTTTCTTTAATAAAGTAGGTAACACCAGCGGGTCACCGGTCGCTCGCGAACCAGCCCTGCAGGCCAGGGCTACCCACAACTGCCTGCGCGTTTGGTTAAAACTTCAATTAGCTACAGCTTGTTGCTATATTCAAGATCGGAGCCCCGTATAGAAACGATAATTCAGATCAAGCCGAAATGTTCCGCAGTTAACGTGTGACTAATGTGACAGAAGTTGACTTTGGAAACATTGTTGTTACAACGCAAGTGCAATTCTATAACCTAATTGTGACGGCCTAGCTATCGCTTGAATTCGGCGTACACTCACGCGTCGGTGATTTTCGCAAGACCGAATACGTGCAGACCAGCCTGAGCGCTACACGTCTCAGCGGGTCGCATGCTGCAACGCGTACTCAGTACGCAATAAAGCACCGATAACCTCTGCCACTTCGGAGTCTTCGGTTACAACCGTCGCACTCACGCCCTCCGGAAGTGCATGAAGCGCCAACACTTCTCTGACAGAGTCCGTCACTGGAATCTCCGCCATCCACACCACACACAGCACACCAACCTGAGGCACAGGGACATCCGGAAGCAGCACACCTTCGATCAGAACGCCATCTTTGTCTTCGACAACGACCGAACGCGGCTCCGCTCCCCCCGCTGCGAAAACTCGACACAACTTATGAGTAGAGACTCCAACCCGATCGAACACCTGTTGCTCCGCCTCGGGAAGCAGCGCACACCGGCACTGCGCGAACCTGCGGAGCAGGCCCCCTTCACACAGTCCGAACGACACAACCTTCGGGTCAGACCGAAGTGCCAGAAGGACATCAGGAGGCAGGCCGTCAATAGGCCCACCCCACAAGCGCTCAGCAGTTTCCAACATCGACAAGCGCGACGGCCCATCTTCAAGGGCAAATCGACGAGCCTTAAACAACACGGACCCTGTCGACCCCAGGGCACTGATATCCGAATCGGGACCCACATACTTAGTCAGTTCAGAACCGCGGTTAGAAAACCAGAATTGCTTCCGACCCTTCGACTCGCGTAGCAAGGTACGGGCGACGTTGCAGTCGCCCGCGTCGATAGCGACTCCAGCGGCCAACTCAAGGCCCGGAGCCCAACCTTGCGACTCCGCGAGCAAGCGATCGGCGTATGTGCGCAGTTGCAACGGGTGGCCCAATACGGAACTCAGTGTCGCGCATATCCACAGCAACACTCGAGCACCGTTAGTGTCGGCTGCACTCACCGCAGCGACGCATGCAGCTAGCACCTCAGTCTGCTGGAGCGAACTTCCGTCCGAGTCCACCCCATAGAGCCACGGCGCCACCACTGCTGCCAACGCCTGGGCAGAATCAATGCTCGCGGCGTGCTCAGCCAACGCCGCTATTTCAGCCTCAGAATCCCATGACCCTGAGGATTGAAACTCCAATACGTTGCGCATCGCGTCCACAGCCGTAGCTTCGTCTACGCCAATATCGAAGGAGCAAACCAGTTCCCGCACTCGCTCGTCACGCAGATACGCGTCGAAGTCAAAATCGTCCAGCGCAAGTAGATCTCCACAACGGGCAATTGAGTATCGCGACAACAATTCCGTTAGCGGCAACGTAGGTTCGCTGAACAATGCTGGTTCACTCTGTCGCACATGATGCACGAGGGCCCCGAGACCGCCCGGCTCTGCGGTGTTGTCGCGAACGAAACGGCGCATTGATGAACGAAGCTGTGCGGGAGGACGCACGACATCTCTGCGATCAACGCCACGCACCCTCAGTGTGCGGCCATCAATTTGCACGACAAGCAAGGTCCCAGGTGAAAAATTCCGCAATGTGCCCTTAGCCAAATAGACCGAAAGCTCCCGATCACCTGATGCCGTGCGAGTTTGCGGAAGCTCCCATGTTGAGTCAACAAGAAACGGTTCCAAGTCGGGCATTGTGCGCAGGTAGTCGCCACTAATCTCATCCGCTGTCACGACGTGGGTCGCGCACACAGCAGCGCTGTCCCGGTCGATAGGTCTGACGGCACCGATCGACCTAGTCAAAGCTAATGGCCCCGGTCACTGAGGCGTCAGTCGCTGAGGACTCAGTCGCTAAGGTGTCGTCCTCCACGTAACGCAACACTCGAAGAATCGCGTACTCATCATTCGGCCCAGGCCTTTCGGCAACACAGGCGTTAAGGTCCTCGACCAACTGGGCATCATCCATTCCGTGACCAATCAGCACCAATTCAGTTCTTCGGTCACCACGCGCTGGCCAAGCACGCCGTTCGCACTGCAACGACGAGCCCACCAGTTGCACAACGTATTGTGCGCCATCCCCGAATTCTCCGAAGTGAACCACACCTTTGGCGCGAAAAACTCCAGCGGGACGACGTTCAAAGAAGTCCATCAAAAATCTTGGATGCACCACCGATTCGGTGGTCCAAGAGACGCTTTGAAACTGGTGCCCCGAGGTCGTTTCATGGCCGTGTCCGTGAGCGCTGTGCCCCTCATGACTGTGCCCCTCGGCGGATTCAAGCTCGCGCATCAATTCGTCGAATGACATCTGGTGCGCTCTCGTCTTGACGTCTGGCTGCCTCATCGGTTCCATTAGCACATAAGCGTCGAGAATCCCCCGCGTCGTGAAAACAATAGGAACTGACGTGTTGTGCGAACGAACCAGTGTTCTCAGCTCGTCAATTTCAGCATCTGTAACCTTGTCCACCTTGTTGGCCACAACTAGGTCTGCGAATCGCACATGGTTGCCTACTTCAGAAGTTCGAAACTCCACCGCATCTACAACCAGAACCATGCCGGCATAGTGGAATCGAGTATCCGCAGCTTTCATCACTATCTGCGCGAGTGCAGACGGGTCAGCGACACCGCTCGCTTCCACTGCGATTACATCGAGCCGCGGAGATACATCGGCTAGTGCACCGATCGCATCAGAAATATCCTCAGTCTCGACCTCACAACAGATGCACCCATTGCTCAGCGACACCATGCTGTCAACCTGTCCAGCCACCAACATGGCATCAATGTTGATCGCACCGAAATCGTTGACCAGCACACCCATGCGAATTCCAGCGCTATTGCGCAACAAGTGATTAAGCAGGGTTGTCTTTCCCGCACCCAAATACCCGGCAATGACAAACACGGGAAGCGACTTCACTCTCGCCCACCTCCAAGATTCGCCCACTCCAAGATTACGGACATACAACCGAGGTTCCCGAACTGGCTCAGCGGGCGTACCTTACACAATATGGACTCCGCTTTGCTCCGTCGCCACGCCGCCCGCCCCGTTGCGGCGATCGTGATGATATTGATGGTTCTCGCATCGACAGCATGCGGGGGCGGCGACATCATTACTTCTCCGTCTCCCGATCGGTTTGACGAATCAACGTCCTGGGACGGGCAGGCGATGCCAGAACCAGGTAGGACAGGGCCGCCGAGCAGCGATACCGGCATCGCAGAAGATCGCGAAATCATACGCAGCGCTACCATGAGTATCCGGGTAGACGATCCCATACGCAGCGCCGAAGACGCCATCACTATTGTTGCGCAACTCGACGGACGAGTCGACGAACGGACGGAACGGCCAGAAACCGAGTTTCGGCGCGGTTCGGCAATTCTCAGTATCCGCGTTCCTGCTCCTTCACTCGACGATCTAATTGACGAAGTTCGGCCGCTCGGAACCGTCGAGGAACTTTCCATCAGTAGCACCGACGTCACCACCGAAGTAGTGGACCTCGATGCTCGCCTTGAGGCTCTAACGCGGTCTGTAGCGAGGCTCAGCGACATCATGGACAACGCCACATCCGCAGAAGACCTAATCGCTGCGGAAAATGCCCTTTCTCAGCGGCAAGCGGAACTTGAGAGCCTCCAGTCACGTCGCGCCTATCTCGCAGACCAAGTAGACATGTCGACCCTCAGACTGTTTATCGAACAGAACCCCAAAGGCGACCCCACGCCGGCAGTTGGGTTCATGAGTGGAATTCAACAAGGGTGGGAAGCTCTGCTAACAGCGGTTCGTGCTGCCATCGTTGGCGTTGGACTATCAATCCCGTGGGTTGCATTCTTCAGCGTCGGCGGACTCGTGATTTACCTCGTCGTACGACTATTCGTCAAGCGCCGGGATGATAGTTAGCCGAAACCCCTACCGCACGTTCACGGTCCGTCGAGAAGAATGCACACAAACTGTTACCTTCCGAGGCAAAATTGTAGCCCTCAGGAACCTACGATAAGGACATGACTCTACGGTTGTCGCGACACACGCTCACCGCCGCCACCGTCGCGGTTGCGCTCACAGTTGCCGGGTGCTCTGCATCCCCATCTGAAGACCCCTCGCAGGATGCTGGGGCCGCATCGCCTACAAGTTCGCCGCAATCAGCGAGCACGGGCACCGACCTACCTGATGAAGCCGCAACGTCCACCGAGAACGTACCGTCACCACCGGTCATCACGGAGGAGCCACTCGCTCAGGAGCCCGCGCCTCAACAGCCACAGTCCAGTTTTGATGGCTCAACAAGCCCACAAACTGCACCTTCCGGCGATGGGACGTTCCTGAGCGTTACCGCGATCCGGGTAGGCCAACATGATGGCTTCAGTCGCGTTGTCATCGAACTTGACGGACAGGGAAACCAGCCGGGCTTCGATTCGCGGTACGTTTCCGGAGCATTCGCTGCCGGTTCGGGCGACCCCATCAGCGTCGCTGGTGATCAGATCCTTGGCTTGAATGTCACCGGCTGGGGCTACCCATTCGACACTGGTGTTGATCCCTACGCAGGACCACGCACAATCGGCGGGCCAGCCGGCGGGTCAATAGCTCAAGTTCAAGCGGGAACCTTCTTCGAGGGCGCAGCAGAATTCTTCATCGGGATACGCGGTGACCAAAAGCCGTTCCGCACCTACACCCTCACAAACCCCACCCGCGTTGTGGTGGATATCAGCGACTAGCTGACCTGGTTCACTCCGTGAAACTGTTCCTCGCGTCATACCGTTTCGGAGCAGATTCGTCCTCACTAACCAAGCTCATACCCCCACCGGCATCGGTGGGGGTTATTGCTAATGCTGCAGATGCTTGGCCTCCAGCCGCCCGCAAGTGGGCGGTCCAGAGCGAAATAAGATCACTTTCACAGCTTGGCTATCGCGCCACCGAAATTGATCTCCGACTTTTTGAGCGTGCTGAACCAGGTGCGCGTGCCACTCGATTGGCTGAGGCCCTGATGTCGCATGATCTGTTGTGGGTCCGGGGTGGAAATACCTTTGTCCTGCGCTCGCAACTGGCACGGAGCGGGGCCGACACCGAAATCCGGCGGGCTGTAATCGACGGCAATCTCGCGTATGGGGGGTACAGCGCGGGCGCTTGCATCGCTTCGCCAGCGCTCGATGGTTTGGAGCTGTGCGACGATGTCGACGAGGTAGCCATGGTGGGCGATGGCAAGCTGATGTGGGACGGTCTTGGCCTTGTGCCCTTCCGTATTGTTCCGCACTTTCGATCACCTGGGCATGAAAATCCTGAGCGTATTGAACAGCTTGCTGCTCGATACGCTCAGGAGGACGTGCCCTTTCGTGCTTTAAGCGATGATGATGCAATCGTCGTGGATGGTCACTGGTAGGACACAAACCATGGCGATGGCGATACATCCATTGTCTCTTCCGGGGTGAAGGTGGGGGAATCTTCGTCGTTGAAGTTCTTCCACCCGAGCCATACACCTTCTGGTAGGTCCTGCTTGAGGACATTCCAGGTGTCGAGTTTCTGCTCAGGGACACCGTGGCCGTCGGCATGAATGAGAACTGACACTTCATCACGGCTGGTGTCAATATCGGCCCGGTTGGTGATCATGCGTGTCTGAAATTGGTGCAGGATTAGCAGCTTTTGTGGGAGGTTGTTTTCTGCGGTGAGGTCTGCGAGCCATTCGATTACGTCGTTGATTTCGCTGGCATCCACTTGCCCTACCTGGCGAAGATGCACCTGGTCTGGTCGCAGGCGCCATTCCGGGTCTAGGGCAAGCCCTACATGTGGTTCGGCTAGGAGTTCTTCATAGATTTTTGCTTGAGTGAGGAAGTCTGTGCGCCCCGGTTGCAGGTCGAGCACAACGTAGGTGTCAGTGTCCCGCGCTGCTTCCACCCATGGGCGGATATCGTCAACGCGCGAACGGTTCGAGTACTGATTGTCGGTGCCCGGGTCTACTGATGCCACCGTGACAATCACTTCGAGGGCTGGAATGACCTTCTCGTCGGAGAAGGGATCGTACTGTGAAGCTAACTCTTTGGCCCTTGCGACTGATTCTTCAGGGCCTTGTTCACCCATAACTCCCATCGCCGGAACTCCGGGGTGGCCGTAAAGGGCGATCATCCGTCGGCCTGGGTATAGAAGTTGCCCTCCACCTGGTAACTCCGGCACGGTTAGCGCAAATTCGATGCGGTCACGCAACTCGGTTACGGAACCAAAGTGATCGCCTATCGCCACGACTGTGGAATCGCTGTGTTCACGGAGAGCTTCTACTGACTCTCCTGTCGCGCGCGGGTCTGGAACTCCAAGGACTTTTAGGTCCGCGCCGGCTGCTTTCGAGGTGGCAGCCGCCGCAATGTGTTGCACTGCGTCCGAGCCGGATTCGCCGTCTGTTATTGCCACAAGTGCGAGTACCGGATTCGCTAGTTCAGACCGCCCGAACTCTGGCAGGCTTCCGTTCTCTCCCGTTTCAGCGCCGAGTTCGTCAGCATCAGGTTCCTCAGCATCCCGCGCATCAGCTGAATGTTCGGCGGAACCGGTCAGGGTCAACAACGTGGGCGACGAGGGGTCTAACCGACCTAGCGCGGGCCCAATTTCAGCAAGTCCGCTTACCTCAGTTTCCTCAAAGCTAACACCGACCAAGTCACTGAGTTGACCAACAGAATTGGGTGCTGTGATGATCTCGACATCGTCAAGTTCGGGCACGTCACCCACCGCCAACACCGTTGCGGTGCCGAGGCGCTCCAGTTCCGTCAACACTGATGAACCGTCAGCAGGGTCAAGAGGCAACACCGGTACCGATGTCGCAACGCCAATGGAGGCTGCGCGAACTACGGCTGCGATATCACCTTGGTCTGCAACGACAGCGAATGGTGCGCGGCGAAAAAACTGACTCGATGCCGATACAGCGACACCCGAAGCACCATCCGAAACCACAAGTGGAAGGTTTCTGTCTGGGTTGTCTGAGTCCTGCGAGGCTTCGGGCTGCAGTACCTGCGCTGGCGATCCATCGTCAGAGCCCTCCCCGACGGTACAGCCGGCCACCAAAGCAACCGATATAAATGAGACACCAACTATTTGACCGCTACGTTTCGCCATCACGTTCCCCCGCACTCCGACGTCAACACGCAGCTAAACTACCGCGCATGCTCCGTGAAACCGTGCTCAAACACGCGGTTTTACGCGGACGATGCGTACTCGCAGATTCCGCCGCCAGCGCGTGGGCGCGCATTGAGTAATCGCTCATCACGCCGCCCCGAACCCATCGAAAACGCACTGGTCCGCGGCGGTGCCGCACCGCCGCAAATATTTGATCGACCACGTTGAGTTCCTCTTCGCTTAATTCACCTGCGGGGGCCTCATGCGCACCAAATGCCGCGTTTGCGCGGTAGCGTCCTACCCCGTCAGCAACCGAACCGACCGCTCCGCCGCAACCCCCTGCGCCAATACCCCCTGCGCCAATACCCCCTGCGCCAATACCCACAGCGCCGCTCACCACAGCGCTGCTCACCACCGCGACACTGGATTCAGAGGAGCATTCCACCATTAGCGGGCCTTCGCCCGGGTGAGCCACCACTGCGCCAAGCATCGCGAGCAGGTGCGCTGCACGAAGGTCGGCTCGAACAATGCCAGATTCACTTCGTCCGAGGTGATCAACCCATGACCAGCCACGACACTGTTGGTCAAATACAGAGCGAGTCTGCGGACCGCGCCCTGGCATATCGCTTTGTTGGGGCGCTTCGGCTGCTCCCGTGCTCACGATGATCATGCGCGCACGCTACGTGAAGCATCCGACAATTTTCGGGCTCGGCGTCGACGACTGTGATCGTACGTATCAGTCAAACAACCAAAACTGTCACGTTGTCGACGGCAGACGACTGGGCTCGTACCCTTAAGGCTAGACCGCTTCCGATTGCGAATGTGAGTCCACGATGGATCTACCTGCGTACACGCTCGATCGCGTTGTGACCGAATGCCACTATCGCCTCGGTGCAACTTCGAGCTGGGCACACGCAGGTGCATATCGCGAAAGTTTGGCGCTCTGCATTGTTGATGCCGTGCAAAGCTCCGCCGGAAATTACCCCGCAACCATTGGCGTGGTTGACCGATTTGCCGCATATCAACGTCATACGAACCCCGCACACACCTCATGCGGTGTGCGGGATCTGCTGCGAACCTTCGAAGAAGCTGGGTCGGCCGCCTCGTGGGCGGGCAAGGTTGGAATGTTCCGACGTAGGCACCACTCCCCGACCCAAATTGTGAAATCTCGATCTATTCAACGCGCGGCGGAAGCTTTGTATAGTCTCCGGATCGATTCCACCGCGGACCTAGCTGCAATGTATCCCTGTTCCGAAACGCGAGCACTCGTCGTTCGTGCCTGGCGTTCCGTCATCAATCACGATTTCACGAGTAGTTGGGACTATCTCTTAGCGCTGTCCGGCGTTCGTTCCCCTGACCCGGCCACATCGCTGGCGGTATGCCGCCGCTTCTTTGCTGGTATCGCGCCACGCTGGAAAGACGACCCTTATCTAGTCGATGAAGTTGCGCACCGCATGTCCACTAGCGTCGAAGATTTGACGCTAGCAATTCACCGGTGGAGTGCATCAAACCGCGTCTTTGCTGATCAAGACCTGGAAAACTCGCAGTTTGTGATCATGCCGTGGACTGCCGCGACCGAGCTCAACTAGCTCCGACGCGAAAAGCCGGTAAGCACCATAGAGGTCCTCACCGGCTTCACCACTAGCTGATCAGCTGTCTAGCTACGAAACTTTCGTTTCGGGCGATCATCGCGATCGTCCTTGCGGCCACCGCGGTCTGGCCGACCACGTCCGCCGCCTCGCGACGGTTCGCCGCTGCCATCATCGACACGCAAGTTGATTTTGACACCGCTGATGCGAGTGTCGCTGAGCGCATCAAAGACTTCGCTGGATAGGTCAGCCGGCAATTCAACCAGGCTATGGTCCGCACGGATATCGATGTATCCGAAATCGCCACGGTTGAGTCCGCCTTCATTGGCCAGTGCGCCAACAATCGCACCTGGGGCTACGTTCTGCCTGCGACCAACATTGATTCGATAGGTCGCGAGGTTTGGGTTCCCACCCCGGCGGCGGTCACCACCAGACTTGCCCCTGTCGCGATCTCCACGATCACCGCGATCACCGCGATCGTTTCCGTCGCGCGACCGTGAACCACGCCCGCGATCATCGAATTCCCGATCGCCGCGACGTTCGCCCTTGTCAATAGGATCGGGCTTAAGAAGGAAGTTGCCACCGTCTGTCGTCTGCACGGCTAGCGCAGCAGCAATGTCAGCTAGGCAGACATCATGCTCCCGCTCATAACCCTCGATCAGGCGTCGGAACATTGCAACATTGGGCGAACCGAGGTTCCCCGTGATTGCTTCTTCAAACTTGGCCACTCGCTGAGTGTTGACGTCGTCGACAGTTGGGACCTGAGTTTCCTCAATGACCTGCCCTGTGGACCGTTCGATCGACCGCAGCAGGCGCCGTTCACGCGGGGTGACAAACAACAATGCTTCACCGCTGCGCCCAGCACGACCGGTACGGCCGATGCGGTGCACGTAGGAGTCGTTATCGGTGGGGATGTCGTAGTTGACCACGTGTGAAATTCGCTCCACATCGAGCCCACGGGCGACGACGTCCGTCGCGACAAGAATGTCGATCTTTCCTTTGCGGAGGTCCCCGACGATCCGTTCGCGCACGCCCTGCGGAATATCACCGTTGAGCGACGTTGCCGCGAAGCCTCGTGAGCGGAGCTTTTCAGCGAGTTCGTCTGTCGCTTGCTTAGTCCGAACGAAGATAAGCATCGCGTCGAACGGTTCTACCTCAAGGAATCGAGTTAGACCGTCAAGCTTCCGAGCGTGTGACACCATGACCCACCGTTGATGGATGGTGTCAGAAGTCTTCGTAGTCGACTTGATCGTGACTTCAGCGGGGTCACGAAGGTACTTCTTTGAGATCTCGCGGATCGCACGTGGCATTGTCGCCGAGAACAAGGCAGATTGACGGTCGCGAGGAGCCATGGAGAGCACGCGCTCCACGTCTTCTTGGAACCCCATTTTGAGCATCTCGTCGGCTTCGTCAAGTACAACGAAGCGCAGTTTGGAGATGTTCAGGGTTCCGCGCGTTAGATGATCAATCACACGTCCGGGAGTACCTACGACAATGTGTGCACCGCGACGCAGGCCAGCGAGCTGGACTCCGTAACTTTGCCCACCGTAGATCGGTAGTACCCGAACCCCAGGTTGGTGCGCCGAGTACTTACCAAAGGCCTCTGCAACCTGAATGGCGAGCTCGCGGGTTGGTGTGAGAATCAAAGCCTGCGGATAGGCATCAGATTCTTCAATACGGGAAAGGATGGGTGTGGCAAAGGCCGCGGTCTTACCGGTCCCAGTTTGGGCAAGGCCCACCACGTCGCGACCCTCCACCATGTGAGGGATCGTAGCCAACTGAATTGGCGAAGGCGTTTCATATCCGACATCGCTGAGTGCACGAAGCACGCGGTCGTCGATTCCAAGACCGGCGAACGTTGTCTCACCGGATTCACTATTACTCATTGTTGTAACAGTCTACTGCCTCGCGCAGAACGCAATTACCAGGTGGTGCCTTTTAGGGCTTTCCATCCGGGGTCGCCACCCAGAGACCTCCACACCTAGAAACCACTATGCCACCATGCACGCCGTACCAGGCTGCCAAACACGCTGTTTTCGAGAATTGGCCGGATTCGAGAATTCCCCGAACTATTTAGGTGATCATTGCAACACTTTGGCCCCGCAGTGCGATAGATCACTAGAAGGGGTACGTCGACCAACGTCGTAACCGATCAGCACACAATTCGGGGAGGAATCGTGAGCGCCGTTTTTACACCGGCTTCCACGTCTAGGGCACGGACAGACGAGCGGTACGAACCTGCCGCCGATGATGCGGCAGATATCGCAGACATATGTGTCAAAAGGTGCGGCGAGCCGACTACATGGATTACGGCGACAGAACTGCGAGAAAGCCTTGCCCTCTGCCTCCTCGAAGTGATTCAAGCAACATGTTCTGATTACCGCGCTGTCGTCGATCTCCTCGATCGATACCGAAACTACCGCTATGCGCGCACGCGCGATTTCAGTTCTAGTAATTCCACACCAGACGGATTGCAGGAACTTCTCAACACATTCGACGAAGTGGGCGGACCCACTATTTGGGTGGGAAAGGTAGCTAACTTTCGGCGACGCTACTCCGGCGATGGAGTGCCCGTTCGAGCGGCCAGCATTCTGCACATTGCCCACATCTTGCATCAACTTAAAGTCAACACTGTGACGGATCTTCGCACCGCAGAAAACAGTGAGGGCAAGATGGGCGAAATTGAGCATGCTTGGTTCACGGAACTTGGGGAACTCACCAGTCACGCCTGGCCGCATTTGCGGGTCCTCGTCGGCCTTGACGAGGTCGACTCAAGCGCAGCGGTAAATGCGTTTCGCGAACAATGCACGCCGAACATGGATTCTCACACCTTCCGTGGCGGTATGCCACGCGCAGCTGGGCGCCTTGGAGTGAGCACCTCTGAGCTCGAATTCACCATTTCTCGTTGGTACTTGTCGCGGTTAAATCGCAGCATCGTAGATGCGTAAAGGCGACTCTGCGACAATGTAAAGGCATCACCAGTGCCGGTGACGACCCCCCTAGCTCACGCGAGTTGATTCACATGGCGTACAAAAATCGCGAACACGCTGGCGAAGTTCTTGCGCGGGAACTCGAAAGGTTTATTACCGAAACCACGACGGTTCTCGGATTGCCGCGAGGCGGCGTCCCGATTGCGGCTGTCATCGCCAACGCCTGGTCGGTACCTCTCGACATTCTTGTTGTCCGCAAACTTGGCGTTCCGTCCCATCCGGAACTCGCTTTCGGTGCAATCGGGGAAGACAACACTCAAGTACTTAACGCCGACGTCGTCGCAGCAGAACGGCTCACCAGGCGCGACATTGCTCAGGTTCACGACGCCGAAGCGCAGGAACTGCAGAGAAGGTGCGGCCTCTTTCGGCGCAATATGCCGCGGGCGAACATTGCCGGGCGGGACGTGGTTATCGCCGACGATGGCATAGCCACAGGGGCCACTATGGAGGCGGCATGTCGCGTGGCTCGAGCGCGAGGTGCGTCACGAATTGTCGTCGCCGTTCCGGTCGCGGCGTCGCAAGCCATCACCCGGCTGGAAAACGTGACCGACACAATCGTGTGCCCTTTGGTGACGCACAACCTTGGAGCGGTAGGTCGCTGGTACGAAACATTCGATCAGGTATCAGAACGCGAAGTATCCTCACTTCTGACGGACGAGGGTCGATCGAAATAGCGCAGCACACGACAACGCTTGCGGGAGTCATCGTTGGAAGAGCTGACAGATTAGTCTAACTGCTAGACACTAGTTACCTTGGTGTCGAGCACACTTCCACATAACCGCACGATTTTGAAGAAATAGGCCCGAGCATGAGTGATCAGATTTATCCCGCGTGGCCTCGTTCTTTTGGTGCAACTGAGCGCGCGCATCGGCCTCAGGGACGAACCCCGGCAGTGCGGCCGAAGACGCCGGTTGATGCGCCCGTCATCGGGCTTGCCCTCGGCGGTGGCGCAGCTCTCGGAGCAGCCCACGTGGGAGTACTTTTCGCCCTCGAAGAGGCTGGAATACACATCGGTGTAGTTGTGGGGACAAGCGCCGGCGCTCTGATTGGCGCAGGTTACGCAGCTGGACTGCCCGTGAGTTTGCTCGACAAGATCATTCGCAGCGCTGAGTGGCGGGACTTCGGTCGCCTGACTGTCCCGCGCAAACTGGGGCTACTAGACCCCGCTGCGCTGGAAAGCACCATTGCACGATTCACCGAAGACCGTGACATCGAAGAACTACCGCGAAGATTTGCGGCTGTCGCTACTGACCTACGCACATTGGCGCCGTATCTTCTTGATTCAGGCCCGGTCCCGTCTGCCCTGCTCGCCACCATCGCTGTACCGGGACTCTTTCCGCCAGTGCGCGTCGGTAATGCCCTGCTCATTGATGGCGCCTTCACTTCTAATGTTCCAACCTGGGGTGCGCGGCTTTTGGGCGCTGACAAGGTCATTACTGTCCGCCTGACTCCCGAACGAACAATGCGCCCCATGGCGCTGCTGCGTCAGGCGATGGGCGGCTTTGACGACGAAGCACCAGACGTACTTATCAGCCCCGACACCACCAAATATTCCCGATGGTCCGCGGCGGGTATTCCGGCACTCATCCAAGCGGGTCGCGATGCCACAGCTGAAGTTATTGACCAGATTCGAGATCTTGTGCCGCCCGCGGATTCGACCCCAACTGTCAGTTAGCACGCCGGATGTTGCCAGGGTTCAACGGTGCGTCATCCATCGCTGCGGTACAAATAGAGGGAACCTCCACGAAGTGGGGATGAAAGGAGCTGGCGACTGTGACTGATCACGCGAACCGCGACGAGTTTCTTCTCGACCTTCCTGAGGCGAAGCCAGCTGGAATAACGGGCCGCATGGCCATGAAGATGGTCGACAAAGGCGTCAACATACCCGGCCCGGTTGTTGCGAATTTCGTCAACAAGTTGCGTACCAAGCATCCCGATGACACGCCTGGACAAATCATTGGCCGAATCGACCGCTATTACTTGAATACCGTGACCAGCACAGGTGCCGCAGTGGGCGCCACAGCTGCTGTGCCCGGCGTTGGTACTGTCGCTGCGCTTGCGGCCGCTGGCGGTGAGACAGCGGTGTTTTTCGCGACGAGCGCTTTCTACACCCTTGCCTTAGCCGAGGTGTACAACCTTCCGATCGAAGATGTCGAACGTCGCCGTGCGCTCGTGATGAGCATTGCCATGGGCAACACGACATCGGTGCTGGCGGAGAAGGCGGCCCTGCGGAAGGGACGGTCCTGGGCCGATACCGTGGCCAACGTCATTCCATCACCATCAATTGGCAAGCTCAACGCCGCACTTGCCCGCCGAATGTTGTTGCGCCTGGCTCAGACCCGAGGGTTCATGACTATTGGTCGTATCGTCCCGTTCGGCGTCGGAGCGGCCATCGGCGCTGCCACAAACCGGACACTCGGTAGAGCGCTTGTCGTACATGCACACAAGGCGTTTGGTCCGCCGCCTCGCCGCTGGTTGTCGCCGCCTGCCGCAGAAATTATCGACCACGAAGCGGATGCAAACGTGCCAATCCTACTTCCCGGAGAATGAGGCTTTTCCTGGTCCGTCGGTAAGGAAGCTTGCTACGGCTCCTCGTAAATCGTCGGTAGCGAACAGTTCGCCCGATACGCGAGGGGTGATTGCATCCGCGTGTTCGATTCCGCGATCACGCCACGCTGTGACGATTTGTTTGGTGGCGTTGTGCGCTTGTGTCGGCCCATCGGCTAGCTTTTGCGTCAAGCGCCAAGCCGAATCGATGGTGTCTTCAGCAAGAATGTTCACAACGCCCCACGCGTGCAGGGTTTCCCCGCTGTACAGATCACCTGTCATCACGAGTTCACGGGCTCGACCGGATCCCGCCCGCTCCGCGAGCCGCTGGGGTCCTCCCATCGACGGCGTCAACCCGACAACTGTTTCTACGAGTCCAAACTTCGCCGCAGGGTTCGCCACAATGATGTCGCATGCAAGAGCCATTTCAAATGCCGCGGTGAGAGTCAGCCCGTGCGCGGCAAAGACAACTGGGCACGGCAATCCCTCTAGCGGTTGGATGATTGTCTCGAAGAGTCGCTGCCACAGCGCTTCTGCATCAGTCGGCGTGAGCCCCGAAAACACGTGCACATCGACGCCTGCGGACACGACCTTGCCAGCTGCGCGAACCAGCACAGCACGCGGGGGTTGAGCAACAAGGTCAGCAATATGCGTTGCGCACGCATCCATCACCGCGGTGGAAAACAAGTTCAGCGGTGGGGCATCAATCGTCAGCACCGCAAATGTCGCACCGCCCGGCGTTGATTCTCTGTGTAGCGACACGGGCAAGGCTGACGCTGGAGAGGCTGACACTGGCGAAACTGGGGAACTATCGGTCATGTGTGCAGCCTGCCATGTCCACACCTGCGAGTACCAGCGATCCACCGATGCGTATGCATCGACTATCGACCGCCGTCGCAACACGGCGAACGCTGTAGGTAAAGTGTGCCTCATCACTTGTCGCATGGAGGTTTGAATGAAACGCACCATTTACGAAGCAGATCATGAAGCCTTCCGCGAGTCTGCTCGCGAGTTTGTGTCCCGCCACGTACAACCTCGCTCCGAGGAATTGATCGAGAACAAGGCTATTCCGCGCGAGATTTGGCTGGAGGCTGGCAAGGCAGGCTTGCTCGGTTTGGAAATCCCGGAAAAGTTCGGCGGCGGCGAGGCTGGCGACTTCCGTTTCAACGCTGTACTCGGCGAAGAACTAAGCCGTCACAGCGCCGCAATGGCTTCATGTTTTGGTATCCACTCGGACATTTGCGCTCCGTACCTCGTCGAGTTGACGACCGAAGAGCAGAAGGAGCGGTGGCTACCGAAATTCTGCACGGGTGAACTCATCACCGCGATCGGCATGACTGAGCCATCCGGCGGCTCCGATCTTGCGGCGTTGAAAACGACAGCTGTCCGCGATGGCGACGACTGGATCATCAATGGTTCAAAGACCTTTATCACCAACGGCTACAGCGCTGACTTGGTAATTGTTGCTGCGCGCACCTCACCGGCGAAAAAGGCCCGCGGCATCACCCTTTTCGCAGTGGAAGCTGGGACGCAGGGCTTCGAGCGTGGCCGCAAACTCGACAAGGTCGGTCAGCCCGAATCCGATACTGCCGAATTGTTCTTCGACAATGTCCGAGTGTCGAGCGCGAACATCATTGGCGAGCTCGACAACGGGTTCATTCACATGATGCAGATGCTCCCGCAAGAGCGCCTGAGCGCCGCTGTATGCAACACCGCCCACGCAATGGCAATCTACGACGAGACTTTGGAGTACGTGAAGGAGCGCAAGGCGTTTGGGCAACCAATCGGCGCGTTCCAGCACAACAAGTTCCTGCTCGCCGAGATCAACACCAAACTGACGGTGACCCAGTCATTTGTCGATTCCTGCGTCTATGCTCACACGCAAAGCGACCTCACTCCGATTGATGCTGCCAAGGCGAAATGGTGGTCAGCTGAGATTCAGAATGAGGTCCTCGATCACTGTGTGCAGTTGTACGGCGGATACGGATTCATGCGTGAATACAGGGCCGCCCGTGCGTGGATGGATGCCCGCGTAACAAAAATTTGGGCTGGAACCAATGAAATTATGAAGGAACTCATCGGTCGGGACCTCGGGTTGTGATGACATGGAAGCAATGGACGCTACTTCCGCACACGTTGCTTCAATTCTGAAGGTGGCATGGGCACGATCACTGGGTATTGGTGATCGTGACATCGCTGCAACACGAACTAATATCGTGTTACCGCATGATTCGAATTCACTGACGTTTTTGTCCGTGTTTGGCGAAAGTGTGTTTCTCGGCCCGGAGTGGGCTGTCGAGCGCGCCCGCGAGGTTCCAGAGGATGAACTTGGGACCGAGCGGGGGTTGCTGGGCATTGCGAAGGACCGCGGTGCCCATCGGGCTCGCGCCGAAACATTGCTCTTTACGCCCGACTATTTGCCTCCGCCGTCGATGCACCCCAGTGAGGCTCCGCTAATTTCGCGAGACCGCGACATGGTGGACAGGCTTGTGCGGGCGAGTCCCCCAGATGATGTTGAGGCTGCGGATCTCCTTGATCAGTCGCAGTGGTTCACGTTGCTGGCTGAAGATATGGAACCTGTGGCGTGTGCGGCGTACACGGAGTGGCAGGGGTTCGTTGCCAACATGACGGCGCTGACTGCACCCACGGCTCGGCGTCGCGGGTACAGCAAGACTGTTTCGTTGATCGCGACCAATGTTGCTCTCGATGAAGGCTTAGTGCCGCAATGGCGAGCTCATCGAACGAACGCAAATGCGTGGCATTTGGCGGACGCTTTGGGGTATCAGAAGTTTGGGACGCTGGCGACTGTTGCCATCAGCTAGACGCGGCTATCGACATGGAGACACCCCACCGAGTACCATTTAGTTGACTATTCAACAAGGCGAGGTGTGGCATGGAAACGGCAGAAAACCCCGGTACGTACGTCAAGGACGGACAAGAGTTCTCCCGCGATATGCGCTACATTCCGAGTCGCATCACCAAAGACGGACGCGACGGATATCCAGTCGAAGCCGGTCGGTATCGCCTTGTCGCCGCACGAGCATGCCCCTGGGCAAATCGCGCCGTTATAGTTCGACGGCTACTTGGCCTAGAAGACGCGATCTCACTCGGACTGTGCGGCCCAACGCACGACGCCCGCAGTTGGACCTTCGACCTCGATCCCGGTGGCGTCGACCCAGTCCTAGGCATCGAGCGAATTCAGGACGCCTACTTCGCCCGCTTTCCCGACTACGAGCGTGGCATCACCGTCCCCGTGATCGTCGATGTACCCACCGGCCAAGTAGTAACAAACGACTTCCCCACCATGACGCTCGACTTCTCAAGCGAATGGACGGAACACCACCGCGACGGCGCACCAGACCTCTATCCCGACGCGCACAAAGATGAACTCGACGAAGTGATGGATCTCGTGTTTCGAGACGTCAACAACGGGGTCTATCGCTGTGGTTTCGCAGGCACCCAAGAATCGTACGAAAAAGCGTACGACCGACTGTTCGCCCGACTTGACTGGCTCAGCGAACGGCTAACGAATCAGCGATACCTAGTGGGCGACACCATCACTGAAGCCGATGTACGACTCTTCACAACCCTTGTGCGGTTCGATGCTGTCTACCATGGCCACT
Source organism: Hoyosella rhizosphaerae (assembly GCF_014643175.1). GTDB lineage: Bacteria > Actinomycetota > Actinomycetes > Mycobacteriales > Mycobacteriaceae > Lolliginicoccus > Lolliginicoccus rhizosphaerae. The sequence continues at coordinate 47,818 of NZ_BMJH01000003.1, forward strand.
TCAAGTGCAATCGCAACAAGCTCACAGAAATGCCTGTGCTGTGGGCTTACACTCGCGACTTATTCCAAACACCCGGCTTCGGTGACACGATCGACTTCGATCAAATCAAAGATCACTACTACATAGTGCATTCCGAAATTAACCCCACGCAGATAGTCCCTAAGGGCCCGGATCTCACGAACTGGCTCAGCGCGCATAATCGCGAACATCTTGGCGGGCGCCCCTTCGGCGATGGCACCCCACCGCCTCCAGTACGAGCGAGCGAAGCAGTACCGGCGCTCATGTGAAAATTGCCTCTCAATACCACCCGACCAGCAGACTGCCAATGTCAGACGTCGCGGTTACTCTCGTTAACAGATGAACACTTCTGACACCCCCGTGCCGCCTCAGGCGATAACTATGGCCGAAAGTCCTGAACTTTCGGCCATGCAAGCCGAGCCTACGTGGGTGCGCCGACTGCTCCGCCAATGCCTTCGCCATCGCAAGGTTATGGCGTTCGTCATTGCTGCCACTGTTGTCGGCACCACGATAGAAGTGGCAGTGCCGCTTATTGCGAAAAACGCTATCGACGCGGCAGTGGGTGGCTCCACCGACATCGTCATCACGCTCGCTGTCGCGCTCGTCCTGCTCGCAATAATCCGCTTTGGTAGTCAATTCACCCGACGGATGCTGGCGGGACGCCTCGCTCTCGAAGTTCAGCACGACTTGCGACTCGCACTTCTGCATACAGTCCAACGGTTCGACGGCAAACGGCAGGACGAGCTGCGCTCCGGGCAACTCGTTTCCCGCTCTATCAGCGACCTTCAGCAAGTGCACGGACTTCTCGCGATGGCACCGCTTTCTGGTGGCGCCGTGTTGCAATTCATCCTCGCGCTTGGGGTGATGACCTACCTCTCACTTCCGCTCACACTCGCTGCGATGCTCTTCATTCCCGCGATGTGGCTTCTCGTCCGCACGTTCCGCATGCGAATTTATGCTGCGACCTGGTCCGCGCAGCAGCGCGCGGCTGATGTCACTCAACAAGTTGAAGAGACAGTTACGGGCGTCCGAATCGTGAAAGGGTTCGGGCAAGAGCAGCGAATGGTCGACTTGCTGAGCAACCTCAGTCGCGCACTGTATGGCGAACGACTTCGCGCAGCGCGCATCAATTCAAAATTTGCACCGACAATGGCCGCACTTCCGCAGCTCGGCCTGGTGGTCATCATTTCGTTTGGTAGCTACCTTGCACTTCGTGGAGACATCACAGTCGGCACGCTGGTCGCGTTCGCGGCCTATCTTGCGGCTCTGTCTGGTAGCGCACGGTTGCTTGGTGGTTTTATCGTGACAGCGCAGCTGTCGCGTGCCGCCGTCGAGCGCGTATTTGACGTCGTTAACACCCACCCACACGTCCTAGAACCCGATCATCCGCTTGCCGTACCAGACGGCCCCCTTGGAATTGAATTCTCGGACGTCACCTTTGGTTTCAACCCGGAACGCCCAGTACTCCATAGCGTTTCACTCGCTGTCAACCCAGGTGAAACTCTTGCCATCATTGGGGCCCCGGGTTCGGGAAAATCCGCTCTTGCTGCCTTAGTGCCTCGCTTCTACCTACCGCAGAAGGGCACCATCACGCTCACTGGGGCAACGCACGGCGCGGTCCATACACAGGCCGACCGCTCTCGAGTCGATTTGGCTGAGGTGCATTCGACGGAACTACGTCGCCGCATCGCCGTCGTATTTGACGAACCATTTTTGTTTTCCGACACCATTGCGGCAAACATTGCCGTAGGTGCGCCGGACGCGACACCCGACGAAATCATTGAAGCAGCACGCATCGCCGACATTCACGATTTCATCGTCACGCTCCCCCAAGGCTACGACTCCGAGGTAGGCGAACGTGGCCTCACACTGTCGGGTGGTCAACGTCAACGGATCGCCCTCGCCAGGGCACTGCTCACCCGTCCTGACATCCTCATTCTCGATGACGCCGTATCGGCCGTCGACGCACTAACTGAACACACAATCCTGCGCAATCTCGCCCGCAGCAGCGCTCACCTCACGATCGTGTCTATCGTGCACCGGATATCATCGCTTCGGTTAGCCGACAAGATTGCTGTCCTCGAAAAGGGACAGCTCGTCGACCTCGGCTCGGAGTCAGAACTGACACAACGCTCCTCGGCCTTCCGTAACCTGATGAAGAGCGATCGCGACAATTCGTTGGCACCGCATCATCAGCACGAAAACGCGCCTAGCGGGCCCACCAGCGATCATGACCTGTGGCCCGCAATTCCTTCTGTTGACTCCCCCGCCGATCAACGGCCGGAACTAGCGCAGGTGCTGGCCGAACTACCCGTGCCACGAGATGAGCCGCCACCTGATGAAGGGCCTCTTGGCGATGTCAGGGCAGATGAACGTCCGTTCACACTGAGGTCCACCCTCCGGCCCGTGCGTTGGCTCATCGTCGCATCTGCTGCGCTCCTGGCCATTGAGGCCGCTACCGTCATGGCGCTGCCCTCCATCGCACGCTTCGCAATTGATCACGGTGTACTTACCGGCAATATCTCAACCATCGTGTTCGTCGCTTTTATTGGGTTCGCTCTGGTCGCCGTCGGATGGTGTGCCGCGCACCTCACCGTTCTGTTCACTTCCAGCGCGGGCGAACGAGTCCTCTACCAACTCAGGGTGCGCACGTACACCCACCTTCAACGACTCGGTCTGGATTACTACGAGCGAGAATTATCGGGCCGCATCATCACGCGCATGACCACCGACATCGATGCGCTATCCGCGTTCCTGCAAACGAGCCTTGCGACTGCGGTGGTGAGCCTTCTGACATTGTTCGGTGTGTCCGTAGCATTGCTCGCAACAGACGTGTCCCTCGCTGGACTCACACTTGTCGCCGTACCCATCCTGATCGTCGCAACTCTCGTGTTCCGCTCCATTTCGAGCGCCGCCTACACGGTCTCCCGCGAACGTATCGCCAAAGTTAATGCCGAATTTCACGAAAACATTGCCGGGATCCGCACCTCGCAGGCTTACCGGCGCGAAGCTGTAGCCGCTGAGCGCTTCACCCAATACGCACGCGGATATGTTCACAGCCGGATGCGTGCGCAACGCGCAATAGCCGTCTACTTTCCCGGCATTGCTCTGCTCAGCGACTTCGCGCTCGTGGCGGTACTTTTTGTGGGCACAAGTCGGATCGCCGATGGCTCACTGACCCCTGGAGCCCTCGTAGCGTTTGTGCTCTACCTGGGCCTACTTTTCGGTCCTGTGCAGCAGCTATCCCAGGTGTTCGACAGCTATCAACAAGCACTCGTCGGTTTGCGTCGAATTGGCGACCTTCTCAGGACAGCGCCGTCGGTGTCCTCGAACGCAGACACACGACCGGTTGGTGACGCAACGCGCAAGGCATTGTCACTCGATAATGTGACTTTCGCTTACCGCGCCGATTCCGATCCGGTGCTCTCAGCGATCAATGTGACGATCGAGCCGGGAACAACGGTCGCGCTCGTCGGACCAACGGGGGCCGGCAAATCGACAATCGTAAAACTGCTTGCGCGCTTCTACGAACCGTCGTCCGGCACAGTGAGGGCAGACGGCATCGACATTCGTGCGTTCGACATATCTGACTTCCGGAGCCGCATCGGGATCGTTCCGCAGGAGCCTCATTTGTTCAGCGGTGACGTGGCATCGAACATTTCGTTCGCGCGACCAGACGCCACCCGTGCGGATATTGAGAAGGCAGCGTCTGATGTGGGGGCGCTCCAAATGATCAAGCACCTGCCAGGCGGGATGAAGGAACCTATCGGTGAACGCGGGCGTGGTTTGTCCTCAGGTGAACGGCAACTCATCGCTCTCGCACGGGCTGCGCTTGCCGCGCCAGACCTAATGTTGCTAGACGAAGCGACAGCTTCTTTGGACCCGGCAAGCGAACGACTCGTCCTTAGTGCCAGTGAACGACTAATGTCGACCCGTACGTCCGTGCTCGTAGCTCACAGGCTTGAGACCGCAGCGCGCGCCGATCGCATCCTTGTAGTGCACGGAGGGGAAATCATCGAATCCGGACATCATCACAATCTTTTGCGGCAAGGTGGTTACTACGCTGATCTATGGAATTCCGCGCAATCGTCGGCAAAAACCTCACCAGCAGACGAAAATGCGATCGAGGAGTCAGTAACAAGTGCGTAGCACAGACGGAATAGCGTGCCGAACAGGTACACAGACCGGCGAGGGACTAGCCTCTAAACCGGAGGCGATGAGTCGGTGATCGAGAGGGAAACGAGGCGAGGACGGCCGTGACCAGCAGTTCAGTATCACAGTTCGGACAGAACGAGTGGTTGGTCGAGGAAATGTACCAGCGATTCAAGGACGATCCGTCGTCCGTGGACCCCGCGTGGCACGACATCCTCAAAGACTACAAGCCAACGGACAACGCATCTTCTGCGTCGATCCCGACAAAGCAGAAGGCAACCCCACCTGCGGCGACCAACAATTCGTCGGCTGCGGCACCCGCTGCGGCGAAGAAGCCTGCTGCTCCCAAATCAGCGGCGAAGCCTGCGGCTAAGAAGGATGCACCTGCTGCGTCCGAGTCTGGGCCGGCGAGCAAGGTTCTGCGTGGCGTCGCCGCGACAGTCGCACGCAACATGAACACCTCGTTGACGGTTCCGACCGCGACAAGCGTGCGTGCAATTCCAGCCAAGGCGATGATCGACAACCGCCAGGTGATCAACAACCATCTTGCGCGTACCCGCGGCGGCAAGATCTCCTTCACCCACCTACTGGGTTACGCGATCATCCAGGCAGTAAAGAGTTACCCGAGCATGAACCGCCACTACGCGGAAGTGGACGGCAAACCTAATCTAGTGACTCCGGCTAACACCAATCTGGGGCTGGCTATTGACCTCCCCGGCAAAGACGGAAACCGCACATTGGTTGTCGCTGCCATCAAGAAGTGCGAAACCATGAACTTCATGCAGTTCTGGCACGCATACGAAGATCTTGTTCGGCGCGCTCGGGACAACAAACTGACCGCTGAGGACTTCCAGGGCGTCACAATCTCGTTAACGAACCCCGGTGGTATCGGCACCGTGCACTCTGTGCCACGGCTAATGCAGGGCCAGGGCTGCATCGTTGGCGCAGGCGCAATGGAATACCCCGCTGAGTTCCAGGGTGCGAGTGAAGAGAAGATCGCCGAGGTCGGTGTCGGCAAGTTGATGACACTGACTTCAACGTACGACCACCGCATCATCCAAGGCGCCGAGTCCGGCGAGTTTCTCCGCAAGATCCACCAGTTGATGCTGTCGGACGAGTTCTATGACGAGATCTTCACCGGTCTTGGCATTCCTTACGAGCCGGTCCGGTGGAGTCGCGACATTCCCCCCGGCGCGATCGATAAGAACACTCGGGTGCTTCAACTCATTGGCGCCTACCGCCACCGTGGTCACTTGATGGCGGATACCGACCCACTTCGGTACAACGTCGAAAGCCTAGTCAGCCACCCAGATCTCAACGTAATGACCCACGGACTTACTTTGTGGGATCTAGATCGGGAATTCACCGTCGGTGGGTTCGCGGGCAAAGAAAAGATGAAACTCCGCGAAGTTCTCGGAGTGCTACGCGACTCGTACTGCCGCAAGATCGGCGTCGAGTACATGCATATCCTTGAGCCTGAGCAAATGCAGTGGCTGCAAGAGCGGGTGGAGATCAAGCACCAAAAGCCTCCCGTAGCCGAGCAGAAGTACATTCTTTCCAAGCTCAACGCCGCGGAAGCCTTCGAAACATTCCTGCAGACAAAGTACGTAGGCCAGAAGCGATTTTCGCTTGAAGGCGCCGAGTCCGTCATCCCCATGATGGACGCAGTGATTGACCAGTCCGCTGAGCACGGCCTCGATGAAGTCGTTATCGGCATGCCACACCGTGGGCGCTTGAACGTACTCGCCAACATTGTGAGCAAGCCTTACTCGAAGATCTTCACTGAGTTCGAAGGCAACATGAACCCGGCGCAGGCGCACGGGTCTGGCGACGTGAAGTACCACCTTGGCGCATCGGGCACCTACATCCAGATGTTTGGCGAGAACGACATCACGGTCTCGCTCACAGCCAACCCGTCGCACCTCGAGGCGGTCAACCCGGTTCTCGAGGGCATTGTCCGCGCTAAGCAGGACATGATCGGCAAGGGCGACGGCGAAGGCGGCTTCAGCGTTGTGCCGCTTATGTTGCATGGTGATGCCGCATTCGCCGGCCAGGGCGTGGTTGCTGAAACACTGAACCTTGCAATGTTGCGCGGCTACCGCACCGGCGGCACCGTGCACATCGTGGTGAACAACCAAGTGGGCTTCACCACCCGCCCGGAACACTCTCGCTCCAGTGAGTACTGCACCGACGTCGCAAAGATGATTGGTGCGCCAATCTTCCACGTCAACGGCGACGACCCTGAAGCCTGTGTGTGGGTTGCGAAACTCGCGGTGGACTTCCGCCAGAAGTTCCACAAAGACGTCGTTATTGACTTGATCTGCTACCGCCGACGTGGTCACAACGAGGGCGACGACCCGTCGATGACGCAGCCGATGATGTACGACCTCATCGACAGCAAACGCTCCGTGCGCAAGACGTACACCGAAGCGCTGATCGGTCGTGGCGACATTTCACTCAAAGAGGCCGAGGACGCATTGCGCGACTACCAGGGCCAACTTGAGCGGGTGTTTAACGAGGTTCGCGAACTGGAGAAGTACCCGCCAGCCCCGAGCCCCTCGGTTGAGGAAGACCAAGTCCTTCCGACCAATTTGCAGACCTCATTGACGCCGGAAGTTGTCTCGGCGTTTGGTGACCTACATGTGAATTTGCCAGAGGGATTCAACGCACACTCGCGCGTGAAGCCTGTGTACGACCGCCGTTACGAAATGACCCGGAAGGGGAACTTCGACTGGGCATTCGGCGAACTGCTGGCGTTTGGTTCACTCGTCCATGAGGGCCGCATTGTTCGGCTTGCCGGGCAGGATTCGCGTCGCGGTACTTTCACGCAGCGCCACGCGGTGATCATCGACCGGAAAGACGAGTCGGAATACAGCCCTGTTGCGACATTCGCCGAAGAGTCCGGCGGTCGCTTTATGGCCTACGACTCGGCGCTGACGGAGTTCGCTGGCCTCGGTTTCGAGTACGGCTACTCGGTGGGCAACCCCGATGCGCTCGTGGTGTGGGAGGCACAGTTCGGTGACTTTGTGAACGGTGCGCAAACCATCATCGACGAGTTCATTTCGTCGGGTGAAGCCAAGTGGGCTCAGCGTTCGAATGTTGTGTTGCTGCTCCCCCATGGTCATGAGGGCCAGGGCCCTGATCACACGTCGGGTCGTATCGAGCGGTTCCTGCAGTTGTGCGCTGAAGGATCAATGACGGTTTCTGTGCCGTCTACCCCGGCGAACTACTTCCATCTTTTGCGTCGTCATGCAAAGGCTGGGGTGCATCGCCCGCTGGTGGTTTTCACTCCGAAGTCGATGCTGCGCAATAAGGCCGTGGTCAGTCCTCTTGAGGACTTCACGACGGGCAAATTCCGCAGTGTGATTGATGATCCGACGTTTGTGGATGCCACTGAAGAACAGCGCAAGAAGGTTACGCGCATCTTGCTGTGCAGCGGCAAGCTCTACTACGAACTCGCCGCGAGGCAGGCGAAGGAAGACCGCGATGATATCGCGATCGTCCGTATCGAGCAGTTGTACCCTGTTCCGCGCCATCGCCTTCGGGAAGCTATTGCTAACTACCCGAATGTGAAGGAGTTCCGGTGGGTTCAGGAGGAGCCAGCAAACCAGGGCGCATGGCCGTTCTTCGGTCTGAATCTGCCTGAAGTGTTGCCGGATGTGTTCCCGATGCTGAAGAGAGTGTCGCGACGTTCGATGTCGGCTCCGTCGTCAGGGTCAGCCAAGGTGCATGCTGTTGAGCAGCAGCAACTCATCGATACAGCGTTCTCCGTGGAGTAATTTTAGGGAGTTCTGTGGGGTGGAAGGATTTGTTCCTTCCACCCCACAGTTGTCTTCGCTGCCCGCTCGTTTTTAGCTGGCCTTTGAGTCGTCCTGATGGTCTGCATCCGTGTGTGGCATGCGCTCAGTGATGGGCTTGGTGAACTCAGGGAAAAGTTGTTCAATGGCGCCGTCGCCCATAAGTTTCGGGCCGAGAAGGATGCCGACAAGTGATCCGTTGAGTAGGTCGAGGATGTCGTTGCGAGGCACGGAAGGGTCGGCGAGCCAGTGCACAACTGTTTCTTCGACGAGTGCAATCCAGCCGCGGACCGAGAATTGGATTATGGGGCTGTCGTCGACACCGAGCGTGGGCAGTAGCGCGAGGATGCGATCGGCGATGCGGTTGCGTGAGTTGTTAACCGACTCAACCATTTCGGGGATGTTGCTGAGCGCCCCCCTCAGCATGGAGATGTAGAGGTTGGGCGCTTGCTCTACGAAAGTGATGTAGTTGTCGAGCGCAGCTCGCAGCGCGTCTATCGGCGCGAGTGTGAGGTCGGGTTCGGTTGCTGCGACGAGTTGTTCCGAAGCGGAGCTCACTAGCGCTGCTTGGAATTCGGTCAGGGATCCGAAGTAGTGGAAGAGAAGCCCTTTTGAAACGCCCGCTTGTGCCGCAATGTCCTCGACGGAAATGTCCTCGATGGATTTCTTCTGCAGTAGGACTAGACCAAGTTCGATGAGTTGGGTGCGTCGTTCGCTTGGGCTTAGTCGGGTGCGCTTGTGGACGGGCATTCCCCAAGGATACCTATTGACCCAGATTTAATAAACTATTGACTTATGTTCAGTAGCGCGTTTATTGTCTTACCTATGACTACGACGTCCCCCAATGCAGCATCCCGAACCCGCCATGTCGACATAGCGATCATCGGCAGTGGATTTTCCGGACTTGGCGCCGCAATCAAACTCAAGAAACTCGGCAGCTACTCCTTTGTCGTCCTTGAGCGAGGAGCCGACGTCGGTGGCACCTGGCGCGACAACACCTACCCGGGCGCAGCCTGCGACGTGCCATCGCAGCTCTACTCCTTCTCGTTTGCACGCAACCCGGAATGGTCACGGTCATTCTCGCAACAGCCTGAAATCCAGAAGTACATCCGCTCAGTCGCCGAAAAATCGGATGTGCTCGATCACCACGTCTTCGGGTGCGACGTCAACTCTGCACAGTGGGATACCGCTGCCCAGCAATGGCACCTAGACACCACTCACGGCAGATTCACCGCTCGATTCGTAGTATCTGGAGTGGGTGCGCTCTGCGAGCCAGCACTCCCCAACATCGCCGGAATCAACGACTTTGAAGGCGAACTGTTCCACTCGGCCCGCTGGGACCACACCGCAGATCTCACCGGCAAACGCGTCGCCATCATCGGCACCGGCGCCTCTGCAATCCAGATCGTCCCCGCAATCGCCGACAAGGCCGGCACCCTCGACGTCTACCAGCGCACTGCGCCGTGGATTCTGCCGCGCCTAGATCGGCCATACACACGGTTTGAACGCTTTGCCTTCAAACACATCCCCGGAGTGCAACGGCTTGCTCGCACCGCGATCTACGCGTCACGCGAAACTCAGGTTATCGGGCTAGCAAAAGCACCCAAGCTCATGCTGGGTCTACAAGCTCTCGCCAAAGGCATGATTCGTGCACAGATTCGTAACCCAGAGCTCCGCAAGAAGGTCACGCCTGATTTCCGCATCGGCTGCAAGCGCATGCTGATCTCCAATGCCTACTACCCAGCGTTGGACCGCGCCAATGTTGACCTCATCACTGATGGCATCGCCGAAGTGAGGGGCAAATCCATCGTCACAGCTGACGGAACCGAACGCGAAATTGACGCGCTCATCGTCGCCACCGGGTTCCACGTCACTGATTCGCCAATGTTCGCCGGCATCACAGGCAAAGACGGCCGCACCCTCGCTGAAGTCTTCAACGACACCGGAATGCAGGGCTACAAGGGCACAACCGTCGCGGGGTTCCCCAACATGTTCTTCCTCGTCGGCCCCAACACTGGACTCGGGCACACTTCCATTGTGTTGATGATCGAGTCACAGCTCAACTATGTCATCGACGCATTGAAGAAGATCAAATCAAACAACATTGCCACCTTTGACGTACTCCCCGAGGTGCAAAACGAATACAACGCCATCTTGCAGAAGCAACTGTCCGACACAGTGTGGATGACTGGCGGTTGCGCTTCGTGGTACCTCGACAAGCACGGCAACAACACCACACTGTGGCCGGGATTCACCTTTACCTTCCGCAGGATGCTGAAACAGTTCGATACACAGGCTTACGCGATTACCGTCATGAGTGACCACACCGACATCGCTGCCCCGCAAACTGCTGCGCCAGCAGCGCGCGCCAATACCACGCAAGGAACACAAGCATGAAAAACTTCAACGGAAAAACTGCGGTCATCACTGGAGCAGGTTCGGGCATTGGACGCGCGCTTGCTCTGCAACTTGCTAAAGAAGGTGCACAACTAGCACTCTCCGATGTGAACACCGTCGGACTCGACGAAACTGCTCGGCAAGCACGCGAACTCGGCGCCAGCGTCCACACAGCACCTCTCAATGTCGCCGAACGTGAAGCTGTCCTTGCCTACGCTGACGATGTTGCCGCACACTTCGGTGCCATCAACATGGTGTTCAACAATGCGGGAATCGCCTTCACAGGCGACGTCGAAGTCAGCGAGTTCAAAGACATCGAACGCATCATGGATGTCGACTTTTGGGGCGTAGTGAACGGCACGAAGGCGTTTCTCCCCCACCTCATCGCCTCCGGCGACGGTCACGTCATCAACATTTCCAGCTTGTTCGGTCTCGTCGCGATTCCGTCGCAATCGGCCTACAACGCAGCCAAGTTCGCAGTGCGCGGATTCACCGAGGCATTGCGCATGGAAATGCTCACCAATGGCCACCCAGTTTCAGTGACGTGTGTGCACCCGGGCGGCATTAAGACTGCGATCGCCCGCACCGCGACCGCAGCGGAAGGAACAGATGCCGCATCACTTGGCGAGTTCTTCGATAAACACCTCGCACGCACGAGCCCCGAAGCTGCAGCGAACCGCATCCTCCGTGACGTGAAACGCAACCGTGCGCGGTGCCTTATCGGACTTGATGCGCGGATGCTCGACATCTTCCAGCGAGTTTCTGGTTCCGGATACCAGCGGATCTTCGCCTCCACCGCAGGCCGAATCATGAAAAAAGCTGGCACTAGCAAGTAGGCGCTAACAATAGGTGTGCCCCCGGCTAATAGCCGGGGGCACACCTATTTGCCACAAAAATCAGGCAACACCCTCATCACGGGCAGCCTGCGCAACTGCTGCTGCAACTGCGGGAGCAACTCGTGGGTCGAGTGGGCTCGGCACAATCTTGTCTACCGATACTTCGGGGCCCAAAACATCCAGAATTGCTGCTGCGGCAGCGAGTTTCATGCCCTCGGTGATCGCTTTTGCGCCTGCGTCGAGTGCACCGCGGAAGATGCCGGGGAACGCCAACACATTGTTGATCTGGTTCGGGTAGTCGCTGCGTCCCGTCGCAACCACAGCGGCGTACTTGCTCGCCACATCTGGGTGGATCTCCGGGTCTGGATTCGACAGCGCAAAAACAATCGACTGCGGAGCCATCGTGGCGATCAGCGACTCTGGCACCTTGCCCGCTGAAACACCGAGGAACACATCAGCACCGTCGAGTGCTTCTGCAACCCCGCCCTGTAGGCCTCGCGGGTTAGTCCGGGCAGCTAGGTCCTGCTTGACGCTGTTGAGGCCGTCACGCCCAGCTTCGACGATGCCCTGCGAGTCCAGCACAACAACATCAGGTATTCCGGCAGCCAGAAGAATATTTGCGCACGCAACACCCGCGGCACCGGCACCCGCAATCACGATGCGCAGCGGTGCTAGTTCGCGGCCCAAAGCCTTCACCGCGCCGTTAAGGGCAGCAAGCACAACGATCGCTGTGCCGTGCTGGTCATCGTGGAAGACCGGGCAATCGAGGGCTTCCTGCGCCCGTCGTTCCACCTCAAAACAGCGAGGAGCTGAAATGTCCTCCAAGTTCACTGCACCGAATGTGGGGCGCAAACGCACCAATGTCTCGACGATCTCGTCGACGTCTTTGGTGTCGAGAACAATAGGGATCGCGTTGAGGCCCGCAAACGACTTGAAGAGTGCAGCTTTGCCTTCCATCACCGGCAGGGACGCGCGGGGGCCGATATCGCCAAGGCCCAACACCGCGGTTCCGTCGCTGACGACAGCAACGAGTCTGCTTGTCCAGGTGTACTTCGACGTCAACGTCACATCAGCTGCAATCGCGCGACTAACCTGCGCAACTCCGGGGGTATAAGCAATAGAGAGGTCGCGCTGCGTGTCCAGGGGCGCAGTTAGTTCTACCGATAACTTGCCACCCTCGTGGCTGGCAAAGATTTCGGCTTCCGTGATGGGGCCCTTGTCAGCGTTCGCATTGGACACGGTGAGTGCTCCTACATTGTCTCGACCACAAAGGTCGGTAGCGTTGCCGCGCCCAACAGTAAATACTGGCGCGCCAACAATATGGTCTATCAGACATTACCCGCCGCGGTGCATTCGGGTGCAGAGTCCCACCGGCTCATGTAGCCGCAGAAACCTCACACATAACTGCATCGTGCGGTGAAAAGATGTGTGCACAGGTGACGCACCACAGCCTGGATTCTCATTGAAGATCGCAACGAGTGGGCCTGGACCTCGGCGGCGCTACAGAAAACGCGCGGGGGTTTCCCGCCTTTTCCGTTCCGCCGTGGCCATCACACTTCCACCAGGGGCTGTGGCACCGGTTTCCGCGCCCACTAGTTTGCCACTGGTATAGAGATGCTTTCAACCTGCCAATGTTTACCTACGGCTCACCAAAACTGTGACGACTAACTCCACCACTGGGTAAACAACACCACAGTGACAATTGTGAAAACAGCCACACTCCAGAAAATCGATCTCAAACCGCGCGTGCGATCCGCCGCTACCTGGCCAAATACTGCAAGCGATGCACCAATCAGGTGCCACCACAAGGCCTCTGTTCCTGGTCCAGCGATCCCCCAGTCCGCCGCGAAGTGATTCACTAACGCCACCATCGCAGTGAGCACGACAAGTCCAGCCGCGCACGCACCAGCGAGTCCGCGAAGGAATCGGATCGCGATGTTGTCGCGCCGCACAGGTTGCCGCGCCCATTCAGATTGCCTGCTACGACTGCCGTAAGCGGCCGACGCGTAGCTTGAGGGGTTATCTGGGTGGACAGGGATCGGCTGCGTGTGGCGGTGAGTGGACCCATCACTGTGTGTCACCAACGCCCCCTTCGCCCGCTAACGCTGCACGACGGGCACGCCAGTCGCCAGACTTGTCAAGCGGTGAAAATCCTCAACGGCAGTTGTGTTCGCCCCGAGCGACACCGTCTTGTTCGCACCATGATAGTCGGATGAACCAGTGGTGAAGAGGTTGTAGTCATCTGCGAGTTTGGTAAGAAGTCGACGGTCCGTCTCAGTGTGGTCTGGGTGCGCAGTTTCTAAACCAGCAATCGCACCAGATTGGGCGAGCGAGCGGACGTGATCGAGGTCGAGTAACCGGCCACGCGCCCGAGCCCGCGCGTGGGCTATCACGGCGACACCACCCGCCGCGCGAACCATTGCGGCCGCATCATCGAGCCACGCGTCGGCCATTCGTACGTAATACGGACCACGCGGGGACAAGTGGTGGGTGAAGGCTTCAGAAACAGTGTCAACAACACCGAGGTCGACGAGGGCTCGCGCGAGATGTGGCCGACCTACTACGTTGCCAGCATCAGCGAGGATTTGATCAGGATCAATGCCGATCCCATCCGCTCTCATCCTCTCGGCCATTGCATGGATACGTGTTCGCCGAGATTGCTGAAGGCGTTGACGTTCCGCCGCAAACGCCTCATGTAGTGGGTCAAAGAGGTAGGCGAGCAAATGCACCGAGACTGGATACCCATCCTCGCCGTGTCCGAGGCAGGACACCTCCATCCCTCGAACCAACGCGAGCCCAGATGGTAGCGCCGCCACTGCGTCTTTCCACCCGGACGTTGTGTCGTGATCCGTGATGGCGACTACATCAAGACCGGCTTCTGCAGCCGCATGGATCAGTTCGGCTGGCGAATCGGTTCCATCGGATGCGGTGGAATGGGCGTGCAGATCGATACGCATGAATGCCATTGTGCTCGCTTTTGCGCCTGCTCGGCTATACGGCTGATACTCAGCGGCTATACCGTACGGACTGCTGAGCGTCCGGGGTCGGTCGTGTCGATTTTGGCTTCCGCCCATGCCTCTCGAAGGGCATCAGCACCCTTGATGCGCATCCACGCTGCTTCAGTTGCGGTTATTGGCGCAGCATCGAAAAAGTCAACCGGCGAGTACGGCTCCGGGAGTTGCAGTGACGGGATGACGCTAGGACTGAGTAGAACCGCGGTAAAAGCAGCGCCCGGCCACAGGGGTTCCCCGAGGTCGATCAAAGCGTCAGCTCTGAGCACTAGCCCTTCCACGGACGGTGCTGCCGCAATGGTCGCAAGCGATCGCAGCACCGTGTCCGCGCCGCCTTTGACTGCAAGTACGAGTTCGGCCCGAGGCCCTTGTACCGGGTCAGCGAGCATGTCCGAAGGGTCGCCCATCGGGTTGGTGCTGCATCCACACGTGACGTAATGCACCATCCGCGACTCTGACGGGCCGTAGCGGAGAACTTCCATTGGGTCGACCCCGAGGAATGTGACGGACGCTGCAGCAGGTTCGCCGCATCCGAGCGTTTCGGTGACGTGTGCTCGAACCTCTTTGGCGATATTCGGTGACGGCAACTCTGACAACTTTCTAGTGTGCGTGGGAGAGTTGGGCTAGAAGGTCGCGTCCCTGTTCGGCCGTGCGCGGATCGCACAAAACGTCGTAGCGACCGGCTACGAGTTGCATGGTCGACTGGAAGTCGCGCTGTCCTCGTGATGCGGCGTACTGCACGGACTGCATGATGACCCAAAACATCACACCAAATGTGATGCCGGTGAGGAGTGCACCGAGGATTTGTCCGGTGAAGATACCGATCAGCAGACCGATGAACACGCCTATCCAGGCGCCAGCAACAACGGCGCCGCCGATGACGCGGGGCCAGTTGAGGCGTCCAACAATTCGTTCGACCTGCATCAGGTCCACGCCCACGATGGTGACATCGCGAACGGGGAATTGATGGTCGGAGAGGTAGTCCACGGCCTTTTGCGCCTCTGCGTACGTGGGGTAAGAACCGATTGGCCATCCGGTGGGGGGTGTCGGAAGGCCTAGTGGTTTCGCACCGCCGATTGGTCTGGTCATTGACGCTCTCCTCGCAGGTCGCAACGGTGGTGTGTTCTCACCTACTTAACGCTATCAACATTGAGAAGGTGCCCGCATACGGCCGATTGTGACGGCCATCCCAGGCGTGCGTGACATTGAGGAGCGGGATTCCGCGCCTAATGTAGGGTGATACACGCCGTCTCACATACACGAGTGTTCGTTGGAAGGAATGTTGTGCGCATGAAGATTCGCACTTTCGTTAGTCTCGCGCCAAGCACAGCCCGCGCTCTAGTTCAATCCATCCTGAGCACCACTCAACGCGGCGATTCACAGAGCGGCAGTTCGCATCACGCCGAACCAACCATGACATTCGAACGGGAATTCTCTCACCTCTTCGCAGAATCGACAGACGTCACGGCAACACCAGAAACCGTGATGACGCATGTCCTCGACTTTGCCAACTACGGCGACTGGTTCACCTTGCACAGTGGCTGGCCATCGCCCCCGCCCTCGTCACTGAGCGTCGGCGACACCTTTGAGCAGAACGCCCGCATCATGGGTACACCCGTCCGGCTCTCCTGGACTGTCACTACGCTGACCGATTTCAGCCTTGCGATTGAAGGAACCGGCCCCATGGGGGCTCACGCGGCAATAGGCATCACGGCAACACCCCACAACTCATCGGGAACTACCGTCACCGTTACCAACGGTTTCCACAGCGACGCACTGAAAGGCCCCATGGGGGCAATCGTGTCTCGCGCCATGCGAACCGCCACCGTCGAGTCCCTGGCCAACTTCCGAACCGTCCTCGGCGATACCGAAGATGCCTCGGCGCTGCCAGCGCGCCCGAAACCGACAATCCCTCCCAAGCCCGAGCCCGTGCTCCACTTGCCCTCCGGCACAACGATCGACCCTTGGACCCCTGTCATCGTCGGCGTTGGACAAGTAACACACAACCCCGATGATGGCTCGCGCGATCCCATGGAACTTGCGGTGAGCGCGGCACAACGAGCCCTCGACGACGCAACGCACCCCACACTGCCCGCCCAGCGCACACGTGTCAGCACAGTCCCGAGCACATCGTGGTCCTACGGAGACCACCAATCCGCCATCCTGGCCAACGAACTCAATATTGTTTCGCCCGACCTAGCGCAATCTGCACCCCTCGGCGGGGACGGGCCATTGCGCCTCGTCAACAATGCCGCCGACGCCATCACCCACGGCGAAATTGACTTCGCCGTCATTTCCGGCGCCGAGGCCTTTGCCTCGCTCTCCCGCCACGGCACCAACGACACATGGAACCGAGACACCACCACCCCATTTGCCCCGCTGCGACTCGGCTCAGACCGCTCTGGCAACAACCACGCTGAGGAAGAAACAGGGCTGCTAACCCCAACAGTCATGTATGGCCTCATGGACACAGCACTGCGTGGGCGACTCGGGCACACAATTGCCGACCACCGAGAAAAAATCACTCGCCTGTGGGCAGGATTCTCCACGGTCGCAGCGAACAACCCCTACGCCTGGATTCGAGAACAACTGTCTGCCGACGACATTGGCAAGCCGACCGAGTCCAACCGGCCGATAGCGACGCCGTACACGAAGCTGATGACGGCCAACATCACCGTCGACCAAGGTGCCGCAGTCGTCATCGCTAGCGCCGCTGCCGCACACGAGGCGGGCATTCCTCAAGAACAATGGGTTTTCGTCCACGCAGGCGCGTACGCGGACGAAGAATGGTTCGTTAGTGAGCGCCACACGCTCGGTGAGGTCCCCGCCATCGGAGCGATCGGTGATGCACTTACCCAACATCTGGGTGCGCCAGTCTCAGACGCAGACCACATCGACTTGTACTCCTGCTTTCCATTCGCCGTGTATGCAGCAGCGCGTGAACTCAACCTCCCACTCGACGACCCAAAGAAGCCTTTGACATGCACGGGAGGACTCACTTTTGCGGGTGGTCCTCTTAACAACTACGCCACACATGGACTCGCGTCCGTCACCGCGGCAGTGCGTAACAACCCTGGTAGCACCGGCCTTGCAACAGCATTGGGCTGGTACGCCACCAAGCACGCGGCAACAGTCGTGTCCACCAACCCCCCTCGGCAGCAATTCCGCGACCTCAACGTCGGCACTCGCATGCAACGGCCAGCGGCGAGGTCGGTAACCGCCACCCACACTGGGTCGGCAACAGTGGAAACCTACACCGTCACCTACAGCCCCGACGGCGCCCCTGAAGCCGTAATCTTCAGCGCACTCCTTGAGGACGGGACCCGCTGGATTAGTCGAAGCACCGACAGCGAACTGATCGCTCAGGCGCTGGAAACTGACCTCATTGGCGCAACACTAGATAACCGGGGTGCACTCACGGTCGAGGGCGGAAATCAGCCTGATCGCGTAAACACCATCATTGACTCCACCGTCAAGGACCCTCTCCTCAAGGTGCAATGGGAAGGCCCGCTGTGCATCCTGACACTCAATCGTCCAGAAGTGCGCAATGCGATCAACCTTGAACTTGCCCTAGCACTCGAACGAGCTATCGACGACTTCGAAGCAGATTCCGAGGCCATCGTGGCCATCCTCACAGGGGTGGGACAAGACTTCTGCACTGGCATGGACTTAAAGGCCGCGGCACAAGGTCAGTACCCCATCGCGCCATCGAGGGGACTACTCGGCATCACTGGTCGGCCACCACAAAAACCGATCATTGCTGCAGTGGAAGGCAACGCGCTTGCAGGTGGGTGCGAAATCGCCCTAGCTTGCGACCTGATCGTGGCGGCGAAAGATGCGACCTTCGGCCTGCCTGAACCCAAACGTGGTCTCGTAGCCGCAGCAGGGGGCGTTCTCCGGCTCGCGCAGCGACTCCCCCGCCCGATAGCGCTGGAGATGGCTCTCACCGGCGAACCTATTGCTGCCCCACGAGTCCACCAGTTAGGGCTCATCAACGCCGTCGCCCGCCCAGGAACGGCCCTGAAGGTAGCGCGGGAACTCGCTGGGAAGATAGCGCCCAATGCTCCGCTTTCACTGCAGCTGAGCAAACAGATCGTCGATGAATGGCATGACTGGCCGACTAATGAGGCTTACGGCCGCCAGAGCGATATCGCTTCGGAAGCGTCATTTTCGGCGGACGCGCAAGAAGGTATCGCGGCATTCGACGAGAAGCGAACACCCAACTGGACTGGCCGCTAACAAGACGGGACACAGGTCGCTGGCCCGCACGGGTCAGCGATACCCACCAATCTCGGTGCTTGCGATACGCCCGTGCCGTGAGCATTGCGCCCACCAACCCACGGGGTCGATCTGAACGATCATCCTGCGCCCGCATTGGCCGCAGTACCGGGGTGGTTCAAGTCCCAGCTGAGCCGCTGTCGGCGTGGCCGCGCCTTCGCCCACAAGCGTGCCGGTATAGACGTTGTATATCTGCGCACCACCGAGTGGGCCGCCATCTTTCGGTGCGACCACTTTGGCAGCTGCTACTGCTCTAGTACTGGGTGCGCCCACCTTCGAGCCCCGCACTTCGCGAATGCGGGGCTCGTCGGGAAGTCCTGCCGTAACCACCAGTCGTCTCCTAAATGGTGGCGTTGAGGGCCTTGATAGGCATCTCAAGCTCTCCGAGGAGATCTAGGTCAGATTCGGCTGGACGACCGAGTGTTGTGAGGTAGTTACCGACGATGACGGCGTTGATTCCACCGAGCATTCCCCGCTTTGCGCCAAGGTCACCGAGTGTGATTTCGCGGCCTCCTGCGAAACGCAGGATAGTGCGCGGTAGGGCCAAACGGAACGCTGCAATCGATTTGAGCGCTTCTGTCGCCGGAAGGACCTCAAGGTCGCTAAAGGGAGTTCCTGGACGCGGGTTGAGGAAGTTGAGCGGTACCTCATCGGGTTGCAGGTCGCCTAGCTGAGCAGCGAACTCTGCCCGCTGCTCCAATGTTTCACCCATGCCTAGAATTCCACCGCAGCACACTTCCATGCCTGCTTCGCGCACCATGCGGAGGGTGTCCCAGCGCTCTTCCCAACTGTGGGTCGTCACGACGTTCGGGAAGTGGGATTTTGCTGTTTCAAGATTGTGGTTGTACCGGTGCACACCCATTGCTGCGAGTTGGTCTACTTGCTCTTGCGTGAGCATGCCAAGCGAGCACGCAATCTGGATGTCGACCTCGTTGCGAATCGCCTCGATGCCCGCTGCGACCTGTGCCATCAGCCTCGCGTCTGGGCCACGAACCGCTGCCACAATACAAAACTCGGTAGCACCTGTTTTTGCAGTCTGCTTCGCGGCTTCAACCAGGCTTGGGATATCAATCCATGCACTGCGTACGGGCGATTGGAATAGCCCAGACTGTGAGCAGAAGTGGCAATCCTCAGGGCAGCCGCCGGTCTTAAGGCTGATGATGCCTTCGACTTCTACCTCGGGCCCGCACCAACGCATGCGCACATCGTGGGCAAGAGCAAGCAACTCTTCTAAACGGTCCTCGGGGAGTTGAAGAACTTGGAGGACCTGGTCTTTGCTGAGTGGTTCACCGCGTTCCAGGACTTGTTCCCGCGCGATGGCGAGAATGTCTGCGGAGCTGTCCGCATCACCGTGAGTGGTGGTGTGTGCAGGTGCCTGAGTCACTGAGAACTCTCCTCTTTCGTGTACTGCGCCGCTCGGCCGTGGCGGTGTTCGTGCGCGGGACTGGGATGGTCACACCAATACAGGTGATCCACCCCACTTCATTTCAGTGTGCCTTACCGTCTCACTAAAGTGTGAATGCTGCACGCTACGTGTCGCGTTGTGCCAGGTAAGTACGTCGAAATTGCGTGTCAAACCACGCCGTTACGGATTGCGCGAAGTTGTCCCACTCACTTTCGCCCACTCCTGCAGGGATTTCACCGACTACGTTCTCCCCGGTTACTGCAGGCAGATCGTGGCGGTTGCACTGCATAGCCAGATCAGGGTTACGTGGCCATGCGCCCAGGATGATCCCCGCGATAACAATGTTGCGCGCGTGGAGTGCTTCCACAGTGAGTGCAGTGTGGTTAAGCGTGCCAAGCCCCGGGGCAGCGACGATGACGCAGGGCGCCGACAACTCCGCTGCGATATCGCGGACTGTAAAACCGCCATCCCCTAGTTGCACTAGCACTCCCCCCGCCCCTTCGACGAGCACAAGATCATGAACCGCATTCAGCTCGCGGATCTTCTCCACCACACCCTCGAGAGTCAACGTGGGCCGCCCGGACCTTCGCGCCGCAGTCAGAGGCGCAAGCGGTTCTGGGTACCTCGCAAATTCGACGGTGGTCACACCGGGTACGAGGCGTGAGATAACGTCCAAGTCCCCAGACTCGCCATCAGTAATTCCAGTCTGGGCGGGCTTGCAGACAGCAACTTTCATCCCCGCGGCACTAGCCAACGCCGCAAGACATGCAGTCGCGATAGTTTTGCCGACCTCGGTAGATGTTCCGGTGACGATGAGGTTGGTCATGCATGCTCCCCTACTACGGTGCGCAAAACGTTCACGACGGTGTCGAGTTCATCTGCGGTGAGATCTGCCCGTGCGGTGAGTCGCAGTCGCGACGTGCCACGCGGCACGGAAGGCGGACGGAAACACCCGACGCGAACGCCCAATTCCCGGCATCGGTCAGCCGCGGCTAGAGCTGTCGCTGCGTCACCAAGCACAACCGAAACCACAGCCGACTCAGGTGTTTCAGCCACGTCAGCAGCTTCCGCGAGTACACGGGCATGACGCAACACCGTCTCAGCCAGGTGCGGCTCGCGCTTAAGGACAGAAAGCGCCGCCCGTGCTGCACCGACCGAAGCTGGGGCGAGGCCAGTGTCAAAAATGAAGCTGCGGGCGGTGTTGACAAGATGGTCCCGAATGCGGTCATCGGCAAGAACGGCGCCGCCTTGTGAACCAAAAGCTTTAGACAACGTCATGGTGATGATGATGTCGGGTTCACCGGCAAGGCCGCATTCCTGGACCAACCCTCGACCCCCTGTGCCGCGCACGCCGATCCCATGCGCCTCATCAGCTATAAGCACAGCATCCGATTCACGGCACAGCGCATGAATACCGCGCAACGGCGCCAAGTCACCATCGGCGCTAAAAACCGAATCCGTCAAGACGAGCGCATGTTGTTCATCCCGCGCCTCAAGTGCATCACGCATCGCCGAAAGATCTCGGTGCGGGGTAATTACCACGCGGGCCTTTGACAGTCGGCACGCATCGACTAGGGACGCATGGTTGGTGGTGTCAGACACGATAAGCGTGTCGGGGTTGCTCAACGCAGTGACAACACCAAGATTCGCGCTGTAGCCGGAGGCGAACACAAGCGCACTGGGGGCGCCGGTGAATTCGGCGAGTTCCCGTTCCAGCTGCTCATGCTCTTCGGTCGTACCGGTCACAAGTCGCGACCCAGTAGAACCGGCTCCCCATCGACGCAAAGCCAATTCGGCTCCGGCGATTACCTCGGGGTGACGAGTGAGTCCCAGGTAGTCGTTCGAGGCGAGATCGATAAGGTGATCATCAATGGGTCGCGCTCGGATTGTGCGCTGCACTCCAAATGCTCGTCGGCGTTCGGCTGCATCGTCGAGCCATGCCAGTGGGTCGGTGCTCACGTTCCTTCTCTCGAGTACTCGCCGTCGTCACTTGACGGTGAGATGCCAGCTACTGCGACCATAGCGGCTGCGATACGCGCAATGTCGCTGCTGGTGCTTATGAAGGGCGGCATGGCGTAAATGAGGTTGCGAAATGGCCGCAACCATACCCCGTTTGCGACGGCAACATCCGTTGCTCGTTGCATAGGGACCGGGTGTTCAAGCTCAATCACTCCGATCGCACCCATGACGCGAACATCGCGAACGCCCGCCACTGTGCGAGCTGGGCTAAGGCCGTGCCTTAGCTGGGATTCGATGTTGCGCACCTGCGACTGCCAGTCCTGGCTGAGAAGCAGTTCAATGGAAGCATTGGCAATAGCGCAGGCAAGAGGGTTGCCCATAAAAGTCGGGCCATGCATAAGCCCACCTGCAGCGGATGCACTAATGGTGTGGGCAATATGATCGGTGCAGAGCGTCGCCGCAAGCGTCAAGTAACCACCGGTCAGCGCTTTGCCTACACACATCACATCCGGTGACACATCTGCATGGTTCGCGGCAAACAGTTGGCCCGTACGGCCAAACCCCGTAGCGATTTCGTCAAAAATCAACAAGACGTGGTGTTCGTCGCATAGTCGCCGCAGTTCACGCAAGTAGCGGGGGTCGTGGAATCGCATGCCGCCGGCGCCCTGCACGATCGGCTCAACGATTACCGCGGCAAGTTCGCCACCGTGTGACGTCAACAGTTCGTCGAGCACAACGACGTATTCGGGGTCGTATTCCGCTGGTGGTTTTGGGGCGAATACTTGTGGCGCGAGAACGTCGGTCCACAGTGAATGCATGCCGCCGTCTGGGTCGCACACACTCATGGGAGTGAAAGTGTCGCCGTGGTAGCCGCCGCGCCAGGTCATGAGGCGACGCTTTTCGGGCTTATCGATGCTGCGCCAGTACTGGAGGCACATTTTGACCGCCACTTCGACGGATACCGATCCCGAGTCCGCGAGAAACACCTTAGTGAGTGGCGCTGGCGTGATGTCGGCTAACGTAGCGGCGAGAGTGGTGGCCGGTTCGTGCGTCAAACCGCCGAACATGACGTGCGCCATTCGACCTAGTTGTGCGGTGGCTGCGGCATCAAGGGCTGGATGCTGGTAGCCGTGAATGGCGGCCCACCACGAACTCATGCCGTCCACCACTGTGCGCCCATCCGACAAAGTGAGTGTCACGCCTTGCGCGCTGTCTACAACAAGCGGTGTGGTCGCCGGTGGAAATGCGCCATAGGGATGCCAGACGTGCTCCGCGTCGCGTCGTTGTATTGTCGCCGTTCGATCGCTCGCTACGTTTTTGTGAGTCGCTGAGTGTTGGTTGGTCACGGTGTTCGGGATTTCCAGCACGATGCTCGACAGTATCGGTTTACGGCGTCAAAAATCGAACTTGGCGCGCCTTTATGTTGTCGGCATCTACGTTTTTAGGTCCCTGTGTTTTTGAAGATCCCTATGTTTTTGAAGATCCCGGCATCTTTGAAGATCCGAGTCAGAAAAGCTAAGTGGTAACCCGGCGGCGGTAAACAACGAGTGGTCGAAGAATATGTAGGCATGTGTGATCGCAGAGTCTGTCAGGTCCATGACCTGAAACTGAAATGCGCTCCAACCTCCGCCTGGCGCGGCAATGTATACGGCGAATCCGGGTTGCCCATTGGCGCCCACAGGTAGTGCGGCAAGTTCTCCTGGCCCCGCCGGGCACTGCGTCCCAATGAGGATTCCGATATCTGCCGGACCCTGGTACCAACCTGTAAACGGCGGCATTTCCCAGATCGCGTCTGAGGTGAAGACGGTGACGATTGTGTCAATGTCTTTTTGTTCGAGGGCGCTGGCATACTTTTCAAGAACATCGCGCTGGTGCGAGCTCAGCGGTTCATTTACGGAGTCCTCATCAAGGCCAATTGCCTCGAGGTGCGCACGGGCTCGTTGCATGCTGCTGTTGACGGCGGCAGTAGTGGAACCCAGGAGATCCGCGATTTCGCTGGCTTTGAACTGAAGCACTTCTTTCAACAGCAACGCGGCTCGCTGTCTCGGCGGGAGGTGTTGTAACGCCGCCACGAGCGCGAGGCGCACGCTGGTGCGCTGCGTTACAGCGGCAGCAGGATCATCAGGACCGGGCAACCATGCGTCGGGGATCGGTTCGAGCCACGGTATTTCCCGGTTCTCCTCAAGAGCTCCCGCGGGATTACTCCGTTCCTGACCAAGCCCTTTAGGTAGCGCGCGCCGCTGGCGCTTGTCAGCCTCGGTCAAACAGACGTTCGTGGCAATTCGGTATAGCCATGTTCGCGTCGACGATCGACCTTCGAATGATCCATACGAACGCCATGCTCGCACGTACGCTTCTTGCACTGCGTCTTCCGCATCGTGGAGTGAGCCGAGCATCCGGTAGCAATGCGCCAACATTTCGCGCCTAAACGGTGCAAATACGCCGTCAAAGTCAGCCAATTCCGCTACCTCGGCCTGGCGAGAGGTGTCCTCAGTCACATGCCCCATGACGTCACAGTACGCCGATGGCCCGACAACTTTAAGACCTCAATACTGACCATCAACAATCAAATCGGCGCAGCAAATGCCGCATACCGCCCGAATGCGGCAATCACGAAAGGCCTTGATCGACCATCTGTCACAATACTTTCACGTTCGTTGCGTATCCTTAGCCTTTCGTATGCCCACGACGCCGACTGACCACAGCCACGCCGCACACAGCGCACGTGATGCGGCAGCCAAGCCTGCCCGCAATTCCTCAGCCAAGCGCTCCTACAGATTCGATCTCGATGGTCTTAGAGGCCTGGCTATCGCGCTGGTTGTCGTCTATCACGTCTGGGCCCTGGGAGTCTCCGGCGGCGTTGACGTCTTCTTAACCCTGTCAGGATTCTTCTTCGTAGGCATGCTGCTCAGAAATATCCGCCGGGGCACCGACCTATCGCCTTGGCCAGTAGCCAAACGCCTGATTCGTCGCCTTTTACCCGCGCTTGTGACGATACTCACGGCGGTAAGTATCGCCACGGTAGTTCTGTTTCCGTTTACGCAATGGAACAACATCGCCACACAGGTCGTCCCCAGCCTCTTCTACTACCAAAACTGGCAGCTAGCACGGACAACGGGCGACTATTTAGCTGCTGATCCCAACACCAGTCCGTTGCAGCACCTATGGTCAATGTCAGTCCAGGGGCAATTTTTCGTTGCAACACTGCTTGCGGTGTATTTTGCAGCGTGGGCAACCCAAAGCGTGCTGCGTAACCGCAAAGATGCTGCCGCTTGGTCCACCAGGGCGGCCATCGCGGTCATTGTCGGTGCAACGATTGCCTCGTTCCTATACGCAGCGCTGAGAATCCAAATTAACCCGTCGTGGACGTACTACGACACTTTCGCCCGAACCTGGCAACTACTACTTGGTGGCGTTGTGGCCGCCGCACTCCCCTACATATCTGTCCATCGCCACCTTCGATTGCCCCTCGCTGCAACAGGCTTAGCGGCGATCGTTCTCACCGGCGTTGTACTTGAAGGTGGACTCGTCTTCCCCGGCCCGTGGGCCCTCGTGCCAGTCCTCGGCGCTCTCGCGATAGTGGTTGCGGGTGAGCGAAACGACAGCGATACGCGCGGCAACTTGGTTGAGTCGTTTCTGTCCACACGACCGTTGGTGTGGCTAGGTTCTGTTGCCTACGCGTTCTATCTATGGCACTGGCCGATTCTGATCTTCTACCTCGTCGCAGCAGACAAACACGTAGTGACCCTCCTCGACGGTGTGGGCATCATCGCCATATCGTTGTTGTGCGCCTGGCTGACATTGCGCTATATCGAAATTCCCTTGCGCTATTCCACGCGCAACCCAGCACCATTGTCAGCTCGTCGCACCCATCGGCGACGTACAACGTACCCAGCTATCGCATTGGCAACTCTCGCCGCGGTACTGGTCACCGCCTCGGTGGGGTGGATCCAATACCTGGACAAACGGACCGACAAGCTCGCAGAACCGCTCGACCCCACCCTGTATCCCGGTGCAACTGAATACACAGCTGCCGCGTACACACCCCGAGCTCCGCTGCGGCCGAGTCCGCTCGATGTCCGAGAAGACCACCCACTGACCGCTTTTGATCAATGCATCGCCGACATCCCAACGATCGAACTACTCAGGTGTACATACGGCGATACCGAGGCCGATCGCACAATCGTCCTAGCGGGGGGCTCGCATGCCGAGCAATGGATCAGCGCATTGCACCCGATTGGGATCGAACGGGGCTTTGCGGTGGAGACGATCCTTAAAGTCGCATGCCCATTATCGTTGGATCCCGAACCCACGCATTACAACGGGGTGCCCTACCTCGAATGCAGCGACTGGAATGCTGCGAGCATCAACTACATCATTGAGACTCAACCTGATTTTGTCCTCACAAACAGCACTCGGCCGCTACATCACGCCCCAGGCGACTTCATTCCTGAGTCATATGCCGACATGTTCGTCTACCTCGCCGGAAACGACGTTCGAGTACTAGGCCTTCGTGACAACCCCTGGCTATGGCCATTTCCGGAACCAGCGGACTGCCTAGCTATGCGGCGTGGCGCCGACAGGTGCGGAGCTGTTCGTGCCGACGTCCTCAGCGCCGTCAACCCCGCCGACGCGATCGCCGACGAACTGCCCACAATGGAATCCCTGGATATGAGCGACGCGATGTGTAACGCCACGACGTGCCCTGCGGTGGTGGGAAACGTCATCGTGTACCGAGACTTCAACCACCTCAGCGCGACGTTTGTACGAACAGCAATACCAGAACTCGATAGGCAACTTGGTGACGCCACCGGTTGGTGGTGAGACGATAGAGCGATGTCGTCAGCCTCGTCAGCATTGCCCCGCCCATGCGTCAATGTTTTCTGGCCACACGAGTCCGCATTCGTCGACCCTGTAAACCTCACAGATTCTCTTCAGGAGGAACTGGCAGAAATCGGGATATCCCACATCGCACTTCCTTTGCCACTGCCGTCTGGGGTGCCCGAGTTTCGGAACGTCGCGAATCGATTGCGTTCTGCCAACATCGGTACCATCGTTGGCTTGCACGATTGGACGCCCGACGACAAGGTGCTTCAACAACTCGCCGATGAGGACTTAATCGACGGTGCGGTATTAGAGGAAAGCACCACTCATGTTGCCGCCGCAGTCCGCGATATCGTGAACGCCCGTCGCATTGTGGTTGCCGATGGGTTCACCGCCCCTGCGCTCGACGGATCACTCGGTTCAGAACTCGCACGCACCGCTCACGGCGTACTTGCGTACACACCAGGATCACGCGGAAATGACGCACGGCCGACTCACTACGTGCCTCGTTCGGAATTTCACCTGGTTCGGAGCGTCCTCGCACGAAACCAGCCACACAGTTGGGCGCCCGTAGATCCCCCCGAGACTGTCGACGATTCGATGCGCACAGCATGGGGCTTTCTGCAGGCACTTGGCCCCGGAATTGCTATGACGCGACGCGCTCCATCCGACGTTCCTCAAGAAATTAAGGACATTCTTCGCCTGCGCGCCGAACGTCCCGGCGTTTTCGTCGGCGGCGAATACGAACCACTCCACATCAGTGGACCTGCTCAATCGCACATCATTGGTTTTGCTCGCGCACAATCGCATTCGCTTCCCGAAATTTTATGCCTCGGCGTCCGTGATCAGCATGCGGCAAGCAACGGCTGGCGCGATACGCACATCACTCTTCCGTTCGGCACGTGGCACGACATCACAACAAATGCGTTGTTTCAGGACTCCGCCAGTGGGACAGACTTGTTCAATACGCAGAGCACATGCATCCTCGTTCGAAGTGGGCACGCCCCTGCACCGCCGCACCCACTTCCGACTGCCGAAAGCTCTGGCACAGAAACTTCTGCCCCAGAATGAGACCTGATCTACCTACGAAGTTGCCATGGACCCTTGAATTAGGCGTCCTACAGCAGGCACGGCCGCGACCACATGTTTATGTGCCTGCCCGCGCAGTTGCCCGTAAAGTTTCACGACGCTTCGATACGACGAACCTTCAGCACGACGGTCGACCACCTCGAGCAATGAGTTTGCGGCTTCGTCCCCACGGTCACTCAAAAACGCGGCAAAGTCATCGTTGCCAGATGCCGCAAAGTCGTCCCAGTGTGGTTGAAGACTTGCAAGGAAATCGGGCAGAAGCACGCGAATGACGCTGTTGACGAAGGATGCGTGAACAGCATTAACTGTTTTGTACGCTCCTTTGATAACCATTCCAGTGGGGCCGCGTTTTGATTTAACTTCCGCGTCGAGCACCGTGCGTGCATCTGCGACAAATTCGTCTTTGTTTTCATCCGACAGCAACGTCTCGCGTAGCGACTCCGCCATGCTCATTCTCCCTCAACTTCTAGCCGTCTTTACTCTTTGTATCACCGTATAGGAGCGTGCGCCGCCGTCACTGCAGCGGCACCCAAGACTCAACCCGCCCTGAGCACAACCGTCCAGCCGGTATAGTCGATATGGTGTCCCGAACATCCGCACGCGACCGCATACTCGACGCACTCGAACAACTACTTGTCACCACGGGTTCCCCACAGTTCACGCTTGAGTCTGTCGCCCAAGCAGCGGAAGTTTCCAAAGGCGGCCTGCTCTACCACTTCCCCAGCAAAGACGCACTACTTCTCGGACTCGTTGATCGCCTAGCACAGCGCGCTGAGAGCCAGATCGCGCAAGCGATAACGCAAGGAACGTCCGTCGCCGAGTTTTACCTGCAGTCACCCGACACAAGCGACCACGATGAACTGCAGCTCTACCGCACCCTCATCGCTGCCCTGCGCACCGTTGACGGGCAACACAGTGAACTCCGCACAGCAATCATTGCGATAATGCGCAGTTGGGACCAGCGACTCCAGGCTGAAGTCGATGACCCCGTACGCGCCGAAATCATCCGGCTTGTAGGCGACGGAATCTACTTCGCAGCCCTTCTACAGTTCCCGCTGCCCGACCCAGAATTGCACCGCAAAGTCATCGAGCAGCTCACCGGCGAAAAGTAAGCCCTAAATTAGATAGCGGAACGCTGGCTTACCCGGCTCAAGCCGTTCAACATCCATACCGGATTTTCGGATTCTCCCAAGCAACGTCGATAAACCGTCGCGATTGCCCAGCTCAATGCCCACCAGCGCACCGCCCGTTTCGCGATTGTTGCGCTTAATGTATTCGAACATGGTGATGTCGTCGTCCGGACCAAGCACTTCATCAAGGAATCGTCGCAACGCACCGGGTTCCTGGGGAAAATTCACCAAAAAATAGTGTTTGAGACCCATATGAACAAGCGAGCGTTCAAGAATCTCGCCATACCTAGACACATCGTTGTTCCCGCCCGAGACCACGCACACCACGTTCTGGCCAGGTTCGAACGACAATTGGTGCAGCGCGGCAGACGACAGAGCACCCGCTGGCTCGGCGATAATTCCCTCATTCTGATAGAGGTCAAGCATCGCAGTGCATACCGCGCCCTCGTCGACCTTCACCAACGCGATGTCACCGGGGTGGCTAGGAGACGGAACTGAAGCTACGAGCGGAAGTGAAGCATGAGTCACCGCTGAGGCACCTGCCGCCGCAAGGACTGCGTAAGGAAGCGCGCCAACTCGGCGCACTGCGGCGCCATCGACAAACGGATCAATATCACGCAACGTGACGGGGCCTCGTGCCGCAAGAGCAGCGATCATCGATGCAGCACCCGCTGGTTCAGCGCCAACAATCGTGGTGTGCGGCGAACGCTCACGCATATACGTAGTGATGCCGGCAATAAGACCACCCCCGCCAACGGGCACAACAATCGCATCGATACTGCCACCGAGTTGGCTAAGAATCTCCGCCGCGACAGTGCCTTGGCCAGCCACCGTGCGTGCGTCATCGAACGGCGGCACCAGGGTCGCCCCGGTTTTCTCGCAATCCTCGGCAGCTGCGGCAGCGGCTTCGTCATACGTAGGACCAGTAATTTTGAGTTCCACAAAGCTGTTGCCATGAGCGCGAATACGGTCACGCTTCTGTTTTGGCGTGTTCGACGGCAAGTAGATCCGCCCGCGTATGCCCAATGCTTTGCAGGCAAATGCGACGCCCTGAGCGTGGTTTCCTGCGCTGGCGCAGACAACACCCGCAGCCCGCTCCGTGTCGCTCAGTTGCACCATCAGGTTGTAGGCGCCGCGCAACTTGTAGGAACGCACACGTTGCAAGTCCTCGCGCTTAAGCCAAACATTCGCCCCAGTGGCATCCGACAGTCGTTGGCAATGTTCTAAAGGAGTCGCAGAGACAACACCTTTGATCCGTTGCGCGGCAATATCAATGTCCGCCGCGGACACTTGTTGCGCGGACTTGGCCGTTTCGACGTCATGAGCAGTTGACACCCGCCCCATGCTGCCACTACCACCCCCTACCGTTCCACCTGAAACGTCAAATGACGCCAAATAGTGGTCGAACAAGTGCACGAAAAGCCCACAAACTACTCGTTCGGGTTCTCGACAGCGCCGACAAACAGAGGTGCACCCGTGGGCTGATGCATGATGACAAAGCTGAACGGTCGATCCACCCGGAAATCTAACTGCGAGTCAGGCGGCATGCTGGTCACGCCAGCTAGGCCTGTCACCGCAGCGGCCTCCGTGCCGGACTCATCAACTGTGATATTTGCTCGGTGGACGCCATCCGATAGTTCAAAGTCCGGTGTGACACCTGACAATCCGGCTAGGTCTGTCAGCCCAAGTTCGCGGAGCGTGTCGAGAAGGGTGACGGTCGAACTGAAGTCCCAGCGTGGAATGGCCACTTGCGCTGATCGAGTTTCCCCTCCAGCGGCGAACGATTCGAGCATGCCACTTGTAACTACGGGCGCTGCTCCTGGTGCGTCGCTTTCAGAATCTGCCGTGTCGTTAAGTACCACCCACATAGCGATGTCACCGCCTACATACGGCAGCGCGATACTGTTCCAGCCATCCTCTTCTAGGTGCTGCACTCGTAGGTCCGACTTATTCATCATCGGCACTGTGACTTCGTTGCCGTCTGCGGTGGTGAACGTCTCGTCACCCGTTTGGGATTCGTTGAACTGAATTTCCCACTCGGCCTTGAGGTAGATCGCATTGGCGATGACGGCTACCGTCGCTGGGTCTAGGTCGTCGAACAGGGTGTCGATACGTCCTGCGGTATTACGCTCAACCCAGGCATTCACTATGTCGGTGGCGTCTGCCGCGGTGAAGTCCACCGGTTCAGGATCAGCGTCGAAGTACTCCGACAACGTGTCGGTGAACTCGGGGTTTAACGAAAGCCCGTCGGCGACAAATAGACCTTGCGCGATGGCGACGATGGGGTCAACTGGGGGCTCGTCCGCACCACGTGTGCTGCCTGGCTCAGCACGATCAGGCGCTTCATCGACGGTGACTGTGGCCTTGAGCAGTTCACTGAAGCTTGCATGCAGGTCAGCGCTGGGATAGCCGAAAAGCTCATCAAGTTGAGTCGCGGTCTCCCCTTCTGCACCTGCTCTAAGCATGGCGAATGCTGTGGCAATACTGAGGGGCGAATAAACCGTATTCGTGCCGGGTTCGGACAACTCTGCGCTGAACCGCGCAGAGAACCCGTACAACCCACTCACGACATCGGGGGCCGATTCTTCTTGCTCGACGAGGGTGGGTGGAGTCTCAGTTGCCTCGTCGTCGGTGTCCGTGGCGCCACAACCGGCGGTGCAGGCCAGTGCCGCCGCAACTCCAAGCACGATCAGTTTGCGCATGCGCTCTCCTTTTACCTACGAGGC
This sequence comes from Hoyosella rhizosphaerae, assembly GCF_014643175.1. Classification (GTDB taxonomy): domain Bacteria; phylum Actinomycetota; class Actinomycetes; order Mycobacteriales; family Mycobacteriaceae; genus Lolliginicoccus; species Lolliginicoccus rhizosphaerae. The sequence continues at coordinate 79,440 of NZ_BMJH01000003.1, forward strand.
GGGTCGCCCTACTGCAGCCGCGCCCCGTACGTCTTGTTTACCCTAGGCAGCCGGGGCCAAGGAGCGCTTTGAGATCCCCCATTAGTGCTGACGACGGAGTGACGCGGTACCCGTCATCAAGCTTGAGAGTGGTGACCCGCTGTCCAGAAATCAGCCGGACGTGCACATCTGCGGTACCTGGATGCCTGGTGAGGACCTGTTTTAACGCACCCACGTTGTCGGCTGTACAGAGCCTCGCGGGCAGACTTAACGCCACTGGTTGCGCCACCCCGACGTCGGAAAGGTCTGGAACTACAAGATCGTTAGCGATGATGGAAATTCGGTCGTCTTGTCGCTTGAGTCGGCCTCGAATGAGAACGATGGTGTCTTCAGCCACGTCCATTCCATACAGTGAATAAGCCTGCGGGAAGAACATCACCTCGATACCACCTTCGAGGTCTTCGAGTTGCGCAGCAGCCCACGGTTGCCCGTTCTTATTTACCCGCCGCGTGACGGCGGCGAAGATGCCACCAACCGTCACTTGTGCGCCGTCTTTAATGGTGCCGTCGAGGATCGCGGTGATTGGGGTATCGGTCTGGGCGGCCAGTAGATGCTCAATGCCGTTGAGTGGGTGGCCCGAAACGTACAAGCCCAACATTTCGCGCTCAAGCGCTAGTCGGTGCTTTGTGTCCCATTCCTCATCGGGCACCTTCACCTCAAATACGCTGAGGGTCTCTTCGTCGTCACCGCCGCCGAAAAGATCGAATTGCCCTATCGCCTCGGCCTTCTTGGTGCTCATGACAGCATCGACTGCGTCGGAGTGGATTGTCACCAAGCCTTTGCGTGGGTGGCCGAGCGAATCGAAAGCACCTGCCTTCACCAACGACTCAATGGCTTTCTTTCCACATGCCGCCGCGTCTACCTTGTTGAGGTAGTCGGAGAACGATGTGAATGCCCCTTTGTCAGTGCGACCTTGAATGATCGCTGACACAACATTTGTGCCAACATTTCGGACTGCGTTGAGCCCAAATCGGATGTCGTCACCCACCGATGTGAAGTTGCGTTCAGAGTCATTGACGTCTGGCGGCAAAACCGTGACACCCATTTTTCGGCAATCAGCGAGATAAATCGCCGCTTTGTCTTTGTCATCACCGACTGAGGTCAGCAGTCCCGCCATGTATTCGGCGGGGTAATTCGCTTTGAAGTAGGCCGTCCAGTACGAAACAAGCCCATATCCAGCGGCGTGTGACTTGTTAAATGCGTACCCGGCGAACGGCAGAATCGTGTCCCACAGTGCCTTGATTGCCGCGTCGCCGAACCCATTGTCGCGCATACCCTGACGGAAGCCGTCAAACTCAGCGGCAAGCACTTCAGCCTTCTTCTTGCCCATTGCGCGACGAAGAATGTCGGCTCGACCAAGCGAATACCCTGCCACCTTTTGCGCGATTTGCATGATCTGCTCTTGGTAGACGATCAGGCCGTACGTTTCCGACAGAATTTCCTTGAGCGGCTCTTCCAACTCAGGGTGGATCGGGCGTACTTCTTGGCGACCATTCTTGCGGTCCGCGTAGTCGTTGTGGGCGTTCATTCCCATTGGGCCCGGACGGTACAGCGCAAGAACCGCGACGATATCTTCGAATCCGGTTGGCTGCATCCGCCGGAGCAAATCACGCATGGCCGAACCGTCGAGTTGGAACACCCCGAGCGTGTCTCCACGGGCGAGCAGTTCGTACGCCTTCGGGTTGTCGAGGGTCAGCGTGTCAAGATCGATCTCAATGTTCCGGTTGGACTTCAGGTTATCAATCGCATCACCGATGACTGTGAGGTTGCGCAAGCCAAGAAAGTCCATCTTGAGCAGCCCGATTGATTCACACGAGGGGTAATCCCACCCCGTAATAATTGCGCCGTCTTGCGCCCGCTTCCATAGCGGAATGGAATCCATCAACGGTTCGGACGACATGATCACTGCACATGCGTGAACACCGGCGTTGCGGATCAGTCCTTCAAGCCCCAGCGCCGTTTCGTAAATCTGCCGAACTTCAGGATCCGTCTCCACAAGCGCACGCACTTCGGATGCTTCTTTATAGCGCTCATGCTGAGGATCTGTGATCCCATGCAGAGGAATATCCTTAGCCATGATTGGCGGTGGCAACGCTTTAGTGATGCGGTCGGCAATGGCGTAGCCGGGCTGTCCAAAAACCACTCGGGCTGAGTCTTTAATCGCAGCTTTCGTTTTAATGGTGCCGAAGGTAATAACCTGAGCAACCCGGTCGCTGCCCCATCGCTCGGTAGCGTATCGGACCATTTCGCCGCGTCGACGGTCGTCGAAGTCGATATCGATATCTGGCATCGAGACGCGCTCAGGGTTAAGGAACCGCTCAAACAGAAGCCCGTGCGGAATCGGGTCGATATTGGTGATGCCTAGGGCGAAAGCAACGAGTGAACCTGCTGCTGATCCACGACCCGGACCAACACGGATACCAACCTCTTGGGCGTGCCGAATGAGGTCACCGACGACGAGGAAGTACGCGGGGAAACCCATTTGAATGATGACGTCGAGTTCGAATTCCGCACGCGCCGTATATTCCTCAGACACACCAGCAGGGAATCGCCTCTTCAAACCTTCGTGCACCTGGCTGCGAAGGAACGAACCTTGTGATTCGCCTTCGGGGACCGGGAATACCGGCATCCGATCCTTATGCGTCCAAACTTCCTCGTACGACTCGACCCGCTCCGCGATGACCAGGGTGTTGTCGCACGCTCCAGGGACCATGTCGTCCCATGCTGCGCGCATCTGCTCAGCGGACTTCAGGAAGTAGCCGTCACCATCGAACCTAAACCTGTTGGGATCGCTTAGGGTCTTGCCAGTCTGCACGCACAAAAGCGCTTCGTGGCTTTTGGCCTGGTCAACCGTCACGTAGTGACAATCGTTTGTGACCAGAGGCGGTATTCCAACCTTGCGACCGACCTCAAGTAGGCCGTCTCGCACTCTACGTTCGAGTGGGATTCCATGGTCCATGAGTTCTAGGTAAAAGTTCTCGGGCCCGAAAATATCGCGCCACTTCGCCGCCGCTTCGAGGGCTTCCTTCTCGTGGCCAAGCCGCAAGCGAACCTGCACCTCACCCGATGGGCACCCCGTCGTTGCAATGATCCCTTCGGAGTACTGGGCGATCAGTTCCGCGTCCATGCGCGGCCACTTCCCCAACTGGCCTTCAATGGACGCAAGCGACGACAACCGGAACAGGTTGCGAAGTCCCGTAGCGTTGCGAGCCACCATCGTCATGTGCGTATAGGCGCCGCTACCTGAGACGTCATCGGACTTTTGTGATGGATCACCCCAGCGGACGCGCTTCTGATTAAACCGCGACTCTGGTGCGACGTACGCTTCAATACCAATAATCGGCTTGATGCCCACATCGACAGCGCCATTGTAGAAGTCACTCGCACCGAACATGTTGCCGTGGTCCGTCATCCCAACCGCTGACATACCGAGCCTTTTAGCCTCCGCCAGCAACGGCTTCACCTTCGCCGCACCGTCGAGCATCGAGTACTCAGTGTGGTTATGAAGATGAACAAACGAACCCGATTTCGGTGAAGCCACGCGCGCCCCTAAAGTCCCATTGCCTCAAGATGTACCCACACTCTAGACGCGGGTACCGACAGTGTGCACAAACGACATCACTGCGCCAGAACACGCGGCACGGCACGTCGCGCGCGCCGCACCGAATCCGTCGTAAAGATCAGCAGCGCCACCCAAATCAACGCAAAACCCAACCACCGCGACAGGGGCATATCCTCCTGCAAAACCACCACACCCCAAGCCATCTGCAACGAAGGCGTCAAGTACTGCAAAATTCCCATCGTTACGAGGGGAACCCGTTGAGCAGCGGCGGCAAACAGCAACAGCGGAATCGCCGTGACGGGCCCAGCCGCCACCAGCAAAACAGAATGTCCGGCACCCGCACTGAGAAAAGTCGACCCACCTGCAACGCCTAACCAGATCAAGAAACCAATCGCGAAAGGGGCCGCAACGAGACTCTCCCCTGCCACGCTCAGTCGTGGATCCAAAGGCACTACCTTCTTCGTCACGCCGTACAACGCAAACGACAGCGCCAGGCACAGCGCAATGTAAGGCGGATGCCCGTAGTCAACCGTGAGGACAACGACAGCCGCTGCAGCAACAGCGACGGCAACCACCTGTGCGCGGCTCAGCTTTTCCCGAAATATCACAACGCCGATGAGGACACTGACGAGCGGATTGATGTAGTACCCAAGAGCAGTCTCGACCACACGCCCACTCACGACGCCATATATATAGACGCCCCAGTTAGTGGTGATGAAAAGTGATGCGCACCCAACCAATAACCACGACCGCCTACCCATCCGCAACAACTGCGAGCCCCAGCCCAAGGCGAGAACGACCCCCATCATCAGGAGCATGGTCCACACGACCCGATGGGCAAGAATCTCAGTTGGCTGAGCCAACGCCAGTAGGCCGAAGAACGCCGGGAAAAGCCCCCAGCACAAGTAAGCAGAAGCGCCGAAGCCAACCCCTTGTGCAGGAAGAAGACGACGGACGGAGGTCTTCATCATCACCGGACACGCACAGCGAACGCCCCCCACCGCGCGTCCTCTGGCAGCGCCTCTACAGCGGCGACAACGTCGTCGTTCATGATCGCCCGCAGCGTTGGGATATCCGCCCGAACAACCGCACCAAGGATGCACGCACACTCACCTGTTGCGGTATCGACCGGACCACGCATGTGCCGAAAATTCGACAACCCCTGCTCCACCCCTGCGAGTAAAACTTCCTCACGCGTGGTCTTCCCTGCCACAGGTGCGGGCAAGTTAACCCAACTATCGGGCATGTCGAGTGTTGGAGAATCGACACCTGCCCCGCCGTCGAGAGCAATGCGCGACACTCGGACCGTATCGAACTGTGCGGCTGCCTCGTCCGCAGTCACCGGGGACGCGAACTTCACCAGCGCCCATCGCTCTGAGAGCGCCTCATCGTCGTCGTGGTCTTCAAGCGAAACCGCAACCCGGTCTCGGTATTGATCCACCGACTCGCCTTCAAGAACACCAAGGAAGTCGGTGGCGACACGACCTTCCCGCACAGGGTTCATGGTCCCAATGATCGCTGCTATCAGCATCACGATCACAAAACCAAGTGCCCACCACACGAGTGCGGGGACGTCACTAAGCTGCCTAACGCTTCGCATCAGTGGGCACGCAAGACGTCGAGCGCATTCTGCAGGTCGTCGGGATAGTCACTGGTGATTTCCATCCACCTGCCATCGGCGGGGTGCGCGAACCCAACCGTGCACGCATGCAGCCACTGCCGCACAAGCCCGAGCCGTTCAGCGAGTTTGGGATCAGCGCCGTAGGTGAGATCACCACAGCACGGATGCTTGATTGCGGAAAAGTGCACCCGGATCTGGTGAGTGCGTCCTGTTTCTAAGTCGACGCTGAGCAAACTTGCAGCTTGAAACGCTTCAAGAGTGTCGTAGTGCGTGATGCTATGTTTGCCATCTGCGCGAACTGAGAACTTCCAATCGTTGCTGCCGTGTCGGCCGATTGGGGCGTCGATGGTGCCGCTGCTCGGATCGGGATGCCCCTGCACGAGCGCGTGATATTGCTTCTTGACAGTCCTCTGCTTAAACGCTTGTTTGAGATTGCTGTACGCACGTTCCGATACCGCCACCAACATCACACCCGACGTTCCAACATCGAGTCGGTGCACAATGCCCTGCCGCTCAGGCGGACCGTATGTGGAGATGCGATAGCCAGCTGCCGCCAACCCTCCCAACACAGTCGGGCCTGTCCATCCAACGCTGGCGTGAGCTGCAACTCCGATAGGTTTATCGACCGCGACAAGGTCGCTATCGGCGTAGAGGACTTTCATCCCCTCGACAGGTTCAGGGCGGTTCTCTGGCTCGCGTTTCGGAAGCGGCAAGTGCACTTCGAGCCATGTGCCAGCGTGTAGCCGCTCAGACTTACCTACAGGGTGCCCATCGACAAAGACGGACCCTTCTTCAGTCATCGTTGCTACGACAGTGCGAGAGAGACCAAGAAGTCGAGACAGACCTGCATCAACTCGCATTCCCTCAAGCCCATCAGGGACGGGCATGGATCGCGTCATCGTCACGGGCGCGTCTCCTCACCATCATTAACGGAATCCGATGTGGTCTTCTTACCTTGGTATCGGGTGCCGTTTGGTTCGTACCCCAAGAATGTCAACAGGACGAGAAAAATTGCGCCGCCCACAATCGCGGGGTCAGCAATGTTGAACACCGGCCATACACTGCCATCTGGGGCAAAAAGAGAAATGAAATCAACGACATGCCCCTGCATAATTCCGGGTTCTCTGAAGATCCGGTCGCTGAGGTTCCCAAGCGCGCCACCAAGGATGAGGCCCAACCCAATCGCCCACGGCAGCGACCGAACACGCACGCTGAACAACACAACGCCAATCACAACGATCGCCGCGATAGCCGACAACAGCCAGGTCAACTCGGTGGCGAATGAGAACGCCGCACCAGGGTTGCGGTGCAGCGTCAAATATACAGCCCCGCCTAGAGTCCGAATTGGTTCCCGGCCCTCAAGGTACGCAACAGCCAATACTTTGGTGACGACGTCAAGCGCCAGAGCAACAAAAGCGACAGCAAAAAGTAGCTGCACACGCCGCGGATGGACAGTAGTTGTGTCGGTGGGTTCAGTTCGCACTCCCACATCATCCACTATTGGGGCCGCACTATTCCACGTCACACGAATCAAGCGGTGCGAGACTCTATGGATGAAGCCCCTCCGTGCACTAACCTCGCAGTGTGGACACACGTTCCTTAGACACACCGACATGTACGCCGCGCACACCGGCGTACGCGGGTTCGGCCAACAAGTTAAGGTCAGCCTCTCCGCTGCGTTGGCCCCGGCTCGCCGCAACACTGATGTGTGCAGCCCTTGTCGCGACGGGGTGCTCTCAGACCTCGGCTGATCAATCAGCTGACGAAGACCCGAACGACCGGATTGCGGTCACGCTGCCGGTACCTGCAGCAAACGTAGTAGTTCTCAATCCCGGTGCTGAACCACGCACCCAGCTTGAGTACAACCTTGAATTCTCGTCCACGTCCGAGCACACAGTCACGGCGCGGTCCACAATCTCACAAGTCCTCGGCGATGACCCCGAACAAGACTTTTCTCGCCCTGAGGTAACGATGCCGATCTCGGCACGAGTCGGTGGCGGGAACGCTGCGGGTAACAACGTCACGCTGACGGTTGGAGACGCTACAAGCCCCGACAACCTAGTTAATGAGTCATTCGGTGACGCCGCAGGATCTGAAGCAACAATCCGAATGGACCGTAACGGTTCTGTCCAGGAGCTCACCCTCAGCCCCACTGAAGAATCCGACGACATCGCACGAGAATCGCTGGAGCACGCAATTTTTCAGACGGTGTATGGAGTTGTCGCGCTCCCGTCCGAACCTGTCGGGGTTGGCGCACAGTGGTTGGTTGAGCAACCGATCGTCAGTGCCACCGAGATTCTTCAGTCGACCACAGTGACGCTGCGTGAACGCAACGGTGACGTGATCGTTCTCGACATTTCAGTCGAGCAGAAGCCCACATTGGACTTCTTTGACATTCCAGGGGCAGGGCGAGTTCTCATCGATTCGTTCGATAGCCGAGGATCCGGTTCGATCACAGTCGATTTGACCAAACCACTGCCAACGGACGGCAACGTCGATGTGCGGGGCGAACAGCAATACTCGGACCCCGATAGCGGCTTCCGTGTGCGACAACGCACCGGCATGTCTCTTGCCTGGACCACCGACTGAAAAAGCGGGGCGGGGCAATCAATATTGATTGCCCCGCCCCGCTTGAGAACTACGATTCCGAGAAGATCAGCAGATTTCCGTTTCGAGCTCAAATGACGAAACGAAGTTGCATGCATCTTCGCGAGAAAGCTTCCACTGGCCATCCTCGGCGACAAACAGCAAGCTACCCGTGTTTGGTGGCTGGTCTGGCGCAAGCTGCAGAGTGAAGTTCGCGCTCAGTGTGCACTCGTCAAGCGGGAACACTGCGTCCGGGGTGTCCGGGATGTCATACGAAATGTCAGGGTTCGCCGACGCCTCAGCAGACAGCTGATCCCAAAGCTCAGGGTCATCGCCGCCGCCCTCGATGAGGTTTGACTTTTCCTCAGTTGGGACGTTCGGATCCAAAGCATCGTTGAGGATCGAAAGCAGCTCAGGACCAGTCGGGGTATCGCCCGCCGGGACCTCGCATAGCGCTTCCGGGGTTGCTTCCGGCCCTGCCGTGTCGTCAGTTCCGTTGTCGCCGCCGCACGCAGTGAGCGCAAGCGCTGGCACCGTCATGCCCGCAATCATGATGTTTCGCAGTTTCAATGCACATTCCTTTGCATCTCGATAGTCTTCCGTGCGCATCGATGCACATGGAAGACACGGTCCGGCTTCCGGTCGATACTACTGTGCTTATGGCCGCACAGGCCCCCATCTGCCGGACATCCACACGTGATTCTTAATTTGGCGCTCACTCAACCTAGGGTTGCAGAGTGAGTCGAACTGACACACCGTCACCGATCTCGCGGAACCCCGCATCACTGGTAGCGGCCCCTTGCGTAACAATGTCGAACTCCACAGCCAGCACCTCCCGCGCCATCAGGTCACGGTGCTGTTCAGCCCACGAAACACGGTGTTCTGGGACAGCCATCGTCACCGCAATACGGTCGGAAACATCCAAGCCACCTGTACGGCGCGCCTCCTGAAGCTCTCGGATGCGGTCCTTGGCCCACCCCTCAGCTTCAAGAGTTTCAGTTACGTCCAGGTCGAGCACCACAAGTCCACCACCACCAGGCAGCGGCGCAGTTGATTCAGGTTCAGCAGCCACCAGGCGTTGCGTGAACTCCCCTTCTTGCAGCACGATTCCAGCCGCGGTAACAGTGCCGTCGGGGTTTGACACCCAGTCACCAGATTTCACAGCCCGGATTACCTTTTGAACATCTTTGCCTAGGCGCGGTCCCGCGGCACGGGCGTTGACAGCGAGTTCGAACCTGCCGTGAACGTCAACGTCAGACGTGAGTTCAATATGCTTGACGTTGACCTCATTCGCGATGATCCCAGCGAAGGGTTTGAGCCGTTCTGCGTCCTCTGCCGCAATGGTCAGTGATGCCAGCGGCAAACGCACTCGCAGTTTCTGCGCCTTGCGGACACTTAACACTGCCGAACACACCGAACGTGCTTCATCCATGGCCGCGACGAGCTCAGGGTCTGCGGGGAGTTCGTCAGCCTCCGGCCAATCAGTAAGGTGCACAGATTCGCCGCCGGTGAGTCCCCGCCAGATCACTTCGGTCACCAGCGGCAACAGCGGCGCCGACAACCGACACAACACCTCAAGTACCGTGTGCAACGTATTGAATGCGTCGGCTTGAGATTCTTGCCCTTCCCAGAACCGTGAGCGGGATCGCCGCACGTACCAGTTAGTGAGAGCATCGCTGAACAGTCGCACCGCATCGCAGGCTGTGGCGATATCGTTGTTGTCCAAAGCGTCGGTGATCGTGTCGCGTGTGTCCCGCAACTTGGCGAGAATGTACCGATCCAGAACGTGCTGCGATCCTGTAGACCAGGTCGCTGGGCGTTCCGCGTACAGACGCAAGAAGCTCCACGCATTCCACAGCGGCAACTGGGCCTGCCGCACGCCTTCCCTGATACCTTGCTCAGTGACAACGAGGTTGCCCCCACGAAGGATCGGCGACGACATAAGGAACCAGCGCATCGCATCCGAACCGTCACGATTAAACACTTCGTTGACGTCTGGATAGTTGCCCTTCGACTTGCTCATCTTCAACCCGTCGTCACCAAGAACGATGCCGTGGGCAACCACCGTGCGGAAGGAAGGCGAGTCGAAAAGCGCAGTCGCTAGAACGTGCAGCGTGTAGAACCAGCCCCGCGTCTGACCGTTGTATTCGACGATGAAGTCACCCGGGTAGTGGTTTTCAAACCACTCGCGGTTCTCAAATGGGTAATGCACCTGCGCAAACGGCATGGACCCAGATTCGAACCAGCAATCCAGGACTTCCGGCACTCTGCGCATCACTGACTTACCCGTTGGGTCGTCAGGGTTCGGCCGCACAAGCTCATCAATGTGTGGCCGGTGCAGGTCTTTTGGCCGCACACCAAAGTCACGTTCGAGGTCATCGAGCGACCCATAGACGTCAACGCGTGGGTACGCGGGGTCGTCGGAGGTCCACACAGGGATGGGGCTTCCCCAGTAGCGGTTGCGACTGATCGACCAGTCGCGTGCACCTTCCAGCCATTTGCCGAACTGGCCGTCTTTGATGTGCTCTGGAACCCACGTGATCTTCTGGTTCAACTCCACCATCCGGTCGCGGATCTTTGGTACATCCACAAACCATGACGACACAGCCTTCTGCATAAGCGGTGTTCCACAGCGCCAGCAGTGCGGGTAAGTGTGGTCGTACGTTTCGTGCCGCAGAAGTATGCCCGCTTGCTTGAGGTCCGCGATGATCGGTTTATTCGCTTCGAACACCTGCATACCGGCGTATGGGGTTACTTCGTTGGTGAATTCACCGCGCGGATCGACCGGCACCACGACCTCGATGCCAGCAGCGTCGGTGACCGCCTTGTCGTCCTCACCAAATGCGGGTGCGATATGGACGATGCCCGTACCGTCGCCAGTGGTGACATAGTCAGCCGCCAATATCTGGTGGGCATTGGGGCGACCCACGAAGAAGGAGAACGGCGGATCGTATGTCACGCCAACAAGTTCTGCGCCTTTATGCTGCGACAGCACAACTGGCTCTTTACCTAATTCACGGGCGTAGTGTTCAAGCCGTGCAGCTGCGAGGAGGTACCGTTCGCCATCATCGGTGCGTACTTGCACATAGTCGATATCGGGGTGAACGGCCATCGCCAAGTTAGATGGCAGAGTCCACGGCGTCGTTGTCCATATCAGCGCGCTAGCGCCATTAAGAGCTCCGTCCGCGACCTTGGAATCATGCAAAGGCATCGCGACAGTTACTGCGGGGTCCTGCCGCATTTGGTAAACGTCGTCCATTTTGGTTTCGGTAGCACTGAGCGGCGTCTCGCACCGCCAGCAGTACCACAGCACCCGAAAACCTTCGTATACAAGGCCCTTATCCCACAACGTTTTAAACGCCCACATCACCGACTCCATGTAATCGGTGTCTAGTGTTTTGTAGTCGTTTTCAAAGTCAACCCAGCGGGCTTGCCTAGTAACGTACTCTTCCCACTCCCGCGTGTAGCGGAGCACGGAGGTACGACAAGCATCGTTGAATTCAGCGATGCCCATCGAATCGATTTCGGATTTATGGGTGATGCCGAGTTGCTTCTCAGCTTCTACTTCTGCGGGCAAACCGTGGCAGTCCCAACCGAACCGCCGGTCAACCTTTTTACCTCGCATTGTTTGGTAGCGCGGCACCAGGTCTTTGACGTAGCCGGTGAGGAGGTGGCCGTAGTGCGGCAACCCGTTGGCAAACGGCGGCCCGTCGTAGAAAACAAACTCGGGGGCGTCCGCGCGTTGTTCTATGCTTTTGCGAAAAGTCCCATCGCTGTCCCACTGCTTCAGGACTGCTTGTTCGAGGTCAGGGAAGCGCGGTGAGGCCTCACCTGAGCCTGGGTATGCAACGAGGGGGTATGCCCCTGTATTGTCCGTCGGATTGTTACTGTCCGTCGGATTGTTATTGACTGTCGCGTTGTTCTCGGTACCTGTATTTGACACCAACGTACTCCTCGTGCCTGCGGCTCACTATTTTTGCCGCATGGTGTACACCGGGCACGGGGACGATAAACACACGAGTGTGTGCTAACCGCGGTACCACCCCGCTTGCAGAGCGTTAAACTCCACCTCTCTCATCGGCTATGACGGGCCGACCCGTTCGGTTCTACTGAGCGCCACGTGTGCACCGTTCTTCCGAAAGCTCCCCGGTGATATCCGGATCTGCGCTGGTTTCATCGATAGTACATCAGTGAGAGAGCACAACCGCCCGGGCGCTTACCCCGTCTGCGTCGTCTGCCGCAACGGCTTCTTCTTGCGCTTCATCCGCGTGAGCTTCAGTCGGTTGTTCGGCATTCGAGGACTGGTCACTCTGGCCCGCATCACTGTCCACGGTTTCGGCAGTAACTGATTCGGTGACAGCTTCTACGGTCGCGGACGGCGCCTCAGCTTGAGGAGAAGTAGTAGGTGCACCCAATTCGTTGAGGTCGTCGAGCTGAGACTCCAGGTATGCCTTGAGCCGCGCACGGTACTCTCGCTCAAAAGTGCGGAGCTGGTGAATGCGTCCCTCTAGGACTGTGCGCTGCTCGCTGATCGATTCGATCAGTTCAGCGTGCTGCTGCTCAGCATCAGTGCGAAGTTTAGCGACGTGCTCTTGGGCGCTCGCGAGGTCAGCTTCGGACTTTTCCGAGGCCTTACTGACGATCATCTCAGCCTTTTCGCGCGCGTCGGTAACCATCGCCTCCGACTTATCCCGCGCCTCGGTGACCATAGTCTTCGACTTGTCCCGCGCGTCCGTCAGCATCGTGTCCGCTTCAGCTTGCGCGTCGGTTGTCACACGTTCTGCGACCGATTCGGCGTGGGCAATGATCTTGATGGCACGAGCGCTTGCGGATTCACTACTTTCGCCAGACCTAGCGGCTACCTGCTTCTCCAGTTGTTGCACACGCTCGGAGAGATCGGTGTTCTCTTCTGTTAGGCGCGCAAGTTCCTGCTCGACAAGGTCTAGGAAAACGTCCACTTCGTCTTCGTCGTAGCCCCGCTTACCTAGTGAGGGCTTCTTGAAAGCAACATTGTGAACATCCGTTGGAGTTAAACGCATCTGCGGTCTCCACCTTCCTCGTGTCACATCACGCGCACTGCGCCACTACATACGTGGCCTTCGCGTGACACTATGCCACGCAATGTTTTTCAGATTCGCGGATTTCGGATTCGCGCAGTTTCGAGGTTACTGGTTCGCCGCAATGATGCCGGTGATGACACCCTGAATGATGAAAATTCCGATCAGCAGAATAAGTACCGACAGATCCAACCGCACCGTCCCCAACGGAATCGGTGGTATCACACGCCGGAGGAAATTGATTGGCGGATCTGTGATAGCAAACAGGATCTCGAGGATCGTCGCGACGGCGCCAGTGGGATACCAGTCGCGAGCAAACATTTTGATGAACTCAACCACCACGCGCCCAATAAGGAACAGCGAGTAGAAGAACAACAGGTTGGAGATCACGATCAGGATCGGAAGCACTCTGCCACTCTGCCTGACTTTTTGGTTTCGTTCAAACTCAGAACACCTGCGTTACCGGACGGAGATCCCAACTCGTCAACTACCGCGCTACCGACCTTGATTCAGGCTTGTTTCGGCAATGCGGCGGCGGTCCTCAGCAGATACATCAATGTCGGCTGGCGAAAGGAGGAACACCTTCGTTGCGACCTTTTCGAAGCTGCCGTTGAGAGCAAATGCGCAACCGGCTGCAAAATCAACCAACCGCTTGGCGTCGGAGCCCACCATGTCGTTGAGATCCATAATGACCGGAACACCGTCACGGAACTGCTCACCAATTGTTCGAGCCTCGCTGTAGTCGCGTGGACGAAGCGTTGTGATCTTTGCGGGTGCACCACCCTCTTCAGGTCCGCCCCGACGCTCTTTCACCTCAGCGCGATCATTCACGCGTGGCCGTGCCACACGGGCAGGCGCTTGCACTCGCGCGAAATCTTCGACAGCGGGAACTGGTCGCGCTGAGCGTGGCTCACCAGCAAACCGGTCACGCTCGTACGGGTCACGGTCGAACGCCGACGGTTGTGGCGGGTAGTCCATTGGCTCCGGACGGGCCTGCGGTGGAACGTAGGTCCCTGGACGGTAGCCGCCTCCAATAGGTGCATCCTCGTAACGTCCTGGTGCACCTTCGCGTCGCCCACGACCACGAGCCTGATCCGCATCATCCATGTAATCGTCTTCGTACTCGACCGGTGGCACCAGTGCGAAGTACTCCTTGATCTTCTGCATTGCGCTCATGCGTTGACCTTCCTTGGGCGAAGCTTAAGTCTTAGGTTATGGGGAGCGGTGAGTCGACCAGCTCGGACATTTGGAGGCCGTGGCTTGTGGAGGTTTCACCATCTTTAGTTAGGGCGAGGTTATCGGCCTGAGACCTAACAATGCGGTACCGACACGCACACATGTTGATCCATGTTGTATTGCACTTTCCGCATCGCCCGACATTCCAGACGAAAGGGTGGTAGCGGAAGGAAATGCGATCACAAACCGCTCATGTAGGCGCTGAAGGTCAGCAAACGCCTGCTCCGGGTCTGCAGCGATCGGCGGAACAGCCATCAGGCCCGCCAATTCCAGGCCAGGTAAAGTCGCGATTACGTCAGCGAGACCGTGGACGTCCATGGGCTGGACGCCCCCACGGCTTGGATCGCCGTCGAGGCTTACTTGAATGCAGACCTTGATTCGTGTCGAGCGCTCGTGAGCGTGCATCGCTGCTTCAACGCCACGTGATAACGCAACCGCTAAACGCTCACTGTCGATTGAGTGAACCCATGCCGCCCAGCGAGCGACGTGGTTCGCCTTGTTTCTCTGCAACCGTCCAATCATGTGCCAAGAAACGTCCCGCGCATCTGGCGCCAAGGCGGCAAAGTCCGCGATCTTGGCGCTCGCTTCCTGAACTTTGGATTCACCAAAATCTACACATCCGAGGCGATAAAGAATGTGCACGTCAGTGGCTGGGAAGTATTTTGTCACCGGCAATAGGGTGACGTCAGACGGGGATCGGCCTGCGGCCTTTGCGGCATATGCGATTCTCGTGCGCATCGCAGAGAGTGACTCTGCAATGAACTGAGCACGTTCAGTACTTAAGACGTCACTCACCTGACTGCGTCACTTGTCTGTCTTGTTGATGCTCGTCTGTCATGATGGTGCTCGTCTGCGGAGATCCAAATCAACGAAGCAAATCGCCCAGTTGGGGCACCCCGCCGATGGCTGAACATTTCCCCAGCCTCGATCGTGCAGCGTTGGTCGCGCACTACGGTGCGTACGCCCACTGCGCGCAATTGATTTTCAATTCCGAGCGGCAGATCCAACGATGCTGTCCCTCGAAGGGTTTTACTGGCACTCCCGGGGAGGTGTGCATCGACATCTGCTGCCATGTCATCGGGAACTTCATAGCACGATCCACAGGCAGCTGGCCCGATGAAGGCCTCAATGTTGCTTCGCTTGGCACCAAGCTCAACCATTTTGTCCACCACGCGAAGTGCAATGCCATCTCGCGCTCCCACTCTTCCCGCATGGGCCGCACCAACAACTGCGGCATCATTATCTGCAAGAAGAATCGGAACACAGTCGGCAGTGAGAACTGCAAGAACCACACTTTGACTTCGCGTGACGATTGCATCTGTTTTCGGAAGGGCATCCACTACGGGCTTGTCGACGATCTCGACGTGGGTGCCGTGAACCTGATCCATCCACACGATGCGATCAGGGGTCACATCTAGCGAGGTGGCAAGGCGCCGCCGGTTTTCAAGTACGAATTCCGGGGCGTCGCCCACATGAATGCCTAAGTTGAGTGAGTCGTACGGAGGGGGCGAGACGCCACCGTGTCGGGTTGTTACCGTCCACTGCGCGACCATCTCACCCCCTCCGACTAACTCAACTCCCTGACATTATGCCCCCATGCTGTCTCCACGATCAGTGCAGTCCCGTAATGTCACCGCATGAAGTCAGGCACATCAAATTCGTCATCATCGAAGTTGTCGGAGTACCGACCTCTCCCCTGACGTGGTGCTGCGGGCACTTGTTCGTGCCTGCTTGGCGACTCGCGTCGACCGCTGCCCGGCATGGGTGGCAGGTCGCCGCCGAAGCGGTTGCTCCGCGAGCTACCTTGATCACGGCTGGTTGCAGAATCTGCACTGGCACGCCGAGACGGGCCATCAGCCTGTCGGCCTGCCTGCTGACGCTGCGGCTCACGACGCTCGTCGCGAACATTGCGTGAAGCTGGTGCGCCGTCGAAACCTGCTGCGATGACCGTGACACGGACCTCGTCACCGAGCGAGTCATCGATCACTGTGCCGAAGATGATGTTGGCATCAACGTGGGCTGCTTCTTCCACGAGGCTAGCTGCGTCGTGGATTTCGAACAGACCTAGGTCGGAACCTCCAGCGATGGACAGTAGGACGCCGTGCGCCCCGTCCATCGACGCTTCGAGAAGTGGCGAGTTAATAGCAGATTCAGCTGCCTTGACTGCGCGTCCCTCTCCGCGTGAGGATCCGATACCCATCAATGCGGTACCAGCTCCCGACATCACACCTTTAACGTCTGCAAAGTCGACGTTGATCAAGCCTGGTGTCGTGATGAGGTCAGTTATGCCCTGCACACCGTTGAGGAGGACCTCATCGGCTGAGCGGAACGCATCCATCAAGCTGACGGCTGCATCACCGAGCTGCAATAGGCGATCGTTGGGGATAACAATGAGTGTGTCGCATGATTCGCGTAGTGATGCGATGCCAGCCTCGGCCTGCGCACCGCGACGTTTTCCTTCAAAGGAGAACGGACGAGTCACGACACCGACAGTTAGTGCGCCGAGCTTGCGCGCAATACTTGCGACAACGGGAGCACCACCTGTTCCGGTGCCACCACCCTCGCCTGCGGTGACGAAGACCATGTCTGCGCCTTTGAGGACTTCTTCAATTTCATTCTTGTGGTCTTCTGCTGCTTTTCGACCGACTTCAGGGTCTGCACCGGCGCCAAGACCTCGTGTGAGTTCGCGACCCACATCGAGCTTCACGTCAGCATCACTCATAAGCAATGCTTGTGCATCCGTGTTAATGGCAATGAACTCAACACCTTTGAGTCCAGCCTCGATCATTCGATTAACAGCGTTGACCCCACCGCCGCCGATGCCGACGACCTTGATAACGGCGAGGTAGTTGTGCGGGGGCGTCATGGGCTCTCGCCTTCCATGTGTCGTGCTCTACCAACGTTCTACGGGACTTCCAGATCAGGAAACGTGAACCTTAACCCTAAACCTCAACCATAGGGTTAGAGTTATGTCAAGTACCTGACTGCTCCGAAACGCTAGGCATCACAGAACGACAACGCCATTAGGCGCGCCGAGACCACACAGTTATTTCTTCTTCGCGAAACCTTGATGCTTCATATCGAACGCGCCCACACTCGGCCCGCGACGGAAAAAGCCCACACCAGACATGGTGTAGGCCCTTTTCCTTCACGTTGGCGCAGGTGAACTTCGTCAAACAACGCGTAATTACCGAATAGTGGGAAGTCTCGGGCTCGACACGTCAAAGACCTCACCCGGCTGCGTCAACAGCGCCTCTGCAATGCGAGCCTTGCGCTGCGCTTCAGCACCATCCCCCCACAGCACAGTCCTACCATCCTCAAGTACGAGTCGAACGTCCACAGACGACGGCGCGTGCACTTCCGCCAACTGGCTTCGAAGCGACGGCGCCAGCACCTCCATCACCTTCAAGGCAGCAATTGTCGCCTCATCTCGCTCCCCCGGCGACTCCACTACGAGCCGCGGAATGCCGGGCGGCGGAGGCTCAATCGCATACGTCACCCCGGAGGGATCCATGAGATGCGCCCCGCTGGGCTCGTCATAGAACACCGCTGGCACGCGTTCAACAACCTCGATACGCAATGTTGACGGCAAAGCCCTAGTAACACGGACCTCCGCAGCCTTAGGCAATTCCGCTATTCGCGACGCCACAGCATACGTATCCACTTGCAGAAGCGGAGTCCCCTCCGCAACACCGACGAGAGGATGCACCGTCTCCGATGGGACCGAGTCACCGGTCCGGACCTCGATGTTGCGAACCGAAAACAACGGAGAAAAATATGCAGCCGCACCGATACCGCAAATCAGCCCCACAATCGCGACCAGAGCAAGGATGCGACGCACCCTAGCGAACCTACGTGGTCGCCTGTCGGAACCCACCTTGGGTGAAGGACGCCCCTTCACCGCCATACGTGCACTCACCGGCTCCCCCGCGCTATCCCTTCCCCACTGGCGCGAACACCAGGACGCACATGATTACGGTGTGCATGAATCTCATCCAGGATCGATTGCCCGAGCATTGTCACATCGCCCGCACCCATCGTGAGAACAATGTCGCCACCGCCTACAAGTCCGGCTACTTGCCGTGGGAGTGCCGAAACGTCAGGTTGAAAATGAACGGGTTTAGTCACTTGACTCGCGATCAGTTCACCTGTCACGCCCGGTCGCGGTTCTTCTCTCGCACCATAAACGTCGAGGACGATTACCTCATCTGCGAGATCAAGGGCCGACGCAAACTCCGTGGCGAATATTTCCGTCCGTGAATACATATGCGGTTGAAAAACCACCACGACCCTTCCCCGTCGAACTTCCGGGGCAGACGCCGTTTCGTCAGCAAGCATCTCCTGCGCCGCGTTGAGCACTGCACGGACCTCTGTCGGGTGATGTGCGTAATCGTCGAATAGTCGGACCCCGGCCTCGCGACCCACATACTGGAAACGGCGTCGAACGCCCCCAAAGCCTTCAAGGCCGTCGAGGACGTCATCAATGTCAGCACCGACTTCGCGGCTCGCGAGAAGTGCAGCCAGAGCATTCAGCGCCATGTGTCGACCTGGCACTGACAGCCGCATCACACGGACATCAGATTCACCGGCGAGTTGAATCTGCCCCACGCCACCGCCGTCGCGCGCCTCCCACGACAGCAACGTCGCCCCACGCTCAACACCTTCTGGCAAGTCCGAACCGTCACCGTAGCCGACTACGCGAATGCCCCGTTTCGCCGATCGAGCAGCGAACTCACGCGCACCAGCATCTTCTACGCATGTGACGATCACGCCGCCGTCTTGCACGCGGTCCGCAAACTCGTCGAAAATCTTGACGTAGGACTCCGCAGAACCGAAATAGTCGAGATGGTCCGCCTCGACATTCGTGACAATCGCAACATGGGGCTTGTAACGCAGGAGTGAGCCGTCACTCTCATCCGCCTCGGCGACAAATATCCCACCTGTGCCGTAATGAGCATTCGTGCCAGCTTCATTCAATTCCCCGCCGACAGCGAACGAAGGATCAAGCCGACAATGTTGCAGCGCAACGACTAGCAACGATGTCGTGGACGTTTTTCCGTGCGTTCCAGCCACTAAAACGGGGTCGGAACCCTCCATCAACTGAGCTAGGACATCTGGCCGATATGTAGTCGGAATGTCTCGCCTTTGAGCCTCTAACAGCTCAGGATTGTCCTTCCGAATTGCACTTTCAGTACTCACCACCAAAGTGGGGCCACCGTCAAGAAGATCAAGCGCACTAGCATCGTGGCCTACCCGCACTTCTGCGCCGCGTGCGCGCAGATCAAGCAGTACGCGGCTTTCTTTCGCATCCGAGCCGGAGACTTGCGCACCTCGGGCAATCAAGATACGGGCGATTCCCGACATTCCAGCGCCGCCGATGCCAATCATGTGAACACGTTGCAGTTCGGCGGGCAATGCGCCATTGTCGACATTCGTATCTGTTGACTCACTCATGCGATGTTTCCTCTCGCGACATCCATCACAATTTTTGCGACTTCGGCAGCAGCCGATCTATGACCAGCTCCCGCTGCGGCCGCACTCATTTCCGTAAGCCGACCCGGGTTAGTCAAAAGCGGAATGACGTGGTCGATGATGTAGTCGCGCGTCAATTCGGAATCGTGCGCAATAATTCCACCACCAGCAGCTACCACTGGCTTTGCATTTAGCTCTTGTTCCCCATTTCCATGCGGGAGTGGCACGTACACAGCCGGAAGACCCACCGCTGACACCTCAGCCACCGTCATTGCGCCTGACCGGCACACCACGGCATCAGCTGCCGCATACGCGAGGTCCATTCTGCTCAAGTACGGCACAGCCATGTACGCGGGGCCATCGTTGGCGCGGGACACTGTGATGGTGTTCTTCGGGCCGTGTGCATGTAAAACCCCGATTCCAGCCTTAGCCAGCTCTCCGGCAGCGGCTGACACCGCTTCGTTGAGTGATCGGGCTCCTTGAGAACCTCCGAAGACGAGCAAAGTTGGGGCATCCGGGTCTAGGCCGAAATGATCACGGGCCTCTGCTCTCAGCGCTTTTCTGTCAAGGCTTGTAATTGCGGCCCGAACAGGGATCCCAACCTGCTCCCCGTTTGGCAAACCAGAATCGGGGAAGGCAGTAAGCACTCGCGCGGCCCTGCGTGCTCCTACCTTGTTGGCCAGTCCCGCCGTGGCGTTGGCCTCATGAACAACGATTGGAATTCGTCTACGGCGGCGAAGGATCCCTGGGCCTGCCGCCAAATATGCGGGCAACGACACGTAGCCGCCGAAGCCCACGATGACGTCCGCTTCCACGCGGTCTAACACTGCCCGTGTTTGCTTCACTGATTGGCGCACCCGAGCGGGAAGCCCGAAGAGTTGGCGAGTCAGTTTCCGAGGCATCGGTACTGGCGGGATGAGCTCGAGTGGGTATCCGCGCTGCGGAACGAGCGTTGTCTCTAGTCCGCGTTCAGTACCTAGCGCTGTGATCCGGACATCGACATCGAGGTCTCTCAGCGAGTCAGCGACAGCCAATGCAGGCTCGATGTGTCCTGCTGTGCCGCCACCTGCGAGGACTACCGACACGGGCCGTGGTCTCGCTCCGGTCATAGTTTTGCGCTCCTCTGTAGTCGTGTCTCACTCATACCACTCACCGCGACGGTGAGGGGCCGAACGCGGTTGGTTGGACCCCCGAGAGTTCGACCCCCGAGTGTTGGAACCCCGAGAGTTCGCCCCCCGTGAGTTCGATTGCGGCGCTCGCACACGCGGATCGACTCTGTTGGGCGGGTCGTCGTAATAGCGGTGGTGCGGGTACGCACTGTTCGTGCTGGCATTTCCGCCACTGGAGCGCGATTGCGGATTGCGTCGCGGTCGGTGCGCAGCCACAGGTGGCGGACATGGCGGGTCACGGTAATAGCGCGGGTTCACGTACTCATCAGCAAAAACGTCGTGCGGTACGCCGTAGCGGCGCGCATCGTCGTAGTCAGCGCGAGATGGCTCACGCCGTTGTATGGGCTTGGGCGGCTGGTATTTCTCCGGCAGCGGGAGCCGCAGAATTTTCGGCCCCTTTCCATTTTTCGAAGCTAAGCGCAGAGCCGCGATCGCCTCGGGTTCATGTCTAGCGGCGTTCGCCATCAACCCGAACATCAACAATGTTAGAACTGTCGAGCTACCGCCTGCGGAAATCAGCGGCAACTGCAACCCCGTAACAGGCAAAAGGCCCACAACGTAACCCAGGTTGATAAAAGCCTGTCCAATGATCCACACCGTCGACGTCGCCACAAACAATCGCAAGAATGGATCGACTGAGCGGGCTGCAATTCGAAGACCTGTGTAGGTAAATAGAGCAAAAATTCCGAGGACAGCTACTGCCCCGACGAATCCGAGTTCCTCACCAATGATGGCAAAAATGAAGTCGTTGTGCGCTTCAGGTAGAAACTTCCATTTCGCCCTACTTTGCCCCAGTCCTACGCCGAATAACCCACCATCCGCCAAGGAAAACTTTGCCTGCCGCGCCTGATAGCTGGCTCCGAGTGGGTCATCATCCGCGTTAAAGAATGAGCGGAGCCGCTGCGTGCGATACCCCTCAGCGACAGCCATCACCATCGCGACCGACAGAATAGATCCGACACCGACCACAAAGTATCCAAGAGGAAGGCCGGCAAACCACAACAGAGAAAGCAGAATGAAGAACAGCACAACGAGCGTGCTGAAGTCCGGTTGCAGGGCAACCAATGTGAAGATAATTAGCGCTCCAGGCACAAGCGGAATCAGCATGTCACGCACATTTCGGGTGCGCACTCCGCGGTCAGCGAGAAGTACAGCGCCCCACAAGGCGAGCGAAATTTTAGCGAGCTCGGACGGCTGGAACGCGAATGGCCCTACGTGGAACCAACTTCGGGCACCGTTGACCAGCACACCGATACCCGGCACAAGTACGA
Organism: Hoyosella rhizosphaerae; assembly: GCF_014643175.1. Taxonomy (GTDB): domain Bacteria; phylum Actinomycetota; class Actinomycetes; order Mycobacteriales; family Mycobacteriaceae; genus Lolliginicoccus; species Lolliginicoccus rhizosphaerae. Next base: position 101,453 of record NZ_BMJH01000003.1, read on the forward strand.
GAGCCAAAAGAATCGCGGTTAAAACCAAGCCAAGAAATGCTGTCCTGCGCAGAACTCGCACGGGGGTTCGCAAAGCAAGGTAGAAAGCAATCCAACCGACAGCGATAAAGACGAGCTGCCGTATGAACATCGAGTAGGCGGAACCTGATCGAGTGTATTCGGACACGCTCGACGCTGACAGCACCATCACGAGTCCGAGGATCGACAACAGGGCCGCTATGGAGAGAATAAGGTGAAACGACGCGAGGGGCCTATCGAGCCACGCGCCGAATCTAGTGACCAGTGCGGTACGAAGGCCTGGCCGCCCGATTCCTGCTCGGGCCATCAGGGATGCGCCCCCAGTTGGGCTAGCGCACTCACCGCGGATGCAAAGCTACGCCCTCGATGGCCGTAGTCGCGGAACATGTCGAGTGATGCCGCAGAAGGAGCGAGCACAACAGTGTCACCGGGTTCAGCGAGTTGCGCCGCCGAATACACCGCAAGTCGCATGACGTCATCAGCTGAGTTCCCGCCCGGTGTGTGTCCACCGGTTGAGTCCGCTCCTGGCGGCACGTGCGCGGGCAATGCCGAGTTGCGGCGCCCGTTGTGAATCAAAGTTGCTGTCACGGTTCCATCGTCGCCCGCGATGACCTCGACTACGGGAACATCGGGGGCGTGTCGCGCGATTGTGTCACCGATCTGTCGACGATCGACACCAATGACCACCGCACCAACGAGTTGCTCGCGCACCGCGGGAACGAGTTCCTCGACTGATGCGCCCTTCAATTGTCCGCCCGCAACCCACACCACTCGGGGGTACGTCGTCAGTGACGCATGAGCGGCGTGCGGGTTTGTTGCTTTGGAGTCGTCCACGTAGCGCACACCGCGGACTTCGGCCACGAAAGCGTTGCGGTGCGGGCCTGTTTCGTGTGTACGCAGTCCTTCGGCGATGGCGTCGGCGCTGACGCCGATTGCGCGGGCGAGCGCCGCCGCGGCGAGACCATCGAGCACACCGGGCCGACCATTTGGTTGGATGTCAGCTGCGGGCATGATGCCGTCCGCGTCACCGAATGCGCGGTCGATTACAGTTCCGTCGACGATTCCAATTTCATTCTCGGCGGGTGAATCAAGCCGGAAACCAACCGTGCGCTCGGCTTGTGATCGTGACACGAGACTTGCCGCGACTGGGTCGTCGAGACCAAGGACACCGACCTTGCCTGTCAGTACCTGAAGTTTTGCATCCACATAAGCTTGCATTGAGCCATGCCAGTCAAGGTGGTCTTCTGCGATGTTCAGAATGACACCAGCCTCGGGGCGAAGTGATGGCGCCCAATGTAGCTGGAACGACGACAGTTCGACGGCCAGCACATCAACCCGCGCACCGGAACCTTCGGATGCCCCAGTAAATAGCGCGTCGAGAATCGGAAGGCCGATGTTCCCGCAGGCGGCGCTCGACAAGCCCGCTGCGCGCAGAACCGAGTGCAGCATTGTGGTCGTTGTTGTTTTCCCGTTGGTGCCTGTAATTGCCAACCAAGTTCGCGGCGGCCCAAGAATCCCTGATTGATCTAGTCGCCAAGCAAAGTCGACATCGCCCCACACAGGGAGACCACGTTCGTGGGCCAGGACAAGAAGCGGCGAGTCGGGTTTCCAGCCTGGGCTAGTAACGACCAGTTGGTAGCCGTCGAGAGTTTCGGATGTAGGCGAGTTGTCGGGATCAAGCAGGAGACCGCGAGCGCCGAGTTCGACAGCCGGTTCGAGCGCTTTTTCGCGCGAGTCCGCGATTGTTACGTCCGCGCCGAGGGAGAGCAGGGCTCTGACTGTGGCGATGCCGGAAACTCCCGCACCGGCGACGAGAACTGACAGGTTAGCGAACTGGTCAAACGTAGGTGATGCAGGATTTGTACTCACAGTCCCCCCGATGCCGCAACCCATTCGCCATAGAACAAGCCGACGCCAAGAGCCGCAGCGATAGCCGTGAGCAGCCAGAATCTAATGATTACCGTGGTTTCTGCCCATCCACCAAGTTCGAAGTGATGATGGAATGGGGCCATCCGGAATACCCGTCGGCCAGTGGTTCGGAATACTGCGATCTGAATGACGACTGAGAGGAACTCTGCGACGAAGATTGCGCCGAGAACGATCATCAGGAGTGCGGTGTGAGTGGTCAGCGATACACCTGCGATCAGACCACCGAGTGCCAACGATCCTGTGTCACCCATAAAGATCTTGGCTGGTGCCGCGTTCCACCAGAGGAAGCCCACACAGGCGCCCGCAGCTGCGGCGCAAAGAATCGCGATATCGAGCGGATCACGGACGTTGTAGCAGCCTGGCTCAGGTGCAACAATCTGACATGAGTTTCGGTACTGCCAGAACGTGATAATGACGTAGGCGCCAACCACCATTGCGGTGGTGCCCGCGGCGAGACCATCGAGACCGTCTGTGAAGTTCACTGCGTTCGACCATGCCGTCACAACGAAGTAGACGAAGATGATGAACAGCAAAGCGCCCATCGACACTGTGGTGATTTCACGCACGTAGGACAGGTTTGGGCTAGCGGGTGTGAGGCCATCGTCATTGCGGAACTGCAGCAGCAGCACACCGAAGACAACGGCAGCGACAAGTTGACCCACAAGCTTCGAAGTCTTGTTCAGCCCGAGGTTGCGTTGCTTGCGAATTTTGATGAAGTCGTCGAGAAAACCGACACCGGCGAGCATGGTGGTAAGCCCAAGAACCAACATGCCCGATGCAGTTGGCCCATCGCCGTCGATACCAACGCCGAACAGGTGTGAGCCCCAATATCCAGCCCAAATACCAGCAACTATGGCAACGCCACCCATTGATGGGGTGCCACGTTTAGCCTGATGCGACTGTGGTCCTTCGACGCGGATCTCTTGCCCGAAGCCTTGTTTGGAGAACGCTCGAATTAGAAATGGTGTGAGCAGTATGGACACAACGAGGGCTAAGCCACCCGCAATCAGTACCTGTGTCACTGTGTACTCTCCGTTCTCTCTGCCACATCAGCGGGCAGTGCCTGCGATTGCGCAAGAAGCGCATCGGCGACAACCCACAAGCCGATTGCCTTGGACGCTTTAACCAACACAACATCTCCCGGTTCAAGTTCGTCGACTAGAACGTCGAGCGCAGCTGCGGGATCGTCAACAAGAATAGATTCGTTGTTGAACGACCCTTCCATCACCGCCCCTTGATGCATTGCGTGCGACGGGCGACCGGTCCCCACCACAACAAGCTTGTCAATCAGTAGACGAACAGCTTGGCGCCCAATGCGATCGTGTTCGACAACGGAATCATCACCTAGTTCGCCCATTTCCCCCAAAATCGCCCAGCAACGACGGCGGGTCCCGCCCGATCGTGCCATTGTCACGAGGGCTTTCAGCGCAGCGCGAACTGAGTCTGGGTTGGCGTTGTATGAGTCATTGATGACGGTGACACCATCGGGACGCGTGGATACCTCCATGCGTCGACCGGACACCCCTTTCGCATCCCCTAGCGATGCGGCTATCGCGGGCAGGGTCGCGCCACATTCGAGGGCGACAGCTGCTGCGCTCAACGCATTCGTTATGAGGTGTTCACCGTGGACTGCCAGCTTGACTGGGATTTCGCCCTGCGGCGTGACCATCGTGAATGACGCCCGCGCTTGTTCGTCCATCGTTATGTCGACAGCTCGTATGTGCGCCTTTTCAGACTGGCCGACGAAAACGACCCTGGCCGATGTTCGCTGCGCCATCGCGGCGACTAGAGCGTCGTCAATGTTTAGGATCGCGACGCCGCCTTGCTCCGCGGACGGGAGCGACTCCGGAAGTTCGCCCTTAGTTTGTGCAATGACTTCGCGGCTCCCGAACTCGCCGAGATGTGCGGTCCCCACATTCAGCACGACCCCAATTTTGGGAGGTGCAGTTCGCGCTAGCGCAGCAATGTGCCCTGGGCCACGGGCCGACATTTCGAGGACTAGGAAATCTGTGTCGGGTGTGGCCCGAAGTGCTGTCCACGGGTGCCCAATTTCATTGTTGAACGACCCTGGAGGCGCAATCACCTCACCTAGCGGCGTCAAGGCTGCGGCAATGAGGTCCTTTGTTGATGTCTTCCCCGCTGAACCAGTCACGCCGACCACTGTCAAACCATGCTCTGCGCTCAAGCGGTCAACACTTCCCCGGGCGAGTTTCGCGAACCCAGCAAGCACTGCAGCGCCTGAGCCATCCGTGTCGTGCTCAAGTGCCATCGCAGTCCCAGCCCACCCAGATTCACTTGATTCCGCGGATGACGACGGTGGTACAACGATCGCTGGAACACCGACTGGACGCGCGGCGAGCACCGCGATCGCGCCAGCTGCGACGGCTTTGTCAGCAAATTCGTGGCCGTCCACGGTCGCTCCAGGGAGTGCCAGGAACAGCGACCCTTCGGTGACTTTTCTGGAGTCGAACTCAACAGGGCCTAAAACGACCACTGAGTCATCAGGCACGTCGTGAAGGGTTCCGCCAACGATTTCGGCTATGTCGCGCAATGTCATGGGGATCATGGATTTACTCCGCCCAAGATGGAGTCGATGGCGGAGGCTAGGACTATCCGATCGTCGAACGGTTGTTTCACTCCAAGTACTTCCTGTCCCGATTCGTGGCCTTTACCTGCGACCACTACGACGTCATCGCCGACCCCATGGGTACCTACCCACCGAACGGCGTCACCAATTGCCTCGCTACGGTCAGCAATTTCACGAATGATTGCTCGTTCATTCTCTGGCACCCGGCGGGCACCGGCGGCGAGCTCTGCTCTAATTTCAGAAGGATCCTCGTCGCGCGGATTGTCGTCAGTGATCACAAAATAGTCACTGCCACGAGCTCCGGCCTCGCCCATCGGGGTCCGTTTTCCTGCGTCACGGTTACCACCGGCGCCAAGTACGAGAGCTATCTTCCCCGACGTTTGTGCCCGCAATGTTGCAAGCACTGCCTCCACTGCGCCCGGTTTATGCGCGTAGTCAACAACAGCAAGAAATTGCTGTCCCCTATCAACTCGCTCCATTCGCCCAGGAACTTGCACTTTTGCAAGCCCCTCGACAACGGATGCTGCGGGTATTCCAACGGCGTCAAGCAATGCCACCGATAGAATCGCGTTGGCGACGTTGTACCGACCTGGCAGCAATATCGACACCACGTGTTGCGTGCCATCAGCAGCTTCTGCGGTGAACCTTTGCACTCCCACACCAGTTACTTCAGGCGCACGCGCGATCCAGTCCGCAGCATGCCCATCGGCGGACACCGTCGTCACATCGCCAATTGCGCGGCGAGCCATTTCGCTGCCCCAGTCGTCGTCAACACACACCACCGCTCGACGTGCGGGCGCGCGTACCTTGCCATCAAACAGCTGGGCTTTGGTGGAAAAGTAGTCGTCTAGGTCACTGTGGAAGTCGAGGTGGTCTTGCGAAAGGTTCGTGAATCCGCCTACGGCAAACTCGCATGCGTCAACTCTGCCCAGTGCAAGCGCGTGGCTTGATACTTCCATCACGACGTAGTCAATTCCGCGCTCCACCATCACGGCGAGCAGCGCCTGCAACTGTGGCGCTTCTGGTGTTGTCAGTGCGCTTGGAATAGGAACTCCGTCAATGCGGGTTTCTACAGTGCCGATGAGTCCCGCACGGTAGCCAGCTGCCGCGATACCGCCTTCCACGAGGTACGCGGTGGTTGTTTTCCCAGATGTGCCTGTGATGCCGATGAGGGTCAGCTTTTCCGATGGATTGTCGTAAATGCCGGCAGAGATCAGGCCCAGAACTGAACGTGGATTCTGGTGCACCAGGACTGGTATGTCCTTCGAGACAACGTCATCGATGATCGCAAGGCCCGCGTGATCGGTCAGCACAGCTACGGCTCCGCGCGCCACTGCGTCAGCGGCAAACGATGCGCCGTGCGCCTTAATTCCCGGAAGTGCCGCGAAGAGGTCTCCTTGGAGGATGTCTTGGGCGCGCAGTTCGACACCGCGCACCGTTGTACCACCGGGGTCGCCATGTAACAGTGCGTCTGAAAGGGTCGCGAGTGTCGCCAACGAAACGGGAGCGAGACTGTGCGGACGTGGCGTGCGAGGACGATCATCGTTGTGTGCGTGCGCCACCGGCCCGCTCCTCCCTACTTCAGTTCTCATCAATGACTCTGCAAGCCGACAATTGGGCAGCCCTAGCATTTGGGCCATATCAGTGCCGAGTTAGCGTACAGTGCCGAGTTCGCGTCCGGCACAAAGAAACGCTACCGGTCCCTTGTCACATTCGCAGGCTCCCTGGGAAACCGATCTGTTCACAGTAAATTTCGTGTGATTGTGGGTATTTTCAGGGTGCGCTTGTATCAAGGATCAGTTTTGGCGCTGGTGCGGACAGCGGCACATTGTCGCGTTGAAGCAACCAGGACGCGATCGTGTTAAACAGCGGCGCTGCTGACCGTCCGCCGCCGCCGTCAACATTTCTGACCGGTGCATCAAGCATGATCGCTATGACGTATCGAGGGTCGTCCGCTGGCGCAATTCCTGCGAAGGTCACCCAGTACATCGAGTTGGAATAGCATCCACAGTTCGGGTCAACCTGTTGGGCTGTACCGGTTTTTCCCGAAATTTGGTAGCCGGGAACTGCCGCTTGGGGTCCAGTTCCTTGCTGATAACCCATGGGATCGGACTGCACGACGCTACGGAACATATCGGTCACGACGCGAGCAGTTTCAGGACTTACCACCTCGACAGCTTCAGGCCGGGGCGTTTCTGCTCGGTGCCCTGAGGAATCAACTGTCGCGCTAATGATTCGTGGTGGGATCCGGACCCCGTCATTGCCGATGGCTTGGTAGATGCCAGCCATCTGCAGCAGTGTCATGGACATGCCCTGACCGATAGGCAAGTTGGCGAATGTTCCCCCGCCCCATTGATCGAGTGGTGGAACCATGCCGACACTTTCGCCGGGCAACTCGACACCGGTAGGCAGGCCTACACCGAATCGCCACAGCATTTCCGCGAAACGTTCTTCGCCGATCCGCTCGGCGAGCATCAGCGTCCCCACGTTCGAGGACTTTCCAAAAATTCCGGTGGTTGTGTACGGCACCACTCCGTGTACCCACGCGTCACGCACAGTGACACCGGCCATCCGGATTTGGCCGTCAACATCAAGTACCTCGTCCGGTGTGGTCAGGTCGTCTTCAATGGCTGCTGCGGCGGCAACAATTTTTGCCACCGAACCCGGCTCGAAGGGAGTGCTGATCGCGGGAATGCCAAGTTCGGCAATCTGATTCTCTGGGGCGCCGAGCCCGAGAGCTGGGTTGAACGTCCCGTCGTTAGCAATCGCCCGAATTTCTCCAGTGTGGACATCCATAACCATCGCAGACGCTGCACGTGCACCCGACAGATCGACAGCACGTTGGGTGGCCTGCTGAACAAAGAATTGGATGTCGTTGTCAATGGTGAGCTCGACAGTCTTGCCATCCTGGGCCGGTTGAACATCCCTGGTACTTCCCGGGATTACCGCACCATCTTCGCTTCGGTCATAGGTTCGTGAACCATTTTGACCAGCTAGTTCGGTGTCCATGGATTTTTCCAGCCCGAGCAATCCGTGACCGTCCCACCCCGTCGAACCGATGACGTTGGCGGCAAGAGCACCGCCCGGATACTGACGAATGTCTTGCCGTTCCGAGCCAACTTCGGGGAATTCCTCCTGGATCGCCGTTGCAACCGCAGGATCAACGCTTCGTGCGAGATAGTGGAACGAGTCGTCACTAAGTATCTGACGACGCAGCGCCCGCTCCGAAACCTCGCCATCGAGGGCTGCTGATACGCCCCGCGCGATTTCCAGTAGGCGAGCCCGTGGCTCAGGTGCGTCGGTATTCAATTCAGCCAGTGCTTCGAGCTGTTCTCGAACGCGAACCGGCTGAAACGTCAATGCCCGCGCTTCTGTTGTAAAGGCCAGCATATTGCCGTGGCGATCCACAATTGCGCCTCGCTTAGCGGGATCGACCATGGCGACGGTACGTTGCTTAGCCGCCTCCGCGGACAACCGTGGAGCAGAAATGCCTTGCACATTGACTAACTGCACAACGATGAGACTCAAGGCGCAAAACATCACAAATCCGGCGACACGATAGCGTGGTCCGGATGGGTTTGATGCTCCCCCACGTTGCCGCGGAGAACTGGTTGGCTTTCGCTTACGTTGAGACTTTGTCACGGCTGTCCAAGAACATCGTCTCGAGCATTGGGATCACCCACGGGCAGAAGTAGCTCAGAGGGCTGTCCCTCGCGATCAATTTCGGGTAACTGACCGGGGTTTGGCAACTCGTCAATGGGGATGGGTATTGCAACCTCGAGTTCACGTTCCGCCGAACCGGAGCGCGGACCTGATTGATCTGGTCGCGAAGGTTGTGTGTTGAATGGAGGCAATGGTGACCCCGTTGCTGCGCGTGGCTCGCCCACTACTTTGACGTCGCCATTTGCTGCGACCACCAAATATGCCTGGTGCGGCGCCGGTACCATCCCGAGTTCGCCCGCGCGGCGCGCAAGCTCCGGTGCTGATTGCCCGAGCTCAACATCGCGTAGCAATGCTTCGCGCGTTTCGGAAAGCTTCTTCGTGTGCATTTTCGCCTCAGAAATTTGATATGCCTGCTGCGCTGCTTGTGTTGACAGCAGGAGTGTCAACGCAAGCCCCGCTACTAGCATCGCAATAATGAGCGCCACGAAGGGGATACGACTCGCCCTTTGTTTCACAGCCCGGGCGAGCGGTGCTTGCCCCGGCTTAGTGTCACCGAAGCGAACTGAGCGTTTTGCGTAGGCTCGTCGGGCCGCGGGCGAGAGCGCCTGAGAGGCTGGTCGCCCACTTCGACGTTTCTGGTCTCGACTTCTGCGTGGCGGAGTTAGAGTCGTCATCATTCTCTCCTAGCAATACGTTCAGCCGCACGTAACCTCACAGGCAACGAGCGTGGATTCACAGCGGCTTCCTCTTCCGAAGCGCGCTCGGCGCCTCGTGTGAGAAGACGAAACTCGGGGCCGGCGCCCGGCAGTTCGACAGGCAGCCCGTGCGGGGTACGAGACTTGATTCGTTCGGCAAGCGCACGTTTGACGATGCGGTCTTCCAGCGAGTGATACGACATAAAAACGACACGACCGCCCACTGTCAGTGCGTCACACGCGGGGTCAATAACATTGTTCAGCGCATCGAGCTCTCCATTGACTTCAATGCGCAGGGCCTGGAAGGTCCGCTTGGCAGGGTGGCCACCTGTACGCCTCGTTGCGGCAGGAATCGCCCGGTAAAGCAGCTCCACGAGAGGCGCACTGGTCGTGAACGGTTGCGACACCCTTTGCTTCACGATTTCTGACGCGATGCGGCCAGCAAACCGTTCTTCGCCATAGGTCGACAAAACTCGAGCCAGTTCGCCATGGCTATACGTATTCAGCACGTCAGCCGCAGTTGGGCCTGTGGTGGTGTCCATGCGCATATCTAGCGGTGCGTCGATGGAATAGGCGAACCCGCGGTCTTTTTCATCGAGTTGCATCGACGACACACCGAGGTCGAAGAGCACGCCGTCGACCGAACCAATGTCATCCAGACCGGCTTCGTGCAATGCCTCCGCGAAACCGTCGAACCGGGTGTGCACAAAAGTAATTCGGTCCTTGAAGCGTGCCAGTCTTTCTTTCGCCAAGGTCAGCGCCGTGGTATCGCGATCGAGGCCTATGAGACGCAGTTCGGGGAACATACTCAAGAAGCGCTCTGAGTGGCCGCCTAGCCCTAGAGTCGCGTCCACGAGAACTGCACCACGCCCCGAAGCGTTGATGCGCGTTAGTGCGGGACCAAGTAGTTCTTCAGCACGCCCCGCAAGCACGGGAATGTGGCGGTCCGCGGCCTTGAGCGGATGCTGAGGCACCTCGTCACTCATGGCAGCTCCTACAACATTGATGATTAGGCGGTCATTAACAGGTGTGGACGATTAGGAAGTGACTGCCACAGCCATTCGACTGCCACAGCCCTGGCGGGTGCTCCGTGGTCTCCATCCGGGTGGAGCACCTGGCGTTGGGGAAGTACGTCAGGGGGTCAACCGGATAGAGGCCGCGGTGCACCAACCACCACGCAATGGTGGATGTGGGCTCCTCAACTGTTCGACATGAACTAAAGAATCTCCTTCAGAACTTCGTCTGCAGCTTGCGAGTAGTCATCTTCGTTGTCAGATAGGTAGCTCTCCCAGGCTGTCGCATCCCAGATTTCGAGAAAGTCGACCGATCCGACGACAACGCATTCCTTCGACAATGTCGCCCATTTGCGGTGGGTTGAAGAAATCGAGATCCGCCCTTGCGCATCCAGATGCTGTTCGTCTGCGCCCGATGCCAAGCTGCGAATGAACGCGCGGGCTTGCGGATCACTTCTCGACATTGCAGAGGCTTTGCGTGCAAGTTCGAGAAATTCTGCGCGCGGGTATACGGCAAGGCTGTGGTCCTGGCCTTTTACAACCATCACACCTCCCACCAGTAGTTCCCGAAACTTTGCCGGCAATGTCAAGCGGCCTTTGTCGTCAAGCTTCGGTGTGTACGTGCCGAAGAACATGTCGTCGACACCTCCTCCACACCAGCCGCCTGTGCGGAACCTCAAGCGGTTCCACCGGGCACCACGTTACCCCACTTTCCCCCACCTGCAATTAAATACGGTCGTGTTGGGGATGGATATTTCGGCATTTTCTGAGCTAAGCGAGGTGGTGATCGGTGGGGCGCCGCACCCCGAAACATCGATGCGCACATTGGGTCGCCACCTCGCTTCGACGTGACGACGTGATCATGCGAGGTAAGCCGATCGCTAAAATGCCCCAAGGTGTCCAGGTGGGGAGAAGTGGGTGCATTGGCCCGAATTCACAACTGCCGTCTAGATAGACGAAAAGTGGGGCACCACGGATTCCCGTGATGCCCCACTTACTTACGTGTTGCTACTGTTCAAAACGCTTGCGGAAGCGCTCCTCCATGCGTTTTGAGAAACTTCCCGACGATCCCTTTGGGTTTCGCTTTGGCGCCGACTTCGGCCTGCCACCTTTGCTCGACCCAGGACCATTCTTAGGCGCTGTACCGTCGGCTGGCGACTCCGCATCTTCGGCGGAACCCCCACGCCCGTGGTTGCCCAGCAACGCCCATACTCCCGTGCTGAACATCACGAGAAAGCCTACAAAACTAACGATGGGGAATCCCCCCAGTGAGACTGGGAGCGCAACGCCTGCAATCAGAAGCACAAGCCCTAGTCCAAAAAGGGCAGCAAACTGGAACCGACGACGCGTCGACGGCCCCTGTGTACTCGCAGTGCGCACCTGAGATGCGAACTTCGGATCCTCAGCGTAGAGCGCGCTCTCGATTTGCTCAAGCATGCGCTGCTCGTGCTCGGAGAGTGGCACGTTCCCTCCCCCGAACTTGGTGGTGGAAGTCGCACCTGTGGCACGACGGGTTCCTAACTCGGAAGGAACCTACCACTATGATATGTCCTGATGCGACCTCGTACCACACTGATTAGCTATGCGTTTTGTCGCACTTTTTTCACTAGCACACTTACTCACCCCCTGGGCTGCTGGTTTAGTGATCTACATCACACTAGAATCCGGCAGTGACTCTGCACGCACGCGCATCACAGCACGGTGGGTGTCATCGAGGAAGTTTCCCACTTTCGTCAGCAAGTCGTCAGCTTCACCTGACGACAACGGCACACCCCCACCAACGTCGAGAACAGCTCGCCGCAAGGAATACTGAGAGAGCACCGTCGCCCACTCAGCCCACTCAGCCCCAATCCCCGCTAAGAGCTGCCATGCATTTCGCGATCGCCTCCCCCTGGTCGGCTTCGCCCCGTATAGCTCCTCCAGCGCGCCCGCACCACGAAGGGCCGACATGTAAGCCGCACGGAAACGATCTTCAACACACTCCGCATTCGAGGCTTCGGCAAACAAACTGTCCGCCCGGCGAAGCAGTCGTTCCGCGTGAAAAATCGCATGTCCAACACGCTGCGGCGAGGCGCAACTCAAGCGCTTAGTTGTAGATTGACGCATTGACTAACCTCCACACTTCCAGCCAAGCAGACCCCGCAGAACAGGCAGCCCCCGCCAGAACTTGAGACGTCGCCCAAACTTGGAACGGCGCAGCTCCGTTTCAGGCGGGTGCGATCTACTCGAACACTCGTTCGATGTATTGAATGTAACGAAACACTCTGACAAGAATCTGCACTTAAGGAGTCCCCCACTACCGTGCATCCCCTCGTGACCGACCTTTCGCCTTCGCAGCTGCGAGAGCGCCTCAATGAGGCACTGTCGATCTACGTTGCCGCCATGGGGTACCCGCCGTCCGTAGCGCGGCGGCGCGCGCCCATGTGGGCGGAGCATGCGTTGCGGCGTGGATGGAAAGCAACGGGAGCATTCACATCGGGAGTGGAGGCACTCACACATTTCGGACCGCAAACAAGACAGCCACGCGAAAACCCCAGCAATGCGCTAGTCGGCATCGCATACGGGTATTCGGGTGATTCCCAGCAATGGTGGTACCAGCAGGTTCGCAACGGAATCTGCGACGTTCGCGGAGTTGCTGCCGCAGACGTCGAACTCGAGGACTATTTTGAACTGACCGAGTTGCATATTCATCCGCTGGTGCAGGGCCGCAACCTTGGGCAAAGCCTACTGCTGCAACTACTAAACGGCGTTGATCACAAGCGCGTCCTACTCTCTACTCCCGAAATTGCAGGCGAAAGCAACCGTGCGTGGCGGCTATACCGCCGCCTAGGCTTCGACGACGTCCTCAGAAACTTTCGGTTTGACGGAGACCCCCGACCATTTGCCATCCTCGGTCGCTCGCTACCGGTGCAACCGCTCGAATGTTCAACGCCGTAGGCGGCAGCGGTCGCACACCGTCGCTCGACACTCGTTCACGTAATGTGGCGACACATGGGCGATGCGATCGTGATTGGTTCAGGGCACAACGCACTAGTTAGTGCTTGCTTCCTAGCACGCGAAGGCTGGAATGTGCAGGTCCTTGAACGCGACACTGTGATAGGCGGCGCAGTATCTACAGTGGAACGATTCCCCGGCCACAAGGTCGACCGCGGTTCGTCGGCTCACTTGATGATCCGACACAGTGGGATCATCGAAGAACTCAACCTGTCCAACTTCGGATTGTCGTATATAGATTGCGATCCTTGGGCCTTTGCACCGACCGAACCCGGTTCCGCTCGCCCCGGAATTGTCTTCTGGCGTGATATTGACGATACGTGCGCGTCTATTGCTAATGCCTGCGGGGCCAGCGAGGCCCGCGCCTATCGCCGGTTTGTCGATGTATGGGGGCCACGCAGCAAAAAGGTCATGCAAGCGTTTTCGTTGCCGCCGAGTCCGCGCAACCTCATTCGGTCGTTTTGGGGGCTAGACACAGGTGGTGACCCCGCAGAATTGTCACGCTCATTCATGGCGTCCGGCGATGCGCTGTTAGACGAGTTCTTCACGGATGAGCACCTTAAAGCTGCGTTAGCGTGGTTCGGCGCACAATCTGGTCCACCAATGTCGGAACCAGGCAGTGCACCAATGGTCGGCTTCGCCGCACTCATGCATTCACTTCCGCCAGGACGAGCGGTGGGAGGGAGTGGGGCACTCACAGTCGCCCTGGCTCAACGGCTACGGAGCGACGGCGGACATATCGTTTCGGGCGACGGGGCTGTGAGCGTCGAGAGGTTCGGCAAAGAGTGGGTTGTCACTACCGAATCTGGTCGCCGGTTCCAAGCCCCCGTGGTCATCGCTGGCTGCCATGTGTTGACTACCATCGGCCTGCTTGCGAACGGCGGATTCGACGACGAACGCTTGGACCAATGGAAACGGCGCATCAGAGTTGGTTCCGGGTTGGGGATGGCTGTGCGCCTGCGCACAAGCGCGCTGCCTCAGTATCCCTCAGCAGCCGACAACGCTGACGCGGTTCTATCGAGCCTGCAGCTGCTCACCACGGATCGTGCACATCTACGAAGATCACATGGCGCAATGTTGGCTGGCGATCTCCCGGAACGCCCAGTGACGTTGGCTATGAGCTTCAGCGCCATCGATCCCACGTTAGTTCCGGCTGGAGAACACCAAATTACGCTGTGGTCGCAATGGCATCCGTTTAACCCGGCCGCCTCGTGGGAGGACGCTGGGGACGATGCGGCCGATCGCATCGTCGCCGAGCTCGAAAGGTACGCCCCCGGCTTCGAAAGCAGCGTTCTAGATCGCTATGTACAGACTCCGCAGGCGCTACAAGACGAACTCGGACTCATTGGCGGCAATGTTATGCATGTTGAAATGAGCCTCGACCAGATGATGCTGTGGCGCCCCGCTTCCGCCTTGTCACAGCATCGGGTGCCCGGCGCTCCTGGAATGTATTTGACAGGCGCATCGACACATCCGGGTGGTGGCGTCTCAGGTTTTAGTGGCAGGTCGGCCGCACGCCTGGCCTTAGAGGATGCGCGCCTCGGTGCGATGAGACGGAGGTTCGCTTGGCCCGCATAAGGCAGATTCCTCTGGTCCTTGCGGCCGTTGCCGTACTCACCCAGATTGCCTACCCAATCACGTCTGGCTCGGTCAACGACGCTGTCACCGTAGCTGTTGTCACCCTGCTCGCAGCGACGGCGTTTGTGCACGCATGGATAACTCGTGGACCGCGTTTCCTTGTCACACTTGTGGTCGCTGCCACCGGCGTTGGCTTCGCAGCCGAGGTTGTAGGAGTTGCAACTGGTTTTCCTTTCGGTTGCTACGAATATGCACTCGACCGGCTTGGCCCCAACCTGGCTGATGTTCCGTTGGTTGTTCCACTGGCGTGGGCTGGTGGCAGCTATCCGATCTGGTGCGCAGTCTCAGCCGCCACTGCTGCGTTTGCGAGGCGATCGGGGCATACCCGCCGAGCAGCGATTCGTATCCCTGTCGTCGCGGCAACCATTGTTGGTTGGGACCTGTACTTGGACCCACAGATGGTCACTGCTGGGTACTGGACATGGTGTTCCGAGGGCCCACTGTTGCCGGGATTCGACATTCCGCTGACCAACTACCTAGGTTGGGCGCTCGTCGGTGTCATTGTGGCGACGGCATTAGAGATCGCTGAATCGTCAGACACCGTGCCGGATGGTGTGCGTTTGCGCAGAGACGCAGCACCGTTGATCCTATTTTTCTGGACGTGGCTAGGGTCTTTTGTTGCACACGCTGTGTTCCTGGCCCCCCAGATCGAAGACGCTGACTTGCGGATTTCCGCCGTATATGGCCTTATCGGCATGTCGGCGGCTGGTGTTCCACTAGTGATGTGGTGTGTCCGAAACTGGAGATTCATGTCACGGAAAGACCGCGACATGCACGGTCGCCGCACGCACGACGGTGCAGACCTGGCACGATAGTGCCGTGCCCGATTCATCTACGCCTCACTACGCCACGCCAATTAAGGCGACTCGCCGACGAGCTGCGCGTATCGCTCCTGCTGCGCTGTTGCTCGTGTCCCTCACCTTGCTGTTGACGGGATGTTTGCGTACTGACATTTCGCTCAGTATCTCGGAGGACGACCGAGTTTCCGGGCGCATTGTCGTTGCGCAGCTGGCTGACGATGAGGAGTCACTGGGTCCGCAGCTTCGAGTTCAGGATTCGTTGCGCACCCGAGTGAGAGTGCAGCCCTGGGCCGAAGATGGTTACGTTGGTAGCGACATGGTCTTTAACGGACTAAGTTTCGCTGACCTTCGCCAACTCGCGCTCTCGACGTCTGATGTCCCGGGCAACTTTGATGTTCGGCTCGTGCGGTCAGGTAGCACTGTGTCACTGACAGGTCGTGCGGACTTGCGCAATGCGCCCGAAGGGTCAGACGCCCGGGTGTCAGTCACCTTTCCGTCGAATATTGCTGCCACAAACGGTGAGAAGACCAGCGGGCGAACAGTCACGTGGAATCTCGCACCGGGTGAGCTGACAACGCTGCGCGCGGAGGCGACGTACACAGACCCGAATACTCGCAGTTTTGCAGGCTGGGCCGGATTCATGATCAGTTTGGCTGTCGCCGCGGCGGTGGTGGTTGGAGCTTTGGCGTGGTTCAACCGTGACCGGTCGCCCAAGCCAAGTGAACTCATGCATTGATGTGATGGCACGCCCTCGGCACTTAGGGAAGCATCGTGGCACTCGTAAATCGTGGCGAAAACTTGCTGCTTCCGTCGTAGCGATTGGATCAACTATCGCTGTGGGTAATGCGATTTTGGCGACAGCGAACACTGTCGCCACGCCTCGGCTTCCGACTGTTCCAATACGTGGTTCTCGTCGCCGCCATGATCGGATTGCAATATGCGTTCCTGCCCGCAACGAGGAAGAGTCGTTGCCGCGTCTCATTTCTGACCTCAAAGGTCAACGTGCGCAACTCGATCTGCGGGTAATAATTCTGGACGACAACTCAACGGATGCGACACTCGCTACTGCGAAACGTGCAGTGGGGTCAGATCCGCGATTTAAGGTTCTCTCCGGCACAGGGAATCCGCCGCCTGGCTGGGTTGGCAAGCAGTATGCGTGCCATCGACTAGCAGCACATGTCGATGGCATGGCGGATGAGGGCTGGGTCGCTGATGTGTTGGTTTTTCTCGACGCCGATGTTCGGCTGCAACCCGATGCAATAGAAAGATCTGTCGAGTATTTTGGTCGTACTGAGTCTGAGCTTGTGTCTGTTTGGCCCGCACAATGTGCGTTTACAGCGTCGGAAACTGTTGTACAACCGCTGCTGGCGTGGTCTTGGATGGCGTTCGCCCCCATGTGGATGACAAATCAAAGCACAAACCCAGACCATGCTGTGGCCTGTGGGCAGTTTCTTGTCATTGACCGGAACATATATAAGTCGGCCGGTGGTCATGCGGCTGTGAAAGATAGCCTTACCGAGGATCTTGATCTCGCCAGGCTCCTTCGGGGGAACGGTGTTGGCACGTCAGTGGTTCTTGCGTCAGGGCAGGCGCGTTGTCGAATGTACGACAGTGCGCGCGACTTGCACGCGGGATATACACGGTGGCTCGGCACTGCGTTCGGTGGCCCTGTGAAGTCCTGCACCATAGCTGCTGTTGCGACGCTTGCCTATATCGCGCCGCCGTTGCTGGCTGTGGGCGGCGGCGGTGCCGTGCGCCGCATCGGGATTGTGGGGTACACAGCAGCGGTAGCTTCCCGGATGATCGTGTGGTCCGCTGAACATCAGCGAACACCGACAATTGCCAGCTCAGCGAGTGCGGTGGCGCACCCACTCTCCACCGTTGCGTTTATCGGCCTTCTTGCGTCGTCACGATTCCGGCAAGTCCGCGGATCCACCTCGTGGAAGGGCCGGGCACTCCCGCAGGTGGCACAGATCTCCCAGCAAGAACTAGCCGCCCGATAGATCCGGGAGTTCGCTCAAGCTGGGACCGGCGCCATCCCCAGATTCGTCAATACTTCCTGGGAAGCTCGCGCGAAGTTCAGGGTGCAAAAGTGTAAACACGGCGCGCCCTCAGCTACGAGGCGCTCACACATCTCCGTAGCAAGTTCAATGCCGACTTTCCGGACTTCGGCACGATCCTCTTCTGGTCCGTTGCCAGCCGCGCGCGCAAGACGCTCGTCCAGCCAGCCTGGGATCTGCGAACCAGACAGTTCCACAATCTTGCGGACCTGCCGAAGCGACGTGATGGGCAAGATGCCGGGAATGATTGGTTTCTCGCCCTCAATGGGGTCCGCTGCAACTACACGATCCCGGAGACGCAGGTAATCCTCAACATCGAAGAACATCTGAGTGATCGAGTATTCGGCTCCAGCCTTCAGCTTCGCCACGAGATAGCGAGTGTCGTGGTCAAGGTCTTGAGCGCGGTAGTGCCCTTCGGGGAATGAGGCTACGCCGACGTGGAAGTCACCCAGTTCGCGAATCATACGGACAAGCTCTTCCGCGTACTCAACGCCCTCCGGATGCTTGACCCATTGGCCAAGGGGGTCACCAGGAGGGTCGCCGCGCAACGCAAGCAGGTTCACAATTCCGCGGTCAGCGTAGGAGCCCACTAGGCCGCGAAGCTCGTCAACGCTATGCCCCACCGCTGTGAGGTGCGCAACTGGGAGAAGCGTCGTTTCCTCGGCTAGCTGGCCAGCAATCCGCACCGTGCGGTCGCGGGTTGATCCGCCAGCGCCGTAGGTCAAGGAGACAAACGCTGGATGTAGCTGCTCAAACGTGCGCACAGCACGCCACAACCGTTGCTCTTCCTTCTCATTCCGAGGTGGATAAAACTCCACCGAAAACGGCGTTCCCCCTGTATGGCTGGAAATTCGTTCAACGATCGAAGGTGTGTGGCTCACGCGCCCGCCGTGGCCTCCTGGTGTGCTTGCCTCACTTGTCACACCACACAGCATACGGATAGTGGGCAAATGCGTCGCGGAGCCGAAGTCTGCGGGCAGCAGAGCAGGTTGGCTTCACCTTGTCAGAAAATGGCCGCTACTCTTGAAACGAGGATGCAGTCCACCGATGACAGGAGCCAGTGCTGAGCACGGAAACGATTACTCACGCTGCCCGTGACCTACCCGTCGCAATTAGCGGTGAGTTGCAGAAATTCTTTGTATCGCGCGAGGCACTGGTGGCGCCAATTGGACCACACTATGAAGCGGTGGCTGACCTTCTAGCGAAGTTTGTGCTGCGCGGCGGAAAACGTGTGCGACCCGTGTTTGCGTGGCTTGGGTGGGTCGGTTCCGGAGGAAACCCGGAATCACCGGAGGCACCTTCAGTTCTCACCGCATGCGCATCGTTGGAGCTCATTCAGGCGTGCGCACTTGTCCATGACGACATTATTGATAATTCTGACACCCGACGCGGCCACCCCACCGTGCATGTCGAGTTCGCTGCCCACCACGCAAACTCCGCGTGGAACGGCGACGCTGACCGGTTCGGCGTTGCTGCGGGCATCATTACCGGCGACCTCGCCTTTGCGTGGGCTGACGACATGTTTCACGGCGCGGGACTCCCGCGTGAATCACACCTCAGGGCATTCCCGGTGTGGTCGGCGATGCGCACTGAGGTTCTCGGAGGGCAACTTCTCGACATTGTGGTCGAGGCCTCTGACGATGGCAGTCTTGAATCCGCCGAAAAAATTAACCGATACAAGACCGCCGCTTACACAGTAGAACGCCCGCTACACCTCGGAGCGGCCATAGCAGGCGCCAACGATGAGTTAATAAGCGCGTTTCGTACCTACGGGGAATGCATTGGCATCGCCTTCCAATTGCGCGATGACCTGCTCGGGGTTTTTGGCGATCCAGAACTGACTGGCAAGCCGTCCGGTGACGATCTCATCGAGGGCAAACGAACCGAACTCTTGGCGCACGCCCTCAAACGGGCGGACGCGCAGCGACCACAGGACGCACAGTTCTTGCGCAAGGCCATCGGCACCGACTTGTCAGCACACGACATCGATACCATTCGGAGCCTTCTCGTCGATCTCGGCGCCGTCGACGCTGTCGAACAACGCATTAGCACCCTTACTGACCGAGGTCTCGCTGCGTTGGAAAACAGCACCGCCACAGACAGCGCGAAACAGCAACTACATCAGATGGCACTCACTGTTACACGTAGAGCTTTCTGACGATTCAGTACAAGGGGACGAGAATGAAGACCATCGCGGGCAAGACAGAACACGTAGTTGTTGTGGGTGCTGGGCTTTCCGGACTTTCTGCTGCGTTACACCTGCGCGGAACAGGACGTTCGGTCACAGTTGTGGAGCAGAGCAGCGAACCTGGCGGCAGAGTTGGCGCATACGCTGGTCCAGACAACCAGTACCGCATCGACAGTGGCGCCACCGTCCTCACCATGCCGGATTTAATTGACGACGCACTTCGAGCAGTAGGTACCGACCGGGACACCGTCGGGCTCCACATACGGCGCATGGATCCGGCCTATCACGCACGGTACGCCGACGGCACAAGCATCAATGTCCACTCTGATCCTGAGGCAATGGAAGCTGAAGTTCGCAGGGTATGTGGCGATGACGAAGCAGCACGTTATAGGCAGCTCAGAACTTGGCTTCAGACAATGTTCGAAACGGAATTCGACCGCTTCATTGCGTCCAATTTTGATTCGCCGCTCGACCTCATGAACTCATCTTCCGCGGCACGCGACATGACGAAACTCGTGGCTCTCGGAGGGTTCAGCAGGCTGGGTCGGCAGGTTGCCAAACGAATTCACGATCCGCGCCTTCAACGAATCTTCACTTTCCAGGCTCTGTACGCCGGGATGCCTCCAGCGAAAGCCCTTGGCGTCTACGGCGCCATCGCCCACATGGACACCTCGCTCGGCGTGTACTACCCCGACGGTGGCATGCACAACATCACCAAAGCGATGGCTGAAGCGTTCGTCAACGCAGGCGGAACACTGAAGCTCGACACTGCTGTCACCAGCCTCGAAGCCCAGGGCACACGCGTCGCCGCTGCAATCACCGAACACGGCGACCGCATCTCCGGCGACAGTTTTGTTCTCACGGCAGACCTGCCAATCGTGGACGCACTCCTCGCGCCTACCTCAGCGCGCCGTCCACGCAGGCGCCTCCGGTGGTCACCGTCGGCGTTCATCCTCCACGGCACCGTTCCGCAGTCCGTATCTTCGCTATGGGACGCACAGGCGCACCACACCATCGATTTTGGCGACGCGTGGGATACCACCTTCAAAGAGTTGACGGCTAGGCGCGGCAAGGGTCGGGTCATGTCAGACCCATCCCTGCTTATCACTCGGCCTGTTATCACTGACCCGGGTCTTGCTGTCGCTAACCGCCACGACCATCCCGACTCCCCTGGGGCGCACGAACTATTGTCGATCTTGGCCCCGACCCCCAACTTGGAATCAGCACCTCTTGACTGGGACAAACTTGGCCCCGCCTATCGAGATGAACTGTTGGGCGTTCTTGAAAACCGCGGGTACAAGGGCATCGCCGAACATTTCGTCGTCGACCACGTCGATTCCCCCGGGACGTGGCTACGGCAGGGCATGGGAGCTGGTACGCCCTTCTCCGCAGCTCACACCTTCCCCCAGACAGGGCCTTTCCGAAGGCGCAACTTGGTCAAGGGCATAGATAATGTCGTTCTTTCGGGCTGCGGAACAACACCCGGCGTGGGCGTTCCGACGACGATCATTTCTGGGAAACTGGCGGCGCGGCGGATAACTGGGTGATGGTTGATCGACTTCGCCATGAGCATCGTCCCCAGCGCAGGGCCGTGTTGACCCGCCGTTAGAATAAGTTGCGATCTTGGCCGCAATGGCCCGCCGCGGGACGCGACCCTAGGGAATGATCAGACCGATGAACGCCACAAACAGAGTCTCGTTGCAGACCACCGCCGACGAGCGTCGGATCGGTAGCCTACGGGTGTTCTTTGCCAGTGCAACCGGACGTGCCACGCTACTTGGTCTCGTAGGAGCCTTAACGCTGGTCGTTGGCGGCCTCGGTTCTGGAAGTTTGCGTCGACACGATCCGCTACTCGAAACAATGCAGCTGTCGTGGTTGCGATACGGGCATGGCCTCGTCATCGCTAGCATCCTCCTCTGGGTCGGGGTGCTCCTCATGATTTGGGCGTGGGTGCGTCTTGGCCGTGCCACGATCCGCGGTGACGTATCGCTCGCTGAACTGCGGCTCACAGTCTTGCTGTGGACTGTCCCGATGCTGTTTTCAGTACCCCTGTTTAGTCGTGATGCGTACTCATATCTAGCTCAGGGTGCGCTGCTTCGTGACGGGTTCGACCCCTACTCCGTGGGCCCTGTTGCAAACCCCGGGATCATCCTGGAGAACGTCAGCACGGTGTGGACGACCACACCAGCCCCATATGGCCCCGCGTTCATGTTGATTGCGATGCTGGTGACTGTCATCTCCGGTGACAGCATCGTCATAGGCACGATGCTCATGCGCATTGCTATGCTGCCTGGCCTAATCCTCACATTGTGGGCCGTTCCACGGTTGGCTCGATACCTCGGCGGTAATCCCGCGATCGCGATCTGGCTTGGGGTACTCAACCCACTCGTCCTCATTCACCTCATCGGTGGGGTGCACAACGAAGTCCTCATGGTCGGCCTTATGGCGGCAGGTGTTGTCCTCGCATTGCAGCGATACCACATTGCAGGGATCGCTGTTGTCACCGTAGGGCTCGCAGTGAAAGCCACAGCAGGTGTTGCACTGCCCTTCATTGTGTGGATTTGGATGGTGCACCTGCGCGACGACGCTATCGAACAGGGCCGACAACCCGCCGCACCTGTGCTTCTGTTCTTTCGAACCGCAGGTATTGGCGTTGCGGTATTCGCGGCCGTCTTAGGCGCGCTATCAGCTATTGCCGGGCTCGGCCTTGGCTGGTTAACCGCCTTGCAAGGTTCCGCGTTGATCGTTAACTGGTTGTCACTACCGACCATCCTGGCGCACATCGTGACGTGGTTTACCAGCGTTCCACTGGGTTCAGCGTTGGACGTCACACGAATGATCTGCGGCGTCGCGATGTTCATCATTCTGTTGACGGTGTGGTGGCGGGGTCGTCACACGCAGCGTGATGCCATTCTTGGATTGCTGTTCGCGTTACTTGCGATCGTGATCCTGTCGCCCGCCGCCCTACCGTGGTACTACTCGTGGCCAATCGCCATTGCCGCAGGGTTTGCACTCAGTCAGCGGACACTCGTGTTCCTCACTGGACTATCTGTGTGGCTGATGGTGATCTTCCGCCCTGATGGAGCCCACGGCATGTACGACTGGGTTCATGTCACGCTCACATTCTTCGTCGCCATTGTTGCCGCTGCGTCACTCCGCAACGAGGATCCGCTTAATCTTCGCTGGCTCACTGGCCGACCCACTCCTGCTCCAGAAAGGGTCTCGTGACCGCGCAGCTGCAGCACGCTTACGAACTATGTCGGCGCATTACCGCCCACCACGCGCGAACCTACTACTTATCGACGCAAGTACTAGATCCGGCTCAACGCCCAGGGATCTACGCCCTATACGGGTTCGCTCGACAAGTCGATGACGTCATTGATGAAGGCGACCACGATCCTGAAGTGCAGGCGGCCTACGTCGACAGCGTTGAACTCGAGTTGCGGCAAGCCCTCAACGGGGAGGCAGCACCCACCGACCCAATAATTCTCGCCCTGTGCGACACCATTTCGACCTATTCGATACCGCTCGAGTACTTTTGGAGATTCCTCGACTCCATGCGCATGGATATCCCTGGTACGCCCGCATTTCGCGACCGATACCATTCCATAGCGCAACTACACGAGTACATGTATGGCTCAGCCGCGGTCATCGGCTTGCAACTACTCCCCGTATTCGGAGCGCATAGCGCCGACGCGATTGAGGGCGCAGCCGCGTTAGGCGACGCGTTTCAACTCACAAACTTTCTTCGCGACATCGCCGACGACTATCGGCGAGACCGCATTTACTTGCCGCTCGACGATTTCGCCGCATTTGGTGTGACAGAAGACACTATTGCTCACTGTGTCGACACGCGCCGAACAGACCAACGCGTGCGACGTGCACTAGCGCATTTTGTTGCGCTGACGCGTTCCTATTACCGCACTGCTGAGAAGGCACTGCCCCTGCTTCCGCCCCAACCGCGGCTTTGCGTCGAAACAGCACTTCTGCTCTATGGCGGCATCTTGGCCGAAATTGAGAACGCAGACTACGAGGTCTTCGCTTCTCGGGTGGCAGTGCCGAAGCGGCGTCGATTCATGGTTGCGGCGCCGCGGATGGCCCGCGCCGCCGCTCTCCGCATCGAGTCATCCCGCGTTCAGCAATCCAGCGGTTAAACAACAACGAGCTCCGCTACAGCGCCAAAGCTTGCGCTCGACGCACTACCTCACGCGCAGAATGCGTATGCAACGCATCCACGGGGCGCCCTGGCAAAGACGGATCTTCTTCATACATCCAGCGCAAAGCCTCCGCGTGCGAGTACCCGCCATCGCGCAGTACCGCAATCAACCCAGGGAGTTGCTTCAGGACCCGCTGCTTTCCGACGTTCTCTTCATCGGCCACAAAGAAAGTGGACGGAATCACTGCGATCTTGTCGCGGCGAACCGCGAGCAACAGATCATCGCGCAACATTTGATGAACCCGGGTCACCGGGACGCCAAGGAGTTCCGCTACGTCAGGCAGCGTCAGGACTTCATCGGTTTCAGACAGAACATCATCACACACAGGAAACGTACTCACAGTGCTACCGTAGCGCCCCGACGGCCAATGAGTTGAACTGACGGTTGCGACAAAGCCGAAATCATCCCGCTACGATCGAGCAGTACGTCATGTTGGGAACTCCACAACCTAGACCAAATACTGGAGTGAAGTTCCGGGCAATACAGATAACGGTAGGAGCTGACGAAATATGGGGAACATTAGTCCGAAAGGTTCAGACTCGTTGAACCTTGTCGGTGCCCTACTCGACGGCAGATACCGCATTGACGCCCCCATCGCTCGGGGTGGAATGTCAGTTGTGTACCAAGGCATGGATGTTCGCCTCGACCGGCCGGTCGCTGTCAAGGTGATGGATCCCCGCTTCTCTGAAGACCCCCAGTTCCTTGAGCGCTTCGAATTTGAAGCACGAAGCATAGCGCGACTCAACCACCCGGCCCTCGTTGCCGTCCACGACCAAGGCACCGATGGCCAGCACGTTTTCCTCGTCATGGAACTGGTTCCTGGTGGCACGTTGCGCGAACTGTTGCGTGAACGCGGCCCCATGCCCCCGTATGCCGCCGCGGCCGTTGCCCGGCCTGTGTTGCGGGCACTAGCAGTCGCCCACCGCGCAGGATTAGTGCACCGCGACATTAAGCCCGAGAATGTTCTGATCTCTGATTCCGGCGCGGTAAAGATCGCCGACTTTGGCCTTGTACGCGCGGTGGCGGCCTCGGGCACAACATCGGGCAGCATGATTCTTGGCACCGCCGCGTACCTGTCGCCAGAGCAAGTCAGCATTGGTAGCGCAGATGCTCGGAGCGACGTTTACAGCATGGGTATTTTGCTGTTCGAGATGCTGACTGGGCGTACCCCGTTTACGGGCGACAGTTCGATCGCCATTGCATACCAACGAACAAGCAACGACGTACCCGCACCGAGCAGCATTATCGCTGGAGTACCGGCAGAGTTAGACGCCTTCGTTGTCAAAGCAACACAGCGTGAGCCGGAAAAGCGTTTTGCCGATGCCTCAGAGATGGTGCACGCACTGGTCGCCCTGACCGACAAGTTAGCTTTGCCGCAATATCGTGTTCCCGCACCCAAGCGGTCTGCCCAACACGAGACGATGTCCACGATGCACGGGGTCGCAGGCGGAGACAAACATGGCGGCGCCAACCTTGACAGCACCGAAACCGCCAACGCTGGTTCACACACCACCGTGATCGCCGACGAGTCGGGGGTAGCTCCGCCTGAAAACGCCACTGGGCGTAGTCCAAGTGAAAAAACTACCGCGCTGTCGCCTCCTGTTTCAGCACCCCCTGTTGCGGTACCGCCAGTCCCTGTGCCACCTGTTCCTGGGCCACCTGTTCCTGTGCCGCAGGCTGGGTCGCCGACGTCTGTGCTGCCAGTAGGTGCGCCACAGACCACCAGCACACCGCCGACCGGCGACGCCGCTGTTGGGCAGCCACACCCTTCGGAAAATGATCTCTCACCAAGTCGCGGTCCCCGTTCACCGCTAGTGCTGCTCATCATCGTCCTATTACTTGCGGCCACAATTGGTATGGCTGGTTGGTGGTTCGGGTCAGGACGGTACGTCAATGTCCCAGAAATCACCGGGCTTGACCTCACGAGCGCCGAATCAGCAATCGAAGAAGCAGGCCTCCGCCCGGTGCGCGACGGCCAGTACCAAGATGCCATACCCGCCGACACAATCCTCGACATCACACCTTCACCTGGTAGTCGGATTGTGCGGCGGTCCGATGTGGTTCTCGCCGTGTCGCTCGGCCAACCCACCGTCCCCGAGATTGATGGCGATATCACTGTCGAAGACATGATCGACGAGCTTCGTGACCGCACCTTCGTTCCGGTACTGGGAGACGGTGTCTTTCACCAAACCCGACCAGAGGGTTCCGTAGTATCCCTGTCACCCGCGTCGGGCACCACTCTTAATGTCGGCTCCACCGTCACCGTCACGCCCAGCCGTGGCGAACCAATCATCGTCCCCAACGTCCGCGGAATGAGCGTTGACGACGCACGCGCAGTACTTGCAGACGCCGGGCTGAACGTCGGAACCATCACCGAAGAATTTGACGGCGGGATAGACGACGGTGACGTTGCGGAAACGCAGCCTGCCATTGGGTCGGAAGCTGCCCAAGGGGAAACCGTCACAATAGTGGTGTCTAACGCGATTCGCGTACCTTCAGTGCTCGGCCGCAATGTGGGGAGCGCCCGCACCGAACTATCCGACTTGGGCTTCAATGTCGATGTCCGGCAGCTAGTTAGTTCTGACTCGTCCATCGTGATCGGGCAGAACCCCAGTGCGGGATCGCGGCAACGGCCTGGCGGCACAATCACACTCACCGCCCTGCCGTAGCAGCATCACCACAACTCCTGGGGCCTGCCTTACTGGCCTTAGCCCCGGAGCATCTCCGCAACAAGAAACGCCAGCTCAAGCGACTGCTGGGTATTCAGCCTCGGATCGCACGCGGTCTCGTAGCGCCCTGCGAGGTCGAGGTCGGAAATTTCCTGAGCACCACCAAGACATTCGGTTACGTTCTCGCCGGTGAACTCAATATGAATGCCGCCAGGGTGAGTCCCCAGGTCGTTGTGCACCTCAAAGAACCCCTGCACTTCGTCGACAATGCGGTCAAAGTGCCGTGTCTTATACCCAGTCGTCGCCTCGTGAGTGTTGCCATGCATCGGATCACACTGCCAAATCACCTGGTGCCCCGTGGCCTGGACCTTTTCCACGATTGGGGGCAACACGTCGCGAACCTTGCCGTTGCCCATGCGAGACACCAGTGTCAGCCGACCAGGCTTGTTGTGAGGATCGAGTCGTTCGACATATTCCACAGCCATATCGGGAGTCGTGGAAGGTCCAATCTTCAAACCGATCGGGTTTGAGATCAGCTCGGCAAGCGCGATGTGCGCGCCATCAAGCTGACGAGTGCGATCCCCGATCCACAAGAAGTGCGCCGACAAGTCGTACAAGCGTGGTTCCTCCCGACGCTCATCGAGACGCAACATGGCACGTTCGTAATCCATCACCAACGCCTCGTGGCTGGAATAGATGTCCACCGTGTGCAATTCGGGGTCCGAGACGCCGCACGCATCCATGAAACGCAGCCCGCGATCAATTTCACTAGCGAGGGCTTCGTACCGAGCGCCAGCGGGCGAAGTGCGCACAAACTCACGGTTCCACTCATGCACGAGGCGCAAGTCGGCTAGCCCGGACCCCGTCAACGCACGTACGAGGTTCATTGCAGCACTGGCATTCGCATACGCACGCACGAGCCTTGACGCATCGTGCTTGCGGGTCATCTCGTCGGGGGCGAGGGAGTTGACCATGTCCCCGCGATACGACGGCAAACCGAGCGCGTCGAGATCAGACGACCGCGGCTTGGCGTACTGGCCGGCAATGCGCGCGACCTTCACTACCGGCATGCTTGCGCCATATGTCAGCACGACCGCCATTTGCAACAGTGTGCGGATGTTCGCACGAATGTGAGGCTCAGTGTTGTCCGCAAAAGTCTCAGCGCAGTCACCACCCTGCAATAGGAATGCCTCACCCCTAGCTACCGCAGCGAGCTTGTCCTGCAGTGCATCAACTTCAGGGGCGACAGCAATCGGTGGTACCGATTCAAGCACAGTTCGCATCGTGGCGGCCTGCCCTGCGGGCCACGATGGCTGCTGCAGTGCGGGTTTCGCCAACGCCGCGTCGAGCCTGCTTCGCAGGTCGCCCGGTAGCGGCGGAAGTTCCGGCAATTCATCGATGGCAACGTCGACAGTCCAGTTCACATCTCTAGAGTAGGTCGTTTACCCGCCTGCCCGCTCAGGAGGTGTGAAATTGAGAGGCTAGACGGTGCGTCGCTGCTCCCTGTGGTGTTCAATCGCGAGGAATCTAACCCGGTTGTGTCGGGCGTCAGCGAGGGCGTCGTGAGCATCGTCGGGGGCTGGCGGCAAATGCGGTTTACCATGCGTTTCCCAATGTTGCTTGATCTCGCGAGTAAACCGAGGCATCCCTACTGGGAGTGCCGTCATCGGCCCCCACAATTGGCACAGAGCTACGTGATCGTATGCGCCGACCCAAGCCCACAATTCCACCCCACCGTCCTCTGGTGCGAGGAACCGTGCGAGATCGTCACGGATACTGCTTCGACTCCGCCACAGTTTGGAAGATGGCGAAGGCAACTTGGGAAGTACATGTTGCCGGACCCATTTGCCTGCCTTGGATTCATCGAACTCTGTGGAAACGGCATAGTATTCACGGCCAGATTCGCTCACCACTGCAATCGATACGAGATCGATGGTGCGCCCATCTTCAATAAATTCGCAGTCATAAAAATAGCGCACTGTTTCTCTGCATCCGCCTGTCGTATCGTGGTGTCGATTCGCTAAGTCTGCCAGAGTACTAGGTTTGCTGGGCACCTTTGTTTCTCACGCGAAGCTGACTGAGCACTAGTGTGATCGTTCCGCCGCCAGTGTTGTTCGCGCGATATCTGCCGCACCAATTGTCGCAGCGTCCTCCCCCATTTGCGCCCTTCTAATGCGCGCTAAGGGCCGATACCCTGCACCAGTTAACATCGCGATGTAATGTTCGCGGGCCTCGTCGAGGAACAGTGGCGCCGCAGAACCCACACCGCCTCCGAGCACAATCAGATCAGGGTCATAAACATCACTGACGAGCGCCAACCCCACACCTAACCACCGCGCAAAATACGCGATAGTTGCCTCCCCGAGCGGGTCGCCCTCCTGCGCTGCCACCATCACCCTGCGCCCCGAAACAGACTCCGGGTCTTGACGTAACTCACGAGCAAGCGGAGTTGACATCCTCGGGTTTGCGGCGAGCAGTTCGATGGCCGAATCGATCAATCCGGTTCCGCTGCAATACCGCTCCCAACAACCGCGCTTGCCGCAAGGGCAACTTCTGCCGTTCGGCACAACCTGGAGATGGCCGAGTTCAGGTGCCACTCCAAAGCTTCCCCGATAGATTTCGCCATCAATGACTAGTGCAGCGCCTATCCCTGTGCCAATGGCAAGCGTGACGACATTCTCCCCGCCCATCGCGGCACCAAAACGAAACTCAGCCCAACCAGCAGCATTCGCATCATGCTCCAGTACCACCGGAACTCCGAGCCTCTGAGACAGTTCAACGCCAACCCGCGCTTGGCGCCACGGCAAGTGGGGGGCAAATTGGACCGTGGTTTTATCCTTTGACAGAAATCCTGCGACAGCCAGACCAACTGCGGACACCGCGTGATCTGCTATGAGTTGCTTGATAGCGCCTTCTAGCGCCAACTCTAACGACGCCACAGAGTGCGGCGTGGGGGCATGCACAGTATCAATCACTGTGCCGTCGGCGGCGACAACGCCAGCACGGATATTTGTGCCCCCGATGTCGACGCCAATGGCGAGCTCCGGTGACGGTGAAACGTCACGTCGCGAGCGCCGCGCAGGGGTGTCCACTACGTTCCGACTAGCACCGGAATTGGTTCAAACCGAGCAGTCCGCCGCACTCGGGGCCCGGCAGTCGGGGCATCAGCCGACGGGTTCGTGCCGGTAGCTGTCGGCGCCGCGGTCGGTTCAGAACCGTACTCAGTAAAGGCCCGCGCAAAATCGAACATCGACGACAGCTGCATGGCGATCAC
The DNA here is from genome assembly GCF_014643175.1 of Hoyosella rhizosphaerae. GTDB lineage: Bacteria > Actinomycetota > Actinomycetes > Mycobacteriales > Mycobacteriaceae > Lolliginicoccus > Lolliginicoccus rhizosphaerae. The sequence goes on from NZ_BMJH01000003.1 coordinate 131,198, forward strand.
ATCATCGAGTGTTGAGTCGTCCTCGTGCTCCAAAATTGTCTTGAGAAAGCCCAAAACGGTGGCAGCGTGACGAGCAAGAAACCCCAATAGCTCGTGATTCTCACCTTTAGCGATGGCAACAATTGCGCACACAGGGCACCAGGCACAACCTGATCGTGTGATCGCGCCGTCATGGTGACCTTCAGCAAAATTACGCAAGGCCGGCTCGTATCGTTCGACGACCGCCTGCGCAAGTTGACGAAGTTCTCGAACTGCGGCGCGGATTCCAGCCTGCGCATCAGTGGCGGTTGATCCGTCTACCACTGTGGCCACACCTCCGGATTAGGTCTGAATCGAATCTGCAACTGGCTACCTTCTACACGAGCTCCGATGACTATGCACCTTCGCAGCACTGATGGTAGTGGGACACGTCGCTTTATCCCCGCAGCCCCCACGACGAGATCATCGTCAATTCGGCCAAGCTTAATAGAGTGAGCGTCAACTAGCGGGAGTTTAATGCGGAGCAGGTAGACCGCCTTGAGACCATCGCCGGACTCGTGTTCCAACTTCGGGTCGTGCTGATGATCCACCTCGCCCCACACCGGACCGTCTGGCCCATACACTTGGCCCGCAAGTTCACGAAGCGCAGCGATTCCCACCGGTTCGGAGGCGGTGTACCCGGCGGTGAGCAGCGGGGTGTCTCCTAATGCATGGGCGAGCTCGTCCACAACCGCGCGTTGTTCTGCGACTCGGGCGTGGTACCAGGTCCGAATGGGATCGTTAGTCGTGTCGGGCACGCGTTCCGCTTGTGTATCACCGCCCTGATCTGAGGCATCCTCATCTGAGCCGTCCTCAGAATAGGAAACCAGCATTCTATTGACGATTACCCCGTCGAGAGCCATTCCCAGCAAAGCCATCGCTGTGACGGTTCGGCGAGTCTCTTCAAGCACAACGCGTTCAGGCGTAAGCACCAGGCTTACCCGTGTCGAGGTGGAGTTCGTCAAGAGCGTTTTCAGACCCAGAGTGGTCTCCGCCAGTTTGTCGAGAAGTTCTGCCACAAAACCTTGAACCCCGGGATGACCGACGGAGTGAATTCTGCGATGTTGAGGCCACAAGCGCTCAACGTAGGATCGTGCTGTTTCGGGCAAGGTGATCAGACGAATCGTTTCGGCCGTAGGTGCGCAATCGAGAACAATAACGTCCCACATTTTGGTACGCGCAAGGCGTGCGACCTCAGCGAGCGCTAAAAGTTCCTCAACCCCCGGCAATACCGTGAGCTCTTCCGGCTCGAGGGAAAACCAATCGATTCCCTCAGGGGCAGCTACTTCTAGCAGCGGGTCCATCTTGTCAACAAGGTTTCGCCACGCCGACTCAGCCAACGCAACTGCGTCAATGTGATGGGCCTGAACGCCATCAGCAACATCCCACCAACCATCGCCGTCACGAGCCTGCAATTCGCCAAATGCGTCAGCGAGCGAATGCGCTTGGTCCGTGGATACCACCAGCACGCGCTGACCAGTACGCGCGAGGGCAACAGCAGTGGACGCAGCCAGCGTTGTTTTGCCGACTCCACCCTTACCAACAAACAGGCGAATCCGAGTTGTGGTCACCCGTAAACCCCGCTCAGCGCTCAACCCTTTTCTTCAGTTCCTTGAGCGCAGTGTCGGTAATGACCTTCTCGGCCCGCCTCTTCAGCAACCCGATCACAGGAATCGACAAATCAACTTCGAGTTCATATGTGACGCGAGTGCGGTTGTCGGGCAGCGGTTCGAGCGTGTAAGAACCCGATTGCGCCTTCTGAATTCCGCCGTCAACGAGTTTCCAGCTCACGACCAACCCGTCCGGCGACCAGGTGTATGCGAGTTCGTATTCGTCCTTGATTACCCCAGCGTCAAGCACAAAACGCACGCGCGACGCTCGACCATTGGGTAGTGAGGACCGCACTTCCACGCTTTTTGCTGCAGAAACCCAGCTTGGGTACTCGGCAAAGTCAGCGATCACCGCCATGATGCGATCAGCTGGTGCCTCGATCACGATCGACTGCGTGGTCCTTTCCGTCATGACCTAAACGCTACCTTGCCGGCGCAGCGCCCACAGCAGGCTCGCCTGGCCGACGTCCTTGTTCTGCCAGGAATTTCACCTCAAGCGCCATCGCGCGACCCGCTACTCGCCGCGCCCGGTTTGCCTCAGGCAAGCTCGCGATATCGACGTTGCCACCGACAGGTTCTGCGTGAAGGAAATAGTGCACCGTGGTGCCGTCAAGGTTTGGCTCAAGCCAAACCTCCATGGTGCCGTCCAACTTTCCAGCAACAAGCCATCGAATTCCCTGCTCACCACGATCTTGCCGAACGTCGAGACGCAAATCGGGCCACCAGCGGCGCCAACGCCTCTGGTCCTGGAACACTTCAGCGACGATGGCGGGGGGTGCAGCGACAAAAGTGTCGTCTGCAACATGGATGCTGCTCACCTCCACAGCATCACACAAGCAACAGCGCAAGCACCACTTTCTGAACTCTGTGTGGATAGGCACCTGCCATTGAATGCAATGGCAGGTTAAAGTGGGGCACAGATTTACAAGTGGCCTACATCACGGAGGTAATCAGTGCGCGAATTCAGCGTCCCAGCTACATTTACGGTCCCGGAAGGTGCGTCCTGCGCAGATGCTGTCGCGCGCAACGCGGCAGAAGCCCCCACCTACCCCCTGTTCCGGAAGCTCGTCGGCGAGAACTGGACAGATGTCACAGCCAAGGAATTTGCTGACAACGTAAATAAAGTCGCGAAGGGGCTCGTCGCTCTGGGCGTCAACAAGGGCGATCGAGTCGCACTTCTATCCAACACACGATACGAATGGGTCGTTCTCGACTACGCGATCTGGACAGCCGGTGGCGTCACCGTTCCCATTTACGCCTCCTCATCCCCTGACCAAGTTAAATGGATCCTCGAAGACTCCGCCGCCGTAGGCCTCGTCGTTGAAACAACCGAGAACGCCTCGACCCACAAGGCAGTAGCCGACGAAGCGAAAGACCTCAAGAAGGTTCTCGTCATCGACGAGGGCGCACTTGATGAGCTTGTCGCGGCGGGCGCTGACGTCTCAGACGAGGACATTGCAGCTCGCGTAAACTCCGTCACCGCCGCTGACCCCGCCACGCTGATCTACACCTCAGGCACCACAGGACGCCCCAAAGGCGTTCAGCTCACGCACTTTAACTTGCAGGCAGAAGTCCAAAGCATCCTCGCGTCGAGCTTGTCCGAGTACCTACAGCAAAACGCCAAGACGCTGCTCTTCCTCCCCCTCGCACACATTTTCGCTCGCGTCATCAGCATCGCGTGCGTCGAAGTACGCGTCACAGTCGGCCACACATCCGACATCCCCAACATCGTTGCGCACCTCGGCAGCTTCCAGCCCACTGTCCTTCTTGCTGTGCCGCGCATCTTCGAGAAGGTGTACAACGGTGCACGCCTGAAAGCTCACGCTGCAGGCAAGGGCAAGATTTTCGACAAGGCTGCCGACACCGCGATCGCGTGGAGCAAGGCCCAAGACGAAGGCGGCGCAGGCTTCGGACTCAAGGCCAAGCATGCACTTTTCAGCAAGCTCGTCTACGGCAAGCTCCTTGCAGCGCTTGGCGGGCAATGCACCGCAGCGATCGCCGGTGGCGCACCGCTCGGCGCACGCCTCGGTCACTTCTTCCGCGGCGCCGGATTGAAGGTGTACGAGGGCTACGGTTTGACTGAAACCAGCGCCGCGATCACGGTGAACACACCAGGTCACCATCGAATCGGTTCTGTCGGTAGGCCACTGCCTGGAGCAAAGGTTCGTATCGCGGAAGACGGCGAAGTCTTGCTGTCCGGACCAGTGGTTTTCGATGGCTACTGGCAAAACGAAAAGGCCACCAAGGAATCAATCGTTGATGGTTGGTTCCACACCGGTGACATCGGGTCACTCGACAACGATGGTTTCCTCTCCATCACGGGGCGCAAGAAAGAAATCATCGTCACCGCAGGTGGAAAGAATGTTTCACCTTCTGGTCTCGAAGACGTCCTTCGCTCCAGCGCCATCGTGAGCCAAGCAATGGTTGTCGGCGACCAGAAGCCCTACATTGCTGCGGTCCTCACCCTCGACCCCGAAGCGATTCCAGGGTGGCTCGAGCGCAACGGCAAGCCTGCCGATACCAGCGTCGGATCGTTGCGCAACGATCCAGATCTCATTGCCGAGATCGACGCTGTCGTCGCACAAGCCAACCAAACCGTCTCCAACGCCGAGGCCATCAAGAAGTACAAGATCCTCGACATTGACTTCACCGAGGCGACCGGCGAATTGACGCCGTCGATGAAACTCAAGCGGAACGTCGTTGCGCAGAAGTTCGCCGACGAAATCGAAGGCCTATACACGAAGTAGTATCAGGCTCAAGTAGCACCAAACTTGAATGGCCCCACCCGCGAACCAGCGGGTGGGGCCATTTTCGTCTCGTTAACCGTCAATAAAAGTCTGCAGTCTCCGAGCCATCGTGCCCCACTGCCAATTCTGTGTCACCCATTCGCGTCCGGCTTTCCCCATCATTCGAGCCCGGTCAAGGTCACTGAGGACAGCGGTGATCGCTTCGGTAATTTCAGCAACTGAACGTCCGTCTACAACATGGCCAGTTTCGTGGTCCAGAACTGTTTCCGGCGCACCACCGGAACGGCCCGCAACCACGGGCACCCCCGAGGCCGAAGCCTCCAAGAAGACGATCCCGAGGCCTTCGACATCCAGTCCTGCTCCCCTAGTTCGACACGGCATCGCAAACACGTCAGCCATAGCGTGATGCGCCGCAAGCTCGTCTGAAGGAACCGATCCAGTGAAAATCACATCGTCCTCAACGCCGCATTCTCGTGCCAACTTTCGGAGCTGCTGACCGTAAGGGCCTCCCCCGACAATGACAAGCGCCGCACCGTCGATGTGGCTCCGGATTCCACTCAGTGCGCGGATCAGCATGTCCTGCCCCTTCCGCGGAACCAACCGAGATAGACACACAATCGTGGGACGCTCGCCTAGACGGTAACGGGCACGCAACGACTCCCGCGCAGCACTGTCCGGGCGGAAGACGTTTGTGTCGACCCCCGGAGGAACATGCTCTAGCGCCGCATTCGCGCCAAATGCTGAAGCAAACCGTCCACGCGTGTACTTGCTGACATAGGTGATAACGTCCGCGGTTTCGCCAATGACGCGCAGTGATTGCCGCGACACCGGAAGCATGGACCAGCCGACCTCGTGTCCATGTGTGCAGGCAACTGCTCGCTCCACCCCCGAACGGCGAAGGAAGGGCGTCATCAACGCAAGTGGCGCTGCTGCACCAAACCACACCGCTGAACAGTTTCGATCACGCACAATCTCTCGTGCCCTTTTCAGAACACCTGGCGAGGGAACCATCAGGGTAGTTGGGTGGCGCACCACCTCGAACGGCTGTTCTGAATCAAAACGGGTATGTGTGTCTCCGCGCCATTTCGGGGCGTAGACGACAAGATCGTCAGGGGGGACCAAAGAGGCCAACGTATGGATGTATGACTGGATTCCGCCGGGGCGCGGCGGGAAATCATTGGTCACCAAAAGTGTGCGACGCATGCCCATACCGTATTGGTTTCTTCAGCTATCCACACACCAAGGTCCCATTTATCGCTTGGCACCGGCTGCCGCGCGGCGTGTCAGCTACTCAATATTGTTTGCCCACCACATCGACCACCGGGTCAGTGCTTCCGCGTAACCGATGCCCAGCGCTTCGCGAAGCCCGCGGTCGATCGCTTCGTTGCCTCCCCCTGTTTCGGCAATAGCGAAATACGTCTCACGTACTGCTGATGGTCCAAACTCGTCGGCAATGAACAGCGCGAACGACCACGAGAGTTCATATGCGAGAACTGTCGATTGTGTATCCGCATGAAAATGATCGTCGCGGGGCAACGAATCCGGCGGTCCGAATTGCCGAACCATTCTCACAGCGTTGGGTGCGCCATCGAACAATTCGATGCTCGTTCCCGTTCGGCCCACAAAATCTGCGGTGCCCTCTTTGAGCCACAGGGGTGTCGAAGGTGCTGTTCGGGACCGGGTGATGACGTGGGTGAGCTCGTGCTTGAGAGTCGCTTGACGTTGATCCGCACTTAGGGTGTCGAATACCTGTGTATTGATAATGACACGCTGCCCGTCGGCCGGGCTTGCGCTCGTTGCCGGATTCGCTATGGCGACAGCAGCGATATTGCCGCCTTTATGATTTCCGTCGTCACCATCATTGCCGAACCCGCCCGCCAATGCAGCTAGCTGCGCGGAGTCTGTCGCAAGGACGATTACCACCTCATCAGCCCACGGGGTTTCCCAAAAGCCATCAGCTTCTGAAGCTACCGTCGGCAGCGATTCTGCAATCTCTGCCAAGCGTTCATCCATGTCGGCGGGTGCCACAAGAACGAACCGAATGCCCTGTGAATCCTTTGTTTGCGAGGAAAGTACATCGAAATCCCATGGCCCCGACCATTGTTTACGGGGTACGCCCATCGATTGAGCATGTTCATCGGTGTCCCCAGCGATCAGCCACGTGTCGCCGTGTAGTGCCAGGAATAGTGTCGCGGGGCGATCTGCGTGCCCGACCTCATTGTCATAGGCGTACCGGGTCCGAATTTCTGGCGCCCACACGTCTCTGGCATTGAGGTGCTGGATCGCGTCGGTCGAGAGGAACTGTTCCGGGCCGTCAGCCAGATAGTACGACCAGGACACAATGGGTGCCGATGCCAGCGAAACCGAGCGCTGGATTTCACGGCGAACAAAACTTTCGTCTGCGTTCGGATGAATCAACTTTTCCAAGGCGTCTGTATCGCCCGCGTGCTGCGCTTGGGCAAACGAATCAAGCACGCCTTGCACTTCAGCAACTTTAGGATCCGCATTCGACACAGTGGCCGGAGCGGTCGTTTCCGCATGATCTGGTGGGTGCGCAGGCTGAGCGCATGCAGCAAGTGTGAAGGCAATGATTGCCACAAAAACCAGTCGAACTGCAGCGCTCACGATCTAGTAGCGTCGAATCGCGTGAATTGGTGCGTTGTTCACCGGGTCAACCTTAACGGGAACACCAAATGTGGATGCGTGAACAATCTGACCGTTGCCGATATATAGACCCACGTGTGAAGCATCGGCGTAGTACACCACCACGTCGCCTGGCTGAATTTCGGCGGGGCGCACCGGCATACCGCCTTGAGCCTGCATTTGGCTTGTACGAGGAACGCTTCGACCTAGCTGGTTGTGAGCCCACATAACCAGTCCAGAGCAATCAAACTCGTTTGGACCAGTCGCCCCCCAAACGTATGGAGTGCCAATTCTGCTGAGCGCCGCCCGTACGATTTCGGCGCCTACACCAGATCCTCGAACAAGGTCAGGGTCGAATCCCGGTGGAATTATGGCGCCGATCCACCGCTCACGCTCTTCCTCGCTCAGCGTCTCATAAAGCGCTTTGATTTCTTCGATCTGGCCTTGCAGCACCGACTGTCGGCTTTGAAGCGTCGCGTGCTGGGCCTGAGCGTCGCGCGTGAGTTGGAGGAAGCGCTCAGCTGACTCTCGGGCAAGCCGTTCTGCCGTCTCGTATGTTGCCCGCGCTGACTCAAAGTCCTTAATGCGCTCCCCCGTGTCCCGGGAGATGATTTCAAGTGCGGACAGCTGTGTAATCAGGGTTTGTGGGGAGTCACTTGTCAGCAGCGCATAAATGGGGTCCACCCGAACACCGCGGTAATTTGCGGCCGTGAACTTATCGACAATCTCTTGGAGTTCGGCAATACGGTCGCGCGCCTCGCTTGCCGCACGACCAAGCTCGTGTTGCCGTTCTTCTGCCTCGCCAAGCTGATTGTGGAGTTCTTCGAGCCTAATCTCGGCAGTGAGCACTTGGTCGTTGGCCCGAGTTGCATCTCGGCTTAGCTCAGTCAATCGCTGCAACGCTTCGGTTGCGTTGGTGATATCAGGGTGGGCGGCCGCACTCGGGGGGTTCCCTATGTGGGGTGCCGTGACGAGAACTGCACTCAAAGCGATGGTGCAGAGCACTGCAGCAAACCGTTGCGGGCTGTTTGCCTGGATATGCGGGGCCTGAAAATGCGGTGCCCGAGAACGTTGCGAAAGCAAAGGCAAACGCACGGTTTCCTCCCCCAAAGTTTGGTCGCACACGGTGCATTCATGCCGCAAGGCACCGCGTGCACTAGCTGAGAACTTAGTGCACGCTTACCCGATCACACGAGTCTCAGCTGGACGCCATCGACCCCGTTGATCGACAAATGTCTCGATTAGATTACGGAATAGGATTTGGGCTGTCCACTCGACATCTGCAAACGCAATGTGGGGCCGAACCAGTTTCCGGTTCGGCCCCACATTACTGCGCATTAGCTGCGCAAAAACTGCAGTCTGACGATCAGGCGTAACGACGCGCGCTATGGAACGGCATCATCCCGATTGAGTCAACGCGCACAGGTTGCGACGAGTTCAGAGCGTGGACGACCTGACCGTTGCCGATGTAGATGCCAACGTGTGAAGCTCCACTGTAGAACGCGACTACGTCACCTCGTTGCAAGTTGTTGTAAGCAACAGGAGTACCACTGCCGACCTGGGCCTGGCTTGTGCGTGGAACGCTAATTCCAGCCTGACCGTGAGCCCACTGAACGAGCCCGGAGCAGTCAAAAGCATTTGGGCCGGTGGCTCCCCAGACGTAAGGCGAGCCCACCTTGCTCAGTGCGATGTCAGCAACCTGGTTGCCACGTGAGAACGGGGCTGCAATGAACTGAGGATCGGCGCTGCCGGTGTTGATTTGCGGCAAGTTCGGAACCTGCGGAAGTTCGAATACAGGAACGTCGAAGTTTGTTGGGATTGCAAGGTGATCTGGAACGTCGAAAGTTCCGATTCCTGGAATGGTCACAGGCGCTGCCATAGCGGGTGCGGCGGGAAGTGCAACAGCACCGACCGAGATCAGTCCGGCTGCGATTGCATTACGTACGGTCCGCTTACTACGCGACGTGGTGGCCATAGTTCTGAGTTCTCCGTTTCTTCCATGTACCGCCGACCGAGTTAGCTGACGGGTTCGGGCTTGGAAGCTGCCCTACGCACGCTGATTGGTGGTCAGCGCGTGATTCACCCCAAAAGTTCACGGTGGGTCCCCGGCTCGCACAGAAATGAAAGCGGTGCGATTAGGCGGTTGCGTTGCGGCGCCATCCCGGTCGGGTCGGCAAAGACTCCGCAATGTCTCGAAAAGATTACGAAAAGGACTCAGCCGAGTCCATGACCTCACCCACGCGCGCCTTGTGTGATACAGATCACTACCAAATCCTGTAACGCGACACGCGCCTACATGTACCTGCTCAAAGCCCAGTTCAGTGGGTACTTCTTGTGCAGGTTGGCCGAACTTCACATCACCGCTTCGGCGAGTCGCGTCTCAGACTCGCGGACGCCCCACTTGGCGCAGCGCATTCCTGGGATGAATTGCCGCCGACTACGGATAACGACTGTTCGAGCGGTGCGGTGACTTTGGGTACATAGCCAATCGGATACAAAATCACCCCTCCCGTAACAGCGCAATCGGTCACAAAATAAACATTTTGTGATGCTTGTCTCAAAAGTGTTCCCTGCTTACCTAATGCGCGTTATCGCGAGATTAGGCGGCTGGTCCTGGCCCATTCATCGGCGTCGGCAAAGCATCGCAACCCTCCAAGTGACTGCACAATCAGCAAAGCTGTCAGTGCCCGAGCATATTCTTTGGCTGTGATGTCACCACCGCCTGGCGCTCAACTCCAGTTTGAGGACTTAGACGCGAATCTCAGTTGCACGACGTTTGTGGTCGTAGACCTCGAAACAACCGGCGGAAGTGCACAAAACGACCGGATCACGGAGATCGGCGCGGTGAAAATACGAGGCGGCGAAGTAATTGGAGAGTTCGCCACCCTCGTGAACCCTGAGCAGAGCATTCCTGCCTACATCGTTCAGCTGACAGGCATCACCACAACAATGGTGTCGAAAGCACCCACGATCAACGAAGTGCTCCCCGCCTTCTTCGAGTTCGCACAATCATCAACGCTGATAGCCCACAACGCTGGGTTTGACGTTGGGTTTCTCAAGGCCTCTGCACAACGATTGGACTTTGCCTGGCCATTTCCGGCGCCTTTATGCACCGTAAAACTCGCACGCCGAGTGCTCACAAAAGATGAAGCGCCCTCCGTGAAGTTGTCAAAACTTGCTTTGCTGTTTCGCATCCCCCACACACCAACCCACCGGGCGCTCGATGATGCCCGCGCGACAGTGGACGTCTTTCACGCCCTGTTGGAACGCATCGGCAACCAAGGAATCCACACTCTCTCTGAACTCAACGCGTACATGCCCAACATTCCGACAGCAGTGCGAGTCAAACGGTCACTAGCCGATTCACTACCCGACGGCCCCGGCGTGTACATGTTTCGTGGCCCATCAGAAGAGATCTTGTACGTCGGTAAAGCCACAAACTTGAGCAGCCGAGTTCGCTCCTACTTCACCGGCTCAGAAACCCGCAAATCAATACGCGAAATGGTCAACATTGCCGAGCGCGTCGACCACATCACGTGCGCGCACAGCCTGGAGGCTGGCGTGCGGGAACTCCGACTCATAGCGGCTACCGAACCGGCATATAACAAACGGTCAAAATGGCCCCAGCGAAGTTGGTGGATCAACCTCACCGACGAAGCCTTCCCCCGCTTCACCATCAGCCATCGTGCGACAACCAACTCATTCGGCCCGTTCTCGCGGCGGTCGATCGCGCTTGAAAACGCGCGGACGCTTGCCGAGGCGACCGGGCTCCGCACGTGCCTCCACCGAATCCCCGCCCAGGGGACGCACTCTCCCGACTGCCTCTCACACTCACCAGCACCGTGCGCGGCGGCGCAGCATGGCGAGCTAGATACCGACGCATACAGGGCACTCGTCGAGCACACGCTAAATGTTCTCACCGGATTCGACTGCACACCACTTGAGCGCCTTCAAAACTCAGTTCACACTCTTGCGTCACAAGAACGGTTCGAATCCGCCGCACGTATGCGCGACAAACTTTCCCAACTTGGGGTTGCACTACATAAGTCACAAAGGGCACGGGCCCTCGCCGCAATGTCAGAGTTGGTAGTCGGAAAGCCGGACGGGCACGGGGGCTGGGAGCTAGCTGTGATCCGCTATGGCACCCTCGCCGCATCCGGCGTAGCGCGAAAAGGAACATCAGCACGGGCGCTCGCTGACAGCCTCGTCGCGACGGCCGAATCAGTAATACCGACGGAAACACCACTGGCCGGCGTGCACCCTGAAGAGATCTATCTCATCATCCGCTGGCTTGACGAACCAGGAGTTCGAATCGTTCACGCTAGCCCCGGATACTCAGAACCCGCCCACAGCGCTACGAAGCACCTCAGCTGGTTTAAGCAGGCGCAGGACGGCGCACGTATCGACAAAACAACACTTGCTCAGATGCCGCGGGCGAGCGCCCCGAAACTTATGCCGGGTGTCGTGTATCCACCACGATCGTCACGGGTTACTGTCGGGCCATGATCAACGCAATTGTTCTCATCCATACCGAGGCGCACACAATCCCTGAGACAGCGCAGGCTGTCGCGGACGTCCCCGGAGTGGCCGAAGTCTACTCATGCGCAGGCGACATAGATCTGATCGCCATTCTCAGGGTCCGCACTCACGAAGAAATTTCGCATGTCGTAACCGAGCGCATCACTAAGGTTCCCGGCGTGAAGTCCACGAACACACAAATAGCCTTCAAGATGTACGCACGCAGCGACGTCGAAGCCGGATTTTCGCTCGGCGAATAAACGGCCAACGCGCTGCCGCCTCAGTTTTGTTGGGTCCAGTCTGCCCACGCGCTCAGGAGCTTTGCTGCTGCACCAGAATCAACCGCCTTCGTGGCTTGCTCCATCGACTCTGCGATTGCATCGTGGATGTCTCCGGTGACGCCCTTAGAGGCAGCAATTGCCGCGGCAGAGTTCAGCAGCACAGCATCGCGAACCGGCGACTTTTCACCATCCAGAAAAGCGTGTGCAATCTTCGCGTTCTCGTCTGCGTCGCCACCTCGCAGTGCACCCAAGTCGGACGTCGGAATGCCAAGCTTTGTGGGGTCAAACACCTGAATTGTGACTTCGCCCTCCGACACCACATACACAGTGGATGTTGTCGATGTCGTAATTTCATCGAGGCCGTCGTCTCCGCGCACGACTAGTGCTGAGTTTCCCCGCTCAGCGAGCACACCGGCAATCACTGGCATCAGAGTTGGAAACGCACATCCGACCAAACCTGCTCGAGGTTGCGCGGGGTTGGTCAGTGGCCCCAAGACATTGAAGACCGTAGGGATTCCAATTTCTTTCCGCGGCCCGGCAACGAACCGAAAGGCCGGATGGAAAACCGGTGCGAAACAGAACCCGATGCCGACGTCCTGCACACTGCGTGCGACCGCATCAGGGCCCAACGTGATTTTCACTCCCAACGCTTCGAGGACGTCCGCGCCGCCACTACGCGACGACGCTGCGCGGTTGCCATGCTTAACGACCTTCACACCCGCCGCTGCGACCACTATCGATGACATGGTCGAAATGTTCACAGTGTGCGACTTGTCCCCACCTGTACCAACGATGTCGACGGCGTCCGAGCACCCTGGCACCAATTGCGCATGGCTCAACATCCCGTCCGCAAGCCCCCGCAATTCGGCAGGTGTCGGCCCCTTCATCTTCAGAGCTACGCCAAATGCAGCGATCTGAGCTGACGTTGCGCTATCCGACATGATCTCGTTCATCGCCCACTCGGTCGCTTCCGAGGGAAGATCCTGTCGGTCCGTTAGCGCCCCGAGCACACTTGGCCAGGAAAGTTCGACAGTCCCCAGAGTCACGATGAAAATCCCTCACGTCGCAATGTCAACACCCGTTTTTCGACATCATAGTGCGCTACACCCTCGAGACAGTGCACTCGCCACAGCTAGGTCGCCATAGGTTGCAAAACACGCCAACCCAACACATCGCCGCCGCAACGAGAAGCGACACTGGCCATTCGTGAATTTTCCTGCGCACAACTCAAACCTGACACGACCTGAACGCGTTGGAACACCACTGCCTCGGGCGGCAGACCCTCCGCACTGCGAGACAGCGCGTAGCCGTCGATCGACACGATGGCAGCCACCTCGTCCACGGCACTTTGTGACAACACCATGACGTGCTGGATCAGCGCCACCTCCGTACGTCGCCACGCCTCAGCTCTCTCTAGCACCGCGGACGGAGATGCTGCCACATCAAAATTTTCGGCAACGACAACCAGATCCTTCCGATTTGGATCAAGGTCCGGTACGGACTTTCGGCGGCGGAACCACCGACCCATCGCTTTGAACATTGTGGTGCCACTCCTCCTGGATTCTTCTGCTCCACAGGTTTACACCGCACATCGCTCTTGACGCACAAATCTCAGTCACGAGCGCCACCAAATCACGAACTGGACACCCTCAGAAGTCCACGAGCTGGGAAAATAGTTTCGGGAGGACCCTAATTCCGGACCCGCTTGCATGTTTAATACGACGAGCCGTCATACTTCCAAGTGTGACGAGCGCAGTAGGGAACTCAGGAACGGCAATCACACAACGTGTGCACTCGCTGAACCGCCCAAACATGGTCAGCGTAGGAACCATTGTGTGGCTGTCCAGCGAGCTCATGTTCTTCGCCGGTCTGTTCGCGATGTACTTCGTGTCGCGCGCGCAGGCCACGGAATGGCCGCCCCCGCCAACCCATCTCAATATTCCGTTTGCATTGATGATTACAGTCGTGCTGGTGGCGTCATCGTTCACCTGCCAGCTCGGTGTTTTCGCCGCAGAACGGGGCGACGTATTTGGCCTCCGGAAGTGGTACTACATCAGCTTCCTCATGGGCCTGTTCTTCGTCATTGGCCAGGGCTACGAATACTACGAATTGGTGCACGAAGGCACCACGATCTCGAGCAGTGTCTACGGATCGGTGTTCTTTATGGCCACCGGCTTCCACGGCCTGCACGTGATTGGTGGCCTTATCGCCTTCCTGTACATCATTGCGCGGACAAAGATGAGTAAATTTACGCCCGCTCAAGCAACCGCCGCGATCGTAGTGTCGTACTACTGGCACTTCGTCGACATTGTGTGGATCGCCCTGTTCGCCACGATTTACTTCATCCAATAGGCATCCCACAACGTTAGCCCCGTCCAGCCCGTCCCCCATCACCAAAGGGATCTCGATGAGCTCATCTCCACCACCCACAGCCGAAAACAACGGCGGAGGCTCAGCCGAACCGACTACGTCGACCGGCAAGTCGCCGCGGCAACAGCGTCGCGCGCGCAAGCTGCGCCGTCGTGCTACCGGAGCGGCGATGCTCCTCATGGGGCTCGCAGGCGCAGGCGTTCTCGCCACCGCCGTTACTCCTCAAGGGCACATCGCCACAGCTAGTGACGACAGCGCCGCCCTCATTCGTGAAGGCAAGCAGCTCTACGACACGTCCTGCATCACTTGCCACGGCGTCAACCTCCAAGGTGTGGCAGACCGCGGACCTAGCCTCATCGGTGTAGGCGAGGCATCTGTCTACTTCCAGGTGGCGTCCGGCCGCATGCCAGCGATGCGCAACGAAGCACAGGCAATCCGCAAGGAACCAAAATTCGAGGCGCGCCAAATTGACGCCCTCGGTGCGTACATTCAGTCCAACGGTGGCGGCCCAGTTACACCGCGCGACGCCGACGGCACTGTCGCGACCGCATCACTGCGCGGTAATGACCCCGCACGTGGTGGCGAGCTTTGGCGACAGAACTGCGCATCTTGCCACAACTTCACAGGCCAGGGCGGCGCACTATCCTCCGGCAAGTGGGCTCCTGAACTCACCGGTGTCCCCGAGCCTGACATCTACACCGCAATGCTTGTCGGCCCACAGAACATGCCAAAGTTCTCCGACCGCCAACTGTCACCCGAAGACAAGCGCGACATCATCGCCTACGTCAAAGCGGTAAACGAGCCTCGAAACCCAGGCGGCTACGGCCTCGGCGGATTTGGGCCCGTCTCAGAAGGCATGACGATGTGGGTACTTGGAATCTCAGTGGTCATCGGCGCCACACTGTGGATCGGAGCTAGGTCATGAGTAACGCTGACCGGAACACCCCCGGGGTAAACCGCAACCCCTCGGAGGAAGAACTGGCCAGTATGAGCCAGGAACAACTCGCCGAACTCGGTGCCAAACTCGACGACGTCGACATTATTTTCCGCCGCAATCGGTGGCCTGAGAAGGGCACCAAGGCTGAAAAGCGCGCTGCACGCCAAATCTCATTTTGGTTTGCACTGTCCGGCGTCTCTGGCCTCGCGTTTCTCGGTGTCTTCCTATTTTGGCCATGGGAATACCGCATGCCAGGCGAAGAGGGCTACAACCTCTACAACTGGGCTACCCCGCTTTACGGCTTGACCTTCGGTCTCGCAATCCTCAGCATCGGTATCGGCGCGGTCTTGATCGCAAAGAAGATGATCCCCGAAGAGATTGCCGTACAGCAGCGCCACGACGGTCCTTCCGACGCAGTGGACCAAAAGACCACAGTCGCGCTTCTCAGGGACGCATACGACACATCCACCATCGGTCGCCGAAGCATGATCAAATGGTCGGCAGCTTTCGGTGTGGGCACATTTGCCATCGCATCGCCCATCGCACTTGCGGGCGGCATGGTGAAGAATCCATGGGCCGAAGGTGATAACTCACCACTATGGACGTCACTTTGGACCCCGTCGTATGAGGGTGAAACTATCTACCTTCGACGCGACACAGGGCGTATCGACGACATCGCTCTCGTGCGGCCCGAAGACATTGACGCCGGCGGTATGGAAACAGTCTTTCCGTTCAAGGAATCGTGGCGAAATGACAGCTACAAGTTGTTGAAGTCCTTCCGCCACGAGTACTCCCCCGTTATGTTGATTCACCTACGCTCTTCTGACGCGGCGCGAGTTACCAAACGCCAAGGCCAGGAAGACTTCAACTACGGGAACTTCTTCGCATTCTCGAAGATCTGTACCCACCTTGCTTGCCCCACCTCACTCTACGAACAGCAAACTCAGCGACTCCTCTGCCCCTGCCACCAGTCGCAGTTCGACGTGCTGCAGTACGCAAGGCCGGTGTTCGGTCCTGCTACCCGCGCGCTTCCACAGCTTCCACTGGCAGTGAACGAAGAGGGCTACCTGGTTGCCCGGGGCGACTTTATCGAACCGCTCGGCCCTGCCTTCTGGGAACGGCCTAATTACAGGGAGCGCCAGTCATGAGCATGAGTCAAGCGATCCAAGATCGCGCCAACGGGGAAGCCACCAGAGCCGCGGTCAATATGGACCAGCGGTACCGGATGGCGGCAGGCATGCGCCGTCAGATGAACAAGGTGTTCCCCACACACTGGTCATTCCTGCTCGGTGAAGTAGCGCTCTACAGCTTCATCATCCTGCTGCTCACTGGTGTGTACCTCACACTGTTCTTCGACCCTTCGATGGCACACATCGCCTATGAGGGTGTCTACCAACCTATGCGCGGCGTCGAAATGTCGAAGGCCTACGCAACCACGCTGGACATCTCCTTCGAAGTTCGCGGCGGCTTGTTTGTTCGCCAGCTTCACCACTGGGCGGCTTTGCTGTTCGCAGCATCGATCATCCTGCACCTCTTGCGTGTCTTCTTCACGGGTGCTTTCCGCAAACCACGCGAAGCTAACTGGGTTATCGGCTCAATGATCTTCGTTCTGACCATTGCTGAAGGCTTCCTCGGCTACACCCTCCCTGACGATCTACTTTCGGGCACAGGCCTCCGCATCACTTCCGCGATCATGTTGTCGCTGCCGGTGGTCGGGACCTGGATCCACTGGTTCGTCTTCGGCGGGGACTTCCCCGGTGAGCTGATCATTCCTCGTGCATACGTGGCTCATATTCTGCTCATCCCCGGAATTCTGCTCGCGCTGATCGCCGCACACCTTGCACTCGTGTGGTACCAGAAGCACACCCAGTTCCCTGGACCAGGCCGCACAGAAAACAATGTCGTCGGCGTCCGAGTGCTCCCCGTCTTCGGTGTGAAGGCAGGCGGATTCTTCGGCATCATCTTCGGCATCCTCGCCCTTATGGGTGGTCTGCTACAGATCAACGCAGTGTGGAACCTCGGTCCATACAATCCATCGCAAATCTCAGCAGGATCGCAGCCCGACTTCTACATGTTCTTCACGGAAGGCATGGCTCGAATCTGGCCCGCGTGGGACATCTACATCGGCAACTACATGATCCCGTCGGTAGTCGGTGTGGCAGTTATTCTCGGCGTTATCTTCATGCTGCTCTTCACATACCCGTTCATCGAAGCGAAGCTGACCAAAGACAACGTCCACCACAACATCCTGCAGCGTCCAC
Source organism: Hoyosella rhizosphaerae (assembly GCF_014643175.1). Taxonomy (GTDB): domain Bacteria; phylum Actinomycetota; class Actinomycetes; order Mycobacteriales; family Mycobacteriaceae; genus Lolliginicoccus; species Lolliginicoccus rhizosphaerae. The sequence continues at coordinate 148,583 of NZ_BMJH01000003.1, forward strand.
GCGACGTACCGGTCCGTACCTCACTCGGTGCAATGGCCATCGCCTTCTACATCGTTCTCTACTTGATGGCGATGAACGACATCATCGCGTTGAAGTTCAACATCTCGCTGAACGCAACAACATGGCTCGGACGTATCGGCATGATCGTGCTACCGCCGCTGGTCTACGTCATCACCTACCGGTTCTGCCTTGGACTTCAACGCTCCGACCGCAAGGTTCTCGAGCACGGGATCGAAACAGGCATCATCACACGCCTTCCACACGGCGAATACATCGAGCTGCACCAGCCGCTCGGACCAGTTGATGAGCACGGCCACCCGATCCCACTTCCCTACCAAGGTGCCGCGATACCAAAGCGAATGAACCAACTAGGTGCCGCAGGCGCACCCGGCACAGGCAGTCTGATGACTGCAGATCCGGAAGACGAGCACCAGTTGCTCACCGAAGCGGAACACGAAGCTCACATCAGGCATGAACGCGCGCTCCGTGAACTGCAACAAAAGAACATCGAAAACGACGGCAAGGGCCACTAAGCCTGCCGCACCGTGAACTTGGGGTCCTGGACTTAATTGTCCAGGACCCCAAATTTTTTGTCCTGGCCAAACCCTCGTGGGTTCACAATCAGTGGGGTGCAATATCCCTGCGGATCGAATGCCGTGATGGTGCGCAGGTGGTTTGAGCGTCAAGCACCGCGGAGCTGCGGTAATCGCATGAACCACCGGTAGACGATCAGGGCCAAAAGCATTCGCGTGACTCGGGGTGGGTCACTCGCGCCATCTGGCGAACAAGATCTTGCACTTGCGCGAGTTGGGGCGGCACAAGTCGCTCCCGATACTCTCGATCGACCATCTGGTTAGTGTGAACGGAGGCTGCGAGGGCGCGAAACAGCGAACACAGTGGCTCGGTAGAGAATTTCACGGCTGGGGCTTTTTTGTGCTTCCTCCTCCGAATCACTAGTCGAAGCAGTGGGCGACGATGTGCCTTCGTCATGTCACCTATCTGCGCTCACGTACATACGAGCCCAAGCGGTGGGCACATCGCTCAGATCTCCTACGTCCGCGGAGTCGGCACTATGCCTTTCTTGGCCTGGTGACGATGCGTGCTGTCTACGTAGATCTGGTACATATTCTCGCTAGTTAAACAACCAGTGAGAGCCGCCCTGACAAGCGATACGGGGATCAAGATACAGATGGACCATCGCGTAGCGCTGTGGCTTTCTGCGCCCTGGACTCACGGCCAACATCGACTTCCCTGCCAGCAACACAGGTTCCGCCTGCCCGGTCGGCGGTCGGCCTGATGCGCACTGGCATCGTGCCGGGCAGGAAGCTGGCTACGCCCTCCCTGTGTGGGGACAGCTCCCACGGCGGCAGTGGAGTGGTCGTGTTGACCGACGTTCGTAGGTGCCATTGGTGAGGATGCGTGTGCGGTGGTGGTAGGCGCGTAGCGGTGTGGGGTGCGCTGCGCACCATGCGGTCACGCTTGGCGTGAATTCTGGATCAAGACAATCGCGCCCCGCCGTACCTGTGGTTGCGTCGGACTAGTCGGCTCGTCTGTTTCGGTTGTGCAGAAGAATGCATCGAAAACACTGCGTTGGGCGATGCATTTCTCTGCACATGTGGACGCCCAATCTGGTCATGAACAGCAGTCAATGCCTTGTCTTGGGTTCCGTGTCGCCGAATCCTCACACATGCCCGATCAGCCTAGGCATCAGTCGTGCCATATCTCCGTAGGCAGCACCTCTGTGTAACGCGGCCTAAGGGCGCTAGAAGGCTTCAGAGAGGCCTTAGCGGATGAACCAACACCCTTTAGTGTCCGCATGGCCTTTGCTGAGATTGGGGCTATCGACACCGAGTGGGGGCACGGCGACTGGGGGCTGTTCCAGTCATGCGCTCCCCTAGCTCCCCTGAAATGCGAAATGCGGCGCCGTATGACCGGGGAGGTCTACGGCGCCGCAATCACAAGCTAATTGGCGCTGAATCGCTTTCTCAGTGCTTTTCTGGTCCCATGTGGTACTCGAATACCAAACCGGCCGAGGCGACGAGCACAGCGACTACTGCGACTGCGATGAGCCAGTAGTAGAAGAAGGCAACGGCAAGACCGGCGAGTGCTGCGGTGAGAGCCACAACAAACGGCCAGTAGCTACCGGGGCTGAAGAATCCCAAGTCGCCCGCGCCGTCTTCGATGTCGGCTTCGTCATAATCTTCCGGACGGGTGTCAATGCGCCTAGCTACAAACCGGAAGTACGTTCCGACAATCAATGTCAGACCTGCGGAAAGAGCGATGCCAGTGACACCAACCCATTCAAATCCGGCACGCGAGTAGAAGGTGAAAACACCGTACAGAATGCCCACCAGCACGAAGAACACCGTGAGCAGCTCAAAGAGCTTCGCTTCGATTTTCATGTCAGCACACGTCCTTGTTCATGTTCAGGGCTTCCTCAGTTACCGGACCGGAAAGGGATGGCAGTTTGCGCTTCACGCCGTGTCTCGAAAGGCACGGTGGTGACGGAAACTGGTGATTCACCGATTGCCTCGAGAGCTTCCGCATTCGACAGTCCTTGCCCACCATCAACTGTGGGCTTGCGCAGTTCGATGTATTCAGCGAACCGTTCAGGACTCACTGCGCGAACTTCGAAGTTCATCATCGCGTGGTAGGTGCCGCACATCTCCGCACAGCGGCCAACGAATGCGCCTTCGCGTTCGATTTCACTGATCTGGAAAGAGAAGTCAGAGTGGTTCTCTGCCGGGTTCGGCAAGACGTCACGCTTGAACAGGAATTCAGGCACCCAGAACGAGTGGACGACGTCTGAGGAGGCAAGTACGAACTCAATTCGACGGTTCGTGGGAAGCACGAGGACCGGAATCTCTTCGCTCGAACCGAGAGTCTCAATGGTGTTGTACTCGAGGTATGACAGATCTCCTCGGCGCTTGCCGTGGATTGGGCCAAATTCGTCGTCATCGTTGGGGTCGACGACCTGTGGGCCACCATCCGGATCGGATCCGTCGTAGAACGGCGTTCCATCACCCATGTCTATGGTGCGGTAGCCGAACTTCCAGTTCCATTGGTACGCAGTGACGTCAACTACGACGTCGGCCTCGCCATGTTCTTTGTCGTTCACAAAGTTCTGTACGACCACTGTGAAGTAGAACAGCACAGCGATAATGACGAAGGGAACTGCGGTGTAGAGCAGTTCTAGCGGGACGTTGTATCCCGTTTGTCGGGGGAAATCTGGGTCGCCCTTCTTCTTGCGGTGAAAGATCACCGTCCAGAAGGTAAGGCCCCACACGATTACACCCATGATGAGAGCAGCGACCACCGACCAGGTCCACAATTCGCGCATCATCTGAGCCTGAGGGGTAACCCCTGATGGCCAGCCGAAACGAAGGACCGCATTGTCAATGGAGCAGCCCGAAAGGAGCACGGCAGCGATACCGAGAGTCGCCGCTAGCCCAGTCCGCCGCGCAATTCGACGCCGACTACCGTGTGCCACGTTCACGCCTTCCTGGTTGCCACACTTGGTGCAGACTCGATTATCTAAAGTCTTGAGTCTGAATACTACGCAGCGTAGACCACGCGTTTGCAGCCGGCACTATCGGGTCTCCCCATGGGACGAAGAAATATGCGGCATACTCCCTATCGGAAGTGTTTCCCCTGCCTGTAGGTGACCCGTTGTGGGCCGCCTGACTACCGCGAATAGAGGTGCTGAGCGCTGTGTGTGGCCTCCTAGGAATCTTGACGCCCGATCGGAACGCTGCGGTGATCGCACCCCAACTTGGTGAGGCGTTGCATTGCATGAGGCACCGCGGCCCTGACGAAGCCGGGACGTGGCATGACGAAGATTTGGCTCTTGGATTTAACCGTTTGTCCATTATCGATATCGCGCACTCTCACCAGCCGTTGCGGTGGGGCCCGGAGGGTAACTCTGAGCGCTACGCACTGACGTTTAACGGCGAGATCTACAACTACTTGGAGTTGCGCGAAGAGTTGGCGCGGGACCATGGAGCTGTATTTCATACGGAAGGCGACAGTGAAACGATTGTCGCGGCTTTTCACTACTGGGGCCCTCAGGCTGTGGAACGTCTTCGTGGAATGTTCGCATTCGCGGTTTGGGATACTGAGAAGCGCGAACTTTTTATCGCACGCGATCCGTTTGGAATCAAACCGTTTTTCTACGCGGAGGGCCAAGGCGGTTTTGGGTTTGGCAGCGAGAAAAAGAGCCTTCTGGAAGCGGCAGATTTACTCAAAATTGACCTAGATATTGACCCTCGGGCCACTGAACACTACTTGGTGTTGCAGTACGTTCCGGAACCAGAAACACTGCACAAAGGCATTCGGCGCCTTGAGTCCGGGTGCTACGCGTGGGTGCGTCCTGGCGGATCACCAGAGATCACTCGATATTTCAAGCCACGGTTTCCTGTTGTCCCATTCAAAAAGGGAAAGGACGAGGCGCAAAAGCGGTACGACGAGATTGCTGCCGCCCTTGAGGATTCTGTAGCGAAACATATGCGGGCCGATGTGACGGTGGGTTCGTTTTTGTCGGGTGGAATTGATTCGACGGCAATTGCGGCCTTGGCGATTCGGCATAATCCGGATCTCATAACTTTCACTACGGGATTTCAGCGCGAAGGGTATTCCGAAGTTGATGTTGCAGCAGAGTCCGCGGAGGCAATAGGCGCCCGGCATGTCGTGAAAGTCGTAGGCCCCGAAGAGTTTGCGAACGCGATACCCGAGATCGTCTGGTACCTCGACGATCCAGTAGCAGATCCCGCTTTGATTCCGCTGTACTTCGTCGCTCGCGAGGCCCGCAAACACGTGAAAGTCGTGTTGTCAGGCGAGGGTGCTGACGAACTGTTCGGTGGGTACACCATCTACCGCGAGCCCCTATCGTTGAAGCCGTTTGAAGCCTTGACTCCAGGAATGCGACGCGCTGCGGCCCGGTTGTCCGATCGGATTCCTGAGGGCAAGCGTGGAAAGAGTTTGCTACAGCGCGGTTCCCTCTCGCTTGAGGAGCGCTATTACGGCAATGCGCGCAGCTTCCAGGACGCCCATCTACGCGCCGTGTTGCGAGATTTCAGGCCCGAATGGACGCACATGGATGTCACAGCGCCGATCTATGCGCAATCTGAGGGTTGGGATCCTGTGGCACGGATGCAGCATGTGGATCTTTTCACGTGGCTGAGAGGCGACATTCTCGTCAAGGCTGACAAGATGACGATGGCGAACTCGTTGGAACTGCGTGTCCCATTCCTAGATCCTGAGGTTTTCGCGGTCGCTGAGAAGCTTCCGTTTAAGCAAAAACTGACGCGTGAGACGACGAAGTTTGCGCTCCGTCAGGCGTTGGAAGGCATTGTGCCGGGGCACGTTTTGCATCGCGCGAAGCTTGGTTTCCCTGTGCCGATTCGTCATTGGCTGCGCGGACCTGAGTTGTATGAGTGGTCACGCACTCAGATCGCGGAGTCTGGTACTGATCACATTCTGAATTTGGGCGCAGTGAGCCAGATGTTGGAAGAGCACCGGACTGGAGTGTCGGACCATAGTCGACGCTTGTGGACTTTGATTACGTTCATGGTGTGGCACGGCATTTTTGTGGAGAACCGGATCAAACCAGCTATTGAGGATCATCAGTACCCGGTTAAGCTCTGAGGGTGTGATCCTCACCCGCTTGCTTATCTCACCTGGGTGCGATGTGTTTGTTCGTATCGCTCTTTTTCGCGCTTGATACGTGCTGTGGTTCTCGGATTCTGCAGGTCGGCAGGTAGTCCGTGGCGCTCGAGTCGTCGGGCGCGATTGGGTTCCATGTAAGCGGCTGAGTAGAACAACGCCAGCAATACGCCGAGAAGTACGACTGACCCGGTCAGCACAAATGGACCGGGCAGTAGGAAACCCAGAGCAAACAGGGGCATGAACGGAACCAGGCTTCGGACGAGATGTCGCGGAACGGCCCTGTTACCGGTGAGGTCGTTCCGCACCCACTCCTGCATTGTGGGTGGGAGTGTTCGGCCGAAACTGTAGCCAATCCATTGCAATGGGCCGGGTCGAGTTCGTTGGTTCTTTATTTTGTGCAGTGTTTTCATGCGTCTAGTACTCCGGCTCGTAGCGCGGCGGCGTTGATATTGCTGAGCACGTCGTGCAGTTCGGTAATTTCGGCTTCTGTTACACCTAGTCGAGCCATCACCGCTGGCGGTATGGCTTCTGCCTGTTTACGCAGGGACTTGCCGGACTCGGTGAGCCGAACTTCGAGTTTGCGTTCGTCCTGTTGGCTGCGCTCCCGCACGATCAGGCCTGCCGCTTCGAGCCGTTTGAGGAGTGGCGACAGCGTGGCGGAGTCGAGTTGGAGTGCTGCGCCGATGTTGCGAACAGAACGCGGATTCTGCTCCCACAGGGCGAGCATGACGAGGTATTGCGGATGTGTGAGACCCATTGGCTCGAGCAAGGGCCTATAGACGGCCAGCACTGCCCGGTTTGCTACAGCGAGAGCGAAGCACACTTGCCTATCGAGCGCGAGTAGGTCCGACTTTTCTTCCATGCGCACTATCGTAGCGCCCAATTAGATAGCGCACTACTCATTAGTGCGCTATCTACAATGCTGTGAACTACACACAGCTTTTCCAAGCAACTGAGGGGCTGCGCGCCTCCTCGGCACACAGCCCCTCTGCAACACACGTCTAGCGCAATGCGCGCTATACCGGCAAAATATCGCCAATCTCCCGCGCGGCATCAACGCCGTACGCATCACCAATCCGATTTAGGGCATCGTCGCGATCCCAGGACCACTCCTGCGTACCTAATGTTTCGAGCACAAGCACAGCGACGAGGGACCCAAGTTGCGCGGAACGTTCGTGACTCAGCTTTGACATGCGCCCCGTTAGGAACCCTGCGCGAAACGCATCGCCGACACCTGTCGGATCTAGGCGCCCACGGTCAGGGACCACATCAACGTGAACGGGGGCTTCATCGGAGGGGAATATGCCTACTCCCCCTGCACCCAGAGTCGTGATCCGAACATCAACCAAGCCGGCGATATCCTCCGCAGTCATTCCTGTCTTCTGCCGCAACAAGCCCCACTCGTACTCGTTGGTAAACAAGTACTGGGCACCGGTAACAAGATCTCGCGCAGTATCACCGTCAACACGCGCCAACTGCTGAGACGGGTCTGCAGCAAACGGCAGACCCAATGTGCGGCATTCTTGCGTGTGGCGGGTCATCGCCTCAGGGTCGTTTGCACCGATCAGCACCATATCGATATCGGGATTCTTTTGCACGAGTTCCGTCACGGAAATTTCACGAGACTCACTCATGGCGCCTGGGTAGAACGAGGCAATCTGCGCCATCGCAGTATCCGTCGTGCACACAAACCGCGCAGTGTGTGCGGTATCTGAGATACGAACTCCGTCGCAGTTGACTCCGTGGTTCTCGAGCCATGCGCGGTACTCGGAAAAGTCCACACCAGCTGCGCCTACGAGAACAGGACTTCCACCTAGCACACCGATGGCGAACGCAATATTGCCCCCGACTCCCCCTCTGCGCACAACGAGGTCGTCCACCAAGAAGCTCAGCGAAATCTGCGAAAGCTTGTCCGCAACGAGTTGTTCCTCGAATGTGCCTGGGAAAGTCATGAGGTGATCTGTTGCAATTGACCCGCTGACGGCGATTGCCACGGCATGTCCCTTTCGCGTTCAGTTTGTTGTGTCGCCAGTATGAGAAGTGCGACGCACTACCGTACCGCGAAGATACTGATGGTCCTTAAAATCGCGCACGCAATACCGCCAGTACGCACTGTGGGGTGACCCGGCAAAAGCCAGGCCACCCCACAATGAAATGTGTGTACGGACTCAGTTAAACGAGTCTCCGCAGGCACATGAACCCGTCGCTTGAGGGTTGTCGATAGTGAAACCCTGCTTTTCGATCGTGTCAACGAAATCGATGACCGCACCGTGCAGGTACGGCTCACTCATACGGTCGACTGCCAACTTCACACCATCGAAATCACTGACGTGGTCACCGTCGAGCTCGCGGTCGTCAAAGAAAAGCTGGTAGCGAAGCCCAGCGCAACCACCAGGTTGGACGGCGATTCGCAACGCTAGGTCGTCGCGACCTTCTTGTTCCAGGAGAGCCTTAGCCTTCGCTGCGGCCGCTGCTGTGAGCTGCGCGCCCTGGGTGGTGGTTTCATTCTGCACTGTCATGCGTTCTCCCTCAGCTCAGACAAAAATGCCGTGCACATACCGGTGCTAGTCTCAACGGTACTCTTCATCGAATAATTCCCCTAGTCTCCCTGTCTTGAGAGATTGGGGCAACTATGTCAAATATAGCCGCGTGCGATATGGCGTGTGAGTTCATGTAGAGCCTCCGCTCCCCGTGCAAGTGCACTGCGAATCGATCCGCAGTGGGATGTCACAGAGTACGCGTCGTGAACACCGAGTTGCTTGTAGTGCTTAGGTGCCACCGACACCTGTCCAGCGATCACGATCGCTGGGACACCGCATTCGCTCGCTTTACGTGCCACGACAGACACGACTTTCCCGTTGAGAGATTGCTCGTCGAACGAACCTTCACCGGTGATGATGAGGTCAGCATCTGCGAGGCTCTCGTCCAGGCCAGTGTTGCGCGCCACTAGTTCGGCTCCGGAGCACCGGTGTGCACCCATCGCTAAAAGCGCCGCACCTAGTCCGCCGCCCGCTCCACTCCCCTCTTTACTTGAGCAGTAGCCCCAGTTCTCCAACTCATTCGTTAGCAGGGTGAGGCGCCGTTCCAACCGCGCAACGGTCGCTGGATCTGCGCCTTTTTGGGGACCAAAAACTCGGGCGGCGCCATTCGCTCCAAGCAAGGGATTCGTCACATCTGTTGCAGCTACCAAGTCGATATGTTCGTATTCTGCTGCCGCAGCTGGCAATCCGCCCAAGGCCGCGAGCATGCCTACCCCACCATCGGTTGTCGCCGAGCCGCCGCAACCGACCACGATGGTTTTTGCCCCCAAGATCCGTGCGTCGTGAATCAATTCGCCGACGCCGTACGTCTTAGACTGCCAAGCCGTGGCGGGCGTTGGCGTGGAGATGAGATGCAGCCCACAGGCCTGCGCCGATTCGATGTACGCGACATCGTCGACCATAAGCCACTGGGCACTAACAGTTTCGCCGAGCGGACCGCACACATCAGTGTGGTGCGTGGATCCACCCAAAGCGCCGAGAACTTCGACAAATCCGGGCCCACCATCGGCTTGCGGACACATGACAACATTGTCACCAGGACGCTCTGTTGCCCACGCGTCGGCAATCGCCCTCGCAACGTCGAGCGCCGTCATCGTGCCAGCGAACTTGTCCGGCGCGACCACAATGTTGAGGCGAGTTTTCACTACTTCAGTGTCACATTATGTGCCGATAGCGCCAGGGGGAGTTTGTACCCGCGACTCAATCGAATACCCTAAAGCCCGTGAAATCCTCCGGACGTGGCAGCGACAACAACTCACCAGACGACGGCGCCGACTCCCCAGATGCGGGCGCCGCTGTTCGCCGGGGGTACACCCCAGCAAAAGGCCGTGCCACACCGAAGCGGAGCGAGAAGCAGCGCGGCTCGCGCGGCCCTATTATGCCGCCGCCCATGACGCGCGCGGAGGCCCGCGCGCGCCGGAAGGCCATCAAAGCCGAGAAGAAAAAGACTGAATCGAAGATGACCAAAGCTGAGCGGAAGAAGCTCAGCGCGGAAACTCGAATGCGCGCAAATGAGCGCCGCCAGCGCATGATGTCAGGCGAGGAAGAGTTCCTCCTCCCCCGCGACCGTGGCCAAGTGCGACGTTTTGCGCGTAACTACGTAGATGCTCGCCGCAACCTTGCCGGCTTATTCATGCCGCTCGCTCTCGTCGTGCTACTGACGCTGTTCATGCCACCCGAGATCCAAGGCGTCATCACCCTCGGCATGTTGGTGTTCTTGATCTTCATGATCGCTGAAGGAATCATGCTAGGGCGGACCATTAGCAACAAGATTCGCGAACGGTTCCCAGACAGCGAAGACACAGGCTTTAGTATCGGTTGGTACTCATTCGTGCGCGCAACTCAGGTGCGACGACTGCGGGTGCCGCGTCCGCAGGTACGCCCCGGCGATCCCGTCTGAGCCACGTGCGTTGTCTCATTCTCGGTGGTGCTCGGTCGGGTAAATCCAGTTTCGGCGAGGCTTTGATTGCAGACTTGGCGTCCAGCGATCAAGTGCCGGTCCGGTACATTGCCACATCACCCCATCGTCCGAATGACGAGGAATGGGCCGATCGGATCAGGCGGCACCGGGCGACCCGCCCCCACCACTGGTCGACGGTGGAAACTTTGGATGTTGCCGACGAACTACGCACCAGCCCTCATACGCCGACGATCGTCGATGATCTTGGAACTTGGTTGGCAGCGGAGATGGACGTGTCGGGCGCCTGGGATGGTCATCGGGCTGAGCTTGTTGGTCGCCTCGACGATCTCGTGTCGAGCGTGAAGAACTTCACATCACCGCTTGTCATCGTGACTCCGGAGGTTGGGCTAGGAATAGTTCCAGACACCCGCGCTGGAAGAATGTTCCGAGACGACATCGGGGTGTTGAACGCCCGGATCGCCGAAGTGTGCGAGAAGGTAGTACTTGTTGTCGCAGGAATATCGTTGCCGCTGAAGCAAGTTCCACCGCTTAGGTAGGTTCTGTATCACTGTGGTGAGGAAGGCAGGACTTCGTGACTGGCCCACAGGCCCCCGACGAACCCGATGTGCGCGCAACATTCGGGGCAATAGACCAACCTGACCGCGAGGTACGACGCGCCGCCAGCGAACGCCAACTGACGCTCACAAAACCGCGTGGGTCCCTCGGTCGACTTGAAGACTTGGCAGTGTGGATTGCGGCCTGCCAAGGGCAGTGTCCCCCGAAACCGTTCACACGCCCGCGGGTCGTCATTTTTGCTGGAGACCACGGCATCGCAAATACAGGTGTGTCGGCGTACCCGCCTGAAGTGACCGCGCAAATGATTCACAATTTTCTCGCGGGAGGCGCTGCCATCAACATTCTGGCGGACGTTGCTGGCGCTTCAGTGCGAGTCGTTGATATGTCGGTTCGGGGTGAAACCCCCGCATCCGTCTCCAGGTTCAAGGTTCGTGAAGCGTCTGGTCGGATTGACCAAGAAGACGCCATGTCGATGGAAGAAACTCTCACGGCAATTGCAGCTGGACGCGCTATCGCCGACGAAGAGATAGATTCGGGTGCGGATGTCCTCATCGCTGGCGACATGGGCATCGGTAATACGACACCCGCTACCGTGCTGATTGCAGCAGTGACGTCAACCGAACCCGTCGCTGTTGTTGGACGAGGCACTGGGATTGATGACAATACGTGGATGCGCAAAGCGACAGCTGTTCGTGATGCGCTGAGGCGAGCAAAACCTGTGGTGCGTAACCCTGTTGAGCTTCTGGCGACAGCCTCTGGGCCTGATCTTGCAGCTATGGCCGGGTTCTTAGCGCAGTGTGCGTTACGGCGAACCCCCGTGATTCTTGACGGGGTTGTAGTGACAGCCGCAGCCCTCATTGCTGAGAATCTCGCGGCGGGCGCAAGTGAATGGTGGGTTGCCGGTCATCGGTCCACCGAACCAGCCCACACAGTGGCGTTGCAGTATCTGCGCCTCGACCCAATTGTTGATCTTGGTATGAGGCTTGGTGAAGGCTCAGGAGCCACCATCGCCCTGCCTGTGCTGTCGGCAGCCGTCGCCACACTAGCCAACATGGCCACCTTTTCGGAAGCGGGGGTTTCGGACCAGTGACTCGGCAAGACAAACGAACACGTCCGCGCAATAACCCATCGATCGACGGCATTCACCTTGCGTTCTCATGGTTGACGATTCTGCCGTTTCGTGGCCCGCGGCTAGTTGACCGGCATGCTGGCGCGTGGGCGATCGCCGCTTCCCCACTGATCGGGCTCGGGTTTGGTGTTGTCGCAGCTCTGATGCTGTGGGGAATGTTGGCAGCGAATTTACCGTGGCAGTTGGCGGGCGTCCTTACAGTCGGAGCATTAGCCCTGTTCACACGTGGGATGCATATCGACGGACTTGCCGACACTGCCGATGGTCTCGGAACTTTTGGGTCACCCGCACGTGCTCAAGAGGTGATGCGGGCCGGCGGTTCGGGACCGTTTGGTGTCGCGACGTTGGTCGTGGTCTTGGTTGGTCAGGCATTGGCGCTGGGCGCTCTTGCTGAGAAGCAGATGTTTGTCGGGATTGTCGTCGCGATCGCTGCTGCCCGTGTATCCGTCGTTTTAGCTTGTCGTACCGGCATTCGGCCCGCCCGAAAGGATGGGTTTGGTGCCCTGGTCGTCGGAACGCAATCGTGGGCCCTGATCGGTACGTGGATTGTGGCGTGCCTCTTCATCGCCACGATGGCTGTGTCGAATAGCCCTATTCATGGTCCAGTAGTCGTTGTTGTGGCGTTCGCCGTAGCGTTTGTTTTCACTATCCACTGCGCACGGAGATTTGCAGGGCTCAATGGGGATGTTCTTGGAGCGGTGTTAGAGATTACGGTTCTCTTGATCGCTGTGGGCATGCTGCTCGGAAATTAGTCCGCCCGCCACAGCGATCTGTGGCGGGCAGTCAGGTCCGGATGGTCACGGGCTTAGTACAGTTTTTGCATCCACCCGCGAGTATCCGTGAAGGTTCCCCGTTGAATACCGGTGAGCGTGTCGCGCAGAGCCATCGTGACTTCACCTGGCTCGCCGTTGGCTACGGTGTACTCACCTCCGGTGTGCTTCACTCGACCAACAGGGGTAATCACGGCCGCTGTGCCACACGCAAAAATTTCGGTAATGCCGCCGCTGCGAACCCCAGATTCCACTTCGTCGACGGAAATCTTGCGCTCCTCGACTGGAATACCGGCATCCTCGGCAAGGTGGATAAGCGATTCCCGCGTAATACCTGGCAGGAGTGAACCTGAAAGTTCAGGGGTCACGAGGCGCGCATCCGCTCCCGAACCATAAACGAAGAAGAGGTTCATTCCACCCATTTCTTCGATGTACTTCCGTTCGATCGCGTCGAGCCACACGACTTGGTCACAACCCTGTTCCGCGGCTTGTGCCTGGGCAAGGAGCGACGCGGCGTAGTTGCCAGCAAATTTTGCCGCACCGGTGCCGCCGCGCACTGCACGAACATACTCGGTGGACAACCACACGCTCACGGGCTTCACGCCAGCTTTGAAGTAGGCCCCAGCCGGTGACGCAATAAGCAAGTACTGGTATTCGTTTGCAGGTCGAACTCCAAGTCCAGCTTCAGACGAAAACATGTATGGGCGGAGATACAGGGACTCTTCGCCACCCGGTTGCGGAACCCAAGCGTGGTCGACTGAGAGAAGTTCCGTCAGCGATGCAAGGAACAATTCTTCGGGTAATTCCGCCATTGCGATTCGCCGCGCTGAGGAACGAAACCGCTCGGCGTTGGCATCTGGCCGAAATGACGCAATGGTGCCGTCTGGTTGGCGGTAAGCCTTGAGCCCTTCGAAAATCGCCTGACCGTAGTGCAACACCATGGCTGCGGGGTCAAGTGATATCGAACCGTACGGCAGCACTCGGGCGTCGTGCCACCCGTTGCTTGCCGAGTAGGAAATCGAAACCATGTGATCGGTGAAGTACTGGCCAAAACCGGGAGCGTGAAGGATTCGTTCCCTGTCGGCATCAGACCGCGGCGACGGATGCGGGGTGTACGTGAACTCGGGCAGTGCAGTCATGAGGGAAGATCCTATCGCGAAAGATCATTGAGTCTTCGGTGCAACGAAAGGCGGGATGACCACCTCACAGGGCATGTGCCGCCCCCGGATGTCCACCGTCACAGTATCGCCTGCACTGATGTCCGCTGAGGTGTCGAGGAGAGCGAGCGCAATACCTGCTTTAAGTGTTGGTGAAAAGGTACCCGACGTGCACGTTCCAATCACCTTATTTTCTTGCAGCACGGCGAGTCCAGCGCGCAAAACGCCACGGCCGTGCGCCTTGAGACCCCACAAGCTGCGGTTCGGGCCGTTTTCTCGTTCCGCCTGCAGTGCGTCGCGGCCCCAGAACTGTGGTTTTTTCCATCCGACTGCCCAGCCACACCGAGCTTCGACGGGCGAGATGTCGAGTGACAGTTCGTGTCCGTGCAGGGCGTATCCCATCTCGGTCCGGAGTGTGTCTCGCGCGCCGAGTCCGGCTGGTTGTCCCCCGGCTGCGACGATGCGTTCGACGAGGTGACTAAACGCCTCGGCTGCTGATTCTTGTGCGATCACGATCTCGTACCCATGCTCACCCGTGTACCCAGTGCGGCACACACGGACCGCTGCTCCGTTCAGTGCAGCCCACTCAGCGTCGGCGAACGCCATGTACCGCATGTCTGTCGGCAAACCTTCGGCTGCGAGAACTTCGGCTGACTGGGGACCTTGGACCGCATATACCGCGAACTCACGGTGCTGGTCAGTAATGGACACTCCGGCGGGCGCTTTGTCGGCCAGCATCTCCGCGACGTTGGCGGTGTTGGCAGCGTTAGGAATCAGAAAAACTTCGTTTTCGCTTACCAAATATGCGATGAGGTCGTCGACTACGCCGCCTTGGTCATTGCAGCACAGGGTGTATTGGGCTTTGCCTGGACTGATTCGGTGTAGGTCGTTGGTGAAGGCAGTGTTGACGAACTCGGCCGCTCCAGGCCCGGCGACGAGGATCTTGCCGAGGTGGCTGACATCAAAGATCCCCACGTGTTCGCGCACAGCGTGATGTTCACCTACAACGCCGCTGTATGACACTGGCATTGACCAGCCAGCGAAAGGCGCAAACGTCGCACCTAGGCGAACATGCACGTCATGAGCAGGACTGTGCAACAACTCATCACCTTCGGACGCTGTCGTCGTAGGGGCGGCAATTTCATGTTCGGCACTCACGGGATCCACGCTAGCCGGCGAAGATCGCGGTAGCCTCTACCTCACTACTCGGCGCGACCTTTTCCGCCCACGTAGCCGATCTCATTGCAGCGGTTGTTATCGAATATTTCAGTAAGGAGTTTGTATGAGCGCAGGGGCCATAGCGCAGACGAAGCGTCTTCACGTTGAGTTCGCGGCAAAAGTCACCAAAGCCCACGACGTCGTAGTGGTGGGTGTTCTCCAGGGCGGCAAGAATATTTCCCTCGACGGGGTTAAAGACCTGTGGGACAAGGAAACGCGCGCCGCAGTGGTGAAGGCGTTGAAGGAAGCTGGGGCTACGGGAAAGCGCGATCAGTTCACGCGAGTGCCGTCTCCGAAAGGTGTGGCTGCAGGCAGTGTCGTTGGCGTTGGTCTAGGCGTTGGGAAGCAAGGTTCGCTGACGGCTGAAGAACTACGCCGCATCAGCGGTTCAGTGGCACGATCACTGACCGGTGTGCGCGCAGCTGCCACCACGCTGCATTCGCGTGACCTCGCATCCGTTGTGGAGGGATTTATCCTCGGATCGTATTCCTTTTCTGCATTCAAATCCGCGAAGACAGCTCCGGCGAAGGACGCGCTTCCCCTCGCTCAGTTGGACCTCGTAGCTACCGGCTCGGGTGACGGCAAAGCAAAATCACAGCTGAAGCGGTCGATCGCTGTCGCCGAAGCAGTGTCTCTTGCACGCGATTTCGTCAACACCCCACCGAGCCACCTATACCCCGAGGTTTTTGCAGATCACGCCGCAAGTCTCGCGACTGATGCTGGCCTTGAGGTGGAAATCCTCGACGAAACGCAACTGGACGAAGGCGGTTACGGCGGGATTTACGCCGTAGGTAAAGGGTCGGCGCGTAAACCGCGATTGGTTCGCATCGCACACCGCGGCGGAGGTGAAGAAGGCAAGACCGTCGCCCTCGTAGGTAAGGGAGTCACCTTCGACACCGGCGGTATCTCAATCAAGCCCGCAGCAGGCATGGAGAACATGACCTCAGACATGGGTGGCGCCGCAGCAGTCATTGCGACAGTCTTGCTCGCAGCGAAGCTCGACCTACCAATCAACGTCATTGCGACGGTGCCGATGGCAGAGAACATGCCGTCAGCCAACGCGACCCGGCCTGGCGATGTCATTACCCACTATGGCGGCACGACCGTTGAGGTAATCAACACCGATGCGGAAGGTCGACTCATCCTTGCCGACGCACTTGGGCGTGCGGCGGAGGACAACCCGGACTACATCATCGATACTGCAACGCTGACAGGTGCGCAGATGGTGGCACTCGGGACGCGCGTCCCCGGTGTCATGGGAACTGATGAATTCCGCGATCGCGTGGCTTGGTTGTCCCAGGAAATTGGCGAGAATGCGTGGGCGATGCCAATGCCGCAGGAGTTGCGGGCAGACCTCAACTCAAAGGTTGCTGATCTCGCGAACGTCACAAACCACCGCTGGGGTGGGATGCTGTCGGCTGCGTTGTTCCTCAAGGAGTTCGTTGCCAACGGAACGCCGTGGGCTCACATTGACGTAGCAGGTCCCGCATATAACACCGGTGGGCCGTGGGGTTACACCGGCAAGGGCGGCACAGGCGTTCCAGTCCGGACAATGCTCGCTGTGCTTGAGGACGTTGCCGCAAACGGGTAGCGCAGTTAGGCGACTAAATACCGTCTCGCTGCTGACGTTCACGCCGCTTGAGGATGCGCTGCCGCTCATCGTGGTCGCGCATCCTCTGCGGGTAACCCGTTTTTTGCACGTCGTACATGGGGATCGAAAGATGCTCGCCTAGTTTCCTGGCGGTCTTTGGATTACCTACTCGGCGTCGAGTCCACTCGCCATCGTTGGCGACGAGCACAACCGTCATTTCGTTGACAAAAGTTTGTGGCTCAACAAACGCCTCGACCCCAACGCGGGCAGCACACCACTGTTCGAGATGTGCCACGTCGGTGTCTGACATCCCCCGCACGCCGGATTGACCACTTGCCCCGCCGCCGAGCGACTGACGCATTCGCCCAAAGATTCCCATAGGTCGATGCTGCCAGGAATTTGCCCATGTTCCCAAATTAGAACGTGATGTGGCACTCACAATGTGACCTGGTTGGAGACAACCCGCGCTCCGCCGACGAAGGGCGTAAGGTTTCGTTGGGTTTCGTTTCGTGGGCTTAGGTTTGTGGGCTTAGGTTTGTGAAAGTTCCCCACTCGAACTGAGTGCGCGCTAAGAATTGTGAACCTGCCCGCGCGTGAAAGTCCGTGTGATGCAAGGATGTCCTTGGACGCTTTCAATGTGAGATTGACTGACGGTGGGAGAAGTTTCCGCTTGATCTGTGCATCTCGCCACGAAACGTCCTTGCCACAAGCACAATAGAGATCGCTTCGCTAACGGAAAGTGAAGCGATCCGCCATACGCCCCATCGAGCGCCGAGGAGTCGAAGGATTATGGCCTTCTCCGTTCAAATGCCCGCCCTAGGTGAAAGCGTGACTGAAGGTACCGTCACGCGGTGGCTCAAGCAGGAAGGCGATACCGTTGAAGTCGACGAGCCGTTGCTCGAAGTGTCGACTGACAAGGTAGATACCGAGATTCCTTCGCCTGCCGCCGGTGTTCTCACCAAAATCGTCGCTCAGGAAGACGACGTCGTCGACATTGGTGGTGAACTTGCAATAATCGGCGACGGCGATGATGACTCCGGGTCGAGCGATTCCGGGTCCAGCGATGCTGATTCGAGTGAGCAGGCAGAGCCGGAGGCCGAAGAGGCCCCCGCTGAAGAAGAAGCCCCAGAAGAAACTGAGCAGTCCGCCCCGGCTGAGGAATCAGCTGACGACGAGGAAGAGTCGTCAGGCGGCGAAGGCAGCCCAGTGACGATGCCAGCGCTTGGCGAGTCTGTCACCGAAGGCACTGTCACTCGTTGGCTTAAAGCTGTGGGCGACACAGTGGAGGTTGACGAGCCACTGCTTGAGGTTTCCACTGACAAAGTTGATACGGAGATTCCGTCACCTGTTGCGGGGACGCTCCTTGAAATCTCGGCTGAGGAAGACGAGGTCGTTGAAATTGGCGGCCAACTCGCAATCATCGGCAGTGGTAAGCCCGCGTCGGCCAAAAAGGCCAAACCGGAACCGAAGCCTGAGCCTGAACCTGAGCCAGAGCCCAAGGCTGAGTCCAAACCAGAGCCGAAAGCTGAGCCGAAGGCTGAGTCCAAACCCGCACCTAAGCAGGAGACGGACACCAAGCCAGCTAAGAGCGAATCGAAACCTTCGTCGGGCAGCACACCGTACGTCACACCACTGGTTCGCAAGCTTGCGTCAGAGCACAAGGTTGATCTGGCCGACGTTCGCGGGTCCGGAGTTGGTGGACGCATCCGAAAAGAAGATGTGCTTGCCGCTGCTGCCAAGGCAAAAGAGTCGGCATCGTCCTCAGCATCTAAGTCCGCAGGTTCAAAACCGTCTACTCCAGTTGGCGTGCGGCCAGAACTTGCGAAGTTGCGTGGTACCACCCAGAAGGCGAACCGTATCCGCCAGATCACGGCGATAAAGACGCGGGAGTCTCTGCAAACCACAGCTCAATTGACCCAGACACACGAGGTAGATCTCACTCGCGTGGCTGCGCTGCGCAACGAGTACAAGGCAGCGTTCAAAGAACGCCACGGTGTGAACCTGACATTCTTGCCGTTCTTCGCGAAGGCCGTTGTTGAGGCGCTACAACTGCACCCCAACATCAATGCCAGCTACGACGAAGAAGCCAAGGAAATCACGTACTACGGCGCTGAGCACCTTGGTATCGCAGTTGATACCGAAAACGGTCTGCTCTCCCCTGTCATCCACAACGCTGGCGACATGTCTGTGGCTGATCTTGCGAAGGCAATCGCGGACATTGCTCAACGTGCTCGATCAGGTGGACTCAAGCCCGACGAACTGTCTGGTGGCACGTTCACGGTGACCAACATCGGAAGCAACGGCGCACTGTTCGACACACCGATTCTCGTTCCTCCGCAGGCAGCGATGCTTGGAACAGGTGCGGTCGTGAAACGGGCTGTTGTGACAACCGACGCTGACGGCAACAACTCCATTGCGATTCGTTCCATGGCGTACTTGCCGCTTACCTACGATCACCGCCTCGTTGATGGCGCTGATGCAGGACGGTTTGTTTCGACATTGAAGCAGCGTCTTGAAGACGGTGAATTCGCCGACGATCTGGAACTCTGACAGTTGGCCCCGGCGTTCCACGTCGGGGCCTCCGTGTTAGCGACGGACACCTGAAAGGCGATGAAATATGCGCGTAGTCATCGCAGGCTCGTCAGGGCTGATCGGAACGGCACTGGTTGCTGGTCTGCGTGCCGAGAACCACGAAGTTCTTCGGCTTGTGAGACGAAAAGCCCAGGGCCCTGACGAAATACAGTGGAGTCCCTCAGCTGCGCTCGACCCCAGTGTGCTGGATGGTTGTGATGCTGTCGTCAACTTGTGTGGCGCGAGCATCGCGGATAAGCGCTGGACTGGGGCGTATAAACAAGAATTACGGGATAGCCGAATTGGGCCGACGGAAGTTCTTGGCGAAGCCGTTTCACAGGCTCACGTTCCAACCTTGATTAATGCAAGTGCAGTCGGGTTCTATGGCGACACCGGCGACAATAAGGTGGGTGAATCGTCGTCTTCCGGCGAGGGCTTCCTCGCTGATCTATGCGTTGAGTGGGAGAAAGCATCCCTACGCGCTGCGAACAACAACACCCGTGTTGTCAACATTCGCACCGGAATTGTGCTGTCCAAAGCTGGCGGCATGATTCCCAAGCTCATTCCCTTGTACAAACTGGCACTTGGCGGGCGCCTCGGTGATGGGCGTCAGTACTTCCCGTGGATCACCCTTGAAGATCACATCCGGGCAGTGAAGTTCCTGCTCGAAAGCACCACTGTCGACGGTCCGGTTAATCTCACGGGGCCCGCACCAGTCACAAATGCCGAATTCAATCGTGCATTCGGCAAAGTTGTGCACCGTCCCTCACCATGGGTTGTACCTGGGTTTGCGCTGAAGGCTCTGGTTGGGGAATTCGCATCAACCGGGATTTTGGGTGGGCAGAGGGCTATACCAGCGAAACTAGAGGATGCGGGTTTCACGTTCGAGCATCACACCATCCGTGAAGCCTTGGACGCCACGTTGACGCCCGGAGTAGGTTTGAATAATGAGTGATCGCCAAGTGTCGGCACGCTTGTCCGACAGTCCGCTTGCCATTGCCACCCTCGGCCGCATCGACTACCTCGACGCCTGGGCGCGCCAGCGGGAAATCGCAGCGGACAGAGCCGTCGGCAAAGGGCTCGACACCTTGCTGCTACTTGAACACCCGCCTGTGTATACCGCTGGTCGTAGAACCACTGATGAAGAACGTCCACAAGATGGGACGCCCGTCATCGATGTTGACCGCGGCGGAAAAATCACCTGGCATGGCCCCGGGCAGCTCGTCGGGTATCCGATTATCAAACTTGCCGAGCCTATCGATGTTGTTGGCTATGTGCGGAGACTCGAAGAAGCACTCATTTCTGTTATTGGCTCGTATGGCATTAGGTGCGGTCGTGTCGACGGTCGGTCTGGCGTGTGGTTGCCTGCCGCAATGGTCATCACCAAAGATGGTTCGACTGTTTTCCGGCCTGAGCGGAAAATCGCCGCGATCGGTGTTCGCGTTCAGCGCGGCGTCACACTGCACGGATTCGCGTTGAACTGCAATAACGATCTTGGCGCGTTTGACGCAATTATTCCGTGCGGTATCACTGACGCGGGCGTGACGTCTCTCAGCGAGGAAACTGGCTCAGAAGTGTCGATTTCTGACGTCGTAGACAGCATTACTGATGCTGTCCGGCGTGCACTCGACGGCGACATGCCCGTCACCGAACATCACATTGAGCGGCTAACACTCGAAGACTTCCAGGCAAGTGTGTTCCAGTCGAGCGAACCATCAGTGCAAAAAATGCCCAAGGTGACGACATTTAGTTTTGGGTAGCCGCAGCTTCCCGCTATTTGTTTGCCTGTAATAGCGTCGCGACACGAAGTCGGATGCCAAGCGTAGGATCGTCAACGTGACTGTTGCCCCAGAAGGACGAAAGCTACTCCGGGTAGAGGTTCGCAATGCGGAGACCCCCATTGAGCGGAAACCCGGATGGATCAGAACCCGAGCGAAAATGGGCCCCGAATACACGGAGTTGAAGAGCCTGGTTCGCAAAGAAGGACTTCACACAGTGTGTGAGGAAGCCGGTTGCCCCAATATCTTCGAGTGCTGGGAAGACCGCGAAGCGACATTCCTTATCGGCGGGGACCAATGCACACGGCGTTGCGACTTCTGCCAGATCGATACCGGTAAACCGGCCGACTTCGACCGCGACGAACCGCGACGGGTCGCCGAGAGTGTTCAAGCTATGGGATTGCGCTACTCCACTGTTACGGGTGTAGCACGCGACGACCTCGAAGACGGTGGCGCCTGGCTGTATGCGGAAACGGTTCGACAAATTCACAGCCTGAACAGCGAAACTGGTGTCGAGCTGTTGATTCCCGATTTCAACGCAGTGCCTGAGCAGTTGGAAGAGGTGTTCTCGTCCCGCCCCGAGGTCCTCGCCCACAACCTCGAAACAGTCCCGCGAGTGTTCCGGCGGATTCGTCCGGCCTTCCGGTACCAACGCTCGCTCGACGTCATCACTGCGGCGAGGGATGCAGGGCTCGTCACCAAATCGAACCTCATTCTCGGAATGGGCGAAACCCCAGAAGAAGTCGTTGAAGCGCTGCACGACCTACACAACGCTGGCTGCGACATCATCACTATTACTCAGTACCTCCGCCCCTCTTCGAGGCATCACCCCGTGGAGCGTTGGGTGCGCCCAGAAGAGTTTGTTGAGCATTCCGACACGGCGCGAGAGATCGGCTTCGCCGGAGTTATGGCTGGCCCCCTCGTTCGGTCGTCGTACCGTGCGGGACGCCTCTATGCGCAGGCAAAAGCCCATCGTGGTGAAACAATTCCGCCACATCTCACTCACCTTGACCGCGGTGGCGCCGCAGGTCAGGAAGCTAGCGCTGTCCTGGAGCGGTACACAAATCGCGTCGGTGTGTCCAACTCTGGTTCCTGACCACGTATCCTGGGTATATGGCGAAGGGCAAGGAAAAGCTCGATAAGGGACAACGCAAGGCGCTGAGGGCTGCGCGAAAACAGCGATCTCGGGAGCGCCGTTCACAACTGTGGCAGGCGTTCAAGATCCAGCGTGAGCAAGATAAGTGGCTCATTCCCATCATGGTCGGTGCCATAGTTGGTACCACTTTGCTTCTGTTTGGGTTCGGCTGGCTTCTCAGTGCGCAGTGGTTGTTCCTGCCGATGGGACTTATTCTTGGTTTCCTCCTAGCATTCATGCTCTTTGGCCGACGCGTCACCAAAACGGTGTACAAGAAAGCCGAGGGACAGACAGGCGCAGCCGCGTGGGCATTGGACTCGCTGCGCGGACCGTGGAAAGTTACAAACGCGGTTGCAGGTACGACACACCTTGATGCCGTCCACCGAGTTCTTGGCCGTCCCGGCGTGATCCTCGTCGGCGAAGGCGCGCCGCACCGTGTGAAGGGCCTGTTGGCGCAGGAAAAGAAGCGTGTCTCGCGGCTAGTTGGCAACACTCCGATTTACGAGATTGTGGTCGGCAATGGTGACGACCAGATACCACTTCCCAAATTGCAGAAGGCAATGAACAGGTTGCCGAAGAACATCACGCGCAAGCAGATGGATGCGTTGGATTCTCGTCTTGCTGCAATTGCCTCACGAACGAGTGGCCCCGCGATGCCCAAGGGCCCCGTACCTGGAGGCGGCAAGATGAAGAGTGTTCAGCGCTCAATTCGCCGCCGATAAGCGCGAAAACATAACGCCGGAAATTCAATAAGTGTGGCCCAGGATGAATTGTCATCCTGGGCCACACTTTTTGTGATGTTAGCGGGTACGAACTACGACTGTTCCTGAGGCCTTGTCGTGTAGCCCGCGACCGTCTTGATCCCAAATCGCTGCGGGGATGAGCAAGAACACGAGTCCGGCGCGCACGGCGGATCGCCATAGCCCGACAGGGGCATCAACGCCTACACGCTGTACTCGCAATCCGAACAGCGCCTGCCCTGGTGTGAAGGCAAACAGGACAACGGCAAAGATCGCGACGATGAACCACACCAGTAGGCTCCAGTTCTGAGGCGCGTGCGGGAATGTGAACACCGCAGCCACGCCCGCCGCCATGAGAAGGTCAGCAAAGAACGCGCCGGAGCGACGAAGCCACGACGGCATTGAGCCTGGGCCGTGTTGAGGAAGTCCCAGCCGCTCCCCTTTGTAGGTGTTTTCTGTACCTGTTTCGCCGTCCGGGAGCGCCGCCGACGGGCCGTATAGCCAAGAGCCAATATTTCGGGACATGTTATCTAGGATAGGACTGTTCGAACCTGTCGCCGAAAAACTCACAATGTTCGTTACTCCGGTCACATTTATGTGCTCGTGGAGGGTCCCGTTTCGCAACACTCGCCGGGATTGGTAACACGTGTGAAACACTGAGGTGACCGGAGGGCAACACCAAGTCCATACGGTTAATCGTGAATCCCGCCTGATATAAGTCAATTTGCGGGGCCCCGACTGAAGGAGCAGACGCGTGGCGTTTTCCAATGCCGAAGAAGTCTTCAAGTTCATTAAGGATGAGAATGTCGAATATGTCGACATTCGATTCTGTGACCTACCGGGTGTGCAGCAGCACTTCTCCATCCCGGCATCAACATTCAACCAGGACGTCCTTGACGAGGGCCTAGCGTTCGACGGCTCGTCCGTCCGCGGTTTCCAGTCGATTCACGAATCTGACATGCTGCTCCTTCCAGATGTCACCACCGCGCAAATCGACCCGTTCCGCAAGGCGAAGACCCTGAACATCGTGTTCTCGGTTCACGACCCGTTTACACGCGAGGCCTACAGCCGCGACCCACGTAACGTTGCTCGCAAGGCTGAGGAATACCTACGTAGCACCGGAATTGCCGACACGGCATACTTCGGCGCCGAGGCTGAGTTCTACCTGTTTGACTCGATTCGCTTCGACTCACAGGCCAACGGCACGTTCTACGAGATCGACTCCAAGTCCGGCTGGTGGAACACGGGCGTCGACCAGGAAGCTGACGGATCAGCAAACCTCGGCTACAAGGTTCGCTACAAGGGTGGCTACTTCCCCGTCGCACCGTACGACCACTACGTCGACCTTCGTGACGACATCACCACCAACCTCACCAACGCTGGCTTCGAGATCGAGCGCGGGCACCACGAGGTTGGCACCGGCGGCCAGGCCGAAATCAACTACAAGTTCAACACCTTGCTACACGCAGCTGACGACCTGCTGCTGTTCAAGTACATCGTGAAGAACACCGCATGGCAGGGCGGCAAGTCCGCAACATTCATGCCGAAGCCACTGTTCGGTGACAACGGCTCGGGCATGCACATGCACCAGTCGCTGTGGAAAGACGGCAAGCCACTGTTCCACGACGAGGCCGGCTACGCAGGTCTCTCCGACATGGCACGTCACTACATCGGCGGCATCCTGCACCACGCTCCGTCGTTGCTTGCATTCACCAACCCCACGATCAACTCGTACCACCGCCTTGTGCCAGGCTACGAAGCTCCGATCAACTTGGTGTACTCGCAGCGCAACCGCTCCGCAGCGGTTCGTATTCCGATTACAGGCAACAACCCGAAGGCCAAGCGCCTCGAGTTCCGTGCGCCTGACAGCTCCGGTAACCCATACCTCGCTTTCGCAGCGTGCTTGATGGCCGGCCTTGACGGAATCCGCAACAAGATCGAACCACCAGCACCGGTCGACAAGGACCTCTACGAGCTTCCTCCCGAGGAAGCCAAGGGCATCCCGCAGGCACCGACCTCACTTGAGGACGTTATCGACAACCTTGAGCGGGACCACGAGTTCCTCACCGAGGGTGGCGTGTTCACGACTGACCTGATCGAAACCTGGATCGCCATCAAGCGCGAGCAGGAAATCGAGCCGGTACGTCTTCGCCCGCACCCATACGAGTTCAACCTGTACTACGACGTGTGATGCTTTTGGCGTACTGAACTGCACTAATCCTCAGGGGTTGAGGCGGCCGGTACGCAACAAGTACGCCGTATGTTTTGCCAGCGAGCCCATTCGCTTCGTGATTGAGTATTCAATCGCGTTGCGGGTGGGCTCGTTTGCTATTGGGTGTCATCTGGTTCCTTTTGGGGAAACTCGCACAAGCGTGCCCGGACCTCAGTGCTGCGCTCAAGCGGTGAGTATCAGTGATTGCAAGTTCAGTCTGAACAATCAGCAAAGGACAACTAGATCAAGCTCACGTTTTTGCAAACGCTTCCGGAACAGTCAAGTCGTGCGACTCGAACGCCCAAGAGCTTTTTTGCTACACAAGGAAGGCCCTACCCGCCGCCTAGAAGTACGTCTCATCGTCGTCCCAGACAGTCGTCATCAACCTACTCGCGCTATCGCAGAATTCTCTCCCACTGCGAATGTGGAACCTGAACTCCCTGGCTACTAATCGACTGTCGGAGAGAAGGCTTGCACAGTGGTCGAGTGTCGGCCACGGTGCAAGTTCGTCAACGCTCAACGTGAGTACACCCAATTCACTCTCTCATTCTCATATGGCGAGGGGTTCTCGGCTTTGTTAGCCTCGATGAGGACGGTTTAGCGAATCAGCAAGCCGTAGTGCCGGTCTCATCTCAGTGGCGCAAAATGCGAAAGCTCATCAGGGAGCATCATGGTCATTCTGAATGTATTTTTCGATGTCCGCCAGGATTCAGTTGCGGACTTCATCAAGCTCCTCAACCACATGGTGATCGAGTCGAACAAGGAGCCAGGCTGCTCCTTGTATCAGCTATATCAAAGTTCTTACGATCCGTTCGCTTACGCCCTGATCGAGCATTGGGATTCCCAAGAAGCGCTTGATGCGCACGGAAAGACGTCGCATTGGATCAACTTCAACGACACTGTCAACAAATATCTTAAATCCGCCTACGACGAGCACCACTACACCGAGATTCCTCGTTAACCGGCAAGGCCGTAAATATGGCCCACTGTGCAGTGAATAAGTAGTCGCATCCGAGTTTCCGAAGGAAGATTACCTATGGCCGAACGATCAAAGATTGAAGTCCTTGTGATGGCATCGCCTTACGGCGCAGAGCAGCACGAGCTCACGCAACCCATCGCTTTCTTAACTGAGCAAGGCGCATCAGTGACGGTTGCCACTATCGACGGCGCTGATGCGGAGACTCTCGTATCCGATAAGTCGCCCGGACATACCGTCAAGAGCGACGCCAGAATCTCAGAAGTGGACCCGTCGAGTTTTGACCTTCTGGTCCTGCCCGGCGGCACGATAAACGCAGACACCTTGCGCGTCGATGAATCAGCACAGGCGATCGTGACTGCCTTCGCGAAGGCTGGCAAACCGATAGGTGCGATCTGCCACGCACCTTGGCTCCTCGTTGATACAGATCTGGCCCGTGGGCGTCGCCTGACGTCGTACCACACGCTGCGTCGCGACCTTGAGAACGCTGGTAGTCAGTGGGTCGACGAGGCTGTCGTGATCGATACCTCAGCCGGTTTTACTACCATTACCTCGCGTAGCCCAGCGGATCTCGATGATTTCACGGCTGCGCTGTGGTCAGCCGTGCAATAGCCGGTGCAATAAGCGTCCAACTAGAGCCCCGCCTCCCCCGCGAACGAAGGATTCGCTACGGAGGCGGGGCTCTCGCACCTGTTGCCGTCTCTGACGGCGGTTGATGCTAAATGGTGCGGCCGACTCGTGCGACCGTGAAGAGACCGGAGGCTGTTAACCGGATCCGCTAATGCCAACTCTGTGGTGTACATCATGCCCAATTGTGTCTAGTAAACAAACGATTGCTCACCTACAGTCAATGGAACGTGTTGCTTTGACATCGGGGTCAAGCACAACGACACCACGAGGGTGATTGTATGTCCACCACTGTGAACGACGATGCTACGGCCGCTGCCGTCAGCACCAGCGAAGAGACAATTAAACGCTGGCGTGACAAGAAGAAATACCTCTGGCCGTTCTCGCTTCTGCCAGCCCTGGCTGTATTTATCGCCTGGGGCCTTGTCGAACTAACAGGATCAGGAATCTTTTGGTGGGGCGGTTTCCCAATCGTCTTCGGCCTCATTCCCCTCCTAGACGTGATTATCGGTGATGACGGTGAAAACCCGCCCGATGAAGTCATGGAAGAACTTGAGAACGACCCATTCTACCGTTGGATGACATACCTCTACATCCCCATCCAGTACGCAGGACTTGGTGTCGCGGTCTACTTCTGGGCAACTGGCTCACTCAGTGTGTTCGAAAGCATCGGTCTTGCAACTACAGTTGCCATCACCTCCGGTATCGGCATCAATGTCGCCCACGAGCTCGGTCACAAGAAGGAAGAGAACGAGCGTTGGGCCTCACGAATCGTGCTTGCTCAATCCTTCTACGGACACTTCTACATCGAGCACAACCGCGGCCACCACGTTCGTGTTGCAACCCCAGAGGACCCCGCTTCCTCACGCTTCGGAGAATCGTTCTACCACTTCCTGCCCCGCACCGTTACAGGCGCGATCACCTCAGCCTGGGAGTTGGAGAAGAAGCGCTTTGAGCGCCTCGGCCAGTCACACTGGACACTGAAGAACGATGTGCTTAACGCCTGGTTGATGTCAGTAGCGTTGTTTGGCGGCATCTTGATCGGTCTCCAGGCACTGAGCTTCGCTGGTGTTCTGACCGACTACAGCATTTGGAATGTACTTCCCTACCTTGTGATTCAGGCCATCTTGGGATTCTCCCTTCTTGAAGTTGTGAACTACCTTGAGCACTACGGTCTCAAGCGTCAGAAGCTTGAGAGTGGACGGTATGAGCGTTGCCAGCCCAAGCACTCGTGGAACAGCGACCGGATCGTCACCAACATTGCTCTGTACCAGCTGCAACGCCACAGTGACCACCACGCCAACCCGACGCGTCGCTACCAGACTCTGCGCAGCTTCGACGAAGCACCAATGCTGCCCGGTGGGTACGCCACAATGATGGTCGTCGCAGTGATCCCGCCGCTATGGCGCAAGATCATGGACCACCGCGTGCTTGATCACTACGACGGTGACATCACGAAGGCGAACATCTACCCGCCCAAGCGCGACAAGATCCTCGCCAAGTACGGCCAGGAATCCTGAAAGCTTCCCGGGGTCTCGTAATAGTCCACTGACCCTGTCCCCGATAACAGGGTCAGGCAACCGGTAAACACGGCCTCGGGAAACAACACAATGAGGGCCCACAGGTAGCAAACCTGTGGGCCCTCATTGTTGCTACTCGTTCACAGTGTCTCCCCAGATACTGAGGTCAAGGCTGGGTGGGACCTGGAACGATTCGAGGACCGGATCGTCAACCAAAGCTGCGATGAGATCTGATGCCCCACCAACGATGGTCGAGTCGAAATCAATCTCGGACAACGAATACCAGGACCTGTCACGTGGCCACATCACCATGGGGGGAGGCGCCACACTTTTCGGGTGTTCAGTCACCTGGTTGGCCAGGGCGGAGAGATCCCCCTGTAGCAGGATCATCTCTCGGCCTGCCAGCCTGAAGTGGGGAGAGTCAAACTCACTCCGCGTGAAGCCGCTGCGCTCCCCAGGTTGTACATCGTGGTGTCCGACCCAAAACCCGAACACGCAGCCATCCGTTTCCTTGGTCGCGTCCACAAGATGAGGAAGGAGCGCGGCGAACGAACCGGGGTCCAGCTGTCCGTGCCGCGGGTGAAAGCCCCGCCACGGTAGGTATAAGTCAGGGTCCGTGTCCTTCCCGCCAAGAAGCCGGTGCCACTGCACTGCTGGATGCATGATGGCCCCAGTCTCAGCAGCAATGTCTGCCCACCGCGGCGCTGCTACGTCGTTGTAAGAATCAGGTCGGTGCAGGATTCGGCAGTACGCGTCAAACCCCACAGGAACTTGCCCCGACATGTGGCCTGTGGATCCGTGAAAGCGTTCAGCCGCCCAATCCGCGGCTGCCGGATCCGTGACAGGTACCGCAGTGTTTATCCACATAACCAATCACTCCCACGTTTCCATTGCCTAGTTACCGGACTTACGTAACACCACTCGCGTTGCGTAAGTGGTTCAATTCCGTACCCTTGAAGATCACCGCCACATAATCCCTTACTGTGGCTGCCGATGTACGAAGAGAGGGGTCACGTGGCGAGTTCGTCGCGACACACGTTTCGCAGTCGCAGTGCGTCCTCTCCTCGGCACCCTGCGCAGAGTGTGAAGGGTCGTGGAGTTCCTATGCAACAGTCTCGGTCATTGATTCCCGGTTTGCCGTCGAGAACGCACTACGCTGGTGGCATGGTGATTGTTGACGTTGCTTTGCTCCCTATCCGGGTGGGAATTATTGGAGCTCGGGTGACTGTGATGGCAAGTCAATGGGCACGCCCTGACGGGCCTATTCGGCGTGACAATGGATTGCTCGACATGGCTGATGTCATGGTCGGTAAGCACGGTGTGGCGGAGCAGGTGATGACGCTGCTGTCGAATCCGTATGGCCCAGTGGCATTGCTGCGTGCAATCACCTCGGCGACGTCGCCGGAACGTCCTTTGGGGCGGGCCCTGCAGCCTGGCGGCATGGTCGACAATGCTTTTGACGACAATGGCCTGGTGGACAAGGTTTTTCAGTCGGGCGGGATAGTTGAGCGAGTCCTAACTGAAAATGGGCTAGCGGAACGTGTGCTGGGTTTGATGGAAAACCTTGTGTCCATCGCACCAACGATTGAGGGTTTGCAAGATCCGTTGGCGCGGATTGAGTCCGCCTCGCGGTACATCACAGAGGCAGCGGAGCCGCTGACTGACCTGGCAGGGCGACTGCCTCGGCCGCGTTTCCCGAAGGTGGGTTGGCCTGGCGCTATTCGCCCGGATGACCTTGAAGTCGCCCCAGTTCAAACCCCAGTGGCGCGCCCGTCGAAGCGCCCGCCTGCGAAGTAGACGCTGTTGCGGTAGCCCCGAAAGACTAGGTTCCGAAAACCTCTTCGACCACACCGCGGGCTCGTCGTGTCACCCTCCGATAGTGTTCCAGGAACTCTCCTGAATCGCGCCGCCAACCAGCGATGTAGGCAACAGCGCTTAGCGCGGCACCTGAGCTTGGCAGTTGATCGGTGGGTTTTCCACGAGCGAGGACCAGTGCGTTTCTGGCCTGCGTGGCCGTGATCCACGATTCACGCAAGAGGTCAGTGTCGCTGGCTGGGAGGATGTTTTCGGCAGCGATGGCATCGAGGGATTCCAAGGTTGAGGTGTTTCGTAGGCTGTGAACCTTGTGTGCATATTGCAGTTGCAGCAATTGCACGGTCCATTCCACGTCACCCAGTCCCCCGCGTCCCAGTTTCGTGTGGAGTTTCGGGTCGGCACCGTGCGGTAGTCGCTCAGAGTCGATACGTGCCTTGATGCGGCGGATTTCTCGAACCGCTGTACTGGACACACCGCCCTCCGGGTACCGAACTTTGTCGGCCATATGGAGGAACTCGACGCCAAGTTCTTGATCGCCAGCAACTTGGTGTGCGCGCAGCAATGCCTGAACTTCCCAGGTTTGCGCCCACTGTGCGTAGTAGGCGTCGTATGCGGCGAGGGTACGCACCATGGGCCCGCTGCGACCTTCTGGCCGCAGGTTGGTGTCCACCTCAAGTGGTGGGTCTGTGCTGGGTGCGCCGAGGTGTTTGCGGATTTTTTCCGCGATCCCGGTGGCCCACTTCACGGCTACCGTTTCGTCCGCCCCAGGTTCTGGATCACAGACGAATAAGACGTCGGCATCCGATCCGTAGCCAAGCTCAGCACCGCCCAGTCGACCCATGCCGATGACTGCGATGCGCGCCGGTGCCGGTTCCCCGCGTTCGGCCACGCTGGCTTTGATCACTGCGTCAAGTGCGGCGTCGAGTACAGCAACCCACACGGAAGACAACGCATGGCACACCTCAGGTACGTCGAGCAAACCTAGGATGTCGGCAGACCCGATCCTGGCGAGTTCTGCGCGTCGTAGGGCTCGTGCCGCAGAGATTGCACGCTCGGGGGTGCTGTAGCGGGCAGATGATGCGAGAAGGCCTTTCGCGACATCTTCCGGGTTCGTTTCGAGTAGTTTCGGCCCGGCGGCGCCATCACCGTAGAGCCGCAGCACTTCGGGTGCTTTGAGCAGCAACTCAGGGACGTAGGCGGATGATCCGAGTATTTGCATCAGCCGACGCGCAGCTGCCCCTTCGTCCCGGAGGGTGCGGAGGAACCACTGTTTGTCGCGCAGTTCTTCCGACATACGCCTGTAGGCCAGGAGCCCGTGATCCTGGTTGGGAGTGTCACTGAGCCAGTCGAGCAAAGTGGGAAGCAGTAGCGCCTGGATGCGACTTCCGCGAGAAACACCGCCGGACAGTGCTTGGAGATGCCCGAGCGCGTTTCGAGGTGTCGCGTACCCCAGCGCAGACAGCTGCCGAATTGCTGCGTCCTCGGTGAGGCGCAGCGCATCGGTGTCGAGCTTAGAAACCGATTCAAGGAGGGGCCGGTAAAACAGTTTGGCGTGGATGCGTCGCACTCTTGCGACGTTCTTTTTGATCTCATCGACGAGCACACCTTGTGCATCAGTGCGCCCATCAGGGCGTACGTGTGCTGCGCGGGCAAGCCACCGCAATGCCTCAGTGTCGTTCAGCGCGGGGAGAGTGTGGGTGCGCTTGAGTCGCTGGAGTTGAAGCCGGTGTTCAAGCAGGCGCAGGAATTCGTATGACGCCGTCAGATTCGCGGCGTCTTCACGGCCCACGTAACCACCGGCCACGAGAGCGGTGAGCGCATCTGTAGTGGAGGTGACATGCAGATTTGGGTCGACTCGACCATGGACGAGTTGCAGAAGTTGTACTGCAAATTCGACGTCACGCAATCCGCCTGAACCGAGTTTCAGCTCCCGGTCACGGATGTCATCGGGGATCAGAGACTCGACTCGGCGTCGCATCTTTCGAACATTCTCGACGAAGTCTTCGCGCTCCGATACGGTCCACACCATCGGGTTGAGCAGCTCAACGTACCGCTCACCAAGTTCCATATCGCCCGTCATGGGGCGAGCTTTCAGTAGCGCTTGAAACTCCCAGGTGTGCGCCCAGCGTTTGTAGTAGGCGACGTGGGCATCAAGGGTTCGAACGAGGGCGCCAGCTTTGCCTTCTGGTCGGAGCGCTGCGTCAACTTCAAAAAAGGCGGCAGAACCAATTCGCATCATTTCACTGGCGATGCGGGTCCCCATGCCGTCTGCTGGTTCGGCCACGAAAATAACGTCGACGTCGCTGACGTAGTTCAGTTCCCGTGCACCACACTTGCCCATAGCTATCACGGAGATTCGGGTAGTACACGGCCTACCAGCGCACACGGTTTCGACGGCGACGGCAAGCGCTGCGGTCAAGGCCGCATCAGCGAGATTCGTGAGGTGGCGAACCACAGAGGTGTACGGCAAAACTGGTTCGTTTTGGACTGTGGCGGCAAGGTCTGCGGCAGCGAGAATGAGCAACTCGTCGCGGTAGGCGTTGCGAAGTTTCACTATCGCGTCGGGGCCGGTAACCGAGGCGCGATAGATCTTCGATTTTTCGGCGTCGAGCCCCTCAATCGATTCGGGTTTACCGCCGACAGAGGCAAGCATGTTTGCCGTTAGGTCATCCGCACTGCGCAGAGACAATCGCTCCCCGCGAAGGCTTTCCCACAGGTGCGGGTGTGCAATGAGGTGATCCGACAGAGCTGTCGATGACCCCAGGACTGACAGCAGACGGCCGCGGAACCCAGTATCGCTTCGTAGCGCTGCGTCACAGTCACCCCACTCAGACGCGAGCGCGTCCCGAAGCCGAACCAACCCTAGAAGGGCCCGGTCGGGATCGGGCGCCCGCGAAAGTGCCCACAGTAGGTCAATGTCAGTGTCGCTGTCCCACCCGAGTTGGCTCAGGCGATCAGCTGCTTGCGCATCGACCATGCCGAGTCGTGCAGGCCCAGGGATCAGTGATCGACCAAGGGGTGGTCGGGACATCACACAGAACCTCTCAGAGCGACAAGTAAGTCTTCAACTCAAACGGGGTGACCTGGCTGCGGTACTGTTCCCACTCGGCTCTCTTGTTGCGAAGGAAGAAGTCAAAAACATGCTCACCCAAAGCTTCGGCAACCAGTTCCGACTTCTCCATTTCACGCAAAGCTTGGTCAAGGTTGCCAGGTAGTTCCTTGTAGCCCATGGCGCGACGCTCAGCGCGAGTCAATGACCACACGTCGTCTTCGGCTTCGGCTGGCAGTTCGTATCCCTGCTCGATCCCGCGCAAACCTGCGGCAAGAAGCACCGCGAATGTGAGGTACGGGTTGCAAGCCGAGTCTGGGCTACGCACCTCAATACGACGCGAACCAGCCTTGTTCGGTGTGTACATCGGCACACGCACCAGAGCTGATCGGTTAGCACGGCCCCATGACGCGGCTGTTGGTGCTTCACCACCGTGGATCAGTCGCTTGTACGAGTTGACCCATTGGTTGGTGATCGCGCTGATCTCGTTGGAGTGCTCCAAGATCCCAGCTATGAAGTGCTTCGCGGTGTCCGACAATTCCATCGGATCATCCGGATTGAAGAATGCGTTGTTGTCGCCTTCGAACAAGCTCATGTGGGTGTGCATCGCTGAACCAGCATGCTGACTGAACGGCTTTGGCATGAAGGAGGCGTGAACACCTTCGAGCAGCGCAACTTCCTTCACGGCGTACCGGAAGGTCATGATGTTGTCAGCCATCGATAGTGCGTCAGCGTAGCGAAGATCAATCTCTTGCTGACCCGGGGCTGTTTCGTGGTGGCTGAACTCGACAGAGATACCCATCGACTCCAGCGCTTCGATCGCGTGCCGACGGAAGTTCGGCGCAGTGTCATGCACCGCTTGGTCGAAGTAGCCGCCCTTGTCCGCGGGGATTGGCTCCGAGCCATCTTCGGGAGAATTCTTCAGCAGGAAGAACTCGATCTCGGGGTGGACGTAGCAACTGAAACCTAAGTCAGCAGCTTTGTTCAGTTGGCGGCGCAACACGTGGCGCGGATCCGCCCAGGACGGGGATCCGTCCGGCATGGTGATGTCGCAGAAGATGCGAGCAGTGTGCGGCTTTCCGTCCTTGTGGACCCACGGCAAAATCTGGAATGTCGAGGGGTCTGGCTTTGCGACGGTGTCGGCTTCTGAGACGCGTGAGAAACCCTCGATGGAGGATCCGTCAAAGCCGATCCCCTCGGTAAAGGCACCCTCAAGCTCAGCAGGCGCAATAGCCACCGACTTCAGGTAGCCGAGAACGTCGGTAAACCACAGCCGGACGAACCGGATGTCGCGCTCCTCGATCGTGCGAAGCACGAATTCCTTCTGGCGATCCATACCGGCGAGGTTATCACTTACAGCGAGCAACTAACCGGGTTCACGGTGGGAAACTCCCAGTACCCCAACTCTTTTATTACCCACAACGCGGGTCTGACTCCGGTAACTGCAGGTCAATGAGATACCGCTCGACGTGTTGGTCAACACATTCGTCAACTCCAAGCACGACAGTGTGTTGATTTCCTTCGTAGGTGAGCAAGCTGCCGCCGAGTTGACGAGCAAGTTCCAGACCGGCCTCGTACGGCGTCGCAGGGTCACCAGTCGTCGACACCACCAAGGTAGGTGCCAGTGCGTCGTCAATATCCAAATCGCGCGGTTCGCTGGTGTTGAGCACGGGCCAGAATGCGCAGAAATCTAGTGGGGCTTCACCGGTCCCCTGCCCGCCGTCAGCAAACGGTGCGACTTCGCGATACCGCATGTCGGCCTCACCGCGCCGCGCCCTGTCAGTTTCAGGTGGACTGTCTACACAACTCACCGCGTGAAAAGCTGGGATCGTGTTGCGGTAGGTGCCGTCGTCTCGGCGCCCCTCATAGGTGTCTGCGAGGAAAAGCAATGTGTCACCAAGACCATCTGTCACTTCGGTGAGTCCCGTACGCAGCAGTGTCCACAGTTGCGGAGAATAGAGCGCCTGATAGACGCCCGCCATTCCGTCGCTGTAGGTGAGGTTCCGTGGGTCTGATGTAAAAGCTGGGTCGTCGATCAGCGATTCCATAATCACCCGGAACTCCTTGACCGCGTTGTCGACATCGCTGCCAAGTGGGCACTGGGGTTGCTCCAGACAATCGTCAACAAAAGCATCAAATGCACGCTGAAACCCCTCGCCCTGGCGCACCAGAGTCTCAACTAGATCCTCAGCAGGGTCTACCGCCCCGTCGAGCACCATTGCGCGAACTTTGTCCGGGAACTGCTCGGCATAGACCGCGCCCAAAAAAGTCCCGTACGAATACCCTAAAAACGTGAGTTGCTCATCACCGAGCGCCGCGCGCAGCACATCGAGGTCGCGAGCCACGTCCCGCGTACCGACGTTGCTAAGGACGTCAAGCCCAGTATTGCGTTCGCATGCCTCGACATAACGACGTGTGTCTGCTTCTGTCTCGGCGATGCCCTCAGGGCTCATGTCGATGCGCAACGCCTGTCGGTAACTGTCCTGATCAGGACCACTCAGACACGCAATTGCTGGCGTTGACGCACCAATTCCGCGCGGATCAAACGATACAAAGTCGAAGCGCTCGCCAAGTTGAGTGCCGGGCAGCGCGGCTGCCACATTCGCCGCAGCCGAAATCCCTCCAGCGCCCGGACCGCCTGGGTTCATCACGAGCGAACCGATCTTGTTCCCACTTGCGCTGGTGCGTGTCACAGCAATGTTGGCGACGTCACCCGTCGGGTCCTCGTAAGACAGCGGAACAGCCAAATAGGCACAGGTAAATCCGAAACGATTGAGACGCTGCCGCGTGTCAGCATCGTTGGCATATTCGTCGCAGGACTCCCACTGGAGTTCCTGGGTATAGAACTCGGCGAGATCGGGGTCAAACCCTTGTGGTTCCGCAGGGGTGAAGCTCGAATCCGGCGCCTGCGCGCACGCCGTTATCGCAAGCACCAAACCAATTCCAAGGCACGCCCCAGTCAGGAGCCGCCCACGCTGGCCGTGTCGCCGTTTTTTCACTTCTGTGCGGCCGTGTTCACTCGCCGCGCGCCCAACCACAGATTGACCAGCAGGAACCATGACAGCGATCCTGCCACGCGGTCGTAATCCACGTCACATCAGTGGCCGATACGGGTTGTTTGCTCGATACAGTGGCAGACTAGGCGTGTCACCACCCAATCCCGGGGACCCATAACGGGCCTCGAGGCGCGAAGGGACAACGATGTCGGACACAACGGCAGAAAATCCGGTCTACGGCAACGCATCAGCAGGACCGGCTGATGCGGTAAAGCGCACGAAAACTAGGATTCATCACCTCCAGACGTGGAAAGAACAGGGTCAGGCCTGGCCCATGCTCACCGCGTATGACTACCCCACGGCACGCATCTTCGACGAAGCCAACATTCCAGTTCTTCTCGTCGGAGATTCCGCAGCCAATGTT
The DNA here is from genome assembly GCF_014643175.1 of Hoyosella rhizosphaerae. Lineage (GTDB taxonomy): Bacteria > Actinomycetota > Actinomycetes > Mycobacteriales > Mycobacteriaceae > Lolliginicoccus > Lolliginicoccus rhizosphaerae. The sequence continues at coordinate 184,971 of NZ_BMJH01000003.1, forward strand.
GTTTATGGCTACGACACCACCGTGCCGATTTCCATCGATGAACTCATCCCACTCGTCCGGGCGGTAGTCCGTGGGGCACCCAATGCGTTGGTCGTCGCCGACCTGCCATTCGGGTCGTATGAAGTGTCACCCACTCAGGCCTTAGAGAGTGCGATCAGGTTCATGAAAGAAGGCGGAGCGCATGCCGTCAAGCTGGAAGGCGGCGATCGGATGGCTCCACAGATCAAAGCGCTGACCACAGCTGGCATTCCGGTTATGGCCCACATCGGGTTTACACCGCAGAGCGTCAACAGTTTGGGCGGCTTCCGGGTACAAGGTCGAGGTGCCGGTGCCGAACAGTTGACCGTTGACGCTTTGGCTGTCCAGGATGCTGGCGCATTTTCCGTCGTGATGGAAATGGTGCCTGCTGACCTCGCAACGGACATCACGAAAACTCTCGGTATCCCCACTGTTGGAATCGGAGCGGGCAGCGGCTGTGATGCGCAAGTTCTTGTCTGGCAGGACATGGCCGGAATGAGTGGCGGAAAGACCGCCAAGTTTGTTCGCCGCTTTGGCGACGTCGGAAAAGAACTGCACTCGGCGGCGACCGAGTACGGGTCAGCTGTTCGCGACCGATCGTTTCCGGCTGAAGAGCACACCTTCGTCCGCTAGATCCCTCAAGTCTGCAGGAGTACTCGGTGCCCACATCACAACTCGCCTCGCGCTCAACGATCGTCGTCTGCGGACTTGCAGCAGTACTTCTGAGCGCGTGTACGGCCCCCGGGCCTGAATCAACCCCAGCCGATCCACCGCCCCCGGCTCCCCCAGGTTTCGCACTCCCCGATGCGTCGATGTTGTGCACCGACCTGGCCGAACGGGAACAGGAAATGCGCACCTACACGCCAAGCATTGGGCGCGTCACGTTGAACGGCATCGTGATCAACTGGGCGACAAACAACAATGTCGATTTGATCGAACTTGCCCGCAATCGTGACGCCATAGACACGGCGCTCATTGAAGCGTGCCCCACCGTGCGGGACAATGTAATGAGCTACCTAGACATACCGTCAATCGCGTCAGCCATTATCGGCTTGCCAGAGTAGGACTGCTGCATTGTGTCCACAACCGAGAATGTAGAACGTGAACTCAAGTTTGAAGCTGGGAAAGAAGCTGCGATTCCGTCGTTCGACAGCGTTGAGGGCGTGGACGCGGTAGATGCAGCGTCTGTGGCGGAACTCCACGCTACGTACTTTGACACTTCAGATCTTGCTCTAGCACGCCACAAGATCACGTTGCGGCATCGCACAGGCGGCGGAGACGAAGGATGGCACCTCAAACTTCCGTCGACGGCGGGCGCACGGGCTGAGGTGCATGCCCCGCTCAGCGCTGTGAGCGAAGGCCCCCCGTCCGCGCTCACAGACCGCGTGCGAATCCACGTTCGGGATAAGCCTCTAATCGCCGTTGCGGAGGTGCTCAACAGGCGTACCACTTACTCGTTGCGCAGCTCCAACGGTGCAGCCCTAGTCGAGGTGGTCGATGATCGCGTCACCGCCTCATCGCTGCGGCCCGGGCACAAGCATGTGAGCACCTGGCGGGAATGGGAAGCCGAAATTGTCTCCGGCGACGAATCTGATCTCGCTCGCGTCCGCGATCGGCTACTACAGGCCGGGGCGCTTGACTCACCGAGTCCGTCGAAGCTGGCACGTGCACTAGGCCCCGACGCGGTGACACCAACTTCAGAAGCAGAACCTGAACCAGCCAGTTTTGCGAAAAACTCCATAGGCGCCCTCCTCGTCGAGACTGTCGCGCGGCACCGTGATGCATTCTTTGAACATGACGCACTTGTTCGCCTCGACAAAGAAGACGCAGTTCACCAGATGCGCGTGGCAGCCCGACGAATTCGGAGCCTCCTGCGTGGGTATCGCCCCCAGTTCGCTAGGCAACTCACTGATCCGATTGAACGTGAACTTAAGTGGTGTGCGGGTGTGCTGGGCGGCGCCCGCGATGCTGAAGTGATGGCGCTACGCCTCGATGCGCTTATTGCTGCCCAACCGACCGGCACAATCAGCAAAACGACCCGCAAGCACCTCCTCGCACACCAGCGCGATGCCTACGCGACGGCGTATTCCGAGGTAATGGATATGCTCACAAGCCCCCGATACTTCCGGCTGCTGGACTCACTCGACACCATCCTTGCTGCCGATCACTTCAGCAAGAAGGCCAAGCGTGACGGGAGCGACGCTATTTGTTCGACTCTTGTTCGGATGCACAAAAAGACGCGGAAAACTGAGGGCAAAGCGCGGGCTGCCACCAACACCTACGAGCGTGACACCAATCTTCACAGCGTACGCAAAGAGTGCAAACGAATCCGCTACGCTGCCGAAATCGCCAACAAGACCCACATAGATGCGAAGTCCGGGCGGAAAATAAAACGTGTTCGAAAAGCTGCCGAAGATGTTCAGGAAGTCTTAGGCGAACACCAAGATGGTGTCATCACCCGCAACCTACTCGACAACATCGCTGTGGACGTCGCCGAGCAAGGCGGTGACGCGAGTGACTACCAACGGCTCGCAGGGTACGAACAAGCGATGGCTGATGTTGCAGAATCTGACTACCGCACGCACTGGAAGGCGCTGCGTCGCGCTATTCGCGCGCTGCCGTAATGTCTATGTATCACCATGCTGGGGAGCTAGGAATTCCACTCTTCGTCTTGTTCATCAGCCTTTTCATTGCGTTCTTTAGCGATCTCCAACGCACGTGCAGCCGTCTCTTTGTTGGGATAGGGGCCCATGCGTTCGAGGCCTCGTGATTCTTTGCCACGCCGGACAGAGCCGTCGGTAACGCAGTAGTACCACTGGTCATCTGTGTTCATTCCTTCAGTGTGCCCGACGACCCCGCCCACAGCACGGGAACGTGCGCCTCGATTTCGCCGCTGACTGGGCGACTACGGCACATGTCAGACATCGCAGGCATGATGGTGATCACATTGGGGACAGCTTTGATGGGAGACGATTCGACGATGGCGTGGGTGGGTAATCCGGTTTGGCTCGCTGATGTGCTGCGAGCTGAAGGCTTAACCGTTATCGAACACGATGGGTGGCTCACTCGCGGTCACGGCGAGTATCGCGACATCCGCGGGGTGATGGCCCACCACACCGCTGGTGGCACCCCCAACGACTGGCGCGTGGTGATGTTCGGTCGCCCCGATCTGCCCGGTCCGTTGTCGAATCTGGTGTTGGAGAAGGACGGCACATACCGGGTTGTGGCAGCTGGTGTGTGCTGGCACGCAGGGCGTGGCTCGTGGCCTGGTTGGCCGACAAATAATGCGAACTGGCATGTGATTGGGATTGAAGCGGTCAGCACTGGTCGCCCTGACGCACAAGGACGTTTCGATTGGACTCCGGAGCAACTAGACGCTTACGTGCGCGGGTGTGCTGCCATCGCGCGGAAGGTTGGCTTCTCGGTTAACAATGTGGTGGGTCATAAGGAATACAGTTCGGAAGGAAAAATTGATCCGGCTGGAATTGATATGGCTGACTTCCGCCGCCAGGTGCAACAGGTCATCGTCAACGGACCAGGGCCCGTAGACCGTGAAGTGTTTCCGCTTCCGACCGGGTATTACTTTGGCCCGCTGGAGGGGCCCACTGAGTCGATTTCGGGTCAGCATCCTTCGGAACGCCCGCAGTGGCGTGAGGGGTTGAAGTTCTGGCAAGCGCGGCAGGAGATCCCACAAACGGGTGTGTGGGATGCGGCGACAGCCGATGCTGCGCGCGCTGTCCAGCGAGCACACGGCTGGCGACCGGATGGGTTGATTGGCCCGGGAACGTGGGCGGCGGGACTTCGAGGAGCTCCCGCACCTGAGCCTGTACCAGAGCCCACACCCACTCCAGAGCCCGAACCTGTACCGATCCCTGAGCCCGACCAGCCCTCTGCCCCAGATTCCGAAAGTCAATCGAACCTTCGCTGGCCGCTTGTCATTGTCCGCCGCATTCCTGGGTGGGTACGCGAGCGAATTCCATTTGGTCGGTGACTGCGGGTCAGAGTTACGTCAGGTTTCGTAGCAGTGGGGGCGGTGGTTGAGTTTAAGCGTTGGATAGCAGGCGTATCGGGTTCTATTCGCAACACTGAATGGCGTGCAGTTGTGTCGCGTCGGTACGGTTCCCGTATGCGACGATTCAGCAAAGTATGCGACCTCACAGGGCCAGGTACCAGCAGTTGCAATTTCGACGTTGTCGGCACTGACCTGGGCATACCCGTCGAGTTGCCGGGCGGTCGCGAACTCGCATGGATCTTTGGTGACACATTCAGTGGTGTGGCACCAGGAACACCAGGGTGGCGGTCACCGGTCCTGTTACGTTCAGCAGATCAACCGCTGGAGGACGGCGTCGAATTTTGCTCGTGCGCAGGTAAGGGGCAGGCTCGGCGTCTCGTGCGCGGCAGCAACCGTGGGCGCACAACGTGGCTCCCGGCCGACGCCATCACCATCGGTGACGCAACATACCTATTTGCCATGCGTAATGACGGCCTGCACAACGTCACGCAGACTCGCATCTTTGCCTCCACTGACGCCGGTGAGTCATGGAAGAAAACCCGCGCAAAATGGTCGGGAAAACACGACGCCGGGAACATGCAACTGATCACCTGGGTGCAGGGCCCTCCCGAAGACAATTGGATCTACGTATTTTCGACGGGCTTCCAGCGCAACAAGCCCTTGTTCCTCTACCGGGTTGCAGTGGACGACGTGACAAACCCGAAAGCGTGGGTTCCGTGGGGATGGACCGAAGACACTGGGTGGCGGTGGGGAAACACCGCCACGCCAGTGCTCACAGGCCAGTTCGGTGAAATGAGCCTTCGACGCGTCGACGGCAAGTACGTGCTCGTCTGGTTCGACGCTGGTGGATACCAGATCCAAGCTATGGTGCTTGACCACCCCACTGACAACTTGTTTGAGACCCGTCAGTACACACTGCTGCGCGGCACAAGTTGGGAAGACGAAAACCATGCCGTAGGCGATGTAGCCCAACTGTACGGCGGCTACATCGTGCCCGGTTCAACCCTTGATGACCTGCACATTTCGGTCAGCCAGTGGAACACCACAACAAACAAGGTTTACAAGGCGATGCTTTTCCACGGCAGCCTCCCGCGCTAGGTCACCAGGGATTGGCTGGTGTTTCGCCCCGAATCCTGTGGAGTCTCATTAGGCGTGATGTCTTCGTCAACTAATCAATCCAACCCGCTGTGATCGGTCTGTAGGTCCGCCACTCCTAGTTTCTGGCACGTCGGATCCCCGGGCGGACTTTCCGGGTTTTGCGCACCGCGATTCGCAAAGCGAGTTCCGAAAGCTCGGCGCTTTCGCGAAGGACCGCGCGCGGCTCGTTCGCGGCGAGCTTCACGGTCTCTCGGCGCACAATCGCTGCAACAGCACGTTTCGTGTCAGCACTAGCATTCCGCCAGACTGCCACTATCGTACGGCGGCCTCGGGTCATACCCGATCGCCAACTGCGCGGCGCGGGCCACGTCATCCCCTGCGATCTTGCCGACAAGCCACAGTGCTAGGTCAATGCCAGCTGACACCCCGGCGCCCGTAACGATCTTCCCGGATTGGACGATTCGCTCGTCGCTCATTGCCCGAGCCCCAAGTCCGTTGAGCACAGACATCTCCGACCAATTCGTAGTAGAGGGCTGATCCTCGAGCAGGCCTGCAGCCACTCGCACTACCGAACCTGTGCACACCGACGCGGTCCACTGTGTGGTCTTGTGCACGCGCCGCAGCCATTCCAGAAGCAGCTGATTCTTAGCGATCGCGCCGCTAGCAGTGACCGACCCGCCAATCAGCACAACATCCGGCGTCGGGGTCTCGTCGAACGAATGCGTGGCTGCCATGACAAACACCCCACTGTCGGCGATGGTCGAGCCTCCAGTCATGGCGAGGCAGGACCGCGTTACAGGTCCGATACGCACCAGGCACAGTCCGCACACTCGAAATCCACCTGCGCAGGTCGCCAAAATCACTCAAAACTCAGCCGTTTTGTTGACCTCCGCAGATGGATTCGGAGGAGGAGAGGAGGAGAGGCGGAGAGGCGCTGACGAGGCTCCGCACTAGTTGCACCATCGGCGATATGCACAAAGCTCGTGGGGTCCTCCCGTCGAACTGCATCGCACTGCCGGTCGCAATACTCGCGGACGGACCGTTCAGCCTGTGCCTGTCGATCCGGGCCGAGATGCCGAATTAATCGCCCACTAGACCGGCCGCCGTCATCGTCTCTCGGTTTGACCGGCACCCCTTATCCCCTAGTTTCGCGGTCCAAATCGGGGCATCGCCAGGCTTTCCAACGCAATAACCTGGGCTGGTGCAACTGTCGCGGACGATTGCGGCGGGGCACAGCAGCCGCCAGAACCTTCCGCGTTGGGGTCGTCAAACACTCCAGCTCCCCCACACACGCCGGTGTCCGGGAGTGTCAGTTCCACTTGGGCGGCCGAGTCGAAGTCGCCTGCGAGAGCAGCAGCGATGCTACGCACCTGTTCGAAGCCAGTCATCGCGAGGAAGGTTGGTGCGCGCCCGTAGCTTTTCATTCCGACAATGAAAAAGTTGGGTTCAGGGTGCGACAGTTCTGCGTAGCCATGGGGGTAGACCGTTCCGCATGAGTGCACATTGGGGTCGATGAGTGGCGCCAATGCGACAGGTGCCTCAAGGGTGTAATCGAGGTTCAGGCGCAGTTCTGTGAGCCACGAGTTGTTGGGCCGAAACCCTGTCAGTGCAACAACGTGATCGACGTCGACGATGCGCGCGCCTGTGTCGCTGATCAGCTCGAGGTTGTCGTCATGTGTCTCGATCTGTTCGGTGCGGAAGCCCGTGATGGTCGAAACGAGGCCGTCCTCGACGGCTTTTTTGGCGCGCACACCGAGTGCTCCGCGCTGCGGGAGTTCATCCTGGGAGCCACCGCCGAAGACGTTTTCTGCCGTACCTCGTCGCCGTGCCCAGGTGATTGTGGTGCCAGGGTGCGACTGGGCAAAGGCTGCGAATAAGCCGACTGCGGTGAGGGCGGAGTGGCCGCTGCCTACAACTGCGATGTGTTTCCCGGCGAGTTCGTCCCGCACTGTTGGCGAATCGAGATCTGGGATGCGGTAGCTGATACGTGTGTGGGCGGAATCCTCGCCGATTGCAGGAAGCCCTTCGCTACCAACAAGGTTGGGTGATTGCCAGGTTCCTGTTGCATCAATGATGGCGCGGGCTGCAATTTTGTGTGTTTGTCTGTCAGCGGTGTGCAGGTATACGGAGAACGGTTCCGTGTCGCGGCCCGAATCAACGAGTCGATCGCGTCCTCGCCGCGCAATGCCTACCACCTCTGTGTCGTAACTGAACTCGACGGAACTTCTGAGCGCTTCGGACAGTGGGCGCAGGTATTGCGTCACCCACTCCCTACCTGTGGGGTAGGTGTCGTCGTCGGGCGGTGTCCATTCAGTGTTCGTGAGCAGTGCACGTCCTGCGGGGTCGATCACTTCAGCCCAGCGGGAGAAGAGCCGAACATGGTTCCATTCGACGACTGAGGCTCCCGCGTGGGAACCGCGCTCGATGACATGGGTTGGGATGTTGCGTTGCGCTAGGTGGGTGGCAGCGGCCAAACCGATGGGTCCGGCGCCGACAACAACTACAGGTAGGTCTTTCACCAAGGTCTCCATCGACGAGGATCGATATACCCTTTCACTGTATAGACGTACATCAATGTAGGCAATCATCGATATACTTCGATGATGGAGGTTCCATCGATGCCGCCAACTAATCACCCTCTAAGCCTCGAAGAGGCAGAGGTCTACGCAGAGTGGTTTGCGTGCCTCGCTGAGCCCACGCGAGTACGCCTCCTCCACTATGTCGCACGCTCCCCCGACGGAATCGCGGTAGGACAACTCGCCCAACTTCTATCCCTCGGACAACCCACGGTGTCACACCACATAAAAAAGCTCGCCGATGTGGGGTTCCTTGCCGTGAGAAAGCACGGCACCGCCACTATTGTGAGCGTGAGCCCGACCTGCTGTACAGGTATCCCCCACGCCGCAGAAGCCGCAATGGGAATTCTCGCCACCGGGCGATGCTGCATCGGTGAGGCTCCACCCAATGTTCTTGTTCGCCCCATGATTGATACCGATTGGGCGCCGGTCATCGACATCTACGCTCAAGGGATCGCTGCACGCACCGCAACCTTTGAGACCGCAGTGCCCGATCGTTCATTGCTGGAACAGAAGTGGTTGCCACAGCACCGCTGGGTCGCCGAAATCGACAACAAAATTGCTGGCTGGGCCACCCTGTCGCCAACATCCACAAGGTCCTGCTACCGCGGCGTCACTGAAAACTCAATCTATGTAGACCCAGTGGCACAAGGAAAGAAAATCGGTAGTGCGCTGATGCGTAAACTCGTCCAGCACGCGGATACTGCCGGGGTGTGGACCATTCAAACGTCAATTTTTCCGCAGAATCGCGCCAGCATCGCACTTCACCAGGCGGTGGGTTTTCGCACAGTTGGTGTGCGCGAACGGATCGCCGAACTCGACGGCGTCTGGCATGACACCGTGCTGATGGAACGTCGGGCGCGCGCAGAAACCTAAAGGGACGAGCCAGTCTCTAAGCCGGATTCTGTCCCCCAGCGTCGAAACGCTGGAGTGGCGACCATCCGTCTGGACACACCGTCGCCGGGTGCCTCATGCGGCTCACCCGCGAACTCGGGCGAGCAGCCCTCAAACATTCGCGCAGCCCCACCACAGGGTGAGGCCTTCTGCCTTGCTCCGGACGGGGTTTACCTAGCCACCCTGGTCACCCAGGGTGCTGGTGCGCTCTTACCGCACCGTTTCACCCTTACCCACCGTGGTGGGCGGTTTGTTTTCTGTGGCACTGTCCCGCGGGTCGCCCCGGGTTGCCGTTAACAACCGTCCTGCTCTGCGGAGTCCGGACTTTCCTCGGCGCAGGGCCTATCGCTGTGCGGTGGTTCCCTGCGACGCGGCCGCCCGACTGACTCGTCCGCCCACAACAATAGCCTTACGCCGTGTGGTTCAACGAACCGGTGCGAGGACGAACAACAGCTACTCCCAGGTATGGCTGGTGTCGTTGACGAGTTTCACGGATGCACCACCGTCGGGGTAAAACTCGGCGATACTCAGCGACGCTAGGTCGAGGTGGAGTCGGAAAAGCAGTGCTGGTCCGGCGTCGAGCGCCATCCGGAGGACCGTTTTGATTGGGGTGACGTGGCTGACGATCAGCAAATTGGCGCCGCCGTATTCGGCGATAAGTTCATCGCGCGCCCGCCTTACCCGCTTATGTACGGTGTCGAAGCTTTCGCCGCCTGGGGGTTCCACTGATGTGTCTGTGAGCCACCGCGCAAATAGTTCTGGATCGCGGGCGGACGCTTCGGTGAAAGTGAGGCCTTCCCAGGCTCCAAAATCTGTTTCGATGAGGCCGTCGTGCGGAGTGACAGGCAAGCCGAGTGCTTCCGCCGCCGCGTCTGCGGTACTGCGGGTGCGTGTCAGCGGCGATGAGATAACTGCGCTGATGCGCCCCTTCTGGCGGCTGAGGCGCTGGGCTGCGGTTTCCACTTGACGCTGGCCTTCGGAGGTCAGTGGGTGGTCTCCTCGACCGGAATATCGTCGCTCCACTGACAATGCAGTTTGTCCGTGTCGAAGCAACAGCATTCGCGTGGGGGTACCCATCGCGCCCGTCCACCCTGGTGAGTGATAAGCGGCGGGTTTCGCAGCCGGAGGTTCCTCGTCGCGTCCTTCTGCAGCAGCGTCCATCGCTTCGTTTGCGAGTTTGTCGGCGTGCTTGTTCTTCTCGCGAGGAATCCAGGTGTACTTCACCGAAGTAAACGCGCGGGCTAACGTGGCGGCTTCGCGGGCCAACGGAATCATGTCGGGGTGTTTTACTTTCCACCGTCCCGACATCTGTTCGACGATCAGTTTGGAATCCATCCGAACGTCGACCTCGCGCGCACCGATTTCCGACGCAGCGGTAAGCCCCGCAATCAGTCCTTTGTACTCGGCCACATTGTTTGTGGCGGTACCGATGAACTCTTTCCGCTCGGCGAGCACAGAGCGGCTGTCGGCATCGAACACGACGGCGCCGTACCCAGCAGGACCAGGGTTACCTCGCGAGCCACCGTCTGCCTCGATGATGACCTTGTCAGGTGTGCTCACGTAAACCGCTTCTTTCCTGTCGTGGCCTGAACAGAATGGTTTCCAAACGGAGTGGTCAGAGTCCTGAGCGTGCGTTGCGCACCAGGATTGCGCTGCATTCCGGACATTGCACAACACCGTCGTCTGGCGTTGCCGCAATGCGTTCAAGTTCACCGCGGTCAAGCTCGATGCGACATGCGCCGCACCGCCGTCCCTGCAGATGTCCGGCACCGATCCCACGAATGGTGAGTTGTTCGGTGTACAGCTCAAGGAATTCGTCTGGGAAGAGTCGCACAAGCGCATTTCGGTCGGTATTGCAGCGGCGTTCAGCTACCTCAATGTCGGCGAGGGCCTCGTCGCGTTGTCTATTAGCGTCGGAGATCTTGTCATCGATTTGCGATAGCTTCGCACCAGCGTGCTTGTAGTTTTCGTCGGCAGCTTCGCGTTGCTCCATATATTCAAGGAGGTCGTCTTCGAGAAGGCTGCGTCGACGCGCCAATGTGGCGAGTTCATGTTCAAGCTCAGACAGCTGCTTCGACGGAAGCGAACCTGATTGCATGAGTTGGTTGTCGCGCAGTTCTCGCTTGCCGACCTGTTCGACTTCGCGTTCAAGCCGACGAATGTCACGGTCAAGGTCGTCGAGGATCATTTCTTTCCCGACGGCATCGTCCTTGATTTTCTGCCGCTCCGCCTCGAGTTCGGCAATGACTTTGTCCTCAGGCAGGTTGCGTCGACGGTGCCGGAGACGCGACAGTTCTGCGTCCACCCCTGCAAGATCGAGGAGCCGCTGTTGAATCTGTACGTCAACCTTCACTACTCTGTGCTCCCAAATTCAAATGTCGTTCTCTCGTGTGCAACCGCACCACTCTACCGCCCATTCAGACCACGGACAGAATCCTGGCACGTTTAACGTGTGCCGTCAGCTTTCGTCCGGATGTGCACTGACTGTCCACGGATCGGTCCGTACGGCACAAACGCGGGTTTCTAGGCTGTGATCACTGAATGCTGCGTCGATTACCGAGCGAGCCTGCGCACACCATGGGTATTCGCTTGCCCAGTGCGAGACGTCAATGAGAGCTGGCCCGCCGGTACGCAAGTGCTCATCAGTGGGATGGTGCCGCAGGTCTGATGTCACGTAGGCATCAACACCAAGCGCTGACACCGCAGCCAAGTATGAATCCCCTGCACCACCACAGACGGCGACGCGGTGAATCAACCTTTCGGGGTCCCCAGCGGCACGCACTCCCCACGTTGTTGCAGGCAACGCATTGGCTACACGTCTCGTAAACTCCCGCAAAGTTTCGGGGGCGGGCAGTGCGCCGACGCGACCAAGTCCGCAGCACGATTTCAGCGGAGCGTGCTCAAACACATCGAAGGCAGGCTCTTCGTATGGGTGGGCACTACGCAGAGCTGCGCGTACCGCATCACGCTTGTTTCGCGGTGCCACCACCTCCAAGCGGTCCTCGACCACGCGTTCTAGGTCCCCCACGGTTCCCAGGGTGGGATTAGCTCCAGCGAGCGGCCGGAACTGCCCAGTCCCCGTCACCGACCAAGCGCATTCGCTGTAGTCACCCATCGAGCCTGCGCCAGATTCAAACAGCGCCGAGCCCACAGCCGAGGTGTCAGCAGATGGAACGAAGACCACCCACTTGTCCACCGGGCGCTCAGGCTTGGGCGCAATGGGGCCTTCCACGGTAATTCCGAGAGCATCTGCAAGGGCATCGGACACACCCGGATCAGCTGAATCCGCATTGGTATGGGCAGTAAACAAGGCACAACCCGCTCGTATTAACCGGTGCAGCAGAACTCCTTTAGGGGTGTTTGTGGCAACAGAATCAACGCCGCGCAGCAGCAAAGGATGGTGGGCGACAATAAGTTCCGCACCCCAGTTGATCGCCTCCTCTACTACGTCTGTCGTGACATCGACGCACAGCAGCACTTTGGTGACGGCGTCATCGGGGTTTCCACACACTAAGCCGACAGAATCCCACGACTCGGCGAGCTGTGGTGGGTAGGCAACTTCAAGAGAGCGAACAACATCGCCCACAGTCACAGTAGCCGTATCGTTCACAGCGGCCTTATCGTGCTTCGTCTCGCCGGTCACAACATCTCCTTCATCGCGTTCACAACCATGTCTACTTGTTCGGGTGCGCGCACGGCCACCCTGACATATTCGTCTGACAGTCCGGGGAATGTGTCGCAGCGCCGCACGGCAATCCCCCGCGTGCGAAGGAAAGCACACAGTCCCGACGGCACCTGCACCAGGACGAAGGGCGCCGACGCCGGGGTGAGCACACGGATCCCTCCATCTACCAGTCCTCGAAGTTGATCCACGAGGTAGTCACGGTGGGCCGAAATCTCTTGCGTGATTCGCAGCGATTCACCTTGCGCCGCGGGTTCGCTGCAGGCGCGCAGCGCTTCCATCTGTAGCGAACCCACTGGCCAGTGTGGCCGAGTGCGACCAAGTTGCGTCAACACTTCGGGGTCCCCAAGCGCATACCCGCAACGCAAACCCGCGAGCGCCCAAGTTTTTGTGATGCTCCGCAGAACCACAACGTCTGGTGCGAGTTCTGTCGAAAAACTGTGGTGTTCCCCCTGCACAACGTCCATGAAGGCCTCATCGACCACCACAATGCGGCCAGGTCGGCGCAGCAGATCAATGTCTTCGCGCGTGTGCAGGACCGACGTTGGGTTTGTTGGGTTTCCGAGCACGACGAGGTCTGCGTCATCAGGCACCGAGCGCGCACCGAGGGTAAATGGCTCACGAAGAATCAGCTGGGTGACCCGAATCCCAGCTCGCCTGAGAATGAACTCTGGCTCGGTGAAGGAGGGATGGATGACAACAGCGTGCTTGATGTCGAGGTTTGGTAGCAACGAGAAACCCTCAGCAGCCCCCGCAAGGAGAAGCACCTCGTCCGGCGAACGACGGTGCCGCTCGGCCAGTACGCTGCGGGTCGAACTGTTCTCGTCTGCGCTGGGATAGCGGGCAAGATCACCAATCCGCCCAGCTAGTCGCTGCTGAAGCCAGACCGGCGGTTCAGCGCCGTGCACGTTGACGGCGAAGTCGATCAGCCCGGGTGCGGCGTCGATATCCCCATGATGACGCAGCGACTCCACTGAAACGTCTTGAGACCTCGGCGCAATCACAGCCTGAGCCTACTGACGCGCTCATCCCACCGCTTCCTCGGCATAATGGAAACCCGTCCATATGCTCATGGCGACGCCTTGTTGCACGAAACCAGGTCGCACGGAAGGGCTCACAGAGTGCACATCACATTCATCTGCACCGGAAACATATGTCGTTCGCCGATGGCCGAACGCATCATCGGTGACATCCTCCACCGCGAAGGCCTTGACAATCGTGTGCGCGTCAGTAGCGCGGGGATTGGCGATTGGCATGTGGGAAATCCGGCAGACCATCGCACCGTCGACGTCCTGCGCAACCACGGGTACAGCGCCGACCATGTCGCTGCCGTCGTTGACGAAACCCACCTCAGCGCGGACCTCATTGTTGCGCTCGACAGCGGTCACGCACGCGAACTCGCGATGCTCGGCGCCGAGTCGAGTCGCGTCCGAATGCTACGGAGCTTCGATCCTGACGCCGACTCTATCGACGTGGCTGATCCGTACTACGGCGGAATTTCCGGCTTTGAAGAAGTTCGTCAGCAAATTGAAGCAGCCGTCCCTGGGATCCTCCGATGGGTCCGAGATCAGGTCTAGTAGTTGTCGGTTTGCGGTGACTCAGGTTACGCAGAGCACCCGCAGTTGTCGCAGAGTCGGCACTTCGGGCTACGGTGGTGTCGTGCGTCGATTTGGCTTCCTCCTCCGCCCAGGTTGGGTAGCGCTTGTTGTTGTGGTTGGCGTGTTCGCGTACTTGGCATTCACGGTCCTTGCGCCGTGGCAACTCGGCAAGAATGCCGAAACTGAACGCCGCAATGCGCTTATTGAGCAATCCGTTGAGGCGACCCCCGTAGCGGTGTCTGATGTTCTCTCTGAAAATGGTGAACTCCACCCCGATATGGAGTGGAGACGCGTCACCCTCAGAGGCGAGTACCTGCCTGAAAGTGAAGTTGTTGTTCGATTGCGCTCGGCGGAATCCTCACCAGCATTCGAGGTGCTCACACCGTTCAAGGTCGACGATGCCACTACGGTGCTAGTGAACAGGGGCTACGTCATCACTGAACGTGGAACCGAGGTTCCACAGTTCAACCCTGCACCGACTGGGGTTGTCGAGCTTGAGGGCCGTGTTCGGGTGCCGGAAGGCACGCTCGGGCGCGAGGCAATCGTGGGCGACGACGGCATTACGCAGGTGTATTCCATTAACCTCACCGAGATCTCAGCAATCACAGGTCTCGAACTGCCTCAAACGTACGTTCAGCTGGCACCGGAACAACCCGGCGGTCTCGGCGTCATCGGTTTACCGCAGCTCAGCAGTGGACCGTTCTTGTCGTATGGGCTGCAATGGATCGCGTTTGGCATCATGGCGCCCCTGGGGTTGCTGTACTTCGCGCGGGCAGAACTTCGCGAACGTCGCAGAAACAAGGCCCCCAAGGAGGACAGCTCACCGTCGTCGTCCGAAGCTCCCCCGGTGAGCCCGCCGACGGCGGAAGATCGACTGGCCAGCCGCTACGGCAAGCGTCGATAACAGCACCACACCGAGCGTTGTCACCTGCACTGATGACGACAATCGTGTCGCTCGACGCACATCATGCACCCCGGGTGTCGGCCCAGTGCCCAAAGTGGGGCGCTGTTCACGGCCATGCCGATACACAGTTTCGCCACCCAGTTGCACACCCAGCGCACCCGCAGCGCTCGCTTCAACGACACCAGCATTAGGGCTAGGGTGCTTGTTCGCGTCGGACCGCCAAGCCTCCCACGCGGAGCGCCGACGGCCGGGTGGTGCCACGAGAACCGTCACAGCGGCGCATGCACGAGCGGGGATGAGATTGGCGACGTCGTCAAGGCGTGCCGAAGCCCAGCCAAAACGCGCGTACTTTTCCGACCGGTACCCAACCATCGCATCGAGGGTATTTACAGCTCTATACGCCAACACTGCAGGGGCTCCACCGACGGCGGCGAACACGAGTGGCGCAATCGCGGCATCCGACGTATTTTCCGCCAAGGACTCCACCGTCGCTCGCGCAATACCGTCTGCATCTAAAACGTCAGGGTCACGCCCGCATAGCGACGGCAGAAGACCCCGAGCCGACTCAATATCCTCGGCTTCCACATGCGCCGCCATCGTGTAACCAACTCGCGTCAGCGACGTTCCACCAAGTGCCACCCACGTAGCCGCCGCCGTCAGTGCTACGTGAGCAACCGACGATTTTCGCACCGCCATATCAGCGCACAAAGCCCCTGCCGCGACTACGCCAACCAGCGCGCCACAATATAACGCCCCTCGGGCATACCCGTCGCGGTAGATCGCCTGCTCCAGCTGCGACGCTACCTTCCCGAACCCCGCCACCGGGTGCCACTGCTGAGGATCACCAACCGCAACGTCGAGCGCAAACCCTAGCGCGATTCCTGCCGCACGCGTCACCAACACATTCGGTTCTGTCACGTGGTCTGTTGTAGCACTCATGTCGTCGCACTCATGTTGTCGACGGCCGAGGTTGCGGCGATTGCGTCCATCGATTGATCCACGCAACCGGCTCCGGGCGAGTCAGCAACACAAAAATCACAACCCACAATAGTGAGCCCGCTACCGCAGTCGGCCACTGGCTGTCCACAATATTGACGCTGATAACGAGCGGGCCGTGGACACCAAAGAATCGTGGAACAAACACACCCGACGGCACCCGAACCAGCCACAACCCCACCACGGATACAGCAACGACCGCGACGAAGCACACCCCAAACCAGAAGTTTGACCCCTCAGACGCAGTCGATGCGCGCGTCCTTATATCGATTAGGGCCGCGAGGAGGAGAAAAATGACCCATCCGGCATTGACAACGCGGTACCGACTCAGTGTTGTCATACCTGAGGACGATACGTCACTGCGAGGAATGGGCCCTAAGTCCGATGTGCTCGCCCTGGCATAAACGGGAGCATTGCGTGCATGACAACACCACAATCCACTGCCGACGCACCAGTCTTGGCAGGTCTTGAGCTCACCAAAAGCTACGGGACAAACACCGTGCTGCACAACGCCTCTATCGCGATACGACCTCAAGAATCTCTTGCTGTCATGGGACCATCCGGATCAGGCAAGAGCACTCTCCTTCACATCCTCAGCGGGATCGTGAAGCCCGACAGTGGCACCGTTCTGTTTCGCGGCCAACCCATTCACACCTGGAAAGAGTCGAAGCGCACCGAACTGCGGCGCACAGCGTTTGGGTTCGTATTCCAAGCTGGACAACTACTGCCAGAACTTCCTGCAATCGAAAACGTAGCGCTCCCACTCATACTTAACGGAATGCCCATTGCAGCGGCCAAAGCACAGGCTGCCGCGTTTTTTGCACCGCTAGGGATCTCAGGTTTGGAGATGCGCAGACCCGGTGAGATGTCGGGCGGTCAGGCACAACGCGTAGCGATCGCGCGGGCTCTTGTAGCACGCCCAGCAGTGTTGTTCGCCGATGAGCCAACAGGTGCCCTCGACGCCCACACCTCTGCGGAAGTCATGCGCCTCCTGAGGGAAACGAGCCGCCACATGGGCACCGCACTTGTCGTGGTCACCCACGATTCGGACGTGGCCGCATTCTGTGATCGCACCATTGGCGTGCACGAAGGCACCCTCGTTGAAAGGACCGCACAGAAATGAGCGCCCTCACCGTCATGCGGGTCACCGCCCTCACCTCGCGCGCCGAAGGCCCCCGTATCTTCGCCACCTTCGCCCTGCCGCTGGTGGCATTTATGTCCTCCACTGCCCTCGCCTTGACCGTCTTCGGTGGTTACGGTGCGTTCGCCAACCGAACCGACCACCCCGACGCTGAGTTCTACACGGTGCTCGCTGCCATCGCCGCAATATTGATCGTCATCCCGTGCTTTACGTTGGGCCTAGCAGCGGCACGCCTAGGTGCACGCCGACGCGACGAACGACTTGCAGCCCTCCGGCTTGCAGGAGCCACACCCCGCCAAGTGGTAGCGCTGTCCGCCATTGAGGCTGGTTTTCAGGGACTTCTCGGCGGCGTTCTCGGCGCGGCGACGTACGGAGCATGTCTGCCACTGGTGGCGCAGCTTCCGTTTCAGGGTCACCCCTTCACCACGGCTGAACTGTGGGTAGGAATGCCAGTCCTCGCCGGAACGCTGCTCGGTGTCACCGTCATCGCCGTCATCTCCGCGCTTGTCGGTCTCCGCGCGGTAGTCATCAGCCCACTCGGTGTGGCACAACGCCACGCACCCCCGGCACCGAAATGGATCATTGCAGCAACCGTGGTGGCGGTGCTTATTGTGTGGACGCAGATCAACCCTGCAGCACTCGGAATCGCAGGAATGCTCGTCGCACTCGCCGTTGTATTCGGCGCCATCAACTTCGTCGGCCCATTTGTTGTCACGCTGGTTGGAAAGGTCCTCATTCGACGTGCCAGCAGTGCAGGGGCGCTAGTAGCCGCCCGCCGCATCCTTGACGACCCCAAACAGGTGTGGCGTTCAGTGGGAGGCGTCACTGTCGCCAGCTTTGTCGCAGCTGGCACCTCACTTCTGACAGCCATCGGCGGCGCTGCTGGGAGCCCCGAAGACGCACAACTGCTGGCTGACATGCGCCTCGGGGTGGCCTTCACCGTGACAGTCACGTTTGGGCTCGCCGCAATCTCCGCAGTCCTCACCCAGGTTGCGACTATCCTCGACAATCGCGACCTCTATCGCAATCTGAATTACGCTGGCACACCGTTCACCGTGATGAATGAAGCGCGCACACGCCAGGTCCGCACACCAGTCGTAGTGATGTCACTCATCGGTGCAGGTTTCGCGCTGGGCTTCCTCTTCCCCATCACCGGATTGATGATATTTATCAACCCACTAGCACTTGTTCAACTCATCGGGTTGATCGCCTTCGGCTGTGGACTAGTAATTGCTGCGGTCTACGCCACCACACCAATCCTGCGGTCAGTGATGCTCGCGGGGCGATGAACCAGAGGGTGTCAGCGGGTGTCACTGTCAATCAGCAGACGCCCGCCATCTTCGATAACACGAAGGGTCGCGTCCTTGGTTTGACCGTCATACGTCAACCCATTCACCCGCATATCGACTGAACCATCGGGGTTGTTTTCTAACTTGTAGGCCTCAATGCGGCCAAAGCTCTGGATAACCCTCGTCGACCAGTACTCTTCGAATGCCTGCTGTGACCCATATGGTTCCTGCGCGGCAGGGGTGAGCAACGACCACGAACCCGATGGGTTGCTGTAGAACTGTTGCACGAGTTGGCCCCCGCGACTCCAATCAACCGGCGAACCCGAATGTGCTGTCTCACCAGCGTCCGCGACAATCGTCTCTGACACACCGGGAACATCCGAAACACGGTCAGACAAGTTCAGGGCCACATTGACCACGGCACCTACCGCGAGGAGGACCAGAAGCACCGCCCCCGCATACAGAAATGGTTGCTTTCGGTCTCGCGGTGCAGGTTCAGCGTGGACCGGCGCAGTAGCGTGGACCGGCGCGGCAGCTCGAACCGGCGCCGTAGCGTGGGCTGGTGCAGCAGCTTGGACTGGTGCGGTGCGAGCCGTACGAGGCTTCACTTGCGTCAAAGCGCGTGTTGACGGGCTTGGCCTACGGATAGAGGGGCGTTCACGGCGCGACAGAGTCGGTACTACAACATTGCCACCAGCAAAGTGTGACAGCGCTGCGCGAGCCTCCTCCATTGACGGGCGGTTCCGCGGCTCGGAGCTCACAAGACTGGAAATGAGTTCCATCGCTGGACCTGCACGTCGTGGCGCACGAATATCACCGTTGGCGGCCGCAAACAGCAAAGCGAGCGGGTTGTCATTCAACCCGTAAGGAGGCTCTCCCTCCAGGGCATGAAACAGAGTCGCGCCGAGTCCAAACACATCCGATGCCGGTGTGGGATCGACACCTCGTGCAACTTCCGGCGGCAAATATGCGGCGGTACCCGACACGAGGCCTGTAGCGGTGAGCGTCGAATCACCGGACGCCTTCGAAATCCCGAAATCAGTAATTTTGACGGTGCCGTCTGGGCCCAGCAGGATATTGCCTGGCTTCACATCACGATGCACCAAACCCGCCTTGTGGGCCGCGATCAGTGCCGAGGCCACTTGCTCACCGATACGGGCAACTTCCGGCAAGGGCATAGTGCGGCGCTTCTTCAACACCTCAGCCAAGCTGTACGACTCGAAGAACTCCAAGATCAAACAAGGGTGACCTTCGTGCTCCGTGATATCGAATACGACGATCGCGTTGGGATGATGAAATCGAGCCGCATTCCGGGCTTCACGAATAGCCCGTTGACGAACAAGCGCACGTTCACCATCATCCAAACTCGAATGAATCGGAATCTGCTTAACAGCAACGGACCGCTCGAGACGCTCATCGATCGCACGCCACACTACGCCTGCGCCGCCGCTACCGATGCGTTCAACGAGACGATAGTGCTTCGCGATCACCTGGTCAGTTCTAATGGCGCCTACTCCGAACTTCCTACGACTACGTACTCCACCAACATGGCGAACAACACCGAAAATGTTGTCCTACATGACCGCTTTATGTTACGTGCGAAAACTAAGCCCCGGCTATGACGACAATCACCGGCGAGTTCCGGACCGCCATCTGACGCTGTGGGCTCGGTTCAGACGGGCCGGGTGGAGCCGATCGAGCCTACATTCCGACCCCAATGGCGGGTCAAAAGTAGGCGCGATACCCCCACTGCTGGTCGGCAAAACGAAAAACAGTCGAACCCTGAGGGGCTCGACTGTCTGGTTTCGTCACAATCTTGTGGGCGCAGAGGGATTTGAACCCCCGACCACTGCTGTGTAAGAGCAGCGCTCTACCGCTGAGCTATACGCCCCGAGTCGCACGTTGTTAGTGCCGCGACTACTTTACACAGTCTCCGCCGCATTGGCACATCCGGGCCACATCGGGGCCGCATCGGGGCCAAAACCCGACGTAACTGCGGCACCACTAACCTTGCAGTGCCGCTATGGCTTTCTCCCATTGTCCCTGCTCGCGGGGCTTCCCTGGCTCGCCAACTTCAGCGAATCGAATGATCCCATCGGTGTCGATGAGGAATGTTCCGCGGTTGGGTGTGCCGTTCTTTTCGTTAAGAACGCCGTAATCGGCTGCTACTGCGCCATGCGGCCAGAAGTCAGCGAGGATGGGAAAGAGATATCCCTGTTCAGCGGACCATATCTTGTGCACGGGTGAGGCGCTGACGGACACGGCGAGGATTTCCGTGGTGTCATTGCGGAACGTGTCAATGTTGTCGCGGATTTGCCCTAGTTCACCTTGGCAGGTTCCGGTGTAGGCCAACGGGAAAAACACCAGCAGTACGTTCTTTCGGCCCCGGAACTGCGAAAGCGTGATTTTCTGGTTGTTCTGATCTCGCAGGGTGAAGTCAGGCGCAGCGTCGTTGACTGCTGGTGTCATTGCCGCTTCCCGGCCTTGGCGCGAGGCTGCACGAGACGTGCACCAGTCCAAGCTCCGAGGTTGACCGTAGAGGTTTGGGTTAGTCCGGCAGTGGGTGCCGATTCAGCGATTTCGCTGGGCTCAACATAGCCGGGTGTGCCAGTTTTCGGTGATAGCACCCAGATGAAACCATCTTCGCCCAGGGGCGCGATGACATCCATGAGTTCGTCGACGAGGTCGCCGTCGCCGTCACGCCACCAGAGGATTACGGCGTCAACCACTTCGTCTGTGTCTTCATCGATGAGCGCGTCTCCGCATGCTTCTTCGATCGAATCACGAATTTCGTCGCTAACGTCATCGTCCCAGCCGAGTTCCTGAACAATCATCCCCTCGGTGATACCTAACATTTGTGCGTAGTTCCGAGTGTCCGTCCCGGCCACGTTCTTGAATCCTCCTACGTCTGTGGGTGCTTACCGTATCGCCCGGATTGGCGATATCTATGCACTCGTTTTTGTGCGGGGTGCTGTGAGTCAGTTGCGCCCTAGTGCATGATGCACTTGAGCAGCCACGATGACCAACCGTTGCGCCGAAATGGCTGAATTTGGTGTTTCTGAATTTGCCCTGGCGGGATAAAACATCGGTTGTGTTGTCCCTAGGACGGCTGTTGCAGAACTAAAGGTTCCAGCCGTTACGGTCCCAGCTTTACCATCCCCGCCGTAGATTGCACTACTCGCGGCGATCTGCCCGCACCTATTCACGGTACTTACACTACCTGCTCTGCGAGGTTGTTGCCGACGTTTACCGGCCGACGGGGGTTTGGGCCTTGTTTTCTCATGGCACTCCCGCGCACCGCTTAGCGAAAGTAATGTGGATTACACCTGCTGCGGCATCGGAAACCCTTCGGCCGCGGCGGCGCCCACGAGGTACACGCCCACAAGGAGTAATCGAGTGCCGAATCAAGAACCTGCATCTAATGAAGCCAAAGACCGCGACCGTGTTCGAGTTATTCGCGAGGGCATAGCGTCGTATCTACCGGACATTGACCCGGAAGAGACAACGGAATGGCTGGAGTCGTTCGATTCGATGCTGGCGCATTCTTCACCCGCGCGTGGACGCTATCTCCTACTGCGACTTCTTGAGCGGGCCAGTGAGCGCCGGGTTGCGGTTCCCGCTTTAACGTCGACAGATTATGTGAACACGATCCCGACGGAACACGAGCCGTGGTTCCCAGGCGACGAGGATGTCGAGCGGCGCTATCGCGCATGGATCCGGTGGAACGCTGCGATCATGGTGCATCGCGCACAGCGCCCAGGTGTTGGCGTGGGCGGACATATTTCGACTTATGCGTCTTCTGCCGCTCTGTACGAGGTGGGGTTTAATCACTTCTTCCGAGGTAAATCGCACCCGGGCGGCGGGGATCAGATTTTTATCCAAGGGCACGCCTCGCCTGGCATTTATGCGCGTGCGTTCCTTGAAGGCAGGTTGACGTCAGATCAGTTGGATGGGTTCCGGCAGGAACATAGCCATGCGGGAGCGGGCGGAGGGTTGCCGTCGTATCCCCACCCTCGTTTGATGCCGGAGTTCTGGGAATTCCCCACGGTGTCTATGGGCTTGGGGCCTATGAATGCCATCTATCAGGCGCGCTTCAACCACTACTTGCATGGTCGTGGCATCAAGGACACGTCGGACCAGCATGTGTGGGCATTCCTCGGCGATGGCGAGATGGATGAACCCGAATCTCGCGGGTTGGTGCATGTGGCGGCCATGGAGGGGCTGGATAACCTGACATTCGTGGTCAACTGCAATTTGCAGCGGTTGGATGGTCCAGTGCGCGGCAACGGGAAGATCATTCAGGAATTGGAGTCATTCTTCCGGGGCGCTGGCTGGCATGTCATCAAGGTCATCTGGGGCCGCGAGTGGGATTCGCTGTTTTATGCCGATAAAGACGGCGCGCTGGTCAATTTGATGAATACGACGCCTGACGGTGACTTCCAGACGTACAAGGCTAATGACGGCGACTACGTTCGGGAGCATTTCTTTGGGCGCGATCCGCGAACTAAGGAACTGGTGAAGGACCTCAGTGACAGCGATATTTGGAACTTAAAGCGTGGCGGCCACGACTATCGCAAGGTCCACGCGGCGTATCAATCAGCGATGCAGCACAAGGGTCAACCGACGGTAATTCTGGCGCACACCATCAAGGGCTATTCGTTGGGCTCGCATTTCGAAGGGCGTAACGCGACGCATCAGATGAAGAAGCTCGCACTCGATGACTTGAAGCAGTTTCGCGACACCCAGCGGATTCCTATTTCGGATGAGGAACTGGAGAAGGATCCATACTTGCCGCCGTACTATCACCCCGGCAATGACGCTCCTGAGATTCAGTACATGATTGCGCGCCGCACTGCGCTGGGCGGTTTTTTGCCGCAGCGGCGTAACAAGGCGCGGGCGTTGAAGTTGCCTGATGATAAGCCGTATCAGGCCATTCGGAAGGGGTCGGGCAAGCAGGAAGTCGCCACAACTATGGCGATTGTGCGGCTGTTTAAAGAGCTGCTGCGAGACAAGGAGATCGGAAAGCGGATTGTGCCGATCATTCCGGACGAGGCTCGCACGTTCGGCATGGATTCGTGGTTCCCGTCGCTCAAGATTTATAACCGCCTTGGGCAGCTGTATACGTCTGTCGACGCAGACCTGATGCTTGCGTACAAGGAGTCGACTTCGGGGC
The DNA here is from genome assembly GCF_014643175.1 of Hoyosella rhizosphaerae. Taxonomy (GTDB): domain Bacteria; phylum Actinomycetota; class Actinomycetes; order Mycobacteriales; family Mycobacteriaceae; genus Lolliginicoccus; species Lolliginicoccus rhizosphaerae. Next base: position 208,352 of record NZ_BMJH01000003.1, read on the forward strand.
AGATCCTGCACGAGGGAATTAACGAAGCTGGTTCTGTTGGTTCGTTCATCGCTACTGGCACGTCGTATTCGACCCATGACGAGCCGATGATCCCGGTTTACATCTTCTATTCGATGTTCGGTTTTCAACGCACCGGGGATAGCTTTTGGGCTGCGGCAGATCAGATGACCCGTGGGTTCATTCTCGGTGCGACGGCGGGGCGTACGACGTTGACGGGCGAGGGACTGCAGCATGCGGATGGGCACTCTCACACCCTGGCGTCGACCAATCCCGCGGTTATCGGCTATGACCCCGCGTTTGCTTTTGAGGTCTCCTACATTGTGAAGGACGGGTTGCGCCGTATGTTCGGTGACGACCCAGAAAACATTTTTTACTACATCACGCTGTATAACGAACCGTTTGTGCAGCCTGCCGAACCTGAAGATCTGGATGTTGATGCTCTTCTGAAAGGGATATACCGGTACTCGAAGGCGCCGGGTGGTCGTGTTAGGGCAAATATTTTGGCATCGGGGATTTCATTGCCGTGGGCGATTCGTGCGCAGGAACTTCTCGCTGAGGAGTGGGATGTCGCTGCTGATGTGTGGTCGGTGACGTCGTGGTCGGAGTTGCGTCGCGACGGTCGGCGCTGCGAAGACGCCGCATTAAAGAACCCGTCGGCAGATAAGGGCGAGGCGTTTGTGACTCGAATGCTGTCGAGCGCCGATGGCCCATTCGTCGGTGTTTCTGACTGGGAGAGCGCCGTGCCGGACCAAATTCGTACGTGGGTCCCGGGACATTATGTGACTTTGGGGGCCGATGGTTTTGGGTTCTCAGATACACGACCAGCGGCGCGCAGGTTTTTTAACATCGATGCTGAATCAATCGCGGTGGGTGTTTTGAGTGCTCTGGCAGACACTGGTGAGGTGGATAGGAAGCTCGCCGCGGAGGCTGCTGAGAAGTACCAAATAGATGATGTAGCAAGCGCTCCGGCCCAAACCTCGGATCCAGGGGTGGCGTGATCTGCGCCACGGTGGCGGTACTGTGACGATATGACTGGCAAGGATCAGCGCAGTTCGCGCACGGATACGAATCCGCTTTCCGACGCGTTGTTGCGCCGCGTAAAGCAGTACTCCGGACGCTTGTCTACCGAAGCCGTGAACTCCATGCACGAGCAGTTGCCGTTCTTCGCGGATCTTGATGCTGACCAACGGGCGACTGTTCATTTGCTTGTGCAGAACGCGGTGTCTGGCTTCGTGGACTGGTTGAAGGATCCGCACCGCGACATTTGGAAGACTGTTGATTCGTTTCGCGTAGTCCCCCACGACCTCGCTCGCAGAGTGACGCTGCGGCAAACCGTCGAGATGGTGCGGGTTGCCATGGAGTTTTTCGAACGGTACTTGCCTTTGCTGACGCGCAATGAGCAGCAACTGGGGGCGTTGACCGAAGCAGTGCTGCGGTATCGGGTTGAGATTGGGTTTGCTGCCGCAGCGGTGTATGCGTCAGCAGCGGAATCGCGAGGTGCGTGGGACACTCGGCTTGAGGCGTTGGTGGTTGATGCTGTGGTGCGCGGCGACTCTGACTCAGCGATGCTGTCGCGTGCTGCGACTTTGAACTGGGAAGCGAATGCACCTGCGACAGTGATCGTGGGTTCGCCTCCACCTGATGGGGGCGTCTCAGCGGTGAGCACTGTCCATATTGCGGCTCAGAAGCATGGACGTTCGGCACTGTCGGTGGTCCAAGGCGCCACGTTGGTCGCCATTGTTAATGGGGAAATCGCTCCGCGGAGTGAATTTATGTCTGCGCTCTTGACGGCGTTTTCGGATAGTTACGTGGTCGTTGGTCCAACAGCCCGCACTCTGGCGACTGCTCATGCGAGCGCGCGGGAGGCGTTGAGCGGCTTGCGTGCGGCCCCGGGTTGGCGATCTGCGCCGCGTCCTGTGTTCGCATCTGACCTACTTCCGGAGCGCGCATTGCTGGCTGATCCCATTGCTGTGCGGGCGCTGAACGAGCAGATTGTGATTCCACTAGCGAAGGCTGGGAATGCTCTGGGCGAGACTTTGGATGTCTATTTGGACACCGGTGGCGCGGTGGAGGCTTGTGCCCGCGCTTTGTTCGTTCATCCAAACACAGTCCGATATCGGTTGAAGAAAATATCGGAGATTACAGGGCGTGAGCCAAGCAATCCGCGGGACGCACACGTGCTCAGAGTGGCGGAATCTGTGGGTAGATTGATTCGCTCTGATGCAGAACCGTTACTTCAGTTCCCAGATATCACTTCAGTAACACTGTGAAAAAGTTCTCTGTAACATTTGGCCCTGTGCTGGCGATGTTCAGCAGTTTTCGACGCTTTTGTGGGAACCCCACAATTGATGGCACAAAGGTTGGTGCTTAAAAACACCTGAGAAAACCGCTCAAAGGGTGTTCTGTAGAGCACGTGATAGCACTACTAGCTCCAGGACAAGGCGCCCAGAAGTCGGGCATGCTTGCAGCATGGCTTGAGCTACCCGGTATACATGACCGCGTAGCTCAATGGTCAAAGGCTGCAGGCCTCGATCTCGTTCGTCTCGGCACCACCGCCGACGACGCAGAGATCACCGACACTGCCGTCACCCAACCGCTAGTTGTCGCTACTGCGTTGCTGGTGTTCGAAGAGATTGCGCACCGCGGCCTTTTCGACGCCCACCCTGAACTTGGATCGATCACGGCCGGACACTCGGTTGGTGAACTAGCTGCCGCAGCATTCGCGGGTGTCATCTCGTGCGACGACGCTGTCGCACTTGCCGCCACCCGTGGCCGCGCGATGGCAGAAGCTTGCGCTCTCGAGGAGACCGGGATGACCGCGATCCTCGGTGGCGTCGAAGCTGACGTCCTCGCCCGACTCGACGAACTCAACCTAGTGCCCGCGAACCGGAATGCGCCTGGACAAATCGTTGCAGCAGGCTCGCTGCCCGCGCTCGCCGCACTAGCCGAGAACCCACCTGAGCGCGCCAAACTCCGCCCCCTCGCCGTTGCGGGAGCATTTCACTCGAAGTACATGGCGCCGGCTCAAGATGCAGTTGCTGAAGCTGCGTCATCGGTCGATACCGCGAATCCCGAGCGGACATTGTTGTCCAACTCCGATGGGAAACCGGTGACCACCGGCAGCGAAGCGCTAAACAAGATTGTCGCGCAAGTTACCAACCCAGTGCGCTGGGACTTGTGCAACGAAACACTGCAGAACATCACCCTCGGCGGCATCGTGGAGCTAACACCAGCGGGAACACTCACTGGAATAGCGAAACGCTCCCTCCGCGGAGTTCCGCAGGTAGCAGTTAATACGCCAGAGGACCTCGACAAACTTGTCGAACTCCTCAACAGCGATAACTGACAACTTCATAACGCCAATACCTAAGAAATAAACGAGAAGGGAGCCATATTCCATGGCCGCAACCCAGGAAGATATCGTCGCCGGACTAGCTTCGATCATCGAAGAAGTCACCGGAATTGAACCATCTGAGGTGACGATCGAGAAGTCCTTCGTTGACGACCTTGACATCGACTCCCTTTCGATGGTGGAGATCGCGGTGCAGACCGAAGACAAGTACGGCATCAAGATCCCTGACGAAGACCTCGCGTCTCTGCGCACAGTCGGCGACGCCGTCAACTACATCCAGCGTCTTGAGGCCGAAGGTGTTGAAGGCGTAAACACCGACGCCCTCAAAGGTGCGAGCGAGAACTGATCGTGTCACATTCCGCTACTCCGTCCCCCAGTGCTGGACCCGCCTCTAGCGGCTCCGGCTATCCTTCCGTCGTCGTGACTGGTTTCGCTGCAAACACATCGCTTGCAGGCGATATCGACTCGACGTGGAAGGGATTGCTCGCGGGCGAGAGCGGCATCGAGGCGCTTACCGATCCGTGGATTGAAGAATATGGAATACCGGTGCGGATCGGTGGGCGGCTCAAGGTTCAGCCGTCAGAATCACTCACCAAAGTTCAAATCCGCCGAATGGATTTTGTCGAGCAACTTGCGCTCGTAGAAGGCCGTAAAGCCTGGGCGCACGCTGGCTCACCTGAGGTCGACAAAGATCGACTTGCGGTCGTCATCGGCACCGGAATCGGTGGCGTTGACACTTTGGTGCAATCAAACTTGGCGCTCCGCAGTGGCGGAGCACGCAAAGTTTCCCCGATGGCCGTGCCAATGATGATGCCCAATGGGCCTGCCGCCACAGTCGGGCTTGAACTCTCCGCCCAAGCTGGAGTGCACACACCGGTTTCTGCATGTGCGTCTGGTTCCGAGGCAATCGCTCAAGCCTGGCGAATGATCGCTCTTGGCGACGCTGATGTCGTGGTTACAGGTGGAGTTGAATCTTTCATCGACCCGATGGCTATCGCCGGTTTCTCCATGATGCGGGCAATGAGCACGCGAAATGACGACCCGAAGGGTGCTTCACGGCCATTTGACCGTGACCGCGACGGGTTCGTTTTTGGCGAAGCTGGTGCCGTGCTTGTGCTCGAACGTGAGGATTACGCCCGCGCCCGCGGTGCGACAATCCACGCACGAGTACTTGGTGCGGGTACGACATCGGATGGTTACCACATCGTCGCCCCAGAACCCGATGGCACTGGTGCAGCCAGGGCTATGGTCAAAGCAATGCGAGTAGCTGGGGTGTCCCCCAGTGAAGTCGCACATATCAATGCGCATGCCACAGCCACTTCGGTGGGTGACATCGCAGAAGCACGAGCTATCAATTCAGCAGTGGGATCACACCCGGCGGTCTATGCCGCTAAGTCAGCTCTCGGTCACTCCATTGGAGCGGTCGGTGCGCTGGAGTCGATCCTGACAGTTCTCAGCTTGAGAGAAGGGGTTATCCCCCCAACGCTCAATCTTGAGAATCAAGACCCCGAAGTCAACATTGATGTGGTCGCGGGCGAACCCCGGCACGGACAGTTCGACATCGCCATCAAGAACTCATTCGGTTTCGGCGGGCATAACGTCTCGATTGTTTTCGCCAGAGCATAGGCGAAAGCGACGCGTGGGCGTTCACCGCCAGCGCCGCCGGTGAACGACTGACGTGACGACAAGTAACACATAGCGAAACAAACGAGACATACATATAGAAGCAGTTCAACCGGACTGGGATTTGGAGGAGCGATGACCGTCTTGGCGCCGAGGACCACTCGGGACACCACGCCGGACCCGCGGGACCCGCTGGGCCGTCTACAACGCTTCTTCGATCCTGGTTCGATTAGCTTGCTGCACCCGCGCGACAATTCGGGAGTCCTCGCCGCAGCAGGGCGAGTCGACGGCGTGCGCACGATTGCGTATTGCACCGATGGCACCATCATGGGCGGCGCAATGGGCGTCGACGGATGTGCACACATTGTCAACGCTATTGATACAGCCTTGGAAGAAGAACTTCCCATTGTGGGTCTGTGGCACTCCGGTGGCGCACGCCTGGCAGAGGGTGTCGAAGCCCTCCACGCTGTTGGACTTGTCTTTGAGGCAATGGTCCGGGCGTCGGGCACAATTCCACAAATTTCTGTGGTGCTCGGTTTTGCTGCCGGTGGCGCTGCTTACGGCCCGGCCCTGACAGATGTTGTCATCATGGCTCCGGACAGTCGCGTATTTGTGACTGGCCCTGACGTGGTGCGCTCGGTCACTGGTGAGCAGGTCGATATGGCTGCACTCGGCGGGCCTGAGACTCACACTCGTAAATCTGGCGTGGCACACATTGCTGCTGCCGATGAGCCGGATGCGATGCATCAAGCTCGCGGACTTGTCTCCCTCTTGGCTGATCAGGGCCAGATGGACGTTAACGCAGCGAAGCTCGGCGATACCGACCTGAAGGCGCTGCTACCTGAGTCGAATCGGCGCGCTTACGACATACACCCGGTTATTCGCCAGTTGCTTGACCGTGTCAACGTGGGCGACGGAAACGAAACTTCCAGCTTCATCGAACTGCAAGCAAAATGGGCGCCCAACGTGGTGGTCGGTTTCGGTCGCCTCGGCGGACGATCCGTCGGCGTTTTGGCAAACAACCCACTGCGCCTCGGCGGTTGCTTGAATTCTGAGAGCGCTGAGAAGGCAGCCCGGTTTGTGCGCCTATGCGACGCATTCGGTGTTCCGATCGTTGTGCTGGTGGACGTACCTGGATACCTTCCTGGTGTTAGCCAGGAGTGGGAAGGCGTTGTTCGACGTGGAGCTAAGCTGCTTCACGCGTTTGCTGAAGCGACAGTGCCACGCGTGACTCTGGTTCTCCGTAAGGCATATGGCGGCGCGTACATCGCCATGAACTCCCGCGCGCTAGGTGCCACCAAGGTGTTTGCGTGGCCGAATGGTGAAGTTGCAGTTATGGGCGCGAAGGCCGCTGTTGGCATCTTGCACAAGCGTGCACTGGCTGCCGCTGCGACTGATGCCGAGCGTGAAGCTTTGCACCAACGGCTCGCCGACGAGCACGAGGCGATTGCTGGCGGAGTTGGTCGAGCACTAGATATTGGTGTGGTTGACGAGCAGATTGACCCGACTGTGACCCGCAGCCGACTCGCAGAAGCGATTGCGGCCGCGCCTCAGCGCCGAGGTCAACACAAGAACATCCCGCTCTGATGTAATGCAACACGCTGTGTGAGTCACCGAGAATCATTCCGGTGAGGTGCACAGCGTGTTTTTACTGTTCGCAAGAGTTCCGGTGAACATGCTTTTCGTCAGCCAACACGGCGGCTGATCCAGGTAACTTCAGCGCCTTCACCGGCGAAGCGGAATGGTTCTAGCTCAGCATCCCAGTCAGTTCCCAGTTCTTCGTTGAGGGCAGCTTGAAGGTCGTTCGGACGCGAAGCCATTAGAGCGCGCAGCCGCAACTCACTGATGACAGTGTCGCCATTGGCGCTCATTGTCCCGCGCCATAGTCCACGTTCAGGCGTGAAGCAGAAACGTTCTCCGTCGACCCCTTCGCTGACGTCTTCCGTCACTTCAAATCGCAGCTCTGGCCATACGGACAGCGCTGTAGCGAGCCTGGCACCTGTACCAACAGGGCCTACCCAATTTATGGTCGCGCGCAATTCTCCACGCGCGGCCGGTTGCGATGACCAACGCACCCGGGCACGGCACCCCAGTGTCGCCGCAATTGCCCAATCCACATGTGGACAGCGGGCACTCGGCGACGAATGGACGTGCAGTACACCCGTCGTCGCGTCAGCGATCTGCGTAAATGCCGACACTCAACACCTCCGGTATCTGGAACAGACGAGAAACGTCTTCCCCAAACGACCCTCGACCAGTTACGGCGGTGTTCTATGTGGTGCGCCAGCTTGCGCTTCAACACCACTACCTTACGGACCGCACCGAAGTGCGGCCACAGCATCGCAGTGACCAACCCGGCCCACAGGTGGGCTTTCTGCTAGCACGGCGCTTGCTGCTGCAAATCAGTTTGCACAGTTGTTCGCGATTTCGCTAGCGTTTTGACAAAAATTTGTTACATGTCTGAGATTTCGCTGAGAACCTCGTCGCTGAACTCACTCCACAATGGTTTCGCCCATTCCCCAAAAGCCCTACTTGTCAACAGAGTGAGAGAAATATGCCGACTTGGGTCCACCCACAGAAATGTTCCTGACTGACCAAAATGGCCGAACGTGGCGGGACTATTGAGAGTGCCGGTCCAGTGCGGACTCTTCGTGCCGCGAAGTTCGCACCCTAGCCCCCAGTCACATGGGCGCTGCATGCCGTAGCCAGGCACAACGCCGTCAAGCGAGGGAAATTGGACTTCAGTTGCAGCACTGAATGTTTCATTCGCCAACAGGGTTGGATCGAGCAGTTCCACAGCGAACCGCGTCAGGTCAGAAAGCGTCGACTCCGCCCCATGCCCGGCTGGCCCTGTTAGGGCAGTATTTACCATCCCTAATGGGGCAAATACACCCTCGTGAAGATATTCAGGAAAATCGATTCCCGTTTCTCGCTCAATTAATTCCGCAAGCACCTCAAAACCGGCACTGGAATAAATACGTTTTGTTTCAGGCTCAGCCTGCCGAATACGGTCCGCAAAGGCCATACCGGACGCATGGGACAACAAATGGCGGACTGTTGCGCCGGGCAAACCCGCAGGTTGGTCAAGGTCGATCGCACCCTCTTCAACTGCTAGCAGAGCACCGTACGAAACGAGCAGTTTTGTTACTGATGCGAGCGGCACAACCTTGTTGTCGTCTCCATGAACAACAACGTCACCGTCTGGCGTCACCACTGACGCCGCCGCAAAATCAACCGGCCACGAATCGATCCCTTGCAGACTTTTCACTCCTCCAATCTAGGTGGTGTAAGTTGAACCTGCTTTACACACCCGCAGATCATCAGGCAGAGGGCGGACATGACTTTCCTAGACGCCACTCGCACAGTAATGACAACGTGCGTGCTTACGGCTGTGTCCGTCGCTGCCATGTCATCCGTCGCTGCCATGTCGACAGTCGCGACTGCGCAGCCACTCCCGCCTCTACCTGGCATCACCTCAAGCAGCCTCCCTCCCCTCCCTTCGTGCGGAAACTGGGAGCAAGAAACGGTGGCGCAAGGGCTAGGGCCGCTGGAAAACATCAACTTTGATCAACGCGGCGGAATGCTGCTGTCAGAGCAGTCAGCCAACGGTATCGATGGCTCAATCAAACGCTTAGAAGCCGACGGTCCCCCGAGAACTCTCGTCGCAAATATCGAAAGCCCCGGCGGAATTGTCGTCGACGGCGATACCGCGTACTTCACCACTGGCAATTCATTCCTTTCCGGGCTCACCAACCAAGCTGACGGGACCCTGCGAGCAGTGAATCTCGACTCCGGCAGGGTCACCACCGTGGCTGACGGCCTCCGGATGCCCAATGGTCTTGCCCAACTTCCCGACGGCGACTTCGTTGTGAGCAGAAACTTAGGACCGCATACAGGTCTGACGAAGATCAGCCGCGACGGCACGCAAGTAACCCGGTTTGCGGAGCAGGTGAACTCACCCAACGGCCTCGCACTCGATGCCGAAAGAAATCTCCTTGTCGCATCCACAGCCTTTGATGCCGACACCAACATTGTTCTGATCGACATCGACAACCCCACTACGTCGATGAAATCGATTGCGATACCAGGGTTCGGTGCACTGAATGTCGCCGATGATCTCACGGTGTCACCCGACGGCCAGATTTTTGTCGCTCTCAACGGCGCAGGACGTATCGTGCAAGTTGACCCAGAAGACGGTTCGGCGTGTTCTGTAACTGATTCGGTCCCGTTCGCCTCATCGGTGCGGTTCGGTAGCGGGCCAGGGTGGGATAGCGACTCGTTGTACGTTTCTGACTTCCTTGGAAACGTCACTCGCTTGACGCCGCCCGCGACTCCGTAGCGGTTCCTCAGACCTATAGCTCCACCATATGAGAAGTGGGGCAGTTTCTGGGCCAGTGTCGCCCAACAGCCGGGTGCGGAGGCAAACAGCCAGATGCGGAGGCAAACAGCTAAGGGCGAAAGTCGGGAAATTTCGGTTCGGGCCGAATACTGAATGTAAAAGTGGGGCGGGCGGGGCTCGAACCCGCGACCAGCGGATTATGAGTCCGCGGCTCTAACCGACTGAGCTACCGCCCCTTTGGCATGTTTACCTTACACAAAAATTCAGGCCCCTCAAGAATCTGAGGGGCCTGAATGTGGGCTCCTCCGGCTGGACTCGAACCAGCAACCGTCCGATTAACAGTCGGATGCTCTGCCAATTGAGCTACGGAGGACCGTCAGTGGCCCGTACGCGGGCGTTGACGACTTTAGCGCATAGTGGGCTGTTTATGCCAACTCAGGCAGAAACCTGGGCGTATGTCGTCGTACTGGGTGTCTCATCGCGATGTTGTGGCGATGCTAAGGCAAGATGGGGGCGACGATGTGATAGTTCGGCGCCTGCAGGAGGTTTTGTCATGATTGGTCTAGTTGTGGGCGTTGCTGCCGGTTACGTGCTGGGCACTCGTGCGGGTCGCGAGAGGTATAACCAGATCAGCCGTGCAGCAAAGACGTTGGCGACAAGTCCAGCAACTAAAAAGGCAATTGATGTCGGCCGCCAGAAACTCTCGGAGGCATTGAGCACGGAGCCGAAGCTAGAACGCATAGCAGACATTGACGACAGCACCTCGGTGTATGCGCCGCATGACCGGCAGCGTGGGAACAACGGCCTCGGCTAGATCAACCCCCGGGTAGATCGGCCCCCGGCTAGACCGACCCCCCGGATAGCGAGCCCGCTTAGTACGTCCCCACGCCGGCGTCGCCTACAGCTTTGCTGAGGAGGCTGCGCCGGTATTCTTCAAGCGCAACAAGATCACCAAAAAGCGCATGGTAGTCGGTGGGGTTTTCGCTCGGCGACATGCGTTGAAGCCGGGATTTTAGGTCTGCGATCTGCCGACCAACCCACACTTCTTGGAGTCGCGCCAACACCCCGCCGATATAGCGCGGCACAGCATCGTCATCTACAGGCATTGCCTCGGCTATGAGCGCCGACACCAGCGAGGCGAGCTCATCGTCAAGGTGTTGCTGCACTGCGCTAATCCACTGAGCACCGCTGATGCTGGCCCCTGTGCCGCCCGCGGTTGTGATGGCATGGTGCAACGCTCGGTACGTGGGGTGGGTGAAGGTTTCGTCTGGTAGAGAATCAAACACCGTACCTGCGATGGCTGGGTACTGAAGCGCTGCTTTGAGCGCCTCGCGTTCCGGCCACAGACTCGGATCACGCGGATCTGGTACTGCCGCACCGCCTGATCCTCCTGACCGCACGCGTCGATCACTCTGGTCCGCGCGGTCGGTGGCTTGTGCATTGCTGTGGCGCTGAGCTTCCTCACGCACGCGTTTACGAACTTGCGCTTCCTTGTCCCACCCCACCCATTCTGCGAGCTGACGGGCGTAATCATCACGTAGTGCGCCGTCTTTTATTCGCGCCACGATGGGTACTGTGCGCCGGAGGGCATCGACGCGTCCTTCTGGCGTTTCAAGGTCGTGCTCAGCGAGTGTCGATTGAAGTGCGAAGGCGAACATCGGTGTCCGCTTGGCTATCAGGTCGCGCAGGCCAGCGTCGCCGTGTTTCAGGCGCAAATCGCATGGGTCCATCCCATCAGGCGCGATGGCAACGAATGTGCGGCCAGCGATCTTCTGATCGCCATCAAAGGCCTTGAGTGCTGCTTTGCGGCCAGCTTCATCACCATCGAATGTGAAGATGATTTCGCCGCGGAAGTAGCTGTCATCCATGAGCAAACGCCGCAGAATCGAGGTGTGCTCGTCGCCGAACGCTGTGCCGCTTGAGGCAACAGCGGTGGTGACGCCAGCGAGGTGCATAGCCATGACGTCTGTGTACCCCTCTACGACGACGGCCTGGTGGCTGCGAGCGATATCGCGTTTAGCTAGGTCGAGCCCAAACAACACCTGGGACTTCTTGTACAGAATGGTTTCAGGGGTATTCAAGTATTTCGCTTGCGGGTCGTCGTCAAATAGCTTCCGCGCGCCAAAGCCGATGACATCGCCGGACAGATTCCGGATTGGCCAGACTAGCCGCCGCAAGAAGCGATCCATCGGGCCGCGCTTACCCTGGCGCACGAGTCCGGCAGCTTCCAGTTCCTTAAATTCGAAACCTTGTCGCAGCAGGTGCTTGGCAAGGGTGTCCCAGCCCCCTGGTGCGTAGCCGCACCCAAAGTGCGCTGCCGCAGCGGCATCGAAGTTCCGTTCGGTGAGGTATCGCCTAGCCGTTTCAGCTTCCGGACTACGCAGTTGTTGTGCATAGAACTCCTGCGCCGCAGCGTTAGCCGCTACGAGGCGGGCACGCGTTCCGCGGTCCCGTTGGACCGACGTTCCGCCACCTTCGTAGTTGATGTGGTAGCCAACGCGATCTGCGAGCTGTTCGACTGCCTCCGCGAAAGACACGTGTTCGATCTTTTGGAGAAAGCTGTAGACGTCTCCGCCTTCGCCGCAACCAAAGCAGTGGAAGTGCCCGTGGCTCGGCCGGACGTGAAATGAGGGGCTTTTTTCGTCGTGAAACGGACACAATCCTTTGAGCGAGGACCCCACTCGACGGAGTGAGACGTATTCGCCGACGAGTTCGTCAATAGGCATCCGGTCGCGGATTGCCGCGATATCACGTTCAGGGATTCGGCCAGCCACTCGACGAGTGTACGGCCAAACTGCGCCAGGCCGTAGCGTGGCGGCTTAGCCCCAGCCCGCTTGTGTCCCGCGGCTCGATTTGTCGACGGTTTCGAGCCTGCTTTCTGTGTAGGAGGCGATTTGGTCGACGATGACGCGCATTCTTTCGTCATCATTTCCCGCGGCCGACCATGACGGCACAAACAACGGATCTAGCCCGACTGGTGCTGTGTGCAGCAGGTACTGAGCGACGCGGTGAATCCGGTCCCGTTGACGTTCTTGTTTTGTACGGTGCTGGGGGCTCGACATCACAAACCGCAATGCCATTGTTTTCAACAGCACTACCTCGGCTTCGACCACAGGTGGAATATGAAGGTCGCAGTCGTACCGCCCTAACGGTCCGTCGCCAGCGACTTCGCGTGTGCCTGTGATCGCTGCCGAAGCAAATCGTCCAACGAGTTCGCTAGTCAGTGTCTTGAGTGCGACCGAACTGGTCATGCTGCCGTCGTACTCCCCTACGGCCGATACGACCGGCATTGCCGCCAGCCGTTTCGCAGCCTCGATGAGGATTTCCCCGTCCGCGAAATGAAACTCGCGCATGCCGAATGCGGCTAGTTCTTTCTGCTCGGTTGGGTCCGTGAGCGCGGCCAACGAAAGCCGTCCTTCAATGACGCCGTCCTCCACATCGTGGACGGAGTAGGCCACGTCGTCTGACCAGTCCATAATCTGGGTTTCGAGTGAGCGCTTGTTGCCTGGTGCGCCTTTGCGTAGCCAGGTCATGGCCGCTGCGTCGTCGTCGTAGGCGCCGAACTTTCTGCTACCGACCCGTCGAGTCCATGGGTATTTCACTGCGGCGTCAAGCGATGCGCGTGTGAGGTTCAGTCCCACACTTCTTCCGTCCTCGTCGAGCACCTTGGGTTCGAGTCGGCACAGGATCCGTAGGCTCTGTGCGTTTCCTTCAAAGCCACCATGGTTTTCAGCGACCTCGTCAAGTGCTCGTTCACCGTTGTGCCCGTATGGGGGGTGACCGAGGTCGTGGGCAAGACCGGCAAGGTCAACGAGATCAGCGTCGCACCCGAGGCCGTCCGCGATGCTGCGACCAATCTGCGCAACCTCCATCGAGTGGGTCAGTCGGGTTCGGGGTGTGTCACCGTCTCGTGGGCCCACCACCTGCGTCTTGTCCGCGAGCCTTCGAAGCGCTGCTGAATGCAGCACTCGTGCGCGGTCGCGACTAAAGGGACTTCGATGTTGGGATGAGGCTCCGTTTAGTGCTGCGCGCTTTGGTCCCTCATGCACCATCCGCTCAGTGTCGTGTGGGGTGTACTGGTAACCACGCTGGGTCATTACGGCGTCCTCATGTCTTCGGTGCGCTACAAGCTCGGGATGAACGACACATCATGCGACGAGTGCGTGAACTGGTAGTACAGCAGTGCTGCCGTCTCCCGTGCGATTCCTTTGAACTGCGACTCACGCGCCCACACTGCTGGCCCAGACCTCACTGGCGCAGAGTTTGCTGATAACCCAGCGTCTTGCGCCATAATCTTGGTGCGGAGCGAATGCCACGGATCTGTTGTCACCACAATGGACGACAAACCCCGTGCAGACAACTCGCGCGCCACGGCTTCGACTGACTCTAGTGTGTCCGCGCCTTCCTCAACGGCGAGGATGTTTTCGGCAGGAACGCCCTGCGCGACGAGGTAGTTTCGACCTGCAGCAGCCTCAGTGAAAACGTCGCCTTCTTGCTTACCTCCCACCGTCACGATGAGCGGCGCGACACCTTGCTGGTGCAGGAAAACCGACTGGTCGAGGCGCGCTCGGAAAACTTCGGTGGGCACTCCGTTGTACTGAGCAGCCCCGAGCACAACAACGGCATCGACGGTCGCTGTGTCAGTGACTCGGGCGACTTGCCACACGCGAAATGCCGTTCCCGCCACGAGCACCAACGCGATTAAGACAGTTCCGATGACGAGTCTGCCTATCCACCGCATCACCACCGACACAAACTCGCCCCCACTATCGCGTTACACCGAATTGTTCGTCGTTGCCGTGACTGCGCTCGAGCGTGCACAACAACACTGCATTCAGTGTGCCAGGCAGTCAACAATAGAGCCCGTTGAGGGGATTGTTTGACGAACCTTGGCGCTCATGTGTCGGACAAATCGGCTAGATTCACAGCATGCACAGTGGGGGAACTAACTCGCCAACTTCACCGCAGCGAGCCAGGTCTCGTTCGTCGTTGTGGGTTGCCATCGTCGTGGCACTGACAGCCGTATTTGCATTGTCGTCCGTGGGGGCATTGTCGTCCGTGGGGGCACTGTCGTCCGTATTGGCGCCACCTTCAGCGCACGCTGAGGCTCCCTTTGAAATGAAAGAGCGCATCGTCGACAACGCCGGTGTGCTCGATGAGAGTGATGTTGTTCGTGTCCGCGAGGAATTAAACGCGCTTTCGGACGCGCACCGCATCCGCTTGTGGGTCGTGTTTACCGACACCTTCAGTGGGGTGAATGAAGCGACGTGGACGGACCAAACCGTCCAATTGAGTGGCTTCGGGGACGCTGATGTTTTGCTTGCAGTAGCCGTCGAAGACCGGATTTACCACTTCAATTTGCCGTCGGCCCTCACAGAAATCTCTGCTTCCGACGAACGCTCGATAATGCGCGATGACATAGAGCCTCACCTCGCGGCAGACAGGTGGGCTGACGCGGCAGTGGGCGCGGCGCAAGGATTGGCACGGGCCGCGGAGCCATCGAGCACAAACCCGATTCCTGGGCTTATCATCCTGGGCGGCATAGCTGGCGGTATTGGGTTCCTCATTATCCGGTCCCGCAGGAAGTCCCGCGCGGGAGAAGAAAAGGCCCTTCGCCAACTCGCCGAGGTTGACCTCACCGACCGCAAGGCCGTCGCTGCGTTCCCCACTCCCGTACTTGACCGCAAGGCGCGCGAAATGCTTGTCGACACCGACAACGCAATCCGGTCTAGTGAAGAGGAACTCGAACGAGCGCGAGACGAATTTGGCGCACCGAGCGTGTCACAGTTCACCCGTGCCATTGAATCGGCGAAACGAAGTCTCGCCTCTGCGTTTCACATTCGACAGCAACTCGACAACAACAAGGCACTACCGGCGCCGCAGCGCCACCATATGCTTGTTGACCTCGTTTCTACCTGCGCCACGGCAGACAAAACGCTCGACGAACAAGTCGATGCTTTTGACGAAATGCGCAACCTTCTCATCAATGCCCCGGAACGAATCAACAGTCTGGCTCAGGACATTGTGGGAGTAACTGTTCGCATTGCGAGCGCAGAGTCCACGCTGGAGGGTCTGAAGACGCGCTACTCCCCCGACGTGCTTGCCTCGATCGGAAACAACCCGGCACTCGTGACAACGCACCTCGAACTGGCTGACGGCTCGATTAGTTCTGCGCGCGAGGCCCTGGGCCGAGGCGATGCTGCCACCGCTGTGGCTGAGATTCGGGCAGCTGAGGCTGCGGTCAGTCAAGCGAAAGAACTTTTAGCTGCGGTAGAAAATGCGGAATCGAATATTCGTGACGCGATGAGTTCCCTTCCGCAGGCCTTGAAGGATGTTGAGCGCGATCTCGAAAAGGCCCGCCACCTCAGCAAGACCGTCGGACTGGGGCGGGAGTCGGCACGAAAACTTGCCGATGCACGCATGCGAGCAGAGGATGCCGTCGCCCGCGCACGCGCTATCCGTGACACCGACCCACTTGGAAGCATGGAACACATTGTGCTCGCCGAAGACGCTCTCGATGACGTCCTCGCTGAAGCTTCACAGACAGCGGAACGCGTCGCTCATGCACAACGCGCACTCGCCAATGACATGTCGGCAGCTCAAGCGCACATCACTGCAGCGCGTGACTTCATCGCTACGCGCCGCGGGGCGGTCAGCGCCCAACCACGCACCCGGCTGGCCGAGGCGGAACGACACCTAGCCCACGCCCGCGAAGCGTCGCACTCCGACCCTGTAGCGGCACTGAACTACGCGCGCGGCGCGGTTCAATTGGCTCGGCAGGCACTCGACCAAGCGCATCGCGAGGTGAAGACGTGGGAAGCACAGCAGCAACGGACATTTGGCTACATGCCGAGCGGTGCGCACAATCAACGAACGCATTCCAGACGCGGGTCTAGTGGCTCCTCGTTTGGCGGCGCCGCTGGCGGCGCAGTGGTTGGTGGAATTCTCGGCGGAATCATCACCGAAGCGATGCGCCAGAGCGGCGGAACTAGTTCCCGTCACCGCGGCGGACGTTCTGGGGGAAGCTTCGGCGGAGGCGGCGCCCGCCGCAGTTCGGGTGTCCGCCGCAGTTCGGGTGTCCGCCGCAGTTCAGGTGTCCGCAGCACCTCATTCGGGGGCCCGCGTACTTCTGGACGACGCGGAGGCGGCGGACGTTTCTGACACAAAGAACGGTGTGCCTGGACCTTGCGGCCAGGCACACCGTTCTTTGTTTACGCTGCTGTTATTTATGCGCCGATGAGGTGCTTGGCTAGGTAGCCTTCGACCTGATCGAGCGCAATGCGTTCTTGACTCATGCTGTCACGTTCACGCACGGTGACCGCTTGGTCATCGAGCGTGTCAAAGTCGACAGTGATGCAGAACGGTGTGCCGATCTCGTCTTGACGGCGGTATCGGCGGCCGATTGCCCCTGCATCATCGAAGTCAACGTTCCAGTGCTGCCGAAGTTTCGCCGCGAGATCTTTCGCCTTGGGGGTCAAGTCTGCGTTGCGGCTGAGCGGCAGCACAGCGGCTTTGACTGGTGCGAGACGTCGGTCAAGGCGCAACACGACACGAGTGTCGACGCCGCCCTTGGCGTTTGGTGCCTGGTCTTCGTAGTAGGCGTCTACGAGGAAAGCCATGAGCGACCGTGTTAACCCTGCTGCAGGTTCGATAACGTACGGCGTGTAACGGGTGCCGGTCGTTTGGTCGTAGTACGACAGGTCAACGCCAGACGACTTGGCGTGGGTTGATAGGTCGTAGTCGGTCCGGTTGGCGACGCCCTCAAGCTCGCCCCATCCGCTGCCTGAGAACCCGAATAGGTACTCGATGTCAACGGTGCGCTTGGAGTAGTGCGAGAGCTTGTCCTTGGGGTGCTCAAATAGGCGCAAGTTTTCTGGGTTGATACCGAGGTCGGTGTACCACTTGAGTCGGTAGTCGATCCAGTACTGGTGCCATTCTTCATCGCTTCCGGGTTCGACGAAGAACTCCATTTCCATCTGCTCGAACTCACGCGTGCGGAAAATGAAGTTTCCTGGGGTGATTTCGTTGCGGAAGCTCTTGCCGATTTGCCCGATGCCGAAGGGTGGCTTCTTTCGAGCGGAAGTCATGACGTTGGCGAAGTTGACGAAGATGCCCTGCGCTGTTTCGGGGCGAAGGTAGTGGAGGCCTTCTTCGTCATCAACTGGTCCGAGGAAGGTTTTCATCAACCCGGAGAATGCTCGTGGCTCTGTCCACTTGCCTGGTTGCCCTGTGTCGGGGTCGTTGATGTCAGCGAGACCGTTGGCCGGTGGTTTGCCATGTTTGGCTTCGTAAGCCTCGATGAGGTGGTCTGCCCGATACCGCTTGTGTGTGTAGAGCGATTCGACAAGCGGGTCAGAGAAGACTTCAACGTGTCCGGATGCTTCCCACACTTGCCGTGGGAGGATCACGGACGAGTCGAGGCCCACGACGTCGTCGCGGCTGGTGACCATGTTTCGCCACCACTGCTTTTTGATGTTTTCTTTGAGTTCTACACCGAGTGGTCCGTAGTCCCAGGCGGAGCGTGTTCCGCCGTAAATTTCACCGCAGGGGAAAACGAGGCCGCGGCGCTTGCATAGGTTGACTACCGTGTCGATTCGGTTGGACTTGCCTGCCACTGAAGGTGCACTCCATCTTGTCGCGAGGTGTCTGCGCTGTTGTGTCAGCGAGGAGAAACTTGCCAGTCTAGGTCAGTCTAGGCAACGGGGTTCCGAAGTCTAAACCGGTGTGGTGTTTGTGGCGCGTTCTCGGGGGCTTCTTGGCACGATACGCCATTCCCGTGACAGTATTGACATGCACAGTCACGCATATAATAATGGTTATTATTTCCAATAAGGTGAACGGAGTGACCCTGAATACCAACACTGCCGTCAATCACGATCCACTTGACCATGACGAGGAGCACACCAAACCAACCACACCCGCCGCTCCCCTCCCGCCGCAGAAGACACTGATCGCCGCCGGTGAACTATTGCGCGCCCTCGCTGCCCCCGTGCGCATCGCCATCGTTCTCCAACTGCGCGAATCAGAACGGTGCGTCCACGAACTCAAAGACGCACTCGGTGTTACCCAACCGCTCATCAGCCAGCACCTACGAGTCCTAAAAGCGGCAGGAGTGGTACATGGCGAGCGATCGGGGCGGGAAGTTCTCTACCGCCTTGTCGACGACCATCTCGCACACATCATCACCGATGCAATCGCCCATGCCGAGGAGTCCTCATGACGACGACCAGTTCAAGCAAGCGCCCCGCACCAACTATTGGCGTGCGATCAACTCGTCAGCGAAGCGCTGTGTCCGCACTCCTCGACGATGTTGATGAGTTCCGCTCAGCCCAGGAATTGCATGAAGAGCTCCGCCGCCGCGGCGACGGCATCGGCCTCACCACGGTATATCGAACTTTGCAATCACTCGCCGAAAGCGGCGCTGTCGACGTTCTCCGCAACGACACGGGCGAAGCGCTGTACCGACGGTGTTCGACAACCCATCATCACCACCTGGTGTGCCGAGAGTGCGGGTTCACTGTCGAAGTGCAAGGCGAGGAAGTAGAACAGTGGGCGCGCAACGTCGCAGACCGCCACGGCTTCACAGAAATCACGCACATGGTGGAAGTTTTCGGCATGTGTCAGACCTGCCAGAAACGCTGACCGTTTAGCCTGTTTTGCGCATAACCCCTCCGCCGGTAAGGTTCGGTACACCATTTTCTTCGGGTGACCGAAACTTTTACTCAGCAGAGGCGATACTTAAAAGTTATGACGCTAAAAATAGTCGCGACCGTTATTGGCGCAGGCCTAGCCGCAACCGTCAGCGCGTGCGGGACCGCAGACCCGGTTAGCGACTCCTATGTCGTCGCTTTTAAGGTCGCAGAGGATCGCCAAGAGTTTGTCGAATCCGCAGACGCCCTCGCCCAGTGGATTACTGATGCCACCGGCACTCCAACGGATGTTTTAACGGTTTTGGACGACCAAGCTCAGATCACCGCCCTAGCAACTGGCCAGGCCGATGTGGCGTACATGTCCGGCGGGCCATCATGGATCGCATGGTCAACATTTGGCGCCGAAGCAATTGCGGCTGCCGTCCAGGAAGGTGGCGACACCTCCTATATCGCAGGGTTCTGGACACTTGCCGACTCCGGAATCAATGACATTGAAGGCATGCGCGGAACCCGTAGCTGCCACACCGGTGAGCTCGCCGGAACCGGCATGCTCGTCCCCATGGGCTACCTCATCGGGCACGGCTACATCGACATGACCGACCTCGACACCGACGACATCTCAAGCCTGCGACAAGCCCGCGAGCAGTTCTTCGCCAGTTCCAAAATCGGTGGCGGCTACCTTGGCGCACTTCAGTGCCTATCCACGGGGGAAGGCGACGTCGCCACCGGGCGCAGCACCGCGTGGAATGATTTCTGTGGCACCGAAGACCCACAACCGTGGTGTCTACCCCGGTCAGCGTATGAGTGGGTACCTGCATCAGGCGGAGCAGATCCAGCTCTTGAAGGCACCGGTGGACTAGTGCGAGTACCGAGTCACCCAGTCATGGTCTCCCCCACGCTTCCAGACAGCGACCGAGCCGCTCTACAACAAGCCTTTCTCGCACTCTCGGACAATGCACTCTCGGACAATGAGTCCGGGCAGCAGATCCTGACAGAAATTCTTGGCGCAGAGAGTTTCCGCACCGTGACCGCGGAAAGCCACCTAGCCCCATATGGCGACGTCGTGCAGCATGTCCCCGGCATAGAGAACCACTTCGGCGGGGGCAACTAACCGCGTGCTCAGCACACAAAACCTGTCCTGCGGATATGACCCCCGGTACCCAGTAATCTCGGGGGTCGATCTGTCAGTGGCGCCCGGCGAACTAGTGGCATTGGCGGGCCCGAGCGGTGCAGGAAAATCCACCCTGGTCAAGACCCTTGCGGGACTCATCCGCCCACTCTCCGGGAGCTTGCATCGGCCTTCACACCACCAGGCCGTGAGCTACATCCCACAAGGGCTCGGCCTGGTCCGTCATTCCAGCGTGCTCCGCAACGTACTGCTCGGCACACTGCCGCGACGGATGAGCCGCACTGGTATGGGCAATCTCCTCGGCTCATTTACCGCCGACCAGACACACGCCGCCAGAAGCGCACTCGCTGCGGTCGGACTATCGGGGTCCGCCGATAAGCGCCCGGACGAACTGTCTGGCGGGCAGCGTCGACGAGTCGCGGTCGCTCGCGCGCTCGCCGCGGAACCTGCCGTTCTCATTGCTGACGAAGCGCTGTGCGAACTCGACCATCGCACCCGCGATACCGTCGTGACCGCTCTCACCGACCTCAGATCGCGCTGCGGCACAGCAGTGATTCTGGTTGAGCACGACCTCGAACTGGTCTGTCGCGTTGCCGACACGGTGTGTTGTGTTGGCGCAGGCACCATCGAAGCGACGCTGCACCCTAGCCCGGAGCGGTATCAGTTGGCCCACAAGATCGTGGCGAACCATGTTTAGGCGAATCACTGTCGCGCTCATCGCGGTAGCAGCGATCGCAAGTGTGTTCAGCCTCGATTTGGGGGGCCGTCAGCTCAGCCGAAGCATGACCAATGCGTGGATGTTCTTTGAGCGCGCAGTTCCGCCGGACGCATCGGTCATTCCGCTTGCGGCCCGGGCGATGGTGGAAACATTGCAGATGGCGCTTCTCGGCACACTCGCCGCTACCGTTGTTGCCGTACCACTGTCACTGCTCGCGGCACGCAACGTCTATCCCGGCGTGATCGGTGCGGTATCACGTACGGTTCTTGCCTGCCTCCGCGTGATGCCAAGCATCCTGTGGGCACTAATCTTTGTCGCAGTTGTCGGGCTCGGTCCGCTTGCCGGAGTGCTCGCGCTGACGGTGTACTCAGTGGGGATGCTGGGAAAATTGCAGTACGAAGCAATCGAGGGGCTGCCCAGAGATGCCGCCGAGGCGCTCACTGGCTGCGGGGTGTCACGGATCCACATCATTCGTCATGCTGTAATTCCCGAATCAGCAAACCAGCTTCTCGCACATGTGCTGTTCGTATTTGAGTACAACGTGCGCCACGGCTCTGTGCTCGGCATTGTGGGCGCAGGAGGCATCGGCACGCTACTAACGGGTTACCTCACGTTTTTCCAGATGGACAAACTCGTCGTGGTACTCGCTGTCATCCTGGTGACAGTGTTGGTCATTGATGCGGCAAGCCATCACGTTCGCCGCAAGTTCACAGACCGGGCCGTCAGCTTCGTCTAATTGATGAACGAACGATTACTGCGCACCGCCGTAGCGCCTGTCCCGTTTGGCGAACTCGACACATGCCCGCCAGAGGTCACGCCTGTCGAAGTCGGGGAACAATGTTTCTTGGAAAACGAACTCCGCATAAGCGGATTGCCACAGCAAGAAATTCGAGATCCGCATCTCACCTGATGGTCGCAGGAAAAGGTCGACGTCAGGCATATCTGGTTCATCGAGGTGACGCGCAAACATCGCCTCTGTGATCTTTTCGGGATTGATTGTGCCAGCAGCCGCCTTGCGCGCGAGCTCCCGTGCAGCATCGACGATCTCGGCCCGTCCCCCATAATTCACACACATCGTCAACGTCATCACTGTGTTGTCTTTGGTGAGCTCTTCGGCTACCTCCAACTCGCGGATGACGCTGCGCCACAACCGCGGACGACGACCTGCCCAGCGAACACGCACACCCATCTCGTGCATCTCGTCACGCCGTCGGCGGATCACGTCACGGTTGAAACCCATGAGGAAACGTACTTCGTCAGGGCTGCGCCGCCAATTTTCGGTGGAAAAGGCGTATGCAGAGAGCCACGTGACTCCGATGTCGATGCAACCACTCACCACATCCATGAGGACGGCTTCACCGCGTTTGTGGCCTTCAGTCCGCGGCAACCCCCGCTCTTGGGCCCAGCGCCCGTTGCCGTCCATCACCAAGGCGACGTGTTTGGGTACTAGTTCTTGGGGCAACTTAGGCGGTTGCTCCCCCGATGGGTGCGGATCTGGCGGACGAAACGCGTGCGCATCGGCCGTCGGTTTCTGCCAGGAGGATGGTCGCTGAGTCACACGCCCCATCTTGCCCGATGGTGGTCCGTTGTAGTGCAACAGGTGGCGCGGTTACACCACTGCAGCGGCAGAATCTGGTGTCTCGGCGATAGCGTGCGGCCGGGTTCGCTCGATCAGCGGGAGGGAACGGAGTTGTTGTTCGAGATGCCACTGCAGGTGCGCTGCGGTGAGACCACTCGCATTGCGCCGCACCTGTGCCGACGTGTCAATTGCTGAACTCCAATCACCGCGCACCAGCGCCTCCATGAGGTCCAGCACACCGAGCGGCGGGGTGGCCGCGCCGCTGGGCCGGCAATGAACACACACGGCGCCTCCTGCCGCGACGTGAAAAGCGCGGTGCGGCCCAGGTGCGCTACATCGTGCGCAATCAGTGAGCGCTGGCGCCCAGCCAGCAAGGCCCATCGCGCGAAGCAGGTATGCATCAAGGATCAGCTCGATGGGACGTTCCCCCACAGTTACCGCTTTAAGAGCACCGACAGTGAGGTGGTAGAGCCGGGTAGCGGGTGCGCGTTCTTCACCTGCGAGCCGTTCCGCAGTTTCAAGCACTGCGCATGCCGCCGTGTACTTACCGTACTCAAGCACGATATCGGCGCTGAAGGTGTGGAGCGCTTGCACCTGGGTGACGATGTCAAGGTTGCGGCCGGGATGAAGAAGAATATCGACGTGATTAAACGGCTCTAGCCGTGCACCGAACTTTGATCGTGTGCGCCGAACACCCTTGGCGACGGCCCGAACTATCCCGTGCTCACGGGTAAGCAAAGTGAGGATGTAGTCGGCTTCGCCCAACTTATGTTGGCGAAGAACGACGGCGGATTCCCTGTAATACCTCACGCCACTAGTTTGCCACTGCTGTCGGACATTCTGGGTGCCACTCGTTTCGTGTCCCTGAATGGACCTACCGTGCAGGTACCTGGAATTGGTAGCCCATTCCCCGAATTGCACGCAACCATTGCGGGTTGTGTTCGTCATCGCCAAGTCTGCGCCGCAGACGAGCAATATGCACGGTCAACGTATTGCTGTTTGTAGTGCTTTCGCCCCACACTGCGTGGATGAGGTCACTTCTGCTGAGGACCTGCCCCACGTGTTCAGCGAAAAACCGTAGGAGCAAGAACTCACGCGGGGGCAACCGCACACAGTCTCCATCAAGCCACATTTGAGGAGTAGCGCCATCAACAACGAGGCGTCCTAGGTCGATCGGTGATTGTCTCGCGTCACCCATAGCGTGCCGCACAAAGGAATGCACCAGCGAAGGCAACTCGTGAACGCGATACGGCCTAGGAATGACGATGTTCGCAATGGTAGAAACTCTCGCCACAAAGTCCGCATCGTCCGGGCTAGCGGCAGCGAAAATCGGCAAATCGGGGTCGCCCTGCCTCACGATGGAGGCAAAAGCAACGGAGTCAATAAGCCCATCGACTGGCGCCACCACAACCACGTCCGGTCGCACCCTACCGACAATGAGCAGAGCCTCCGCAGGTTCTGAACACACATGCAGGTCAAACGGAAGCCCGCCGATACTGTCAACGAGGCATTGCACCCCATCAGCGTTGTCATCAACGACCAGCACCAATGGGTGTAGGCGAACCGCGCTGGGATCGCCGAGTTGCGCGAGCCGTTCTGCACTCACGAACGCGACCTCCAAGTTCGCCACCACCATGTGAATCCACCTATTTCTTCTGCGCCCTACTCAAAGTTGGACTTGTCGAATTGTTTAGCCGAAGCGACCTGAAATGTAGTCTTCGGTGCGCTGGTCGTTGGGGTTGCTGAACATCTTTGCGGTTTCGTCGTATTCCACGAGTCGGCCGGTGCGATCACCGTGTTCGTCGGCTTCCGCTGTGAAGAAGGCGGTGCGCTGCGATACACGAGCTGCCTGCTGCATGTTGTGCGTGACGATGATGATGGTGAACTCTTTGGTGAGTTCTTCCATCAGGTCCTCAATTTTGAGGGTTGCGATGGGGTCGAGCGCCGAACACGGTTCATCCATCAAAATCACTTGAGGTTTTGTAGCAATCGCACGCGCGATGCACAGGCGCTGTTGCTGCCCACCGGAGAGCGCCAGCGCGCTTTCCTTTAGCTTGCCCTTCACTTCATCCCAGATGGCGGCTTTGCGGAGCGCCTCTTCGACAAGATCGTCCATGTTGTCGACCTGCATCTTGGTGACGCGCGGACCGTACGCGATGTTCTCGTAGATTGACTTCGGGAACGGGTTCGGTTTTTGGAACACCATGCCGATGCGACGGCGAACCTCGGTAGCGTCAACGCCTTCGCCGTAAATATCCGTCCCCTCAAACCGCACCATACCCTCGACACGAGCACCGGGGATCAGGTCGTTCATGCGGTTCAGTGAACGCAGCACCGTTGACTTTCCGCATCCGGAAGGGCCGATAAGCGCTGACACTTCGTTGCGCGCGAAGGAGAGGTTAACGTCGCGGACGGCAAGGTGCTGCTTGTAGAAAACCTTCACGTCGTCGCATGTGATGGCGGGCCCACTACGACTGGCTGGACGGGATGCCTTTGCGTGCGCTACATCAAGGTGGAGTCCCGGCGTTTTCTGCGGTGCATCCGCGGACACGTGTGTATTGGGAGATGTCGCGTGGGCCATGGGTTTTACTCCTTGTGTTTGGGGGAAATCACCAGACCGGGCGGCCGGGTTCGCCGTACCGCCCGGTTCTGTGTGATCAGCCGAAGCGGCCACTGATGTAGTCCTCGGTCCGCTTGTTGGTTGTTTTGGTGAAGATATGGTCCGTCTCAGCAAACTCAACAAGTTCGCCCGCGCGACGGTCACCGTCACCGTCCTCGACGCTGAAGAACGCTGTCTTGTCGGACACGCGTGCAGCTTGCTGCATATTGTGCGTGACGATGACGATGGTGAACTGACCAGCGAGTTCACGAATAAGATCTTCGATTTTCAGCGTTGCGATCGGGTCGAGGGCGGAACACGGCTCGTCCATGAGCAACACTTCAGGCTCCACCGCAATTGCTCGCGCGATGCACAACCGCTGCTGCTGCCCACCAGAAATTGCGGTGCCGCTTTCCTTCAGCTTCTTGTACACCTCGTCCCACAACCCAGCACGACGAAGTGATTTTTCAACCAGATCGTCCATGTTGCCGCGGTACCCATTAAGACGCGGGCCGAAGGCAATGTTGTCGTAGATCGACATCTGAAATGGGTTCGGGCGTTGGAACACCATTCCGATTCGCCTACGCACCTCCGCCGGGTCGATATCAGATTCGTAGATGCTCTCACCGTTGAAGCGGATTTCGCCGCCCACAGACGCCCCTGGAATAAGGTCGTTCATCCGATTGAGGCACCGCAACAACGTCGACTTACCGCAGCCTGACGGCCCAATGAGCGCCGTCACTTCGTTGCGCAAGATGTCAAAGCTGACGTTGCGCAATGCGGTGAAGTTTCCGTAGTTCACCGATACCTGGTCGATTTCGAACACGGCGTCACCGGTGGTGTTTCGGGGTGCTCGCTCTTCGGTCTGATTAACAGTCATAGTTGTCATCACTTCCGCTTGTTGGCTCGGGCGCCGATGATTCGTGCGGCAACAACCATGATGAGGACAAGAACAAACAGGCTGAGAGCACCGCCGAAGGCGCGGTTCAATCCCTCTTCGAAGGGTTGGCGCGCCCCGTTGTAGATCTGCAGCGGCACGGCTGCCTGCGGATCTCCCTGCAATGTCGTCACGATGAAGACGGAGCCCAACGCCGTAAGAATAAGCGGAGCAGTCTCACCGATACCACGAGCTATTGCGAGCATTGACCCGGTAATGAGTCCAGGTGCTGCCGCGGGGAGAACCGTTTTGAGGATTGTTTGCGCTTTGCCCGCACCCAGGCCGTAGCTGGCGTTGCGCCACTCGTCCGGCACCAGTTTGAGCATTTCCTCAGCGGACCGCGTCACGATCGGCAGCATGATGATCGCGATAGCGACGGCGGCGACGAAGGTTCCGAAGCCGACCGATATCCAGCCAGACACCATTAAGCCATACACAAACAGGCCGACGAAGATCGAGGGAATACCTGTCATCACGTCCGAGAAGAACCGAATCGCCATCGCAAGCTTGCCTTGGCCGTACTCGACAACGTAGATGGCGGTAGCGATACCGAGCGGCACTGCCATCAGGATGGCGAGGCCCATGATGTAGAGCGTGCCGAAGAAGCCTGCGACGTAGCCGCCACCAGCGCGGCGGTAAGGCGGCTCTTCTAGTGTGAAGAAGTCCCAGCCAATGACCCCGATGCCGCGATACGTAACGTAGCCAATAATGACGAAGAGCGGAACCATAGCGATAACCATGGCGATCGTCAGCACTGCATTGAAGACCTTGTCAGATGTGGTGCGCCGTCCGGCATTGCCGGCCCGCTGCCGTAGGCTCCGATGGCCCGCGGGCACTGGTGTTTCTAAAGTCGTCATACTGCCGAATCTCCCGTCATACGACCGAGCCGCCACACGATGAGGCGGGCGACCACGTTCACGATCATGGTGACGACAAACAATGCGACACCAATTGCCATAAGGCCACGGATGGATTCAGGGGACGCGTCCTGGAAAGTGGCGGCAATGTGCGCTGCCATGGAGTCGCCGCCCTGAAGCAAGCTAGTGCTCACTTTTTGAGTGCTGCCAATGAGGAACAGCACCGCCACAGTCTCGCCCAAAGCTCGACCGAGACCCAGCATGCTTCCGCCCACGATGCCGGAAAGGCTCGACGGCAAAATAATCTTCCGCATCACTTCGAAGCGGGTGGCGCCAAGCCCGTATGCGGCGTGCTGCTGGTCGATCGGGTTAACGGTGAACACCTCACGGAAGATCGCCGTCATGATCGGCAGAATCATGATGGCGAGAACGATTCCTGCGCTCAGGTAGCTGACGCCGAACACTGGTCCTTCGAAGAGAAAGAACCAGCCGAAGGCCTTTTCTAGTGGTTCCAGAACGTACGGGCGAAGCACATTCGGCAACAACCAGAAAAAGCCCCACATGCCAAAGATGATGGACGGCACAGCGGCAAGCATTTCCACTGTGTACGACAGCGGGTTGCGCAGACGCAATGGCGCCAACTGTGTCAAATAGAGCGCCACTGCGATCGCGAGGGGCAGAGCAATGATCATCGCGATGATAGCCACGACCACGGTGCCGTAGATGAAGGGCCAAGCACCGTATGTTCCGGTGATCTCAGTGCGCGAGTATCCCGCCTCCCAGGTCGTCCCAAACAAGAACCCGAAAAAGCCTTCTTTTTGGAAAACCGGCCATGCGTCCTGGGTCGTGCGGATGACCATGAGGGCGAGAAGAATGAGGACGGTGGTACCAGCAATGGTGACGGTCCAACGGAAGATCGGGTCCGCGAATCTGCTGCTACTGGTGTTGCGAAGTTCTGGACCGCTTGGCGGTGTGACGACCGACATAGGTTTTATCTCCAAAGATTGAGATCGAGCGGTTGTGGCGCCGTGTAACCGGCCAAACGTGGCCGATGCTTTTTCGCATCGGCCACGCCCCAACTGGCCTTACTAGTCAGCTCGTTAGTTCTGTGAGTTGATTCGTTCAACCTGCTCGAGCACACGCTCCTTGAGGCTTGCGCCCATCGGTGCGTAGCCAAGCTCAAGTGCCAGTTCGTCAGCTTCATCGCTGGTCAGAACCCAGGTCCAGTAGCTCTTGAGCATGTCGGCTGTGGTGTCGTCGTAGCCGCACTCGTAGGCGAAGATCCAGTTGGTTCCGGTGATGGGGTAGCCTTCGCCGCCGATGCCGTCAATGTCGAACTGGAATGAATCCGGGATTTCCGCGAGCTCGGAGGCTTCTGTTGTCGCTTCCAGCGTTGGGGAGATAGCTTCGCCGTCGGAGTTCACGATGGCTGCCTGTGGCATTCCGATTTCCATGGCGTATGCCTGGTTGACGTAGCCAAGTGCGCCGCGGTTCTGCTCGACCTGAGATGAAACGCCTTCGTTGCCCTGGCCGCCAATGGTGCCGCTGGCCCACTGCACCTCAGTGCCCTCGCCGTACTTGTCGGCCCACATCTCGTTTTCAGTGTTCAAGTAGTGCGTGAACACGTAAGTGGTTCCGGAGCCGTCCGAGCGGTGGACCGGAATGATGTTGAGGTCGGGCAGATCCATGTCAGGGTTGAGTTCCTGGATCGCTGGATCGTTGTAGTTGGTGATGTCACGGTCGTAGATGCGCGCGATCACGTCTGAGGTGAGGACCAGTCCGTCAAGTGCGTCATCGTTGAATGCGATGACAACTGAACCGAAGATCACGGGGAACTGGATTGCTTCACAGCCACGGCCTTCAGCCGCTTCAGCGAGTGCATCGTCGGTGAGGTAGCGCTCGGAGGAGCCGAAATCGACCGTTTGGCGAAGGAACTGTTCGATTCCGCCGCCGGACCCGATGCTTTGGTAGTTAATGCGCACGCCCGGCTGTTCTTGCCGGAAGGAATCTGCCCACTCTTGAAACACGGGGTTGGGGAAGGTTGCGCCAGCTCCGGTGAGGTTACCGCTGAGGGAACCTTCAGCTGATTCTGAGTCGCCATTGCTGCCACAGGCTGCAGCAAATGCAACGAACGGTACCGTTGCTCCAATTGCGACCACTGAGCGCCAACTACGCATACTTTTCTCCTTGGGAGGGTTCATTCTTGGCTTCGACGAATCCGCCAAACAGGTGAAACGTAGCGCCTGTAGATGAACGATCTACGCCCTCAGGAGAACACAAGGTGAACGACGGAAACCAAAATGGTGAACCGCCCCAGTTTTACGCGCACGGTAAGACTGGGCATACCTTTGAAGTGTTGGGTTTAGAAGCCCAATTTGCCCAGTTGTTTGGGATCACGCTGCCAGTCTTTAGCAACCTTGACGTGCATGTCGAGGAATACTTTCGTACCAAAAATGCGCTCAAGTTGATGACGCGCCTCAATGCCCACTTGACGCAACCGGGCACCACCGCGACCAATGACAATGGACTTCTGGCTCGGCCGTTCCACATACAAGTTGGCAAAAATGGTCAGCACCGGAACGCCGTAGCTGTTCTTCGATTCCTTGAGTTCTTCGATGACAACGGCAAGCGAGTGCGGCAATTCGTCGCGAACACCTTCAAGTGCCGCTTCCCGGATAAGCTCCGCCATCAACACAGTTTCTGGCTCATCGGTGAGTTCGCCGTCGGGGTAAAGAGCAGGCCCCTCAGGCATTAGCGAACGCATCAAACCAGCTAACCGGTCAACATTGTCACCGGAAACGGCCGACACCGGGATAACTTCAGCTTCGGGACCAAGCACCTTTGACAACGCCATGAGTTGGTGCGCAACGGCGTCTTTTGACACCTTGTCGATCTTTGTGACCACACCGAAGACTGGTGTTTTTGGTGCCACCAACTTAAGTTGCTCGAGGATCCACTTGTCGCCAGGTCCGATCTTCTCATCAGCGGGAATACACACACCCACCGCGTCAACTTCGGAGTAAGTGTCGCGCACCAGATCGTTCAGGCGCTGACCGAGCAACGTACGAGGCCGGTGCAAACCCGGAGTATCGACAAGGATTACTTGTCCATCTTCGCGGTGGAGAATGCCCCGAATGGTGTGGCGGGTAGTCTGCGGACGCGACGAGGTAATGGCAATTTTGGCGCCCACGAGAGCATTCGTCAATGTCGATTTGCCAGTGTTCGGCCTACCAATCAGGCATACAAAACCGGAACGAAATTCACTAGTCATTGGTCTTTCCTTCGCTTTTACCTCGAGTAAGTTCGAGATTATCGTCAGCATCGGACAGCGCATCCTCAGGAACACGCTCTGCCAAGACTGTATGAATTCGGACGCGCCCTCGCACGTCCTTGCCACCCTCTGCGGTGAGATGGATTCCCTGGACCACGACATCGGACCCGGGAAGTGGGACTCGGCCAAGTTCGTGCGCTAGCAATCCGCCTACTGTTTCAAAATCTTCGTCACCGAATCGTTCACCAAAAAGTTCACCAAGATCATCGACTGGTAGTCGAGCTGAGACTCGGTAAACGCCATCACCTATTTCATCCACTGGCGGAGTTTCGTCAGTGTCATACTCATCGGCGATCTCGCCGACAATTTCCTCAAGAATATCTTCAATAGTCACAATTCCGGCAACTCCCCCGTATTCGTCTACGAGGATCACCATGTGGTTGCGGTCTTTTTGCATGTCCTGCAACAACACATCAAGTGGTTTTGTGTCCGGCACGAACACTGCCGGGCGCATCAATTCCCGAACGGTCACACTGCGCCCACCATCGACTGCGGTGTATGTCTTCGTCACGAGGTCCTTGAGGTAAACAACTCCCCGAATGTCGTCAACATTTTCGCCCACTACGGGTATGCGTGAATGCCCACTGCGCACCGCCAACGAGGTTGCCTGGCCTGCGTGCTTGTCGTCTTCGATCCACACCATTTCGGTGCGGGGCACCATAACCTCACGGGCGATGGTGTCACCGAGTTCAAATACCGACTGAATCATGCGGTGTTCGTCTGCCGCTACCACGCCGCGTTCCTGAGCTATGTCCATCAATTCGCGGAGTTCGATTTCCGATGCGAAGGGGCCATTCCTGAACCCCTTGCCCGGTGTGACCGCGTTACCGAGCAAGATCATGCCGCGCATCAGCGGACCTAACAGCATTCCCAACAGTCTGATCGGGATCGCCGCAGCTACGGCAATTGAGTAGGCGTGTTGGCGGCCGAGTGTTCGCGGCCCCACTCCGATGAGGACGTAGCTCACCAGCACCATGACGAGTGCCACCACAACCAGGGCCCATTTTGTATCGAGCTTTTCCAAGAGAAATGCCGCCAACACCACTGTTGCAGTGATTTCGCACGTTACCCGCAGCAAAACAGTGAGGTTGACGTACTGGGGCCGAGACCCTACCAACTTGAGAAGACCGGACGCACCAGGTTTCTTTGCATCCACAAGTTCGTTGACGCGCGCAATTGACAGCGTGTTTAGCGCCGCGTCAGTTGCAGCAAAAACACCACCAAGGAGCACCATGCCTGCTGCGACTAAAATTAGCCACAATTCAGATTCCACCAGCGGTTACCTACCACCAGCGTCGGGGTCGTCCAGAAGGCCGACCTTGCCGAGCAGTTTCCGGTCGCGTTCCATCTGCGCCACTTTGCGCGCCTGCTTCTGCTGTTCTTCTACCCAGTCTGTGAGTAGCTGATTCTGCAGCGCAAACATCTCTTTTTCTTCATCTGGTTCGGCATGGTCATACCCCAACAGATGCAGTACTCCATGAACTGTCAGGACTGCCAGTTCATGGTCCACTGTGTGGCCCACGCTCTTAGCTTGAGCCGCCGCGAACTGTGGGCAAATAATGATGTCGCCCAGCATGGCAGGTCCCGGTGCGCTCGCATCCGGGCGTCCACCTGGCGTCAACTCATCCATGGGAAATGACATCACATCGGTGGGACCGGGGAGATCCATCCATTGCTGATGCAAATCAGACATCGTGTCAAGATCAACGAATACCATCGACAATTCGGCAGCCGGATGTACGTCGAGCCGATCTAGGGCATACCGTGCGACCGACATCAGTCGTTTAGCGGGAACGGCGACGCCACTCTCGTTGTTAACCTCGATGCTCACCGTGCGGTGTTCCCTTTCCACATGTCTTTTCGCCTGTTCGCCCTGCCCAGTGGACGCGGTTCTTCCGCATTATCCGCTTCTTCAAATTTTTCGTAGGCATCGACGATTTCCGACACGAGACGGTGGCGCACCACGTCCTTGCTGGTAAGCCGAATCAGGTTTATGCCCTCGATACCGTCGAGGATCTCCGATGCAAGGCGCAAACCGGATCTCGTGCCACCAGGTAAATCTACCTGTGTCACGTCGCCGGTAACCACGATCTTTGAGCCAAAACCGAGCCGAGTCAGAAACATCTTCATCTGTTCGGGCGTCGTATTCTGCGCCTCGTCCAAAATAATGAAGGCGTCGTTTAGCGTCCGACCGCGCATGTACGCCAACGGCGCAACCTCGATAACGCCAGCCTGCATCAGTTTCGGTATTGCCTCAGGGTCAAGCATGTCGTGCAGGGCGTCATACAACGGCCGCAAGTAAGGGTCGATCTTCTCATTGAGCGTGCCGGGGAGAAAACCGAGCCGCTCCCCTGCCTCGACGGCAGGCCTCGTAAGAATGATCCGATTGACTTGCTTGGTTTGCAAAGCTTGCACAGCTTTTGCCATCGCAAGGTACGTCTTGCCTGTACCAGCAGGGCCGATACCAAAAACGATGGTCGCCTTGTCAATGGCATCGACGTAAGTTTTTTGGTTGAGCGTTTTTGGCCGGATCGTTTTGCCGCGGCGGGACACGATGTCGAGGCTGAGCACTTCAGCTGGCGAGTCGTGCGTCCCATCGGTGAGCATGGCGACCGAACGCTCAACCGCATCAAGTGTCAAGTGTTGATCACGCAGGACGATCACGAGCAATTCTTCGAGCACGCGCTCAGCAAGTGCTACATCTGACGCATGCCCGCTCAGCGTTACCTCGTTGCCGCGAACCAGGATGTCAGCATTAAGGAGTTTCTCCAGCAACCGCAAATTGCGGTCAGACGACCCCAGGAGCGGAAGCACTGACTTCGGTGGAAGTTGCATGCTCGCGCGAACGGATCGTTCGGTTTCAGGCCCTCCAGTTAAGCGAGAGCCACCATTGTCTTCATTCTGGGGCGACACGTGGACGTCCAAACCTGCCTTCTACTGCTGTCACATGGGCGAAGCGAACCGTGTTGCTCAGCTCCGTAGTGTTAGTTTATGCCGCTTTTGCGCGCGACGTCGCGTGAGTTTCTACGACCAGCGTCAATCGATCGGTGGTGTGTCCCATTTGCGTGTGAGGACGCCAAGCGCCCCCAGCGCGACAGCGCCTGCGGTGGACGTCCTCAACACTGTAGGACCCAGAAGCGCGCATAGTGCACCAGCGCCAACGAAGCGATCCAATTCTTCCGGCGCCACACCACCCTCGGGCCCAATAATCAGAACCACCTCAGGTGCGTCCGTGAAGGTAATATCAGCGATCCGCCGCATCGATGCTTCATGCAAGACGATGGCAACACCGCCGCGGGCAGTGACCTCAGATACCAGTTCAGCGACCATTGTTGACGTGTGAACATCTGCTACAACGGGGAAGAATGTTCGCCGAGACTGTTTCGCGGCTGCAAGGGCAGTCTTGCGCCATTTGTCGACGCCCTTTTTTAGCTTCAGACCTTCCCACTTGGCCACGCACCGTGATGCGGACCAAGGAATGATCACATCAGCGCCGGCTTCGGTAACGAGCTCCACCGCTAGTTCTGAGCGCTCCAGTTTCGGCAACGCCTGAACAATTGTGATGTGCGGAACCGGCTTGTGCGCGTGGCCGCATTCGGTAACCCTGATTTCTAGAACATCCTTCGCTGCGCGCTCAACCACACCTCGAGCCGTACTCCCCGCACCGTCGGTGAGGATCAGTTCTTCACCAACCCGCATTCTGCGCACTGTCGCGGCGTGGTGGCCCTCAGGTCCGTCCAGGACGACGAGTCCACCATTGTGGTCCGGGATGGATTCGAGATGAAAAATTGTCGCAGCCACGGGCTAGTGCCCACTGACAAAGTCGCGAAGCTTGGCGAAAATCTTTCCGCCTTGGTGCGAGTTACTGTTGACCACTTCAGCGTTGTCGCGGTGGCGGGCATCGCGGAACTTGCGCAAAATTTCGGTTTGCTTGTGGTCAAGTTTGGTGGGAATGACCACATCGAGGTGGACGTAGAGGTCGCCTCGACTGCCCGCGCGTAGTCGCGGCATGCCCTGGTTCGGCACGGTGGCGATCGCGCCGGGTTGCGTGCCTGGATCGACGTCAAGTTCGATGGGACCATCGATAAGACTTTCGATGGTCACGGTGGTACCAAGTGCGGCGTCAACCATCGGTACTTTGACGGTGCAGTGCAGCGCGTCTCCATCGCGAACAAAGGTGTCATGCTGCTGCTCGACAACCTCGACGTACAGGTCGCCAGCGGGTCCTCCGCCGGTGCCGACTTCGCCCTGACTGGCCAGACGCACCCGCATCCCACTGGCAACACCAGCAGGAATCCGCACGCTGATGTCGCGGCGAGCACGTACCCGTCCTTCGCCACTACATTTGCGACATGGATCAGGAATGATCGAACCGAACCCACTACAGGTGGGGCACGGGCGGCTGGTCATGACCTGGCCGAGGAAGCTGCGCTGCACCGACTGGATTTCGCCCGAACCGCGGCAACTTTCACACTGAACTGGTTTCGAATCGCCATTCGCCCCGGAGCCATGGCACGAATCACACAAAATTGCGGTGTCGACGGTTACCTGCTTGGTAACGCCCTGCGCGCATTCCGCTAGGTCAAGACGCACCTTAATAAGGGCATCTGAGCCGGGTTGGACACGGCTGCGGGGGCCACGGGTGCCACCGCCTTGGCCGCCAAAGAACGCCTCGAACACGTCCCCGAGCCCACCGAAACCTTGGCCGTTGAACCCGCCTTGGGCACCGGCACCACCTGGTCCCGACAATGGGTCCCCACCCATATCAACAATTTTACGTTTCTGGGGATCGCTCAACACTTCATACGCTGTTGTGGCTTCTTTGAAGCGTTCTTGAGCTGTGGGGTCGGGGTTGACATCGGGATGAAATTCGCGCGCAAGCTTGCGGTATGCGCGCTTGATCTCCTGATCAGTCGCTGTCTTCGAGAGACCGAGCGTCCCGTAGTAGTCACGTGCCACGTTTGTATGTCGTCCTGTTCTGAATCTGCGGGCCGCTTAACGGCCCAAAGGGTGCCTCAAGTATGCGCGGCAGCCACCTACCGACCGTACTCGCCTACTTCTGGTGCGTCTGCGTACTCACATCGCCCAGCACAACACGATGCACGAAGTGACCGCCACTAGCCAATCTGGGTGTCCGGTGATTCACCGTGCGGAAAGTACCTCCCCCACATATCGGGCTACCGCAGACACAGCTGCAATGGCCCACGGGTAGTCCATTCTAGTTGGGCCGAGAATGCCGACCCCACCAAATGTTGTTCCTGCGGAACCGTAGCCGGTTGTAATGACGGATGCACTTCGGATCTGTTCGTCTTCCATCTCTTCACCGATGCGAACCGTCACCATGCCTGGCTGTTTCACTGCGGCGAGAAGCTTCAGCACAACGACTTGTTCCTCCAACGCCTCCAGGATGCTGAGCATTCCGGAGGGTGACCCACCGAAATCGGCTGCGTTCACTGTGAGGTTTGATGTTCCGCCGAGGACAAGGCGATCTTCGCTGCGCTCAACAAGCGATTCCACCAACACTGAGGCGCTGCGCAAGACTGCGTCTCGGATGTCGACGGGGGCTTGGGTCGCAAGTTCCGCGACGGCGACTGACGCTGCGGCAAGACGCTTACCTTCGAGGGCAGATCCCAACAACGCCCGAAGGTGTGCAACCTGCTCTTCGGAGATCACATCACCGAGTTCAACGAGGCGCTGATCTACTCGTCCCGTGTCCATGATGATGACGAGGAGCAGCCGCGCTGGGTTCAGTGGCACGACCTCAATGTGTCGAACGGTCGAGGAGGTAAGTCGGGGGTATTGCATCACAGCTACTTGCCGTGTGAGCTGCGCCAATAGTCGAACGGCACGGCGTAGAACGTCGTCGAGGTCAACGCCGCCTTCGAGGAACTCCATGATGGCACGACGTTCGGGCGGTGAGAGAGGCTTAATTTCGGCTAGTCGGTCAACAAATTGGCGATAGCCCTTATCGGTCGGCACCCGGCCTGACGAGGTATGCGGTTGGCGAATGTACCCTTCCGCTTCGAGTACAGCCATGTCGTTGCGCACCGTTGCACTGGACACACCAAGGCTGTGCCTATCAACTAAGGACTTCGACCCGACAGGCTCGTGGGTGGAGATGTAATCAGACACAATGGCCTGCAACACCGCGAAGCGCCTGTCTTCCGGAATCGGCATAGATGCATCACCTCCCGCTCACTCTTACATTGTTATGTATGCAAGTCTTGCGTTATTTTAGCGCCCTTGCTGCCTATACCCACAGTTCACTGTTCACCCGGCCCCCGTTGGGACGCAGTTGCTAGGTGGCACTGACGATGCGTCGCACCACACCGTCGGCCAGAAGTCGGCCGCGTTTGGTCAGAATCATTCGAGACCCAACAACCGTCGCAAGCCCGTCCGTGACACAAGAATTCGCCGCGTGAAGTTCGCGTTCCGACAGCGCGGTGAGATCAAGCCCGTCTCGCATTCGCACAGCAAGCATGATGCCTTCCACGTGCTGCTCGGCAGGTGTGAGAAATTCGACACCGGCAACGGGTAGGTCTCCGCCTTCGAGTTGCTGCGCATACCTAGCTGGGTGCTTGGTGTTCCACCACCGAACCCCACCGATGTGACTGTGCGCACCAGGGCCTGCCCCCCACCAGTTATCACCATTCCAGTATCCGCGGTTGTGATGGCACTCCGCTTGCCCACCCGATGACCAGTTCGACACCTCGTACCAGGTCAACCCTGCTTTGGAGAGGCGCCGATCAATATGTTCGTATCGTTCAGCGAGCACATCATCGTCGGGGGAAGGCACAATGCCTTTGCGAACATTCCGTGCAAGCGCAGTACCTTCCTCCACGATCAACGCATAGGCCGACACATGGTCAACCCCTGCCTCGAGAACTGCATCAAGGGACGCGTCGAGATCACGTGTCCGTTCACCTGGGGTCCCGTAAATGAGGTCGAGGTTGATGTGGTCAAAACCCGCAGCTCTTGCTTCTCTAGCGGCATCAACTGCGCAGCCCGGTGTGTGCGTTCGATCGAGAGTTTTCAGCACATGCTCGGCGGCAGATTGCATCCCCAGCGAAACCCTCGTAAACCCAGCGCCCTTCAAGTCTGAAAAGAATTCAGCAGATGTGGACTCCGGGTTACTTTCGGTCGTCACCTCTGCGTTTGGTGCGAGCCCGAAAGTGGTGCGGATAGTAGAGACGACTTCCCCCAGCATGTGGGCGCCGATCAACGACGGGGTGCCACCACCGACAAATATTGTGTCGGCGGGTCGCGAGCAATCACTGTCGGAAAAGATTTTTCCTGCTGCGGCAATTTCTCGCTTGAACCCTTCGAGCCACGAGTCCGGGGACGCGCTCGAACCGAGTTCGCCAGCCGTGTAGGTATTAAAGTCGCAGTACCCGCAGCGGGTAGCGCAAAAAGGAACATGGACATACACACCGAATGCACGAGTGCGCACGGTAGCCAGCACGTCGGCAGAGAGGTTCAGTTCCACGCGATCCCTTTGATTGATTGTGACGTCCCTTTGAGTGTGACCCATGCCTACGCCACTGCGAAATCACCCCATAACCTGCACATTCGGGACCCCTGCCCGATTCATGGCACAATAAAGACGTGAGTGGACCGAGAGTATGGCTGGCAGAACTGCGTCTTGTGCAGCGCCGTCATATCGATTTCAAGCGGGTGTGTAGTTGCAGCTGTCGTTGTCAGACTGCGTGATCGCGTAAGCTCTCCACCCGTACTGGTGGTCGGCCGCGACAGTCCCGCACACGCATTTTGCTTATTTCTCGTCGTCACTGTTGCGGCATCGTTGAGTAGAACTCACCACCTACGATGCCTACCGAAGACCCTTCAGGAGCATTGAATGTCGTCAGCCCACGACGCCACCTCCCCCGCATCGCCATCGGAGGAGACGCCACGCACCCGCACCCCGCGTGGTGACCGCCCCACGCGTCGGGACGAAACAGGACAGGCATCCGATGCCGCGCCCCGGAAAGCCCGCACTGCTCGGCCCCGCCGCCGCAAGGCTGAGGCACAGTGGAAGCTCGGCTACCGCGAACCGCAGAACGCTAACGAGCAGACCAAAAAAGACGACAACCCGCTGAATGTCCGACAGCGCATCGAAAACATCTACGCGCACCGCGGTTTCGACAGCATCGACAAGGCGGACTTGCGTGGCCGTTTCCGCTGGTACGGCCTCTACACTCAGCGCAAAGAAGGATACGACGGCACCTGGACCGGTGACGAGAACATCGACATCATTGAAGACAGCCACTTCATGCTGCGCATCCGTGTCGATGGCGGTCAGCTGAACCTGAAGCAACTGCGCACCATCGGCCAGATATCGAAAGAATTCGGCCGCGACACCGCTGACCTTTCGGATCGCCAGAATGTGCAGTGCCACTGGATCCGCGTCGAGGACATGCCTGAAATCTGGCGGCGCATTGAAGACGTTTCATTGACGACGACAGAGGCGTGCGGTGACACACCACGTATCGTGCTGGGTTCCCCACTTGCCGGACTCGCAGTAGACGAAGTCCTTGACCCCACACCGGCGATTGACGAGATCGTTCGTCGATATGTCGGAGATCCTCGGTTCTCCAACCTGCCCCGCAAATTCAAGACAGCAATGTCCGGTTTGCAAGACGTTGCCCACGAAGTGAATGACTGCGCCTTCATCGGCGTGAACCACCCCGAGCACGGGCCTGGCCTTGATGTGTGGGTCGGTGGCGGACTGTCCACCAATCCCATGTTCGCGCAGAGGCTCGGAGTCTGGGTTCCCCTCGACGAAGTTCCCGACGTGTGGGAAGGCATTGTCACCATCTTCCGCGACTACGGCTACCGTCGCCTTCGTGGTCGCGCACGGTTGAAATTCCTCGTCAAGGACTGGGGCGTGGAGAAATTCCGTCAGGTCCTCGAAGACGAGTACCTCGGCCGCAAACTTCTTGATGGACCTGCACCTGAACCGCTAACGCAACCACGCGACCACGTTGGCATTCAGAAACTCAAAAACGGCAACTACGCGGTAGGCGTCGCGCCGATCGCGGGACGCGTGTCAGGCACAAAGCTCCTCGCCGTTGCTGATGCAGCCGAACGTGCAGGTTCTGACGACGTTCGCCTCACCCCGTACCAAAAGCTGGTCATCCTCGACGTGCCGGAGAGCAACCTCAACCAGCTCATCGCGGACCTCGACGAACTCGGGTTGCCAGCGCGGCCGTCACTGTGGCGGAAGAACCTCATGGCATGCAGCGGGATCGAATTCTGCAAGTTGTCATTCGTGGAAACTCGCAAGCGATCCCAAGTGTTGGTACCGGAACTCGAGGAACGCCTCCGCGATCTTAATGCGCAACTCGATGTCCCCGTCACGATCAACATCAATGGTTGCCCGAACTCGTGCGCTCGAGCGCAGGTAGCTGATATCGGCTTTAAGGGGCAACTAGTTCTCGACGATGACGAGAACACTGTTGAGGGGTTCCAGGTGCATCTTGGCGGACGTCTCGGCCTCGATCCCGATTTTGGCCGCAAGCTGCGTCAACATAAAGTGACCACCGACGAACTCGGTGACTACATCGAACGTGTGGTGCGCAACTTCGCAAACAGCCGCAATGAAGGCGAACGCTTTTCCGATTGGGCTGTACGCGCCGACGAAGATCAACTCCGATAGGGCAGCTACTTTGGGGAACATTTCGAACGAGAATCACGGCACCGGGAACAGACCGGTGTCGCGAGCCGTTCCACTATATTGCCCGTACTGCTCGGACGAAGACCTCCGACCGGACCTGGCCGACGGCACAGCCCTGCCGCACGGTCAATGGCGATGCGCGAGTTGTCGACGTGTTTTTGCGTTGACATTTCTTGGCGCATCGGCCGCTAAGCGAAAGGTACCCACATGAGTATCGCGACCGAATTAGATTTGCGGAAAATCGCCGAACAAGGCGCGGTTGAACTTGATGGTGCCACCGCCGAAGAACTGCTCCAGTGGACAGAAGACACGTTCGGTGACCGCTACATTGTTGCGTCAAATATGCAGGATGCCGTTCTTGTTCATCTTGCTGCCCAGGTTCACCCCGGGGTAGAGATCTTGTTCCTTGACACCGGCTATCACTTCGCGGAAACGCTCGGCACCCGCGATGCTGTTGAACAGGTTTACGGAGTCAACGTGCTGAACGTCACCCCGGAACACACGGTGGCCGAGCAGGACAAAATTGAAGGCAAAGACCTGTTCGCACGTGAACCCAACCGTTGCTGCGGGCTTCGCAAAGTAGCGCCGCTCAAGAAAACCCTCGCAGGGTACGACGCCTGGGTTACTGGAATCCGCCGGGTTGAAGCACCCACCCGCGCTAACGCACCGTTTGTCTCCTACGATGAAGCCTTTGGATTGGTCAAGATCAATCCACTTGCTGCGTGGTCCGATGAAGACATGCAGAACTACATCGATAAGCACGGCATCATCGTCAACCCACTCGTTGACGACGGGTACCCATCGATTGGTTGCGCACCATGCACAGCTAAACCACAACCGGGATCTGACCTACGCAGTGGGCGCTGGGCAGGCAACAACAAGATCGAATGCGGCCTGCACGGATCATGACATCGGAAACTGCCACCGCTGAGCACACGCTCAGCGAAAAAACTGCCGGGCACACGCCTGGTCGAGAGATGAATGGGGTGTTGCCTGACGTGGGCACGCACAGCGCTGAAGACGAAACTGCACGCCACAGTGCCGCCACGGCGACGAACTTCGATACGCTAACCGCACTCGAATCCGAAGCCATTCATATTTTCCGTGAAGTAGCGGGCGAGTTCGAACGTCCCGTTATCTTGTTTTCCGGTGGAAAAGACTCAACGGTCCTGCTCCATCTCGCTATCAAGGCGTTTTGGCCAGCACCGCTGCCGTTCCCTGTTCTCCATGTAGACACCGGGCACAACTTCCAGGAAGTTCTCGACTTCCGCGACCGGATGGTGGAGAAATACAATCTGCGCCTTTACGTCGCTAGCGTCGAAGAGTACATCGCGGATGGTCGCCTAGAAGAACGCCCCGATGGCATCCGCAACCCGCTTCAAACAGTGCCACTCCTTGACGCAATCAGTGAGCACCGTTTCGACGCAGTATTTGGGGGCGGTCGTCGTGACGAAGAACGGTCACGCGCTAAAGAACGCATCTTCAGCCTCCGTAACGCCTTCGGCCAGTGGGACCCGAAGAAGCAACGACCAGAACTGTGGAACTTGTACAACGGTCGCCACTCCCCTGGCGAGCACGTCCGTGTCTTCCCACTCAGCAACTGGACAGAACTCGACATTTGGCGCTACATCGCCCGAGACGACGTCGACCTGTGCCCGATCTACTACGCCCACGAGCGTGAGGTTTACCAACGCGACGGCATGTGGCTTGCGCCCGGCCCATGGGGTGGCCCTCGCGACGGCGAAGAGCTGAAGACATTGTCTGTTCGGTACCGCACCGTAGGTGACGGCTCCACCACTGGAGCCGTGTTGTCAGACGCTGTCGACAACTATTCGATCCTATCCGAGGTGGCTGCCTCACGGCTTACCGAACGCGGCGCCACCCGTGGGGACGACCGCGTGTCTGAAGCTGCCATGGAAGACCGCAAGCGAGAAGGATATTTCTGAGCATGAGTGACCTATTGCGTCTCGCCACAGCAGGCAGCGTTGACGACGGCAAATCCACTCTCGTGGGGCGCCTGTTGTTCGACACAAAGTCGGTGCTCGCAGATCAGATCGACGCCGTCAAACGTGCCTCTGTGGACCGCGGAT
Source organism: Hoyosella rhizosphaerae (assembly GCF_014643175.1). GTDB lineage: Bacteria > Actinomycetota > Actinomycetes > Mycobacteriales > Mycobacteriaceae > Lolliginicoccus > Lolliginicoccus rhizosphaerae. The sequence goes on from NZ_BMJH01000003.1 coordinate 250,229, forward strand.
TGGCAACACCAGACCTATCCTTGCTCGTCGACGGCTTACGCGCGGAGCGAGAGCAAGGCATCACGATCGACGTGGCATACCGCTATTTCGCCACACCAAATCGGTCGTTCGTGCTCGCGGACACTCCCGGCCACGTGCAGTACACCCGCAACACAGTATCTGGGGCATCCACTGCGCAACTCGTGGTTTTGCTCGTCGACGCGCGTAAAGGTGTCATCGAGCAGACACGTCGCCACGCAGCGGTGATGGCCTTGCTCGGTGTTCCACGGCTGGTTCTTGCCGTGAATAAGATCGACTTGGTCGACAACCCTGGCGAGGTGTTCGCACAGATTTGCCAGGAGTTCAACACCCTCACTGCTGCGCTTGGGTGGGATTCCAATGCGATTCAGGAGATTCCCGTATCAGCGCTACACGGGGACAATGTCGCATCCCGTTCGGATCGCACACCGTATTACACCGGGCCGTCACTAATCGAGCACCTCGAATCTGTTCCCGTTGATGCAGAGCCGCACAACGTGGGCCTACGATTCCCGGTGCAGTACGTGATCCGACCACGCACGGCTGAGTACCCCGACTACCGTGGCTACGCCGGCGTGATCGCTGCTGGGGAAGTTCGCCCCGGCGACGAAGTGGTGATTCTGCCCGCAGGGATCCACACGACTGTGTCCGGTGTCGATACTGCCGACGGCCCTCTTGACCACGCGGAAGCTGGACGGTCAGTCACCCTTCTTCTCGCTGACGAGATCGACATTTCTCGTGGAGACATCATCGCGTCGCCACACGACGCACCAGAACCGATTAGTCAGTTTGAAGCGACGGTGTGCATTCTCGCTGACAAACCGCTTCGACCTGGAACTCGGCTGCTGCTCAAGCACGGCGCAAAGAGCACGCAAGCCATTGTGGGTTCCATCATCGAACGCTTCGAGGAGCAAACTTTGACGGCCGATCCGTCGCCGGAATCGCTGCGTACGAACGAAATTGGCCGGGTCAACATCACGGTGGCAGAACCCATCGTGGCTGACAACTATGCGGTGAACCGGCACACCGGCAGCTTCCTCCTCATCGATCCAGCAAGCGGCAACACGCTCGCTGCAGGACTCGTCGGGGATGCCCTCTCCGCTGTGGAGATCGGCACTCGCTGACGTTCGACCGCTAAACCTATTGATGCCCGCCCCCACTTGGGGGCGGGCATCAATACGTTCTAGGCCGCGCTCATTTATGGCCCCGCTCGTTCAACGCCCCGTGTGCGGAGCCATTCCTCAACGAGCTGGGACCGCGGGGGCTAACCGTGGTCGGGTTCGAGGAAAATCAACGCACCGCTCGGGCAGCGGCCAATTACGTCCTCAAGTTGTCGGCGGTCAGCGTCGCTACGAAGCGTCGTCGGGTCGATCCACGGGCGCTTATTTGGGTCGAAGACGGTGGGCATCCCGCGCACGCATTCAGCGGCATGTTGACAGATCTCGCCGTCGAATGACACGTCTGCCAACGATCCGCGATAGGTCTTTCGTGCCATTGTTGTGCCTCCTAGCTTGGTGGTTTCGCTAGTTCCAGGTCGTCGTCCATGGTCTTGGTTGCGTATACGGCCCACATTACCCATCGGGGTCCACTCCGCGGGCTTCGTGCACGACGATGACGACACTGCGCGGAAGTTGGTGTACCCGCGCTACAAGGCAATGCGCGACAAGATCGGTGCGGAACGAGGGTGGCCCCCGCTTCACGGCGCGACTTCGAAGCCGACATCGAGAGCGGTTCGCTCGATGTCGGATCGCCGGAGAAGGTCGCGCGGAAGATCGCAAAAACGGTCAACACTCTCGACCTGTCGCTGTTTGATCTGAAGTACAGCCTCGCCTCAATGCCTCATGAGATGCTGCTGAACACGATCGGGGTGTATGGCACCGAAGTAATTCCGCGGGTACGTGAACTACTTGACAGGGGTTGAGCTTTACGGTGAGAAATCTAGCGACTCGACGATTTGCACGGGATCACCAAGTTCGGAATCCATCGTGAAAACAATTCCGTCACCGTAAGGCTTCACGAAACGAACGATGCCGTCGGTTCTCGCGGGCACCCGCCATGGTTCCCAGCGGAATCCGTGGTCGGAAAGCCACACCACAGGGCCACTAGCATCATCGTTGGTGATACGGCCTGCTGCGGCAAATCCACCGTTAACTCGCACTGCTTCTCGCATCGTTGAGCCGAACTCAGTGCGGAATGTGCCCTCAAACTGGATACCGTCGGTGGTTCGTAGAATTAGGTTTCGCCCACCAGACGTTGCGCTGAGGATGGTTTCGTCGTCGCTACTTGCACATCCGGTGAGTTCACCGCGCCCCGTGGTGAGGATTTCTGCAGTGGCGCGTTCCCACGTTTCCTCTGTGAGTCGCCACACTGCGGGGGCCGTTCCGTCGCTTTCGGTTACCGATCCTGCGACGAGGACGGGACCATCAGTCACTTGGCATACAGCGGTGGCATTGCTGCCATTTCCGCTGTTGAGTACCTCATCGACTTGCCATTCCCTGCCATTGTCGGAGCGCCACACCGTGGCACTCGCCGGGTCGTTGCCTTCAGGGCCTGTGCTTGTTCCGACTGCGTACCAACCGGAGTCGGTTTGGACAATTCCTTTGATCTGAGAGTCAGCGACGGCACCGAAGCCATCCACGGGGATCCATGGTTGACCTGGCGCTGGAAGGAACCATCCGCGCGCCTCAATCCGGTTCCGTTGAGTGCTAAATCGCGAACCGAGGAGCAGTAACTCGTTGTTATCTGTGCTGGCAACGACGGTGTTGGTGAGATTTCCCACCTCAGGTGGGTCGAACCCGATGTTTTCAAGCTCAAAATTGGCGTCGCCGCGGTCAAATAACTCATACAGCTGGCGTTCTGGGACACCGCTGAAATCCGCTCCGTCAACGTCGTAGCGGACGCGAAGTGTTTTGACGAACATTCGGTCGATTACTGACGTTAGTGCCTCGACCTGACCTACCTGTTCTAGTGCGCCGAGGTCCAATCTCTCGCTCCATGCGTCGTCCCGGCCGTGTACGCCAATAACTACTTTGCCGGTTCCGAATGGACTGAGGACAGCAAGGCGCTCGTCTGGATTAAGTCCCACTGTCACACCACCAGCGCCAGGGAACCCCATGAGCTCGGATGTCCCGTTGAAAAACCATTCGCCCTCAGGTACGCGGTGGTAAAAACCCGCGCGCAGTGAGTCATCGTTGCTGGCCACCGCGTAGATGTGACCGTCCCGGACGGACGGACGTCCGAGAAGCGCTGGGACACCTTCTGCGATGTAGAAGACCGAATCTTCGGGTGGCGGGGGCACGAACTCTGGTGTCCACGAAACCCCGTCATCTGACGTCCAAGCTGCGGGGACAAAGCCCCTGTCAGAATCCGGTGCAAGGACACCGCCGGTCATGACGAACTGCTCCCCTGACGCCTCTACTCCCGCGACGAAAACATTGGGGCTATCCCCGACTGGGTGCGACCCGTCCCAGGTGATGCCGCCGTCGTCGGAGGTGTAGGCAACAAACGCGCCTGGACTCCCCTCGTCGCCCCGCTGCGCTATGAGTACGACGTTGTCGCCGCTGGCAGCCATGTCGACAATGAGGCGTTGTTCTCTATCTGGTATCTGGGGAAGCAAGGTGTGTTCGATGCGGTCGCCGTCGATGATGGCTACGCCTAAATCCTTCGACACTGCGTTTCCTGCGACGAGGATGCGTTCTCCTGCGGCCGTCCCGGTCACCACACGGAATGTCCGTGCGAACTCGTCTGGCAGTTCAGCCTCTACCCAGTCGCGGCGGTTGTCGGACAGCCATACACGCGATACGAGTGTTCCGTCTGCGAACGAGGATCCGACGAGCGCAGACTTTTGATTGTTGCCGACGAGCCCGCCGGAAAACGAGTGTGGAGAGTCCGGTGTTAGATCGATCGGTGTCCAGTGGTTTCCGTCATCGGCTACCCAGACGACAGGACGGCTTGGGCGTTGCGGTGCGGCCATGTTCAGTGCAACGGCGTATGGGAGCCCTTCCGCTCCGGCGAGGAGGTTGAGCCCTCGTCCTGCGAACTCTTCGGTTCGGAATAGTTCGGGCGGTACGCCGACTGGAATGGTGTTGAACTCGCGGAGGGTCTGCGTCGGTTGTGGTTCCTCTGGTTCCGGCTCCGCAACTGGGTCGTCCTCTGTGGTTGAACACGCGGCGAGGATCAATGTTGTTGCCATCAGTGCAGCTGTTCCACAGCGCACCCGCCGAGAGATCACCATGTTCTCGACACTAACCCCTCAAGCCCCTGAATATGGGGGCATTGACCCGAGAAGTTCGCGTTTAGGACCGCATTCTTAATGTGCCGCTGCGTGCACAATCCCTGGAATGTGGGTGGCACGAACGTACAACTGCTCTCCGCGTACGAGATTGAGATCATCCGCGTCGCCACGAGTGATCTGGGCAGACAATCGTTGGTCACCGTTGACGGGCACGAGTTCCACTCGAACCTCGAACCCAAGCCGAACGATGCGGTCTACCGTAACCTCCACAGCACCCGGGTGGTGTACGCGGTCGAGGTGGAGGTCGTGTGGCCGAACCATGACGCCGTTAATGGTCGCTACTGGGCCCAGAAATGACATCACGAAGTCGTTGGCCGGACGCTCATAAAGATCATCGGGCGAACCAACTTGTTCAATGTTGCCGCGGTTCATCACTGCGATCCGGTCTGCGACGTCGAGGGCTTCCTCTTGGTCGTGCGTGACAAGAACTGTGGTGACGTGCACTTCGTCGTGCAGGCGGCGCAGCCATTCACGGAGGTCGGCTCGCACTTTGGCATCCAATGCTCCAAAGGGTTCGTCGAGCAGCAGCACTTTTGGATCTACGGCCAGGGCCCGTGCCAGTGCCATGCGCTGGCGCTGTCCACCCGAAAGTTGCGCGGGATAGCGCATCTGAAACCCATCGAGTCCGACAATGCGCAACAATTCGTCGACGCGTTCTTTGATTTCTGCCTTCGGGCGCTTACGGATGCGCAAACCAAACGCGATGTTGTCGCGCACAGTCATGTGTTTGAACGCTGCGTAGTGCTGGAAAACAAACCCGATGCCACGTTTCTGCGGGGTAATCCCGGTGACGTCTTCGCCGTTGATGGTGATGATTCCGGCGTCGGGTGATTCAAGACCGGCGATGGACCGCAACAGCGTGGATTTCCCCGACCCTGATGGCCCGAGCAGCGCCGTAAGCGACCCTGATGGAATGTCCAGTGTGACCCCGTCGAGAGCCACAAAGTCGCCGTAGTTTTTCCGCACCTGGGAAACGGTAATCATGTTGTGCTCCTCTTCCGGTCAAGGATAGTCATGAGCAATAGGGTGACGATGGCGATGCTCATCAACAATGTGGCGGCACTGTAGGCGCCGTAGGTGTTGTGGTCATCGATGTAGCGAGCATGGACGAGCAGTGTGAGCGTTTGGGATACACCAGCAAACCCGGACGACACCATCAGGACAGCGCCGAATTCTCCGAGCGAGCGGGCGACGGTCAGCACGACTCCGTAGGTTAGGCCCCAACGGATCGCAGGCAGTGTGATCAGCCAGAAGGTTTGCCACGTATTTGCGCCCAATGTGGCTGCGGCTTGTTCTTGTTCTTCTCCGACTTCACGCAATACTGGTTCTACTTCGCGAACCACGAAGGGCAGCGTCACAAAGATGGTGGCGAGGACCATTCCAGGGATTCCGAAAATCACCCGGATTCCGACGCTTTCAACGAAGGAACCAAACCACCCGCCAGCACCCCAGAGCGTGATGAGTGCGACGCCGACCACGACCGGTGACACAGCGAACGGAATATCGACGACCGCTTCGAGTAGGCGCCTTCCGGGGAAGCGACCTCGAACGAGTGCGAGTGCGGTGATCACACCGAAGACCACGTTTACGGGCACCACGATCGCGACGATGACCAACGACAGTTGGAGAGCGGAGATCGCGGCCGGCGTGGTGATGGATTCCCAGAACGCCACAATCCCGTTTTCAAAGGTGCGGAACAGGATCATGCCAATCGGCACGAGTAGCAACAGCGCGAGGTACGCAAGAGCGAAGAACCGCAGTGTGTAGCGCCATGGCGCAGTCACCGTCATGCTGCTTGTTCCTCCCTTCGGGCCGCTTTGTTAGCGAGAATGCGGAGGACGAGCAGCACAATGAAGGCGAATACCAGCAGCACAACGGAGACTGCTGCGGCAGCGCCTGGACGGTCCATTTCAAGTTGCTGCTGGATGTACTGCGATGTCACCTGGGTTTCCCCGCGAATGTTGCCGCCGATGAGAATGATGGAGCCGAACTCGCCGATTGCGCGAGCAAAAGCCAGACCTGCTCCACCGAGGATTGCCGGCGCAAGCACCGGAGCGACGACCTTGCGAAAGATAGTGAGGTTACTTGCGCCCAGGGATGCGGCGGCTTCCTCGATTTCGCGGTCCAATTCCATCAACACTGGTTGGACCGACCGAACAACAAACGGCAACGTCACGAAAGCAAGGGCAACAATGAGGCCGGCTTGAGTAGCGTTGAGATGAATATTGACCGGGCTCTCGGGACCGTAGAGGGATAGCAATACGATACTGGCGACAATTGTGGGCAACGCGAATGGCAGGTCAATTAGTCCGTTGACGTAACGCTTGCCGGGGAACTCATCACGCACCAACACCCACGCGATGAGCGTGCCGAATACGACATTGATGAGGGCAACCACGGCGGACACATAGATCGTGATGCGCAGTGACGCTAGCGCCCCGGGCGCCATGATGGCGTCCCAGAAGCCCCGTAGGCCACCCTCCAATGATGTGGCGGTGAGCGCGGCGAGTGGCAGCAAGACGATTACGCTAAGCCACAACACTGCAACGCCAACCCCAAGCGAGCCAACCGTGCCGGTGACACGGTTCACTTTCCTTGGAGTTGGTTTCGCTTCTTGAATAGTCACGCTGCTACCTCAACGCCTCGTAGTAGATGACAGAAATCAATCCTGAGTCAGGGTCAAACAGTTCTGCGTTCACCACATCCCAGCCGCCGAGGTCTGCCACGCGCCACAAGGTTTCCGGCTCTGGAAACTCAGCCGAAAATTCGTCGACAATCTCTGGCACTACTGGGCGAAAACCTGCTTCTGCCCACGCACGCTGACCTTCGGGGGAATACTGAAATGCCAGAAAGTCCTCGACCATCGCGCGATCAGCAGTCCGGTTAACAATGGCCACAGGGTTTTCAATACGCAACGTAGCCGGTGGTGTGACGTACTCGATGGGATCGCCTAGGTGTTGCAGGAAAATCGCTTCGTTTTCGTAGGTGAGCAGCACGTCGCCGCGTCCCTGAAGAAAAGATTCGGTCGCTTCCCGCGCAGAACCGGGTTGAATCTTGATGTGATCTCTAATGAGTCTTTGAACATAAGCTAGACCGGTTTCGGGGTCGTCACCACCGTTGCTTGCCACCGCGTACGGTGCCAGCAGGTTCCACTTCGCGGACCCTGAACTGAACGGATTCGGCGTTACCACCTCAACGCCGGGTCGAAGAAGGTCGTCCCAGTCTTGAATATTTTTGGGGTTGCCTTCTCGCACAACAAAGGTCACGACGGACCCAAAAGGAACCCCTGCGTACTCCCCCTCGTCCCAGTCGTCATCGACAAATCCCGCGTCAACCAGCCGATCGACATCGGGTTCGGTAGAGAGCACCACGAAGTCTGCCGGAGCCCCGAACATCACTTTCCGGGACTGGTCCGCTGACGGACCGAACGACTGCAAGAAGCTAACGCCAGCACCTTCGGGGGTTTGAGCGAACGCTGGGATTACCTCGTCGAAACCAGGCTTTGCCACTGCATACGCAAAAACCCCGAGCGTCCCGCGACTACCGTCGCCACCGACCGTCCGCTGGCCCGGAATATCACTAGGCCCGCCACCACACGCCGCCATCAGAAATGCACAGCCGAGTGCCAAGATCACAGTCGCACGCGTGCGGAACCGTCTTCGCGAGTCGGAGTTCATGAACTAAGAGGCCTTCCAGTCACAGATGTCTGACACCAATGTCACACAGCCACACAGGGCGGGGTGGGGAGTAGAAACCGCAACACATTCGGGTGCGGGGCCCGGCCAGCTTGTCAGGCGAAATCCGCCGTAAGCGAGGCTCTACTCAGCGACAACACATGATGTCAGCGACTGCGGGGAAACCGACAGCGATGAGCGCCAACTGATGGCGTACTACATACTGCTCGGCTGCTTCCACGACAGCTATGTTAGCAGTCCTTCCAGAGCAGCAAGAAACTCCGTCCAACAGGCGAGATGGCCCATTTACCTCCCGCCAAGGAGAGTGATATGGCCCACTACGCTGGGGCGCGCTACAGGGGGATCCGCCACATCGGGACCCAAGCGACAAACCTGCGCACGAAACGTGAACTAGCGGAGAGAGATAGCCCAGGCCAGCACGATCAGCACCAACAAGGCCAGCAACACTAACGACACGCGAGATTTCGGCACTATAGATTCCCCTCCCCCTGGGACGTCCCCTGCGACGCCACAGAATCGCGCCGTCGCTTGCTGTCCAACCAGTTGTACGTGGCTCCCAGCACCCGATCAAGCACAGAAGCAAGGCCGAAACATACCGGCACCATCACTGCTACCACTAGCAAAGCTTGCGGAACAAACGGCAGCCCAGCGATCCACAGCTCTACGCCGTCCCACCACCGTGCCAATGCTTCCACCCACTAACCATAACGGCCTCACCCAAGTAGTCGCGGCGTTGGGTTGCACGTTCACACAGCATACTGCCGCAGTTCGCGCCACAATATGATCATGGCGAAGCCCTCAGATCCACGACAGGCTGACGACAACGACCGCGGAGCGGACGATCCCGGCATGCCCTCACCACCCCGCAACCACCACACTGGATTCCCGCCCATCGGGGACTACGGCTTTCTGTCGGATTGCGAAACTACATGCCTGATCGCGCCGAACGGTTCGGTCGAGTGGATGTGCGTGCCTCGCCCCGACTCTCCCAGCGTGTTTGCAGCGATTCTCGATCGGAGTGCCGGTCACTTCCGTTTGGGGCCGTATGGGCAAAATGTTCCTGCTGCGCGTCGGTACCTGCCAGGCGGGCTGATCCTTGAAACAACGTGGCAGACGGAAACAGGGTGGCTGACCATCCGAGACGCGCTTGTCATGGGCAAGTGGCACAACACTGACCAGCGCTCCCGAACGCACCGTCGCACCCCAACCGATTGGGATGCCGAGCATCTCCTGCTTCGCACCGTCAAGTGCGTTAGCGGCACGGTGGAACTCGAATTGAGCTGCGAACCCGCGTTTGATTACCACCGCAAGTCTGCTACCTGGGAATACACAGGAAAAGTGTACGAACAGGCCACGGCGTACTGCATCGAAGCCCCCGATGGCGAACCAAACCTCACTCTGACAACGAACCTCCGACTAGGTCTTGAAGGCCGCGAAGCACGCGCCCGGACACGTCTCACCGAGGGCGACCAAGTCTTCGTTGCCTTGTCATGGAGTGACCTCCCGCCTCCGCAAACATTTGAGCAAGCCGCGGAAAAGATGTGGGAAACCGCTGAATGTTGGCGGCAATGGATCACCATCGGACGTTTCCCCGACCACCCTTGGCGCGCCTACCTGCAACGAAGTGCGCTAACCCTCAAAGGGCTCACCTACGCCCCAACCGGTGCTCTCCTTGCCGCTGCGACCACTTCATTACCGGAGACCCCCGGCGGCGAACGCAACTGGGACTACCGATACGCCTGGATCCGCGACTCAACATTCGCGCTGTGGGGGCTGTACACCCTCGGGCTTGATCGCGAAGCTAACGACTTCTTCGCTTTCATCTCCGACATGGGCATCGGCGACGACGGCAAACCTGTGCCGCTGCAAGTGATGTATGGGGTTGGCGGCGAGAAGGCACTGCACGAGGAAGAACTGCACCACCTCACGGGCTACGAAGGCGCACAGCCAGTGCGTATTGGCAACGGCGCATTTGATCAGAAACAACATGACGTGTGGGGAATCATCCTTGATTCTGTTTACCTCCATGTGCGGTCCCGAAACCAGGTACCTGAATCGCTATGGCCGCTACTTAAGCGACAGGTTGAAGAAGCGATAAGTAACTGGCGGGCGCCGGATCGCGGCATCTGGGAAGTTCGCGGCGAACCGCAACACTTCACCTCGTCGAAGGTGGTGTGTTGGGTGGCTCTCGATCGTGGATCGAAGCTCGCCGAGATGCACGGCGAGCATCGTTACGCGGAGCAGTGGGCGACGATCGCGGCCGAAATTAAGGAAGACATTCTTGCTCACGGTGTCGATAGTCGAGGGGTGTTTACTCAGCGCTACGGGGACCCCGCCCTCGATGCGTCACTGTTACTGGTGCCGCTCATGCGGTTCCTCCCCGCCGACGACTACCGCGTGCGCAACACGGTTCTCGCTATCGCTGACGAACTGACCGAGGATGGGTTGGTGTTGCGCTACCGGGTTGAGCAAACCGACGACGGGTTGTCAGGCGAAGAAGGTGCCTTCACCATCTGTTCATTCTGGCTCGTGTCGGCGCTGGTTGAAATCGGCGAGGTGCCGCGGGCGAAACGACTGCTTGAACGCTTACTTGGATACGCCAGCCCGTTAAAGCTGTATGCAGAGGAGATTGACCCGAAGACGGGACGGCACCTGGGGAACTTCCCCCAAGCGTTCACCCACCTTGCGTTAATCAACGCTGTTGTCCATGTGATTCGCGCGGAAGAAGACCTTGACGCTGGGGCGTTCAGCCCGGCCCACACGGCAGGCTAGGCCGGGTCGACGGCGCTACCGATATTCCGGATTGTCGTACCCGAAGTGGTCGCCCGCATCCGCCTGCGGGGGTTCACATAGCCGATGTCATGGTGAAGGGCCCCAATTACGGCGCGACTAATTCCGCGGCTTCTTCAGGGTGCAGTTGATAAATAGTGCCTTCACGTCACGTTCCATATCTCGTCTTGGAGCCAGCCATCGCGCACAAATGGTGATGGGGTCCGAGGATGTAATTCCCCGAACCCCATCACACTGGCAACGTCTAGATCTGCCGAAGCCTACTTTTCGATTTCGGCGTTCTTGTCGTCCAGTTCGTCGCGAACGACGACGCCTTCTTTGCCGCCGCGTCCGGTAAGACGCTTCAAAGGCTTGCGGAGTGACTGCGCCGGGCTCAGCATCCAGTCCGCGTTATCAAGCACATTGTCGAGCTTGCCGAGAGAGTCGTTGAGCGTATCAAGCGAGCTGTTCAGGGTGTTGAGGCTGCCATCGAGTTTGGTCAACGTATTGTCGAGCTTCTCGAGAACCAGGAGTAGACGCTCGGTGATGATATCGAGGCGGCTCAGCGTTTCGTCGAGGTTCAGCACAGCATTGGTGAGCGCCTTAATCTTCCGAGTGGGGCCCCAGCCTTTGGTGGTTTCTTCTGGTGAAACAGTCATTGGTTCTCCTTCATTCGCACGCCGACCCATACCGCGAGGACCGGCATGGTGCCGGTCTACATGTCTGAATCCTAAGCCACCGTGATGCAATCGGCGCGGGCAAATCAGGGTCATGCCGGTCACATGCCGCAAAACCGACTTAATAACCGCTCCGCATCGCGGGCGATACTCGATACAACCTCGGCTACCGGCCTAGCGTCATGGACGAGCCCGGCGATTTGCCCCGCATACACCACGCCGCGCTCCGGCAAAGCAGGGTCGTACTGAGCTGCGAGTTCCTCCTCCGTGCGACCAGCCTCGTGATACTCCTCGGTGAAGTCGTTGGCAATCGCACGTCCTAGCCACCGCGAAGGCCATGGTTGATTGCGCGCCTTGTCGAACACATCGGTGTACACCGTGTCGGTGCTTTCTGCCTTCAGAAGGCGCGCCACCGCATAGTCAGGGCCAATCGTTTCGGGGCTAGCCAGCAGCGCTGTCCCAATAAAAGCACCCTCGGCGCCTGCGGCGAGGACGGCCGCGAGTCCGCGCCCAGTACCTATTCCGCCCGCAGCGAGCACTGGAACGGTGGCCGCCTCCAGGACTTCCTGCAACAACGGCAATGTCCCGATGCGCCCGGTATGACCACCCGCTTCAGAACCTTGCGCAACGACGGCATCTACACCGGCAGCCTCTGCCTGGCGTAGGTCTTCGAGTGTGTTTACCTGCGAAACTGCACATGCACCCGCTGCATGCACACGCCCCACGTAGGGAGCGGGATCGCCAAAGGACAATGACACCATCGTCGGCTGGGCCGCCAAGGCCGCCTCGAGAAGCGAATCGTCTTCCGCTAACGCCCAGTTCATCAGACCGACGCCGAAGCGGCCACCGAGGTCGCGTGCAATGGCGGACTCACGTTCAACCCACTCGGGTGTGGTGTAACGCGCGGCGCCGAGCATCCCTATACCGCCTGCCCGACTTACCTCGCCTGCAAGCACACCGCCCGCACGCCCACCCATTGGCGCACCCACAATAGGCAAAGCGATTCCCAGTTCACGCGTCAACCATGTCTGCAGCACACCACTGTGCCTACCACACGACATTCATAGCCGCACTAGTTAGACTCTCGCCATGTACCACTACCAGGTCATCGATGCGTTTACAGACGTCCCATTCCGGGGAAACCCAGCTGCCGTTTTCATCCTTGAACGCCCGTACGACTCTGCGTGGGCGCAGAACGTAGCCGCGGAATTCAACCTGGCCGAGACCGCATTCGCGCTACCAATCGCGGACGATACTTGGGATCTGCGCTGGTTCACGCCCGAAGTCGAGGTTGACCTCTGCGGGCACGCCACTCTAGCTACTGCGCACGTGTTGGCAGCACAAGGTCATTCGGGGCCATTCCGCTTTGCGACACGAAGCGGAATACTGACAGTGTCCGAAACTGACAACATGTTGTGGATGGATTTCCCGTCCGAACCGCCCGAACGTATGGAAGCCGACACCGACATTCAGGCCGCACTAGGTGCACCAGTCCTCGGTGCATGGAAGGGCGCGACGGGTGACATCCTCGTCGAGCTTCCTGACGAACACACAGTTCGGATGCTGCAACCAAATCTAGAAAAGATCGCGTCAATACCCGCACGGGGCGTAATCGTGACTGCACCTGCCACTGATGAGCACGACTTTATTTCGCGGTTCTTCGCGCCCGCAGTGGGAGTGCCCGAGGACCCTGTTACCGGGAGCGCACACACCGTACTCGCACCATTTTGGGCCGAACGCCTGAACAGGTCTCACCTGCGGGGGTTTCAGAGCTCACGACGCGGCGGCACGGTGCACATTCGCATCGAAAAACCCGGCCGCGTTCTACTCGGCGGGAACGCCGTTTCAGTGATGGCGGGCACCTTTAACGCATGAAAGCTGCGTGCCCGCACAAGTGCGGGCACGCAGGCCACTACTTCTTTGGCTTATCCGCAGATGAATCCGTGGAAAGTGCTGCAACGAACGCTTCCTGCGGAACATCGACGCGTCCGATGGTTTTCATCCGCTTCTTGCCTTCCTTCTGCTTTTCCAGCAGCTTGCGTTTACGGCTAATGTCGCCGCCGTAACACTTGGCAAGAACGTCTTTACGGATTGCGCGAATATTTTCGCGGGCGATGATCTTGGCGCCTATTGCCGCCTGAATCGGGACCTCAAACTGCTGGCGCGGGATAAGTTCCTTCAGTTTCACCGCCATCTTATTCCCGTATGTATGCGCGGCGTCTCTGTGAACAATTGCGCTGAAGGCGTCGACTGCTTCACCTTGGAGCAGGATATCGACCTTGACGAGATCTGCTTCTTGCTCGCCGGACTCCTCATAATCGAGTGAGGCATATCCGCGGGTTCGAGATTTCAAAGCATCAAAGAAGTCGAAGATGATTTCCGCCATGGGGATCTTGTATCGCATTTCGACACGAGTCTCCGACAGGTAATCCATTCCACCTAGGTCCCCGCGGCGGGACTGACACAGCTCCATAACGGTGCCGACGAACTCCGACGGAGTAATAACCGTGCATTTGACCATTGGTTCAAAGATGCTGCGCGCTTTGCTTTCTGGCCAGTCGGAGGGGTTGGTGACGACGATTTCGGAATTATCTTCCATTTCCAGTCGATACACCACGTTCGGAGCGGTTGAGATCAGGCTGAGGTTGAACTCGCGTTCCAACCGGTCACGGGTGATCTCCATGTGCAATAGCCCTAGGAAGCCACAGCGGAAACCGAAGCCTAGAGCAACCGACGTTTCGGGCTCGTACGTCAAGGCAGCGTCGTTGAGTTGCAGCTTGTCGAGCGCATCGCGCAAAACTGGGTAGTCCGAGCCGTCTAGCGGATACAGACCCGAATACACCATGGGCTTGGGGTCGCGGTAACCAACGAGAGCTTCGGTTGCGCTGTTCCGCGCCGAGGTCACGGTGTCACCAACCCTCGATTGGCGAACCTCTTTCACACCCGTGATGAGATATCCGACCTCGCCAACTCCGAGCCCGTCACACTTTTTCGGCTCAGGAGAAATGATGCCAACTTCGAGGAGGTCGTGGGTCGCCCCCGTAGACATCATGAGGATTTTTTGCTTAGGGGTAATACGCCCGTCAACTACACGCACGTAGGTAACCACACCTCGGTACGTGTCGTAAACGGAGTCAAAAATCATCGCGCGAGCAGGTGCGGCGTCATCGCCAACCGGCGGTGGAATCTTAGCGACGACCTCGTCGAGAAGCTCCTTAACACCTATGCCTGTTTTTCCAGACACCCGTAGAACATCGCCTGGTTCGCAGTCAACAATGTGGGCGATTTCCTCCGCGTAGCGGTCAGGGTCCGCCGAGGGGAGGTCGATCTTGTTGAGCACGGGGATGATTGCGAGGTCCCGCTCAAGCGCCATGTACAGGTTGGCCAGCGTTTGCGCTTCAATGCCTTGTGCGGCGTCAACGAGAAGGATGGCGCCCTCGCACGCTTCCAGTGCGCGTGAGACTTCGTACGTGAAGTCGACGTGACCAGGAGTGTCGATCACCTGCAAGACGTAGTCTTCTTCGGTGCCGTCTTCTTTGGTGATGGCCCAGGGAAGTCGTACGTTTTGGGCCTTGATGGTGATGCCGCGCTCACGCTCGATGTCCATGCGGTCGAGGTACTGAGCGCGCATCAGCCGTTCATCGACGACGCCGGTGAGTTGCAGCATGCGGTCGGCAAGGGTGGACTTGCCATGGTCGATGTGCGCAATGATGCAGAAGTTCCTGATCCTGGCAGGATCGGTGAACGTTGTGTCCGCGAAGCTAGGCACTCGGCTCCTTACAACTCGATGACGATTGTCGAGACTGACCTTGTGGAAAGTCACTGATGTTCGATTCTATGGGGTATGGGCCCGCATTCCACATTTTCGCCCTAGCTGTAGGTAAGTCCACAGGTCAGCGCCTTGGCGTTGTGCGGGAAGTATCACTTTGCTTACAACTGAGTTTCTTTTTCGGGTAGCAAAACTTTTTTATTGAGCTCACCTCTACCGTGGTCAACATCAGGATTATCCCTCCACCGACGTACGGGGCTCCATGTGACACAACACCTGCCAACTACAGCGCACAGCGTCAATCGTCGACGGTTCGTGGCCACAGCGTCCACCGCAGCACTTGGAGCGGTGGCGCTTCCCTCAGCGCTCGCTGCCTTCGCCCCACGAACCCTCCCCCAAGCCGCTGCAGATGTCGACGTAATCACCCACATCCCAATCGGTGCACCGGTAGCGCCACCACTGTCAGCCGACTATGTCGGTGTGACATTCGGCAACGCGGCGACCAAACCAGCTCGCGTGCGGTTCATCGCCAACGGGACACAAAGCGAATGGCACCACCTCGCCCCCAGTAGCCACTGCCCCGACACACATCCAGTAGGCCTGTCCACCGACCTCCTTCTCATCCCCGACGGCTGCTCATCGGTCGAAGTGGCCCACGATGACCCCTCAACTCAACCGTCAGCGGTAGCGATCAACGGTCGCGTACGTTCGCTCACAGGCGTACCGAACTCAACGACGCGCTTCCTGTCCATCCCCGTCGTCACACGCAGCGGGTGGGGCGCCCAAACTCCAGCAGGGGGCAACACCTGGCGCAGGTCCTTTCGTCGCCCACAGATGATCACAGTGCATCACTCAGCAACCGCGCTCTGGTCAAGCCCCGCTGCCACGGTCCGAGCGATCTACCGCTACCACGCGACAACACTGGGCTGGGGCGATGTTGGCTACCACCTGCTTATCGACCCAGCAGGCACCATTTATGCCGGACGGGACACCGGAAACGACCAATCACCCGTCTTCCGCCAACCACCGAGCGGCAACGGCACCGCCGAACTCGTCACGGCAGGCCACGCCTACGCTCTCAACGGCGGCAACATCGGCATCTGCTTGCTCGGCGATTTCTCAACCAGCCGACCAAGCCGCGCAGCACAAACGTCACTCATCCGGGTACTTGCCGCGCTGTGCGCCGCCTTAGGCTTCGACCCAACCGCCACAGTGAACTACACCGAACCCGACACCGGCGCTCGGTACCGCGTCCCCATCATCGCGCAACACCGTGATCTCAACGACACGTCCTGCCCAGGTGCCGGCGCTACCGCAGCATTCGCAGCCTTGCGCAGCACTGTCGCAGCACGCATGAGCGCCGTCACTGCTGGACTCGATGCTGGACTCAACGAAGAATCAGGAATCGACCAAATTACGCTAGCCGAGTGATGTCAACGACGACATCCAGAGCCTTAGACTTTCCGCCGATGTAGATGCCGCGCAGCGGAGGCACATCCTTGTAGTCACGACCAGCACCAACAGCGACGTGCTGCTCACTCACATCAGTTGCATTTGTCGGGTCGTAACCCCACCAGCCACCGGTCCATGCCTCAATCCATGCATGGCTCTCACCCGACACGGTTTCGCCGATGTTGGAATCACTGCGCGGGTACAGATACCCCGATACGTAGCGACACGGAACACCAATCCCGCGCAGCATCAACAAAGTTAGATGCGCGTAGTCCTGGCACACGCCTTTGCGTTCCTCCCACGCCTCTACAGCGGACGTGTGAACCCCAGTGGTTCCTGGAACGTAGGACATTTCTGAATGCACCCACTGGGAAATCGCCTCGACCGCCTCGTCAGGCCTAAGCCCCTTTTTCAGGCCGCGCGCAATGGAAATCAGCTCAGCGTTCTTCGGCACGTAATTCGTGTTCAGAAGCGACTCGTTGAACCAGTCCAAGATGCGATCAGTAGCAAGATCGCTCCATGTAACCCGCTCGTCCGGGCGAACCGACGGGTCAGTCTCCACAACCGACAAGCCAGCAACCTCAAGCTCAGTGTGCGGCGCATGAAGATCGAAAGCCGTGACCTGCGTGCCCCAGTAGTCGGTGTAGCGGTAGGACCTGGTGGCCGGAACACTTTCCACCCGGTTAAGGATCACGTTCTGACGAGGTTCGCTCCGAGGACTCAGCCTTGCCTCGTTATAGGAACGGGTGACGGGAGTTTCGTAGTTGTACCCGGTCGTGTGAACAATTCGCATTCGCCAGCTCACAGTTCCGCCTCCACCTGAATCAAGTCATCGTGCGTCGCATCTGCATCGCTCCACGCCACCCACGGCGCAGAGTGGAAGTACTGCAACGCCACCGCCTCATTCACCTCGGTGCACGTGTCCAACAATCCGAGCAACCGCGGCTGCAAGTCCTCAAGCAAAATTCCCGGACGCAAGAACTCCAACTCGCTGCGCGTTCTACCAAGCAATCGGAGTGCTTCCGCGCGCGCACCGATACGACTACGGGGACGATTATCAAGCTCCTCCAACGCAATCTCAGCAGTGCGGATCGCGTGAAAAACAGAACGCGGAAAAAGCCTATCAAGCAGCAGAAACTCCACGACCCGGCCCGCGTCGAGCGCTCCCCGGTACGTTCGCAAATAGGTGTCATGCGCGCCGGCGGAACGCAACACCGTCACCCAGGACGGCGACAGTGTCCTATCCCCGGCACGCGAAAGCAGCAAGCGCACAAGCATGTCCACGCGCTCAACCGACCGTCCTAGGATCAAAAACCGGTACCCGTCATCTCGGCTGAGAGTCGTGTCCGCAAGTCCAGCAAACATCGCTGCTCGCTCTTCGACGTAACGAAAGAATTCGTGCGGACCAAGCAACCGCGCAGCACGCTCGCGTGACGACAGTCCATTCACCGTCGTGTTGAGACATTCCCACATCTCCGTCGACGTCACCTCACGGGCACCGCGGGCATTATCTCGCGCACGGTTAAGCGAGTCCACGATCGAACCGTTATTTTCCCGGTTGTAGGCGACCCGTTCGGTCAACGACCACACATCCAAAGTGCCCTCTTCTGGTGGCTCGACACCGAGCACCTTCAGCAGCACACGGGATGTTCGATCTGGATCCACGGTGGAATCTTCGAGCAGATGGTGAACGGCCACGTCCAGGATCCGCGCAAGATCATCCGCGCGTTCCACATACCGCCCTATCCAATACAACGACTCTGCGTTACGTGCGAGCACGACCCCTCACCTCCTACTGCTGTTGCTGTTGTTCTTGATCAGTACCGAGATCGGGCCCGACTTCGGCCCGGTGCGCAGTCTTAGGTTCAGTTACCAACTCATCACCCACTACCTCGCGGTCCTCCACGGCACCCCGAGCAGACGCAAGCACCCATGTGTCCTTGCTGCCGCCGCCCTGGCTTGAGTTAACGACGAGAGAGCCTTCTGTCAGCGCCACCCGAGACAGCCCACCTGGCAACACAAATACTTCCTCGCCGTCGTTTACAGCAAAGGGCCGCAAATCAACGTGACGCGGGCACAGTTCATCGCCAATTTTCGTCGGGACTGTGGACAACTGCACGACGGGTTGCGCGATCCAATCGCGCGGGCTATCTCGCACACTCTTCGTTATGGCTTTCAATTCAGCTGGCGAAGCATCGGGGCCGAACACGATTCCATACCCACCCGAACCTTCGACCGGTTTGATCACGAGCTCATCGATGCGATCAAGTACTTCGTCAAGTTCGCTTGGGATCCAACACCGGAAGGTATCCACATTGGGTAGGCGAGGCTTCTCGTTTAAGTAGTACTCGATGATCGTGGGCACATAGGTGTACACCAATTTGTCGTCGCCGACGCCGTTGCCCACCGCACTGGAAATAACAACATTGCCCGCACGCGCGGCGTTGAGAATTCCGGGGATACCGAGCACGGAATCGGGCCTGAACTGAAGGGGATCAAGATACTCGTCGTCGATCCTCCGATAGATCACATCGACCTGCTGCTCGCCCTCAGTTGTCCGCATGTAGACAACATTGTCTCGACAGAACAAGTCGCGACCTTCAACGAGCTCCACACCCATCTGGCGAGCGAGGAGCGAGTGCTCAAAGTAGGCAGAGTTCGCGACACCTGGCGTCAACACAACAACAGTTGGATCAGCCTCATTGAGCGCAGCCGAGTTTCGCAACGCACGCAACAAGTAGGCCGGGTAATCAGCGACAGCACGAACCCGGTGGCTCGCAAACAAGTCAGGGAACACCCTGGTCATCGTCCGACGATTCTCAAGTACGTAGGACACACCCGACGGTGACCGCAGGTTGTCCTCAAGAACGCGAAATACGCCCTTCTCGTCCTTGATCAGGTCGATGCCCGCTACGTGGATACGCACCTCATTCGGCGGGACGATCCCCATCGCCTCACGGTGAAAGTGCTGGCATGAAGTCACAAGCCGACGAGGTAACACGCCGTCTCGCAAAATGTTCTGCTCGCCGTAAATGTCATCGAGGAAAAGCTCGAGCGCCTTCACTCGCTGCTTAATTCCCTTTTCAAGCTTCGCCCACTCCGCGGCAGCAATCACTCGCGGAACCAAATCGAGCGGAAACGGACGTTCCTGCCCCGACAGCGAAAAGGTGATCCCTTGGTCAAGGAACGCTCGGCCCAATGCGTCCGCGCGGGCCGCTAGGTCCATCGCGGTGGCCGGGGCTAGCGCCGAAAAAATGCCCTTATAGGCCGCTCGCACATTGCCTTGAGCGTCAAACATCTCGTCATACGCCTTGGCGTAATGCTCATGAACCGGCCCTGTACCGGCGTAACCGCTGAACACGTATTCGCCGTGCCCAGCCTCGTCAGCTTGCTGGAGCGCTTCGTACAGGGCGCTCTGCGCGCGGGGCGATCTTGAACCAGAACTCACTCCGTCCATGGTGCTACATTCCCAAGGTTTCGGCACGCAGAATCTCTCGACGCTGCGTTAATATTTCGTTTCCATAAATTTCGGCAAAGCACAGACCGGGCACACCCGACACGACTAGCAGGCATCACGACCGTTGCGTGGGAACAACCAGCCAAGCGCCGATACACGCACTCACAGCGGCAAGCCCCACTGTTGTCAGCAACCCACCTTCAGGGAGTTGTACTACTTCATCACCAGAACTAATACCCCGGTGCGCTGACAGCATGTCCACCGTGGCGACAGTAATGAACGCGATGATCCCCCACGCGCAGCCCACCGTCACCCGGGCAACAACCGCACGCGCCTCAACAAGCAACCCCAACACCGTGAGCGCAATCGTGACAGCCGCCGCAAGAAGGTAAGACCACACCACCGACGATGCCGTCACCACAGTGGTGGGCACCTCGGCTTCCGACGCCCAACCCGTAACTATGCTGTCGGGCAGCGAAGGCAACCAGGTAAGGAACAGGACTCCGGCCGCGATTGCCACCACGAGCGGAACTGCAACCACGGCGCGATTTCGAGTACGTGGCGTGAACCATTGCGGTGCGATTGTGGGAGCCATGTCGATCAGCGTAATGCGGCGTTTGGTGTCGAAACGAAACCGGTGGTAGTCTTGCCCTTCGGCGCGCACTGTCAGCCAATGGCTGCTGCGCACGCACTCCCGACGTAGACAACTTCGACTAGAACTTCTGTCCCTTTCAGAAATTCTAACGAAGGTCTGTAAAAAGAGTGCTTAAGTCATCCATTAGACGAATCTGACCAGGGGTTGTACGCGTGGCCAACATCAAGTCTCAGCTGAAGCGGATCGGCACCAACGAGCGTGACCGACTCCGCAACCAGTCGGTAAGGTCTGCGCTTCGCACTGCTATCCGGAACTTCCGTGAGGCAGCGGCCGCAGGCAACAAAGAAACCGCAGAGAAGCACCTTCAAGCAGCGAACCGCAAGCTCGACAAGGCCGCTAGCAAGGGTGTCATTCACAAGAACCAAGCAGCGAACAAGAAGTCTGCCATGTCGCAGGCTTTCAACAAGATCAGCTGACTTAGTCATAAACTTTTCTGGGGTCCTTCACCATGGTGAAGGACCCCAGATTTGTTGCATCTACTCATGGCTGTCGTAGGTTGCTGGGTGGCTGATACCTACCGGGCAAGCGTAGCGACCGCGATGACCGCTCGTTCCAACGCGTAGTGAGTATCGGCAGCTCCACCTTTCACATCACCGTTCAGGCGTGCCACGGCGCTAAGCGCTGTGGTCAACGACTCGGGCGTCCAGGTGCGGGCAAGCGCTTGGGTCTTTTTCACCTTCCATGGCGGCATACCCAACTGTGAAGCTAGACGGTTGGGGTCCCCTCGCCCCGCGGCGCTAACGCGCGCGATTGAGCGGACAGTCTCCCCCAGGGCATCAGCAAGCACCACAGTGGGCACCCCAGTGTGCAGCGCCCACCGCAATGCTTCAAGCGCTCCACCTTTGTTGCCATTTACTGCTTTCTCGGCCACATCAAAGCCACTCACTTCAGCTTTGCCCGCATAGTACTGATGCACAGTCGCTGCGGTGACTTTCCCTCCTGTGTCTGCGATGAGTTGCGAGCATGCTGCAGCAAGTTCGCGCAGGTTCGAACCAACGGCATCAATGATTGTGGCGATCACATCGGGGGCCACACGTACCCCGTGGTCGCGAAACTCGGAGCGTACGAACTCTGACCGCTCGGAGGCGTTGAGTTTGGTGCACCGGTGAACTTCTGCGCCTGCTTTTTGCAGGCTCGCGGCGAGTGCTTTCGCGCGTCCACCGCCGGAGTGGGCCACGATGAGGGTGACTCCGGCAGGAACGTCACGGGCCGTGGTTTCAATGATGGCGGCAGCGTCTTTGCCTGCTTCGTCAGCCGATTCAAGGGCGACGACCCGGTCTTCGCCGAACAGCGATGGGCTGAGCAACTCGGCGAGGTGGGCGGTACTGACATCACCTGCGCGCATGCGGGTTACTTGCACCGATTCCGCTTCCGTGTCTGCGCTGTCACGCACAGTAGCGATAATTCGCCGCATCGCTCGGTCTACGAGAAATTCTTCATCGCCTACAACCAGGTGAACTGACACCTCATGACAGTGGCACATTGGCGTACTCCCCCACAATCTGCACCCCGTGTGAAGTCGGTCGGACCGTGATTAGCCCGTGCACGTCAGTTCTGGCTACATGTGCGTTCATTGACTCGAGCGCATCGAGAACCTCAGTGTGCGGATGCCCATAGGTGTTGTCCCGCCCTGCGCTGATGATCGCGATTTCGGGTGCGACTGCGTGCAGGAATTGCGGGAGCGTTGTCGCCGCTCCGTGATGCGGGACAGTCATAATGTCGGCGGTGAGCGCTTCCGGGGCGTGGTCGAGCAACCACTGTTGTGCTTCGAACTCAATATCGCCGCAGAACAGCAGTGTCATGGATTCGTTTTCCTCCACGCGGGTTGTCGCAGAGACGACGACTGACTGATCATTCGGCGACAGATACGGAGCTAGGTCCGGATTTGGCCCAAGAATTCTGAGGGTTGTCGCAGGTAAGTCGACTTCGTCCCCGAGCCGTATCTCCATTATGGGTACGCCCGTTTTCTGGGCGGTAGCCACAACATCATCGAATCCGGATTGCGGGTCCTGACCAGGCCCAATCGCGACCGCACCAACATTCCGCCCCGTGAAGACACCGGACAATCCCGCCACGTGGTCAGCATGAAAATGGGTAATGATGACGAGATCTACGGTGTTAATCCCCAAAGTTCGCAGGCAGCTGTCCGCAAGGTCTGGCGCGGGTCCGACATCGATCACGATCGCTGATTGTGGACCCGTTGCGTGCACGAACATGTCTCCTTGTCCCACGTCGCAAGCAGCGACCACCCACCCGGTTGGGATGGTGGCGCTGAAGGCTACGCGGGCAACGGCCCACCCCGCTGCGACACTGACGGCAACTACGAGAACAAGAAGGCGCCAGCGTTTCGCCCAGATGAGTGCTGATGCCGCCAGCGTCACGATGACCATCAGTACCGCCCCTGGAATGCCGCGTGGTACCTCGATGCTGGCGTTGGGAAGCGCGGCGCACCATTGCGCGGTGGCGAGTATCCATGACGTGGGGTGACCCGCAAGCCATATGGGCACGGCCGCAAGTGTGGCGGATAGCGGTGCAAGCACCAGGCCGAGGTACCCGAGGATGATGACTGCGGTGACGACGGGTGCGACAACAAGGTTCGCGAGCACTGCGACGACGCTGAACTGCCCAAGAACTCCCGCGATGATCGGTGCTGTTGCGAAGTGCGCGGCGGTGGAGACGGCGATGATCGCCGCTAGTCCATCAGGTACGCCGCGTCGGGTAAGTGCGTTTGTCAGTGGCGGAGTGGCGAGGACGAGTCCCGCTGTGGCGGTCACTGACAGCGCAAAACCGAGATCGACAGCCAACTGTGGCCTCACGACGAGCAGCACAATCACTGCCGCGCACAGCGCGGGAAGCGCATGTCGGCGCCTGCCACTTAGCAGGGCGATGAGTGTCACCGTGCCCATTGCGGCAGCTCGCAGAACGCTGGGTTCGGGCCGACAAATGATCACAAACCACACCAGCGCAATGGCAGTGAGAAGCACGCTGAGGCGCCGGGATCCCGTGATAAACCGTGTTGACAGGAGCACTGCCGCGCACACGATCGTGACGTGGGTGCCTGAGACGACGGTGAGGTGCGTCAGGCTGGTGGTCACAAAGGCACTGCGGGTGTCTTCAGACATTTCTGCACGGTCGCCGATCACGATTCCCGGCAGAATGGCTGCCGTTGATGCAGGCAATGTTCTGTGTACGACCTCCTTGAAGCTGCTTCGAACGTGGCCGGCGATACGTTGCGCGCGTTGAGGTACCCGCACAGTGTCGGGCGTGCCTGTGGTGAACAGGGTCGCGACGGTGAAGTCCTTCCGCCTCGGTTCCCTCGTCGTGGCGGTGAAGCTGATGCGCTGCCCCGGAAGCAGGTCAGCCCAATGTTCCCCAGTTGCGATGACAGTTATTGCCCCGGATGCGGTGACTGTGTGGTCAGTTTGCGTCACGCTCACAATGTGCGCGCGCAAGACGTGGCGGGGCTGCCCGAAGTGCTGGTTACGAAGCAATTGCGGGTCTGTTCGCACGTCCGCGACGACTGTGACCGACTCGTGCGGGGCGACGTCACGTAGCGGGTGGGATTCGATGCTCTGGGCGGAGAACCCACCTGCAATCGCACATGTTGCGCCAAACATGAGGGCGACAGCAACGACTCGACGGAATGCCGCTAGGTTTTTCCGATCATCTGGGGTTTTCCGATAATTTGGAAATCTCCAGACGACCACTGCTGCAAGCGTTGCCAGTCCCGCCACAAGGAAGGCGACGACTGAGCCACCGACGATCGCGAGGATGGTGGTCGCCCAGGCGGTCAGTGCAGCGGGCGCGAGTCGTGCGTCAATTGCGGCCCTGTCAGTGGAGAAGGTATTCACGTACTTGGGTGAACTTCGCGGGTCCGATTCCTCGAACATCTCGTAGTTGTTCTACTGACTGAAAAGATCCGTTGTTGGTGCGCCAGTCCACGATCGCTTGACCTGTGACGGGTCCGATGCCTGGTAGCGCAGTGAGCTGTTCGACGGTGGCTGAATTGATGTTGACCTTTGTCGGCGCTTTTGGGGTTCCCGGTCCTGACGCCGAGGGACTCGTTTTGGCTTCTCCGCTGCTCATGATCATGCTTACTACCGGTGCCGCGCTGTCAGCGCCGTCACGGTTCCCCACTACGATGTGGTCGCCGTCCTGGACGATGTGGGCGAGGTTGAGCGTGATGGTATCCGCACCTAGTTGTGAGCCTCCTGCGTGCGCTATAGCGTCAGCAACGCGCGCCCCAGCGGGCAGGGTGACAAGCCCTGGAGTGTGGATGTGGCCCGCCACGCTCACGACGATGTGCTCGGGTGGCTCCGCACTCATCGACAAGTTCTTTGTGTCGGCGTCTGACTTCGTGCCATCGAGAGATTCGCGGTGGCCGCCATGCTGGTCCGGGTGACTGGGTTGGTCCGGGTCACTGGGTTGATCGGCGTGATTGGGTTGTGTCTCGACTTTCATGTCGCCTTGCACTAGCGCGAGTTGTGTTTCCGACGGGCCACCCCGCTGGGCCGCGACCGCGGCAAAAACCACCCCCGCGATGCCGACTCCAATAAGTGCGAGCGCACCTGCCTTCGTCAGAGAAAGCCGAGCTGGAATTGGAGGAACGCGGCGGGTTTCACCAAAAAAGTCGGGAGCATCAGCATTGTTTACAGGACGTGCAGCGGCAGCCGAGTCCGGATCATCCGCGAAACTCGTGTCATCGCCGACGGTCGCGTCGCCAGTAGTCGGCTGTCGAGCAGGCAAAGACATCAACGCGCGGTAGCGTTCCCTCGCCTTGTCCGTGTCATAGGGCATGGGCAGACAGTAGAGACCGAGCAGACAGCACAGCACGGACTACCTACAAGAATGTGGATAACTCCATCGTGTGGATAACCGGCGCTGCGTAGATAACCCGCGCTGCGTAGATAAAAACGCTCAGAATTCCCGGCGGGCGAACATCGACACGCTGATCGCACCTGGGCCCAAATGCACCCCAAGGACCGCGCCGAGGTCAGTGATATAAGTGGCGTGAAACCCCTCAAGCCGTGCGGTCACGCGAGCCAACACATCGCGCGCCCGGTCCTCGGCCTCCAAATGCTGGACCGCGATGCTGACGTGTTCTTTTTGCCTTGCGGTCTCGACAGAAATATCGATTAACCGATTGATCGCTTTCGTCGCCGTGCGGGTTTTCTCCCGAATACCCAACGCGCCATCTTCGAGCTGCAGCACAGGCTTAATGGCAAGTGCCGTCCCCAACAAGGCCGATGCAGCACCGATCCGCCCACCACGGCGGAGATTGTCGAGTTGATTCACGTAAACAAAAGAACTAGTTCTGTTGGCCGCGTCGACGGCCGTGTCGTACACCTCGTCACGCGTCGCCCCGCGGTTCGCTGCGACTGCGGCGGCTTGTACGACAAACGCCAAGCTAAACGCAGCTGCGCGCGAATCAACGACACGAACTGCTGAACCGATATCTGATGCCGCTTGGTGGGCTGCTTCCCAGGTGGAGGACAGTTTGCGCGAAAGGAAGATGCCTACCACTCCGTCGCCACCGCTGTCGCGCACTGCTTTGTCGAACACTTCGCGCAATTCCTCAGGCGACGCACCTGCGGTCGAAACCCCGTTCGAACGCCATACCGCACTTGGAATTTCATCGACCCCTTCGCGGAGGTCGTTCCCGTTGTGAAGGACGTGAAGCGGGACAACCCGGATATTATTTTGCGCAACCACGTCGGAGGGAAGTGTGGACGACGAATCAGTTACTACGATGACAGCCACAGCTTCACCAACCTTCGTTAGCTTGAGCGCTCGGAAGTATCTGGGATTGCACGCTCACATGAAACGATAGCTGCCTCCATGAGCGTTGCGACGCGTTGATGCGCATCAAAGTTCCAGTGAATGCCGTCGGGGTTACCTTCGCCTGCCCTGAGGTGTTCGAATGTCGCTCCCGGAATGTCGACCACGGGGACATTATTTTTCGCAGCCCACGCGGCGATAGCGTGTGCAGTCCTTGGCTGGCCTGGTTGCACTCGCGCATACGACTCACTGTATTGCAGGGCAGGCAGCACCGCCACGATCGGTATGTCGGGTCGCACAGCGCTGAGTGCCTCGCGCATTTTTTCGAGGTACGACACGGTCACCGACGGTGGTAGCGCCATTGGCCAACCCAGTGGCGACAGTGCAGGTTGTAGTTTGCGGTAAACCGAACGCACAGCGGTACGTAGCCGAGTCGGCCGGATGTACCGGATTTGTTCCCGCAGAGCTGTTGGTAACGGCGACGGCAAGGAGTCCATGCCTCCCAGGGCAATAACGACGGCCCTTACGTGCGGGATGGTGGCCCACACCAATGGGTCTTGAGTTAGCGCCCACCACCCATCGCGGCTAGTCCACCCGACGCGCGCACATAGGTGCGAACGCAACCCGAGTTTAGCGGCTACCAGGTTAGGCCAGATCTGCGGATGGTCTGCTGGGAGCCCACCTTTTGGCCCGAAGAATGACAGGGAATCGCCGATGACCAGCAGCGCCGGGGATGCCGTGTTAGAGGGAGACATCGGGGGCAACTTCCGCGGATGAGTTCCACACATCGAGCCGCCACAGGCCAGTATTGCTGAAGTGGCTGAGTTGAACCCAACTCGCGTTGCCGAGACCACCCAGTATTTGCCAGTGAGACACCGGAAGGTCCAGCAGTTTCGCTGTCAGCGCCGAGATGAGTCCCCCATGCGCTACGAGCACCACGGGGCGGTCGTTCCATGCTGCGAGATCGGCGTCACCATTGTCGTATCGGGCTAGCAGTTCCTCCACCACGGGGACAGACCGTTGTGCAACGTCCACTCGGCTTTCACCGCCGGGAGGGGACAACGTCGCGTTCAGCCGCCACTGTGCGCGGGCACCTGGATGTTTAGCATCCACGTCAGAGTGGGTCCAGCCTTGCCACTCGCCGAGGTGGGTTTCACGAAGCCGCACATCCGTGACGACGCCCATGCCCGCCTCGTCTCCCAGTGCCACTGCGGTGTCGTAGGCGCGATGCAGGTCAGACGAGACGATCGCCACCGGTTTGCATCGTGCTAGCACCACCGCTGCGCGCGCTGCTTGATCTTCCCCGAGGGGTGACAGTGCGGTGTCAAGTTGGCCCTGCATTCTGCTCTCCGCGTTGTACACAGTCTGACCGTGTCGCAGAAGAAGCAGTTTTCGAACGGTGACCGGTGCGGTCATTCGTGAAGGTCCCTCCATGGTCGACCGATTTAGTGATCCGTACCGTCTTCGGCTACATCTGCGTCGTGGTCGACAGCTGCGGGAACATTCTCAATGCCTTCAACCGGGATGACAGGGCAGTCTTTCCACAGGCGCTCAAGGCCGTAGTAGGAGCGCTCTTCACCGTGTTGGATGTGAACTACGAAGTCGACGTAGTCAAGCAGAGCCCAGCGGCCTTCGGAAGCACCCTCACGTCGAGTTGGCTTGAGGCCAATCTCACGGAGCTTTTCTTCAACATTGTCGACAATGCTGCTTACCTGACGCTCGTTTTCGCCGGTGGCGATGACAAAGCAATCAGTGATGACAAGATGCTCAGACACGTCGAGCACAACTACAGCGGTTGCCTTCTTTTCGTCAGCGGCAAGCGCGGCTATTCGGGATGCACGGATTGCGTCGTCAGATGCGGTCACGGGGTTCTCCTTGGTATAGGCAAATTACATGTATAACGAGCGTTTGGCGATGTATTGCACAACGCCATCGGGAACGAGGTACCAGACAGGGCGCCCATCACGGGCCCGGGCACGGCAGTCACTAGACGAAATTGCTAGCGCAGGAATTTCGATAAGTGTCACGGTGTCGTCTGGGTAGCCATCAAGGTGATGATCTAAGTGTTCAGTGTGAAGATCGTAGCCCGGCCGGCTGACTCCAACGAATTTGGCTAAGTCGAAGATCTCTTCCCACTTCTGCCACGACAGAATGTTTGCCAAGGCGTCAGCACCGGTAATGAAGAAAAGTTCGTCATGCGGATGCCGCTCACGGAAGTCCCGAAGCGTGTCTACGGTTCGGGTGATTCCTGCGCGATCAATATCAACTCGGCTGACTGAAAACCGGGGATTTGAAGCGGTAGCGATCACCGTCATCAGGTAGCGGTCCTCCGCCGCACTGACGTCACGGCCTTCTTTCTGCCACGGACGACCGGTGGGCACGAAGATTACTTCGTCGAGAAAGAACTTGTCTGCCACTTCACTTGCGGCGACGAGGTGCCCGTTGTGGATGGGGTCAAATGTTCCACCCATGACCCCGAGCCGTCGCCGAGTGCCCACACCGGACGGAGTCAACGGTGCGCCATGTTTGCCGGTGTCGTTCGCCGGGTCGGGTTGCACGAATGTTTACTTTACGTGCTCACACCGGCAGCAACCGCGCCACGACTGCCGCTAAGTGCTCAGCGGTGCGGCATTCGTGCATCGGAATGAGGTGTTTATACAAGTCGGCAGCGGAATCGCCGCTCCCCCATTGCGCCGCGGGTTCAGGATTTAGCCAGTGCGCGTGGCGTGCGCGGCTGACAAGTTCGGCAAGTGCTGCAAGGTTCGGGTCACGAAAATTTGTGCGCCCGTCGCCGAGAATCAGCAGGGAGGTTCGTGAGGTGACAGCTGTGTCGAATCGTTCGTTGAACGTGGTGAATGCGTTGCCGTAGTCAGAGTGCCCGTCGAAAGCTACGAGGCGGGTATGTTGGATCATGCTCGACACCGCTGTTCCCAATTCGGCGCTTGCGTCGAAAAATGAGGTCACTTCATCAGTTGAGTCGATGAAAGCGAAAATCCGTGTCTTCGAGAACTGCTCGCTCAGCGCGTTCACTAACTGCAAGGTGAAGGTACTAAACCCGGCGACCGACCCAGAAAGATCACATAGGACGACCAGTTCGGGCCGTGAGTGTTTGGGCTTTTGCGCCACCAAGTCGATGGGTACACCCCCGGTGGTCATCGATTTACGCATTGTTCGACGAATATCGATGGTTCCGGTGCGGAATTTCTTGCGGCGAACAGCAAGGCGGGTGGCGAGTAACCGTGCCAACGGAACCACGGTTGCCTTGAGCGCTTGCAGGTCTTGGTCGGATGCGCGAAGAAAATCAACTTGCTCCGCAACCTTTGGTACCGCGTAGGAGGTCACCTTTTCTACGCCAAGCCGTTGTGCCACTCGCCGTTGCGTTTCCTGCTCAACCTGCGCGCGGAATCGCCGCACAAACTCGGTTGCGTTTCGTTTGGCAACTTCGTGAGCGAACGGCTCCGCAGTCGTACCGCTGGGTTCGGTGGAAATGCGGTCAAGCAATCCTGAAAGGAGTTTTCCGAGTATTTGGTCCGGAGATATCGCTTGTAAAGCTTGATAGGCCGAATACGATTGGCCGTTGATTGATCGGTATTGGCCAAGCTCCTCGACAAGCAGGGTGACAACTTCGTCAAGTTCCGTCTTCGCCTCGTCTGAGTTGTCTGCCAGGAGCTCCGCAATAGTGTCTTGTAGCTTCGGAATATCGAGGTCGCCATCATCGTCCCGGGCTGGGTCAGCCGAACTCTCGTCATGGGCGGTTTTAGTGCCGACTGCGGCAGGAAACCAGAGGTCAAATAACCCGTCGAAGGTTGGGCGGTGAGTGTTTCGACGTACTAACGCGCACGCGAGTCCCTCCCGCACAACGGTCCGGTCAGCGAGCGCTAAGTGCGTGAGGACGCGCGCAGCATCGACTGTTTCCGCGGGACCGACAGGCACGCCTTTGCCACGCAACGCCTCCACAAATCCAACGAGGTGGCTCGCGATGGGATGCTGCGGTTGCTTGTCCCCCATGGTGTCGTCCTCGATCTAGTTGAGGCGCAGTTCGACGAGTGCGCGTTGCTGATCAACCTGATGCTTCAAAATTACGCCCAAGGTCGTGCGCACCGCGTCGTCGTTCATTTTTGATTCCCCAAGCGCGAGCAGAGTGCGCGCCCAGTCGATCGTTTCCGCCACCGATGGGGCCTTCTTTAGTTGCATTCCGCGCAGCGCCGTAATGACGTCGACGATTTTCTCAGCGAACTTGTCCGGCAGTTCGGGCACTCGAGCTGCGAGAATCTTCCGTTCTCGAACTGGGTCAGGGTAGTCCATGTGGAGGAATAGGCAGCGCCGCTTCAGCGCTTCGGATAATTCTCGCGTGGCGTTTGAGGTGAGGACGGTGAAGGGCCTGCGGGTAGCTTCGATGGTGCCCAATTCCGGCACTGTGACGGCGAAATCGCTGAGGACTTCAAGCAGTAATCCCTCAAACTCGATGTCCGCCTTATCCGTCTCGTCAATCAACAGCACGGTCGGGTCGGTGCGTCGAATTGCGGTCAGCAGGGGCCTCGTGAGCAAGAACTCCTCAGAAAAAACATCGTCGCGAGTGTCTTCCCAGCTATTTTCGTGTGCCGCCTGAATGCGCAGAATCTGCTTGGCGTGGTTCCATTCGTACAGTGCCCTGGCCTCGTCGACGCCTTCATAGCACTGGAGTCGAACGAGCTCAGCGCCCGCAGTTTGGGACACAGCACGGGCAAGTTCGGTCTTGCCTACTCCTGCCGGTCCTTCGATCAGAAGGGGTTTCCCGAGCCGGTCGGCGAGAAAAACCGCAGTCGCAGTCGCGGTATCTGCCAAGTAGCCGGTTTCAGCGAGGCGTTCGAGGACATCGCTTGGGGATGAAAAAAAGTTCACGCAGACCCTCTCGAAGGTGGGGATGGGACAGATTAAACGGGCCTGGTGTGGCCTTGTCCCCAGACAATCCACTTAGTGGAGGTGAGTTCCGGCAAGCCCATGGGCCCGCGAGCGTGCAACTTCTGTGTGGAGATACCAATTTCGGCGCCGAAGCCAAACTGCTCGCCGTCAGTAAACGCTGTAGACGCATTCACCATCACTGCCGCCGCATCTACGCGACTGGTGAACTCTCGAGCAGCTGCGATGTCTGCTGTGACGATCGCTTCGGTGTGGCTGGTGCCGTACTTCTCAATGTGGGCGATAGCCTCATCAATTCCGGCGACAACCTTTACCGCCATGTCGAGGCTGAGGTATTCGTCAGCCCAGTCATCCTCACCGGCGGCGACCATGCCGGGAAGGTCGCCATGCAGTGTCACTTCGGCGTCCTCTAGCGCGCCAACAAGCCTGGGCAAAGCGACTGGTGCAATTTGTTCATCGATAAGCAGCGTTTCAGCCGTGTTGCACACGCTGGGACGACGTGTTTTTGAATTCAACACAATGTTCTCTGCGATATCGAGGTCAGCCGCGGAATGTACATACACGTGGCAGTTCCCGACACCAGTTTCAATCGTAGGCACGGTGGCATCGCGGACCACCGCGTTGATCAGGCCTGCGCCTCCGCGCGGAATTACCACGTCGACGAGGCCACGCGCCTGGATGAGGTGCGTAACAGTAGCGCGGTCCTCGGTGGGCAGGAGTTGCACTGAATCAGCTGGCAGTCCGCTGTCTACCAGCGACGTGCGCAAAACATCAACGAGCGCAGTGTTCGAGTTGGATGCCGAACTCGAACCCCGCAACAACACTGCGTTACCAGATTTCAATGCAAGGCCGAATGCATCGACAGTGACGTTTGGTCGTGCCTCATACACAATTCCGACCACACCGAGGGGCACTCGCTTCTGCACAAGTTCAAGCCCATTAGGCAGTGTTTTTCCTTGCACTACTTCGCCCACTGGATCGTCGAGTCCCGCGACCTGGCGGAGCCCTGCGGCGATCCCGTCGACGCGGGCTGGCGTGAGGCGGAGTCGGTCGAGCAAGCTTTCTTCAGTTCCGCTGGCTTTCGCACGCTCAATATCGTGGTTATTGGCCGCAATAATGGCGTCTACTGCGCCTAGAACTGCATCCGCAGCAGCATGGAGCGCACGATTTTTCTGCTCAGCATTGAGCAAGGCTAGGGTTCGCGAGGCCACTCGAGCACGGCGGGCGGCGTTATGAACATCGCCGCGGAGATCTTGTTCGCCGTCGTTTGCACCGTCGCGCTTTGCATCAATTGTCGAGCCAGATGTCATGTTCACAGGGTAGCCGGTTGAATGAAGGAAGATCTCACTACGGTTTGCTGATTCGCAGTGGCGGCACCGTGCCATGCTATTGGTTATGAGTCGCATCGGTGTCGTAGGTAGCGTCAACATTGATTTGGTGACTACCACCACGCGCCTACCTCTTGCTGGTGAAACTGTGCGTGGGACCTCCTACGCTGAGATCCCGGGCGGAAAAGGCGCTAACCAGGCTAAGGCTGCGTCACATCTCGGCGGTCAAGTGTGGTTCCTTGGGGCTTTGGGAACTGACCGGTTTACGCCCGTGTTGCGCGAATCCCTTGAAGTTGCGGGAGTCCACGTACCTGAGTTGCGCCAGGTTGAGGGCCCTTGCGGTGTCGCCGCTATCACCGTAGATGCCGGTGGAGAAAACTCCGTTGTGGTGGTGGCGGGAGCGAATGCGACCATGACAAAACTTAGTGTTGAGGACCGTCGACGGATAACTGAGTGCGACGTGTTGTTGCTGCAGCTAGAACTCCCTATCGAGATTGTTGAGGAGGCGGCAGCGTTGGCGTACCGATCGGGCACGGTTGTCATGCTCAATGCTTCGCCTGTCATGGAACTGTCGCCCGACTTGCTGGCCACAACTGATGTTGTGGTGGTGAATGAGCGCGAAAGCAACTTCTTCCATCGAGAGTTGCACCGTGTGCGTCATGTTGTGACGACACATGGTGCTGATGGCGCTCGCTACCGCGGCCCGGGCGGCGGGAGCATTGACACGGTTCCGCCTCGCGTTGACGTCGTTGACGCAACAGGTGCTGGCGATGCGTTTGTTGGAGCCTTGGCGGCGTTTTGGCACAACGGAGTGGACACGGCATTGCGGTGGGCGACCGCGTCTGGCGCTCTGGCGACGACGCAGGCTGGTGCGTTCGCTCCGCCGTTGACGCTGGTTGCTGAGTACGTCGACCACAACCGTTAGGCGGCCGCTATCCCTAATACACTGCTAAGATTATTTCAATATGACAATGGTCACACATGCGCCTTACCCAGCGGAAACGAGACCCAAATGACAACAAGCAACGCGACCTACCCTGACAATTCACCCCAGCGTTGTTAAAGTTGAAACACCGATGAAACCTGACATCGAAAACTCAAACACCGCCCGCAGCGCGGTGCGTTTCCGCTTTCCTGAAATCTCTGACGGGATTCGATTGTGGGAAATCGCCCGCGATTCACAAGTTCTAGATCTAAATTCCAGCTACTCATACGTGTTGTGGTGCCGAGATTTCCGTGAATCTTCCGTCGTCGCTGAAGTCGATGGACGAGTTGCGGGATTTGTTACCGGTTACTTCCGCCCACGCGACCCCCTGACCATCATGGTTTGGCAAGTCGCAGTCGATAGCGACTATCGCGGGATGAAAATCGCCCACAACATGCTCGATTGGCTGCTCGACCAACCGCCCGTGCAGCGCGCGACCCACCTCGAGACAACAATTAGTCCCGACAATGGTGCGTCAATCGCATTGTTTACGTCGCTAGCACGGTCACGCGATACCGAAATTGTGCGAAGTGATTTATTCCCACCGGATCTTTTTCCCGACAGTCACGAGGCTGAGGATCTCTACCGAATTGGTGAGTTTCCGCCACGCTGAATGTCAATTTCCGTGCGCTACGCGTAAGTATCGCTGATTCGCAATTCCTCAAGGAGAACAGTTATGACCATTGCCGATTTGCCCTCTGACCAAAAAGGCGAGAAGCCCGGCACCGGACAAGGACTGCCTAGCATTTTCGCATCGCGCGAGTCCGAAGTCCGGAGCTACTGCCGCGGCTGGCCCGCAACCTTCACCACAGCGAAAGGCGCGTGGATCACAGACACGACCGGACGCAAGTTCCTCGACTTTTTCGCCGGCGCTGGATCGCTGAACTACGGCCACAACCATCCCGTGCTCAAAGAAGCACTCATGGATTACATCGGCAAGGACGGCATCACCCACGGTCTAGACATGGCCACAGTGGCGAAGCAAGAGTTTCTTGAAACCTTCGAAGAGGTAATTCTCAACCCGCGCAACCTTGACTACAAGGTGCAGTTCCCCGGTCCGACCGGAACAAACTCTGTTGAGGCCGCCCTCAAGCTCGCACGCAAGGCGACCGGTCGCGAAGCGATCATCAACTTCACCAACGCGTTCCACGGCATGACGCTCGGAGCCCTTTCCGTCACCGGAAACTCCATGAAGCGCGCCGGTGCCGGTATTCCTTTGGTCCACGCGACACCAATGCCATACGACAACTACTTCGGTGGTGTCACCGAGGACTTCCAGTGGTTCGAGCGTGTTCTCGACGACTCAGGAAGTGGCATGAACCGCCCCGCGGCGGTCATCGTGGAAACAGTCCAGGGCGAAGGTGGAGTGAACGTAGCTCGACCAGAATGGATCCGCGAACTTGCACTACTGTGCTCGCGTCGCGACATTCTGCTCATCGTTGACGATGTCCAGATGGGCTGTGGACGCACCGGACCGTTCTTCTCGTTCGAGCTTGCAGGAATCACACCTGACATCGTGACGATCTCAAAGTCCATCAGTGGGTATGGCTTGCCGATGGCGCTGACCTTGTTCAAGTCGGAACTCGACATTTGGGGTCCAGGCGAACACAACGGCACCTTCCGCGGAAACAATCCGGCCTTCGTGACGTCCAAGGTCGCGCTAGAGACCTTCTGGTCCGACAACGGCCTTGAACTAGACACACCTCGCAAGGGTCAAAAAATCGCCGACGCTTTTGAAGCTTTGGCCAACGAAGTCGGTGGCGTCAAGCACCGCGGTCGCGGTTTGGTCCAGGGTCTTGTGTTCGACAACCCGGAACTCGCGCCTGCAGCATGCGAAATCGCGTTCAACAATGGTTTGCTCGCTGAAACATCTGGCCCATCAGACGAGGTCGTCAAGCTGCTGCCACCGTTGACTATCACTGACGAAGAAATCGATCACGGGCTCGAAATTTTGGTCGACGCTGCGAAGCAAGTTCTGCGCTGAGCCACCACCGATCACACGAAAGGGGTCGCTCATGATTGTGCGTACCACTCAAGAAATCACTGATACCGAGCGCGATGTCACCGCCGAGAACGGCAACTGGCGCAGCAAGCGGATCGTCCTTGCCGACGACCGGGTGGGGTTCTCGTTTCACGAGACAACCATCAAGGCTGGCACAGTCAACGAGTTTCACTACCAAAACCACGTTGAGGCTGTGTGGCTAGTTGAGGGACGCGGAAAGCTGATCGACCTCGACAACGACGAAGTGTACGAACTGGGACCCGGTTCGATGTACCTTCTCAACGGCTTCGAAAAACACCGCATTGAGGTGGATGAGCAGATGCGCATGCTGTGCGTCTTCAATCCCCCGGTAACCGGTCGCGAAGTACACGACGAAAACGGCGTGTACCCGCTGATCACACTCGACGACTAACACACGGTCCTCGCTCTGGTACCCACGGCGCTCTTCGGGGCGTCGTGGGTACCGATGTTTGCGCACACAGTAAACATGGGAAGATCCGTGGAAAGGAGATGCGCATGAACGTACCGGTTGATACTCCAAGTCGATTAGAGAAGATCAGTCTGATTCTCGCCTTGGTCAGCGCAATAGTTTTGTCGATCGCCGCAGTCGTCGAATCCTCGTGGGTGCTGGCGATCGCCGCCATCATTCTCGTGCTGTTTGTTGCGGGGCTCGGCAACACGTACCGACGTAGCAGCCAGAGCGCCAAGATCGCTGGTTCCCTCTCCCCCGACGACATTCGCAGCATTACTGGCGATGAGACGGACAGGGTTCTCCAGATTCGAGCTCTGCGAAGGCGGTACCCCGCGCTGACGTTGAGCCACGCAGTCTTCCTCGTTGACAATTTGCCGTAAAACGAAAAATCCCCAGGTATTGTTAACGACTTTGGGTTCCGTCTGGTAACGAAACGCTTGAGGGCGTTTGGATAAACCACACATCCTCGATAGCGCCTGGTATACCGGAAGGTACGCGGGGCAGCAAGGGAAGGTTGCCCCGCGTTTTATCTCTGTGATGCGAACTGTCGTGTTGTCGCCGCGACTGCTCATTTTCTTTATCCTGAGTAGGGTGAACGCAGACGCAACGGTAGATGGCACCACCTTGGCTCTCGATGAGCACGAGGCGCTTGTCCGCTCAATCGAAGTGCTGGCAGCGCAAAAGGTGGTCACCCTAACCGGCGCGGGACTGTCGACGGATTCTGGGGTTCCTGACTACAGGAGCCCCACTGCGCCGAAACGTACTCCGATGACCATTTCGCAGTTTCTCGCCACCCCTCAGGCACGCCAGCAGTACTGGGCGCGTAATCACATCGGGTGGCGATTTATTGATTCGCGGGAACCAAATCGGGGCCATCGTTCGCTGGCAGCACTTGAGCTCGGCGGTGTCGTAACGTCGTTGATCACCCAGAATGTAGATCTGCTGCATTCCAAGGCGGGGCATCGCGAGGTCATGGATCTGCACGGCACCTACAAACAGGTGGTGTGCCTCAACTGCGGCGATGTGCTCGACAGGACTGACCTGGCGAGAGAACTTGAGTTAGCAAATCCGCATTTTGCTCACTACACCGAAATCGACGGGCTAGAGATCGCGCCTGACGCCGACGCGGTGGTAGCCGATGTGTCGTCGTTTCAGGTGGTTGATTGTCCGCGGTGCGGAGGGATTCTCAAACCTGACATAGTTTTTTTCGGAGAGTCAGTTCCCAAGCCGCTTGTGGAGCGGGCGTTTGCGGCGGTAGACGCCGCGTCAGCGATGCTGGTTGTTGGCTCATCCCTGACGGTGATGTCTGGGCTTCGCTTTGTTCGATACGCAGCACGACAAGGGCTGCCGATCGTCATTGTTAATCGAGGCCCTACGCGCGGCGATGACCTCGCTACGGTGAAAGTTGAGGCGGGGTGCTCTGAAGTGTTGAGTGCGCTCGCCGATGTGCTGCATTGAGCTGATGCATTGACCTGACGTTCTTGGTCTTGCCCCGTTTTAATTGTCGGAGTCGTGTACCCGACTTGATCTAAGCCATAGACGGGTGTCAATATAGACAGATGTCTAATCAAAGTGGTGGCTCGGACATTCTCACCAACGTCACACCCAACCACGCTGACGCCCTTGCGCGAACCCTCAAAGCCCTCGGCGACCCCATACGGCTTCGAATCGTCAGTACGATCGCGGCAACCCGCGAACCCGACGTGTGCGTATGCGACATCACGGCAATGTTCACCGTCTCGCAACCCACCATTTCCCACCACCTCAAGGTGCTCAGGGAAGCTGGAATCGTCGACTGCGAACGACGGGGCACCTGGGTGCACTACTCACTCACCCCCAGCGTGACCCCGCTCATCGAAGCAATTCTCAGCACCACCCCGCCTGAGGCGAACACATCCAACTGCTGCTGAACCCCCTACACCATCAAGGAATCCACCAGTGAGCTCACCAGCACCGGCCCAGGTCGCGCACCCCGCGATTGTCGGCAAAATGTCCACCCTGGACCGATTTCTCCCCTTCTGGATTGCACTCGCCATGGCTGCGGGACTCCTTCTGGGCCGATTCGTTCCCGGTCTTGGCGATGCCATCGATGGAATTAAGATCGACGGAATCTCACTTCCCATCGCACTCGGCCTTCTCATCATGATGTACCCCGTGCTCGCCAAAGTGCGCTACGACAAATTGGACTCCGTCACGGGCGACCGGCGACTCCTGCTCAGTTCCATCGCCCTGAACTGGATCTTCGGCCCCGCACTCATGTTCGCCTTAGCCTGGATATTCCTCGCAGACCTACCCGAGTACCGCACTGGGCTCATCATCGTCGGTCTCGCCCGATGCATCGCCATGGTCATCATCTGGAACGACCTCGCCTGCGGTGACAGAGAAGCTGCTGCCGTTCTCGTCGCAATCAACTCTGTCTTCCAGGTCTTCATGTTCGCCATCCTCGGCTGGTTCTACCTTTCAGTTCTTCCCGGGTGGCTCGGCTTCGACCAAGCTTCGATCGACGCCTCCCCGTGGGACATCGGACGCTCAGTGCTGATCTTTCTAGGGCTTCCGCTCCTCGCTGGTTTCCTCACCAGGTACTACGGCGAAAGAATCCGAGGCCGTGAATGGTACGAAGCGAAGTTCTTGCCGGTAATCGGCCCCTGGGCTCTGTACGGTCTCCTCTTCACCATCGTGATGCTCTTTGCACTGCAAGGCGAACAGATCACCTCGAATCCATTTGACGTCGTTCGCATCGCGCTCCCATTGCTGGTGTACTTTGCGCTCATGTGGATCGGCGGCTACATCGTCGGCATCCTTATCGGACTCAATTACGCCCGCACCACCACGCTGGCGTTCACCGCAGCAGGAAACAACTTCGAACTGGCCATCGCCGTCGCGATCGCTACCTTCGGCGTCACCTCGGGACAGGCCCTCGCCGGTGTCGTGGGACCACTCATCGAGGTGCCCGTACTCGTCGGCCTTGTATATGTCTCACTGTGGCTGCGCAAGCGGTACTGGCCGAGCGAAAACCCAACGTCGAACACTGTAAGGACAGCGAAGTGAAAGCTAAACCAAGCGTACTTTTCGTCTGCGTCCACAACGCGGGTCGATCACAGATGGCGGCGGGCTTTCTCACCCACCTCTCGAACGGTGCAATTACGGTTCGATCAGCGGGAAGCGCACCAGCGGACAGTCTCAATCCCAACGCCGTCGCAGTAATGCTGGAGCATGGAATCGATATCACAGCGGCACAACCAAATGTGCTCACCACCGAAGCTGTCGAAGCATCTGATGTGGTCATCACCATGGGTTGCGGGGACGCATGCCCCGTCTTCCCCGGGAAAAGCTACCGCGACTGGGCACTCGACGACCCTGCCGGGCAGGGTGTTGAGGCCGTCCGCGTTATCCGCGATCAGATTCGAACCCTCGTGGAACAACTCATCGACGAACTTCTCGTGGAGGTTAAGTCATGACCGAAAAGCTGCCGTCAGTTCTGTTCGTGTGCAACCGAAACGGCGGAAAATCGCAGATGGCCGCTGCCCTCATGCGGCATCACGTCGAAGCGGCAGCCGACATTTTTTCAGCTGGTACCGACCCAGGCACGAAGCTCAATGGTGAGTCGGAGCAGAGCCTTCACGAGATCGGCGCAACCCTAGACGGTGAGTTCCCCAAGCCCGTCGACCAAGATGTGCTGGACCGAGCGACTGCGGTTGTCATCCTCGGAACGGAAGCTCAACTAGACACGACTCGCGACGGGATTGAACGGTGGGTCATCGATGAACCGTCCGAGCGGGGCATCCATGGCATGGAGCGAATGCGCCTGATCCGCGACGATATCGACAAACGAGTCATCGACCTGATTGGTCGCTTGGGAATTTCGCCGCAGTCAGCGGACTAGAGGAACCAGATCGTCGGCATGAATCACAGGCCGACGGAACTCAGATGGCAGCTCCCCGGTAGATTTGCCA
Source organism: Hoyosella rhizosphaerae (assembly GCF_014643175.1). Classification (GTDB taxonomy): domain Bacteria; phylum Actinomycetota; class Actinomycetes; order Mycobacteriales; family Mycobacteriaceae; genus Lolliginicoccus; species Lolliginicoccus rhizosphaerae. The sequence continues at coordinate 290,432 of NZ_BMJH01000003.1, forward strand.
ATCATGCTCGTCAGTTCGCTCGCGTCGTAGGCAACTACGCCGCGAGCGACACGGGTGCCGTCGACGGCGCACACATCAACAACGTCACCACCGAAGAAACGCCCAACGACACTTGTTATCCCCGCGGGCAACAGTGACCGCCGTTTCGTGAGAACTGCAGTGACAGCGCCGTCGTCGAGGTGCACTGCACCGCTGGTGTCCGCGGCATGCCGCACCCAAAACTTACGCGCCGACATGCGTTCAGGACGGGCAGCAAACACGGTGCCAACTTCAGCGGTAGATAGAGCATCAGCGGCACGGGAAGCAGCTGTCAGCAGAACGGGAATGCCAGAATCCGCCGCCAACCGTGCAGCTGACAGCTTCGACGCCATTCCCCCAGTTCCAAGCGCGCCACCACTCCCCGCGATAACACCGTCGAGATCGTCAGGCCCAGTGACTTCGGGAATCAACCTGGCACCACCGCGCCGCGGGTCGCCGTCATACAAGCCATCGACGTCGGACAGCAGAACCAGCGCATCCGCCCCGATCAAGTGCGCCACAAGCGCCGCTAGTCGGTCGTTATCGCCGAACCGAAGTTCCGTGGTTGCGACCGTGTCGTTTTCATTGACCACAGCCACCGCATGCAGAGTTCGCAAACGATCAAGCGTACGTTGCGCGTTGCGGTGCTGCGCGCGGCGTGCGATGTCATCCGCCGTCAGCAACACCTGGCCAACGGTGCGCCCATATCTCCCGAACGACACAGCCCACGCCTGCACCATGGCGAGTTGCCCGACGCTCGCCGCAGCTTGTTTGGTAGCAAGGTCTTGCGGACGCTTCTTGAGCCCAAGCGGGGCAATCCCAGCGCCAACAGCACCGGACGACACCACCACAAGGTCCGATCCCGCGCGCATCCGGGCCTCACATGCATCAACAAGTTCGTCGATGCGGGACTGCTCCAGGCCGCCCTCAAACGTAGTGACGGCCGACGATCCCACCTTGACGACAACGCTGCGCGCCGTGGCGATGGATTCGCGAACATTCATCGCTATTCGTCGCCCCCGCGCTCGTCTGTGCTCGTGTCTTCTGCGCTTGACTCCTCTAAGCGAGGGTCAACTTCGCTCAGGCCGTGCGAGCTTGAACCAACGATTGGGGCGTCCTCTGGAGCATCGACCAGGCCGCGACGGACCCGTTTGGCGAACTTGCGTTCGTGCGCCGCCACTCGATGTGTCTGCTCAAGCCGAATATCGGTACCACGGCCGGTCAGAATGTGATCTTTACCTGCAGGGGTTTGTGGATCGAAGTCGAATGTCACGCCACCAATGGTGACCGCAGCACCTTCTTCCGCTCCGAGCTTGAGAAGTTTGTCTTCCACCCCGAGCCGGTTGAGTCGGTCCGCGAGGAAACCAACGGCCTCGTCGTTGTCGAACTGAGTTTGGCGGATCCACCGTTCAGGCTTGGTGCCCCGAACAATAAATCCACCTTCGATCGATGGGTCCGGTGTGACCGTAAACTCGTCTTCCTTCGCCAACACTGGCCGAATAACCTGGCGGCGTCGAGTCTCTTTGGGGTGCGCCGCGCGATATTCCTCGACGAGTTTAGCCAGCGCAAACGACAACTCCCGCAGACCTTTTTGCGCCACCGCGGAGATCGAAAATACCGGCCACCCCTGCTTTTCGAACTCTGACCGCACAAATTCAGCAAGCTCAGCGGCCTCGGGCACATCGATTTTGTTCAAGATAACGATGCGTGGCCTGTCGCGAAGCGCTCCAAGTCCAGTATCGCTGTCGAGGGAGGGAATGTATGCGGCGAGTTCCGCCTCTAGCGCTTCAACATCTGACACAGGGTCCCGGGCCGGGTCGAGTGTTGCGCAGTCCACCACGTGCGCGAGCACAGCACAGCGCTCAATGTGGCGGAGAAAATCAAGCCCGAGCCCTTTACCTTGGCTCGCTCCTGGGATTAGGCCGGGAACGTCCGCAATGGTGTAGGTGACACCGCCAGCTTCAACGACCCCAAGGTTGGGGCGGAGCGTGGTGAAGGGGTAATCCGCGATCTTGGGTTTCGCGGCCGACAGTACTGAGATCAGGGACGATTTTCCGGCTGACGGAAAACCTACGAGGCCAACATCAGCAACTGATTTGAGTTCGAGAACGATGTCACAGCTCTCGCCTTCCTCACCCAGCAGTGCAAAACCGGGTGCGCGGCGCGCTTTGGACGCTAGTGCCGAGTTTCCTAAGCCACCCCGTCCGCCTCGTGCGACGACGAGCTCGGTGCCTTCACCCACGAGGTCGGCGATGAGTTCGCCCTTTTCAGTGAAGACAACGGTGCCCTCAGGGACCCGCAGCACGAGGTCTTCGCCGTCGGAGCCTGCGCGGTTGTTGCCCTGGCCCGCTTTACCGCTGGTGGCTTTGGCGTGCGGTCTGAAGTGGAAGTCGAGGAGGGTGTGCACGCTGGCATCCACCACAAGAATTACGCTTCCTCCACGACCGCCGTTGCCGCCGTCTGGTCCGCCGAGCGGTTTGAACTTTTCGCGGTGTACGGATGCGCAGCCGTGCCCACCGTTGCCTGCCTGTGTGTGCAGGACTACGCGGTCGATGAATCGTGCCACTGGTGCATCCTCTCGCGCCGTTGATTCTGACGCTTATTCGTGCTCATCCGGGGTGCGCCCTGATGGGTGTACTTGCTTTTAAGAATAGTTTTGCCCGCTTGCGCGAGCATCTTATTTATTTCTTGCTGTGAAACGACACATGGGGCGGGCCCTAGGGCATAGTTGCCCAAGCCCGCCCCATGTGTGAGAGCGTTACCGCTTCGGAACGAATGTGTTCCGGTGTGCTTAAACCTGCGCCTGCGCGGGCACGATGTTCACTGTCTTGCGACCGCGCTTGCTGCCGAACAGCACTGAGCCGGTGGAAAGCGCGAACAGTGTGTCGTCGCCGCCACGGCCTACGTTTTCACCTGGGTGGAAGTGGGTTCCACGCTGACGTACGAGGATTTCTCCGGCATTAACGAGTTGTCCGCCGAAACGCTTAACCCCAAGCCGCTGAGCATTGGAATCGCGCCCGTTACGGGAACTCGATGCACCCTTCTTATGTGCCATTTGTCATTCTCCTTGAAGCCCTGAAGTCCGAAGCGTAAATCTTCGAACCGTGGATTAAGAGTTGATTCCCGTAACCTTGAGCACGGTCAGCTTCTGCCGGTGCCCCTGGCGTTTGTGGTAACCAGTCTTGTTCTTGAATTTGTGAATGCGGATCTTCGGGCCCTTGGTCTGCTCGACAACTTCCCCGGTTACGGAGGCGTTTGCCAACGCAGCGGCGTCGGAGGTTACTTCTGCGCCATTGACAACGAGGGCAACAGGAAGCTCAACTGCAGTGCCCGGAGCACCCTCGATCTTCTCGACCTTCACGAGGTCACCAACAGCAACCTTGTACTGCTTGCCGCCGGTTTTGACGATCGCGTACATGGAGGGCTACCCCTTGCTTAATCAAACGTGTGTACTCGCACCGCAAGTGCGGTACGACTGGTCTACTTGCTGGCTGGCCACGGCGCATGCATACCTGATGAAAGCGCAGCATAAATGGATATCGCCGGGCAGCGACTTTCCAAGGCTAGTGGACCGAGGCCAGTCTGGTCAAACTGACCTCGGATTCCACCGGCTCTCATTACACCGACTCGGATCCCACCGGCTCAGATGCAGTTGCCGCATCGTCCACCGGCGGCCCTGCTGGACGTCCAGCAGTGCGTCGCCGACGCTGTACCGGCCGTGCGACAACAACAGCCTCCTGCGATGGCACCGCAGTGCTAGGGCCTGCCGACTCTGAGCTACCGGCTGCGGCTTCAGACTCAACTCCGACGGTGAACACTGCTTCCGTGGATGTACGTTCACTCGTCGAGCCTGCAGCGCGCCGCACGCGGCGTCGGCGTGGCAACGGCGCGGAAGCGCTGTCGGTCGGTGCTGCAACTTGTTCAGGCTCAGCAGCCTTAACGACCTCAGCAGGCTCAGCAGCCTTAGAGACCTCTGCGACATCTGGCACCGTGGCGGTTTCGGCAACCTCGACCGCATCCGGCACTGCGGGCGTTTCAGCCGATGCGGGCGTTTCAGGGGCCTCCGCTGCCTGAGCAGGGACCTCCCCTTCATCGGCGCCCTGTGTGGTCATCGCCAAAATCATCGGGTGCTTCGCGTGAATCTCAGCTTGCGCCTTCAATTCCTCCACCGGCACGGCTGGAGGAGCAATTTCGGTGGCGACTTCCTCGCTTACCTCAGGCTCTGGTTCGACGCGGACCTTAGCTCGTCTCGGACGCCGGGAACCGCCAGCACCACGATCAGGTTCTGGTTGGGTCTCGACTGGCTCGTCATGCATGATCAAGCCGCGGCCGTGGCAGTGGTCGCAGCACGTAGAGAAGGCCTCAATAAGGCCTGTCCCGATGCGCTTCCTTGTCATCTGCACAAGGCCAAGCGACGTAACCTCGGACACCTGATGACGGGTCCGGTCACGTGCCAACGCCTCCGTGAGACGCCGCAGAATGAGGTCACGGTTCTGCTCGAGAACCATGTCGATGAAGTCAATCACCACCATGCCGCCGACATCACGCAACCGTAGTTGGCGCACGATCTCCTCAGCAGCTTCGAGGTTGTTACGGGTAACTGTCTCTTCGAGGTTGCCACCCGAACCTGTGAACTTGCCGGTGTTGACGTCGATGACGGTCATCGCTTCGGTGCGGTCGATGACCAGTGTGCCGCCTGAAGGCAGCCACACTTTTCTATCGAGTGCCTTCGCGATCTGCTCATCGATTCGGTAGTGCGCAAAGACGTCGGTGTTGCCCTCGTGCTTGCGAACACGGTCGACGAGGTCAGGCGCAACCTTGCGGACGTAACCCTCAACGGTGTTCCACACACGATCGCCCTGTACGACGAGGCTTGCAAAATCCTCGTTGAAAAGGTCGCGGACAACCTTAACCAGTAGGTCAGGTTCCTCGTACAACGACTTCGGGGCGTTGCCCTTCTCCGATGCAACCTGCTCGGAAATTGACGCCCACAGTTTCTGTAGCCGATCAACGTCGCGACTAAGTTCGTCGGCAGCGACGCCTTCTGATGCTGTTCGGATGATGACACCCGCATCATCAGGAACGATATCGCGCAAGATGTCCTTGAGACGTTTACGCTCATTCTCTGGCAACTTCCGGCTGATCCCTGTCGAGGACCCGTCCGGGACGTAAACCAAGAAACGACCCGCCAACGAAATCTGAGTTGTCAGCCTTGCGCCCTTGTGCCCAACGGGGTCCTTGCTCACCTGGACAAGGATCTGGTCGCCAGATTTCAGCGCCTGTTCGATCTTTCGTGAACTTCCGCCAAGTCCAGCGGCGTCCCAGTTGACCTCACCGGCATACAAGACACCATTGCGGCCCCGACCAATGTCAACAAACGCCGCTTCCATACTTGGCAGCACGTTCTGAACACGACCGAGGTAGATGTTTCCAACAATCGACCCGGAAGACGCACTCGTCACAAAATGCTCGACGAGCATTCCATCTTCGAGCACACCGATTTGGGTGGTAGTCCCCGACTGGTTGTTGGCACGCTTCTCACGAACAACCATGACGCGCTCAACAGCTTCGCGGCGAGCGAGGAACTCCGCTTCCGTCAAGATCGGCGGGCGACGCCGTACTGTGTCCCGGCCATCCCGACGGCGCTGCCGCTTTGCCTCCAACCGCGTCGAGCCAGAGATACCCTGAACTTCGTCTTTGCGGGCTTTGTTTCGCGGTTCACGCTCATGGACGACTGTGTTTGGCGGATCGTCGACGACGGCTTGGCTATCAGCGTCGTCCGATCCGCCCTTCCGGCGGCGTCGACGGCGACGGCGACGTGTCGACGATGACGATTGGTCGTCGTTATCGGAGTCGTCGTCGTTGTCGGTGCTCGCCGATGTGTCGGCATCAGCATCGGTGCTGTCGTCAGCTTTGCCATCGCGATCACTTTGCTGACTACGAGTCGAGTCTGCGTCTGCAGCCTTGCTCCCCGCGTTATCGGAATCCTGGGAGGCATCGGCGGTGTCACCTTTACCAGCGTCACCTTTACCTGCGTCACCTTTACCAGCGTCACCTTTACCAGCGTCGCTTTCCGATCCCGAGTCGTCGGAACCGCCAGACTCGGGTGAACCGGCATCGCCTTTGCCGCGGCCCCGGCCACGCCTACCTCTGCGACGGCGGCGGTTTCGCTTGTTGTCGTCTGAGCCGTCGCCGTCGTCGTCCTGGTAATCGCCGTCGTCTACACCGGGCTTTTCAGCTTTCGTTGTGGCAGCGTCGGCATCAGCGTCGGCCGCTTTGCTCTTAGCGTCTGGCTTCTTAGGCTCCGACTTTTGGGCATCCGACTTCTGGACATCCGGCTTCTGAGCGTCTGGTTTCTGGGCGTCCGGCTTTTGAGCATCACTGGCCGAACCGCCGTCGTCTGCATCGCGACGCGGCTTTCGGGTACGTTTTCTCGCCTTACGTGCCTCTTCCTCAGCGTCAATCTCTGGCGGAGGCAAAAACAGGGGCGGACCGACGTCAACTGCGACATCGTCTCGCACACTTTCAGGCGCGGCCGTGCCCGCAACGGCCGAGAAAAGCGACGGCTCCGGTGCAGGCGCATCAACGCGCGGCGCGGCGGCGGAAGTTAAGTCGTCAGCAGTAGAGGACGGTAAATGAACAGAATCCCAGACACGTTCCGCGACGTCACGCTCCACTGTGGAATGCGCGCTACGAAGCTCGTGCCCTTGATCCTTGAGGGTTGATAGAAGTTGCTTGCTGGTCTGTCCAAGCAGCTTTGCGAGTGCGTGGACACGCATCTTGGCGGGGAACACTGGGCGTGAGTCCTCACTGTCGGCGGACTGAGCTGCGGCTTCTCCGCTTGTGTTCAGTTGTGTTGTTGTGTCGGGCGGCGCTTTATCGGCCACTTATACTCCTCGAGCCCCCGGGCGCGTCTTACGCGGCCACACAGGGACATAAGCTTGCTCACACCCGGTCCGGTGCGAGATCGTCGGTAGGTCTGTCTGCGGAGGCGCACCAAGAATGCTTCCCGGTGTGTCCCCACGTTGGGATTTCACATTTCGTTCGCACAGGGCATTTTCCGCAACACCAGGATGCTCATCAGCGCGTTGCGGTAGTAAATCGCCGCGCATGAAGCTACATGGCCTAGTGTGCCGAACTTGCTGTGAAAGCCCAGCAGCAGTACGCAAACACCTTCGCTGAGGCTATCGACGATCAACCTCGTCGCGCACAATGATGCGCTGCTACCCCTCCACTATCCCACACTCTGCGGCAAGAACCTTCCCAGATGAGAAAGACTCGGCGTCGCAGCGCGCTAGCACTGCTCCGCCGAGCCTTCAAATAAAACGTCGATGCTTCCGTTAGGGCAGGTCAGGGAACCACAACGAGATTTCTCGCGCAGCTGACTCGGTCGAGTCAGAACCGTGCACAATATTTTCCTGGACCTCCAACGCGAAATCGCCGCGTACTGATCCTGGAGCAGCTTTCTCGACTGGGTCCGTTCCGCCGGCAATCTGACGGAAGGCAGAAACAGCGCGAGGCCCCTCCACGACAATCGCGACCACGGGGCCGGAAGTAATGAAGTCGAGGAGTGACTGGTAGAACGGCTTGCCGTTGTGCTCTGCGTAGTGCTGTGACGCAAGATCTTCTGTCACATTTTTTAGCTCTAACGCAGCCAGCTTCAATCCACGGCGTTCGATACGGACAAGGACTTCTCCGACGAGGCCACGGGCAACGCCGTCGGGTTTGACTAGTACTAAGGTGCGCTCACTCACGCGCCTAGCCTAACTGGCAGATCTCATTCCCGTGTGTGCGGGACTGGGTTTAGTTCAATTCTGTTCGCCACTGTCGTCAGGAACCGACGATATTTGTTGACTCGGCAATATTCCTTGGTCAAGGCGTCGAGCGATATCCCGCCGAAGGTAGAGAATGTACGCCCACACAGAAGCAAAAATAAGACCAAGCACCCCGAGCGTGATGTTGATGACGAAGGTCCCGATCATCAAGACCTGAAGTGCGAGGTCGAACTTCAATGCCCATGGCCGACGTTGCAAACCTGAACCAACAATCATCAGCGCCGCGAGTCCGATGATGTAGCCGCCGGAAACCCATGTCACTCCATCGCCGACGCGCCACACCACTGGCAAAGCGAGCAGAACGACTATGGCTTGCAGGATCAATGTTCCAGCCATGACGCCCCGCAGACCTTTCCACGGGTCAGGTGCAGGTTGTTGCTCGGCTTCGGGTGCTAAATCATTGCTCACGAAGGCTCCTTTCCGAACATGCTTCGGGCGTTACCTGCGGTGACAACCGATCCCGTGATCACGATGCCAGCTCCAGAAATACGGTCGGGCGATGATTCAGTATCTTCCGCACGGACGACTGCCAACTCGATGGCGTCACTCAGGTTCGGTGCGACGAGCACGCGATCTTCGCCAAATCGCGGTCGCGCATACTCGGCAAGCTCCTCTGGCGGCATCGCACGGGGCGACCCGTTTGAGGTGACGATGATTTCGTCGAACACTGTCTCGAGAGCGTCCAGAATGCCCATGACGTCTTTGTCGGCCATCACCGACACCACACCGATGAGGCGACGGAAATCGAACTCATCTTGCAGCGTCCGAGCGAGGGCCTGGGCGCCATGTGGATTATGTGCGGCATCAAGAAACACTGTTGGTGCCGCCCGGACACGTTCCATGCGTCCAGGGCTGGTCACCGAGGCAAAGGCGTCGCGCACGGAATCAATGTCGAGACGTCGGTCCTTGCCCGCGCCAAAAAATGCTTCCACCGAAGCCAGCGCCAGGGAGGCATTTTTTGCTTGGTGCTCTCCGTGCAGTGGCAGGAAGATGTCTTCGTACACCCCACCGAGTCCCTGCAGCGTGAGTTGCTGTCCTCCCACCGCGATCTTCCGTTCGAGGACGAGGAATTCGCTGCCAGCCCGTGCCACGGAAGCATCGGCATCAACGGCTTGCTTCAGTAGGACGTCCATAGCTTCGGGATGCTGCTCGGCAATCACCGCGACAGTGTCGGTGGGGATAAGCTTCTCCGGCGCTCTCTTGATGATGCCGGCCTTCTCCGAAGCGATCGCAGTTAGCGTGCTGCCCAAGTACTCGGTGTGATCGGTGCTGATTGGGGTTATTACCGCCACATCGCCCGTGATGACGTTGGTGGCGTCCCACGTGCCACCCAGGCCAACTTCAATCACACCAACGTCGACGGGTGCGTCAGCAAACACAGTGAAAGCCATAGCTACGAGCACTTCAAACTTGCTCATCCTAGGACCACCCGCCGCCACCGACTTTTCGTCAATCATGGCGATGTACGGCTCTAGTTCGCGGTAGGTGTCGATGTAGGTACGCGGACTAATGGGTGCGTTATCGACGCTGATGCGTTCCGTCGCCGCCTGCAGGTGCGGGCTCGTTGTCCGTCCCGTCCGTTGGCCCATTCTCGTCAAAAGCGCGTCAATCATCCGCGAGACGGATGTTTTTCCATTAGTCCCGGCAATGTGAATCGACGGGAACGATGAATGGGGCTCACCGAGAACGTCCAGGAGCAACGAAATGCGCGTCAAGCTTGGTTCGATCTTGGTTTCCGGCCAACGCTGATCAAGTTCGGCTTCCACCTCAGCCAGTTCAGCGAGATCCTCAGCAGACGGCAGAACCACGATCGGTTCATCTGGATCATGAGTGGCCTCATCGTCTCCAGTGACCCCGAGCGCCTTGAGGATGTCGGGTCCATCCATGTCATCAATATTCATTTACGCTCCGGATTCATTGCGCACCAAGTGCGGCGAGACGGTCGCCAATGCGCTTCACTTCTTCGTGAGCGATTTGTTGACGTTGTTTTATTTTGTCCACCACATGGTCCGGGGCTTTGGCAAGGAATGCTTCGTTGCCCAGCTTCGCTGACGTCGTAGTAAGTTCTTTTTCGGCCGCTGCGAGGTCTTTCGCTAGACGTCGTTTTTCGGCCTCGATATCCACTGTGCCAGACGTATCGACTTCCACCTGCAACGTCGTGAGGCTGGTGCGGACTTCAATAGCCGCGCTGGAAGTGAAGTCGGGTTCCGCTGACGTCAACCGAGCGAGGTTCAACAGATAAGGCTCTAGAGTTGCGAGATCAGCAGCATCGAGCCCGACGATGCGGACGGGCACCTTTTGATTCGGCCTAAGCCCCTGATCAGAGCGGAATCGGCGAATCTCAGTCACGAGGTGCTGGAAGTCCGCGATCCGTCGTGACGCCACGGTGTCGCCTGGGACACTCAGCCCGGTTGGCCAGTCCGCAATAACCACAGATTCTTTGCCCGTCAGTTTTGTCCACAGAGTTTCTGTGACAAACGGAATGACGGGGTGGAGAACGCGCAATAGGGTGTCAAGCACCGTACCGACGACAATCCTGGTGTTTTGCGCGGTCTTTTCGTCACTGAATTGGACCTTAGCGAGTTCGATGTACCAGTCGCAGAACTCATCCCATGTGAAGTGATACAACGCTTCACAGGCCTTGCCAAACTCGTACCGCTCAAAGGCTGCGTCCACATCGTTGCGAACCTGTTCGAGTCGGTCCAAAATCCAACGGTCAGCATCGGTCAGCTCATCGACGGGTGGAACTTCGCCCGAGATCGCACCGTTCATCAGAGCGAAACGAGTCGCGTTGAACAGTTTGGTTGCGAAGCTACGGGCTGCCTTAGCTAGGTCCTCACCGACCGGCAAATCTGCTCCGGGATTTGCGCCGCGCGCGAGTGTGAAGCGCAACGCATCTGCACCGAATCGATCAACCCAATCGAGTGGATCAATTCCATTGCCCTTGGATTTGGACATTTTTCTACCGAACTCGTCGCGAACCAGCCCGTGTAGAAATACGTCGTGGAACGGCACCTTGCCCAGGGCGGAATCGCCACCAGCGGGATTGGACGCACTATCTTCGGCCACAAAACGACCGAACATCATCATCCGGGCGACCCAGAAGAACAAAATGTCGTAACCGGTCACAAGAACACTGGTTGGGTAAAACTTGTCGAGTTCATCGGTCTTGTCAGGCCAACCCATTGTCGAAAACGGCCACAGTCCCGACGAGAACCACGTATCGAGCACATCAGGGTCCTGCACATAGCCATCTGGAGCTGACTCATCCGGCCCAACACAGACGACTTCGCCCTCAGGTCCGTACCAGATTGGAATCCGGTGTCCCCACCACAATTGGCGTGAAATACACCAGTCGTGCATATCGTCAACCCACGCAAACCAGCGAGGTTCAAGACTCTTGGGGTGGATGACGGTGTCGCCATTGCGCACAGCATCACCAGCCATCGCGGCAAGGGTCTCAACTTTGACCCACCACTGCTTCGACAGTCGTGGCTCAATCACTTCTCCACTGCGCTCGGAATGGCCCACGCTGTGGACGTAGGGTCGTTTCTCGGCAACCACACGACCCTCACGTGCTAGGCGCTCGCGAATCTTGGTGCGCGCTTCGAAACGGTCCATCCCATCAAATTCAGTGCCCGTACCTGCGATGCGTGCACGCTCGTCCATAATCGTTGGCATCGGCAGGTTGTGGCGGAGGCCGATTTCAAAGTCGTTCGGGTCATGCGCCGACGTGATCTTGACGGCCCCGGAACCGAAGGACGGATCAACATAGTCGTCAGCCACGATGGGGATCTGGCGCTCCGTGATCGGGTGGAGCAGCGTGGTCCCGATCAGGTGTTGATACCTCTCGTCTTCGGGATGCACAGCAACCGCGGTATCCCCGAGCATTGTTTCCACACGAGTTGTGGCAACGATGACGTGCGGTTCGTCGTCGTTGAGGGAGCCGTAGCGCAGCGAGATTAGTTCGCCATCTACTTCTTCGTGTTTAACCTCAATATCCGAGATCGCGGTCTGTAGAACGGGCGACCAGTTAACGAGGCGCTCAGCGCGGTAGATCAGACCAGCGTCATAGAGGTTCTTAAAGATTGTGTGGACTGCACGTGACAGACCGTCATCGAGCGTGAAGCGCTCACGACTCCAGTCCACCCCGTCCCCAATGCGGCGCATCTGTTCCATGATGGAACCGCCCGATTCGGCCTTCCATTTCCACACCCGCTCAATGAATGCTTCGCGCCCCATGTCGCGCCTACTGCCACCTTCGGCGTCGAGTTGCTTCTCGACGACCATCTGCGTTGCGATACCCGCGTGGTCCATACCGGGGAGCCACAGCACTTCGAAGCCCTGCATCCGCTTGCGTCGGCACAAAATGTCCATGAGCGTGTGGTCAAGCGCATGCCCCATATGCAAGCTGCCGGTGACATTGGGTGGCGGCAAAACAATCGAATAACCAGGCTTATCGCTCTTAGGGTCCGCCGTGAAATAGCCGGCGTCGACCCACCGTTGGTACAGCTCTGCCTCAACACTCTGCGGCTCCCACGACTTTGGAAGCTCATCGGCTGGCACTGGCTCGGAGGATGCTGTGGGATCTGGCGCTGCACTGGTCACCCCGCGATTCTAGGGAACATGTCCCTTCACCGTCACATCTGGTTCGTTTGCGCCTCACTAGCGACGCTGCACGATCGCCGTCGCACCCTGCTCTGCCAACTCCAAAAATGTCTACTACGCTGTGTCGTATGGACATCGTAATTGGCTTAATTCTCGCCCTACACATCCTCGGCGTTGTCGCACTGCTCGGCGGCGTTCTATACCAAATGAAGGCAATGAAGGCTGGTGAAGCCAAGTTCATACCCGGCATGCTTCATGGCGCATTCACCATGCTCATCACCGGTATCTTGCTCGTCGGATTAAACGAAATGGCCGACTACGACCTCAACCACATCAAGATCGGTGTCAAAACACTCGTCCTGCTAGTCATCACCGCCCTCGTCTACATCAACCGCGACGCACCAAAGGTGTCCAACGCAATCTTCGGTGCAGTCGGCGGACTTACGGTGGTGAATATTCTTCTTGCCACCATGTGGTGACTCTGACGCTGTCACTCGCATCGAAAACTATGATCGAGTGACAGCCCACAGAATCCGGAGGCAACACCGTGAGCAACACCGAAACAGCCCCGACGGAACTCACCTGCACCACAACCACAGCAAGCTCGACTGTTGAGATCCTCACACCGCGCGATGTGCCGCTCGGTGGGCCCCGCGCCATGCAGGTTCGGCGCACACTTCCCCAGCGTCGACGCTCGTTCATCGGCGCCTGGTGCTTCGCTGATCATTACGGCCCAGACGACGTCAGCGAATCCGGCGGGATGGATGTGGCCCCGCATCCCCACACTGGGCTGCAGACCGTCAGTTGGATTTTCACCGGCGAAATAGAGCACCGCGACAGCGGAGGGGTGCACGAGTTCGTGCGGCCGGGAGAAATCAACCTCATGACGGGTGGACACGGTATCTGCCATTCCGAAACTTCTACCGCCAACACCCGAGTTCTCCACGGAGTCCAACTCTGGGTTGCGCTACCTGATCACGCACGCAACGCGCCGCGCAACTTTCAACACTTCGCGCCCGACGTGATCGAAGTTGACGACGCGAAAGTTCAGGTATTCCTTGGCTCCCTTGCCGGGTCGGTATCGCCAGTCGAAACCTTCACGCCCCTGCTTGGCGCAGAAATCAACCTCCCTGCTGGGGGCACAATCAGTTTCGACATTAACGCCGAGTTCGAACACGGCATCCTCGTCGATGCCGGATCCGCAACGGTCGAGGACACAACGATCGGTTATGCAGAACTTGGATACTTCACCCCTGGTCGTACAACTCTCACCATCGCGGGAGCAGCCGACCAACCGAGCCGTCTCATCCTGCTCGGTGGCACCCCATTCAACGAAGAAATCATCATGTGGTGGAACTTCGTCGGACGTACCCATGAGGAAATAATTGAGTTCCGCGAAGCGTGGGAAAACGAAACCGACCGATTCGGCGCAGTCGAAGGCTACAAGGGAAAGGTGCACAGGCTACCCGCACCCGTGTTGCCTAATGCTCAACTAAAACCACGACGCAACCCGAGCTGACCTAAACCCCTGCGCGACCCAGATCGGGGGAATGTCACGACGCTGAAAAGCCCACGGCACTCCCCCGACCTGCGACCACTAGTCGTCAGTAGCTAGTTCCACCCCGAGGCTTTGCGGCAGTTCTAATGGCTGACCCAGCACCTTTTCGGACAGGAACGCAAAGATCGTTTCGTACCAGACCTTTGTGTGCTGCGGGCTTAAGATCCAGTGGTTCTCACTGGGGAAATACAAGAACTGGTGCTCAGACACCCCGTGATCATCCGCGGGTAGCCCAGACTCAGAGTTCAGTTCGTACCACAAACGCAGCGCTTCACCGATCGGAACTCGGTAGTCCTTGTCGCCGTGAATAACCAGCATCGGTGTGACGATGTCAGCCACATATAGGTGCGGGGAGTTTTCCACCGCCATCTCTGGGGTCATTTCGCGCGCCCAGTACCATGCTGCGTCGGTCGTCGGACCAAACTGGTCCAACGCCCACAGGCTTGCGTGCGTGACGATCGCTTTGAAGCGATCAGTATGGCCAGCAATCCAGTTCGCCATATACCCGCCGAACGATCCCCCAAGCGCAGCCGTCCGCGTTTCGTCAACCTCGGCGAGTTCCTCGGCGGCATCGGTCAGTGCCATCAGGTCGGTGTACGGGGTTTTGCCCCACTCACCCCAACCTCGTTGAATGAATTTGCGACCAAACCCTGTCGACAAGGCGGGGTCGGGCAGGAGCACTGCATAGCCCTTCGCCACCCATAGCCACGGGTTCCACCGCCACTGCCAGGTATTCCACGACCCAAGTGGCCCGCCGTGAATCAGCACGAGCAATGGTGCGGGGTTGTCAGAATCGGCGCTCTCTGGAAGTGCAAGCCACGCACGCACAGGTGTGCCGTCGGAGGCGCTGGTGATCACTTCTCGCACAGAACCGGGAACAGCGGGCGTTTCGGTGGGACTCGACAGAAATACCATCTCACCGCTAGCAAGGTTGACCCTCACAGGCACCGGCGGAGATGCAATCCCTGCTCGCAAGGCGTAGAAACAATCGCCGTCGGGAGAAACGCATATATCGCTATACGCAGCGTCATCCGTGGTGAGGTGACGAACTTCCGCGGCTGGGTCGGTGGCAGAGATCTCAAAGACGTGAGCTCGGCTGTAGTGGTCCGCAGTGGCAAGTAGCCCGCGACCATCGGCCAACCAATTCAGGGAAGTCGGCCAACGATCCCAACCCTGGGCAACCTGTGTACGCCCCCCTGTCGCAATGTCGTAAATGTGGACGGTGACGTCAGGTGCGACGTCTGGCAAGGCATGACTTTCGCGCACATACGCAATACGTCCACCATCCGGCGAGACGCGCGGCATACCGAAGTCCGCGTCGTTTTCTCTGGCAATCACACTGCGCTCATGAGTGTCCGTATCAAACCGCATCAACTGTGTGCGCGTCACACCAAGAGGTCCAGCCTCGTTCCACGTCGTCACGAGAAAAGCACCGTCTGCGCTGAGATCCACCGAGGCTTCTCTCAGAGCTGCAGCGTGTGCGCTTCGCTCAAAGACTCCGTCGCTGCCACCAACTTTGAAACCCGGAACTTCAGGCCCAAGGTCATGGTCCCAGAACCGCACGGGATAGCTGGTATGCAGAATTGCCGAGATCTTGTTCTTCTTGCGCAGATCGCGAAGCTTCTCGTCATCCTCATCTGAACTCGCCGCGGAGAACGACGGCGCACGGAGAAGAATCCGATCGGCTCGTCGCGCGGACAGCACTGAGTCGATCCCGAGAGGTGACGTAGCGAACTCTGCTGCTTCACCACCACCCGCCGACAGCTTCCAGACGCTCGCGGGGTCATCATCCGATTCTCCGCGTGCAGACAAAAACAGGATGTCACCCTCGGGAGTAAAGGCTGGGGCGCTGTCCCCACGGCGACCACGCGTCAACTGCTGCGCACGCTTCTCGCCTGCCGGATCAATTTCCCACAATGCACTGGTGTACTTCGTTGCATCGTCTGAAAGTGTGCTGACACTCGTCACCAACCGACGCCCGTCGGGCGACAAGGTAAGCCCGCTCAGCCTCGGGATTCCTACGAAATCATCTAGCGAGTGGAAAGGCGTGGCAGTGGAGTTCGCATCGGTCACAATGATGTTGTTACCACGTCGGTGCGACATTGCGCCTAGTGATATGGATCGCTCGCCGCCCCGACTACCCGCCAATCGACGTACAGTAGCGCCGTGAGCACTGGTTTCTCCCCTGAGCAGAATGCGAGATCAACTCCAGCTTCGGCAGAGTTCGCTTCCGCGTTCGCAGCACTCGCAACACCTGAACGGGTCGAGTTGCTGCACACGATTTCCCTATCTAGCAGTGGTATTTCCCACCGCCAAGCGATATCGAACGGCGCCACCGACGAGGACATCCAGGCGCTCGCCGTGTCGGGGCTCATCGGCGTTCGCGATGAAATCCTCACCGTGCGCACCGAAGCTTTGCCCTCAACTCAGCTCATCGTGGATATCCTCTTGGGGCTCTCTGCGATACCGACTGCGTCACTCACCACTGTCAACCCCTCTATTGTGGTCCGCAAGCTCACCGCAGACGATTGGGACGCTGTACTGCGCATCTACGGTGAAGGAATCGAGGCTGGCAACGCCACGTTCGACACAGCAGTACCGGAGGCGTCAGTTTTCGATCACCGGTGGCATCCCGAGCATCGATGGGTGGCGCAAATAGGCGGACAAGTGTGCGGTTGGGCCTCTGTCAGTCCAACGTCAGTTCGCGACTTTTTTTCTGGGGTTGTCGAAGTGTCCGTGTATGTGGGGCGTGAAGCCCTCGGCCGCGGAGTGGGCAAGGTACTGCTGAAGCACCTCATCGAGCACGCTGACGCCGCGGGCTTGTGGACGCTGCAATCTTCGATTTTTCCGGACAACACGGCTAGTTTGGCGCTGCATCGGTCCGCCGGGTTCCGGACCGTGGGTGTTCGCGAAAAAGTCGCACGCCTGCATGGTGTGTGGCGCGACACGATCATTGTGGAGCGCCGTAGTCCCACTCACTTTCAAGGGGATTACGAACGAGCGTCGCGGTAGTCATCCGGGGTGTTGAGGTTGCGCAGCTGTGATTCGGCTCCTGGCACCATTACGTACTTGTGTTGGTGCTGAGTGACGAAATTGTTGAGGCTTCGCATTCCTGAGCTGACTGCGTTCTCCGCAGATTCTGCGAGTGTGAGCTTGTAGATTGCCGCGAGCGGCTGAGGGAACGTGCCATCATGCGCAGCCACAATGTCGATGCTTGGTTCGATTGCGGTGACCAGCGCGTCGATAAGGCTGGGTTCCAGGAAAGGCATGTCGACTGCACAGACGAAAGCCCACTGTGCACCGCCGTCATGTGCACCGCCGTCATGTGCACCGTCGTCATACGCTGCGCGCAAGCCCCTCGCGAGCCCGTGTAGCGGTCCGTAGTCTGACAGCGTGTCAGACACGATCGTCGCGCCTGTTTCCGGCACTGCGCGACCATCTGCCGTAACGACGTATACCCGGGGGCACGCCGATTTCAGCATCGTGACGCTGTGTTCGAGCATGGTGGAGCCGCGCCACGGAAGCGTTGCTTTGTCTTGCCCCATCCGCCGAGATTTACCGCCAGCGAGGATGACACCGGCCAACCGTACAGGGGTCACAGGCTATGCAGTGCGCGTCACGCGGGCGAGGTATTCGATTGCAGCGAGGTAGCCGTTAGTTCCTAGGCCACAGATAACACCCGTTGCGATTCCGGAGATGTAGGAGTGGTGTCGGAACTCTTCTCGCGCGTGCACGTTACTGATGTGCACTTCGAGGACTGGTGCTTCCACGGTGACAAGTGCATCGCGCAATGCAACAGAGGTGTGCGTGAAGCCGCCTGGGTTAATGATGAGACCAGAGCAGGATTCACGTACGGCGTGGATGGCATCAATCAGCACACCCTCGTGATTGCTTTGCCGGAAGTCCATGTCAAAGCCGTGCACGCTTGCGGTCTCTGCGCATTGCTGCTCGAGGTCTTCGAGTGTGTCATGACCGTAGATTTGCGGTTGACGCTTCCCGAGCAGGTTCAAGTTCGGGCCGTTGAGCACGACGATCGTGCCGTTGGCGGTGTTGTCGAGCGCCACGCCTATGCCGATTTGTCGCGTCGTTCGGGGTCTTCCGCCCGACGTGGGACGATCGTCGGGTTGACATTATCTCGCACTGTCGCCCCGGTGATCACTACCTTTGCGACGTCATCACGACTTGGAATGTCATACATGACGGGCAGTAGAGTTTCCTCCATGATTGCGCGCAATCCACGTGCACCGGTCCCCCGGATGATTGCCTGGTCTGCCACAGCATCCAACGCATCCTCGGTGAACTCCAACTCAACACCATCCATTTCGAACAATCTCGTGTACTGCTTCACGAGGGCGTTCTTTGGCTGGGAAAGGATTTCAACAAGCGATGCCTTGTCGAGGTTGGTGACAGAAGCAACCACGGGTAGTCGACCGATGAATTCAGGGATGAGTCCGAATTTGATGAGGTCTTCAGGCATGACATCGGCGAAGTAATCCGCGGTGTCAATTTCTGCCTTTGACCGCACTTCTGATCCGAAACCGATGCCGCGTTTTCCAACCCGGTCGGAAACAATCTTTTCAAGACCGGAGAATGCGCCCGCGACGATGAACAACACATTGCTTGTGTCGATCTGGATGAACTCTTGGTGGGGGTGCTTACGACCGCCCTGCGGTGGGACGCTCGCCTGGGTGCCCTCAAGAATCTTGAGGAGGGCTTGCTGCACACCTTCACCCGAGACATCACGCGTAATGGAAGGGTTCTCACTCTTCCGCGCGATCTTGTCGACTTCGTCGATGTAAATGATGCCCGTTTCAGCGCGTTTGACATCGTAGTCCGCTGCCTGAATAAGCTTGAGGAGAATGTTCTCGACATCCTCGCCCACATACCCTGCCTCTGTTAGCGCTGTCGCATCCGCAATCGCGAAGGGAACATTCAGCATTTTCGCAAGCGTCTGAGCTAGGTAAGTCTTACCGCAACCTGTTGGACCGAGCATGAGAATGTTGGATTTTTGAAGATCCACGTGCTCATGGCGCGAATCGCGGGCCTTCTCACCAGCCTGCACGCGCTTGTAATGGTTGTAGACAGCTACAGCGAGATTTCTTTTAGCCTTGCCCTGGCCAATGACATATTGGTCGAGGAATTCATGAATCTCTGCTGGCTTGGGAAGTTCATCGAGCTTGACCTCGTTGGTCTCCGCGAGTTCTTCCTCGATAATTTCGTTGCACAGATCAATGCACTCGTCGCATATGTACACACCCGGCCCTGCGATGAGCTTTTTGACCTGCTTTTGGCTCTTTCCGCAGAAAGAGCACTTGAGAAGATCGCCCCCGTCGCCGATGCGCGCCATATCTGTGCTCCCTAATTCCCAATCTCGCCGTTATGCCACCACGCTCTAGCAGATGCTGGCTCGGCGGAGTTGACTAGCATCCATCTGACGGTACTCGCGTTCGACGCTGTAGGTCTAGGACATTCCCCGCCAGCAGCAAGTGCTTGCGCACCTGATGAGCCGCAGCTCCGATATTTCAGCGCCGCTAATTCCACCGAAGTTAGAAACCTAGCGTCACTGTTCGATACCAATTTGCTCGGTATCTGCCGAATTCCGGCGTGTCGTCCCAGCATACCGCTAGGACGACTCACCGATGTGTTGAATTTGTCACTTGTTGTTCAAAGACAGCTTGCGGTACTCGAGCACGTTGTCGATGAGGCCGTATGCCTTCGCCTCTTCAGCAGTCAGAATGAGGTCGCGGTCGCTGTCCTTACGGATCTGCTCCGGGTCCTTTCCTGTGTGGCGCGCCAGCGTGGTTTCCATTTGCTGACGCATCCGCTCAATTTCCCTAGCCTGGATCTCTAGGTCAGAAACCTGGCCTTGGATGCCACCTGTTGACGGCTGGTGAATCAAGATGCGGGCGTTCGGCAAGGCCATCCGCTTACCTGGCGAACCAGCGGCTAGCAGGATCGCGGCAGCGGAAGCTGCCTGGCCGAGGCAAACCGTGGTGATGTCGGCACGCACGTACTGCATCGTGTCGTAGATCGCCATCAACGCGGTAAAGGACCCACCAGGCGAGTTGATGTACATCGTGATGTCACGGTCCGGGTCCTGGGACTCCAGCACTAGCAGCTGGGCCATAACATCGTTCGCTGATGCGTCATCAACTTGCACGCCTAGGAAGATGATCCGCTCTTCGAAGAGCTTGTTGTACGGGTTCGATTCCTTCACACCGTAGCTTGAGTGCTCCACAAACGACGGAAGGATGTATCGCGCCTGGGGCCCCATGTTCTGGGGCAACTTGTTGGGGTTGACAGTCATGGCTTCTCCACAGATTATTCTTGGGCTTATGGCTGGGCGGTGGGGCTGCGCTGGGATTAAAACTCAGCGCCGAAACTGGACAGCGTCCAAAGGAACTTGCCTTCAGACGAGTTAACGTCCTCAGGAGTTAACGTCCTACGCCACCAGATTGCCCTGCGCGACTGATGACATGATCGACGAAACCGTAGTCTTTCGCCTGAGCGGCGGTGAACCAGCGGTCGCGGTCGGAATCTGCAGTGATCTGCTCAACTGACTGACCAGTGTGAAGCGCGATCAGCTCAGCCATTTCACGCTTGGTGAGCGCGAATTGTTCAGCTTGGATTGCAATATCTGCTGCAGTGCCACCGATTCCCGCTGATGGCTGGTGCATCATGATGCGGGCGTGCGGTAGTGCATAACGCTTGCCTTTAGCGCCTGCCGACAGAAGGAACTGCCCCATCGATGCGGCAAGTCCCATCGCGTACGTTGCTACGTCGCATTCGGCGAACTGCATTGTGTCGAAAATGGCCATTCCCGCTGAAACTGAGCCGCCAGGCGAGTTGATGTAAAGAGAAATGTCGCGGGTCGGGTCCTCAGCGGAAAGCAACAGGATCTGCGCGCACAATTTGTTTGCGATCTCATCGTCAACCTGGGTTCCCAGAAAGATGATTCGTTCCTGCAGCAGTCGCTCGTACACCGAGTCGCTGAGGTTCATGCCGTATGTGCCTGAACGCATCACTGGTTTGAGCGCGGGAGTGTGCACGGTCACTGGGGCCTGCCTTCCGGATACCTGAATGTTGTACCGGGGACCCTGAACTTCGCCGCAATTCGGTGGGCTGGTGAGGCTTGCCCGCCGTGTGACTTCGCTTCAGGGTTTCCCCGTTGAAAAACTTACTGACACCGACACTAACGAACTAGGGCGGCGCCAGTATCCCGGCACCGCCCTAGTTCGCTGTAAGCGTCAAGAAATTGTGTTACTTGTCGCTTGAACCATCTGTTTCTGTCTCTGCAACCTCAGCTTCATCAGTGGAATCTTCGTCAGACTCCGACTCATCACTGGGTAGTTCGTCATCCTCTACTGGTGCACCGAAGTACTCGGTTACATCAATAGCGTTGCCGTTCTGATCTTTGACGTTCACGGCGCGGATAACCTCAAGGAGCGCCTTAGTGCGGCGCGCATCAGCAAAGATGGTGGCAAGACCATTTGGCTGCTGCTGGATCTCCTGAATGAATTGCTGTGGCTCCATGCCGTAACGCTGCGCTTCAGCGAAAATCCGCTCGAAGAGCTCTTGCTGACCCACAGTGATTTCGTCTGCGTCGGCAATCGCGTCCAGAAGCAGTTGCGCACGAACTGCCTTTTCAGCTGCTTCGCGGGAATCCTTGTCGAACTCTTCGCGTGTCTTGCCTTGCGCTTGGAGCAGACGGTTCAGAGTTTCTTCATCGTTGTCCAACGACTGCAGCGCACTGTTGAGCTGTTCTGCAACCTGCTGGTTAACCACGTTCTCCGGAGCTGGCAGGTCTACCGTGTCGAGAAGAGTCTGCAAAACCTTGTCACGAATTGAGTTTGTGACCTGGATCTTCTTCGTCTGCTCGGCCTTCTCGCGAAGGTCTGCACGGAGTTCCTCAACTGTGTCGAACTCGCTCGCCATGGCGGCGAAGTCGTCGTCAACCTCGGGAAGTTCGCGGACCTTCACAGAGCGAACTGTGACAGCGACGGTGGCATCTTCGCCAGCAAATTCTCCGGCGAGAAGTTTGGTGGTGAATTCTGCAGTCTCATCAGCCGCGACGCCAACGATTGCCTCGTCGAGACCCTCGATGAGCTCGCCTGAGCCAACCTCGTGTGACAAGCCTTCAGCTGTCGCATCGTCGACGGGCTTGCCATCAACAGTTGCTGACAGGTCTAGCGTGACGAAGTCACCGTTCTCGACGGTGCGATCGACAGGCGTAAGGGTGCCGAACCTCTTGCGGAGTTCGTCGAGTTGGTCCTCGACGTCTTCGTCAGCGGCTTCAGCGACCTCGACGGAAACCTCAACAGTGTCGTATGCGGGAAGTTCAACTTCCGGCCGCACATCAACCTCTGCGGTAAACGCGTAGTGATCGTCCTCGATGCCCGTTACTTCAATCTCGGGTTGACCGATCGCCTTGATGTCCGTTGTCGAAACAGCTTCGGAGTAGCGGCCTGGAACAGAGTCGTTGATGACCTGCTCTAGAACAGCTCCACGTCCGACGCGTGCGTCGATAATGCGGGGAGGTACTTTGCCTTGACGGAAGCCTGGAACACGGATCTGCTGAGCCAACGCCTTGTAGGCGCGATCAAAGTCCGGTTTCAACTCCTCGAACGGCACCTCGACACTGATACGTACTCGCGTCGCGCTCAGCTGCTCGACGGTGCTTTTCACGGACATGCTCCTGACTGAATTTTCGACTCGTACTTTGGATGGCTCATTCTGGATGGCACTACACAAGCGAATAGTGACCATGTCCCCAGATCGCCTCTCGACGACCTGGGGGCCACACAGTCGGGGTGACAGGATTTGAACCTGCGACCCTCCGCTCCCAAAGCGGATGCGCTACCAAGCTGCGCTACACCCCGTTTGCTTCAACACGAGAGACTACATTGAATCATCTCGCCGTGGCTGCCGGGACAATGCTACGTGGTCGGCTTGCCGTTTCCAAAGCAGGTTCGGTACAGTCACTCATCGCACACGTTAGTTCGTGTTTGCGGGTGTAGTTCAATGGTAGAACCTCAGCCTTCCAAGCTGATGGTGCGGGTTCGATTCCCGTCACCCGCTCTCCGAGGGCCGTAACTGTTTTCGCTGCTTGCAGCACAGTTACGGCCCTATTTTTATTGGCCCATTTAGGCGTTTTCCTGCTGAAACTCGCGGTTTTGTATACCGACCATCACATTCCCCGAGCGAGTCTTGGCTACAAAATTGCTCGCATCTCTTCGTTGTCTTCGACTGCATTCGGCCGTCATCGGTAGGCGCCCCAGGCCCGCGTGGGCACGATTCTTCACCCCAACAGCTCTCTAAAATGTGAGATAGAACACAGCAGGAGTGGCGTTTATGGCGCCGAAATCGGCCGAAAATTGGCTGTCAGGCCGCTAGTTTCGCCCGCATGTTTTTCGAAAACGCCGTTCTGGTGCGTACCTCTTGGGCCGAATTTGAGTTCCAGACGGCAAAAGTCAGCACTGGCAGGTCGGACACCAGTACAACTTCCGACCCTGGACCGTGTTTTGCATGATCTGAGTTCCGCAAATTCTGCAGGGCTCACCTGTTCGGCGGTAGACATATGTCCTCGGACGCCCCGGCTCATACGCTCCCGCGCCGTGATCGTGTTCATCGCGGACTGTGATCATGCGACCTTGTTCCACCCCGACGGGCAGGAGTGCGCAAATGTCGCGCCACAACGCATCCCATTCACTGCGCAGCAGCGAACAGCCTGGGCGATCCGGTGCAATCCGTTGTCGGAACAAGATTTCTGCTCGATAGACATTTCCGACCCCGGCAAGCACCTTTTGATCCATCAACAACACGGCAATCGACGCCTTGGAACGGGCCACCCTCTGCCAAGCGACCTCGGGATCGGCGTCCGCCCGAAGCGGGTCTGGGCCTAACCGTGCGAATAACGCTTCCACTTCAGCCGCCCCGACGACCTCACAACGCGTTGGCCCCCGCAGATCTGCGCCCCATTCGGCGTTCGATATCCGCATTCTTACCTGCCCCACAGGCGGTTCAAGTGGTGCCGGTTCTAAGGAGAATGCGCCATAGAGACCAAGGTGGATGTGAACTGACCTGCCACCTTCGTAGTGATGCAGCAGATGTTTGCCCCATGCTTCAGCGGTCAGGAACTTGCGATCTGAGACGAGTTCCGCCCCTCCGGTGAAGCGCCCCTGAGGACTACTGACCGTGACGGGGCTCCCGCCGAAGGCCAATCGATGTTGGCGGGCTAGACGGTGAAGGGTGTGCCCCTCAGGCATCGCCGTGAGGGGCCACTACAGACAGTGTTGTTGTCACGCGCCGGGGACGACAGGTGCGACACCGGACTTTTCATAGTCAGCGAGAATGTCGATTCGCCTTTGGTGCCGGTCTTCGTTTGACCACTCAGTGCCGAGGAATGCTTCGACGATGGCGAATGCTTCTTCCTTGCTGTGCATGCGTCCGCCGAGGCCGATAAGTTGCGCGTTGTTGTGTTGCCGCGCCAGCTGAGCTGTTTCAACACTCCACGCGAGTGCGCAGCGCGCCCCTGGGACTTTGTTCGCCGCGATTTGCTCACCGTTGCCCGAGCCGCCGAGCACAATGCCCAGGCTGCCTGGGTCTGCAACCACTTTGCGGGCGGCATCAATGCAGAAAGCTGGGTAATCGTCGAGGGCATCGTATTCAAACGCCCCACAATCAGCTACTTCGTGCCCCAGCGAGGTGAGGTGGTTTTTGATTTCGTTTTTGAGTTCGAAGCCGGCATGGTCGGCACCAAGGTAAACGCGCATAACAGCGATTCTGTCAGGTTTGCTGTCAATGTCACGCACTGCCTCGTCTCTAATCGAAGGTAGGGCCTTCGCTTCGGCTCCGTTTGAGCTCAAAAAAGTGCGGGTACGAGGCAAGCGCCACTGTGCCGTCCCATATTTTTCCAGCGGTTTCGCCTCGTGGGATTCGGGACAGGACAGGTCCGAAGAACGCGGTGTCGTTCACGTGAATTGTGGGTGTACCTACGTCGTCCCCGACTTTATCCATCCCTGCGTGGTGGCTTTCACGCAACGCCTTGTCGTATGCCTCCGACGTTGCAGCTTCCGCGAGTGACGCATCGAGACCCACCTCAGTCAAAGACTCTGCGATAACTTGTGTGCGGTCCCGCATCTGTTTGTTGTGGATTCGGACACCCATCGCGGAATAAAGCGGTGCCAGTACGCCGTCACCGTGTTGTTGCGCCGCTGCTATCAAAACCCGCACAGGGCCAAGGGTGGAACTGATTTTGTCCCGGTATTCCTGGGGAAGATCTTTGTCTTCATTCAGCAAATACAGGCTCATGACGTGGAAGTTCACGTCGATATCACGCACTTCCGCAGCTTCAAGAATCCATCGAGATGTTACCCAACACCACGGGCAAGCAGGGTCGAACCAGAAATCAACACGATCACGTTGCACAGTCACAGAATGTTCCTCAGGGTTGCTGATAGGACGCTTATGTCAACACGTCGGCACCCAAGATCATTCCAGCGATCGCTGCCTGGCACTCGTTGACGATCCCCACTCGCGGATCCGCTAGCGCACTCGCCGTCGGAACTCCTTCTTGATTTCTTCTTTGAAAATCTCCGCGAAAGCTGCGTTTCCATTGTTGTTGGGGTGCATGCTCAGCGATGTGGACGTAGTGACATTGCCTTCGTACCACTTGCGGTGCCGTGGTTGGCATGCGTCGTGCCCCACGCTGTGGGCTGCAAGGTCAACATAGTTGACTCCCGCATAGCGGGCAGCTGCGCGGATGATGTCATTCATATCGTCCTGGTATTGCGCAATAAACGCCGCATCCTCATCACTGGCGGGCACTTCTGGCCAGCATCCCCCGTCACCCACTGTGCCGCCGTGGCTGGCGAGAAAGATGAGCGCTTGGGGTGCCCTGGCGCGCAACTCCCCCAGCAACCGGTCTAGCCGAGGGCGGAGTGGTCGCAACGATTCCATTGCAGCCAACCTGGTCTCAGGGTCGTTCCGACATTCGCGGTCGTCGCCTTCTTCCCGGGTGAAACACCGCCGAGCGATGTCGTACCACCGAACGTCGTTTCCACCGATGCTGATGGTGATCAGCGTCGTTTCCGACGTCACCGAATCAATCTGCAGCGGGCGCCCGCCACCGCTGCGGGTTTCCTGTGGGGTGTCGATGATGTTCTCAACTTTTGCGCCACTGCACGCTGCGAAGAGGAAGAACTCTGGTTGCAACCACTCCGAAATGAGCCTCGGGTAGGAGGCCGCGGTGCGCCCACAGCTGTCGTTGAGGAACCGGAGAGTTGATGGACCTGCAGCCCGCGAGTCCCCCAGTGCAACATAATGCTCGCTCGTACGCGGGGCGCTCGCTGCGGGAATAAGCATGGCAGCAATAACCACGATGATCACAAGTCCTATGAGGCGAACTACGCGACGCCATGATGCACGGTTCAACTCCCGTTCCCCCCGCATCTACACAAGACTCCTCCGATTGGTACTGCTGTATTCGCTGCCTTTCCGAAGCTCTAAAGTACACATCCGAACTGGGTTACGCAGCGGGGCAACGATGGCCTCTCACTCGGTAAACCCAATTGGGCACAGTTACTTTGCCGCGAGACAGAGAACCTACTGTCGCTTCGGAGCGCGCCACATGCACCACAGCGGCGGACCGTCCGGGGGCGAGATCGTTTTTGTTAACGCGAAACCATGACGGGCGTACAGGTCGCGATTACGCTCACTCGTCGCTTCGAGGTAAGCGGGCATGCCATCTTGGTCGCACCTGTCGAGCATGGGTTGCATCAAAGCTGAACCAATCCCGCGGGATTGCCACTCCGGGCGAGTTCCGAGGAGCCACAAGTACTGGTGTGGTTCGTGTGGGTGGTGGGCATCCATCAGTGCTAGCAGCGTGAAAACACGCTCGGCGAATTCGCCCGAGATTCGGCCGATCTCCTCCGCCAAGAGTTCTTCGTTCAGTACCGATTCTGGTGGGATCCACACGGCCCCGCCCACCGCATCCGCAACGGTATAAATTTCGCCGAAGGGCAAGGTCTCGTTGACTATCGAGCGGAAATTCTGAGGCAGTATTTCTGCCCTGCGAACGGCATCGGGATAGCACCACGACATAACAGGGTCTGCATTAAAGGAAGCTGCGAGCGTTTCCGCGAGAGGCAGCGAATCTGATTCAGTTGCGTGGCGCACTGAAGAGGTGATCGACCGTTCCACGATGACCCCCTTGTCGGAATGGGACTTCGCGATCGTCTATACCCATTCTTACATCTAGCACCGCAATGGGAGAAGGGGCCAGCAACAAGCGAAAGTGAAGATAATCCGGCCTGACCGCGTTCGATTGCCGCGAGCAGGCCGGATTTTCCCGGGCCCCCACAATACAGCTGCGGGTCCGCCAAGTGGGCTGGCGCTCCTGCGCGGCACCTTCACTAGACGCATCGCCGATGTTGACTGCACATTAAGTTGCAGGCACCCCTCGCGGTGGCGATCGCATCGCTGCAGCTTCTATCTTCGCACGTCGGACAACTTTATTTGAGTACACCGCCAGATTTTGTGAGTCGATTCACCGGCAACGGGCGTTTTGTGTAGTTTTCCGATCCGCTACACCACTCCCGTAGCAACAAGTGTGGTTGCATCCACTGTGGTTACTCCGCGGGCATGAAGTTCGGCGATAAATGCACCCTTGAACTGTGTTGCGGTCTGTGCATCAAATCCCATTACCGCCCCCCGCATACCGCTACCCAGCACCATGTCCCAGGCAAACGCCTCTGTCATAGGGATGAGGTTCGACAATGTACGTACTTCACTGTCATACACACCGACCGTTGCCAACCAGTTCCGCAATGACTCAGGCTCGTCAATACGTCGGATCGCGTCAGCCCACGGCGGTTTGCGCGCAGGCTCGTTATCGTTGGCGAAGCGTCGAACTATGTCACCGAACACCGTGGCGAATTCCTCCATCGCTCCCCTGCGCCAGACCGTCAGCCCGACTCGGCCACCTTTGCGCACACGCTTCACCATTCCGCCGACAGCAGCATCCATGTCCGGCAGGAAAAAAACTCCATACGAGCACGCCAAAGCGTCATAAAGGGGCGCAGTACTATCCCAACTAGCGATATCTGCGGTATGGAACTTTATGTTGTGCAGCCCACGTTGTTGGGCATTCTTTGCGCCGACGGCCAGAAGTTCCCCGGCGAGATCCACCGCATCAACATGCCCTGTTGGTCCCACTGCCATCGCCGCAGCTAAGGCCGATGCGCCCGTGCCGCTACACACATCGAGTATCCGTTCACCGGGATTGATGCTCAGCTGGTGGATCAACGCATGCGACGCCGGTCCCCACACCGTCGGCGTGAGCCGGTTGAAATCAGCGCTCGTAGAATTGAACACATTGGCCAACGCAAAATCGTCCATCGCTTCACCGTAGTTCACCCCCAAGCGAAAATGTCGTGTCCCTTTTTCCTGTTAGCGGAATGTGCCGCCACACGCCGATTGGGGGCTGCCGAGCTGTCATTTAAAGCGCATGATGGGTGTCACTCATGGGTAACCACTCCCTGGCACCTGCAATGAACGATTATCGGAAAGGCAGTTTTTGTGGCAGCCCCGAACTTAACTCGCGACCAGGCACGCGCACGCGCCGCTGATGTCAAGGTCGACAACTATACGATTGAAGTAGATCTCACCGACGGCAACGGAAACCCGAGTGAGAAGACGTTTCGCACAAAAACGACAGTGACATTCGCAGGTACGCCCGGTGCCTCCACGTTTGTCGATTTGATTGTCAAGACAATCCACCATGCGACTTTGAATGGAAACGCTGTCGACGTATCCGCCTACGATGATGCGCACGGGTTGCCACTCCCTGAGTTGGAACAGAACAACGAACTCGTCATCGACGCAGAGTTCCTTTACTCGCACACTGGCGAGGGGCTTCATCGGTTTGTCGACCCGACGGACAACGAGGTGTATCTCTTTTCGCAGTTCCAGACTGCAGATGCTAAACGTGTGTTCGCATGCTTTGACCAGCCAGACATCAAAGCGACATTTGATGTCTCTGTGACGGCCCCTGCGCATTGGGCGGTCATCACCAACGGCGCGGAGATCAGTCGTTCAGGGCTCACGCGAACATTCGCACAGACTCCACGGATGAGCACGTACATCGCCGCATTGGTAGCTGGTCCGTATTCTCAGTGGACTGATGTTTACCGGGATGAGCATGGAGAAATCCCGTTGGGGATCTTCTGCCGCGCCTCGCTTGCCGAACACATGGATGCCGACCGGCTTTTTACTGAGACTAAGCAGGGGTTTGAGTTTTACCACCGCAATTTCGGTATCCCCTACCCCTTCGGCAAATACGACCAGTTGTTTGTTCCCGAGTTCAACGCAGGCGCCATGGAAAACGCGGGTGCGGTGACCTACCTTGAGGACTACGTATTCCGCAGCCGCGTAACTCGATCACTCTATGAGCGTCGTGCAGAAACAGTGCTTCACGAGATGGCGCACATGTGGTTTGGCGATCTCGTGACAATGGAATGGTGGGATGACCTGTGGCTTAACGAGTCATTCGCCACCTTCGCCTCAGTTTTGTGCCAGGCCGAAGCTACCGAATACACTAACGCGTGGACGTCGTTCGCCAATGTTGAAAAGGCTTGGGCTTACCGTCAAGATCAGCTTCCGTCGACCCACCCCATCGCTGCGGATATACCCGATGAAGAGGCGGTCGCCGTCAACTTTGACGGCATCACCTACGCCAAAGGCGCCAGCGTTCTGAAACAGCTCGTCGCCTATGTTGGCCTCGAAGATTTCCTCGCCGGGCTCCGTGCGTACTTCAAGGAGCACGCATACGGCAACGCCACCTTTAGTGACTTGCTGACAGCACTCGAGGCAGCATCGGGCCGCGATTTGTCCGACTGGGGAAATCAGTGGCTAAAGACCACCGGCCTCAACACGCTGCGACCTGAATTCACGGTCGACAGTGATGGCAACTTTGCGTCATTCTCGGTTATTCAAGGCGGTGCTCAACCGGGCGCCGGAGAAACACGGACACACCGACTCGCTGTGGGCGTTTATGGCGACGACGGTTCCGGCAAGCTTGTTCGCATTAACCGGGTGGAACTCGACATTTCCGGCGACAGCACCGACGTTCCTGACCTTGTCGGAACTCCACAGGGTGAGTTAGTGCTGGTTAACGACGATGACCTCACCTACTGTTCGCTGCGTCTTGACGACAGTTCGTTGACGACGTTGATCGACCGTATCGGCGACATTGCTGACTCGCTTCCCCGCACTTTGGCCTGGTCGGCGGCCTGGGAAATGACCCGGAATGCGGAAATGCGGGCACGCGACTTTGCTGCGCTTGTAGCGCGCGGAATTGGCGCCGAAACCGAGGTTGGTGTTGTGCAACGCCTACTTCTCCAAGCGGCCACCGCTATTGGTTCTTACGCCGAACCGGATTGGGCGAACTCAACTGGGGCGCCTGAATTCGCTGACATGCTGTTGCAGCACGCCCGCAACGCCGAGGCTGGATCTGATCACCAACTCGCTTTCGTAAACGCACTCTGCGCTGCGAAGCTTGAGGCCCGTCACGCTGATGCGGTGAGCACTCTGCTCAACGACGGACCAGACGCTGTCGACCTTGCAGGTCTTGTTGTGGACACTGATTTGCGTTGGCGCCTCATCCAGGCGCTCGCCGCTGCAGGCCGGATCGATGCCGAATCGGAAGCTACCCCCCGCATCGATGAGGAAATCGAACGAGACAACACCGCCACAGGTGCTCGACAAGGCGCCCAGGCTGCGGCGTTGCGTCCGCTTCCCGCAGCGAAGGCGCACGTGTGGGACCGCGTCGTCAACGATGACAGCACGTCGCACACGATGGCCCGCTCCATGATTGCCGGTTTCTCTCCAGTCGGACAGGCGCACCTTCTCACTGACTACGCTGACAAGTTCTTCGCCGCGATCCCTGACATTTGGAAGAACCGCAGTGGCGAAGTAGCTCAGACAATCGTCACAGGCTTGTACCCAACCTGGGACATCAGCGTGGAGGGTCTTGAGCGGGCCGACAAGTTCCTTGCTGGCGAGCATTCCTCCGCATTGCGTCGGCTTGTGCTCGAAGGCCGAGCAGGAATTGAGCGTTCTTTGAAAGCACGCGAATTTGATGGCTCGTAAATAACTAGGCAACGACTGAGGGGGTCACCCACTGGTGGGTGACCCCCTCAAGCCTGCCGCATACAACTATTGCGACACAAAACTACAGGTCAAGCTCGAACCGGAGTGGTCGCTGCAGCCATAACTTTCACTGCGCTCACAAGTCCATCAAGCAGATGCCCCTCACGGAAGGACGGTAGCGCTGCAGTGATGCCGAGCTGGCAGATCCGATCAGTCGCTTTGTGTGCAACTGCTGATCCGGACACAACCTCGATCTTCCGTTCACCTGGGGATACCGAAATAAGCACCGAATGCGCGCTATCGTCCAGGCTGTCAAGAAGCTCAAACGCGGTGTCGTTCGACTCAGCGCCGAGGTCACCGAGATAGATCGTGAAGTTCATTCCTGTCGCCCGAGTTGCATTGACGAGTGCCTCATCGAGCCGGATTCGATCAAACTTGTCGAACGGCAACTTGTCGACTGGCTCATCTAGGAAACGAACCGCAGAAATACGCCCACTAGCGGTGTGAACTGCACCGAGCGGAAGGTTTTCTGGGCGGACTGTGGTCTCAATTGCGACCTCACCATGTTGCACTTGCGGATCCTCCAATCGGCTGCTCATCGGCGTGGCTTGCATGGCCATGACCATGTTCTTCTACAGCGCTCCACCAGATGGGCCCATACGGCCATGGATCGCCGAGCTTATAAGGCTCAGGCTGGAGCTTCGGCTTCACGACCAACAGAGGAAGCCCAAGAATGACAAAGATCGCCGCTGGGGCCACCACAAATAGCAGGACAGTCTCCATGATGCTCACCCTTAAAAAGGTAGTCGAAGCCAGTTTGGTGATGTGCAGCGGGTCCGGTTTTTGGTATTACTCGCGCCCTACGCTGACACCAATGCAGGAACATAATGTGACCAGACTGGGTCAAAGGCACGAATCTTCGACACCAAATGCCAATGTTTTCCAGACGGAGCACGCAATGGAGTAGCCAGCGTCCAGCCAATTTCCCCGAGCAACTTATCGGCTTTGCGGTGGTTGCATTTTGCGCAGCAGGCCACACAGTTGTCCCACGTATGGGTACCTCCACGGCTGCGCGGTATCACGTGATCAATGGTTTCCGCCTTGCCTCCGCAATACCCACACCGGTTGCGGTCGCGTTGCATCAGCGCCGCACGAGTGAGCGGAACGCGTGCGATATAGGGAACCCGAACGTACACGGTCAGGCGAATGACTGACGGCACTTGAATCTGGTGCCCCGCAGAGTGGACTATCGCACCTCGCGGATCCGAGTGGAGCACTTCGGCGCGGGCGCGTAGCAAGAGAATGACAGCCCGACGAGCTGACACTGTTGTGAGAGGCTCGAAGCTGGCGTTGAGGAGAAGCACCCTCTTCGTGGTCCAGTTCGGGGCTGATGGCGGCGAGGACTGTCTAGTCTCGTCCGCGCAGTCGAGAAGAGTGGCCCGCGGCGCGCCAATGTTCTGGCCACCGCCGGGCATGGGTTGTCGGTGGTGAACCCGGTTTGGTCGATGCTTGCTCATACAGCCTCCCGAACGTGCTGCTTTCCAGTGAACACGCTGAGCGCCTCTTGTGCACGATCTTTTTTGGCATCTAATCGGGAAGTATCTATGAATTTTTGATGACAACACGTACCGCGTAGTCGCAGTGGGCTCTCCGCTACGACAACCACGGCAGCAGCTGCGCCAATTCGCGGTGGGATGTGGTGTGAGAAATCCGTACGATGGGCGCCGTGCTTACGAACGTGACTGAAGCTTTCGAGTGGACTGAAACTAGCCGTGAATGGTTGATCGACAAACCTATCGAGGTGGCTATCTACGTCGTTGTCGCCTTGGTGTTGCGGTGGGTTGCGCATAGGTTCATTGACAAAATGACCAGCCCAAAACGAAAGACGCTGCTCACCTCCAACGGGAAGAAGAACCGCGATACGGCCTTGCGCGACGAGCGTCGGGACCAGCGACGCAAGACCATTGCTGCCGTCTTCAAATCGATCGTTTCACTCATGCTTGCCGCATGGGTGGTGCTGATGGTCTTGAGCATCATTGGGCTAAATGTCGCACCCTTCATCGCATCCGCCGGAATATTAGGTATCGCCATCGGCTGGGGCGCCCAAAGTCTTGTTCGTGACTTCCTCTCCGGCATATTCATGCTCCTTGAGGACCAGTACGGAGTAGGTGATGTCGTCGACCTCGGCGACGCAGTGGGCACAGTGGAAACTGTGGGACTACGCGTCACAACAGTACGGTCCGTCAACGGCACCCTGTGGTACGTCCGCAACGGTGAGGTCCTGAGGGTTGGAAACCACAGTCAGGGGTATGCCGTTGCCGTCCTAGATGTGTCGCTGGCACGTCCGGTGAACGTGACTGAAGCTTCACGGATCGTCGAAAGCGCAGCTATTGCAGGCGCACAAGACGAAAAGATTTCCGAGCACCTTCTCGAACAACCCGTCATGCTTGGCGTGGACCAAACGACGGCCTACACCGTC
Source organism: Hoyosella rhizosphaerae (assembly GCF_014643175.1). Classification (GTDB taxonomy): domain Bacteria; phylum Actinomycetota; class Actinomycetes; order Mycobacteriales; family Mycobacteriaceae; genus Lolliginicoccus; species Lolliginicoccus rhizosphaerae. Next base: position 324,078 of record NZ_BMJH01000003.1, read on the forward strand.
ACTCTGCGCGTTACGGCGCGTGTTCGAGCTGGTAGCCAGTGGGCTGTGCAACGCCACTTGAACACCTGCATTGTGTCCGCACTGTCCAGCGCCGACATCACCGTGCATTCCGACGACAACGCACCGGCATGAGCCCGAACAAAATATGACATCACAGCACCGCAGAAGGCATGATGGAGGGTAATGGCCACCCAAGATCAGCAGTTTCAGACACTCTACGAAGCGGTAGGCGGATCGGAGACGTTCCGCAAACTTGTTGCACGGTTCTATGAGGAAGTCGCCAAAGACGAAATCCTCCGCCCCATGTACCCCGAGGAAGACCTAGGACCAGCGGAGCTTCGGTTTCGCATGTTCCTCGAACAGTATTGGGGCGGGCCAAGAACCTATTCCGATCAACGCGGCCATCCACGCTTACGTATGCGTCACGCACCTTTTGTCATCGGTCCCATGCAACGCGACGCATGGCTACGGTGCATGCACATCGCTATCGCTTCCATCGACAGCGACACTATGGACGACAAGCGTCGCCAAGAACTAACCGCTTACATGGAAATGGCTGCACAATCGATGGTAAACAGCCCCTTCTAAGCAGTTCGCGGAACACCGGCTCTCGATTCCTGCCACCATGGAACTATGTCCGATCAGGCGAAAAACTGGTGGCGCAACGCAGTGTTCTATCAGGTGTATCCGCGGTCGTTTGCCGACGCCAATGGTGACGGTGTTGGAGATTTAGAAGGGCTCCGATCTAGGCTCGGATACCTGCACGCTCTTGGTGTTGACGCAGTCTGGTTATCACCTGTGATGCGCTCCCCCATGGCTGATCACGGGTATGACGTATCTGATCCACGCGATATTGACCCACTTTTTGGTGATCTGCGTGAGATGAAGAATGTCATCGACGGTGTTCATGAGCATGGCATGCGAATCATCATGGATCTTGTCCCAAACCACACAAGCTCTGAACACGAATGGTTCCGCGCCGCCGTGCACGCCACTCCCGGTAGTGCGGAGCGCGCACGGTACATCTTTCGCCCCGGGCTTGGTATCGACGGCGATCAGCCACCCAACAATTGGCTCAGCGTATTCGGCGGGCCCGCATGGACACGCATCACAGAACCGGATGGTAGCCCCGGCGAGTGGTACCTCCACCTTTTCGCACCGGAGCAACCGGACTTGAACTGGGAAAACCCCGAAGTGATGGACGATCTCGCCACCACTATGCGGTTTTGGCTGGACCTCGGCGTGGATGGGTTCCGCATCGATGTCGCTCATGGAATGGCAAAGCCGCCAGAGCTACCGGACCTTGACCTCACCCGTGTGCGGACGTTGTTCAACGGTGATGACGATATTCGGTTCAACAATGACGGTGTGCACGACATCCACCGAAAGATTCGCGCTGTGGTCGACGAGTATGACGACCGAGTCCTGGTGGGCGAAATTTGGGTTCGCGATAGCGCACGCTTTTCAAGGTATGTGCAACCGGATCAACTGCATCTAGGGTTCAACTTCCGCCTCGTGGAAGCGACATATGGTGCTGAGAGTTTCCGAGAGGCAATATCTTCCTCGCTTGAGGCGATACGTGACTCGGGCGCACCGCCAACATGGACGTTGTCCAACCATGACGTTGTACGTGAGGTGACGCGCTACGGCGGTGGAGCTCAAGGTTCAGCCCGCGCCGCGGCGGCAGCCCTCATGGAACTGGCGCTGCCTGGTGTGGTGTTTATCTACAACGGTGCCGAACTTGGGTTACCGAACATTGATGATCTTCCGGAGGATCGACTGCAGGACCCTGTGTGGGAGCGTTCAGGGCACGTCGACCGCGGGCGTGATGGATGCCGAGTCCCGTTGCCATGGTGGGGTGACGAACCTCCATTTGGATTCGGCACCAATCCCGACACATGGCTGCCGATGCCAGCGCTGTGGGGGCAGTACACCGTCGAATCTATGTCGGCGGATCACGATTCCTTTTTGACGGTGTATCGGCACACGATTCGACTGCGGAAAGAACTACTTGCCGGTGTTGACGATTCGCTTTCGTGGGTGGACGCGCCCCAGGGTGTGTTGGCGTTCCGCCGCGGCCCTGTTTTGTGCATTCTTAACACCACAAATGAAGCGGTGGAGTTGCCACCAGGCAAGGTCGTTGCTGCCAGCCAGCGGGTGAGCCCTGGGGTGTTGCCGACTGATACTGCTGTGTGGATCAGTTCGTGAACAATTGAAGACTGTTGCGCCTGATAAATATCGAACCGAACCGGGCATCCACTCTGGTCCATACCCCACTGGCGCGAACCCGGATCTTTTCATCATCGTCAAGTTCTTTGGGAACAAAACCCATTCCCACGATGGCGAACGCACTGCGCATGGTGATACCCACTGTGTGGTTATCGCTGCTTGCCGTGACGACGTGCTGATCCAGCAGTGATGTTGGTGGTCCTTGTTGGCTTCCGTGCTCACGTGCGAGCACGCTCCCCTGTTCCGCTAGTTCAACGATGAGCGATGCGGGGATATCGTCAACGTGTTCGTATCCTTGGTCGGCCGGTAGTGCCCCTCGCCAGGCCGAATCGAGACTATATCCGGGGTCGACGGCGTAGCCGTGTGCGCCTCGTAGGTTGTGTAGTAGGTGGTCAGCTGCGGCAACAAGATCTGCGGGTGTGGCGCGTCCGGGGATTGTGCGGGCGGCCAGCACACCGAAACCGGTCTGCGTCCACACTGTGAAGTGCTTGGGTCCGCGATTGCGTGCACGAATCACTGCAGATTCGTCGAGCCTGAGCGCACGGGTAAGGAACGTGCCTAGGTCACCTTTAGCGCTGCCACTTCCTACAAGGATTTGGCGATAGTCACTCATTGATTCTCACGCCCGCAAATACTGTGAGAGAAAATCACGTTCTTCGGGCGTGAGCCTTCGCAACCTCTGGGTATCAAGATCGAACGCGGCGAGTTGCATGGAGGCGGTGACAGAAGGTTTGGTTGTGATGTCAGCTCCGTTTGGCCGTACTTCGTAGCCGATGGTCCAATCGGCGGAACGTAGCTTTTCCACCCACATGTCAACCGCGAGTGGCCCATCGACGTGGCGGAGTTGCCCACGGTATCGAACTGTCATTTCGACCACTACAGCTCCACGCCCTAAGTTCGCGGTGGGGCGCCCAGGTGCTAGAAGCCACGGTATCCGGGCTTCCTCTAGGAGAGTGACCATTCGGGCATGGTTGATGTGGTGGAACACATCCATGTCGGACCAACGAACTGGCACCGACACCCGATATGTTGTGCCCTCTCCTACATATGTCACCTACCGGCCTCCGACCTCAAACTTCGTGAGTACACCATGCTGCGTACCTGGCGTGCAGCGACGGACAGTGTCGCAAGGTCTAGTGTGCCTGAGTTGGAGATTTGATTCAGCGCAGTCCTGGCGCGTTCAAGCCGTGAGGCGTTAGAAAGTTCCCATTCTGCGATTTTTTCTTCGGCACTTTCATCAGGTTCGCCGTATTCGAGAACATCAAGGCACAACGCCCTCGTGGAACCGTAAAGGTCGTCACGCAGCGCCAACCTGGCGAGGGCGTGCCAACGGTCCCCGCGCTCGAGACGCGACACTGCACCCTGGAGCATGTCGATTCCGAGGTGTGCGGTGAGCTCGAAGTACAAACTTGCCACCTCGCCAAGTTCGCGCTCGGCGAAATCGGCCACTTCCACAATGTCGAGTAGACAGTATTCGTGCAGTAGCGCATAGACGCGCGTCGCGAGGTCTTGTGGTGCGCCGATAGCAACGGCTTCCTCGGCTCGAAGTTTGAGGTACTTGGAGTCGTTACCGTGCAACCATTCAGGCACTTTTGGTCCAAGTTCACGCACGCTCACGGCGAACCGGTTGATCTCGGCACCGACTGCGATTGGTTGCGGACGGTTGGCGAGCAACCAGCGGGAAGCACGGTCGAGGAGCCGCCGCGTGGCGAGCATGAGTTGATCTGATGCCTCTGTGGGCATGTCAGCGCTGCGGATTTGGTCCCATAGTTCGCGGAGACCAAAGATTTCAGTTACGGCAGCAAAGGCCCGAATCGCGTCGGTTGTGGTCGCTCCCGCATCTTCCAATAGTCGGAATGCGTAGGTGATTCCACCGTTGTCTATTGCTTGATTTGCCAGCATGGTGGAAACGATTTGGCGTTGAAGCGGGTGGCTGCGGATCGCCTCGTGGTAGTTCTCTCGCAGCGCTGTGGGGAAATACTCTGGAAGCCTTCCCGCAAACACTTCGTTGTCGGGCAGGTCACTTGCCATGAGGTCGTCTTTGATTGCAAGTTTGACGTGGGCTAGCAATGTGGAGAGCTCGGGTGATGCTAGGCCTTCGCCGCGTTTGGCTCGTTGCAGGATCTCTTCATCGTCGGGCAGGGACTCGATTTCCCTGTCCATTCCGCGATTGGTGACGAGGTCCGCAATCTGCCTGGTGTGCACACTGAGCAGTTGCGCGGAGTTTGCCCTGCTTGTGCCCATCAGTTCGTTCTGCATGCGGTTGTCGAACAGCACAAGTTCGGACACTTCATCGGTCATCGATGCCAGCAGTTCGTTGCGGTCTTCGGCTTTGAGGGTTCCGGTGCTGATCAACGATTCCAACAGGATCTTGATGTTGACTTCGTGGTCGGAGCAGTCCACTCCGGCTGAGTTGTCGAGAGCGTCGGAGTTCACTTTCCCTCCGCGCTGTGCAAACTCAATACGGCCTCGTTGTGTGAGCCCGAGGTTTCCGCCTTCACCGACGACTTTCACGCGGAGATCTGTGCCGTTGACCCGAATGTTGTCGTTGGCTTTGTCTCCCACGTCTCCGTGGGTTTCTTGACCGGACTTCACGTAGGTTCCGATGCCGCCATTCCACAGCAGTTGCGCGGGCGAAAGCAGGATCGCTTTCATCAGTTCAGGTGGCGACATTTCATTGATGTGCGGTGGCAGGCCCAACGCTTCCCGCATTTGCTCGCTGACGGGGATGGATTTGACGCTCCGTGACCACACGCCACCGCCAGCGCTGATGAGTTCTTTGTTGTAGTCCTCCCAGGATGAACGTGGCAGGTCGAACAGCCGTTGCCGTTCTTGGAACGACGATGCCGCGTCGGGATTTGGGTCAACGAAGATGTGCCTGTGGTCAAATGCGGCTTGCAGTCGGATGTGCTCACTCAGCAGCATGCCGTTTCCGAAGACGTCGCCACTCATGTCACCAATGCCCACGACGGTGAAGTCCTGCGTCTGGGTGTCGATTCCCATTTCGCGGAAGTGCCGCTTGACGCTCTCCCACGCGCCCTTGGCCGTGATGCCCATGGCTTTGTGGTCGTACCCTGCGGACCCGCCTGATGCGAAGGCGTCACCGAGCCAGAAGTTGTACTGAGCCGCGATTCCGTTCGCGATGTCTGAGAATGTTGCTGTGCCTTTGTCTGCGGCGACAACCAAGTAGGTGTCGTCGCTGTCCCAACGCACAACGTCTCCGGGCGAAATGGTGGCACCTGTTACCTGGTCGAGGTTGTCGGTGATGTCGAGCAATCCTGAGATAAATAGGCGGTAGCAGCGGATACCTTCGGCGCGGAATGCGTCGCGGTCGACGGCAGGGTCGCCGGTGGCTGTTGGTGGCTTCTTGACAACGAACCCACCTTTTGCGCCGACCGGTACGATGACGGCGTTCTTGACGGCTTGAGCTTTCGCGAGTCCGAGGACTTCTGTGCGGAAGTCTTCACGACGATCCGACCAGCGCAGACCACCACGGGCTACCTCGCCGAAACGTAGGTGCACACCTTCGATTCTTGGGGAGTACACGAATATTTCAAACCGTGGCCGAGGCTTCGGAATTTCGGGTACGTCCCGTGGGTCGAACTTGAACGACAGCACTTCGCGGTAGCGGCACTTGTCGGGCATTGTGTCGATTCCGTCGCGGCATCCGACAAAGTAGTTGGTGCGCAGTGTTGCCCGCATCAATCGCAGGTAGGCGCGAAGAATACGGTCAGCATCGAGGCTCACAACGTCGTCAAGCTGTTGCTTGAGGTCTTTGGCGATTTCTTCGGCACGCGATTTCGAGTGGTTAACCGGGTCGAATGTAGCTTCGAACAGCCCCACTAGCGATGAGGCTGTGTTGGCGTTCTCCAGTAGCACTTCTTCGATGTGTGCCTGGCTGTAAGCGAATGTGATTTGCCGCAGGTAGCGTGCGTAGGCCCGAAGCATCATGGCTTGCCGCCAGTCGAGTCCTGCGCGCAGGATCAGTTCGTTGAACCTGTCTGACTCGGCAAGGCCATCCCAGACTGCGACGAATGCTTCAGTGAACCTGCGTTCGAGGTCGTTGGAGCTGGGTGCGTTTTCGGCTCGGGCGGTGGGTGCCGTGGATAGCGATGCGGCAAGGTTTGCGACGGACGGCGATTGCAGGGTTTCGTGATCAACCTGGAGGCTGAAGTCATAGATCCAGCACTGTTCACCGTCGGAGCGGGACAACCGGTATGGGCGCTCGTCGAGTACTTCAACACCCATCGACTGCATCACAGGCAGGACACTGCTCAACGACACACCATCTCCGGTGAGGTAAAGGCTGAGTTGCCATCGCCCGGGCTTGGCGCCTTCTTTACGGTAGAGCGCGATGTCAATATCGCCGTCTTGCAGCCGCTCAATGCGGTTGAGGTCTGCGAGTGCCCTCGCTGGTGGGAAGTCTTCTTTGTACGCCTGCGGGAATGTGCCTGCGAACCGGTTCGCTTGAGCGGCCAGTGCTGTTGGTTCACGGCGTGCAACTTCGTCTGCGAGGTGATCTTCCCAGCTTCGTGTGGCTTCGCTGAGCCTTCGTTGCAGTTCTTCGCGAGCTTCTTCGGACACGTCGGGAGCTGTTCCCGCTGTCCATCCGTCCGGTATTCGGATGGTGAAGTGGACCTGCGCGACGACTGATTCAGTAACGCGTGCGGTGTAGTCGATACTCGATCCGGCGAACTCACGGAGCAGCAAGGATTGCATCTCAAGTCGAACGCCGGTGCGGTACCGATCACGGGGCATGTACACGAGTGCGGACACGAATCTGCCGTTGGGATCTGCGCGTAAAAATAGGCGCAACTCACGACTTACACCGATCGCGACTACTTCACTGACTGTGCGGTGCAGCGTTTCCACGTCGACGGTGAACAGTTCGGTACGTGGGTAGGACTGGATAATTTCCAGCATCGACTGTCCGGTGAAGGAGTCGAGTGAGTGCCCGGCTAGTCGCAGTACCTCGTGTACACGGGTGGCCAGAACTGGCACGTCGAGCACATTTTCGTGCAGGCCGGTGACTGTGAAGATTCCGAGGAACCGATGTTCGCCAACAACATTGTTGTTGCTGTCGAAGATCCGCACGCATACGAAGAATGGGTAGACGACGCGCAGTGACATGGCAGGCGCTTGGCCCTGCGCGAACACGAGGATGCGCTTCGCTTCGGATTCGTCGGAGTACAAGCGGAACCGTAGGTCGGTCATTTCTGGTGAGCGCAGTACTCCGAGGCCGCTGCCGTCTGACATTGTGAGGTTTTTGTCCGCACCTGTGCCGGAGTGTGCTTCGTAGCGCCTATACCCAAGTGTGCGGAAGTTTCCCGCGGCGAGCCAGCGTAGTAGTCCTGCTGATTCGTTGGCCTCAGCTGCAGTTGCTGGTCCGGTGCCTCGCTGCGATTCGAGTTCTGTGGCGATGTCGGTGAGGGTGCTGCGCATCGCGGAGGTGTCGGAGACGACTTGGCGCACGTCGCTGAGCAGTTTGGTAACTCGTTGCTTGATCTGGGTAAGCAGTGCGCTTGGAGTGCCGGAAAGTTGCAGGTGCATCCACGATTCCGCGATTGCGTCCTCGGGCTTCGTGAAGGTCGTGTGGTCGGTGAGGATCTCGGTAAGCTCGCCACTGCTGTTTCGGCGGACGATTAGCACTGGGTGGACGATTTGCTCGACGCTTATACCTACACTGCCGAGCAAAGCCGTGACCGATTCCACGAGGAAGGGAACGTCGTCTGTGACGATTTGCAGGACTGAAGTGCTTACGCTGCCACCGTTGGTGTCGGCGTTGTCGCTTTCGCCCCAGATCGCAACGGACGGTGAGCCTGGCGTGCGTTCGGCTGCGAGCTCGCGGTGCTTCGTCAGTAGCGCGAATGCACGTTGTTGGTGCTCGTCGCTCGCATCGGTGGTTTCAGTATCGATAGGCATTGCGTTGCCCGCCGCTGTGGCAGGTATGGCATCTTGCCTGTAGTAGGTCCGGTACAGCCGGGTGAGGTCACCGTCGGATGTGTGGTCGGGTTCTACACTGTCCACCGCATTTGGTTGCGGATTGTCCATGGCAGGGTCTGCCGTGGTGTGTACGCGGGAATCAGTCATTGGTTTGCCTCCTGACGCAGCACCGTCAGCCACGAGGCTATTAGGCATTACGAAGTTTTGGGCACAGTTGAGCAAACTTCACCGCACGGTGAACATTTCCCTGCTATTTTCCGCGATATTTTTCGAGCGCAGTGCGTTCAGATTCACTGAGTGGTCGTGACGCGTTGGTCGTGGTGTCAAACGCGACGAGCACAGCATCGACGCTGCCCGCACGGTTGCCGCCTTTGTCGTACATCGTGTGGCGTATCGAGAAGGAGCTGTTGCCTACGTGTTCGACGCTCAGATCGACCGTGAGTGGCCCCGAGTTAGTGAAAAGTGGGCGTTCAAAATCTGCTTCAATGCGGCGCACTACAATCGCACGGTCGGGGCTGAACCCTTCCGAAAATTCTTCGGTGACAAATCGCACGCGGGCTTCTTGTGCGTATTCGATGAATTTTGTGTTGTTGACGTGTCCGAGCATGTCGGAGTCACCCCAGCGGACTTCGACAGTCGTTGAGTAGGGCGCCGCATTGTCGCTCATATTGTTCAGTCCCTTGTCAGTTTCCGGTGGGTGACGCGGTGTGGCCGCGCTGCATCTGCTCCGAGGCGTTCGATCTTGTTTTCTTCGTATGCCTCGAAGTTGCCTTCGAACCAGAACCATTGTGCTGGGTTGGCGTCGTCACCTTCCCAGGCGAGGATGTGGGTACAGGTGCGGTCGAGGAACCAACGGTCGTGGGAGATCACCACTGCGCAGCCTGGGAACTGTTCAAGTGCGTTTTCCAACGATCCGAGGGTTTCAACGTCGAGATCGTTTGTCGGTTCGTCGAGCAGGATCAAGTTTCCGCCCTGTTTCAGTGTTAGCGCGAGGTTCAAGCGGTTGCGCTCACCGCCCGATAGCACTCCTGATGGTTTTTGCTGATCGTGACCTTTGAACCCGAACGCACTCACGTATGCGCGGGAAGGCATTTCGGTGTTGCCGACTTCGATGTAGTCCAGGCCGTCTGAGACGAGTTGCCAGACTGTCTTTTTCGGGTCGATTCCGCCGCGATGCTGGTCGACGTAGCTCAGTTTGACTGTCTCGCCAATCTTGACTTCGCCGGAGTCTGGTTCCTCAAGGCCCACGATGGTCTTGAAGAGTGTCGTCTTGCCGACGCCGTTGGGCCCAATCACGCCGACGATGCCATTTCGGGGCAGCGTGAACGAAAGATCTTTAATGAGAGTGCGGTCCTCGTAGCCTTTGTCGAGGTTCCGCACCTCGACGACAACGCTGCCCAGTCGTGGACCTGCTGGGATCTGAATTTCTTCCATGTCGAGCTTCCGCGACTTCTCAGCCTCGGCTGCCATTTCTTCGTAGCGCTGCAGTCGAGCTTTGCTCTTGGCCTGGCGGGCTTTGGCGCCTGAGCGAACCCATGCGAGCTCATCTTTAAGTCGCTTCTGAAGCTTCTGGTCTTTCTTGCCCTGCACCTCGAGGCGCTCAGCCTTCTTTTCCAGGTACGTGGAGTAGTTGCCCTCGTAGCCGTGGGCTTTTCCGCGCTCAAGCTCGAGGATCCATTCAGCGACGTGGTCCAGGAAGTACCGGTCGTGTGTCACGGCAAGTACAGCACCGTGGTAGCTAGCAAGGTGCTGCTCTAGCCACAACACACTTTCGGCGTCAAGGTGGTTTGTTGGTTCGTCCAAGAGGAGCAGGTCAGGTTTGCTCAGGAGGAGTTTGCAGAGCGCGACGCGGCGCCGTTCACCACCGGACAGAGTGGTGACTGGCTCGTCTGGTGGCGGGCAACGTAGGGCGTCCATAGCCTGTTCAAGTTGGGATTCGAGGTCCCATGCGTCCGCGTGGTCGAGTTCTTCCTGGAGTTTGCCCATTTCGTCCATGAGCTCGTCGGAGTACTCGGTTGCCATGAGTTCGGCAATTTCGTTGAAGCGATCAAGCTGGACCTTGATTTGTCCGAGCCCGTCCTCGACGTTTTGACGAACCGTCTTAGTCTCATCGAGAGGTGGCTCCTGTAGGAGGATGCCGACCGTCTTATCGTTGGCCAGGAAAGCTTCACCATTACTGGGTTGCTCCAGGCCAGCCATAATTTTGAGGACCGTGGACTTGCCTGCTCCGTTGGGCCCGACAACACCAATTTTTGCACCGGGTAGGAACGCCAAGGTGACGTCATCAAGGATGACTTTGTCACCGTGCGCCTTCCGAACGCTCTTCATGGTGTAGATGAACTCAGCCACATTTACCTCTCGACATAGATTTCTTGCTTGTGAACGCCGTAGTGCCAATGAGCTCGAGTGCTACGAAGCCTGCTGTTACACACTGGGCGCACATAGGTTATCGCAGATGCCACCGACTCCCCACCTTGTGACGTTTCGGTCGGTCAAGCCACGTCTTTGATTTCGCTCGTGGTGTCCTCGAATGCCACGGTTGTCAGGTTGTCCACCACCTCGGTCATGGGTGTCGCCTCAACTGTCGTCTCCGCTTCGGGTGCATAGCGGACCAAATCGAGCCCCACGGCGCGTGCACGCATCTCTAGAGCAGTCTTTGCTTCGCCTTCTTTAGTTGTGTATTCGGTGTTGTAGAGGTCACCGTGCACAACTACTGGATCGCCTTTACTTAGCGTGGCGACAACATTTGCTGCTGCACGGTTCCAGCAGTTGACACGAACGAAGAGTTTGGTGCCGTCCCGCCACTCGTTCTTGTCCTTATCGAATACCCGAGCGGTAGATACGACGGTAAATCCGGCAACCTGAACGCCACTAGACGTCAGCGTGCGGGGTGTCAGCGGAGTGATGACGTTGCCCATAATCGTGGTGCTGCATTCGTACATTTGAGTTGCCTCTCGTGAAGTGAGCCGTTTGTCAGCGCGGTTGTTTGTTGCGCATGAAGACAGCATTCTTCGCAATCTGGCAATGTTCCAACGATCGATGGCGGATCTGTGGATAACACCTCGTTGTGGACAACTTCGCCGGATAACGCCCCGAGCTAACGGACCTATTTTTGCTCGCGACGTGCGAGTTCAGCGAACATCGCGTTGTAGGCAGCAAGCTCAGCATCGTTGTCCTTGTCGGCAGCACGATCGATCCTGCGGGCAGTACGACGGTCTGAGGACGACCACTGAACAAATAATGCGATCATCACCAAGATCACAGGGATCTCGCCTGTCCCCCACGCAATGCTCCCACCGACCGATTGATCGTAAAGAAGATCGTCGACCCACGGTAAATCTAGTTGCCGGTAGTACCACCCACCCATCACTGTTTCCATATTCATCAGCGCGATGCCAAAGAATGCGTGGAACGGCAGTGTCGCGAAGAGCAACCCGAGTTTGCTGAGAGGTTGCATTGGGTGAGGCGAAGGATCAACGCCGATGACTACCCAGTAGAAGAGGTAACCGCTGGCGAGGAAGTGCACATTCATCAAGATGTGGGCGGTGTGGCTCGCGACCACTGAGTCAAAGATTCCCCCGAAGTACAAGACGTAAAATCCCGCGACGAACAGCACGGCCGCCACAATTGGTTGGGTCAGCACTTTCGAAACCGGGCTGTGCACTCCGGCGAGAATCCACTCGCGCGGACCGGGCACACCGCCCTTTCCTGCGGGTTTCAGCGCTCGGAGGGCAAGCGTCACCGGCCCGCCCAGAACGAGCAGGACCGGCACCAGCATCGACAACAGCATGTGCGAACTCATGTGCACGCTAAACATCGCGTGCGCGTATTTTCCAACGCCGGACGATGTCGCTACCAGCAAGACCACGGTGCCGCTGATCCATGACACCGTTCGTATGACGGGCCACGCATCTCCACGCTTGTGCAGGGTCCATACTCCGCGTAGATATAGCAAGGCCATCACGATGGCGGCGGTGCCGAAGATGAGATCGAAACGCCAGTTGGTCATCAAGATCAGGAATGTCGGTGGCTCGGTGAGGTTGTACCCCAGTTCCACTTCCATAAGGGTGGGAATTGATGCTGGCGGTGGCGGTGGAGTACGACTGAGTCCGATTGCGAGCCCGTATGTCGCGGCGAGAATGGCGACCTCAACTGTGGCGAGGGCAATAAACGGTGTTCGTGCCGCAGGGTTCTTTGTCACCGCAGCAACAACGCGTCTGCGCTGTGCGACGCCGAATGCACCGAGAGCCACAAGTGCGGCAACTTTCGCGACGATCAGTAATCCATATGTGGAGCTCAGAAGGTCGTCGAGTTGGATGCGCACCATCGCATTGATGACGCCCGAGATTCCGACTACGGCGAATGCGACTCCGGCGATGGAGGAATACCTCCGGACAGCGACATTGAGGTGCGTACCGCCACACCAGGCGTGCACGAGCACGGCAAACAATCCCCCGGCCCAGATGGATGCGCCCACGATGTGCCAGAAGAAGCTGTTCGTTGCGATGTCATGACTGCCACCTGAGGCGGAATGTCCGGTGAGGACGATCGGCATGAGGCTGAGAATTGAGAGTGCAAACAAAGGCACTGTCCATGACCACCGCAATACAATCCGTGCGCTAATAGCTAGAGCGGCCGCGATTACTGCTGTCCACGCCCACGCTTCGGCGTTATCGACGAGCCCGATGCTTGACCACAGGTTCTCCGGCCGTAACGCCGTGCGCAGCGCTTCGCCTGATATTTCGGACAGGGTCAGCGGAACCATTAACACTGCACAGGCCGCGTAGATTGCGGCGGCAGAACTGACGATTCGCAGCGACCGATATCCGCCGACGTCGACCACGCCGTTGGATTGAGGTGGCGACAGAAAAGCAGCGTGCAGCGCAGCACCCACCGCGGCCACACCCGCGAGCATGCCGACAGCCTGAACTGCAGGCAACCCAAAACGGGTGACTGCCCCGGGATCAGGAAGGCCGAAGCTGGCTAACTCTTGCACTGATGAAAGGCCCGCAAGGCCTGCCGCAACCATCGCCGCGATGGTTGCTACGACGACAGCTACGAGCTTCATTGCTGACGCGCTTGCCACACCCAGATTTTGGTGTGTTGGAGGCGCGTCGCGGGGCGGTTGCGCCTCACTCTCAACGGTGGGTGGTGAATCAGCGGAGGGCATGGCTCCTAGGATACGGCGGCTCTGACAAATCCTAGAAAACTGCACTACAACGCTTTGTTGCAGTACATAGAAATTATTTTCTGACGATGTGTAACGTTTCATCCAGCATGTGTGATACTTCACATGTCGGGGGAAACATGTGCAACATCACACCCTGTTGCAATACCGCCGAAATCCCTGTTCGCACCCTGTGAAAGAAGACCTCCGTGACCACACAAACCCAGTCCTCGGACCGCAAACGTAAGATCCGCGCGATCCTCGCAGGAGGTGTTGTCCTCGGCGTCGGTGCAGCCGTCACCCTCGCCGCTTGGAACGACTCAGTATTCGTTCAGGGCGATTTTGCCGTCGGCGACTTCAACATCCAGGGCAATGTTCACGACGGTACGGGTTGGCAGGAGTACGACACCGCAGGCACCGCAGGCACCATGCAATTTGTCATTGCACCGGACAACTTGGCTCCCGGTGACACTGTCTATGCCCCAGTGTCACTCCGAGTCGACCCCACGGCCAATAGCTACGACGCCGACATCGAACTGCGGGGCGGAGAATGGGGACTTGCGTCCGACGACCTCGCCACCGCCCTCACGTACACCGTATACACGGGCGTTACACCGGCGAACTGCACGTTGCAAAACACCACGGGCGGCACCGCACTCGTCGGCCCCGACGCGACGCTAGACACTGGCGCGGGCACTGTCCCGGGCAGCCCCGCCTTCACCCTCGATCGCGGTGACGATCCCGGAATTGAAATCTGCTTCGCCGTCACACTCCCCTACGGCGTTGACATGACCGCTGTGCCCGCAAACTCGGAAGCAACAGTTGTGTGGGAATTCTACGCAGAACCAGTCAGCTAACACATGACATCGCACGTCACTCCGTTGCGGCCACGGCGCACCAAGTTTCGCGCCCTGGCCGCAGCGGGACTCGTTCTCGGCACAGGCACCACCATCGTGCTCGCATCGTGGACCGACAGCAGCTTCGTAACGGGAATCTTCGCGCTCGGTTCGTTCGGTATCGAAGCTAGCGTCAACGGAGCCAACAGTTGGTACGACGACGAAGACGACCTCATCTTCACTGTCAACCCCACCACTGTGCGCCCCGGCGATACGCACTACGCGCCCATCGCGCTGCGCACCAAGGCAGATTCAATGGCCGCACTCGTTACCCTCAACGGAGCGATCAACGACGGCGACGCAGCTGTGTTCAATGCGCTGCGATACCGCGTCGTCGAATCAACGACATGCAATAGCAGCGCCTTCACCGGTGCTAGCACCTACGTAGTGGGAAGTAACACGACGGCGAGCGCACTCGCTACCGGATCAGCACCCGACGCCATTGCGCTACCCGCGGCCGCATCACTACCAGGTGCGGCAAAAACCTACTGCTTCGAAATTGCACTACCGGACACGAGTGCGAACTGGACCAACGCGAACCTCCCCAACAAGACCGCAGCAGCCCGCTGGAAGTTCACCGCACAATCCGGTTCGTAAATCACACCACCATCAACACCACCGAGAGCACACCATGACCAGGCGCAGTATCCCCGCACGCATCGGACACTTTGTCCGCGAATCACTCCTCAACCTGCTCGCCCTGGGCGGCATCGTGTGCATTATTCTCGTCATCCTCGCCTTTACGTTCAACATTTCCTTGATCATGTTTAAGACGGGATCAATGAACCCCACCATCCCTCAGGGGTCGCTCGCCGTTGTTCGTGAAGTGCCTGCCAACACTGTCGAAGTTGGCGACATCGTCACAGTTGACCGAGGCCGCGGTCGCCTCCCGATCACACACCGAGTCATCGGCATCGAACCAGGCCCCGATGGGACCACCCACATCAGCATGCAAGGCGACGCCAACGCGCAACCGGACCCCGCCATCTACCGAGTGACAGAAGTACGCACAGTCCTCGTCAGCTATCCGCGGCTGGCATACGTCATTGTGCGGCTCTCAGACCCTCTCGTGATGGCCGGCATCACCTTGTTTGCGGCGCTACTTGTGGGCTGGGCGTTCTGGCCTCGCCGCATGGAGGCTGAAGCAGAAGAAGTCCGTGCCGAAGCCGATCTCACCTCATGAACCGGATACGCGCTCTCGCTCTCATCGCCGCAAGCACACTGGCGCTCGCAACGTCGCTCACAGTCAGTGGTTCCCTAATCAACCAGACTGACGCATCGTTTAACGACGACGTCACCGCACGCGGTCAACTCACCACTGGCGACTGGCCGACGCAGGGTTACGCCCGCGCAATCGGCGGCGAAACGTCTGTCACCGACGTCCTAACCGAAACCGCCGATGGTCTTCAAGTCTTTCGGGATCACAACAACCCCGGGCGCACAAATTCCACAAACGTCAACATCGGCACAGGCGGCCTACTCAGCTTGTTCAGCGTGAGTGGCAACGCGTCTGCGTGCGCCTCGTATGTGTGGGGAGTTGGCGGGATTTACCCAAACTGTTTCGGCCCAACAAATACTGACGCTGATTCCAGGGTCACTGTGCCGGATTACAACTTCAGCCTCACCCTCGTGGGTGTCCTCAACGTATCCAACATGATTCGCGTTCACCCATCGCTCGGCCCGGTGACAACTCAAACCACCTGTGATCGAAACACTGGCCTCACCTCTGCAGCGACACCTTCGGGCAGCATTCAAATCCGAGGTGGTTCACTCCAGAGTTACGGAACGTACAACACCGGAAGTGTCGGAACTACCAACATCAACCAGGGTTCCATACTCACGACGAGCGTTATCGGAACCATGACCACAACCGTCACCACTACTGGCTCAACCGCCCTGTCGCAGACATTTTTAGACCTGCGCGCACGTGTCGCACTGGTAGAGGTAGCTCGAATCCGGGTCATGCTTGTGCACTCGTCGTGCAGCCTCGACAATCCGTCGCCCATGTCCACCGGACCACAACTGTCACAGTTCCGCGCCCAGCAGCTAGACGACGACTTGGCGTCAGAGGATTGTGTTGTTCGCGAGAATGAGCTTGACGAAGAAGTCACTAGCGACGTTGTCGAGGCCTGCGACGAAGCTGCTGAATCTGTTGACGACCACTCGGACCTCACCGACGACGAACCCACGCCAGTCCCCCCACCGAGCGAAGTGAAACTGCGAGAAACTTTCACAGTGTCCACCGTTGACGGCACCGAACTCGGAACGGCTTCGATCCGTGATATTCAGTACGACCCAGCTTGTGGTGGTACCGCAAATGGCGACCACGTTGCTATCCAACTCGATCTCGCGACATCCGACTATGTCGGCCAAAGTCGCATTGACGGGTTCCGTGCAGGCGATTTCGGACAACTGCAACCAGACGGTTCAATCACACCGTTCCGAACAGCTGTTTCCAACTGTGCCGATGCCTCTCCTGCACTGCCTGTTTCGACAGAACCATCCACGAAGTATTCAGGGTGGATTGTTTTCGATATTCGGGACACCTCGCTGCCATTCGTTTTCCAACCTGAAGGCACGGCCGGATGGAAACTGGCACTGCCACCAAAACCTGAGCCTGAGCCAACAGTGGAACTCACTCCAGAAGTGACCCCAGACGCGACGCCCGAGCCCGCTGCTGAGCCGACACCAACCCCAGGGCCGACCACCGAGCCGCCACCAGCACCACCGTCGACAACGGAACCGCCGCCACCCACCACCGAACCGTCGCCTGAACCAACCGTGACTCAAGAACCGACAGTGACGGTTGCGCCAACAACGGAACCTGCCACTGTCATCAGCGAGGAGCCACTCTCTGCCACGGTGGAACCTGACGACGAATAGACACATGGATCGTGGTCGAAAGACGAACTCTTCGCGCACACCGGTGGCGGGCAACTCTCGCCACCGGTATTGCGCTTGGAGTTTTTGCTGCGGTCTACCTCTCCGGCTGGAATGACCTCGTAGTCGCTGGAAGCCAGGCCGAATCCCCCGCCGAGCTTTCACTACTGGCTAATGTTGGCAACGGATGGGATCGCCACAGCACAAGCAACACCGCCGCAGTTCTGCACTTTGGCACCGACGCTATTCGGATATCCCCGGGAAAGGCCGTATACGCACCAATCTCGGTAAAACTGTCGCCACCGATTCCAGACACAGACGAGACCGCGGAACTGTATCTTCGTGGCCCGAGTGTTGTGCATGACGCTTCGACGACCCACGCGCTGCGGTACACCGTGAAACGCGACGTTCCGCACGCTCAATGCAACGTCGACGCATTTGATCGAACCGGCTACACACCCACCGGCTTCGCGGTGCGACAACCGCTCACTGTTGATAGCGGCACGAGCTTCATCAGACTTCCATTATCTGGTGAACCGATCGATTTTTGCGTCAAAGTCGAGCTCCCCTACAACACAACGCTGCGGCCAGGCAGCAGCCCGGGCCAAGCCCATTGGGAGTTCGTTGCGATAATTGACTGACACAAGCGCGGCCGAATGCTGAAAAGGCGCACGGCTCCGCTACACTCGCCTACGCGAAAACAACCGCGCACGCCTCCGTAGCTCAGGTGGATAGAGCAAGGGCCTTCTAATCCCTAGGTCGCAGGTTCGAGTCCTGCCGGGGGCACATTTCACCAGGTCACAGACCTGGGTTGCCCAGCAACAAGGCACAAAGTAGCCAGATGCATCTTTTTGGTCAAGCGCGGCACCCAACACACCCCTGACCCATGCGTACGACCACGCGCAAAGTAACGGGTTTAGCCGTCCGCAGCGGAACTGCTGCCTGAACCACCTAAGCGGATGCACCAAAAAATCAGATGCGTGCGCACGGAACCGTCAATACCATCTTTAAGCAACACCCCCGGCACAAGCCGCGACCATGGATTAAAGGATGTGCGTTCCAGTTGCCGCAACAGTTACCTAAGGCCCAGAGACGCCTCAGCCACAAACTCATCAACTGGGCATCCTTACTCGACGACACCACCGAGCAGCAGGCCAAGCAAACTGCCCGAATGCCCTTCATTCACCCACACATCGCGCTCATGCCTGACGCCCACAGTGGCAAGGGCTCCGCGGTCGGCACCGTCATTCCCACCCTTGGCGCGGTCATCCCCGCCGCTGTCGGCGTTGACATCGGATGCGGAATGGTCGGCGTCCAAACCCACATCCACCACAGAACAATCGAGCACCTACCGCTCAGTGACCTCCGGGAAATGATCGAGGAAACAATCCCCTTATCGCCCGGTAACTACAACGACCACCTCACCCGCTTCGACTTCACCGCCCCACGGATCCACGCTCTCGAAGTGCACGCCCACGACAACCAAGTGGACCTCACTCACTCCCCGAAATGGCGGAACCAACTCGGGTCTCTTGGCGGCGGCAACCACTTCATCGAACTATGCCTCGACGAAACCGACCACGTCTGGCTGTTTCTGCACTCGGGCAGCCGCGGCGTCGGCAACAAGATCGCCCAAAAGCACATCAAGATCGCCCAACAGCTCTGCGCGCAGTGGTGGATCGACCTACCCAGCCGCGACCTCGCCTACCTAGCCGAAGGAACCCTCGAGTTCAGCACATACCTGCGGGACCTGACATGGGCACAGAAGTTCGCCTTCGAGAACCGAGCAGAGATGATGGATCGGTTCGTCGCCGTATTCACCCAGTGGTCCGGTACAGACGATGTTGAGGTGGAGCGCATTAACTGCCACCACAACTACACCGTCAAAGAGCGCCACGCGGGCAAGGATGTGTGGCTTACCCGCAAGGGCGCGGTCGATGCACACGAAGGTGTGCGGGCGATGATCCCGGGCTCCATGGGCACCCGTTCCTATGTGGTCACAGGGCTGGGGAACCGTGCTGGGTTGTGCTCCGCGCCGCATGGTGCTGGTCGCCGATTCTCTCGAACCGAGGCACGCCGCCGCTTCACCGCTGACGATCTGGCCGCACGCATGGGAGGCATCGAATATCGGCATGGCGACGCATGGGTGGATGAGATTCCTGACGCGTATAAAGACATTGACCAGGTGATGAACGATGCCCGGGATCTAGTTCGGGTGGATCACACATTGCGACAGATTCTCAATGTGAAAGGCACCTGACGTTGGGTTGAACTGCGCTCGGGCCAGAGCCTTTTCCTTGGTTGTGCGGAGTTCTTCTTCGGTGATGGTGTCTGCGTCGAGTAGAGCCTTGGCTGTTGCGATCTCGTCCGCGGACCAGCAGGTAGACGAACGCGGTGATGGAGGGAAGGAGGACGAGTCCAATACCCCCAAGTGGCGAGGACGGACATAGTTCGATCTCGGAACATGTCCGCGATGATCTGGAACATCATGATGATGAGGTATGCGACAAAGAAGGAGACGTCGGCGGAAAATCAATGTCTTTCTAGAGAGGCACTTGGCGGCTCCGCGCCTACTTCCGTTTTTTGACTGCAGCGCGGCGCCAGGATGTTAGAACACCAACGAGCCAGCCGAGGACAAAGACGGCGAGCAGTGTGAGCCACAGTGGCGTGGTTACGTTGGTCCAGAACAGTGCGATAGAAACCGAACTTCGGTTTTGCAGGATGAAGATGGCCGCGAGCGCGGCGATCACGATGCCTACGATCCTCGGGGCCGTGATGTGGGAAGCGAACGATTTTTGCTGTTGTTCCATGTCAACGCTCCTTGGTGCGACGACTGTTCTGCGTGACTAGATCCATTCCTTCACATTGGACGGTAACGACCGCCGTGATCAGGAAGTTCACGTTTCAAACACTACCTGGTAAACATGTGGCGATCGAGGCACTTCAGTCGCTTGCCAGCAGTGATGAACGCCACTTTCATTGCCCGGCCATCGCATGTCGGGCCCTCTCGGTTGCTTCGTCGGACCAACTCGGCGGGTCGATGATTTCTGCCCACAGGCTAACCGCTTCAGAACCGTACGTGTGGCCGTATCCAGACGGGACATCGGTGGCAAACACCATGTCTAGGGTCACTTGCCAGAACGTCACAAACGGCAGCCACCGCATCCCGGGGTCTACCCCAGGCCCGAGTGGCTCGCGTAACCAGTCGGGCCGCGAGAGCAACAAATCAGACGACCACCAGGTGATCGGGTCGGTCGGGTGCTGCCAGAACAGTATCCGCCCTTTTTCCCAGGTAACAGGAAGATCCGTGTCCGCTGGGTCAGAGGCGAAGCGAATGTTGCGCCCACCGTCTATTACTGGCAGCCGTTCGTAGGATCCTGGATCGCGTTCTTCGGTGATGCGCTTCCACGGTTGCGCAAAGTTCGGGGGCCCCACTAGCAGGGCCCCGTCAACTCGTGCTGCGAGGCCCTGGCCCGACGAGAATGCGGCCATTCCTCCATAGGCGCCGAGGCTTTCGCCGAAGACGTAAAGTTGCGGCCGCGCATCTTCGGGCCGGTCTGACCAGGCCTGGTAGACAGCTTCGAAGAGCTCTCGCCCAGCTTCCTGCGGGGTTGTTCGATCTGCGAGGAATGCCATTGGTGACGGAAGGAACGAGTATTGCATTGCCGCGATGGCGGTGTCCCCGCCGCCGACGTATTCGAAGGCGCTGGCCACGTTGTTGTTTACCCAACCGGTGCCGGTGGTGGTGACGACTGCGAGCATTTGGCGATCAAACGCGCCTGTGCGCTCGAGTTCGGCGACGACACGGTCCGCCACCCCGCTGATAGTTGGGGCGGAGTCCCTGCCTGCATAGACCCTAATGGGGGTTGGTGCATCAGTCCCGGTGACGTCTGCGATTTGCTCGGGTGTAGGCCCGATGGCTACGAAGGTGCGGCCCTGCTTGCCGAGGGTGTCCCACGTTTCGAGTGAGGATGGCGAGCCGGACCGCTCAGGTTCCCACGGCTGTTCGATGCCTTCGGCTGTGCCTTGGTCTGCGGCCTGACCGGACCGTTCGGCTGCCCCAAGGACACCGCGGTTGATCGTGCCATTCACCACGAGCACGATCAGGAACACGGTGACGACAAGTGCTCCGACCCGGGCAACCGGCATAGGCGCAAATCTGGATCCAAATCGGGTCAGCCGCCGTTTTAGCGATCTGATGCCACGGCCGAGTGTTACCAGCGCAAGCGCGACGACAAGCGCTAAGAGCAGTATCAGCACGTAAAACGATCGTTCTGCTCGCTCAACGCCGACGAGATCACGCACGACCTGCTGCCACCATGATCCCAGCACCAAGAACGCCGGTACGACCACCGCGGTCACCGCAGCCAGCGCCCACCAGCCGATCCTCCGCGTTCGGTCAGACCAGTTCGGGCTGACTCCGCATTTGCGGAACGTCCACGCGACGAGGCATCCAACGCCGTACCCTGTGGCCAAACTGATCCCGGTTGCAAAAGCCTGGAGGAACCAGACGCGTGGCAATAGCGATGGTGTCATTGACCAGGCGAAGAACTGAAGCGCGAAGACCAGCCCGACTGGGTGAAAACGATGGGCGTAGCTGATGAGCGCGTCCGCAATTCGTGGTTTGGCACCATTTCTCACAGTTAGTAACTTAGCCCTCATATTTGAGTCTGAAGCTGTGGGGGGCCGCCCCGAGGTCGAGAAGCACCAATCCGGACACCGCGTAGCTGCGAATGATGTGTGTATAACAATGTTGATGTCTGGAGGGTCTGATGTTCCGCAGTGTGAATCAACCTGTGGGGTATGTCTTCGGTGCGGTGTACGTGGTTGTGGGCATCCTTGGTTTCACTGTGTCGGGCGGTCACGACGTCGCGGGTGCACACGGCGGTGAGTTATTTGGCGTATTTGGTGTCAATGCTCTGCATAATGTCGTTCACATCGGTATCGGCGTAGCCCTTATTGCTGGTGCGGCCGCTGGCGCTCTCGTTTCACGGCGAATGAATGTCACCGTCGGCGTTATGTACCTATTTGTGGGTTTTGTTGGACCCATCATTTCGACCACTTCGCTGAACATTTTGGCTTTAAACGGGCCCGATCATGTACTGCATGTCGTTAGCGCCGCGGTCCTTATTGGATTCGGTCTATTGGCGGACAGCCCAGTTGTTCGCCGTAAGTCTGTGAATCGTTGAGACACGTCCGCAAGGTCCATATGGATGGCGCATGCTTGAGGGATGACAGGAAGGAATTCCGATATGCCGGAATTTGATCGAATTCGTGCGATTTCTCCTCAACCGGACCCGGAGATTGACACTCCTGAGGTGCTGTTGACGCGTGCAGCTCTTGGCGACGATAAGGCTTTCGCTCAATTTTATGATCATGTTTCTCCCGCTGTGTTCGGGATGGTTCGCCGCGTGGTGCGCGACCACGCCCAGTCTGAGGAAGTAACGCAGGACGTCATGGTCGAACTGTGGCGTACGGCTTCGCGTTTCGACCCTGACAAAGGGTCCGCAACCGGTTGGGCGATGACGTTGGCGCATCGTCGTGCCATTGATCGTGTGCGTTCGGCGCAGGCGTCGACGGATCGTGAGCGAAAAGCGGCAGCGACGTCGGGGCGGCGTGAGTATGACGAGGTGAGCGAGAAGGTCGATTCCAATATGGAGCGACTTCAAGTTCAGCGATGTATGGGGTCGTTGACTGAGTTGCAGCGCGAATCGGTATTGCTGGCGTTCTACCAGGGTTACACGTACCCGGAGGTTGCAACACTTTTGAAGGTCCCACTCGGGACTGTGAAGACGCGGATGCGCGACGGGCTTATCCGCTTGAGGGATTGTTTGGGGGTGGCACGATGAGGATCGATTTTCATTCACTAACGGGGGCTTATGTTCTTAATTCGTTGCCTGCGTTTGAGCGGGAGCGTTTTGAAGTTCATTTGAAGCGATGCCCGATGTGCGCGCACGAGGTTGCTGAACTTCGTGAGGCTGCTGCACGTATCGGCGCCGCCGCTTCCATGACGCCGCCACCTGAGTTGAAGGACCGGGTGATGGCGGAGGTCGCACAGACACGTCAACGCCCGCCTGAGGTGTCGGCTGACCGGGGACGTCGTTCGTGGTTGCCCGCCGCTTCGGCAGTCGTTGCCGCGGCAAGCATGGTCGTTGCTATCGGTTTGGGAATTCAGCTCGGCCAGGTTAACCAGGATTTGAACGACCAGACGCAGGCGCGGGAACAGTTGGCGTTGCAGTATGAGCGTTTCGCCAACCTTGTCACAGCGGGAGATGCCGAACTTGTTGTCACGAGCATTGAAGGTGGTGGCACCGCGTCGGCTGTCGTTGCGAAGAGCCACAACTCGGCCTTATTTGTGACGCACGATCTCGCACCGCTGCCCGAACATTTGACGTATCAGCTGTGGGTGCTGGGACCTGACGGAACTCATTCTGCTGGCCTCCTGAGCCCGGCTGCAGGCACTGCCTCTGAGGCGCTGCTTGCGGAAGGTGTCAGCGATGACACGCAGTTGGCTTTAACTGTTGAGCCTGCTGGAGGGTCGCCTTCGGGCACTACCAGTCCCGTTGTGATTCTGCCATTGCAGTAACTAGCGCTACACAGCACGAAATATGAGGAGCACGGATGAGCACAACGGTTAGCACAGGCGAAGTTTCGCGGTGGAGAGGTGCGCTATCCGGTGTGCTCTCTGTCCTCACTGCACTCGGTTTTGGCCATCTAGCGGCGGGCCTCATCAACATTGAGTCGTCGCCCATTTTCGCGGTGGGCAACGCCGTCATTGATGTGACACCGAATCCCATGAAGGAATTCGCAATCGCGCAGTTTGGGGAGGACAACAAGTATGTCCTTCTCGCCTCGATGGCTGTGGTCTTGGTGTTGGCGGCGGCCGTGGCGGGTGCGTTGTCGCGCAGGTCGTGGATTCCGGGGATCGCGCTGATTTCGCTTCTCGGAGCTGTCGCTGTGCTTGCTACGGTGACGCGGCCGACGTTTTTTGCACCAGATCTGGTTGCGCCCATCGTCAGCTTCGCTGCCGGTGTAGGAGCTTTCTTTTGGCTACACACGGCTGCTAAGCAGAAAGAAGTCGCGGTCCCTGCAGCGGGTGCCGCAGACACCACGCCCGAAGAGGGTTCAGCGGAATCTACGACTAAAGAGTTCACGTGGGAGATCCCCGGCGTGGGTCGGCGTACGTTCCTCGTGTCGTCCAGTGTTGTAGCAGCGTCGGCCGGATTGGCGGGGCTCGGCGGCAGGCTCGCTGCCCAAAGCATTGACGTGGAAGCTTCGCGTCAAGCGTTGAACCTCGTTCCGGATGAGCCCGCTCCCCCAATTCCTTCGGGTGCTGATTTTGTCGACAATGGGACGCCGGCGTTCATCACGCCGAACAACGAGTTCTATCGCGTCGATACAGCGTTGACCGTGCCCCGCTTGCGGGCGGAAACGTGGAGGATGCGAATCCACGGCATGGTTGATCGCGAGATCGTGCTGACGTACGACGACTTGTTGGCTCGACCGCTCGTGGAGAAAACCATCTCGCTGGTATGCGTTTCGAATGAAGTGGGTGGGCCATACATTTCGACGGCCAACTTCATCGGTGTCTTGTTGTCGGACATCTTGGAGGAGGCTGGGGTGGATCCGCAGTCTGACCAGATCGCCACAACGAGTTCGGATGGTTGGACTTGCGGTACCCCGGTAGATGTTGTGATGGCTCCGGGCAGTGACGCATTGATCGCAATCGGGATGAACGGCGAGCCGCTCCCGGCGCAGCATGGCTTCCCTGTGCGCATGGTGGTGCCCGGACTCTACGGGTTCGTGTCTGCAACCAAGTGGCTGGTTGATATGGAATTGACCACGTTCGCGGACTTCACCCCATATTGGGTGCGCAGGAACTGGGCCGAGCGGGCGCCCGTGAAGACGATGTCTCGTATTGACAGGCCGAAGTCATTTTCTCGAGTTCCAGCGGGACCATTTATCGCCGCTGGTATTTCGTGGGCGCAACGTGTCGGCATTGACAAAGTTGAAGTCCGTGTTGATGGCGGCCCCTGGTTGGAGGCTGATCTGAGCACTGAGGTCAATATTGATACCTGGCGAATGTGGAAAATTGAACTAAATCTCGAACCTGGGAGTCACCGAATTCAATGTCGTGCTACCGATCGCAACGGTGAAACTCAGACTGAAGAGCGCGTAGCACCGATCCCGGATGGTGCAACGGGGTGGCATTCGATCGCTTTCACAGCGGGTAGCTAAAAAAACAAAAGTTTTTTCTTTTCCAACCAATCCATACGACCGCCGCCCCCGAATTACTGTTGAAGGCACCGGAACTACTCCCGGGGTCATTTCCGATAAAGGAGTGAATTTCTATGCGCGTTACTTCCAAGATTGCTGCGATCTCCGCCGCATCCGCTCTCGCTCTCACCATGGCTGCATGTAGCAGTGATGACTCAGAGTCCACAATGGACTCAATTCAAGACACCGCTACCGACATGATGCCTGACATGGGCGGCGATGACGACGCTGACGACATGGGCGATGGCGTCACCACAATCGCTGACGTATTCGGTTCAGCATGCGATGCTATCCCGCAGGATCCCAACGACGCAGGCTCACTGGATGGCATGGTTGCTGACCCGGTTGCTACTGCAGCGAGCAACAACCCGTTGCTGACCACACTGGCCACCGCTGTGGGTGAAGCTGACCTCGTTGACACCCTCAACGACACTTCAGCTGAATACACCGTGTTCGCTCCTTACGATCCAGCCTTCGAAGCACTCGGTGAAGAAACACTCAACGCCGTTCTTGCTGACCAGGAACAACTATCGTCAATCCTCACCTACCACGTTGTTGGCGAGCGTCTCGACCGTGACGGCATCCTCGATGCCGGAACGCTTGACACTGTTCAGGGTGGAACGCTAGAGATCACCGGTTCCGGCGATGACATCCAGGTCAATGGCGCCACAATCCTGTGCGGCAACATCCCGACCGCAAACGCCACTGTCTTCGTCATCGACACAGTGATGCTGCCACCAGAGGAGTGATCTAACTGATCGCCTCGTTTGACATGAAAAACGCCCCCAGGATTCCTGGGGGCGTTTTTCGTGTTTCTGCACCACAATTGACGTATGACTGCTGGCCTACACATTGACGTTGTTCTTGGCGATATCACGGCTGTGCCAGTCGATGCGATTGTTAATGCGGCGAATTCGACGTTGCTTGGCGGGGGTGGCGTAGACGGTGCGATTCACCGAGTGGGTGGACCCACTATTCTCGCCGAATGCAAGGCTTTGCGTTCCGACACCCTTCGGGATGGCTTACCTGCGGGGCAGGCCGTTGCTACATCGGCTGGCAACCTCCCAGCACGGTGGGTAATCCACACCGTCGGTCCCGTGTTTTCGCAGTTCGAGGATCGTTCTCATATTTTGCGATCGGCGTATCTGGAGAGTATGCGCGTCGCCGATGAACTTGGGGCGGCGACTGTGTCGTTTCCGCTGGTGTCGAGCGGTGCCTACGGGTGGCCGCTCGAGGACGCTGCTTATCAGGCAATCACTGCGATTCGTGCGAGCAAGCGTCGCCTTTCTGTGGTTCTGGTGACTCGAAGTGGCGACATGATGGGGATTTTGCAGCGCGCCCTTTCGTGACGCGGTTCGCGAATTTTGCCCCAATGCTTGCTATGAAACTAGTTGCATAGGTATTCTTGGCTCATGTCACTCGAACACGCGATCCTCATCTCATTACAGGAACGCGCAGGTTCTGGGTACGAACTCGCACGCCGTTTCGACCGCTCGATCGGCTACTTTTGGACGGCCAGTCATCAGCAGATTTATCGGACGCTGAAGCGGATGGCCGAGTCCAACTGGGTGGTAGGTGAACAAATCCCTCAGGACGATCGCCCCGACAAGACTGTTTATCGTCCCAGCGCAGAAGGCCTAGAGGCGCTTCGCGCGTGGATAAGCGAACCTGTCAACGGCACAAACTTTCGCAGTGTGCTCGCAGTAAAACTCCGGGGCGCGTCCTATGGCGACACCACAGCCCTCGCGTGCGAATTCAAACGGCACCGCACGCTAGCGGAGCAGCGACTACACACTTACCACCACATCGAGAACCGAGATTTTGCGCACGCCCCGTCCCTTACCGGCACTCCCCTCCACCAGCATCTCGTCCTCCGCGCCGGGATTATCGAGGCCCAGTCATTTTTGGCCTGGTGCGACGAAGTCCTCACCGCACTCGACTCAACTCCCCGCCAGGCATAGCCCGCCGGGCGGAAACAACAACACGAAAGTGATCGAAAATGGCACAGCCCGCCACCAAGCATCCGAAGTATCCGCACCTCATGGAACCCCTCGACCTTGGCTTCACCACGTTGAAGAACCGCGTCATCATGGGTTCGATGCACACCGGTCTAGAGGACCGCGCCAAGCACATCCCCGCTCTCGCTGAGTACTTTGCCGAGCGCGCCCGCGGCGGCGTCGCCTTGATCGTCACTGGCGGATACTCCCCAAACTTGCAAGGCAGCCTGTACCCCCTCGCGGGCAAGCTTTCGACAAAAAAGGAAGCTAAACAGCACCGCAAGATCACCAAGGCAGTGCACGAGGCTGGCGGCAAGATCGCCTTGCAGATCCTCCACGGCGGCCGCTACAGCTACCACCCACTCAGTGGCTCAGCGTCGCGCATCAAGTCACCTATCAACCCGTTCACACCGATCGCATTGCCGTCCATCGCGATCAAAAAGACCATCCGCGACTACGCGCGCTGCGCCAAGCTCGCCCAAGAAGCCGGATATGACGGCGTCGAAATCATGGGCGGTGAAGGTTATTTCATCAACCAGTTCCTCGCCAAGCGCACCAACAAGCGCACCGACCAGTGGGGCGGTTCGCCAGAAAACCGCCGTCGCATCGCAGTCGAGATCAGTCAGGCTATCCGCGAAGCCGTCGGTACGAACTTCATCGTCATCTTCCGGCTTTCGATGGCAGACCTGGTTGACGACGGCCAAACATTTGACGAAATCATCGGGCTAGCCAAAGACCTGGAAAGCTCCGGCGTCAACATCATCAACACTGACATTGGGTGGCACGAGGCGCGCGTTCCTACCATCGTCACGTCCGTTCCTCGCGGCGCATTCGTCGAGGTGACCGCGAAAATTGAAAAGTACGTCGGAATCCCCGTGTGCGCGTCCAACCGCATCAACATGCCGGAGATGGCCGAGGAAATCCTCGCGGACGGCGACGCACAGCTCATCTCGATGGCCCGCCCTATGCTTGCCGATCCAGACTGGGTGAACAAGGCCGCTGAGCAGCGCGAGGACGAGATCAACACGTGCATCGCCTGCAACCAGGCCTGCCTCGACCATGCCTTCGTCAACAAAAAGGTGTCGTGTCTGCTCAACCCCCGTGCGGGACGCGAAACTGAATTGAACCTGCTCCCTACAAAGCGGGCCAAGAAGATAGCCGTCGTTGGTGCGGGGCCTGCTGGCTTATCCGCCGCCGTCAACCTGGCAGAACGTGGTCACCATGTTGACCTCTTCGAAGCTGACTCCGAAATCGGCGGGCAGTTCGCCATCGCCAAGGAAATCCCAGGCAAGGAAGAGTTCGCTGAGACCATTCGCTATTACAAGCGCCAGGTTGAAGTAAAAGGCATCACTCTCCACCTCAACACCCGGGTCTCCGCACAAGAACTCATCGACAGCGGCTTCGACGACGTCATCCTCGCCACCGGCGTTACCCCACGTGTCCCACCGATCGAGGGTGTTAACCACCCGAAGGTACTGACCTACGCAGAAGCCGTGAAAGACAAGAAGCCTGTCGGCAAAAAGGTCGCCGTCATCGGCGCTGGTGGCATCGGCATTGACGTGTCAGAATTCCTCACCCACAGCACACGCCCATCACTCAACCTCGAGGAGTGGAAGGAAGAGTGGGGCGTCGACTACGCCGAGGACAACCCCGGATACGTCACCAAAGGCAAACCGTCACCATCCCCACGTGACGTCTACCTGCTACAACGCAAAACAAGCCGGATCGGCAAGTCTCTCGGAAAGACTTCCGGATGGGTTCACCTTGCAGCCTTGCGGGGCAAGAAGGTCAACAAACTCACCGGAGTCAACTACGAACGCATTGATGACGCCGGACTGCACATCTCCTTCGGCGAAGAACGCAAAGACCCCAAGGTTCTCGACGTCGACACCGTCGTGTTGTGCGCTGGACAAGAATCCGTTCGCGACCTAGAAAGCGACCTTCGAGCGGCTGGCGTTTCGCTTCACATCATCGGTGGCGCCGACGTGGCCGCCGAGATCGACGCCAAGCGCGCCATCAGGCAGGGCACAGAGCTCGCAGCCGCACTGTAGGAAACACACCACGGTAGCCGCCGACACCAAGCGCGGCTACCGTGGTGCCTATGCGCTCAACGATCATTCACGCAGCTGGTGACGTACGGCTAGACACAATTCCCGATCCCACAATTATTGCCCCCACAGACGCCATCGTCCGCATCATTCGCACATGCGTCTGCGGATCTGATCTGTGGGCGTATCGCGGTACCGAGCACACAGACGAACCGCACCCCATCGGGCACGAGTTCATCGGCGTCGTCGAAGACACTGGTACGGACGTGGCGCTCAAGCCGGGCACTTTTGTCATCTCGCCATTCAGCGATAGTGACGGCACTTGCCAGCATTGCACCAACGGGATCTTTACCTCGTGCGAGCAAGGCGGCTTTTGGGGTGGCCTCAATCGGAGCGGTGAGCAGCTCGGCGGCGCACAATCTGAGTACATCCGTGTGCCCTTTGCCGACGGCACCCTAGTTGCGCTCGACGACCACCCCGATGACACCATGCTGGCCTCGCTGTTGACATTGTCCGATGTGATGGGAACAGGCCACCACGCGGCCCTGATGGCGGGCGTCAAGCCTGGCGCAAATGTTGTCGTCGTGGGCGATGGTGCAGTCGGTTTGTGTGGGATTCTTGCAGCGAAACGACTTGGTGCGGGGCGGATCATCGCGATGTCGCGTCACGAACCACGGCAGAAGTTGGCGCTCGAGTTCGGTGCCACCGACATCGTGGCGGAGCGCGGCAAAGAGGGCGTCGCACACGTCAAGGAACTCCTCGGAGGGATCGGCGCTGACAGTGCCCTCGAATGCGTGGGGACGAAAGGATCGATGGGGCAAGCCCTAAGTTCACTTCGCCCCGGTGGACACCTCGGATTTGTGGGCGTCCCCGCAGGTGCGCCTGAACTTCCCGTTGGTGCCATCTTCAGCAAGAATCTGCGCGTTTCAGGCGGAGTGGCGCCGGTTCGCGACTACATTCGTGAGCTTCTTCCCGACGTCATGGACGGCACGCTTAACCCCGGTCGAGTCTTCGACACAGAAATGTCGCTCAACGACGTGAGCAGCGCCTACACCGCGATGGATGAACGCACCGCCATCAAAGTGATGCTGACGCCATAGAGGCTGGTGCCAGCCGCCAACACCCGCTGATGCCTCATAAACCAAGTACGCACAGTACGATCAGCGCATGGCAGTTCCGCATCCCACCGCAGAAAATGTTGCTGTTGTTACTGGTGCGTCGTCCGGCATTGGGACCGCCCTTGCTGAAGATCTCGCAGCACGGGGCTACAACCTAATTATTGTCGCGCGCCGTGTCGAGGTGCTAGAGGGCATCGCAACGCGACTACACGACAAATACGGAGTCACTGTAGAGGTCCGTGGCATCGACCTCGCAGACCGCGAACAGCGCAAACCATTGGCAGATGAGCTTTCCAGCAAGAATGTGGCAATCCTGTGCCTCAACGCTGGTATCGCCACCTTCGGGCCACTGGAGCGCCTCGATCCAGACTACGAACGATTCATTGTGGATCTGAACGCCGTGTCGGTGCACGACCTCGCACTCGCCGCTCTGCCTGGCATGGTGGAGCGCGGCGGTGGCGGCATTTTGATGACGGGCTCGGCAGCCGGAAATATGCCAATCCCGAACAACGCCACCTATGCGGCTACCAAAGCGTTCGTGAACTCGTTTTCGGAGTCCCTACGGGGCGAGGTGAAGTCGCGGGGAATTCACGTAACCCTGCTGGCTCCCGGTCCCGTGCGGCTAGACGCACCGGAACCCGAAGATGCGTCGCTCGTGGACCGCGTCGTTCCCGACTTTTTGTGGATTGACACCAAATACACTGCACGCCTTTCCATCGATGGATTGTTCCGAAACAAGATGCGCGTAGTGCCCGGTGTCCTCAGTAAGGCAATGTCTGCGGCTGGCCAATACAGTCCGCGTGGTGTGATGGCCCCCATCGTGGGCAGCATTTATAAGAAGCTCGGCGGAGAGTGAAAGGTTCATTCATGGTTTCCATGTCCGAAGCGCTAGACCTTGTCAAAGGACTTGTGCCCATCACTAAAGCGGGAATTGTGGGCCCAATGCGGCCCGACCGCCTCGGCAAAGTCGCCGCAGCGTGGTATCGCCTCGACTTCACCCCAGGCGGATTGATTGCGTTCGCCGCCAAGCGCAACCCCGACCACCTTGCGGTCATCGATGACGCCGGCACCATCACGTATGGCGAACTCAACGACAGCGCAGACGCATTGGCTCGAAGCCTCTCAGCGGAGGGTGTCAAGGAAAAAGAGCGCCTCGGCATTCTCGCCCGAAACCACCGCGGGTTTTTGCAAACAATCGGCGCTTCAGCTCGCCTAGGCACCGACCTCGTCATGCTCAACACGGGCGCATCAGCAGGTCAGCTCGCTTCAGTCATCGAGGAGCAGAAGCTCACGTGGCTGTTTATCGACGAGGAGTTCATCGAACTTCTTGCCGACGACTTCGCTACGTCGCGTGTTGCAGTCTCGTGGATCGACACAGACAAATCCGTTCTTCGCGACGGCTGGACCACCCTCGACGACCTCATCGCCGAAGCCCCTGCGGCAGGCAGCGATGACGGAAAGCTTGCGCGCCGTCCGCGTCGCGGCAAGACGATTGTGCTCACGTCCGGCACCACAGGAACACCGAAGGGCGCGCGCCGACCAGAGCCACGCAGTTGGATGCCCGCGTCAGCATTGCTGTCACGGTTCCCACTCAAGAGTTGCGAGCGGTCATTTATTGCCGCACCGATCTTCCACACGTGGGGTTTTGCCACAGTTCAAATCAACCTTGCTCTGCGTTCCACACTTGTTATGCAGCGCAAATTCAGTCCCGCAGACACTGTGCGCCTCGTATCTGAACACAAAACCGCATCACTGTTCCTCGTGCCCACAATGTTGCAGCGCATCATTGACCTGCCAGAGGACGAGCGTTCGTATGACCTCTCCGCGCTCCGCGTCGTGGCAGCCAGCGGATCAGCTATCCCCACAGCACTGGTCAAGCGCACCCTGAGCGAGCTCGGACCCGTCCTGTACAACTTGTACGGCTCCACCGAAGTCAGCTGGGCGGCCATCGCCACACCGGACGAGATGACGGAACACCCAACGACCGCAGGCCGGGCACCACTCGGGACCACCATCAAGATTCTTGATGACGACGGCAACGAAGTGCCCACCGACACCGTCGGCAACGTGTTCGTTGGAAACGGCATGATCTTTGAGGGCTACACCCGTGAAGGCGCCGACACCAAGGTCCACGACAACCTCATGTCCACCGGCGACCTAGGCCACTTCAACAGCGATGGACTGCTGTTCATCGACGGCCGATCCGACGACATGATCGTGTCCGGCGGCGAAAATGTCTACCCACGCGAGGTCGAAAACGTCCTCAGCGAAATGCCCGGCGTCCTCGAGGCAACGGTAGTTGGTGTCGACGACGAAAAGTTCGGCAAACGTCTCGCCGCATACGTCGTCCGCAAAGACGATAAAGCAGGCAAAGGCCTCACTGTCGACGCCATCAAAGCTGAAGTGAAAGAAAAACTTGCCCGCTTCAGCGTGCCGCGCGATGTGGTGTTCCTCAAAGAACTTCCACGCAATGCCACAGGCAAGGTAGTCCCCCGCGACCTACCCGATTCCACTGAGGCCAAAACCGAAGAGTAGACAAACTGTGACGGCGGCGGTGCCAACGGCTTGTGCCGGAAAGCACCGCCGCCGTGACATGCTGAATGGTGTGAATGACGTGCAAGACAGACTCGTATGGATCGACTGCGAAATGACTGGGCTCGACCTGGGCTCAGACAAGCTCATTGAAATCGCAGCTCTGGTCACAGACAAAGACCTCAACATCCTCGGCGACGGCGTTGACATCGTCATCCACGCCGACGACGAGGCGTTGGCGAACATGCCTCCGGTGGTGACTGAAATGCACCGCAACTCAGGACTCACCGAAGAGGTCCGCAAGTCAACAGTGAGCATTGCCGAGGCTGAGAAGCTTGTATTGGATTACATCCGCAAATACGTGCCCACACCCAACACTGCACCGCTAGCAGGTAACTCCATCGCCACCGACCGCGGTTTTCTCGCGCGCGACATGCCAGAACTCGATTCATACCTGCACTACCGCATGATTGACGTGAGTTCCATCAAAGAGCTGTGCCGCCGGTGGTTCCCCAAGGTGTATTACGGCCAGCCAGAAAAGGGCCTCGCTCACCGGGCACTAGCCGACATCAAAGAGTCGATCCTCGAACTCAGCTACTACCGGCACACCGCATTCGTGCCAGCACCAGGGCCCAGCAACGGAGATATCACTCAGGTAGTCAAGGACATTCAGGCTGGTAGACCGGTTGTCCGCACCCCCGATTCGGCAAACCCGCGCTAGTCACGCTATCATCGGAAAGGCCAACGCGGACATACCTCAAGTAGGTAGCCGTCCGACGCTGGTGACCGTGGTGGGCGTAGCTCAGCTGGTAGAGCACTGGGTTGTGATCCCAGATGTCGCGGGTTCGAGCCCCGTCGTTCACCCTTATAGCTCTGGCCCGGATCTACTTTTGTAGATCCGGGCCAGAGTTTTTTTGTCGCGGTTCGGGTCCAATGGTTGTTATGGGCGTTCTATACCCTCGCCAACGCGTCGACTTAGACGTCCGCTTCACACATGTCGTCGCGGAACTGTTTGCGAAACGGATTAGGCACAGCAACAACCCCTCAGCCAGTCAGAAATGCTACCGCCGAGCAGATCCTCAGCCCCAATCCTGACTTCGATATCCTCGTAACAGCACCTGCTGACGCCTCTGAGATCGCGACTACCTCTGTTACGCGGGGATACGAAGGCGGGTTCATGATTTCGGTTCCGACCTGGAATCCACGGTTGACAGAGACACTCACGTCGTTTGCGGTACCGATGCGAGGTGACCGCGGAGCAGCACAGCGAGCTGGGCGGTGGCGTCGTCGAATGGCTGACGGGACTTGCAGGCCCGGCTTTGGACGATGGCACCTTCAATCGCCGAAAGTACGAACCCCGCCACAGACGTCGCCGTCGCTGGATCCAACCCAAGCTGGGTAAATCCCTCAGTGAGGCGCGATACCCAGGCAGTGAATGCCCTACCCGCTGCCGCCTGTACTCCCGGGTTCACCTGGTCCAGCGCTGCCGACATCATGAACGAACCTGCCCGGTACTCACTGGATTCGAGCGGATCGCGCCAAAATGCCACCAACTCGTCTAACCAGCCATCGAGGTCAGGCGCGGTCGCCAGCCGATCGGCCATCCGGCTGAGGTGGGAATCCACGACGCGCGACACAATCCGCGCAGCGGTTTCCACCAACTCCCCCTTGCCCGCAGGAAAGTGTTGGTACAGCGAGTTGCGCGATGCGTTGCTGCGTTTAAGCAGCTCATTCAGGCCTGCTGCGCTCACGCCGAGTTCCTGTACCGCTGCAATTGTGCTCGCGATCAACCGGGCACGCGGTCCCGCTGTCATTGACCCCTCCTACACCCTTGCATGTACTGATCGGTTCATGTTAGATGATGTGAACCGATCGGTACACAAGTGGAGGGTGATTATGCCTACTCAGATCTCAACGGCAAGCCGTACTGAGCACGCCGCAATTCTCGGGTTGGGCGTGTACCGGCCACGCCGCTCGGTTCCCAACTCGGAAATCGTCGACGCAATCGAGTCATCGGACGAATGGATCAAAACGCGATCAGGGATTGCCGCACGTGGGTGGGCCGATCCCGATGAAACAATCGTCGCCATGAGCGTTGCGGCAGCAAAGGACGCTATGACTGCCGCCGGTATCACGGCCAGCGACGTGGACACGGTTGTCCTCGCCACATCATCACTGATGGTTCTCGGCCCATCCGCTGGGGCTATCGTCGCCACCAAACTCGGCATGCACAACACCCCCGCGTACGACGTGTCCGCTGGATGCGCTGGGTTCTGCTATGCGCTGGCTAACGCCGCGAGCTTGGTTCGTGACGGGCAGGCGCGCCATGTCCTAGTTATTGGGGTGGAACGCCTCACCGACCTCCTCGAACCTACCGATCGCACCTGCGCGTTCATCTTCGCGGATGGTGCGGGTGCAGCCATCGTCGGCCCGTCCACGACGGAAGGGATTGGCCCGGTCGCTTGGGGATCAGACGGAAGCCAATCCGCGGCAATCCGCCAGGACAAAGACTTTCAGGAGTACTTCGCTGAGGTTGCCAAAGCGGAATCGACCGGCGGAACCACGGTTCGCCCGTATATCCGGATGGATGGCCGGGCGGTGTTCCGGTGGGCGGTCACCTTCCTGGAGACGGCCTGCCGCGACGCTTTAGATGTTGCCGGCGTAACCGTCGCAGACCTCGACGCGTTTGTGCCGCACCAAGCCAACAGCCGCATCATTGATGCGCTCGTCAAAGTCCTCGCACTCCCGGATTCAGTCAGCGTGGCACGCGACATTGTGGAAACCGGAAACACGAGCGCAGCCTCTATCCCGATGGCTATGGAGGAACTCCTGCGCACCGGGGCGGCACGTCCCGGCGACACGGCGCTCCTGGTGGGATTTGGCGCCGGACTTGCATACGCAGGACAAGTTGTCCGCATGCCTCCGATCACCGGGATCGAGCAACCAGTCGCGAACGCTGGCGCCTCAGCGTCGTAGCCAGGGCGCGGCGTGGGTACTCCGAATGAATTTCACGCAGCGATCGCAGCGTTCTGGCTGGCTGTTGGGAGATTCAGTACCTTTAGGCAACCCCGGAGTTGGCGTTGCCCGCCTTCCATGTCTCCCAGGGGATGTTCCAGTCGCCAAGCCCGTCGATGCCCGACAGGGTGCCGCCTACGGTGTTGCGGACTATGACGAGGTCGCCAGGTTTGGTGTTGTTGTAGAACCACTGCGCGTTGGCGGGGCTGACGTTCAAGCATCCTGCGCTGACGTTGCGGTATCCCTGGTCGCCCAGTGACCATGGGGCGGAGTGAACGAAGATGCCGCTGTAGGACATGCGTGTGGCCCATTCGACGCGGGTGCGGTAGCCGTCAGATGAGCTCACAGGTACGCCGTAGGTGGAAGAATCCATGATCATTGACCGTTGTCGGTCGCCGATGATGTAGGTGCCGTTGGGTGTGGGCGTGCGAGCTTTTCCGAACGAGGTTGGCATGGTGTACACAACTTCGCCGTTGACGGCGACAGAGATCGTTTTGGTCAGGTCATCGGCGGTAGCGATGACGGCGTCGCCGATGGTGAAGGTGACATTTCGATTTGCTTCGCCGAAGAGTCCGTCACCGAGGTCGCGGCCGTAGACGTCCACGTCGACTGTGATGGTTGTGCCGGGTGCCCAGTATTCTTCGGGTCGCCATCGAACTTCCCTGTTACTCACCCAGTAGAAGGCACCTTCTACGGTGGGTTCGGTGGTGATGGTGATGAGTTCTTGTGCGCGTTCGCGGTCCGGTATCGGTTCGTCGAATTGCACGGCGACCGGTTGGCCGATGCCTACTACTGCTCCGTCCCAGGGCATGAGGTACGGCATGGTGAGGTTGGACGGCGTGAGTGTGGTGAATTGACTTGTTGTCTGGGTTGTTCCGCCTGGGCCGGTAGCTTCAACTTCGAGGGTGTAGGTGCGCCCATAGCCGAGGACTTCTGCTGTGGCCCACGACGTGCGGTCGGCGGACATTTCAGATTCGACGACCTTGCCCTCTGGGTTAGTCAGGGTGGCGGTGGTGATGGTTCCGTTGTCGACGGTGACGCTGAATGGCTCGATTGGGTCTGTGCCTTGTTTCCCGTCGGGTTCGGACAGACTGATCGCTGGGGCCACTGGCGCTGGAGGCTCATCGCTTACGGGGATCGTGCACGCAGTAGTGAGGAACAATGCTCCTGCTGCGAATGTTGCGGCAACCGCCCAACGCTGCCTGTGCTTTTTCGGCACCGTGATTGCCATGAAAGACCCCCGCCCGCGATAGTTTGACTATGAAAAGTATGCGGTAGTCGACATGATTCATCATGCCGAGGTGAGTTAAGTAACACCCTTTCATAAAGAGGAAGCGCACCTGTACGAAACTGCGGATTTCCGATTGAGCGACGAACCTGTTAATGTTTTCTCGCAGCAAGCGCACGCGCCATTAGCTCAATTGGCAGAGCAGCTGACTCTTAATCAGCGGGTTCGGGGTTCAAGTCCCTGATGGCGCACTTGAGAAGCCCCCGTCCAGTTCATCTGGGCGGGGGCTTTGCTTTTTGCCCGGACTTCACCAGGCCTTTCCTCCAGTTCAGCTTCGCAATCGCATGCCCGTGCTGGGCTCGAAGAACAACACTTCACGTTCGTTCGGGCGGGCTCGGAGCACCTCGCCGAGCCTCACTGGGGTTCGTGCTTCCAACCGCATGACGAGCTGCCCGGATTTGCTTGTCCAGCCGTCACCGTTGGTGGCCACACCGTAGGCGAATCCCTCCGACCCGAGCTCCTCGTGCAACACCACCCGCATTGCCACTGAGTCGTCCTCTGTAGCTAGGTCAAACGCCTCGGGGCGAATACCAACCACTACGGAGTTGCCTTCTAGCTTCTGCTGAACCGTGCGCGGGATGCGGATACGCAATCCGCCAATAATCGCTCGTCCGTCTTCGACCGAGGCAGTAATGAGGTTCATGGCGGGTGAACCAATGAACTCTGCTACGAACGCATTGTCAGGGTCGTCGTATAAGTCGCGTGGGGACGCTACCTGTTGCAGCTTCCCACCGTTTAGTACGGCGACCCGGTCCCCCATTGTCATCGCCTCAACCTGGTCGTGGGTGACGTATACGGTCGTCACGCCAAGCCGTCGTTGCAGCGATGCGATTTGGGACCGTGTGCTGACTCGCAGTTTCGCGTCGAGGTTGGACAGTGGTTCATCCATGCAGAAAACCTTGGGGTGCCGGACGATCGCCCGCCCCATCGCGACCCTCTGCCGCTGCCCACCTGAGAGTCGGGCCGGTTTGCGATCCAACAACGCCTCAAGATCCAGCATGCGTGCGGCCTCGGCGACTTTTGTCTTGCGTTCCGCTTTCGCCACCCCGGCGTTGCGAAGAGCGAATTCCATATTCTCTTCGACCGTCATGTTGGGATAGAGCGCGTAGCTCTGGAATACCATCGCGACGTCACGTTTTGTTGGCGGCAGGTGGGTGACGTTGGTGTCCCCTATGTGTATTGCGCCGCCTTCGACGGATTCGAGTCCGGCGAGCATCCGCAGTGTTGTCGACTTGCCACACCCTGACGGTCCGACGAGTACTAGAAACTCACCGTCGTCGATTGTGAGACTCAATGCGTCCACGGCGGCGATGTCGCTACCTGGGTAGCGGTGTGTGACGTTGTCGAGGCGAATGCCCGCCATAGGTGCTCCTTATATTTTTAGCGCGGAAGTTTCGGGGTGATCTGGCGGTCGATGATCTGCTGCAGTTGGTTTTGCACGTCCGCGAATGTTGGCTCAACCTCTGCGTTTTGTAGTGCAATGCGCTCGAACCCTGTACCGAGGATCCGATCTGCACCTGGTACGAATACGCGGGCGTAGTCCTGCGGTCCGGTGAAGGCGAGCTGGTCCACTGCGGTGCGGGAGTTCGGGTTATCGCGCAGAAATTGTGCGTACTCGGCTGTTTCCACGGCGGATTTCCGCACCGGCATGTAGCCGACGTTTTGCGCGAAGTACGCGGTGTTTTCGGCGTTGGTGATGAACTCGATGAAACGCAATGCGTTTTCTTTGCGCTCGTCTGAAATGCGCGAAGGAATCGCAAGCCCGGCTCCTCCTGTGGGGCAACCAGGTTCAGACGTGCGGGGCAGAAAGGCCGTACCA
The DNA here is from genome assembly GCF_014643175.1 of Hoyosella rhizosphaerae. GTDB lineage: Bacteria > Actinomycetota > Actinomycetes > Mycobacteriales > Mycobacteriaceae > Lolliginicoccus > Lolliginicoccus rhizosphaerae. Next base: position 363,287 of record NZ_BMJH01000003.1, read on the forward strand.
AAATCAAATGTTGTGGAAGTCGCGGAGATCGTCGAAAGGTCGCCTGTCGAGGCGATGATCGATCCGCTCAGCCCTGCTGCGAAGTCGTTGACGTGGTCGGCCGACACGTTGGCATAGCGCGCGGAGTGGACTTGGTCCCGCAGCCAGTTGGCCGCTTCGATGGTGCGGTCGTCCGTGAGTTTCAGGTCCCATTCATCCGAGTAGGATCCCCCAAACGTCCAGTTCGGGCCTTGGAACATCCATGCAAGGTACTCATTTGCGTTAGCCCAGCTGTGCGCGAACTTGCCGCCACCGATTGCCTGCTGCAACTCGGGCGCCCATTCACCAAATTCGGCCCAACTGTCAGGCCCGCGGTCCGGCAGTCCGACGGTCTGCCACAGGTCTTTGTTGTAGTAGAACAACGGTGTTGAGCGGGCATAGGGTAGCGCGAAGTGATTGCCATCAAACAGATAGTCGGCGAGGAGCGAGTCGACATAGTCGTTTGCGTCGACCCCTGCTGCGGAGAAGTGTGAGTCCAGCGGCTCGATCGTCTCGTTCAGCGCGTAGTTGAACCACCAAACATCAGACAGCACCACCACATCTGGGAGGTCACCGCCGGTGAGTGCCGCGTTGAACTTTTGCGCCACTTCTTCGTAGTTCTTGCCAGAACTGATGAGTTGCACCGTGATGTCTGGGTTGGCTTGTTCAAATCGGCGAATCAACTCCAACTCCACATCGCGCGAGGTGCCGGGGTGGTTGGACCAGAAAGTAATGCGGTTCGCCGAGCCTCCTGCACTTGATCCACCGCCCGTTCCTGCGCATGCGGTTAATGCCGCGGCTGCCGCTGCCGTTCCAGCAAGCCCCAAAAAATGTCGACGATTTAATCCGGTCATGACGTAGTCCTTTTCGTGTCGGTGGTGAACTTCGCTGACGACTAAGCGGTGTCAGCCCTTGACTGCCCCGGAGGTCAATCCTTTGATCATGTGCTTTTGCAGCAACAGGAACACGATGAGGATCGGCAACATCGCAAGGATCGTGCCTGCCATCACCGCACCCCAGTTGGTGAGGCCTTCGTTGTTTTGTAGCAGCGTCAACCCAACTGGTAGCGGTGCGACGCGGTGATCATCAGACATCAGGAACGGCCAGAGGTATTCGTTCCATTCATTCACGATGACGATCGTCGCGAATGCCACCATGGTGGGCCCTGAGATGGGCAGGACTACGCGCCACAACAGTTTGAGGTGACCCGCGCCGTCCATGCGCGCAGCCTCGATGATTTCCGCGGGGATTGACAGGAAGTGGTTGCGCATGAGGAATGTCCCGAAGGCTACCCCTGCGAGCGGAAGGATGATGCCCTGGAATGTGTTGCGCCAACCCCATTCCGCGACCAGTGCGTAGTTGGAGATGACCGTAATTTGATTCGGCACCATCAGGGCTGCGATGACGGTGAGAAACACGAGGTTCTTACCGGGGAACCGCAAGAACACAAGGCCATACGCCGACAAGATTCCGAGCGTGAACTTCACCACGGCAAGAATGCTGGTGATAATGATGGAGTTCCGCAGAAAAGTCGTGAACGGCACGATGTTGGTGACATCTGAATAGTTCTGTGGGTGAAAAACCGTAGGCCACCAGGTCACGGGTTGAACGTAGATGTCGGGGCGTTCTTTGAAGGACGTGACGACGATCCAATACAGCGGCAACCCAATGATGAGAAGCACAATGAGCATCGCTACATAACCCCAGGCTTTGCGGCCATTGAAGCGTGGTTTCTTAGATTCGGTGATCGTCGCCATCACTGTTCACGCCCTCTGTCCATCATCCGTACCTGAACAACTGTGAGAATGAGCAACGCCAGGAACATCAGGGTCGCCACTGTGGCACCGTAACCGGCCCGAAAATTGACGAACGATTCTTGATACACCTGGTAGACCATCGTCGTCGTGCCCGTACCGAGCGGCCCACCGCGGGTCATGACGTTGATGATGTCGAATACCTGCACCGACGACAGCAGGACAGTGATGGACAGGAAGTATGTGCTCGGACGCAGTTGGGGCATGAGGACACGCCGGAAGCGTGTCCAACTGCTCGCCCCGTCGATCTGGGCGGCTTCTGTCAGGTCCTTTCGCACCCCTTGCAGCGCGGCGAGGTAGATCACGAAGGTATAGCCGAGGTTCTTCCAAATGAACGTCACCGTCACCATAAATAGTGCCCAGTTCGGGTTCTGATAGAAGTCGGGAACTGTGACGCTGAGCCCTACGATCTCGAGGACACCTGATGTACGCCGCACCAAGTCTTGGATGAGTCCGAAATTTGGGTCGAAAACGAATTGGAACGCGATTCCGATCGCAGCGCCAGAGATGACAAACGGCGCAAAGATGGCCGACCTCACGAGGTTTCGGCCCTTGAGTTGCTGGTCAAGAAGAAGTGCTAACGCAAGTCCCAACGCCATCGAACCGACGACTGTGAACCCAGTGAATATCACTGTATTGCGGACGATTTGCCACGAATCCGCTCGGCCAAACCATTCGATGTAGTTGTCGAAACCGATGAACGTCGCAATCGGTGAGGCGAGGTTCCAATCGAAAAACGACAGTCGAATGTTGTCGGCAAGGGGCCGGTACGTGAATACCGCTAGAAGGATGAGGTTGGGGCCAGCGAGCGCAAGGAATATTGCGTAGTCACGCCAGGGTCGGCCCCAGAACCCACGCTTCCCCGTCTCGGGCAGCACTCGTTCCGTCGTCGAAGTCACTCAGGGAGCGTGACTGATGCTCGCCAACAGATGATGAACGCAAGTGAACGACGATGTGTCTCGTGGCAGTCGAATTGTTTACTTCCACGCGGTGACCCTGTCGCATTCAGGGGCGTGCGTTGCCGCAAAGCAGGCGCACACAGTGGTGAGAAGAAAAGCGATAATGCCTGACCCAATCGTGATTGTGCGTTCACCAACGTAGCGATGAAACATGGCGACACCCCCGAGGATGAAGCCGGGCACTTCGCCGTTGAAGTGCCCGTGCACTAGTTAAATCGTTGAGCAGTTACCGAGTGTTACTGGTCACATTGGTGAATTTTGCCCAGTTTCTCGGCGCGCGTTACTCACGTCCAGGCGCTTAGCCGTTTCGTGAGTTCAGCACGATATTTATCAATGTTGCGCAGTTTGATGTCTTCGTAGCCGCGAACCATATCTGGCAGTTTTGCAGTCTCCACAGCGCCAGGAATGTTGGATTCGGACAACGTCGCGCTAATGGTGCGCATGGCGTCGATGTACTCACCGATGAGTTGGCGCTCAGTCTGCCGCATCGTGGTGTGACCAAACGGATCAAGCTTGGTGCCCCGCACACGCTTCATGCTCCGCAGGCCCCGGAATGCTGGATCAAACCAACTACCCAAGGTGATCTTCTTCTTCATACCTAGCGCGCGCAGCGCTGGTGGATGAAGTTTGTGGCTTACCTTGGCGTCGGGCCCGAATGCATCCTTGACGTCCTGCGCGACCCGTGGATCAAGGGCGAGTCGTGCCACTTCATATTCGTCCTTGTAGGCCATCAGTTTGTGCAGGCCCCAAGCGACAGCTTCGGTGACTTCGGTTGATCCTGGTTTCGCTTCGTTCTCCGCCCTATAGGTATCGACTAGCGCACTGACGTAGCGGAGTGCGTATTTCTCATCTTGGTACGCGATGAGTTCATCAATCCGCAGGTCGATTGCATCTGACGAAGCGGGTAGCCCGATGAGTTCGCCGAACGCTCTGGCGCGCGCACTGATTGCTGGTGTGGTTTTTTCTGGGACGAGAATTTTCCCGAGGGCCTCAGGGTCGGCCACTGATTGACGACCGCGGCGGAGCGCTTGAATATTCCTCTCGACAGCAACACCGTTAAGGACGATTGCCTGCTCAATCGCTGATTCTGACAGAGGGAGCACTCCGGTTTGAATTGCGGCGCCGACCAGGATCATGTTGGCGTATTGTTCGTCGCCGAAAAGCCGGTGAGCAATGTCAGCTGCATTGAGGTAGTGCACCTTCTTTGTCACTTCGTCGATGGCAGCGTGAATGGCGCCGTCATCGGGATAGCTCACGTCCGTGCTGGTGACCATCGCTCCGGTTGCCACGTGAGCGGTGGAAACAACCGCGATTGTCTTTTGTGGGTTTGCCACCGTGAGATTGCCGGGATCTGTGGCTACAAGGGCATCGCACCCCAGATAGAGGTCACATGCACCCTCCCCTACCTTGGCCGACAACTGTTCGGTGTTGTCGGTCATTTTTATGTCGGCAACGACAGCGCCACCTTTTTGCGCTAGTCCTGTTTGGTCTAACGTGCGGACTGCGTGGCCGTCGATGACTGATGCCATAGCGAGTACTTGGCTCACTGTCACCACTCCGGTTCCGCCGATACCCATGATGCGCATGTCGAACTCGTCCCTGCCGGAAACGTACTGAGGGTCCGGGAGGTCGTCGAGGCTCAGCGGCGCAGGGTCATGGTGATCCTTTTTGCCGCCAGGTTCTACGGTCATGAAGGAGGGGCAGTCGCCTTGCAGGCACGAGTAGTCAAGGTTGCACGATGACTGGTTGATGCGGGTTTTCCGCCCAAACTCCGTGTCGACAGGTTGAACGGACAGGCAGTTGGACTTCTCACCACAGTCACCACAACCTTCGCAGATCCGTTCGTTGATCATGACTTTTGTGGTCGGGGTGGCTAGCTTTCCGCGCTTGCGCTTGCGGCGTTTCTGTGCGGCGCATTCTTGGTCATGGATGAGCACCGTGACGCCGGGGATTTGGGCCAGTTCTTTTTGCACCTGGAGCAGCTCATCCCGGTCGCGGACCTCGACCCCCTTGGGCAACGCTGCGCGACGCAAACGTGAGGGATTCTCGCTCGTGATGATGATCTTGCGGACGCCCTCGTCGTGCAAAATTTGTGCCATTTGCTCGACGGGCATGTCACCGACTGGTTGCTGCCCGCCCGTCATAGCGACGGCACTGTTGGCCAGCAGTTTGTAGGTGATGTTGACCTTCGCTGCGATCGCTGCCCGGATGGCAAGTGACCCGGAATGGAGGAAGGTTCCGTCGCCAAGGTTTTGCACGATGTGGCGTTCCTTGAGGTACGGGGCCATTCCGATCCATTGGACACCTTCTCCACCCATCTGGGTGGTGCCCATGACGTTTCCAACTTGTTTTTCGTCCATGATGAGGACCATGGCGTGGCAGCCGATTCCGCCGCCCACCAGTGTTCCTTCGTTGACTTTGGTGGAGGAATTGTGGGGGCACCCGGAGCAGAAGTACGGGCTACGGACGGCGAGCGGAAGTGACAAGCGGTGGGTGCGGGGGCGGTGCATCCAGCTGCGCACGGTGTCGATTCCTCGCGGTGACAGCGCCTTGGCTAGTCCTTTTGTCACGGAGTCGATGTCGAGTTCACCAGTAACGGGGAACAGCACGGAGCCGTCGGCGGCTCGTCGGCCGACAATGCGCGGCGGATTGCGGCGACCGTAAAGCACATTGCGGACGGCAGTTTCGAGGAAGTCATGCTTTTCTTCAATCACGATGATTTCCTCAAGGCCATCGGCGAAGCGTTCCACGATCCGTGGTTCGAGCGGCCACACCATTCCGAGCTTCAGTAGCCGGATGCCGTATTGCTTCATGGCGGTGTCGTCGAGGCCAAGTGTCCTCAGCGCACTGCGGAGGTCGAGGTATGTCTTACCCGAGGTGACGATGCCGATCGTGTCGTCGGCTCCGCTGCGCGTAATCGTGTTGAGGCCGTTGTTGCGGGCATATTCAAGGGCCCGTGGCAGGCGCGTCTCGTGGAGGGACCGCTCCAACGCGACCAGGGTCTTTCCCAGCACGACGCCGGATGGGGTGTGGTTGCTGGGCTTGGCGTGCCCCATGATGGGGGCCGACATGTGCGGGTGGACGTGCACCGTGCTCGCCCCGTCGGCTACTGCGGTGACGATCTTGAGCGCCGCCCAGGTGCCACTAAACCGGGAAAGGTACTGGGCGTGAATCCCGTATTCGACCACTTCTTGGCTATCCGCCGGGTACAAGGTAGGGATGTTGAGGTCGGCTAGCATCGCTTCTGACGCGGAGGCAATAGTCGACGATTTTGCGCCTGGGTCATCGCCCACAATGGCGACGGCGCCCCCGTTTGGTCCGGTGCCCATCATGTTCGCGTGCCGAAGCGCATCCGCTGCGCGGTCTAGTCCGGGCGCTTTGCCGTACCAGATTCCGGTCACGCCATCGATGTCGCTCATGGTGCCAACGTGCCCTGCGAGTTGGCTACCCATAACCGCGGTGGCACCGTATTCCTCATTTAGCCCCGGCTGCAGCGAAATGGACCAGTTGTCGAGGAGTCGCTTCTGCTTCATGAGTTCGAGGTCGTACCCAGCCAGAGGCGATCCTTCATAGCCTGACACGAAGGTAGCGGTGTTAAGGCCTGTGCGACGGTCTTGCCGCGCACGGTCAAGCAGCATCCGAACTAGCGCTTGGATGCCGGTGAGGTAGACGACGCCGTCTTCGCGCTCATACCGTTCGTCGAGGTAGAAGCCCTGTTTTTGGGTTGCTTTGTGCGTCTGCGACCCGTGGGCAGCTTCAGATGTGGTCATTGTGGCACCTCCTGAGGTTGCCTGCACTGGGTGTGGTGCGGGCACTAAACCAGAAATGGTGTGATCTGGCTCATAAATGTCCATGTGTCTACCATTTATCCGCATTTAGCGAATCGGCCGCAAGTGATGTGCCTAGAATTGCGCCAATGGCCCAATCGGTGTGATGGCGATCACTTCCCAGTAGGCCAGGTGACCACGTGCCGCGCGGCCACACGCGCGAACGGAGGGGAACATGAGCACTTCATTCGACAAACTTGACCTCACCATCTTGCGGCTCATGGTCGAGCAGCCACGAGCGGGGGTTCGCGAGTACGCTCGCCAACTCGGCATTGCACGCGGCACAGCGCAAGCGCGCATCGACAAGCTCCAACGTGCGGGCGTTATCGCGAGCTATGCGCCACGCATCTCCCCCACAGCTCTGGGATTCGGCGGACTCGCCTATATCCACATCCATCTGGCGCAGGGAGAACTCGACACGACAAGTCGGCTGCTGGCGGCCATCCCGGAGATCATTGCGGCGGATTCCATCGCGGGCGAAGGCGACCTCTTGTGCCATGTAGTGGCGAAGGACAATCTCGAGCTTGAGCGCGTAATCCAACGCATTATCGCCACCCCTGGGGTTGTCCGCACTCGCACCGAAATTGTGCTCAGCCGCCGAATTGAAGCGCGCGTCATTCCGCTCATCGAAGCCCTTGCCCACCAACTCGGCTGAACGCATTTATCGCTGTAGTAATTGACGTCGGTCGTGTGCACAAACTCGCGGTTCAGCGACCGAAATTCTGCAAGTTTGTGCACACAACGCGCAGCGGGTCTGAACAATGACTTTCTCAATACGTTTCCGTATTGAATACATTTGTGTATCGTGGATCGAGTGAGAACAACGCGCAGCAGACAGAACACGCGCTCAGACCTAATCAAGGCAGCGTTCGACGTCTTCGCCAACGAAGGATTTGGCCGAGCAACAGTAGAAAAGGTGTGCAGCCACGCCGGATTCACGCGCGGCGCCTTCTACTCAAACTTCACGTCACTCGATGAGCTCTTCCTCGCCATGTGGGAAGAACGAGCCGCCACCATGCTCGCCGACGTTGAGAACCTGCTAGCTGCCAGCATCACCAACGCGACAAGTGTTGAAAACGTCGTTGAACAAGTACTCCACGCAATCCCCGTCGATGACAAGTGGTTCCGAATAACCGCAGAGTTCACCGCATACGCCCTGCGCAACCCCCCACTTCACACGATCATGGCCGCCCGCGAGGACGCCATCATCGCTGCCGTCACCCCACTATTGACCACAGCGCTTCATGCCCTCGGCCGACACGTAGCCGACCCGGTAGCCTTCGGCCACGCACTCGTCGCCGTACACGACGGCACCACTGTCCAGTGCCTTATCGAACCTGACAATCCCGCCGTGCAGCAGCGCCGCACAGCCCTCTTCACCCACGTAGTCCTGGCGTATTCAGAACCGATCCGAGGATAAACATGACCCCCAATTACGACGTCATCATCGTCGGCTCCGGGCTCGCCGGACTCGTCGCCGCCCACGAACTAGTCAAAGCCAAAAAACGAGTCATCATCGTTGATCAAGAAAACCGCGACAATCTCGGCGGACAAGCATTCTGGTCACTAGGTGGACTGTTCCTCGTGGACTCACCAGAGCAGCGGCGACTCGGAATTAAAGACTCCTACGACCTAGCGCTGCAAGACTGGATGGGATCAGCCCAGTTCGATCGCCCCCGCGATGACCACTGGGGCAAACAATGGGCCGAGGCATACGTCGAATTCGCCGCCACCATCAAACGCCCCTACCTGCATGACCTCGGATTGCGCTTCACCCCTGTCGTCGGCTGGGCAGAACGCGGCGGCGGCTCAGCAGACGGGCACGGCAACTCAGTACCGCGGTTCCACCTCACCTGGGGAACAGGACCCGAAGTGGTCCGGATCTTCGAAGAACCAGTCCTACAAGGGGAACGTGACGGCTTTGTCGAGTTCGCGTTCCGGCACCGAGTAGACGACATAATCGTGGAAAACGGCACCGCAGTGGGCGTCCGCGGAACCGTGCTCGAACCGAGTGACGCTGCCCGAGGCGAAGCTTCGACGCGAACGAGTGTGGGCGACTTTGAGGTTCGCGCCCAAGCGGTCGTCATCACCACCGGCGGCATCGGCCACAACCATGACCTCATTCGCCAAAACTGGCCCACCGAACGCCTAGGCCCCTGCCCCGAGACAATGATCTCGGGAGTGCCCGCCTACGTCGACGGAAAAATGCTCGCCATCACCGAAACAGCGGGCGCCAACCTCGTCAACCGTGACCGCATGTGGCACTACACAGAAGGCATCCACAACTGGAACCCGATATGGCCCAACCACGCCATCCGCATCATCCCTGGACCATCATCATTGTGGTTCGACGCCACCGGCAACCGACTTGCAGCGCCGAACTTCCCCGGGTTTGACACAAACTCCACGATGAAAGCAATCCTGGCTTCTGGCCACGACTACTCGTGGTTCGTACTAACTCAAACCATCATCGAAAAAGAATTTGCGCTGTCAGGCTCAGAACAGAACCCCGACATCACCGGCAAAGACATCGCTCTCACGATCAAAAGCCGCGCGGCATCAGGAGCGCCGGGCCCCATTGAGTCGTTCAAGCAGCACGGCGTTGATTTTGTTGTCGCCGACACCCTACGCGAACTCGTAGACGGCATGAATGCCCTTGGTCGCGGCGCCGTGGTTGATCATGCGCACCTGGAGAAACAAATCGTCGCCCGCGACCGGGAAGTCGCTAATAACTACTCCAAAGATGCCCAACTCATGGCTGTCAAAAACGCCCGCGCATACTTCGGTGACAAGGTCACCCGTGCCGTGAAACCCCACCGCATCCTCGACCCCAACCACGGTCCCCTCATCGCGGTACGGCTGAACGTCCTCACCCGCAAGACCCTCGGCGGCATCGAAACAAACCTCGACTCGCAAGCTATGCGCCCCGACGGCAGCCCCTTCCCTGGGCTCTACGCTGCGGGTGAAGTCGCAGGCTTCGGCGGCGGAGGGGTGCACGGTTACAACGCCCTCGAGGGAACCTTCCTCGGCGGGTGCATATTTTCCGGCCGCGCAGCCGGACTCGCCCTCGCGAAAGGCATGGCCTAAAACATGAAAACTCGACCCATCATCGGTGCGTTCATCGACGTTTCTGGCACACCAGTCCACATCCGTGAAGACGGCAAACCTGGTGCGCCACCGTTGGTACTCGTTCATGGTTTCGCCGGTTCAGTCCACTGGTTTGATCGGATAACTGAACTGCTCCGCGACAGCTTCCACCTTATTCGGGTGGACCTGCGCGGGCACGGCTGCACAGGCGGCAGTCACGGTATCGACGCCCCAAGCCAAGGCAAAATGGTCGCGGAAATCATCGAAAAACTCGACCTGTCAGACGTCACCGCTGTCGGACATTCCTTCGGATGCGACGTTGTCCTTGCCGCAGCCGAACATAGCCGTCGAGTGTCCCAACTTGTTCTCATCGGCCAAGCCCCTGACATGTCCTACGCTAAATTCCCGGCCGGAAACGTACTCATGACGGTGCCCGTACTCGGAGGCTTTCTGCACTCACTCCCGCCCCAACGCATCGCCGAAAAGCTGACCGCGTCCATGGCATTTGCACCCGGCTTTGCGGTGCGGTCCGCCTTTGGTAACTCCGGGCAAATGTTCGCTGACCACCGCGCAACGAACCCCGGAATGTACAAGGAAGTTCTGGCGCTGCGCCCGCGTCGGCTACTCCAACGACCACTCGACCAGCAGGTCCACGAATCCGGCATCCCAACAACAGTGATCTTGGGCCGACACGATCAGTTTTACGACGCCAAGACCACCGAAGCCAGGTACCGAAGCGCCGACGCCAACGTGATCATCATCGAGGATGCTGGGCACTCACCCATGGTCGAACGCCCACAAAAGGTGGCTCAGATCCTACGCGAGGTTGCAGGGGGCGCTAGCTAAGCTTGTCGAAGCGTTCCAGCGACTTCTTGATGTCACCTTTTAACGCCCGAGACACACCAAACCCAATCGGGCCGGCCACCAACGGGCCCGAGAAGTCCACATCAAGTTGCACACTGGCACCCTTTCCTGCGGGGCGAATCTCCAGCGACAACGTGATCTTGGTGCCGCCAACACCATCACCAAGAAGCGACACACGGCGCGGCTCATCAAACTCGTTCACGGTCCACGCAATACGGTTCCGCATGCCCTTCACTGACACCACAGACGTCACCGACGTTCCCACACCAATGGTGTCCGGCACTTCTCCGCGCCACCCATCGTGCAGCAACAACCAGTCACCATAGCGGGACAGATCGGACGCGCGATCCCATGCCTCGTCAGGGGTGAAATGTGTGTCTAGAGAAACCGAAGTGCGTGCCATAAGGACGAACCTTTCGCTGGAGGGAACTACCGGTAATTGTGGTACCCACTCCATGCTGTTCGACGTTCGGCACGCGGATCGTCGTCAACTCGTTCATTCGTGTCAAAAATTTTGGTGCTGCGCGTATCAACGTCATACGTCGGCCACCCAACGTCGGGCGAACCTGTGTACGCGAAATTCACCCACCGCCGTTGCATTCGCTGGCTCACCGAAGCAAGTTGATTCTTGCCCCCAACTGACGTCAGCACCTTCGCAGCCCTACTGTCGAGTGTGCCGAAAACAGCTGGTAGGTCCGTGGCATGAGTGGCCCCCATGCGCAGAATCCGCAACATGCGCGGCGCAAAGTCATATCGATACATAAAGGTAGGCGCCACATCACTGTGACCCGCCGCAGCTTCCACCGTGGGGTGCCAAAACAGCACGTCTCCCCCAATGTCCGTTGCAGCTGGCCTGGCCGGATAGCCGGGATACGCAGACACCACCGCGTCCCGCTTGCCTGGGTCGGTTTCCGCGAACATCCGCTCAATCTGCGGTTCTGTTGTGGGGATTACGTCGCCGGTTTTTGCGAACAGCGCGCCCTCGCGGTCGGTCGTTCCGATAATCAGCGGTACCGGGTGGGCGCCGCCGCGTCGAAACACGTCACCTGGGCGTTCCCGAACAACGTCGTCGAGCACCAAACTAAACGTCATCGCACCTGGCGTGCTTTGCAACCTACGCTGCTTCAACTCATCGGCCGCGTGCACAAACTCTTCGGCAGGAATGCGCCCCAACGCTTCCGCCGCGTGGTCCTCACACACATTCAGGATGTCCAAAAACTCCGCCGCAACCGCCCTACTCCGGTCCCGGTCGTACGTTGTGTCCATCGCAGGGCTTTGCATGATTGCTTTGGCGAACAACCCCCGCGTGCGCGGAATCGTCATGAGTGCCGCCACACTGATGGCTCCAGCAGATTCACCGAACAACGTGACATTGTCGGGGTCGCCACCGAATGCCGAGATGTTGTCTCGAACCCACTCCAACGCGGCAACCTGGTCAAGCAACCCCACGTTGGTGTCGAATTGCCGACGAGAGCTGTTGTAGGCCGAAAAATCCAAGAATCCGAGAGCGCCGAGCCTGTAGTTGAACGAAACGTAGACCACGTCGCCATTGGCCGCGAGCACCGAACCGTCATAAACATCAAGGGCCGACGAACCGCTTGTGAACGAACCGCCATAGATGTACACCATCACAGGCAACGGCGCCGCAGACGTGCGTGCCGGGGCGGACACATTGATGGTCAAACAGTCTTCACTGACCCCGACATCATCGGAGTTCGTGAAAGTTTTCTTCACTTCCTGCGGCGGAATGCTGCCGAACTCAGCTGCATCGCGCACGCCACTCCACGGCTCACTCGGCACGGGTGCGCGGAAGCGAAGCTCACCCACAGGCGGTTCAGCGTAAGGAATGCCGCGCCAGGTGACCACATCGCCGTCCCGCCGACCGCGGACCACCCCACCTTTGGTGGTGATGTCCACAGAGCTGCGGGTTCTATCCAACTGATCGGTCACCCCACAACTGTGGTTGAGTTCTGAATGACATGTCCATTCCGGCCCACTAATTGAAACCGGAGCGAGACCTAACGGTGACCCAATTGCGGCATCACCATGCTCTTTGTCACAAATTTATCCCCAAGCTGCACACGTCACAAGGGGCGGATGCAGTGTTGCTGCAACCGCCCCTTGTGCTAGCTCGGGTTCGAGAATGACTTAATGTGCAATCGCCTTCTCTGCCCCAACGCCGGTGAGTGAACGAACCTCCATCTCGGCATTCTTCGCAAGGTTGCCCTTGTCAGACGACAGGACCGAGCCAAGGTAACCGAGGAGGAACGCCAACGGGATCGACACGATGCCAGGGTTCGACAACGGGAACCACGCGAAGTCCATGTTCGGCAACATCGATGTCGGAGCCCCCGACACAGCAGGCGAGAACACGATCAGGATGATCACCGAGGCCAAACCACCGTAGATGCTCCACAACGAACCAGTTGTGTTGAACCGCTTCCAGAACAGCGAGTACAGGATGGTCGGCAAGTTCGCAGACGCTGCGACAGCAAAGGCCAGCGCCACGAGGAAAGCGATGTTCTGCCCATTAGCCAAAATGCCCAACCCGATCGCGAGAGCACCAATCACGACTGCGGTGATCCGCGAAACCTTCACCTGCTTCTTCTCATCCACATCGCCGTTTTTGATGACGTTCGCGTAGATGTCGTGAGCAAACGACGCCGAGGCCGTAATGGTGAGCCCAGCGACCACAGCAAGAATCGTGGCGAACGCGACCGCCGATATCACGCCAAGGAGAAGCGTGCCGCCTAGCTCATAGGCGAGGAGTGGCGCTGCCGAGTTTTGACCACCCGCTGCGGCAAGGATCCTTTCGGGCCCAACAATAGCTGCGGCACCATAACCAAGGATCAGCGTGAACAGGTAGAACGCACCGATCAACGCGATCGCCCACACTACCGAACGTCGAGCTTCCTTCGCCGTTGGGACTGTGTAGAAGCGCATCAAAACATGTGGAAGCCCAGCCGTTCCGAGAACAAGAGCGAGTGCTAGCGACAACATGTTGAGCTTGGATATTTCGTTGATGCCATATTGCGCACCCGGTGCAAGAATGTCCCGGCCACCCTCAACAGCACCGTTTACTGTGTCCTGAGCGCTGCCTAGCAGCCCGGAGATGTTGAACCCGAACTTCCACAGCACCAGCGCAGACATGATCCCGGCGCCCGTAATCAGCATTACGGCCTTGATGATCTGCACCCAGGTGGTGCCCTTCATGCCACCGACGAGGACATACACAATCATCAGTGCGCCAACCAACGCGATGATCAGTGATTGCGTCGCCCGATCATTGACGTCAAGAAGCAAAGCAACAAGACCGCCCGCGCCTGCCATCTGTGCAAGAAGGTAGAACAACGACACCGTCAGAGTTGAGGCCGCAGCCGCGGTGCGCACTGGTTTCTGCTTGAGACGGAAACTCAGCACATCAGCCATCGTGAACTTGCCTGTGTTGCGCAACAACTCTGCCACTAGCAGTAGCGCCACCAACCACGCGACGAGGAAGCCAACAGAGTAGAGGAACCCGTCGTAGCCGAACACTGCGATCGCACCCGCGATGCCCAGGAACGACGCCGCGGAGAGGTAGTCACCGGCAATGGCGACGCCGTTCTGTGTTCCGGAAAAGCCACGGCCACCGGTGTAGAAGTCGGCCGCCGTCTTGTTCGTCCGGCTTGCCCTGATGACAAACACCATGGTCGCCGCAACAAACACTAAGAAGATGGAGATGTTGACGAGCGGATTTCCCACCATCGATGTCTCCGCTTGGGCGAGAATATTCATCACGCAAACCCTTCCATTTCTTCACGAATCTTCGCGGCGCGAGGGTCCAGTTCACGATTCGCGAAAATGATGTACCAACCGGTGATGCCGAATGTGGTGACAAACTGTGCGAGCCCCATCAGGATTCCGACATTGATGTTGCCGAACACCGGCGTGCCCATAAATCCGGTGGCATACACACCAAGCAGCACGTAAATCAAGTACCAGCCCAGGAAGAACCCCGTCATGGGGAACACGAACCGCCGCAGTCGTCGGCGTAGGTCCTGGAACTCTGGGGTCGCTTGCATTCGTACAAACTCGTCGGCCGTGGCGATCCTGGCTATTGGGGGCGTTAAAGGGTCGTCGGCCTCCGGTGCAACGACGGGTGCAGTAGTCATTGCTCTCTCCTCAGCGGTTGGTTGTGCTGTAGCCCTACGTGTGTAGGTCGATAAGCTGACGGTAATGAGAGCTGGGTCACAAAATTGGAGTGTGGGCTGGGCCACACGGCGAGGGGGCAATGTGTGCGACGAGCGGTTGTGCTGGCGCGACGAACGGTGAGCGGTTGCGGCCCAGTTTGCTATTCGGTGAAGCTCCCGGTTTTGACGTTTGCTCCCACTTTTTCGCTGCAAAACCGGGAGCGTTCGTCAAAAGTGGGAGCGTGAGCCTCAAGCGGCGCGATCAGCCCCAGCGTTCGGCATCGCGGTCGCGCACCATCCCGAATCGTTCAGGCACATGCATGCGAGCAAAAAGCCCACCGACGGCTGCTGTGTCGCGTCGTGTTGCCCTGCTGACCAGTACCATCACACCAAAAGTTAGCGGCACCGACCACGCCGCGGGTTGGGTAACCAATGCGCCCGCCCACCCGGCGGACGGCCCCATCCCCGACGCGGTGAGTACCACTGCACCCATGCTGGCGACACCACCCACCAGCAGGCCCGCGTAGGCGCCCGCTGCGGTCAGGCCCCGCCACCAAATTCCCAGCAACAACAGTGGCGCGAAGGTCGATGCGGCAACCGCAAACACAAGCCCGACTGATTGCGAAAGGTCGAGCCGGGTAGCGCCGAAGGCAAGTGCCATGACTACTGAACCGGCAAGAAGCGCGCTGACTCGGAAGTCGCGCACACGCCCGCCCATCACGTCGGTGGAGAGCACACCTGCGGCGCACACCAACAATCCCGACGACGTTGACATGAACGCCGCGATGGCACCGGCGGCGACGAGAGCTGCAAGAATCTGGCCGCCGACACCAACGAAGACGGCAGTGGGCATGAGCAGAACTACGGCATCGGAGGTTCCAGTCATCAGCAACTGGGGCACGTATATCCGCGAAAGGACACCCAAGATGACGGGAAATAGGTAGAACACGGCGAGCATGGCGATGACAATCAAGCTTGTCCACCGCGCCAAAGATCCGGTCTTGTTGGTGTAGAACCGCACAAGCACGTGGGGCAGTCCGAGCGTGCCGAGGAAGATGGCGATGATGATCGAATACGTGATGTAGAGGCGGATTCCTGGGTTGTCATCGGGTGTCGACAGTCTGCCTTCGCCCGGTTGTAGCCACAGATCCCCCGTCGCAGGAATGCCTGTGAGTGTGGGTATTGGTGAACCTTCAGGCAGCAGGACGGTGCTGCCAGCCCCGATGACGTGGGTGCCGGGTGTGAGTTCGACGGGCCCGCTAACGTGAGCATCGCCGACCCGGCCAAACACCTCAATTGTGGTCGGCGTAGCAACGTCGACGCTAAATGTGGTCTCGACTGAGACGGCGAGGTCGGAAGGCGCGGTGGGGGGTGCGGCGTCCCCAATTGGGCGAGGGTCGTTGAGGAAGAACACGGCGACGGCGATCGCGGGGATGGCGATTGCGGTGAGTTTGAGCCAGTACTGAAATGCCTGCACGAAGGTGATGGATCGCATCCCTCCGGCAACGACGTTGGCGATGACTATGCCTCCGACAGCGGCGACGCCCACCCAGTCCGGGAATCCCAGCAAGATGTTGAGTGTGAGTCCGGCACCGTGAAACTGCGGGACCATGTAGAGCCCAACGATGATGACCACGAAGATCATCGCGAGGTACCGCAGGGCTGGCGAGGCGAGGCGGTATTCGGCGAAGTCTGGGACGGTGTAGGCGCCGGATCGTCGCAGTGGTGCGGCGATGAACATGAGAAGAAAGAGGTATCCGGCGGTGAAGCCGACGGGGTACCACAATGCGTCAGCGCCGTGTTTGGCGATGAGTCCTGCTACGCCGAGAAACGATGCTGCGGAGAGGTATTCACCCGATATGGCAGCGGCGTTAGTGCTTGGTCCGACGGTGCGCGACGCCACCAGGAAGTCCGATGTGGTGCGCGACAGTCGGATACCGAGTGCGCCGATGATGATGGTGGCCAGTGCGGCGAGGACGACGGCGGCCAGTGTGAGGAGCGCGCCAGGTTGGTCGAGTCCGTTCATCGCTACTCGTCAACAAGTTCGATGAAGAGGCGTTCGTTGCGTTCAGCTTGACGCACGAATAGCCATCCGATGCCAAAAAGCAGTGGGTAGACAACTCCCCCGAGTATCAACCACGGCAGGAGTACCCCGCCGATTGTGATGCTCGCGATTTCTGGGCTGAGTACAAAAACAAGTGGGAGCGCACCGAGTCCGATGATGACGAGTAACGCGAGCCGCAGTGCTAGTCGGAATTGTGCAGTGACAAGTCCGTCGACGAGGACGTCCCCAACAGGGGTGTGTTCGGTGAGTTCTATGCGGGTGTTGACGGGTCTCGCGCCGGAGCGTCGGGCAAGGATCACACGTTCGCGGTGGATCGGTTTGTCTCGGGGTGTGGTCATTTGTTGTGCCACGCTTGCATGGGACGCCGGATGAGCACATCTTTGATTGCGCGGGTGTGTCGTCGGCTCACGGGCAATTGCACGGCGGGGAGGTCGCGTTCGCCGCGGAGAGTGACGACATATCCCGTTCCGATGGATTTGAGACCGGTAACGAGCCGCAGGGCTACGAGGTAAGACCTGTGGACTCGAATAAATCCTGCGTTGGACCACCGCTGTTCAAGAGTGCTGAGTGGGATGCGCACCAGGTGCGAGCCAGTGGTGGTGTGAAGCCGGGCGTAATCGCCGTCTGCCTCGACCCAGCCGACAGTGGATCTGCGAACAAGTGTCGTTGCCCCACCGAGTTCGACGGGAATGACTTCATCTTGTGGAGTCGGCGGTGTCTGTGGAGTCGGCGATGCGGGCGCAGGTGTTGGTGATTCTGTGCGGCGTTGTCGGCGTTGTTGGTGGTCCACTATTCGCTCTAGCGCCTGGGCAAGCCTGGCTTCGCGCACGGGTTTTAGCAGGTAGTCGACAACACCAACATCGAAGGCTTCTACAGCCCTGTCTTCGTGCGCGGTGACGAACACTACGAAGGGTGGTTCCTTGAATTCGCCGATGATTCCGGCGAGTTCAACGCCATCTAGGCCGGGCATACGAATGTCGCTGAAGACGGCGTCGATTTTTTCGGCGCGCAACATTCGGAGCGCTGTGGTCGCATCCGATGCTGCGTGAACCTGGCGCACGTGGGGTTGTGCGCGGAGCAAGTACACCATTTCGTCGAGCGCAGGGGCCTCGTCGTCGACTGCCAACACTGTTAACCCGTGCGGTGTGGTGGACGTCATACCGTCCATCATGCACGTACTCCCTGTCGAAACTTCGGCACTCGCACAATCACTTTTGTTCCCGCACCGACCGCGGTTTCGACGACGAGGCCGTATTCGTTGCCAAAAACGGCGCGGAGTCGTTCGTCAACATTGCTTAGGCCGATGTGTGAGGCGACGGGATCGTTGTCGAACGCCCCTGATCGCAGTCTTTCTGGGTCGATTCCGATGCCGTCGTCTTCGATACTCAGCACACAGTCTGACCCGGTGTCAGATGCGGTAATGGTGAGTGCTCCACCATCTGCTTTGGCGGCGATTCCGTGCCGAACGGCATTTTCGACCAGTGGTTGAAGCACGAGGAAGGGAACGACGACGTTGAGGACTTCGGGAGCTATTTGGAGTCGGACGCGAAGTTTGTCGCCGAAGCGTGCTTGTTCGAGGGTGAGGTATCGGTCGATGTTTTGCAGTTCGTCGGCGAGGGTGGTGAATTCTCCTGCGGAACGGAACGAGTATCTGGTGAAGTCGGCAAATTCGAGAATCAGTTCACGGGCTCGGGCAGGGTCTGTTCGCACGAATGACGCAATGGTGTTGAGCGCGTTGTAAATAAAGTGGGGGCTTATTTGGGCACGCAGGGCTGTGACTTCGGCGCGCGCTAGTCGGCCTCGTGACGCGTCGAGTTCTGCGAGTTCGAGTTGGCTTGCGGCGTAGCGCGACACTTCAGTGAGGGTGCGCAGAAGTCCTGGCGTGATGGGTTCAGTGACGGTGGCGGCGAGCAGTCCAACGCAATGTGATTCGCTGCCCGGTGGGTCGGAGATCATCGGTTGCAGCACGAGTGCGCGAACTGCGTCCGGCGTGTGTGCGGGCAAGTCTTTGCGATGCACGAGTTGCTGCCGACTTGTCTGTACGTACTCGTGGGCAAGCAGTTCCACTGTGGAACGGAGCGAAGGAGCACCGCCGTCCCAGGCCACGACATTCCCCTCGATGTCACACAGGGCCAAGGCGTGCGAACCGACCAGCATGCGCAGGTATGGGGCGGCATCGTCTATTCCGTCGCCGTGCAGACCTTGGCGCAATGCCTGCGCTGCAGCACCAGCGGTCGCCAGGGTGGAGTGCACAGCGCGCTCAGCAGGCGTGGTGAAGGTGGCGCGTTTTCGCAGCCACATTGCGACGGCGAGGACCACCATGACAACAGCGAGGAATGTGATGGTTGCTGTGACGACAGGTGGCATAACTGACAGTCTGCCGACTTGATGTGACACTGTGATCACTTTTGCTGTCCTCGTGTTGCTTAGCTTTGGAAGGTTGGACAGACTCATTACGACAAGCGATTATCCCTTTTGCGCAGAAGGAGCGAATTATGTCGCAGTATCCTCCACCACCGCCCGGTAGCGAACCGCCGCCCGGCGACGACCCGAATGATCGTCCGAGTTGGGAGAACCCACCAAGTTGGGACACCCCACAGTCCGGCGGATTCCCACCTCCCCCTCCCCCCGAAGGTAACTACCCTCCGGGTGCCCCTTACGGCTCGCCGTATGGTGCGGGTGGATACGGCGCTGGTGGATACGGCGCTGGTGGATACGGCACGCCTACGGGTGAGTTCAATATCGGTGACGCTATCCGCTGGGCTTGGAACAAGTTTGCCGACAACTGGTCCGTGTGGGTTGGTTTCGTCGCCATCATGGCTGGTCTACTCATCCTCGATATGGTGACTGACTCAACATTCTTGAGCCTGCTCATCAATGTTTCGTTCACGGTTCTCGGCTGGATGCTTATTCGTGGCGCCCTTCTCACTGCAGATGGCGCTAAACCCGCGTTTGGTGATTTCGCCCAACTCAACAATGTCCTGCACCTGGTTTTGGCTGCCATCGCGGTGAGCATCATGGTGGTCCTTGGGTTGATTCTGCTGATCATCCCCGGTCTCATCATTGCCTTCCTGTCGATGTTTGTCACCCATTCGGTGCTCGACAACAACATGGATGTGGTCTCGGCCATTAAGAACAGCTGGAAGCTCGTCTCATCGAATGCCGTGAGCGCATTGCTGCTGGTTGCGGCCGCGATCGGTGCTGCGGTCCTGATGCTTCTCACCTGCGGCCTGGGCGCCTTCGTTATCATTCCGGTGATGACTATGGTGTCGGTGTACGCGTTTCGCACATTCTCTGGTCGCCAACCGGCTATGTAGAATTTGCCATGTTTCCTCTACTGGCGCGGGACGATGTCGTCCCGCGCCAGTAGTGTTTGTAGTGACGGCCGTGCGATACCACGCGGGAATCACCGTGCTGTGTGCGCACAACTGTAAGGACGAGGACGATGACGAACGATTCTTCATCTGGAGATAGCTCCGCTGGGTTTCCCCCTCCGGAGAATATTCCTCAACCAGGCGCCACCCCTTCCCCTGGTGGCTACCCGCATCAGGGTGAGTATCCGCCGCCGGGCGGATATCCTGGCGACGGTTTGAAACCACCACCGGGTTCGTATCCCCCGCCCGTTGAACATCACGTGCCTTATGGCGTGCCCGCGGGTAACACTGCGTTTCGTGCGCGGCGCCGCAACGGCGAAGTCGCGCCGTTCCATGTTGGCGAGGTGATGTCGTTCGCGTGGGGTCGGTTCCGTGACAATGTTGGAACTTGGTTGGCGTTCATGCTGATCAGCATCGCGGCGTCGTTGCTTGTGGTGTTTCCGATGTCGCTTGTGTTTTTCGCGCCGGTGGCTGATTCGGGTAGCGGCACCGCACTTGTGCTGACGCTCGGGGCTGCTGGTGTGGCATTGATTGTGCTGGTGGGGATGCTGCTGCAGGCCGCGTTGGTGCGTGCGGCGTTAGCTGAAAGCGCGCAGGATAGGCCGAGCCTGCGTCATTTCGGCAGGATACGGAATCTTTCCCAAGCGTTGCTGGCCATGGCGATCGTGGCGGTATTGACGTTCGCTGGGCTGTTGCTATTTGTGCTGCCAGGGCTTCTGGTGGCGTTCTTCAGCATGTTTGCAGTGCATTTCGCTGTGGATCAGAATTTGTCGGCGATCGATGCCATCAAGTCGAGTTGGCGTGCGGTCGGCGCGAACGTCGGCCCGCTGCTTTTACTCGTTCTGGTTTTGTATCTGATTAACCTGGCCGGGGCATTGATCCTTATTGGGTTCTTGGTGACGGTGCCGGTCGCGGCTATCGCGGTTGCCCTGGCGTATCGCAGGGTGACCGGCACGGCTTAGCGACCAGCACCGCGTAGTCCCCCCGCTATTGCGGGCATGTCGATTCTGCTGGCGCTCCCGCAAAACGCTCGCGCAACCAGGTGTTGCTTTCCTCGGCGCGGCCAATGCTGAAGTGGTCTGCCCCTGCGATCAGCCGTGCATCAACCTCGGTGCCGCCGGTACACGCCCGCTCGATGGCACGGTCAATCCATGGGGCGGGCACAACCGTGTCACGGTCGCCGTACAGAACGAGTAGGGGCACCTCTGCGCGATCCAGGGGCAGGGCGGTGGATGTTAGCCAGTCGCGGATACCGTCAGCGGCAGCCTCTGTGAACGGCCCAATGTCCTCCGGTGAGCTTGTGAGCAAGGCCAGCGCTGTTCCGAACCACGCTGTGCCGACGCATTGTTCTACCATCCCGAAACCGTTGGCGAGTGAACCTCGAAGGTAGTCGTCGAATGAGGCGGTGGGCTCTATCGCTTGGTATCCGGCGATGACGTAGGGCAAGAGGGCGATTTGAAAGACGTCGAGGTCCCAGGGAGGCTCGCCGTCAGTGATGGGGCTGAGGTCGGCGGCGGGCGCTATGGCAACTGATCCCACAAGCTCAAGGCCGTCGCCGTAGTCTGTTGCGGCCTCTGCAGCGGCCCAGGCGGCCTGACCTCCTTGTGAAATGCCGAGAGCCGCCCACTGGTTGCTTAACGACGCGTCAATGTTTTTCGCTGCTCGTACCATGTCGATCGTGTTGAACGCCGCGGTTATGGGTTCAAGGTAGGGGTGTCCTCCCCCAGCGCCAAGGCCCTCGTAGTCTGTTGCTGCGACGGCGAAGCCCGCGTTGAGCAATGATGCGATGCGTGACGCTTGGCCGAGAAGGTCGCTGTGTTGCGATGGGCCACATTGAGACGCGACGCCGGTGGTTCCGTGGGCGAAGGAGACTATCGGCCACCCTCCGGCGGGGGCTTGGCCGTTCGGGATGAACACCGCCCCTGTTACTTCTGTTGGTCTGCCGTCGATTCCGGAGGTTGAGCGGTAGGTGACACGGTGCGCTTCTGCGGCGGCGTTGGCGACTTCGGGGAGCAGTGTGTGGAGTGGCTCGGCGTCGAGGATCTCGCCACGCGTGTCTGTCGCTACAGCCGCGATATCGTATGGACCCCGTGGCACACCTGCGTCGCTCGGTGCCGCATCCTCGTGCGCTTCCTGGGGTTGGTCAACGGCTGTGCATCCCGTGAGAACCAATGCCGCAGCTACGAATATTGTGCCGAAAGTTGCTCTGCGGCAGGTGGCTCTGGAGAGGGGTGCCCTGCGGAAGAGTGGGCTCGGGGGTGGTGTCACCTAATCAAGTGTGCATGTTTTTGTGCCGCCTGGCATCCAGTGCCGATGGTCCGCGACCCATTGGTAGACAACGTCTTGCACGCGGGTCATACCGGGGAGGGCATAGACTCGTGCGGGAATCGATGATCCTGTTGCGACGGTGAGCGCTGCGTTGACTGCCGCGGCTCCCCTGGTCAGCGTGCCGTCTGACTTCTTAGCCCACACTGCTGCGGCCGCGTCAGCTTCTGAAACCGCGAAGGCCTCAAGTGCACCTGGACTTTGAAAGGCAACTGCGCCGACGCGGCGATGACGGTCTAGGCGGCCGAGGATGTTGACGCAGCGTACGCAGAATCCGCAATCGCGGTCGTAGAGAACGACTATTTCAGGTTCCGCCATGACGACTCCTCATGCTTTCGGGTGAAATGCGTATGCCCCCACCAAAGTAGGCGGGGGCATACGTGATGTCGCTCAGATTGCAGCGTTGTGTCGCTTAGTGCGACTTTCAGCTAGCTGGAACGAGCTTCTTTGCCGAGTCCTGAACCTTGGTGACCTGGGCGGTGAACTTGCCCTTGGTCTGGGTGTCAACGAACGATGCGGCCTTGTCGACTGCGGAGTCGATCTGGTCCTTCTTGCTTGCTACAGCTGCTTTTGCCTTGGTGGCGTTGGCGTCGAATGCAGCCTTTGCCTTGGTGGCGTTAGCGTCGAATGCAGCCTTTGCCTTGGTGGCGTTAGCATCGAAAGCTGCCTTTGCCTTGGTGGCGTTAGCATCGACGGTTGCTTTTGCCTTGGCAGCGATGTCCTTGGCTGAGTT
This sequence comes from Hoyosella rhizosphaerae, assembly GCF_014643175.1. Classification (GTDB taxonomy): domain Bacteria; phylum Actinomycetota; class Actinomycetes; order Mycobacteriales; family Mycobacteriaceae; genus Lolliginicoccus; species Lolliginicoccus rhizosphaerae. The sequence goes on from NZ_BMJH01000003.1 coordinate 386,522, forward strand.
GAGCGCGCTCATAGTTCTCCCTAAATGCTGGCACCTTGTGAATCGTGCCTACGTCGGTCGGGGTAAAGCCCCGCTTGGCATTTAGTGTCGCAGCAAAGCAGACAAACTTCCACTTAGTGTGGCCATTGCCACGCTGCAAATAATGCGGGGCGTTCATTTTGATGAAGGCTGGCTCGAATGCGTCACATCGGCAAGGTTTGCGACAGCCAAAAGTTAGTTGAAAGTGGCAGCTGACCTGCCATGAGAACCGGCGTTTGACTCGACTTGAGTGTGACGGTTTAGCACTTTTTGCAACCGTACGGTAACACCATTAAGCAAGCAACAAAGATTGTGTTCTGCGATTCGAAATGTTCAAGATCAACTAGATTCTTTTTGGTCGCAAAGTCGTCGACAAGAGTTCCCGCCAAATTCATAAAACAATCGTCAATAACTTTTTATGTAGGACGATGTTCTCAATTACTTGAGATCGAATCCGCACGCTAGCCACACCGAACCCACCACGCCTCCCTTGGCAGAGCCTTAAGTGCGTCCACGCGCTGCCCTGGCATCGGAACCACATACTGAACTCCCCGCTCAACACTGGCAGCACGCAACCTCACAATCGGCTCCGACCACGAATGAAAGCCCAAGTTGAACGTCCCCCAATGGATTGGCACCAAAACGCTCGTACCAGCCCCACTGGTGAGCAGGCAATGCGCCTGCACCGCCTCCTCCGGATTCATATGCACGTCAGGCCACTGGTCCGAGTACGCACCGATCGGCAGCAACGTCACGTCAAACGGGCCGTAGTCGGCAGCAATCGACTCGAAACTTGCAGTAAAACCGGTGTCACCGCCGAAGAACACACGCCGACGTTCCCCCGCAATCACAAACGAAGCCCACAATGTCGTGTTGCGTCGAAACCCCCGGCCGGAAAAATGCCGAGCAGGGGTACACGTCACAGACACGTGCCGAGTTTTGCCGCCGACCGTAAGCATGTCGGTCGAATCGCCCCAATCGAGCTCAGTAATAACCCGATCTGGCACTCCCCACGACCGCAAGTGAGAGCCCACACCCAGCGGAACTATGAATCGCACCGACTGCGAGGCGTTTAATGCCTTCACAGTTCTCTCATCAAGGTGGTCGTAGTGGTCATGCGAGATAAGCACCGCATCGAGTGTCGGCAACTCGGCAATCTTGATCGGCACCGGGTGCATTCGCTTCGGCCCCAACTCTTTCGACGGAGACACTCGGTCACTCCATACCGGGTCCGTCAAGATGCGACAACCATCAATCTCCACGATCGCGGTCGCATGGCCCAACCACGTCACAGCGAGTTCACTCGCCTCGACCGGCGCTAGCGGAACCGCCATCGGCACCGCTGCCGACGGTCCGCCAGAGTTGCCACGGAGGATCGCCGCTGCCAACAAGTCAGGTACCTGTTTGCGGGTAAACGGAGTGGCTGGCTCGAGGTTGTGGAACCGGCCATCGCGGAAATGTGGTGAACCCGCCGCATATGGGCGAATGCGTGACCGCGAAGCCCCCGCAGCCTGGTAGATACGCATGCCGGCAACGACCCCAGCAGTTAGACCGGCAAAACCCGCGCTAGCAAACGCAATTCGTCGACGCACAATGACACTGTATGACGGTTTGTGAGCGTGCGCTCGCGCTACTCCCCACGAAACGAGGGTGGACGCCCTTCCTTGCGTGCAGCCCGAGCCTCCGCCACATCTGAACTCGACCAGGCAGCAGTATGTGCTTCCTGCTGTTCACGCGTAGGAGTGCTGTCGGGCATATGGTTGAAAACGAGTTTGAGGTGCCGTAATGACAGCGGTGCAAGTTCGGCGATCTCGGCAGCCCAGTCTTGCGCAGCGGCGAGATCACCACGCCTGTTTGCCAGGCCACATTGCGCCGCCCGATCAACATCAATGGACTCCACACCGATGAGCATGCTGCGCGCAACACTTCCCCCGGCGAGTTCACTCAACCGGTTGATGGTCCAGTTGTCCATCGCGAACCCGAGTTTGGCAACCGGAATCATGAAAGATCCACTATCTGCGACGACCCGCAGGTCCGCCACCAGTGCCAGTTGGACACCCGCCCCCACAGCTGGGCCGTTCACCGCTGCAATCACTGGTAGCGGAGTTTCGCGCAATGTCGTGAGCATCGTGTACAGCGAACCTATGAAGTCGCGATCGTATGCCGCGCTACCTAGGTCCGCGCCCGCGCAAAATGCGGATCCCTGCCCAGTGATCACAATCGCCCGCGCACCATCGCGTTCTGCGTCGCGCACTGCAGCTGTGACGCCTGAACACACCGCCGTATTGAGAGCGTTGCGCCGTTCGGGGCGTTGCAACTCCAGTGTCACAACTTTGTTCGCGCGGGCGATTCCGAGCATGTTCACTCCACTCTCATTCAAATTCCTGTTTCAGTGAGGACATTACTTGGGCACCGCACCAGAGTTAGAACGTGTCGGGGTCAGGACCAATGCGACCGTCTGGCACATCAAGCGCAGTGATCGTGTCGACTTGTTCGTCATTAAGCTCAAAGTCGAAAATGGCAAAGTTCTCCGCAATCCTCGACGGTGTCACGGACTTAGGAATAACAACATTTCCGAGTTGCAGGTGCCATCGAAGAATCACCTGGGCCACCGACTTGCCAACTTCTTGCGCAATACTCACCAGTTCTGGATGAGATAGCACTTTCCCCTGCCCGAGTGGGCTCCATGCTTCAGTAAGAATGCCGTGCTTGGCATGAAACTTGCGGAGCTCAGGCTGGGAGAACTGAGGGTGCAATTCAATTTGGTTCAATACCGGAACTTCACCTGTCGTCTCGATAAGACGTTCGAGGTGCGGGACCTGGAAGTTGGAAACACCCAAGGACTTCACGCGTCCGTCAGCTAGGAGTTCCCGGAGCGCTGCGAAAGTGTCGACATACAAATTTTCGGCGGGCTTCGGCCAATGGATGAGATAGAGATCAATGTAGTCAAGGCCGAGCCGAACAAGGCTGTCTTCAAATGCGCGCAGTGCGCGATCTCTTCCTTGATCTTCGTTCCATAGTTTTGTGGTGACGAAGATCTGATCACGAGGTATGCCCGATTCACGGACGGCCTGCCCAGTGCCAGCTTCGTTTTCGTAGATCTTCGCAGTGTCGATATGGCGATATCCCGTCGTCAAAGCGGTTGAGACAGCGTCACGGGCCGCGTCGTCATCTACCTGCCAGACACCGAAACCTAGTTGTGGAATGGAGTTGCCGTCATGCAGTTGAAGTTCTGGAACAGTCACAACCCCATTCAACTCTTGTGGGCCTAAAAAGATTCCCGTATTTGCTAGCTCTTCACCCGGTAGCGTGCACGGTATGGTGCTCGCTATTCGCTCCGGAGGAGATGATCGCCCATGCCGAGCGTGACAACGTCACAGCAACTGTGCGACGGAGTTCTCGACGCCGGATCGTTTATTACGTGGGACACCACACCCGTGCAGCTGCCTATGACGGATGAGTACCGTGCAGAACTGGTTGCGGCACAAGAAAAATCAGGTGTGGACGAATCGGTTGTCACGGGAGAAGGTTGCATCCGTGGACGACGAGTTGCAGTCATCGCCTGTGAGTTCCGGTTTCTCGCCGGTTCTATTGGTGTCGCGGCGGCTGAACGTGTCGTTTCCGCCGTAGAACGCGCAACTGCGGAAAAGTTGCCCTTGCTTGCCTCGCCCACCTCTGGGGGCACACGTATGCAAGAAGGCACCGTGGCGTTTCTCCAAATGGTGAAGATCGCGGCGGCAATTCAGATGCACAAGGAAGCGCACCTTCCATACTTGGTGTACCTGCGGCATCCGACGACAGGCGGAGTGTTCGCCTCGTGGGGTTCGCTGGGGCACGTCACCGTGGCCGAGCCGGGCGCTCTAGTTGGGTTTCTGGGGCCACGCGTCTACGAATCTCTGCACGGGGAACGGTTTCCCGACGGCGTGCAAACCTCTGAGAATTTGTACCAACGTGGCGTTATCGATGGCGTTGTCCCCATGAGGTGGCTCCGACCCATTCTCGACAGAGTTTTGCGCGTCCTCAGCGGTACGTCATCGGCGCCCGTCGAATTTGACCCGGCTCCCGCCCTTGAGGCGATACCTGACATTCCGGCGTGGGAATCAGTGCTTGCTTCGCGAAGCCCGATCCGCCCCGGTGCGCGCTCGGTGCTGCGCCACGGGGCGACAACATTGACGCCGCTGAGTGGGACCGGACAAGGTGAGTCCGACCGTTCGATGCTGTTGTATCTGGCGCGCATCAAGGGAACGCCATGTGTGGTTCTTGCCCAAGACCGCACGCTTTCGATTGGTGCCGATTCGTTTGGCCCGGCCGCGCTGCGCGAAGCTCGGCGCGGCATGCGGTTAGCGGAGGAGCTGAACCTGCCTCTGGTGCTGATTATCGACACCATGGGTGCTGCCTTGTCTAAGGATGCTGAGGAACGCGGGTTGGCTGGGGAAATTGCGCGCTGCCTAGCGGAGTTGGTTACCCTGCGCTGCCCAACTGTGTCGGTGTTGTTGGGTCAAGGAACGGGCGGTGGTGCCTTAGCCATGCTGCCCGCCGACCGGGTGCTGTGCGCCCTAAATGGGTGGCTTGCACCGCTTCCGCCAGAGGGGGCCAGCGCCATCGTGTACCGCAGTACTGGGCGCGCCGCAGACATTGCGGATGACCAACAGATCCGGTCGCGTGATCTGGTGAGCACTGGAATTGCCGATGCGATCATCCCTGAGTTTCCTGATGCAGCGCAGGAACCAATCGCATTCAGCCAACGGGTTGCCCTCGCAATTGCCCGTGAGATCCGCGCTCTCACACTCATCCCACCTGAGAAGCGATATTCAATGCGCTTGCAGCGTTACAGAAACTTTGGGCTCCCCCGCGCTGATGCGTTGTAATACTATTCGTTTCGTCCGAAAGCTGGCAGTATGACGGCATGCCCGAGTCCGCGCTAGTTCTCATTGTTGACGACGACGCAGAGATCTTGGCGTCGCTTGAGCGAGGCCTTCGCCTGTCTGGGTTTAACACGGTTACTGCCGAAGATGGTGAGTCGGCGCTGCGTAAAATTCATGAGCATCACCCGCACGCAGTCATTCTCGACATTACGATGCCCCGGCTTGACGGAGTAAGCGTTGTCACTGCCCTCAGGGCGATGGGATCTGATGTCCCGATCTGTGTACTGAGCGCTCGAAGTTCCGTCGACGACCGGATTGCTGGGCTTGAAGCTGGAGCAGACGACTATCTCACCAAGCCATTCGCATTGGGCGAACTCGTAGCCCGTGTTCGTGCCATGTTGCGCAGGCGAATTGAACCAACCACCAGTGCTGTCCGTGAGGTTCTCACCGCAGGCCCTATCGAGGTCGATGTCACTGCCCGTCGAGCGACTGTGAATGGCACTGAACTTGACCTGACTAAACGTGAGTTCGAGTTGCTCACCACCCTCCTGCAGCATCGTGACGCGGTCTTGTCGCGGCGTCAGCTGCTTGAGATTGTGTGGGGATACGACTTCGCAGCCGACACAAATGTTGTCGATGTGTTTGTCGGATACCTGCGTAAGAAACTCGAAGTCGATGGCACACCCCGCGTTCTTCACACAGTGCGCGGAGTCGGCTTTATCCTGCGAACGCAATAGTCGGCACGTGCGGTCACAAGAAGGGTGCCACCACTGATGAGTAACGCTGTGCAGCGCGCGTGGCATCGGTTTCGAGTTCGACGAATCTCGTCGTTGCCGTCCCTGTCCCTCGTCACTCGCGCCGCTATCGCCTCCGCACTAGGTGCGACGATCATCGTCGTCACCGTTGCCACGTTTGTGTGGTCGCGGATTGAAAGCGATCAATACGCTCAGCTCGATCAACGCCTTGAAGCGGTGACCGCCATTGCCCGGAGCGTGTCGGCGCAGTCGTTGTTCACAGCCCGTGATCGACTTCCAGAAGACTTTGAAGCGACGTACCGCTCGGAGAACTTCCTCATCCCCGCGCGCCGATTACAGATCCCCAATCTTCCGGACGGTTTCACCACTCGCACGCTTCGCGGCGAAACTTACCGCATCTTCACCGTGACGCTGGTGGATCGACCGCGCGCGAGCATCTCAGTTGCCGTACCGACAGCCAGCACAGACAAACGTATTACGGACGATCGGCGGAATGTTCTCGTCGTGTCGACACTGTCTGTCGCTGCCGCAGCAGGGCTCGGGTGGCTCTTTGCTGGTTTCGCAATCCGGCCTTTACGGCTACTTACTGAGCAAACCCGCCGAATCACCGCGGACAATCTGAAGCCAATGACGCACGTCACCGGCGCCACCGAGGCTGAGGAACTGTCGCACGCCATTACGTCCATGTTGGCCCGCATCACGCGTGAACAAAACCGCAAAAACCAGGCGTTGGAAACGGCGCGTGATTTCGCCGCAGTGTCCGCCCACGAACTTCGCACTCCCCTGACCGCCATTCGCACCAACCTTGAAGTGCTGGAATCGCTTGATCCGCCGCCGGAGGACCGACACGTCATTGTGGGTGAGACGCTCCGCTCCATCACGCGAATCGAGCAAACCCTTCGAGCACTGGAACGGCTCGCAGCCGGGGAACTCACTCAGCAAACGGATTACTCAGACGTTGATATCCCTGACCTTCTCGACCGTTCGGCACAAGAGGCGTCACGCGTGTTTCCCGACGTCGACATCCGGCTGGGTCACGTCGATTCTGTGACCGTTCGCGGGCTCGCCGAAGGGTTGCGTCTCGCTGTCGACAACGCCATCACCAACGCTGTTAAGCACGGCCGGGCCTCCGTTGTTGAACTGACGACGGAACATCAACGGAACAATTTCCTCGACATCACGATTGATGATGACGGTTGCGGAATTCCGATGAACGAGTGGGAATCCGTCTTTCATCGTTTTAACCGTGGGTCGAACACCACACGCACTGGGTCGGGACTCGGGTTGTCACTCGTGGAGCAACAAGCCGATCTGCATGGTGGTCGGGCATTCATTTCCAACAGCACTCTCGGCGGCACTCGGTTGACGCTGCGCATACGCACAGCTACAACGTGACAGCTACTTTTTGATGCGGTCGTAGCGAGCTAACGCATCTCGTCGCTCCTCTGCGTGATCGACCATCGGCGCGGGGTAGCCCGGAACATCAACACTCCGTTCCCCCACCGTGTGTACCGCTTTGCCCTCGATGCTGCGAAGTTCTGGAACCCAACGCCGAACATAATCACCTTGGGGGTCATACCGTTGCCCTTGGGTAATGGGGTTAAACACTCGGAAGTACGGTGCCGCGTCGGTGCCGGACCCCGCCACCCATTGCCAGCCGTGCTGATTCGCGGGGAGGTCGCCGTCAACGAGATGCTGCATGAAGTGTCGAGCACCCCACCACCAGGGAAGGTGTAGGTCTTTGACGAGAAACGACGCCACGATCATGCGCACACGGTTGTGCATCCACCCTTCGCCCGCGAGTTGGCGCATCCCGGCATCGACGATAGGAAAGCCAGTGCGGCCTTCGCACCAGGCCGTGAAGTGCTCCTGTGCGTTCGGTTCCTTTTCGTCCGTCGGCATCCCGTCATAGGTTCGGTTTAGGTTGTGACGGGCCGAATCCGGGTTGCGCGCGAGCACATCACCGTAGAAGTCCCGCCACGCCAATTGTCGGCGGTAGGCACGGGCGCCTTCGCTTGTGAGCGCGTCGAGGTCGGCGAGCATCGTTCGCGGGTGAATAGTGCCAAGCTTGAGATGCACGGACATTCGACTGGTGGCATCTAGATCGGGGCGGTCGCGGTGGTTGTCATACTCGTGAATCGGTCCGTCAAGATATTCAGCCCACTGCTGCCGTGCTGCTCGCTCGCCTACCGGGCACACGGGCTTTTCGGCCGTCGGTATTGCGACGCGACGGCACCCGTCAACGGTGTCGGGATCAATCCACGTCAGGGTCGTGGCATCAGTTTGTGCGGGAGCGCGCCACCCGTGGTCGAGCCATCGCTTATAGAAAGGCGTGAACACTTGGTATGAGGAACCGTCTGGTTTGACGACGCGTCCTGGGGAAACTGCAAAAGGTGAACCTGTTCGAACCAACTCGATGTGCTGCTCGACGTCGCGATCACGTTGCGCACCATAGGGGCCGAAGTCCGCAGTGACGTGCACTTGTTCCGCGTCAATCTGGCGCGCGATTTTCGGTACCACTTCCCGAGGGTCGCCGGTTACCACAAGCAGGGAGCCGTTCAGGCGTTCATTTAATTCGTGCAGGCACGCAAACAGTGCGGCGCGGCGGCGATTCCCAGATAGGTTCAGCAACGCTTCGTCGAGAACAAAGAGGCCGAGGGCGGAGTCCGTCGAGCTTGCCGCAGTCAACAATGTGGGAAGATCCGCGAGACGCAGGTCACGTCTGAACCATACGAGGGTGTGAGAGCAAGCACCTTTAGGGCGATTTGCGGTAATTTTTATCAACCCCTTAGAAGTAGTTTATTATTACATCACAATTCGCACATACCGTCGGACTCCAAGTACGCCCATAAAGCAGCCAACACTAGGAGTTACCGGATGAGTAAAATCCGACAGTACCGCGTGCCCGGAATTCTCGCGATCACGGCAACAGCACTCACCATCGGAGCATCCGCGACCCTCGCTGCTGAATACGACGATTCACCCGCAACAGACACTCAGGTGGCCCAGTCCGCCGACAATTCCAGCCTGGACGAAGCATTGCGAACGCTTCGCCAAAACAACCTCGCAGCCACCTTCCTGACAGCTGGGACAGGCCAAGCCGCGAGCGGAGCAGAACAACTCGCCGCGGGCAACGCAGAACTCCACGCAGGCCTCATTCAGGCGCACAACGGCTCAGGCCAACTCGCCGGTGGAGCCGCAGAACTGTCCGGCGGAATCAGCGAACTCCGAAACGGCACCGGGCAGCTCAGCACCGGAATGGCCGAATTTCAGGGCGGTATTGGGCAACTCGGCGACGGCGCCGTACAGGTGAGCAATGGCGTAAGCCAACTCGTAAACGAAATCCGCCCCCTGAAAGAAGCCGCAGCACCGTTCGCTCCTGAGCTCGTGGCAACGCTCTCCCAGCTCGAACAGTTGCAAGACGGCGCCGGTCAGCTCGCATTCCAGCTTTCCAACCAATCAAGCGACTTCCGCTCCGGTGCCAACCAACTCAGCACCGGCATCAACCAGCTCCACGATGGCGCCGGACAACTCGACGCCGGCGGGAAGGAGCTCAGCACTGGAGCCGCACAATTGCGCGACGGCCTCGGTCAACTCAGCACGGGCGCCGGCCAACTGGCTGACGGATCACGTCAACTTGCCGATGGTGCAGGACAATTGCAGTCCAACGCAGACAGGCTGGGCGGCAGCGTCAACAGTGTCGTCAACAACACCCCGCGCGGTGGGATCAACACCGCCGAGGTGACAACGCTCGGGGCGCAAAGCACCAGTCCCCTCGACGTAACCCCTGCAACAATCGCCGCGTTTCTCGCTCTCGGCGCAGGCGGAACTCTCTTCATCACCGCGTTGATCCTCGGCGGATACCGCTGGCGTTCAGGCCGGTCAACAACGGCGTAGAGCAGACTGAATGCAACGAGGCCCGTGGTCGCATCAAGCGACCACGGGCCTCGCTGTACTTCCGACTAGCTCACATCGAGCAAGTCAATAACAAACACCAGGGTGCGACCAGACAGTCGGTGCCCTGAACCAGCTGCGCCGTACGCCTGCTCTGGCGGAATTGTCAGCTGGCGACGTCCGCCAACTTTCATCCCCGGGATGCCGTCCTGCCAGCCCTTGATCAGGCCTCGAAGCGGGAATGAAATCGACTCGCCGCGGTTCCATGACGAGTCGAACTCCTCGCCGGTTTCGAAATCGACACCCACGTAGTGGACCTCGACGGTGCCACCGGGCACTGCTTCAGCGCCGTCACCAACGGTGATGTCTTTGATGGTCAGCTCCGAAGGAGCTGGTCCTGACTGGAATTCAACTTCTGGTTTTGTCATAAGTTATCGCGCCGAAACCTCTGTGTAGTTGCGTTCAGTGTGTCCGGTATAGATCTGGCGGGGACGCCCGATCTTAGTGGTGGGATCCTCGTGCATCTCACGCCAGTGAGCGATCCACCCTGGTAGGCGACCCAAGGCGAACATCACTGTGAACATCCGGGTCGGGAATCCCATGGCTCGGTAAATCAAGCCTGTGTAGAAATCAACGTTCGGGTACAGCTTGCGGTCCACGAAGTAATCATCCGTCAACGCCGCTTCTTCCAGCTTCATCGCGATGTCGAGCAGTTCGTCTTGCGCCCCGAGCTTGCCAAGAATGTCGTGTGCAGTCTTCTTCACGATCGCAGCACGCGGATCGTAGTTGCGGTACACGCGGTGACCGAAGCCCATGAGCTTCACACCATCTTCTTTGTTCTTCACCTTCCGGATGAACTCGTTGACGTCGAGCCCCTGGCCCTTGATGTCGTCGAGCATCTCCAGCACCGCCTGGTTCGCGCCACCATGAAGCGGTCCCCACAGCGCGTTGATGCCGCCGGAAATGGAAGTGAACAGGTTCGCGTTCGACGAACCCACCAAGCGAACAGTCGACGTCGAACAGTTCTGCTCATGGTCGGCATGCAGAATCAGCAGCATGTCGAGTGCTTTGACGACCTCAGGGTCGGCCTCGTACGGCTCCGCAGGGAACCCAAATGTCATCCGGAGGAAGTTTTCCACCAGAGTCTTGGAGTTGTCCGGGTAAAGGAACGGCTGCCCAACAGACTTCTTGTATGCGTAGGCCGCAATGGTGGGAAGCTTCGCGAGCAAACGAATAGTCGAGACTTCAACCTGCTCAGGATCATTCGGATCGAGCGAATCCTGGTAGTACGCAGATAGAGCGTTTACCGCACTCGACACCACCGGCATAGGGTGCGCGTTGCGTGGGAAGCCATCAAAGAAGCGCTTCAAGTCTTCGTGCAGCAACGTGTGCCGCTGGATTCGGTGCGTGAAATCCGCCAACTGATCTGTTGTCGGAAGCTCACCGTGGATCAAGAGGTACGACACCTCAAGAAACGACGACTTCTCCGCCAACTGCTCGATGGGATAGCCACGATAGCGAAGAATTCCAGCATCGCCGTCGATGTAGGTAATTGCCGACGACGTCGACGCGGTGTTAACAAACCCGCCGTCAAGGGTTGTGTAACCCGTTGTGCTCAGCAACTTACCGAGGTTAAACCCATCATTGCCCTCGGTTGCCCGGGTGATCGGCATTTCGTAGTCACCACCGGGGTAGCGAAGTACCACTTTGTCATCATTCTCAGCGGGCACGAGGGCTCCTTCTCAGACTCAACTGGTCAGTAGCGTATCGGCAGATGCGCAACCACTCCACGCACAACCATACGTACGAACCTAGTCGAAACCCGCCTCACCGGGCCAACCAGGGTGGTTGTGAGCTCACGGTTGCACCCTGGTAACCCGGACTATGCAGCCACCATCACCAAGTTCGCAACGCAATCTATTGTGCAGTCTATTTCGTCTACCCTGCCAGAACTCCACCGACTTTGGGTGAATTCGGAACCCGCCCCAGAACGGCGGCACGGGAACCTCGTCCACATCGTGGAATCGCGCCGCCATCCTGTCGAGAGCACCGAGGAGAAGTTCGCGTGATTCGATCGGCTCAGACTGATGCGAAGCCCACGCGCCCAACTGAGAACCACGCGGTCGGGTACGCCAGTATTCCAGTGTCTCCTCGTCTGACACCTTCTCCACGCGGCCCCGCACATGGATCTGCCGCGCAAGAGCAATCCACGGGAAGGTTGCTGACACAAAAGGATTTACCGAAATATGCTGCGCCTTAGTCGATTCGTAGTTGGTGAAAAAGACCACCCCACGCTCGTCTGCGCCCTTGCACAGTACTGTCCGAGTTGCCGGAAAACCTTCGTCGTCAACGGTGCCAAGCACCATTGCATTGGGTTCAGCAATACGTCCACCATCGGATGCGACATACTCAGAGGCGTCGACTAACCATTGTGAGAACAACGGCAGCCAACCATCAGCGAGACTTGCCTCGTCCAGGTCGCCACTATCGACAGGTGAACTTGACACAAGTTTTTCCCCATAACTGACCCGCATGTGCGGTAGATCGAGAGAATCGGAAGGGTAACGAACCACGCTTAATACGCTACGCCCGACTTCTGAACACCTTTGCACCCAAGTTCAGTTTCGAGCAGGGTTAGTCCCACCTCACCGGTCGCGATTCCACCCTGCGACAACGCGTCACATACGATCCAAAAAACAATTTAGGAGCGTCACACATGGCAGCCGAACTACCAGAAGGCTTCTCACCAGGCCTCGAAGGCGTACTCGCCTTTACGACTGAAATTGCAGAACCCGACAAAGATGGCGGTGCATTGCGCTACCGCGGTGTCGACATCGAAGACCTGGTCAGCAATAACGTCACCTTCGGAGATGCCTGGTCGCTTCTCGTCGACGGCAAGTTCGGGCAGACGCTGCCTCCCGCCGAACCATTCCCACTTCCCGTGCACACGGGCGACGTTCGTGTGGACGTTCAAGCAGGCCTGGCCATGCTTGCCCCAATTTGGGGATACCAGCCGCTCCTCGACATTGACGAAGAAACCGCCCGCGAAAACCTCGCACGCGCCTCCGTCATGGCACTTTCGTACGTCGCACAGTCGGCTCGTGGCATCCACCAGCCCGCAGTGCCGCAGAAGATCATCGACGAATGCCCGACTGTCACAGCTCGGTTCATGACCCGCTGGCAGGGGGACCCAAACCCCGACCATGTCAAAGCAATCGACGCTTACTGGGTGTCGGCAGCAGAACACGGCCTCAACGCCTCCACCTTCACCGCCCGCGTCATCGCCTCCACCGGCGCTGACGTTGCCGCCAGCCTTTCCGGGGCCATTGGCGCAATGTCGGGCCCACTCCACGGCGGCGCGCCTGCTCGGGTGCTCCCTATGATCGACGAAGCAGAACGCAGTGGCGACCCCCGCAGCATGGTCAAGGGCATCCTCGACCGCAAAGAACGCCTCATGGGCTTCGGCCACCGCGTTTACCGTGCTGAAGACCCACGCGCGCGTGTTCTCCGCAACACCTGCAAGGAACTCAACGCATCACGATTCGAAGCTGCGGCCGCACTGGAACAAGCGGCTCTCGCTGAACTTCGTGAGCGTCGTCCGGACCGCGCAATCGAAACCAATGTTGAGTTCTGGGCTGCCGTCATTCTCGACTTCGCTGGAGTACCGCCGCACATGATGCCGGCGATGTTCACCTGTGCCCGCACAGCAGGTTGGTGCGCCCACATCCTTGAACAAAAACGCCTCGGCAAACTAGTCCGCCCCGCCGCTCTCTACACCGGTCCTGAACCGCGTTCTGCAAGCGAAGTTGAGGGCTGGGATCTCATCGCTGGAAACGGCGGCAGCAACGCAGGCCAGGGCATTCTCCGGCGCATACTACGCTAGGACCACAATTGACCTCGACAAAAGCAGTAAGGACGGACAGTACGTGACCGCGAACCCGGACATCACCATTCCCGACGCGATGAAACCTAGCGATGGACGATTCGGCTGCGGCCCATCCAAGGTTCGACCCGAGCAACTCCAGTCGCTCGTCGATACAGGAGCTTCTGTATTCGGAACCAGCCACCGGCAACCTCCGGTGAAGAACGTCGTTGGCCGTGTTCGTGACGGCCTCCGCGAACTGTTCTCAGTTCCAGAGGGCTACGAAGTTATCCTCGGCAACGGCGGCACTACAGCGTTCTGGGACGCAGCTTCGTTCGGTCTCATCCGGGAAAAGTCGCTTCACCTCACTTTCGGTGAATTCAGCAACAAGTTCGCGTCTGTCGCGAAAAACGCCCCGCACCTCGGCGATCCCATCGTTGTCAGTTCTGAGCCAGGCACCGCTCCTGAGCCAACGTCTGACCCCTCAGTCGATCTCATTGGCTGGGCGCACAACGAGACGTCTACAGGTGTGGCCGTACCGGTCAGCCGACCTGCGGGTTCTGAGAACGCACTCATCGCGATCGATGCGACATCTGGCGCCGGTGGCTTGCCCGTCAACATTGCAGATGCTGACGTGTACTACTTCGCACCGCAAAAGTGTTTTGCGGCGGATGGCGGTTTGTGGATCGCGATCATGAGCCCCGCAGCACTTGCGCGGGTTCAGGAAATCAAGGACAGCGGACGTTGGACGCCGGACTTCTTGTCGCTTCCGATCGCCGTCGAGAACAGCCTCAAGAATCAGACGTACAACACCCCCGCGCTAGCCACACTGCTCCTGTTCGCGGACCAGATTGAGTGGATGAACAGCAACGGTGGGCTCGACTGGGCGGTTGCCCGCACAGCTGATTCGTCATCGAGGCTTTACAACTGGGCTGAAGCAAGCAGTTACGCAACGCCTTTCGTTGTGGACCCTGCTCACAGGTCGCAGGTCGTCGGCACGATCGACTTCAACGACGATGTGGACGCCGCAGCCGTTGCTAAGGTTCTTCGCGCCAACGGAATCGTTGACACCGAGCCTTACCGCAAGCTCGGCCGCAACCAGCTCCGGATTGGGATGTTCCCAGCGATCTCGCCTGAGGACATCACTAAGCTCACCGAGTGCATCGACTATGTAGTCGATCAGCTCAGCTAAGAGCGCTTTTATGTTCGGCCGGGTTCCGTTTGGGACCCGGCCGAACGTCGTTTTGGCGCAGGGTTGGGCTGGTGGGCTCGCTCTCCGGCGACAACTGAAACGGGACATTCGAGGCGCACTAGACTGAAATTTGCAGGCTTGCAACAACTCTCCGCGTGTCGATGTCGTGATTATTGTCACGACACCATTACAGTGCGATAAAGAAGGTGAATTGCGCGGGGTGCGGCCTGAGGAGGTTGGAGTGCGAGAACTCAAGGTGATCGGAATTGAGCCCGACGGAAGTGCGATCGTGTGCGCTGATGTCAATACAGGGGCGAAATTCAAGATTCCTGCTGATGATCGCCTCCGTGCGGCGTCACATGGTGACGTTAGTCGGCTCGGTCAGGTTGAGATCGAGATGGAAGCGAAGTTGCGTCCACGCGAGATCCAGGCTCGAATCAGGGCGGGCGCAAGCGTGATGGACATCGTTACCGCTTCAGGCATTCACAAGTCCCGCGTCGAAACTTTTGCGCACCCAGTTCTACTTGAGCGCGCACGGTTTGCCACGATGGCTCAGCGCGCGTACCCCCTGCGTGAAGACGGCCCCGCTCAGCATCCGCTCGCGACCGTAGTCGCTATTGCTTTCGGTGCGCGAGGACAAAGCCTTGATGACGCCAAGTGGGACGCATGGCGCAATGAGGAAGGCCGTTGGGTTGTCCAACTCCGCTGGATGACTGGACGTACCGAGAACAAAGCGCACTGGCGCTTTAACCCTGGCGCAGACGGCGGCACGGCGGCACCACTTGATGACGCTGCGAAGGATTTGGTTTCCACGGAAACTCCTCGCCCGCGTGCCGCATTGAGCCCCGTGACACCATTGGTGGCACCCAAGGCTCAAATCAAAGTTTCGGCCGAAGAAGCCGTTGATGTATCGGCGAAACCGTCGAGCGCGGCCCCCGAAAGCACCGAAGCACCAGCTGTGAACGAAGAAAAACCTGCCGATCGCCGTATCGACAAGCGCGCGCAGAAACCCGCTATGCCGTCCTGGGAGGACGTACTACTGGGAGTTCGCGCAGGCGGGTAGTAGTAAAAAAGGCTAAGCCGGGTTTGTCTCACTCATGGGACAGGCCCGGCTTTCCACCTTTCAGCGTAGGATTTTTCTCATGTCTCGTAAGTGGTTGCTCGGGTTTGGTGCACTGATTCTTGCCCTGCTCGTCTTAGCGTTCGGTGGAACGTGGCTGTACCTCAATGTGTTTCGTGACGATGCCCCCGACACACTGCAGCTACCTGATCAAACAAATGGCGACGCCACAATCGAGCTAGATGGGCGTTGGGTTGTAACACCCGAATCGATGGCCGGGTACAGGGTGGACGAAATTCTGTTCGGGCAAGCGGTAACTGCCGTCGGCAGAACAAGTGATGTTTCCGGCTCGGTGGAGTTCGACGGTGATACTGCCCGGGGTTTGTCAGTGGTGGTGGACATGACTTCCGTGGTTTCTGACGAACCCAATCGTGATCAGCAATACCGGACCAGAATCATGGACACGGAGATGTTCCCGACTTCACAGTTTGAGCAAACCGATGCGGTTTCAGGGGTTGAGGCACTCGCGGAGAACGGTGCGACACTGACCGTCCCGGTTCGGGGCGAGTTCACTGTGCGTGGACAGACACAAACCATTGAGGTGGATGTTGACCTCCAACGCTCCGGCGACGTTGTGCAGGCAGCCGGTTCGATTCCCATTGTCTTCGCTGACTACGGGATACCTGAGCCGAGCATTGGTGCGATTTCGGTAGACGACAATGGCGTGGTGGAATTCTTGATCACACTTGAAAAGGATTCCTAGACCGTTCGCTATGTGAGGAATACCGCAAGTGCACCAGCCCATCCGATGAGGGCTCCGGCTGCTCCCCCGAGTATCGCCCACCGCAGCGTTGGCACTGTGCGGCGTTTCCATAGCGGCTGGGCCGCACCGGCGGAAATCAGGACGCTCAGCGCTACGAATAGCACTGGGTGGATGCTGAGTACGCCCCAGCTGAGTGTTCCGACAACAACTGCGACGCCCACGGCGACGAATGCGGCAAACGTGAGCCCAATCCCCCAAGGTGTGTCTTCATCCATCATTTCGCCTGCTGTTCGGTCAGCCTCGAACGTTCGTAAAAAGCGATAGCACCGGCAGTCGCGACATTGAGGGAATCCACTCCCGGCGTCATGGGGATCCGAGCGCGACGATGTGCAGCGCGGAGGGCGGTTTCGGAAAGCCCAGCGCCCTCAGCGCCAAGAAAGAACGCCACCTTGGGCACGGCGATCGTGTCTGCAAGTGTGTCTGACGGGTGCTGCGGGGTGAGTGCAACCGTGTGGAAGTCGTATTTGGCGAGGGCCTCAAGAGCAGTTCCCCAGTCGTCGATGGTGGCGTAAGGAATACGAAGTACGTGGCCCATCGAAACGCGGACGGATCGGCGGTAGAGGGGGTCAGAGCATCGGGGGCCGAGTAGAAAGCCGTCCACTTTGAGGGCAGCGGCGTTGCGGAACAATGCGCCAAGGTTTTCGTGGTCGCCAATGCCCTCCAGTACAGCAATGGTGCGGGCACCCGCGAGGACACTGTCGTAGTGAAGTGGTGCGGGCCGTGGCGATACTGCGAGCACTCCGCGGTTGAGATGAAACCCCACGATCTTCGCCATCACTTCCGGACTCGCGCAGAAGTATGGCACGTTCTTGTCCTGCAGTACGGCTTGTAGTTCGTTGAGTTTGCGCGGCACTCCCAGTAGTTCCGTTGGCGAGAAGCGGGTGCCTGCCATGCGTTCTACGACGATTGTGCCTTCGCCAATCACAAGACCTTTGCCTCCTGGACGGTCGGGGCGCCGGTCAGCGTTTGTCAGATTGCGAAAATTGTCCACTCGCGGGTCGTCGGGGTCAGTGATGTCGATCGCGTAGGCCACGTACCTATCTTGCATGGTGGCGTGCACCACCATGCAGTCGGTCAACCCGGAAATTGTGCTGACGTTATCTGTGGCGTGTGCCAAGCTTGGTGCTGTGGCGACAGAAAATGCATTTGGAGTTGTTGTTCGTACTGGCACTGATGATGATTGGCCAGAAATTCTGAAACTGGACAGCTTTGCGTTCGGTGGTCACATTGCTGATTTGAAGACGGGCATCACGCGGGATTTGGCCCCCAATGAGAATGTTCTCGTCGCCACGGTGGGCGACGAACTTGTTGGTGTGACGATGAACTATGACTTGCAGATAACGGTTCCCGGTGGCGCGTTGGTGGACGTTCCAGGTGTCACGTGGGTTTCCGTGTCTCCGACCCATCGGCGTAAAGGGATTCTGCGGAAGTTGCTCACGGAGCAGCATGCGCGCTTCTTGGCCGCAGGGAATCCGATGTCAATTTTGACGGCATCGGAGGGCGGCATTTATGGCAGGTTTGGGTACGGGCCCATTACGACGGAGTACACACGAACCCTCGATCGTCGCTTTGTGCAGTTCCGCGACACCACGGCCGATCCAGGTGGGGTTCGGTTGGCGACGAAGGAACAGGCAAAAACAGCTCTCCCTGGTATTTATGATCGCTGGCGGAGATCCTGCCCTGGTGCTGTGCGCCGACCAGACGCATTCTGGAGGGGTGTTTTTGCTGACCCTGAAAGCAACCGCGGTGGAGCATCAGCGTTGTTCTATTTGCTGCACAAGGATGGTTTTGCGACCTACCGGGTCCGCGATGAAAAGTCGCGGATGGCCGTCGAGGTTGAAGACCTGTTCGCGGTGACAGCTGAGGCCTACACCGCGGTGTGGCGGGCCTTGTGCGCGTTGGACTTGATGGAAACTATCACGGTGTCCGAATCACGGACCTCGTTGCTGCCTTACTTGTTGACGAATCCCCGGTTGCCGAAGGTTACCGGCGCGTTTGATCTGCTGTGGGCGCGCATTTTGGACTTCCCCAGGATGCTGTCGGCTCGGAGCTACGCTTCGGAACTCGACATGGTGTTTGAGGTAACCGACGGTTTCCTCGACCAGGGTGGGATTTTCCACTTACGCACTGACGGCGCGGGTGCAGGTGGGGTGTGTGAACCCGCTGATGGTCCCGCGCAGGTTCGGATTACTGCTGCGGACCTGTCGAGCATTTACTTCGGCGAGCACCGGGCGGACACCCTCGCGCAGGCAGGTCGAATTTGGTCGGAAAGCGATGCAGCCCTGGACCTTTTTGATCGGGCTTTCGCCACCGCAGATACGCCTCAGGGTGGGATGTTCTTCTGATGCAGCGTTGCTGTTTGTTTGTCCGGTTGGGCCGCTGTGCCGCATCCGCTAGCGGGTCGGCACAACAACACGCTAAGTTGGCGCTGTGGGTACACACGTAGAACCACCACAACTTCCGCCTCGACTGGCGGACCCGCGCCCCGTGATCATCTTGGGCATCACGGGGTGGATCGTGGGCACGATCGTGGTACTCGCTTCGGGGGATCGACTAGCCGAGTACTTGCCGTTGTGTATCGCCGGTCTTGGTGTTGCCGCTGCAGGCGGTGTTGTATTTCTGTTGCAGCGCCGAGCCGTTCGTCGTGGAGACCGCGGGGCACAATCGGGTTTGGATTAGCCCCCAGTTAGGGCTTGCGAACAGTTAGGGCTTGCGAACAGTTAGGGCTTGCGAAATTCCGCGGGGCGCAGAGCGTGATGCAACGCCACACACGCGAACCCCCAGGCAAAACCAACAGCCCAGCCCGCGAGCGCGTCAGTGGGCCAGTGAACTCCCAAATAGACCCTGGACACGCCAACCAGCAGAGGCAGCACCGCGAGCAACGGCCACGCGAGTTTGGTTTTCACCACCGTTGCAGCCAACACGATGGCGAGAATGGTCGCCATCATGGCGTGGCCTGAGGGAAACGCAGAATTCGCCACCTCAATCAGTGCTAATTCTGGGCCGGGGCGGTCACGGTTTGCCAAGAACTTCAGCCCCACCATCAAAGTCCATCCTGAAGTAACAGTGACGACAATCAGGACAGCATCGGTGCGCTTGTGCTGAACGAACGCGAAGACAGCAGCAATAGTGGCGATAATTCCTATGGCAATCGCGCTACCAAGGTATGTGATGGTCGAAAAGAAGGCATCCAGGGCCGGTGTGCGCTGACTGATGAACCACTCAAGGACAGAAAGGTCGAATGACGACGTCATATTGCTGTCACGCTATTGAGCATCCGCACTGTCGGCAGCACCGTTTGCTGCGTCACCATTCGCTGCGTCACCGTTTGCTGCGTCACCATTCGCTGCGTCAAGGCTCGCCTCAAGCATGTCGAGCACACCGTCGTCGTAAGGTTCGAACATCGGCGAACCCGCCCCGGTGGGGAGCGATGTGTCTGAGTGCGCTCCGCAACCGTACTCTGCGTGCACAACACGGCCATCAGCCGAATATTCGTTTGCGCACACACCGAATGCCGCGCCGAGCGACCCCGCAATAGGCGCAAAGAAACCACATTCGCAACATAGACCGGGCGCAGATCGCGCCATTTCGGAACTGGGACCGAAGCTGCCTGAAGCCCACCGATCCGCCGCAGCAACCCTGCCCGCGAGGCTGAGCACTTGGCGACGTCCAAGGCCGATCTCGTGCGCAACGTCGTCAATGGCGGGATCGCCTGTTTCGACGTAACCCGGCACCAGGCGCGTGTCCTCGTGTTTAGGCGGAAGAATATCTCCAGGACCTAGGTCGTCTGGATCAATGCGGTCTTCCCACGGAACCCAGGGCGGCGGGAGCAATGCATCGGCACCGGGTAGAAGCGCAAGTTCGCTTACTGTTGCGCAATCGCCACCGGGGAATGTTGCTACAACAACATTCCATTCCCAGCCGCGGTAGCCACGAAGGTGTGCGGCGAACCGATGCGAGGCTGCCCACTCCCCTTCCGCGACGACCCCGTAATGCTCGCCGATGGCGTCAGGCGAGGCGACTTCGCACACCGCTGCACGAGCAAGGTCGCCAGCGTTTGCGAGCACTGAGGCGACGTCACTTGCTGATCGGGACACGTGCGATACGACAGAAGCGTTCACACTGTCCATCTTGCCTCATTTAGTTGCAAAATCTCGACTCCACTCTGGGGTGTAGTAGGGCAATCTTGATCACATGCGTCTTCGTCAGTTCCGCCGTGCAGCCCTTGCAGTGTCGATGATGGCCCCTTTGCTCTGCGCAGGGTGCTTTGACACGCTCAATTCCGATTCGATCACCACTGATTCGACCACCCCTGATGCGCCCCCTGCAACGCTCGATCGAAATTCGATCACAATGATTGCCGAAGTGGTCGACCGCCACCCGCACTCGAGGGACGCATTCACACAGGGGCTAGAACTTCATGGCGACGTGTTGTTCGAGTCAACCGGCCGTGTCGGCGAGTCGTGGATACAGTCTCGGGCGTTTCCGTCCGGCGATGTGATTGCTCATGCTGACATTACGGATCCCTATTTCGGTGAAGGCTTAACGGTGGTGGGTGACACGGTCTGGCATGTCACGTGGAAGGACGGCGTTGCTTTTGCTCGCGACCGGGATTCGTTGGAGGAGCGGTTTCGGGTGACGTATGACGGCGAGGGGTGGGGCCTGTGCTCATACGATGACCACGAAGTGCTGGGTGCGCATGTAGTGATGAGTGACGGCACCGACGTGTTGACGTTCCGTGATCCTGAAACTTTCGACGTCCTCGACACCGTGCGGGTCACTCTCGACGGCGCTCCTGTGGTGATGCTGAACGAACTTGAATGCACTCCAGACGGTGTCTATGCGAATGTGTGGATGACGGAGAAGATCGTGCGTATTGATGCTGACACCGGCACGGTAGGCGATGTCATTGATGCTTCCCGCTTGTTGACGGCGTCAGAACGCCCCGGCACCGACGTCCTCAATGGCATCGCTGCGATTGAGGGAACAGACCACTTCCTAGTGACAGGAAAGTTGTGGCCAACCATGTTCGAGGTGAAGTTTGTTCCCCGATAAGACGCTGCGTGCTGAAAGTTTCCCGCGATCCATACGGGAGGCAGTAGGCATATCCGCTGATTTTGCGACAGAATTGAGCAGTGCCCATTCCCAAGCTGACTCCAGGCAATGCCGGTGGTAGGCGTCGGAAGATGAGTTCAGTCGATGGCACGCACCCGGGTGTGGAGAACTATCCGCCTTCACCGCCATCGGACGAATTCGCTGATAACACCGGAACCAGGGAAAAGCGGAAACACAAGAAGCCTAAAGTCACGCGAGCAGCGGCGATGCGCAGCCGCCAGCTCACGAAACAGGGCATCTCCGCGTTTAGGCGAGCGGCGACGGCGGACGGCGCAGACAAGTCGGGGCTCACGGCGTTGACGTACGCGACGATTGCCAATTTCGCTGCCGACGCGGCAATGGCGGTGGCACTCGCCAACACACTGTTTTTCTCTGCCACAACGGGCGAGAGCCGCGGCATGGTGGCGCTGTACTTACTGATCACCATTGCCCCTTTTGCCGTGATAGCACCGCTCATCGGCCCTGCCCTCGACCGCGTCCAGCGTGGACGCAGGCTTGCCTTGTCAGCATCGTTCTTGGGGCGAGCATTGCTCGTTCTGGTCCTCATCTTCAGCTACGACACAACGACAAACAGCTTTGAGCCGTGGGTGCTCTACCCCGCTGCTTTAGGAATGCTGGTGTTGAGTAAGTCGTTTGGCGTACTTAAGGCGGCGGTGACTCCGCGTGTCTTACCGCCTGGCATCGACTTGGTGCGCACCAACTCGCGGCTGACTGTGTTCGGCCTCGTTGTTGGCACGCTCATCTTCGGCGCGGTGGCAGCCATCTTCGAACTGGTACTGGGAAGGCTATTTGGGTGGCCAGGTGCACTGATCACTCTCCTGGGCCTCACTGCGGTTGGCGCGTATCTCAGCATCCGCATACCCGCATGGGTGGAGGTCACAGAGGGTGAGATTCCTACGTCAATCACCTTCCACGACTCGGGTGCACCTCGTACCCGGATGCGCGCTGTGCTGTTAGGTGCCCGGTACCAACCGTTGGGCAGAGTCGTGGTCGTTGGACTATGGGGTAACTGCACAATTCGCTTCGTCACGGGATTTCTCACGTTGTTCGTCGCGTTTGTTGCCAAAGCCCACACTGAGCACGCTCCCACGATGCAGGTCGCCCTGTTGGCCGGGGTGGGAATCGCTGCCGCAGTGGGCAACTTTGCAGGCAATGCAGCTGGGTCGCGCCTCACGCTGGGGCGCCCTTCGATCATCGTGCTGCGCTGCGCCGGCACTGTGGTCGTGATGGTGATCTTCGCGGCGCTAACGAACAGTTTCTTAACTGCCGCACTCTTGGCGCTGGTCCTCGCCGCATCGAGCGCATTGGCAAAAGTGTCACTTGATGCGCTCATCCAGCAGGATGTGCCGGATGAATCGCGGGCGTCGGCGTTTGGCCGGTCGGAGACGGCACTTCAGTTGAGTTGGGTGTTCGGGGGCGCGCTTGGCATCTTGTTGCCCACCGAACTGTGGATCGGGTTCACTGTAGTGAGCGTGTGTGTGGCTCTGGGATTGGCGCAGGCTATCCTGACGCACCGAGGCCAATCTTTGATTCCGGGGCTCGGCGGTCACCGCCCTGAGCACACTAGTTTTGACGATGCCGACACCAGCACTACCAGCGCAGCCCCGCAATGACAGTTCATGCAGTTGACTTGGAGAGTCGAACCTTATGCCCCTGTTTCCCCCAAAGTTCCTCGCCATTGCCACAGCCGTGATGGTGGTGGCTGTTCTCGGCATCGCAGCCACGATTGGCTTGCACGTTCGGTTCGAAGGTGATGCTCCGCACCGGTCAACGGTGTCTGTCTACGCGAGCGGTCAGACAACAGTTGTTGAGCCACTCGCATACTGCGATCTCGCTGCGCTCGGCGAGATTGATAGGAAGTATCGCGGAGTCGAGATCAGTACGCCTGCGCAGAATGCCGAATTGCAAGCTGCCCAAAGTGCAGCATGTGATCCCACCGGTACGCCTCCAATCATCAACGCAAACGCGGGTGACACTGTACAAATGTCGTTGCCCAAGGAAATTTCTGGAGCACCGTTTAACTTCCTCGCGCTTTACGGTTCGCTGAATGGCACGTTCGACGTCGTCGAAATCAATCATTCACCCGGCGAGCGACGTTCTCTGTCTCTTCCCACTGTCGATGACCAAGGCCTGCCGCTGAGTGTCGTCGAGTTCAAACTCCCTATGGGAGTGATCAACCCGGAGACTGGGCAGGAACAGTTTGTCCCGCACGCGGTGTGGTCATTTGGAGTCGCTGTTAGCGAGTAACAAAACTGGGCGGTTGCGCAGGGATTTCACCCTTTTGCAACCGCCCAGCTTCTGTAGTTTTGGACGTGAAAACCGTCTCGTTGAGAACCTACGCGTCTAGCTCGCGGGCTACCGCGCGCATGGCTTCAGCGATCCTTTGTGACGCCTTGCGATCTGGGTGGCGCCCTTTCGAAAGGGTGGGCTGAACCGACGCTTCGAGCAGTTTGATCATGTCTTCGATCATGCTGTGTAGCTCTTCTGGTTCACGCTGCTTCACGGGTGCTTCCTTCTTGGCAGCACCGACACGAACTGATGGTGGCGGTTCGAGAACCTTCACACTGAGCGCTTGCGGGCCACGGCGACCAACGGCCATGCCGAACTCCACTCGCTGGCCCGCCTTCAGCGTCTCCACACCCTCAGGTAGGGCCGAGGCACGGACGTGCACGTCCTCGCCATCATCCTGCGAAAGGAAACCAAATCCCTTTTCCGCGTCGAACCACTTAACCCGGCCGGTTGGCACTGTGTCACCCGCTCATCACTCGATCAAATCCCATCGCCGCACATGGACATGCACGACGACGCACCCCGCGGTGACGGGATGCGTACTGACACATGGTAGCGCTTCCCACGCAATCGATGCATTCCACTTATTTGTAGCGTCAGGGGTGCGCGCTCACTGTCGATATTCGCTCGGCTCCGGTGTCGGGTACTTTGTCTGTTGTGGGAAATGAATTTGGACGTCGCACCCGGCACCGTGTGATTGAGTCACGTGCCGAAACCATCGCTATGCGCATTGGCGCTGTGCTTTTCATTCTCGGAGTCGTGGCGCTGGTCGCGCTCTTTGTGGTGCATATAACGGGTGGAGATCCTGTACTTGCTCTGTACCTCGGGAGCATGCTGAGCCCGCTTGGCCTTACTGTTGCGTTCTTCACCACGGTGTTCAGCGGCAGCCGAAGTAAGGTTCGCTGATGCTTCGGCTCTTGTTGAACATCATCTGGTTGGTGTTCGGCGGAATCTGGTTGGCTCTGGGGTACATGATCGCCGGAATTATCTGCTTCATCCTGATCATCACCATCCCGTTCGGTATTGCTGCATTCCGCATTGCGATTTACGCCTTGTGGCCCTTTGGCTCCACGGTCATTAACCGGCCTACGTCAGGGGTCCCTAGCCTCATCGGCAACGTCATTTGGTTGCTTGTGGCTGGGATTTGGTTGGCTATCGGCCACCTCATCACCGCCGTGTTGCAGGCAATCACCATTATTGGCATTCCCCTCGCGATCGGGAACGTGAAGATGATTCCGATTTCGTTGATGCCGCTAGGCAAGCAGATTGTGCCCGTTGATCGTCCGCAGTACCCACACGCGGGGCCTCTCCCCCAGTATGGTCCGCCCAACCCGCAGTATGGCGCCCACCACTACCCTCGCTGATCTCACCGTGGCTGTGGCGCCGGGGTGAGTTCAAGAAAATGTGCTGATAATTCTGTCCGAGTACGCTGGGCAGTGTTATGACAATCGTTGGCTTGGGCATTCCCCTACCGTCTCGCTCGCCCCAGCGGCCCAGCGATGGTGTTTCTTCTGCGCCACAGACTGGTCCGCTGTTGGATAGTCATGGGCGAATTGCACGGGATCTCAGAGTGTCGCTGACTGATCGGTGCAACCTGCGCTGCACCTATTGCATGCCTGCGGACGGGCTCGACTGGTTACCCGCAGACGAGAAGCTTTCACTTGACGAGTTACAACGCTTGTTGCGGATCGCGGTGACAGAACTCGGTATCACGGAGATTCGTTTTACTGGTGGCGAGCCACTTCTGTATGCGCGGATCATTGATCTCGTTCGATTTACGGCTGGTTTACAGCCGCGGCCTGAGGTTTCGTTGACCACAAATGCGTTGGGTCTTGCGAGGAAAGCGTTCGCGTTGAAGGACGCGGGTCTTGATCGGGTCAACGTGTCGCTTGACACGGTCGATGCTCGACACTTTCATGCTTTGACGCGCCGCGATCGCCTTGACGATGTGTTGGTGGGGCTTGCCGCCGCACACGAGGCCGGTTTGACGCCAGTGAAGGTCAACGCCGTGTTGCAGCCGGGAATCAACGACAGCGATGCCGCAGACTTATTGTCGTTTTGCCTCGACCATGGATACGAGTTGCGCTTCATCGAGCAGATGCCTCTTGATGCGAGTCATACGTGGCAACGCGAAACCTTCGTCACTGCCGACGACATTCTCACATCACTTTCTGGGCGGTTTTCTCTCACGCCCCATCCTGAACATCGCGGCGCAGCGCCTGCCGAGCGTTTTCTCGTCAATGGCGGCCCTGAGTCTGTCGGGATCATTGCGTCGGTTACGCGGCCATTCTGCGGTGACTGCGACCGGACACGGCTGACTGCTGACGGGCAAGTGCGGAGTTGCTTGTTTTCGCATGGCGAAACGGACTTGCGCGCTTTGCTGCGTGGCACGGGCGTTTCGAAGGTTTCGGACGACGCGGCAGGCGATGCTGTACTAGCGCAAGCATGGCGGGAAGCCATGTGGGCAAAACTCCCCGGGCATGCGATCAATGATCCGGGATTTTTGCAGCCGACGAGGTCGATGAGTGCGATTGGTGGATGACGTGACTGTGACGGTACGGTTTTTTGCTGCTGCATGCCGGGCAGCTGGTGCCGCTGAAGAATTGGTGACGGTTTCCGAGGGCACACTCTTGGGCGAGCTGGTTGATTCCCTGTCCGTGCGAAGCGACGAGTTGAGCCGGGTGCTGTCTCGGTGCCAGTTCTTGGTTGACGAAGAGGCTGTGTCGAACCACGATGTCGTTTTGCGTCCCGGGTGCACCGTTGATGCTTTGCCCCCATTCGCTGGCGGCTAAAAGGGACATTTCGCTTACCGTCAGCTAAGCGCATTCCACTATTTGAGAGTGCGGCCGTTGTTTATTCCGTGACGCCTGTCACATAACGAACAGATAACAAGACGGCAACAAAACGTGATAATTGCGGCCTGCGCTCGGTTTTTGCGCGCTTCGCACGCGTACGCCACAAGATCGGCCTCGTGAGACTGGCGTCACGTCATGGGTTTACGACCTCCACCGACGCCCGTAGCGTCTGTCTCGGCTTCACAAACTGCTTGCTACAGATCACCCGACGATCGCAGCGGCAGTCAGCCTCGGACTCACCATCCAGGGCAGTGCAGAGCAGCGTGCTTGCCAGGCATGCGGTTCACATCGGCACTCGCCCCACCTACTCCGGCACGACGAGTAGTGGAACAAGTACCAGTGAGTGTGAACACGAAACGCACGTCTACGCAAGATTACGAGAGGAACCCCGTAACACCATGAGTTTCAAAGGCCGTAACTTCACCAAAAAAGCCCTCCTTACCGGCGTTGCAGTATCCGCAGCTGGCGTGCTCCTAGCCGCACCAGCAAATGCCGCTCCCGACTCAGACTGGGACCGCCTGGCACAGTGCGAAGCTGGCGGAAACTGGAACATCAACACCGGAAACGGCTACTACGGTGGACTGCAGTTCTCACAAAGCACATGGGCTGGCTACGGCGGAACTGAATTCGCTCCTCGCGCCGACCTCGCAACTCGCGAACAGCAGATCTACGTTGCAGAGAAAACTCTCCGTGGACAGGGCTGGGGCGCATGGCCAGCATGCTCACAGCGTCTTGGGCTGAACAGCGCACCAACAGACCGCCCGCACCCTAACCGTGCGCCGCAGAACATTGCTGCACCAGCTGCCCCAAGCGCACCCGAAGCTTTTGACACCAGCTTCATCCGTACCGAGCTGCTCCGCATGATCGGTGAAGCTCAGCAGGCCGGACTTCCCGTCGCGCCTGAACTTCTAGACCTGGTCAACTCGCTCTAAGACCTCAGCTTAAAAATGTCCCCTTGCCTCGAAGGCAAGGGGACATTTTTGTGAAGTTTTGTCGCCAGCCAACTACGTGCAAATTCAGCACGGTCGACCGGACGCGGTCACACTTCGTCAGGCGGAATTGACCCATTCATCTGTGCCGTCCGCGAATACTTGACGCTTCCACACAGGGAGCTGCGCCTTAATCTGCTCTACCAATTCTGCGCATGTAGCAAAGGCCTCTGCGCGGTGATCCGCAGCAACAGCGCACACCAGGGCCGCATCACCTATCCGCAACTGCCCTACGCGGTGACTCACGGCGATTGCGCGCACCCCCACGGCGGCGGAGGCAACCTCTGACGCAACCTTCTCGACAACTGATGCCGCTGTGGGATGCGCGGAGTAGTCGAGTTCTGACACCGACCGCCCACCATCGTGGTTTCGCACCACTCCGGCGAAGGTGACAACTGCGCCAGCACCAGCGTGCGCCACGAGCTCTTCGTGCTCGGCGACGTCGAGGACTTCCTCGGTTACCGCAGCGCGCATCACTTTCGGACTCTGGTCACTCATGGCCGCCACCCCCGTTGATTTGATCAAGTGCGTGTTCGAGCACGGTGTCGAGCACAGCCAGTCCGTCCTTCACACCGCCGCGTGACCCTGGCAGATTAACGATCAGCGTCCGCCCCACCACTCCTGCGATGCCGCGAGACAACATTGCGGTGGGCACTCTATCTATTGCACTACTGCGGAATGTTTCCGCGATTCCAGGGATCTGGTAGTCGACGATTGCGGCGGTGTGCTGAGGCGTGACGTCGGTGGGACTGAGTCCAGTGCCCCCGGTGGTGAGGATGACCCCACAACCGCCGCTCACGGCTGACCGCAACGCTTCGCCTACCGCGTCACCATCTGGCACCACCACGGGATCGTCGACGGCAAATCCGCGCCCACGAAGCCATTCGACAATGACGGGGCCTGTGCGGTCTGTATAGGTTCCATCTGAGGCGCGGGTGGAGGCGACAATGACGCACGCTTTCACGCTTGTTCCCACTTTCCGGTCTTTCCACCGTCTTTACTGGTGACGCGAATGTTCGTCATGCTCGCCCCTGGGTCCACAGCTTTGACCATGTCGTGCAACGTAAGCCCCGTGACAGCTACTGCTGTGAGGGCTTCCATTTCTGCGCCGGTCTTGCCGGTGGTGGCGATTCGCGCCGTGACGTCAATGTGGGAACTGCCGAGCACCAATTCGACGGAGACGCTAGTCAGGGCGAGAGGGTGGCACAGTGGAATAAGGTCCGGGGTGCGCTTCGCTGCCATAATCCCAGCGATACGCGCCGTGGCGAGCGCGTCACCTTTGGGTAACCCGTCGCTGGCGAGCAGTGCGAGAACTTCAGCGGTGGTCTGGAATGTTCCTTGGGCGACGGCTACGCGCTTGGTGATCGCTTTGTCACTGATGTCGACCATATGCGCAGATCCCCGATTGTCGAGGTGCGTCAATCGGGGTTCTACGGGATCTGTGTTGGAATTTTGGCTATTCACTGCTTGTCAGCGGTTTACCGCCGTGTACGGGTGGATGTAATGGAGTTTGTCCGCTGGCAACGGGAAAGTCGTTTCCCCAAAGGGCGAAAGCGCGCCTGCGGAATCCGATGCAAGCTCGGTCACGGCGTGCTCGCCCTCCGCAAGTACGGGCCAGCCTGGATCAACATATGCGTTCTTCTTGTCAGCCACACGTCTATTTTGACAGGTTAAGTCGACGGGTGTGTAGGCAAGGTGCCTGTTTGGTACGCAAAGGTCTCTAGGCTGGTAAGTGATGAAGCGGCAAAATGCGGACGGAAACACCTTTGACCAGTGGCTGATGGGTTTAAGTGACAATCAACTAGTGACGTTGTTGTCACTGCGACCCGATGTCGCAGTGCCTCCACCGCTCAATGTGGCGGTGTTATGTGACCGGGTTCGGCTCCGAGCCTCGGTTCAGCGCGCGATGGATGAAGCTGACTATTTCGTGTTGTCAGTGGTGGAAGCTTTTTCTCTCGCTGGCGCTGAGAAGGCACCAGTTACACCCGACGCTGCGTGGCAGATTATTCGCCAAGCAGGCTTAGCGGGCGATGCAACCACGGCTCTGGGCTTCGATGAGCGCGTCGAGTGGCTGCGCCAACGCGGATTGTTGTGGGGTGGCAAAGAAGTTCGATTGCTGCCGGAGGTTTCGGAATGCGTGCCGTGGCGCGTGGGCCGTATGCGGCAACTAAACGCAGTAGTTCCCGTTGCTGACGTTGCGCAGAGGATGGCCGAACTTTCGGAGGCCCAACGCCAAGTGATTGACACCTTGGCGCATGGCAATCCCGTGGGTTCGACCCGCGATGCGGCCCTCGACGCTCCACTTGATCGACCAATTCCGCAACTGATCTCTTGGGGCTTGCTGGTGCGGGTCAACGAACAGACGGTGGAATTGCCGCACCATGTAGGCCAATGGGTGCGGGGCGACGCAATGGTAGATCCGCATTCGTTGACTGCCCCTCCCCTCGGTTTGGCCGCGGAGGAAGCAGCAGGGGTGAGCGCGAAACTCGTCGACAGCACTGCCGCTGGCGAGGCATTGGAGTTTTTGCGAGACGCAGCGTCGGTAGTTAAGGTTCTCGGCGCAACACCGGCACAGGGCCTTCGCACCGGCGGTGTCGGCGTGCGCGAGGTACGCCGCATCGCCAAGCAAGCTGGGTTGACCGAGGAACGCACAGGTTTTGTGCTGGAAGTTCTCGCCGAAACCGGGCTGGTTGCTAGCGCACCTGATTCATCGGGGTCGTCGTTGATGTGGGCGCCTTCTGATGCTGTGGACGGCTGGCTGCGCGCCGATGCCGCGCATAGGTGGTCCGTGGTGGCGCAAGCCTGGTGGGCAATGCCCCGACGGTCGTGGCTCATTGGGTTGCGCGACAGGGACGACAAACCGGCGTCGGCGTTGTCCCGAGAATTGGTCTCCCCAGGTGTGGTGCAGGACCGGCAGACCGTGGTTGGCGCTGTGGCCGACGGCCACGGAGCCAATGCGCGCGACGTGCAGGCATGGTTGTTGTGGCACCGCCCGCGGACGTCGCGCCGCTTTGGCGCACTTGCTGTGCGGTCAATTCTTGCTGAAGCGCAGGCACTTGGCGTGGTTGCTCAGGGTTCCTTGTCGACAACCGCGGTGTCGGCGCCGGGACGAGCGTTGCTCAGGGGTGACGACATCACCTCATTGTCGTCAGCGATGGAGAAGGCGTTGCCTGCACCGCTGGACTACGTTCTTGTACAAGCGGACCTGACCGTGATTGCCCCTGGCCCCCTACAGCAGTCACTGCAGGAACAGATGGTGTTGGTCGCGGATGTCGAGTCGGCTGGGGCAGCGACGGTGTATCGGGTGACAGAACGCAGCGTGCTGCGCGCACTTGATGCAGGAATGTCCGCGGCGGGGTTGCACACCTTGTTCAGTAAGCGGTCACGTACCCCCATTCCTCAAGCATTGACGTATCTGATCGACGACATGGCGCGGCGGCATGGCCGGTTGCGGGTTGGAATGGCGACTACGTTTATTCGCTGTGACGATCCGGCGATGCTCAGTGAGGTACTGGCCTCGGCGGTGGCTGACGAATTGGGGTTGCGCGCGTTGGCGCCTACCGTGGCGGTGTCTCAGGCTCCGCTGTCGGACTTGCTGGATAGCCTGCGGTCGGCGGGGTTCAACCCTGCTGGCGAGGACGTGCGCGGCGCAATCGTCGACATGCGCCCTCGTGGTGTCCGGTTTCCGGAGCGCCGCAGGGAGCAACCGTTTCCGGTGGCACGGTTTGTTTCGCCTTCCGACGAGCAGTTGGCGGGCTTGGTGCGCAACCTCCGGGAAATCGGATCGGCACCGTCGAAAACTGGTGCCAATGCGAGCATGACGGAAACAATGTCGACGTTGCAGTTGGCAGCAATGCACCGCTCTCGCGTGACGATTGGGTATGTCGACGCCCAAGGTGTGGCTGGGTTGCGCAGTGTGGAGCCGCTCGCTGTGGTGGGTGGCCAGTTGGAGGCTTTCGACCCGGCTGTTGGGGTGGTGCGCCGGTACCCTGTTCACCGGATTAGTTCGGTAAACGTGCATGTTGACTGATTTCCTGGACAATTGAGGTTCTGTCCGCGTTTGTGAGTGTGAGGGAGTTCTGTGTGTCTGACGGTCCGTTGATCGTGCAGTCGGATAAGACGCTGCTATTAGAGATTGATCACGAGTTGTCGCAGGCTGCCCGTTCGGCGATCGCCCCGTTTGCTGAGCTTGAACGAGCTCCCGAGCACGTGCATACCTACCGGATCACTCCGTTGGCGTTGTGGAATGCGCGGGCCGCTGGTCACGATGCGGAGCAAGTTGTTGACGCGTTGGTGAGTTTTTCCCGCTACCCGGTGCCACAACCGCTGCTTGTAGACATTGTCGACACGATGGCACGCTACGGCAGATTGCAGTTGGTGAAGAACCCGGCGCACGGTTTGACGCTGGTAAGCCTGGATCGCGCCGTGCTCACTGAGGTGATGCGCAACAAGAAGATCGCCCCAATGCTGGGCGCCATGGTGGGTGACGACACCGTCATTGTTCATCCATCCGAGCGCGGGCGACTGAAGCAAATGTTGCTGAAAGTTGGCTGGCCCGCGGAGGACTTTGCGGGTTACGTCGACGGCGAGGCGCACGAGATCCGGTTGGACACCGCCGCAGGGTGGCATTTGCGTGACTACCAGCAGATGGCCGCCGATTCATTTTGGGATGGCGGATCCGGCGTTGTGGTGCTGCCCTGCGGTTCAGGCAAAACGATCGTTGGTGCTGCTGCGATGGCCCGCGCACAGGCCACCACTCTGATTTTGGTGACGAATACCGTCTCGGGTCGGCAGTGGAAGCGGGAACTTATCGCTCGCACGTCGCTTACTGAGGAAGAAATTGGCGAATATTCGGGGGAAAAGAAAGAGATCCGCCCCGTCACTATTGCTACGTACCAGGTGATCACCCGCCGCACTAAAGGCGAGTACAAGCACCTGGAGCTGTTTGACTCTAGGGATTGGGGTTTGGTGATTTACGACGAAGTGCACCTTCTCCCGGCCCCAGTGTTTCGCATGACGGCTGATTTACAGTCGCGCCGACGGCTCGGACTCACCGCGACGCTAGTTCGTGAGGACGGCCGCGAAGGTGACGTGTTCTCGCTCATCGGGCCCAAGCGATATGACGCGCCGTGGAAAGACATTGAGGCGCAGGGGTGGATTGCGCCCGCTGACTGCGTGGAGGTTCGGGTCACTCTTACTGAAGCTGAACGCATGGCGTATGCGGTGGCGGAACCTGAGGAGCGTTACAAACTGTGTTCCACTGCGCGCACCAAGGTCGCGGTGGTGAAGTCCATCTTGGCGCGGCACGAGGGAGCGCAGACGCTCATTATCGGCGCATATCTGGACCAGTTGGAGGAACTCGGGGCCGAACTCGATGCCCCGGTCATTCAAGGCTCCACCCGCAACAAAGAGCGGGAATCTTTGTTCGACGCGTTTAGGCGCGGCGAGATTTCCACCCTGGTAGTGAGCAAGGTGGCAAACTTCTCCATCGACCTACCTGAGGCGTCCGTGGCGGTGCAGGTGTCTGGCACTTTTGGTTCGCGGCAGGAAGAAGCCCAGCGACTCGGCCGCCTACTGAGGCCGAAGAAGGATCGCACGCAGGCGCATTTCTATTCCGTAGTGTCGCGGGACACACTAGATACCGAGTATGCGGCGCACCGGCAGCGTTTCCTGGCTGAACAAGGGTATGCGTACCGGATTGTGGATGCCGATGATCTGCTCGGCCCCGCACTAGGTGACGTGGCACAACCGTAGTTAGTCTGATTGTGTGCGAACACTTGATTTTCTAGTTGACATCCCTCATGCCCGCCGAGTGAACGAGATGCTCGCCGATCTGCGACGAGTTCAGGTATCCGCAGGCATTTTTGCTGCCGTCTTTGTTGGCGCCGCGATTGGGTTATTCGTCGTTGGCGAAACATGGGCCATCGTGTTGGCCGTGGTGCTGCTTCTCGCCGCTGCGGGTTGCGTCTACGCGGGCATCATGGCGCCGCGTAGAGCAGCTGATCTGCACAGCATGTACAGCGAACACGAACTTGTTCCGGCTGTGGTTGCTGCGGTGCGCCCTCGGGGTGTGACCCTGCTGGCGTTGGTAAATCTGACTCGAGATCGGTCGCAGCCCGCCACCTGGGCGTTGGTTGCGTCGCGGGTGCAGAACCTTCCCGGCCACAGGCGCAAGGTGGGCGAGCGGGTTCCTTGCGTCGCGGTGACGAGCGCATCGAAGCAGTCGGCCCTGTGGCAGCAGGTTCGCCCCGTGCCCATTGCCTGGGGTGCCCGTGATGAAGATGTTCTTAGCCGCGCGATCCGCGCAATTCGCCACGTCGAGTGGGATTTGCTTTCTAAGAGCATTAAACGCACCGAGGAAGCCGAGCAATCACGCCAGTACCCCATTCTGAAGCCGAAAGAATTGCCCCCAGAACTTCGGTAAAACGTGAATGGTTTTGTTGGCGCGTCTCAGCCCGCTTTCACACCACTG
Organism: Hoyosella rhizosphaerae; assembly: GCF_014643175.1. Classification (GTDB taxonomy): domain Bacteria; phylum Actinomycetota; class Actinomycetes; order Mycobacteriales; family Mycobacteriaceae; genus Lolliginicoccus; species Lolliginicoccus rhizosphaerae. Next base: position 420,711 of record NZ_BMJH01000003.1, read on the forward strand.
GCATTAATGTGAGACGTACATCACGCCGAGAAACTAAAAGCCGTGAGCCATATCTAAGAATGCGCATACTTTCACCTTTGCTAATCGTAAGGAATGTTTCGGAAGAATCGGCGTTATCGGACTGTCGCCGGGATGTGATCTTGTGACCGCATCCCGGCGTGCCTCGTTCTCACTTACTGGAACAGCGGTAACCAGCAGGTTAACGCGCTTTCGGCGCTCACGTGACGTTCATCACGAGACTTTAAGTGTCACCTAAGTTAACAACAGGAAAAGCCGCAGGTAGTTCGCGTACTTTCCCGGAAACACAATTCTTGTGCTAGGCGAAAAACATGCGTCAAATCCGTTAACAGGAAGAACGTAGGCGGCTATTCCCTTTTGTGATGGTGTAGAAATCATTCCGAGCGCTAACACCCGGCGCGGTCACTACATGAACCAAGGAGTACACATGGAAATCGCAGAAATGATCGAACTGTTCGCAACCTTCTCCGGCGGCCTTGCTGACATCGGCGCATTCTTCGACGGTGTCGGTGGATTCACTTCCGGTTCAGCTGACCTTCTCGGTGGATACGAGCTCGGCTTCGGTGGAGAAGACGGAACATTCGCAGGCGGCGAAGGCTTCCTCGGCTCGATGAACTTCTTCAGCCTTGGTGCAACACCAGCTGGCGAGTAATACCTAGCTTTAACCGTGCGCACCCCCAGGTCGGGCTCCAGCCCCCTGGGGGTGCCGCGTCTCATATCACGCAGGTGTGCGGGGACACCTGCGTGAAGACACAACAGTGTCGCAACTAGCTACCGATCGGACATAAAAAGTCACGGTAGCGGTGCCGATCACTTATTGTTCCTTCGTACCGTATGTACGAGATATCCCACTCTGTACATCTACTTGCAATTAGGTGAGGTCTTAATGCGCCGAGCATCGTTCCGACGCAGATTGGTCACTGCGGCCACTGCAACTGCCCTCCTCGTGGCGCCGCTAGTCGGGGCCGGGTTCACAGCTGCCGCCAACCCATCGGGTGCGTACGTCACATCGACCCAGGTCACTGGCGAACGCAAAATGACAGTCAACGTGTTCTCCCCCTCAATGAACCGGGTCATCCCCATTGAGGTCATCCGCCCCGCAGACACCAGCGTCCCCCGCCCCACCCTGTACCTCCTCAATGGCGCAGGTGGCGGCGAAGATACCGCAACGTGGTCCGCGCGCACCGACGCCGACGAATTCTTCGCCGACAAAAACGTCAACGTCATCACCCCCATCGGTGGCCGCTTGACGTACTACACCGACTGGGAACGCGACGACCCCACACTCGGCCGCCACAAGTGGCAAACATTCCTCACCCAGGAACTTCCTCCCGTCATCGACGCAGCGCTCGGCGCAAACGGCGTTAATGCCATCGCAGGCATTTCCACGTCAGCGACCTCGGTGTTCAACCTGGCGATCGCTCGCCCCGGCCTGTTCAAGGCCGTTGGTGCCTACAGTGGTTGCGCACAAACAGCAGACCCGTTGGGCGAGGCATACATCCGCACCGTTGTTGAAGGCCGCGGCAACGCCGACGCCACCAACATGTGGGGCCCCTACGGCGGACCAGGCTGGGTTGCCAACGATCCAGTCATCAACGCAGAGAAGCTGCGCGGTACCGCAATCTTCGTCTCCAACGGCAGTGGGCTTCCCGGACACTACGAAAACCTCGATGATCCACGCGTAGGCGGCAACCCTGTCACCCTCGCCAACCAGATCGTTGTCGGCGGTGCCATCGAAGCAGCCACAATCCCCTGCACCGCGAACCTCCAGGCACGCCTCACCCAGTTGAACATCCCGGCGCAGTTCAACTGGCGCCCAACCGGCACCCACTCATGGGGCTACTGGGAAGACGACCTCAAAGACTCATGGCCGCTGATCGCCAACGCCATCGGTGCATGACCGCTAAAGGAGACGCTGATGCTTGAATTGCTCGCAGGAAGCAGCGACATGCTGGTCACCAGCACGGAGTTGTTCACCACCAGTTCTGACCTCTTCACAGGCGCAAGTGAGCTGATCGACTTCGGTCTGTGGGTCAACGACCTTCTCACCAACGGTTCCTAAACGCAGTACTGAAAATGCCCCGGCTGTCCCTCTCAGGACCGCCGGGGCATTTTTGCTTCAGCTAGACGCGAATCTTTCCTGCTGCCACATCATCTGGGTACGAGTCATAAAACTCCACGTACCCATCTTGTTTGCTGGCCAGAACATAGATAGGGTCGTCCATTTCACTGTCGTACCCTGCGTTGCGCAGGTCCACCTTTTGGCTCTTGAACGTCGACGTTTGCTTTACCTCGTCGATGATCCGAACAAACAGAGGGACCGCGTAGCTCGGCAACGAATCAATGAGGTGAGCTGCCACCTTCTTGCCATCAAACTTGGCACCGTCGTGCAGGTTGATTGCCGCCATGCCGGCCTTGCCGTCAGTTCCCGGAACTGCCACGCCGTACACAACTGCCTGGTCCACCTCAGGCAACGAGCCGAGGGCACCTTCGACCTCTGTGGTCGCTACGTTTTCGCCCTTCCACCGGAAGGTGTCGCCCAACCGGTCAGCAAACGCGATGTGGTTGAACCCTTGCTTGTATACAAGGTCTCCGGTGTTGAACCATTCGTCGCCCTTCTTGAAGGCATCACGCAACACCTTCTTCTCGGTCGCGGCGGGGTCGGTGTACCCGTCGAACGGTGCGCGGCTCGTGATCTTGGTGATCAATAGCCCCGCTTCCCCAGTCTTGACCTTCTTCAAATTCCCGTTGGAGTTCCGGCGGGGCTGCTCTTTTTCTTCGTCGTACTCCACGATTGCGAATGGCAACGGGCAAATGCCTGCGGTTTTGTCCACATTCAAAGCGTTGACGAACGCAAGGTTGCATTCGCTGGCACCGTAGAACTCCGCGATGCGCTCGATGCCGAACCGCTCTTGGAACTCGTCCCAGATTTCCGGGCGCAATCCGTTTCCGACAATCACCCGCACCTTGTGTTGCTTCTCAGTCGGCTTGGGGTCCTGGTTTAGCAGGTAGCGGCACAGTTCACCGATGTAGCAGAACGCTGTCGCGTCGTTTTGAATGATTTCGTCCCAGAAGCGCGAGACCGAAAATGAACGCCCAATGGCCATCGTGGCACCAGACGACAACACTGATGACAACGACACCGTCAACGCGTTGTTGTGATACAGCGGCAGGCATGAGTAGAGGACGTCGTCTGCGTGCAGTCGGACACCAAGACCACCGAGTCCTGCCATGCTCTTGAGCCAACGCATGTGCGACATTGTGCTGGCTTTGGGCATGCCCGTAGTGCCTGAGGTGAAGATGTAGAACGCCTTTTCTTTGGCTCTGATCTCCTCGCACACAGTCGGGTTTGGCGCACTCTTGGAGGAAGCGGCGTCATCTAGGTCCGGGTGGCCCTCCAAGGTTTCATCGCCGTTGCGCAACCCCAGAACAACACCCTGTGGCGCGCCAGAGATCGAATCGAGTGCCTCCTTGGATTCAGCGCCGACGACGATGACCTTTGCGTCGAGCAACTTGAGGCTGTGGTCGAGGACGTCGCCACGCTGGTTGTAGTTCAACATTCCCGCCACGGCCCCAAGCTTCACGGCGGCGAGCGCGACAAGCAGCGTGGAGGGACGATTAGAGGCGAGCACACCCACAACGGACCCGCGGGTCACTCCGTTTTCGGCAAATACTGCGGCGTACCGATTCACCTGATCATTGGCCTCGCGGTAAGTGACGTCCTTGCCTTCAAAGCGTAGAAATGGTCGGTCCGGGTGTGCAGCAGCTGCACGTTGAAAGACTCTGCCGACAGAGTTTCGTGTCTTAGCGGTGGTCGAGAGCAGCTTCACTGCTCCGCGCACCATGCGTGGCGCATCTGGCACCAAAGCAGGCAATGCCTTAGCTGCGTCAGCTAGGCGAACTGGCTTAATCGGCGAACGGGACGAATTATCCATGCCCCCACCCTACGACTTCTGGTGTGGATAATGTCACAGCACCCTACGCATGTCGCTTGTACTCGCAGCTCAGAGCGTGTGTTGGCGCACCGGTGACGTACGCAATAGTTTTCGGCGTCGAAATAGGACATGGTTGTCGATAGTCTTCGACGCAAAGATTGCGTAAATACAATTTTCGTGAAGGATTGCTGCACCAAATGAAACCACCGTGTGAGAAAAGCATGAAGACGGCACTGTTCGCGTTTGTTGCTTATACAAGTATCGCAATTTTGGCGTTCGCGCTCTTTCTCACGCAAGGCATAGTTACATGGTGGCTCATCGCTACTGTTCCCATTTTCGGAATCATTATAGTTTTGTTTTCAATTATTCCGCACTACACCGGCCGCGGCGGCCTCGACGACGAACTCCACCGCCAGGCCGAATTGCTCCAAAAATAACTCTCACGTTTCGCTCACGCTCCCACTCTTGACCAACGCTCCCGGTTTTCCCTTGAAAAAGCAGGAGCAACCGCACAAAGCGAGAGCGTGAGCGCCACACCCCCACAAACAGCAGTGCCCCCACTCCTCTCAGAAGCGGGGGCACAAAAACCGAAGAACTTACCCTTCGACGATTTCCTTCAAGCGAGCCGGTGGAGCAAAACGCTCACCGTACTTGGCTGCCAAATCCTGCGCGCGGGCAATAAACCCGTCGACGCCACCCTCGTAGCCCTTGATGTACTGAATTGCGCCACCGGTCCACGCTGGGAACCCAATACCAAAGATTGACCCAATGTTGGCATCAGCGTGCGTCATCAGAACGCCCTCATCGAAACATTTCACAGTTTCAATTGACTCAGCAAACATCATGCGTTCTTGCAGATCTTCGAAAGGAATTTCTGTGGAACCGCTGTTGAATGCATCCCGCAAACCTGACCATAGGCCCGCACGCTTGCCATCGGCGTATTCGTAGAAGCCAGCACCGGCTGAACGTCCCTTGCGGCCCAACTCATCGACCATCTTGTCGACAACTGCGTTGCCTGGGTGGTCTGGGAAGTCCTTGCCTTCGGCTTCCACAGCAGCGCGGGTTTCGTTGCGGATCTTCTGCATCAGGGTGAGGGTCAGCTCATCCGACAGCTGCAGCGGAGGCGCTGGGTAGCCCGCCTGCAAACCGGCCTGCTCGATGGTCGCTGGCTCGACACCCTCGGCGAGGAACGACAGTGCCTCGTTGATGAAGGTTCCGATCACACGGCTAGTGTAGAAACCACGCGAGTCGTTAACCACGATGGGGGTCTTGCGAATGGCCTGGGCAAGGTCCACTGCTTTCGCAAGTGTTGCATCCGAGGTCTTGTCACCACGAATGATTTCGAGCAGCGGCATCTTGTCCACTGGGGAGAAGAAGTGCAGGCCGATGAAGTCTTCCTGCCGCTTCACACCCTCAGAAAGAAGCGTGATGGGGATTGTTGAGGTGTTGGACCCGAGGACAGCGGTGGGAGCAACGATGTCTTCGATTTCCTGGAACACCTTGTGCTTGAGTTCGGTGGATTCGAACACAGCTTCGATCACCAGGTCAGCACCCGCGAGTGCCTGTGGGTCTGAAGTCGCGGTGATGCGGTCGAGCAGCGTCTTCGACTTCTCTTCGGTGGTCTTCCCGCGTGAGAGAGCTTTCGCTTCAATGTTCTCGGAGTAAGCCTTGCCCTTGTCGGCAGCTTCCTGAGAGATGTCCTTGAGCACAACCTCCATGCCAGCCTTGGCGCACACGTAGGCGATTCCGGCGCCCATCATGCCCGCACCGAGGACGGCGACCTTCTTGAACGAGGTGGTTTCGAACCCGTCGGGACGTGATGCTCCACGGTTGATTGCTTGGAGGTCGAAGAAGAACGCCTGCGTCATGTTCTTGGCGACCTGGCCGGTAGCGAGTTCGACGAAGTAGCGGGATTCAATGGTCGACGCGTTGTCGAAATCGACCTGTGAGCCTTCGACAGCTGCGGCCATGATCGCGCGCGGTGCTGGCATCGGAGCGCCCTTGACCTGCTTGCGCAGGTTGGCGGGGAACGCTGGGAGCATTTGTGCGAACTTCGGGTTCGACGGGGTGCCACCAGGAATACGGTGACCCTTTACGTCCCATGGCTGCACTGCTTCAGGGTTGGCCTTGATCCATGCCTTGGCAGCTGGGATCAGTGCATCCACTGAGTCAACGAGTTCGTCAACAAGCCCGATTTCTTTGGCCTTGGCCGGGTTGTTGCGCTGGCCCTGCAGTAGGACGCCCATGAGAGCGTTTTGCAGCCCCAACATGCGAACTGTTCGGGTAACGCCGCCGCCACCGGGGAGCAGGCCTAGCTGCACCTCAGGCAAGCCGATCTGTGAGCCCTTCACGTTCGCAGCGATACGGTGGTGAGTGGCTAGCGCGAGTTCGAGGCCGCCTCCGAGGGCTGCACCGTTGATTGCAGCCACAACGGGCTTGCCGAGGGTTTCTAGCGCACGCAGGCTGGCTTTGAGCGCCTGAACCTGGTCGAACAGCTTCTGCGCATCTTCGGGTTGCACTGCGATCAAGCTATCGAGGTCGCCACCAGCGAAGAAGGTCTTCTTCGCTGAGGTGAGAACAACACCGGTGATGCTGTCTTTCTCGGCCACGAGGCGTTCAACCGTTGCGGCAAATGATGAACCAAAAAGGTCGTTCATCGTGTTGGCGCCCTGGTTGGGGTCGTTCATGGTGAGCGTGACGATACCGTCGCCGTCCTGCTCCCACGCAATCATGTTGGTGTCGCTCATTTTTTGCCTTTCAAAAAGAAGTTCGGGGGGTATCAGACACGTTCGATGATGGTGGCGACACCCATGCCGCCGCCGATGCACAGGGTGACGAGCGCGCGGCGCGCATTGCGACGCTCAAGCTCATCCACCATGGTGCCGAGGACCATAGCGCCGGTTGCGCCGAGCGGGTGGCCCATAGCGATTGCCCCACCATTGACGTTGAGTTTTTCGTCAGGGATGTTTAGGTCGCGCTGGAACTTGAGCACAACCGATGCGAATGCTTCGTTGATCTCGAAGAGGTCGATGTCGTCGACGGTGAGTCCCGCGGTGGCGAGGACCTTCTTTGTCGCCGGGGTCGGACCGGTGAGCATGATGGTGGAGTCAGCACCACTGGTGGCTGTGGCCACGACGCGCGCACGTGGGGTGAGGCCCAAGTCCTGGCCTGCCTTTTCGGTGCCGAGGAGGACCACTGCTGCGCCATCCACGATGCCCGATGAGTTGCCACCGTGATGCACGTGGTTGATCTTCTCCACCTGGTGGAACTTCTGCAGTGCCACTGCATTGAAGCCACCCATTTCGCCCATTCCGGCGAACGAAGGGTTCAGCTTTGCGAGGTTTTCGGTGGTGGTGCCGGGACGCATGTGCTCATCGTTGTCGAGGATTGTCAGCCCATTTTGGTCCTTGACCGGGACGACAGACTTCGCGAAGTATCCACCAGTCCACGCCTTTGCGGCGAGGTCCTGGGAACGTACGGCGTAGGAATCGCAATCATCACGTGTGAAGCCCTCAAGCGTCGCGATGAGGTCGGCACTGATGCCCTGCGGCACAAAGTACGTGTCAAACGATGTGGCGGGGTCCATGGCCCATGCTCCGCCGTCGCTTGCCATCGGGACACGTGACATGGATTCAACGCCACCTGCGATGACCATTTCGTCCCAGCCTGAACGCACCTTCTGTGCAGCCATGTTCACGGCTTCGAGGCCTGATGCGCAGAAGCGGTTGATCTGAACGCCACCGACTGTGTCGGGCATTCCAGCAACCAATGCGACGGTGCGGGCGATGTCTGCGCCCTGGTCGCCAACAGGGGTGACGCAGCCAAGGATGAGGTCAGAAATACGGTTTTCGTCAAGATCAGGGAACCGCACACGCAGTTCTTCAATCAGGCCGACAACAAGTGACACTGGCTTAACGGTGTGGAGTGAACCGTTTGCCTTTCCGCGGCCTCGAGGGGTGCGGATTGCTTCATAAATAAATGCCTCGTTGGAGCTAGTCACGAGAGCTGGTCCTTTCTTTGTGGGTGGCCTGTACAAGCGCCGATTTTTCGAGCACGCCCCGGTGTGATTGCCGACGGTGCGGCTACAGTGGCGTGATGTTGGTGTCTCGTCTCGAACCGTTCCGCACCACGGTATTCGCTGAGATGACGGAACTCGCTGTGCGGCACGAAGCTATTAACCTCGGTCAGGGTTTTCCGGACGAAGATGGTCCAGCGAGCATGCTGGAGGCGGCCTGTTCCGCGATCTTGAGTGGAGCCAACCAGTACACACCCGGCGCTGGTGCGTGGGATTTGAGGGAAGCTGTCGCGGACGATCGTTACTCGAGGTATGGGATCAAGTATGACCCGCAACACGAGGTTTTGATCACCGTTGGCGCAACAGAAGGCATTACTGCTGCGATCTTGGCGTTGACTGAACGTGGCGACGAGGTTGTGCTGATAGAACCGTTCTTCGATTCGTACCCCGCCGCTGTGGCTTTGGCCGGTGCCACCTTGCGCACCGCGACGATGGAGACTGACGGGGACTGTTTCGTCCTCGACATCGATTCTGTGCGAGCTGCGATAACCCCAGCTACCAAAGTTCTTGTTGTTAATAGTCCCCACAACCCCACGGGTTCGGTCATGACCGAGGCGGAAGCTGCCGCCATCGCGGACCTTGCCGTTTCGCATGACTTGATCGTCGTTGTTGATGAGGTTTACGAACATTTGGTTTTTGATGGTCGTAGGCACATTTCGTTGGCCACGCTCCCCGGCATGAGGGAACGAACAATCAGCGTTTCGAGCGCCGGTAAGACCTTCAACGTCACTGGGTGGAAGATCGGCTGGGTATGCGGCCCGGCGCACTTGGTAAGTGCGGTGCGTGCCGCCAAGCAATTCATGTCGTTTGTCTCCGGCGCTCCCCTGCAACCTGCCATTGCGGTGGCGTTGCGGAATGAACTCCCCTGGGTGCGGGCGATGCGTGACGATCTGAACATCAAGCGAGACATTCTCCGCACCGCGCTGAGCAACGCCGGTTTTAAGGTGCACGCCAGCCAGGGAACGTACTTCGTCATCGCCGATGCCACACCACTGAGCCTTGGCGACGCGACGAAGTTGTGTCGGCGCATGCCAGAAGAGATCGGCGTTGCCGCGGTTCCGGTAAGCGCCTTTGTTACCACCAACCATCACGATAGGTGGCGCAACTTCGTGCGGTTTGCGTTCAGCAAACGACATGATGTGCTCGCCGATGCAAGCCAACGGTTGGTCGGCTTGCATCGTTGAACAGCCTGGTATCACCGGTGTGACCTCAGAGGTTGAGTGATCGGCCGATGATTTCTTTCATGATTTCTGTGGTGCCGCCGTAAATGGTCTGCACGCGGGAATCGAGGTAAGCCTTGGCGATTGGGTACTCGCGCATGTAGCCGTAGCCGCCGTGCAACTGCACGCAGCGGTCGATGAGTTTCACCTGAAGTTCTGTGGACCACCACTTGATCATGGCGGCTTCTTGAACGGTCAGCTTCTTGTCATTGAGCGCTTCGATGCACTTATCGACAGCAAGGCGCACCATTTGCGTTTCCGTTGCAAGTTCGGCGAGAACGAAACGGGTGTTCTGGAAGGTGCCGATACTGCGGCCGAATGCCTTGCGGCTACGCACGTATTCGATGGTCATGTCGAGCGATGCTTCCATCGCTGCAGCGGCAACAACAGCGATGGATAGGCGTTCCTGCGGCAAGTTCTGCATCAGGTAGATGAAGCCCATTCCTTCTTCGCCGAGAAGGTTCGCAGACGGGATGCGTACGTCGCTGAAGCTCAGTTCGGCCGTGTCTTGGGCCTTCATGCCGACCTTGTCGAGGTTGCGGCCTCGTTCAAACCCTTCCATGCCGCGTTCTACGACAAAGAGGCTGAATCCTTGCGCTCCCGCATCGGGGTTGGTTTTTGCAACCACGATGACGAGGTCTGCGTTGACACCGTTGGTGATGAAGGTTTTGGAACCGTTGAGGATCCAGTCGTCACCGTCTTTGCGCGCTACAGTCTTGATGCCTTGCAGGTCCGAACCTGTGCCGGGTTCAGTCATCGCGATGGCAGTGATGATTTCGCCACTGACGAATCCTGGGAGCCAGCGTTGTTTTTGCTCCTCGTTGGCAAGCTCAGTCAGGTAGGGCTGCACAACGTCGTTGTGGAGGGTGAACCCGATGCCGCTGTATCCACCGCGGGCGGTTTCTTCAGAAATGATGGCGTTGAAGCGGAAGTCAGGGTCGCCACCGCCGCCGTACTTTTCGTCAACTGCTGTGCCGAGAAAACCTAGTTTTCCTGCTTCTGCCCAGAGTTCCCGTGGGACAATTTCGTCCTTTTCCCATTGGTCGTGATGGGGAGCGACATGCTCTTTCAGAAAACCCCGGTACGAGTCACGGAACATGATTTGTTCGGGGGTGAAAAGGGTGCGTTCCACGCTGAAGGACTCCTTTGGAAAGGTATGGCGATCGTAGCTGTCACACTACGCCCCACATAACGCCATTACGAGGACCAAAAGGCGCAAAGTCTATGACCGAAACGATCACATAGAGTGGGGGTGCACACTCAACTCAGCACCCCAGGAAGATATGCGCCGCTACATCCCCACCGAATTCGTCAGCCGCACCGTACAGGCTGCTCAACATCGCGGCATCGACCTGCAACCCGCACTCAGTGACTCCGGCATCAACCCTGAATCGCTCAGCAACCCAGCGACACAGCTAAGCCCCGACGACGCCACCAACTTCACCCGCGCAGTATGGGCGATCACAGATGATGAACTCGGCGGCCTCGGCGCAGCACCAGTACCGCGCGGAACATTCCGCTTAGTGTGTCTCGCCCTGATTCACTCACCCGACCTCAATCACGCACTCAAGCGCATGATCTCGTCGCTGCCGGCGCTCCCCGCGATGACCCCACTCACCCTCAACTACGACCCCACCACGGGAACCGTAACTCTCGGGCTTCGCGGGCACCGACCAGACGAAGTGACCCAACTTCTCATCGAACTCGCATTCTTACTAATCCACCGGTTCGCGGCCTGGCTGATAAGCCAACCACTCACCCCCACCGAGGTGACACTGCCCTACCCCCCGCGTGGTGACTATGCGCCTGCCTTTTACCGAGGACTCTTTGGCGCACACACCACATTCAATGGCACATCCGCACGCATAGCATTTCCAACCCAGGCCCTGTCGACGCCGGTAGTGCAGACTGAAGACACTCTCCGCGAGTTCTTGCGCCTATCCCCCGCGCTCCTGTTTAAGCAGTTCGAGGCTCAAACACCCCGCACGACGCAAGTTGAGCGCATCTTGCAGCGCAGCAAGCTCAATCAACTTCCTACCAACGCACACATCGCGGAAAAGTTGTCTGTCAGCGAGTCTCATCTTCGTCGCCAACTTCGCGCCGAAGGCACCTCTATCAATGAACTCCGCGACAACCTACTGTGCGAACGCGCGATAGAACTATTACGCCGAGGCGATCCCGTCGATCACATCGCGACAACGCTCGGGTTTTCCGAATCCAGCGCATTCCGCCGCGCATTCAAAAGATGGACTGGAACCACACCAGCATCGTTCCGCAATCCGGAATAACCGGAAGCACCGTAACGAACTTCTGCAAAGCCGCGCCACAGTCCCCACCCGAACGCAATATCGTCGAGGCGGCGCAGCAACACGAAGCGCACCAAGTCGATTCGAACTTCCGCGTCGCGACGAGACCACCAGTCAGCTGCTCCCTCGGCCAGCGCGGCAACAATGACGACAGTGCGCACACGCGGTGACACCACCGCTGCGAGCAAGGTCAACGGCCACAAGTTGCGCAGCGCCACCTCTGCCACTCGGCGTACCGAACCCGACCAACTCGACGCATTAAAGGCGGCTGCTGTCACCCACGGATGTACCTCACGTGGCAGCTCACGTGCTAGGCGCACAGTGTGCACCACACCCACTGCAGCGGAAATCACCGCAGCGCGCCTCGCACCCACTAACAGCAGCACGGACCCCAGCAACAACCACAACTTCGTGGCGGCTTGGAGGCGGCGCGGACGCGCCTTAGTCGCATAGACCCGAGCCGAACCGTAACCGGACGCAGCGCGCCACTCGAACCACCGACGCACCGACGCCGGCGCGGGAGCTCGCATCACGGCGACTGGGTCAAACCGCAACCGCCACCCGTTTTGGGCAAGCCGCACACACATGTCGGTGGCATTAAACGCGGGGAAGGCTCCGTCGAAACCACCCACTTTCACGACAGCCTGACGACGAACCATCAGCGCCGTGGTGGGCACACTGTAATCCCACTTCCGTTTGTGCAAAGAGCACTCACGTCGGCCCGGATCAAGGGTGGGCCGCATGGCTTCGTACTGCCCTATCCAACGCTTGCGATGCGGCAACGGCGCGATTCTAGGCACGACAAGAGCAACATCGGGGTCAGCAAAATGGGCCAACATTGCCTCGACCCACAACGGACCAGGAACTACTCCGGGGTCCAGGAACACAACAAATGGTGTGTGGGCCGCACGCAGTCCCGTATTCCTCGCCTCGGCGACTCCACAACGGTGCTCATGACGCACGATTGTTGCGCCCGAACACGTGAGTGGAACAGCGGACCCGTCGTCGACGACGATGACCGGAAGATCGGGCAAATTCGCCACCAACTGTTGCACCAGTTCGGGTTCGTCCCGAGCCGCGATGACAACCGTCAAATCAGACCACGACGGTCCCTTGAGAGGCCGAGGGTGGGCAAATTCAACATCTAGTAGGTGGCGCGCTAAGCGCGAGGATTCATTGTCGACAACTTCGACGGTGTCTTCGTCAAGCATTGCTTGTTCAGCAGACGACAACCTCATCACCCGGCCCCACGGTGCAAACAACGCGGAACCGTCGTCGGCAACACGGACACGGCTGTCTAGCCGCACCGAGAATCCCTGAGGTAGTCGCCGGATCGACGCGGACTCGAGGGGTAATTCTTCAGACGCGGAGGCGTCAGTAGACGAGCTCAGAATTTCCCCCCTCACTAATCGCGACCCAGCAAATCAAAACAGTGCAAATCCCGACTAGGTTACCCCGCCTTAGCGCCTCTGACGAATATCAAACACCACCCCGGTGAGCGCTTCTGACTCTTCCCAAAGCCGCTTGGCGACGTCTGGATCGCGTGACAGTTTGTTAGATTTCACCACCATCGGTGAACCCCTGAACTGGCGCACACCGTCCGGGCCGACAAGGCTTCCTCCGGGCAAGGATGGCGCCACGGCCGCGTACAGCGACGGCTGCGCACCCTTGAAAGCGCTTTGCGCAACTACCGCGTTAGTCACGGCCATGAGTTTGTCTTGGATCGACTGTGTGTGGGATTGCAGGTTTGTCGACGCATAACCCGGATGCGCTGCCACAGAACGAACCCTGGAACCACCTTCCGCAAGGCGGCGCTGAAGTTCGTATGCAAAAAGCAGATTTGCTAGCTTCGACTGCCCGTATGCGCGCCACCGCTGGTAGTTTCGCTTCTCCCAGTTCAGGTCATCGAAGTCAATGGTGCCAAGTGTGTGGGCGAGGCTCGATACCGTCACCACCCGATCGCGAATCTTATTTGCCAACAGGCCCGTCAAAGCGAAGTGTCCTAGATGGTTGGTGCCGAACTGCATTTCGAAACCATCTTTGGTGCGAGACTTCGGAAGTGCCATCACACCCGCGTTGTTGATCAACACATCGAATGTCGAGGTGTCATTGGCGAAGGCATAGATTGAACTGAGATCAGCTAGATCGAGCTCGCGAACTTCGCAGTCCGCCTTGGGATGGTCTTTGGCGATGTTGTCGCGTTCTGCACGCCCTTTGGCTATGTCTCGGCACGCCATCACAACCGATGCGCCCTTTGCGGCAAGCTCTCGCGCCGTCACCGCGCCGAGGCCGCTGTTAGCGCCTGTCACAATGACCGTGCGGCCTGTTTGGTCAGGCATGTCACTCGAAGTCCATCCACTCATGGGAAAGACACTACGATTTGTGGCGAAGATATGCCAGAAGGAAGAACTTTTGCCGAGGACGAGAAAAACCCCCAGCATACTGCGCTAGGGGTATTTCCAAAGTGGCCAAGGCCGGGATCGAACCGGCGACCTTCCGCTTTTCAGGCGGACGCTCGTACCAACTGAGCTACCTGGCCGGATCAACGCCGTTCCCGGCGATGAAAGTATTCAAACATGTTGCGACCCTGACGGGACTCGAACCCGCGACCTCCGCCGTGACAGGGCGGCGCGCTAACCAACTGCGCCACAGGGCCTTGATTTGTTTACTCTAGCTTGCTTGCGCAAGAGAGAGTGTACCCCCTACGGGATTCGAACCCGCGTTACCGCCTTGAAAGGGCGGCGTCCTAGGCCTCTAGACGAAGGGGGCCTGCCGGTGAACCGGCTGGCGTCCCCAACAGGTTTCCGTTGGGAGCTGAATCAGCATAGGACACAACCTGCGAAAAACACAAAACGCCAGATAGATGCCCTGTACGCGTTGAAAAACTTGCTGCGGATAACGGTTTCAGTGCGACTGAGTTGATCAGCAGCGGCGCGCGGCAGCTCCGCGCAACATCGTTCACGGGGGCTGGCGAACGCGGGTTATTGCATTGGCCCAGCCGTTTGCCCACTTCCTTAGATACCCCCCAGGGTATACAATTCGGTGGGGCGCACCGAACAGCGAACCGCCAGGAGAAAGCATTGACCACCGAACTCACAGTCGCCGCACTCGGCCTTGTCGTCGGAGTCCTGCTAGGACTCCTTGGTGGCGGCGGGGCCATCTTGGCAGTCCCGGCCCTCGTGTACGGCACCGGAATGCCAATCCATCAGGCAATACCGCTTTCTCTCATTGTGGTCATACTCGCATCCACGACAGGCGCTATCCCCCGGATTCGCGCACACACCGTCAACTGGCGCCTCGCCGCAATATTTGCCGCCACAGGAATCCCTATGGCACTCATCGGCGGCTGGATTGGCCGCGCCCTACCGGAAGGTCTCCTACTAGCTGGTTTTGCCGCCGTCATGATCGCTGCCGCCTACCGCATGCTTCACAGCCCCGACCACGTAGGTACGGCCTGCACCATCACAGATCCCGGCGATGGCAAACCACGCATCAACTGGAAACGATGCTCCTCGCGATCCATCCCAGCAGGACTTGCCGTAGGACTACTCACCGGAATGTTCGGGGTCGGCGGGGGCTTTCTGATCGTTCCGGCGCTAGTGCTACTACTCGGGCTGCCAATGGTCACCGCCGTCGGCACTTCCCTGCTGATCATCATCGTTAACTCGATGTCCGGGCTTGTCGCGCATCTAGGCAACGTCGAACTCGACTGGACCATCACAGGCGTATTCGCAGGAACAGCGATAGCAGGGTCCCTGGTGGCGCAGCGGCTCGGCCGACGCATCAGCGCACGGCAACTTCAGCGCTGGTTTGCCTACCTCGTGCTCGCACTCGCCGTTGTCATACTCGGCGACGTCGTTGTCGGGCTTATTCGATAACGAGAAGCCATACACTCACCCGCAAAACCCGCGAACGCCATCGCCCTCAAGCACAACCGCCGTACTTGCACCACCACGCACCTTCGCAGCAAGAGCGACAGCGTCCAACGGGCTGTCGCTTGCCACAAGCACAACATTTCCGGGCCTTCGCCCCTTCACAGTCGCCTGCTCAGCCACCACTAAGACATGCTCGAACTGCTCAACCGTTCTCGCACAATCTTCGCGAGCAGCACGCAATCCACGCACTGATCCACAGTTAGCGATGTACATGCCGCCTGGCACCAAAACTCGCCGGACATCGCCGAGGAACTCTGTTGTACACAACGCTGCGGGCGTTTCATCGCCTGCAAAAACATCACGGATAATGACGTCCCGCGTAGCTGCTTGCAGTTGCGCAACAACTTCGCGCGCGTCCCCCACCCGTATCCGGAGCCGCGGAGCGCGCGGCAGGTCCGACCACTCTCGCGCCAACCGCGCCACTTCACCGTCAATTTCCACTACGACCTGCCTGGCAGCGGGAAATGCCTCACCCACATATCGCGGCAGCGTGCACGCGCCTCCGCCGAGGTGCAGAACCCGAAGCATTTCCGACTTTTCGCTCCAACGACACAAGATCGCACTTGCCGCCCACCGCATGTACCCGAACTCAAGGGCACGCAGGTCATCCAATGCGATGTGCGGACTGGGGATATGAGAACTCGGCACACCGTTGATATTCACCAACCAACCGCCGGTTCCGTCCTGCACCAGTTCGCAGGTTCCGGTATCAATTGCGTGCGCACCGCCAGCGAGGCTGGCGGTGCGGGAACCCGTTCGACGGGACTGGCGAGTCATCGCAACATTGTGCCCGTTGCAGGCGGGGGTACGTAAACTCGGCGGGCTAGTTACACGGGGACGTGTGAGTCGACCCACTCGTTGTAGCCGCCGACGAGGTCGCTCACTTCGTTGAGTCCTCGCGCCCGCAAAAGGCTCGCCGCCACGCTGGAACGCCATCCGCCGGCGCAGTGGACGACAATGGGTTTACCTGCAGGAAGCTCGCTGATCCGCTCGTCGAGCTGAGCGAGCGGAATGTGGACGGACCCTTTGATGAAGCCATCTTCTCGCTCGCCGGGGTTACGAATGTCGACCAGGGTGACACGGTCGAGGTTTTCTTCCAGCTCGCGGACAGTAAAGCGTGGCGCCGGAGCAACCCGGTCCGCGAGCATCGCCGGAAACTCGCTGCGCACATTAACGAAGCCAACAACGGCGTCGTAGCCGATTCGAGCGAGGCGCATGGCAGCGTCCTGCTCTTCGCCTGGGTATGTCACGACCACAATGTCGTCGTGGAGCCCTGCCACCATTCCGCCAGTTTCAGCGAATCGGCCGTCGAATCCGACATTGATCGAACCCCTGATGTGACTTTCGGCGAAGTCATCGGGCGACCGGGCATCAAGAACGACGCCGCCGGAGTCGAGGTGTTGGGCAACAAACGCAGCTGTGAGCTCGGGGATTGTGCGGTCTTGAGCCAACAAGGCACGGTTTTTGCGGTTCAGGTCGGCGTCCGTGAGGAAGTAGCGGGGCACGGCGGGCTGACCATCGGTAATGAGTGCGACAAATTCGTCCTCACTCATTTTCTGGACGGACGGGTTGGTTCGGCGTTGTTCGCCGATCGTCGAGGTGAGCTCTGCCGAGAGGTTCTTTCCACACGATGATCCGGCTCCGTGTGCGGGCATGACGACAACATCGTCTGGCAGCGGTAGCAGAACACTGTGGATGGTGTTGAACATTGCGCGAGCGAGATCGGTGTTGGTGCCGTCACCCAAGTTCGCGAGGTCGGGTCGACCTACGTCGCCAATGAAGAGGGAGTCTCCGGTGAGCACGGCCGTCGGGGTTGCGTCTTTGTGTTGACGGACGAGGAGGCTAATGGATTCCCAGGTGTGGCCCGGGGTCTCCAGAATCTCGATGTCGACGTCGCCGAGGCTAATTCGCTCCCCGTGGTGGAGTCGTTTGATGGGGTATTCGGTGTCGGCCCGGTGGCCGAAGCCGATCCATGCGCCGGTTGCGGCGACGAGTTCGAGGTGGCCGGAGACGAAATCTGCGTGGAAGTGGGTGTTAATGATGCCGGTGATGTTGAGGCCGTGGTGTTGCGCGTCGGCGAGGTAGTCGGAGATGTCTCGCCGGGGGTCGACCACGATGGCGTTGCCGCTGGTTTCATCGCCGATGAGGTATGACGCGTGGGAAAGGCAGTCAATGTAGTACTGCTCCAAGATCATGGTGGTCTCCTCGATTCTACGACTCAAACATACCCCTTGGGGTATGTTCACCATCCTTTCATATACCCCCATGGGTATACAAGCGTTGCAATCAAAAGTGCAGTTCAGCGGACTGCTCGACGGGTTTCGACGCGCCAACGACCAGCCGATGTGCTAAACACGCCACCTATTCGCTAGCATGAGTTCGTTCTCGAGAAAGAAACACGCGAACAAGCACGCCCCTTTAGCTCAGTTGGTAGAGCTACGGACTTTTAATCCGCAGGTCCTCGGTTCGAGCCCGAGAGGGGGCACACACTCCCCCGTCTGGAATTTTCCGGACGGGGGATTTTTCTTTCCGCGCCACCAACCCGCTATCCTCGCCATCACTTAAACCCGATAGGGCTATCGTCAACTAATCAACAAAATTCGGACACCAAGAAAGGACACCCACCATGTCCCCTTTTGATGATTTGCTTCGCCAGGTTCCAGTCGGAGAGATCGCGCAAAAGCTCGGTGTCGATAACGCCACCGCCGACAACGCGGTGCGGCAAGCACTCCCCACGCTCCTCAGCGGCCTGAACCGCAACGCACAAGACCCGAAAGGTGCAGACTCCATCGCCTCTGCGCTTTCAGGTCGCGATACGTCACTCGCCGAAAAAGAAGTCCACATAGACGACGTCGATACCAACGATGGCGAAAAAATCGTCAACAGGATCTTTGGGGACAAGAAGAACGACGTCATCAGTGCCCTCGCCGGCGGCCAAGGTGGCTCGCAAGCGAGCAACGAGTCTCTCATCAGCAAAGTCATGCCCATGCTCGCCCCCATCGTCATGGCGTACATGGCTAAGCAGTACATGGGAAGCAACTCAGGATCTGGCGGACTAGGAAACATCCTGGGCAGCGTTCTCGGTGGACAGCAGAACCAAGGTGGCATTGGAGGCATGCTCGGTGGTGTACTAGGTGACGCCCTTTCGGGCGGTGGGCAAACAAAGCAGGGTGGACTCGGCGGGATGCTGGGCGGCCTACTTGGGGGAGGTAAAAGCTAGCTGATGTCAGCTCCGACTGCTTCGCGACCGCAACTTCGCATCGGGTCACTCACATTGGGCAGCCCGGTAGTGCTTGCACCCATGGCTGGGATTACCAACGTGGCGTTCCGCACTTTGTGCCGCGAAATTGAAACAGCCAAGATGGGCAGTACTGCTGGCCTGTACGTATGCGAGATGGTGACTGCGCGCGCACTAGCCGAACGTAACGAAGCCACCTTGCATATGACGACGTTTGGGCCAACAGAAAGCCCACGCTCGCTGCAGCTCTACACGGTAGACCCGCGGTACACCTATGAAGCAGCGCGCTTCATCGTCGAAGAGAATCGCGCAGACCATATCGATATGAATTTCGGCTGCCCAGTCCCGAAGGTGACGCGCAAGGGCGGCGGTGCGGCGTTGCCTTACAAGCGGAACCTATTTGGCCAGATTGTCGCTGCGGCAGTTCGCGCAACGGAAGGCACGTCGGTGCCCGTGACTGTGAAGTTTCGGATTGGCATCAACGACGAACACCACACGCACCTTGACGCGGGCAGAATCGCCGAAGGTGAGGGCGCTGCGGCCGTCGCCCTGCATGCCCGCACTGCGGCACAGCGGTATTCCGGCACTGCAAACTGGGGTGAGATCGCCCGGTTGAAGGACCACGTTCGTTCGATCCCAGTATTGGGAAATGGTGACATTTTTGCTGCCGAAGATGCTGCGCGGATGATGGAGTCCACTGGCTGCGACGGCGTTGTCGTCGGTCGCGGTTGCCTTGGTCGGCCTTGGCTGTTCGCCGAACTGAGCGCGCACCTGAACGGAAAACCAGTGCCCACCCCTCCCACCTTGGGAGAAGTGGCGGATATTATGTTCAGACATGCTGAGCTGCTCGTTCAACATCATGGTGAGTTCAAAGGCGCGCGGGAAATGCGTAAGCATATTGCGTGGTATCTTCGCGGATTTCCGGCAGGGTCGGAGTTGCGTTCCGCGCTTGCCCTGGTGACGAGCCTGACCGAGTTGAAATCCCTACTCAGCCAACTCGATCCAACGGCGCCTTTCCCAGCTGCAGCCGAAGGCCCGAGGGGACGACAGGGATCTCCAGCGAAAGTCGCGTTGCCAGAGGGTTGGCTTGACGATCCGGATGACTGTGCCATTCCAGACGGCGCAGAGATGATGCATTCAGGCGGTTAAGCAACGGTTCACAACTGTCACAAATGCCACGGTTGTATCAAGAATGGCATTTCTGGACTGTTGCGAAACCAACAGAATGACGCATGTACTTAACTAAATGCCTACTCTAGTAGTGGAAAGAACGACGGCACTAATTCAAGGATGGACGAGTGAGCGATTCACCTGAGCGCGGCGCCGACCGTGTCGCACGGCAGGTTGGAGTCGTTGCGGCGCCCCCGCGCATTCGACATCGTCACCCAAAACTCCTGATTGTCAGCCGTGTCTTTGTCGCCCTAGCCGCGATCTTTGCCCTCATACTTACCGGAAGCATGTGGAACTACGTGCGCAACACCGACGCCAACCTCACCGTCGTGGAAGCGCTCGATTGGGGCTCGATCGATGTACGTAGTCCCGAGGAGCAGGTCGGCGACGAAACATTCCTGGTAGTCGGTGTTGACAACCGTGCTGGAATTAACGCCGAAATCGGCGGAACAGGCTGGCAGCACGAAGGCGCTAGATCAGACACCATCATGTTGGTTAACCTTCCCGCAGACCGTCACCGCGTCGTTGTTGTTTCCTTTCCCCGCGACCTCAATATCACCAGGCCTGCATGTGACCGCTGGGACAACGACACAGCGACGTACACCAATGAGCGTGTCCCCTCCGAACCCAACAGAAAACTCAACGACGCCTATTACACCGGCGGGCCTAAATGCCTGATCCGTGCAGTGCAACGCATCTCCGGGTTAAACATCAATAGGTTCGTGGGCATCGACTTCAACGGATTCCAGCACATGGTGGACACCCTCGGCGGCGTAGAAGTGTGCGTCACACAACCCATGTTTGACGACGAGTTGGGCCTGATCATTCCCGAGGCTGGACGCCAGACCATCAACGGCGCAACTGCACTGGACTACGTTCGCGCCCGCAGAGTTCCGGCAGAGGGAACCAACGACTACGGACGAATCAACCGGCAGCAAGTACTACTTTCGTCGCTTCTGCGCGAAGCTCTCTCCAACAAGACCCTGTTTGACCCGAACCGACTCAACCGGTTCATCGACGCATTCACTACCCACACTTTTGTGGAGAACGTGGACACGCAGTCACTCCTGATGCTCGCACGGTCGATGCAAGGCGTTGATGCTGGTCAGGTCACATTCCTGACGATACCCACCGCAGGGCCCAACGAGGTCATGAACGAAATCCCCCGCGAAGCCGATATTGACGCGATCTTCGATGCGATCATCTACGAATGGCCGCTACCTGGAGAGGAACGAAGCGCTAGTAACGGGGACCAAAGTGACGATGCAAGCGAGTCACAAAGCGACTCTGGCCCGGTCGACGATGCACCACCAACGAGTGCGCCATCTCGATCCGAAATCGGTGAATTCGAATCGGTTACTCCCAGCTCGGTCAACGTCCAGGTAAGCAACGGTTCCAACACCATCGGCGTCGCTAGCACCACTGCAAGCGCGCTGGCTGGTTACGGCTTCCAGATCTACAGCGTCGGTGACCATTCGCGCGTGGTGAACCAGACAATCATTCGATACTCGCCTGGTAATGAGGCCGATGCAGCGACCTTGGCGTCATCGTTCCCTGATGCAAAAATGCAAAGAACCCGCGGCCTCGGAAGCATTGTTGAGATCATCCTCGGAACTGACTTTGATGCAACGGTCATTGAACCCGCCACAATAGGCACAGCACTCCCCGTGTCCCCCGATGGGACCGTTGTTCCACGGCGCGATCTCCCCGCCGATCTCGCGGTAACCAACGCTGGCGACCTATCGTGCACATAAATTCACGTGTCGTTAAGTATTGACGCATGACGTTTGCCCTGATTAGACGTATGCTCAGTGATCATGCGGGCTGCGTACACAGAGAAAATTGCTGACCTATCGTTCTCATTGGCGACGATGTGTCGGCTTGCTGACGCGTCGATGGCTTCAGCCACACAGGCGCTGCTGCAAGCTGACCTGCCGATTGCCGAGAAAGTGATCTCAGACCACGACGAGCTTGAGTCCATGCGCACATCGTGCGAAGAGAAGGCATTTGCGCTTCTGGCACTCCAAGCACCTGTCGCTGGAGACCTTCGTTCCGTCGTGTCGGGCATTCAGGCCGTAAACGACCTCGACAGGATGGGGCGGCTAGCGCTGCACGTCGCAAAAATCACGCGTCGGCGTCATCCCAAGCAAGCTCTACCCGAGGAAGTCAAAGCCTACTTCGCTGAGATGGGACGAGTTGCTGCGCACCTAGCCAAAGGTGCGGCCGAAGTTCTAGAGAACCACAACGCCGAGCAAGCGTTGCTCCTCCTCGAAGAGGACGACGCCATGGATGATTTGCACCGGCACCTGTTCAGCGTGCTCATGGACCGAGAGTGGAAGCACGGCGTTGCAGCCGCGGTCGATGTCACGTTATTGGGCCGCTACTACGAGCGGTTCGCGGATCACTCCGTTGAAGTAGCGCGGAAAGTGATTTATCTGGTCACCGGCAAGGTTCCCGAGGACGTCACTTTCTAGCTCGCCTATCCGAATCGGCCGGAGATGTAATCTTCGGTCGATTTTTGGGATGGGTTTGAGAAAATCTTCTCTGTGCGGTCAATCTCCACCAGTTGACCGGGACGGCCCTGTGCTTCGAGGTTAAAGAAGGCCGTTTGATCGCTGACGCGGGCTGCCTGTTGCATATTGTGCGTCACGATCACAATGGTGAAGTCTTTTTTGAGCTCGGTGATCAGGTCCTCGATCGCAAGGGTTGAAATGGGATCGAGCGCCGAGCACGGCTCGTCCATGAGGAGAACTTCCGGCTCAACAGCTGTAGCCCGTGCGATGCACAAGCGTTGTTGCTGGCCGCCAGAAAGCCCACCGCCTGGTTTATCTAGGCGATCCTTTACTTCTTCCCACAGGTTAGCTCCCCGCAGCGCATTCTCCGCCGCATCGTCGAGCTTCTTCTTGTTGCGCATGCCCTGCAGTTTCAGGCCCGCTACCACGTTGTCCCGAATAGACATCGTGGGGAACGGGTTGGGACGCTGGAACACCATGCCGATTGTGCGCCGCACCCCTACTGGGTCGATCGCCGAGTCGTAAATGTCCTGCCCATCAAGGAGCACGGAACCTTCCACGCGTGCCCCAGGGGTCACTTCATGCATTCGATTCAGCGAACGCAGGACGGTCGACTTTCCGCACCCTGACGGACCGATAAAGGCCGTGACGCTTTTCGGCGGCACAGAAAGAGTGACGTTCGAGACAGCATGAAATTTCGTGTAGAAGATGTTGAGGTCTTTTAGGTCAAGTCGCTTGGCCATAGTATTTTCCGCCTTAAATTGCAGGGTGGCTATTTGGTCTTGGAGCCGGTGTATCGACTGATCAACGTGGCAAAAACATTAAGTAGAGCGATGATCAAAACGAGGGTCAGAGCCGCACCCCAAAGGCGTTCACGACCTGCCGCGGACGGGTTGTTTAGTTCGGTGATGATCATCCCCGGCAACGAACCCATTTCCCCGTCCACCATGTTGTAGTTGATGTACGTTGCATATCCCACCAGGATGAGCAGCGGCGCCGCTTCACCAATAACGCGAGCTATCGCCAACATCAGCCCAGTGATGATGCCTGGCAATGCGGTAGGTATGACGATTCGAACGATTGTTTTCCACTTGGGCACGCCCAGTGCGTACGACGCTTCACGCAGATCCATCGGCACAATGCGGAGCATCTCTTCACCGGAACGGATTACCACAGGGAGCATCAATAGCAGCAGCGCAAGGGCTACTGCGAAACTCGACTTGCTGAACCCGAGCGTCGTAATCCACAGGGCGTAGATGAACAAGGCCGCCACAATTGACGGAACCCCACTGAGAATGTCGACCATGAAGGTTGTGATCTTGCCGAGCCGTGAGCCGTTGGAGTATTCGACCAGATAGATCGACACCATCAGACCGACGGGGATCGCGAACGCTGCAGCCACTGCGCCCTGCATAAGAGTTCCGACCACCGCGTGGTACGCGCCGCCACCCTCATCGAAGGGCAGAATCCCGCGCATTGAACGCGTGAACCACGTCTCTGAAACTAATGCGCTAAATCCGCGTGAGATGACGGTGTACAACACCCACACCAACGGAACCATTGCGACCACAAAAGAGGCGTATACAAGGAACGTGGCGAGTACGTTAATGGTTTTCCGGCGGCCACTGACGGCAGTGAATACCTGCGGCTTAACTGGTTGGTCTAAGGCAGTGATCATGTTTTAGTGCACACCCTTTCCGGCAACAATAGATCGGGCGATTGCGTTGACGACGAAGGTGAGCAGGAACAGAACCAAGCCTGCGGCGATGAATGCACCGGCTTGCAAATCGGTGTTGATCTCTGCGTATCCCGATGCAATTTTCGATGCGATTGTTTGACCGCCCTCGAACAGCGAGGCACGGAAGTTAGCTGATGCGGTGGCGAGCACGATGAAGATGGCCATTGTTTCACCCAGTGCGCGTCCAAGCCCGAGCATTGATCCGCTGACGTAACCGGATTTTCCAAACGGGATAACTGTGGTGCGGACGACCTCCCATTTTGTTGCGCCAAGCGCGAGCGCAGCCTCAATTTGGGCGGTGGGAGTTTGAGCGAAAACCTCACGAGTAATCGCGGTGATGATGGGCAGGATCATTACGGCGAGCACGATTCCGGCGGTAAAGATCGTAAACCCGGCTTCAACCATTCCTTGGTTATCGGCACTAAACAGGAAGAACCACCCGAGGTGTTCGTGGAGAAAACCGGCAACAGGTGAGAGCGTGGGCGCAAGAACCAAGAGTCCCCAGAGCCCGTAGACCACCGACGGCACCGCAGCGAGCAGGTCGACTAGGTAGCCCAGACTTTTCTTGAGGTGCTTGGGCGCGTACTGGGTAATGAAGATGGCGATCCCGAGCGCTACAGGCATTGCGAGCAAGAGCGCGAAGCCTGACACAAAGACTGTGACGGCGAAGAGATCGAGGACGCCGAAAGCTAGCCGCTCAGGGTTGAACGTGCTCCATTCTCGGCTGGTGAGGAAGTTGACCTCGTTGGCACGAAGCGCCGGCAACGCTTGCCACAGCAGGAAGACACCAATGGCGCCAATTACCGCTGTGACAAAAAGCGCTGAACCGCGGGCCATGCCACTGAAGATCGCGTCGCCGGGTCGGATGCGTCCAGAACTGTGCTTAACGCCGGTCATAGTTCCTGGTCCTGACATCGTGGCGGTGGATGGAGCCGAATTGTCGTCGGGGCCAAAAAGCTTGTCGGTGCGTCGGCGCGAGTCATCATCAAATTCGCTCACTGGATCGCCTCGATCGAGTCCATGAGGCGAGCTTGGAAGCTCGACGGCAACGGGGCATAGCCCATTCGTTCAATGCCGACTTGGCCTTCGTTGGCGGCAACGGTGAGGAACGATTTCACGGCCGCGGAGGTATCCGGGTCATATCCCTGGCCGCAGACGATTTCGTACGTGGCGAGAACTAATGGGTATTCATCAGCGCCCGATGCGCCGTAAACAGAACCGAGGTCGAGCGTGAGGTCGCCGTCGCCGGTGCTGGCGAACTCAGCTTGGGCGATGGCGTTGGTCGCATTGTCGACAGAAAGGGCGACTGGTCCTGAACCGCTATCGATCTTCACCGACTGAAGTCCGTTTTGTTCCACGTACGCCATTTCGATATAGCTCACTGACCCGCGCGCCGCAGCGACGGCTTGTGAAACGCCTTCGTTGCCGCGGAAGCCGCTTCCGATTCCGCCGGTGAAGTCGGACCCTGCGCCTGTTGTCCACGCTCCGTTGGCCGCAGTTTCAAGGTAGAGCTGAAAGTTGTCGGTTGTGCCCGACGAATCCGAGCGGTGAATCACCGAAATGCCTTGGTCCGGCAGGTTCATGTCAGGGTTCTGCGCGGCAATCGTAGAGTCGTTCCAGCGACGAATCTCGCCGTTGAACACCTTTGCGATAGTTTCGGCATCCATGACGATGCCGTCAAAGCCGTCGAGGTTATAGCCGATTCCCACGGGACCGAAGACCAACGGGAGATTCCATACATCTCCACCGCAGCGCTCTTGAGCCTGTTTAAGCTGATCCCCCACGATCGGGGAGTCTGTTCCGCCGAAATCAGTAAATCCGGATGCGAACTGCACTCGGCCGTCGCCGGATCCTGATGACGTGTAAGCGATGTTCTTGCCTGGGCAGGATTCACCGTAGCGAACATTGAAGGCGGCCATTGCGTTCGCTTGAGCGGTCGAGCCCGTTGCGGAAAGGTTTGGTTTCCCCTCACACGATGCGAGGGTGTCAATGTTGCCGGGACCCACTTCTTCAGTGATGCATCCGGTCATCATCAGCGCTCCGATGGTCGCGAGACTGGCAAATAGAGCGCCGCGATTGGGCTTCACTTACGTTCCTCCAGAACAAATGGTGGATTCGCCACGCATCACGAAGTTCGGGACCTAGTGACTGCGCACAGCTACGAAACTATGTGTTGTCGCGCTCAAGAGTCCACCACTTAGATGAACAAACGGTGAACAAAGGTGACATTGCAGCCACTTAAGTGAATAAGTGCAGCTCAATAGCTACATGATGTACGCCACATCGGTGAAAACTTTCCCAAAACCCAACCGCTGATACGTACGCAGG
Source organism: Hoyosella rhizosphaerae (assembly GCF_014643175.1). Taxonomy (GTDB): domain Bacteria; phylum Actinomycetota; class Actinomycetes; order Mycobacteriales; family Mycobacteriaceae; genus Lolliginicoccus; species Lolliginicoccus rhizosphaerae. The sequence goes on from NZ_BMJH01000003.1 coordinate 447,187, forward strand.
GCAGCCACATTGTCCGATTCGACGTACAACGTCACCGCAGGCAACCCGCGGTCGCGCAGATACTGCAAACCTGCCAGCGTCAACGCTGAGCCCAAGCCCCGACCATGCGCCGCAGGATCAACACCGACGATGTATACCTCACCAATCGACGGCTCTAGCTCAGTCGCCGGATGCACTTTCGTCCAGTGAAACCCCAACAGTTTCGAAGAGTCATCAGTGGCATACGCGAGGAATAACCCCTCAGGATCGAACCAGTCCAGCGAACGACGGCTTACAACATCATCGAGCGTCCACCCACCTTGCTCTGGGTGCCACGAGAATGCAGCGTTGTTAACTCGCACAATCTCTGCGTCAACATCGCTGCCGCTGCGTTGCCCATACGTCGTGAGGACCACATCCGCAGGTCGCGAGTCAGCAGGCAATTGTTGGTCACCGCCGAGTTCGAGTCGCATTTGCAGAAGCTCCCGGCCCCTGCGCAAATTGCGACTCGAGGCGAGCGCCGCAGCCGCTGGGAGATCGCCATGCGACCACACCTGTGTTTGCGGCCCACCCAGTGTCAGCAGTTGATCCAAGATGCGACCACCCACGCCGCTGTCGCGAGCGCTGGGAATCACAGCTAGCTCCGCGTTAGGGGTTCCGTTTTCAATTCGGACGGTTCCCACGCCAATCGCCACTCCGTCGCGCTCCGCAATAACGTGACGCGCGTCCACAGTTCCGGACAGGCCGAGAATGCCCTGCTCCGAAATGGGGTCCGTTCCGTCAGCCAAACGCGATTCATCAAGCACCCCCTGAACGTCAGGAAGCACCGCGCCGGATTGTTCACAAAGTTCGACGTTTGATGACGATCGCTCAGTCATTCGGCGTCAACCTCGTAGTTATCCTCTCCAGTGGGTTCTTCCGGGGCAGATCGTGAAGACTTCGACGGACGAACAGCCTTGTAGCCCACGTTGCGAACTGTCCCGATCAGCGACTCATGCTCGGCGCCGAGTTTCGCGCGCAAGCGTCGCACGTGCACATCAACCGTGCGGGTGCCGCCGAAAAAGTCGTAGCCCCACACTTCCTGGAGAAGCTGAGCCCGGGTGAATACACGACCAGCGTTCACGACCAGGTACTTGAGCAGCTCGAACTCTTTGTACGTCAAGTCCAAGGGGCGGCCGCGCAACCGTGCGGTGTAAGTGCCGTCATCGATGACGAGTTCGCCAAGCGACACAATGCCGGATTCTTCGTCTGGAATGAGGGTCGTGGTGCGGCCCACTAGAAGCCGAAGCCGCGCATCGAGTTCCGCGGGCCCAGTTCCAGGTAGCAAAATATCCTGGATCCCCCAGTCAGAACTGACGGCGACCAAACCGCCCTCATTGAGCACCGCGATAACTGGAACCGCCGCGCCGGTGCTTGCCAAAATACGGCACAACCCGCGCGCAGACGCCAGATCGGCGCGCGCATCAACAAGCACGATATCCGCGCTGTTCGTTTCCAATAAAGACGACACGTCCGCCGCTGCGGGCCGGACTGTATGCGGCAGTAGCGCCAGCGACGGCAGCACCGATTCTGGATTCGGATCGGCCGTCAGCAACAGGAGCTCCACACCGTCTCCCTTCCGTTTTCTACTGGCAGCCGCCCTGTGACGATGGCTACCCGAAGGGCGAGAATACCGCTCGAACTCTCACAGACTAACGCGTCAGTCTTACAGTACCGACGTTCATTCGCCCGGTGTCAGTAACAATAGAGGCGTGCGCAAGTTGATCTTAGGTGTTCTCACCCTCGTCGTAGTTGCAATTGTTGCGGAACTAGGCGTCGCTGCTTATACCGAACATCGAATCTCCCGAACCCTGCGTGAAAGCGCAGAACTCGAGGCAGACCCCCACGTCATCCTCCGGGGCTTCCCCGTGCTTCCCGACATCATCTCTGGCAAATACTCAAAGATTGATATTCAGGCGCAACGAGTTTCGACGGACTACGCCGGGCGTGTCTCACTTGAGGCGGCTCTCGTCGGTGCGGAAATAACTCCATCAGCGTGGTATCAGCGCCGCATCACTGCGCTCCATGCCGACGAACTCACGGGTCGCGTCATCATGAACCAAACCGAACTCGGGCAGACTTTTAACATCCCTGACTTGCGCCTTTCGTTCTTCCCACCGGGCATCATCGATGCTTTCGGTACCGCCACCCAGGATGAATTGAACCTGCATCGGCCCGTCATGATGACGGCCACCGTCCCAGAGTCCACCACTAATGAGCCCGTCACCGTTGAGGCACGCTTGTACCTTGATGGTCACGAACTCGAAGTGCGCCCGCTGAGGTATTACAACGGACCTGAACGCGACCGTGAAATTCCGATCCCCGAGGAATTACAGGACGAGGTTCTGCGTTCTTTTGGCATGACGATCACAATCCCGGATGTGCCCTTTGGTCTCACCCCCGCTGTCGCATATCCACAAGGCGGACGCATCGTTGTTGAGTCAACCGTTGCAAACGTCACACTTGACCTTGACCACCGCCGCGCGAGTGTCGGAGCAGCGAACCAGTGACTGGACTCTTCATCTTGGGCGGCGCCACCGCTATCGCCACAGCCCTCGGCATGTGGTGGCAGCGGCATCACGGCAGCGCCATCGCCACAAATGGCCAAACAGAGCACCATGAGGGCCTAGCTGATGTAGGTGTATCGGCGGGCTCCCCCACGGTTGTGCATTTCACTGCCGATTGGTGCGGACCGTGCGCCGCTGTCCGCCGCGTCATTCAAGACACGCTCCCGGACTTTCCCGGTGTCAGCCATGTCGAACTTGACATCAATGAACATCCCGAGCTGAGTCGCGACCTCGGAATACTGTCATTGCCCACCACGCTCGTCTACGACAGCGCAGTTCAACAGCGCTTTCGCATCCCCGGGGTACCAACGCGCGAGACGCTCAGTGACGCGCTGATCTCAGCTTTTGGACAGCAAAGCTGACAAAATGAAATCGCGAGGTAAAGTGGGCTCCGTGCAAAACAACCATGAGCTCATGCTCACCCGACGCCGCACAGTTGACCTGTGCCGCCTCGGTGGTTGCTGTTGTCTTTGTTCCTGATCAGGAATAGCGCGAGATGCGTCCTAGCCCCGCTGTTCCTCACTCGATACGTTCGTATTTCTCTCGCATTCCATGCCTACGGTGATTCCGACGGCAAACCCAGGAGCAAGAAATGTCTACACCCCCCACTTCCGCGAATGTTGATGTGCGCGGACCCCGTTTCGCAGCGTGGATTACCAGCGGTGTTCTTGCGCTGACGCTCATCACCAATTTTTGGCCACTGCTCGCGTTCCAGACTGTGGTCTTCGCACTAGGTGCGCTGCTCGGCCCCCGACGCAGTCCGTACGGCCTACTCTTTGCGCGTCTAGTTGCTCCACGCCTGAGCCCTACGAAGGAAAGCGAACCGGCATCACCAGTGCAGTTCGCACAATTCGTCGGGTTCATCTTCGCTGCCATCGGGCTTATCGCCTACCTCAGCGGAGCGGTACTTGTCGGCCAAATATTCGTTGCATTCGCTTTTGCGGCAGCGCTTCTCAATGCTGCATTCGGCATCTGCCTCGGTTGCAAAATCTATCCTCTAGTGGCTCGTTTCGTTCCACGCGGGGATAACGCAACCGCATAGTTCGACACCAAATACGTTCGACACCACATACGTTCGACACTGAGAAGTTCACACACGAAAGGAAACACATGGCGCGCTCCGACGTCCTAGTCTCCGCCGACTGGGCCGAGCAGAACCTCAACCAACCAAACATCGTTCTGATTGAGGTCGATGAAGACACCTCCGCATACGACGGTGGACACATCGAAGGTGCAGTCAAGATCGACTGGAAGACCGACCTCCAAGACCCGGTCCGCCGCGACTTCGTCAACCAGGAGCAGTTCTCGGCACTCCTGTCCGAAAAGGGAATCTCCAACGACGACACCGTCGTTCTCTACGGCGGAAACAACAACTGGTTTGCCGCATACGCATACTGGTACTTCAAGCTGTACGGCCACGAGGATGTCAAACTCCTCGACGGTGGGCGCAAGAAGTGGGAACTCGACGGTCGTCCCCTGGTTCAGGAAGTTCCGAAGCGCGAAGCAACCAACTACACCGCAAAGCCACAGGATGTCTCCATCCGCGCCTTCCGCGATGAAACGATTGCTGCTATCGGCGTGAAGAACCTCGTTGACGTACGTTCTCCAGACGAGTTCAGCGGCAAGATCCTCGCACCTGCGCACCTTCCGCAGGAGCAATCACAGCGCGCGGGCCACATCCCCACAGCGCTTAGCGTTCCCTGGAGCAAGGCAGCAAACGAAGACGGCACCTTCAAGAGTGACGACGAATTGCGCCAGCTCTACAAGGAAGAGGGCCTCGACGAGGGCAAGGACATCATTGCCTACTGCCGCATTGGCGAGCGCTCAAGCCACACGTGGTTCGCACTTCGTGAACTGCTCGGCTACGAAAATGTGAAGAACTATGACGGCAGCTGGACCGAATACGGCTCACTGGTTGGCGTCCCGATCGAGCTAGGGGAAGCAAAGTAAATGTGCGGAGCACCTGTTCAGGGCCAGAACCTACCAGCTGGCGTAGACGCTGAAAAAGAAACGGTAATCACCGGCAAAGTTGTTGGCGCATCAGGCGACGCCATCGGCGGCGCTTACGTGCGACTTCTTGACAGCACCGGCGAATTCACCGCTGAGGTTGTTGCTTCCGGTAGCGGCGACTTCCGCTTCTTCGCAGCCCCCGGCGACTGGACTGTGCGCGCACTGTCCGCGTCGGGCAACGGCCAGAGCACAGTCAGCCCACAAGGCGCTGGCGTCCACGAGGTAACCATCACCGTAGGTGCGTAACTAGTAGCGCCTCATTCCGATGCTGGCCCGAACCGCTTGTTAGCGGTTCGGGCCAGCATACTTTTTGTCTCTAAACGAATACCTTCTCCGGCGCACTATTTACAGCCTGCGGTTGGCCTCCACTCAGCAGACTCCCGCTGCGACGAATCGCACCGTGGCGGCGCATGGTTACTGCGAACGTCACCATTGCTAGCACACCGCCCGCGATGAGCCCCTGGTAGAAGCTCGCTGCCGACCACGGAACTTCCGGGCCGACGGCGTTAATTCCAAAATGGCCGAAAGCTGCAACTACGGCAATCCACACTGCAATCGATGTGAGCTCCAGCAGGCGATGTACCCCACCATTGCCTTGGGAGTACAGCCACGCGGTCCTAATGCCTGCGGCCACGAGTACTATTGCAATAAACCCACCTGCACGGCCTGTGCCCGCGATATTAAGGGCGGCAAGCCCAACGTAAAGCGCACCTAGCACGAGAGACAGCAACCACAATGGTGGCGCTGGTGTATATCGAGTGGGCATGTGATGACTCCTTATATTGCTCCATGTTCAGAGTAGATTCGGAGCTGTCACCAGCGCCAGGTTGCTCGCTGTTACAGTCAACACACATTCGTAACGCCGTGATGTAGAACATCCAGCGATTCGGAATAGGCTCCGAAACCCGCCCCGTGTGGTTGCCAATCTCCGCAACGGATAGAATCAGCGACGTGGTGATTTTCTTCGAACTCCTCCTAGTCCTGTCGAGCTTGCTCATTACTTGGTTCGCTGTGTACGTGGTGTATCGCCTCGTCACAGAAGATCACAAGCAGTGAGTAGCGATACTCCAAAATTTGGCGCGCCTGATTCCGAACCGGATACAGGCTCAACTGCCATAAGTGGTAACGCCGCTGTGGAAGCTGCGGCGCGGCGCGCGCAAGAAACTGCGGTACGCAATGTCCCGCAGTTAGAAGGCATACCTCTGCCAGCCGATACCGCAAATCTCCGCGAGGGCGAAAACCTCAACGATGCTCTTCTCGCGTTGATCCCACTCGTTGGGGTGTGGCGTGGAGTCGGCGAGGGAAACCATCCAGTGACCGGTGATTATCACTTCGGTCAGGAAGTTATTGTGACTCACAATGGCGGCGAGTACTTAGCTTGGAACTCGCGCACGTGGGTTATTGATGACGAAGCTTCCTACGTTCGCCCAGACTTGCGCGAATCAGGTTTCTGGCGGGTCGCTGATGATGACGGCGAAGAAGTCATTGAGTTGCTGCTCACCCACTCTTCGGGCCTAGTCGAGTTGTATTACGGTGCCGCACTGACGCAGTCGTCCTGGGAACTTGCTACCGACGTCGTTATTCGCAGTCAGTCGGCAGACGTTGTAGGAGGCGCGAAGCGCCTGTACGGCATCGTCGACGGCGGCGATCTCGCCTACGTTGAGGAACGCATAACACCGGACGGCGAGTTGGTGCCGCGGTTGTCAGCGCGACTCAAGCGCTATATTGGCTAACTATCCTCGGCCTATGTAGGGCATGTTCGTGGCTGTCAGAGTCATGAACTGAATGTTGGCTTCGAGAGGCAACTGCGCCATCGTAAGCACCGCCTCTGCCGCATGTTTGGCGTCAAAGGTTGGTTCAAGTTTGACAGTTCCATCAGCTTGTCTGGCCCCAGCAGCAAAGCCATCCGTCATCTCCGTGGCAGCGTTTCCGATATCTATTTGGCCGCAGGCGATGTCAAACGGACGACCATCGAGCGATATCGCTTTAGTCAGACCAGTGATGGCATGTTTGGTAGTCGCATAAGCGACAGTGCCTGGACGTGGAACATGAGCAGAAATCGACCCATTGTTGATAATCCGCCCACCGATGGGGACTTGAGTTTTCATATGACGCACCGCTTCGGCTGCGCATAGGAAATACCCGTTGAGATTGACGTTTACTGTGGCAAGCCAGTCTTCGACAGTGATCTCATCAATGGCACCAACAGGACCGAAGGTTCCAGCGTTGTTGACGAGAAGGTCGATCCTCCCCCACCGGGCCCGAACTGTTTCAAATAAGGTGCGCACGGATTGCGGGTCGGTGACATCCGTCGGAATGCTGATTGCGTGTTCTGCCCCGTCAGCGGTGGCATCGAGCGTGGACTGGTTGCGACCCGCGAGCGCAACACGATAGTTCGAGGACAGCAAAACTCGGGAGATAGCTCGGCCCAGGCCGGAGCCTGCACCCGTAACAATGGCTACCGGCTGTGGGTTCACCTGTGCTCCTCTACGATCAGTGGTCATGCGTGCGCCTTTGACAGTCAACTGTTCCATTCTGCTCACACACCTCCCACTGCTCAAGCGACCCCAGGCCGCGCGAGAGTCGGGCTTCGGTGCTGTTGAGTTTTGGTGGCCGTTTTCTGCGGCGGTGCCCTCGGACCGAGAAGTCAACACATTCATCCGAAGTGTGCGGGATGCAGGTGTGCGTTTATCTTCACTGAACTTCGCTGCAGGCGATTTAGCCGCGGGTGAGCGCGGCTTATTGTCTAACCCGTCGAGGTCTACCGAGTTTCGCGACAACATCGATGTGACACTCGGCATCGGCGAGCAACTTGGCGCAAGGGTATTTAACGCGCTGTACGGCAACCGCCGGAGCGATGTACAGGAATCAGCCCAGGATGAATTGGCGTTAGAAAATCTTGCTCTTGCTGGTGAGCGTGCGGCACGGTTCGGCGCGACCGTAGTTGTGGAACCGGTGAGCGGAATTGCAAGCTACCCATTAAAGCGTGCGCATGATGCAGTCGATGTCATTGGGCGAGTGCAGCGGCGCTACGGCGTGAAGTTGGGTCTGCTTGCGGACTTTTACCACCTCGCGGTTAGTGGCGATTCAGTACCTCAGGTGGTAGAAGACTATTCCCACTTGATTGCGCATGTGCAGGTCGCTGACGCGCCGGGGCGTGGGATGCCTGGCTCTGGCACACTACCGCTGGCCACGTGGGTCGAGGCGCTCGTCGAACGAGGCTACAAAGGGATGGTTTCGCTTGAGTACATGCCATGCGACGACAATCCGTTCGCTTGGCTAACACCAACACTCCACTAACGCCGACACCGCGCGAACCGACCGATCGGCGACGCCACTACAATTAGTGTGATGAAGCCGTTTGCCGCGGAACAATTTGCTGCTACCTACAGTGTCGGTAACCGATGAGTGCTGCCACGCAGGATTTCTGCCCTTGCACATCGGGGGCATTGTTTAATGAGTGCTGCGGCCCGTTGTTACGTGGTGACGCCAAAGCGCCGTCCGCGGTTGCGTTGATGCGGTCAAGGTTCACCGCGTTCTTCCTCGACGACGTCCCGTATCTCGAACGAACCTGGCATCCTACGACGCGGCCGCCCGCACTTGGGTTAGACCCGAACCAGCAATGGACTCACCTCGAGATCCTCGGAACTCATAAGGGCGGCCCCTTGGACTCGGACGGGTCGGTCGAATTTCGTGCGCACTACCGTTACGGGAAGCAACGGGGCTCGTTGCATGAGAACAGCCGATTCGTGAAGGAGCACGGCCGGTGGCTCTACGTAGACGGAGTGATCGGCGACTAATTACTTCCCATAGCTTTCGCGTGGATGCTGCGGTCCTTCGTCCAGCATTTCTTGCACACGCGGGTTAGTTGTTGAGCCTGGATACTTTTTCGCAAATGCACTTCCTGCCACTGATCCACCTGTTCCCGGTACCACTACGGTTTCGGGAATTGCAGATCCTGGGGTATCTGCTGCAGGGGTGTCAGTCTCGGGGGTCCCCTCTTCAACGACGGTGGTTTCCACGCTCGCGTTTTCAGCACTATCGTTGTCGAGTTGGCTTACGTTGTCGGACATCTTATTGTCAGGCATACAATCCTCTGCTTAGAACATATTTCTTTGGGTGTTCATCGAAAGGGTGCCCGCTTCGGGGTCCACCTAAACATTGTCGGCGCTTCATGTGGGGCGACGCGAGCAATGTTTTCGGGTCATCATCGCTGTATTCGCTGCACATGAGTGGTACACAAGGGTGTGGCCCCCAAACAAGCAAAGTCGAAGCCGTCCTACGCGGAGCAAGCAAAATCGTTGCTAGTTGACGTCATTCTCGATTCTGCCGACTCGATGATCCGAAAAATTGGGTGGTCACAAACGAGGATGGAAGCGATCGCCAAGGCGTCGGGCGTGAGCAAGCCGACGTTGTATCGGGCTTTCGGCACTCGGGAGCAGTTGGCGAGTGCGTATCTTGATCGTGAAACCGACAGGCTTGCCGATACTGTTCGAGAAAGCCTCAGCAGAACGTCGTCTTTAGACTCAGTGGCAACAACCCGCGTCATGCTTGTTACGGCGTTGGATTCATTGCGGGATAACCCGTTGGTTGCGGCAGTGCTCGCTGATGACGACAGTTCGGCAGGTTTGCTTCCGCTGCTAACGGTGCACGGTGACAGGCTGCTAGAACGAGCCACCGATAGGATCATCCCGCTGGTTGAGGAGTGGTTCCCCGATGTTGATGCGGTGTTGCGGCGTCGGTTCGTCGATTCCGTGATCCGGTTGCTACTCAGTCACAGCATCCTGCCCGGCGCTTCGCCGGACGAAACCGTCGACACTGTGATGACCATGATCGAACCGTTTATCGAGAAGCACTTCTAACCTAATATTCGTAGTTGCTGATCCACGTCCACTGAGTGTTGGTGATGCGTAGCTACGATCACGGTCCGGTGCGGCGCAATCAACGAACTTTCGCGGTCGAGCAGTTTGTCGAGCAACTCTTCGCTGTCGTCCGCATCAAGGTGCTCGGTCGGTTCGTCGAGGAGAAGCACCGAGGCTGGTGAGAGAATGGCGCGTGCGAGCAGGAGTCGCCTACGTTGGCCGCCGGATAGTGCCTCATCACCACCGACCAGGACGGTTTCTAGCCCATCGTCGAGACCGGCGACCCACTCGGCGAGCCCCACCCCGTTGAGTGCCTCCAGCATCTGAGCGTCTGTGGCCGCGTTGTTAGCGACTCTGAGGTTTTCTCGAATGGTCGTAGCGAAAATATGTGCGTCTTCGGCAAAGAACGTCACAATGTTTCGCAGGGCCTGTGGGCGCCAATCATGCAGGGGCACATTCCCGCACATCACGGTTCCGCCGAGCGGTCTCGCCAATCCAGCTATCGTCATCAACAATGTGGTCTTGCCGCTGCCGCTAGGTCCGGTAATGACGACTCGCGAGCCTGCTGGCCATGTTGCATCGAGCGGTGCGGCTAGCGGTGAGCCCCACCCCCACATGAGCGAAGTCGTCACGATTTCGTGGCCATCGCCCGTGCGGTCGCCTTGCTGTGGTGGTTCGCTATCGGCCCGGTCGATCAACTCCATCACGCGCGCTGCCGCACTCTTGGCGCGAACGGTGTGTGTGGCCGCGTCAGGCAACGTGGATACTGCCTCAAACGCCGCCAGGGGCAAGAGCACGAGTATGCCAAGGGACGTCAACGCGATGTCACCTGATGCATACAGTTGCACGCCGATAATGATCGACCCGATAACACTGGCCCCGACAGCCAGCGGAGTTACTGCCGTCGCCGTTGCTGATCCGATTGCGGCCCGATCTGATGCTGCGTTGCTGCTTCGCACTGCGTGATCAGCTCGATCGAGGGACTGTTCTAGTTGACCAGAAACACGCAGTTCTGCGGCGTGATCAAGCACCATGAGCACTGCGTCGCGGTGGTCAGCTCGGTGCGCATCGGCTTCTTCTTCACGAATTCGCGTGGCCCACGCCGCGCATACGGGGGCGAAGACACCCGCGACTATGAGTGCTATAGCGAGAACAATTGCGGCTGCGGGCGCAATGAGCCACAGAACAAATGTTGCCGTTGCGCTGAGAATGACTGCTACCGCTACAGGTATGACGGCGCGGACCACGGTGTCGGCGATGGTATCAATGTCTTCACCTGTGCGGGCCAGCATTCGGCCCCGGCTGACACCTAGCGCCACGCGTGGGTCGCCGCCAGCTAGGCGCTGGTACAGCGTTGTGCGCGCGGCAACGGTTCCGCGTAATGCCACATCGTGTGTGGCGAGGCGGTCGAGGTAGCGGAAAACCCCTCTGGAGATACCCAGTGCGCGCACGGCAACTACAGCCACGGTGAGATCGAGCACCGGCGGCATTTCGAATGCGCGCAGCACAAGCCATGCCGACACCCCCGCGAGTGTCAGCGCGGAAACGAGAGTGATCGTGGCCGCCACCACCGCAAGTGATGTGCGACGCGGTGACACTTCAAGCAACGCCAATCCGCGCCGTAGGTCTCGCCATGTGCCGCGCCGCGGACGTTCTACTGTGGTCATGCTCGCACCTCCACGACGTTGTCTGCAGCCGCGACGATGTGCGGATGATGTGCCACAACGATGACGGTCGCACCTGCGTGGGCTCGGCGCTTCAGTTCGTCGAGCACCTGGGTGGCTGAGGTGTGATCAAGGTGCGCGGTGGGTTCATCGAGAATAATCACGGCTGCGTCTCGCGCCAGCGCCCGAGTCAGCGCGAGCCGTTGCCTCTGCCCGAGCGACAGTCCTGCCCCGCCGGAGCCCAGAATGGTGTTGAGGCCGTGCTTCGCGTCCTTAATTACTTCGTCAAAACCTGTTTTTCGGGCGGCCGAGTCAATGTTGTCGAGCGGACCTGCGAGTTCGAGGTTGAACTTGATAGTGCCTGGTAACAAAACTGGTTTTTGCGGCACCCACGCTACGGTCCGCCACCATGCCTCATGGTCGACATCCGCTATGTCTGTGCCGTCAATCGTGACAGTGCCTTCGGACGGGGAAACAAGCCCGAGGATGGCATGCAGCGCGGAGGTTTTGCCCACCCCGTTTGGGCCGGTCATCACGGTGAATGTTCCTGGTGCGAATTCGGCCGACAGCTGGTGCGGTGCGTGTCCCCCTCGCGCTTCGAGGCTCATGTCCGTGAGGCGAATGGTCTGCGGTCCAGACCCCACAATTGCCGTTGCGGTCGTCTCATCCGCGGGGTCGGTGATCAAGGAAATCGCCTTGTCTGCGGCTTCCACTCCGTCTTCTGCGGCATGAAACTGCGTGCCAATCATCCGCAGCGGCAGATAGGCCTCGGCAGCGAGGATGAGTGCAACAAGTCCAGGCGCGAGTTCCATGTGCCCGTAGACGAGGCGTAAGCCGACACTCACAGCAACGAGCGCGACACATAAAGTGGCCAGCATTTCGAGTACCAGTGAGGACAAAAATGCGATCCTCAGCGACTCCATCGTTGTCTTCCGGTGGCTGTCTCCGAGCCGGTGCACACTCTCGGCCTGCCCCGCTTCCCTGCCGAGCGTCCGCAATGTTGGTAGGCCCGCGATCAGGTCCAGAACCTGGGCTGACAGTTGAGACATGGTTCGCAACTTCGCACGTGCCCGACCTTGCGTCAGCAGTCCGATCAGAACCATGAAGATCGGTATCAACGGCAACGTGAAGAAAATGATCAACCCGGATGTGAGGTCGTAGAGCGTGATGACAATGAGCACGGTCGGTGTCACCACGGCAGCGAGCGCAAGGGTGGGTAAGAAGCCGGTGAGGTAGGGGCCAAGTCCGTCGAGGCCGCGGGTCACTATCGCTGCGGCATCATCGCGCACGGCTGCGCGTCGGCGCGGGGACATCGCAGCGACCGATGCCGTGACGTCCTGTTTGAGGCCAGCTATCACGGCGTAGGCGCTGCGGTGCGCATAGCGGGTGTGCAACCAGCTTGCGCCGACACGGACCGCCACGGCTGCGGCGAGCACGATAATTTCGGCGGTCCAGGCTTGCGGTGTTCGCATTGCCGGTTCGGTGGCGACACCTGCGACGATGGTGGCGATCATCACCGCCATCACGACAACCGCCGCTGCCGTGACGACACCCATCACGACCGTCAGCACCAAATAGGGCCGGACCGGTCGAGATAGGTGCCACAGGCGTGGGTCAAACGGCTTCACTTACGCCTCGTCGTCTTCAGCCCAATGGAGTCGGGGATGTGATCCACCGTGATGCGTTGGCGGAACACCCAGTACGTCCACCCTTGATAGATCATGACGACTGGTGCGAGGAACGCCGCCGCCCACGTCAGTACTGTCAAGGTGTATGGCGACGATGCAGCTCCTTCGACGGTGAGGCTCCACTCGGGATTCAGCGATGATGGCATTACGTCGGGGAACAACGACCCGAACAGAAGTGCGGTGGCGGCAGCGACTGTGATGAACGTGGCAATGAAGGCCTTTCCTTCGCGTTGCTTCGCCGTCATCACCACTGTCACCGCGAGGCCCACAGCAGCTATCGCAGTGAAAATCCAGGTGAGGTTGGAGCCGTACGCAAGTTGGGTCCACATCGCGAATGTCCCGGCCACCACGAGCGCGATGGGCGCCAACCGCGTTGCAGTGGTGACAGCGTCCGCGCGCACCTCTCCCCCAGTTTTCAGCGCGATAAACACTGCTCCGTGGAGGGCGAACAGAAGCGCGGTAGTGATGCCACCGAGGACGGCGTACGGGCTAAAGAAGTCCGCCCAGACGCTCACTATTTGCTTGTTCTCATCAATCTGCGTGCCACTTACTACCGCAGCGAAAATCATGCCCCACAGAATTGCGGGGATCCAGGATCCCACGACAATTCCGATGTCACAGCGGGCCCGCCACTGTACGTCGTCGATCTTGCCGCGAAATTCGATGGCGACGGCGCGGAAGATCAGTGCGATCAGGATCAACAGCAACGGTAGGTAGAAGCCCGAAAACAAGGTCGCATACCAGTCGGGGAAGGCGGCGAACAGTGCACCACCAGCGGTGATCAGCCACACTTCGTTCCCGTCCCAGAAGGGGCCGATTGTGTTCAGCGTGGTGCGTCGACGTTTGTCCGCGTTCATCCGCGACTTGCGGCCCAGAAATGGCATCAGCATTCCTACGCCAAAGTCGAACCCTTCGAGGACAAAATATCCCAGGAACAGGAACGCGATGAGAATGAACCACAGAGTCGTTAGCTCCATCGTGAGGCTCCTGTTCTAGTAGGCGAACGACAACGGCTTTACTGCGCTGTCCTCGTCATCGGATTCGTCGGGGGCGTGCGGGTGCTTGTCGTGCTCGAGCGGTCCTTCGCGCACGTAACGCCTAATGAGGTAGAACCACACCATCGCTAGTGCTCCGTATACGAGGGTGAAGGTGGCGAGCGAGAACAACACCAGTCCTGCAGAGTGATTCGATACGGCGTCCGCTGTCATCAGTCGCACCTGGTCCACGCCAGTCAAGTTGGGAACGACAACCCATGGCTGACGCCCCATTTCGGTGAAGATCCAGCCGAAACTGTTGGCAAGGAACGGGGTTGGGATGGCGATGATGGACAGCTTTGCGTACCAATCTTGATCTGGTACGCGTCCGCGCCTGGTAACCCAGAGGCCAGCGGCGGCAAGGATTGCGGATCCTGCTGCCAGGCCGATCATGAGACGGAATGACCAGTACGTTACGAAGAGGTTCGGGCGGTAGTCCGCTTCCCCGTAGCGTTCTGTGTACATTTCCTGGAGGTCGTTGACGCCCATGAGTTCTGCGTTGAAGTCGTTTGTGGCGAGGAACGATGTGAGTCCTGGGATGGCGAGGATGTGGCGTACGCCTTCACAGTCGTTGTTGTGATCTCCGATGGAGAGCAGCGAAAATTCTGCGCCTCTTTCGGTATCGCACAATGCCTCTGCCGAGGCCATCTTCATTGGTTGTTGCTCAAACATGAGCTTGGCTTGGATGTCGCCGGTAATTCCCAGCGCAATGCCCGAGCCGATCATCAACACGAGCGAGATTCGGGTGATGGGCCGCCACATTGTGCGAGCTTCTTCGCGCAGTTCCTCTGCTTCGGCTTCGGTGTCGGCGTTCGCCGCTTGCTTCATTCGACGAACCATCCACCAACCTCCGACGCCTGCGACAAAGGTTGCCGCGGTGAGGAAGCTGCCCGCGATGGTGTGTGGGAAGGCCGCGAGCGCTGTGGGGTTGGTAAGCAACTCCCAGATGCTCGACAGTTCGGCACGGCCGGTTTCCTCGTTGTATACGGCGCCGACGGGGTGCTGCATGAATGAGTTGGCGACGATGATGAAGTAGGCCGAAGCGTTAACACCGATTGCGACCAGCCAGATGGTGGCGAGGTGGACAAGTTGGGGTAACCGCCACCAGCCGAAGATCCACAGGCCGAGGAAGGTTGATTCGATGAAGAACGCGGCTAGCCCTTCCAGTGCGAGGGGCGCTCCGAATACGTCGCCGATGAACCGGGAGTATTCACTCCAGTTCATGCCGAACTGAAACTCTTGCACTATGCCGGTGACAATGCCGAGGGCAAAGTTGATGAGAAATAGCTTGCCGAAGAATTTGGTGAGTCGGTACCACTCGTCTTTTTTGGTGATGACCCACATTGTTTGCATGAGCGCAACGAGTGGTGCCAGGCCGATTGTGAGTGGGACGAAGATGAAGTGGTAGACGGTGGTCACTCCGAATTGCCAGCGGGCAACGTCGAGTGCGTCGAGCGAGTCGAGTCCGAACACGAGGTGCTCCAAACTGAGGCGACGTTGCCTCGCCGGATGTGCGTTTTACTACGCCGAGTACTACTACATACCGTACTACTACATCTGGTAGTAACTACTACCCCGCGTCGTAGACCTTCGTCACACTCCGGCGCGACCCCCTGCCCCGTCACACCGGGCTAGTCACACCGGGCTAGTCACACTGGGCTAGTCGCGCTCGACCGCCCTTTCCACCAGCCGGGCGAAATCAGATTCACCAGCTGGCGTCGGCATCCGCAACCCATTCACACTGGTAATCCGGGCACTCAAAGTCACACTCGACAGCATCCACGCCCCGTCAGCATTCAACAGATCCACCACCGTCAACGGCTTGTACGCAGTCGTAAAGCCATACTGGTCAGCAATATCAAATACCGCCCGCTGGGTGGTACTCGGCAAAATGCCAAGCTCCGCAGGAGGGGTGGCAAGTTCGCCGTCACGCAGAACCACGACCGCAGCGCGCGGGCCTTCGAGCAAGTACCCATCAGAGCTGACAAAAACGGCATCGTCCGCGCCGTTGTCATTCGCATACCGCACCGCGGCCATGTTGACCGCATACGACAGCGTCTTAGCCCCCAGCAGAAGCCACGGCGCAAACTCCGCCAGGTCGCTTGCATAACCGCGCTCCAAGGTCAGAACACTGACCCCGCTCGCTCGCGCCTGCAACATCCGATGCGCCAGTGGAGTAACAAGAACATACGCGGTTGTCGCACTGCCCGCGTTTTCTCGTCCCCGGGCATACACCAGGCGCAAAACGCCCTCGCGGCGGTTGCCCCACCGCTGAACAGCCATGGCAATCGCATCGCGCCAGTCGGCGGCTTCCACATGAGGGAGGTCCAACAGTTTGGCCGAGTTTTCCAAGCGACTTAGATGCGCCGCAAGGTTGCACACTTTCCCATGCCTCACGAGGAGAGTTTCGAACACGCCATCACCACGGAGCGCAGCGAGATTATCAGCGTGAAGGATGGGAGTATCCGCATCACACAGTTCGCAATCGAGTGTTACCAATACCTGCTCAGCCATACCGTGCAGCGTATTATCCGATCCGGCCGTACGATTGGTGACGTGGCCGTAGATAATGTTTCTGATACTCCGAGTTCCCCTCAGCCCCCAAACACCACACAACCTGCACTGACGTACATGAGCCCTTTACTCGTTTCACCTGGGGCTGTCCGTCCACCAGAGGGGCTTCCAGACAGCGGAGTCGCATGGCATTTCGGTGACCCATTCCCCGAGCAACGCGCGACCACGCAGGCCGCAGCCATAGTCGACCGCTCACACCGCGGAGTGCTCACTGTCACCGGCCCGGAACGCCTCACTTGGCTGCACTCGCTGACGAGCCAACACTTCACCGAACTCAAGGACGGCGAGTCGACAGAAAGCCTGCTCCTCGACGTCAATGGCAGAATCGAACAGCACTTTGTTGCTACCGAACTCGACGGCACAGTATGGATTGACACCGAGGCCGAAAAAATCGACTCGCTCCTGGCCTTCCTCACCAAGATGATCTTCTGGTCAAAAGTAGAGGTCAACGCCGTTCCGTATGCCGTACTCACACTGCTCGGCCCTGAAGTCCCACAGCACGATGTACCCGCACCTCAACTGGGCGAAGCGGTAGCGCTGCCTGACGGCGGACTCGCACGAAAACTCGCCTGGCCAAGTGAGCATCGGTGGGACCTCCTCGTTCCACGCGACCAACTAACCCAGTGGTGGGCAACCGCTACCGACTCCGGGATTCGCCCCGTAGGAACCTGGGCATTCGAAGCACTGCGGGTAGCAGGGCTACGTCCTCGCATAGGGATCGACACGGACGACCGCACAATCCCCCACGAAGCCCGCTGGATCGGGGGCACTGCCGAGCACGGCGCGGTACATCTCAACAAGGGGTGTTACCGGGGACAAGAAACTGTCGCCCGAGTGCACAACCTAGGCAAGCCTCCACGCCACCTTGTACTGCTACACCTCGATGGGTCAGCCGAAGAGCGCCCCGAAACCGGCGATCCCGTGCTCGCCAATGGTCGCACCGTCGGTCGTATCGGCACCGTCGTAGACCACTTCGAAGACGGTGTCATCGCCCTCGCTCTAGTGAAGCGTTCCATAACAACAGACACCCCCCTCGCTGCCGCGAAAGACACCATCGCCGCATCGATCGACCCAGATTCGGTACCCAACTACGACGTCGTGCAGGCCGGACGTGCGGCGGTGGAACGGCTGCGGCAAAGGTGACGCGCTTTGTTCCGCTCGTTGAGGTCATCCGCTCGGGCTTTGTTGAATGCGTGCACTACGGCGCGTTTGTAGTACTTGCGCCAGATGGAAGCGTCATCGATTCAGCCGGTGATGTGACGGGACCGATCTACCCGCGATCATCAAACAAGCCACTCCAGTCAGTGGGGTTGTTGCGGGCAGGCTATTTCCCCTCCACGAGCGCCCACCTGGCATTGGCTACTGCGTCGCACTGTTCCGAACCCGAACACATCGCCACGATCCGCGACATGCTCGCCGAGGCAGAGCTAGAAGAAAACTACCTACTGTGCCCGCCGGACCTGCCGTGGAATGAACGAGCCAGAGCCGAAGTTCTGCTCGGCGATAATGCGGCGCGCAAGATCTTTATGAACTGCTCCGGTAAGCACGCCGCGATGCTCACCGTCTGCCTCACCAACAAGTGGCCTATCGACAACTACCTTGACCCCGACCACCCACTGCAGAAACTGCTCGCGGAAACGATTGTTGAACTCGCTGGGGAACCTGAGCACCCGCGCGGCGTTGACGGATGCGGCTTACCCATCATTCCGTTGTCCCTGACCGGGCTAGCTCGAGCATTCGCACGCCTGACAACCGCGAGCCCGGAAACGCACGAACGTCGCGTGGCCGATGCGGTGCGACAACATCCCACATTGGTGTCAGGTACAGCGATGCCCGATGCGGTCTCCATGCAAACTGTTCCCGGCCTGCTCTGTAAGTCAGGAGCAGATGGCGTGTTTGCCGGAGCATTGCCAGACGGGTCCGCGGTTGCGTTCAAAATCGCTGACGGGCACGACAGGCCACGGCTCCCCCTAGTCGCTGAGTTGCTGAGCAAAATTGGCGCCACCGGCTTGGAAAATTTGCCCGCATCACCGATACTTGGCGGGAGTCACAAAGTTGGTGAAGTGCGCGCAATACCCACAACGCCAATGCGCTGACCTGTTTGTTTTCGAACTACCACTGCTATGCAAAATAGCCGTCAACCGCGTTTGATGACGTCGTTGCGGCATAATTGCGCTTATCGCGGTAGAGTATGTGCCAGGAAGAAACATCAGACACGAACGGGGTCGCCAAATCCCCAGGCCACCCCGACATCGCGCGAGGGGGTCAGCCATGGGCCGCGGCCGGGCGAAGGCGAAGCAGACCAAGGTTGCACGGGCATTAAAGTACAGCTCACCGAACACCGACTTCGAGCGGCTTCAGCAAGAGCTGTCGGGAGCGACGTCGCATCCGCGACATGACGATTCGCTGACCGACGATCCGTATGAACCGGATTACTCGCGCTGGGTCGACGATGACGACTATCAGAGCTGGAGCCGCTGAGCGACCACGCTTCAAATCAAGAAGAGGCGGGGCACACATTGTGCCCCGCCTCTTGCTTTGCCTCCGGTCAGGAGGCCAGGATCAGAATCGTGGATGTTCACCCACGAGAACCGCGCGCACGTTCTCATCAGTGTTCAATTCGTTCGACTTTCGAACCGAACCGAGCGTCCAGCAATCAATGTGACGAGCTGTCAAAACCGCGAGCGCACGGTCGACGTCCTCAGGCGCAACAACGGCGACCATTCCCACACCCATATTGAACGTGCGGGACATTTCAGCAGCAGCAACCTTGCCACGCTGCGCAATGAGCCGGAAGATCGGCGCCGGGCTCCACGTCCCCCGGTCCAGTTCAGCCACGAGGCCGCGCGGCATCACCCGCGAGAGGTTCTCGGCTAGCCCACCGCCGGTGACGTGGCAGAACGTCCGTACGTCAGTTTCCGCCGCCACAGCGAGGCAATCTTTCGCATAGATGCGGGTCGGCTCCAGGAGTTCCTCACCCAATGTGCGGCCAAACTCCTCGACGTGCGCTTCCAACGACATGCGGTTGATCTCCAGCAGGACATTGCGCGCCAGGGAGTAACCGTTTGAATGCAGGCCAGACGATGCCATACCAATGACAACATCGCCGGGGCGAACCTTGTCAGGGCTGAGCACAGAATCCGCTTCAACAACACCCACACCGGTGGCGGAGATGTCGTAGTCGGACTCCCCCATCATCCCCGGGTGCTCGGCTGTTTCCCCGCCAAGCAATGCGCATCCAGCTTGGACACACCCTTCAGCGATGCCCGACACAATGGCAGCGACTTTTTCTGGGAATACTTTGCCCACCGCGATGTAGTCCTGCAGAAAGAGCGGTTCGGCTCCACAAACCACAAGGTCGTCCACCACCATAGCGACAAGGTCCACACCTACGGTGTCGTGCTTATCCATCGCTTGGGCGATTGCCAACTTGGTCCCCACGCCGTCCGTTGAGGCAGCAAGGAGTGGGTCCTTGTAGTTGTTCTTCAGCGCGAACAGTCCGGCGAATCCGCCGAGACCACCCACCACTTCTGGCCTGGTCGCACGACGTGCGTGAGGTTTGAACAGTTCCACTGCTTTGTCACCGGCGTCGATATCGACACCAGCTGCGGCATAGGATGCCCCGGCAGTCGGGGTGTTGTCGTCGATCATTGGGTCCGCTAGCTCCGCCCCTGAGTTGTCTCACATTACGGGGTTACGCTACCGGACTTCGGCAGAGCATGACACATGTCTTAACGGCGGGTGCCCCGCTTCCAAGCTGTAAGCACTGAAAACGGGGCACGAACGGCAGAGAAAATACCTCAGTCGAGCTCGTCGTACGTCACCCCAGTGAGTTCTACCGACTTCGCCCACAATGCCTCCGCAAGACCTGCGTCAGCTGCCTGTGAACTACGGCCGCAGCGTGACACTGGCCCTTTGACGCCGCCAAATTCGGCGGGACCGAGGTAGTCGTCGTTGGCCACGTCAGGCATGCCAGCCGCATAAAGGGTGCTGTATGCCCCCTGCTCGGCCGTTTTCGCCGTCATTGCCACAATTTGACGAACCATTCTCCGTAGGCCCAGAGTTGGCACTACAGGCTCAAATAGATCAGTTGCAGCAGCACCGGGGTGCGTGGCTACCGAAATTGCAGGCGCCTTCGCGACCTCGAATCGACTAGCAAGCGCACGGGTGAACAGCAGATTCGCGAGCTTGGACTGCACGTACGCATTGATCCGGAAGTACTTGCGCCGTGTGTAGTTCAAATCGTCGACGTCGAGACTTCCTTGCTGGTGCATCAATGACGTCAATGTGACAACGCGGGCGTTATCGGATGCCAACAGCAGGGGCATCATCCGGCCGGTGAAAGCAAAGTGCCCCAGGTGGTTGATGCCGATCTGGGATTCAAACCCATCTTTGGTGGTCCTGTACGGAACCGCCATCACCCCGGCGTTGTTGATCAGCACATCAACGGCGTCCGTATGTTGACGAATCTCGTCGATGCACGATTGGACAGACGCTAAATCACCGAGGTCGAGGTGCACTAAAACTGGACGGGCAACAGTTGCAGCAGAGCTGATGTCATCGAGCGCGAGCTTGGCGCGTTCAAGATTGCGGCACGCGACAATGACGGAAGCGCCGTGTTGGGCGAGCGCCATTGACGTTTCTTTTCCGAGCCCACCGTTGCCACCTGTGACAACGATGGTGCGACCGCTCAGATCGGGTAGGTCCGCAGGGGTGAAGTCTGGTACGGCGAGGGGGCCGTAGCCATCTTTAGACTTGGGTGCTTTGACGTTGTTTGCAGCCATCGTTCCTACTCCCTGTGATGCGCCCCACATCTTCGATCTTAGTCAGGAACACCGCATCTACGCCAGGGTGAAAAGATTTCACCACCAGCGAGTAGGTTGGCTCACTTCAAGCTAGCCCCGCGCCACGCTAACTCTGTGGTGTCGCCTGCGACTCTTTGGCCGAAGCATCCCCCACTGTTGATTCATAGAGCGCCTCAAGTACGTTCTTGCCGATCCGGCTGTCGTGCGGCAACTCAATGGGATATTCGCCATCGAAGCAGGCCCTGCACAGTCGTGACGACGGTTGCTCTGTCGCTGCGACCATCTCATCGACCGAGATGTAACCCAACGAGTCTGCGCCGATGGACGACCGGACAGCTTCGAGCATTTCCTGCACCGAATCGGCACCATTAGCGACCAGTTCGGCCGGGGAAGCAAAGTCAATACCGTAGAAGCATGGCCACTTCACCGGCGGCGAAGCAATGCGCACGTGAATTTCCAGTGCCCCAGCTTCGCGCAGCATCCGCACAAGAGCCCGCTGCGTGTTCCCACGAACGATGGAATCATCCACAACGACGAGGCGTTTTCCGCGGATCACGTCTCGAAGCGGATTGAGTTTAAGGCGGATACCGAGCTGGCGGATCGTCTGCGACGGTTGGATGAAGGTACGCCCAACGTAGGCGTTTTTCATCAGCCCCTGGCCATAAGGAATGCCCGAACCTTGGGCATACCCGACAGCGGCGGGTGTGCCTGATTCGGGCACTGGGATGACAAGGTCGGCTACTGCCGGATGCTGCTTCGCGAGCCGCCGTCCGATCTCCACGCGCGTCGCATGTACTGATCGGCCCGAGATTGTGCTGTCCGGCCGCGCAAGGTACACAAACTCGAACACACACCCTTTTGGCTCTGGGCTAGCAAACCGCATGGACCGCACACCGTCCGCGTCAATCGCCAGCAGTTCGCCTGGTTCGATTTCGCGAACAAATGATGCACCCACGATGTCGAGGGCCGCAGTTTCGCTCGCAACAACCCAGCCACGATCAAGACGCCCCAGGCACAACGGCCGAACACCGTGCGGGTCACGTGCCGCATAGAGTGTGTTCTCGTCCATAAAGGTCAAACAAAAAGCACCCTTGAGCTGAGGGAAAAGTTCCATCGCGGCTTGCTCAACGGTCGTATCGGTGGCGGTATAGGCGAGGAGCGCGGCAACCACATCCGAATCGGTGGTCGCTGCCTTTTTGCGACGCCCTCCCAGCAACCCAACTTCACGTGCTCGCGCAGCTAGTTCGGCGGTATTCACCAAGTTGCCGTTATGGCCTAACGCAATACCCGTACCCGCTGTTGTGGTCCGGAAAATTGGTTGCGCGTTCTCCCATGTTGTTGCGCCTGTTGTCGAGTACCGACAATGCCCGACGGCAACATGGCCACGCATCGCAACCAGAGTTTGCTCATCAAAAACTTGACTAACAAGTCCCAGATCCTTAAACACAAGGACCTGTCGCCCGTCACCCACAGCAATTCCGGCGGCTTCCTGGCCGCGGTGCTGAAGTGCGTACAGACCGTAATAGGTCATCTTGGCTACATCTTCGCCAGGAGCCCAAACTCCAAAAACACCGCACTCTTCGCGGGGTTCGTTCTCTATCTCGTCGGGTGCTGCTCCCAATACGAGATCCTCGGTGGACGTTACATCAGACTTGCTGCTCGTGTGAGTCGTCACTGCGAGATGCTCCCTTAGCGGCGGGATCGGGGACACCTTAGTCTACGGTCCAGCACCGTCAGGATGCGAACTTGATCAAAGAGGCACTAACGGAAGCCACCGACCGATGGCAGCCGCGCGAATCCCGGACGCGTCTACATCTCCGCTTTCGATAGCCTCATCAAACGACATGTGACCAGCAACCAAGCGCATCCAAACGGCAGGTGAAACCTCGACAACATTAGGGGGTGTGCCCCGCGAGTGGTGGGTTCCAGCAATACACTGCACAGCTACATAGGGTGGGATCCGCAGCTCCACGCTGCGTCCCGGCGCGACGCTTGCCAAGGTCTGCGCGCTGAGGCGAACAGCCGCCGCCAACTGCGATTTCGGTGGTTTCGGCGTGGAGTCGGGTGCGGCAATCCAATCGGCAATGGATAGCACTGCGCTGCGTAACTCGTGCGGATCAACCGCTGGGGGCTTGTGGTGCGACGGCATAACGATACAAACCCACCTTCTTAGGATTCGAGGCTAGAAACATGGGCTATGACAGCGCCCCCGGCATTCACAACATAGTGCACCAGCGCGGCGGCTAGAACACTGTCATAGCGCTTTGTCAATGCAGTGAATCCCACACCTGCGAGCGCAGTCGCCCCGACCGTCGCGACAACCCTGCTGCCGCCCGCGCCCCAACCTCCCGCGGGCGCGATGTGCCACAAACCGAAAACGGCGGCCCCGACAGTTCTGCTCCACGGGTCGGGCAAGGCCCGCCACCAGAGCGCGTTAATGGTTGCGCGAAAGAGTAGCTCTTCAGCCACCACTGTGCCGAGTGGGATATGGAAGAGCACCCATTCGGCTAGTGGTCGCTCCGGCTCCGGCTGAGGGGTCGTCCCCCGGTCGCCACTGCGGCTAGCTATTCCAGTTGACACAACCGCTGCCGCAGCGAGTCCTGACGCAGCAATGCCTGCCGCAACCTGATACCGCGGCCGCAGTTTCATGGCGGTGTCCACGTGAAGCTCGCGTGACGTAACACCGGCTGCTCGCGCACACAGCACTGCACCAATACCAACGCCAGCGTGCGTGATAGTTCGGGTACGCCAACCCCACTGTTGCCGCGGCACGACAATGTTGTTCCACGTCAACGCCGCAGCACTAGCGGCTACCGCCGTTGCGAACGCGACGCGGGTCATTGCGTCGGACCTTCCTCGCTGATGGGGCTCTGCCGCGGCAGGAGGAACTGAGAGAGGGAACCCATAACCTCGTGGGCGTGATCGGTGTCGGCGTCCGTCCACTCGTCCGGTGCGGCGATAGCTATCCAGCCGTCAAGAATGAGGCTGCCGTATAAGTGCCCATGCCCGTATGGAATGCGGCCTGCGTTAGCAAGGTCAGATGCCACTTGCCAGAACGTCACAATAGGACGCCACCGCATAGAGGGTGACACGTCGTAGCCCGGGGGTTCCCGCAACCAATCAGGACGCTGGAAGAGAAGCTCAGGCGACCACCACACAACAGGGTCGGTGGGATGCTGCAGATACAACACGCGGGGTTCAAGCCACGGCGCAGCGGCTAACTCGTCTGCGCTGGGCAAGTCCGCCGCTTGGTTAGCGAAACGCACGACCAGTCCCCCCGCGTATGTCGGTTGGATCTGAGGACTACCCGGGTCACGACGCTCCGTCAACGATCGCCAGAGCCGGTTCATGTTCATTGGACCAACCCATAGGGCACCCGACACTTTTTCACGCAGGTCCGCTAGCCCTTCAAACGCGGCCTCGGAACCGTATGAGCCCAGGCTTTCTCCATACACAAACATCCTCGGTCGGGTTTCTGGATCACGTTGTTGCCACTCCGCATAGACAGCGTCAAAAAGCTTCTTACCGGCTTCGGCTGCAACATCCTGGTCGACAAGGAATGACAATGCGCTAGGCAAGAACGAGTACTGCAACCCCACAAATGCAGTGTCGCCGCGATAGATGAGTTCGAGCGCCTGGGTGGCATTTGGATTGATCCAGCCTGTGCCCGTGGTGGTGGCAACAACTAACACTTCACGATCAAACGCACCCGTGCGGTCGAGTTCGGCAAGCGCAAGTTCTACACGGTCATCAATTGTGGGTGCCGAGTCGAGTCCGACGTAAACGCGAATTGGCTCCTGCGACTGTTCGCCCGTCGCATGCTCCAGTTCGGCGGCCCGCAACCCCCGCGACACGATCCTGCGGCCTTGCAAACCGAGTGTTTCCCACGCTGCGAAAGATTCGGGGCTCCCCGACCGCTCTGGTTCCGCCGGTTGCCTCACACGAGGCTCAATCTCTGCGTTCTGAACAGAGAATGCTGAGTTGGCGGCCAGCACGAGCCCCCGAACCAGCACACCGTTAACAAGTGTGATGATCAGGGCTGACACGATCACAATGCCGAGCGCGTTCACAATCGGTACTGGCAAATGCAGCAATTTGCGAATGCCAGACCCAATAAACCGGACCACTGCACGCAACACACGGAACGAAAACACGATCGCTGCGGCGATCACTATCGCTGACAACCCCGCACGGAAGTACGACTGGGTTGTGGCGAGGTCCATTCCGAGCAGCGCACGAATTTCGTTTTGCCACTCAGCAGCCGCCACGAGCGCCGAAACCATCACCGACACGGTGCCGACAGCCGTCAGGCCTCGAGTCCACCACACCACCGTCCGAGACGGCGGCGGCCACTCCAACAACGGGAACACTACTGACCGCACGAACCAAGCGAGCACAACGCCTGTTCCGTAGCCCGCAGCCAAACTGATCCCCGAGACCAGGCCTTGGTACGTCCACTCCCGAGGCAGCAACGACGGTGTCATTGACCACGCAAAAAACAACCCTGCGAACGCCAGCCCAGTGAGGTCAAGGCGCAAGCGATGCCACAAGTAGCGGCCTACCTGCGTGGCGGGACGCACCGTCGGTTCGGGTTTCTCCTGCAGCACAGGGGAGGCAGTGTGCATACGCTCACCACCTCCCCTGCTACCGCGCTAACTTCTCAGCAGCGTCAATCCCTAGGCAGCGTCAATCTATGCAATCGCGTGCCCAAAGAGCGCGGGAAGTGTGCCCTCACGGTGGTCCCGCAGTTCCGCCAAAGTAAACGTACCGATGCCTTGAATTTCAAGATCAGTTGATCCGTTGACAACAACGCCCACGCGGGCCCACGGCATTCCGCGCATGGTGCACATGGACGTGAATCGTGGCTCTTCTGTGCGCGGCACCGCCACCAACACTCGTCCCGAAGACTCTGAGAACAGCTGCACAAATGGGTCAGTGTTCTCAGGCAGCACGATGCGGCATCCGGTTTCCGAGGCGAGCGCCATCTCCACCACTGCTTGCGCGAAGCCACCTTCGGAGAGGTCGTGTGCACCGTTAATCAAACCGTCGCGGCTTGAAGCCACCATGATCTCCCCGAGGAGACGCTCGTGCTCAAGGTCCACTGCCGGTGGGCGTCCGCCGAGGTGGTCATGCGCGACCTGCGCCCACACTGAGCCGTCAAACTCATCTCGGGTCTCGCCGAGAAGGATGAGGGTCTCGCCGTCATCAATGCCGAAGGTTTGCGGTGTGCGGCGTCGAACATCGTCGAACGTGCCAAGAACGCCCACGACAGGCGTGGGCAAAATTGGTTGGCTACCGGTTTGGTTGTAGAAGCTGACGTTTCCGCCGGTGACGGGGATGCCCAATGTGGCGCACCCGTCGGCAAGTCCACGAACCGCTTGCTGGAACTGCCACATCACGCCCGGATCTTCAGGTGAACCGAAGTTGAGGCAGTTTGTCACCGCTAGCGGGATTGCTCCCGTCGTGACGACGTTGCGGTATGCCTCTGCGAGCGCTAGCTGCGCACCCTGGTATGGGTCCAGCAAGGTGTAGTGGCCGTTGCAATCGGTCGCCAGCGCGATGCCACGTCCGGTCTCCTCGTCAATACGGATCACACCGGAGTCTGCTTGCTCTGCGAGCACCGTGTTGCCGCGAACGTACCTGTCGTATTGTTCGGTGATCCACGCCCGGCTACATAGCTGCGCGGAACTGATCATCTGCACGATGGTGTCGCGAAGCTCATCTGGCGTTGACGGCCGTGCGAGACCCGCTGAGGTGTTGGCTTCGAGGCCATCTTGGCTGTCAGGACGCGCGAGCGGTCGGTTGTAGACAGGGCCTTCATCGGCGAGGCTCTTCGGTGGCGCATCGACAACAACTTCGTCGTGCCAGGTGATCACGAGCCGGTCGCCGTCGGTGACCTCACCGATCACTGTCGCGATGACGTCCCATTTTTCGCAGACCTTCATGAAGGCGTCGACGTTGTCGGGTGCCACCACCGCGCACATGCGCTCTTGCGACTCGGACGACAATACTTCGGCTGCGGTCATGTTCCGGGCACGCAGGGGAACCTTGTCGAGTTCGACGTGCATGCCGCCGTCGCCGGCCGCCGCAAGTTCTGAGGTGGCGCAGGAAAGCCCAGCGCCGCCGAGGTCCTGGATACCAACAACGAGCCCAGCGTGGTAGAGCTCAAGGCTGCACTCGATGAGGACCTTTTCCATGAAAGGGTCGCCCACTTGCACAGATGGCAGCTTTTTGCGTCCGCCACCGGACTCATCACCATCGAAAGTCTCTGACGCGAGAACTGATACGCCACCGATGCCGTCAAGGCCTGTTCGAGCACCGTACAAAATGATCTTGTTTCCAACGCCTGAGGCATGCGCAAGGTGAAGGTCTTCAACCCGCATCACACCAGCACACAAAGCATTGACAAGTGGATTGCCTTGGTACGACGCGTCAAAGACGGTCTCGCCACCAATATTTGGCAAACCAAGCGAGTTGCCGTACCCACCGACACCACGCACGACACCATCAACAACGCGACGAGTATCGGGGTGATCGGCTGCACCGAAGCGCAACTGGTCCATCACTGCTACCGGACGGGCACCCATCGCGAGAATGTCGCGGACGATGCCACCGACGCCGGTAGCTGCGCCTTGGTACGGCTCCACATAGGACGGGTGGTTGTGGCTCTCCACCTTGAATGTGACGGCCCAACCACCACCGATGTCGACCACACCGGCGTTCTCGCCAATACCGGCAAGCATAGATTTGCGCATCTCATCGGTCGTTGTCTCACCGAAGTAACGCAAATGCACTTTGGACGACTTGTAGGAGCAATGCTCACTCCACATCACCGAATACATTGCCAATTCGGCGGCAGTGGGGCGACGCCCGAGAATCTCGCGAATTCGGGCATACTCGTCATCTTTAAGACCAAGTTCACGATATGGCTGAGGAGTGTCCGGAGTTGACTCTGCGTGAGAGACCGAATCAATACGGGTAGTAGGTGAATCAGATGCGGACGTTGCTGATGACGACACGGAGACTGTAGTCCTTTCGACGCGGCGGCTCGCCGAATGAGAGTCTACCGCGCCAACTACCCCGTCTCTGAACCGTGATCCATGTCACCATAAGGAATGCGCAGTGAGACGCAGCCGCCACGCCAGCACAACCCACCGGCCTCGCCTAGCCCGACACCGGTGGCGCACGTTGCCACAGTTGGTGCGCTGACATGGGCACTCGTCTACGCGTTGCGCCATGAACCACTAACTGGCGAGCCGCTCCTACCCGACAGCTGGACCGTCGCGCTGCTTGTGATCGTCATGGGAGGGGCCATTGCGATCACAGGATTAGCGGTCTTCTTTCTCTGGCGGCATCCACGAACGCGCGTGATCCGCACCAGCGGACCCACAATGATGCGATTTGTCGGGGCGCAACGGCGCAGCGGAAAACGATGGCGACTCATCGCCTGGATCGCGGTCGCAGCGGTGCTGATCGCCGCGATACTGCTCATTCTTCAACAGCGCGACGACACCATCGTCAGAGTTCCGCCACCATCCACCGAAAACGGCCACACCACCGCCGAACCCATCACCGAACAGCCCGTTACAGTCACCGACCCCGACGAAGAAGCCAACTTTGGACCGTTCTTCCTTATAGCGCTCGTGCTGCTCGTCGGGCTACTCGTGCTCGGCACATTCTTGGCAATGCGCAACCCCCGCCGGGTCCTCGGTGGTGAGTCGTGGATGGAACCATCTACGACCATCCCCGCGCAGCGCACCTCAACCGAAGTGTCGCCGCTTGAAATGGCTGCGCAACGCGGACTTGCGGCGATAACGGATGATCACACCAACCCGAGGGACGCGATCATTGCGTGCTACGCCGAAATGGAACAGGCCCTCACCGAGGCAGAAGGGGCCTCTCCCCTCGATTCCGACACCCCAAGTGAGGTTCTCGGCCGTGCAGTCAGCCACGGCTACGTCCACAAGAACTCAGCCGACGCGCTCGTCCAACTCTTTGCCGAAGCCAGATTCAGCAAGCACACCATGACGCACGATCAACAACGATCAGCCGCCGACCTATTGCGAAACATGCTCGCCGACGTGAGGAGGACACCATCCGTGGCCTCACGTTAGCCGGAATCGGTTCGCTCGTCGTGGTGCAGACAATCCTCCTGGCCGTCGGTGCCTACGATCTCATTGTCCCGCTCAGTGGTGCCGTCATCTGCGCGATCACCGTCATCGCGCTATATCGACTGGCATTTCGCAACGCCCCCGAGAATCCCGACGACTCCGTGTCCCCCTCGAATGACACTGACGCGCCCGAGGAGCTGCTTCGCCGCTGGCTAGCACGGACCAACTTCACGATTAGCTGGGCAGACGGCACGCGCCGCGATTGGGACCTCCACTTACGCCCTATTTTGGCCCGCGAATTCGAAGGGTCGTTCAGGGTTCGTGCACACGGAAACCGAGACCAATACCAAGCGACCGGACTCGCGCTTTTCGGTCCGGAACTTTGGGAATGGGTAGATGCTAGCCGTGTAGCGCCGAAAACCCGCACGCAAGACCCTGCAGAACAGCCCGGCCCCGGGCTCCCCGTCCTCGCCGAGATTCTCACCCGATTGGAACGCAGTTGACCCAACGTGACTCAAGCGCTGCCACCACAACTGAACGCGCAAACGCCGTACTAGACGAAATCGAACGCGCAGTTGTCGGCAAACGTGAGGCGCTTACTCTTATTCTCCTGACAGTGCTCTCGGGCGGGCATGCATTGATCGAAGACCTACCGGGGCTAGGCAAGACCCTGATCGCGAGATCGTTTGCCGCAGCGTTTGGCCTAAAGTTCACGCGCATACAATTCACCCCAGATCTGCTTCCTTCAGATCTTCTCGGCGCCACCATCTACGACATGCGATCGGGAGAGTTTGAGTTCCGCGAGGGTCCAGCATTCACCAATTTGCTTTTAGCAGACGAAATAAACCGTACTCCGCCCAAAACTCAATCAGCTCTGCTTGAAGCGATGGCTGAAGGTCAGATCACCGTTGATGGCAAAACGCACATTTTGCCGGTTCCGTACATCGTGCTCGCCACCGACAACCCCATCGAATACGAGGGCACTTATCCCCTTCCGGAAGCGCAACTCGATCGGTTCACGATGCGATTGAGTCTCGGATATCTCAACCAGGCAGACGAGCAAGTCATGCTGCAACGCCGACTCGACCGCGGCTCAGCGCCCATCGAAGTCCAG
Organism: Hoyosella rhizosphaerae; assembly: GCF_014643175.1. Taxonomy (GTDB): domain Bacteria; phylum Actinomycetota; class Actinomycetes; order Mycobacteriales; family Mycobacteriaceae; genus Lolliginicoccus; species Lolliginicoccus rhizosphaerae. The sequence continues at coordinate 477,634 of NZ_BMJH01000003.1, forward strand.
CAAGTGCTCACCGCCCAGGATTTATTGGATATGCGCGAGACCCTCGAACATGTCTCGGTGCATCCCGACGTACTGAAGTACGTCGTTGCACTCGCCAACACCACCCGCAATCATCCCAAAATCGAGGTGGGTGCAAGCCCACGGGCAGAAATTGATCTCGTGCAACTTGCGCGTGGTCGAGCGGTACTTGCTGGCCGCGATTACGTCATCCCTGAAGACATCAAAGCGCTCGCTGTCCCCGCAATCGCGCACCGCATCACCCTGCGGCCCGAGATGTGGGTACGGAGGATCCGCGGCGAACAAATCATTGAGGAAATCCTCGCTCGTCTACCCGTTCCGCGAGTACAACACCCCTCAACGGTGACGCCGTGAATGACCTTCGATGGCAACCATCCACACTGATTTTCACTCTCGCCTTCTGCACTGCGGTGCCGCTCGTTGCAGCCATCCTCGCGCAATCGTGGCTGGTTGCATTGTTTTCCGCCCCGTTTCTCGGGGCACTTGTGAGCTGCACGCATCAACGGACGACGGGACTTGGCCGCTCCATCATGGTGGAAGCGGATCACACTCCGATTCGCATCTTTGAGGGCGAGACCGCGCAGCTTCACTACGCCATCAACCTTGACGGCCCCGGCACCTTTGAAGCGGAACCGGAGCTAGCGCAAGGTATGACCCTGGCGGACCCAGAAACGGATTTGCCTCTCACCGTCGCAGTCAGTAAGTGGGGCAACTACCCGGTGTGGATGCGGGTCACGGCTTTATCGCCCGATGGCGCATGGGCTGCGGAATCACGAGTACTCATAGGGCGAGTTCATGCCTACCCCTTGTCGCCACCGCAAGCCACAGCGATACCTAAGACGCCGCTGCCCGATCGCATCGGTATGCACCTAACACCTAGACGCGGGGCAGGTGTTGAATTTGCCAATACCAGGCTCTACCAACCTGGCGATCCCTTGCACGCCATCAACTGGAAAGTCAGCGCCCGCACAGGCCGCCTGCACATCACCGAACGATTCACCGACCGCGCCGCCGACATCGTCGTTATCGTCGACACCTATCCCCAAGCGCCCGGTGCGGCGAGCGAAAGCCTCACTCGATCAGCGCGCGGCGCGACGCAAGTCACCCAGGCAGCATTGCAACAGGGCGACCGCGCGGGCATCGTGACCCTGGGCTCCCGCGCCCGATGGATCACCGCCGAACTCGGACGCACCCAGTTTTACCGAATTCTCGACGTCATCCTCAACGGCGGAGACGGTACGAATGTAGTACGCGGCACTTTGGCCCCCGTCGATGCCGTACCCCCGAGGGCGATCATTATCGCGTTCTCCCCCATGCTGGAACCACAATTCTCGCTTGCGCTAATGGAACTTCGGCGACGAGGGCATCCAGTAGTGCTCGTCGACGTTCTTGCCGAAGCCACACCGTTTGAAGCAGAACTCGACGACCTCAACGCCCAGTTCTGGCGCATCGAACGACGCCGACTCGTACGTGACCTCAATGCGGTAGGCGTATCTGTTGTCGTCTGGAACCGCGACTCGGACGCCAACGATCCAGATGCTGGGCTCGCCCACGCGTTCCGTCTTCTCTCACGGGGGTAGCGATACACATGAAGCGGTTAGCCATCACAGTCGTGCTCACGGGGTGGATCTGCGTAACTGCTACGGCCTTGGGGTACGTGGCGACAACAGGTCAACTCACAGCGCTTGTATTGACGTTGGGCGCAGTCGGCTTTGTCACAGCTATTGGCGCACTCCTCACGCGTTTAGGGACAGTGAGTTCGGTAGTGACAGCAATGTGTGCGCTCGGCGTCATCTTGGCGACACCAACCCCGGGCGCGGAAGCGGCCCTATTCGGCGCGGTAGGTGGTCTAGCTGCAACATTCCATGTTGTCTGTACGTGGACTCGGCGTTTTCACGCAACCACGACAGAATCCCTGCGCCACATGGGACCGGGGGCTGTCACCGTCACAGTCATTGCGATAACGGCGATTGCTCTGCCAGAAACGTGGCGGTGGTGGGTGCTTCTCGCACCACTCGTCGCCTTGGGTGCTTTTGCCACAGCGGTGACGCTTGCGAATCAACGACGTTCGGAGTCAGCGAGCCCGGCATCAACTGGCGTGCGCACGAGGTCGCCCAAGTGAGTACTCGTCTCGGGTTTTGTTAACTCGGGCGCCTTTTTTGGGAGGAGCCAGTTCGGCAACGCAAACAACCACGTCGCCTTGAGCGATAGCAACAACTTATGCAGCAGAAGTCCGCCACAAATGCCTGCTAGTGCTACCACTACGGGCCCAGCGGCGCGCATTACTGAATCTGCGGGCAACACTCCCGTCGACAGCAGCGCGTAGGCAAAGGATCCCATAGCAATTTCGTGCATCAAGTACACAGGCAACGTGACAGTTCCGAGTGTGGAGAGCACTCGGACACCCACGCCCCAGCGAAGCCGCGCGGCAGCAAGAACACCAAGCGCAAGTCCGAGCAGCGTCAACATAATCCTTGCAAGACTGAACTCGCCAAGTTCACTGTTGTTCACCGCGTAAAACCCTGCACTGTAAGAAATGGCAAGCAAAGCGATCGCCGGAATCGACGTCCATCGCGCCAGCGTCAAGAGAATTTCTTTCCCATTTACGCCGATGAGAAAGAACAGGAAGTATGCGCCCATATTCTGCCAGGTCCATGGCATAAAATCCGCCGAATATGCGGCCAACGAAACAGTGAATGCAACGCTAATCTGAATACGCGGATCACGGTCAGCCAAGAGTTTCGCCGCAGCAAAATACAGCGCTAGTGCGTACACAAACCACAGGCCGTTATGTGGAACCACGAGAGCAGTGAGCAGGTTGAAAGGTGAGGACTCCTCACCCGTCAGGCTCGCACCTGGAACTAGTGCGAAGAACCCAAACCTCAACAGCAACCACAAGCCATACAAGTAGAGCATGAGCATCACGCGTCGCCGCCAGATGTTTGACCACGACGTGCCTAGGACCTTGCTCGCAAAAAGACCGGCAACCAGGAAAAATAATGGCATTCTGATCGGTTCGAGAAACGCATTGAAGGCAACCCAGGATTCCGAGCCGTAGCCACGCGTAATCATGAAGTTCGTCGCGTGAAACAGCACGACAAGCAAAATGCACGCGCCTTTAGCGACATCTACCCACTCAACGCGAGAACTAGAAACGGTTGTTTGAGCCGCCACTTTGCTCCCCTCGTCGATAGCCACGCTTGGTCACAGTACGTGGCAAACTACCGTCCGAATAGCCTTTGGTGACAGTTTTCACATGACAATGCAGCATCATTTCGGTACATTCTTTAGAAATGAGCCATTTAATCAATTGCTTTACCATTGCATCTAGAAGGATTTATCTTGACCATAATTGAGAAGCCAGAAGTCCGGACAATAAGGGCCTTTTCGCCAATTTGGACATTATGGCTCGGTCAAATTGTCGCATTTGGCGCAATTATCTTCCTGCTACACCGAGCGTTCTCAGGAACAATGATTGACCTCGCAGTCTTCCAGGCGGCCGGGCAAGCATTTGTCGATGGCGGATCGCTCTACAGCAGTAGCTTCGAACGGCCCCACGGGCTACGGTTCATCTACGCACCATTCGCCGCGCTTGTTTTCGCTCCAATGGCATTGTTTTCACTATCAGTACTGCAGGTCTTGTGGACAATTCTGAACATCGCCCTCGTGTGGGGGATTCTCACTGTGCTGCTCAGCCGCACCGGCACGCCCGGTCGTTTCAGTGCACAGACACTCGCCGTAGCTCTGTTAGGTCTCGCCTTACTCATCGAGCCTGTGCGAACCACGTTCTTTTTCGGGCAGATCAACATCACTTTGATGGCTCTTGTCGTCGCTGACGTCACCGGTGTCATTCCACGGAAGTACAGGGGAATCGCCACCGGCATTGCAGCGGCGATCAAGGTCACCCCAGCTGCATTCGGCTTGGTGTTTCTCCTTCGGAAAGACATCCCTGCGGTCGTACGGGCCATCATTACCGGACTTGGAACCATCGTCGTTGGCTTCGTGGTGGCCCCGGGCGCATCGGTCTTCTACTGGACTGATGAGTTTTTCCGCACTGATCGCGCCGGTGGGCACTCGTACGGACCTAACCAAGCGTTGACGGGGCTGCTGGCACGCATTGGGATGGACGACACAGCCAAGGACATCGCCTGGGCTATCGGCGCCCTCATCATCGTTGGTGCGGCAACCTGGGCCGCGTGGCGGTTCACTCGCGCGGGTGACCACTACGTTGCGTTCGGCCTTGTTGCACTCGCGTCGCTGGCTGCAGCACCGTTTGCTGTCAGCCACCACTGGGTGTACGTGCTGCTGCTTCTACCAATGCTCGTCGCTCCGCGCTACCGCGGTTGGTTGCCGGTTACACTGATGGCGACGCTTGTGTTCTTGGTTGCACCGCACAAATTCGCCGACCTGGACGCGAGCGGCGCGTGGGGTGCTGTGAACTCGATAATCATCGCGAATGGCCAATTCTGGGCAGCGATGCTCCTGCTAACCGCAGCTGTGATAGCAGCACCAAAGCGCACCGAATCCGCACGTGCCCCGAAGGCGCGCGAGCTAGAGTCGGTGCGCGCCTAACACGGCCCAACACAGCAAACTAGGAAGCAAGCACTCCGTCGAGTACCGACAGGAACATGCCCAAACCGTCGTCACTGGGGCCCGTAAGGGCCTCAGTGGCATGCTCAGGGTGCGGCATCAATCCGACGACACGACCATTGGCCGAAGCAACACCGGCGATTCCACGCTGCGAACCGTTCGGGTTCTCCCCCGCATAGCGGAAGACCACGCGACCTTCGCCCTCCAGCTCATCCAGCGTTGCCTCTGAAGCCTGGTAGCGGCCCTCGCCCGACTTCAACGGGATAAGGATTTCCGCGCCGCTCTCGTAGCGTGATGACCACGCGGTGGTGTTCGACTCCACCCGCAACCACTCATCGCGGCAGATGAAATGCAGGCCTTCGTTGCGAGTCAGCGCACCTGGCAGCAACCCAGCCTCACACAGCACCTGGAAACCATTACAGATGCCAAGAACGGGCATGCCTTTTCGTGCCGCAGCGACAACTTCGCCCATCACAGGCGCAAAGCGCGCAATCGCACCACAGCGCAAATAGTCGCCGTAAGAAAACCCGCCTGGAACGATGACTGCGTCGACACCTTTGAGGTCAGCGTCACCGTGCCACAATGCGACGTCTTGCGCACCGGCTAAACGAACAGCGCGGGCTGCATCTATATCGTCGAGCGTTCCAGGGAAGGTAATGACACCGATCCGTGCGCTCACGCGTCACCATCCAGGCGTGTCACAGTCCAATCCTCGATGACTGTGTTCGCGAGCAGAGACTCAGCGATTTTCGCCAATGTGGCGTCATCAACAGAGTCGTCTACTTCAAGTTCGAAGCGCTTACCTTGGCGGACTTCCGCCACGCCTTCAAACCCCAACCTGGGGAGCGCTCGCTCAATCGCCTGACCCTGAGGATCCAGAATCTCAGTCTTCGGCATGACACTGACAACTACACGAGCCACCCGGCACTCCTCGTTACATCGACACCGCCGCGCTTGCGTTCGCGACCGACTCTAAGCGTACCGGGTCTTGCGACATGGTTCTGCCACCAAGCCCCGGTACGAGATCTAGACATCCGCGATTGCCTCCAACGGCTTCGTCCGGGCCGCCCGGCTCGCTGGCCACAGCGCGGCAAGCACACCCACCACAGCCGAACCGACCAGCATTATCGAAACTTGAACCCACGGGACCGCGAGGACCGTCAAGCCCTCATCACGCAGGGTCTGGACCAGCGCCCAACCGAACGTCAAGCCCAATGCCACACCGAGGGTTGCACCGAACACCGCAATCAACGCCGATTCAATATAGATCGTCTGACGCAATTGCTTTCTGTGCATTCCCACAGCGCGGAGCATCCCAATCTCACGCTTGCGTTCCACAACTGACAACGCCAGCGTGTTGATGATGCCCAGGATGGCAATCACCACAGCGAGTGCCAGCAATGCGTACAGCAGCGACAGAATCAGATCAATCTGCTGAGCCTGCTGCCCCTTGAACTCTTCGCGGTCCATCACCTGAACCACCACAAACCGCTCCGTGGCCTCTTCAAGGTCCGAACGCAATTGCTCGACATTGGCATCAGGGTCGACATTGACCATCACTGCAACTGTGGTTTGCACAAACGGCGGTATGAGAGCATCCATCGCACTCGGCGACAACATCATCGCGCCCACAACCTGGTTGCGTTCGAAGATCCCACTCACAGTAACTTCAATTGAGCCGTCCCGAGCAGGTCGCTCAATTTCGACCTCGTCGCCGACACTGAGACCGAATCGCTCCGCTGCGCCCTCGTCGACAATGATGGTGCGACCATCCATATTTGTGTCGCCGTCGACCATGTTGAACTGCAGCATCCCGTCAACACCGCCGGTGAGACTGCTGCCGTTGATACCCATGTCGTTGATGAATCCGCCAGCAAAGGTGAGAGCAGCCGCGCGGTCAACACCATTGACCCGATCCACCACCTGCGTAACCCCGGCAGGCACACCCGTTTGCATCGGACCAGTCAGAACATAGTCAGCTTCGACGCCTTGATCGATCAGTTTGTCTACGCTGACCTTGGCCGATGTCCCTAGGACGCCAATCAACGTCACCAGCATCAGCCCAAGAGTGAGCGCAAAAGCAGTCGCTGCGGTGCGGCGAGGGTTCCGCATCGCATTGGTACGTGCCAGCTTGCCTATCGGACCAAAAGGTTTAGCAACCACACCCAGCGCGTTAATAGCAGGGGTCGCCAGCGCTGGGGTCGCGAAGAGCACGGCAACGATCAGTAACGCAGCACCGATACCCACTCTCGTCACACCGGGTTGTCCCGTGTACTGCGCACCCCAAATGAGCAGTGCGATACCAGGGACCGCAAGCGCTGCGCCAATAATTGTTCGAGTGCGAATCGACTCAGCTGCTGAACTGAACTCCTCGCGCATCGCCGCAACGGGCGGAATTCTCGATGCCCTGCGCGCTGGTGCGTAGGCGCTGACCACCGTGACCAGGATGCCGACGGCGAATGCCACTGCGATTGTGCGTGGCTGCACCGCCAACGGTCCCCCAGGAAGGCCTAGGCCAAACACATCGAGCAACACTCTCAGGCTGTAGGCGATCCCAATACCGGCGAACAAACCAATAACGCTGCCGATAACACCAACTACCAGCGCTTCGAGAATGACCGAACGACTAACTTGCATTCGGCTCGCACCGATCGCTCGCAGAAGCGCCATTTCACGCAGCCTCTGCGCGACGATCATCGCGAATGTGTTGTAAATAATGAACGTACCTACCACGAGTGCTATAGCCCCGAAGGCAAGCAAGAAATAGTTGATAAACGAGAGGTTCTGTTCAAGTTCATCTTGCTGCTGCGCTTGAACTTCAGCACCGGTTTGGACGTTGTAAGCATCGGGAACGAGTTCAGCCACCTCGTCGCGCAACTGTTCCTGCGACACTCCATCAACGGCAGCGAGGTCTACACGAGAAACGTGGGAGCCGTCGGAAAACAGTTCCAGTGCTTGCTCTTCCACGAACTGCATGCCAACAAATCCGCCGACATCAACCGCGAGGCTGTATGTGCCAGTGATGGTGAGATCGAAATTGCCGACATTGGGAACAAGGACCTCAACCTCATCACCTATGCTCAACCCGGCTCGCTCTGCCCCCGATTCATTGATGATGACTTCACCAGGTTCGGCAGGCGCCCGGCCTTCAATCAACTCGATGGGCTGACCAATCGCTGAATCCGGCGGCAAGTATGGCTGGCCAAGGCTCGGCGCACCGCCAGTCTGAACGGCAGCACCGTCTTTAATGATGATGATCTGTCCACCGGCATACTTGATGGACGCGCGCACGTTCGGCAGATCCACAATTTCGTCGGCTAGGTCGAGTGGAACACCGAGCGAAGCCTCATTCTGCAAGGACACTCGAACATCGACGCCCTGGGAATCACCCGAGAAAATCTGGTCAAATGTTTTCTTCAGGGTGTCCGTGAAAACGAAGGAACCCGTAACAAAAGCCGTGCCCAAAACCACGGCGAGCACCGTGAGGAAAAGCCGAAGTTTATGCGCCCCAAGGTTGCGCAGTGACACCTTTGTCATCGGTGAACGCGAAGGCGCTAGCGTCACAGGCATCAGATATTCTCCAATGCTTTCATCTTGTCAATGATGCTGTCCGCCGTTGGATCGCGGAGTTCATCGACAATGTGGCCGTCAGACAAGAACACCACGCGGTCTGCATACGATGCCGCGCGCGGATCATGCGTCACGATGACAACTGTCTGCCCAAACTCGGTCACAGCAGCGCGAAGAATATCGAGAACCTCACCACCGGAATGCGAGTCGAGGTTACCTGTGGGTTCGTCGCCAAAGATGATCTCTGGGCGACCGACAAGCGCCCGCGCGCACGCAACGCGCTGCTGCTGGCCACCCGACAGTTCGCTGGGGCGATGGTCAAGCCGGTTGGTTAGCCCAAGTCGATCAACAACAGCATTAAGCCACTCTTGATCCGGTGTGCGCCCGGCAATGTCTAGCGGAAGTGTGATGTTCTCCAACGCAGTCAAGGTGGGAACGAGGTTGAAGGCCTGAAAAACGAACCCGATACGATCCCGTCGCAACTGGGTCATTTGCTTGTCGCTCAAGCTGGTCAGTTCAGTGCCACCGATGTCCACCGAACCTGAGGTCGCGGAATCTAGACCGGCCAGGCAGTGCATCAAGGTGGATTTTCCGGAACCCGAAGGCCCCATAATTGCCGTGAACTCGGCTTTCTTAAATTCCACGTCCACACCAGCGAGCGCGTGAACCTGTGTATCCCCGCTGCCGTAGATTTTCTTAACATTGGTGGCGCGGGCTGCTATACCGTCGCTAGCTGGATTCGTCTCGACCATGGCCCCCATCATTCCAACGACTGCCCCGGTGCGCCATCGGAACGAACCCTGAATTCAATTGTTTCCCACCTCAGGTGAAACCCCGATGACGAAGATCACTTAGGCTGCGTCTGCCACGTCGTGGTGGTACGGCCACCGGTACGTAGCTGAACGCGCGCCGTGATACAAACACACATCAATAGCGTCAAGGAATGCTTGACGTGGTCCACTGCGCTCGAGGTGTTTCGCCTTGATCGCCAATCGAACAACACCGCCACGTCTAGCAATTCGTTCCGCACTCATGATCAACGACTTGCACCACCACGGCTCGGAAAGAAACCCCTCCCCGACACCTAGCACTCGAGTTCGCGTAGCCACGTTCCGATCGAGGTCCCGAATCGATGTGAGATCAGCACACACCCGGAACCCCACTCGCGGCAGAGCCATCAACGCCCCTTCGGACAACGTCCATTGAGGAGGAGCGAACAATCGGGTGCGTAGCCCGGATTCCTCCATGACACGATCAGCTGCAACCAGACGCAGCATTGCTTCATGCGCACGCAGGGTCGCAAACTCAGCGCGACGCTTCTTCGTGGCCGCCTGGTCATACCCGTGCATCACGATGGCCGCGCCACCCGATTGCTTATCCCGAAACCACTCCTGTGTGTGCGGGTCTTGAAGAAGCCGGTACTTCCCCTTCATGCGTGGCGCCACCAGGAGCGAAACCGGTACGTCGCGTTCAGCGAGTTCACCCAGGAAGCTATCGGCAAGATCCACTGTGGTGTCACGAATGCCTGACACAGAAACCAACAGTTCAGAGCTCATGCTCTCACCGTCACATCAGCACATGTACACACGCTGTCTTGGAGGTGACAGGCACTGAAATGTTTGCGGCCAGAGCACCAACAATTCACCCCTGCGGCAAGACCTCTTCAATCGCCTTGATGACCTCGGGTGCGTCAGGTGTTGTTCGTGGCCGGAACCGGCGGACTACCGAACCATTAGGTGCGACAAGGAACTTCTCAAAATTCCACTGGATGTCTCCGGCCTCGCCAGCATCGTCTTTCGTTTCGGTGAGCACCTCATACAGTGGATGCCTGTCCGCGCCGTTGACGTCGCATTTCGCCAGCATGGGAAAAGTCACACCAAACGTGGTTGAACAAAATGTGGCGATCTCTTCGGCTGTACCTGGCTCTTGGCCACCGAATTGGTTACACGGAACACCAATCACGGTCAGCCCTTGCTCCCCGTACTTGGTGGCGAGCTCTTCAAGTTGACGGTACTGCGGCGTCAACCCACATTTGGAAGCCACGTTGACGATCAGTAGGGCGTTTCCGTCAAACTTCGCAAGGCTTGTGGATACGCCGGACAGAGTGGTGAGCGGGATGGTCTGCACAGATTGTGACATGCCACCACCGTACCGGTACCAATTAAACGCAAGTAACAGGATGGTCCACGGGAAGCGTACTTTCGGTGTCACCCAACACCAACTTTGATTTCTGTTTACTTTCTCGTGTGACACTGGAGCCATGGCCCAACCCCGTCGACGTGGTGCACTTCGTGTTGTGTGCATTGGTGCCGTGGCAGCAGCGATTGCTACTGGCTGCGCCCCAGCCGACCAACAAGATCAGCTCACCGTTTTTGCGGCATCGTCGTTGCGCACCGCATTCGATGACATTGCTAAAGACTTTGAGTCCGCATACCCGCAGACCGCGGTAAATCTCAACTTCACAGGGTCTTCGGATTTGCTCGATCGCATCAAGGACGGCGCACCCGCGGATGTTTTCGCAACCGAAACCGAAGAAGTGATGTGGCTGGCGCTCGACGCTGAACTGATAGATGATCCTCAGGCTTTTGCTCGCAACGAGCTTGTGATTATCGTACCCAACGTCGACGACGTTGACGTTTCTGACATCGACGACGTCATCGACAGCGGCACCCCCGTCGCCTCGTGCGCGAGTGAAACATCCTGCGGAACTATCGCGCAGAGGCTGGCTCGGCGCGCAGGATTTGCCATTGACCAAGACGTTCAAGAGCGATCCGCAACCGAAGTGCTCAACCGTGTTCTTGACGGGTCTGCCGTCGCCGGCCTCGTGTACCGCACAGACGCGCTATCCGCGGGAGAGCAAGTACGCATCATCGAACTCCCCTTCTCTGCGACGACCGTCAACATGATTGGGATTGTTGAGTCGTCGCAAAGCCAGCCGCTGGCGCGCGCCTTCACTGATTTCGTCACGTCACCGCAGGGGCAACGCGCACTTGAACGCGCAGGTTTTTCCACTGCAACGCAAGACAGCTAGGCCCTGAACCACACGCTCTGATTCAGGGCCTCTCGCCTACTCAAAACTGGCTAACTCAGGGCTGCTAGCTCAGGCCGACTCGGTCAAGAACCCAGGCGAACTCGAACGCAACTTCTTTCCACTTCTCGTACCGACCACTCACGCCGCCGTGGCCCGCGCTCATTTCCGTCTTGAGCAGCACCGACTCGGCCCCCACTTCGCGTAGTTTCGCGACCCATTTTGCGGGTTCCACATACAGCACACGGGTGTCGTTGATGCTCGTCACCGCGAGGATCGGCGGGTACTTCTGGTCGGTGACATTTTCATACGGCGAATATGACTTCATGTAGGCATACACATCCGCATCGGCCAGCGGGTTACCCCATTCATCCCATTCGATCACTGTCAGTGGCAGCGAAGGATCAAGGATGGAGGTAAGCGGGTCAACGAACGGCACATTCGCCAAAATCCCATCGAACAATTCAGGAGCGAGGTTGGCGACAGCGCCCATCAACAACCCACCCGCACTACCCCCGTCTGCGACGACGGCGGAGGCCTGGCCTGAGTCACGAATGTGCCGCGCGCACGCAACGAAGTCGGTGAAGGTGTTCTTCTTCGTCAGAGTCTTGCCGTTGTCGTACCAGCGTCGTCCCATTTCGCCACCGCCGCGAACATGCGCGACCATGAACACCATTCCGCGGTCCAACAGCGACAGCCGGGCGACGGAAAACGATGGATCGATGCTGGACTCGTAGGAGCCATACCCATACAGCAGTGTGGGCGCAGGCTCGTTCGTGTCTTTGCGCTTGACCACAGAAATCGGGATGCGCGTGCCGTCCTCGGCTACCGCCCAATCACGCTTCTGCTCATACATTGCGTGGTCGTATCCGCCCAGGACAGGCTGCTCCTTGCGGAGGTGCATCTCCCCTGTGCTGAGCTCGAAGTCAAACACCCGACCCGGGGTGATAAATGAGGTGAAACCAAGCCGAAGGTAGGGCGACGACCACTCAGGGTTGGCGCCAGGGGCAGCGGTGTACAGCTCCTCGCCGAAGTCGATTTCGGTGAGTTCGCCGTAACCATCAGCGTTGATCGGCCACAGTGCGATGCGAGAAATGGCATCACGTCGGTACCCCACCACGAGGTGGTCTTGGAACGCCTCGACGTCTTCGAGCCGCACAGTGTCGCGATGCGCGATGAGCACCCGCTGGTCCGTGGGGTCGCTGACAGGCGCGTCCGCGAGCTCAAAGTTCTCGGCACCATCGTTGTGCATGATGAGGAACCGGTCCTCACCGGCGACCACGACGTGATCAATGCCGTATTCGACACCCTCACGGCGAGGCAGGACAACCTTGAATTCGCCCGTGGGGTCATCGGCATCGACGACGCGGGACTCGCTGGTGATTTTCGACCCGACCTCGATGACGAGGAATTTGCGGCTGCGGGTCGTGCCCATCCCCACCCAATAGCGTTCATCAGATTCGTGGAACACCGACACGTCGTCACTCGCTGGCGTGCCCAGTTCGTGCCGCCATACAGTGTCCGGCCGCCACGCGTCATCAACCGTGAGGTAGAACAGGAATGTTCCGCTGTTGTCCCACAGTGCGCCGGGGAACGTGTTCTCGATTTCGTCGCCGAGCATTTCGCCCGTGCGCAGGTCTTTAACGCGCAGCGTGTACCGCTCGTCGCCGGTGGTATCCACTGCGTACGCAAGCAAGGTGCCGTCTTCAGTCACGGTGAAACTGCCGAGACTGAAAAAATCGTGGCCTTCCGCTTCCGCGTTGGCGTCGAGAAGGACAACCTCCCCCGGCACGTCCGCGTCGAGTTGCGGTGGCTCCCAATCATCGTCCGACTCGATTGGGCACCGGCAGCTCACACCATATTGCTTGCCCTCGATCGTCCGGCTGTAGTACCACCATTCGCCGCGGCGAACGGGAACCGACATGTCAGTTTCCTGCGTGCGGTTTTTGATCTCGCCGAAGATTTTTTCCCGCAAAGCACCGAGATGCACAGTCTGCGCGTCGGTGAATGCATTTTCCGCTTCGAGGTAAGCGACGACCTCGGGGTTTTCTTTGTCGCGCAACCACTCGTAGTTGTCGACAAAGGCGTCACCGTGGTGTTCACGTTGAAGCGGAACCTTTTTTGCTTCCGGAGCGGTTGTCATGCTTTGGCCCACGAAGTTTCCCCCAACCAGTCGTCAAACGACAATCCCGAGATGCGCTCATACGCTTCGATGTAACGCTTCCGCGTCGCGTCAACAATGTCGTCAGGCAACGGCGGCGGTGGGCTGTCGGAGTCCTTGTCCCAACCGGACTCACTGCTCGTGAGCCAGTCACGCACAAACTGCTTATCAAAGCTCGGCTGTGATTTGCCCGGTGCGTAATCTTCGACGGTCCAGAAACGCGAGGAGTCTGGCGTCAAAACCTCATCCGCCAGCACCAAGTTATTGGCATTGTCCACACCGAACTCAAACTTTGTGTCGGCGAGGATGATGCCGCGCGCTTCCGTCAAAGTTGAGGCACGCAGATAAATATCAAGTGTTTCCTGCCGTATGCGGTGCGCCAGTTCTGTACCCAGCTTGCTCAGAACGGCATCAAACGTCACATTTTCGTCGTGGTCGCCGACGTCAGCTTTGGTCGCGGGCGTGAAGATCGCTTCCTCAAGGCGGCTTGCTTCGCCGAGCCCCTCAGGCAGCTTCACTCCGCACACAGCACCGGTGGCGGCGTAATCCTTCAGACCCGAACCTGTTAGGTAGCCGCGAGCGACACATTCGAACGGAACCATTTCTAGCTTCTTCACGATCAGTGCCCGTCCGAGCACTTCCTCAGGGATGCGTTCATCATCCGCGGAGGCCGCAAGATGGTTAGGCACCCCAAGTTCGCTGAAGAAAAACACGCTCATAGCGGTGAGGACGCGCCCCTTGTCTGGGATCGGCGTTTCCAGCACATGGTCGTATGCCGAAATACGATCCGACGCCACCATCAGTAGGCATTCGTCGTCAATGTTGTACAAGTCGCGGACTTTGCCGGACTGGATGTGGGTGTAATCAGCCAAAGTAGGACGCACGGCGTTCACCCTAGTTGCTCACACCGTCAAACAGGCAAATGAAAGCACCATCTGGGACAGATTGGTCACAGAAATTCACACGCTGACCGTATTTGGGCGGCATGAGCATCGAGGGACATGCGATGTGGCCAACTGAAACTGCCCCGCAGCCCAAAGCCGTCACCGGTGTTGCGGGGAAGAACATGAAGGTGCACGTGAAAAACTTCCTGGCCCGCAGCAACACCGTCAGCAAGAAACAGGTTGATTCCCGCAGGCTTCAATGCTGACTTCCGCAGCGCGGCGGCCATCTTCTGGGCAGTGCCGAACAGAGGGCCGGCGAGTTCGGGAGGAAGTTCGCTGAGATCGGTGGCGTGCTGGCGCGGAATGACAAGGAGATGCCCCGGTGTCATGGGTCGAATATCCATGAACGCCATCACATGCTCGTCCTCGAACACGGGGCTAGCCTCAGCCTTACCCGCGACGATGTCACAAAAAATGCACGCCACCGACATCACCACCTACAAAATTGGGGCTGGCTTATACGTCGCTGCGGTTGGGTACCGCTCCGCCAGCGCGCCCACGGCCGACACAACATCTGCAACCTGCTTCTCCGCCGCACCGACAAAAGCCGTCCGATCAGCGAGCGCCGCATCGAGCTGTTCGCGGTCCAACGGAATACGAGAATCGCCAGCCAACCGGTCCAAAAGGTCCGGCTCCTTGCCCTCTTCACGCATAGCCAGTGCCACAGCAACCGCGTGTTCCTTAATAGCTTCGTGGGCAGTTTCCCTACCCACACCGGCACGAACCGCAGCCATCAACACCTTCGTCGTCGCCAGGAACGGCAAGTACCGCTCAAGTTCGCGATCCACCACAGCCGGGTAAGCGCCAAACTCGTCCAACACCGTAAGGAAAGTTTCGAACATGCCATCAATAGCGAAGAAAGCATCCGGCAACGCAACGCGGCGCACCACAGAACAGAACACATCGCCCTCGTTCCACTGGGCACCCGCAAGTTCCGCCGCCATCGACGCGTACCCGCGCAGTACCACCTGCAGGCCATTGACCCGCTCACACGAACGTGTGTTCATCTTGTGCGGCATCGCCGACGAACCAACCTGACCCGGCTGGAACCCTTCAGTGACCAGCTCATGGCCCGCCATCAACCGCACCGTGTGCGCAAACGACGAAGGACCAGCAGCAAGCTGAACCAGCGCCGACAGCACATCATGATCCAACGACCGCGGGTACACCTGCCCCACACTGGTAAGTACGTTCGTGAAGCCGAGGTGGTCCGCGACCGCGTTCTCTAACTCCGTCAACTTCGACGAATCGCCGCCCAAAAGATCCAGCATGTCCTGCGACGTACCCATCGGGCCCTTCACACCACGCAACGGGTAACGGTCAATCAAATCCCGTACACGCGACAGCGCCACGAGGACTTCCTCAGCAGCAGAAGCGAACCGCTTCCCCAGAGTTGTGGCCTGCGCCGCAACATTGTGGCTACGCCCAGCCATCACCAAATCCGAATACTGCGCCGCATGCTTAGCCAAGTTCACCGCCACCGCAACACCACGCGCATGCACCAACTCCAGTGCGCGCCTGATCTGCAACTGCTCAACATTCTCAGTCAAGTCACGGCTCGTCATGCCCTTATGAATGTGCTCAAACCCCGCAAGGGCACTGAACTCCTCAATACGGGCCTTCACATCGTGGCGCGTCACCCGCTCCCGCTCAGCAATCGACGCCAAATCAACCTGATCAAGAACACCCTCATACGCCTCAATCACGGCGTCAGCGACGTCAATTCCCAAACTCTTCTGCGCGCGCAACACCGCCACCCACAGCTCACGCTCCAACACAATCTTGCTCTCCGGGGACCACAACTGGGTCATCTCCGGGCTCGCATAGCGGGTAGCAAGAACATTAGGAACAGGCTTTTTGCCAATATCTGCGGTCACAGCACGAAAGTCTAGTAGCACCCACCGACAGCGCCCAATGCGTCACACCGGCGCCACCCCAAAGCGGATGACCCACTACCCCTTCGTCGGAGCCAAAACATCCACCACCGGGAACAACGCATCACGCACCGCCGCAAACGGATCACGTTCCTCAGCAAGCAAACTCGACAACAACGTGCCATCAACAATCGCCACCAACGTCTTCAACGACGACGCCGACACCTCACGCCCACAACGATCAATCAACTCCACAACTAACGCATTACGCTCCGCCCGCAACCTACCCGTCACACGCCGAATCTCGGGCCGCCGCACCGACGCCACAAACCGCTCATACCGAGCAACCAACTCCGCACGCTGCGCACTCGGCTCGGCATCCGAACCCTGCGCAAGCCACTCCACAAGCAACGACGAAAAAGTATCCGCATTGCGCCTACGCCTCGACACCACCTCAAGCTGCCGCTTCAACAAATCAATCTCCGCACGCCCACCAAACTCAACAGCGAGCACCAACACCTCATCAAGCGACGAAAAATAATACGTAGTCGACGCCAACGGAAGACCCGCACGCTGAGCCACCGCCCTATGCGTCACCGCCTCCACCCCACCCGCAGAGAAAAGCTCCGACGCTGCACGAATCAAGGCCGCCCTACGGCGCTCACCTTTAGGAGTCGAAGCAGTCGTCACCGCGCAATGCTCTCAGAGACCACCCCACACGTCCGCGCTTTATGTCTCAAACAGCTAAAGAGACGATACCGATCAGCGAAGTACGCGGACGAAGGTGCGGTTGCGGAGGTGAGGGAGTCGTGACGTAGATAGCACCAACTCTAGTCTTAGAACCTATTCCATTACTGGAGTTACTTCCATACAATCTCTGATATGACACGTACTGACACCACCTTCACGGTGGACGGCGACACCTGCGCAGCCTGGTTGTACACCCCCGACCACGCACCATCCAGCTCCGGCAGACCGATCATCGTGATGGCACACGGACTAGGCGCAGTGAAAGAGATGAGACTCGACGCTTTCGCTGAGCGGTTCACCGCTGCCGGGTACGCGTGCCTCGTCTTTGACTATCGACACTTTGGCGCCAGCACCGGTGAGCCGCGCCAGTTGCTCGACATTAAACACCAGCTCCAAGATTGGAAAGCCGCAGTCGCCTACGCACGCACCCTCGATGGCGTTGATCCAGACAAGGTCATCGCGTGGGGCACCTCCTTCGGAGGAGGGCACGCAATAATCACCGCCGCACAAGACAAGCGGATCGCCGCCGCGATCGCGCAATGCCCCTTCACCAACGGGATCTCCTCGACAGCCGCCATACCTGTCGCCACCTCCACGAAGCTCACCGCGCTCGCCATCGCCGACGCCGCGGGGGCATTGCTCGGACGAGATCCCGTAATGGTGGCTGTCTACGGCCCACCTGGATCAACCGCGCTGATGACGGCCGAAGACAGCGTGGCAGGCATTGAACGCATGATCCCGGATGGCTTCGACGCACCCAGAGAAGTGGCATCACGGTTCGCGTTGCAGATCGTCAAACACTTCCCCGGCCGATACGCCCGCAACGTCGAATGCCCCATCCTGTTCGCGATCTGCGAGCCTGACACCGTCGCACCCGCTGGGCCAACCAAAAAGTACGCAGCGCAGGCCCCACGTGGCGAGGTCAAGCTTTATGACTACGGGCATTTCGACATCTACGTCGGAGAAGCGTTCGAGGTCAACGTCGCTGACCAACTCGAGTTCCTCAACACCCACGTTCCAGCGAACTCAGCGGCGCGCGGTTAAATGTGCGAACTACTCCCGAAACGGGGCGCATGACCTGAAACCGAAGACAGCCCGAACATTACTGAAATGAGTTGTGCGACCTCGTCCTCATCCGCACGTAAACGGTCAGATCGCCAACTCAAACTAATGATGCCATTGGTGGCTGCCCACAACGCCTTGGCCGCCAATGCCGGGTCAACCGTTGGGTTCGTAAGCCCAGCAGCAGCCGCATCGCGAAGGGCCGCTTCGAGTTTGCCGTTCTGCTCATCAGTGAGATCCGCGATGCGTTCAAGGGCCTCAGGTTCGTTCGGAGGATCAGCAAGGATGCGGAACTGGTTTGGACGCTCCCTCGCAAAGTTCAAATACGCTTGAGCTGCCTTCATGATGCGTTCAACCGGCGTGCCGGGGGCCGAATAGGCGGCATCCATGTACTGCCTATTCTCCTCAAGGGCACGCTCAGCGACCGCGACAAGAACAGCCGACCGGTTCCCCACACGGTTATAAATTGTCTGCAATGCGACATCGGCGCGTTCAGACACATCCTCGAGCGTCCAAGCATTCGGCCCAAGTTCGACAATTGCCGACTCCGCCGCATCAACTATCGCTTTCCTAGTTGCGGCTTTTCGACGCTCTGTACGTGTTGCCGGTGGGATACTCACCCGCCGATTGTATAGCCCTCCATAGATAGACGACTATCCAATGTTGGAACGGCAGGCGGCTACCGCAGCAGTCCGGACTGCGCCCCGGGACTACGAGCAACCATCACGTACTTATCCACCCCAATGCGCATAGGATCCACTCCCGGTTTAATTAGCAGTCACAGACTGAGGTTAAGGGGCGGTACCATCACAACAGCCATCCCCGCCGCGAGGTTGCCGGAATAGAGCCTCCTCCAATTTCAGAGTGTTTCAGAAAAACCTATTTAGGCAACGGTGAGACTTTCGTACGGCTGGTGTCACAGTAAGGAGTGGGATTGAGCAGCGATCTTGTTGAACGTGGAGCGAATCTTTTTGAGTTTCTTGCCCGCGTTCAGCAGCTGAAGTCACGCACTGTAACGTCGCTTGATTCATACGAACGTGATGGTGCGGTTTTTTGGTTTGCGAGTCTTCCTTCTCATCCCGCTGTCCGAGTCGCTCATGAGACTTCAGGTGGGGAACCGTTTCTAGTCGTCAACAAAGTTCCCGCACACCCAGTTCCTGAGGTTCCCAAGAACCTTTCCTGCTGGGTGGGCAGCAGTGACACTAGGGACCCGAAAAAGTCGCCTCAGGTTCTGCCCTGGATTACAGAAATTGACGAGTCTGGGAATGCGATTGAACTTAAGTTAGGCGATTTCCCTGAAACCGCGGAGGCCTTGGGAAGTTGGCTGGAGGAATGGAAGCAATGGGCTGCGCGCGAATTAGCTGACAGACCTGTCCGCGAGCTGTATTCGCGGTTGTTTGATGCCTACGCTCAGGTCACCGGAAGCCCTGAGGCGGTTGAGGCTGTACTGGCAGTGGGGTGTTTGGCGTGGAATCCCCCAGCGTTCGATGCTGTCGTTCGACACGTCCTCACCACCCCGGTGACCCTTCATTTCGATGCCGATACCGGACGCCTATTGCTCGTGCGTGACTCGGCTGCGCCGTTGAACTGCGAGTACGACATGCTGTCCCCCAAATTGATTGCAGCGCCCGACGAAGTCAATCACGTGGAGAGCGAAGCGCGCGCAGGTGCTGTCGATCCTCTCGTTGAAGAGTCCGCAGGCAGTCTGATCCGTCGCCTTGTGAACTCAATTGACCCAGCCGGTTCGTACCGTTCTGACCTCACGCGCCCACCGATGACAGCGCATGCCCAAGCTTCCTACGCCCCTGCCATTATTGTTCGCAAGCGTTCGCAACGTGGCTTGATTACCACCTTCCGCAAAATCTCGGATTACATCCGGGACACAGGTGAGGTGCCGTCAGGCATTAAGAACTTGCTGGATCCCGACCATGTTCCTTCCGTGGCGCCCGATACCACGCCAGGTGCACTCGTCAGGCGAGGGTCAGAACAGTTCCTGCCCCTACAACTCAATGACGTTCAGCTTCGCATTGTGCACAGCGTGAATGAATCTGCGCATACCGTTGTTCAAGGTCCGCCCGGAACTGGGAAGACGCATACCGCGGCGGCACTTCTTACTCATCTGCTCGCCCAGGGCAAACGGGTATTGGTGACCGCAAAAACTGATCAGGCTCTACGTGAAGTGCGCGGGAAACTACCCGAGCAGATCAAGCCGCTCAGCGTTGCGGTAGTGGGTAGCTCTCGCGACGATATGAGTGATCTGCGAACTGCTGTTGAGTTTCTTTCGGAGCGCAGTGACACCCACGATTCTGCGAAGACGCGGAGTCAAGAACATGTGCTGCTCCAGCGTCTTAACGACCAGCTTGATGAACGAGAACGGTTACTGCAGCTGGTGCGCGAAATTCGCGCTGAGGAGGTCCGGCTTCACTCATTTGGGGAATACGAAGGCACCCGCGCAGCACTCGCCCAAACTTACGAAGCGGAACGGCCCGCTCATGAATGGCTCCTATCCTTCGTACACCCCGATCCTGCTGATCAAGCGCCGCTGTCAAACAACCAAATTGCGCTGTGGGTGTCGTTGTTTTCGGATGATTCAATCGATGCAGATGCAGTGGAAGCGCAGACGTGTCGCATCACTGAAGATGACATCCCCGCGCCCGAGGAATTCACGCGGTTATGTCTCGACGAGAGAGTCGCAGCCGAGGCAAAGAAGATTCACCATTCACTGACCGAGCACGCAGCCTTTGAGGCGATTTCACAGCTCCCTCCCAGCCAGCGGCTTGATTTGCAGCACCGAATGAAGCGGATTGCACGCGCTGCAGCAGAGTTTGAGGCTCGGCAAGAACAATGGATGAATGACGCGTTACGTGATGTGCGAGCGGGCCGAGCACGACAATGGCAATCTCGCGCAAATGTGATCTCTGAGCTCACGGAATTGACAGCGCCACAGGTTCAGCAATTGCAGAACATCAAGGTGGTGATAAGCAGTGGTGAACGTGCGATTCTGTCTCGACTCGCGCAGAACTTACTTCAACACATTGCGGCAAAAGGCGGAATCAAGGTTCACACTGATGGGTCCCCGAAGATTGGCGCCTTTTCACCAAAGGCGGTGAAAGAATCTCGGGCTCTCTTTGATGGTGTGCGTGTTGACGGTCTACCGCCTACCACTGAGCAACAACTCACTGCGGTCTGCACTGCAGCGAGGGTCTATGACAACTTTGATCGCCTTGATGCTGCGTGGCCAACGAATGTGAGCGCCCCACACGAGGACACGTTGTTTGAACTGCTTGATTGGCATCTCACCGAACTCGATCAGCTCCACAAGGTTCTCGCATTTGGTGACGAACTTAATGATGAGGCTCAGCAGCTGTCTGACTTGGGGTTGCCTCGCCCCAACTGGAACGACTTAGCGTCGGTGCAGCAATACGCCAGCTTGGTAGATGCCGCAACTGCTCATGACGCCTGGCTTGAATCTCACACGCCGCTGAGTGAACTTCACAGGAAGGTCACCAGAGAGGCGCAACAGCCACGGCCTGCGAAAGTCATGCAGGACCTTGAAACCGCGATCGCGCGACGAGATCCCGAACGGTACGTCGACCTAGTGTCGCGCCTCCGCCGCCTCACCAAGGTTAAGCACGCAATTGAAGTTCGCGTCGACCTCGACGACGCATTAACTGCCGTTGCCCCCGCATTGGTCTCAGCGTTTCATAAAGGGTCGGCAAGCGACCTACTCCCGCAGCTCGAACAGTTCGAACAAGCCTGGCAATGGGCACAACTCGGTACGTGGCTCGCATCGTTTGAGCAAACAGAAATAAACGAAATCCAGCACCACATCAGCAGCTCAGAAGATCGTGTCCGGTCGCTCGCAGAAAAACTTGCTGCCACGCGGGCCTGGGATCATGCAGTGTCCCCGCAGCGAATGACCAGAAAAACTAAAGCGGATCTGGCCAATTATGTTCAGCGCGTGCATCGCTACGGCAAGGGAACGGGAAAGCTTGCTGCAACGAGGCTCGCCGAGGTGCGCGAAGCGATGGATCGGTGTCGGCATGCCGTTCCCGTGTGGATTATGCCGATCTACCGCATAGCTGAACAACTCGAAGTCACACAGAACATGTTCGACGTTGTGATCGTCGACGAAGCGTCACAAGCCGGGGTCGAAGGAACATTCCTGCAGTACCTCGCTCCTAAAATCGTCGTGATCGGTGACGACAAGCAAGTCTCCCCCGCTGCGGTCGGCGTCGAAGAACAACCACTACGTGACCTCGCACTTCAGTTGCTGCCAAACGATCGGTACCGTGCCGCTTGGCAGGATCCCAAACACAGCTTCTTCGACGCCGCCGTGATGCGGTTCGGCGGGCGCATCACACTGACCGAACACCGCAGGTGTGTCCCAGAGATTATCGGCTTCTCCAACCGGATTGCCTACGAACCCTCCAATATCCGGCTTGTTCCTGTACGCCAATATGGCGCCGACCGTCTCGACCCCATCAAGGTTGTCTACGCCAGTGATGGCTTCACCGAGGGTACGACGAACAAAACAAATCCAGTCGAAGCACAACTTATTGTGGATCAGGTGGTGTCTTGCCTTGAGGATCCGGCCTACGACGGCAAAACGATTGGAATAGTCTCACTACAGGGCGAGCACCAGGCGAAACTGATCGAAAAGCTGCTACTCGACCGGATCGAGTCCAACCAATGGGCGGACCGAGAGTTGCGTTGCGGGGACGCTGAAGCATTTCAGGGATCTGAGCGAGACGTCATCTTCCTGTCGATGGTGGCAGCACCGGGTGCCAGGATTCAGTCCCTGACCGCCACAATGTATGTACAGCGGTACAACGTCGCTGTGTCGCGCGCGAAAGACCAACTGTGGCTTTACCACTCAGTACCGTTGAGCAGCTTGCCGAACAAAGAAGACATGCGTTTTCAGCTACTTAGCTACTGCTACGCAATCGCTGAAAATCAGGGTACTGATTTTGAGTTCGAAGCAATCGACGTCACAGAAGACTCAGTCGTCGAACCCTTCGATAATTTGCTTGAGCAAAACGTGTACTGGCACCTCACCGCTCAGGGCTATCGGGTGGATCCGAAACGAAATGTCAACGGTTACCCCATCGACCTTGTCGTTGTCGGCGGACGCGCACGATTGGCAATCGAATGCCAGAACGATACGTGGTCAGGTCCTGAACACTATGAAAGTCAACTGAAGCTGCAGCGAGATTTGGAACGCTCGGGGTGGCACTTCTTTCGCATACGCGCATCCTCCTACTGGCGAAACCGCAGCAGTGTCCTTGACCGGCTGTACTCGGCGCTTGACGAGCTGGGCATTGCCGCCAACCCTGTTGATGCGGTGGTGGCTCAGGTCGAGACTCCACCTGAAATCAAGTCCGAACCGGAAACGGAAACCAAACTACCGCCGGAATCTGACTCGGAGAACGCCGCTGCTGTTGACACAGAACCTCAGCCCTCGCTACTGGTCGATGAATACCGTGAGTTCACAGGCAGCGTGCCGCACGTGTTGGAGCTAAACAATGCTCAGTCCCGTGCCGCCTTTGTCGAGATCATTCGCGCAGAAGGGCCCGTCACTGGTGCGCGGTTGCGCGAGCTCTGTTTGCAGGCAGTTCCTGAACCCGACCGAGTTGTCGCTGCGGCGACACTAAACGTGACCTTGGCGTCGGCAAGTAGCTTGCCAGAACTTGTTGTGGAGGATGAGCTTGGCCTCGCCGATCCTTTACGCCTGACGTTCCGCATGCCGGATCAGCCCGAAGCGTATCCGCGGCGCCTCGGAAGCCGGTCAATCAGTGACGTGCCGCCAAGGGAGATTGCGCAGGTAATGGCATTTCATGCCGCAACTATTGGCACCACTGATCGCGAAGCGCTCATGCGTGCAACCTTGGAATCTTTCGGTGCGACTGAGTTGACTCCGGAAGCCATCACGTCGATGGCGCTCGCCCTGCCACTTGTTCCTCGTTTTCAGGTCGATCATCACAGCACTACTGCGCCTGCTGTTTCGAATTAACGTCGCAGCGGTTTGGCTACCGGGCTTATGCCAGAAAAGTTAGTGGGCGCTTCGTCATCTTGGAAGGGTCGACTATGCGCGGCGAAACCACTCCATCAGCTGGTCGCACTGTGCGTTCACTTATCGACATTCTGTGCAAAAACGGGGTAATAGCCGTTGACCGTGAGAGTGGGCTTGGTCGATTCACTCGGGACCACACTTTTCCCAGTGCGACAACGTCAGCGACTGTCATCACCGGTACATCAGTCAACGGCAGTGCGGCGTGGAAGGTGCAAGGAACACAAGTTACTTATGGTCAGTGGAGTCAACGGTAAGTAGTCCAACAACCGTGCACCCACGTGCGGCAGCGGCTGCATGTAATAGACGTTCGGGCTGCACTTGCCACCGGGATAGCGATCTGGTCACTGTGAGCAGATTTCCTACTGGATCCGGCCCCGACGCCCACGTTGAAATCGTATCCAGTGCCCGTTCCGAATGCCTTCCGTACACCGCGACTTTAGTCACGCCAAGCTCACGCACCGTCAGCATCGGGTCGCTGCTGAGGATCATTCTTGCCGCTTCACTGACGGTATGTTCAGGACTGGCCACATTCTCGAGTAGCTCCTCCCACGTAGCGATTCCACCGACAGAACGAATGTAGCTCGCAACGTCAACGCTCATCGAGAGGGATGGTTCTCGTTCTGCCGGTTGATCTTCCGGCTGTTCCGGGGCTTGCCCTTCGGGTTTCAGTGATGGTGATTCGGTTGCTGCCGATTCGTTGGCCGCAACGTCAAGGGTTTCAGGGGTGCGCTTGTGCGTCGAGTCAGGCGAACCCAGAGGGGCCATGTCGAGCCAGTCCCGCAGTAGAAACGGAAGGTCGTCAGGACCAGCAGTGACCTTTTCGTCTGCGATGGTGGTGAGCTCGTTGAAAAATGTTTCGTGCGCACCTTTGTCGGGATCTTCGGTTGTGTCCTTAACGTAGGCGACGACGAAGACGGCCCGTCCGCCGTTGTTTTTCGGTCTAATTATTCGGCCCATTCGCTGGATCATCTGCCTCCGGCTACGGCTCGCGGCGAGGATGAAACCCAACTGCGCATCGGGCACGTCGATGCCTTCGTCCAGAACTCGCGGGGCTGCGACGGCCTGCAATTTTCCTGACCTAAAATCGTTGAGAATATCGGTCCTGTTCGCTGGTGTCAGCCCTGATCGCAACAGTCCAACGTCGACACCGAGTGCGCCGAGCTCATGTTGGACTTGTCCTGCTGTGACCACTCGTTCTGTGAAGAAAATTGATCGAGTGGAGCGCAAAACCTCGGCTGGAAGTTCCTGCACCAGTGCTACTTTGCCCTTGCATTCGGCAAGCACTTCTCTGCGTTCTTGTAAGCTCTTGAGATACCGTTGCGCAGTCATGGTGGGCTGGCTGAAGTCACTTTTAGCGAGCTGCTGTACGTGCTTCATGAATTCGCCATATGGTTCTTCGGGCAACCCAAAGTCGTAGACGAGTCGTTGCTGGGCTTTTCGGCACACTTCACTGGCTTTGTCGTACCGGGCACGTTCTACGGGGAGGAAGTCGACACCAATGGTGACGACGTTGACGGGCGCAATGATGCCGTCCTTCTTTGCGCGTTTGTAGTCACATCCTTGGATTACTGGTCCGAAGTACGGCGCCAGGATCTCGACGACGGCGTTGTCACTGCGGTGCAGTGTGGCTGTGAGCCCGAGTCGCCACGTGAAGTCATCGAGTAGTGCTTTGGCATATTCGGAAGCGCCGTAGCGGTGTACTTCGTCGGCTACCACCAGAGCTCCGACCGCTCCCGTGGATCCGAAGATGTTTCTCCGTGATGCTGATTGGACAGTAGCGATCAGTACGTCCCAGTGGGGGTTTTCTGGCTTTGCTCCACCGCCTAGTGCCTCAAGATTCGCGGACGGCACCGCTTCGGCAATTGCTTTCTGCCACTGCTGCAACAGGTCTAGTCCTGGTACTAAGACGACGGCTCTGCGTCCGTCGTCTACTGCTGCCACAATTGCTGCGATTCCTACAGCGGTTTTGCCGGTTCCTGTGACGGCTTCGACGATTCCTCTGCGGTTGTTTTTCTGCCACGTTTCGAAGGCCTCGGCTTGCCATGCCCTGAGTGGCGGTCCTTGATACGTGCCAAGGTTTGCGTTGCCGCCTTGCGCTGGCGTCTCGGGCTCAGTACGTGCCCACGGCTGTGCGATGAGTGTGTCACTCGCGGACGGCACCAGCGGCGCACCAGTACTGTCCACTGTCACTGTTCCGCCATCGTCGGGGTAAGCGGCAGTTTCGGGTTCTGCACGCAATTTCCACAGAGGCGGAATCTGACTGTCAATGACTGTGAATGCGTCCCTGTTTCCGTACAGGATGCGATTGACAATCGATCGCGTCAGCCCAGGTTCATTGAGTTCTCGGGCGATTTCCTTCGCAGATATCAAGGGGTTTCGCCCAAGCAGTTTCGATATCGCTGCTATGTGTTGACGCTCCATGACGCCTCTCGTGTTTGGCATCGGTTGTTGTGGGAGTTTACTTCGGGGTGTGCGCCAACGCGGCGAGAAGATCATCAGCCGTCATCTGAGGGTGACGGAGGACGGTGTACCCGTTTCGTTTCAACCAATCATCACGATCAGTTACTTCGTCGGTGACAACTGCTAGCTCACGGTCCTTCCACAGCGCTTCGATCGGCCAGTAAATGTCGTTGCGCACTCCCACTTCGGCACCCACTTCGGGTGCGGGTACACCTGATTGGGCGACCAGTCGAAGCAAGTCGCGGAGGTCTCGTTCGGCAACGTATTCGAGTTGACTTTGCCACTGGCTGGAAACTGGAACTCCGGCGGCTGAAATACCGATGAGCTCTAGGAGGTGAAGTGCACCTCTGCGACTGAGTTGGTCATGGTGTCGCGCGTTGCGGTGCGACCGCAAACAGCCGTAGCAGGATGTTTCTTCACCGCAGTCGCAGTTTTTCACCCGTAGGTAGGCCTTGTACAGCACATCCTGGAAATTTTCGGTGATCATTTTCGCGGCACCTGCACCACCTGGAACAGTGTCAAATAGCACGAGGCTGCGGAGACCTTTCTTGCTCCATGACAGGGTTGCGTCGATGTCGTCGCGAGAGATTTCCAGGTGCTCGGAGGCCCCTTCGAGTAGCGCGTACAGCGCCGACAACCAGTCGTCGATGTGCTCGGCCGCGAACACAAGGGAACTGAACGTAAACTCCGCGATGTCCGTTTGGTATTCGTGGCCCAATGAGCGGAGGCTCAGCGAGGTTCGCCCGCATGAATCACCGGTGGTTGGTCGCTCGTGGGTTTTTGGCGCTTGCCGCCCTTTGGGGCCTGCCCATCCGCACGATTCGCACACATAGAAGCCTTTTGCCGGGCCTTCCGAAATAGCCACCATGGTTGCCCGTGTTCCGGAGCGAATGTGAACTTCAGTTCCGTTCGGCGACGGCCAAAGTGTGTCCGCTACTTCGTCACCAAGATCGTGCACGTGCGTGGATCCGTGCCAACGAGTTTCTGGCGGGGCTGAGCCGACAGATTCGGTTTTCCTATCTGCCACGAAGCCAAACTCGGGCACTATGTAGCTCAGTTTGGTGCGCGGTTTAGTGGAGCCGCATTCACATGCACCTTGTTCGTCGGGCAGGTTGATTGCGGATTCGAACCGGTCGCATTCCACGCAAATCCGGTACTCATGCTTCACTAAGTCCTTGCCAGGGACGCGGTACACGCCGCGGGATCGCCATAGCTTTCCTCCTGCGACGATTTCGTTGCCTGGTGCATATTCATAAATTGCCAGGGATAGGTCGCGGTCGAGTTTGAGTTTGGCGCCGGTCGAATCTGCCGCATGGAGGGTTCGGAGTTCCACGGTATCCACGGGGAAACCGTATTTGGGGAGCACATTTTTTGTTGCGAGGTAGCCGATTAGCTGACGCGTCTCCACTGTTTTGAGGGTTTGCTCAAGTTGTCGTGCGGCTCCAAATCTGCGCGCTGCTGCTGCCTCGTCGATCATTTTGTTGAACTCGCTGATGTCTGCCTGAACTTCCGCTTCGACACAGCGCAACAGGTCGACAAGTTTCGGCACCCATGCTTGGGTGTCGACGCCGAGTTCGTTCTTCACAGGTTCGGGCAGGATCTGATTGAGTGCGGTTGTGATCTCGTTTGGCACCGGAGTGAGATACGCCTCCAGGTCATTCACGATTGAGGGTTTGTTTTTTCCGTCGCCGAAGAATTCGCTCGAGGTTTTCCACAGCGAGCCGTCGGCAGATTTTGCGTGACGCCAGAATGCTGAAATTGCCACGGAGTGGGCGTGGCGCCTGCTAATTCGTTCGTTTTCGATGGGGACCCAGGGCACCCGCATGGTTCCCGCGATCATGCTGATGGGGTCGGCGAACTTTGTGAGGTCGTGAGACCTGCGCTGCGCGTATGTCAACACCAGCGCGGCGGCACCTGCGCGTCGTCCTGCACGGCCCGCTCGTTGCACATAGTTGGCGGTCCTTGGTGGCATGTTGCGCAGGACGACGGCTTGGAGGTCACCTACGTCAACGCCGAGTTCGAAGGTCGTGGAGCACGACAGCACGTTGAGAACACCTTTAACGAAATCGTTTTGGATTTCGGCGGCTTCTTCAGAGGTCCACTGCGCCGTATGTTCTTTGGCACTGAGTGGTGCCGGGTTGAGGGTCCGGTAGAGGTAGCGATAATGGTTCTCGTCATTTTCTTGGGTTGGTGGGGTAAACGACTCTAGGTTCCCTTCGCAGCCCAACCCGGGGCACACTCCAGCAATGGACCGTGCGGTGATTCGCCGACAGGCACTGCATTCGTACCAGACGGAGCTGAGACCACTGTCAAGGCGCAGTTGTCGGTGGTCGACTTGACTCACCACTCCGACGCTGAGGTGGTGGGAGTCTGTGATCCAGGAGGTTTGCGCTCGGATGAATTCCCAGCACTTTTCTAGGGTCTCCCTGGCGCCGAGTGGCGAGTTGATGGCACTAAAGACCCTGGTGAGATAGTTGATTCGCCTGTTGGTTCCCCTGGTGGGCAACCAGCTGAGGATTTTTCGTTTTGCGTCAGATCCGTTGTATCTCAGATAGATGGGGCCAAGTCGGGGTGCGAAGCGATCGTCCTTGGGGTCAACATCGTCTGGCAGTGTTACCGCCCCTTGGTGCCGCATCGTGTCCACTAGCTCTTCGAGCAGACCCCATGCTTGATCCTCGGTAAGTCCTGCATTTGTGAGTGGTCGTGGTGGTTTGACGCCTTCTGGGCGTTTGAGGGTTGTCCGCAGAATGCCAACGCCTTCGAGGGATTTGCGCACGTCGGTGGCGACTAGTTCACTGGCTACCCATGTCGCCGCTTGGCTCACACGGTCTGGGCCGACCACGTCGTCTCTGAAGTGTCCGTGGGTGCTGGCGCGTTTGGCGACCATCCGCGCTAGGTAGTCGACGGAAATTTCTTCGTCTTCGAATCGCGGGTCGGCGATTGTTTGCGTTATGTAGCGCCGTTCAAGTAGCTGCCGGTATGTGCTGTCGAGATATGGTGCTGCGTACGCTGCGGCCTGACGGGAGTCGCTGAACATGAGTAGCTTTCGGCCACCACCAACATTGTCGGCTGCTTCGCCGTCGCTCACCGGCAGGTTTTGGTACAGCGCTGTCGCTAGCACAGAAAGTGGTGCGTCTTGGCCGAGGTGTAGGCGGCGGATTTTCTGGCCAACTGGGGTGCTGCCCCCGCATGCGGTGCAGCTGCGGAGTTCTCGTTTTCGGTGGTCGTGCTTGCGGACTCCGCGGATGGTTCCGTCACTACAGTCGCGCACTGGGCAGCTGGAGATTAGTGTCCGCGACAGGTACCCGCACCCGGTGCAGAGCCATGCTTCGCCGGTGGCCGTGTCGGCGCTTTCTGCGTCAAGCGTTGCGTCATCGTCGTCGACTACGTCATCGTGGTCAGATAGCAGCAACCAGGTTGCTTGCACGTCCGGTTTGCTCGTGGGAATGAAATGTTGGCGGCCGCTTCTTTTTTCTACGTCACCGGCAAGGTACACAGCACCGCATGTCACGCAGGTACCAAACTCAAAGCATGCTTTTTCGCATGATGGGCAGATTTCGTGACGGCCTAGTTGGACGTGTGGACCGCTGGCGGAGAAGCAAGAAAACACACCTTCTGTGGAGCGAACGAACATGTGGTATCGGGCCGAAATCACGGGTACCCCTGTGTTATCGGTGATTTCGCTGCCGAGTTCCACGAGGGCTTCGAGCCTGGAGGTGCCATTGGGGTCGCCTGGCCAGAGTGCCTCACAAATATCGTCGACGGACTGTGGCCCTTTGGCTAGCAGTGCTCGTAATTGTGAGGTGGACTCTTCTTGGTGCAGTGCTTCGTCGGGTTGACTGATGCCCGACAGCTGCTGAAGTTGAGCAGCGCGTTGGTCAGGGTTGTTGACTAGTTGAAAAAGCGTCGGATCGTCAAGGGTTCCCCAGGTTGAGGCGGAGCGTCTCACTACTCGGCTGGGCAGCACCAAGTCTTGTTGCGATGGATCTTTTTTGTTGTATTCGAATTTTTCTCCGAACAACGAGCGCGCGAATCGCATCACTTCGTGGGGTGCACCGTCAAGTGATGCGGAAGTGGCGATGCACTGCATGGTTTGCCCGCGGGCAACTCGGTCACGAAGTCGACGCAGTAGGAGGCCCACTTCGCCTCCTTGTGCTCCGTCGTAAACGTGCGCTTCGTCGAGTGCGATGAAGCGCCATGATCCGCTGTGTTGCCCTTCGAACAGGTCCATGTCATCGGGGCGAAGCAACAGGTACTCAAGCATGGCGTAGTTGGTGAGAAGGATGTGCGGCGGATTGGCGCGCATTTCTTCTCGGCTCAGCAGCTCATTCGGCAGAATGGGCTGCCCTGGGTTTGTTGCCTTGAAATACCGTTCTGCGTCTACACGTTTTGGTTTGGTTTCGCCGGTGTAGCGCCCGAAAGTTATTTCGGGTACTCCGCTTAGCAGTGCTCGCAGTCGCTTGACTTGGTCGTTGGCGAGTGCGTTCATCGGGTAGAGGAGGAGTGCGCGCACGCCTGGACCAAGTTGGCCGTTGGCGTGCTCGGTGAGCAACGAATTGAGGATCGGAATGAGGAAGCTTTCGGTTTTACCGGATCCAGTGCCTGTGGTGACGACGACGTTGCGGCCAGCGACTACCTTTCGGATGGCTTGTTCCTGGTGCTTGTACAGCGGTCGGTCAAGCGGAAGTGACACGCTGTCGAGATTGGCTACTTGACTGTGTAGTACGCCTTCCTCGATGAGTTCGCTGATCGATTTTCCCGGTTCGTACGGAGGTGTTAGCTCAAGGATCGGGCCGCGGGTGAGGTGCTTTGTGGAGTTAACCTCAGCTGCAAACGCTTTTGCCAGATCGGCTTCGCGCGGGGTGATCAGTGTTTTTATGTAGCGTTTGTAGGCGCCTTCGATGTCGCTGCTGGTGCGTAGCGGGTCGAGTCGGTTATGCATGGGTGGCTCCTACAAGGTCGCCGTGGGCGAGGTGAGTGGTGATCGCTTCTGCGGTCAGTAAGTCGGTGAGGGTGAGTTGGGGGCATAGGGTGGCGAGTTCAGCCCAATCTTGCAGTGTTTTGTCGCTGAGCGTCCCCGCGGGCAGTTGATTGTGCGCTTCGAGTCGCGCCGCGAGTGCCAGTGTGAGGGAGTTTAGTGGGATCCACACCCATGGGTTCATGAAGAGGCTGAGGTTTCCGTAGTCTCCTGCACGCACGTCTGTGATGTCACCGAGGATTGTGTTGAAGGATCTGAGTGTTACTCGAAGTCGTGTCGTTTCTGTGTTGAGCCGTGCGCAGGCGGGGTTTTCAGCCCATTGTTCGCGGTGGGGAAATACTTGTCCTATGTCGGCGGTACGTGTGTCGATGTCGAGTAGCGCCCCTGGTACGACCTTCGCTTCTTGAAATGCGATGTTCAGTTGTTCTGGCCTCATCTTGTGGAGGTGCGCAGTGTTTGGGCCAAATCTTCCGTGTTTCAGCGTTGAGGCGTTTCCGTCTCGCAGGAGATTCAGTAGCGTGTCGCCACCAATTTCTGCTAGTTCTGAGACGATTTCTTTCTTTCTGTCGGGGACTTGAGTTGTGCGTAGTTCAGCTATGAGCTGCATGGCGGTAGCCCACGGTGTTACTAGGGATCTGCGTGATTGGGTGATTGCCGGCAGCGCGGTGCATACCAGGCCCGATCGAATAAGCAGTTTCGGTTGTTTCTCGGTATCGATGTTGCTGCGGCTGAGGGCTTCGATGGCGGCGTAGGGATCGCGCCGCAGAAGGCCACCGATCTTCGACACGAACCATTGGCTATCAACGGCGTTCGTTTGGGATGCCCGATGAAGCATTGCTGTCCAAAGCTCGGGCCGAGGTGACGATTCCACTAGTTGGCGGCCTTCGCCGATCAGGACCTGTGACAATGTGGTGAGGACTTCGTCGGTATCGGTGAACCACCCTTGTTGATCAAATCGAGTGGCGTCTTCGGGTGGCGTGCTTGGCGCTTCTACCGGCATCCACGGATCGTCAATGACAACTCGCGCCCATAGCGGGCCGCAGTTTCGAAGTTCCGAGGGAAGATCGTAGGTGGACTTTAGTAGCGCGGCCGTGTGCGGGTGACGCCAAGGTGCGGCTTCGGTCCATATTTGGACGGTGGCGCCATCGACCTCGGCGAGGTTTTCGAATGTAAGAGTGCCCTCCTTTAGCGTGATACGTGAGCAGAGCGTTTCTGGTCGAACGTGGACTAGCGGCAGGAGCGTGGTTTCACCGTATGGTGTGCGCACGACAGCCATGAGGTTCCCGTTGGGGTATGCGTGCGCTGTGGAAGAGAATCGGCCTAGAGGAAGGTCGAATGTGTCGCTGTGTTCGCGATACTCGGGCGTCTCCTGTTGTTTCGTTTCTTTCGCGGCATTGCGGTATTCAACCCAGCAGTCGAACTCGTACTCGAAGGAGGTTGGGATACGGAATGAAAGGACTCGTACGCCTTTGGCGATCTCGTCGGCGCTGATCACTGGCGGCAATGCTGACCACGTTGCACGTTTACCAGGTTGATCGAGGCGGATTGAGAGGTGCGGTGGTCGTACTACGAATCGGTCTGAACCGTCAGGGTGGTCTATACGAAGTGGGTGTGACAGGTCCTCGGCCAGAAACTTCATCGTCGCTGGCACAGGAACATTCGATGACGACGCAGATTCAATCTCTACGCTGACCGGAGTGAGACCATTGTCATGTGGTGTGCGAATCTCTACCGGCATCTCGATGCTGATGCCTTCGGCAAGGTTGATTGTTCTGCGCAAGTTTGAGCCAAGCGGACCGTGGATTGCGATATCGAATGTTCCGACGAGAGGTTCTTGTGTTTCGAAGATGTCTGCGGCTGCATAGTCATCGGTCGCGTCATAGACCACGGTGTTCCAGTTGTCGGTGCGGGCTCGGCGGCTCATGACTTTCCACTGGGTGGTCACAGATGACGGTGTCGGTGGAAGCCCGACGACTGGACGTTCGCCATAAACTGTGGCTTTGCCGACTGTTAGCAGTCCGCGGATTACACTTCCATCCCGAATGTCCGGTACCGCGGTTTGCTGCACTGCTCGAGTTGAACCGAACTTTCCGTTGTACCTTAACGCCAAGGCTTCACCCTGCTCGATGCTCACCAGAATCAGTGACCATCCGGCCCAACCAACAGGCGAACCTATATCGGTACAACCGCTCAATGGTTGCTGAGTCCGCGCATCCACAAGTTCAGCGGCTTTGGGTAGAACGGCGTAGAACTGGGTTGTAGGGAGCGGCTGGTGTGGTCCGATCAAGTGTCCTCCCGCTGAGAACACCACCAGCGGATCATTACTGTCGACGAACACCCACCCAAATGTCCGTTCGAGTGTTTCGTGCTCCGCCGTTACGCGACGAACCGGCGACAAAATGTCCACAGTTTCGAACGCGCTATCTGTGTCGAGTCCGAACCAGTCAGCCTCGACGGCCACTTCCGTTGTGTCGCCATCTAAGGACACCACCCAGGGTGTGTCGCTGTTGTCGGGCGGCGCGGGCAAAACAAGCTGAATCGAATTCTCAGCCACATTGAACTTGATGCGTGGCGCACGAAGGGCGGCACTGCCAGTCCTCGTTGATCTCTGCGAAGTGCGCGAAACTTCTAAATCAGACAGGATTTCCGCAATACCTCGGAACATCATGGGTGGTAGCCCCGAGTTGTCCGCCAAAGCCTCGACGCGATCGTTCCAGTTGTCGGACGCCTCAATGCGCTCCACAACCAGGGCAACAATGCGGTCCACAATGTCAATGGCAATGCTGCCGCCGTACAGAATGAAGTTTTGTGCAGGAACGTCGAGTCGCCCCAACCTGGACTCGCGGTGTTTATCGAGCAACCAATCAACCAGGGCGGCACCACTTTCTTCACCGCCACGGTACAAATGCTCAACAATCAAATTTACGAGGTCAGCCAAGCAATAGTTGGGGATGCCCGCTTGCATCGACACTTTGTCAACAGGCCGCCTGATCTCCGGGAACTGATCGAGTTTGAAACCTTTGATGAGCTTCGGAATCGCTTGTCGTAGGTCATTTTCGATTGCCTGGGCGCGTTTCAGGCCAAGTTTGTCGAAGTACTCATCCCAGTATGCATTTTTGCCATAGCCTGTCGCGGCGTGACCAACAAGGGTGGCCAATGCGGCACCTGGAAACTTTTTGACGACTTCTGTTGCCGTGTACTTGTGCACGCGCATGTAGGCGCCGAGTGTGCTGCCAAAATCGTAGAAGAGCGCTTCAGTCTGGTCAGGGTCAAGATTTACCTCTAGCGCGAGAGTGGCTGCTGCCAGTTGTTTGCGTAAGTCCGCATCGATATCTGTAAGCCGCTGACGAACTTCATTGATCGTCCCTCCACGTACCATCGCCACAGCATCCCCTTTACTCGTAAAAGCCTAGAGGGATAGTGGCAGAGAGGTATGACACATTTCTGACGAATCCCTATTTCCCGTAACAGTTCTTGGGCTTCGCTCACCCTGCTTACCACTAGGATCGTAGAGTTCATGTATACGCAAACGATCAGGGGGATCAACCAGTGACGGTGCTGAAATCCGATACTCAACAACAGGATTCCAGAGTGTTCACCGCTGCACCTGGTTCTGTCGTGGTTGTCCGGGATGAGGACTGGTTGGTTAGTGCTGTCGAACCCGCCACGGACGGATTTTTCGTCCATGTGATCGGTTTGTCTGAGTTGGTTCGCGACACAGCAGCAACCTTCTCTACGGCTCTCGACGATATCGTTGAGTCAGATCCCACTGATGTCGATGTGGTGGCGGACGATTCTCCGAAGTTCCGCCGGTCGCGTTTGTGGCTGGAGGCGATACTTCGCAAGACACCAATTGCCGTGTCTGATCCTTCGCTTTCTACGGCGCACCGTGGCTTAGCGAATCATTTGGATTACCAGTTCAAGGCGGTTCGGCAGGCGCTGGATCCGGATAAGCTCCGACCGCGCATTCTGCTGGCTGATGCGGTGGGGTTAGGAAAAACCCTTGAGATCGGCATGATCTTGGCTGAGCTTGTTAGGCGTGGTCGTGGTGATCGTATTTTGATTGTGACGCCGAAGCACGTACTTGAGCAGATGCAGATGGAGTTGTGGACCCGGTTTGCGTTGCCGTTTGTGCGGCTTGATAGCACCGGCATTCAGCGTATTCGCCAGGTTTTGCCGGCCAACCGGAACCCGTTCACGTACTACAAGCGGGTCATCATCTCGATCGACACTTTGAAGAGTGACCGGTATATCGCGCATTTGCAGAAGCAGCGCTGGGATGCGGTGGTGATTGACGAGTCTCATAACGTCACGAATACAGCTTCGCAGAACAATCGTCTCGCACGTTTATTGTCCTCGCGCACGGATGCTTTGATCCTTGCATCGGCCACTCCGCACAACGGCAAAAAGGAATCGTTCGCTGAGTTGGTGCGGATGCTTGACCCAAGCGCTGTGAGTCCCGAAGGTGAGCTGGACCTCAAGCAGGTGGCGAAGCTGGTGATTCGCCGTCACCGTCATCACCCAGATGTGGCGAGTGAGGTAGGTGCCGATTGGGCGGAACGGCAACCTCCCCGCAACGTCACTGTGGAAGCGTCTGCTGTTGAGGATGAGATTGCCCGCGAACTTGAACACACGTGGTTGTGGCCGGAGTCGGGCATGAACCCGTACTCGGGGAAGAACAAGTCGTTGTTCCCGTGGATTCTCGCCAAGGCCTTCTTGTCATCCCCCGCGGCCCTAGCTCAGTCAGTTGATGAGCGCCGCAAACGACTCGACAAGTCTGATTCGTCTACACACCGTGAGCGACAGGCATTGGATCGACTTGCAGACCTCACCAATAGTGCTTTGGCGCAGCGCTCTGCGAAGTACGAGGCCCTGCTTGCCCACCTGAAGAAGATCGGTGTTGCGAAAAACAGCGATCGCCGCGTGGTGGTGTTCGCGGAACGCGTTGCCACGTTGGATTGGTTGGCCGAGACCCTCCGCAAGGATATGAAGCTTGGCGACGGGCAGGTGATGGTGCTCCACGGCGGGTTGAGTGATCAGGACCAGCAGGAGATCGTGGAGTCATTCAAGTTGGAGTCTTCTGCCATCCGTGTGCTCGTCACTGGTGACGTTGCCTCCGAGGGCGTGAACCTTCACACCCAGTGTCATCACTTGGTGCACTACGACATTCCGTGGAGCCTCATCCGAATTGAGCAGCGCAACGGTCGCATCGACCGGTATGGGCAAAAGCATCGCCCGGAAATCACCACGTTGCTGTTGGTTCCGTCCACGGAACGCTTTGGTGGTGACATCCGGGTGCTCACACGCCTGGTGGAGCGTGAGCACGAGGCGCATACCGCGTTGGGTGACTCGGCCTCACTGATGGGCACCTATGACGTAAAGGCGGAAGAGGAAGCCGTTCGGAAAGTCTTGGCTGGGGAGTCTCGGCTTGATGATGTGGTCCGCACAGTTCAGGAAGTGACCGAATCGGGCGGGTTGGACGCGTTTTTCGCTGAGCTCGCCGGTGGCGATTTCTTCGACGAGGACGAACCGTCAGCCCCCGATCTTGCTACTGAATCGGCAGCTGGTGTGTACCCGACGGAGTTCGCGTTTCTCGCTGATGCGCTCGACGAGTTTAAGATCACCCCCCACCTGCCACCGCCGAATGGGGTGAGCTGGAAGGTTCACGAGCGGCAATCCATTGCCAGCCTGGTGCCGCCGCACGATCTTCGTCAACGCCTCGAAGTGCTGCCCCAGTCCTATTTGAGGGACAGGAAAGTGACCGAAACATACAAACTCGCCCTGACGCGGCTTCGCGGCGAGGAGGAGTTGAAACAAGCTCGAAGTGGACAGTCCACGTCGACATGGCCGGAGGCTCACTATTTGGCGCCGCTCCATCCAATCATCGATTGGGCTGCCGACCGGGCGCTGGCTGAGTTAGGTCGCAACCAGATCTTCGCGGTGCGCGGCGACGTAGACATGGTTACGGTGCTTACACAAGTGACGCACACGAATACACGTGGGCAGGTAGTGGCAGCGTCTTACTACACGGTGGTTTTTCCTGATCCCCAAAACCCTTCGGGGCGTTTCGCGATGCCGCACTCATCAGCAGCCTCCGCTGTGGCAGCACTTGGTTTATCAGACGTGAACCCCGGCAACCTCAAGGATGTAAACACGTTGCGAAATCTCGTTTCAGCCGCAGTGCAGGCAGCTGATTCCGCAGCCGATCAGCAGGCCGACGCGATCCGTCAGGAAACCCAGGAGCGCGTCGACGAGTGGCTGCACCGGTCGAGGCGATGGATGCGAGAAGCCGACGCGCTGGTCAAACGCAAAGATCTACAGGAACGAACAAGGCGCATCTCGGAAGAACAGGAACTCGCACAAGCAATGAACCCAGATCGTCGCCTCAACCGACCCCTCATTGTGGTTGTGCCTCAAAACTTTCACGCGGCGGGAGCGTAACTCATGGAAGCATCAGACGCCCTCATTGTCGGTGAAGACTTCATCAGTGAGCACTACTTCACGACCGACGCCAAGTCGCAGTCGTTTCAAGCCATGGTCCTCAGTCGACGAAAAGAGTGGGACGACGCAAAGAAAGATGACCTGTCGACACCGCGAAGCCGCTACACAGAGCAGCGCAGCGACCTCACGCGCCGTTTCATTAGCTTGTCCGAGAACGCGGGCGACGACGTCCTCACGGCCCTCTACGCCCGTCTGCGCACAATTCTCGGGTTTGACGACACAGTGCGGTGGGACACCGCCAGGATAGGAGCCTCGGGCACCCACGAGGGTCCCGCGATCACTGTGCGCACTCGAGGACTCACCAGCAACGCTCCCCTAGTGATCATCGAAGCGCACGCGGGATTGACGTTGGAAAACTTGCTCGCCAAGGACGAGAAAACCCTGCTACGCAGCTTCCACACCGAGGATGACGAAATCCACTCGGTTGCAGCACTTCTCTCCCACCTGTTTGTTTCAGATGACGGACCACAATTCGCGCTCGTTCTCTCCGGCGGGTTAGCAATGGTGACCGAACGGGAACGCTGGTTGGAGGGCCGCTACCTTGCCGTCGACCTGCAACTCGTTGGGGAACGCGCCGAGGATAAACGTGGCGGAGAAATAGACCGCGCGCTCAGTTGCATCTCCTCCGAATCCCTCGCCCCCGACGCGGAAGGCGATATCTGGTGGGCTGAGGTGATCGCCGAATCCATCAAACACACCGTCGGTGTCTCGCAAGATTTGCGTGAGGGTGTGCGCCTGTCGATCGAAATCATCGCCAACGACGTTGTCACACGCCGCCGCGAACATGGCCTCCCACCACTCCCGTCCAGCGAGGCCCAGCCGCTCGCAAAGCAATCCCTACGGTTCCTGTACCGCATTCTGTTCCTCCTCTACGCAGAAGCTTCCCCGGAACTCGGAGTACTTCCTATCGGGGAACCCAACTATGAACGCGGCTACAGCCTCGACCGGTTGCGTGAACTCACACTTGTGGAACTCGCCAGCCCGCGTGCACGCGGCGGCACCCATATTTACGACTCACTCGCCACCCTGTTCCGGCTCGTCGACAAAGGCCACGACAGCGGAGCAGACAACTATGACGACGAAGGCGCCACCGTCGAGGGCCTCACGTTCCGGTCACTGCGCGCCGACCTTTTCCTATCCAAAGCGACCAAACTCATTGACGACACCCAACTCAGTAACGCCGCATTGCAGCAAGTGTTGCGACACTTACTGCTGAGCAAACAGGTCAAAGGCCGAGACCGCGGATTCATCTCCTACGCACAACTCGGCATCAACCAGCTAGGTGCGGTCTACGAGGGCTTGATGTCCTACACAGGTTTCTTCGCTGAAGAAGACCTGTATGAGGTGGCGAAAGGCGGCGACGCCAGCAAAGGCTCCTGGGTGGTACCAGCGACACGAATCGAAGGGATCTCGGAAAGCGACTTCGTCAAATCACGCGACGACATCACCGGTGAACTACGCCCTGTAGTGCACGAGCGCGGCACCTTCGTCTACCGTCTCGCAGGACGCGAGCGGCAACAGTCCGCGTCGTACTACTCCCCCGAAGTGCTCACCCGATTCGTTGTGGGGCAAGCCCTCGAAGAACTACTCGATCAGAACGATGAGCGCACACCCGCACGGGACATCCTCGACCTGACGGTGTGTGAACCCGCCCTTGGGTCCGGGGCGTTCGCCGTCGAGGCAGTGCAGCAACTCGCTGAGCAGTACCTCACCCGCAGGCAGGAAGAACTCGGCGAACGCATCGACCCCGACCGATACTCCACCGAACTGCAAAAAGTGAAAGCGTATATTGCGCTACACCAGGTGTACGGGGTCGACCTGAATGCCACCGCAGTGGAGTTCGCGGAAATTTCGTTGTGGCTCGCCACTATGGGTGAAGGACTGCTCGCCCCGTGGTTTGGTTTGCACCTACGACGCGGCAACTCCCTCGTCGGCGCACGACGCAGTCTCATACCGGCTCGATCTCTGAAGGACAAAGGTTGGCTTACCGCCACCCCAGTCGACAAGCCGATCAGCACCCTCGGCGAAGAGCTCAGCGGCGCGGTGCACCACTTCCTCCTTCCCACTGACGGGTGGGGCAGCACCGTCGACGCCAAGGAAGCCAAAGAACTAGCACCCGAGGCGCTGACGCGACTAAAGAAGTGGCGGAGCTCGCTTCGTCCGAAACCCACCAACCCGCAGCTCACCGCATTGGCCGTGCTTGCCCGCCGCACCGACCGCTTGTGGGCGTTGGCGCTACGCCGGTTGCAGATCGCCGAATCCGAAATCCGCCGACAGATCGATGTGTGGGGTTGCGACGACCTACCGACGGGTGGTGCGGTGACCCGCGAGCAAATCGAAGAATCACTCGCTGATCCGCGTGGTGCGTACCAGCGGTTGCGGCGCGTGATGGATGCGTGGTGCGCACTATGGTTCTGGCCCTTAACGGACGAGACCGCCACTGTTGCTGGTGAAGTCGTCAGCCCACCGTCGTTGCAGGAATGGATTGATGCGCTGCAGAAACTCCTCGGCGTGGAAGGCAAAGTAAGGCGCGGTCACGAAGCGCAACTCACCTTCGGGCAGATCGACACCTGGGATGAGCTGGGCGCCGCGGAAGAAACCGACCTTGGATATTCAGGAGCCATCGACCCCGCGACTGTAGTCGAGGCGCACCCGTGGCTCACGGTGTGCGAACGAGTCGCCGCCGACCAAGGGTTCTTCCACTGGGAACTCGACTTCGCACCCCTATTCGCCCAAGGCGGTTTCGATCTGCAGGTGGGAAACCCACCGTGGGTGCGGCCGCGAATCGATCTTGACTCTCTGCTCGCTGAGGAAGATCCGTGGTTCAAATTAGCGAATCTCCAGAGTCAGCAGAAGGTAATTGATAGAACGGAGGGGGTACTTTCGCGACCAACTTTCCGATCCTTCGTGATTACTAGCTTAGCCGAAACGACCGCAATGTCCGCCTTCGCTGGAGACGAGCGAAACTACCCGTGCCAAAAAGGGCTCCAACCTGATCTTTATCGATGTTTCATGGAACTTTCTTGGAAACATCAATCGCTCGCGGGAGTCTCTTCGCTCATTCACCCTGTAAGTCACTTAACGGATGAAAAAGCGGAACTATTACGTAGATTTACATACTCACGCCTACGGCGACTTTGGCAGTTTATTAACAAATTAGGACTATTTGACATCAAAGATCACAAGACATATAGCATAAATATTTATGGGAGCGAGAAACCAATCAACTTCCTTTCAGCGGCATCTTTGTACCATCCAAATACGGTCACTAATTCATTAATACACGACGGCTCAGGGCCCGAGCCTGGAATTAAAGATTCATCTGATAAATGGGATGTCAAACCTCATCGTGACAGAATTTTGCATGTTTCGCGGGAAACACTGGATATTTGGCGAAAAATGGTTGACGCAGACTTAAGCAACCCACCGGAAAGCACAAGGATGGTGTTTGCAGTAAACAAAAGTGCAACAAAAATTTTAAGCCATATCGCCAACGCTACGAGAATCAATTACCTTAAACCTCAATATTGCGGAGGTTTAAATGCCAAGAAAAGCAAACAATCTGGGCTTATTGATATTTCTTGGGGACCCGCTGCAAGTTGGGGAGAAGCGCTTTTGCACGGCTCCCATCTACACGTTGGCACAACGTTCTTCAAGGCCCCTCGCGTCAGCATGAGGAACAAAGATGATTGGTTCGCCCTCGATCCCGAGGACACTAGACCAGATTCGCCTCCAATTACTATCTATAAGCGTACTTGTAGCGCGTCACGGTACATTAGTTCTGATACCAATTGGCATTACAATGATGAATCTGGCCGCAGCCATTCGGAACCAACCCGGAGTTTCTATCGAATAGCGTGGCGAACAATGACCGACAACACCGGCGAACGGACTCTGAAGCCCGCAATAATCCCTCCTGGTTGTGGCCATCTCGACACCGTGACAACTCTTGGGATCCCTGGAATTCCTTTGCGGGATTTGTGTGTAGCCGCGGCATCCCTGATGTCTATGGTCGCTGATTTTTCTGTAAGATCCGTGCCGAAATCTACAATTCGTGAAGCAACAGTGAATCGTCTCCCACTCGCAGACGATCCAACAATTAGAAATCTGCTAATCCTGAGGGTTCTGAGGCTTTCATCCACAGGTTTCGCCTATGCAGACCTGTGGAATGAATGCTTTAGAAGTGAAATGGCAGACGACGATTGGGCAAGTGGGCTGAACCACAAGAGACGTTGCCCTGTAGGTCAGGTCGGTTCCGATTGGACTCACCACACACCACTTCACATCGCTGCAGATCGCCGACAGGCCATTCTTGAAATCGATGTTCTCGTTGCTCTAGCCCTGGGTTTGAATGTCGACGAGCTATGCACTCTGTATAAAACCCTCTTTCCAGTTTTGTATCAAAGTGACCGAAGATCTTACTTATATGACATCAATGGCCGATTAGTTCCACAGGATCTGCATTCTGTTTGGCGAAGTAGGCACGGTGCCCTAACAGCGGATGAACGCACAATCACAAACGAAGCCGGTAACACCTACATCTATGAATTGCCGTTCCAGTTCCTCGACCGTGAAGCCGACATGCGAGTTGCCTACGCCGAGTTCGAGCGTCGCCTGGCCGCAAAGAAGTCGGAGTAGGCGATGTCGGAACTCCTCCCCCTTGCGCAGGCGGAGTCGATCAAACACAGTTTGCTCGAATACCTCGGCACTACATTCGCGCTAGCTGATCCGGATGCCCGCCGTGTGCTGGATGATTTTTTGCAGCACCGTGAAACAGGTATGTTCCGTGGCCCGTATGTGCGTTTGAGGTTGCCTTTTCGTCCTGCTGAGGAGGGATGGCGGGACAGTCTTGAGTGGTATGAGGGCTTCACCCCGTACGGGCATCAGGCGGCTGCTTTTTCACGCCTGAGCACCTTTAATTTGTCTGAAGCAAAGTCACGTCCCCTTCCAACATTGGTTACCACCGGTACTGGGTCCGGTAAGACTGAGGCGTTTCTGTATCCCATTCTCGACCACGTGCAGCGCTCCAAGCGTGAAGGCGTCACTGGCACTAAGGCGATCATCCTTTACCCGATGAATGCCCTCGCCAATGATCAAGCTTTGCGGCTGGCCCGCATCATCACTGAACACACTGCTCTCTCCGGTATTACCGCAGCGCTGTACACAGGTGAGGCTGGGGCGCAGCGCACCAAAGTCACCGAGGAAGGCCTAGTCACCGACCGGAATGTCATTCGTGACTTGGCGCCCGACATTCTGCTGACCAACTACAAAATGCTCGACCAGCTATTGCTGCGCGCTGCCGATGCCGGTATTTGGCGGCAAAGCGCCCACAGTTTGCAGTACCTGGTGCTCGATGAGTTTCACACTTACGACGGCGCACAGGGCACCGATGTGTCCATGCTGCTTCGCCGCCTTGGGCTCACAATCAAAAGCCATTGGAACGCAGACGACCCCGAAGTTACCCCCGAGGATTGGGACCGCCCGCTCGGCCGCATCACCCCTGTCGCTACCTCCGCAACATTGGGTGATGGTGGTGATCCGTCGGACATGTTGGAGTTCGCCCACACCGTATTCGGTGAACCCTTCACCCCAGACGCTGTGGTCACCGAATCACGCCTCGCAGTGAGCGAGTGGGTTGGTGATGCCGAAATACGGGCGAAGTCGGCGAAGTGGCGCGAAGCAACACTCGATTCAGCGCGTATGGGTCGCCTCGCGACCGCCGTCAGCGGTGAAACCGACCCGCACAGAATCACCTACCTCGTGCTACGCGCGTTATACGACGGCGGAAGCGGTACTGCCCTCGAGGAAAGTCTCGACAAAACCACAGAACTCGCCCTTGATCTGGTGAAGTCACATACCAAGTTCCGGGAGCTGATCTCCCTCACCACGATCGCCGTGGACATCACCGATTTGCTTGCCGTTCTGGAACCGGAGGATGGTGGCCTCCGCCGCACACTCGGCCGCGCCTCCTCTGTCACCGATCATCAACGGCGCACCGTCCTCGGCGCCATGTTCACCGCCCTCAGCCACATCAGAGCCAAATTTGGTCGCGGCGCGGTATCGGTGGATGTGCATTTGTGGATTCGGGAACTCACCCGCATCAACCGAACCGCATCAGGTGCACCCGAGTTTCTGTGGGGCGATGACGGTATTCCCGACACCGAGGGATCATCCGCCCAATACTTGCCAGCGGTGTATTGCCGCCACTGCAACAGGTCCGGTTGGGGTGTAGTACTGGCCCCCACTGGAGCTGACCTGGACGGGGATCCAGACACTATCCGTCGCCGTGCGGCCCGCAAGGATGACCGGTTCCGCGCACTCATCCACGCACCCGCAGAAGCTGACAAAACTGATGAGCTTGTCGACACAAAAGATGCAGCATCTGGGTTGGCGTGGCTACTCGTGAATGAACAACGGGTTGAGTTCACCCGACCCAACGAAGGTGTTGTCGCTGAAGGCGGCGCGCTGCCTGTGCTGGTACACAAATCCGATACGGCGGGCGCTGATTCGAAGCGCGACACCTGCCCGTCTTGTCGCCAGCCGGAAGGTATTCGGTTCCTCGGCTCGGCCATTGCGACGATGCTGTCTGTGTCCCTCTCAACTCTGTTTGGTACCCCTGATTTGGATCCCGCAGAAAAGCGGGCATTGGTGTTCACCGACAGTGTGCAGGATGCGGCGCATCGGGCT
Organism: Hoyosella rhizosphaerae; assembly: GCF_014643175.1. Lineage (GTDB taxonomy): Bacteria > Actinomycetota > Actinomycetes > Mycobacteriales > Mycobacteriaceae > Lolliginicoccus > Lolliginicoccus rhizosphaerae. Next base: position 522,330 of record NZ_BMJH01000003.1, read on the forward strand.
GGTTTTGTGCAATCCCGGTCTCATGCCTTGACGTTGCGCACACTGCTACGGCAGGCGCTCGACGAAGGTGAGTCTGACCTCGATTCGCTGGCGCACAGAATGATCGAACTCGCCGGTGACGATATGGGTGCACGCTACCGACTGTTGCCGCCCGAACTTGCTGAGCGGGACACGTTCGAAACCTTCTGGACGAGTCCCAAGTTGCGCAAGGTTCCGATTGGTATCCGCAACGCTGTGCGTAAACGACTGCTGCTTGATATTGCACTCGAATTTGGTTTGCGATCCGCAGTGGGCCGCACCCTCGAACGCACCGGCACCGTCACCGCCTACGTCAATGTACCCACCTCGGTGCTGCGCTCCAGCGCACGTGAAGTGGTCGAGGCTCCCGACGTGCAACTCACCACTGACGGGTTCGATGACACCGCCCTGCTCGCTTGGTGTCGCGGCATTTTGCTGCACATGCGGGCCCGCGGAGCTGTTGAACACGAGTGGTTCGACAAGTTCCGTAAAGACGACGGCAATAGGTGGTGGATTACCGGTGGCCGCCACCGAAGCCAAGGCATGCCCGGCTTCGGAAAAGGTCAGAGCGCACCAACATTCCCCACGCTCGGTGGGGCAGCGCGTGGCACTGACCTCGAGCCCATCGCGTCCGCACGCGGTTGGTACGCCCAATGGACTGCCAAAACACTAGGGGTGCCGCCGCAGCAGGGCGCAGTTCTTGCCCGGTTGCTCTTCACCACCCTGGCGCGCCGCGACGTGCTCGGCGACATCACGTCTCCAGCAGGAACTCAAACCTTTCACATTCCCGCCACCAGCATCGTCGCCCGCCCCGTCACCGCCAAAGAACTTACCGGCGGGGCCGTGAGCCTGATTTGTTCGATCTGCCGCGATACCGTGCACAGCTCCCCGGACGTCATTCGGGAGCTCACTGGATCACCGTGTTTGGTGGCCCGCTGTGACGGAGAATTGCAGCATCACGTCATTGATGACAACTTCTACCGTGCCATGTACGCCGCCACCGACGTGCGCCGGGTAGTGGCGCGGGAACACACCAGCCTTCTACCTGACCGCGTGCGGCTGGAATACGAAACCCAGTTCAAGCAAACAAATCCGCCCCCCAACGCCCCCAATGTTCTTGTTGCCACACCCACCCTGGAAATGGGCATTGATATCGGTGACCTATCTGCGGTGATGTTGTCATCCCTGCCACGCACCGTTGCCTCCTACTTGCAGCGGATCGGCAGGGCGGGACGCCTCACTGGTAATGCGCTTGCTCTCGCATACGTCACCGCCCGCGGTGATCAGCTTCCACGATTTACTCACCCCCACACCACCATCAATGGTTCTGTCCGCCCGCCGGCCACGTACCTTGATGCGGAAGAAATCCTTACCCGACAATTCACCGCATCAGTCGTAGATGTGTTGGCCCGTCGGCCCGATGTTCCCCACCCAAAGAACTCGCCAGAAGCGTTGCGAAGCACAGGGAAAGGAACATTCCTTGGAGCACTGATCGACGAGGCTGAAGGTCGGCCTGAGGAACTTGTCGACGCGTTCCTTGCTGGTTTCACCAACCTCGATGAGGAAGTGATCAGCCGATTGCGGGCATTCCCGCAGCCTCCAGGCGGTAGCGGCACAAGCGAACTGGCCCGCCGGTGCCACCGCGCCAGCGCCACCTGGAATCACCGCATCGAAACATTCATGCACCGTCAACAAGCGGTGCACAAAAAACTCCCCGAACTTCGAGAGAAGGCACACTCTCCTATAGCAGTTGACGAGGACCAACGCGAACTGCGCACCGCAGAAGCCACCGTCAAACTGATTCAAAAACAGCTCAGCGAACTACGTTCCGACTACTGGATTAGCACACTCGAATCGTTCGGCCTGTTCCCCAACTACACTTTGCTCGACGACATCGTCACTCTCGCCGTGTCGGTGAACTGGATCAACCCAGCGAGCAAAGAATACGAACAAACCTCTTTCGAGTTGACGCGTGCCTCTGCCCAAGCGTTGCGAGATTTCGCCCCCGGATCCACCTTCTACGCAAGCGGATTCGCCATCGCCATCGACGCAGTAGACCTCGGCGCTGATGGCGACGAAGTACGAAAATGGGCGTGCTGCCCCGCCTGCGGATACGTCAAAGAACTCCCCACCGCAGACTCAGTCGACGCACCCACCGCCTGTCCACGATGTGACTCCACTGGCATCGCCGACACAAGCCAACATCTACCCGTGGTGGAGCTGACAAATGTGTCAGCGGTGATTCGCCGCGAAGAAGCCACCATCGATGACAGTACCGACGAGCGCAGCCGTGAACGGTTCACCATCATCACAGCCGCTGACATCGACCCCGCCAACGTGACAAAACACTGGTTCGTCAAAGACCTCGGATTTGGCGCCAAACATTTGCGCAACCTCGAGGTTCGCTGGCTCAACCTCGGGAAAACAGCAGCAGGCGGGTCAACCCGCACGCTCGCCGGGGAAAAAGCCGACGCCAGCCTCTTTCGACTCTGCTCCGAATGCGGCAAACTCGACACCGCCACCGGGCGCAACAAACGCTCCGACCACCGCCCCTGGTGTTCTCAACGCGAAGCTCAAGATGAATCCGTTGTCAACCTCGCACTCGCCCGCAAACTCACCACCGAAGGACTACTCCTCCGTCTTCCGCTCTCGGTCACCATGGGCGACTCCTTTGCGGTGCCCTCACTCGCCGCGTCACTGCTATTGGGTCTGAGGGAACGGATCGGCGGGGATCCAGATCACCTCCACATCACCACCGTGCGCGACCCTTCCAAACACAGCACCGACGCACATGAGGCGCTATTGCTGCACGACGTCGTGCCAGGTGGAACTGGGTACCTCGCAGAACTCGCTAACCCCGACATCGTGTGGGACGTACTGCACCGGGCATGGAAGATCGTCAAAGACTGCCCCTGCCAAGACGAGGGAAAGCTTTCGTGTGAAAACTGCCTGCTACCGTTCGCCGGTGTCGGTGGGGTGAAAAAGACTTCCCGAGCCGCAGCCGAACGTCACCTCGCCGGGCTGCTCACCGGGCGCGAATTCGATGACACTATCGACGTTCCCGACTCCATGCCGTGGACCGTGACACAGGAGGAACCCATCGTGACTGACACCGAATCTGCTCTGGAGAAGCGCTTCCGCGTGGTGTTCAAAGAACGCCTCGAAACTCTCGGCGCCACCATCACCCCAAAACCCACCGAGCGCGGTGAAGAATGGGAAATAGCACTCGGTTCAGCAAACCGATGGACCTTGCGACCACAAGAAAACATTCTCGGCAGCAAACCTGACTTCGTACTCACCTCCCGAAACCCTGGTGTGCCACCCACTGCGATCTTCACCGACGGGTGGGCCTACCACGCAAGCCCCACGCACAACCGTGTCGCCGACGACGCCGAAAAACGTCGCAACTTGCGCGATGGCGGCTACCAGGTGGTCGCTGTGACCCACGAAGACGTCGAAGGGACACAACCGGAATCACCTGCGTTGCACACCGAAGCAATACGCAAAGTGTTGCAACTCGCCGGTGATCGACTCTCCAAAAGCGCTATCGACCTCGCATTCCGCAACGCAGTCGACCTCCTCGTCGCATGGGTGCAAAACCCAACCAAACAATCCCGCGCCCAACTCGCAGACTGGCTACCTATGATCAGCCTCGTCAGCACCAGTAAAACGGGGGTCCGCGCAACCGGCGGCAACACCGCAGCACTGGCACTCGCTGCGCTCAACAACTCACTCGAGCCCTCCGCTCAGGGTGAAACCTTCGTGTGGCACAACAGCGGTTTCGCCACCGCCATTCGCATGCCCAGCTCATCCCGTATGCCCACTGAGGTCGCTGTCATTTTCGACGATGACGACACAGCGCTGACACTCGACTCCAAACTTGCCTGGCGCGAATGGCTACGCTGGGCAAACCTACTGAACTTCCGGCCCGTACCGTCAGAAATCACCACCCGCAAGCACCTCGCCTCCGCCGCTGGCGCCCCCATATTCGACCAAGAATTGATCCGTTTGGAACCAGTCGCCGTGGGGCTCAGCGACGAGTGGCAAGAAGCCTACGACGAAGTTACAAGCGACGCCGAAAAAGCTCTCATCAAAACCTTCGCCGACCATGGCATACCGGTGCCCTCAATCGGCGAAGAAATCAACGGTATTCCCGTCGAAATCTCATGGCCCGAACTCAAAGTGCTCCTCGACACCGACGTCGACAACACCGAACGTGACGAATTTACCCAGGCAGGCTGGGTAGTCTGTGCCGCAAACATCACCGCGCTAAAGGCCGCGCTACAGGAAGGACGGGCATAAATGCCGCAGATCATCATGGGGCCCGGTCTCGAAAAAATCGACGGAAGTCTCTACAAAGCCACTTACAACTTCCTCATGAAGCTCGCAAGCGACGACACCACGCCCGGCTTGCACATCGAACCGATCAACAACTCCGTGGACAAACGTGCCCGCACCGGACGAGTCGATCTTTCCAATCGCGCAGTGTTGTTCAAACTTCAAGGCACCCAACAAGACGCCTCCTACGTCTTTATCGGAACCTTCCCCCACGATGAAGCCATCAGCATCGCCCAAAAATCGCGTGTACGCATCAACCCTCGCAATGGTGTAGCCGAACTCATCCCTATCGAATCCCCACCCGTACACCAACCCGAAGAGACACACGCACCGCAGAGCGAGCAGAGGGTTGAGACCGCGCCACATCCCGCACCAGCGCACCCTGCAGAACCTTCAGAAAAAGCACTCCGAACCAGAGAGTTCACCACCGAAGACCTCACCGAACTCGGCATCGACCCCGCCTTCGCCGAAGGGGCACTCGACATCACCGGTGCTGACGCAATCCTGGAATATGCAGCTACAGCACCAGCAACATGGCAAGGCAATGCGCTGCTCGACATCTACACCGGCGAATCCCTCGCCGTCGTACGGGACAAATACGCACTCACCGAAAACCCCACCGTCGACGACGACAACGACGACGCCGTCCTCCAAGCGCTCCGGCACCCCGCCGCCCAAATGGAATTCGCGTTCATCGAAGATAACGACGCACTACGAACCGCCATCGAAAACCCAGACTTCGCAGCATGGCGCATCTTCCTCCACCCCGAACAACGCGCCTACACCACACGCAACTACAACGGATCCTTCCGGCTCACAGGGGGCGCAGGAACCGGAAAAACCGTCGTCCTTCTCCACCGTGCACGGCACCTACACCGCCAAAACCCCCAAGCCCGAATCGTCCTCACCACATACAACACCACCCTCGCCGAGGGGCTTAAAACCCAACTCGAAATCCTCGACCCCCACCTGCCCCAGGCCACCGACATCGGCCAACCCGGCATCTACATCGCTGGTGTGGACGCCATTGCCCACCGCATCATCACCACCAACAAACCCACACTCACCGGCGACACCGCGCCTGGAGCTGTCGCCGAAGTCCTCGGCCCACGAACCGCACACATCACCACCCCCACCGGCCCTCAGGCCTGGTCAAACGCCGCAGTACACAGCGACCTCCCAGAACACTTACGCACTCCCTCATTCCTTAGCGCCGAATACGCCACAATCGTGCTCCCCCACAACGTCACGACCCGCACCGAATACCTCAAAGTGCGACGCCCCGGACGTGGAGTTGCACTCAACCGCAAAAACCGCAACGCCGTCTGGGACATCATCGAAACCTACCGGGCCAACGCTGCAGCCGACGGGACAGCCGACTTTGAAGAAAAGGCATCCATCGCCGCAAAGGTGCTCCACCTGCGCGGCGACTACCCCGCCGACCACGTCCTCGTCGACGAAGCACAAGACCTCAGTCCCAACCGATTCACCTTGCTCCGCGCCCTCGTCGCCGAGGGACCCAACGACCTGTTCCTCGCAGAGGACGCACACCAACGCATCTACGGACAAAAGATCGTCCTAAGCCACTACGGAATTAACATCCGAGGCCGTTCCCGCCGACTCACGCTCAACTACCGCACGACCGAACAGAACCTGCGCTACGCCCTAGGGATCCTCACCGGTATCGACTACACCGACCTCGCCAACGAAACCGAAAACACCACCACATATCGTTCCGCCCGCCGAGGACCGACACCGCACATCATCGCCGCGGATTCGCTCAGCGACGAATACGACATCGTCGCCAAGCTCGTCAACCAATGGACTCAGGAAGGCGCAGCGCCCGACAGCATTGGGCTACTCGTCCCCACCCGAAAGGAAGGCGAAACACTCCCCCGCGCCCTCGGCGATCGCGGAGTCACCGTCACCTACATCGACCGCGATACCTCCAGCAACAAAAACACCCCACAAGTAATGACCATGCACAGATCCAAAGGCATGGAATTCACCAAAGTCATCCTCGTGGGGGTCGGAGCCGACAACCTGCCACGGCAGTACCAAATCGATGCACTACCTGAAGGAGATCGGGACGACGCACTACAGCGCGAACGGTCTTTGCTGTACGTCGCCGCCACGCGAGCACGCGACGAACTCATCGTCATATACCCAGGCAAGCCCAGCGAACTACTACCCCAATAAATGTCGGCTAGATTGGCTGACTCCGAAACGCATGGACGCAACCCAACTACTTTCGAGGCGGCGCTCGCCTACTCGGCCTAAGGAATTAGGTGCTTATGCATGCTTGCGTGTGGCCAAATCGCTAGCAATGTGCGGCCTCACTAAACAGACCCTCAAACCTTAATTCGCGACCGAAGCTACACACTGTTGCTACGGCTGACCACCGCATGAGCATCCAGGAATAGAACCGGCACTCATCCGAATTTTTCAAGGTCACGCTACTCAATCCCGAAGGCCTCGTTTGCACACCTCGCAACGGAAACGGGATTCGCCGCCGCACTTTGTCGGCCACCGGATCGATCCTCCGCGCAGTTACCTTGTCCCCCAATGGTCGTCGCGGTATTGGATTAGGTCATCGCCGTGGAGCTGCTTGGTTGCGTTCCCTATACGCACCCAAAAATTGGATACCGTATTGTCATTTGAAGATTTCGCGAAAACCGCCTTGCCAGATGGCGCCACAGACACGACACAAATTGTTTGCTCATTGAGCGTTTCGAACCGAATGCGTACAAGGCCCGCAGTGGAAACTGAAAGGCTATTATCGAGCATCTGTCGCAGGGCAAGCTCGAAACCGTCGGGGTTGCCTTTCGCGCCTAAGGTGCTCATATCACGTTCAAGCCCGAGAACATTCCCATCATCGTCGACACCGATGATTAGCGTCCCACCTTCACCGTTTAAGAATCCGCACACGGTTTTCGCGATTACCTGCTCCATTTTCCGGTCTGGTTTGCCAGTGTAGAGGTTCCATCGAGCAGTCGATTTGAACTCAACTAATTGCGACTCACCGGACGCAATAATTTCCGCAATCTCAGCCACTTCGTTTCGGCGTACACGATCTTCCCAAAGTCGATCGAATCCGTCACGCACGACTTTCGCAATGAGGGATCTCCTTCGTTCAAGAAAAACCGAATACTCAAGCTGCTCCCACCCGACCGGTAGCGCGTGCCAGTAGACCTGACGCTTGAGCATCTCAGGATTCAATGTGCGCGACATCTCTGGCCAGTACTCTCGTGGGTCACCCGAGCCAATTGTTGCGTTTTCGGGCCAATCAAGGAACGCCATATTTGCAATGGCGTTCGTTTGAGCAACACCGGATACGCCGAGACTTTTGAGGAATGCCTTCGGAAAGAGATGGTGCCGTTCCATTGAACGAGGTGAGTTGATTGCCGGGTCAAGCAGGTCGCGAATCTTCAAGTGACTGAATAGCACTTCTGCGTCGAGGAGATTCAGTGCTGCCCAGTAAGCAGATAGGACTGGAGATTTGGCAGCAGAGGTATCTAGACGGTTTGGTAACGAAATATCCCAGTAGTCGCCGGTGAAATTGGATCGTACTTGGCGATTCAATTCGGCTGTAAAGGCATCACTATCTGGAAGGTTCTTGAACCGAGTAAGGTCTGCTTCGATAACACTCTCGGGTGATGAAGTGTAACGACCAGTTGTGTGAGCCATAAAGAACCACCGAGCGATGAGTTTCCTCAGCTTGGCTCGCTCGATTCCGAAGTCATGCCGACCGACGAGCCACAATGTGTAGGTGTAGATCAGGGCATTATCTGAAGCGATCATCCGATCACTACGAAACCCTGCATGCTGAACACATTTCAGGAACTCGTGCCAGTTTGTGAGATCCACCACTTGGTCCTGCGCACGAGCCAACGCTTCGAATTGGGCAGCGCGGCGCTCTTCTGATACTTGACCGCTCTCAAGATCCTTACCGCGCAGAATGCTGTATACGTTCGCAAGTCGCCCTCGCTTGAATGCCAGCCCAACTGCGGCGCGAAGGAGCTGGTCGGGACCAGGGTTGATGAATGGATTTTTTGGTGACGGACCAATGCTTGGAGCAACTACAGCATCCCGAGCAAACTGCTCGAGCTGCCGACGCCCCTTCTCCCAGTGCACCGACATGAGCGTCAATATGAAGTCCGCTTGTTTCAGTTGAACGCCCTCGGAGTTGATGCGCACGAAGATGTCGGCGACCTGCTCTTCGTCAGCATTCGAATTAAGCTCGATTACCTGAAATCGAAAGTCTCTGAGGTCCCGTACACGATCAATCCGTTCCTCCAGCTGGTCCTGCTCGGCCTGCGACAGTTCGCCGTCCCTACTGGTTTCGAGTCTTGTCATGAACTCTCGAACTCTCGATTTGAAACTGCCGATCCAGAGATCCGTAATGTCGGCTATGAATTCGGGATCTCGCTCAATTGACGCGTCGGCAACCTCGAAGGTCTCATCGGCGGGTCGAAACGCAATTTTAATTCGCCGAGATTGGAACGTCTTGGTTACAACTTCACTCCCAGTGAGGACTGCGTATAGGGAGGTGAGCCGCTGCTGCCCATCGACAACCAATAGCTTTGGTACCCGACCGGTTTCGCCGCTTTTTCCTGCTCCAAATTGTTTGGTACCTACTGCCGCACCCGTTTCCCAGAACATAAGCGTGCCCACGGGGTATCCGCGATACATCGAGTCAAATAGCTCTCTAGCCTTACGCGCGGGCCACACAAATGGGCGTTGGATATCCGGTAGCGCTACGTTTCCGTGCTTAATGTCCTCGATGAGGTGCGTTAACGAGTAGCCAGTGTCGCGATACAAGGTGGGCATAGGGAGATCCTATCGAGGAAGGCATACAGTTGCGCTCTAACGCTTTTTCGAAACCTGCGCAATGCCGATTTGCATGGTGAGCTTCCAAACGAGCTGGGAACACCAAGGCCAGTTCAATGGCCTGATTAAGGCGCCCCAGAAGACGCCATTTTTCTCACCGCAGCCGACGAAGTTTTACTCGACCTACACCCCAACGCGGTACGCACACTCGCCGATCGAGGCACGCTCATCGTCCCTTAACAACCGACAGGCGGCTCCACGCAAACCGCAAAGGCACCACCCCTATTGACGACGGATACCCCAACGCACCAATCAAATCCCGAGAAACCGAAGTACTCCGACTGGTCGCTGAAGGGCTCGACCATCGCGACATCACCGCCACGCTCCAGCTCGCCGACAGCACCATCAAAAACCACATCTCCACAATCCTGCCGAAACGCGGCGCACGCGACCGCACCAACGCTGTGATTTGTGCCCTCCACCAAGGAATCTTGTGCTGGGCGACTTACATCTTCGGCGCGTCGCTATCGAAGCAGCCCAGGCACCAGTCCGCACAAGCTCGTGACTTTCGTCGCTGTCGGCGATAGTTCGTACGCATGGTGATGACAGGCTTCGCTCTATGCGCGCATTCAGCACTTTCGTGTCCCCGATGTGCTGGGGCGGGACGCGCGGGGACAGCTGTTCTGCCCCTAGCAAGCCCCGTCGCATGGAGGCGGAGCGGCAACAACCGAGTAGCCGCTTCCGTGCAACGCAGCGGCCAAGCAGTGGGCCACCAAAACCCTCACGAGCTGCCAAAGATCCCGTCGAACAGCTCCATCAGCAGATCAAGAGATCCGGTTCCCCCATTCGCAGGAACCACGAGCTGCTCCAGTTCGAAGACGTCATCCCCGCAGGTCCCGTCGGCCCAGTACCCGCCCGGTTCCAGCCCCGTGAACGCCACCGTACCGTTGCCGTCACCGTCGAGCACTGCTGTCTCCTGATCAAGGATGATGAAACTGTCAACACCATCCCGCAGCTTGGCAACGCATTCAGTATCCGCAGGATCGATACTGACAAATTGAACCTCGACGACGCCTGGCGAGGTACTGAAAGTCACGTCGCCAGTCACTTGCGCTGCAGCCCCACCGCACCTGCGCTCAGCAATCCAGCGAGCGAAATACTGACCACGGCGCCGCGGCTCACCGCCCGATTAACTCCAGTGAGCTCCATCACATCAGTATTCAACACTGCTGCTCAGAAAGGTATAGGTAGCCGACATTCTTTGATTAGCGGTTTCTCGTCCCATAGCCGCCCGCATGAATGAACTTTTAAGAAGGTTAGCCGTCTTACTGCGCAGTTTGATTGTGACCGTTTCTGCTCCTGACTCAGGATTATTGCGCTGCGCGCTGCAGCGCCTGACAAGCTCCATGCTGAAAGGCGTGTTGTTTTGCGGTAGAGGCCGCGTCGATCGGTTCCGGAAGTTCAGGACTCTCGACAAGATCCGCAGCTCACTGGCGATGCTCTGGTGCTTCCCAAGTCGATGGAACCGATCGGTCGGTTCGTGCGTCATACCTGGCGTTCGGGAAATTTTGGGTCCTGATCGGACTGGGGGGAATCATGCGTCAAGGGCGGAGTAATGTCACGCTTCCACTGCCTGACGGTTGGCAGTGCAACGCGACGAGGAGCCGAAACAACTCGCTCATGGTTGGCGGGGTTGCGGCAGTTTTGGCGATCGTGGCGGTGTTGGCGGTAAGTAATTCCGTTGCCCATGGCGAGTTCTTGGCCATTCTTCCGATGTTTCTCACGATGGTGGTGATCTTGGCGGTCGCCTCAGGGCTTGCGGTTGCCCATTACTCGCCGAAGCGGCCTATCAATGTGCATCTGGAGTCTGTTGAGACACCGACGGGTCGAGAGTGGGGTGTGTTTTTCGCTATCAAAACATTCCGCCGTGTTGCGTTATTTGGGCTTTTGTCCGCTGGTGCTGTTTTCGTGGGGCTGGCGGCCGTGATGGTGATGAGGTACGCCGACATTGCGTCGAATGCGGAGCACCCGCCGTATATCGGTGTTGTGTTGATGCTTAGCATCGGTGTTGTTTTCATCGCAGGTGGCGTTGCGGGTCTACGGAATCGCGGCCAGCGGTTGGGGGTGTGCCTGACACCGTCGGGGGTGGTTCTTGTTCGGGGAGACGACGAACGCCCGCTGCTGTGGGACGATATTGTGCAGTTCCAGGGCCGGAGTGACGATTCGATGGGGCGACGGCTTCGCCGCGTCATCAATTCATGCGTTATCTACGTTCGTTCCGGTTCCGCTTCCGACAACGGCGAAGAAGCTTATCCCACAGATGGTCTCGTGTCCGCGGCACCGCTCATTGATTCAAACGCTGCGCCTGCCGACATGTTTTTTGCGTCAAGCCTTGAGACGGACCCCGTTCTTCTGTATCACACGCTGCGTTTCTACCACTCGAATCCGGCCCTGCGTATCGAGCTGTGTCAGCAACATGCGATCGACCGGATTCGCCGCGGTGACGTCCTGAATGCGTTGTCTCCCATGAGCACCACCTAACTTTCGACTTCGGTATCCAGACTTCGAGGGGGGAAGATGTCTGAGTTGTGTCTTGACCCTGATGAGATCAGAAACTATGCGAATCGCATGGAAGTTCTCGCGCGGGAAGCAACTCTTGCCGTCGAGTATCTGAATCGACACCTGCAGGTGGAAGCGCACCAAGCTGGGGTCCTGTTCGAGATCGCCCGGCTAGAGGCAGTGAGAGTTGCCGATTCGACGGTTCCTAACCATCAGGAAATTGTGAACCTCAGCCGCAGTTCTGCCGACGGACTAGGCAAGACCGCGGACAGGTATACAGACTCGCACAGCCGCGCAACGGCCTGCATCACATCCGTCGGGTCCTCGCTTCAGGCCGTCGACACGAGTGGTGATCGATAATGGACCGTCCCATCGACACATTAGTGACGCCGGTGTACGAGCCCAGGAATCAATCAGTGCTCGACATCGCTCTCGGTTTCACCCAATACGGTAGTCCCGCGTATTGGGTCAATGAAGTTCTCATCGCAGCACTCAATGTCGACCCGATGGGTGAAGTGTCACGCTGGTTGATCGGAGATTTCGAAGCCTTCCAACGAGTTGGAACCGCACTGATGAATGTCGCCGAATTCAACACTGCCTACGAACAATCCATGACCCGCGGCGCACAGCTGCTGACCGAGACCTGGACTGGTGAAGCCGCAAGCGGCGCGAACAACTACTTCACAACACTCGCCCACGCCATCGGCGACCAGTCCGACAGCCTCCGCGATATGGGCCGGGCATTCCATGACTTTTCGTCGTCGGCATATCAGTTCGCTCAGACAATTGGTTCAATGATGAATTGGCTGATCGATCAGGCAATCACCCTGGCGATTAACGCTTCCGCTGCGGCCGCGTTGTCATGGACGGGACCCGGTGCGGTCGCGCTTGTGGGTGCCGCCGCACTCCAGGTGACGCTGATGCTCAATACGTGGTCGAACATCATCAGCACATTCGACGACGCGGTGAACATGGCGCGGTTGATCGTTGGTGTGCTCGAGGGTGCGTCCGCCGCGGTCAACCGCAGCAATCTTCCCCCACTCCCCGCTGCTGCCTACAACAATCAGGACACCTGACATGACTAATCCTCAGTACACACCGCTCGACATCGCTCGCGGCGACGTTGACCTGTCGCGTCAGATCGAAAAATCTCTGACCATCACCGCGCGACACACCGACAACCCCGAACTTAAGCGACTCATCCACGACGTTCTTGCGCGTCGTATCAGTGTGCGCGACATGGCGATGACGACCGCGTTCAGTGCGATTGCACAGCCAGCGTCAGAAGAGTTCGCCCGGCGGCACAAACGCATGAACGACGATCAGCGGCGGAGGATGACTGCCCAAGCCGAACGAGACATCGCGCGGCGCCAGGAGTAGCCCTACAGCCACTCCCCTGCATTTCTCTGCCCGGCTTTCCATTGGGCACCGACCAACACCGGCGGCAAAGCTTCCATCTCTTCATCAGTGAATGCTCGTCCCCTGCTGAGGAATCGCACCCCGTCCGGAGCTTCAATACTGAAACCCGATCCGCGTCCGGGCACCACGTCGAGGATCATTTGCGTGTGCTTCCACGCCTCGAACTGCGACCCTGAAATCCACACCGGCACGTCGGCGAGCGTCCCCAGCAGCACGTCACGTTCCCCGATGATGAACTCCCCGTCGGGGTAACACATGGGAGCGGAGCCGTCGCAGCACCCACCGGATTGGTGGATCATTAGTTGGCCATGGCGGCCCGTGAGCGTTTTCAGCAGGTCACGAGCCGCCGGCGTCATTTCCACGCGGCGCATCAGAAGAATCCTTGCGCCCCGGCTGCGTAAGAGACGAGCAGGTTCTTTGTCTGCTGGTAGTGGTCGAGCATCATTTTGTGGTTTTCGCGTCCGATGCCGGATTGCTTGTAGCCGCCGAACGCGGAGTGTGCCGGGTACTGGTGGTAAGTGTTCGTCCACACGCGTCCCGCCTGAATCTCACGGCCTGCGCGATAGGCGGTGTCACCGTTGCGCGACCACACCCCCGCACCGAGCCCGTAGAGGGTGTCGTTGGCGATAGAGATCGCGTTGTCGAAGTCGCTGAATGGCGTCACCGAGACGACGGGACCGAAGATTTCTTCCTGGAAGATCCGCATGTTGTTGGTGCCGGTGAAGATGGTGGGCTGCACGTAGAACCCGCCGGAGAGGTCCCCGCCGAGATCGGCACGTTCACCGCCGGTGACCAGTCGGGCGCCTTCAGATTTGCCGATGTCGATGTAGGACAGAATCTTTTCGAGCTGGTCGTTGGAGGCTTGCGCGCCGATCATGGTTTCGGTGTCGAGCGGGTTGCCCTGGCGGACAGCTTTTGTGCGGATCGTGGCGAGCTCAAGGAACTCGTCGAAAATGTCCTCCTGGATGAGTGACCGTGATGGGCACGTGCACACTTCGCCCTGGTTGAAGGCGAACATTGTGAAGCCTTCGAGGGCTTTGTCCTGGTACGCGTCGTTGGCGGCGAGGACGTCGGAGAAGAAGATGTTGGGGCTTTTTCCGCCGAGTTCGAGCGTGACCGGGATGAGGTTTTCTGACGCGTATTGCATGATCAGTCGGCCTGTTGTGGTCTCACCGGTGAACGCAATCTTGCGGATGCGCGGGCTCGACGCGAGTGGCTTACCTGCTTCGACGCCGAAGCCGTTCACGATGTTGACCACACCTGCTGGCAGAAGATCGCCGATCAGGGAGAACAGATACATGATCGAGGCGGGGGTTTGTTCTGCAGGCTTGAGAACGATCGCGTTTCCTGCGGCAAGCGCGGGGGCGAGCTTCCACACGGCCATGAGGATCGGGAAGTTCCACGGAATGATCTGACCGACAACCCCGAGCGGTTCGTGGAAGTGGTAGGCGACGGTGTCCTCGTCGAGTTGGGACAGTGAGCCTTCTTGCGCCCGAATAGCTCCGGCGAAGTAGCGGAAGTGATCGATCGCTAGAGGGATGTCGGCGTTGATGGTTTCGCGGATGGGTTTACCGTTGTCCCATGATTCGGCGAGTGCGATCGCTTGAAGGTTTTCTTCCATGCGGTCGGCGATTTTGTTGAGAACATTGGCGCGGTCCGCGGCGGAGGCCTTGCCCCAGGCGGGTGCTGCGGCATGCGCGGCGTCGAGTGCTTTCTCGACGTCTTCCGCTGTCGACCGGGCGATCTCGATGAACGCCTGACCTGTTACGGGGGTGACGTTGTCGAAGTATTCACCCTTCGCGGGTGCTACCCATTCGCCGCCGATGAAGTTGTCGTACCGCGCAGGGAACGACATCAGTGCATCGGGTGAGCCAGGGCGAGCAAATTCAGTCATGACGTGCCTCCAGTGATCTGCGGGTCGTAAAACAGAACGCTAGAAGCGGCACCGTTGCATGCACGTTGCACGGGTGCGGACGGTTACATCCTGAGTTCTCGATCGAGTCGCATAATGCGGGCCTTGACCTGCGACCGCATCGGGTCCTCGGGGCGAAGCGAATGCAAATACGCCTCCAGGGAAGTGAGGTCATCGCGCCCATGCACCGACGACGTCCAGAAGTTCAGCATCGCTGGGTCACCGGAGCGCAGGAGGGCGGCCTGCATACGAGAATGGAGGTCTTCGCGCAGGTCAACAACACCAGGCGCATCGGATTCCGGCAGAACGGGCCCGGTGTAGGAACGTATTGCCACCTTGATGTCCCCCCGTTGCAGGGCTGCCATCACGTCCGCCACATCAGTGCGCACCTCAGACAGGAGCCGGTACGGCCTCGACCCCAGCACATGCGCGCCGATCACTTTCCGCAGCCGCGACATCTCCGCCCGCACCGTCACGTCGTCGAGGTCGGACTCATCAAGCAGCACGGCGAGGCGCGCGGAGGACAGCCCTTCCGGATGTTGCGCCAGGAGAAGCAAGATCTCGGCATGCCGTTGCGACAGCTTCCGACTACTGGAATCGTCGTGCAAAACAGGTCGCGTCAGACCGAGAGTCTGCAAACGCGGCACAGCCGCCGTGACGGGTTGCGGCGAGCGCATTAAATACAGTCGAAGTTCGTTTTCCGCAGCTCGCACAGTGGCCTTGACCAGCTGCAACATCTCCGGCACCGCGACGCGTGGGCCGCCAGTGATGTCAATGGCACCGATGATTCGGCCCGTCAGAGGATCGTGAACCGGTGCTGCCGAGCAGTTCCATTCGTGCACCGGCCGACTGAAATGTTCGGTACCAAAAATCTGAATCGGATGATCCACCGCCAGCGCCGTCCCCGGCGCATTGGTGCCGACGCGTTCCTCGCTCCAGTCCGCACCTTCGACGAAACTCATGCTCACAGCGCGGTCGCGTGCGCGCTGGTCCCCGTCCACCCACAGCAGCCGTCCCGCCTCGTCACTCATCGCGACGAGCAATTCGCTTCCGACAGCATCGGCAACGAGGAGTTCACGAATAACGGGTCGGATCAGCGACATGGGGTGCGCCGACCGATACGCCTCAAGGTCGGCAGCGGGCAGCAGGTCAGTCTGTTCCACGGCGTCTGGCGAGACCCCCCGTGTCTTCGAACGGATCCACGACTCACCTACCACGCTCCGCACCGACGCCGGAGTGATCCCCTTGTCGAGGAAAGACTCCCACGCGGAGGCGGCATCACTGGCAAACCGGGCGATGTCCGCACCTGGCGGCACCGAAAGCCACCGGTTGAGCTGGGGTTGAACCTGGGTCATAGAAGTAGCCGCCTCCTTCACCCTGAGAGTAACGCAGCTCACAGCGTGCGCCTAGTCACGCGAACAATAGCTGCAACGTCGATGCAACGTTCGCTTCCTAAGCTTTGCCGCATCCGCTTCCCGCCCCCACAAGAGCACCACGGAAGGAACGCGATGGCCGACAAAACCGTAGCGGCGCCGCACGATCGAGCTGAATTCCACACCGAATCTCAGGAATACCTCAATCGCAGATCGTTGAAGAAAGGCACCGCAGGGTGGGTTCTGCTCGCAGGACTCGGCGTCAGCTTCGTGATCTCCGGTGACTACGCAGGCTGGAACTACGGTCTCGGCGAAGGCGGGTTCGGCGGGTTGCTCATCGCCGCCGGGATCGTCGCAGCAATGTATCTGGCGATGGTGCTGGGCATGGCTGAGATGTCGTCGTCCCTCCCCGCCGCCGGTGGTGGCTACACATTCGCTCGTCGAGCGCTGGGGCCGTGGGGCGGATTCGCCACCGGCACAGCAATCCTCATCGAATACGCAATCGCCCCCGCTGCCATCGCGACGTTCATCGGCGCCTACGTCGAATCGCTGGGACTGTTCGGCATCACGAATGGCTGGTGGGTGTACCTGTTCGTCTACGTGCTGTTTATCGGGATTCACCTCAGCGGTGCGGGCGAAGCGCTCAAAACCATGTTCGTCATCACCGCCATCGCCCTCGTCGGGCTACTTATCTTTGCGGTCGTGGCCGTCACGCGTTTCGATTCCGCGAACCTCACCAACATTCCAGTCGATACCGAAGCCGTCGGATCTTCAGCCTTCCTACCTTTCGGAGTCCTCGGTATTTGGGCTGCGATTCCGTTCGCAATCTGGTTCTTCCTCGCCATCGAGGGTGTGCCACTGGCCGCTGAGGAGGCCACCCAACCGGAGAAGAACGTGCCACGGGGAATCATCGCCAGTATGTTCGTCCTGCTTGTGACAGCCGCGACCGTGCTTTTCCTCGCCACCGGTGCGATCGGTGCGGACACCCTGGCGTCGGCCGACAACCCACTCGTGCATGCCCTCGGCGAAGGTGGCGCCGCCAAGCTCGTCAACTACATCGGCCTTGCCGGACTTGTCGCCAGCTTCTTCGCCATCATCTACGCCTACTCGCGTCAAACATTCGCGCTGTCCCGCGCGGGCTACCTGCCGACGAGCCTGTCAGTGACCAACAGTCGCAAAGCCCCCGTCCTCGCGCTCATCATCCCCGGCGTCATCGGGTTCCTGCTCGCACTGACCGGCGAGGGCGCAACCCTGCTCAATGTGGCAGTGTTCGGGGCTGCACTCAGCTACGTTCTCATGATGGTGAGCCACATTGTGCTGCGCGTCCGTGAGCCCAACATGCCGCGTCCGTACCGCACCCCAGGCGGTATCGCTACCACCTCATTCGCCCTCGTCATCGCCGTGTTCGCGGTCATCGCCACGTTCCTCGTGGATCCGCTCGCCGCATTCCTCGCATTGCTGGTATTCGCCGGGTTCATGGCGTACTTCGGCTTCTACAGCCGCCACCGCCTAGTCGCCAATTCTCCCGACGAGGAGTTCGCCGCACTCGCCGATGCGGAGGCCGCACTGAAATGACCGTCTACACCCAGTCGCTCGGCGGCACCACCTACCAGTTCGACAGCCTTATTGACCTGCTCGCCAAGGCAACTCCACTTCGCTCCGGTGACGAACTTGCGGGGTGTGCGGCGGGGTCGGATGAGGAACGTGCCGCCGCGCAATGGGCCCTCGCCGACGTGGCGTTGCCCGTATTTCTGAGCGATCTCGTCATGCCGTACGAGACGGACGAAGTAACCAGGTTGATCATCGATTCGCACAACGGTGACGCGTTCCGCGAAGTCTCGCACCTGACGGTGGGCGGGTTGCGGGACTGGTTGCTCGACATCATAAGCCGGGATGACGCCGCTGCCCGACTACGCGCCGTCTCCCCCGGGTTGACACCCGAAATGGTCGCCGCAGTCAGCAAACTCATGCGCAACCAAGACCTGATCGCGGTAGGCAAAGCCATCGAGGTGACGGCCGGGTTCCGCACCACCATCGGACTGCCCGGTCGGCTCTCCACCCGCCTGCAGCCGAACCATCCCACCGACAACCCGCGCGGCATCGCCGCCGCCACCCTCGACGGCCTGCTCATGGGGTGCGGCGACGCAGTGATCGGCATCAACCCCGCCACCGATTCGCCGCAAGCCACCTCGGACCTTCTGCACCTGCTCGACGACCTGCGACAGCAATACAGCATCCCGATGCAGTCATGCGTGCTCTCCCACGTCACCACCACCCTGGGTCTCATCGAAGCAGGAGCGCCGGTGGACCTAGTCTTCCAATCAATCGCCGGAAGCGAAGGAGCAAACAAAGGATTCGGGGTGTCACTGAGTCTGCTCGAGGAAGCCAACGAGGCCGGACGATCCCTGAGCCGCGGAACCGTCGGCAACAACGTCATGTACCTCGAAACCGGACAAGGATCAGCGTTAAGCGCCGGAGCGCACATCGGCACCGGTGGGCGCCCCATCGATCAACAAACCCTCGAAACCCGCGCCTACGCCGTCGCACGACACCTCGACCCACTGCTGGTCAACACCGTCGTAGGGTTCATCGGGCCTGAGTACCTGTTCGATGGGAAACAGATCATCCGCGCCGGACTCGAAGACCACTTCTGCGGAAAACTCCTAGGCTTACCCATGGGCGTAGACGTCTGCTACACCAATCATGCCGAAGCTGACCAAGACGACATGGACACCTTACTGACATTGCTCGGTGCAGCCGGTGTTTCCTTCGTCATCACCGTGCCCGGCGCCGACGACGTCATGCTCGGCTACCAATCACTGTCGTTCCACGACGCGCTTTTCATCCGGCGCGCCCTCGGACTGCGGGCCGCACCCGAATTCGAAGAATGGCTCACCGGCCTAGGAATGGCCGACCGCGACGGCCGCATCGTCCCGATCGACCCAGCACGATCACCGCTACGCTCACTCGCAGGAGGCGTCGCATGACAGACCCCAACGACTTCTGGGCACCATTAAGAACATCAACCCAAGCACGCATCGGACTAGGCCGGGCCGGTGACGGACTCCCAACACGGAGAGTGCTCGAATTCCGCGCCGCCCACGCCGCCGCCCGCGACGCAGTGCACCAACCATTAGACGTTGAAGCCCTATCGGCAGAGGTTCGGCCACTGGGTTTAGGTGAACCCGCAGTAGTGCGCAGCCAAGTAACCTCACGGAGCGAATACCTTCGACGACCCGACCTGGGCCGCGTACCCGCCAACCTCGACGGGCTTACGCACGTGGGTGCCGATGTGGGCATCGTTCTCGCCGATGGGCTTTCACCCCGTGCACTACACGACCACGGAGCAGCACTCCTCGGCGCACTCGTAACCACACTCGGCGAGCGATACACCATCGCCCCACCCACCATCGCAACATCCGCCCGCGTCGCCCTCAGCGACCACATCGGAGCGGCACTCGGCGTCAACATCGTAGTCGTCATCATCGGCGAACGTCCCGGACTATCAGTCGCCGATAGCCTCGGCATCTACCTCACCTACGACCCCCGCCCCGGCCGAGCCGACTCCGAACGCAACTGCATCTCCAACATCCACCCACCCGACGGACTCGGCTACACCGAAGCCGCCCGCATCGTCCTCAGCCTCATCGGCGGCGCACGCGAACTCGGCAAAACCGGCGTCGAACTAAAAGACACAACCCCGCGAGGCGAACTCACGGGGTCGTAGTGGTGATGGGGGTTGGGGTGGGGTTTAGCGGGTCTGGCTGACAGCGTTCAGGTTCGCTCTGGTCGCGGCCTCGGCCTCTTCAAAGCGATCGACAGAGTTCTTGAAGACTGAGCGCATGCGTTCGACGACATCAATATGCTGCTCGATTGCGGTCTTGAGCGATTGACTTGACTCGTTTAACCGAGCAGCAAAAACGTCACGCGTATGAACTCCCGATGGGAGGATGCCGAAACCAACAACTTCCCCGTGCGAATAGATTTTCGCCAGCATTGCTTCCAAACCCTCAATGAACCGATTGCACGCCTCCAATGGTTCGCGCGCTTTGACAGGGTCCACCCACACCTGCCCGGCCTCCACTTCGTGACCAAGACCCGCCCAATGTTCCAACGCGTTAAATCGATCCGACATGGCCCCTCCATCGGACGTTCATTGCTGCGGCATGTACTCGCGGACATTGGCATACACCCGCTCCAAAATGTCACACGGTTCCTCCGGCACCCACTGACCCGCAGCCTGAAACTCATCAATCCGATCACCCAGCCGCTCCTCGTATTGATAGGAATAGAACCGTCCGGTGTCCCGCAAATCAGCAGCGCCCATGGCGATCGTTGGGTTCGCGATAATTCCGATACGGACGATCTGGCGCTCAAAAGGAAACGCCACAAGACAACTAAACATCCGTCGGTCGCGGCGAGCATCACTCGTCCGGTCATACTTCAAACCCGACGATCCCAGAACCGTCACCATCTCAAAATTCGTCATATTCGTAGTGGTTCGAAACTCGTCAAGCGTGTGCTCAGATGCCATGAACTGCAGCGAATACCACTCACCCTGCCATTCACAAATCTGAAAACCCATACACTCAATCTCACCAATACCCGAAGACTGGGACGACAATTCCAACGGGTACTCCACCAACGCCTCATCCGGCACTTCGGTGCACGCATGCCACACCTCAAACGGTGCAGCCACCTCACCTTGCGCAGGCTAAAGAGACGAACAGCCCGAAAGAACCACAACCACAACCGGCATACGCAACCGCTTCAGCATTGATACGTCCCTACTTTTAGATGCAAAAGCCAGATCGGACGCACCACAAGGCGGTTTGGTTCCACCAGGTTCGTATGGTTCCCGTCACATACGAGCGGGGTGGTCAACTACATCGAGTCGCCTAAGCGGCGCGGACTCGTTCTCGCGAGCCACTACCCCTCTGACGCCAGAACGAGCAGACGCACACCGAAGGCAGAAGGAAAGCATCGCTCGTTGCGACAGGTTCTAATTCCCCGTGTGAAAGTCAGCGCGATATACCGCCGATGAATGAGGCCAGCCAATCCGCTTGCCCGATGGTGCCGTCATTGAATGGACCTTCTTGGCATTGGCTCGAGCGCACCTCGAAGCCCACTCGCTAGGTGACACCGTGCCCGCTGATTTCGCTATTAGGTGTAGTCGATATCCGGCCAAAGTCCAAGAATGGCATCGAGCCTCCGTTTAACTCGGTATGTGCGATTGTTGAACTCAGGCTTCTCTCCTAACTTGTCAAGAGCTTCTTTCAGGTCGTTGAACTCGCGGATGAATTCGGAGTTCTTGCGCACCAAATAGTAGTAAGTGCGCGGAGGCGATGCTTCGAAGTCGTTGTAGATGTGCTCAATACGCGCTGGCTCGTAAACGGGGCACTTGTTGGTGAGTTTGCCGCCAGCTGTTTCTGGAACGACTACGAGGTACTCATCGCCGGAGTACGACTGCTTGTTCTCCCAGACGGGGTCGCCCTCGTCCTCAACCCACACCATGTCTAGAGTGATCGTCCCCGGCGCAGTCTCGTCCGTTTCAATTCCGAGGTCTTCACTCAGTTCCTCCCAAATATGCTCTGCCTCTTCCGAGGCAGTGGATTGACCTGTCCGTAGCAGACGTACCACGGTAGGAATAGGCCAGTGCGGCGCGCGATCGTTCGCACCATCGGGCTCGCCTGTTGCATCATCGTGAGCCGGTTCGTTGCCCCTGCTACTTTCATCATCGGGATTTTCGTTTTCTGGGTTTCGATCGACCCCGTATACGCCGACGAGGTGCGCGAGGTTCTCAAGTGTGAGCGGCGCACCTGCAAGACGTTTCCACTCCGTGAATGCCTCGCGTGCATCTGCGAGGCATTCACGGGTGTCGGCGACGATCACCGCTTCACGCAGTCGGTTCGCGGATGAGTTCGACAGGTTCGCCGACCCTGTGACGATGAATGCTGGATACTTGGCGGAGACCGCCTCGGCGAGAATCATTTTGGCATGCAGATCTTGCAAGCTGTAGATGGACGCGCCTGCGCGCATCCATGCGGTGAGCACTTTCGGGTCCGTCGCCCCCGACCGCACTGTCGCTTCGGTGGCGTCGGTAATAATTGTCGACCCCACACCTACTGGCATCAGGGCAACTGCACCGGGGCCGACGTATGCAACCGCCGCAGTCAACGTGGTCTTGTAGGGTTCCAATGCAGGCGTGAGCGTGTCCCACACGCGTTTGCCGGTTAGCAGTCGAACTGAGGTCGAATCGTTCAAAATAGACGGTGCGGAATGATCGGTCTTCATTGTGGTTGTACCTTCCGGGAATTCTCGCTCCGCCATATAGAAGGTCCTGCGAGTTTTATTTAGAGGTTGACGCGACAGTCTTTTTTGCACCACTGAACGGCGGAAGTAGCCGCGCAATCACTGATTGTTCTGCGAACTTGGCTCCGCTGTTGTTCTAGTACAGACGGCTTACTATTTCTGACCGTCCGTGATTGGAGAGGTGGTTGAGCCACGTTCTGCTCAGATTGATATGTTCGTCGAACGTGATGGCCGAAACCGGTCCCCGCGGCGCATGCCATGGCGCGGGCGGCATTTTGCTGATTGGGAGCCTCGCGACTAGGGGGACAAAGTGTTCGATCTGGACGTCGACAAGGCCCATGTCCGAGCCTTGGGTGACGAAAACTCTGCCGTCGACTAAACTTCCGCTGCCTACGATGCCGTTGTAGCGGTTTGTGGATTGTATGAACACGGGCGCGCCTTGGGTGAGGTTACTTACCGAGTCTCCCAAGTTCCATAGAAACCGGACGGCTATCCCCTTAGGTGTTTCTCGGACTAGACGACGACGCAACTGTGGCGCGAACAGCGAGTCGTCGCCATCCCAGTGCAGTAAATAGCCTCCGTCGTCAGATCCGATTTGAGACGGCCCAACGCGAAACCCCTGCCTGGTAATCGTGTTGCGCTCAGTTTCCCGGATTGCGCCAGATTTGGTTTGTACAAAGTACCGGACATCGTTCGCACCCCATGCGCTGTCGACTGAGCGGACCACTAAGTTTCCTTCGAGGAGTTCCATCTGTTGCGCGGTGTCTCGTGCATCGAGAAATGGGTTCTGGTTGTGGTAGTTGTAGTTGCGGGCGTACACGGGAGTGCCCGTCTCATAAAGGTCGTCAAGGAACATCGCTAGATCTACCTTCTTGCGCTGCGCTATATTCAGGCAGGACTGATAGCGCCTAGAGGGATTTCCAGGCGTCGAGGGACAAAGACTGTGGACTGGTGTTACTCGGCGAGAAGTTCTCGGATTGTGCGGAGGATTTCTGCGGGGCGCCCTCCGGCGGCTTCCCTTAGTCGTTCGTCACCAATGTCGGTGGGATTCAGGATTGCCTCAACGATTACACCGAGCGGTGCTCCCACTTTGTAGACACGCACCTCTTCGGAAAATCTCGGAGCCGGATTACTGTCGAGGACATGCTGCGGGTAGTAGCCAAGACCATGTTCGCGCAATTTGTCAGCGATCTCGGCAAGCACGCGCACACCTAAACGGTTATAGCCGAGCACCTCTCGAAGCTCGCCAAGTGTGACCACTGTTAGCCCGCCTAGTTCGTCGGCGGCTTCTGCCAGGTCTGGGATCGAGTCGAATTGTGCCACGGTGCCCCCTCAAGATGGTCTCCAAAGTTTACCATGGCCAACACTTAAGAGTCTATATTATTTTCCAAACGGCAAATAATATATCCGAAGTGTGCGCAGCCTCCTGGAAACCCGGCGAAAAGCACAGCACAAGAACGGTTTTGAGGACTACCGCCTGTCGCATACTCAGAACAACCTCATTGGCGGAGGGTGAATTCCAGCCGTCTAGCCTCACGCCTGCCCGAACACGTCAGCCAAACCCGAATCGGGCGCATTGCGGGCGCACTCGTTGCTCACATTGTCCGGTGATCACCAACTTCACCGATAAGCAAAATTAGTCATACCTCGGTATAGCAGCCGTCACCAGTTGGGTACACGCACCCAACATCAATCGACTGCAGAAGCGCCAGAAGGTCATCACTTGGACGGTCAGGCAGGAGAAGGCATAATTCCTCCACATCTGAACGACTGAGAAATCTTTGGTAGTCGAGGAGCTGACCAATAGCCATTCTGACTGCGTCTCGGCCTGTTGACGCTTTTGCTTCGTATAGTCGCTTCTGAGTGACATCAAACAGATCGGTGTAGAGGGTCGTATCCCCAACTGGAATCGTCCATCGCTCGACGGTGTGACCTAGAAGTTCAAGATAGTCCTTGTATGCTGCACACATTTTTGACTCTGCGCGCAAAGCTGTTCCGTTAGACCAGGAACTCACTTCATACTTTTCAACCAGCAATTTTTCTGCAGGCACGCGCACAGGATTGCGACTCTTGGCGTTGGGCTCCTTTCTGCGTAGGCTTTTCAGATGCTCACGCCAAACCTGCTCTAATCGATCAGCGTCCTTCGCTGTAACCCCGCTTTGCCTTGGAAACCACCCGAGCCAAATTCCCTCACTTCGCAGTTTCGTCAGAGTGAGCCGGTCCTCTGAATCAAGCATCGCGGACCACAAAATAGGGATGAAGTCACCTCCCGAGGGCACGGGTTTTGTCGCGGCGATCGTCCCGCTGCCGATGATTCCTTGTTCCGGTAAGGCGGAATACAGAAAGACTCGATCACCCACAACGATTCGGGAAAGGTTGGCGTAAGCCCAATAGGAATCCAACGCCTCCCTGCGCTGACCGGTCGCTTCGATAATACTGACCCGCCGGTCGAACGTGAAGCTTCGATCGTTTGGATTACGCACGAGCACATACGTGGACACACAACAATGGTTGCACCTCGCTGCAGATTCCACCTGCGCTTCGGCTAGGTACCTGGCCGTTCACGGGCTCTACGAAATTTACTTCTGTACTGCGCACCGGCAATGCTCATCGCTCACACTCGCTACACGGTTCCGAAGGCCGCGCCGATCCAGGTTGACGGTCGAGACTTGACCGTTCGAGACGAAATTGATCTACTCGCCCCATCCATCCACCTATCGCGAGGCACCTTCGATAGGGATCAGCTCGAACGTCACCGCAGCCTCGGTGCCCAACTGCACACCACCATGAGTCAGGTTTTCTTGGAGCATCTGCAACGACGAATCGTCCGGCCCGAGGCCTCGCAAATACTCTCGGTGTTCCTGAAGTGAAGCAACTGCATCCTGAACAAAGTCGCTGACATCCACGCCGTGCGTCGACACCGGGGAGGTACACGCCGCCACCCAACGCACCACGCCAGACTCCATCGCAGCAGCAACAATCGCCGAACCAGCATTGCAGTGATCCGACGAATTCATGAAGTCGCCGCCCGGCCATTTGTCACGAAAATTCAGCGTCACGATCAGCTCAGCCCGATACTCCCGCATCACTGCAACAAGATCCGCACGGAGACCTGGAGAATCTTCCAGAACGAAATCCGGGTACCGCAGGAATCGCACATCAGTAACGCCCACCCGAGCTGCGCTTGCCAATTGTTCTTTCTCACGAATGGGGCCGCACACCGCGGGATCCATACCCTCGATCCCCTGCTCACCGCTGGTGATCATCACGTATGCGATCGACTTTCCCTCTCGCACCCATCGCGCAATCGCAGCGGCCGCGCCGTACTCCACGTCATCTGGGTGAGCGACAATCGCCAGCGCCCTCGACCAATCGCCAGGAAAAGGCTTCATCGTTCCAGTGTGCGGCATAGTTGGGAGTTGCGGAAGGGACCGCATCGGACATCCGTGGGTGTCACGGCACCCGAAGTGACCTGTCCGCGATTTCTGTTCGGCCGCCCACATGGTTGCCTGCGCTGCTAGATTCCGCGTGAGACGCTAAGCCACTGTTGTCCCGCATGTCGGGGACGCTGAAATGGACGTTCCGCTAAACCTTGCTCGTGTGTATAAGGCGATTGACAAAGCCGGTTCCGTCGGTGGCATCGGACTCGACCGCATTAAACGAAAACAAGCCCCTTGCAGACTACGGACATGCGAGGCGTCCCGCCCTAGTGACGGCGGAGCACTCAGCTAGCGTCCCGCTTACTCCAACAGGGTGAAGTCGAGGGTAGCGACCACACCGTCCACCGCCACCACCTCGGCATCGACTTGCCGGGTTTCACCGTCGGGATCAGCGAAGCTGCAACGCTGTAGTTCACCCACCGTCGCTGGGAGGTCCCCTTCGCACGACACCGCCTCCAAGGCAACGTCGTCGACGCTTTCGTGCAACACACGTTCTACCTCAGCGCGGCCCAACAGGAGGATCGTTCCCTGGTCGAGGTTGTAATCCACGGTGCGGCCCTCCACCCCGGTGACCGAAACCCATACTTCGTACTCCGAACCCACACTGTCGACCACTGTGCACCGCATCGTGGCTTCAAGTTCGCCGGGTAAATCCTCCGGGCAGGTCACATCATTAAGCTCTTCGCCGATCTGCTCCCCTACCACGTCACCAATCGTGGCTTCCACCTCGTCGCGCTCAACATAAAGCTCGGATGAGCACCCCGCCGCGGCGAGACTTACAGCCCCGAAACCTACGGCACACAAAAGCACAGCAGACCGCCGACCAGCACCCATGAATCACCCTCCAGCTCGATGTTTCCCGCACAGTACTGCAGAACGAGATCGCTCAACCCCGTAACAGCGAATCGCTAACCGGGAAAGACCATTTCAGACAAAAAGAACGCCACCCATCGACGGTGATGGGTGGCGTAATTGGGTTTGTAAGTTTGTCGTTAGCGGATTCCAAGCTTGGCGGAACATGCGGGCCATGCGCCCCAGCCTTGACCGGCCTGTACACGCTCAGCCACTGCGATCTGCTGTTCCTTTGACGCGAGGTCAGCACGTGGGGCGAACTCGCCGCCGCCGAAGGCGTTCCATGTGCTTGCGGTGAACTGGAGTCCACCAGTGAAACCGTTGCCGGTGTTGATCGACCAGTTACCGTTCGATTCACACTCGGCCAGCATGTCCCACACTGGGTTGTAGGACGGGCCGAGGTCGATCGGCTTCACTGCAACCGCGGCGACACTCGTCATCGGTTCCGCTGAAACATTCGCCACAGTTTCCGCCGGTGAGGCCAACGCAACACCTGTGCTCGCCGATGCTGCTACTGCTGCAACCGCGAGGCCAGTGGCGGCCTGACGCTTCGTGGACTGTTGCTTGATGATTTCAATGAGGTGCGGCACCTATGACACAACCTTTGGCTTCTCGACTTCGGGGCGGTCCCCGTTGGCATGTATTCATCATTGAAAAATTCGGACAGCACAACAATGATGGCCATCACAGTGAGGTCTGATTCACACCTGCGCCACAAAACTGACACAGTGTGACTTAGGTTTCATTCGATGCCTAGCTCGGAGCGCAGAGTTGACGTCATATTTGTGAACCCGCTGCTCTAGACCGGTTTATCCTCAGGTCAAACTTCACCGCTCCCGACGCGACGCTGCCGCGTAGACGCAAAGCCTTGCCAACCACTCGGCACGTATGACCCACATCACCTGACTGAATTGGAACCGGGCGGTTGTCGCGTGCGTCTACCCCCTAGATGTTCAACGCGCGACAGGAGGGGGATATACAGTGGCGCCGCTACCTACCAACCATCCTGAGGGGTCGGTCAGAATCTCATCCGTTGCGGTGAATGAGCTGATCGCGACGTTCACCGCGTTCGCCACTGAAGTAGATGGTTTTCGTGCCGTTGACGTGACAGATGAGGTTAGCGCCGCCCTTCCAGCCTCGGACATTGCTGCAGCATGCACAGAGTTGAGAAACGCATTGTCGGCGAACTTGGCGTCAATGTCGGCACGCACCAATCGCCTTGCCGAGGTTACAAACTTGTCGTGGCGTCTCATGTCGTCTGCTGACCATCTGTTCGGCGAAGCTATCGTCGCTGTTGGGGAGGGCGAATGAGGCCGACCAGATCCCAGTGTGAGCGTTGGTGGCCCGCCGTCATTTCGGTCGGCGAGAGCCGCGCAACGCAACTCGCTCGTGAAGTCTTGGATGAGAGTTCAGCGATGGCGCGTCGGATGACCGACGATGGAATTGCGTGGACCGGCATCGCCCGCCGTGCAGCCGAAGATCGAGTCGAACGGGAACACGCGCAGAACAAACGAGTTGCGTACGCACTTGAGGACCTTGCCGACGAATACCGCGCGGCAATGCGCGGGCTGCAGCCTCTGCGCGACAGTGTTCACAACCTACTTTTACCGCGCAGCTTCTCGGGTGTGACGTGACCGAGGATTGGCAGGTACTACCAGCACAGGCAGCCGACGAAAGCACAGCTAACGCGGCAGCAACCATTCAGGCTCGCCTGCGGAGCATCGTCGATGAGATTGACTCGGTGGATCGCCGAGCAGCTTCGGCCATCCTAGAAATCGCCTCGCAACTAAGGGACGATGCGCCCGAATCCAGCGCACTATCAGGCCAACGCGGCAACGAGGCGGGTCAAGCTTCCCTCGCTGACGACATCGAACCTGCAGAATTGGCCAAGATCGGACGTGAGCTCACCCTTGCAGGACTCACCCCTGACCAACTCCGAATCCTGGCCGACGGCGGCACAATCACAGACCTCCCGACTGGAACCCAGGACTACCTCCGAAGCTTTGTCGCCACCGCCGGTTCTGACGGAATCATGCGACTTCACAAAGAATTCGCCGCACTAGGAACACCAGAGGGTAACGCACACGCCACCGCACTCGCCGACGCCGTGCTCGCGATCTCGCACGAACGCGTCGCAATCGGAGATAACCACTTTGGCAGCTACGACGAGCTCCCACAAGAAATGCGGGACACGATCAGCACCCGCTACGGTTCCGGGCCCGATAGCAATTCAGATGCACGCTTCTTCTCATCCCAGTCGTTCGCTGATATTGGCTCACTGCTAGCAAGTTCCAGCCCAGAATCTCTCCCCGGGGAACAGTTGGGTGTCGAACTTGGACGCCAGGCCGCGAATCTTGAGCTACTCGCACGCGACGCCGCTGAATACCGTCCGTCCCACGGCGGGATGAATGTCGGCAGTCTGACTAAATCGCCATACGATCAACACCACTACAACTCTGCGATCGAAGACATGATGTCGGTCGCCACCCGAAACCCCGACGTGTCAGCCGCACTACTATCCGGCACGACACACGATGGGGCCCAGATCAGTGGGTACGAACCCCACAACACCCTGATTCCCCTCATGACTCGCGAGTGGGACAACACCGAAAACATCACCAGCATGTTCGAATGGATCGCCACCGACGCACAAAGCGACGATCCCGATCAACGAGCGCGCGGACAACAAGGCTTCCGAGACCTCGTCGACGTCACCACCAACCACGAAACCTCCACCGGCACCAACAGCTTCCACGACCTCATGCACACCTCCGGCGGCACCCTCGGGCAACTCAACCCAGCTCTCGCGCAACAGCTCGCCGTCGCGTCCGTACCGTATATGAATGCACTTGGCGGGATGCATAACAGCCTTAGCGGATTCGACGACATTTCCAACATATCGCCAGGTGACTCCGTGCGCTTCATGACCCTCATCGCAGGCGACCCGGAAGCAGCACACATGCTCCATAGCCATATCGAGATCCAGCGCAGCATCAATGCCTACGATGCGGTGTCTCAGGACTACAGCGGGGCAATGATCGCCGGAGAAACAAACGGGAAGCTCCAACTGTTCTTCGAATCCGCGTTGGAGGCTGATCGGAGCCATCGGGAGAACTTCGCGCACGAAGTTGGCCAGCTTGAAAGTGAGAAATCCGAGGCTCGGCGCGACTTCATAAGGGGAACGATTGGGCTGATTCCGCACCCGGCAGTGGGCATCGGAGCCGAGGCGTTCCCGCTGATGTTTGGAGACTTCACAACGCCAGATGGACTCGTCAACTACGACACCTTCCCACGCGCTGTTGAGTTCAACGAAACTCACCGTGGGCTGACGTTGTCACAGTTGCACGCCATAGCGATTGCGGAAGGTGTGCCGCTCGAGAGGTATCCCGCTGATTTGACTGTTGACAGTGGTGAAGGAAGTCGTCTGATGACGGTGCAGGAAATTGAGCCTCTGTATCGAGAACGCTCCGGAGAAGTCAGGTTCCTGAGCGCCGAGCTTGAACAGGCGATCCGTGACCACGGAGGTGGCGCAAGTCTTGACCCGATCAGAAAAGGTTCCGAGTGGGCTGCAAATCATGCCGACGGCAACGTCGGAAACCGAGATGATTACACGCGACTTTCTGACGGAGCGTGGAATTGGAGGAAACCCGATGAAAATTAATTCGCTTTTCCGCGCAGGTGTGGCCGCGTTCGCTGCCGTCCTCACCATCGCCGCATGCAGCACCACGCCCGAGGAAGAAACACCTGATCCACTGCTCCCAGTCGCGACCGAAGACTATGTCTTCCCTGTTGAGCTTGCCGGTGACTACACCGTCCGATGGACGGCCGCCGACGGCATCGACCTCACCTCACCCGAAGCCACCATCGTCCGCGCCATCAGCGAAACCATCACCCTGTCCGGACTCGTGGGCGAGAAACTCAGCTACCCTGGCTGGTACGAATTCTGGGAAGAATACAACAGCAAACCCGACATCGTCGATCGCACAAGAACACTAGGAAGCCCCAGCGCGCTGCGGTACTTGGGAACCGACGACCGCTACCTATACCTTCTGGAAGAAACCGACAATGGAATACGCGCCGAGTTCTGCCAGGACACCAGCTACCGCGTCGCCTCACTTGACCGCGGCGAAACATACAACTGGGCCCCGAGTCTTCGCGCTCCAGTCCTTTCAGCCCAGCTGACTCTCACCCCGGCAGATCCCGCGGCCGACAGCGCACCAGCACCCGAACCATCCGGTCTCCGCGCACCCAACTGGAACGTCTTCGAGGGCTGGGATGGGGTGAGGCTATTTGCCACTGGCGACTACCACTTCTGTCGCGACTGGTACGAAAACCGCCAACGCGACACCGACATACCCGAATGGTTCAACACCACCGGCACCCCACCCGCTGAACTGCCGCCAGTTAAACCGCCACACCCAGGCTGGTGATAGTGAAACTCCATCACCTGCGCACGTTCACCGCCGCATCCCTCACCACACTCACGATCACCGCCTGCAGCCCCCTGCCAGAGGAACCAACCCCTAATCCCCTCACCCCGGTCCCAACCGAAGACTACGTCTTCCCTGTTGAACTTGCCGGAGACTACACCGTCCGATGGACGGCCTCCGACGGCATCGACCTCACCTCACCCGAAGCCACCATCGCCCGCGCCATCAGCGAAGCCATCACCCTGTCTGCCCTCGTGGGCGAAGAACTCAGCTACCCCGGGTGGTTCGAATTCTGGGAAACCTACAACAAAAGACCTGACATCGTCGACCACGAGCGAACGCTCGGCACCCCCAGCGCGTGGCGTTACCTCGGAACCGAAGACCGCTACCTATATCTGCTCGAAGAAACCGACAACGGGATACGCGCCGAATACTGCAACGATGCCAGCTACAGCGTCACATCACGCGACCACGGCGAAACCTACAACTGGACCCCGAGTTTTACTGAGCTGCGCGGCGGCGGCAAGTTTCCCGCCCCGATCTATTCAGCTCAGCTGATTTTCAACCAAACTGACCCCACAGCCACCAACTCAACAACACGCGAACCGTCCGGCCTCCGCGCACCAAACTGGAATGTTTTCGAAGGCTGGGAAGGCGTCAAACTCCTCGCCACCGGCGACCACCACTTCTGCCGGGACTGGTACGAAAACCGGAACCGTGACACCGACATGCCCGAATGGTTCGACACCACCGGCACCCCACCCACTGGACTCCCACCAGTCAAACCCTCACACCCAGGCTGGTGAATATGAGACTCCATAACCTGCGGACATTCATCGCAGCGTCACTTGCTGCGCTCACCGTAGCTGCATGCAGCGCCGACGTACCGGTACCAACCCCTGATCCACTCACCCCGGTTGCAGCGGAAGACTACGTCTTCCCAGTTGACCTGGCCGGTGATTACACCATCCGGTGGACTGCCGCCGACGGCATCGACCTCACCTCACCCGAAGCCACCGTCGTCCGCGCCGTCAGCGAAGCCATGACACTGTCGGGACTCGTGGGTGAAGAACTCAGCTACCCCGGGTGGTTCGAATTCTGGGAAACTACAACAGTCGGCCGGACACTGTAGCCGACATCTATGCAAGATCATTGGGAAGTCCGGGCATGACACGGCACCTCGGCACGCGCGACCGCTACCTCTATCGCCTCGAGCGCTCCGATCAGGGAATTCTCGTGGAGTATTGCTCTGACAACAGTTATCTAGTTTCAACGCAAGACAACGGCCAAACCATTAAATGGTACCGAGGGCCGACCGTCCCAGCGCTGTCTTCGAGTTTCATGATCACAAGGTCCACCGAGAATTCCAACGATTTATCTCAATACGAACCATCCGGTCTTCGCGCTCCAAACCGGAATGCTTTTGAAGGCTGGGAAGCCGTTCGGCTTTTCGGACTACCCACCAATTACCAACTCTGCCAGGACTGGTACGAAAATCGGCACCGTGACACCGACATGCCCGAATGGGTCAACACCACCGGCACCCCACCCACAGAACTGCCGCCAGTCAAAACCCCACAACCAGGCTGGTGACATTTTCGATTAATTAGTGCGGTACACGGCCAGACGATGTCCACACTTCGCGCTATCGCTACTTCTACCCCGGCTATCCGTAGGGGGTAGAAGACACTGGTTATCCAGCGAATACCAGCACCCAAAGTTCCGAACCGCTCTCGCACCGCCACAGGACCACCGACTCAGCCCGGCACCGACCGTTCAATTATGCCCGTGAGCTACGAAATTGCCTCCACAGTAAGGCTATTAAACATTGGGTGACGATATGCCGTAGCCCGCACCGACTAGCCTGCGGTCACGCAATCCTCCATGAGATACCGGTAGGTGTCGACGACGAAACTCGCGGGAATGTCATGCGTGGTGAAGTATTCGGTAAACACACGAGTGACAGTCGTCCTACCGATCGTCACATCCCTGGTGGGATTGTTGACCAGCAGAGCATCCTCAAACGGGATGAGTTTCCCGCCATCATCGAGATAATCGGCAAGAAGGTCCGACTGCTGCAACGGCTCCACCGGCTCACGCACGTACCACTTCTGCTCAAGTTGGTCCGCCAGAAGGTGCAGGATCACATCATCGGACAACACATGCCCCGCCGAGCGGGTCTGCCACTGTGCTTCCCTAACCGTGTCTGCCACCCCCGGTGCATACGGCACTCCAGCCGCGCTGAGAAGATAATTCTGGAAATCGCTGCGGATCCGGCTCCACCCGCTGATGGGGTTACGAGTGGGGTTGTCGGCCATCAGCGCCTCCTCATACGGCAGCAACTGACCCTCGTCATCGAGGTAACGCTCGAGAATTTCATGAAGAATCCCGTGCTCTTCAATGTGCTCGGCGGCAAGCTCGAGAAACATATACGCATCCCCTCGCACCGTGCTGCAGTCCGCGAACGCATCCACCTCCTCCTCCGGTTCGGTGGAGCACGAAGCCAGGAGAACACTCACCGCCACCGCGGGGACCAGTGCCTTCCAGCCCCTGAACCGAGTTTGCGTGATTGCTAATGTCATCATTCAGCCCTTACTTTGCCTCGACGCGGCCCGCGTTCACTGCATCGGCAATGTCAGTGATGGGGAAATTGTGGTTCCGTAGATAGTTGCCCGCGTCCGTCGCGATACGGCTACCGCCGGAGATGGGGTTCTGATTAGGGTTATCGGCCATCAGCGCTTCCTCGTAGGGCAAAAGGTTGCCATCCTCAGTCATATATCTGTCGAGGACCGGATGAGGTGCGAGAGCACCTAAGTCTTCGAGCGCGAGCGCTCTAGCCTGCGGTCACGCAATCCTCCATGAGATACCGGTAGGTGTCGACGACGAAACTCGCGGGAATGTCATGCGTAGTGAAGTATTCAGTGAACACACGAGTGATGGTGGTTCTGCCGATCGTCACATCCCTGGTGGGATTGTTGACCAGCAGAGCATCCTCAAACGGGATGAGTTTCCCGTCATCATCGAGATAATCGGCAAGAAGGTCCGACTGCTGCAACGGCTCCACCGGATCAAACGCGTACTGCGTGTACTCAAGTTTGTTCGCCAGAAGGTGAAGGATCACATCATCGGACAACACATGCCCCGCCGAGCGGGTCTGCCACTGTGCTTCCCTAACCGTGTCTGCCACCCCCGGTGCATACGGCACTCCAGCCGCGCTAAGAAGATAATTCTCGAAATCGGTGACGATCCCGCTCCACCCGCTGATGGGGTTACGAGTGGGGTTGTCGGCCATCAGCGCCTCCTCATACGACAGAAGCTGACCGTCGTCATCGAGGTATCTCTCGAGAATTTCATGAAGAATCCCGTGCTCTTCAATGTGCTCGGCGGCAAGTTCAAGCAACATGTACGCATCGCCTCGCACCGTGCTGCAGTCCGCGAACGCATCCACCTCCTCCTCCGGTTCGGTGGAGCACGAAGCCAGGAAAAAACTCACCGCCACCGCGGGGACCAGTGCCTTCCAGCCCCTGAACCGAGTGTGGGTGATCGCTAATGTCATCATTCAGCCCTTCCTTGCCTCGACACGGCCCTTGTCCACATACTGGGTGATCCGGTCAATGGGGAAATTATGATTCAACAGATAGTTGCCAGCATCCGTCGCGATACCGCTTCCGCCGGAGATGGGGTTCTGAGTCGGATTATCAGCCATCAGAGCTTCCTCGTAGGGCAAAAGTTTTCCGTCCTCAGTCATGTACCTGTCGAGAACGGGGTGCGGTGTGAGCGCACCCAGGTCTTCGAGCGCGAGCAGAGTGTTGTAGTACTGCCGGGATCCGAGCGGATCTTCGCGCGGCACCTCATAGGTTTCGATACCAGGGACTGACCCAACGACGGACTGTTCGAGGACCCCGGTGACTGCGATGACGGTGGCTGCTGCGGGGAACCCGATACCCGGAATCGCACCGGCACCAGTCGCGGCAATGCCACTCGCTATCTGGTACGCCTGGGTTTTCGCGTCGTGCAGTTCTTGCGCATCCGCGCCCCGATCTGCACCTTCCACGATGTAGCCATGATCGACGTAAGTTTGCAGCTGGCCAATGGTGTGGGCGTAGCGGAGCTGTGGCTCTTCGGGGTTCGCTAAGGCTTGTGCGGCCTGTTTGTACTGTAAGTTCTCGATTTGGGCAAACACCTGGCCGTTGAAGTTCGCCGCCGCCTCCGGATCACTGTCAATTACGGAGAACACCCTGATTGCGTCGCCATGTGTAAGGGACCCGAACCCGAATGTTTCCGTAAGATGGTCCTCAAGCTGGCCGATCGCCGGGATATACGGAGTCAGTGTCTCCCCGATGGTCTGTGTCATTTCCGGGTTGATCTGCCCGATCGATTGGTTGTTGTGCCCGGGAAGATTGAGCAGCGCGTTGTGGTTGTTGCCGCCGATTCCAGAGTCATTGCTCGACAGTGTCTGCGCGAGCCCGTAGGCGGCTTCCCCTGCACGCTGCGCAACCGTTGGGTTAGCGCTGGTGGCGTCGCCGGGGATCCAGTTGATCAACCCCTGTGCTGGTTCGTTTCCGAAGGCGAGCAAAGTCGCGACTGTGGTGTCGCGGTCATAGTTGGCCAGGTCGGTGCCATCACTGTAGGTGCCGGTGAGGATCGCAGCGGAAGAATCAGTATTGCGTGTAGCGATGTCGGTGAACGTGTCAGCAATGGGCGTGTAGAGACTACTGTCAGGGAATGCCTTGGAACGCGGAACCCCTGCGTCGGCATTCTCGTCAAGTGCGTGGAAATCTGCGGCTCGTTCGAGCAGATGCGTGCCGAGCTGTTCACCAGGTGCGTTGGTGGGTTCTGACGCGTTGAGCAGGTCAGCGAACGCGGCGAACTCACGGACCTCGCTGCGGGTTGGCGTGCCACTGCTCGGGTCCGTGACGTGATCGCGCAAATTATCGCCAAGACCATCGAAACCACTGGCTAACCGGAGTCCATCACCCCGTTCGCTCGTCAGCATTTCACGCAGGTCCGCTGGTAAGCGATCGAATCCTCCGGGGCTGCGAACTGTTCCGTCAGCGGTAATGTCGGCACCAATGTTCTCGTGCGACACGGTGAGCACCGCATTTGCCAGCGCAGCTTTACTAGCTTCGCCGTCGGCGGTGCCGAGAGAGTCAAAGTAGGCGCTGAGCGCGAGGATGCCGTCCTTGCCCGACGCCTCAACGAGGTTGCGCAGATAGTTCAGCTGGTCAGCAGGCACAGCGACCGGGTCACCGGCAGCGAGCGCATCAAGCTGGGCCGTAGTCAGCGCGAGTTGGGCCAGCTGCTGACCGATCAGCTCGGCGAGTTCGGGGGTGAGCGTTCCCTCGGCGACGCCGACAGCGAGAGCTTGTCCAAGCGCAGTGGCATCGCCCACGTCAACACCGATACGCAGTCGGCTAAAAAGATTGAACTCATTTGCGAAGCGAGTGAGCTGCTCGGCGAGCGTGTTGTCGTAATGCGTCAGGTCACCAACAAGGTGATTGACGCGGGTCTGAAACGCAGAAACCACAGAGGGATCAATGTTGTCAGTCAGCGGCTGAACATACCAGGATTCGGACACCGTGATCGGCTGAGATTCGATCTCACCAATGAGTTCTTGCAACGCAATACACGCAGATCCGAGCGTGTAATCCGTCGATTTGATGTCCTCGGCGAGGTCTTCGAGCATCGTGGCGATCTTCCGGGTACGCCCCCACTCGTGTGCCACGCGATCCTCGGCTGCAGCATGCGCGTCACCCGACCATGTTTCCGCAAGCCGATCGAACTCCCCGTAAAGCCATTTGCCGCTGTCAAACAACGCTTCCGCAGCTGTCCTGACCTGACGGGCATACTCGCCAATCGAATCCGGGGACCACGACATCACAGTCGAGCGGGTAATACTCACTGCCCACCGCCAAACCCGCCAAGCCCAACCACGAACGAGGCTTCGGTAACGTCGTAGTCTTCTGCCGTTCCCCGTGCCAAGTCGGCAAGGATCTCCGAACGGGTTGCGAGCGCTCCGAGTGCCTGGTTGATCAGTCCCGTCACACGCGGGCAACGCGACGCAGTCGCCGAACCAGGCAAACACGCGCCAAGACGCGCAACACCAGCACCTGGATCAAGCCCACCGACCACGCCAGCATGCTCGACGAACTTCGCCGCCACCTCACGCAAATAGTCAGGCGCCACAGTCAGCTGCCCGTCAGCTGTGGTCGACCGACGGTCGCCCCCGCCGAGTCCCGGTGCAGTCACGTTCGTATCCCCTTCCATGTCCTAAGAGAGTTGGACGCACGATGGCGGGAGTCGGTTCCGTGCAATCAACGCCAAGTCACTGCGGATCGGCGGAAGTTCGCGGAGAATCCACGAATTGTGGTTCGAAACAAACACGGAATCAACACGGATCTGTGCACCGACGTATTCCCTCGTTCATGGTGCCCCTATCGACCCGGCCTCCCCCGCTGGACCTCTCACGTTCGCAGTACCCGCGGCAGAGGTGATGCTGGCGGCGGCGGGGCTGAGGGACGGCGGGTCTGTTGCGCTGCCGGATCACGGCTCATTGAATGACCGCTTCCTCACACCGCATCCGCCTGGCTACGCCGCACTCGACGGTATACGTGCCGTCACGAGTTTTGAGCCCGTCGGCCTCGATGGTGCTGCGACAACTACTGCTTTGTCGGGTTATTCAGGAGGTGCCGTCGCATCGAGCTGGGCGGTGGAAGAACACCCAACATATGCACCCGAACTCAACATCCGGGGAGCAACCTTCGGTGCGCCCGAGAGTGACGTCGAAGCGTCACTAAAATCAGCGAATACCGCCCTTCTCGGTGGCCTCATTCCCATCACAATCACGTCGATCGGGAAGGACTCACCCGAGTTCCAGGCCGAGATCAGCCAGCATTTAACCCCATCAGGATCGAGGATCATCGCCACGGCACGTAACCATTGTGCGGCACAGAATGTGCTGAGCAACGTGTGGTTTGACTATCGCAACCATCTGAACACTTCCATTGTTGTAGATACTTCCTCATTACGTCTAACTCAATGACAGATAACTGCGTATAGCCCAAGGAACAAGTTGCTTAGGCATCGAGGTCAAGCGAATGGACACAGCGAGGTTCTTGTATCTCCGCATCGTTGCAGGAAAAGTCCACCGCATTTGATGCCGTCGACAACAGCGCTCAGGAACTGAAGCGCTGGCGCGACAAGAAGAAGCTCATGTGGCCGTTGTCGCTAGTGCCCGCCCTGGCAGTCTTTCTCGCTTGGGGCCTTGTGGAGCTGACCGGTTCAGGCTTGTTCTAGTGGGCCGGATTCCCTATTGTCTCCGGACTTATTCCACTTCTTGACCTGATCATCGACGATGATGGGCAGAACCCTCCCGCAGAAGTGATTGAGGAGGTTGAGAACGACAACTACCTGGAGCACTACGGCCTCAGCGCCAGAAGCTCGCAAGCGGCCGCTACGAGCGCTGCCAGCCACAGCACAGCTGGAAAAGCGACCACCGCGCCAACCCGGTTCGCCGCTACCAGACGCTGCGCACCTTCGACGAAGCACCCGAGCTTCCCGCCGGATACGCCACAATGATCGTGGTCGCAACCAATCCACCGCTGTGGCGCAAGATCATGGACAAGCGAGTGGTCGACCACTACGACGGCGACGTCACCAAGGCGAACATCTAAGCGCCTAAGCGGGACAAGATTCTCGCCAAGTACGGCCAGGAAAGCTGACACGCACTACCTCGCAAGGGACTACTTCACGGCGATAAAGAGTAGCCCCAGTGGTCACAACTGAAGATCGAAATAGGGAGGGCCGGGATTTCCGGCGCTCCCTATTTCGCGTTCTTGGCCCATCCGCTGCGCAAGTCACCGGGGACGAAAAGCCTTCGGCTTTAGGGTCTGATCACGATCAACCTGAATGAGCCGTTCACCAACCCGGCACCGGCTGCGGCAGTTCACCGATCTCAAACCAGCCCGATCGTGACGCCGGACCTGGCTGAAAAGGATCAACCTGCGCATCCGGATACAACTCCCACTGCCAGTCCACACAACGCTGATGCGCAATCTCGCTCTCAACAGGCTTGGTCATCCGCCACCCAGCGAACACATCATAATTCGGCACCCGACGGCCCGACGGCTCCGGCAACACCTCAAACGCCGACTGCGCTACCGGCTCAAACTCCACCGCCCACCACGACACAGGCCCCAACGGCGTGCGCCAGCCCCCGGCGTTGTAGGAGGCATCCACCGATCGCGTGTCGCGGCAGTACTCAGCCCGAAAACCGTCACCGACCGGTGTGATCGACAGCAGTTTGGCGTAGAAAACACCGAAGCTACGCCAGGTGTTGTCTGCGCGTCCGTGGGCGCTCACTCCTTCCCCCGAGTTCCGCAGCATTTGCGCGTACCCGGGGAATGAGACTTCGTCTCCCACGAACAAACTGATATTCCTCGCTTCTTCTACTGCACGCGCCAGCGCGGCTTCCCTGCTCAGCAGATCAAGATCGGGTACGGCTGACCACACGAAGACGTAGTCCCCAAACGCCGACTCATCAAACTCATACTCCGACGCGTCCTCGCTCAGGACTGGAGGCCCCGGCTCCAACCGGTCAATAGAATCACCTGCTGAACACCCCGCAACCACCAACGCAACACACGCCAACAACACGACAAGCCGCGACCTCACTCGATCCCCCCATCAGCCAGATCAAAAAACTGACCCCGCTCGATCCGCGTCACACTCCCACGCGCAACATTCGAATCATAATCACGACTCTTCACCCCTCGGTCGTCCATTTCCTCGATTAAGAGGCCAGATTCTGCTGTCAAGTCAAGTTGGCCAACCGCCGCCTGCTCTCCAATCTCAGACAACGTGCGCACTCCAACTACGGTTTCGCCGTCATACTCCCGAAGTGCCTCTGGGTACGCTTCCGCTGGCAACTCCGCACCTTGCGCCATGAAATACATTTGCGTAAATCGCGTCATCGCATCACTACGGTCACCATCATCGACTTCTCGGGTTGCAAACACTTCCCGATCAAACACCGGATGATCCGGATCACCAGATCCATAGCCCAGCTCGAAAGCCTCCAAAGCCAAAACGGTGAAACCACCCGGCTTACCAGCAATACCCAGCCCGGCTTTCACGGTGTCTGACACGTTGCTCCATGCGGTATCACGCGTTTCCGCCTGACCGTCACGCATCTCCCGGAAACCGGCTTCGCTGTTGAGCCCCGAGTCAAGCAGCCGCCCAAGGTTCTCGGTGTGAACACCCAATGTGGCGGCAGCACCCACGTCGTCACCCAATACCCCGGCGGCATACGCGTTGGCATCTTGCTGACGATAAATCGCTTCCGCCCATATCGCCGCTGACTCATCCGATGTGGACACAAGAGTCGCGAACCGGACAGCATCTCCCCAACCGATGCCCTCATCGATGTACTCGCTGCCTGACGACACACGGGGCATGCCCGCAAGATCGTTAAGATACGGCGACGCTGTCACAGCAAGGGCGCTAGTGAACTCCGGGTTGAGTTCCCCCAGAGTCTGTCCTCTGATTTCCAGCAGGGCCATGAAGTTGTTGTCGTCACGATCACGGCTCGCCGCAGTGGTGGTGTCAACAAGCGAGGTGAACGCTGTCTGCGATAGCCGCCGCTCGCCGGGATCGTCGCTACCGGCAGTTTCTCCGATCCAGGAGACCATGTCTGTCATCGCACCGGCGCCGTCATCGGACCACTGGTAGCGCATCAATGTCTTCAGTGTGTGATCGGCGTCGTAGCCGTCGCCGATCGGTGTGCCGTCGGCGTGCTCACCGGTGATCAACGCGTAGGACACATCAGTATTTCTGGTCGCTGTGGACAGCAGATCCTCGGCGGACCCGCCCACCATCTCCCGCCAGCCGATCGAGTCGGCCCCGGTCGCATGGTCGAAGAAGTACGCCAGGTTCGCCGACTGCCGACCCAGTTCGACACCGAACTCACGTCCCGGTTCGTATCCTTCATCCGCCGAGTTGAGCATCCCAGCGAAATCATTCATCTTCCGGAAGTACTGCTGTTCGTTGAAGTACCCATTTGCATCGGGGCCGTCACCCACACGGGTGCTGACCAACTCACGGAACTCCTCGGGCAACCTGGTGTAACTGCCCGCACCGGTCACCACACCATCGCTCATCCCGGTGCCAACACGTTCGTCAGACAACACCAGAATCGAGTTGGCCAGCACGGACGCATTGTCAGTGCCGTTCGCGATGTCCTCCTGCTTGTAGTGCTCGTACAGGGCAAGAACACCATCTACTCCAGCTTCGTCAAGGAACGCTTCGACAAACCGTTGAGTGGACGCAGGCCACGAAACTACTGTGCCCGACGTGTGGAGGTGTTCGAGCTGACTCGGCGTCAGCCCCGCAACCTGAAGCTCACGAAGAATCCGTGCCGCATCCTTATCCGCGATCCCACCATCGGTGATCAGTGATGCCAATTCTCGACCATACTGCGCCGTCAACCCATCACCCGCACCCGCATTGGCGCGAACAGCAGGCAACAGCGCACGGATCGACTCGGCGAGACGGCGGTCGTCGTCATCAATCGCATACAAGGTCTCGTGGAGTTGCCGCGCAAAAGCCAACACTTCCTCACCGCCCGCCACGTCCGATCGAGGCTGCACAGACCAATCCTCCCCGATCACACAATCAAGCCTCTCCGCATCATTCAGCAGGCCTCGCAAATAGACGATTCCGCCACGAAGCGACGAAATACTCTGCGCCGCATCGCTCAATAACACACTGAAATCGTCGGCAGCGTGCGCGAGCCGCATCGTCACCGCCGACTCCTCCTCCGCACGGTCCGACGCGGCCACAAAGGCAATCCCGTCCCACCCATCCTGAAGCTCACCCATCCGCCTCATCAGATGCCGACTATGCGCCTCAATATGTCTCGCAAGCCGCGCCGCCTCGTCCGCGGCCTGTTCAAAAGCATCCGGGTTCCACCGCCGGAAAACGGACAACGTCGGCCTCACAGCAGATCCTCAAGACTCAAAATCTCAACGGCGAAACGCTCATCCGTCATGTCATACGCTTCCGACACAGACGACGCGATCGCCGCCATATCTGCAAGCCTTCCGGAAATGCCGCGCGCCGCAGCGTTAAAAGCCTGCGACGCAGCCGTACACGCCCGGCCCGTATCCGACATCGGAAGAGCTTCAGCAAGCGTGTTAGCAGGCTCATCCGTCGGCAATTGACGCGCAGAGTCCGACAGAGAATCGAGCGCCCACGCAAACTGTCCGAGCAACTCAGGCGACACACGCAAGTCCGGCGGATAACAGGCACCCGCACGACCGCGCAACGAATCCAACTCATCCTGAGAAGACATACAACCCCCTAATACCGCGCAGCACGCCTACTACGCAATCTTCTGCCGTTCCCCGTGCCAAGTCGGCAAGCACCTCCGAACGGGTCGCGAGCGCTCCGAGCGCCTGATTGATCAGACCCCTCACACGCGGGCAACGCGACGCAGTCGCCGAACCAGGCAAACACGCGCCAAGACTCGCAACACCAGCACCCGGATCAAGCCCACTGACCACGCCAGCATGTTCGACGAACTTCGCCGCCACCTCACGCAGATAGTCAGGCGCCACAGTCAGCTGCCCGTCAGCTGTGGTCGACCGACGGTCGCCCCCGCCGAGTCCCGGTGCAGTCACGTTCGAACCCCCTCCATGTCCTAAGAGAGTTGGACGCACGATGGCGGGAGTCGGTTCCGTTAGATTCGCGTGATTGCCGCCACAGACGGCAATCGAGCTAAAGTCGGTGGTGATTTAGGTGCACACTCGATCATCAAAGCGGTTGTCGGTGGTGCCGATCACGGGCCTTACCGTCGCCGGAAGCTTCCCAACGAACTTCGAACTCGATTGGAGTGGCTCGTTTAATTCGCACGCCACAGCATCCTCGACACCGAAGCCAGGCACACCGACGATTTCGGCCGGAAAATTCAGGCGATCTATCATGTTTACCCGGGCACGACGACAATCCGAGAGCATTGCGGATGACCGGCAAGGAAAGAAAGCTGCAGTCGCGGCAGCATTCCCGAATGCGTAACCCACGCAATCCCTCTATGCACGGGTGTTCTCCTAAGCTTCGCATTCGAAATACGGCCGTGCGACCTCGTTATCGCCCCGCACATGCCGGACTGCGCCATCAAAATTGGGATAGTCACACGCGACAAGGACTACCCAGCGGAACCGCCACTATGGCTTCAGTTTGCGCCCCGCTTGCCAGATCGCATGGTCGATCTCCCAGGCTGTCACTGTGCGGTTCAGTTTCTCGCTTACGGCGGGGACCAATTGATCAATGAGCACTTCAGCAGATTTCGGGTCTAGGTCGCAGCCGTGATGCTTCAGCCACCTGAGTACCATTCGGTCCGGTTTGATCCGAGTGCCATCACCGATCAACATCCACAGATAACCACGCCGTATTCCTGCGGTACCTTCACCCGGAATACCCCGCAGCTCCCGGTTGACCTTCTTGAATGCCTCGCCGTCGCCCATCAATGAGTGCGCATCCTGCAGCTCATCAATTTCGTTGTCGACGAACACCCGTGTATGGCGCAGCACGGCGTCAGCTTTGCGAATCCCACCCACCGTGGACGTATTCTGTCGATTCGTCACCGCAAGCAATCCCTGCAAATCGAACCTATCTAGAAATGCGGAAAGTGGCATCGGGTCGGGGCCGATCGGATCTGCGAACGGAACTGTCGGCGTAGAAATATCGCAGTCCGTCGCGACCCTCCTGACAAGCGGGACGACGACACTGTCATACCGGGCACCAA
Source organism: Hoyosella rhizosphaerae (assembly GCF_014643175.1). GTDB lineage: Bacteria > Actinomycetota > Actinomycetes > Mycobacteriales > Mycobacteriaceae > Lolliginicoccus > Lolliginicoccus rhizosphaerae. Next base: position 566,615 of record NZ_BMJH01000003.1, read on the forward strand.
GGCTCCACACCGCATCAAGAATGCACAGCGACAGACTTGCCCACCGACGTTCACGCGGCCGAGGCTCCAGCTCAGCGATTGCATGAACGAGACCGTCCGTATCCATTGAGCCCTCCAGCATCAGCGGCCTGCGCCAGAAAAGTACGCAATCAATTATGTGATCGGACAGTACAGACAAGGGCCGACAGAAACTTGCGCCTTAACGTCATCAGCAATCCTCCGGTGGTAGGTATCCCCATTCGCATGCCTCAGCGTGGTCGTTTGCATGGTTTGGGCGCCCTTCCGGATTAGGCATCTCTGCCATCGACACTGGTGTCCCATCAGCGTGGTAGCACCAATCATGATCGCAATAGATCAGTTCACCAGCATTTGACTCCTTGACGGTGGCCACAGGATTTCCATCCGAACCTACGCATATCTGGTCGCCACAAAAGGGGTAGTTGGGGTTCCCCTCAATAAGCTCATAGTTCTGAATGCACATCGGCAGAATTCCGACTGTTCCGTCATCGAAGTAATAGTTTCCGTTCATGGCGGGATCGCACTTGTCAACCGTGTAGGACTCCGCTGGCCCGGCGATGGTGGCTTCCGACGCACCTGTCGTTTCGAGTGAAGGCTCCTGCGGATCTGAAACATCTGTGCTTGGCGTTTGCTCAAGAGGTTGAGTCGAAGGAGGAATGGATGCCGCCTCATCAGGCGATGCCGGTTGGGATGTCGACGTAGCAATCGGAGTTGCGGGAAGCTCGTCACCTACTGACGGCTGCGCGCCGCAGGCCCCCACGACCAGCGATACGGCGATACATCCAGCCAACAAAACAAGACGATTCATTTTCTTCCTCACGGTAATCCGGAGTGCCCATGCCGCAAGAGTTTCTTAAGTATTGCGCCACGGCAGTAGAGGTACCTGACATTGCTCACCTTGGGCTGAAACTCAGTGTTTCGCTCCACGGACGAAAACCTGCCAGTACTTCATCTCGATCAGGTCAGCGCCGAAACTAAGCTAAGCGTAACGCGCCCAAAGTCGACTACGAGCCTCGCGCTCATCGAATCGTCCCTAGGCATTCCCCGGCCGCGGCGCGTAGACCATTCACCCGGTTTCGGCGTCGAAAATCGTGCGCGGGCGCGGTTCAGCAGGCTGGTAGATCCACACTCACGGTCGCCAGCTGTTTTGCTGTCAGCCGAAGTCATCGAACGCGCGGACTAACGTGCCGGACCAGGTGTGGTCGATGCGGCAGCAAGTTTAGTCATCTGACTGCCGGTGAACATGCACCGAAAACTGGCAACGGATCGGCGACATCAGCACGCTCGTGATCCGCACAAATACACGGGGAGAATCGACAAGGATGAGAGTGTCCGACAGATTTCGCACCGGAGAAGCGGTACTCATGGCCCAGATCCTAGCTGGATGCCAAGAAGTTGGTGACGGTGCGTGGGACTGCGGAGGCTCTTGCCCAACCGTCTTGCCGCCCTACCGTTTGCCAGGCTCGCCGCAGAAATCGGCACCACCACGATCCCGCGCCCACCTATCGGGAGTCAGCACGGTGCTCCAACCGAAGAAACCGAGGTTTCAGGGCTCTAGACCATCCACGCGGAAACGCCAGCTCCTCACGACGCGAACGCGATGAGGATTTCATGCAGATGTTCTGCCGGGCGATCTTACAATCTGGGGCATCGGCGGGTGGTGAACTGCCGGTGCCCGGGCAAGATCATAGCCGCAACAACGCCGGTGAAACCGGCAAACCAAGCAACAACGTCAGACACCTCCGGTACAAGTAAACACATGACTAATGGACTCAATTTCGTCGCACTCGATGTTGAAACAGCGAACAATCAACGCGGGTCAATCTGCGCGATCGGCGGGGCAATCGTCGAAGACGGCAAGTTGACCGGCACCTTTGGGACCTACTGCAAACCACCTGAAGGTCTTGACCATTTCTCGCCATTCAACACAATGATTCACGGAATCACAGCCGTTACCGTCGCCAACGAGCCGCAATTCAACGACGTGATGGCTGAAGTTGTGCAGCTCATCGGCGATCGAACAGTTATTGCCCACAATGCCGGGTTTGATATCGGGGCACTGCGCAGTGCGTGCACACACGGCGGGGTCACCTGGCCCGAGTGGCAATATGGATGCACACTAGTGTGGTCACGCCGAATCCTCGACTTGATCAGCTACCGGCTCCCGATCGTGGCGGAGTCACTCGGCATAGTGATCGAAAACCACCATGACCCGGTTGCTGATGCGATCGCCTCAGCCGAGATAGCAATCAAACTAGCCGAGCGCACCAATAGCTCAACGATCGCAGAGCTAACCGACGCAACCACTACCCGACTCGGACTCATGCAGCCCGGCAATTGGCGCGGATGCGAAACCATCCACTCTGGGAGCAGCTCGCAACCTGAGTTTGCGGGCGCCAACCCAGATGCTGACCCCAACAATCCATTGTTCGGTCACCGCTTCGCCTTCACCGGTGCACTGTCCATAACCAGGCAAGAGGCGTGGAACCTGGCTGGACACGCAGGCGCAATTGCTGAAAAAAGCGTGACGAAAAAGACGACGCGGCTCGTCGTTGGCGACGACTTCTCCGGTGAATCGCTCGAAGAGTTTCAAACCAAAAAAGCAAACAAAGCATTCATGCTGCGGGCACAAGGCCAGCCGATCGAGGTTCTCACCGAGCAAGACTTCTACGAACTCCTCGCCCAAACTGAATAGGCTCGACGTCACGCGGCGGTGGTGAGTTGACTCACTAAACCGAACTCAATGGTGTGGGGTTGACCCCGTTTGGTGGACATCGGTTTAAGCGGCTTGAACCACTGGACCTACGAGTTGCTGTTCGCAAGCCACCGGACTGGTCATCCCGAGTCATACGTGCCTGCGACGCCGTTAGTAGACCCATTCGATCCAGTCTCCGATCGCAAGCTTCGCCGCAGTCTTGGTCAGCCACGAAAGTCGACCGAAGAACTCGGTTTTCAGAGTTGACCACAACGTTTCCTGCTGAGTGTTGTCCAAGAATACCCCGGTCCGACCGACCGAGAGCCGCGCCCCGAGCTCTGCGGCCATGAAGGCCAGGTGCGCTGAGTTGACTGACAGCCCTCCCCGGTGGCCAGGGACGTGATGTCCGAGGTCCACACCGCATCAAGCTGCCCAAGGTCGAAGTCGCGGTTCACCAAATCCGGGACCGTGTGCGCAACCTCATTGACAAGCATCGCTTCTGATCTCCACCGGGCGGGCTGATGCCTTGAATGCCGTTGTCGCGCATAGTTTTCGCGACGGCCTTGCGAACCACGCCTTCACCGCGTTCCCACAGGTCGACCGGGATTCTGAGCGCACCGTTAACCTCGTCGGATGCCTTATGCGCGTCGACCTTGAACTCAGGCGTAAACCGCCTGAGACTGCCTGACATACAGACATCCTTTCAACCTCGACGAAGATCACGCGAACAAACTGGCAACGTGGACACTCTCAACGCTGCAGGACGCGAGCACATATGCCGACTGAGTTACGCCAACCTTCTCCCTCCGCCACTACCTTCTCGATCTCCTTCGCGCCCTGGTCCCCGCCGTCGATGACGACACGCTGTTTGTCATCCGTGAGTATCTCCTGAGATTGCCGCCAGTTACAGGGGACGCCCCTGGCCAGGACCTGGCACGTGTCGTCCGCAAAATCCCAGGTGAATCGTGGACGCCTGAGCAACGCAGACGAGCTGCAGCCCGAGCTCCGGAAGATGCAGCCTACCTCCGGGAAGCATTCCAGCGCATCGGTTCGCAGGCGGACGCGGCAACGGCCTCTGAGATCCACGAGCGTGCAAGCCAGGGCGACCTCTTGGCACTGGCTGCGATCGATGACCTCAGCGCCATACCCGCCGAATCTGCCCTCGGCCTGGCGGAGGCGTTGGAGGACTCCATTCACAAGAAAATCGCCGACGCCGAGTCCGGCAGCTTCGGGCATGGTGGCCCGGATCTCCCGCATACTCTCGCCATCATCAATCATTGGCACTCTACAGTCGCGCGGTGGAATGTTCTCGCGGATTTTCTCCGCAACCCAGCGGTTTTGGCCGACCAGCAGCAGGACTTGCTCGGCTTTCTTGCACGGAGCGGCGCTCGGCTTACAAACAAAGTTCGGGAGCAGTTCCTGGACGTCGTGGGTTAACTCAGGACTCGTGGACTCCGAGACCCGGGGTTCGGGGTTCGGGGTTCGGGGTTCGGGGTTCGGGGATGGTGCTCCGTCCCTATCGGGGCTTGCAGCCGAAGCCGAAGCCGCATTGGCGAACAGCTCCTGTCGCAGCGAGATAGTTCGACAGCTGCTTGCAACTGGGCACGAGCATGATCGCGTGTCGGTCGCACATATCCTCGCCCAATTTCCAGACAGCGATTGCATTGATGTGTTGCTGTCCATGGCTGGGGGCTCTCCATCCGAAGTTCAGGCCGCGGCCGCCGCTGCGCTCAACCGCCTTGTCGCGGCTGGCTGCGAAGACGAGGCCGTAGTGCCCGTCCTGAAGCGGCTTCTGTCGGAGGGTGGCCGGGCAGTCGCTGGCGCGATCATCGCTCAATTGCCTTCGTCGGATGCCGAAACCGACACCTAGTTGAGCTGCGTGACATCGCGCGGGCGCATCCGTCGGGGTTGGTTCGGCGTGCTGCCGCCCCTCGCGGGGCCGTGGCGTCGGATCTTCAGCCAACCTGATCAGTGACCGCGCTTGCGCACGACGCGGACCGCGTCGTCACGGAACTCCTTAGGATGAGACTTGGCCATCATGATGACGCTCCCCCGGAAACTCTTGGCTCCCGATGGCGGGTGACAATCAGACCTTCAGCGGTTCCCTGTTCGCAGCCGTCGCAGGAGAAGTCGGAGTTCGTACGAACCCGACACGCTAACCGTCGATGGGGTCAATCGGGAGCGGCTCAAAGGCCATCGGGTCAAAGCCCGCTGCACGATATCGCGCCCAGTTGTCACCACTAAGGGTGCCCACTGGTAGAGATGCGCCAAACCCAGCACCGCTGAGAATCCGGTCATCTTCCTTCGTCACCACAGCACCCGCCAGCTTCGCGAACAGCAGATCGCGCAGCGTCTCGGGCGTCAGCTGCGAGGCATTCTCAAACAGTTCGAGGAGAAGGAGCCTCCGCGGTGTCATGTGCTCCAGGATCAGACCCCAACCGCCCGGAGGCCGCCGCCCCTCATTCTCCTCCCACAAATCGCGTGCGGCGGGAGACCACGGGTATGACATCGGATATTTACTGGTGAGGAGCGGCCGCGGCAATCTTGGACGTTCCCAGACATCCCACAGCGACTCTCGCGCCATATGCATCGCTGCAGACGGCCCATGACGCTCCCTCACCCCCACTCCCGCCCGAATGATCGCGAGCATCGCTTCCGCATCCGCACGATCAAAATCCTCCCCGAGCGATACGGGCCGGCCAACATCAGGATCAACAGGGGGATTGTCGCCGTCGGTGCGAATCAACCTGTTCAGCGCCGCCTCGTATAGCCGCCGCTCGGCGTCACTCGTACGGCCACCCACCACACTCCGCTCGATGCGATACACCTTCGCGGGCGTTCCCAGCTCGCCACCAATCTCCTCCGCAAGCCGCGTGCGACTCACTGCGGCATCCCGGCGCTTCTGCTCCAGCTCACTAAACTCTCGACCCGACATGACCCTCCAACTATCCGATGAACGCGTCTGCCCCACCGTATAAGGCAGGTCTGACAGGTACGTTGAGCTGGCCGCGTCGCTGTGGGCGTGAGTGTTCCGATCCTAATTCCCTGCCATAATGTCCCAGCCTTCTACCTTCGAAATCCTCAATGCAGCTGGCTTGGCGATCCCCTAGCTCGAGCCCGCCGGGTCCGACGCTAAGATCTGGTTAATCACCCCGTCGGGTGAACGTGCACTGTTCAAACCGAATCGGCCCGACCTTGGTGATGATCAGGGTAAAGACTGGGCTGAGAAGTTTTCGAGCGAGATCGCCTTGGGCATCGGGGTTCCTACTGCGCGGATCGACCAGGCAACTTACAACGGCGTGCGCGGATGCGGTTCCTACAATGTGACTCCCGCAGGTACGACTTGCAGCCTGGTGCACTGCTAATGGACCAACTTCTTACTGACGCGTTCGATCCACGCGAGGTGTCGGGCTCTATTACTTAGACCGCACTCGGCGCAAACCGCGACCGGCACTCCGAGAACTGGGCAGTCCACCTCATTTGAGAGAACGACTAGAGCAACTTTCTTGCCGATACGAGTCGAGCGAAGAATTTTGTTGAGGGTTGCACGGCTCGACGGTTCGACGAAATCCTCATCGCGAAGCCACGGTAAAACCGGGGACCCCCGTTTAAGAGTCCTCGTTCATGCGTACCGCGAGATACCTACTCTTGGCGGCCGTCACGGCTGCAAATCCACGGCCTCGTCGGCGCTTGCTCGCCCCTCCGGCAACGCAACCAATCTTTCTTGCCGCGGCTGCCCGATACGCCGCAGCAATGTTGCGCCGGATGGTGTGGCTGCCATAGTGATGTCCTCGGCCTTCGCGTTGTTTGAAGTCAACGGGGTTAACGGGTGTGTTCCAATGCACGACGGCCGAGTACCATCAGTGCAAGTCGATGCCTTCTTGCCCGGCTCTCGTCCCGGCAACACAAAATGCGCAAGCAACGTGCCCCCGGCACCAGACAGAATGCGTTCCCGTAGCCACTGCGCCTCACCTGACAACAAGTCCAGCCCACCCGGAATTGTGTGCGGAAAATTCACTGGAACCTTTGGCAGCGTCGCATGCCACATCCCCTGCTGACGCTCCGTGAGCTCATCCTCCCCATCGGCAAAAACCGGCGAAAAACGATCCTCAGCCAACCGAACCCGATAGCGGCCCAATGCACTCCAATACACCGATGACGGCAATGACTTCACCATCGGCCCCGCACGGCGACCTATCAAACCATCAATGTCCCCCGCTTCTTTCAGTGTCCTGATCACCAGCTTTTCGTGCTGCTCGACTGCCGCAGAAAACCGCGCACCACTCACACCGCGCTTCTCGGCACTCAGATAGCACCACGGGACCAGCAGGAAATACTTCGCCCGAGTGTGCAGCGTCGACGTACCAGAGAAGAGAAGATCAGCAAACGCATCACGGATCTGGCCGATACCCAACTCGTCACGGCTCTCACTATCGGAGAACATGCTTAGCAACTCACGCATGCGCTGCGGATCCTCACGAGAATTATCGAGCCAGGCAAGGCTTGAAGGCATCGGCACCCCTCCGGTCGATGTACAGATACGACAAAGCCTATTGCTGTGCGCTTGCCATTACAGACGAACAGCTCAATCGGCCGTTGGCGACCGAAATTACCGATTCAGCACCTGCGTCAACTGGTCAATAGCGGCATCGAAGCTTTGTCGGTTCTTCAGTGTGTTGATGCCCGGTGGTGACGGGGAGGCGCCAGCAATCAGATTCAACTTCCGCCCAGGATGCAGTTCCGACGGCCGCCATCCATCCCGAGCAGGTCCACCGAGCGTCACCACCACCTCCAGCGCAGGCAACATACCTAGCAGCCTGCGAGTGAACGGGGCTGCACGCCTCCGTTCGACCGCGTTTGGGGTGTAACCCACAATCGGGAAAGGGCACACGTTCCACGGCAGCACCAGGGAACGCGCTAGCCCCCGCCGCTGGAACGCCTCGAACATGTTTGCTGCGCCGTCATCGTTGTTGTCGAAACTCAGAAACCGATGGTCGGTTCGCGACGGGTCCGCATCTTCCTCTGGCGCTTTCATGACGAGCAACGCGCGCGAGTTTATGCCACCGAAAGTGGGGTCGATGTACGGCAGGTTCGCCCAACCCATTGCGCGACCGATCTCATCAACCAAATCATTAATCGGCACGACGTGCGGGGCACCCAGGTGTTTCGCACGGCTCGCCCGCTCGCTGGCGGATGCCAACGCCTTTGGCATCCGAGGTACGGAAAGTTCTACTGCGGACGCATCCGTCGACATAGACGTGAGCTTAGCCCTCGCTGAAATTTAGTCGCACGCTAATGCTCCTCGGTTGAATCAGGGCGAATGTCGTCGGTGATTACCAGTGACGCTGCGTGATTCTGTAGGTAGCTTCGCAAATTCGGGACCGCGAAATCAACGAAACTGTAACCGGCGGGTTCGATCAATTCCGCCTGAATCAGCCACAGCCTGTTCTGGTCGGCGTAGTTTGTGTCGACTCCCATCCGTGTCGCAACCTCCACCGTACGTATGGGACCTGAGTCGTGCGTCATCGAAAGTAGGAGTGAGCAGTCGAACTGCGAAGTTTTCCAAGAGAGTTGGCTCGTAGATTAATAAACCCATGCGCCCGCAAACGCTACCTCACGATTTTCGCGAAACGCATGCTGGAATTGCGTACCGATCTGTCGCAGATCGTCGAAGAGCTTGCGAAGTATTTCATCGATAGTGATGAGCAGGCCAGTCGCATGTTTCGCGAGTACTTCGGTCAGGGCATTGATCATCGACCGTAGTCCCGATTCAGGCGGGTACCTTTCCACAGTCTCCCAGCTCAGCCCGCCCATACCTGCCGGGGCGGAAAAGCCCTTCAGCTGGCGCTTTTGGGCGCTTCCCCCGCGCGCGGCGAGAAGCCACGGCAGGTGGTCACGTATAAGGCGATCCATCAACCCTGGGGTCGCAGCTTCAGAGATCACAAGCCAACCGCCTCGACGCGCCTCGTCCTCAGCCGCGTTTAGCATGAAAGTCTTACCAACACCTCGCGCACCGGTATACAAGGTTGCTCGCCTGGGAGCACCCGGGCCATCATCGAGGCTCTCACCAAACTGCTCGATCAGATCGTCTCGACCGACGAGCAAGGGTGGCGTCGAGCCAAAAGTACGGTGTGAAGGCGTCGCGTATCCCCTGGATCTACAGCAGCTTTTAGTGGCCTTTAATTCTCTTAGTGGTGTAAATCACTCTAGCTGGATTGCCGCGGCATCACCTCCAGCCCACCAATTTTCCCGTCTAACCCAGTTTGTGCGTCGCGCGGGACAAGCCACACCGTCTGAGTCGACTGGCCCGCCGAATCTCCCTGCCTCGTGGCCATCGAGCACCGCTCATCGAAGTTGCCGCCGACCCCGGCTCAGACTCCATCGACTTGGTTGATTTCTGGGCCTCATCAGGTCTGCTGCGTTTTCGGGCAGCGGCGGAGGGAGATCATCTCCGCTTTCGCCGCGCAGTACTACGCCGTAATGTTGTCGACAATCACGTCTGCCAAAGCAATGACCTTTTCATTGTCAATCGATCGTGCACGGTCAGCGAGGAATGCTTGATCGCTACTGAGTGAGACAATGTAGTTTTCAACGAGCAGGAAGATGTCAATCACTCTGCCGTTGTCATGAACATACAGAACCTCAGCTTGAGAACCTGGGATGCGAGTGAGTCGCGTGGGATCGATGTCACGGGGGCCACGGTCGAAAAGCTTCCCGTAGTGGATGTTCTGGATCTGTTTGAGAACAGCGAGGCGGTTAAGTTCCGATTCGGCTAGGTAGTAAATCGTCGCCCGAATGGTGGTCACCGGTTCGTATCCTGTACCTGCGGCATATGACGTTCGAGTGCATGTATTGCGTGCGAATCGTGTTTCTTGTCCGCGGCGATATCCGTACAAAGGTTCGTCCAGCTTTTTCGGTACCGACGTTGTAGACACGAGTCGCGCAGCCGGTTGCAGGGTAACCACCTGGGCCATCGCAGAGTTGTCGAGCACGCGGCATGGCTCTAATACATGGCCACCGCCAACCACGGTTTCGTTGCTGATGTTGGTGGGTAGCGCAGACTGATCGAGCTCAACATTGTCGATGTTGTCGAAAATTACTTCGAACAGTTTCTTTTGCGCAGCGAGCAATGACGCTAATGACCGTGAAGTATCTGAGTCCGAATGGGTGGTGTCTGCTGCGGAGTCCACCAGCGATGTCATTTCGATACGAATGTTTCGCTTGAGGCCATGAAAAGCAAGTGGGCCACTGACGTATGCAACCGATCCATCAAAATCTCCGGGTTGGATGCGTGTTGGATCTTCCAACCGAGTGAGGGTGTTGCGTAGATTATCAACAAATTTCTCCGCATCCGACTCAACAGGGTCGTCGGAACTATCCGTTATTGATGCACCGAACTTGTCGATGAGATCTCGTTCTTTCTCCATTCCTTTCGCCATGAACAGCCAAAACTCTTTAGCAAAGTCGACGGATAAGTACTGCTCTATCTCAACCAAAATCGAGAGACCGTGGCCATCCACATTGCGATACTCACACCGTGTTGGGAAAGAGAGCCCTGCGTAACTTTCGACCTGCTGAGATGACGTCGACTCATCGAGGTACCGCTGTTCGTACACGGCAGTGTCCGAGAGAGTGCCAAAGATCGCTTCTACTTCCTCCGGCGGAAGTGCACGGCATGGGCTCAGATAGCGATGCCCACCGACAAAAATTGGCGTATCGGCACTGATCGGGGTTGCTGCATCCGGTATCCGAATGGGTGGTTGCGCGCTTTCCTGGGTGCTAGCGCACCCGCCAAGGAGAACCATTGCGAGCAGCACGACAGATGCACTCCGGATTAAACGAATCAACCGATCAACACTATGTACCGCTTCGCTCGCTGCTACGGTTTGCACGCTTAGTTCCTCACAATTTTTCGAACGGCATCAACGCACGCCGACTCCAGGTCACCAGGTTGGACGCACCGCAAGCACGACCGGTTCCCCAAGGATGAAGATTGCCTCCCCCACTTCAGCGGGCAGCTTTCAGACAACGGCACAGCTGAACTCGAAACACCATGCAGCCGAGGTCCTCGTCGACACCTACCGCGAGGTCACTCAAGCCTGCACATCCAGCGGCTAAAGCAGGCTCGCGATCAACTCGCCCCGTATCGCGCCATGTCGAGGATCGCGCTGCTGACGTCGCTTGCGGCTTGCGCGACGGCGGCTGCTTTTTGGGCGAGTTGCTGTGTCTGTCGGACTGTGGCTGCGACGCGGTGTTGTTCGTCGATCATGACCAGTGGTATTTCGAGGTCTCTGATACTGATCCGCTGGGCTGCCCCGCCGGTAGCGAATCGGGTGTTCCAACTGCCGGTGAGGCAGGCAGCAAGGTATTCAGGGTTGCACTGGCGGGTGTCGTTCACGCGGATGCGGTAGACGTTGGGACCGACGGTTCGCCCGCCGTGGTGATCGATGACCGCGTTGATGGGCAGTGTTGTGGTGACGAGGATGTCACCTGCCTGGGTGCAGTCTTTGCCTGCCGAGCGGCCGCTTTGGGCTGGTAGTCCTTCGCGTATGTCGCGAGCGGTGACGATGTTCGACTGGCTGGTGGGTGCCCGTTTACCGAGTTCGATTGCGATGATGCCGTGCTCGGCTAGTTCCTTGATGGTGGTGATGCGCGGCACCGTTGTGAGTTCATCGAGTTGTGGTGTTGTTGTCTCATTGAGTGTTTCGAGCGCAGCGTGAAGGGTTCGGTGAGTGCCGTGGTAGCGGGCTACGACGGTCTCAGGGTGCGCTTCGGTGTGTGGGGTCGTCCACCGTCGGGGGTTGAGGATGGAATCGTTGGCGAGTAGGTCGACGATGGGGATGAGCGCTGTCGCGGCTTCGTCACTTTTTCCCGTTGTGAGCCACGTGTGTGCGTGCTTTTCAGGGGTGGTGACGTCACTGGCGTCGATGAAAAGCACTGCGTCGACAGGGTTTGTGGGCTGACGTAGCACCCAGACCGCGAGCGGAATACTGGTGTGCAGGTGCATTTTTGGGGGTAGCAGAATGATCGATTCAACACATCCGCGTTTGACAAGAGCACTTCGGATGGGTGCGTGCACGACGGAATAAAGCGTGCTCGGCGGAGTGATGATGTACGCCCGGCCGGATGGTGTGAGATGCGCGAGGGCGTGCTGTATCCAAGCGAGGTCGGCGTTTTTGGGGCTGGGAACTCCGTACGCCCATCTCTGGTCGGAAATCGCGGGTTCCCAGGGCACGCCGAATGGTGGTTCGCAGACAATCGTGTCGGCGCGTAACTCTGGGTCGGGATCTTCTTTCAGCACATCTGTTGCATTGAAAGTGGCGGGTACATCTACCAGGAGGGCCCGCATGCGCGCTATGCGAATGGCGTCTTCGTTTATGTCGTGTCCGATGATCCGAACGTCGCCGAGCTGCGGGTCCGTTGTCCGCGTTTTCGCGATGGCGGTGAGGGTTTCGCCGATGCCGCAAGCCGGGTCGTAGATTGTGCCGCGTGCATCGCTGGCGAGGGCAGCGAGCAGTGTGGCGATACGTGACCCGGTGACACCGTGTTCGTTCATTCCGTATCCGGCGATGCGCCCGAGTGGTCCGGCCATGCGGTGCAGCACGGTGTCGACGGCGTCGGAGAGTTGTGTGTCTGGGATTGTGTCGAGCGCGGCGATGACCGCCTTGCCGTTGTCGTTCTCGCCCAGGAATGCATGGTGCTCACTGAGGATTTCGGCGACGATCGTCCAGGCTGGGTCGCGGTCGGTTGCTGCTGATGCGAGCTCACGAAGTTGCCCAAATGGGTCGTCTGCGTGAGCTTGTTCCCCGGAGCGCAGTGAATGCGCGCAACACAGGGCGAGCGCGAGTTCACCGTAGGCAGTTGCGGGTAGGGCTGTGGGCAGTTTGTTCAGCGCAGTCCACAGTGAGTCTGGCGTGCTTGCGGATTGGTCGCCATGTTTGCGTGCGTCGAGCCACTCGATGATGTCGGCTTTGTCGTAGAGAAGTTTGCCTTGTGTGCCTGATGCAGGTTGGGGAAATGGCGGGCTGACGGGGCGTTTGCGCCAGTTAGTGACCGCGCCTCGGGACACGCCCGCGATCTCAGCGATTTCACTCGGGGTGACCAAGACTCTCGGATTCTCGTTCAATCGCCTAATCCTTTTGTGAACTAACTTCACGCCTTGCTTGCTGTGAACTAAATGTCGATGCTACTATGTTAACAGCTTCACGAGATGCGGCGCGAAGCTCCGACTTGCCGCACACCAACCCGAAAGCGTTCCCCGGGTGGTTCGGATGCCGAAGCGGCCCCTACGAGAAGTATGGGCAAGTACGCCCCCGTTCACGGTGGGCCCAACCGCAGGAGATTCACCGCATGAACGACAGATTCACGCCGTCCAACCGGCGCTTCACGCACGCTTCCTAAACCACACTGCGCTGGTACAGCTTTCGACTACAACGGCGCCGCCGATCGCACATGTCCCGAGGTGTCAATCGGCGACCCAGCTGTACCCACAAAACCGCTGAAAGGCTTCGCATGCCCAACCCCAACCGCACCTTGATCACTTTCCTCGTCGACCGTTCCGGCTCCATGCACACCATCAAGACCGATGTCGAGGGCGGTTTCGCCGCCTTCACCGAGGAACAGCGAACCACCACAGGTGAATGCCTGGTCACCTTGGCGCAGTTCAACCACGCCTATGAAGTCACCTATAGCTGGCAGCCCTTAGACGATTTGCCAGCGCTGCACATATCCCCTCGAGGCAGGACCGCACTGCTTGATGCGATGGGCAGACTCATCACCGATACCCGCAGCGAAATCGAGAACATGCCCGACTCCGAGCGGCCCGGCACTGTGATCATCGCAATCCTCACCGACGGGGCAGAAAACGCCAGTCGCGCATGGCCTTGGCCCATAGTCAAACAACTCGTTGAGGACGCCACAAACAACCACGACTGGCAGTTTGTGTATCTCGGCGCCGATCAGGATGCCATCGAAGTTGGTGCCAGACTCGGGATTAAGCGTGAACAAGCCGCCACGTACAGCCGCGGAAAGAGTCGCGACGCACTCACCGCAGTGTCGTCGAATGTCCGCCGGTACCGGTACGACAAAACGCTCAATCCGCAGGCAATGATGCCCGAGTTCAGCGACGCCCAACGCGCTGACATCGCCGACGACTGCACACCACACACCACCCAGGGAGAATCACCATGAAGGTTTTCTACAGTCCAGACTTCGTTGGCGCAGCCCACGGGTTCGACACCACACGCAAGGCCGGATGGGTCGCCGATTCACTCACCAGCAATCCCTATTCAGGACTGACTCTAACTGAGCCCACCCCCCTCGCCGAGTCTGATCTGCTGCGCGTCCATAGCGAGGACTACGTCGATGCTGTCCGCACCGGCAAGCCTGCCCAGCTCGCAGAAACGCAAGGCTTCTCATGGGATCCAGCACTGTGGCACATGGTGCTCGCATCTAACGGCGGCGTAGTTGCCGCCGCACACGCAGCCCTCACCGGCGGTGTCAGCGGCTCACTATCATCGGGACTGCACCACGCCAAACGTGAGCATGGCAGCGGATTCTGCACCTTTAACGGCCTCGTCATCGCAGCGAAAAAACTACTCGACGAGGGTGCCGCACAGTCGGTGATGATCCTTGACCTCGACGCTCACTGCGGAGGCGGCACCGCCGAGCTCGTCAACAACGATGAACGCATTGAGCACGTCGACGTGTCCGTCAGTGCTTTCGACCGCTACACAGATACCGACAATTCACGCCTGCGGATTGTCCACGACGCCGACGACTACCTCACGACCGTTCGCGACATGCTCAACGCGGCCGGTCAGCACAGCTTGTGCCTATACAACGCCGGAATGGATCCACACGAAGACTGTGCCATCGGCGGACTGAACGGCATCACCAACGATATTCTCGCGCAGAGGGAAAAACTCGTGTTCGACTGGTGCCGCGCACACGAAACCCCAGTCGCGTTTGTGCTAGCCGGCGGTTACATCGGATCGCGCCTCGACCAAGCAGACCTCGTCGCCGCGCACCGACTCACCATCGCCGAAGCCACTCGATCACACCTGTAGGCGATCGCTCACACGGGAATCACCACCTCAATTCAGGAGAGGAAATGCCAGTTAAGAAGTACACAGCCAAAGAGATTGCGGCGTCCCACGAGAGGAAACGTGTCTACTGGGCATTCAAAGCCGAGTTCGGCCCAAAGCCTGAGCGGCAACTTATGTCCGATATGAACCACGGTCGTATCGACGCCCTTGAAGACGCCTACTACCACAACGGTGATCCCCAGACCCGGGGTCGCAGACCCAAGGACGAAAACGGCTATCCGATTATGCCGCCAGACAGCGACACTGAACCATGGGGGCCGATGGAGGGTTTCGCATGGCCACCGAAGTACCGTCCGGCAACCCCACCTCCATGGATCGGAGAAGGCTAACGCAGGCTCATCTTGGGTTCTTCAACACCGCTGACCGACACATTGCAATTTTCGTCGAGACGGTCACTATTCGGGGTTCGACGGCCTTCAGCACGCAGAAAGACTCACCAGCTGCACGAACGGAAAATGGACGAAGCTAAGCCGACCGGAAAAGCCTCATTCGCTGAGTTTCAGTTTCCATGACACGATGCGTGGTTCGTTTCCGTGACTCCAATAGCCGACGTCAAAGTCGCCCCTGTGCGCACCCAGCAAGAAGGCCAGGTGCGCACAGCCATTTACGCAGCGTTGCTTCGGACGACCGATTGTTGAAGTGCCTTCGCCGCTGCTTTACTCACCCTCGTTGGAACCGGACTCGCCGTTCTCGCCGTTCTCGCTGCTTTCGCCGGTGTTCTCGCTGCTTTCGCCGGTGTTCTCGCCGGTGTTCCCGTTGTTGTTCGCGGTGTTCCCGTCGGTATTGCCGTCGGCACCGTTGCTGTCGCCGTTGGTGCCATCATCGTTGGAACCGCCCGAATTCCCCGTTTCATCACTGGTGCCCTCATCATCGGGTTCCGATCCATCATCGGTGCCCTCGTCCTCGGGATCGTTTGCGTTACTGGCGTCGTTGTCACCACCACTTTCGGCGGTCTCTTCGTCGCCGCCGCTGTCGTTGTGCGAATCGCCAACATCATCACCATCGCTGGTTCCTGCTGCGGCATCACCAGTATTCTGCTGTGCTGCGGGTCCCGAGTTTTCGACGACGACGGGACTTCTTCCCCCACTGTTAGGCGCGGGCGCAGGAGCTTGGTTTCGGCTCTCTGGGCGCGGAGCAACTCCGGCATTATCGACTCTCTCAGCGGGTTCATCTACGTCGTCGGACTGGCCGTCCGCGTCATCGCTTTCGATCTCGGTTGACGTGGTCGTCGGTGGTGTCGTGGCAGGAACCCGATCCGATTCGTCATCTGTCCCACAAGCCACGGCGGCCAGAACAATCGACGATGTGAACGTCACGTATAACAGTCTTCGGGTTCGCTTCACACTTTTTCCTTACGCGTTAATCAATGTTGGGCCCTTTAGGTAATCACGACAGTGGTGCCTGTGACGGCATATTCACCGAACTCTTTACACGAGCCGCGAATCGGCCGAACGTCGAGTCATTGCCTGATGCACACTGGATGGCAACACTTCCACCTCAGCCCTAGCGAGACCTCTCTTCAACCCCACGCTCACTGATCAGGCGTGATTTTGATGCCGCCGGTTAATCACCGCCAACTACCGCAGCAAGAGCTTTGCAATGACGGTCATGCCGCGCCGCTTAAACAGCAAACCTCCCCTCGGCAACATGGTCACCAAGGGGAGGCTCGCGAGTGTTTTAGCTCTCGCTGAGGCTGCTGAAGTCTGCGTCGGCGAGCGAGTCGGAGCTTCCGGCAATGCTGCCTGCTGCCTCCGTGATGCTGCCGAAGTCTAGGTCGGCAATGCTTCCGGCGAAGTCTGCGACACTACCGGCGAATGTTGCGAGCGCAAGAATTGTGGACAACATTTGTTTTCTCCTTGGTTAAGGTGATTGGGAGCCATTGTGCGGCACCCGAAAAGACCATAACAATCGCTTTGTTATTTTGGTGAGATACGTAATGTGACACTGAACACCAGCGCGCGATTTATTGCTTTTGGGCGAATTGTAAAATTGTCCATAATTCCCGGTATGCAATACCGCAAAGCAATAATTAAGCTTCCGGAAGACCCGGATTCGTCGGCCGCGTGAAATATCATCACCCCCAACCGCTTACACCCATTAGAAATATGCGCATGTCATCATGCATTTTCTCCTCGCCAGACATGGGAGGGCTTGACCGCCGTGTTTCCGTTCAGTCAAGAAACACCCCTGGCGAATTGAACAAAAAATACGAAACAATCCACCAATTCGCACATTCACATGAATTGCATCCTGAGGCCCTCCAGTCTCGAAATAAATCACAAATAAACGCGCGCACCCCAAAACAATTCCAGCGAATCCCCTAGCCGAAAAAGGCCATTCCACCATTCTCCAATTAACGATCAGAGCCGCCACCACTACCAGCGTGAACCAGCAACCACCACTCTGACCGTTCTCTCGGCCGCGTGAGGCGGGCTAGGCTCAAAGTGTGAGTAAGCCAAACGGCACGTCCGATAATCCTCCGCTGTTCGAGTACGTGATTGCCGATCCACTTTCGGCTGCCACTCCCCGACCTAAAGGGCCGGGTGCCGCCGTTATTGTCGATACTGAATTCACTAAGGTTGTGGCGTTCACGTTTGGGCCCGGTCAGGAATTGCGCGAGCATGCCGTGCACCATCCTGGGATTATCACGGCGATCGACGGAACATTTGAGTTCACTCTGCCCGACCGTACTGTCGATCTTCAGCCTGGGCAGGTCGTGCATCTCGCCCCTCTGGTCCCGCATTCGGTCCGCAGCGTGGGCGGAGGGACCTTGACTGTGGCGATGCTGCTACCTCACTCCTGACGCCCGGCGCGTTCCCCGGCAACAAGTCAGCATGCCGCCGAACAGTCCTCGTGCTACCGTTTCCCAGTGAGTGCTATTGCCCTGTTATCCCTGGTGGGAGGCTTTGTTCTCCTCGTTGGCGGCGGCGAGTTCCTCGTCCGTGGCGCCACCTCCCTTGCCCGTAGCATCGGTATGTCTGCGCTTGTTGTCGGCCTCACTGTGGTGTCGTTCGCGACATCCGCGCCAGAGCTCGCAGTGAGCACTGGTGCTGCGCTGAGCGGGTATCCCGGGCTAGCCATTGGTAACGTCGTGGGCTCGAATATCGCCAACATTTTCCTTATTCTCGGCGTCGGTGCCCTTATGGCTCCGTTGATCGTGAAGTCCCAGATCATCCGGGTTGATATTCCGATCATGATCGGGTTCTCGGTGGTACTGCTCGTCGTTGCGCTCGACGGGTCGATCAGCCGTGTCAACGGAATCATCCTGTTTGTGATGCTCTTGATTTACTTGGCGGTCACGGTGACGTCGGCTCAACGGTCCCCCCGACCGGAGGTGGAGGACGACGTCGCACCAGTTATTGAATCCGATTCGCGCGCAAAACAAGCGGCCATGAGCACGCTTCTTGTGGTGATCGGCGTTGGACTGCTTGTTGTCGGCGCACAACTATTGGTCAACGGCGCCACCAGCATCGCCGCAGCGTTTGGCCTCAGCGACCTGGTTATCGGTCTCACTGTCGTTGCTATTGGTACTTCGCTGCCGGAGCTGGCGACGGCCGTCATCGCTGTGCGTAAGGGCGAGGTGGATATCGCTGTGGGCAACATTGTGGGTAGCAACATTTTCAACATCGGTGCGGTGCTTGGCATCACCGCTGTGATTGCACCCAGTGGTATCGAAGTCGCGCCTGGTGCTGTTGGGTTCGACATCCCGATCATGATCGCCGTGGCGCTCGTACTGCTCCCCGTCGCATTTACGGGCCTCGCGATTGCCCGCTGGGAAGGCGGCGTTTTTGTTGTCTTCTACGCCGCTTACCTTGGGTACCTCGTGCTCGATGCCACGGACCACGATGCGCTCGAGCCATTTGGTGCCGCAATGCTGTGGTTCGTCATCCCGATTACCGCGTTCTGGCTGGTGTTGCTCGCGGCGCATGAGGGGCGTAAACGGCTCGCGGGTTCACTACGGCGATGAGCCTTCGTAGCGGTCGGCGATAGCGACGGTCCGATCACGTAGCTCCGCGCGCAACGCCTCCGGTGCGAGAACTTAACCCTGGCACCCACTGGGATGTGGTTCGCCGAGAGGAATTGTGCACACCGCTCGTCCCAGAACCTGTCTAGGCCGAACTCGAAAGAACCGCAATCGCGTATTACGACCTCGGCGAGCACTTAGCGCAGCGCTTCAACGTGGGCACTCTTGCGGTAGCCGACTGCGCAATCCGGTGGCAATATGATCGGCATGCAGACGCCCATCATCGACTACATCAACCTGCTGCTCGAGACGGTCGGCGAGGATTCAGGCGAGGTCGCCTCCTACATCCCTGAGCTCGCACGCGCCGACCCTGACCGACTCGCGATCGCGATGGCGACGCTCGATGGAGAGGTGTACGTCGCGGGTGATTGCGACGTGGAGTTCACTATCCAATCGATCTCAAAGCCGTTCACGTACGCGCTGGCGATTGCCGACCAGGGCCTCGACGTCGTGCTCAAGCACATCGATGTCGAGCCATCTGGAGACGCCTTCAACGAGATATCCCTCGATCCCGTCACCGGCAAGCCAAGAAACCCGATGATCAACGCTGGAGCCATCGCATCTCACGCGCTCGTTCGTGGCGACGACGCCGAAGCGCGCGTCGAGCGCATCCTCGAGCTATACGGTCGCCTTGCGGGACGACCGCTGACGATTGCGGAGGATGTCTTCGAGTCCGAGCTTTCTGAGGCTGACCGGAATATGGCGCTCGCTTACATGCTGCGCACCGCCGGAACACTCGACGGCGACCCCACTGATGTCGTGCGAGGCTACACCCGGCAATGCTCCGTCTCAGTTACAGTGCGCGACCTCGCGCGGATGGCGTCGGTCCTCGCTGCCGGTGGCAGGACACCTAACGGCGATCAGGTTATTGACTCCGATGTGAACCGGCAGGTGCTGAGCGTGATGGCGACGTGTGGCATGTACGACTCCGCGGGTGATTGGCTTACCTCTGTTGGGATACCCGCCAAGAGCGGCGTGGCGGGGGGCCTTATGGGCGTGCTGCCCGGCCAGGTCGGTATAGCCGTGTTCTCGCCCCGCCTCGACGCACACGGTAATAGCTCGCGCGGCGTGCGCCTGTTCGAGCGCATGAACCGCGACTTGGGTCTACACCTCATGGCTGGACCTGAAACCTCTAGTTCGGTGTCGCGTCGGATTGAGCGCGACGGTGCCACGGTGCACGAGATCATGGGCGACCTCCACTTCAGTGAGGGTGAGCAAGTGCTACGCGTCTTCGCAAAAGAACCACCAGGCGACACACCCGTCATCGTCGACTTAGACCGCGTACACCGCGCCAACGATATCGCGAGGCGTTCGGTGCTTGAGGGAATCCGGCGTCTCAACCTCGATGGTCACGACGTGCGGATCGTGGACCCGTGGGGTGTGCTGGGCACCGCCGAGACTGGTACGGGAGAGCTTGTGCGCGGCGAGCAGGCACGTGGCGGGTACGTGCCAGCGTCGTACCCCGACGTCGAGAGCGCATTGCGCGGCTGACGCAGCCAACGCGATCCGCACGAATCGGCTGCCCTAAGTTGCCGACCTAGCGGACCAATACGGCCTCACCGTCATCAGCTGCTGCGACCAAGACTGTTTCTCAACGCCCCGCATCGATCTGCAATAGCGGCGACATGCGGTCGATAGCTGCGTGCATGTCAGAGGTGCTTCCAGCGAAGCATAAGCGGATGCTGGTGTGGCCGTGGACGGTGTCGAAATCAATTCCTGGAGCTACTGCGACACCGGTCTTGTCGAGCAGTTGGGCACTCCATCGCGTGGAGTCGTTAGTGAATTCTGAGATGTCGGCGTAGAGGTAAAACGCCCCGTCGGCTGGTGCGAATTGGGTAATCCCGCAGTCCCTCAGTCCGTCGATAAGGATGTCGCGGTTGCGTTGATATCGGGCGACATGTCCGTCGAGTTCGGCCAGTGATTCGTCGCAAAATGCGGCCATGGCGGCGTACTGGGACACGGCGGGTGGGCAGACGGTGAGGTTGCTCGCGAGCCTGTTGGTGACGTCCCGGTAGCGTTCGGGGATGATCATCCATCCGAGTCTCCACCCCGTCATGGAGAAGTATTTTGACACTGATCCGATGACGACGGCGTTGGGTGACGAGGCCCGCGCACAGGACTCGGTGTATTCGCCGAAGCTGATGCCGTGATAGATCTCGTCAGAGATGAGCAGGGTTCCGTGTTTGTCACACCATTGGGCAATTGCGGCGAGCTCATCAGCATCGATGATAGTTCCGGTGGGGTTGGCAGGGCTGGCCACAATCAGCCCGGCGGGCGGTTGTTCGAGTGCCTCAAGTTGCGCCACGGTGGGTTGGAATCGTGTTTCCGGCCCGCAGTCCAGTTCGTGCACACGGCAACCGAGGGCTTGGAGCACGTTGCGGTACGCGGGATAGCCGGGCCGGGCCATGACGACGGTGTCTCCGACATCAAACGCTGCGAGGAACAGCACCGTGAACGCACCGGATGAGCCTGTGGTGATGACGACATCGTCGGGGCTAACCGTCACTCCGACGCGGCGCTGGTAATAGTCGGCGATCGTTTCTTTCAACGGGCGAATCCCGGTTGATTCGGTGTATCCCAACACCTCCGATGTCACCGCATTGTGTGCGGCTCGAAGCACCGGAGCGGGCGCGGGCGTTGAGGGCTGCCCTGCCGCCAGAGCGATCACATCTCCGTGGGTCCGTTGGCGTTCGGCCGCCGCCCGCCACACATCCATGACGTAGAACGGGGCGATGGCGGACCTGTCAGAAATGCGCACCTCTTCACCGTAGCGGTATCAGAGGGAAATGCGCCCCTCAGCTGCTGCACGCCCGATGTCGGTGCGGAAGTGCCCACCGCGCAACGTGACTTTGCTGATCTTGTCGTAGGCGTCAGCCCGCGCTGCGTCGAGATCCGCGCCGTACCCGACCACGCTTAGCACTCGGCCACCCGCTGAGACGAGGTCGCCGTCAGCGTTGCGAGCGGTACCGGCGTGGAGAACTCCGTCGATATCTGCGCCTGTGATGACGTCACCCGTGCGAGGTGAGGCAGGGTAGTTTTCAGCGGCGAGCACTACGGTGACCGCGCTGCCGTCTTTCCACTTCAGCGGCGCGACGTTACCGAGTTCACCAGTAGCTGTTGCGTGCAATAGACCCGCGAGCGGGGTATCGAGAAGTTCGAGAACAACCTGTGTTTCTGGGTCACCGAAACGGCAGTTGAACTCCACCACAGCTGGGCCTTCATCATCGATTGCGAGGCCTGCGTAGAGAAGCCCACTGAAGGGGCAGCCGCGCTCGACCATTTCCTTCGCTACCGGTTCCACAACCTCGTGAACGATCCGGTCAACCATGCCCTCAGGCAGCCACGGCAACGGTGCGTAGGCACCCATTCCGCCGGTGTTGGGGCCAGCGTCGTTGTCCCCCACCCGCTTGTGGTCTTGCGCCGGAGCCAGCGGAACTACAGTCTCGCCGTCGACGAGACAGAACAGGGAAACCTCCGGGCCGTTGAGGAACGACTCGAACAACACCGGGTGGCCTTTTTCAAGCAGTTCAGCGGCGTGATCGCGCGCAACCAGGCGATCAGCACTGACGACGACGCCCTTGCCTCCAGCCAAGCGATCGTCCTTAACCACCCAGGTGGGACCAAATCGATCCATGGTGGCGTCGAGCGCGGCAGGTGAATCCACGATTTCAGCTCGCGCTGTTCGGACACCGGCCTCGGCCATGATGTCTTTAGCGAACGCCTTCGAACCTTCGATCTGAGCTGCTGCTGCGGACGGACCAAAACATGGCACACCAATCTTGCGCACAGCATCGGCAACACCGAGCACAAGCGGAACCTCCGGCCCCACAACCACGAGGTCTGGGGTCCAGTCACGCACTAGCGCTACAACGTCATCTGTGGATGCGGCGTCAACATCCCTCTGCTCAGCCACAGCGGCCGTACCTGCGTTGCCTGGGGCGCACAACAGATCCGTCACCGCCGGGTCGCGCCTCAGCGCCAGCAGTAGGGCATGTTCACGGGCACCGGAACCAATCACGAGAACTCGCACGGTTCCCAAGCCTACGTCGTCAGACTCCAAATCGAGACATCGGGACGCCGTTTTTCCGACAACCCGACTCTGGTAGTGGCGAATCTGCTTCCGATGCCACATGCTCAACACATGGCAACCCTGTTCAGCAAAATCATTGCCGGGGAAATCCCTGGCCGCTTCATTTGGGCCGACGACGATGTCGTGGCGTTCCTCACCATTGCACCGGTCGCGCCTGGCCACACCCTCGTAGTTCCGCGCCAAGAAGTGGATCAGTGGCAAGACGTCGACCCCGCGTTGTTCGCGCGGTGCACCGAAGTTGCCCAGAAGATCGGCCAAGGCGTCCGCAAAGCATGGGATGCACCACGCGCAGGACTGCTCATCGCGGGGATCGAGGTGCCACACCTGCACCTCCATGTGTTTCCCGCATGGTCGATTCAAGATTTCGATCTGTCGCTCGCCAAACCTGGAGTCGATGCGGAAATGGATGCTGCGGCGGACAAACTTCGCGCAGCTCTGCGGGACCTCGGCTTCGGTGACACCGTAACTTCGAAAGCACCGTAGCTTCCGTAAAGCCGTTTGCATTACGTACGTCACATCGAGAGCTGCACTACAGCGCGGTGAGCGGGCAAAAACTACTATTCGGTCATGAACTTGTTCGCATTAGTAGCCGTACCCGCGCGCGTAGGTATCGCCGCAACGGGCGCCGTCATTGAGATTGCCACAGACACGGCGTCCACTGCGGCTGCCGAAGCGAACAATGTCCTGCGCCTCATTGACCCCCGTGGGCCACTTGAACTGCTGCAACGCGTGTCCGACAGTGCGTCAGACGACCGCGTGCTCGGCCGCGTGCTCGACCCCGAAGGCCCGGTTGAGCGGCTCATGGCTCGCGATGGAGTGCTTGATCGTCTCAGCGAACCGGGCGGCATCCTCGATCGACTTCTAGCCCAGGACGGCCTTGTCGAGCGGCTCATCGAACGCGACGGACTACTCGACAAAATCCTCGAAAAAGATGGAGCACTCGAACGCCTCATTCAGCCTGAAGGGCCGTTGGAGAACCTCCTGAAAAAGAACGGCATTCTCGACAACCTGCTGTCGGAGAACAGTTCTGTCGAACGCGTGCTTAAGCAAGGCGGGACACTTGACCAGCTGATTTCGTTGTCCGACAGCCTCGACCGCCTCGGCCCTAGCCTTGACTTGCTCGCTAATAGCGTTGGTGCGCTGCAAGATGCGATGGGGATTGTTAACGGCGCAGTCAGCCCCGTCGGTGACCTTGTCTCCATGCTGCCGGGCCGCCGCCGCAAACCACGAGCAGTCGCGACGGCACCAGTACCGCTCAGCATCTCGGGCGACCCCGCTTAATGCGCTCTCGGTTTAACCCTCTTGGTCAAACCCACTGCCCCACCGTGCCTCTCGCCCTAGGATCGTTTCTGACACCCGTCTAGAAACACCAGGGAGACGCCATCATGAACCGACATGCTGTGCGGGCCACGCTCGCCACCGCTATTGCAGCACCACTGTTTTTTGTGGCCCCCGCGTTAAGCGCAGCAGCACCCACCGCCGAGGCGAAGGGTGACGGCGAAAACACCGTCGCGGTCACATTCACCAACCCAAGCAACGAACCGGCTAGCTGTGGTGCGCTCGTCCACTTCTTCAGCACACCACTATCGTCGTTTGGGTGGCCACCGGTTGTACTTGTGGCTCCTCAAGGAACGACTACGCAGCAGATTCCTTTTGTGAGCGGCGGGATCCACACGGTTTCCTGGTGGTGCGATGTACCTGGTGAGCAACTACACACCGGCCAGATTGGCCCAGTTGCCGTCGGTGGTGCCTCCGAATCCATCCTCGGCTTCTTCGGATCCTAAAGACGTCACAGCACCGTGGCCTACACGCTGAGGTGCTTGTCGAAGAACGCGAAGACGCGTTTCCAGGCATCGTCTGCCGCCTCTGCGCCGTAGTGAAACCCTGTCACTTTGAGCAGAGGCGTCGCCGGGCCATAGTCCAGTTTGTTGACGAAACTGTGTCCCACACCCGGATACGTTTTGACGTCGTACTCCACACCATGCGCTTCAAGTGCCTTCACCAGGCGCTTCTCGCCGCGCGGCAACAGAGGATCGCGTTTACCGAAGCTCGCCACTACCGGGCAAGCACCATCCAAGGCTTCGTGCAATCCCTTCGGCACGACACCATAGAAGGGTGCGCTCGCATCAAAGCCTTTGGGCGCCATAACAAGAGCGAATCCACCGCCCATGCAGAACCCCACGATGCCAACAGCGCCCGTGCAGTCGTCGCGTTGCAGCAAAAACTCGCGAGCCGCGAGCAGATCGTCAACGGCTTGCCCTCGGCGCGCAATCAGATCCTTGAACACCCGGCGCACGCAGCGCATCTTGCCGATCCTTGAATCGCCGCCGCGGGAAAACAGATCCGGCGCGACCACGACGTAGCCCTGGTCCGCGACGCGTTGACAGATGTCCTTGGTGTCATCCGACAAACCAATCGCATCGTGAACGACCACCACCCCGGGCAGCGGACCTGAACTGGACTCAGGGTGGAAAAGATACGCGGTCATGTCCCCACCCGATGTGTGCAACGAAAATTCGCTCACCACAACACCTCCTCGTCACCCGCTATCCTGCCCTATGTGACACGTGCGCATGCGCAACGACCCCACTCATTCACGAACCGCTATTCAGGAGGCCTCAGATGAGCGACGCGCCACCGCAAGCCGAATCGCTCTCCGATCTCCTCACTCGCCGAAGCGAAGCCAGGTCCAAAGACGACTACGACACCGTAATCGCGACGTCACGCGCCTTGTGGCAACGGTGGAGTGCCACTCGGGAGTTTGATCAACTCCACGCAGACGCACGAGCAGAACGCGGCCACGCACGACGCAGCGACAACACCAACTACCTAGCGCTCAGCGAATCGGCCATTGGCCTAGCACTTTTGCGCCGCAAAGAATACGACGACGCAGCAACATCGTTTCGCACGGCCACCAAGCTTTTCCGCGAGGTCGACAACGACGCGGAACTCGCCGTCGCCGAACACCACCTCGGTGAGGTGTACCAAAACCAGGGCAACATCGACGCGGCACGTCGCCACTTCCAGGCGGCGCTCGGTACATTCCGCAGCAAGAAGGCTGCCCTGTGGCTAGCGAAAGCCCACATCAAACTTGCCGAAACATACGCCCTCACCGACGATCAAACTCGTCAGCACTACAAGGAGGCGCTCACTGCGCTGATGAGCGCGAAACGAGCAGGCGAAGCGGGCGAGTGCGCCATGCGACTCGCCTCTGCACACGCAGCTACCGGCGACACGAAAACGGCCATCAAACTTTACGGGCAAGCTGCACAAGTCCTAGAGCACAGCAAGACCTTCCGGCTCCTCGCCAAATGCCAAGCTGAACTGGGCGCGTTGCTTGCCACCACCGGGAAGATCCGCGAATCAGAGTTCCAGTGGGATGAAGCTCGATCGACGAGCATGTCACTCCCCTACGATCCGATCACCGCTGTCGCCGACATCAGCATCGCACTGCTGTGGGATGAGCAGGCCCGCAAGAGCTACCAACGACCAGCCATCGTCGCCCACGCAGCACACCTGTTGCTGCCCGCGATGATGTATCTCACCGTCGTCCACGAGGAGCGCAAGCAGGCTTGGAACCCAACCTTGAAGACGCTTCTTACCTGGAGTGTCACCGCACTTCCCGGTGTCGACAACGGTCCGCTGCGAACGGCGCTGCGCGATTTTGCGCATCTCCACGACATCACGCTCGACGCGGAAGTATCGCGACCAAAGGGCACTCGTAAGCCCTACACTCCCGTCGTATTCACCTCGATTGCCGCGATCCTCAGCACGATCAAGGATGTCCCCACACCCAAGCTCACCCCAGATGCTTTTGCGACTCCCCTGCACAGCGCGCTCGAACCCTATGCGTCTGCGGTGCTGCGCCGTTACCCCAACAGCTTCCCCGGCGCCCAAGCAGAAAAATAGCGCAGCTGGGACTTGGCTTCTCGGTTGTGTGCACAAACTAGCGCCTCAGCACCCGCAAATCTGCGAGTTTGTGCACACGACCGGCCCCGCGCAGACCACAGCACACGACCGGCGCACAACAAAAAAGTCGCGACAACCCGAAAGTTGTCGCGACTCTTAAGAGCTGGCGAGGGGACTTGAACCCCTAACCGCCCGATTACAAGTCGGGTGCGCTACCAATTGCGCCACGCCAGCATCAGCCCCATAGTGAAGCCAGAAGCCATAGTAGCGGTTAACTACCCAAGTTGCCGAATCGGGTGGTCACCGGTGTCGATCGAAGAAAATCTTCCAGCCCCAACACCAGACTCACCTCATTGGTGCTGCCGCCCGACGCTTTACGTACTAGCGTTAGGAACATGAGCACGTCAGAGATGGCCACAGTCCTCGCCTGGCATGAGGCGTTAAATTCGA
The DNA here is from genome assembly GCF_014643175.1 of Hoyosella rhizosphaerae. Taxonomy (GTDB): domain Bacteria; phylum Actinomycetota; class Actinomycetes; order Mycobacteriales; family Mycobacteriaceae; genus Lolliginicoccus; species Lolliginicoccus rhizosphaerae. The sequence goes on from NZ_BMJH01000003.1 coordinate 593,908, forward strand.
GCGAGTTCGACACCCTGTTAGACCTGTCGAGCGACGACATTGAAATCATCACACCGGAACAGGTGGGACAAGGCATTGCCGCCCTTAAGGAGTGGGCGGCCAGCGGCGATGAGTCGTACGTGCCGGGTCGCATTTACGCACATGATGGTGTTGTTGTGGTGGAGGAAAAGATCTTCCACGGCGCATCGGAAAAAGATGTGATTAAGGGTGCGTCGGCGTTTCGGGTCGTCGATGATCAGGTGACGTCAATGTTCCGCCACGCCACCATTGAGGATGCCCTCGCCGCGACCGGGTTGCGTGAGTCTGATCGAGTTGACGACCAGTAGACACCCACCAAACAGCAATGTGGGCGCCCCCAGTTAGGAGGCGCCCACATTACTTGGTTTACTCGTCTTCGTCGTCGGCGTCCGCTGCCATTGCGTCGCGGAGGCTCTTGGGGCGAAGGTCTGTCCAGTTCTTCTCGACGTATTCGAGGCAGGCTGCGCGGCTTTCTTCGCCGAAAACGATGCGCCAGCCAGCGGGAACGTCTGCGAAAGATGGCCACAGTGAGTGCTGCTCTTCGTCATTAATCAGCACGTAGAAGCGGCCATTTTCGTCGTCAAACGGATTAGTGCTCATCTATCCTCACTCTGCATCCAGTGCCGTATGCGGCGGTGTTGCCGCTTCGCCTGTGTTGCTTAACCAGTACGCGAATTGTTCGGGTCCAGGTCCTGCTGCTTGTGGCAGCTTATCTGTTGTTCGCCATCAATGGGCAAACAAGGTCGGTATTCGTGCGGGGATATTGATCACCTCAATCACGTTCCGGCCTGTTGTGCCTCGATGTCGTCGTCGTTAACGCTGTCTTTTGCTCGCCCTTCCCACGCTGACCACAGTTCTGCGTAGCGCCCTTTGCTTTTCAGGAGCTTTGCGTGGGGGCCGTCTTCGATGACGCGGCCCCGTTCAAGAACCACGACCCGGTCGGCGCGTGCAGCTTGGGTGAGCCTGTGCGCAACAATGAGGGCTGTGCGGCCCTGTGTTGCTTCGTAGGCGAAGTGTTCGAGTTCGTGTGCGCCGGCGCTTCCTGCTTCAGCTGTTGCTTCGTCGAGTATGGCGACAGCGGGGTCGGCGAGGACAAGCCTCGCAAGGGCGACTTGTTGTGCTTGCGCTGCCGTGAGTTGGTAACCGCCCTCCCCGACCATGGTGGCAATTCCTTCTGGGAGGTTCTCAACCCAGTGCAGAGCGCCGACCGTGTGGAGCGCGTTATGCAGGGCATCGTGGTCTGCGAAGGGGTTGGCTAGGCGTAGGTCTTCAAACAGTGGTCCGGAGAACACGTGCACTTCTTGACTGATGATGGCGACGTGTTTACGGAGTGTTTTGGAGCCCAGTTCGCTGAGGTCGACACCGCCGATTTTTGCTTGGCCACGATCTGGCTTCAGTGTTCCGGCGGCGATGGCGGCGACTGTTGTTTTGCCTGCACCGGTGGATCCGACGAGTGCGACGCGTTCGCCCTCGGCGATGGAGATGCTCACGTCGTGGAGGACTGTGGTGTGGCCGTCGTAGCTGAATTGGAGGTTCTCGAGTTCGAGCCCAGCGCCTTGGGGTTCGGTGCCTGACCCTTTTTCGCGCACCATTTCGCTGTTGATGAGCCCGACGAGTCTGCGGATTCCTTCAACGGCGGCTTGGATTTCGTTGAACGAAAAGAGCAGGTTCTGCATGGGCGCGAACAAGCGGTAGAAAAGTAGCGCAACGATCGTTGCTTCGCCGACGGTGATTTGTTGGTCGTCTCGGATGAGCACAAAGCTGATGTAGAACACGACGGCCAAGCCGATGTACTGGACAATTTTTCCGGCTGAGACGACTCGGGATAGCCCTTGGGTGCTGCTGAGGATCCGCGCGCGGGCCCGTTGTGAGGCGGCGTCGATGTGGTTTAGCTGATCGTTTTCGAGCCCGTAGGCGTGCACCGTGGGCAAGCCTTGCATGCCCGATACGAGGGCTTGCGACCGTGCTGACATGGCGACGCGTTCGGCCGCGATTGTGGGCCCGACTCGGGGCAGGTATACCCACAGCACGATGAGCCCGAATGGCACGGCTATTGAGGCACCGAGGCCGATTCTGTAGTCGATTGAGAAAATCGCGACGTAGCTGAGCGCGACGAGAGTGAGCGAAAATACTGCGGCCGGTAAAACATTGCTGACGAATTTGGCGATCGCTGCAACATCTTCGTTGATTCTCGACAGGAGGTCGCCTTTGCCTGCTTTTTCGAGAACGGGAAGTGGCAACAATAGTGCGTGTTCGAGTGCCCGCTCTCTGAGGTTCGCGAGGACTGTTTCGCCGACTTTGCTGATGAGGTAGTTGGCGGCTCCGGCGAGGACTCCAGCGGCGAGTGCAGCGAGAAGTATTTGGACGATCACCGCGCCAATGACGGAAGTGTCCGCGCCCGCGAGGACGTCGTCAACGAGGCGCCCGAGAACGTAGACGGGCACCAGAATGGCGGCTGCTCCGACAACGGCGAAGAGTACGGCTAACGCTGCGCGCCATGGTTCACGTGCGAGTTGGGATCGGATCCATAGGGCCGCTTGTTTCGTCGTCGCGATGGGCAGGCCCGGAGTTCGTGTTTTTGCAGTCATCGGAGCACCGCCCGACGGTACTGTTCGCTGTTCTGTACGAGATTCTCGTGAGTGTCGGTCGTGTCGATCTGGCCGTCTTTGAGGACGACCACCCGGTCACAGTGCGACAGCAGCGCTGGGCTGGAAGTGATGACGACGGTGGTGTGCGCTCGCGGTGTGCCAAGGTGCCGGAAGTGTGTCAGCCCCTCGGCGATGATGTTTTCGGTGACGGCGTCCACAGCGGTGGTGGGGTCGTGGAGGACGAGCGCTGACGGCGCTGCCACAAGTGCGCGCGCGAGGGCGATGCGTTGCCGCTGGCCACCCGATAGGCTCTCGCCGCGGTCCGTAACTGGATGATCGAGGCCATCGTCGTGGAGGTTAACAACGTCGTCTGCTGCCGAGGCTGCCAAGGCGCGTGTGATGTGGTCTGGTCTTGCGTCGGGGCGTCCTGCCGTCACGTTGGTGCCGATTGTTCCTGTGAATAGGTCGGTGCGGTGGGGTTCGACGATGAGTGCACTGCGCGCTTGTTCTGCGTCAATGTTGTGCAGATCCACATCGCCTATTTTCACTTGACCGGTGTACTCGGTTGGTGGAACTTGACCGGCGATCACTTCGACAAGGGTTTCTGCGTCGTGTGGGTTGTACGCAACGATGCCGATGAGTTCTCCTGGCGAGGCTGTGAGAGACAACCCGTTGAGTCGCTTGTAGGAGAGATTGTTGATGTGAAGGTCGCGTCGTCCCGGCGGGAGGTCGTGGGTGCGGGTGTCGAGGACGTAGTCCGCACCAAGGACTGCCGAGACTCGCCTCGCTGCGGCGCGTGCCACTGCAACATTGCGTGGCGTCGCGGCGAGAGTTCCCAGCGGTCCTGGGAGGTACTGGGATAGGCCGACTACGGCGATGAGTTCTCCGACGCTGATGGTCCCTGCCAGAGCGAGGTAGCCGCCGTAGCCTGCCACGATAACGGCGAGGATGCCGTTGGCGGTGTGGGACGCACCTGTGTACACGCCGTTGATGCGGGCAGACCTGGTAGCTGCACGAAGAGCAATTCTGCTTTGTGTTCGGTAGCGGTGCGCAGCCATTTCTTCGCCGCCAATCCCGCGCAGCGGCCGAAGCCCACTCACAAGGTCAGTTGCGAGCGCTGATGCCCATCCGCCAGCCGATTGTTGGGCGGAGGCATGTTTGGTCAGCGTTGGGGTGGCACGGTTGAGGGCCCCCAGGATTATCGGTGTTGCGACGATCACCACGATTCCCAGCGCAAGATCAATAACGAGGAGCGCGACGATGGCGACTGCCGCTGCTGTAAACGCACCAGCCGTGCGAGCGAGAACTCCCAGAACATTGGCGGTGCGATCAGCGGAATGTGTGGTGATGTTGAGGAGTTCGCCTATTCGGACCCGGCGGCGCATCCCCCGCGGGTCGAGCACTCGTGCAACAAGTTCAAGCCGCAGGCGGTGGGCTTCGTTTTCGACTACTTTTCGGATGATTTTGCTACCGAATCGCCACGCCACAACAATTGTGACGAACAACCCAATGAGCAGTGCGCCGTATTCGAGCATCGCATCTGTGTCCGCCGAGCGAATAACCCGATCGATGAGCAATCCGATTGCAATGGGAACAAGAGTTTCCGCGATGTGAAAGAGGCAAAGAAACGCCACGCCAAGGGGAAATAGGACTCGGTTTCGCCGAAACACGCGCGGCAGAATTGCGCGCCCTCGCGTGGATTGCGCGTTCTGATTCGAAGGCGTTGCTGTCATATCACCTCCTGTGGGCGCTGTACAGCCGACACTAACGCAGTTGCGGCTGGCAGAATGGTGGTTAGACATCACAAAGTCGCAATCATCAAACTTGTCGGTCATGCTGTATAACGCATGTGACGCCGCCATGATGATAGCGGCGTGTTGCGCACGCCACATTAATGTTGATGAAGAAGCTACCGGAGGACAACGATGGCCGAATCTGCCCCCAACACTGACGTCATCACAGACGACGAGATTGAACCACTAGCCGACGAAACTGCGCGGCAAGCACAGCGGGTGGTAGCCGCGTACGCCAAAGACGCAGACGAGTGCCGGGTATTGCTGTCTATGTTGGGGATTGCACCGGCAGCGCGCGCCGAATAGCGGTGTAGCAGATATTGTCAGTACCGACGAGGCTGAAGTCGTCATTGGTTATATGACGTCAGCGCCGGACCAACCAGCCAGTGAGGTGTCTGCAATGTCGTCTAGAAATGCACGCGAGGCCAACCTCGACGATTCTCAACTCGTTGTCGTTGCTAACCGCTTGCCAGTAGATCTAGAGCAATTGCCTGACGGCACCACTCGATGGAAGCGCAGCCCGGGCGGTCTTGTGACGGCCTTGGAACCGGTCTTGCGCAGCAATAAGGGCGCGTGGGTTGGCTGGCCAGGTGTTGCTGACGTCGACGTGGAACCCATTGTTGAAGACGGTTTGTCGATGTACCCAGTTCGGTTGTCAGCGCAAGAGATTGCTGACTACTACGAAGGGTTCTCGAACGGTACTTTGTGGCCCCTCTACCACGATGTCGTGGTGAAACCGGTGTATGACCGGTCGTGGTGGAACGCCTACGTGAAGGTGAACCGCCGCTTCGCAGAGGAAACCGCAAAGGTTGCTCGTCCCAACGCCACTGTGTGGATTCAGGATTATCAACTGCAGCTTGTTCCGAAGATGCTGCGGATGCTTCGCCCCGACCTTACGATCGGGTTCTTCCAGCATATTCCGTTTCCGCCAATCGAAATTTTTATGCAGCTGCCGTGGCGCGCAGAAATTGTCGAGGGACTCCTCGGGGCTGATTTGGTGGGCTTCCACCTGCCGGGTGGGGCGCAAAACTTCTTGTATCTCGCGAACAAGCTCGCTGGGCACACGGTGACACGTGGCCAAATTGGGGTTCGTTCGAAATTCGGCGAGGTCAATGTCGGGTTCCGTGTTGTACGGGTGGGCGCATTCCCAATCTCTATTGCGTCTTCGGAGATTGATGAGCTGGCGAAGTCGAAGTCGGTTCGTGCCCGCGCAAAGCAGATTCGTGCGGAACTCGGTAACCCAAGCAGGATCATGCTGGGGGTCGATCGCCTTGACTACACCAAGGGCATCAACATCCGACTGCTCGCGCTCAGCGAATTGTTTGCCGAAGGGCGCCTTGACCCTGCCGACAATGTTTTTGTGCAGCTAGCTACTCCGTCACGGGAGCGCGTCGACCATTACATGCAGATGCGCGATGAGATTGAGCGCAATGTTGGGCGCATCAATGGCGACTACGGTGAAGTTGGCCGTCCGGTGGTGCACTACATTCATCGACCAATTCCACGCTCAGAATTGATTGCATTTTTTGTTGCTGCTGATGTGATGTTGGTAACTCCTGTGCGTGATGGAATGAACTTGGTTGCGAAAGAATATGTTGCGTGCCGAAGCGACCTTGGTGGAGCGTTACTTCTGAGCGAGTTCACAGGCGCAGCGATGGAGTTGCGGCAATCGTATTTGGTTAACCCGCATGATCTTGATGGTGTCAAAGACACCCTGATAGAAGCTCTTACGCAGTCAAAAGACGAGGGCAGAAGTCGAATGCGGGCGCTGCGTCGACAAGTGCTCACACACGACGTTGATAAGTGGGCAAAAGCGTTTCTCGGTGCATTGGCTTTGCCGTCCGAGAAATCGTGATGATCCACTCCCCCGTTCCGCGGATTCATTGCTCGCACACTAAGCTCCCTTAATGGGCTCCCACTTAGGAAATAGCAGCCGAAGAAAGGGGTGCAGAGCATGAGTGCTCAGGATTTGCCCGTCGAGCTTCGGCGGGCCTTGTCGCAGGTTGCACGCACACCTCGGCTTCTCATCGCCTGCGACTACGACGGAACGATGGCGCCAATTGTGGCCGATCCCGATTTGGCTTACCCCAATTCGGCGTCCGTGCGCGCGCTGAGGGCTCTGGCTGCACTGCCATCCACCACGGCTGCTGTTATTTCAGGCCGGGCGCTTCGCGATCTCGCAACGCTGTCTCGATTGCCGGTGGAAGTACATCTGGTCGGCAGTCATGGGTCGGAGTTTGAAGTTGGTTTCGTGCACGAAATCAGCTCCAACGCCAAGGACTTGTTGAAACGCCTCGCTGCTGAACTCAGTGAAGTTTCGGACGCGCATCCGGGTACGACGGTCGAGTTAAAGCCCGCCAGTGTCGCGTTGCATGTTCGTCGCGCTGAATCAGATGAAACGGGCGAACAGGCACTAGCCGCTGTTCGTGTCGGTGCTGCTACGTGGGATGGCGTTCAAGTCACTGAGGGCAAAGCAGTCATCGAGCTTGCTGTAATCACGACGGATAAGGGTCAAGCACTCGATATTCTGCGACACCAAGAAGGTGCATCAGCGGCGGTCTTTTTCGGCGACGATGTTACTGATGAGAAGGCATTTCGGCGCCTTCATGGACCTGACATTGGCGTAAAAGTTGGCGGCGGCGACACACTTGCCGGTTTCCGCATCGAATCGACCAATGACGTCGCGATGGCGCTGGCTTACTTGTTTGAAGAGCGCCGCATGTGGTTGCACGGTGACAGCGCAACCCCAATCGAACGCCTGACGATGTTGGCGAGTCCGCGTGCAGTCGCCCTCCTGACGCCCAACAGCACGCTCAGTTGGTTCTGCCATCCGGAACCAGATTCCGCGGCGGTATTCGCTCATTTGCTGGGCGGCGAAAGCGCCGGGCACTTCTCAGTGGGGCCACAGCGGCCATCATTGCCGTTGAGTCAGCAGTACGTCGACGGGACGATGACGGTAGAGACGCGCTGGTCAAGTTTGATTGTGACTGATTACTTGCCGCACGACGCTCCGGTAGGCCGCACTGACCTGACACGGGTAATTTCTGGCGATGCACCCGCTGTGGTGACGTTTGCTCCGCGACCCGAGTTTGGGCAGGCCTCTGTCCGTATCGTGATGAGGCCCGAAGGCCTGCGCGTTGAGGGAACCAACGACCCGATCGTTTTGCGCTCCCCCGGCGTCAAGTGGGAAATTTCCACGGATGGCGTGCATGACACAGCCACGGCAACAGTGGATCCAGCTGCAGGTCCGGTGGTGCTTGAGTTGCGGTGCGGTTCGTCCGACCTCGACCCGCACGCGCAGACCGAAGCGGATCGCCGCAAGGTGTCAGAAGATTACTGGCGCGACTGGGCGCATGCGCTGGATCTGCCGCCCCTCAAGACCGACTTGATGAAACGGTCTGCGCTGACTCTGCGAGGGCTCGTTCACGCCGACACTGGGGCAATTCTTGCCGCAGCGACCACGTCTCTCCCCGAGGAAATCGGCGGGGTCCGCAACTGGGACTACCGCTACTGTTGGCTGCGAGATGCTGCCATGACGGCATCCGCGCTGGTGGCGCTTGGCTCAACGAATGAAGCTGAAGCGTTCTTGGAATGGGTGCACAGGGTGCTGGATACGGTGCCCGGTCCGGAACGACTACACCCGCTGTACACCTTGCACGGCGTTGCACTTCCGCCAGAAGCGGTCATTGATTCACTTCCCGGGTACGCAGGTTCACGTCCTGTACGGGTGAGCAACGCAGCGAACAACCAGGTTCAACTCGACGTGTTCGGTCCTGTCGTTGAACTCATTCACGACCTCACCAATGCTCGTGTGCGCGCAGGTCACGACGAACCGTTGACGAAGCGCGATTGGGAACTCGTGGTGGCGATGGTGTCGGCTGTGGAGCGGCGCTGGGCTGAACCCGACCACGGCATTTGGGAGATCCGCGGCGCCCCCCGTCACCATGTGTATTCGAAGGTCATGTGTTGGTTGACGGTAGATAGGGCGCTCAAGCTGGCCCAACTGTTTGATCATGAGGTGCCGCCAGGCTGGGCGACATTGCGAGATGTGATCTCCCAGCAAGTGCTGTCACGCGGCTGGAATGACGACATTCAGGCGTATACGGCCGCATACGGTGGGGATGACCTTGATGCCGCGACGTTGCATATCGGCTTGTCCGGCCTCATTGATCCCAGCGACGATCGCTTCCGTGCCACGGTTATTGCTACAGAAAAGGAACTCCGCAGCGGATCGACGGTGTATCGGTACCACCACGATGATGGGCTCCCTGGCGGGGAGGGCGGATTTCACCTGTGTGCGGCATGGCTCGTCGAGGCGTATCTTCTCACCGACCAGCGCACACAGGCGGAAGCATTGTTCGCTCAATTAGTAGCAGCCGCCGGTCCGACAGGCCTGTTGAGCGAAGAGTACGATCCGGTTGCTGAGCGTGCGCTCGGAAACCATCCTCAGGCGTATAGCCATATTGGTTTGCTTCGATGCGCGGCGCTGCTTTCGCAGAGCGTGCCGGTAACGCAACCAAGCGCGGCCTCTTAAGGTCGGCGGCGCGGCGGGGCAAGTGTTGAGCCCTGCCTCAGTGTCGTATCGAGGTATTCGCTTCGACTGCTGTGTGCCGCAGGCAGACTCATGAGGATTTCGCCTGCGCGTTTCCCTTTGAGCTCTGAGGGCTGCACAACAGTGGTTAAGTCAGCGCGCTGTGCGTCGCGTGTGCCGTCAAACCCGGTAATGGAAAGGTCACTCGGAACGGAAACCCCCGCCCCTGCCGCCCACGTCATTGCTCCGAGCGCAAGTACGTCGGAGGTGCACACGAGCACTGTGATGTTCGGGGCGACCTCCATGATTGACCGCGCCGCAGCAGCGCCGGACTCACGATTGTGGGATCCAGTTTGCATAACAGTGATGGACACCTCATCGCCGTAATCTGATGCGACATCTGCGATTCCTTGGATTCTGTCGCGCTGCACAGAAAACGTCGAATCTAGTGCCTCGTCAAGTGGTACAACGCCGTCGCGAAAGTCTGTTGTCAGCCGCATCGTCATGATGCCAATCTGCCGGTGTCCCGCAGCGAGAACGTGTTTGGCTAGCGACGCCATCGCTGCCCGGTCATCGATTCCAACCAGCACCACGCCCTCAAGCCCGGTCGGTTGATCGCACACAACGACTGGAACGTGCCTTTCGAGCGCAGCTGCGAGGTATGGGTTGTCGCCACTGACTGAATACGCAACGAAGCCGTCAACGCTTGCTCGGTTGACGACTTCAGCGGCGGCTTGAGCATCGCGACTTCCGCCAGTGGGCACGATGAGAAGCGAGCGGCCTGCCGCGTCGCACGCATCGGCAACGCCTGCAACAAAATCAACGGCGGCGGGATCGCGAAAGGTGTAGTTGAGGGGCTGGTCGAGGAGCAAACCCACTGTATCGGCGCGCCGCATTCGCAGCGACCGAGCAACTGGATCCGGGCCCGAGTACCCCATTTCCTTCGCTGCGGCCAACACCCTGTTGCGCAACTCGGGTGAGAGCTGGTCAGGCCTGTTGTAGGCATTAGACACGGTTGTGCGCGACACCTTCAGTTCAGCTGCAAGGGTGGCGAGGGTGGCACGGCGCCGAGGTCGTGACGAACGAGACATGAGACGAACGCTATCGCTGCACTCGGCGCCATGGCGCACTATTTCCTTGGCGACACTGAATTTGATGCCGTTTCGCGCACACCAACGCCAGACCGTAGACTGAGTTGGAAACCGTTACCATATTCAGATTTGCAGGGGGATTCGTGCGTGCATTGAAAACCACTGGCGTTCTAGCATCCGGGCTAGGACTCCTCGCGCTCAGCGTCACCGCATGCGGCAGCGACGACGTCGACAACGGCAGCACTGACGGCCTCGCCACTATTGTCACTAGCACCAATGTGTGGGCGGATATCGCGCGCCAGGTTGGTGGCGATGATTTCGCGATCGAGGCTCTCATTAGCGACCCGGCTATCGATCCGCATCACTACGAGAGCAGCCCACGAGACATCGCAACCATTCAAGATGCCGACCTCGTCATCTTCAATGGCGGAGGGTACGACCAGTTCGTACAGGATGTCCTCGATGCTGCTGACGCGCCCCCTCGCGTAGTTAATGCCTACGAGATTCATCTTGAGCACGATCACGACAACGATCATGGTCACGACGATGAACACGGCCACGACGACGAACACGGTGACGAGCACGGCCACGACGACGAACACCATGACGACGAACATGGTGACGAGCACGGGCATAATGGTGCTCACGATGAACACGATTCTGATGCGGCGACTCATGACGAGGATAGCCACGGTCACGATGCGCACAACGAAGGTGGGCACGAAGCTCAGCATCGTCATGATGAAGACGGCGACGACCATGCCACGGGCGAAGGCCGCCACCACGAAGACGAGCACTCTGAAGATGAGCACGCTGAAGACGAGCACGGGCACGCCGATGAGCACGGGAATGACGACCACGGGCATGGGCCAGTCAACGAGCACATCTGGTTCGACTTCCACACCGTGAGCGCCGTCGCCGAAGAAATCGCAGTGCAACTCAGTGACATGAACCCATCAGGCGCAGACACCTACCGCGCCAACGCTGAGGCATTCTCAGACAGCATCGAAGAACTCGAAGACCGCGCAGCCGACATCCGCGCTGAAAGCGCAGGCGTCGAAGTAGCACAGACCGAACCGTTGACCGAATACCTCCTCGACGAGCTTGGTTTGATCGATATCGCACCAGTGGAGTTCACTCGCGCAGTCGAACACGGCACCGATCCCTCCGCTGCCGTCACTGCACGCTTCAGTGACCTCCTCGAAGACGGTGAAGCATCAGTTCTCGTCTACAACAGCACACGCGAATCACCCACGACCCAGATCATGCGGGACCTCGCAGAAGAGAACAACATCCCAGTTGTAGCGGTCGCAGAATCCATTCCTGCCGGAATGGACTACCTTGAATGGATGCACTCTGTTCTCGATGATTTTGAGTCCGTACTGAGCGGTGTATGAGCACATCTCCATCTGCACAACCTGACAGGCCAGGCGCCAGTCCCCTTTCACTGACAGATCCCGTCGTGGAATTGCGGGACGCGCGCCTGGCCTTCGGGCATCGAAAGCTTTGGGACGAACTCACCCTCAAAATCCACCCCGGTGAGTTCGTCGCCGTGCTCGGGCCCAACGGGTCGGGCAAGACGACCCTGCTCAGGGTTCTGCTTGGCCTCCAAAACGTCAACGCAGGCCACGTTCGCACTTTCGGCGACCGAACACGCAGAGGCGACTCGCGAATCGGGTATATCCCGCAGCAAAAGACCCTGGACCGTGGCCTTACCCTCCGCGGACGCGACCTCGTAGGCCTCGGCTTTAATGGCCATCACTGGGGCCTCACGGTTTCACCCCGTCGGCGCCGCATGCGCCAAGATCGGGTCAATGAAGCCCTCAACGCCGTGGGTGCGCAAGACTACGCTGACGCACCCGTGGGTCGGCTTTCTGGCGGCGAACAGCAACGACTGCGAGTGGCGCAATCACTGGTGTCTGACCCGGGACTATTGCTGTGCGACGAGCCCTTGTTGAGCCTTGATCTCGCGAGTCAGCGAAAAGTCGCCGAACTCATCGATTCGCGGCGGCACTTGGCGCAAACTGCCGTCATCTTTGTCACCCACGAAATTAACCCGATCCTCAATATGGTGGACAAGGTTCTCTACCTTGTGGACGGTCGTTTCCGAATCGGCCCCCCGAACGAAGTGATGACGTCGCAGGTGCTTTCGGAGCTATACCGCACCGACGTGGAAGTCCTCAAAGTGCGCAATCGTCTCGTTGTCGTAGGGACAGGCGACAGCATCGACGTACTTGGCCGTGCGGGCCAAGAACACCACCTGGAGTGAGCAGAATGTACGACTTTTGGGTGAAATTCTTCGACTTCACTGTCACCGCAGACTTACTGAGCCGCTCCTTCGTGCAGCATGCAATTATCGCTAGTGCCATTCTTGGGCTGCTCGCAGGTGTCATCGGTCCACTCATCGTGAGCCGACAAATGTCCTTTGCCGTGCATGGCACAAGTGAACTCTCCGTCATGGGCGCCGCGGGCGGGCTCCTTCTCGGAATTTCCGTCGGCTACGGCGCCATCGTTGGTTCTATCGCCGCAGCTCTCCTTTTCGGCATCCTCGGGTTGCGTTCCCGCGAACGCGACGCGATCATCGGCGTCATCTTGTCATTTGGACTAGGGCTTGCTGTTCTGTTTTTGTGGCTCAACCCGGACCGCACCGTCAACCAATTTGCCCTGCTCGTTGGGCAAGTCGTCACCGTCAATACCATCGGTTTGCAGCTCCTCATTGGCACCGCCGTTGTCGTCCTGGTGATACTCGCGGCTGTCTACCGACCTCTTTTGTTCGCGAGCACAGACCCGGAGGTGGCGTCGGCTCGCGGCATACCTGTCCGTGGGCTTTCCATCGTTTTTGCAGTGCTCGTTGGTCTTGCTGTGTCCATCGGTGTGCAAATCGTCGGGGCGCTTCTTGTCTTGTCGCTCCTCGTCACCCCAGCGGCGGCAGCGGGCAGACTCACCGCAGACCCACTCAAAGTCACAATCTTCACGCTCATTTTTGCCCAACTGGCTGCCGTCGGCGGAATCATTCTTTCCCTCGCGCCGGGTGTGCCGGTGTCAGTCTTCGTCACCAGCATCGCCTTTGTCATCTACGTGATCTGCCGAATCATTGGCAGTCGGACCACTGCCGCAGCAGCGTAAACACAGCCGCCGCTGCGTAAGAATTCCAGGTATGGAACGGTAGTGACTATGGCGATGATCGATCTCAATTGCGATCTTGGCGAAAGCTACGGCAGCTGGAAGCTCGGCGACGACGCAGCGATGCTCACAGTGGTCACGAGCGCCAACGTAGCCTGCGGCTTCCACGCAGGTGACCCACGCACCTTGCTGGCTACCTGCGAATCCGCTGCTGCCCGCGATGTGCGCATCGGGGCCCAGGTCAGCTATCCCGACCTCGCCGGTTTTGGCCGACGATTCATGGACATAGCACCCGAAGACCTCGAAGCCGATGTCTTGTATCAAATCAGCGCCCTCGACGGCCTCGCACGGGTTTCCGGGAGCAGCGTCCGTTACGTTAAACCGCACGGAGCGCTTTACAACACCGTTGTGCACCACGAGGAGCAAGCAGCCGCAGTCGTACGCGCGATTGCTCGCTACAACCCAGACCTCCCACTGTTAGGACTTCCTGGTTCTGCATTGTTCGATCACGCTGCCCGAGCCGGTATTCGCGCCGTCCCTGAGGCCTTCGCTGATCGTGCCTACAACGCAGACGGCACGCTGGTGTCGCGGCGCGAACCAAACGCCGTTATCCACGACAAGACCGCCATTGCCGAACGCGCACTTGCGCTCATCACCTCCGGCACCATCACCTCGATAAGCGGAACACCTGTACCGATCAGTGCCGAGTCGATTTGTGTTCACGGCGACACCCCAGACTCGGTAGGCATCGCACATCAACTCCGGGCCACGTTCACCGACAACGGTGTCACTATCCGCCCATTTTGCTGAGGTGAACCACCGATGCGCATATCCGCGATGGGCCCCAACGCCTACCTCATCGAATGTGACACCCTCGACGGAGTTCACCAGGCATACCGCCAATTACGTGAACAGAAGCTGCCCGGAATCATCGACCTCGTTCCGGGTGCGGTCACGCTACTTGTTCGCCATGACGCCACCCGTGTCACCGCCGATACCCTGACGAATGCTTTGCGCGACCACGACACATCCGAAGCCCGCACCGACGCACCACGTGTGATCACGATTTCCGTGACGTACGACGGGGACGACCTAGCCGACGTGGCGCACCACACCGGGCTTTCGACCGACGAGGTCATCGAGGCCCACACTGGCACCCAGTGGACCGTAGCGTTCAGCGGCTTCGCTCCAGGGTTTGCGTACCTTACTGGCGGCGATGCCCGGCTACACGTTCCGCGTCGGGCCACGCCCCGCACAACAGTGCCAGCAGGCAGTGTCGGTCTCGCAGGGCACTACAGCGGCATCTATCCTCGCCCATCGCCGGGCGGATGGAACATCATCGGTACCACGACGCAAACATTGTGGGACCTCCACGCGGACCCACCTGGGCTTTTGCAGCCCGGGATGCATGTGAAGTTTGTGGCCCAAAAATGACGGCGACCTTGATAGTTCTGACCACCGGCCCCTTCGCTACCATCCAAGATGGTGGGCGCCCAGGCCACAGCGCGGATGGTGTGACCTGGTCTGGCGCAGCCGACCACGGAGCCTTCGCCGCTGCGAATCGGCTAGTGGGCAACACTGAGCGCGCGCCGTGTGTGGAGATCACCCTCGGTGGCTTCAAAGCGAAAGCAACTTCAACGATGTTGTGCGCCATCACCGGACCAACTGTCCCGGCGACCATCAACGGCACCTCGCACCCAGCCAATCATTCGTTCGTCCTGAACACGGGCGATGTCCTCAGCATCGGCGCTCCCCCTGCCGGGTGCCGCAACTATTTGGCTGTGCGCGGTGGCTTCGTCGCAGAGCGGACGTTGGGAAGTTGCAGCACCGACACCCTGTCCGGACTGGGTCCACCCGTCGTGAAGTCCGGGGATCATCTCTGCATCGGCCCCAGCGAAGGAACATTGTGGCCAGCGGCCACTTCTCTCCCCCACCGATGGCACCCACACCGCACCGCACCGTTGTTGGTCGCTGCAAGCCCCCGCACCACGTGGTTTACACCTGCTGCAATTAGGGCCCTAACCACTACGGCGTACACCGTGTCCACTGACTCAAACCGCGTCGGAGTACGCCTCAATGGGCACAAGTTAACGCGCCAGCGAACTGACGAACTACCCAGCGAAGGGATGGTGCCCGGCGCAATACAAGTCCCACCCGACGGTCAACCAGTGGTGTTCCTCCGCGACCATCCAGTGACGGGCGGGTATCCGGTGATCGGCGTCGTCATCAATGTCGATGCAGTCGCCCAGCTTCGCCCCGGAGACGAAACCCACTTTCGGTGGAGTTAGCGCTGCACCACAGATTCGGCCAGCAATGTACGCAAGGTTTCGTGATCTTTCGCCCAGGCCTGGGTAACGGTGCCGCTACGGAGCACCAACCCGATGCCGGTACGACGTTTGGGGACGGTTGGAAGATCCCCCAACGGCGGCGCGAGTAGCCACCGGTCTGCGACCTTATTTGAGACTGTCGTATCAGATTCAGGTGGCAAGATTTCCGCTATCTCATCGACCTGCAGAGTTTTTGTGCCCTGGCGCAGTGTGTGGCCATCGAATGAGACACTCGCATACGTCCGTGCGGCATAAATTTGCCAGCAGAAAACAAGTCCGACGGCAGTTCCGGCAACACCCCACCCGAGCCAATGCACCGGGCCCCGCAATATCATTTCGCCGATGATGCCAATGCCACACATGATGGGAATGGCAAGGAGCGAATTCCATCGCGCTCCCGGCTCCTCAAATAGCACGTCACCGCTCGCAGTCATGAAAACCAAGACTTTGCTGCGGGCCTGTATACGAGGATTGAGGCCGCTACGACGGGGGCTACCACTGCGATAGCGAAGAAACCGGCCCCGACGAGCCAGATTGACATGATTTGGAAGATCGACAATACGACTGAGAATGCGACTAGTGAACGGCGATAGCGTGCGTCACCACGCCGCATACGGCCAGCGAGGAAGGCAACAAAGACCGCCGACACAAGCGCGATTCCGCCGTACATGCGCATCAAGTCAACGAGCTGACCGGGGTTCTGGAAGTTCGGGTCCGCCGCCAAGATTGTGGCTTCGTCAACGAACAACCATCCAAGTCCCATCAGGATGAGTACGACCGCAGCAGCAAACCATAACCAGTATGCCGCCGACACCACAGTCGGACGAAGCTCAGGCTGATTCACGTCTCTTCTCCCCAGCAAAGTAACGGTTGGATTCTTCGCGGTGCATTGCAATAATCGCACCCACCGCAAGCACTGCCTGCACGAGACCTAGCGCTGAGTCCACAAATGGCAGAACACCAGTCTGGCCACCGGCAAACAACGCGGGGATCGCAAACACGACAAGCACGATGCCCACCGCGGTCAGAACAACTCTCGCCCACGGACGCCCCGCGCGCATCGCGAATGCCGCCACCAACAACGCACCAAAGATCAGTACAAAAATGACCCCGACAGCCCCGATAGCGACAGTCGCCCACATGCGGGCCTGCTCTTCGGTGAGTGACAGGGAATCTTGCTGCTCCACTTGCTCGAGCAGAACCGCAGTCGAATCATCGAGGTTCTGCACCATAAGCAAGACTCGAACAGGAATTGTCGCAATCCCTAGCGCGAGGATGCCAAGCCATAGTTGAAATGCTGTGATGACATCGTGCGGAGGAGTACGCCGCGGACGCTTGCCGCTTGACTTCACAAAGTCGTCGCGGTGCGCCTCATGTTGATGACTCGAGTGCTGGTGATTCGGGTGCTGCTCAGGTGAGTTCATGGGTACGAGTTAAAAATCCTGTCACGATCGGAACATGGACGCGGCATACGTTGCCCAGTACGTGAGCACTATATCGGCACCGGCGCGTTTGATGCTTGTCAGCGATTCCACTATCGCACGGTCTAGATCCACCCATCCTCGTTGCGCAGCTGCAGAGATCATCGCGTATTCGCCGGACACCTGATAGGCAGCGACCGGTACATCCGACTGTTCCGAGGTTTGCCGAATGATGTCTAGGTACATCATCGCGGGTTTCACCATCACCATGTCAGCGCCTTCGGCGAGATCAAGCGCAACCTCGCGACTCGATTCTCTGGCGTTCGAGCAGTCTTGTTGATAGCTGGCCCGTGTCCCTTGCAGTGATGAGCCCACTGCTTCCCGAAATGGTCCGTACAGCGCCGATGAATACTTTGCGGAGTACGCGAGGATAGAAATATCGTGAAAATTCGCGCCGTCGAGAACGTCTCTGATGTAGCCGACCTGGCCGTCCATCATTCCGCTCGGCGCAACCACATGTGCTCCCGCTTCTGCTTGCGCGACAGCCAGTGTTCCGTAGTGCTTCAGCGTTGCGTCATTGTCGATGGTGCCGTCGTCCGCGAGCACGCCGCAGTGGCCATGGTCGGTAAATTCGTCTAGGCAGGTGTCCGCCATCAGGACCGTGTCATCGCCAAGGTCTTCGCGTAGTACGCGCAATGCGCGGTTCAGGATGCCATCCGGATCTGCGCCCTGCGCACCGCATGCATCTTTGTCGCCATCCGCCGGCACACCAAAGATCATCAAGCCACCCACACCTGCGCGAACCGCTTCCTCCGCGGCGCTCCGAAGAGTGTCCATGGTGTGTTGCTGCACGCCGGGCATCGAACTAATGGGGTGCGGCTGGTCGAGTCCGTCGGCAACAAACATGGGCAGCACTAAATGGCGTGGCTGAACAACCGTTTCAGCCACCAACCGGCGTATCGCTGATGTTGTCCGCAATCGCCGCGGACGGTCCGCAGGAAACATTGGCCTTCCTTGGCAGTCGTACCCGGCACAATACCTGCGTCGGGAGTCAGCGCCGAGCGCGTGACCTCTTTTTAGGTGGTGGCAGTAGACCTTCAGCCCGCAAGTACGAAGCATGTGCTGCTAGCGCGTCTACGAGCGAACCCACTTGCGCGACTTCTGGTTGTACGTCAACGCGCAGACCAAATTCCACCGCTGTCTCCGCGGTCTTTGGGCCGATGCAAGCCACGATAGTGCGTTGGTGTGGCTTACCCGCGATACCGACTAGGTTCCGCACGGTCGACGACGAGGTGAAGAGAACGGCATCGAACCCACCGGTCTTGATCATCTCGCGAATTTCGGCAGCGGGTGGTGCGGCACGTACGGTCCGGTATGCAGTGACGTCGTCGATTTCCCACCCACGCTCACGCAAGCCTTCAGCAAGTGTTTCGGTGGCAATGTCAGCGCGTGGCAGCAGGACGCGGTCTACCGGGTCAAGCACGTCGTCATGCGGCGGGAAGTCGGCCAGCAACCCCAAACTTGACTGCTCACCTGAAGGAACAAGTTCCGGAATGATGCCGAAGGCCCGTACCTTCTCTGCCGTCGCCTCGCCCACACACGCAATCTTCACGCCAGAGAACGCTCGGGCGTCGAGGCCGAACTCCTCGAACTTCTCCCACACAGCCTTCACTGCATTGGTAGAGGTGAAGACCACCCATTGGTAGCGTCCGTCCACAAGCCCCTTGATGGCGCGTTCCATCTGTGCCGGGCTACGAGGAGGTTCAACCGAAATGGTGGGGACCTCAATGGGAATGGCGCCGTAGCTAACGAGGCGATCGCTCATCTCGCCAGCCTGATGCTTGGTGCGCGGCACAAGTACCGTCCAGCCGAACAGGTCTCGAGTTTCCCACCACGACATCTTGCTTCGCGACTGCACCACTTTGCCCACTGTCACGATGAGCGCACCCTGCAAGTCTGACCCAGCGTTGTTAAGTGTCGCCAGCGTTGCCTCAATGGTGCGCTGCTTACACGTAGTTCCGCAGATGGTGACCGCAACTGGAGTTTGTGGAGCCAACCCGTGCTCAACGAGGGCGCTCGCAACCTCTGCTAGGTGGCTTGCCGTGGCGTGCAACACCAGTGGTCCCGGTGCTGACGCGAGAGCCGCCCAGTCGACGTTGCATCGAACATCCGCCTCTGTATGTCCCGCACCGAGCGGCATGCCCGCATACGCCGGAACAACCGCACCCGGCGCCAGACCCGGTACAACTTCGAAACTAACCTGAGTTCGAGCAACTGCGGTGATCTCAGCGAGCACAGAGTCAGTGGTCATCGGGTCACCCGAAACGAGCCGAACTACGTCGTGCCCTCGGCGGGCTTCCGCCACAAGGGTTTTAGCCACCTCGCCTGGGTCGCCAAGGGCTGGTTTGATCTCAGGTGTGAAGTCGGCGCCTTCATCGCGGCGGTCTTCAGACGACAGGCAAGTGCCTAGCAGTACGGTCACCGCATCACTCACGTCGGCGTCAACGAACGCGACCGTTGTCGTTTCCAAGACCTGTTTTGCACGCAATGTAAGCAGTGCAGGGTCACCAGGACCTGATCCAACGAAGAGGACCCGACCTGGTGTGCTCTTACGCGCTCGGCTCATTGGCGATTCTCCAGTCAATACGCAAAGTTGACGCGGGGCTAGCGGGGTGGATCATTGCCTTGGCGGACTTAAGCCCGCACCCTGTGTCAGCGGCATGAGATCCCGTGCACCTAAGTCAAGCAGTTCACGGGCAAGTTCTTGGCCGATTTCCACGGCTTTGTTCAAAGCCCCAGTTCGGGATGCCCGAATGGTGTGGGACCCATCAAGCGCGACAACGCACGCCCGAAGGAACAGTTCCATATGTACTTCACCCTGGTCATCGAGTGATTCTGCGACGACCGCAAGAGCTCCAACAGGTGCGGTACATCCAGCTTCAAGTTCGGCGAGCAGTGTGCGCTCCGCTGCAACAACGGCGCGCGTATCACTATCATCCTGCCGAGCAACAAGAGCTACCAAATCGGTGTCCTCGACGCGGCACTCAATTGCGAGCGCACCTTGTGCTGGGGCTGGCAACATCTGCACCGGATCAAGTGATTCCGAGATTTCGGACAGCCGGCCAACCCGTGACAGACCTGCCCGGGCCAGCACTACTGCGTCGAGCTCACCAGAGGTGACACGACCAATTCGTGAGTCGATGTTCCCGCGCAGCGGGACGATGTCTAGCCCAAGCCCTAGGGCGCGCAGTTGTGACGCCCGCCGCGGCGCTGAGGTGCCCACCTTGGAGCCGGTGGGAAGTTCACCGAGCACCATGTTGTCGCGTGCAATCAAGGCATCGCGGGGGTCCTCACGCGCGGGCACTCCGGCGATCACAAATCGCGGGTCCTGCGCTGTGGGCAAATCCTTATACGAGTGGACTGCAATATCAACTTCGCCAGCTGCTAGTGCATCGCGAAGCGCAGCGGTAAAAACACCGACCCCGATGGTTTCCACTGGTGCCGCTGATGCATCACCAGCGGTGCGGACGACAACAAGTTCAGCTGGGTGGCCCTCAGCGATAATGGCATCGCGTACCGTCCCAGCCTGGGTCAGAGCGAGAATGCTTCCACGAGTGCCAATACGGAGCGGTCGGTCCGGGTCAGGCATCTGTTCTGCCCTTCAGACGCTCTGGCTGGGCTTCAAACGTCGTTGATAACAATGCTTCTGGCGCTCCCGTGCTTAGTTCGAACAATTCGCGAAGAGCTTCCGCGTAGTTACTACCGTCCGGCGAACTTGCGAGTTGCTTCACTCGCACTGTGGGAGCGTGCAGCAACTTATCCACTACCCGACGCACGGTGTTCGCTACTTCAGCTCGATCGCGGTCCTGCATTGCGGGCAGTTTCGATTCGAGCCGCATCAGTTCCGCTTCGACTACTTCTGCCGCTCGGCGCCGCAAGGCCGTCACGGTAGGAGTGACCTCAGCGAGACGCTGGCTTTCCAAGTAGGTAGCAATCTCGCCGACGACGATGCTGCGAGCTGCTGCGGCGTCCGCGGCTGCAGCGCCTGCACCTGGATCGCGCTGCAGAGTCTCCATGTCGAGAATGTGCACGCCAGGCAACTCAGCAACAGCGGTGTCGACGTCGCGTGGAAGTCCGAGGTCGCAGATCACCACATCGCGGTGCATGCGTTGTGACATGGCCTGGAGGACGTCACCAAGTTCAACGACCGCCCCGACTGCGCCCGTGCATGTCACTACGACGTCAGCTGCACTGATGGCGTCGACAAGCCCATCGAGGTTGCTTGACGTGGCGGTAGCGCCATTCTCGCGTGCCGTACTTGCGAGGTTTTCGGCCTTGTCGAGCGTGCGGTTAGCCACATGAATTGATGTGACACCCGCACGAATGAGGTGTGCAACGGCAAGACCAGCCATGGCACCAGCGCCTACCACTGTGGCGGTGCGTCCGACCAATCCGCCGTGGATCTGACTGGCATGATCAAGGGCGACTGATACGACTGAAGCCCCAGCGGAATCGATACCCGTTTCTGTGTGGACCCGTTTGCCGACGCGCAGCGCCTGCTGGGCAAGTTCGTGGAGGGTCCTGCCGACGGCCTGGTGTTCGTCAGCTTCCGCGTAGGCGCTTCTAATCTGCCCGAGGATTTGCTGCTCGCCAACCACGATGGAGTCAAGACCGCTTGCAACCGAAAAGAGGTGCTCAACGGCTGCTTCGCTGTAGTGCACATAGGCATGGCGGGTCAGTTCATTCAGGTCGAGGCCTGAATGTTCAGAGACAAGCGCGGTGAGGTCTGCTAGGGCACCGTGGAAAGCGTCAACGACGGCGTAAATTTCGACCCTGTTGCATGTGGATACAAGCATTGCTTCCGACACATGCGGGGACATCATTATCTTGTCGAGCGCCTTGGGGCGATCCCCGTCGGGGAATGCCACCTTCTCCAGAATTGGCACGGGCGCACTTCGATGTGACACACCGAGCAGCAGCACACTCACAGCAGCATCACCGTTCCGACTCCTCGACGCGACAATGGCCCACGAACTCAGTTCGTTGGAGCGATTGTCGCGTGTTCGCTCCGAACTGACATAAACGCTGCCAGGGACTTACGATTTCCCTCACTTCGAAGGCTCCTTGCCAGCCAGTGGATGCACTGTTCACCACAGTAAACCCGAAGCACTCTTTATCTAACGGTAACGGGTGATCACGGCGACGTCCAAGTTCACTCCACTTCACTGACCTGCCCAAATCGATAAGGTGAACCTCACATCGCCAGGTCGGCGCGCAATCGCTGCTCGTCGACTGATCCATAACTGTGTTCTACGCCATTCAGAAGAACCACGGGTAGACGATCGCCAAATTCCTCCCGCAGCTCGGGATCTCGGAGCGCATGCTCATCGACATCAACCACATCGAGCTCAAATCCGAGCTCACCGCTCAGTTTCTCAAGATGTTCCCGCGCCACGACACAAACGGAACACCCGGCACGGCTCAACAATGTCACCGTAGCCTGATCACCAACATCACCTTGAAGAGAAGAATTATTCACAGCCGAGAGGATATGTTGGACAGCGACGTCCCACACCTCTATTGATGTGTACGTAGCCGTCGGGGCAGCTAGTGTAGGGACGAGATTCAAGCGGGAGGTAAAACGTGCCGGACCGTACAAGGTTCTTCAGCACCAGCTCGGAGTGGATGCGCAGCCACTGGGAAGCGCACCGGCCTTTCGGCATGAGCGCTGCAGAAAAGCGCCTCAACATTGCAGGTGAAGCGAGCGCCGAAGCGGCCTACGCCCTCTACGAAGCGCAAGCCGAACAGCGCCCGACTGTCCCCCGTGACCTCACCGCCGCAGCATTTTTTGACGTCGACAACACCATGGTGTCCGGCGCCTCATCAATCCACTTCGCGCGCGGGCTCGCAAGCCGCAACTACATTTCCGTCAAAGACATGGCCGCATTCGGCTGGCAACAAATCAAGTTCCGCATTACAGGAAAAGAGAACAGCCGCGACGTCGCAAGCGGCAAGGAGAAGGCGCTCGCCTTTATCGCAGGGCGCTCCACCGCTGAATTCACGCAGCTTGGCGAAGAAATCTATGACGAGCTCATCGCGGATAAGATCTGGCCGGGAACACGTGCTCTCGCCCAAATGCACCTCGACGCGGGGCAACAAGTGTGGCTTGTTACGGCCACCCCAGTGGAACTCGCTCAGGTGATCGCCAAGCGACTCGGGCTTACGGGTGCGCTAGGCACTGTCCTTGAAAGCGAAGACGGAAAGTTCACTGGCCGACTTGTCGGTGACTTGTTGCACGGCAGAGGAAAAGCACATGCCATCCGCGGACTCGCGGCGCGCGAAGGCCTAAATTTGCGACGTTGCACTGCCTACTCAGACAGCTTCAACGACATGCCCATGCTGACAGCGGTGGGTACTGCAGTTGCCATCAACCCAGACTCTGATCTACGTGCGGTGTCGAAAGACCGCAACTGGGAGATTCGTGACTTCCGAACAGGGCGCAAAGCAGCGAAGATTGGAATCCCCACAGCCCTCGCGTTGGGCGCCCTAGGCGGTACCGTCGCCGCGATTGCGAGTCGCCGCGACAAGTACCGGTGACGGCCCAGGTCCGCTCAGACCTAGGAAAAGCATTTCAGCCTAGGAAGATGTTCCTCCGGTTGGCGAGGACTCGATACAGCGTTTGCTGAATGGTCTCACGCACCTGGTCTGTGAGATCAAAAACGACCATTGGGTCTTCGGCGCATGCTGGACCGAACTCGCTGGTGTCAATGGGCTCACCGAAAACGATGTGCCACTTTGTAGGCAACGGAATCATGCCCACAGGACCGAGAAGCGGGAACAGCGGCGTGATCGGAAAGTACGGAATACCGAGTAGTCGAGCCAAGGCTTTGAAGTCGCCGATCTTCGGATAGATTTCCTCAGAACCGACGATCGAGCATGGAATGATCGGAGCGCCCGTGCGCAGCGCTGCGGAAACGAACCCACCACGCCCAAATCGCTGAAGCTTGTATCGATCGGAATAGGGCTTGCCAATGCCTTTGAACCCCTCGGGGAACACGGCTGTCAATTCACCCTTGCGGAGGAGCCTCTCAGCGTCGGGGTTACAGGCGAGTGTGTGACCCGCTTTGCGCGCCACAGTCGACACGACTGGCATATCGAAAACCAAGTCTGCAGCGAGCATCCGCATGGGCCGATGCCCTGGAGTGCGGTCATGCACGGCAACGGACGTCATCAAACCATCAATCGGCACAACACCCGCGTGGTTAGCCACAATCAGGGCGGCGCCGTGCTCAGGCAGGTGTTCGATGCCGCTGACGTCAACACGGAACCACTTGTCGAATAGTGGCCGTAGGAGCGGCAGCAAAACATTGTCGTTGAGGTGCTCGTCGTAACCGAACTCATCAATCTCGTAATCGCCGGTGACGCGCCTGCGCATAAACGCCGCAGTTTCTGCCACCTGGACCGCGATCTTGCTGCGAACACCGCCAAGGGGAAGCGGAATTGGGAGCGCAAACATGCCTTCGTCAGCCGGTGCAGGTTCTGCGCTGTCCGCGTCCGAGTTGTCTGCGGAGTCGTCGAAATGCTCAGCAGAGTAATCCGCGCCCGTGTACGAAGTTTCACCGTCTGGAGATGGCTGAGAGTCATCGGAATCATCAGGGGTCGGCGGGTGGTGCTTGATCAGGTCATCGCCCACCCCCGTGGAGTCAGGCGCAGCTGACCGGCGACCCATTCCGTCACCGTGCAGCGGAATCACTTTCGCCATGCCTGCAGTCTCCCTTTGCATCATGCCCACCGCGCTACAGCGGCGACTACCTTTGATTCGAGACGTCGGACAGAATCCGGATCCACGATCCTCGTAGATTTACGACTTCGCAGAAAATCGTCAAATGCCTGAAGCGTGGTCCACCGCGGAGTAAAACCTAGCTTCTCTCGCATACGGGTGGTGTCTAGTCCACAACCGTAGACGAGGTAATCCAATTGGTCACTGGCATAGTCGTGCAACCCAAGCCGCTTCTGAACGCCAGACACAAGCGGGAACGCCGGTGTCACAATCGGCATTTGTACGCCGCCCGCGCGACGAATGGCCTGCGACAGCGCGATAACACCATCGGCCGCGACATTAAAGGTGCCAGCGGAACCAGCCAAGGTTGCGCGCTCGAACGCTGCGAGAGCGTCTTCCTCGTGCAGCAACTGGAGTCGTGGATCACGGCCGAAAATCGTCGCAACGACTGGTTGCAACAGATAGCGCGTGAGTTCAGTTTCCAACCGCGGACCAATAATTGGAGCTAGTCGAAGAATCGTCGTCGCAATGTCCGGTCGGCGCCTACCGAGCGCCCTGGTGTAGCCCTCGACATCAAGGCAGTCACGGGCGAAGCCACCCTTGGGGGGCTTGCGTGCGCTCATCTCCTCCGTAAACATCGCAGGGTCCTTCGCGCTCGACCCGTAGATGTTCCACGAAGATTTCAAAATTACTTGTTTGACGTGCGACGACTTCTGACACGCCGCGAGAAGCTGCATCGCGCCGATGACGTTCATCTCTTTGGTTGCGGCCCGGCCACCTGACCGTGAAGGGTGCGGCGACATCGACAGGTGAACCACCGTGTCGACTTCTGCGTTGCGCACCACCTTGGCGATCAGCGGGTTCCGGATATCGGCACGGACAAAGTCGGCGCGCCCCATTCGTCTACGCATATCTTTTGACGGCGGAACCGCATCGACGGCAATCACTCGTTCGATATTTGGATTTTGCGCCAACTTCGCGGTGAGGAACCCACCAAGAAAACGGCTCGCACCCGTGACGAGGACTACACGCGGGGCACTTGGCTCCTCGCCTTTGCTTGACCCTGACTCACCGCTGCTAGGTTCGCGGTCAGCTTGAGCGTCGTCACCCGATATCGAGGCATGATGGTTCGGCGGGTCAGACTCAACGCGAGTATCGCGTTCTGCCACGAGCCCACGCTCTTCAACCATCGTGTCCACCTCGTCTACCCTAGTGCCGCATCACCGGCGTCGACAATCGCCACACCTAGAGAAATGCCGACAAATTGCAATTTTGGTGCACAAATACCGGTGCCCGCCACGAGTTCATCGTGACGGGCACACATGGCACCGTTCGGTAAGCGAAAATACTAGGCGTTTACGGTTGAAACGCCTAGCCCTCGCTACTTACCAAGTTTGCGACGCTGCACCCGAGTCCTGCGAAGAAGCTTGCGGTGCTTCTTCTTCGACATACGCTTCCGTCGCTTCTTAATCACTGAACCCATATTGGGTGCCCCTCGTTCTGCTTGACGTCATCTGCGGACAGGCTTTGCCACGCATCGAGCTACCTGCCGGCCAGCGCCAAACGTGCTGACCGATGATTGCCGGAGTCACCGAACCAATCATCGATGGCCAGCCAGCCGACGCGCCGAGGGTCCATATTACCGCTGATCGAAGCCGATCTGTTAACCGCCGGTCGTTTTGGCGTTTTCACCACCACATTTGTGACCTTTTAGGCCGACTCGTGCGGGGTTAACTCACATCAAAGTACGAAGTTTGCAAGTAGTCGTGCACAGTTTTTGCGTGCACACGGAATGAACGGCCGACACGTACGGCAGGCAACTCACCACTGTGCACAAGTCGGTAAACCGTCATCTTGGAGACCCGCATAAGGGATGCGACCTCGGCGACAGTAAGAAACTGCGTGGAGCCGAAAACTGATTGAGTCACAGTGTTGTCACTTCCACCAGTGTTGGGCCCCGTTGGGGGTAGATCTGTAGCCATACTATTTTCACCTCCAGCACGCCCGGCGCCACCGGCTTCCCCTCCGGCAGTGTTGACACCTACGTGCTGCAATGAGTTTAGCGGGACTCATGTGCATAAAGCGACGGGAGTGCCTAAGCTCAGCGAACCTTGATCCTGAAAGTGTGGCGATCACAGAGTGCCGCTAACGGTTACAGTTCACCGCACCAAAAATCCCACTCCCACAATTTGGGATCAGTACAGCTCGCCAAGCTTCACCGAACGATCTCGAGCAGCTCCGAGCGCATCAAGAACTGCCGCGCGGAACCCCTGCCGCTCAAACTCCGCAAGAGCCGCGGCCGTAGTGCCGCCTGGAGACGTCACGGCGTAGCGCAGCTCAGACGCGACAGCACTGGGAAGAGTTCCGGTCTGCTTCTCTTCGGCAAGGAACATCTCCGCAGACCCGAGAAATGTTTGCACCACCAGCTCCATTGCCGCTGGGCGCGGCAACCCAAGGGCCACCGCCGCATCAACCATGGCCTCCACCATGAGGAAAAAATACGCCGGTCCCGACCCTGATACCGCTGTCACAGCGTCCAATGCTGATTCAGCCATCACAGCAACCCGACCGACCGGTTCAAGCAATTCCGACACAAAGGCCACGTTCTCATCGGTGGCGTAGCGACCGGCTGACACCACGCACATCCCTTTGCCGACGAGCATCGGAGTGTTCGGCATAACCCTCACCACAGCGGTACCTGCTGGAACTTTGGACTCCAACCAGGACGTCGACAAACCGGCGGCAAGCGAAACAACCACCTTGTCGTTGTCGCTCAATTCAAAGACGTCACCAATCTCGGACAGCGCAGATTCGACATCGCCCGGCTTCACCGCAACAACGATGGTGTCCGCGGCCTCGGCAGCGTCGCGGGCAGACAAGGTGCGAATACCAAACCGTCGGGAAAGCTGCGTAGCGCGTTCGCTAGATTTTTCAGAAACAAACACCGTTCGCGGGTCGCGACCTGAGGCCAGAAGACCTGCAATAAGCGCCTCACCGATTCGACCTCCGCCAATAACAGCAATATTCGTCATGGCGTGTAGCGTGCCACGACTGCCGGGCAGCCGCGAAATGAACACGCTAAGGCTTCTGAATGCCGTCCTCGCCGACGGTTGGTCCCACTCCCACCTCGAGGTTCGTTCGCGCAAACTGAAGCGCCTCAGACAGCAACAACGAGCGCTCCGCAGCTGTGCGCGCATGCTTCGTACTGATCTCAAGAATCACTTGCCCAGTGAACCCCTGCACCGCGAGTTGCTGACACAGCTCCGCGCACGGCTGCGTCCCATGGCCCGGCAACAAGTGTTCATCGATGGACGCCCCACGTCCGTCCGCCAAGTGAATGTGCGTAAGTCGGTCGCCCATTCTCGCAGCAAGTTCCATCGCATCCGTGCCCGCGGTGGCGGTATGAGATAGGTCGAGCGTGTAGTGCGGGTGGTCAATGTCTGTCGGGTCATACGACGGCGCAAATGCAGTCAACCCTGGGCCCGGCCCCCCACGCTCCTTCATCCGCTCAGCGGAGCGGGTACGCCGACCAAAAAATCGATCGGCGCGCATCGGGAACATATTTTCCACCGCTAGCTTCACCCCGGTGTCGCGTTCAAGCCGCCATGTTTGCTCCTGGAACCCCTCGACGTACCGGCGCTGCCAACGAAACGGCGGGTGCACAACGACGGTCTCAGCGCCGAGGTCGGATGCCAACTGAGCTGACCGGTCAAGCTTCGAGACTGGATCACTCCCCCACACTCGCTGCGAAATCAGCAAGCACGGTGCGTGAATCGACAGCACCGGAATCCCATACTTTTTAGACAAGGCGCGCAGTGCCGAAAATTCCTGACTCACGGACTCCAGCCACACCATTACTTCAACACCGTCGTAGCCAACTTCGGCCGCGTACCGGAAACCCGCCTCAGTGTTTTGCGGATACACCGACGCGGTCGACAACCCAACGCGGATCCTGTGTTGACTTGTCACGGTTCTCACTTGCCTTTCGTTACGCCATCCAAACCGGTATCGAGTTTGCGCAGGATCAACCCTTCGCGCAAAGCCCAAGGGCAGATGTCGACGCTATCCACACCCAGTGCCCGCATGCTTGCCTCAGCAACTAGCGCACCCGCAACTATTTGCGGCGCCCTATCTGAACTTACCCCTTCAAGTTCCGCGCGGTCAGCAGCCGTCATTCGCGAAATAAAAGCAATAATTTGTCGCAAACCTGTGGCGGTGAGTGTGCGCCGGACACGTGGGCCAGCAGAACTTGGCGCTGCGCCCGTCAACCTGGCAAGAGACCGGAACGTCTTCGACGTCGCTACTGCCAAGTCAGCTTTGCCCGCTTCTTTGACGACTTTGGCCGTGTCTTGCAGTTCCGCATCTAGCCAGTCGCGCAAGACCGAAATGCGACGCCGGTCGGGTGGATCTTCTGGCAGCCAATCCCGCGTCAATCTGCCAGCACCAAGCTGGAGAGACAGCGCAACATCAGGGTCTTCGTCAATGCCGCTGCAGATTTCCAGCGATCCACCGCCGATGTCGAGGTTGAGTATCCGCCCCGCGCTCCAGCCGTGCCAGCGGCGCACCGCGAGGAAGGTTAGTCGGGCCTCATCCTCACCAGGTAGCACTTCAAGAGTGACCCCAGTTTCCTTCAGGACACGATCAAGAACTTCCTCAGAGTTCCCCGCATCACGCACCGCGGAAGTCGCGAAAGCCATGAATTGTTCGCAACCCGACGAAGTGGCGATACCGGAAAACTCTTTGACCGTGTCGACCAGGCTTTCGGCGCACTTATTGGTCAAGTTTCCGTTCTTATCGATCTGTTCCGACAGCCGCAGAACAGCCTTAGTAGAGCTCATCGGAGTCGGATGCCCACCCCTGTGAGCATCCACCATCAGCAGATGAACCGTATTACTTCCCACATCGAGGACCCCTAAGCGCACATAGTCAACGCTATACCGCTACCGTCGGAGGCTGTGAAGCACCCTCTCTCTTCGGCAGACCAGACGCCAGCCCCGGCGCCTGAGGTAGCCCTCGATTTTCCTCGCGAGTGGATCGAGTTCGTCGACCCCGCTAACAGTGAGCATGTGATTTCGGCGGACCTCACGTGGCTCCTGTCCCGATGGACGTGTGTTTTCGGCACGCCAAGTTGTCAGGGAATCGTCGAAGGACGCGGCTCAGACGGTTGCTGCACCCACGGCGCTTTCCTTGCGGACGACGAAGACCGCGACCGCGTAATCGACGCTGTGGGCGACCTTACGGAGGACGACTGGGAGCTGATGTCCGAAGCCATTGACGCTTCGGGAACTGAGTTCGACATCTTTGAACTCGACGAACTCGACGGTGAAGAAGCGTTGCGCACGCGCCGCTTCGATGGGGCATGCATCTTCCTCAATCGCCCAGGATTCCACGGCGGTGTTGGCTGCGCACTGCACCATATGGCCGTGCGCACCGGACAAGACCTCGTCGACGTCAAACCAGACGTCTGCTGGCAATTACCCATTCGTCGTACTCAAGAATGGGTTGACCGTCCCGACGGGGAACAGATTCTCAGAACCACGTTGAGCGAATACGACCGCCGAGGATGGGGCCCAGGCGGCGAAGATCTCACGTGGTGGTGCACGTCATCACCGGACGCACATGTCGGTAGTGAACCCGTGTGGAAGTCGATGGCAGCAGAGCTCCGCGCCCTTGTCGGAGTTGACGCCTACAACGAACTTGCCGAGTTGTGCCGCCGTCGCTCACAACTCGGGCTGATCGCCATCCACCCTGCAACGAAAAACGCCACCGCTTAAGGTTCGAGCTTGTACCCAAGCCCACGAACTGTCACAAGGTGGCGCGGCTTGGCCGGATCCTGTTCGATCTTGGAGCGCAGTCGCTTGACGTGCACATCCAAAGTTTTGGTGTCTCCGACGTAGTCGGCGCCCCACACGCGGTCGATGAGTTGCCCCCGAGTCAGGACTCGACCACTATTGCGCAACAGATACTCAAGTAGGTCGAACTCTTTCAGCGGCAACGTGATGGCGCTGCTGCCGACCTGCACGATGTGCCGATCAACGTCCATGCGCACCGGCCCCGCCTCAAGGACAGTGTCACTCGACATCTCTGCTTCTGGTTCGAACCCGCGACGAAGTACAGCTCGGATGCGAGCAATCAGTTCACGTGATGAATACGGCTTGGTGACATAGTCGTCTGCACCGATTTCGAGGCCCACCACTTTGTCGATTTCGCTGTCACGAGCCGTCACCATGATCACGGGCACAGCAGACTTGGAGCGCAACTGTTTGCACACTTCAGTTCCGCTCATGCCAGGCAGCATGATGTCGAGTAGCACGATGTCTGCACCGTCGTTATCGAACGACTCGAGAGCAGACGGCCCGTCGACAGCAATGGTGACCTCGAAACCTTCCTTGCGGAGCAAGAATGCTAGCGGGTCGGCCAACGATTCTTCATCCTCCACGATCAGAACTTTAGTCACCGGCGTAGGTCCTCTCTTCGTTCCGCTGGGGAATTCCCAGGATTCGTGCTCTCCGGTAATTCCGGAGCCTCAAAATATGCAGGCAGAACAAGCGTGAATGTTGACCCAGTTCCAGGCCGACTCCACATTCGTATCGATCCATTGTGATTAGCCGCTACATGTTTGACGATTGCCAACCCGAGACCCGTTCCACCCGTGGCGCGAGATCGCGCTTTGTCGACGCGAAAGAACCGCTCGAACACACGCTCATGATATTCGGGGTCAATTCCAATTCCGCGGTCCGTGACACTGATTTCAACATTGTTGCCACGGAAGTTTCGACTAATTGTCACTGGAGTGTTCGAGGGAGAATACGAAATTGCATTCGACAAAAGGTTAGAAAGCGCCGTCACCAGAAGTGTGCGGTCACCCAAGACCTCAAGCCCACTGGGAAAGTCAGTAGTGATGGTGATATCCGCAGCATCGGCCGACACAGCGGCACGCTCTAGGGCTTCGCTCACGATCTCATCGACGTCGACAACGTCAAGGTCAGGCAACTTTTCCGCGCCTTGAAGTCTCGACAGTGCGATGAGTTCACTGACCATGTTGCCCAGCCGGTTAGCTTCATGGTGCATCTTCGCACCAAAATGACGCACAGATTCTGGGTCATCGCTTGATTCCAGTAAAGCCTCTGCCAACAAACTAATGGCCCCTACTGGCGTTTTAAGTTCGTGGCTGACGTTAGCGACAAAGTCCCGCCGGGTCGCCTCCATGCGAACCTGCTCCGAGTCGTCTTCTGCGTAGATTACTGCAATGCGCGGATCCACCTCGTGGAGTAAGTGCACATGTCCACGCACTGCAACGGCGCCCCGCGCCAAAGTTCGCGTTTTTGCTGAAAGGTCAAAATCGACACTTTCGCTGGTATCAAAAACTTTCTTTGTTGCCACCCAGGCGCGCTCGTCAAGAAGGTGGTTGCGCACGACTCCGAGTTGTTCCACGCGTTCATTCGACAGCAGAACGTGTTGGTACTCGTCAATGACTGCGATACCGATGGGGGAAGAAGTGACAACGAGATCAAGTACCTGCGACACGGTCAATGAGTCTTCTTTTTCGCGGGACCCCTCAGCCTGGCTTTGCAGTCGCGAATTAATCAGCGAACCGGCAATGCCGCCGATAGCTGCCGCGCACAATGCGAGCACCAGTGCCTGGAGAATCGTCACGTTTCGAATCGTACGGGTGATTGAACAAACACCCTAATATCGTGCGCGACTTCTAATGCATGTCACACTGTGCGCGACGTATGTTCGCCGTCTGTTAACCGCGACGCTACCTACAGCCTCCTACTTACCCGGCTTGCCCGGCTTTTTACTTACCCTGGGCAGCTACTGCCGCAGCCCCCGCCGCTGCCGCATCGGGATCTAGGTATGTGCCACCAATCTTGCGAGGAGTTAGATCATCATTATCGAACTCATACACCAACGGAATTCCAGTTGGAATGTTCAGTTGTGCAATATCGGCATCTGAGATCCCGTCGAGGTGTTTAACCAAGGCGCGCAATGAGTTGCCATGCGCCGCGACAAGAACTGTTTTTCCCGCTTTCAGATCCTTCGCAATTGTTTCCTCAAAATACGGAATGAACCGCTTAACCACATCAAGGAGGCACTCCGTCAATGGGGCATCGGAAAGGTGTGCGTACCGGGGATCGCTGTCCTGGCTATATTCGGTGCCCGACTCGATCGGCGGCGGCGGAGTGTCGTAGCTACGACGCCACATCATGAATTGGTCATCACCGTACTCGGCTTTAACTTGCGCTTTGTTTTTGCCTTGCAGCGCGCCGTAGTGCCGTTCGTTGAGCCTCCAGTCGCGTACCACTGGAATCCACAGACGATCAGCGGCATCGAGGGCCACATGCGCTGTGGTGATCGCACGCCGTAGCAGCGAGGTGTACAAGATATCTGGCGTCACTCCATGTTCGACGAGCAGTTCGCCAGCTCTTTTCGCCTCACCCATGCCTTTCTCAGTCAGGTGTACATCCACCCAACCGGTGAACAGGTTGAGCGCATTCCATTCACTTTCGCCGTGCCGAAGCAAAACGAGGGTTCCGATAGTCATGCCTTTATCCTTGCACGCTAGGTGGTGACGTCTTGCGTGGTCCTCAAAGTTGATCGCAAGCACACAATTTACTGGGCAGCAGCTTCACGCGCGCGCAGATCTTTCCGCAGGATTTTCCCCGCGGCAGATTTGGGAACGACATCGATGAACTCGACAGCGCGCACCTTCTTGTGTGGCGAGACCTTAGCCGCGACAAACTCCATCACGTCGTCTTCGGTCAGCCCTGCCTCTGCTTGCTGCACGACGTAAGCCTTTGGAACTTCTTCTCCCTCGGAATCAATGACCCCGATTACGGCAGCATCAGCGATCTGGGGGTGCGACAACAGCAGCGCTTCAAGCTCGGCTGGGGGCACCTGATAGCCCTTGTACTTGATGAGTTCCTTCAACCGGTCAACGATTGTCACAACCCCTTCGGCACTCACAGTCGCCATGTCACCGGTGCGTAAGAATCCGTCGTCGGTGATCGTTTCAGCAGTCGCCTGCGCGTTGTTTAGGTACCCAGGCATGACGTTAGGGCCTTTGCACCACAACTCACCAGCTTCACTCACGCCGGATTCGGGAACGGGAATCTCCTTCTCCGAAACAGGATCGACCAGTTTGCATTCCATGTTCGGGATTGTGAAGCCAACCGAGTCGAGTGGCACGTCCGCACGATCAAGTGGAATGAGGTGGCTGACGGGGCTCATTTCACTCATGCCATACCCCTGGCGAACAATGCAACCGAGTCGCTTTTCGACCGCGTGACCGAGATTCGCATCGAGGGGCGCAGCGCCGGAGAAAACGAGTTCCACGCTGGACAGGTCTACCGAGTCGACCGCGGGGTGCTTAGCGAGGGCTACCGCGATGGGCGGAGCGATGAAGATCTGCGTGCACTTGTGCTCAGATGAGATGCGTAGGAACTCATCCAGATCGAACTTCGGCATCGTCACCAATGTGGAGCGGTTGAGCAATGCCAAGTTCAGGAGAACTGTCATTCCGTAGATGTGAAAGAACGGCAGAACCGCAAGTATCCGTTGCGGCTTCCCGCCGATGAGCCCGTTGGTTTGGCTGACGTTTGCCACCAAGTTCTTGTGCGTCAGCATCACTCCCTTGGGGCGGCCCGTCGTGCCTGAGGAGTACGGGAGAACCGCAAGTCGTTCACTTGGATCAAACGTCACTGTGGGTGCGGGTGCGCCTTCGGTCAGTAGATCCCGCAGCGATTCGTGGCCAGGTGCACCATCGAGAACAATTACTTTAGATGCGTCCAAGCCTGCTTTTTCAGCGCCTGCGACTGCCTGTGGCAACAGTGGTGACACCGTGAATAGCAATACCGCACCGGAGTCGTTCAGTTGATTGGCGATGTCATCGGCGGTGTACAGGGCGTTCACCGTCGTGGCGGTGGCGCCTGCACGCAAGATGCCGTGAAACACCGCGCCAAAAGCCGGAATGTTGGGCGAGTGCAACGCCACCACGTCCCCGGGTTTCACGCCGCGAGCTGCTAGAGCGCCTGCTACACCATTAATGTGAGCGATCAGTTGGCCATAGGTCATTACCTGCCCCGAAGGTCCGTCAATAAATGCGGGAACTTCAAGTTCGGCATCGCTGATGGAACCGAACAGGAAGTCGTACACACCTTGGTTCGGAATCTCTACGTCGGGAAATGGACTTCGAAAGCTCATGGCGCTCCTGTCAGGCCGGGTATGACATGTGCGTGATGTTGCTCACGCTATCACCGCCGACTTAACATCAGTTGACAGACGACTGAGGTTCAGCGCTCTCACTGTCGTCGTCTTTAATCAGGTGCTTAAACGCCTGCAGGTTCGCCAGCGACTCCCCCCGCGACACGCGCCAAGCCCATTCCCGCCGAATCGACGTGATGAAGCCAATTTCGAGCAGCACATTAAAGTCGCTGTCCGCCGCCTCAAGCACTTGACCCAAAATTCTGTCGATTTCATCTGGCGTCACCGCATGGTGGGACATTCTTCCTACGAGGTAGATATCTCCACTGCGGTCGACCGTGTACGCGACGCCATACAGGCGACGGTTCCGTTGCAGTAGGTACTGGTGTAGGGAGGGCTCATTTTCATCAGGATGACGACAAACAAAAGCCTCAATGCGCACGCCGTGCGTTGAAGGGGTTAGCAAACACGTCGTCTTTAGCTTTCGCACCCCAGGAAGCTCAACAACAATGTGCTTGTCGCCGCGCAACTCGTAGTCGATACCTCTGGAGGTCAGAGTTTCCTCAATGACCTGCAACGATCCGGTGACATCATCAGACATGCAGCGCTCTCCTCACGGAATTGGTCGTGCCCCTTCCAGAGTGCCATGCATCACCAATGTTTAGCCGCCGAGGGTGTGGGCGCGACTGTAGTTTCGCTTGCGGCGCAACACTCGCGCCCGCCCTGCAACGCGTCGTGGCGTTAACTGGCTGCTCGGAGGCACCGCGGCACCTAAGGCCCGCCGATAGCATTCGACCAGAGCGTCGACGGTGTGTCCCCAAGAAAACTGGGCCGCATGGATCGGTGCAGCGTGCGCGTAGCGGGCACGCAATTCGTCGTTGCCCACAATCTCACGCAGCGCCGAAGCCCAGTCGTGCACATCGTGCCCATCGACTAGCTGTCCTGACACCGCGTCGGCAACAGCTACGCCCAACCCGCCAACGTGCGCGGCAACGACGGGGGTGCCGCACGCTTGTGCCTCAAGAGCAACAAGCCCAAATGACTCCGAATAGCTAGGCACTGCCACAACGTCTGCAGCTCGATATACCGTCACCAGGTCTTTGGCCGGTTGTGGAGGGAGGAACGTCACGCGATCCTCGATACCGACCTCGTGGGCGATCGCATCCAGCGAGTAACCGTGCTGACCCGTTCCGGAAGTTCCACCAACGATTAAAACCCGCACCGGCACAGTGTCGTCAGCATCTAACATCGCACCGACGGCTCGCAGGAGCACGTCAGGCGCCTTCAACGGTTGAATGCGGCCCACGAAAGCAATGACCTTCTCCGCAGGATCAATCCCAAGCGTTTTCCGCGCCTGGAGTTTGTCGCCTGGTGTGAACTGCGCGAGGTCCGCACCGGGAGCTGCGATATCAATTTTCCGTGGATCAGCGTGATAAAAATGCTGCAACTGCTGAGACTCTTCGTCGGTATTGACGAGTAACCGGTCAGACTCATTGACAATCTGCTGCTCGCCGACCTGTCGCGCAAGCGGTTCCGGCACATCACCGTGGGCAAGCGACGCGTTCTTCACCGCCGCGAGCGTGTGCGCCGTGTGGACCAAAGGAATTCCCCAACGGTCACGGGCGAGCCAACCAACCTGGCCGGAAAGCCAATAGTGCGAATGAATGAGGTCGTAGTGCCCCGGTTCGTGAGACGCTTCCTCACGTAAGACAGCTGCAGTGAAAGGGCACATCTGGCTCGGCAAATCCGTTTTGCCTAATCCTTCAAACGGTCCGGCCACAATGTTGCGCACTGTCACCCCAGGCGCGGCCTCCACCGAATGCGGGTCGAGCGACGATGTCGCACGCGTGAAAATGTCGACCAGTATTCCTCTGCGAGCAAGTTCTTTGGCTGTTTCCAACACATAGACGTTCATGCCTCCGGCATCGCCTGTACCGGGCTGAGCAAGCGGCGAGGTATGAACTGAAATTACCGCCACACGCCGAATGTCAGGCGCGTTCAAGCCGGTCACATCACGTGCTTCACGCGCAACCGCATCGTCGTCGGCGCTCGTACATCGAGAAATCACTCGGCCCATCCTGCCCTATCTGGTCACGCAATACGAAGTCTGAGGCCACAGAGGTGCAACTCAGTTCTCTTCTAGTCACAACTCGCAAAAGCGCGAATTTCTTCCGCACAGCGCACTGGGTCTTCGAGGAACGGGGCGTGCCCAACACCTTCCCACTCACTAAGCTGGGACTTCGGCACCACAGTTACCCCATGGCGCGACGCGTTGATATCAACAAATTGATCGTTGGTGCCGTGAATGAACAGCGCCGGGATAGTGAGGCTGCCCAGTGTTGCGTCGTGATTCACGTGACGTCGAAACAGCGCGGTACGGACGTGTGGCGGTGTACATAAACTCGTTCCGAAGAGGGCTTGCTGCATCGGGCCCAAATCCGTTCGTTCCGTCGGAACGAGCGCAGTGCCGAAACTACCCAAAGCGCGGATCGCTTCGCTAGGCACGGCGGATAGCCCACCTTGAATGACGTTGCGCATCGCGCTACCGATCGCTCCGCCGGGGCAGTCCCGCCCGATGCTAGTAA
This sequence comes from Hoyosella rhizosphaerae, assembly GCF_014643175.1. Lineage (GTDB taxonomy): Bacteria > Actinomycetota > Actinomycetes > Mycobacteriales > Mycobacteriaceae > Lolliginicoccus > Lolliginicoccus rhizosphaerae. The sequence continues at coordinate 631,371 of NZ_BMJH01000003.1, forward strand.
TCGCACCAACAAAGACGACGCCAGAAATGTCCGCGCAGCCCCGTTCGGCCAGATAGTCGCAGATCACCAGACCGCCATACGACCAGCCAACCACCATTGCACTGTGCGCGTTTTCACGAGCTAGAACGGCGGCGATATCGTCAGCCCACAGTGTCGAATCACTGTAAGCCGCGTGCGGGGCGTCGGAATACCCGTGACCACGAAGGTCAATCGCGATCACCCGAAACGTCTCCGACAGCAGCGTGATGAGGTCCGGTCCCCAGCATTGTGACGATTGCGCCCAACCGTGCACCAGCAACAACGGTGGAGAGGCACGATCACCTGTAACGCGATACACAATTCTGGTGCCATCACTGCTAGAGACTTGATACACCGCACTCATGCCCCAACCGTAGCGGCAACTGGCCTCACCGCGCGCTGCTGCTACCGCGCATCATCGTAGTTGACGCCACTAAGATCGGCCGCATGACGATTCCTGCTAATTCACGTATCGCTGTCGTTACCGGTGCAAGTTCGGGAATTGGTGACGCCACAGCCCGAAGCCTGTCCAATCTCGGCTTTCACGTCGTGGTAGGCGCACGGCGGATTGACCGCCTTGAGGCCCTCGCGAACGACATCGGCGGGACTGCACTCCCCCTCGACGTGACCAATGACGAGTCCGTCGCCTCTTTCGCCCAGGCACTACCCCGCGTCGATGTGCTTGTGAACAATGCAGGCGGCGCAAAAGGACTCGACACGGTCCAAAACGCGAACCTGGATCACTGGCGGTGGATGTGGGAAACAAACGTCCTCGGCACGTTGCGTATGACAAAAGCGCTGATCCCCAAACTCGCAGCATCTGGGGATGGGCTCATCGTGACCGTGACGTCCATTGCTGCGCTCGAAATTTACGCAGGAGGTTCGGGCTACACATCCGCCAAACATGCCGAAGGCGTGCTGCACAGAACGCTGCGTGACGAGTTGTTGGGTCAGCCGATTCGGCTAACGGAGATTGCGCCGGGCGCAGTCGAAACCGAATTTTCATTGGTTCGCTTCGACGGTGACAATGACCAAGCAGCCAAAGTGTACGAAGGCTTCACTCCCCTGGTCGCAGAGGACGTCGCGGAAGTTATAGGTTTCGTCGCATCCCGACCGTCACACGTCAATCTCGATCAGATCATCATCAAGCCACGCGCTCAGGCTGGTCCAGGCAAGTTTCATCGCGAACTATGACGGTGTATTAACTGCAGTGGACTAGATGTGCACACCGACGCACACAGGTTCTGGGTGTAGCCGGACGCCAAAAGCATCCTCGACCCCGCGTTGCACTCGCCGCGCCAACTCAACGAGATCAGCAGTCGTCGCGGAACCCCTGTTTGTCAGCGCCAGGGTGTGTTTCGTCGACAACCGCACAGGCGCGTCCTCACCCGGGAATCCGCGCGAAAAACCTGCACGCTCAATGAGCCACCCCGCCGATAGTTTGGTGCGCCCAGGCCCGGCGGGGAACTGTGGCATCGTCACGTCGGCCCCGAGCAGGTCCTGGGCCTTGCGTAGGACTTCTGGAAGCTCCTCAGTGGGAATGATTGGGTTGGTGAAGAACGACCCCGCGCTCCACGTGTCGTGGTCGTCGCTGTCGAGGACCATCCCTTTTCCCGCACGCAACGCGAGGACTGCCTCGCGAACGTCGGCGACAGGAAGACGGTCTCCTTCACTCGCGCCTAGTGTTCGAGCGAGTTCGCCGTAACGCACCGGAGCGCTGAGGCCATCGGGCAGAAGATCAAGTTCCACCGACAGCACCACCGCTGTGTCAGAGTTTTTGAGGATGCTGTGTCGATACGACAGATGCAGTTCCTCAGGACCAGCCCAGTGCACTGTGCCGCTTGCGCGGTCGAGCAATTCGACGCGACGTAGCACCGATGCAATTTCCACACCGTATGCGCCCACATTCTGCACTGGAGTCGCACCTGTTGACCCCGGGATTCCCGACAAGCATTCGATACCACCGAGCCCTTGCGCGACTGACGCAGTGACCGCAGCATCCCAATTCACACCGGCTTCGGCGTGCATGACACTTCCGTCGAACTTGAGATCAGTGGTGGCCACTCGGACCGCAACCGCATCGACACCGTCGTCCGCGACGACAAGGTTTGACCCGCCTCCGACGATAAGAATGGGAATCTGCTCGCTGTCGAGTCTTCGCACCACCCCAGCCAACGCTTGGGTGGTCGGACAGCTAACAATCGCTGAGACTGGCCCCCCAAGGCGCAGTGTTGTGTGTGCCGCTAGTGGGGAGTCATACGTCACTTCGGCGCCGAATTCTTCGCCAAGTCGCGCCACGAGGCTCAATGAGTGGATTGGAGACACAAGAGAACGGTAACCTGCCGATCATGGCTCGCCGCACAGAGTACAAAAAAGAACTGTCATGCACCGCCGAACAGGTGTACAAAGCACTGTCCTCCCGCCAGTATTGGGATGACCGCATCGCCGACATTGGTGGCACCAATGCCAGCGTTGTCAGCTTCAATGCTTCGGACAACGGGATCGAAGTCGAACTTCAACAATTCATCAAGCGCGAAAAGCTACCTTCGGTTGCTCAAGCCGTCATTAAAAACGATATGACGATCATCCGGAAAGACACCTGGGGTCCATTCAACGGCTCTGCAACTGGCGACTTCTTCGGAACAATGAAGGGCGGACCTGGCGACATCAAGGGACCCCGCACGATCACAGCGTCCGGCGACGGCTGCGTCATCAGCGCCACGGTTGAAGCCAGAGTGAGCGTCCCCATCGTTGGCGGGAAGCTAGAGAAGTTGCTTCTCCAGAACGTCGAAAGCCTTTTCTCCGACGAAGATGACTACACGGCGAAGTGGGTTGCTAAGAATCTCGCCTAGCACGCCTCGGTTGTTACCGCGTGGGTGTGGCTGCCATCTGTAGCCGCACCCACGTTTTTTGATTCACTTCCCACTTACTCAGCCAATCCACAGTCGCTCACAAGGAACCATGTATCTGACTGGGGCACAATGGGAACTAATGAAGACCACTCCGATCACCCCGCCGCGCCGAAATCGTCGGACCGCAACCATTGCGATCTTCGTCGTCGGCTTTCTATTTGTCGGCCTAGCCGCAGTCGCTGTGGGCAGCGAGATCTACCTACGCAAGCGGGTTTCTGACTGCATGGCTCAGTCAATGACCTACTCGATCGGTTCACCCGTTGAGATCGAGATGAGTCGTAAACCCATGGTGTGGCAACTCATCGACGGAAAAACCCCGTACATCACAATCTCCACCGTGGAGGACCGTGTTGGGGACGCCGAAGGAATGTCGATGGACCTCCGCCTCAATGATGTCGAGTCATTGAGCGATGGGCCGGTCGCCAATACCGTGCAAAGCAGCTCCGCTGAGGTCAGGTGGACCGCTCAGGGCATCCTTGCGACACTGCAACAGCAAGGCGTGCTCGCTGTGGTGTCATCTGTCGTTCCCAACGAACAGGATCAAACGCTCAACGTCCAAATCGTCGGAGCCATCCTTGGCGTCACCATCAAGCCGTCCGTCGCAAACGGCGCGCTCGACCTCGAAGTCGTTGAAGCAAACATCCTGGGTTTCCGCATTCCTCGCGAAATCCCCCAGATGATCATCGGCACGATCGGAAGCCAACTTGCCGAGTTCCCACTCGACATGCAAGCCAAGGACGTGGCCGTCACCAATGACGGAATTGTGCTTCAACTTGAAGGTGGGTACACCGAGATCGAACGCGTCGATCCCGCCGACGCCGACATTCCTTCGGAGCTTGAGGAAGCGTGCACCCTCGTCTAGTCGCGAGTAGCTAGTCGGTGAAACCGGCCAACACAGTGGCACTCGATGACAGCCCAAGGCGCGTCGCCCCTGCTGCAATGAGATCCCGCGCTGTCTCTGTGGTGCGGATTCCACCGCTGGCTTTCACGCCGAGGGAGTCACCGACAGTCGCTGCCATCAACTGCACAGCGTGCACAGAAGCCCCGCCTGCCGGGTGAAACCCCGTGGATGTCTTTACAAAGTCAGCACCTGCCTGCTGTGCGGCTTTGCACACAGCAACAATGGCGTCGTCTGACAATGCCGCTGACTCGATGATGACCTTAAGGATGACATCGGGGCCTGCCGCCTCGCGAACGACCACAATGTCCTGGAGTACCTCGTCGTAGGCACCGGCAATCGCAGCGCCGACATCAATCACCATGTCAATTTCGTCGGCACCGTTCTCTACCGCAAGGCGAGCTTCTGCACCTTTAATAAGCGAATGATGTTTACCGGAGGGGAAACCCACCACCGTAGCCATCACGAGCCCGTCACCGTTGATCGGCAACATTGACGGCGATACACACACGGCCAAAACGCCGAGCTCATGGGCTTCATCGATCAACGACACAACATCAGCGCGCGTCGCTTCCGGTTTAAGCAAGGTGTGGTCGATCATCTGGGCAACACGGGCCCGTGTGAGAGTCTGAGGCACATCCATTCTGCTGAGCTTGTCATACTTACCTACATGGCAGTGAACGAGGTAGCAGATGATCGTCGATACACCCTCTCGCTTGGGTGCCCAGACGCACTTGGAATCGTGGCGCGACTGGCTGGTTTTCTTGCAGATGCAGGTGCCTGGATCGTCGAAGCGGCCTACCACGCAGATCCCGACACAGGGTGGTTCTTCACCCGTCAAACAGTTACTGCGTCGTCAGTGCGTATGACCTTGGACGAATTCCGGGATCAGTTCGCCGAAATCGCCGCAACCTTTGGTACCGAAGCGGAATGGTCTGTCCATGATTCCGCAGAACGCAAGCGCGTAGTGCTGCTCGTGAGCAAAGAGGGCCACTGCCTTCACGACGTTCTAGGCAGGGCTGCGACGGGCGAACTAACAGCAGACATTTGTGCCGTAATCGGCAACCACATGACACTCGAACCTGTCGCTCGGGCACACGGAGTGCCGTTCCAACACGTCCCCTTCCCCACTGATGCCGAGGGCAAAACCGCAGCATTCGAGGAAGTTCGCACACTCGTTGATGCCCACAACCCTGATGCAGTGGTGCTTGCTCGTTTCATGCAGGTTCTACCGCCACAACTATGCGAGCACTGGAAACACCGTGCGATCAACATTCACCACAGCTTCCTGCCATCATTCATGGGCGCGAAGCCGTACCACCAGGCACACGAGCGTGGAGTGAAAATCATCGGCGCTACCTGCCACTACGTCACCGCTGAACTCGATGCTGGTCCCATTATCGAACAAGACGTCGTTCGCATCGACCACTCATACACCATCGCGGATATGGTGCGGCAGGGCCGCGACATCGAAAAGATCGTGCTGTCGCGCGGTCTCCGATGGCACCTTGAAGGGCGAGTGCAAGTACACGGCCGCAAAACAGTGATCTTTAGCTAGGCTGTTTAGCCAACGCGTCGGTACATTGCAGGCATTCCTGCAAGACGGCGGATCTCCGAGTTAACAGCCTCGGGTGCTTCCACCGGACTCATGTGGCCGACGTGCGGCAGTTCGATGAACTGTTCGAGATTGCCGCGGGCTTCGAGCTTGTCACGGAGCCTGTACGAGTGCACCGGTGGCGTCAGTCGGTCACGGCTTCCTACCAGCACAGTTGTGGGCACAGCCAAATTGTCGAGCGCTTCACTAATGTCGAGCCGGCCGAGTACGGTACCCCACTTGCCTCGCACTTTGCTCGGGCACGTGCGAACTATGCTGTGGCAAAAGTTGCGCTGTTCGGCGGTGGCGTAGGGGCCCATGGTCGCGTACTCGAGTGCACTACTGTGCAGGAAGTTCGTCGGGATCGGTGCGGAAATTGCAGCACCCACGATTGTTGGTCGAAGTGGAACTGAACGGAACAGTCCAGGCAACACAGTTTCGTCTGCCGTTAGCCGACCTGAGGCTGTGCTGAGCAACATCGCCGCCGTTGCATATCGCGCGACTTCCTGAGGGTATTTTTCGGCCCAGGACATCAGCGTCATTCCGCCCATGCTGTGGCCAATGATTACAGCACGTTCAGAAGGTTGGAGTGTGGTGCCGAGCACTGCCGAAAGGTCGTCGGCGAGGACTTCTGGGCTTAGTCGTGTCCGGCCGAGTTCGCTGGCGCCATGGCCGCGCTGATCATAAGTGATCACACGAAACTCGCGAGCTAGATCATTGATCTGTGGCCGCCAGAATGCGCCACTGCATGTCCATCCATGCGCGAGAACGAGCGGTTGCGCTCCCCTGCGTCCGTATACCTGCACATTTAACTTGGTGCCGTCGTACGAGGTGACATAGCGGGTCAGTGTTGGTTCAACCGCTTCCACCAAGAGATTCGCGATGCTTGAGGGTGCATTATCGGTTACGTGCTGTTCAGCTGCCCCAGCAATTGACATGCGGGGCATTGAGATACCGCCCAAGATCGGCAACTTCACGTGTTCCACCTCATCGTGTTCCGCAGCACCAACAGTGTGCTGGGGAGCGCTCCGTTGCGCCCCTTGCGGCAATACTTTTACAGATTAGTGGAAAATGCAAGCACTTGGAACGGTTTTTTGACATATAGCCCAAAAGTGTTAACGGGTGACTCAGGTCACAAGTGCTACGTGTCCGCGTCCTGATTGAGCGCAGCCGCGGCCCTGTTGATCGCCTTGCTGATCTCAATCTCCATAACCTCAGTGAAGATTATGTCGACAACCTTGTTCGCCAAGGGCCGCAATTTTCGCGAGACTTCAGCTAATTCCGCAATACGTTCTTCGTCGAAGTTGCCGCTCATCACATCAAGATCACCATTGTCGGAGAGGAACGTAGCGGTAATGGTCTCGACAAACATCTGCGCAACATCGCGGAGATCCTCGCGAACGCGTTGCCCGTTTTCCGTAATGGTTTCCAAAGGAACCCCAGCGTCGACCAGTACCTGGGCAATTTCCAACAGCCGGGGGTTGAGGACAGAAATGTCCTCACCACTCCCCGCGAGGACGCCGAGTTCTTTGCTTCTCTCAAACGCAGTAGGCGGATTCTGGTCTCCGAAAATTCGACGCAATTCCCCGAGGGTGATTTTCGCCTTGGAGCGAAAGAACCCAAGTGGCCCACGAAGGTCGTCTGACTCAAGGATTTCATCGATACTCATGCCGTACTGAGAGGCAGCCAGGAGCTCACTGATCGTCGCAAAGGTGTACCCGCGCTCAAGCATGCGGGTAATGAGACGCAGCCTCGAGAGGTGCGATTCGTTGTACCAACCAGTGCGGCCCTCTTTGCGCGGGGGTGGCAGCAGTCCACGATCCTGGTAGACACGCACGTTACGAACGTTTATTCCGGCCGCACGCGCCAGATCATCGATCCGGTACTCTTTCATCTCCCGCTTTCGCTTCCCCACAATGCGGGGGCCGTCTTTGGCGAATACGTTTTCAGCCTCAATGCCTGTGGGCGAGTATACCCATGATCTAGTGAATCAGATCGTCGTCAACCGACGGCTGACATTACAAAACTGCACCAACTCGATATTGAACTTTTGTCAACAAATCGGCGCACGATTGCGCTCCCCCGGAATTCGATTTGGCCATCCTGCAAAATTTCCAAAAAAATAGGTGCGAGACATCATTGTCCGCACCAGGAAAGATAAAGAAGCCAATCAGTTGGGATGAGTACTCACATCTGCGAGTACACCCAAGCTTAAGGAAGGGCACCCACTGCCGGGATTCGCCGTTGAACACCCCTGGGCACCATCCTGCGCTTCGACGCTGAAGCCACGGTGCACACTACCATTGTGACAATGAGTGTTGTCAATATGGCATCCGCGGCGCGTCAAAACCCTACATAACGGCTACCAACGGGGGCCGCTTTGAACCTCATCAACCTTTGGGCGCACGTCAGCCAGATACACACCGATCGCGACAACCGCCGCTAGGCCGAAAATGCTCCCAACCGTAAAGACAAACAGGAAGAACGTCGCTGCAGCCAAAATAGCCACCCACACCGGCTTCGTTAGCTTGTCAACAGCCGTGAAAGCGTCAGGGCGCTGCCTCAAAGCATGAACGAAGGAAAAGACCCCACCGCCAATGGCGACGGCTGTAAGGACCATCAGAGTCAGTTGCTGCACGCCACCATTCTAGTGTGCCCACCATGAACCGCAATATTTGACATGACAAGCATTTAATACAGCAGGTATTCGATAAAACAGGGGCCTGGTAGACGCACAACTGCGCGTACCAGGCCCCACAAGGTCTTCCAGCAAACTAGCTACAGACTTAAGCCTCAGACGCCTTCGCTGATGCACGACGTGGCGCCGCCGCGCGCTTCGCTGGTGCACGACGCTTTGGAGCAGGCTTAGCAGCCGGGGTCTCTTTAGCCTGAACTGCCTCAGATACCTCTTCCGCTTTAGCTACCACTGCATCCGCAGCGGCCTCCGCCTCCGCCTTCAGCTCTGCCTTCGCTACAGAAGCCTCGGCCTCAACCGAATCAACTGCCGCAGCCAAAGTTTCCTTCGCCTCATCAGCAAAATCTGACGCAGCCTCAACGACATCGGATGCCGATTCCGCAGCCTTGTCGGCAACTTCTGAAACCTTCTCAGAAGCAGCACCCACGGCCTGCTGAGACTTTCCGCTAATCTTTGTGACCGCACGCAGTGCAAGTTCACGAACCAAACGCGAACGTCGGGTCAGCTCTTCAATAGCCTCGCCGGTGACCTCTACAGCATCGTTAACGCGAGTCTCCACGAGCGGCTGCAAACGGAGCTGCTCCACCCGAGTCTCACCGCGTTCCGCCAAAGCACTGTATGTCTCTGACGCAGTCTGTACGTAAGCTTCGGCTTGCTTCTTCAACTCGTCACGGCTGAGACGTCCCCGCAATTCCGACAAGTCACTCGGAACCTGCGACGGCAACGAAACTAAACGGTCGCGCGTGCGGTCCAGCCGTGCCTGAGTGTCTGTCGCTGCATTGCCAGCGAAACGGCGAAGGTCCTTGACGAACCCTCCCAACGTCTCAACTGCATAGTCGCCTGCTCCGACTGCCACAAAAAGTGGAGTCTTAACAGAGTCGACTGCCTTGATGTCGATGGAATTCTTACTCAATGTTTTAGCCACGTGTCGTGCTCCCCACGAATGTCGATGTCATTGTTAAACCCCGAGGAACCGTGGTGCATATAGGGTCAAGCCCACAGTTCCGCTTCACTCACCGGCCTGGTTCTCGTGGCAGAACGAATTATAGATTTCAAGGATTACCTGCTTCTGCCGTTCCGTAAGAACAGCGTCAGCGAGCACTGCATCATTCACTGGGCTTGATTCCCGCTGCTCAAGAATCCCAGCGCGCACATACAACGCTTCAGCGGAAACCCTTAATCCTTTGGCGATCTGACCAAGAACTTCGGCGGACGGTTTTCGTAGCCCACGTTCGATCTGACTGAGGTACGGGTTGCTCACTCCTGCGCGCTCCGCCAACTGCCGCAGAGACACTTGCGCCATCTCGCGCTGCGCGCGAATGAATCCGCCAATGTCTTGCGCCGCGTTGCTCACCACACGGACTGCAGAGGATCCACCGCCACTGCGTGTTTCCTCTGAACTCGTATCTCGATCGGACGACTTTCCGACTTCCTTGTCGGCGCTTTTGGAACTAGTGGAGGAAGGTTCAGACCCGTCTCGGTCATCGGATGAGATCGCAACATCGTTTTTCTCATTCGGTGCTTCGCTGTCGGAATCACCTGCGTTTGTGGCCCCGACAGCCTGATCGCTGACTGCGTTGTCATCACCGATATTTTGGCCGCTCGATTGAGTCATCGACTCTCCTCCGCTCCGGCTACGTGCGTGAGAGTACCCACGTGTGCTAACTCCTGCAAGCACTCACACTAGCGGTGTCGAAACTGACCCGTACAAGGTTTCTGACAAGTAAATAAAAATGCACTATCCGCCAAACATTAAATGCGTGATGCTGTGAATTGAGAAGCCCGCCAAGGCACCTACAACAGTTCCGTTAATGCGAATGAATTGAAGATCACGACCGACCTGAAGTTCGATCTTCATGCTTGCCTCATCAGCATCCCACTTCGAAACCGTGTCGCTAATAATTCCCGTGATCTCGTGCGCGTAGTTGTCTACCACGTAACCCGCACCTTCAGTGAGCCATCTATCAACCTTGGCGCGCATCGCATCGTCATGAGTTAGCCGATTACCGAAGTCCATGACCCAATCGCGAATCTTCAACCGCAACGTGCTGTTGGGGTCATCCACGGACTCAAGAATCATTTTCTTCACTAATGCCCATGCTGCGCTGGCGAGGCTCGTAACCTCGCGGCGGTTCATCAACTCATCTTTGATGCGCTCCGCCTTCGCGATGGTCGCCTCATCGTTTTGCAAGTCATTCGCAAAATCGAACAGGAACTTGTTCACCGCAACGCGAACTTCATGCTCAGGGTCAGCACGCACCTTCCACGCAAACTCCACCAGCTCGCGGTGAATCTTCTCGCCAACTAGTAAGTCAACAACCTTCGGCGACCACGTCGGGGAATCACGCGTGACAACGCGATCAATTGTGTCCTGCGAACCCAACGCCCACTGATACGCCCGATCACACAGCAACTCAATGACAGGTTGCTGCCGATTTTCCTTCAGAAGCTCATCGAGGATCTTCCCCAACGGCGGGCCCCACTGCGGTTCGGCGATCTTGCGCACCAATGTTTGGTCAATCACCTGCTGAACATCTTCATCTCGCAGAACCACCACAATTGCACGAAGAATCGTGGCCGCCTCCATAGACAGCCTGTCTGCGTGATCGGGATCAGACAACCACTCCCCTGCCTTGCGTGGCAGTTCCACAGACTTGAGCCGCTGAGTTACAACATCCCGCGACAGAAAGTTGGTACCAACGAAGCTTCCCAAGCTTTCACCAAGCTGATCTTTCTTCTTCTTAATCAAAGCGGTGTGCGGGATCGGCAAGCCCATCGGCCGTCGGAACAGTGCCGTGACGGCGAACCAGTCGGCGAGTCCCCCAACCACGCCTGCTTCCGATGCGGCGCGCAAGAAACTCACCCACGAGGCCGTATCCTCCTGGGATTCCAGCCACCGGCAATACAGGTAGATAGATGCCGCGATGAGCAGACACCCAATCGCGAACGCCTTCATCTTTTGGAGATCACGGCGTTTGGCTTCGTCATTGAGATCCATGAGCTGCACAAAACCATTGTGTCCCAGTGGGTCGAGTCTCGCGCAGTTGCCCTACATTTTTGGTTGCAACACCCGAGAGATAGCAGAAGGGTGGGCTGAATCGCCTATGCGATTGCGCCCACCCTTCCGTACCATTACCTAGGCGTCAGAGGCCCTACGTCGAATGCGTCGGGCAGCGGCCACAAGGTTTCGTAGTGACGGCTCAAGCTGCCAGTGATGGCGAGTCTTCAATCCACCATCAGGGTTTGCCCACAAGCGTTCCGGCTCAACCGCCTGGACTGCACGAGTAAGCAATTCATCAATCTCGTCGATATCAGGGATGCGAGCTGAGCGACTTTCGTAGACACCCGGACCGACACCGCGTGTGAGGCCAGCATCTTGAAGCGCATCGAGGACCCAATACAGCGACCGCGTGGCCGACACAATGTAGGTCACGTCAGCATCGAGGTGCTCAATAGCCTCAACTACAGCTGCAACACCAGAAAGACCAATGTGGGTATGAATTTGAGTCTCTGGCCGCACACCCGCAGTAGCTAGCCGGAAGGCGCTAACTGCCCAGTTGAGGTACTCTTCACGCCCCTCAGGTCGGCGCGGCAGCAGAGTCCTAATCGCCGGCTCGTCAACCTGAATGATCTTGATTCCAGCGTTTTCAAGATCCACCGTTTCGTCCCGCACTGCCAGCGCGATTTGCTTGACGGTTTCCTCAAGCGGCTGATCCTCGCGAACAAAGGAGAACGCCAACATCGTCACAGGCCCCGTGAGGATCGCCTTCACTGGTTTGTCGGTGAGCGACTGCGCGTACCCAATCCACTCCAGCGTCATCGGCTTCGGACGAGACACGTCACCGTAAATGATGGGTGGACGAACACAACGCGACCCGTAAACCTGCACCCACCCATTTCGGGTGACCGCAAAACCGTTCATCAGTTCGGCGAAGTACTGGATCATGTCGTTGCGTTCAATTTCGCCGTGGACAAAGACATCGAGGCCAATGTCTTCCTGCAGCCGCACCACGCTCGCGATCTCGGCTTTGATTACCTCGACGTAGTCGTCGTACGACAGGCGATCTTGGCCCAAGTCATACCGCGCTTGCCGAACCGCATTTGTTTGCGGGAATGATCCCAATGTTGTCGTGGGAACAATTGGCAGAGCCACGGCTGCGCGTTGCGCTTCGCGGCGCTCCGCGTAGGGAAGCCTGGTTGCGTCTTCGTCCGTGATCGCCGCTACTCGTTCGAGAACAGCGTTGTCAGGTTCAATGGGGGCGAGCTCATCGCGGGCTTGCCATTTGTCGGGCGCGCCGTCTCGAAGTGCCCGCGCAAGCGCAACAACTTCGCCGACCTTTTGTTTAGCAAACGCCACCCGGTCCGCGACGGCACCGGGCAAGTCATACTCAGACAGCACGTCAACCGGAACATGTAGCAATGTGCACGACGTTGAAACCACAATGTCAGGCACCACGGCTTGCAGTTCTTTGAGGTAATCAAGCGCGGCGGTCTTGTCCGTCTTCCACACATTTCGGCCGCTGACGACGCCCGCATACAAACGCTTGCGCCGAAGGCCCGGTATTGCTGCGAGCTCTTGCGGTGTCTTACGTGCAGCCACAAGGTCGAGGCCGATAGCTTCAACTTTCGACGCGGCCAAAATGTCCAATGCGGGACCAAAGTCGCCGTACTGGCCGGTGACGAGGAGTCGAGGGCGCAAACCGGCGGAACCGAGTACGTCATAGGCCCTGCGGAACAGAGCTAGTTCGTCATCGGTGCGTTCCAGTGTGAAGTACGGTTCGTCGAGCTGAACGCATGTAGTGCCAGCCTTAACCAGTTGCTCGCACATCTCCACGTACTTCGGCAACAACGCATCGAGCATGTCCAGTGGCACAAAATCTTCTGGCGCCCCTTGCGCCGCTTTGCTCATGAGCAGCAGCGTCACAGGCCCCATGATGACGGGACGCAACTCAATACCCGCAGCCGCGCCGCGCTTAATTTCGTCGAGGATGCTCGACACGTCAACGCTGAACTCCATGCCGGGTTCAATCTCAGGTTGCCGGTAGTAATAGTTGCTACTGATGAACTTCACGAGCTCAAGCGGCGGAAAATCAGGCTTGCCGCGAGCCATCGTGAAGTAGAGGTCCAGCGGATTCAGTTCCTCTTTCAGGGCGGCAAATCGGCTAGGGATCATGCCGAACATGAATGCCGCATCGAGAACGTGATCGTAGAACGAGAACGTGTTTCCAGGCACTTGCGACAGACCGGTGGCAGCGAGTTCACTCCACGTTTGCTCCTGAAGCTCACGACCCGTGGCAACAAGTTCGTCTTGAGTGATGCCGCCATGCCAATAGGAATCGAGGGCCCGCTTGAGTTCACGTCGCGGACCAATCCGCGGGTAGCCCAGGATGCTGGAGCGATAGTCACTCATATGGGGGGAACTGGTCATTCCTGCCTTAACCTTTCCTGCGCCGCTGACCTCACTCCTTGGCAGGAGCGTTGGAAGGTCACTCTGTGCTCGATGCAACCCTACTGCGAAACGGTGTCAAACAAACAGAAAGGGGCGCGGACTTTCGTAAAGAAAGCACCGCACCCCTTGCCATTTTATTGAACTACTTTGAGGAAGGTCGCCCCGAAGCAGGGTATTGGTAGAAACCATGCCCTGTCTTTTTTCCTACCCGACCGGCTTCAACCATGCGCAGAAGCAACGGCGGCGGGGAGTACAGCGGCTCCTTGAACTCTTCGTACATTGAGTCCGCAATCGCCTTGATGGTGTCAAGCCCAACCAGGTCGCTCAGAGCGAGCGGTCCCATTGGATGCGCTAGACCCAAAACGATTGCCTTGTCGATGTCTTCGACTGTGGCAAACCCTGATTCCACCATTCGAATGGCGGAGAGGAGGTATGGAACCAGGAGTGCGTTCACCACAAATCCCGACCGGTCTGCTGATCGGACGACCTGTTTGCCCAGGACGTCGCGGGCGAAAGCTTCCGCCCGGACCGATACTTCAGTGCTGGTCATCAGCGTGGTCACTAGCTCAACCAGGGGCAGCACAGGCACCGGGTTGAAGAAGTGCATGCCGACGACACGCTCGGAATGCTTAGTAGCCATTCCTAGCTTCATGATGGGGATCGAAGAAGTGTTCGATGCGAGAACCGCTTTGGGATCGGTGACGATCTGATCAAGCTCCGCAAAGATTGCAGTCTTAACCTTTTCGTCCTCGAGAACCGCTTCCACGACAAGCTGACGATCCGCGAAATCGCCGAGATCAGAGGTGAAGCGAAGTCGCCATGCGGCTTGTTCGCGTTCCCGCTCGGTGATTTTTCCGCTGCTCACACCGCGGTCGAGCGAACGAAGAATCCGTGCCCGACCCGCTGCTGCGAGTTCCCGAGTTTGTTCGAACACCAGTACGTCGACGTGTGCGCGAGCGCACACCTCCGCGATACCCGCGCCCATCTGCCCGGCGCCGATAACACCTACTCGCGAGATTTTATCTCCGGCAACTGCATTGGTGGCTGGAGCGTCAGCTTGTCCCGACATCAGTGGAACTGACCTTCTTCAGTGGAGCCCTTGAGAGCTGCAGTGGAGGTGTTGGGGTCGACCGTGGTGGCGATCTGGTCGAAGTACCCGGCGCCAACTTCACGCTGGTGCTTGGTGGCGGTGTATCCACGTGACTCTGACGCGAATTCGCGCTCTTGAAGGTCGACGTATGCAGTCATGCCTTCGCGTGCGTATCCGTATGCAAGGTCGAACATGCTGTAGTTCAGCGCGTGGAAGCCAGCAAGCGTGATGAACTGGAACTTGAAGCCCATGGCGCCGAGTTCACGCTGGAACTTCGCGATGGTGGCGTCGTCGAGGTGCTGCTTCCAGTTGAAGGAAGGCGAGCAGTTGTAGGAGAGCAACTGGTCGGGGAAGTCAGCCTTGACTGCTTCCGCGAACTTCTTAGCAACCTCGAGGTCCGGTACACCGGTTTCCATCCAGATCATGTCGGCGTATGGAGCGTATGCCTTCGCGCGAGCGATGCATGGCTCGATGCCGTTCTGGATGTTGTAGAAGCCTTCAGCGGTGCGCTCACCGGTGATGTATGGCTTGTCGCGCTCGTCCACATCAGAAGTGATGAGTGTTGCGGCCTCAGCGTCGGTACGTGCAATCACGACGGTAGGGGTGCCAGCAACGTCAGCTGCGAGGCGTGCCGAAGTCAGTGTGCGGATGTGCTGCTGCGTCGGGATCAGAACCTTGCCGCCGAGGTGGCCGCACTTCTTCTCCGAAGCGAGCTGATCTTCCCAGTGGGTGCCGGCGGCGCCCGCAGCGATCATGGCCTTCTGCAGTTCGTAGACGTTAAGTGCGCCACCGAAGCCAGCTTCACCGTCAGCAACGATCGGCACTAGCCAGTTGTCGATGGAGGTGTCACCCTCAGCGGCAGCGATCTCGTCTGCGCGGAGAAGTGCGTTGTTGATACGGCGAACCACTGCCGGTACCGAGTTTGCTGGGTACAGGCTCTGGTCTGGGTAGGTGTGACCTGAAAGGTTCGCGTCACCAGCTACCTGCCAGCCGGACAAGTAAATTGCCTTGAGTCCCGCGCGAACCTGCTGAACGGCCATGTTGCCGGTCAGTGCGCCGAGGGCGTTGATGTAGCCGTCGCCGTTAACGCCTTCCCAAAGGATTTCAGCGCCGCGACGGGCAAGGGTGTGCTCTTCGACAACACTGCCCTGCAGGCTAACAACCTGCTCGGCGGTGTAATCGCGGGTGATTCCGTTCCAGCGTGGGTTGGTGTCCCAATCCTGCTGGATTTCGGCTGCGGTACGTGGCTTACCGACGTTAGACATCGATGCTCCAGTTTCTCTGAGTTGTAGTCCTGGTGATACGACCGCACCGGACGCTGGTGGCCGCCCAGTTTGTGAGTGGCCAACGCGGTGGTGATTTCACGGCAGTGTTTTCACGCCTATGATTTCGCAGCGGTGTATCTCATCGGATCTGTTACCTCTCCGACAATGCCATACATTAAAGTCGCAGGTCTACCACTTGCAAATGCCAAACTTGGCTATGTTTTCAGCGGGTTTTGCAAATTTTGCTAATTTGCTCTGCGAATCCAGCGTCAGAAAACAGTACAAGCGTTACGTTACCGCAGGTAGCTCCACACCCTCCCACAGGCGCTTGCGCCGCCGCCACCACACCAACGACCCGACAAACGCACCCTTCACCGCAGGCCACTGTGAGCGCACTCACATACCGACCTCGCCGATTTCACTCCCAGTAGATAGCCTAGGAATTGTGGCGAAGACATACGTAGGGGCCCGACTTCGACAGCTACGCGCCGAGCGCGGGCTGTCCCAAGTCGAACTCGCAAAAATGCTCGATATTTCGCCAAGCTATCTCAACCAGATCGAGCACGATGTTCGCCCACTCACAGTCCCAGTCCTCTTACGGATCTCAGAACTCTTTGGCGTCGACGCAACATTCTTCGCATCTCAAGACACCACCCGGCTTATCGCCGAAGTGCGCGAGGTTCTCCTCGATGGAGAAATTGGCGTAGACGCAGACGCACAAGAAGTTGCATCGCTCGTCCAGTCACATCCCCAGATAGCGCGGGCGATGGTGAACCTGCATCGCCGATATCGGATCACCACCTCACAACTAGCCGCAGCGACGGCAGACCGATTCAATGACGGTAGTGGCTCCGCCGCGATCAGCATGCCCCACGAAGAAGTGCGCGACTACATCTACCTGCGGCAAAACTACTTTCACGAACTCGACACCGCCGCAGAGAATCTCACGACCCAAATGCGGATGCACCACGCCGATGTGCGCCGCGAAATAGCACGCCGACTGGAAACTAAACATGGCGTCCAGATACTCAAGCGCGTTGACCTAGGCGACGCCGTCCTGCACCGCTATAACCCCGAGACGCGCGTCATGGAAATTTCCACGCACCTCTCGTCGGGGCAACAAGTGTTCAAGTTCGCCACCGAACTCGCCTACCTTGAGTGCTCAGACTTACTCGACGCCCTCGTCGCAGAGGGAAATTTCACCTCGGAAGCAGCACAGAAACTCGCACGAATCAGCCTGGCAAAATACTTCGCGGCCGCCACGGTCCTCCCCTACCGGCAGTTCCACGAAGTTGCAGAAGACTTCCGCTACGACATCGAACGCCTGTCTGCTTTTTATAACGTCAGTTTCGAAACCATCTGCCACAGACTGTCGACGATGCAACGCCCCAACCTTCGCGGTGTGCCATTCTCGTTCGTCCGAGTAGACCGCGCCGGGAACATGTCAAAACGACAATCGGCGACCGGATTTCACTTTTCATCCACCGGTGGCACCTGCCCACTGTGGAACGTCTACGAGACATTTGCCTACCCCGGCAAGATGATGCGCCAGATAGCTGAAATGCCAGACAAGCGCCGCTACCTTTGGGTTGCGCGCACCGTCGAGCGTCGGGCGTCGCGCTACGGGCAACCAGGCAAGACGTTCGCAATTGGACTCGGCTGCGAACTGCGTCACGCGGGTCGCACGGTGTACGCCGACGGACTAGACATCACTAGCGTTGGCACAGCGACGCCCATCGGAGTTGGCTGCCGCATTTGCGAACGCGAACGCTGCCCTCAACGCGCATTCCCCGCCATCGGCAAGGATCTAGACCTAGACGAGCACCACAGCACCATCTCGCCGTACCTCATCCACGAGGGCCCAACTCCCGGTGAGCGCATCCCTGACGAGGAGTTCGCCCCGCACCTTTGACTCCGGGCGGTGGAGGCAAACGACGCAGCGAGACATCACCGTTCGTGAATCGCAACCGCATATTGACACAACGGTGATCGCTGGCCGGGCCTGTGCCCCTACTGTGAAAGTCGACTGCGCCAGCACCACTCATCGCGCAGCAGACTACGTCGTAAGGAGAACTCAGTGCTGACTGAATTCATCGGAATGTTGTCCGAATTCGCCCTCTTCATTCAAGAAAACGGCGGACGCGGCGACTTCGACAACCTTGAGATCGTCCTCGGTGCATTCGAAGACCAGATCTCGATGTTTGGTTCCTGATCAACCAGAGGTGGGGTGGATGACCCTAATCATGCACCCCACCTGGGACTTTAATTTAGTTTCAACGAGTTTCTATTTCCGCCCAATCCGCCACCGCAACGCCTTCGAATCACCTGTGTAAGGAGCATCACAAACCCTCACACGGGAGTTGCCATGAGTACCCTACGGCACCGTCTAGCGCTTACGCTGGGCGCTTTTTTTGTTGCTGGTTCCGCGTCGGCCGTGGCCGCAGGTGCGGCGTCGGCCAGCCCTGTTGATTGCCCTGCTCTACCTGGAGCAGCGCAGACTTTAATCAGTTCCACTTCGGAGTGCGCAGCCAATGCCGACGCCTCAAGCGCTGCCGCCGCGTTTGGCAACGGCGGCTCTGCGACCGCCAACGCGACGAATATGGGCCTTTCCCTCGCGATTGGCGCCGATGGTGGAATCGCCGTTAGCGAAGCAACGAACTTCTCTGGCCCCGCAGCAATTGCCATCGGCCAGGGCGCACGCGTTGAAGCGTGGGGTGTCAGCCCAGGCTTGTCGATTGGTATAGCCGGACCTGGCGCCACTGTGACAGTCTCAGGAACCTCTGCCCCACAATGCTCCGGCGGACCCTCATTTGCTGGCGACTTCCAGACGCTCAAAGGCTGTGTGTCCGATGGGAACACAGTGATTCCGCTGGGTTAGTTTCCCGGGGTTAGTTTCCCGGGTTGAAAGCCGCAGGTGTGCGCACGGCTGCCGCCCAACCGCGCCGTGCGTACGCCTGCCCCACGCGTCATTTGCGAAGTTTAACTCGCACGTAACGGTGGTTAATGCCTGCGTGACAATCTGTCACTTGACCGAAACAGGCGCGCTCTAACGTTCCACACAACGGTCAGCGGCCCCGAATACAGCCGCCGATCAATCCCGAAGTTGAGTGGAACGAAAGGTGTGCTGGATGAGGTTGACTAAGCGCGGCGTAGCCGCCCCCACCGCATTAATTGCGGTTGGTCTAATGCTTACCGCCTGCGGAAGCCGTGCCGGAGACGAATCGGTGGTCGGTTCCGCAGCATCATGCGTAGACACGTCCGGCGACACAATCAAGGTCGGGTCGCTGAACTCACTTTCCGGCACAATGGCGATCAGCGAAGTCACCGTTCGCGACTCGATCCGTCTTGCTGTGGACCAGATCAACGAGGACGGCGGAGTTCTCGGCAAGCAAATCGAGATCGTTCCCGAGGACGGGGCGTCTGACCCAGCAACATTCCGCGAGAAGGCCGAAAAACTCGTCCGCCAGGACTGCGTCGCGGCAGTATTCGGTGGATGGACCTCAGCGAGCCGCAAGGCGATGCTCCCAGTCTTCGAAAACAACAACGCACTCCTGTACTACCCAGTGCAGTACGAGGGCCTTGAATCATCATCCAACATCTTCTACAGCGGCGCCACCACCAACCAACAAATCGTGCCTGCGCTTGACTACCTCAAGGAACAAGGCATCTCATCGATCTACCTTGTTGGCAGTGACTACGTGTTCCCTCGCACCGCAAACGACATCATCAAGGCCTACGCCGCAGCCCACGACATCGAAGTTCTCGGCGAAGACTACGTACCACTCGGCGGATCAGCCGACTTCTCCACCATCCTCAACAAGGTTCGTTCAGCTAGCCCAGACGCCATCTTCAACACCCTTAACGGTGATGCGAACGTCGCGTTCTTCCGCGAGTACGCAAACGTGGGACTAACCCCGGAGACGACACCGGTGATGTCTGTGTCGATCGCTGAAGAAGAAGTAGCGAGCATCGGGGTCCAGAGCATCGAAGGCCAGCTCACTGCCTGGAACTACTACCAGACTGTAGACACACCTGAGAACGCTGCGTTTGTTGCGGCATACAAGGATCGCTACGGCCAGAACAAGCCCACCTCGGATCCCATGGAAGCTGCATACACTTCAGTCTTCCTATGGGCAGCAAGCGTAGAAAGCGCCGACTCATTTGATGTCGATGCAGTTCGCGACGCAGCCGGTGGAATTAGCTTCGATGCACCAGAAGGCACAGTCGTCATCAACGGCGACAACAACCACCTCACCAAAACCTCCCGTATCGGCGTAATTAACTCCGAAGGGTTGATCGACACAGTGTGGGAATCGGACGGACCGATCGATCCGGACCCCTACCTCACCTCGTACGACTGGGCTGAAGGGCTCAGCGGTAACTGATTTCGGTCGTGGGCCCGTGCCGCTTGGTGCGGGCCCACTTGCGTGCGACCATATCCCCTCATAGGAAGGACTGGGATCCGCGATGGATGTCGTGACCAGCCAGCTCTTCACCGGGCTCAGTACGGGGTCAATTCTCCTACTCATCGCTCTCGGTTTGTCTCTTACCTTCGGCCAAATGGGCGTCATCAACATGGCTCATGGTGAGTTCATCATGGCCGGTTCTTACACCGCTTTTGTTGTTCAGCAAGTGTTTTCCAGCGCTGGGGTCTCGCTCTTCGCGTCGCTCTTCATCGGCTTCTTAGTCGGCGGAATCTTCGGTGTGATTCTGGAAATGACACTCCTCAGACGCATGTACCACCGACCGCTTGACACCTTGCTTGTCACATTCGGTGTTGGGTTGATCTTGCAGCAGCTGGCCCGAGACATTTTCGGGGCACCAGCCGTCAACGTCGTAACACCAGAATTTCTGCGAGGCGGGGTGGAAATCCTCGGCGCTGTCGTCCCGAAAACCCGCCTGTTCATTTTGGTGCTCGCCATCGTTTGCGTCATTGCCTTGGCCGCAGCATTGAAGTACACGTCGATGGGTCGACGGATCCGGGCTGTGGTTCAAAACCGTGACCTTGCTGAAGTCAGCGGCATCTCCACCCGCCGTACCGACATCACAACATTCTTCATTGGCTCTGGGCTTGCTGGTGTCGCAGGTGTGGCTCTGACCCTCATAGGTTCGACCAGCCCCACCATCGGACAGAGCTACATCGTCGACGCATTTCTCGTCGTGATTGCCGGCGGGCTCGGCCAGATCCGCGGCGCGGTGATCGCAGCGTTCACTCTAGGACTTTTGCAGTCAGTGTTTGAATACTCGACCACTGCGAGCATCGCCAAGGTCCTGGTGTTCTTCGTGATCATCATCTTCCTACAGGTTCGCCCACAGGGTCTGATCAGCGTGAAGACAAGGAGTCTCGCATGAGCCAGACTGCAACAGCTACTCGAAAATCAGCCCCGGCGCACAGTTGGCGTGATCGCTACGGCGCTCTTGCCGGATTCGCCGCGGGGGCCGTAGTGCTCTTCGCTGTCGCCCCGCTCGTCCTCAGCGACTTTCGGCTCGGCCTTCTCGCAAAGTTCATCACCTTCGCCATCGTCGCGGTAGGCATCGGTCTTGCCTGGGGTCGCGGAGGCATGCTCACCTTGGGCCAAGGTGTGTTCTTTGGGCTCGGTGCGTACATGATGGCCATGCATATGAAGCTGGCTGACGCTCAACTTCAAGGCCCAGGAACACTGCCGGACTTCATGCAACTCGGCGGTCAGCGAGAGCTTCCAAGTTTCTGGGTACCGTTCACCAGCCCAGCGTTCACCCTGATGGCGATCGTCACAGTCCCAACGCTGTTCGCCTTCGTCCTCGGACTCGGGATCTTCAAACGACGGGTGAAAGGCGCTTACTTCGCCATTCTGAGCCAGGCTCTGGCAGCAGCGTTTGCGATCTTGTTGGTGAGTCAGCAAAACACGTTGGGCGGCTCCAACGGGATCAGCTACTTCCGTACCTGGTTCGGGTTCAACCTCAACGACCCCGCCAACAAGCAGATGCTGTATTTCATTGCCGCCGCAACTCTGCTCATCGTGATGGCTATTACGCGACAGATCATGAACAGTCGCTACGGTGAACTCCTGATCGCGGTGCGTGACCAAGAAGAACGAGTCCGCTTTCTCGGGTACGACCCCGCCAACATCAAACTATTTGCTTACGTGATAGCTGCTCTATGGGCATCCATAGCTGGCGCGCTTTTCGTACCCATCGTTGGCATCATCACGCCGCAAGACGTGGGTGTTCTCGCCTCCATTGCATTCATCATCGGTGTCGCAATCGGTGGCCGCACCACCCTATTGGGCCCCGTGCTCGGTGCCATCGCTATTGCGTGGGCACAAACGTCGCTGTCGGAACAGTTCCCCTCCGCGTGGACCTACGCACAAGGCGCACTGTTTGTACTTGTCGTCGGGTTCTTGCCCGGCGGAATCGCATCGCTGCTGGTGTGGCGCCGTTGGCAGCGCAAAAAGGAGGCTGCGCGATGACACAGCAAACACACGAACCCACCTTCGGCGGCAATGTCGGAATGGGCTCGGAATACCTTGAAGTACGAAACCTCACCGTAGATTTCGATGGCTTCAAAGCGGTCTCCGGCGTTGACCTCACCCTTGTTCAAGGTGACCTTCGCTTCCTCATCGGCCCCAACGGTGCAGGCAAAACCACTTTGGTTGATGCCATCACCGGCCTAGTGCCTGCCACGGGTTCGGTCGACAAATCCGGCGTGGAACTCGTCGGTAAGCCCGCCCACAAGATCGCGAAACTGGGTGTTGGACGGACATTTCAAACAGCCAGTGTGTTTGAAGAACTTTCGGTCCTGCAAAACCTCGACATCGCAGCCGGTGCACACCGGTCAGCATGGTCCCTGCTGCGCACGCGGCGGTTCGTGGAATCCAAAATTGAAGAGGCACTGGAAGTCACAGGACTTGCCGCCCTACGCGACCAACCAGCAGGCGTGCTCGCCCACGGGCAAAAGCAGTGGCTTGAGATTGGGATGCTGCTGGTTCAAGACGCCACAGTCTTGCTCCTTGATGAGCCCGTCGCTGGGATGAGCCACGAGGAGCGGGAAGAAACAGGCCAGTTGCTCCGGCGCATCGGTGGCGAACGCACCGTGGTCGTGGTCGAGCACGACATGGATTTCATGCGCCAGTTCGCAACGTCGGTCACCGTGCTGCACGGTGGAAAAATCCTGAGCGAAGGCACCGTAGCCCAGGTGCAAGCTGACCCACGCGTCCAAGCTGTCTACTTGGGCACAGCTGCCGCTGTCGGCTCCGAACTGGAAGGCGAAGACGATGCTTGAGTTACGCAATGTCAACACCGGCTATGGCCGTTCAACTGTCGTATACGGCGCATCCGTCGACGTCCCCTCCGAAGGTGTCGTCGCGATCATGGGACACAACGGCGCCGGCAAAACAACCCTGCTGCGCGCCGCCGTAGGCTTGTGCAAAGTCACCAAGGGCAGCGTCTTTCTTGATGGTGAAGGCGTGACGTCGCTTCGGCCGAGCGCACGAGTGGCGCGCGGACTGGCGTACGTACCGCAGGGACAGCAATCCTTTGGCCAGCTCACAACAATGGAAAACCTCCAACTCGTGGCCGACGGGCGTCAGCGTGGAAAACAGCTCATCGACGAGTCGTTGGACATGTTCCCAGCGCTGACGGAGCTGTTGACCCGCAAGGCGGGACTATTGTCAGGCGGCCAACGGCAACAACTCGCGATTGCACGGGCACTGATCACCGAGCCTCGGATGCTCATTCTCGATGAGCCAACCGAAGGTATCCAGCCATCAGTTGTGAAGGAGATCGAGGAAAAGATTCTCGCTTTGACGCAGCGAGGAAACCTCGGAGTCCTGTTAGTCGAACAGCACATCGGATTTGCATTGCGAGCAGCCCATCGCTACTACGTCATCGAAGCGGGCCGCATCACTGCATCTGGCGCCGGCGGAACGGGCGCCGCCGACGAGGTACGAAGCGCGATGGCAATTTAACCCAGCATGTGAAGGTGCCCTGAGACATGGGGCGCCTTCACATGACACGGCCACACGACGATCCACACTCGTCACCGCACGCAGGCACGTATGGTGAGGAAGTGATGCCCAAACGTCGAACAAGTCTCAGCGGTCAACGAATCCTCATCACCGGTGCGGCTCGCGGAATAGGTGCCGCCCTCGCGCGAAGCCTCACCCACCAAGGCGCATACGTCGGGCTTCTCGGAATCGAACCTGAACTGCTCGCCGCTGTCGCCAACGATTGCGGGACCGCCAGCGGGCCAGCGCCGTGGCGGGAATGCGACGTCACAGACGCAGACGCTACCGAAAAGTGCATCAATGACATCGTCGCCGAACTCGGCGGGCTCGACGTCATCGTCGCCAACGCCGGTGTCGCAGCACAATTACCTCTCGTAGGCGGAAACCCGGAGATCTTCCGGCGCACCATCGAAGTCAATTTGATGGGGGTATACAACACCGTCCGCGCCGCAGGTCCCCACATCTCTCACAAAAATGGCTATGCCCTGCTCGTGTCATCGCTTGCCGCTGCGATCAACCTGCCACTACTAGGTGCATACAGCGCATCGAAGGCAGCTGTTGAAGCACTGGGCAACACGTTGCGCACCGAGTTGCACCCCTATGGCGCAACAGCAGGGGTCGCATACTTCGGCGAACTTGATACAGAAATGACATCGCGCGGATTCGGCACAGAAGCTGCCAAGGAATTAACGAAATCAGGACCACTCCTCAAAGTCGCTCCCCTCGCGCCCGCAATTCGCCGCGTTGAACGCGGAATTGCGCGCCGGTCCCGCATCATCGCGGCCCCCTGGTATGTGCGCCCACTCTTGCCGATGCGCCCAGTGGCGCAACGCGTAATTGACGTGACGATTAGGCGAAACCTTGCATCCGCCCTGGAGATCGCCCGCGCCGAGAACGCACCATTAACCACCGCGCAACGGGAAACCGTGTTGCGGCCCCCCAACCAAGGAGATACGACCGCATGACTCCACGAATCCCACCGGGTTCGCTTCGAGAACTCGGCCCCTCAAACTGGGCGTTCTCCCGGTTCGCAGCCAAGGTCATGCGCGTCAACGACGTTCACCTCTTCAGCACACTGGGACATACCCGCGGACTTTTCCGCGCGTGGCTCATGTTCTCTGCCCGACTGATGCCGTTCGGTTCCCTGCCGCGCTACGAAGTCGAAATGATGATCCTACGAATCGCGATTCTGCGCGGTTGCACTTATGAATACGATCACCACGAAAAATTGGGTAAACGAGCTGGGCTCAGCCGCGCCATCATCAACCGAATCGAAGCCGGACCCTCTGCGCCGGGATGGTCGACCCGTCACCACGCGCTACTAGTTGCTGTCGACCAGCTCATCAACACCAAAGACATCGACGACGAGACGTGGGCCAGGCTCGATCGGTTCTTCAATCACCGTGAGCTTGTTGAAATTGTCCTACTCATCGGTCAGTACGATTCGCTCGCCACCACGATTCGCGCACTACGGATCGAACGAGACCAACGCATCGTCAAGCCCCAACGCATCGTCGAGCCACAGCCCAGTCACGGCCAGCTGGCCGAACGCTAGCGGACACAACTATGGGCGGCCCCTGGAGGAACCGCCCATAGTTAAGACCCGCCTAAAGGCGCAGCACTGGATCAGAAGTTGATCATGTGCCCAGCAAGTCCGTGAATAGCTTCCTGCAACGCTTCGCTGAGCGTCGGGTGCGTATGCACATTTCGAGCCAATTCGTTGACGGTGAGATCCCACTTCTGCGCCAAGGTCAGCTCAGGTAGCAGTTCCGATACGTCAGGGCCGATGAGGTGTCCGCCGAGAAGTTCACCGTACTTTTTGTCCGCGATGAGCTTCACAAACCCGGTAGCGTCGCCCAAACCGTGAGCCTTACCGTTCGCCATGAACGGGAATGTCGCCACCTTGACGTCGTAGCCTTCGTCCTTGGCTTGCTGCTCAGTCAAACCAAATGACGCGACCTGCGGCTGGCAGAATGTTGCCCGCGGCATCATCCGGTAGTCACCAAGCTCTAAGGTCTCGGCGTCACCGATAGTTTCCGCAGCGACCACACCCTGTGCCTCCGCGACATGTGCTAGTTGCAGCTTCGCGGTGACGTCACCAATGGCGTAAATGTGAGGCACGTTGGTACGCATCCTCGCATCAATATCAATCGCACCACGGTCAGTGACTTTCACGCCGGTGTTCTCAAGGCCGTAGCCCTTCACCCTCGGTGCGAATCCGATAGCCTGCATCACCTTGTCAACGGTGACGGTCTCCACCTTCTCGGACTTGTTGTCCTTGATTTTTACCGTCACCTTCGAACCATCGTCATCGAGGCTCTGCACTGCGGCGCCCGTCTTGATTGCGACGCCGAGTTTTTTGTACGCCTTCTCGATTTCCTTCGACACATCGGCGTCCTCATTGGGCAACGCACGGTCAAGGAACTCGACAATCGTCACATCGACGCCGTAGTTCGCAAGCACATACGCGAACTCCATACCGATAGCGCCGGCGCCAATGATGAGCATCGAACCAGGCAAATCCTTCGTCATGATTTGCTCTTCGTACGTCACAACATTTTTGCTCAACTCAGTGCCAGGCAACAGTCGTGTACTGGTGCCCGTCGCGATGATCGCGTTGTCAAAGGTGACAGTGTCGGTGCCGCCCTTAGACAACGAAACTTCAATAGTGTGGTCGTCAGTAAACGCCCCGCGACCTTCATATTCTGTGATCTTGTTTTTCTTCATCAAGAAGTGAACGCCCTTGACTCGGCCGTCCGCGACTTTTCGGCTCCGGTCAAAAGCTGCCCCAAAGCCCATCGAAGGGTTACCTTCGATTCCGAAAAGTTTCGCTTCCTTCGTGATGATGTGCGCAAGCTCAGCGTTTCGCAGCAGAGCCTTCGACGGAATACACCCCACGTTCAGGCACACACCGCCCCAATACTTCTCCTCAACGATCGCGGTTTTCAGGCCCAGTTGCGCGCAGCGAATCGCCGCGACGTACCCTCCGGGTCCCGCTCCAAGAACAACTACGTCATAATGTGCAGCCACGATTCACGAGCCTAGTCGTGTGGGCTCGTTATGTCCTGCGTTGGGGGTCGAATCTGAAAATTCCCACCGCCGCCCACAGCCCAGGCGCATACTGTCAACACTTCAACCACTACTCAATGGCGAGGAACTGGGAAGCATGCCTGAAACAACCAAACGCCCCATGCGCGAGCACCCGCTCTCCGGTGATGACATCACCCAGTGGTCCGCAACCCGGCTAGCCGACGCCATTGCGCGCGGTGAGATCTCATCACGCGACGTTGTCCAACAACACATCTCAACGCTTCAACGCTTCAAGGCACTCAACGCGATCGCCAAAGACCGATTTGACGCAGCCCTCCGTGACGCGGACGAGGCCGACGAACGCATCGCCGATGCGAAAGTGACCAACACGACGTCGGACACAGCGCTACCTCCGCTCCTCGGCGTCCCGTTCACAGTCAAAGAATTCATCGCAGTCAAGGGAATGCCCAACACCGCAGGCTTCCCCCATAGGCGCCACCAACTGTCCACATCCGATGCCCCAGCAGTGCAACGGCTTCGCGACGCCGGTGGCATCCCTCTAGGCGTCACAAACTCTGCTGGGCCCATCTTCTGGATGGAGACCTACAATCCCCTCTACGGTCGCGTCAGCAACCCGTACGACCTATCGCGTACAGCAGGCGGATCGTCAGGCGGAGACGGCGCAGCAGTCGCCTGCGGAGGATCACCACTATCGCTCGGATCGGACCTGGGCGGATCGCTGCGCATACCCGCATTCTTCAACGGCGTATTCGCGCATCTCCCTTCCGTCGGGCTCGTTCCCAACACCGGGCACTTCCCCATGGCCTACGGAGAAGCACGCCGTAACCTCTACCTCGGGCCTGTCACCCGGAAATCCGAAGACCTCTATCCACTTCTCAAAATTTTGGCCGGACCCGACGGATTCGACCCGCACGCGCGCGTCATGCCGCTGCACAACCCGGCTGACGTGTCACTCACTGGCTTGCCCGTCATATTGGCTGTCGACTCGACCATCACAAAGCCCGGCATCGAGCTCGAGACAGCCCGCTACCTCGCTGCACGCACACTGGAAGCACGCGGCGCCATCGTTACTGAAGCACCACTGCCATCACTGCGATGGGCAATCGCGCAGGCGCTAGCGTCATTCAGTTCCACACTCGACATCGCCGGAACCGTTGCCGACATCATTGGTACCCACCCCGAGCAGTCACCCGGACTTGTCGTCTCCCTCCTCAACGCGCCCATAGCGCTGCTCCGCCTCGCGGAACTTGCACCGGCACGACGCGTTCGGACACTCGCCGCCCGTAGGCTCGTCAACGCAGCCACCAAGGCCGCCGACCAAATCGTTGACCTTCTCGGCGATGGCGTGATGCTCTACCCGCCCTTCCCACGCGTCGCCCCCAAACACTTCACCACCTACGGGCAACCGTGGCTCGCCACCAACACACTCGTCTTCAACATGCTCGGATTTCCCGTCACCCAAGTACCCACTGGGATCGGCAAAAGTGGCCTACCCCTCGGACTGCAAGTGGCCGCAGCACCTGGGAATGATCACGCAACCATTCGAGTCGCACGTGCGCTCGAAAAAGGCCTCGGCGGTTGGCGCCCGCCACGCATGGCGAACTCCTAGCAACCTGAAAATAGTGCGGCAATCGCGCACACTGGTGTCATGGAAGACCCCTACCTGTGGCTCGAAGAAATCGATGGCAGCGACGCGCTTAACTGGGTTCGTCAACACAATGACACAACCACGGCAGCATTTCGCACCGACGAATTCACCGAACTTGAGCACCGCATACGACAAGCCCTCGACACCGACACCCGAATCCCCTACGTGCGCCGACGCGGCAACTACCTTTACAACTTCTGGCGCGACGCCACCAACCCCCGCGGGCTGTGGCGTCGAACCACACTGGACGAATACCGTAACGAAGCGCCAACGTGGGAAGTCCTTATCGACGTGGACGCCCTCGCCGAAGCTGAAGACGAAAACTGGGTGTGGGCAGGAGCAACAGTCAGGCACCCCCAGTTTGACCGAGCACTAATATCACTCTCGCGCGGTGGGTCAGACGCAACAGTGGTCCGGGAGTTTGATCTGCAGACTCAACAGTTTGATGCCGCCGGATTCACACTCCCAGAAGCAAAATCGGATATCACCTGGATCGACCGAAACACGGTCTTTGTCGGCACAGACTTCGGCGACGGCACCCTCACCACATCCGGCTACCCACGCACTGTACGACGGTGGAAACGAGGCACACCGCTAGGCGACGCCGAACTAGTTTTTGAAGGCGACAGCACCGATGTGGCCGTAGGCGCCTCGCATGACACCGCAGAAGGATTCGAACGCTCGTTTGTTGAACGCGCCATCGACTTCTACCACGCCGAACACTATCTACTCACTGATGCTGGAACCATCCGAATCGATGTTCCAGACGACGCTCAAATCTCCGTGCACCACGCGTGGCTACTCGTTCGCCTCCGCTCGCCCTGGACAGTTGGCGGCGTCGAATACCCGGCAGGCTCATTGCTGCGGGCAAACTTCGAAAACTTCCTCGGCGGCGACCACACAGTGACACCGGTGTTCACCCCAGACGAGCAAACCTCGTTGCTGCAAATGTCGTGGACTTCGAACTTCCTGGTCCTTGTCACCATGACCGATGTGCGCACAGCAGTGCGAATCATCAACCCCACCGACTGGGCCGACACCACCGTAGACGATCTCCCACCATTGCAGTCCGTCACGATCACCGCCACTGACGACGACAGCGACGAAGTTTTCATCACCTCAAGCGGCTACACAACACCAGCAACGCTCTGGCACGGCACGATCGAAGAACCAGGCACCATCGCGCTCCACGACATCAAGAAGTCTCCCGAACTCTTCGATGCGAACGCAGTGGTCACCACCCAACACTTCGCCACCTCGGCCGACGGGACACGGATCCCCTACTTTGAAGTCCGCTCGCCACATGACACACCTGGGCCCGCCCTGCTGTACGGATACGGCGGATTCGAAAACTCGCTTGTACCCGGATACAGCCCTGGAGTGGGACTCGGCTGGATTGAACGGGGAGGTACTTTCGTCGTTGCAAACATTCGAGGCGGAGGAGAATACGGTCCCAACTGGCACACCCAGGCACTGCGGGAAAATCGACCACGCGCCTACGAAGATTTTGCCGCTGTAGCCCAAGACCTCATCAGCAGGGGCGTGACAACCGCGAAAATGCTCGGCGCACAGGGCGGAAGCAACGGTGGTCTCCTCATGGGCGTGATGCTCACCCGATACCCCGAACTGTTCGGCGCGATCATCTGCCAAGTTCCACTTCTCGACATGAAGCGGTACCACCTACTGCTCGCAGGTGCGTCATGGAAAGCAGAATACGGAGACCCGGACGACCCCAACGATTGGGAGTTCCTCAAGCAGTACTCGCCGTACCACAACACAAGCGAAGATCAGGTGTATCCACCGGCTCTGATCATGACCTCGACGAGGGACGACCGAGTCCATCCCGGGCATGCGCGGAAGATGACGGCGCTCCTCGAACAGCAGGGCCACCCTGTGCACTACTACGAGAACATCGAAGGCGGGCATAGTGGTGCCGCCGACAACGCGCAGCTTGCGTTCAAAACTGCGTTGGCATACCAGTACCTGTGGACGCAGCTGAACAGCGACAACAGCTAGTTCCGGCGTGGGCAGGTATGTCGGGGTGGTTCCGGGTTGGTTTCGGGCCACCCCTCCCCTGCCCATGCTGAGGGTCCGTGGGCGAACCTAGAGTTTCGTCTCCAGCCACTGCAAAATGCGGTCCACCGTCAGTTTCGGTGCTCGGATCCACCCATTATGGCCCTGAGGTTCCGAATTGAACCAATGCTCAACGTCGGACTTCTCCAGTTTGTTGACAAGGTTATTTACTGACGTCGATGGGGCAATGTCGTCGCGCGCCACGGTTACTGCTAACACGTGGAGGCTGGATTCGGATAGCGCCGATTCATAGTTGATGTCCGCCCCTGCGGGGTCAATCCGACCGGTTCGCGCAAACCGTGACCAGTCTCTTACTAGGACTCGGGATTGTCGACCGAAGCCAGCGAGATTCACTTTGTCGCCCGGCCAGTAGCCGGTTACTTGCGCTGTCATGGACATCATTTGGCCACCTACGAGGGGGCCGAGTGCGCGCATACCAGGAAATCCCCGAAAGTACGGCGATCCTGCGCCGACCAGCACTATCCCGCCAATTGAGTGGGGGTTTCGGGCTCCGTACAGGCAGGACAGCTGGCCGCCGAGGGAGTGTCCAATGAGCACTGGTACATGTTCGGGAGCGTTTTCGCGGAGGACCTCTAGTGCTGCAGGGATATCTACGGTCACGAGATCGTGGTATCCGTATTCGCTTTCCTTGTGAGGGCTTGGGTCGCTGGCGCCTTGACCTCGAAGCTCTGTCACTGCGGTGGGAAACCCTCGGTCGCTCAGCATTTGTGCGAGCGGATCGTAGTACGAGGCGGGTGATCCTAAGCCTGGTATGACGAGGAAACTGATCCGGCGGGGAGCGATTTCGTGGCTTGCGCTACCTGTGGTTTTGTCTTGTTCAACAAATACACGCACCGGCGTAATTGTGTTGTCAGGCATTTGAACTGGCACAACGATCATGTTTTGTCGCCTCCCCGGTCAGATTACTTCACTGTATTGGAAGCATCATGTTCGGGACAGTGCCCAAGGCACTTGTGTGGCGTCGTTGTACAACTGTTTTTGGGTAAAAAAATAGTGGTGGGGTGCACCAGAACTATGTCTGACACACCCCACCACCAACAACCCTTGTCCGGCAGTGAC
>NZ_BMJH01000004.1 GCF_014643175.1 Hoyosella rhizosphaerae
CATGTATCCGGCGTCGTTGGCGACGCGGGCCATGGTGAGGATGTAGCCGTCGTCGGCGGTGTTGGCGCCGATGAGGTACCAGGATAAAAGGACAACACCGACTGTTATATCCAGGGGGCGGAGTTTCCACCAGTTGGCGGGGAGGAAGCGGCGGTGGCGTCGGCCGTCGGTGAGGTCGAGTTTGTGGAGGGCGATCAGCGCGGTGATGGTGGTGAGGACGCCGAGGGTGAGGGCGAGGATTTTGAGTGTGGTGGGGTGGGTGGAGAAGCGGGAGTCGATGTCGATGGTGAGGTTGAGGTTGGTGGGTGCGGTGCCGGTGAGGTCGGTAAACACCCCCACAACGGTGGGCATCTGATTGCCCGGGATAACCACGTCAACATCAGTATCCCCACCGACGCTGGTGATTACAGTGTCGTTCTTTGTGACAACAACTCGCAGCTCGCCGGTGTCCCCGACGGTGTCGAGTGCACCAGACCACAGCACCGAGTTTCGAAGCACAACCTCAGCGTCCGAATCCGTGGTGCGAACAGATAGCCCAAATCGCTGGGAGTCCGGCGAACCTGGCGGAATCGTGGACGCGATGACACCCGGAGGCGCTTCAGTAATCGTCGACCACGGCACCGTCAGATCAAGATGTTGGGGGTGATACGAGATCAGCGGTGCTTCAATATTGGTGATCTCATCATTCTGAGGCCACGTAATGCTGGATTTGGTCTGCTCGACGGGTAGCAGCGGTGCTGCCACCGCGAGGAGGAACCCGAGCAAACCTGTGACGATCGCAAAAAGCCTCGTCGTCCCTACATCACGTTGTTCAACCACAAATGTCGATGGTATTCGCCCTGACCAACAATGTTGCGAGTGGCTCGCGGAACGCTACTCCCGTGGGTAGTCGTCGTTGTCGGGAACTTCAACCATTTGTTCAGCAACATCGGCGAAATTCGCGTCGAAAAGGTCTTCCGTCCGCAATGGTTGAGGCGATGTGGATTGTTCGTCGTCCGAAGTGAGCGGAGCTTCCTGTTCGAGCCGGTCAGCCTCTGGAACATTTGCAGGATCAGGCAATGTGGGTTTGCGTGCAGTCATCGTGCTCCTCCTTACATCGCTGCTCGGGGCGAGCCCAGGTGGGCCCGATGGGAGCCTTACCAACCACCCTATTCTAGTCCCGCACTGCTCGCGAGGGTCCTACTGAGACACTGCGGCTTCAGCGCGCTCAAACATTGACCGCTGAGCTCAGGTGGCCCACAAGGCTGCAGGGTTGCTGCCAGTGCCAAAGACTTCTGCTGCTGGGCGATCCGACTTGTCGTTTCCTCCGGGAGGTCTGCGGCCGTCACGTCCCGGAAAGTTGGCGGGTTCACAAATACATCAATGTTCAGCCCGGCGACGCCTGCTGGATCGTCGACGACCTTGGGGAGGACAGCTCGGCAGAATCGACTTGTTCATACTGAAACAATTCGTCCCACATCGCGCTCATCCTGCGTTTGCCTTCGCTGAGTTCCACTGCTGTGAACTGACCTTCATTTGATTCTTCGATCAGATCAAATTCCCGCAGTTTGCGGATGCCGTCCTCAACATCGAAGTCGAAACGGGAATCGAACGCGTCAGTGAACCAGGACTCAATTCGTTCATCGAGTTCTTCTGCGGTCAAGGGACGGTCGGACGCGCGCAGGAAATGGTAGGCGAGGACAGCTTCTTTCACCTCTGCTTCTTCTGCGGCATCGAGGAGGTGGAAGAACACACCCGTGTCGTTGTCGAGGTTGCGGAAGTACAAGTTCTCGGACAGCGCCTTCATAAACTGGATTTTTCGGTTCTTAAACGAATTGAATTGCTTGAAGGCGAAACCGCCTACTGCTGCCAGGCCAGCGCCGATAGTGACTAACGCAGCTTGGTTCAGTTCGACTTCCTCATCGCGAACTCCAAGCCAGAATGCGATCAACAACAGCAAGAGGCCTAATGAGGCAATGAGCCTAGTGACAATGATGACGATCCCTGAGACAATGGCGGGGACGCCGATAAGCAGTTTATCGATCGTTCGCATACCGACTCGAACATTGGGGAACAGCATTTCCACATCGTGTCGTGGAACATTTTCGAACAGCTTCACGATGGTAGCGCCCGGTGTGCAGGGCAAATCATCTACATCGCGGTCAGCAAAGTGGCTTTCGTCCTTGAATCGCACGTAAATCAATACTTTGCCATAACTCAGGAACTTGATCTCTTTCGACCGGAGACCGAACAATTGTTTCTCAGTGCGCTGGCGGTGTAATTGTCCGCGACTGAACAACATGACACTGTCGATATCGTCCATGTCGACATCAAGCTTGACCTTGATGAGTCCTTTTTCGTCGAACGCACGCTGAAGTTCGGCGTCGTCGATGCGGGTGAAATTTGCTTGCTCGGCTAATTCGATGAGGTCGCGCTCAAGTTGCTTTTGTGCTGCTTCGCGATCGGCCGCGTCAAAATTGATCACCTGACGCATATCAAGCGAAGGGTTGAGCACGTGATATGCACTTTTCACCGACTCGATTCGGGAACGAAAACGGTGGTGCAACAGGCTCGACAAAATCTCGGCGAATTCTCGGAACGCTGCGCGTTCTTCTTCAGGCAGGCGCTGAGCGCAGAGGCTGATGATCGCGCGTTTGCGGAATGGGATGAAGTTTTCATCCTCGGCGACCTTGCGGTGTGACGCGGCCGCTCCTGAATGTGCTTTGAGGTGAGATGGTCCTGGAGTGCTCACGGTTTCGCCTTCCGAACGACGTTCTCCCCACCACCCTAGGCGCAAAGTAGGTTGCGCTTTTTGTAGGGGGCGGGGAGATGTCTGAGCGTTCGCCTAGGCGGAGTGCAGAGGGGCGATCGAACCGATGTGTTGTTCCGACTCGATGAGGCCCTCATCGCTTGGCGTGAGGCCTTTCCCAAACACTCTGTCGTACTGCTTGGCGCGCATATCCTTGTGCGCATCGTTGGGGGCGTCGAAACCGTATTTTTCCTGGGCCTCGCGGGGTGTCATGGTGATGGGGTTAAGCGGAGGGATGCCAAGAAATGCGGGTGCCGCAACCTGGACCGCTTGTGGGGCGATTAGTTCCATAAGCCAGAACTTCAGTGGGTTGGTGCGGGCTACAACTGCGTGGAAGGGCTTGAGTACTTTCACGGCAAGCTGATCAGTGAGCGGGCTTTGTTTGACGTTCAACAATTCGCGCATGTACTGCGGGTAGGTGGCGATGACTCCGGCGGAGAGCAGCTCCAACGCAGGGGCAAATGCTAGCTTCTGCCATTTCGGCATGTCTGGTGGAAGTGCAACGTCGAGGCGCAAGATGAAGTCGACCATGTCTTGTGCGGCTTCGGACGATGCGAGGTGTGGGCGCCAGTCTTCGAAATAGGCGATGACCTCCTCGCGGGTGCGCGGCACGGTGTTCGGGTCTATTGTCTGGAGTTCCGCAGCGCGGGCGCATTCCTTCCAGAACTGAGCTTCCTCTTCGGCGGAGAGTCGGCCCGGACCAAACTTTTCGTAGCAGTAGAGGATCGAATGCCATGCCGTCATGTGAATCCACAGTTGCGACGACGGCTTGTTGGCGTCGTATGTGCTGTTGGTGACGGGATCAGTGCCAATGGCTTTGGTGTGCACTTTGACGAGGACGTCGGCGGCGCGGGCCGTTGGTTCGGTGGCGCCAAAGGCGACCATGCCGAAGTAGCGGAGGGTGCGGCCGTACCGGGTGTGTGGGCGGTACTTCACGCCACCTGATTGGACAACGGCGGCGGTGAGGTTCGGGTCGAGGTGCTCGATGGTCACTGCTCGCGCGAACCCCAGGATGTAGGAAGTGGGGTAGGACCATACTTTCCAGGTCACTGAGTCGGGCCCGAAAAATCCGTAGTCGGCAGCGGGCTCGTACTTTTCAATGAGTTGTTTGGTCGTGTGGAGTGACGGCATTGTTATTCGAACCTTCCAATTACTACAGCACTGTAGGTTGGTAGGAAACTACAGTGCTGTAGTAATATCGTCAAGCGTGCCACACGAGTCGCGCGTCTCACCAAGGCGCAAATACGCGCCCCGCATGCCCCTCGAGCAACGCAAAGAACAACTGCTCGACGCAGCACTGCGCGTACTCGTTCGTGACGGCTATGGAAATGCCTCAATCGACGCAATTGCGCGGGAAGCCAATGTCACCCGACCGGTGGTTTACAGCGCATACGACGGACTCGAACCCCTATTGCACGCACTCCTTGACCGCACCCAGCAACGCGCATTCGACCAAGCCATGCGGATCCTCAGCGGACTAGGGGCTCCCGTGAATATCGACAAATGGGTCCTAGATGGTGCCAGCGCATTAATCGATCAAGTCCAATCTGATCCTGATGTGTGGCGTCCAATTCTTGGCCTCACCAAAGGGGCACCGGTGATGGTTACAGAGAGAATCGAAACCACACGCGAAGAACTGCGGTCGTACCTCGCATCAGGGCTCCAGGCAGGACTCGAGCTGCGTGGAGGCCCGGCAATCGACGCCGAAGTTTTGTCCCACCTGCTGCTAGCAACCGCCGAAGAATTTGGTCGGCTCTCGCTCGAAACCCCGCCCCGATTCAGCAAGCAACGGCTAGTCGACACCCTCTCTACACTGCTCGCCGCCGTCCCGCCGGGGCCGTGAAAGCCTCAGATTTTGTACTGCGTGATGCACCTCACGACCGCGGTCACTATATTAAATCGATATACGAAACGACCGAAGGAGTGGCTTTGCGGCTTTTGGGGAAAATCTCAGTAGCAGGAATCGGCGTCGCCATTGCGCTTGCCGGGGCTGCACCGGCCGCGGCCAACCCAATCGATGATCTGTGGAACTCACTGAACCTACCGGGACCCCCACCGGTGTTCGAGATTCCAGACATTCCACTGCCGGAAAGCGACTCGCTGGACTTCATTCTGCCACCGCCGCCCCCAGCACCACCTGCGCCGACTCCGGGTCCCCAGCAGCAGCCCCCAGCGGAGCGTCCTGGCCCTAATCAAGTCATTGGTGAATTCACCACCAGCGGGTTCGCTGCGGATTCGGGCCACAACATTCGGCGCGTTGCACAGCAAGTCAACGGCGCTGTTGTACGCCCAGGGGCAACTTTCTCACTCAACGGTTACACCGGGCCACGTGGAACCGCGCAAGGCTACATTGAAGCCGGTGTCATCAGTGACGGGCGCCCGGGCAAAGCAGTGGGCGGCGGCATCAGCCAATTCGCCACAACGCTATACAACGCCGCCTACTTCGCAGGAATGCAGGATGTGGAAAGCCACCCTCACAGCTACTACATCTCGCGCTATCCAGCCGGTCGGGAAGCCACCGTATGGCAGGGTGTGCTCGACCTGAAATTCCGCAACAATTCCCCAGGTGACGTCCGCATCGAGGCGTTTGCGGACAACCACTCAGTCACCATCCGCATTTGGGGAACCAAAACCGTCAATGTTGAATCCGTCAACGGCGGCCGGTGGAACTACACCCAGCCACGCACCATCAACTTGACCGCAGGCCCCAACTGCATCCCGTCGTCCGGAGCCCCAGGCTTTACGACAAATGACACCCGCATTATTCGCAACGCTCGCACCGGAGCGGAAATATCTCGGCAAACCCGCACGGTTGTCTACGACCCGATTCCTATTGTGAACTGCCGCTAGCGCCCACAACTGATCGTGAGAAACTGCTCCAATCCAGGTTCACTGGTTTGGAGCAGTTTCTCTAGGTCGACTGTGGTTAGGCGTCGACGCAGATGGCGTCGCCACGCACCTCAGCCTGATACACACGAATCGCCTCGATCTCCGGTGACGTGCATTCCCCGGTATCAAGCCGGAATCCGTACTGATGCAGCGGGCAAACCACAACTGCCTCGTCGACTTGACCGTCCGCGAGCGGGCCACCTCGATGCGGGCAAACAGCATCGGTGGCACGAACAGAACCATCCTGTAGCAAGAACACCGCAATTTGGCGACCATTGACGACGTAGGTGCGCCCTTCCCCCGGCGTCAGGTCAGATACTTGCCCAACAATCATCATCGGACCGGCACCTCCGGAAGTGGCAGCAGCGGCAACGCGGACTTGAACTGGGCGGGAGACTTGGCGGCATCCCGTTCTAGCCACGGATCTCGGTAACCCTCTACGGACTTTTGCAGCCGACCATCGAGTTCATCAGCGAGTCCTTCGGCATCCTCAATAAGCACAGCTTGCAGCGTCTCAAGCCCCACGCGCGGGACAAAGTCGTAAGTGCGTTCAAGCCACTTCGCGTTTTCCCGGTAGTACTGCACAAAACGTCCCGCGAGTTGCAGCACCTCCTCAGGCGAGTTCACCGTCGCGAACAGGTCACCCTTCCGGATATGGGCACCAGCCGCACCGCCGATGTAAATCTCCCAACGGCCATCACCCACTGCGACCACACCGAAGTCCTTGCATAATGCTTCGGAACAGTTCCGTGGGCAGCCAGCAACAGCCATTTTCAGCTTCGCGGGAGTTTCGAGGCCCTGCAGGCGTTCTTCGAGCTGAATGCCCAACTGTGTTGAATCGCCAAGACCGAAGCGGCAAAAATCGCTACCCACACACGTCTTCACCGTGCGCATAGACTTGCCGTACGCGAAACCGGATGGCATTCCCAGATCGCCCCAAACCTTGGGCAGATCTTCCTTTTTGATGCCCAGCAAGTCAATGCGCTGACCGCCCGTCACCTTCACCATCGGCACGTTGTACTTGTCCGCTACGTCGGCGATCTTGCGCAACTGATCAGGGGTAGTCACGCCGCCCTTCATTTGCGGAACAACAGAAAAGGTGCCGTCGCGCTGAATGTTGGCATGAACTCGATCGTTAATAAACAGGGCGCCGCGCTCGTCGACCCAGTCTGGTCCCCAGATAGTGCGCAACAGCGAAGCGAGTGGCATTTTGGCCGTGGCTTCAGCCTTCCCGTCGATAGCCAGTTCAGCGAAGACCTGCGAAACGGCACGTAGGTTGCGCTCGCGGATCTGACCGATCAATTCAGGCTTGGTCAACGGAATGCACGGCACATACCAGTCCGCGGCAGGGTCCCGCTCCAATTGGCCACCAGCAGCGCACGCCACAATATCGCCCACCAGAGCCTTACACGATCCGCAGCCTTTCCCCGCGCGAGTCTTCGCCATGACATCGGTCAACGACTTTGCACCCTGGCTGACACATTCGACGATCGCGCCTTTGGTGACGCCATTGCAGTTACACACCTGAGCGCCA
This sequence comes from Hoyosella rhizosphaerae, assembly GCF_014643175.1. Classification (GTDB taxonomy): domain Bacteria; phylum Actinomycetota; class Actinomycetes; order Mycobacteriales; family Mycobacteriaceae; genus Lolliginicoccus; species Lolliginicoccus rhizosphaerae. The sequence goes on from NZ_BMJH01000004.1 coordinate 7,212, forward strand.
TCGGGAAGATCTGCAGCTCCCTGGCCAGACGTTGGCGCACCAAGGTCAAACAAAAGCTGAATGCGTTCCTCAGGCAGCGGTACCTTCTCGTCGAATGCCTGAGTGAGCAGCCCAACCTTGCTGACATCGCCGAGCAGCATTGCGCCGATCAGTTTGCCGTCGCGCACAACCACGCTTTTGTAGATGCCCGTGCTCGGTTCATAAAATTGAACGAACTCGTCGTCCTCCCGCTCCGGGCCTTTCACACCCATCGCCGCGACATCAATACCAGCGACTTTGAGTTTTGTAGTGATACGAGACCCGGTGTACGAGGCGTGCGGATCACTGCCGGTGAGGTGCGCGGCTAGGACAACAGCCTGCTCCCACACCGGTGCCACGAGGCCATACACTTCGCCGCGGTGCTGCACACATTCGCCCACCGCGTAGATCGCGCTCTCATCCTCGCACCGCAACTGATCATCAACCACGATGCCGCGTTCAATCACCAGGCCCCCGGCACGGGCAAGTTCGGTGTTCGGACGAATCCCAGCGGCAACCACCACAAAATCTGCGCTAAGAGTATTCCCATCAGCGAACTCAACACCGGAAATGGCGCCTTCGCTATCGCGCAGCACCGAAGTGGTGCGAGTAGATGTATGAATGGAGATGCCGAGCTTCTCGATCTCCTTGCGCAACACCCGCCCGCCGCGTTCATCAAGCTGCTGGTTCATCAAATGGCTGGGGGAGTGCACAACCGCGACGTCCACGCCCTGCGAGCGCAACCCATAAGCCGCTTCTAGGCCGAGCAAACCGCCACCGATCACCACCGCCCGCGCTGAATCACACGACTGCGCCATCTGCAGCATCCCGTTGGTGTCCTCGATATTCCGGAAACCAAAAACACCCTTCAGGAGATGCCCATCGGAGGCGCGAAGACCATCGATGTTGGGGAAAAAGCTCGTCGAACCCGTCGCGATAATCAACGAGTCATAACTAACCGACCGGCCGCTTTCGCATTCAACAGTCTTGGCGAACCGGTCAAGACGAGTCGCCCGATCCCCGGCGTAGAGCGTGACCCCGTTCTCGCGGTACCAGCTCATGGGGTTAAGCAGCAGATCGTCGTCGTCAATACTGGCCTCCCCGGCCAGGACGTGCGACAACATGATGCGGTTGTAATTTCCGTACGGCTCATCGCCGATCATGGTGATGTCGAAAATGTCGAGCCCGCCACGGTTGATGATCTCTTCCACCGCACGGGCGCCGGCCATGCCGTTGCCGATGACAAGAAGTTGCTTGCGCGTCATACCAGGACCAACCCGAAGTCGATAACAAGCTCACCAACGCACCCCACTGGTGCCGCAACTCGAAGTTCTAACCGTGAGTCCGGATCAACATCCTCGACCACGCGAAGGGGAATATTCACGCCCTGGTTGGCGCCAATGGCGAAGTGACGCATCACCGTGCCATCGCGATACAAACTGACCACCACAAGTGCGTCACCTGTGTGGCCGCCGCGAAAGTACAGTGGCTGCGCGATTGCCCCCGCCGGAACCGTGAAGCCCAATGCCTCATCGACCAGATATGGCGCGGTGAGTCCTTTACCCTCGAACGGGAAAACGCCCTGCAGGAATCGTGGGGTACTCGACATGTAACTGAGCATCGCTTGGGGCAATGTCCTTGTTGCTACCCCCGCGTTACGGGACCGTCAGTACTTGCTCACGTACGCCGAAGGCCGTGTGTGCGGCTAGTCAGTGGCGACTGAAAAGTTGTGCGCCGGTGTCCCACGTCTTGTCGAGGTCCGACCCTGGTGGATACCGGCCATCAATCTCAAGGATTGCCATACCGTGCGCAAATGACCACAATGCCTGGGCCTTATGTTCGTTGCCGGTAGCGAGGAAAAACGGTGCACCTGCCCACTCCTCAAGCCCTTCCGGTAGATCGGCTCGTGGCAGTGTTCCCTGGGTGGCAAGGCGATATAGGTGAGGACGCTCGCGGGCAAGCATGCGGTATTCCCGCAGCAGGCTTAAGGCTGGCGCATCGTTCTCCAGAGCGCGATGTAGGCGCGTTCCTGTTTCGGTCAATGCGTCCACCAGCAACGCAGTCTTTAGTGCATCCCGGTTGGCGAAATGTTTGTACAGCGACGGAGCCTTGATGCCGAGTTCGGTCGCGAGATCACGCATGGAGACGTGGTCCCAGCCATGCTCATTAAGCATCTGGTGGGCGCAATCGACGATCTCGCGGGCACGCGGGGACAGTTCGGTAGGGGTCATTCGGCGCGTTCCTTCAACGCTCGATTCATCGCATCAAATCCGTCGCCAACGTCGAGGGCGCCGCTAGCGAAAGGCACAAGGGCACCGCGAAAGTGCTCGCCATGAGTCAAACGAACTTCGCCATTTCCGAGGTCTTCGATGAGAAAGTAGTGCTCGCCGTCGACGACGCCAGGAACGATGAACCGGCCCAGCCAGCGAAGCTCACGTTCAGGTTCCGCAACGAGAATAGTTGGGCTGAACTGCATAGTTGAACCGTTGTGGTCGATTGTGTTGGTAATGACGCTGCCGACCTCCGCTGCGCCCGTGGACTCGACGATAAACGGATTCCACTCGTGATACGAGTCAAAGTCGGTGAGTATGTCCCACACTTCGCCTGGTTCGGCGGCGATGGTGATGGTTCGTTCGACACCTGGTTTGGTGACGATTGTCCATAGGTAGCTTCCAGCGAAAGTGATAGCGACCAGGACGAACAGAATTCCGATGATCTTGACAAATTTCACGACTGCCCCCAAGTGGCTAACGGTGTTAGCCTCAGTTTAGGGTAACACCGTTAGCCATGCAAGAGGCTTCGGATCAGATTGGCAGTTTACGGAAAATCGGTCGCGGAACATGCCGCAGCGCCGACATCACAAACCGCAGCTGCGCGGGCGCCCACACAAGGTCCTTGCCCTTACGTGATGCCTTCACAGCGATACGTGCCACTTCCTCGGCCGTGATCGTCATCGGAGCATCATCCAAACCATCAGTCATCTTGGTCCGAACCATGCCCGGGCGCACAACAGTCACACTGACCCCAGCAGGCTTAAGCGCCTCGCCGAGCCCCATGTAGAAACCATCAAATCCAGCCTTGCTCGAACCGTAAACAAAGTTCGACCGGCGCACACGTTCACCCGCGACCGACGACAACGCAATAATCCGGCCGAAACCCTGCGCCTTCATCTTCTCGCCCACAATGACACCCGCCGACACCGCAGCCGTGTAATTCACCGTCGCCAGCTCAACTGCTTTGATCTGGTCCTGCCACATTTCCTCGGGGTCGCCAAGCAAACCAAACGCGATGACAGCCACATCAATATCGCCACCCGCGAACGCCTCATCTAGGGCCTTCTCGTGTCCGGCGGTATTGACCGCATCAAAATCGACGACAGAGACGGTGGCACCGTTCTGACGAAGCCGCGCCGCAGCCGCATCACGACGAACTGATGGGCGAGCAGCAACAACTACCCGCAGCGGACCCGCAGCGAGATACTCGTCAGCAATCGCTAGCGCGATATCAGACGAACCGCCGAGCAGAAGAAGAGATTTCGGATTACCAACAGCATCAATCACAACAGTTCCAGCCTTCTAGCGAGATCGGAAACAAAAACCCCATTGGGGTCAACGGAACGACGGACCTTTATCCATTCGTTGATTCGTGGGTACATCGCATGGAAAGTCTCGGCCGTCGTCCGCGAATCCTTAGCGAGATACAAACGCCCACCCATATCCAACACACGCCGATCCAGATCAGTCACAAGTTCATGCAAACCAGGCTTGATCGGGAAGTCCACACAAATGTTCCACCCCGGCATCGGGAACGACAACGGAGCGTCATTGCCATGCCCGAAACGCTTAAACACATTGAGGAACGAATAGTGACCACTGTGGGCAATGTCGTGAATGATCGAACGGAACTCATCAACAGCACTGATCGGCACAATGAACTGATACTGCAAGAAACCAGTAGTGCCATACGCTCGGTTCCACTCACCAAACAGGTCAAGGGGGTGGTAGAACTGCGTCAGATTCTGCACCTTATTGCGGTAAGTGCCCGACTTCTGATACCAAACCTCGCCCAACATCCCGAAAGTGAGCTTGTTTCCCATTCCATTAGGGAAAACGTCCGGCAAAGTCATCAACGTCGGAGCATCAAACTTCAACGGATCCTTCTGCAACTTTTTCGGCAACTGATCAAGCTTTGCGAGCGAACCCCGCGAAATCGCCGCACGACCAAGCCTTGGGCCCTTCGAAATTGCGTCAAACCACCCGGACGAATAGTCGTACTGATCCTCGCTACCGTCACTGTGCAGAGCGATCGTCTCGTCAAGGTTGCGCGTGCGGTCCCCATCCGCAATGAAGTACGCCGTTTCAGTCGGCGTCATCTTGATCACGGCTCGCAGAATGATTCCGGTTAACCCCTGGCCGCCAACTGTGGCCCAAAACAGCTCAGAGTTCTTGCCGTGGGGAGTAAGCGTGCGAACCTGACCGTCCGCCGTAAGAAGGTCCATCGACACCACATGGTTGCCGAAACTGCCCGCACTATGGTGATTTTTCCCATGAATGTCAGAACCAATCGCCCCACCAACAGTGACCTGCCGAGTACCCGGCAACACCGGCACCCACAGGCCAAATGGCAAAGCAGCCTTCATCAGCTGATCAAGATTCACACCGGCATCAACATCAACGAGTTGAGTATCCGAATCAATCGAATGAATCTGGCTCAGCGGGGTCATATCGATAACGAGGCCGCCGCCGTTTTGGGCCGGATCGCCGTACGAGCGACCCAACCCGCGCGCGATGATGCCGCGCTTCAAATAGCTCGGTGAACCCTCGGCCTTTTCGTTCGCCAACCGAACAGCATGGGCGATGAGCTCGACATCAGGTGTCGACAAAACCTGAGCAGTAGTGGGCGACGTACGTGCCCAACCTGTCAGCGTGCGCGTCTGCGTGGGCAACTCCGGCATGAAACCCGGGCCCTCTGAATTCGTGGTCGTGGACATCGAATTAGAGGTTACTCGCACCGCAGCTGTTCGGGTACGGCACCGCCGATTCTGCGTGTTGCGTGCGACTCTCGGTTTGCGCGTTACGCTCAACCGGTGACGAACGAACCTGAACACCACCACGAGGTCCCTCTGCCCGTCGAGTTCCCTCTCGACGAGTACACCAGCACTGTCGATGTGGACCTCAAAACCCAGGTTTTTCGATTCGGAGTAACGGGTGGGCTGTCCGCAATAGTCGACTTTGGTTCGTTGCTCGTCTTCCTGCATGTTTTCGGCATGCCGTTCGCGGTGGCCAAATCCATCAGCTTCATTCTCGGCACCACCACCGCCTACATGATCAACCGGCGCTGGACCTTTAAAGCCGCCCACTCCAATGCCAGGTTCGCCGCCGTCGTTGCCCTGTACGCCGCAACCTTCGCGGTCCAAGTTGGCATCTCGACAGGGCTGTACCACTACTTTCCGGAGGACGTATGGTGGCGCGTCCCCGTGGCATTCGTCATCGCTCAAGGCGTCGCCACAGTCATCAACTTCATCGTGCAACGCGTGGTTATCTTCAAAATCCACTGACCTGATGGTTTTTGGTTCGAAGGAGCCTGCATTTCGACCTCATAGCGTGCGAAATGCAGGCTCCTTCGACTGTGCAGGTTCCAGCGCGCCCCGCCCGGAAAGGCCCCGTCATCCGGCCCAACCACCAGTGAGCAGCGCCCGACGAACCAGGTCCGCCACGACGTGCGGTTGATTTCGAATCGCAAACGATGACACCTGCAGAACTCGCCTCCCGCCTGCTGCGATAGCGCTCTGCCGGTGCAGGTCAGCATCCCAGTGCAGCTGGTCGAGGTGCTGAGCGCCATGAACTTCGACACACGTGCCAAACTCGTCCCAATCGGCGTCGAGGTAGTAGGCACCGCCAGGTCGGGGCACCACAGCTTGTCTCGTCGGATGAGGTAGGCGGTACCGAATGCACAAGCGAGCGAAGTCTTGCTCAGGAAGTGATGCGACGCCAACATCGGCATCCGCGATTGCTTCGACAATATGCTTTCGATGTCGCAGCTTCCCGCGTTTTCCTACAGCATCGAGGAGCTCAACGGGGCGAATGAGCCGCTGTTGAACACTTGCCAAGATCACAGTTGCGGCTCCCCGTGCCGAGTTCATCCACGATGCTGCGTCGACCAGACTCCGAGGTAGGCGTGTGCGTGGTGGTTGTTTGTTTGGGTGCACGTCGTCTTGGCCTAAGCGGTGCGACCAATGCAGGTGTACGTTGGTGACTGCTGTCCTGCGGGCATGTGATGGCACCACGAGGTGGTGACGTTCTGTTTCGAACCCTCGCAATCCGTCGAGGTGCGCGGCGGTGAGGCCACCAAGCGCTGATCCTGGCGGCGCAGCAAGCACGGTGATCCACAAGTGTTGGTGCGGTGTGGGTTCGCCGTTGTGCGCGAGGTACACGCCGCGATGCGGTGATGACCACCTTCGCGCTCGTACATTGCGTCGAACCAGCTTGTATGAGGCGAGATTCGGTAGTTGGCGAGCCGCAACGACGCCGCTTTGCTCGGTGAGCAGGTCATGAAGGTCGCGCATAGCGTCGATTGTGGCGTGAAAACAACATCGACTGTTCGGGCTAGCGGCGGTGCTGTGGATAACTCCACGTTGTGGACGACTCTGGCTCAGCCCGGGAACTCACCGAAGGAGCCTGCATTTCGACCTCATAGCGTGCGAAATGCAGGCTCCTTCGCCGGTGCAGCCAGACCAGGCCATGCCAGGCCCGCACTATGCACCAGAACAAGCCCAACCTAAGCCTGGTACGTGGGCAGTATTCCCAAGCGTTGCGCCTCAGCGAGGCTGGGCGCGTCTTGGTCCTTCTGTGACAGCACCGGTGTGAGTGGGCGTCCGGTGTGCCCAATGTGTGGCCAGGTGATGCCGATGTCTGGGTCGAGTGGGTTGATGCCGTGTTCGGCATCGGGGTTGTAGCCACTGGAGCAGAGGTACACGACCGTTGCTTGCTCGCTGAGCGCGAAGAAGCCGTGTCCGAGCCCGACGTCGAGGAACACTGCGCGGCGGGACATGTCGTCGAGGTAGACGGAGTCCCATTGGCCGAATGTCGGCGATCCTGTGCGTATGTCCACGATGACGTCGAGGACTGCACCGCTGACGCAGGTGACGTATTTGGCTTGACCTGGGGGGACGTCGGCGAAGTGGATGCCGCGGAGGGTGCCTTCGGCTGAGATAGAACAGTTGGCTTGCGCTAGATCAAGCTTGTTGCCGGTGGCTTGTTCGAACTGGTCTTGTTTGAACCATTCGAGGAATGTTCCGCGTTTGTCGGTGAACAGGCGAGGTGTTATCTCCCACGCGCCGGGGATGGATAGTTCACGAAATTCCATTGCTTCCCTCTCTGGCGAGAAGTTCCAGAAGGTAGTGGCCGTAGCCGGATTTCAGGACTGTGTGTGCTTGGCGTTCGAGTTGTTCGTTGGTGATGTACCCGCAGCGCCAGGCGACTTCTTCTGGTGCGCTAATTTTAAGTCCTTGGCGATGTTCGATGGTGCGCACAAAGTTCGACGCTTCGAGGAGCGAGTCGAATGTCCCGGTGTCGAGCCATGCGGTTCCGCGGCCGAGCTTTTCGACTGTGAGCTTGCCGGCTTCAAGGTAGTGGCGGTTGACGTCAGTGATTTCGTATTCGCCGCGGGCTGATGGTTGTAAGTCTGCTGCGATGTTGACGACGTCGTTGTCGTAGAAGTAGAGACCGGGGACAACGTAGTTCGATTTTGGGTGCGCTGGTTTTTCTTCTAGCGAGATGGCGCGACTGTTGTGGTCGAATTCGATGACGCCGTAGTCGGTGGGGTTTGAGACCCAGTATCCGAATACGGATCCGCCTTCTACTGTCGCAAAGCGCTTAAGGCTGGTGCCTGTGCCGGGGCCGTAGAAGATGTTGTCACCGAGGATGAGGGCGACGGGGCCAGCGCCGATGTGGTCAGCGCCGAGGGTGAATGCCTGCGCTAGTCCGTTGGGTTCTGGTTGGACGGTATAGGTGATGTTGATGCCGAAGTGGGAGCCGTCGCCGAGGAGTGCCTCGAACTGATGCCGGTCGTGGGGTGTGGTGATGATGAGGATGTCGCGCACCCCGGCGAGCATGAGTGTGGACAGCGGGTAGTAGATCATGGGTTTGTCGTACACAGGCATCAGCTGCTTGCTTACTCCCAGGGTGATTGGGTGCAGCCGCGTGCCTGTGCCGCCAGCCAAGATGATCCCGCGCATAGGGCAATCGTGTCAGGTTCTCGCGGGAAGGCAAGGACCGGTGCCTACTTTGTGAAGGCTTCTTTCCATGAGACTCGTGCGCCGACTCGGAGTACTGAGTTGGTGTAGATGCGCGCTGCGACGATGGAAATTATGGCGCACGCAATGATCATGAGTGTTGCTGCTCCCACCATCTCGACGACTGTTGCTTCGCCGATTGCGATGCGGATGGGCATGGCAAAGGCTGAGAGTGGCGGTATCCATGCTGCGAGTGTCGCGAAGGTGCCTGTTGGGTTGCTGAATGTTGCGACGGATGCACCGATGCAGGCAAACATGAACATCATGATGGGCATTTGGACGGATTGCACTTCTTCCTGCCGCGACACAAGCGATCCCGCCGCGGCGTAAAGCAATGCGAAGAAGAGGTATCCGAGAATTGCCCAGAACACTAGGGAGAGGAAGGTGAGGGCTTCGCCCGCTGACACTTCCAGTAGTCCTGTTGCGCGCGCTGTTACGAGTGCGACCACGGCGTAGGTTACGACTTGGACGAGTCCTGCAGCGCCGATGCCGATGACTTTGCCCCACAGCAGTTGGAGCGGCTTGATTGTGGACAGCAGGATTTCGACTACTCGGCTCGACTTTTCTTCCACCACACCCATTGCTACGTACATTCCGGACCCGAAGACGAGTCCGAAGATGAGGTAGATGACCGCGATGGCGATGATTGTGCGTTGGCCGGTCTCGGGGTCTGCGGGGTTCGCCACGTCGACCTGGATTCCGGCGGCGGTGTCTTCGGCGAATGTCGCGGGATCTATGCCTTGGTCGTTCAGGGTTTGTTGAAGTGCGAGCGTGTTGGCGGCGGATTCGAACAGGATGGCGAGTTCGGTGGAGAGTTCGCTGTCGCTGTACACCTGGATGCTGGTGCCCTCGCGGCCAAGGACTGAGGCATCTACGGTTCCATCGTCGACGAGAGCGCGGGCTTCGGCGGGCCCGTTGACCTCGTGGAGATCGAGGATCATCCCGAGTGTGGTTGCTGTGGTGTTGAGAACGGATGTTTCGGCTGACGCTTCCGATGTAACGCCAACGGGGATGGGGTCAGGTTCGCCGTCGCCTCGGAACGCGGCAAACAGCAGCATGCCGCCAATGATCAGTGCCAAGGTGATGATGTTGCCGATGACGAAAGTTTTGGTTCGTACCTGGGCGCGGAACTCGCGGAGCGCGACGAGGGTGATGATCCTGCGGGTTGTTTGGGGCGCGCTCATGCGGAGACCACCTCTCGGTACATTTCCGTGAGCGAAGGCACGTGGGACGCAAAATGGGTGACTGGTCCGACCTGTAAGGCCTCGTGGAGGACTGCTTGGTCGTCGACACCAGGGTCGAGTTCGAGGATGATGTGTCGGCCGTTTTCTGCCCGGTGGCCAACGAGCTGAACTCCGGGGGTACTCGGTGCCCATGAGGCGTCTCCGCCGACGATCCCGATGGCGAGTTGGCGCTTGCCTTGTGACCGAAGCTCGTCAACAGTTCCGTTAGCGCGGATCTTTCCCGCCTTAATGATGCCGACGCGGTCGCACAGGCGTTGGACAAGATCTAGCTGGTGGCTGGAGAAAATGACCGGTACACCTGCATTTGCTTTGTCGCGCAGCACGTCAGTCATGACGTCGACCGCAACGGGGTCAAGGCCTGAGAATGGCTCGTCGAGCACAAGAACTTTGGGATCGTGGATGAGCGCGGCGGCAAGTTGCACGCGCTGCTGATTACCGAGGCTGAGGGCTTGTAGTTCCTTGCCGAGCTTGTCTTCGATTTCGAGGCGTTCAGCCCAACGATGGACTGCGGTTTGCGCATCGGCGGGGTTCAAGCCGTGCAGTTGTGCAAGGTAGGCGAGCTGGTCGCCGACTTTCATCTTGGGGTAGAGGCCGCGTTCTTCGGGCATGTACCCGATGGTCTGTCGGGTGGCGAAGTCCACAGGTTTGTCGTCGATTCGGACTTCTCCACCATCGCTGGATAGGACGCCAAGGATGATGCGCATGGTGGTCGTCTTGCCGGCACCATTGCTGCCGACGAATCCGAATAGTTCGCCCGGTGCGACGCTGAAGCTGACACCGTCAAGTGCGACGAGGTCGCCGTAGCGTTTGGTGATGTGGTCGACTGTTAACACCGTGGATCTCCCATCGTGGGTTTTGCTCACGCGTTAACCTACCGGTGGTTTCGGCGGTTCGCAGGGTGAGTGAACGCAAATTCTTCACATTGTCACAAACTCGGGTTATTGGGCGTTCGCTACGGTAAGTGGGAATGCCAAGGAAGTGAGACAGTGATGCGGCTGCTAGTTACCGGGGGCGCTGGATTTATCGGCGCTAATTTTGTGCACCTCACTGTCCGGGAACGCTCTGACGTTCAGGTGACAGTTCTGGACAAACTGACCTACGCGGGTAGACGCGAGTCCTTGGATCCAGTCGCAGACCGGGTTCGGTTTGTCCACGGTGACGTCGCGGACGCCGACCTTGTTGATCGGCTTGTGGGGGAGTGCGATGCGGTGGTCCATTTCGCGGCGGAGTCTCACAATGACAACTCCTTGCGGTCACCAGAGCCCTTCATCACCACCAACATTGTGGGCACATTTACGTTGCTTGAGGCCGTGCGTCGCCACCAAGTTCGCTTGCACCACATCTCCACCGACGAAGTTTTTGGTGACCTGGCGTTTGATGACCCGACGCGCTTCATGGAAACAACGCCATACAACCCTTCTAGCCCGTACTCATCATCGAAAGCGTCCGCAGACTTGCTAGTGCGCGCCTGGGTGCGGTCGTTTGGGATTGAGGCGACCATCTCGAACTGTTCCAACAATTACGGGCCCCACCAGCATGTAGAGAAATTCATACCGCGACAGATCACGAACCTTCTGACAGGTCGCCGCGTAAAGCTGTACGGCGAAGGTCTTAATGTGCGCGATTGGATCCACGTCGACGACCACAATCGGGCGGTGTGGGCAATTCTGGACCGTGGCGAAATGGGGGAGACGTATCTCATCGGTGCGGATGGTGAACAAACAAACCGCGAGGTGATCACTCTGATCCTGGAGATGATGGGGCACCATCGCGATGACTTTGACCACGTCACTGATAGGCCCGGGCACGACCTTCGCTATGCCATTGACGCTACGAAGCTGCGTGATGAACTTGGTTGGGAGCCGCAGTACAGAGACTTCAAGGACGGGCTCGCAGCCACGATTAAGTGGTATCGCAATAATGAGGAATGGTGGCGGCCGGTGAAAGACGCCACCGAAGCGGGCTATGCCTCTGCGTAGGCTTTGAGCTGTTGCAGGGTTTGCTCAATGTTGCGCTGATTATGCGCATCACGATCTTTGATGCCCAATGCAAGTCGGTTCATCCACAATGCCACTGGGCGTGGGGCAACACGACGGGTGGATTCCGTGACGCGGCACCCCGTCTCGGTGGGTTCGATCACGTAACTCCAGAGTGCCCCTGGTTGACCGAAGATGCGGACCAGGAACGTAAACTCGCGCCCCGGCTTGGCGGCCTTAACCTCACATTTTGACGACCACTTGATGGGCCCGCGCTGATTGTTTCCCCGGAATCGTGCACCAGAGGCGGGCCCTGTCGCACCGTCGAGCCAATGGCACGACTCAGTTTCGACAGCCCACTCGTGCTGGCGTGTGACGTCAGAAACGATGTCGTAGACGCGGTCAGCGGAGGCCTTAATGTCGATGCTGGATTCGGCGGTCACTGCGGGCACGGTAGTACCTCCAAGTTGTGGGCGCGTGGGGAGTGGGTGCTACGACATCACAGTAGCCCCAGAGTCTGTGAGCCACGCTAGCTGATCATCCGTCACCCGCATCCCCGTGTGTCTCAGCGGCAGCACTGCTACAGAAGCCATCTGCGTGAGTAGGCCGAGCTGCTCACGTGCCTGGCTGACAGCATCGCCGGGCAGGTCGTTCGAGAGCTTCACATTTGTGCTCCCGTCAGTTGCGACGACGATGTTGACCTGTGTGTTCTTGCGAGTGGTGTAGGGCAGGCACACCATTCGGGTGAGTTCGAATGCGGAAGCGAGGGGAGTGCCACCGCCGCTGGGCAACGAGGCGAGCATCGAATGCGCCCGACGGATCCCACGCGTCGGCGGCAATACGAGGCTGGCCTTGCTGCCGCGTGCACTGATTATCGCCACTTCAGACCGATCGAGATACGCCTGGCCGAGCGCTTGCGTCGCAATGTCGGTGGCTTGTTTGATCCGCAACCTGCCCATGGAGTCTGAACGATCCACGATGACCACGGTGAGAGTTTTGGCGCGTGATCGCCGGAGAACCCCCCTCAAGTCAGAGCGGTGAATGAGTTGCTGATCAGCAACCGTGGAAGCGCGCCGTCGGGCAGCAGCAACCAGCGTCGGAAGAACTGCCACCACGCCGTGTGCTCGCTCGATGGACACCACCCGACCGGCGCGACCACGGTCACCATTGATGCGGATGCCCCGGCGTACGGCGCTGCGTATGACGAGCCCACGCAGGCGTTGCGTAGGCGGTGTCGGAAGAATAGTGGTTGCGAACTCGTCGGAAATTGCGGCCGCATGCTCGGTTTCGTAGTCGGCTGCCTCTTCGTCCATGTCGCTGATTTCGCCGGAATCGAATTCGGCCCCGCCACTCTCGCCGCTGCCGTCATGCGCTGTCGAATCCGAGCTATCCGAGCCTTGCTGAGTTGTCTCGTCGGCGTCGGTTGCCTCCGACTCGCCGCTTTCGCCGGTTGACGGTGACTCCTCATCGTCGGCAGATTCTTGCGACATCGGCGAAATGTCTGCCGAATCATCGGTCGATAAGAAATGCACTCGCGGCGCCACAACTGTTCGGTAGAGCGCTTCTAACGCAGCGTGAGTGTTGCCTGATTCTCGGATGATTGAGGTCACCATGCGCGCAGCGCCAATATCGATGGTGTGGTCATGGATACCGTTCGCAGCGAGGGCTCGCACACAATCATGCTGGGGAAACCCAGATGCGCTGACACGGGCCGGTTTAGTTTGTGGGCGAACACGAACACCAATAACGCATGTCAATTTGGCTGCCAGTGCTCGCGGGACAGACTCGAACTCTGGTGCTGAGGCAAGAACACGGTCGGAAATGGTGGTGAAGTCGATTTGGGCAAGATCTGCGGCTGGAAATAAATCGGCGCTGGTGTGGGACCGTCGGCAGCGTTCAGCAAGTTCGCGCCACAACTGCTCGCGCCCCCAGCTATCCCCGACGAGCAGAAGGCCGTACTGGCCGCCACGCACCCACGTTTCGCACAGGGCCCAGTCATCAGCCACCACGAGTTCCTGTGGCTCAGGCTCGATTGCGGCCATTACGCCACCGAATGCAAACGCAAAGTTCGTGCCGCGATGTTGTGAACGCGGGCGCTCGCGGTGGTGGGGGACTCAAAAGGTTCGCGCGGAATTCGGTGTCGGAGCGCAGGAACGGCGACAGTGGCGAGGTCACGGCAGGACATCTCGTCGGCGCCGCGTAGGGCGGCTGCGGCGCGGGCTGCACGAATCAAAACAATCTCCCCGCGGTGGCCAACCACATCGCATTCGATGCACAAGCGAATTGCTGCCTCACTGATGTTGTCGGTGACTGTCACGTCCGCCAGTCGTTGTCTGGCCTCGCCGACTGAGCGTGCCAGTTCGGCTTGCTGAGCACGGAACTGTTCTATAAGTAGGTCCGGTGTTGCGTCGAACAAGAGCCGTCGCCGCACAATCTCGGTGCGTTGCTCAACATCGCGGATGGTGCTGACGTGTGTTGACAGCCCAAACCGATCCTCAAGCTGTGGCCGCAACTCGCCTTCTTCCGGGTTGCCTGAGCCGATCAGCACAAACTGGGCGTCATGCTGGTGGCTGATGCCGTCACGCTCGACCCGATTCACGCCGGATGCGGCGACGTCGAGAAGAAGGTCAACAAGGTAGTCGTCGAGCAAGTTCACTTCGTCGATGTAGAGGAAACCGCGGTGCGCCTCGTGCAGCAGGCCAGGACGAAAGCGAACTTCGCCTTGTGTAAGTGCAGCGTCAATGTCAAGCGCACCTAGTAGGCGGTCCTCAGATGCTCCCAACGGCAGATCAACCACGGGGGCTTCGATGCGGGCCAATGCCAGCATGTCGGCGAGGGCTCGGACGGTTGTGGATTTTGCAGTCCCACGGTCACCCATTGCCAACACGCCGCCGATTGCAGGATCGATGGCGGTCAATAGGAGGCAGCGTTTGAGTTCTTCCTGGCCGAGGATGGCGGTGAAAGGGAACTGCGGTGTCACGTGGGTCCTTTCCTTGGGGGAGCACTACGACACTAGTGGAAAGAGTTATCAATACCACTAACCTCATCGGCGGAACTGTGCGTGGTGTAAAAAACTCGGCCCCCCAAAAGTGGCGGCGCAAAGTTATACTCCCGACGAACCGAACAATGTGTCATAAACCCAGGGCGGGGAGTGGAGATGACAAAAAATCTGGCACGCGGGCCAGTGAGTGCACAAGAGCGCGCGCTAGCGCCAGACCTTGCCCGGGGTTTCATGCTCTTGCTCATCGCAATCGCAAACACCCCGTGGTACTTATGGGGCCAAGGCGGTGAACGGACATCGGCGCACCCCGGTGGAGGTTCGACGCTCGACCAAATAACGCAGGGCCTCATCGTCACCACAGTTGACCTGCGGGTATATCCGATGTTTGCATTCCTTTTCGGATACGGCGTCGTCATGCTCTACCAACGGCAAGTCGCATCAGGGACCTCCGAAAAAGCCGCATTCAGACTTCTCCAACGCCGCAACCTGTGGTTAGTGGTGTTCGGCTTCGTCCACGCCCTGTTGCTGTGGTTCGGCGACATTCTCGGTGCCTACGGCCTCGTCGGACTTATTCTCGTCTGGCTTTTCCTCCGACGGAAGAACGGCACACTGCTCGTATGGAGCGGCATCGGCGTGGTGCTACTCCTGCTGCTGACAGCGTTGACCTTGCTGTCAGCAGTGGCTTTGTCGCCGGAAGAGGGCACGGTTGACACCTTTGATCTGTACTTCATCATTGATGCGGCGAACGGGGAGCCGAACTACTTCGCATCCGCACTGGCCCGGATTCCATTTTGGTTGATGCTCATCGCCATCCAAGGATTCATTGGTCTCGCAGTTCCGATCGCGATCCTGCTTGGGATGTGGGCTGCGCGTCATCGCATCCTCGAACAGCCCGCCGACCACTTGACGTTGTTGCGCATCGCCGCAATCGTCGGCATCGCCATCGGTTGGTCCGGCGGCGCAGTCCGCGCATCAGCCAAACTTGGCATGTGGGAACCATCCGAGCTCATGGATGGCGCACTTGAAATGGTCCAGCTCAGCACCGGGTTGGCGGGCGGCATCGGGTACGTCGCATTGTTCGGCCTCATGGGACACTGGCTACGCAACCGCACCACACTCGGCGTCGGAGGAACCGCTGTGGTGGCCGTCGGCAAGCGATCGTTGTCGTGCTACCTCGCACAATCGATCCTGTGTGCGCCAGTGTTGGCGGCCTGGGGCTTCGGACTCGGCGAGCACATGCACAGTTTCACCATGGCCCTCTATGCCGTAGCGGTGTGGGTTGTGATCGGCGTGTGGGCGTTCTACCTGGAGAAGAAATCGCAGCGCGGGCCCTTCGAGGTCGTGCTGCGACGACTCACCTACGGCAAATAGGGGACGGGAGCTAGACGCGGCGGAACTGCTCCTGCCGACCCAACTTCCGCAACCGATTCCACTCACGCCACCCAGCAACGTCCCGCTTCGACACCAAGAAGTACCAGCTGAACCGCACCCATTCCTGCAACAACAGTTTCCGCATGCCACGCTGAGAAAGCAGGTACCCGCGGTTGCGGTACGTGTAGTACCGCTTCACCTCATTGTCGGGATACTGGGTGTGCATTTTGCCACCGAAGATCGGCTTGAACTCATCAGAACCATCGGGGTGCAAATACGCTGTTTGCAGGCACGTCCCGAACGGTAACCCCGACTGCACGAGCCGACGGTGAACATCTACCTCGTCACCGCGGACAAACAGGCGAAGATCGGGAACGCCCACCGCTTCGATCGCCGTAGCAGAGAACAGAGCGCCGTTAAACAAAGAAGCGATGCCGGGTAGCAACTCCTCGTCGCCGAGCTCGTGCCGCCACCTGCGCCACACCAATCCACGGCGCAGCGGGAACGCCAACCGGTCAGGTTCACCGATATTGCACACCACGGGCGAAACCTCAGCTAGCTCGTGCTTGATCGCGCAGTCGAGGAGCTTCTGCAGCACATCTGGCCCCTCAGGTCGCCCGTCGTCGTCAGCAAGCCATACCCAGTCCGCGCCAAGCGCCAAGGCGTGCAGCATGCCGAGCGCAAAACCACCAGCACCGCCGAGATTATTCTGCGAACCGATATAGGTGGCCTCAACGGGCTGACCTTCTACAAGTGCCTGGACCGCCGGTTCCGCAGCGTTGTCGACCACAATAAGGTGATCAACAGGCCTTGATTGGCCAGCTACCACCTTCAAGGACTCGGTGAGGAGTTCTTGGCGACGGTGGGTGACAACAACTGCAACGATCTTCATAGGTCTTCGTCCTCAAGTGCCATATCGGCTTGCACCTTGTCCACGATCTTCGCGGCTTCAGGGCCTTTGTAGTGGGTCAGTACGTCCTTGATGCTGCCGCGTTCACGGATTGTTCCGTGGTCAACCCACATCGCGGTGTCGCACAGTTGCGCCAAGAACTCATCTGAATGGCTTGCGAAAACCAGGATTCCGGTTCGCGAAACCAGGTCTTGCAACTTGCGTCGTGCTTTGCGCATGAACTCGGCGTCGACGGCGCCGATTCCCTCGTCGAGCAGCAAGATCTCGGGCTCAATGCTGGTGACAACACCCATCGCGACGCGTACCCGCATCCCCGTGGAGTAGGTGCGCAGAGGCATATCCAAGTAGTCGCCGAGTTCGGTGAAATCGGCGATCTCATCCATCCGGTCCATCATCTGCTTGCGCGTCATGCCAAGAAACAGTCCACGAATGATGATGTTTTCGTACCCGGAAATCTCCGGGTCCATCCCCACACCCAAGTCGAAAATTGGTGCTACGCGCCCCTGGATCCGGGCCTTCCCGCGAGTGGGTTCATAGATTCCCGCGAGCAGGCGCAGCAACGTCGACTTTCCGGCACCGTTATGTCCAACAAGCCCCACACGGTCCCCCTCGCGGAGGGACATGGTGATGTTCTTCAACGCCTCGACGATCACCACATTCGAATCGGTGCGCCCTAATGCACCACCGGCTTTGCCGAGCACAGCCTTCTTCAGGGACCGTGTTTTCGCATCAAAGATCGGAAAATCGACGCACGCGTCGGCTGTATCAATTCTTACTTCGGCCACAAGTAACTCCCTATACCCAGTAGGGCACGCGGGCCCGGTAGTTTCGCATCGCCACGAACGTCAACGCCCATCCGATTGCGGTGAATCCGAGCACGATCAACCAGTGGTACAGGTCAACATGGTTGCCGAGCATTGGCGCACGAATGATCTCAAGGTAGTGGTACAGCGGATTGATCTCGACGATGCGGGCACGGTCAGCGGCCTCACCGCCACGGTTGATGAGTCCTTCCGTCGTCCACACGATGGGTGTCATGAAAAACAGCAGCAACGTCAAGCTGTTCAGAATCGGGTAAATATCGCGGTAACGGGTGGCCAGAATGCCGAAGAACATGATCACCCACACCACGTTGAGGACGATCAGCACAAACGCCGGGAACGCAAGAAGGCTATGCCAGCCAAGAGGCGGCCTGAAAATCGCCAACATAATGAGATAAATCAGCATGTTGTGGCCAAAGAACAGCACAAGCCGCCAGGTCAGCCGATATACGTGCACACTCAAAGCCGAGGGCAGGAACTTAATAAGCCCCTCGTTTTTGATGAACACTTCCGCACCGTCAATGATCGCGCCCTGGATCATCGCCCACACAATAAGCCCGACCGTGACGTGCGGCAGGAACGACCTCAGCTCCACCTCAAGAAGGACCGAGTACAACAATCCCATCGCCACAGCTTGAACACCCGTGGCGATGGTGATCCAAAACGGACCGATGACGGATCGACGATACCGCTGCTTGATGTCTTGCCAGCCAAGTTGCCACCACAATTCCCGCTGGGATAGCCCCGTGCGGAGATCGAGAATGGCGCGGGAGAACGTACGCGAATCGGAAGTGATTTCGTGCACGTCAACCTGCAAAGCGTGGGCTGTTGGCTGTGAGCTACCACTATCGGAGCTACCACTATCGGGTTCGCCACTACCTGGTTCAGTCGCTGAGTCGGGCACGGAAGGTAAGCCTAGTCGGGCATAGCTGTTGGTGTGGCAGGTGCCGCGCCGCGACACACGTGGTTTGCAGATATTTGCGTACGCAGACAGAAACGGACATCGTTGTCGGCATGCCGTTACGCGAACCAGGCCAGGACGTTGTCTATCTCATTGCGCCCAGTGGCCACCCCAATTATGGGGACGAATTGATCGCTGCGGCGTGGTTGAAGTTCCTCGCTGCGCGACGGCCGCACTCACTGGTGGTACTGGACTGCCACACACCTGGACAGGCATCGGTACTGCTCTCCGGCATCCACCCCAATGTGGTGTTCGTCGACACGGTGTGGCGACTAGCCGTCGAGGCAAGTACCCGAACACCCGAAGACGCAGATGACTTCCTCCACAATGTTGTTGGGGATCCAGGCCGGGCCTGCCTCATCGTCGACGGAATCAGCATCCTCAGCCAAGCCTCAAGCATCCACATTCTGGGCGGCGGCTACATCAACGGCGTGTGGCCGCACCACTACGCTCTGCTCACCCTTGTGATGTCGGCGCAACAGCACTCCGGAGCACGCATCTACGCGACTGGACAAGGCTTGATGCCCCTGGGCAATGAAGCCGTCGTGAGCAAAGCAGCCGACATATTCGACGTTTTTGACGTCCGTGATGAACCTTCCGCACAGATAGCGGGAACCGTATTGACTGGCGACGACGCGTGGCTCGACAAGACCCAGCAGCCGCGCCGTGGTGTCGTCGGAGAAGCCGCACGCCGACAGGTGCTCCTCTGCCTCCAAGCGGACCTCACAGGCAGCGACGATGGCGCTGAGACGCTTGCAGGCATGGTGCGGACAATGCTCGACGACTGGGCGGTTCCCGGAACAGACGTAGCGGTCATCGAAGCAATCCCCGGCACAGATCGAGTGGTGTTTGACCGCCTCGGCGACCGCCTCGATGGCGCTGTGTTCGTACCCTTCACCGAACTATGGAGATTGGGATTCCCCGCCCGCGCTGACCAAACTTGGATCAGCACCCGATTCCACCCACATTTGCTGGCCGCCGCAACCGGAACCAGTGGCGTAGCGATCAGTGGGCAACGCGGATACTACGACACAAAACACCAGTCATTGCTCGACCTCGGATCAGGCTGGGAACTCGTCCACGTCGGAGGCGAAACGCCCACCACGAAGCCCACAAATGGTGGCTTTGCCCCCGAGCAGGTAGCGGCGCTACGAAAGGCAAAACAAGAACTCGCCCATGCGCTCTACCCGCCACGAAGCCTGACGGACACAGCCCGCGACCTAACACCCACGGTGGTTCGTCGCGCGGTAGGACGAGGCAAGCGAGCCCTCAAACTATAGGTACTGGCCGGTGCCGTGCCCGTGTGCGTGCTGCTCGCCATCCTGATCAGTCGTGGGATGACTACCGCCTAAACTCATCCCCGGCGGAAGCGCGCCTTGGCGGATTTGCTCAAGTTGCGCGCGGGCCGTCACCTGCTGCGCGAAGAGCGCAGTTTGGATGCCATGAAAAACGCCTTCAAGCCACCCCACCAACTGCGCCTGTGCGATCCGCAATTCTGACTCACTCGGCACCGACGTGTCGCTAAAAGGGAGCGTCAAGCGGTCAAGTTCATCACGCAACTCAGGCGCCAACCCGTCCTGAAGTTCCCGTATCGACGAGTCGTGAACCTCACGCAGGCGGCTGCGGCTTGCCTCGTCGAGTGGCGCCGTCCGGACCTCTTCGAGAAGCTGCTTGATCATCGTGCCAATCCGCATCACCTTGGCGGGCTGTTCAACCAGTTCCGTCAGCGGTGTTTCAGACCGCTCCACTTCACCTGCACCTTCAGAACCAATCACTTCGATGTCGTCATGCTCAGGGTGAGTCATGCACACCATAATGCTGTGAAAACTCGACGATTCCTAATCGGAGTTAACTGACAAACAGCAGCAGTTTCCCCGACACCTCACCCGAGTCGAGAAGCTTATGGGCACGCCCAGCCTCGCTTACCGCGAGTTCCTCATGAACAACCGGACGCACCAAGCCCGCCTCGATCATCGGCCACACGTGACGCACAGTGTCCCGAATAATTTCGTCCTTACTCGACTGCCCAGTTGTAGGGCGGCCACGAAGGTTCGTCGCCGTCACAGAAGCCCGTTTCGTGAGAAGTTTTGCCAGGTCAATTTCAGCGGTTCGGCCGCCCTGCAGCCCAATGATGATGAGATGACCATCAAAACCCAGCACATCAAGGTTGCGATCCAAATACTTCGCCCCCATGATGTCCAGAATTATGTCGGCCCCAGGATGCGTGAAGTCCCGCGTGAAACGCGCCATTTCCGACACAAAATCGTCCTGCCGATAATTTATGACGTAACGCGCCCCAAGCTCATGACACAGTTCAAGCTTCTCCTTCGAGCCAGCCGTCACCGCAACACGAACATTCATAGTTCGGGCCACCTGGATCGCATGAGAACCAATCCCACTCGCCCCGCCATGAATCAACAGTGTCTGGCCTCGATGCATGCCTGCCCGCATCCCCAAGTTCGACCACACGGTGCACGCCGCTTCCGGAAGGCATGCCGCAACATGCAAATCGATACCCTTCGGAATTGGCATCAACTGCGTTGACGACACCGCCACATACTCGGCATATCCGCCACCGGACAACAGGGCGCACACCTCATCGCCCACAGACCAACCCTGAACACCCTCACCGAGTTCGACAATCGTGCCCGAGCATTCCAACCCAAGGATCGGGCTGGCCCCCGGAGGGGACGGGTAGTGGCCTTGGCGTTGCAAAATGTCGGCACGATTCACAGCGGTCGCAGCAACGTGGATGAGGACTTCGCCGCGTCCCGGCGTCGCATCCGGAACCTCATCCCACCGCAACACATCAGGGTCGCCAAACTGTGACATCGTGATAGCCCGCATGTCACTGAGCGTAACCGCACACCCCCAGGTCGCGACGGCCCGGCACGGGAAGTGTCTGTATAAAAATTGGAAAAAAGGGGACTATTCTCTACATGTCAATACAAGTCGGGGAGAGGACACACCACACAATGGTGGACGATAACGGCGAGCAACCGAAATGGCTCAGTCGTGATGAACAACAAACGTGGCGAGCGTACATCGACGGTAGTCAACGATTACTTGGGATGCTCAACCGCGACCTCACCGACGACGCGAAACTCTCACTAGGGGACTTCCGCATCCTCGTGCTGCTATCTGAATCCCCCACCGGCGCAGTCCGCATGAGCGAACTTGCAGATGGAATCGTCGCCTCACGCAGCAAACTCACACACCAGGTTCGGCGGATGGAAGAGCAAAACCTCGTCAAACGCGAATCTTGCGCAGACGATGGCCGCGGCGTATTCGCCCACATCACCGATCAAGGCCGAGCCGCGCTACGCGACGCAGCATCACACCACGTTTCTAGCGTGCGCGAGTACTTCATTGACCTACTCGACCCCGCCGACCTCAAGGCGCTCCGCAAAATCTTTGAGAAAGTCGACGCCCATCTGATCGACCAGCAACGCCGATAAGCATGCGATTGGCCCGAACCGCGCATCATTAGATAGGATCATCGACGGAAGCGTGGCAGAGCGGCCGAATGCACTCGCCTTGAAAGCGAGCGTCGTTAAAACCGACCGGGGGTTCAAATCCCTCCGCTTCCGCTCAAAGCCCCGACCTGTTTATGCAGGCCGGGGCTTTTTTGTTTGGTGGCGGATGGGTGCTGGGAACTTGTGGTGAGTTTTGTACATCAGGTGTGCAAAACTCACCACAAGTCGCCGGTGCGGGTGTAGTGAACTACTTACCTGAGAAATACACTCCACCAGCAACCATGGTTCCCGCCATAATCCCCGGCGACACAGTGGAAACGACACCTTTATTTGGCTTGGCTACGATGCTGCCACCCAGGTTGGACGAACGACGCGAGCGCGCCCGGTCGGAAAGGGCAGATGGGGTCAGCACACTCCCGGATCGGGACTGCTCGCCAGCAACGTCAAGGTGAACTCAGCAGGCAGTCGCAGTTGCTGACCTTCATGTCCGACGAGGGAACACGGGGAATTGCCGTGGGCCATGCCAAGGATCTCGAAACACCCGTCGGGGATGACGACATCAACACGCCCCGCTGCATCGGTTGGCTCACTGTTGAAGCCGGGGCCACCTCCGCCGCAACGGCCAAGCACTATAGATGCACCAACAATTGGGCGCTGTGAATCGTGCTCCAGAAGAACGAGTGTGCCAGGTGTGTCGGCGTTTGCAGTAGGTGAAGTACCGTCGTAAAACGTCAGGCGCACGTCCGAACGCTGGCCGGGTTCGGTGATTTCACCGCGATGCATTTCGGACTGCTGTTGCGTCCCGCGCGGAACCTCAATAAGGCTGAATCCATAGCAACCAGGTGGCACATCAATTGCTGCGGCACCGTCGCTGTCCGTGGTTGTCTTGCCGACAAGACGTGGGTTTAGCGGACGACCTGGTTCTTCGGAATCACAGTGGTCAAGGCGTGCGACCGCAATCACGGCACTGGGAACGCTGCTGCCTGAGGTGGTTTGTACTGCGAAGTTGAATGTCCCGCTTCCGGTAGCTGGCGGTTCAAGTGGCGTCGCCGATGCATCGGACGCGCTGGTTGAGGTTGTGGCGTCGCCATCCGAATCGGCGTCAGTTGTCGCTGTTTGGCCAACTTCATCGAATGGGGTCTGTTGGGTGTTTTCGCAGGCCGATCCGACTAGCGCTGCGATACTCAGGACAGCGGCCGCGAGGTACTTCCGGCTCGATTGCATCATGTGCTCCTTGTTTCGCGGTATGTGTCACAAGGCACATCGTTGGCCGACTGTCGTGGCGTTAGCTGATTTCCTGCACGAATCTAGATCGTTTCTAGGCTGTTGTGAAGATGACTTCAGATCGTGACCCGAACCACTGCCCCCGCGCTTATTCGCTGGTTCGTGAGATTCGTTCGTCGGCGCCCACGGCTACGGGAGTGTTGCTCTCGATGTAGTTGCGGAGGGCATCGGTGTTGTTCTTGTCGCTGGTGGTTGGTGTTGTTTCGTGCTGGGCGGTGAATCCGCTGGCTGGGTCGAGGATGTGTGAGTCGACGACGATGCGGTAGGTGTCAGTCGGTGAGATTGGTTCGTCGCCTATGCGTGGGTCGGATACTTTGTGGCCGAGTTCGGCGTCGTTGTCCACTGTGTAGCTGAGGGCGGCCGATGGCTGGAGTATGACGTCGCTGTCGTCGCGGAATTGTTGCTCGAGTAGGTCGCGTAGTTGCGCCCCGGTGAGTTCGGTGACTGCCAACGGTGCGGTGGCGATTGCGGCGTGGATGTCTCCGTAGGTGACGACGCGGCGGAGGTCGGCGCGGATGAGCCCTGGGTGGAGCAGGACGGCGTCGGCTTCCGGGTGTGCGTGTGCGGCCGCGTCAGCGAGGAGTTTGCCGAGTCCGCTTTCGCCTGTCTCTGCTGAGTCGCGGGTGGCTATGTCGGCGAGTTCGCCTACACGTCGCTCGCTGAGGGCTGAGGCCTTGTTTTCGGCGTCCCGAATGAACTCTTCGACTGTGGGGTCGGGTTCAACATTTCGGGTGACGATTTGGTTGAAGGCGCTGACGCGGTCTCGCCGTACTTCGCCGGTTGTGCGGTCGATGTTGAGGTCGGTGACGGCGATGGATTTGCCGAAGCCTGCGGGGTGAATGAGAACCCGGTCGCTTCCTTCTGGGTCGGCGACGGTGCAGTAGTAGGGCGTGTCGCCGCCGCTGGTGATGATGGCGTCGACTTGTGTGGTGGCTTGTGATGCGATGGCGTAGGCGCGGGTGTTTTCTGCGCCGCAATCGTTCGGTCCGCGTGGGGATTCGGGGGAGTCTGGGTCGTGGAGGAGCAGGACCATCGCTTTGACGCCGAAGAATTCGAGTGCTTCGGCTGATCTGGTGATGGATTCGAGTTCGTCGGCGAGGTGAAATGCTGCGCCGTTGTCGGTGCTGCGACTTGTTACGCCGATGACGCCGACTGGGATGCCATCGAAGTGCCGGATGACAAACGGTGAAGCTACTGCGTCGCCTTCGGGTCCGTCGATGTTCGCGCCCAGGTGCGGGTATTGCGCACCTTCGAATGGTGGGTCATCGCAGGGGCGGTCGGCGTGACAGCCACCGTTAGATTTGCGCAGTAGTTCAGGAAGCCCGTCAGCTAATTCGTGCCCACCAACTGCCGAGGCGTCGACGTTCCATTTGTTAAGAAGGTCAATTGTCGGTTCGTGGTGAAGCAGCGTTGACGTTTCGTCGCCACTGTTGGGCTGGATGTTGTTGCCCGCGGACAGCAGCATTGATTTATTTGCTTGCCGCCGTAGTTGGTCGAGAAGTGTTCCAACGTAGGCTGCGCCGCCCGCTTCGATTCGTGTCCCGTCGGATTGGGTGACGGTTCCTTGGTCGCCCTCCGGGGGCTGCAGTGCACTGTTGAAGTCGCCGATTGTGAGGATGCGAACTTCGAGGTCGTTGCTGGTTGGGTCCGCTGATGCGATCGGAGCGGCTAGCAACGAAACGGCGAGGACGGAGCTCACTGCAAGGATCGGCATGTGACGTTGTGAGCCATGCACAATGAGCCTCCTTGCGGTTGAGTTGGTCGTGTCGAAAATCTGTTGCATTCAGTGTCGTGCCCGCAGGTGCCTATTTTCATCAAAAAGGCGTCACAGTTCCGTCACTATCTGGGGCGACGCGTATATTTTCAGGCCAAGCTGGTGGCACCCTCGCTGAGTGCGAAGGCGAGGAATGCATCGTTCTCGTCTGGATCGCCGATGGTAACGCGCACTCCTTCACTGCTGAAGGGTCGGACGAGGACACCGGCCGCAGCGCAATGCTGGGCGAATTTTTCGGTGCTGTCGCCGAGGTTAATCCACACGAAGTTCGCCTGAGTTTCGGGCACCGTGTATCCGGCGCTGAGAAGTGCTTCGCGCACTCGTTCGCGTTCGGCCACGACTTGGTTTGTGCGGGCCAAGAGTTCGTCCTGTGCGGCCAGTGATGCCAGGGCGGCTGTTTGGGCGAGGCTGTTGCAACTGAAAGGGATGTACACCTTCGAGAGGGTGGCGATGACCTGAGGTGATCCAACCGCGTATCCGATGCGCAGCCCTGCTAGGCCGTATGCCTTGGAGAATGTGCGCAGAACGATCACGTTGTCTCTGTCGCGGCCAATTGCGACACCATCAGGCATGTCTTCGGGATCGAAGCCGTCAGGCCGGAAGTACTCCACGTAGGCCTCGTCGAGGACGACCAGGATGTGTGGCGGGACGGCATCGAGGAACTTTTCGAGAGCCGAACGGCCCACTGCGGTGCCTGTGGGGTTGTTCGGGTTACACACAAAAATTAGTCGAGTGCGGTCGGTGATCGCGGCGAGCATCGCATCCAGGTCGTGACGATGCTCGTTGTCGAGAGGAACCCTCACCGGTGTTGCGCCGGCGACCAACGCGACGAGTGGGTAGGCCTCAAACGAACGCCACGCAAAGACAACCTCGTCGCCGGGGCTGCACGTGGCAAGCACCAACTGCTGGCACAGACTGACGGAGCCGCACCCCACCGCAATCCGTTCGACAGTAGTTGCGAACTTGGCCGCTAGGGCCTCACGCACAGCCACAGCGCCGTTGTCGGGGTACCTGTTGACACCTGCAGCGGCCTCTGCGATTGCTGACACAACGCTTGGCAACGGTGGCGGTGACGTCTCATTGCTCGCCAGTTTGATCGCACCAGGCCAGGATTTTCCTGGAACATACACCGGGATGGTGGTGAGGTCTGGGCGCAGCTGCACAGTCGACGGCGAAGAAGCGGAATCGGTCACCCCAGACAGGGTAGTCGGAACACTCCCGGCGGCGCTGAAAGTGGTCTCAAACAGCGAAATTAGCTCTCGAAAAACCGACACGACAGTGGGAGAGTAGAGGGTATGTCGGGAATACACATTTCACGTGCCCGGCAGGAACATGCGGCCCTGCCGGATAGCACCATTCACGTGCCGCTCACAGTAATTGCGCCGGAGACAAAGCCGCGTGGAGGGCTCGTTTTCCTCCACGAAATGCGCGACTTCCACGAACCGCTCTTGCAGTTCATGCATGAGCTTGCGGACGACGGTTGGCTCGTCGGTGCGCCCCACCTTTTCCATCGCCAACCACCAGACCAATACTCACCAGTTTTCGGACAAGAACTATTCGATGATGCGGAAGCGACGCGCACCTGGCTGAGCGAGCACGGTGTTGATGCAGACTGCGTTGGCATCATCGGGTTCGACAGCGCTGGAACCGCCGCAGCGCACGTTGCTACGGAGCGGGCATACGGTGCCGCCGTCAGCATCGCCCCGCACGGTATCCGCGAGCCGCTGACGAATGACGCAACGCCTTTGCTGAAAGTGATCCCGTATCTTCAGACGCCGTGGCTGGGCATTTTTGGGGAGGATGACCCGAAGACGCCGCCCGACGACGTGCAGGAGCTCCGGAACGCTGCACTCCGCGCGCCGGTCGCAACCCTTTTGGTTGACTATCCAGGCTTAGCGCACCGACCAGATGATGGATTCGGAATGGAGTCGTGGCACGACGTTGACGACATCGACGAGTTCGCCAACGAATTCAGCCCAGACAGCTCCGTTACGGCAGCTAAACAGCATATTTTTGAATGGTTTGACAGCAACTTGCGGTAGCTGAGGCACGCCCGTCGGAGGCGTGTTTTGCATACACAGGCACACCTGTGTAATCTTTCTCGTGCCCGACGTAAGGGGCCCAGGGAGGCGTGCCAGAGCGGCCGAATGGGGCTCACTGCTAATGAGTTGTTCCTCTAAAAAGGAACCGGAGGTTCAAATCCTCTCGCCTCCGCCAACACCTTTGTCGGTGCAAATTTAATAAGCTCGCGCTCGTAGCTCAACGGATAGAGCATCTGACTACGGATCAGAAGGTTAGGGGTTCGAATCCCTTCGAGCGCACGTCTGGTTGAGACAGTGAAACACCCCATTACCAGGGCTTACGAGCCCAAGGTAGTGGGGTGTTTCTTTTCTCACATGCTGTCGTTCATGGGCGAGCAACCCATTGTCACGACGACGAGAGGCGAATACCGTGGAAAGCATGCGGCAGATCGACTACGTGTCTGAATCTCAACCGAAGCGTCGCGTGGTCCGAGCGCACGTTCTTACGTGGCTGATACGCGTTTCGCTGTGGGTGGTGTTCGCCGTTATCGCCACGAATGTCGAGGCGTCCTGGTGGACGCTAGCGCTTCCTGGCATCGCCGTCATGCTGCTGGCTGAACTTGCGATGTATCGCTACATTTTGCGGCCGGTGCTCAACCCAACTGCTTGAGCCTGGAGCGTTACTGCACTATTCGTGCCGCATCTTTTTTGGCGACCTTATCTAGTTCGATTCGAACCATCTGCTGCGGATCGCCGACCGCATCCTGAATCTGTGCGCAGGTGTTCTGCGCGGCGGTGAGGACGTCGTCGAGGTCGGCGTGCGGTTCGATGGTGCAGGAAATCAGGATGACGGGCGTTCCCCGGTCAACAAGTGCCTTACCGGTCGCGGAGGCGATGCCATCAGTTTGGGCGAGTGATTCCGCGGCAGCGCTGGCGACTGTGTCAGGTTTGATTGTGAACATGCCCGTGGAACCTTCGGCTGCGGTGAGGTGCACTGGTGTCATGTGGTGGCGGCGGAAATGCTTTAGGAGCCACCCCAGAGCGATAAGGCCTAACGCAAGGCCGGTAGCTGCGCTTGCCCAGGGGAACCAGGAAGCGTCAGCTACGTCTTGCAAGCCGGTGGTGTCGACCCGGTTTGGTGCAACAGCGTCGAGGTGACCGAGTTGCCAGGCGATGAGCGCACCGCCGCTCGCTGCGAGAAGTACTCCGAGGAGCAGAGTTGCGATGCGGTCGACTGTGGCAAGTGTGCGGCTCATCATGAGTTCGCTCCTTCTTGGCGGATACGCACTGCGATCTTGGGGGTGCGCGCAAGTGCGGAAAAGCGTTCAGTAAGCCGTTGCTTAATGGTGTCGCTTAGGTCGGCGGGCGGTGAGCCGAAGACTGTGGCAGTGACAGTCACTTTTCGTTTGGTGGCTGATGCTTTCGCTTTGACCACTGGCACGGTGTCTAGCGCTGTGGTTCGGGCGAGGTCGGCTATAGCTCGGGGCGCAAACCATACTGTTTGCTCGCTTCCTGCGACTCTGGTTGTTGCGCGCGGTTTCACCGCTAAATAGAGGAAAAGAACACCGAGGACCGCAATGCCAGCGCCGACAGGAACGAACCACGGCTGGGGCGTTTGCCCGTCTAGTGTGGTCAGAGCCTGCGGGATGACGGTTTGCCCCGTCACCCATTGTTGCGAAACGAGCAGGTCGTTGATGGTGACCGCAGCGATTCCAATAAGTAGTGCGATGACGGTGACGGCGCCTGCGATTGCTGCGGGCCGTGCTTTAGGTGCGCGAGTGGTCATCGTTTTCTCCTTGCAGGATTCGTCGCCGCGGTGGTGCGGTGTCGACAACGTAATGAGCCGTGACGTCGACGCGATCAACGGGAAGCCCTGTGAGGTGGGGGACTTCGCTGAGTATGCGGTCGTGAATTGCTTGACATACGGTGTGGGCTGGGTTCGGCCATGCCACCGCTGCGTGCACCGTGATGCGGGTTCTCTTTCCAGCGGTGACAACAGTGATCCGGGGGAACTCGCGTCCGGTGATGCGGTCAATGGCGGATGAGGATCGGATGACACCGGAGGTGTCGAGCACGACCCTTTCCGTCACCGTTTCGATAACGCGGTCATGAACGGTGAGTTCACCCAAATCGGCAGGGTCACCGATTGCAGGGTCACCCATTGTTGCGTCCCCGCAGTAAAGCCCCGAGGTCGATTGTGCCGTCGCGGTGTGCGCCAAGCGCAGTGAATGCTCCACCGACGACAATTGCCAGCAGTAATGCGCTCCAGCCGCCGAGGACGATAGCGATGGTCAGGAGAAGGCCTGCGATGAGGCCGGTTTGTGCGTTCGACATGGTGAGCAACTCCAATAGGTGAAGGGGTCAATGGGCGGCCAGGCCCCAAGGGGTGCGGTTAGCGCAGGGGCCTGGCCGCGGTGACTCGACGGATTACACGAGATCTTCGATGGTGATGCTTATAGGGCCGTCTTCGATACGTGAGACCGCGGCGCGGATGTTGTCGGCGACGCTGTGTATCTGGGAGCCGGTGTGCAGCGACACATGAATGTCAATGCCTGTGTCGTCGATCTTCACGCCAACTACTTTTTCACCTGGAAGGTATGTGGCGAGAGTTCCAAAGGTGCCGCCATGAAGGTCAGCGACACCGTTGACGTCTAGAACTGTCCGCGCGACTCGACGTACCCGCTCGTCGATTGTTGTCACTGCACTCGTGCCTCAGTGCGTGCGTCTTCTTCGTTATCGTCTTCGGATTCGATGTAAACGTCGTGGACAGTGACGTTCACTTCGATGACTTCGAGGCCCGTCATTTGCTCGATCGCAGAGATGACGTTGCGCCGGATGCCTTTGGCAAGTTCGGGAATCGAGACGCCGTAGTCGGCGACAATGTCAGCGTCGACGGCTGCTTGACGCTCTCCGACCTCAACGGAAATGCCTTGCGACAGGTTGGTGGTGCCACCGGGAATGCGTTCACGGATCGCGCCGAATGCTCGGCTGGTTGCTCCGCCGAGGGCGTGAACTCCGTTGACCTCACGGGCTGCGATCCCGGCGATCTTTGCCACCACAGTGTCAGCGATAGTGGTGTTTCCCTGCGTGGTTGTCAGGGTTCCGCTCTGTGAAGTGGTGTCGACTTTGTTGGCGGTGGCCTGGACGTTGCTGGTGGTCATCGATTTACCCTTTCGTGAAGGACTGTTACGTAAAGTGAGACGGCGCGGCTGGGCGAAACTGCACGAACATTCTCATGTGATCACCATCACGGCAGTTTTGGTGGCGCTTCCGGTGATCCCCTCTACAGTTGGAAATTGTTGCCAGGGTTGATCACACGAGGCGTGCAGGAAGTGGTGAGGACATCGGATCGCCAACTAGCGCGTGACCTCCCAGTGCGTGATCGCCCAGTGCATGATCTCAGTGCACTTTCGGACGAGGTGCTTGCCAGGCGGGCAGCACTGGGTGCACGTCCTGAATTTAATGAAATTGTGCGCCGACACGGCCCAGCATTGTTCCGGTACGCGAAGAGAATGTTGGCCGACCAAGGTGACGCCGAAGATGCTGTTCAAGAGGCATTTGTGGCCGCGTGGAAGTCGCTGCCGGACTGGGAAGGCCGTTCCGCATTGCGGACGTGGTTGTTTACGATTGTGGCACGCAAAGCTACCGATCATTTACGTAAACGGAGGCCGACACCGGCGGAGATCACAACCGATAGCGCGGCAACAGATCCGCATTCCAACCCGGAGCAGAAAGCTCGATACAACAACTTGCTGGCAGCACTTGAGCAGGCTTTGACGGCCTTGCCCACCGGCCAGCGATCCGTGTGGTTGCTGCGAGAAGTGGAAGGCCTGTCGTATAGCGAGATTGGGGAAGTACTCGCAATGTCGTACGACAGTGTCCGTGGAAACCTTGCCCGCGCACGGTCAACTCTGGGAGGGGCACTCAGCGAATGGCGATAGACGGACCGGCGATGGACGAACCGACGCCCGACGACCCGAGCGCAGAATTCGACGCCTTGCTGCAGCGAGCAGCCCAGGAGGTGCGCGAGGATGACGACAACGATTCGTGGTTACGGGTTACTGAAAGCATTTTCGCGAAAGTGCGGGCATCGACTCGCCATTCAGTGCCGCTACGAGCAGAACTTTCAGCGGACCTCGTTGCGAGAGGCGATCAGCTTTTCATCACCGACATTGTGGTGAAGCAAATCCTTCGTGATGCGTTGGAAGGGATCGGTGGCACAGCACCCCTGCGGATGCACTTCGACATCGATAATGGGATCTGTCAGGGTATCGAAATTGACCTGACCGCTGAATACGGAACGGACCTCAAAAAATCTTCCCGCGACATTCGCAATCTCGTCCATGAAGTGCTGCGGGTAGAACTTGGCTCTGCGGCAACTACCCCAGAAAACATCAAAATACACATCGCAGATGTCACTGACGAACGGTTTTAGCCAGCAATGATCCGAACGAGTTCGACTAGTTTCGTTGCGTAAACACGTACAAGGTCCATACGGTAGGGGCGTGACTGCTCTAGAAACCGAGCCGACAGTGTGGCCAGCTGTGTTGACGTGGAGTTCAGCTTCGGCGCCGCGAATGGAATCGACGCGCATCCAGATAGCGGGCCAACGCGTCAAAGCTGCGGGCCGAATCATCGGTGGCGCATGCGACGACCACGAAGCATTCAGTGCCTCATATGACCTGGTGACCGACGATGCGGGCGTAACCCGCCGCCTGTCGCTGCGCACCACTGTGTCATCGGGAGAGCGGGTCCTGTCCGTCAGCCGCGACCGCGAAGGCTATTGGACGGTACACGAAGGATCAACGTCGAATAGGTCAAAATTTGGCGGAGCACTCGATGTTGACGTTATCCTCAGCCCCTTCTTTAATGCGCTGCCCATCCGACGGCTCGGTTTGCACGCGGGAGCCGACGACACCCAAATCTCAGTGGTGTACGTTTCGCTCCCTGACCTCACCGTTCGCGAGGAAACCCTGACCTACAGTGCGGGCGCTGAAGGCATTCATGTCATTTCCCCGGTGGCGAGCGCAACTGTCACCGTCGATAACGACGGGTTCCTCATCGACTACCCCGGATTAGGTGAGCGAATCTAGCGCCGACGCCACTGTGAGCGGCACGTCGGCGCTCACGTGCGGCAATCCCACAATCTGCACTCCAGACGGCAGCCCGTCGGGGTGCGTAACCGGTGTGGATACCGCCGAGTAGCCGAGCACGCTGAACGGTATGCACATCCGCAGCATCTCGGGCCGCACAGGGACCGAAACGCCGTCATCTCCTCCGACAGTCTCCACGCCAACCGTGGTGGCCCTGAGCGGCGTTGTGGCAGTGAGCAATACGTCGATGTGGGCCTCGCTCAGCCGGTCCGAAATCCGCTTCCGGAGTTCGTCCCGTTCGCGTAGCGCACTGATGTACTCAGTCGCCGACCGGCCGCGCTGAGCTTCAAGCCTTTCCCTCGTCAAGGGTTGGAACTTTTCAGCGTCGCTCCGCAGCTTCACATCATGGGTGGCGAGAGCCTCCGAACCCGTGATCACGGTGTACAGCTCCACCAATCGCTGAGCCTCGGGCATTTCGACGTCGACAACCGTGTATCCCGCTGCCCGCAAGTGCTTCTCCGCACGGTCCACTGCAGCCGCGATGGCGGAGTCATGGATTTCCCACCCCGCGCCGCGCAGCCTACCGACCGAAACCGATTCGGGCCGTTGACCAGCAGTAAGCCCGAGTGCACCCCACACGACCCGTGCGTCATCAATCGTGGGGGTGAAAAACCCGACATGGTCAAAACTTCCAGACAACGGAAACACGCCCGACGTTGGCAGCGCCCCAAACGGTGGTTTAACACCAACAACGCCACACAGGGCGGCGGGTGTTCGCACACTGCAGCCAGTGTCAGTCCCAATGGCGAGAGGTGCCACACCTAGCGCAACCAGACCCGCAGAACCTGACGACGAACCCCCAGTAATCCGACTCGTGTCATGTGGGTTCAGCGCCGGGCCGTCCACGCTCACCGCCCCTGTGGGGCCATACGCAAACTCATGCAGGTGCGTTTTTGCGACAACAACAGCGCCAGCGGACCGCAGGAGCCCAACGATGGCGGCATCTTCTGTCGCAGGCTCGCGGCGCGCAAACACCGCGCTCCCGCACCGCGTAGGCACACCCTTGACATCAATCAGGTCTTTCACAACCACAGCCAAGCCATGCAGAGGCCCAAGGGCGGCACCGGCCTCCCGTTTGGCATCCAATTCCCGCGCCAACAAGAGCGCTTGCGCGCCGAGCACCTGTTGAAAATCCCAATTGACTACCAGGTTTTCCCACGGGCCACCGCGAAGTGACTCAATCCGGTGAAGCACGGAACTGATGTGGTCAACCGCCGACAGCGATCCGTCCCGCAGATCAGAAATAAGTGTGGAAAGTGTCATGTCTCAGTCCTCGCCGGAAGTTCAGTCAAAACAGCACCAGTTCGCCCAGCATCTCGGAGCTCCTCAAGCCACCGAGGGGCGCCAGGGGTTATCCCCGTGATGTTGCCGCCACCCCGAGCCAAGTACTGCTGGTGCGCCTCAAAACCACGGTCCGTGAGGGCGGACGTGGATCCTTCCAATAACGCGTCGCGAGCGTCCGACAATGTTTCCAACGCCTCATCAAGCACACGGAGAAGAGACGTCGCATTCGCCTCGCACATGGCGTCAACAAGTCGCGGCGCGGTACCTGCCACCCTCGTCCCATCGCGAAACGACCCCGCAGCTAACCGCAAAGCCAACGCGCCACCGCGTGCGCCAGCCATCGCCAAAGTCTCCGCCAACACATGGGGGAGATGGGAAATGCGTGCCGCAGCATCATCGTGTTCCGCCGACTCGGCCGGCACCACAGTCGCACCGCAATCCAACGCAAGGCGCGCAACTCGACGCCACACACCAGAATCGCGGCCGTCATCCACACTCACCACCCACGTGGCACCGTCAAACAGCGTCGCATCGCTCGCCGCCCACCCCGACTCGGCCGTGCCAGCCATCGGGTGCCCTCCCACATACCGGGCATCAAGCCCATGTGAGCGCACAAGATCAGCGACCGGCGCCTTCACGCTCACCACATCGGTCAACGCACACATCGGGGCGTGCTCGGCCACCGCCGCCAACACGTCACTCACCGCAGGCATCGGCACCGCAACAACGATCAACGCATCAACATCAGCCGCACGCTGCAGCACAGAAACAAGATCACCATCAGCATCAAACCCATCAGAACGGGCAGCATCAACCGCTGAAAGCGACCGGTTATACCCAAAAGCCACCCGGCCACCCGCCTGAGCAGCCCGAAGCACCGAACCACCAATCAACCCCAAACCGAGCACACACACAGGCGCAGAATCAGACTTCAACACCACAACAGGTTCGCACACCGCAACCCGGCAAGCCCAATGACCACACCCGGCCCACCTGCGATTTCTCAACAGCAGTTCCCACACGCGCAACTCCGCGATAACCTCACGACATGGCAGCACAGCGCGCTCGCACACAAAGCGACGACGAATACGACATCGACGGGTTCGGAGTTGGGGTCGTACGTGAAGACGGACGGTGGCGATGCGTACCGCTTTCCGCAAACGCCCTCACCAACCTCAGCGACGCAGAAACCGAACTGCGCGAACTCCGAAGTTCCGGCGCCACCATCGGACTACTTGACGTCGACGACGAGTTCTTCGTAGTCATCCGACCATCACCAGCAGGCACCCACCTACTGATCTCCGACGCCACAGCCGCACTCGACTACGACATCGCCGCAGACGTACTCGACGCACTCAACGTCGATATACCTGACCTAGACCCAGACGACCTAGACGACATCGACCCCTGGGAAGAAGGCGAACTCGGCATCCTCTCTGACCTCGGACTATCCGAAGCCGTCATGAGTGTCATCCTCGCCGAAACCGACCTCTACCCAGACGAACAACTACAAATGGTCGCCGAACGCCTCGGCTGCGAAAACGAATACCTTACGGTTGTTGACGCACTCCAAAAGTGAGCAGGCTTAATGACGACGCCATGATCGCGGCAGCTCTCGAGGCTGCCGCGCTCTCGGGCCCCACCGACGTCCCCGTAGGCGCCGTCATCTTCGACAGTTCGGGGTCCATCCTCGCCCGCGCAGGCAACCTCCGTGAAAGCACCGGCGACCCCACAGCGCACGCCGAAATCCTCGCCATCCGCGCCGCCGTAAAAATCCACGGCGACGGCTGGCGACTCGAAAACACCACCCTCGCCGTCACCCTCGAACCCTGCACCATGTGCGCCGGAGCAATAGTCAACGCCCGCATCGGACGCATCCTCTTCGGCGCATGGGAACCCAAAACCGGCGCAGTCGGATCACTCTGGGACGTCGTCCGCGACCGACGCCTCACACACCGCCCAGAAGTACGCGGCGGCATCCGCGAACACCAATGCGCCGCACTCCTCACCGAATTTTTCGCCGCACACCGCCCCCGAACTGCAGATTCGGACTGAAGAACAACCTCAGGTACAGTTGTCCGCGGTGGCGTGTCCGAGCGGCCGAAGGTGCAGCACTCGAAATGCTGTGACGGGTAACCCCCGTCCGAGGGTTCAAATCCCTCCGCCACCGCCACAACCTCCCACCTGTTCACACAGGTAGGGAGGTTTTTTCATGTCTGCGGTGTGGTGTCTAGGGTTGGGCGACAAAGGTCCTACGTCCGGCGAAGGATGAGGTCCACGGTTTCTTCGGGTTGATCCCACATGGGGAAGTGTCCGCATTTTTCAAACCAGTAGATTTCGGCGTCGGGGAACTTTTCCTGTGCGCGTGCCGCTTGGCTCGGTAGTGTGACGCGGTCTTGGCGTCCCCAACCAATGGTGACGCGGCCAGGGGTTGTACCGGCTGGTGCGCCTTCTTGGAGCGGGCCGTTGACCAAGGCGTTGAGGGTTTCGTTCAGTGCTGTGGCCTTCGCGAACCCGCGCATTTCACGGACGGCGACGTCCTTGGGGAGCTTCCATGGTGCGGCGGAGAACTGCACCAGCAACGCCGTTCTGCCCACGGGGTTGCCCAGGATCGTCGGTAGCGCGGGTTGCAACCCGAGGACGAGTGGGAGTGAAGCTTTAAGAGAAAGGCTGAAGAACCGCAGCTCGCCTGGGCTCCAGAACCCGCCAGGATCAAGCGCAACGGTGTCGCCGCCCACGCCTCGCCGAGCAAGTTCCAACACAATGCGGGCACCCATCGAACTGCCCACAGTGTCGATCTTCGTGAGCCCTTCTGAGCGGAGGAATTTTTCCACTGCGTCGGCGAGGGCAGCAATGGTGACCTCCCCATCGAGTGGCGCCGAGTTACCGAAGCCGGGGAGGTCAATCATGATGAGTTCGCGACTCTTCTCCAGGCCCGCCACGACCGGGAGCCAGGATTCCCAACTCCCGCCCAGGCCGTGTACTAGCAACAGTGGTTTTCCGGTGCCGCGTCGTTCGACATGGAGTGGTGCATTCGCGCTCATGAGGTTCCCTTCGTAGCGTCACACTCCACGGTACGGACCGAAGGCGTTGGCGTCTTGTGGTGATCTGGGTACATCTGAGGTAGAAAACTCACCACAGGTTGCAACGAGGGCTAGGCGTGGGGTGGTTCCCCGGTGACCTTGTGATCAGCGAGGTTCAAACCCTCCCGGACAAGGCGCGCGAGGTGGCCGTCGGGGAGGCTATAGATGACGTTGCGGCCTTCTTTGCGGGTATCGACCATTCCGCTGAATCGCAGTTTGGCTAAGTGCTGGCTCACCGCTGTTCGTGAGGCACTTGATGCGGCGGTCAGTGCAGTGACGTCCGCTGGGCCTTGGCTGAGGAGCCACAAAATGTGCAACCGGGTGGGATCGGACAGCATCCGAAAGGTGTCACTTGCTGAGGCGAGGCGCGCCGCATCAGGTTCCACCGCGTGGTCGAGGCTGATGTGCTGCTCGGGTTTCGGCGCTGGCATTGGTTACCTCATCTGATGCGAAGTGTGCGGCGACGTGCGGTCGACTCCACATATGTGCTGCGGACAGTGCCGCAAGTGTAGCCAAGACTGCCAGCGTCACCGCGGCCGTGAACTGACTGGCGTGCGCACCGACCCAACCCGCAACCGGGTAGGTGATCAAAAATGCGGCATGAGATAGCGAAAACTGCGCTGTGTAGATCGATTTCCGGTTCAGGTCAGTCGACTCGCGACGCAAAATCCTCGCCGACGGGGTGCTGATCATCGAAGTTCCAGCGCCGAGCACGAACCAGACGGTCCCGAGTGCTAGCCATCCCCACACCCCACCCGTGATGGACACTACGGCTGCGGAGGCAGTGCCGACTACGGACACGAAGGCACCGAGCAGCATGACGCGACGATCGGAAATGGCCAGCAGAACCCGCGGTATGCACAGCGCCACCGCCATCGACCCAGCACCGTAAATCCCGAGCGCAATCGCCACGGCGCTGTTTGAGCCGCCGAACAGGTCACGCACGTAGATAACCGTATTAACAACGACAAGGGCGGTCGCGGAGGCGACCACAACATTCAATGCCAGCAGGCCCCGCAAGACTGGGTTGGCGAAGAATGCGTGCACACCCTTCGTGGCGCGGCTAGCGAACGTGTCTGCGCGTTCCGGGGCAATATGCGTGGGCAGCACGGTTCTCATCACCATTGCTGCCGAGATGACAAAACCCACAGCGGTGCCCACGAAGAGTGAGTGAAAGCTAACGACCGTTAGCAATGCCGCAGCCAGCAGAGGGCTTAGTAAGGATTCGAGGTCATAGGCAAGCCGCGACAACGTCAATGCGCGTGTGTACTGGTATTCGCTGGGGACAATGGACGGAATGACAGCTTGAAACGCCGGGGTGAATGTTGCTGACGCGGCCTGTAGTACGAAAATCAACACGTAGATCTGCCACACCTGATCGACAAAAGGCAACATCAACGCGGCACCCGCACGGACTGCGTCTGCGGCAATAAGCACGCCTTTAGTGGGGAGTCGATCAACCAGCGCCGAAGCCACGGGCGCCACGGTGACGTAGGCGATCATCTTGATAGCGAGGGCGGTGCCCAATACGGCACCGGCGGCATCCCCTGCGAGGTCGTAGGCCAGCAAGGCCAGTGCGACAGTCAGCAACCCTGTTCCGACCAGCGCCACCACCTGCGCGGCGAACAGTCGCCGGAAGGCTGGGATGGCGAGAACGTGGCTCGGCTCGGCGGTTCCGCTCGGCACACCTACAAAATACCTTAAATGTGCGCACGTGCGCACCTATAGGATTAAGGGGTATGCGCGATCCTGTGGTGATCTGAGTACATCTGAGGTAGAAAAGCCGCCACAAGTTGGCCCGCCCGCCCGGATTCATCCGGCAGCGCCTGCCCGCCAAGGCAGTATTGGTGCCATGGACCGTATTCAGGCTGCCTATGGTGCGAGAGCGAGTGAGTACGCCAGTGTCCTGGGGCGGGTCGATCAGATGCATCCGTGCGACGTTGCGTTGATTTCGTCGTGGGGAGCAGGGGTTTGCGGGCCCATCCTGGACGCAGGGTGTGGGCCGGGCCATTGGACTGATCTTCTCCATCAAGCAAACCGGGACGTGACGGGCATCGACGTTGTTCCCGAGTTCATCGCATCAGCTCGTCGAGAGTTTCCTGGGGTTCGATACGAGCTGATGGATATGGCACAAATGCCGTTCCCGGATGGCTCGTTTGGTGGGGTAATGGCGTGGTATTCGATGATCCATCTAGATCGTGAGGCCGCGACGAATCTTGTGGAGTCGTTCTACCAGCTCCTAGGCGACGGGGGCAGTGTGCTCCTCGGGTTTTTTGTGGGGGCCCACTTGGAGTCGTTCCCACACGCCATCACTGACGCGAACTATTGGGATGTGGATAAGACGTGCGACCTCTTGTGCGCTGGCGGGTTTCGAATCGATGAGGTGCACACGCGTAGGTCTCAAAGCCACCGAACGCACGGTGCCATTGTCGCCACCAAGCCCTGCTGATCCGTCCAAACTTGTGGTGACTTCACTACCTCAGATGTACAAAAGTCACCGCAACCACTAACCACCAACCACAACCACCCCATCACTGAAGTGGTGCGACGAGTTCGACGCAGGTGCCTTCGCCGGGTGCGGAGTCGATGGTTGCGGTGCCGCCGATTTCTGCCATGTAGGTGTGGATGCAGTGGTTAAGTCCGAATCCGTAAACAGTGGCCTCGGGGTCGAAGCCTTTTCCTCGGTCCACAACGCGGACGGTGAGGGTCTCCCCGTCGGCGAATGCGGTGAGCCAGGCTTCGTTGGTGTCGGCGTGTTTGGCGACGTTATTGAGGGCTTCGCGAGTGGCTTGTGCGAGTGCTTCGCAGCGCATGCCGGGGAGTTGGGTTGGGAGGTTTTGTTGTTTGGTGTGGATGGTGAGGCCGAGGGCTTCGGCGGCGGTGATGGTGTCGCGGAGTGTGTTGTGGAGGCGGGATTCTGCGGCGGTGTTGTCTTCGGTGATGAGGTTGCGTAGGTAGGCGGCTTCGGTGGCGCAGCGTTGCTGGACTTCGGGTGTGCGGTGGTCGAGGCCTCCTCTGGCGATGGCGGTGAGTGTGGTGAGGACGGTGTTGTGGAGTTTGCGGTATTGGTTGGCGCGTTCGTGGGTGCGGGCTTGGTGGGCTGCGCGTTGTGATTCTGCGTGGACGTGTTCGGCTTGGATTTCGTCGAGTACGCGGCCTTGTCCGCTGAGGTAGCGGCGTGCGAAGTGTGCGATGACGGCGAACCAGAGGCAGCCGTTGACGACTTCGAGGGCTGAACTTGCTGTTAGGGCGTCTGATCCGTCGTGCAGTGGCATTGCGATGAGGAGGACTGCGACTACGGCCGTCCATGGGATGGCGGCGAGCGCTGGTGCGAATGCTGCTGCGACGAGTGCGCATGTGGCGAGTGCGAGTCGTGTGGGCCAGTTTTGGTGTGAGTAGACGTCGTTTCCGACGTAGTTCATGGTGCTGGCGATGAGGAGAAGTGCTATTACTCCGCAGTCGGTCCACACCGTCCATTTGGGGAACCATCCGTGTTGGCGGGCGGTGAGGCCGAGGAAGACGCTCCAGGCGACGGCTCCGAATAGGAGTGCCGCGTTGAGTCCAGGGTTCCGGTAGGAGGCGGATGCGGTGAAGAGTGTTGCGAGGGCGGGGATGAGGTAGCTGGCCCGTTGGAGTAGAAGCAGGGCCATGAGGAAGCGTAGTGCACGTTCTTCGCTGGATTTTGAGGCGAGGTATTTTGGGTCGTTCCATGCGAGGACTCCGCCGAAGAGCACTCGCCAGGCGGTGTGTGCGCGCTCCCGAAATGGGATGGTGAGTACGGTGCCGTGCGGTGGTTCGAGTTGTTGGATTGTTGCTTCGGCGCTGCGCATCTACTTATTGTCGGTGGTTTGTTGTGAGCTGCCTAGGTCGGGTTGCGGTAATGGAAGTGCGCTTTGTCGGGTTGCTGTCACGGTGGGGTGACGATGTGTCCCATGTAACGGTGGCGGGGGTGTCCGCGATTTACGATGAAGTGTGCGGCGCTGAGGCTTTGGCGCGCTGATGGTGGTGAATCGCGAGGGATTTTTGGGGCGACGGTGGTCACATCATGCGGTATTGCGGTCGTATGAGTCGTTACGCTCATATCTGTCGCACACGAGGATGTGCCGGAAAGGTGGCGGGGTGACTGCGGTTGAACGCGCTGCGAATGCTCGGGCAGGCCGGGACCTCGTTAATTTGTCGAATGTGGATATGGTTGCTGCCGATCCGGTTTTGACTCAATTGCTTGACTGGGTGCAGGGTTTTCTTACGAGGCCTCATGTTGACTTGGGTCGGTCGGGCCCGGTGTGCCCGTTTACGGTGCCGTCGTTGAATCGCGAATTATTGTGGGCTTCGGTTGTCGCGGGGGACCACCTCAGTGCGGATGACATTGCGTCGGCAACGGAGTCGATGGTGGATGAGTTTTTGCGTCTTGAATCGAGCGGGAGTGCTGATTCGCTTTATAAGGCGGCGATGGTTGTTTTCCCTGATGTGACGGATTTTGATCTCATTGATCAGGTACAACGTGCGGGGAAGTCGCGCGCTGTGGAGAACGGCATGATGTTGGGTCAGTTTTATCCGGGGTGTGCTGAGCCTGGTTTGTGGAATGCGGATTTTCGTCCGCTTGATTGTCCGTTGCCGATGATCGCGTTGCGGCATATGGTGCCGAGTGATTTTCCGTTTTTGGTGAATGACCCTGAGTGGTTGTCGTCGTATTTGAAGCGTTTTGCTCCGTCAGTTCCGGCCCAGGTGCGGTCGACGATGGTTGATCGGCTGCTGACGCAGCGGGACTGATATGTAGCGCGATTGAGAAGGAAGTACTGTGCCGTCTCCCCACGTCAGAGTTGTTCGAGCGCTCGAAGGTCACGGCGTTGAGCACTGCTTTGTTGATCATGCCGATATGGCAACGGACATTCGGTCTCCGCGGGATTTTGCTGACGCTTTGGGGTATGACCTTGGTCGGATAACGAAGTCTGTTGTGTTGCGTTCGCGTTCTGACGATGCGGTTGCTGTCGTGGTGTGCGGGATGGATCGAAAGCTAAATTTCAAAGCTGTGTCGGCGATTGTGGGCGCTGGTCGGATGGAAATGGCTGACTCGGACTGCTTGGCTGCAGTGGTGGGCTATCCGCGCCATGGGGTTTCGCCTTTGGGGCTTGAGGGCGGGATCGCCGTTGTGGTGGATCGCAAGTTGCTCGACGAAGCGACGGTGTTGGCGGGTGCGGGTGCGGTTGGTGTGGAAGTAGAAATGGCACCTGCTGACCTGGTGTCGGCCTGCGGAGCTGTTGTCGCTGATATCTCGGCCTGATCTTGCCGTGGGCTAATGGCCCCAGCCGGCAATGTAGACATGGTGTTGCAAATCATATGTTTGCATTGGTCGGAAATATTGCACCCTGTTGCAAAAAGATGAATGATCAGATGTGTGAACACTCCGCCAAGCCTTCGTGAGCGAAAGAAGGCTGCCACTCGCGCCGCACTCAGCATGGCGGCGGTGCGCATCACCCGCGAACGCGGCATCGATGCGGCCACTGCTGACGCAATTGCAGCCGAAGCAGGGGTATCCGCGCGAACTTTCCACAACTACTTTGCATCCCGCGAGGACGCCATCGTGCACCACCTCGAAGCATTAGTAGACGGACTCCTCGACACGCTCGAACAACTGCCGCGCGAACTGGACGCCTTCGCAGCGCTCAAAGAACTCCTGGTCACCATCGCGGACGAGCGTCAACACGAACTTGCCGACATCGTCGGGGCTATGGAACTCGTCGAATCGCACCCCGCCGTTGCATCAGGAAACCAGCAGGTTTACACGCGCACCATGCAACGTGCAATTCGCATCATCGAGGAACGGACAGGAGTCGACGGCGACTCCCACATCTACCCACGGCTCGTCCTCGGAGTCGCTAACGCAGCTTTCAACGCCGCCGCAGAGTTGTGGTCCTGCGGCAAAGCGACGGAACGAAAACTCAGCGAAATCGTCGCCGAAGCTTTTGACGCCGTATCCGACGGCCTACCAAAACCCTGATTTGTCCGATACCAACCCATGACAGGAGCCACCATGGCCACCTACCTTTACCGGCTAGGCAAATTCGCCTACCGACGTAAGGGCGTAGTCCTTTCGTTCTGGTTAGCACTTTTGGTGCTCTCTGGTGTCGCGGCAGCAACATTGTCCGGCCCCACTAAAGACACCTTCTCGATACCTGGTACGCAGGCGCAAGAAGCCCAAGACCTCCTTGCCGAGCGGTTTCCAGGCTCCAGTGACCGTGACCCGTTCAATTCACTGTCGGCTCGGTTCCTCTTCATCGCTCCAGACGGAACAACATTGGATGACGACGAGAACTTCGCGGCAGTCGATGCGGCGCTCGCTGACATGCGAGGGCTTGAGCAAGTTTCGGATTTCGCCAAAGGTGAGCCAGGACCAGACAACCCAGGTGCGCTCATCAACCCAGTTATCGGCAATGATGGGTTGCTGCAACAACTTCTTGACCAAGGCGTCCCCGCAGAGCAAGCCGAAAGCGACGCCGCTGCACTGAGTCCGCTCAGCGAAGACCGCACTGCCGGCTACGTTGACGTGCCGTTCGATGGTGACTTCTCCATCGTGACGGACGAACTGCGCGCCGAGATCGAGGCTAGCGCGGACGCAGCCCGTGACGCTGGCGTAGAGGTCTACGTTTCCGGTACGGCCGTCCAGAATATGGATCCTCCGGGTGGCGCAGCTGAACTCGTTGGCCTTGCGGTTGCCGCAGTGGTCCTCGTCATCACCTTCGGTTCACTCATCGCCGCCGGTATGCCACTGTTCTCCGCCATTGTCGGTGTGGGCATTGGTGTGTCGATGATTACCGCAGCTACGGGCTTCCTTGATCTCAGTTCGACCGTGTCCACCCTCGCGATCATGATCGGTCTCGCGGTGGCGATTGACTACTCCCTGTTCATCCTGTCCAGGTATCGGGCCGAACTTTCCACAGCGCCCAGTCGGGAGGAAGCCGCCGGTCGGGCCGTTGGTACGGCAGGTTCGGCAGTTGTCTTCGCCGGCCTCACCGTCATCATCGCGCTTCTTGCGCTGCGTGTGGTCAACATTCCATTCCTCACCGACATGGGCCGCGCTGCCGCGCTCACCGTGACGCTCGCCGTGCTCATCGCGATCACGATGCTGCCCGCCGTCCTCGGCATTAGTAAGTCGTGGGCGTTCCGCGGACGGCTCCCATTCCTACGGGAAGTTGATCCCGAGCACCCCGATCGCCTCACCAATGGGCGTAGGTGGGCAAACGTAGTCACTCGCATTCCTGTCGTCACCATGGTCGGTGCGATCGTCCTGCTTGGTGTGCTCGCAATTCCCGCCGCCAAACTCGAATTGGCACTCCCAACACCTGCCACCGAACCTCCCGGAAGCTCCGCTCGTGAGGCCTACGACCGAACAGC
This sequence comes from Hoyosella rhizosphaerae, assembly GCF_014643175.1. Taxonomy (GTDB): domain Bacteria; phylum Actinomycetota; class Actinomycetes; order Mycobacteriales; family Mycobacteriaceae; genus Lolliginicoccus; species Lolliginicoccus rhizosphaerae. Next base: position 51,274 of record NZ_BMJH01000004.1, read on the forward strand.
AGATGCGTTCGGTGATGGACGCAGCGCACAGTTGCTTGTGGTCACGGATGCGCAAGATGTTGCCGACGATCAACGGATGGCCGTGTACGGCGATGTTGTGGCGAAACTCTACGAATTCGACAACGTCTCCAACGTGCAGATCGTGGGAATCAACGAAAGCGGCGATACTGCCCAGATCCTTGTAACCCCGGCGTCAGGTCCCATTTCTGAGGAGACCAAAGACCTCGTTAACGCCATTCGTGACGCCGAACCTGGTGTGAATAGCGAACTTGGCGTCAACTACGGTGTGGCAGGTCAGACGGCAATCGAGATTGATGTCTCCGACCGCCTTCTTGAGGCACTTGTGCCGTACTTGGCCGTCGTGGTTGGACTCGCATTCATCCTGCTCATGCTTGTGTTCCGGTCGATCCTGGTACCGCTGACTGCAACGCTTGGGTTCTTGCTCAGCGTGGCCGCAACATTTGGTGCCACAGTTGCGATCTTCCAGCTGAACTGGCTCGGAATCGCCACCAACCCGCAGCCGTTGGTGAGCTTCCTACCGATCTTCCTCATCGGCGTTGTGTTTGGGTTGGCGATGGACTATCAAGTCTTCCTCGTTAGCCGGATGCGCGAAGCATACGTTCATGGTGAATCTGCGACTGACGCGATTGTTAGCGGGTTCTCGCACGGTGCCCGTGTGGTTACGGCAGCGGCCGTAATCATGATGTCTGTGTTCGCAGCATTCATTGCTGAAGATATGGCGTTCATCAAGGTCATGGGTTTTGCGCTCGCTGCAGCAATCCTGTTTGACGCCTTCATCGTCCGCATGGTGCTTATTCCGTCGGTGATGGCACTCCTCGGCGACAAAGCCTGGTGGTTGCCGAAGTGGCTTGACCGCATCCTGCCGAACATCGACGTTGAAGGTGAGAAGCTCGCCAAACAACTCGAACAACCGCGGGAGCCGGAGAAAGTTACCGTCGCGCAGCACTAGACTGAGCCGTTAGAGTGCCCCGCCGTTATGGTCACGGCGGGGCACTCTAATGCGACCCGACAGCGATTGGAACAGTTCACGTGTCACCAACCAAGCCCTACTTCACCGTCAACACTTCACTCGACGGCAAATTGGGGCGCACCGGCACGATCAACACCCCACATGGGGAAATCAATACCCCAGCGTTCATTCCTGTCGGAACCAAGGCCACCGTTAAGGCGCTGTTGCCGGAGACTGTGGCAAGTCTTGGTGCCCAAGCTGTCCTCGCTAACGCTTATCACCTGTACCTTCAGCCGGGGTCGGACATCGTCGATGAAGCGGGCGGGTTGGGCAAGTTCATGAACTGGCCTGGCCCGACTTTCACTGACAGTGGGGGATTCCAGGTCCTGTCGATGGGTTCGGGGTTCCGCAAGGTTTTGGCAATGGAGTTGGGGCAGACTAAGCCCGAGGATATCCGTGCCCACTTCCGCGACCGGCTCGCCCATGTGGACGACGACGGCGTGAATTTCAAGTCGCATATCAATGGGTCGATGCACCGGTTCACCCCAGAGGTATCTATCGCCATTCAGCATCGCCTGGGCGCGGACATCATGTTCGCGTTCGATGAACTCACCACACTTGTGGACACCCGTGACTACCAAATCGAATCGGTAGAGCGCACTCGACTGTGGGCTCAACGCTGTCTTGATGAGCATGAACGTCAGACAATCGAACGCACGCACCGTCCTTATCAGGCACTCTTCGGTGTTGTGCAGGGTGCACAGTATGAGGACTTGCGTCGGAACGCAGCGAAAGGTTTAGCTGCTCTGAAGTCCTACGAAGGGCGGGCGTTTGACGGCTATGGCATTGGGGGAGCGTTAGAAAAGCACAACCTCGGAACGATCGTTCGGTGGGTTAACGAGGAACTGCCTTACGAGACGCCCAAGCACATGCTCGGCATTAGTGAACCGAATGACCTTTTCACTGCGATCGAACACGGTGCGGACACGTTCGACTGTGTGTCGCCGTCACGCGTAGCCCGCAACGCCGCAATCTATTTGCCTACCGGTCGCGTGAACATGGACAAGGCCCGGTTCAAACGCGATTTCAACCCTATCGACGACACCTGTGATTGCTACACCTGCGGCCACTACACCCGCGCTTACCTTCATCACCTGTACAAGGCGAAAGAATTCCTTGCGTCTACTTTGGCGACGATTCACAACGAGCGGTTCATCATCCGCCTAGTGGATCAGATCCGAGCCAGCATCGACGGCGGGTACTTCAACGACCTCCGTAGCGAAGTGTTGGGCAAATACTACGGTTCCGCTACGGCGTAATTTTGCGGTGTGATCGCCACCGCAAGGCAGACCACACCGCGAACCCGGATAGGAATGACCCCGCCGAGAAGAACGATCCCACGGACAAGATGGATGCGAATGACGCTGCCGAACCGATGGACAGCGCCGATCCAGTCGACCCGATCGACAGCACCGAACCTGTGGAGCCGATTGATAAAACGGACCCAGTCGAGGCAATTGATAACACTGATCCCGTGGAGCCGATAGACGTACGCGAGTGGCGCCGTTGCGTGGTCTTTCGTGGCGAAACAGTCACATCGTAAATTTACACCGGCTGGTATGTGGGTTCGTGGCGCTTAACAAATGCCACCACCCGATACGTCACAGGAAGTAGCAGCGCTTCGGCAGCTGTCTTGTACAGGAACCCGACAATCAGGTAGTTGAGGAAGTCGCCCGTGGTGGCAATGCCGATAGCAGTCGCCGCGATAGCGCAGAAGATGAATGTGTCAACAAACTGTCCCACCACAGTCGAGCCCATGAGTCGCGCCCACAGGTGCTTCTCAAGAGTGCGCTCCTTGATGCGAACGATGATGAATGAGTTGAGCATCAAGCCGACCAGGAATGCAGCCAAGCTGGCTAGCAGAATCTGGGGGTACACACCGACAACAGTGGAGAACGCTTCCTGGTTCTCGTAGAAGCTCGCGGGCGGGAGTGCGGCGACGATCCAGAAGCTCAGCGCAGCAAAAACTGCAACACCGAAGCCGACATATACGGCTCGTCTTGCTGCCTTGAATCCGTACACCTCGGCGAGGATTCCGCCGAGAATGTAGGCCAGCGGGAAGAGGAAGAAACCGCCATCGGTAATGATGGAGAAGTCACCAAAAATGGGGCCGAACTCGACGCCCTTGGTCGCGGCGATGTTCGACATAAACAGCAATGACGCAAATACCGCAACGATGACGGCGTATAGGCCGGTGTTGACCTGGGCAAATGCGACGCCCTGTGGCTTTTCGTCTAGTGAAGTGGTGTTAGACACCAGGGTATCCAACCATAAGAATCAGACACGAACCACTTGCGTGCCGTCGGCGATCTCATCGTGACGTCCTTGACGGCGGGGGCTTTGGTGAATGCTGTAGGCGATTGAGCCAATGGCGAAGAGCGTTATCGCGGCGGCGATGAAGCTCACCAGTAAGAACGGCATCATGACGAAAGCTTGCGCGACATAGAACGAATTGCGGCGGAACGCTTCGCTCCTAGATGGGAATCCACCTTGCGGCCCGAATACTTGCAGTTTCATGATGCGTTTGCCGAGTGTTTCGCCGCTTTCTGATTCCATGATTGTCGCGTAGAGCACCAGCGTGATGCCGTATAGGATCGCGCCGAGGAATGCGCCAAAAAGCCCGAATCCGTCGGTTAAAACGCGGTAGACAATCAGGGCAGGGATGCCGACGAACAATCCGTCGATAAGCCGCGCGATCGCACGTGGGAGCAGGTCAGCGGGACTGTGGCCGGACGGCAAATAGGAGCCGCCAGACCCGTATGCGGCGTCGGGGTTGAAAGCGTGACGGTTGCTGTCACCGCTGGGGCGGTTTGCGCGTTTGTCACGTCGAGGGTTCTTGTTTGGCTTGCTCATCGCTCAATCCTGGCCTTCGTCACAGCGGTGAACATGGACGACACCACAGTACGCGACCAGCTGCTGCCGTATCGGCGCCGCTATGAACTGCGGGACTACTCGCCTGCTCGTAAACTCGGGCTATGTCGAATCCACAGTTTCCGAATCCGTCGGAAAACCCAGACAACCAGCCTCCTGGAATGCCTTATCAGCCCATGGGGGGCTACCCAACTCCGGAACAGTCAGAACCCCAAGCAACCCCGCCGTCAGTGATCCGGTCATTCCAACTCTGGATCGTATCGTTGGTCATCGGCGTTATCAGCGCTGTGGTTGGGTTCCTGACGTTCGATTCAATTCGTGATGATCTGATCGCGGACATGCAGGAACAAATGCCGGACATGTCACGCGACCAGATCGAAACAGTCGTCACGATCTCCAACATCGCGTCAGTAGGGTTCTACCTGGCCATTCTCGGTGCGATTCTGTTCTTGGTATTCCAGATGAAGTCCGGGAAGAACTGGGCCCGAATTACTCTGACCATCGTCGGCGGTATCAATGTTCTCTTAAGTCTGCTGGCGCTTGCCGGTGGAGGCGTCGGGAGCTTGATCCAGCTCGTGAGCGCCGGTGTCATTGTCGCCGCAATCGTGTTTATGTACCGCGCGGACGCTGCGTCGTATTTTCAGAAACGCCCCCAATACTGATCGCCAGTATTGAATCGTCACCGGCGGTGCGCCTATGCGTGCATCGCCGGTTGCACGAGTAGAACGACGGCGGCGAGTATCCACACGTATACGGCGAAGTAGCGAAACTTTGCTGCATACAGCAGTTTGAGTACTAGGCCGAGTGCGACCGCGCCGACAGCTGCCGCAGCAATAAATGCGACGACGTAGGCTGCGATATCAATTTGAAGGTCCGATGCGCCGACGACCGACCAGCCTTGCACTACTGCCGCCGACAGAATTGTGGGAATCGCGACGAAGAAGCTGAACTGCGCAGCTAGCGGCCGATGTAGACCAAGAAGAAGTGCCATCGCAATGGTGAGGCCGCTGCGGCTGAAGCCGGGTACTAGGGCGGCGGCCTGAGCGATACCGATCATGATGGCGACCCAGACGGTGAGTTGACCAACACCGCGCCACCGGGGGCCTACGCTGTCCGTCCACCATAGGATGCCACCGGTAATGATGAGGGCGATCGCGATGAGCGCAGGGGTCGCGAAAACGTCTGTGCCGTACGCCCGGATGAGAAGTCCAAGAACGCCGGTGACACCAACTGTGATGGCACCCAATGCGAATAGGCGCACGAACGTCAATTCGCGGACGGTAGGGCGTTCTGATCCGCCGCGAGCGTAGCGTCCAAGATCTCGGGCGAAGCCCCTCACGAGGGCGCTGAGTGGCGTCCACATCACAATCACAATCGACACGAGCGTGCCAACGTGAACGATGATGTCGAACAGGATCATCTCTGGCGAATCGGGCGCGGGCATCGACGACCCGCCGCCGATCATCACGTGCTGCACCAGGGCGAGATGGCTCGTCGAACTGACCGGGACAAACATGAAGACGCCCTGCACGATCCCAAGGATGAGGGCCTCGAAGATTGTCACCGATCATTCCCTTCTGCAATTTGATTCATGGGTGACCCTACCGAATGGTGTTTGTCGCGTCCGACGGTCGCGTTAACCCTCAGGTGAATAGGTCCAAGGGCCTTTCGGTAATGCGGCTGGATCAAATTGGTCGAGCAGATCAGACGGCCAGACATTGTCCAATGCTGTGAGGTTCAATGACTGCGACAGCAGCCCGATGACGCGTTGTGGCGGCAATCGAATGTCACTCATGGTGACAGCGCCGTCTCGCTTGGCGAGTCGTTTTCCAGACGGACCAAGAACCAGCGGAACGTGAGCGTAGGTCGGGGCTTCATGGCCTAAGAGGTGTCCCAGGTGTGCCTGACGCGGTGCGGACGTCAGTAAGTCGTCTCCCCGGACAACCTGGTCGATCTGCATCTCTGCGTCGTCGATGACGCACACAAAGTTGTATGCGAATGTGCCATCGCCACGCTGGAGCACCATGTCGTCGACCGGGCCGGTGAACTTTCCGTGCAGAACATCAGTGACCCGGTGGTGGTCAGTGTTGGTGCGCAATCGGATTGCTGGTGGTCTACCCGATGCTCGCTTGGCGGATCGGTGCTGCTCGGTGAGGTTTCGACACGTCCCAGGGTAGGAACCTGGAGGCGAATGCGGCGCTGATGCTGCTGCATGAATTTCGCGCCGAGTGCAGAAGCATTCGAATGTCAACGATGCGTCAGACAGTTGCCGCAGCGCCCGGCTGTAGAGGTCGAGGCGGTCTGATTGATAGACGACGTCGTCGTCCCAATCGAGGCCGAGCGATGCCAGGTCTGCAATCTGGCGGTCCGCCGAATCCGGTTGCACACGGTCGTCGAGGTCCTCGAATCGGAGGATAAACCGGCGACCTGTGGAGCGCGCAAACAGCCACGCAAGCAAAGCGGTGCGCAGGTTCCCTAGATGTAGGTCACCCGTGGGGCTTGGGGCGTATCTGCCCGCGCCGATGCCTACTGTCACTCACACGATGGTAGTAGTTCTCAGCACACGCATGACTTATCGCAGCAGGAAACATCCTCAACCCACATGCCTGCGGATTTCCACGCCTTGAGGGCGGTGGTGTCGTAACCGCCCCGAGTACCAATCACATGGGCGATATGAGCGAAGCGCTGACGGAACTTGTAAATGAAACAGAGGTGAAGGTTCTTGTGACGGACTGCTGGTCCGCTCAGGAACAGTCCTGGCTGGATTGTCGATTCGTCGTCAGAGTTGAGGAGTGGCCACCCATCGTCGCGACTTTCAAACATGTGCGCTACCGGCCCGAGGTGGGGGTGGTACCCGGTGGCGAACACTGGCGGATGTTGGGTTTGGTACGTGTTCCCGTTGGATGCTGTAACGACGTACTGGCCGCCGTCAACGGTGATGCTGGTTGCTGAAGCGTCACCGACCAGTGTCAGCCTGTCGGTCTTCTGGGCTATGCGGAGTCTTTGGCGAGTGCGCGGGGACAGCGTTAGTGACGGATCAGATCCAACGACCTCCCATGGTGATTTGGGGTCGAGGACCGTCACAGTGTGACCGCGTGAGGTCAGTGAGCAGGCCATGTCGATCCCGGATTCGTAGCCGCCGATGACTGTTACTTCTGACTGTTCTGCAGGTTCCCACGCCTGGGCCTGTGAACTATGAATGCCGTGCTCAGCGCCGGGGATTTCTGGGGTATTGGGTGAGGAAAATTCGCCGCCAGCCCACACCACGTTGTTCGCCGTGAGTTCGCCTCGCGCGGTGGTGATGACAAATTCGTTGTTGTCGTTGAGTGACACTGCTTCTACGGCGGTGTCCTCCACTACGGGGAGCTTGAATAGTTCCGTGACTTTGCGCAGGTAGTGCGCGTACGCCTCGCCTGATGGATAGTCGGTTTGCAGCAGGAGTGCGGGGGAGGTTTCAGGGTGGATCGCGTTGAGGTCAATTGCCCCAAAAGCGTTTCCAGTGAACGACGGGGTGAGAAACCGTGTCCACGGGTTCCAATCCATATAGGTCTGGCCGATTCCTCCGCGATCGATGACACCGTAGGTGATGCTGTCGACGGATTGGAGCGCAAGTGCCGCTCCGATACCGGCTGGGCCGGCACCGATCACTAGTGCATCGACGGTGGGTAGCGGGGTGGGGTTCGACTCAGACACATTTTAACGATAATCATTATCGTCGACTTGCGCTAGCCACCGTCTCCGCGGGGGTTTCCGCAGCGCTCTCTACATCGCCTGGTGCGCACTTGCGAAGGTAGTGCGACACAGCTGTGAGGTGCGGAAACTCCAAGAGCATGCCCAGAATGATGATGCTATAGACCAAGGGCTGGTCAGGGATGGCCGCCACTGTCAGTGCCAGCATTAACGGTGCGTTGCGCGCACTCGTCGTCATCGTCAACGCGGCCCGTTCGGCGTGGTTGAGCGAGAAGGCCTTCCATGCCAGTTGTGAGAGTCCAAAGGACAGCGCAAAGAACGCCACGATCGCCACGGCGGCTAGCGGAAGTAACGCGCGTTCAGCGACTACCGAATCCAGGTTGCCGGCAAAAATCTGCACGATCATGACGCCTAGAACGAATGGAACAACCGACTCGGCGACGGACACCACGCGCGCAGTCTGTGCGGCCCCTAGCGTTAGGCGAACGCCTCTTCGGATGGCAGTGGCCACGAGGATGGGCACCGCGAACCACCACAGCAACATCTCGACGAGGCTACTTCCGTCAAACGCGGTGGTATTGCTTGTCGAAAAGTACGCCACCACTGGGAACAGGGCGATCTGAGTGACGATATTGATTGGAATCAGAGTTGCAGCGAGTGCTGCATCGCCACCAGCGAGACGAGTAAATGCCAGAAACCAGTCTGTGCACGGGGCAATGAAATAGATCATCAGTCCCGCCATTGCGAGGGGATGCCCGTTGAGGGTGAGCCATGCGATCGCTACGCCAAGCGGAGCTACGACTAGGAAGTTCGCTACCCAGGCGATGGCGGTGAAACGGATATTGCGCACAGCCGATAGTGCGGACTCGACATTGATGGGAAGGAACAGTAGGACGATGAGAAGGAAAATCGTGATGTCCAAGCGGCCTTCGATGACGCTGCCGAATCCCGGCGTAAAGGCTCCGATAATCAGGCCGATGCCGATCGCGGCTAAAAGGATGGCAGTCGAAGCAGACCCGGCTGAGCGTATGAAGGTTGGCATTTTTACTGTCGTCCTAGGGCAGGTAAGGGGTGTCGCCTAAATTGATAATGAGAATGACAACAGTATTCAACTGCGAGGCGGTCTGGCAACCGGATCGACTCTGCGAAAAATCGGCGCTCGAACGCAAACAGCCGGACCCCCAACAAAAGTGAGGGTCCGGCTGTTCGGGATCTCCTGAGAGATCATATGGCGGAGGATAGGGGATTTGAACCCCTGAGGGCGTTAACCCAACCCGCGTTCCAGGCGAGCGCCATAGGCCACTAGGCGAATCCTCCGTCAAGAATGATACCGGTTTAGAGGGGGCATAACGCAAACTCAGTTGATTGTTGGTTGCGCCCCAAATGGTCAAATACTCTCGCGAACTGCACTTTCTCTGCTTCTGAAAAGTATTCGATGTGGGTGATTTCGCCGCGGGGGAGGGGTGGGTTCTGCGAAAGTGGCACTGATGTGGTTACACTATTCCTTGGATCCCGCGTGGCGTGCATCCTGTGAACCCCCCCAGGGCCGGAAGGCAGCAAGGGTCAATGGGCTCTGACGGGTGCGCGGGGTCCCCCATCTTTTCGTGAGAGGCGGGGCGCTTTATATGGTGTCGTTTGAGACCCTAGACCAAAACGCACTACGCACTGAGGTTGAAAAGCTCCGCAAGGAGTATGCCGATTTGCAGGCCAAGAACCTCAAATTGGACCTGACTCGGGGTAAGCCCTCACCAGCTCAGTTGGATCTTGCAGCTGACTTGCTGACGTTGCCTGGTGAGGATTTTCGAGACGGCAATGGGCTCGACTGCCGAAACTACGGCGGCATCGACGGGCTACCTGAGTTGCGCGCCATCTTTGGTGAGTTGCTAAATGTCCCGGTCGAGAAGCTCGTCGCGGGAAACAATTCCAGTCTTGAGATGATGCACGACACCATCGTCTTCCAGATGTTGCACGGCAATGTTGACTCGGTGCGACCGTGGTCCGCTGAACCGGTGGTGAAGTTCCTATGTCCAGCGCCCGGCTACGACCGGCATTTCGCGATTTGCGAACATCTGGGCATTGAAATGATTCCTGTACCCATGCGGCCAGACGGTCCTGACATGGCGATTGTGCGGGAATTGGTTAACGACCCGCTTGTCAAGGGCTTGTGGGCCGTTCCGATTCACTCGAACCCGACCGGCGTGACGTTTTCTGAGGAAACTGTGCGGGCGCTGGCGACTATGCCTACCGGTGCGCAAGATTTCCGTATTTACTGGGACAACGCATATGCGGTCCACCCGCTGACCGAAACTGACGCCCCGGTTTACGACATCCTTGCTTTCGCCGAAGCGGCAGGCCACGAAAACCGTCCATTTATTTTTGCCTCAACCTCGAAGATCACCTTTGCCGGCTCGGGAGTTGGTTTCTTCGGCGCATCTGCGGAGAACATCGCCTGGTACAAGAAGAACCTCAGTTTTTCTTCCATTGGGCCCGACAAGATCAACCAACTGCGCCACCTCCGCTTCTTCGGTGACGCCGATGGAGTTCGAGCACACATGGCCAAACATCGGAAAATTCTTGCTCCGAAGTTTGAGGCTGTTCTCAACATTTTGGACAATCGCCTCAGCGATGCGAAGGTAGCCACCTGGACTCGCCCCGAGGGCGGATACTTCATCAGCCTTGACGTGGTTGACGGCACAGCAAAGAGAGTGGTTCAGCTCGCTAAAGACGCAGGTATCGCCCTCACTGCGGCGGGTGCGTCATTTCCGTACGGTCGGGATCGCAAGGATCGCAACATCCGGCTCGCACCAAGTCTTCCTACTAAGGACGACATTGAGGTAGCAATGGACGGTGTTGCGACGTGCGTTTTGCTAGCGGCAGCCGAGTTCTACGCGGACATCCACTAGTTCGAGGGTCCATTAGTTCGAGGGTTTGGTGGCGTGGACGTACTGCACCACGCCATATACTTCGCGCGAGATATCGGTTAGCCCTTGCGCTTGGAAGTAATCCGTGAAGTCCGTTAGTTCAAACATGCGTAGACCCGTGGCGCCGAGTATCCGCTTTTGCCCAGCCTTAATGACGGGGTAACGCGATGCTCGGCTTGTCATTATGGAGATACGTCCACCTGGTCGGACAAGTCGGATAAGTTCGTCTACCACTCGGAACGGTTCCGGAATGAGATACAGGGCGGCGTAGCACGAAGCGGCATCAAACACCCCGTCTCCGAACGGAAGTTGCGTACCGTCGGCCCGAACGTAGACCGCATTTGGGTGACGGTTGGTACGGACAGCCCGCCGGAGCATCGGTACTGAGACGTCAACGCCGACAGCGACGCCGTCGGGCGACACAGCTTCGGCGAAGCGCGACGTGAAGTTGCCTGGACCGCATGCCACATCGATCACGGTTGATCCTGGTTGCAACCCCAGCGCGCGAACCGTCTTGTCGCGCTCAGTGCGAAAATGTTTCACGTTAAACCCCATGAATGCCAAGACGCCAGCGGGTCGCCACAGGTGCTCGTATATGGGGGCCAGGAGGGGGAATTCCATCGTTCTTTGCGAAAGAGACTGGTGGCGGGCAGTGGCATCCCGAAGTTCTGACTGTGGGAGAAGATCCACATAGCCAGTATCGATACTGACTGACTCTGGGTCGGGAACTTGATCCGTATCGAGCAGGTCGATGAGTTTGGCGGGGACTGGCATCTTGCTTAGCACCTCCATAGTGGCCTGCGCCAAGACGGCTGAGGGGCAAACGGTTGAGGTCCTGGCGGGGCTTATCTCAAATGTAGTCAAGGTCGAGGCGCTAAGCGATGTCGGATTGAGGCGGTAGGCTGACCGCGTGGCGCTTTACCGCAAGTACAGACCGGCATCATTTGCAGAAGTTGTTGGTCAGGAGCACGTGACAGAGCCGCTCAGTGTTGCTCTCAACGCTGGGCGAGTAAATCATGCCTACTTGTTTTCGGGACCGCGTGGCTGTGGCAAAACTTCCTCGGCGCGTATTTTGGCCCGATCGCTTAACTGTGTTGAGGGTCCAACGTCCGCCCCTTGCGGAGTGTGCCCGTCGTGCATTGCGTTAGGTCCAGGTGGCCCCGGCAACCTCGACGTTATTGAGCTTGATGCTGCGAGTCACGGCGGTGTCGATGACACTCGCGAGTTACGTGATCGGGCGTTTTATTCTCCTGCGGAGTCGCGGTACAGGGTTTTTATCGTTGACGAAGCACACATGGTCACAAACGCTGGCTTTAACGCTCTGCTCAAGATTGTGGAGGAGCCACCGGAGCATCTGATTTTCATTTTTGCGACGACAGAACCCGAGAAGGTACTGCCGACAATCAAATCGCGAACACACCACTATCCGTTCAGGCTGTTGCCACCGCCGGTGATGCGGGGCCTTGTTGAACGGATTTGTGCGCAGGAAAATGTGCACGTTGATGACGCGGTGTTCCCGTTGGTCATCCGTTCAGGTGGTGGGTCACCACGAGACACGTTGTCCGTGATGGATCAACTCCTCGCGGGCGCGGGTGAGGACGGTGTCACCTACGAGCGTGCATTGGCATTGCTGGGTGTCACCGATGTTGCTCTCATCGATGGTGCAGTTGACGCACTGGCCGACGACGACGCTGCGGCGTTGTTCGGCACTGTCAATCGTGTAATGGATGCAGGTTTTGATCCGCGTCGGTTTACAGCCGACCTGTTGCAGCGCATCCGTGACCTCATCCTGGTGCAGGCAGTTCCCGATGCGACCACGAATGGCCTGGTTGATGAGCCAGCAGAAGCTATTGCCCGGATGCTGCGAGACGTTGAACGATTCGGCCCAGCAACATTGGCCCGATACGCCGAACTATTGCACGACGGTCTCGCCGAGATGCGAGGAGCGACAGCGCCACGGTTGCTGCTAGAAGTTCTTTGCGCACGAATGTTGCTTCCGTCTGTTTCTCAGGCTGAAAGTGCCGTCTTGCAGCGTCTTGAACGTCTTGAGCGCGGTATACCCACGCGTGCACCGCAGGGAGCGGGAGAACCTCAGGCTCAGCCTCCATCCCAGGTGCAGCCCCCGTCTGATCTTGCGAAACCAGTGTTTGCTAGGCCGTCCCATCGGAGTTCGGGCCCCGAAACACCGGTTAAGCCTCCAACACCTGATACTCCAGCTCCCGCGCCAGAAATAGCAAAAGAACCGGAATTGGCACCGAAGCCGAGCGTGCCGACTGCCGTAGATCAGCCACCAGTGGACAATCTTCCCGCTGAACCAGCAGTTCGGGATTCCGCAGTTGATGCCACACCGTCCGCGCCGGAGCCTGCCGACGATACGAGTTCCACAGCCTCAGGGTTGGACGTGCGTGCGGTGGAGGCCGCGTGGTCGCAGATATGTGCACAGGCTCGGCAACGAAGCAAGATCGTGGAAGTAATGCTTTCTGGCGCCAAGATTGTGCGCGTTCAGGGCACCAATATTGTTCTGGACCACGACACCGCGGCATTGGCTGGCCGTCTGCGCGAGGGCCGAAACGCAACGATCGTGACAGAGTCGTTCACCGCCGCACTGGGGGTGGAGTGCACCATTGCGTGGTCGGGCCATGAACAGAACGCTGCCGCAGCGACCCCGCCAGCTCAGCCCCGAGCGCAACAAAACACACCCAACCAGAACACACCCAACCAGAACACACCTAGCCGCGGTGTGCCGCCGTCGAAATCAACACCATCCCGGCCAACATTTGTCCGGAAGTCATCTGCCCGCGATCCTCAACAAGACTCGTCGCCGCAACGGGTGAACAGACCCCAACCTACAAATACCCCTCCGCATGATGATGTTCCGCCACCTGATGATCCGGGATACCCCGACGATCCCGCGGAGTTTAGCGGCGTGGAACCGCAGGGACACCCCAACGCGACTCCAGTTGTAAACGCCGACAACGAGGACGAACTTATCGCGGAGGCGCGTAGAGAAGAATCACTCGGTAACGCAGGAAACAGTGCAGCGCAGAGGCGTGACCCCGAAGAGATGGCTATCGAACTATTAGCCACCGAGTTGGGTGCAAAACGGATCGACTAACGCGGTTCACCATGGTTGTTCTGTGGACCATTGCACAACTGCGTCGCGGGCAACGCTATCCCCGGCGAGGACTATGAGCGCTGGTGTTGGCGTCGGGCCTGGTGGGCGCAGAACCGTTGCGTCCCCGTGGATATAGATATGTGGTTCGGCTAGTTCCGGTGTGGGGATGTCGAGTGCGGCGACAACGATAGGTGGGTCTGAAGTCCCTAACGCGAGGTGCAGCATGCCGCCATTACCCATAGTTGTGGTGGTGTACAAATAGCGTTCCGGTGCATCCAGAATGGGAAGCGCGTCGGCAATATTGGCCGGTAGAGTGTGTGGTGGTTGGCCTGAACCGAGCCCGTTGGTATCGACTTGCTGCTGGTCAGCCAATTCGTTGCCGACTCCCAATGAGAAGGTTTCAGAATCAGTACGGACATACACTTCCACACCACCTGAGTCGGTGTTGCGCACGATAAGCGATGCGTGAGGGTACTCGACTTCAACGGTGTCGATGTGAAGGTCGTGGGTGGGCGCGGTGCCGCACCCCGATAGTGCCATGAGCGACATTGCGCCAATGAGGCTCACCAGGGTTTTCATTCAGCGGCTCCACCACGGCCGCAGCGGAATATGGGATTCCCCAGAGAGGGTTGGTTTCACTGCGAGGATGTGGTGCAACTGAATTTTGTTCCTTTCGAATGACACTCGAGAACCGGCAATATACAGTCCCCATACGCGGGCGGTGCCCTCATCGGCCTCGGCTACGCATGCATCCCAGTTTCGGGCGAGGTTGGCATTCCAGTCGCGCAATGTGAGCGCATAGTGTTCGCGCAGATTTTCTTCGTGACGAACTTCAAATCCGGCATCGTGGATTTCGTCAACGAGTCTGCCTGGTGATGCTAGCTCGCCGTCGGGAAAGACGTAGCGGTCAATGAACTGCCCCGGCTGATGGCTCACCAGGTTGTTGGGTCGTGTGATGCAGTGGTTGAGTAGACGCCCGCCCGCCCTCAGGCGCGAGTGAAGAAATGCGAAGTATTTATGGTAGTTCTTCACGCCAATATGTTCGGTGAGACCAATGGAGGACACTGCATCGAAGTCAGTTTCAGTGACGTCGCGGTAGTCACAAAAGCGAACTTCAGCGTGTTCGGTGAGGCCTTCAGCTTGAATCGCGCGCTGTGCCCATTCAGCCTGGTTGCGCGACAGCGTTGCCCCAATGACATGGACACCCTGACGTGCCGCATAACGCACCATCCCGCCCCACCCACACCCGACATCGAGGAGCCGGTCACCTGCGGATAGCCCGAGTTTGTCGAACACAAGCTTGTACTTGGCTTCTTGCGCGTCGTCGAGTGTCGTGTCTGGGGTGGCGTATGTCGCGCATGTGTACGTCATCGACGGCCCAAGGATGTGAGCGTAAAACTCGTTGGAGACGTCATAGTGGTGGTGGATTGCTGCGGCATCGCGCGTTTTGGAGTGCAGAAGCCCAGTCGCCACGCGACGCCAACGCGGCGTGTTCTCCTGTGGAGGGGGAGGGATGGGGCGGAAATTGCGCAGACCTAACGAGCGCACAATCGACGCTATTTTGGCTGGAGAGGGCAGATTCACCTGCATGTCGGAGGCGAGAAGTTTCGTGATTTGGTACGGGTCGCCGGGGTGGACACCGCTGACCGTAAGATCGCCTGCCGCGTAGGCACGCGCAAGCCCGAGATCGCCTGGGGCTGAAGCGAGATAGTTCAAGCCTCGCGGGGTTTCTAAGTGCATCCCGTATTGGGCATCTGGAGGCCCGCAGGAACTGCCATCGTAGGCAGTGAAGCGCAACGGAATGTCCTCCCCAAGCACCGTGGTGACAATCTCAGCGATGGTCATCGTGGGGACACTGGGTACTGAAAGGCTCACTTTCTTTGCACCGCCTTTGCATAGAGATCTAGTAGGCGACCGTTGGAATCATATTTTTGTTTCAGGTCGCGGTAGGTGTCGTCGCCATAAAGGGCATCAAATTCGGTACGTGTGTAGTACGAATCGGAGTACAGAGATTTGTGCCCGTCAAGACGGTGCACCTCTTGTTCGATGAGCCGATTGGTGTGGCCCGTTTCGTGTCCAGGCTCAGTTGGAACGGCCGACCAGAACCCGACATTTACGTAGATCCGCCGTGCTTTCATGGGGTAGAGGGGCCACGGCTGTTCGTTCCTCGTATTGAGCAACGTGACAGGACACAACCACACAGGTTCGATGGGAACGCGCGATTGAAACCAACGTAGAAACTCGGCTGTGTTCTCGATGGGCACTTCGATGTCTTGCACGACGCGTTCGCGGGGAAGGTTGCCGCGGCGCCGTTCCAACCAATCACCGAAGTTGGTGCGCCGGTCGAAGGCGAGGATTTTCCAGTAGATACTGCTGCGTCGCAGAGCTGACGGCCACAGTCGACGTACCAATGGATTCTGCGCCCCGAATGCGCGTGAGCACCAAAACCAGTCGGTGTCCCAGCGCCATAGGTAGTCATGAATGGTGAGACGATCCACGCGCGGTGTTTCCGAGCGTTCATGTTGAATTGACCGGTAGTAGATTCGCTGACCTGTGTAGCAGCTGACGAGGCCAGGTTCCATCGTTTTGCGGCCGACGGTGAGGTAGCTTTCGGTCGCGGAGAACATCACACCATCAGCGAAGTGAACGTCCTCGCCGCCGTAAGAACCGTCGCGGCTTGCGATAAGTAAGGCTTGTTGCAGCTCGTCGAGGGTGTGGAATCGGTAGTGCCGAAGTTCTACGTACGGTTGTGTGGGTTCGAGCCGTATTTTGAGTCGGGTGGCGTACCCGAGCGTCCCGTATGAATTGGGGAAGCCATAAAACAGGTCTGCATGGGGCCCATCGGGTGATGCCGTGACAATGTCGCCGGAACCGGTCAAGATGTCCATTTCTAGGACGGATTCATGCGGAAGTCCGTTGCGGAACGATGATGACTCGATTCCGAGCCCCGTGACGGCGCCGCCCAATGTGATCGTCTTGAGCTGCGGAACAACGTAGGGCATCAGCTGGTATTTCAGGGTGCAATCCACGAGGTCTTCGTATGTGCACATCCCGCTCACATCTGCGGTGAGGGCCTCGGGGTCGATGGCGATGACGGACCCGAGGCCGGAAACATCTAATCCGACCGATTCTGGTGTCACCCTGTGGCGGAACAGGTTAGAGGTCTTCTTCGCCAGGCGGACTCGTTGATCCGATGGGATTGCGTGGTAGCTGTCCACCAGTTTTTTTACGGCCTCGTTATGTGCGGCGAAGCCAACCTCGCGCTGGTTGGCGTTCGTCGAACGAAGATTGATCGGAAACTGCCCCACACTCTCGACTGTAATCCTCATACGTCAGCGAGGGGTAGGCCTAGACGTTGCATAAGGATGAACTTTCTGTCAGGGCAAGGCAGTATGGTGGCAACCGCATCGTTTGTTCTCGAAGGGAGCCACTGTGGCTGAGGCCGCGAAAGTCAGCGCAACAAGTTCAGTTTCTGTCGACGCACCAGCTGACGCGGTATTCGCCGCGCTTGCGGATTATGAGACGGTACGGCCATCTATTTTGTCTGACCATTTCCGGGACTACCGCGTCGTCAAAGGCGGGTCTGGAGAAGGAACTGTGGCGGAATGGACGCTGCAGGCGACGAAGAAGCGCTCACGCAATGTCTCGGCGACGGTCACTGTGGAGGGGTTGACGTTGATTGAGCGCGATGCGAATTCGTCGATGGTAACTACATGGGAAGTGTTGCCGAGCGAGGCTGGAAGTGTTGTCACGACGACGACGGAGTGGAACGGCGCTGGCGGTGTCGGTGGCTTCTTTGAGAAGACCTTCGCCCCACTGGGTTTGAAGAAAATCCAAGGTGAGCTGCTGAACAACATCAAGGCGCACGTCGAAAAGTAGAGCTGCGCAGCTACGGAGCGTTCTGTGCTTGTCCCCGTCTTGGCGACTACTCTGAGACGGGATTGACCGTACACACATGCAGGTGATGCTGTGTGCACGGCGTACGTCCACCAATCGAAAGGAAACCCATGCAGCCCGGCGGCCAACCCGACATGCAAGCCATCATCCAGCAGGCGCAACAAATGCAACAACAATTGATGGAAGCCCAGCAGAAGATCGCCGAGGCTGTGGTTGAAGGCCAAGCCGGAGGTGGGCTTGTCACTGCGAAAATCACCGGCACTGGTGACATTGTTGACTTGGTCATCGATCCTAAGGTCGTAGACCCCGACGATGTTGAGACTCTGCAGGACCTCGTCATGGGTGCAATCAAAGACGCAACCAGCCAGTCTCAAAACCTCGCAGCGGAAACCCTTGGGCCATTCGCGCAGGGCATGGGTGGCGGATCCGGCATCCCCGGTCTTCCCTTCTAAGGTCAGGGGCCAGTGTACGAAGGGCCCGTCCAGGACCTCATCGACGAACTCAGCAAGCTTCCCGGAGTTGGCCCAAAGGGTGCGCAGCGCATCGCGTTCCACCTTTTGACCGCAGACCGGGAAGACCTTTCTCGCCTGCAGGGTGCGTTGCAAAAGATCCGCGACGGCGTGCAGTTTTGTGTCGTGTGCGGAACGGTTTCTGAGCAGCGACTATGTCGAATTTGCTCCGATCCACGCCGCGACCGTTCCTTGCTGTGTGTTGTCGAAGAACCGAAAGACGTACAAGCGATCGAGCGAACCCGCGAATTCAAAGGTGTTTACCATGTTCTCGGTGGCGCACTTGACCCGATCGCTGGGATGGGACCAGACAAGCTCCGTATTCGAGAACTGCTCGCACGCATCGGAGGTCAGAACCTTGACACCGAAGACCCGAACGGCAATAGCAACGTCGTTGATATCGTCGAAGTGATCATCGCGACGGACCCGAATATGGTGGGCGAAGCTACTGCCGCCTACCTCTACCGGATGTTGCGAGGATTTCCCGGCCTCTCAGTTACGCGACTTGCATCGGGCCTCCCGATGGGTGGAGACCTCGAATTCGCTGATGAACTTACATTAGGCAGGGCACTCACCGGCCGCCGTTCCCTATGACCGTAAGCAACAATTGCGCGCCAGCGGATGTGTTGACCGCGGCCGCTCTAGTACAGCGGCGTAGCCCAACGTTGGGCCCCGTCCGCGTCGTCGCCATCGATGGACCGTCTGGCGCGGGGAAGACCATGTTCGCCGCCGCCCTACAGTCGGAACTACTTGTCCACTACTCGAGGGTTGAAACTGTTGCGTGCGACGACTTCGCGACCTGGGACAACCCGGTGGCCTGGTGGCCCGAACTGCGATCCGCAGTCCTAGACCCGATCAGTCACGGCCGCCGCGCACACTACCGGGCAATAACGTGGGCAGATGGCACTCCAAGCCCTGGCAAACAACGCTCCTTCCCGCAGCCGGATGTGCTCATTCTGGAAGGTGTGTCCAGTGCGCGCCGACGATTCGCGCACCATCTCACCGTCGCAGTATGGGTGGAATGGGGCGACGATGCCGCCAGACTCGAAGCCGCTGTGACGCGGGACGGAGAACAGACCCGCGAGCCTCTGATGGTCTGGCAGTCCTTCGAACACGGATGGTTTCCCATCGACGGCACCCGCCAACGGTGTGATCTGCACACAGGCGGCCGCAGCCCAGGAAATTAGTTGATGTCTACCAGGAAGTGCTCAATTGCATCATTGACGACCGCCGGATGCGTCAAATTCACCGCGTGAGCTGCGCCCTCGACCTCCACCACAGCACGGATATTCGGCAGTTTCTCAATCAGTGAGCGCGCTCGTTCGAACGGAATTGCTACGTCGGAACCGCCCCTAATGACGATTGAAGGCGCAGAAATTTCGGGGATTCGGTCGGTGATGTCATCTCGCGAAAGCAGACAATGACCCGCTGTCATGATCCGTTTTCCAGCGCGAGACTTCCACTTCGCAATCCACACCTTTTCCAGTTCTGGATCACCGATGATTTGCCCAGCAAGTCCGTTCACAAGCTCGTCAACAGGTCCTAGCGTGTCCCAAACGGTGAAAGTCTCGAGGTAGACAGGCTGCTCCTCTTCGGGAGAGGGACCAGCCTCGGTGCTGATAAGGATCAGACCACGAACCCGCTCAGGCGCTGTTAATCCCACGCGTAGCATCGTGAAACCGCCTTGCGACATTCCACCAAGAATGGCGCTTTCAACCCCCGCAGCGTCCATCACGGCGAGCACATCGTCGGCGGAATCCCAATAGCTGAACGGGGTATCGTCATCCGTCTCGGTATTACCGTGGCACCGAGCGTCAATACATACGATCCGGTAGCGGTCGGAGAACCGTTCCACTTGGCGGTCAAACATGGTTCCGTCCATAAAGAACCCGTGCGCAAACACAATCACCGGAAGGCTTTTATCGCCCGTGTCGGTGTAATAGATGCTCGCCCCAGTTTGCTGCACAAAGGGCATGTCAACTCCTAAACGCTATGCCCAACGGACTATCGGCCAACAGCTAGTCGTTCGCGCCGCAACTGTTCCACATCCGGGAGTTCCAGCGGCTCTAGTTTTTCGACACCCAGTGCTCGGCTAATCATCAGATCGGCGAGTTCAGGGTTGCGTGCCAATGCGGGGCCGTGCATATACGTGCCAATGACGGAGCCTTGGGTTGCGCCCTCGAAGCCGTCACCCACCCCATTGCCGACACCGAACTTCACCCGGGCGAGCGGGGCTGCTTCCGCCCCAAGCGTTGTGCCACCGCGGTGGTTTTCAAACCCCGTGAGTTGCGCTGTAAGGCCAGCAATGACGGGAGTGGTAATCACCTCACCGATGGCCCGGTTCTCCTGCGGTGTCGTGGTGACGTCGAGCATTCCAATGCCGTCGACGCGTTCCCCTGACGATGTTTCGTACCAGTGGCCGAGCACCTGGATCGCGGCGCAGATCGCTAGGACGGGTGCGCCGCGTTCTGCGGCCCGCTGGAGCCCTGGATATTTTGTCAGGTGTCGTGTCGCGAGGCGTTGTGCGTAATCTTCAGCGCCTCCGAGTGTGTACATATCCAACGACTCGGGCACCTCGTCATTCAAGGTGATTTCGACAATCTCAGAGTCGAAGCCTCGCATACGTAGGCGTTGCCGCAAGATTAATGCGTTGCCGCCGTCGCCATAGGTTCCCATGACGTCGGGCAAAACCAACCCAATCCGCACTGTTGAATCAGCCACGAGACACCTCCCGATCAATAGCACGGTTCAAACCGAGGAACGCTGTGTAATTGGCGAGCACCTCAACACGTCCGGGAGGGCATGACTTGATCGCATCCAACGGATTCTTGATCAACGTATGGTCGACGCTCGCATACGTTAGTCGTACACCGAGGTCGGTGCCGCGTTCACCTGCCGCGACCACCTGGATGCCTTCGAAACTTTCAAACTTCACGTCCCAAAGCCACGACAAGTCCTCGCCGTCGGGAACCTGCCCGTTCACCGCGATCACTAGACCGTCAACGCTTCGGTCGACCATCGACAGCGCTTCCTGCCAGCCGGCGGGGTTCTTGGCCAACAACATTCGGACGTTGTGGGAACCGACCTGAATGGTGCTGTAGCGTCCGGCTACTTCCCGAACCGCCGACACTGCCGCAACCGCGTCTTCGAGTTTGGTTCCCATAGTGACCGCCGCCGCCACCGCTTGAGCTGCGTTGCCGCGGTTTGCGCGTCCTGGCAACGCCAATGTCATCGGGACGACGACCCCATCGGGGCCGTAGAGGTTGTCGTCATCAACCCACCAGTGGGGTTCTGGGCGCTTAAAGTCACCGCTGGTGCTGTACCAGTGCGAGCCGTCCCGCACGATCGGCTCACCAGAGCGGGGGCAACTGACCGAATCGCCAACCCAGGCGTTGCCTGCAGCGACCCACACAACATTTTTGCAGTCATACGCAGCTGAGGTGACAAGCACGTCGTCGCAGTTGGCGATAATTGTCGCCTCCGGGTGACGTTCGATTCCCGCGCGGAGACGCCGCTCGATCATGTTGATCTCACCCACCCGGTCGAGTTGATCTCGAGTGAGGTTCAACAAGACAATCGCCGTCGGGTGAACAAAATCCGCGACGTGGGGGAGATGCAGTTCGTCGACTTCGATAGCCGCGACCGGGGCATCAAGGCTTTGGTTATAGGCGGCGACAATACCGGCGTCCATGTTTGCGCCGTCAGTATTGGTGGCGACGCTTCCGAGCGTAGATAGCGCCGCGGCCGTCATGCGTGTGGTGGTGGATTTGCCGTTGGTGCCCGTGATTAGAACAGTGTCACGGTAGGCGGCTAGCTGCGTCATGATCGTCTTGTCGATCTTGAGGGCGATTAACCCTCCGATCATGTTGCCCGCGCCGCGGCCAGCTTTCTTTGACGCCCACGATGCTGAACGAGCCGCACGCAAAGCGAGTTTTCCTCGCGCGGTGATCGGTGCGCGCGCAACCACACCTGATCCGGCATTGGTCGTTTTACCCTTGGCCATGCATTGAGGCTAATAGGCGCACGACTGTTTATGTGGGTCGACTGTCCGAATTGTGCGTGCGATTCTTCTCACTTGGCGTACCGACCCAACAATGCCAGCAGATTAATCTTCTGCTTCTTGGTGTCGTGCAATGGTCTCTTGCAATTCGTCGTATTGCGTGAGTTTGGTCAGCGGAGCTCCGGTGAGGTACCCGGCCCTACCGAGTGCGTGCCCTCCGACGGCCGCTGTTGCCAGGTTAATGACGATCGCGAGTGTCGCCTTGACTGCGTTCATTGCGCTGGGTTCGTGCAGCACCACACCAAGAATGATCAAAGCCAGACCTAACCCAGAGGCGGTGGTAATGGCGCTGATGCGGGAGTACAGGTCGGGAAGTTTCAAAACCCCGATAGCGGCGGCGACAAAAGCGAGGGTTCCGAGGACGATCAGCGCTGTCCCGACGATTTCAACAATGTCCACTAGCGTTGCCCCCTTGTCGCGAGCCGGGCCACCGACAGTGTTGCGAGAAACCCAACTACCGTGGCAACTAGAACGATGTCGAGCACAATTTCGGTGGCCATACGGAGACCAAATAATGCGACGACACCGATGAATGCAAAGAACACTAGGTCGGCGGCGACTGCGCGGTCAGCATCTCGTGGTCCACGAAAAATTGCATATGTTGCGGGGATGAGGGTCAGCGCAATCGCGATGAGAGCAATGTCAAGAATCATGTCCATTACGCACCCCCAGCCTCATGGTCGGAGTGGTGGGGAACGTCAGGAACGACACCGACGGCGCCATTGTGCCGCATGGCTCGCAATAGTCGCCCTTCCATCTCGTACAACGATTCCCGGAACTCGTCAACGTCGTCGGCGTACATGCCGTGCACATACAACTCAGGTGGCCGATTGCTCACCGACAACGTCAATGTGCCAGGGGTGAGGGAGATGAGGTTGGAAATCATGGTGATTTCCAGGTCCGTACGGCACCTCAACGGCATCCGCACTATCCCAGCTTTGATCTTCGTGCCTGGAGTCACGATGTCCAAACCCACAATGATGTTGGAAATGATGATCTGCCACAGGTAGTAGAAGACGAAATGTAAAGCCCTGATCGGCCAGGTTAGTCGGCTGTTCATGAGCCCATCACCGCCTCAACGTATCCGCTTACATCGAGTAGTCCGGCTGCTGCCTGTTCTGACAACACCAGGAGTCCTTGGGCGCCGATGCCCACACCGAGCGTGACCATCGTCAGGATCACCGCGGGCATGGCGAGTGAGGGCTTGACGTGAGTGAGCAGACGCCCCGGTTTGCGTGCGCTGATCGCGTGAACCCCGTCCTCAGCTGCGCGGCCCCAGAACATGCCCTTCCAAATCTTCATCATCGACATCAACGTCAACAGACTGACGGCGATGGCAATAATCGCCGCTACCATCTGGGCTTCATCGATGGCGGCACGTACCAGCACAAGTTTGGCAACAAACCCTGAGAACGGGGGCAAACCTGCTAGCGAGAACGCGGCGCCAAGGAACGCCGCTGCGATCAGAGGTTCTGTTCGCGCTATTCCTTGCAGTTTCCCTAGGTCATTTGTTTTATACGTGACTTCTATCGCCCCCGTGGACAGGAAGAGCGACGCCTTCACAATCATGTGGTGGAGGAGGTAGAAGATACCGGCCATCAAACCGATCGGCCCAAATAGTGCAACACCGAGGAGGATGTAGCCGATCTGACTGACCATGTGGAACGTCAGGATGGCGCGCGTTGTGTTTTCACCAACCGCACCGAGAACGCCGATGAGCATTGTCGCCGACATCAGCACGACACCGATCCACAAATAGCGACTATCGCCATCGAACGCGACCGCGTAGATCCGGTAGATCGCGTAGATGGCTACCTTGGTATGCAACCCGGAGAACAACGCTGTCACGGCGGGCGACGTGTACGGATACGTTCGAGTCAACCAACCGTGCACTGGTACAACGGCTGCTTTGACGGACAACGCGATCAGTACCGCACCAAGTGCCGCGCCGATCAATGGGTCTTCTTTGCCCGCACCCGCGAGCTCTGCAAGGTTAACCGTCCCGGCGATGCCGTAGACCAGGCCCACACCGACAAGGAAAATCGTCGATGTCATGAGGTTCATGGCTACGTACAGGCGTCCTCCGGCGATACGCCTAGCACCGCCGAGCATGGCGATGAGGCCGTATGACGGCAGCAGCATCACTTCGATGAAGACGAACAGGTTGAACAAATCGCCTGTGAGCAGTGCGCCGTACACACCGCCGGACAAGACGAGCACCAAGGGTGCGAAGTAGACCCGATTGTCGTCTCCGGCGGCGATGCCAAACGCCGAACACACCAACCCCAGCAGGGCTGTGACGACGATCATCAAGGCGCTGAACATATCGGCAACGAACGGGATGGAAATACCCGCGGGCCACAGCGCCACGTTGTGCGCCAGTACAGTTCCGCCCCACGTGGCGGTGACCAGCCACACACCAAACGCTAAGGCGAATGCGTTGGTGCCGAGCAGCAGGGTTCGGCGTATAGCTACCGGCGTGTGGATGACAGCGAGTAGCGCCGCTGCTAGCAGCGGGACAATGACGATAACTGCAAGAAGGGCGTCGTTCATGACTTATCTACCCCTTCTTCTGCAGAGCGAACCGGTTCCTTGGCTTTGTCGTCGGTGTCATCGTCACCGGAGCCCACGCCAGCGAGCGTGAGCATGTAGATGGTGATCGAGAACGCGATCACGATGGCCGTGAGCGCAAACGCCTGGGGGAGTGCGTCCGCAGCGAGCGCGGGGTCCGTCAGTTGAATCAGTGGAGCCTCGCGCCGTGACGCTCCACCTGCCGAAAACAGCACAATGTTCGCTGCATGGCCGAGCAGGACAAACCCGAAGGTGATTCGCACCATGCCGCGCTGCAGCACGAGGTAGACACCGCCAGCGACAAGTACGCCGACGAACAATGCGAGTGTCATCGCCTACCTCCTGTCACTGTCTCGGTACGGTCGGGAACGGAGTTGTGCTGCGGGGCATCGTGTTGAGGTGCGTCGTCCGGTGGCTCTGGGTGTGGATCGATGCTGTCGATCTGATGGCGGGGCTCTTCTTCGACCCCCAGGCGATTCAGGGCGACCAAAATGACACCAATCACTGCGAGGTAGACACCGACGTCAAAAATGAGCGCGGTAGTGAAGTGGTAGTACCCATCACCCGGAAGCGGGATGTTGTAGTGCAGAGGCCGCAAGAATGATCCGTCGAGGAACCCAAGCACACCGACTAGCGTCGCGAGGCCAACTCCGGAAGCGATAAATCCAACGTACGGAAGCTTGATCGGTGCCCGCACAGCGCGCGAGGCGCTGAGGTACGCGAGCGCGAATCCTGCACCACCGACGAGCGCGGAGATGAAGCCACCGCCGGGCAGATCGTGGCCGCGGATAAGTAGGTACAGCGACAGGATGATCAAGACTGGAGCGAGCCATCGGCCGACCGTACGGGCGAGAATCGTGTTGCCCACTGGTGACCCGATGGGGGTCTTCTTGAGCGAGGCTGCGCGTTCGTCGCGATCGCCCTTGAGGAGGCCACTCGAATCGAGAATCGCGATGATGATCAACCCCGCGACACCGAGGACCGTTAGTTCACCAAGAGTGTCGAGTGCACGGAAGTCAACAAGGATTGTGTTGACGACGTTGGTGCCGCCAGTTTCGTTTTCGGCCTCGCGCATGAAGTAGTCACCGGCTGCTGATATTTCTCGGCGGCCTGTTAGTACATACGTGGCGAGACCCGCTGTAGCACCGGCGATGACCGCAATGGTGGCGGTGACGGCAGTGCGTGACGCACTCACCTTGTGGAATACGCGTGGGAGGCGTCGAAGGATCAGCACGGCCACGACGACGGTGAGTACTTCAACGAGTAGCTGCGTCAAACCAACGTCGGGGGCTCCGAGTTGGAAGAACAGCAGCGCAACCACAAAGCCAACAACGCCGAGAAGAGCAAGCGCACCCAGACGTGAGCGAGTGATAACCATTCCGATGACACCGAGGGTTAACAGTGCGAGGAGGAGCCAGTCGATCGGTTCGGTCACAGGGGCGGGGAAGTCAGGAATGACGGGGTTGCTCGCAAATACCGCAACTGCGAGTAGTACTAGCAGCACAAACGGTGCGGCGAGGTGCCTGGCAGGGGAATTTGACCTTGTGAGGTCACCGACCTTAGCGCCGAACGCGATGATCGAACTGTAGATCTTCTCGAATACTTCAATACCAGTAACCGGGAAGAGCTTTCGGTCGAGCAGTTTGTCGACATGAACTCGGTTGAGGAACAGCACAATACCGAGCGCAATGGTGATCAGTGACATCACCAGCGCGGCATTGAACCCGTGCCACAGCGTGAGGTAAACATTGCCTGGCTCGCCCTGAGTGTCGAGAACGATGCGATCGATGAGGGGCTCAAGCGGCTTGGCGTACAGACCGAGGGCAAGCCCGGCGAGTGACGATACCGCTGCGGGCAGGAGGAAAACGAGGGAAGGCTCGTGCAGCTTCTTTTGTGCCACTGGTCCGCCGAATGCCCCGTAAACAATGCGGAACGAGTACGCGAAGGTGAGTACCGCACCGGTGACGGCAAGTGCGCCCACCATCGGGCCAACCCAGTTGGGCCCTGGCGCTTCCAGGAATGCGCCGAACATGTTCTCTTTGGAGATGAAACCAAGCAGCGGCGGCACACCTGCCATTGACAGCGCGGACAAAGCGGTCAGCGCGGCGGTGATAGGCATGACTCGGCTCAACCCGGTGAGTTTACGAATGTCGCGGCTACCAACCTCGCGGTCAATGACACCGACGAGCATGAACAAAGTCGCCTTGAACAGTGCGTGCGCAAGGGTGTGGATGCCGGCTGCGGCAAGCGCGGTGGGGGTTCCGATGCCGATGACAGCGACGAGGAAACCCAATTGGCTCACTGTGGAGTAGGCCAGGATTTCTTTTAGATCATGGCGTTGGAGCGCGAACAGTGCACCCATGATTGCAGTGAGCAGGCCTGTCGCAATGAGTGTGGACTGCCACACCGTGTTGTCGCTCAGCGCGGGGGAGAACCGCATCAGCAGATAGATGCCCGCTTTCACCATCGCCGCGGCGTGCAAATACGCGCTCACCGGTGTTGCGGCTGCCATCGCGTCGGGCAGCCAGTAATGGAACGGGAACTGTGCGGACTTGGTGAATGCCGCGATGATGATGAGTACACCGACCGTGGTGGCGAACGTCTTGTTCTCTTGCCAGATTGGGTCTGCAAGGATGACGCTCAATTGCGAAGTCCCTGTGTACACCATCATGGTGACGACAGCAGCGAGCAATGCCAATCCGCCGCCAGCAGTGAGGAGCAGTGTCCGTAGTGCAGGCTGGTTCGCGTGTTGGCCGGACCGGCCAATGAGGAAGAACGATGCGATGGTCGTGAATTCCCAGAAGACGAAAAGCAAGATGACGTCGTCGGCCACGACCAGGCCAAACATCGCAGTTGCGAACAGCGACATCAGAACGAAGAAGCCTGCGTGTCGTCCGCGGCTGTGGTACCGAGCTGAGTACGCCATGATGAGCGCACCAACACCCAGGACCAGCGCGACAAAGAGAAGGCTCGTTCCATCCATACGCAGGTGGAAATTGACATCTATTGCGGGCATCCACGGGGCGGTGAACTCAATTGTTCCGCCGTTTGCTAGCTGCGGGTGCGCCTCATTTGCGACGACTCCCCCCAGTGCAAGAAAGATGACGGCTAGCACCCATCCGGTGCTGCGTCCTAGGTAGCGGTCCAGGATGGGTGCAGCAATAGAAGTAAGCGCTAGTAGACCCAGGACCAATGGCAGAACCACTTATCTACCCCTTCGACGAATGCACGGTGGACGGTGTTTACGTCAGGTGACAACCAAGCGCACTAGGCGCACGGTTATCACGATGGGTGGAGGGGAGGCGGACAACCACTTCCGTGGTGCCCCCACGTGCTTGGATATCCATTGGACCCGGAGAACGCGGTGCGTGTGTAAGTAAGAGGCAGACACCATTTCGGTGCCGCAGTTTTACCTGCGGGTAGGAGGGCGCTGGTCATGATGTGCAGTCCCCTCCCCGTGTGCCTACTTGTGTCGAGTTCACGATAGCAGTCAGCAAACTTCACGCCGGTTGACTGGGCAAGGTTTATCGACAGCGGTAAGTTACGGTCTTTTTGTTTGCAGCGCTGCGCGTTCCCTCAAAAACCTGCGACTCGGGACCGGTGCGCGGCTGGTGATGATGATCACGCAAAAGTGTGTGGGGTATCACTATTTTCGTGAACCCCACACACTCCCGTTGTATGGACTATTCCTGGATGAACGAGCGATTGACCGCTGAAACAACCGCGCGCAGTGAAGCGGTGGTTATCGACGTCGCCATCCCGACGCCCCACACCGTCTTGTCGCCTACGACGCATTCTACGTATGCCGCGGCTTTTGCGTCGTCTCCCGCTGACATCGCATGTTCGCTGTAGTCAAGCACGCGCACGTCGATATCAAGGCTTGCCAGTGCGTGAACAAACGCAGCGAGTGGTCCGTTTCCAGTACCGGAGATTTCTTGTTCCTCGCCATTGAAAATGACCGTCGCTGAGATGGCGTCGGTTCCGCCATCAACTTCAGCCTGGTCGTAGTGCTGACGAATCCGCTCCAACGGCTGGACGGGTTCCAGGTATTCGCGCGAGAACGCAGCCCACATGTCGTCCGGGTTGATTTCACCGCCCTCGGAGTCGGTGTAGTGCTGAATAATCCGAGAGAATTCGATTTGCAACCGGCGTGGCAGCTGCAGACCGTGGTCAGCCTTCATGATGTAGGCGACGCCGCCTTTGCCGGACTGTGAATTCACCCGGATGACAGCCTCGTAGGTGCGCCCGACATCTTTGGGATCGATCGGCAGATACGGAACTTGCCACGTAATTTCGTCGATCGACTTGCCGTAATGCTGAGCGTCGTCGCCCATCGCATCGAAGCCCTTGTTAATGGCGTCCTGGTGGCTGCCCGAAAACGCTGTGTATACAAGGTCGCCGCCGTAGGGGTGGCGCTCGGGGACTTTCAACTGGTTGCAGTATTCGACAGTGCGGCGGATTTCATCGATGTCAGAGAAATCGATTTGTGGGTCCACCCCACGGCTGAACAAATTCATGCCGAGCGTCACCAAGCACACGTTGCCGGTGCGCTCACCGTTGCCAAACAGGCAGCCTTCGATACGGTCCGCCCCAGCTTGGAAGCCCAACTCTGCGGCGGCGATAGCTGTGCCACGGTCGTTGTGCGGGTGCAGGGACAGAATGATCGAATCTCGCCGAGCCAAGTTTCGGTGCATCCACTCGATGGAGTCGGCGTACACGTTGGGCGTCGCCATCTCGACCGTCGCCGGGAGATTGATGATCATGGGGTGGTCTGGCGTCGGCTGGAACACATCCGATACGGCGTCACACACGTCTTTTGCGAAGCTAAGTTCCGTCCCCGTGTACGACTCTGGCGAGTATTCCCACATCCAGTTGGTGTCCGGGTACTTAGCGGCCTCTTCGAGGCAGATCAGCGCGCCGTCGACGGCAATCTTTTTAATTACGTCTTGGTTGGCTCTAAACACCACCCGGCGCTGCAGAATCGACGTGGAGTTGTAGATGTGAACGATGACGTTTTTCGCGCCCTCGCACGCCTCAAAGGTGCGTTTGATGAGTTCTTCACGGCACTGCGTCAGAACCTGGATATAGACGTCATCCGGGATCGCACCGTCTTCGATAATCTCGCGAACAAAATCGAAATCAGTCTGGCTGGCGGAAGGGAAACCAACCTCGATCTGCTTGTAGCCCATCGACACGAGCAGATCGAACATCCGACGCTTCCGCGCAGGGCTCATCGGGTCGATCAAAGCCTGGTTGCCGTCCCGAAGGTCCACAGCACACCACAAAGGTGCACGCTCAATGATGCGATCGGGCCACGTCCGGTCCGGCAGCGCGACATTCTCGACTTCGTCAGCAAACGGCAAATACCGGAACGTGGGCATGGAACTGCTCTTTTGGGTGTTCCAGGCAGGTTGATCAGTCGGCGCTGGACGAGCGGGGGGACTGACCATTTCGGCAGTGCCAAATGTGGGGTCTGTAATTGTCATCGAAAATTCTCTCCAGGATTGTGAAGACAGTGTGCTCCCTGCGGCTCTATCCGCGTGGGGAGTCGACCAGCACCAATGAGCCCCGCGGCGGGACGCCGGTTCGGATCAGACCCCGCCGCGGCAACCAAGGAGAAGACCGCGATGCATGCTTCAACTGTACATCGGAGTGCGGTGGTGTCACATCAGGAGCGGATTCTCGGCGGGTATCAAGTGCCATTTGGCGGCGTGAGAACCATTGCGGAAATCAGTTCGTATGCGATGTGAGCTGCGGCGATGCCGGTGATTCCGGCGTGGTCGTAGGCGGGTGCGACTTCCACTACATCAGCACCAACGATGAGGTGTCGTGACAACGTGCGCACCATCGCCAGCAGTTCGCGGCTTGACAATCCTCCCGCTTCAGGTGTCCCCGTCCCAGGTGCGAACCCAGGGTCTAGAACGTCGACATCGACGCTGACATAGATCGGCACTGCGCCACGACCGCCAATACCGCCACTACCGCCACTACCGCCACTACCGCCAATACGTTCGTGCATCCGGGCAATAACTGCCGACAGGCCATCCGTTTCCACATCTGTGCACGTCAACGGTAAGAATCCAAGAAGTTTGTCATCGTCGAGGTCGCGTGCGCTGTAGAGCGGACCTCGAATGCCGACGTGCACACTCCGTTCGAGATCAATCAGCCCTTCCTCGGACGCACGCCTAAAAGGTGTCCCGTGGGTATGAGGCGCGTCAAAATAGGTGTCCCACGTATCGAGGTGGGCGTCAAAGTGAACGACGGTCACCGGGCCGTGCTGTGCGGCAACGGCCCGCAGCAGGGGGAGTGCAACCGTGTGGTCACCTCCCAACGCGACGAGGCGGCAGTCGCTCTGCCCGAAATGCCTTGCCGCGGCTTCGATAGTGTCGATGGCCGCAGCGATATCAAAAGGCGTTACCGCTATATCGCCAGCGTCAACTACTTGCGCCTTAGAGAAGGGCGACACGTTTTGCGTGGGGTTATACGGTCGCAAAAGTCGCGAGTTCTCGCGAATGTGGCTCGGGCCGAACCGGGCGCCCGGGCGAAACGATGTTCCAGAGTCAAAAGGGATCCCGACAACTGCGATATCGGCTCGTGAGACCTGATCAATCCGAGGAAGTCGAGCGAAAGTCGCAACGTCGGCGAATCGAGGAACTCGACTGCTGTCGATTGGGCCCCTCGGCTCATCCACCATCGCCCAAGTTTACGTCGAAGGAGAAAACTCTGCGGTGTGGGTTTCGGGATTAGTCACCGCCGACTAGCGTTGCACCCATGGCTACCGGCGGTACATCAGAGCGTGAATTTGACTTGGTCCTTTACGGCGCGAGCGGTTTTGTTGGCCGTCTCACCGCCGCGCACGTCGCGAAACGCGCCCCTGATTTTGCGCGTATCGCAGTAGCGGGGAGGAACGCTGACAAACTGCAAGCCGTTCTCGACGAAATCGGCGGTGTTGCGCACACCTGGCCCATCATCGAAGCGGACGCGGGATCTCCGGAGAGTTTGCGGTCGCTGGCGGCACGGACCCGGGTGATCGTGACAACTGTTGGCCCCTACGCCCAGTACGGCTTACCTCTTGTTGAGGCGTGTGCCAAAGAAGGCACCGACTACGCGGACCTCACGGGTGAGCAACTGTTTGTGCATGACACCGTGGAAAAATTTCACGAACTTGCCATAGAAAACGGTGCTCGCATCGTCCATTCGTGCGGTTTCGATTCGGTTCCGTCCGACATCAACACTTACTTGCTCTACAAGCATGCCCTGGCCGATGACGCGGGTGAACTTAACGACACCACTTTGTATGTCAAGGCGGCAAAAGGTGGGTTGAGTGGAGGAACCGTCGCGTCGGGTCGCCGCCAAATGGAGCGCGAAGCGGAGGATCGTGAGCTCGCCCGTGTGACGAAAGACCCGTACACCCTCAGCACGGACCGTGCGCTCGAGCCAGATCTGGGAAAGCAATCTGACAACGGGTTCGGCCGTGCCTCAGAAATTGATCCGGATCTGACCGGCTGGACCGGCACATTCCTGATGGCTCCCTACAACACGCGCATCGTTCGTCGTACCAACGGGCTTCTCGGATGGGCGTACGGCAAGCAATTTCAGTACCGCGAAGTAATGGGTGTCGGTTCTGGAGTTGCCGCGCCCATCGTTGCTGGCGTGATGTCGGGTGTGCTGGGGGCGCTCTGGAAAGTTGGACCAACATTGTTCCGACGCGCACCCAAGAAGATCATTGACACCGTGCTGCCGCAGCCAGGCACAGGGCCGAGTGAGAAGTCGCGACTGACCGGCTTTTTCGTCATCGAAACGTACGCCACAACCTCATCCGGTGCTCGCTACAAGGCGACATTTAAGGCGCAGGGCGATCCTGGCTACGCGGCGACTGCAGTCATGCTGGGCGAATCAGGTTTGTGCCTCGCGTTTGATAGAGATGCGCTATCACCGCTGACCGGCGTGATTACGCCTGCCGCGGCGATGGGTGACGCACTGCCGAAACGTCTCCGGGACGCTGGGATTACGTTGACAACAACGCGGATCTAACATCACCTATCTCTTGCCGCATGTCCGCCACCTCTGACGGGGTGGCGGAGACCACGCGTGCCAGAACCTTGTAACCAAGCACGATGAGGCGGACATGGGTCGGCCATTGAGTACGCGCCCACGAGGGCACACTGCGTGCGGCGGCGTCTGCCGCAAGGGCTGCGCCAATCAAGTCGAATTGCGCATCTCGCCTTAACGACAGCAGCGTTTGTGCGTCACTGCTGTATGCATCGACCACTGCGGCAATACTGCTCAGGCACTGCAACTCGGCGTGGCGCTGCATACGGTGGTCCTCCCGCCACGACATCGTCCACAACGCGATAAGCGCAACGGACACCCCGATGGCTGTTTCCACTAGTCGATAGGCCGAGACCGTCAGGGCATCATGTCCTGGCTGCATTGATGTGCTTAATAGCAACGCAAGCGGGGTGATAAAGCTAGCCGCCACTGCGTAATTCCGCGGAACTGTCAGCTCGATGCCGAACAGCAATAGTCCAAGTACACACACCAACACCAGTCCGTGTGGTTCCCAGGCGTAGACCGCAATGAACAGAACAATTCCCACCGCTGTGCCAATGAAGCGTTGGATGCCACGGTACGACCCCGCAATGCGATCCGGTGCTCCGCCTAAGACCAGGACAGCCGCCACCATCGCCCATTCCGGGTGTTCAAGCCCGATTGATGCACCAATGGCCCCGGCCGCTGATGTGGAAATGAGCACGCGGAGCGCGGCCACCATGGGCTGCGCGCGGTAGTGGAATGCCCGTCGTAAACGAAACCGAACGGTCGGCCTACCTAGAGGAAACGTGGCTGGAGGCAGGACCTCGATTTCCGGTGCGGCATCGTTTGTCGGGTCGCGGGCGACCAAGGTGAGAAACCGTATGTGTGCGGCCCGCAAGGAATGCGCGAGGGTCGACGGCGAATCAATGCTCACCAATCCGGCGTCGCGCAGTGTTGCCCATCCGTGGTGGATGGCGGCGCCTGCCGTGTGCTTTGCCGTTCGGTGCCTCTCTGTAGGCGATGCACCGATGTTTGAAGCGAATGCGTCTACTGCTTTTTCTGCGGCCTCCACCGCCCTTCGAGCAGGGCCTAACGGATCAACAAGGATGGGCGTCATCGTGGCGATGAGCGCCCCGGCCACTCCGACGGCGACCCACATCGTCGCGACAGGCACGGATAGACCCGAGTAGGGGCTAAGTGCGCCCACGGACGCTGCGAGCACCACAAACACTGGTCCCGGCGCACCCCAGCGGAGGGAGTTCATGACATACGTCGTCGTTGCCGCGATCACTGCGATAAGAGGAATGATCGCGAAATATGACACTGAACTGATGTGACTCACTAGCATTGTCAGGGAAAAGGAAGCGACATTCGCACTACCTACAGCGAGGACGACGCGCCACCGAATTCGGTACGCACGATTCTCTCCATACAACACTGCGAGGGCGCCGATGCTGCACAACACGGCTTCCCGCGGATGCCCAAGCATGAGCGCAACGACCGCCGGCAATAGAAATGCTGAACTTGCGCGAATGGCGTTTGGCCATAGAGGCCCAGCAGGGGGGAATCCCAATAAGATTGAGCGGGCTGTAGGAGGTACCGGAAACTGATCGTTCACCTGCACATTCTGCACGTCGCAATCGTCCTTGTGGGGTGGGTTTGAGTGGCTCTAGTAGCGCATTGCGTCCTTTTTCTCGCTAGACTAACGAGCTGAATCCCAGAAAATTAGCGGAAGGGTGAGTATCAGCGTGGCGCTTGTCGTGCAAAAGTACGGAGGGTCCTCGGTGGAATCCGCCGAACGAATTAGGCGTGTAGCCGAGAGGATCGTCGAAACTAAGCGCCAGGGGCATGATGTCGTTGTCGTGGTCTCAGCGATGGGGGACACAACGGATGATTTGCTGAAGCTGGCGCACGCCGTTTCGCCTGCTCCGCACCCTCGAGAGATGGACATGCTGCTGACGTCCGGCGAGCGCATCTCGAACGCGCTTGTGGCGATGGCTATTCATTCCCTCGGTGCGGAGGCCCGGTCGTTTACCGGCTCGCAAGCGGGTGTGATTACAACTCAGTCGCATGGCAAAGCCAAGATTATTGACGTCACTCCTGGGCGCGTGCGAGCTGCGCTGGACGAGGGTTCCATTGTGCTCGTTGCTGGTTTCCAAGGTGTGAGCCAGGACAGCAAAGACGTCACCACATTGGGGCGCGGTGGGTCTGACACCACGGCTGTTGCACTTGCCGCAGCTTTGAACGCCGATGTTTGCGAAATTTACACCGATGTTGACGGCATCTTCAGCGCAGACCCGCGCATAGTTCCTGATGCTAAGAAACTCGACAAGATTTCGTTTGAAGAAATGCTGGAAATGGCAGCGGCGGGCGCAAAAGTTTTGATGCTGCGTTGCGTTGAATATGCGCGCCGATACAACACACCTATTCACGTTCGTTCATCGTATTCAAACAAGCCCGGAACGATTGTTTCCGGATCAATGGAGGACATCCCTGTGGAAGACGCCATCCTGACCGGTGTTGCGCATGACCGCAGCGAAGCCAAAATCACCGTCGTCGGAATCCCGGACGAACCTGGCTTTGCGGCACAGGTTTTCCGCGTTGTTGCCGATGCTGAAATAAACATTGACATGGTGCTTCAAAATGTGTCGAAGGTTGAGACGGGTAAGACTGATATTACGTTCACCCTTCCGCGCAGTGATGGCCCCCGTGCCGTGGAGGAATTGACGAAGCGTCAGGACAAAATTGGCTTCAGCCAGGTGCTATACGACGACCACATTGGCAAGCTGTCGCTCATCGGCGCTGGAATGCGTTCGCATCCCGGTGTGACTGCGACCTTCTGCGAAGCGCTTTCTGATGCTGGCGTGAACATCGAACTGATCTCGACGTCGGAGATCCGAATTTCGGTCCTCTGCCGCGACACTGAGCTTGATAAGGCCGTCGCTGCTATTCACTCAGCATTTGACTTGGGTGGAGAAGAGCAAGCGACGGTCTACGCAGGGACAGGTATTTGATATGGGTGTAACAGTTGCAGTTGTAGGAGCTACAGGCCAGGTAGGGCGTGTGATGCGCGCTTTGCTGGAGCAGCGTAACTTCCCTGCGGATAAGGTTCGATTCTTCGCTTCCGCTCGGTCGGCTGGCAAAACACTTCCGTTCCGCGGTGAAGACATTGTCATCGAAGACGTTGCCGCAGCGTCCGACGAAGACCTCGCGGGCATCGACATCGCACTGTTCTCCGCAGGTGGAACCTTGTCGAAGGAACAGGCCCCGCGGTTTGCTGCAGCAGGCGCAACAGTTGTCGACAATTCATCGGCGTGGCGCAAGGACCCTGAGGTTCCGCTCATTGTGAGCGAAGTGAACCCAGAGCAGGCAAAGAACCTGAAAAAGGGGATCATCGCAAACCCAAACTGCACCACTATGGCGGCGATGCCGATCCTGAAGGTGCTGCACGATGAAGCGGGCTTGCAGCGACTGATCATCTCCAGCTACCAGGCTGTGTCCGGTAGCGGTTTGGCCGGTGTCAATGAACTGCTGACTCAGCTCAAGGCAGTAATCGATGACGCCGACAACTTGGTGCACGATGGGTCTGCGGCGAACTTTCCTGAGCCGGACGTCTACGTGAAGCCAATCGCGTTCAACGCGCTGCCATTGGCGGGTTCGCTCGTCGACGACGGTAGTGGCGAGACTGACGAAGACCAGAAGCTTCGCAACGAGAGTCGACGGATTTTGGGTCTTCCCGACTTGTTGGTGTCTGGGACCTGCGTGCGTGTTCCGGTGTTGACCGGCCATTCGCTGTCGATCAATGCTGAGTTTGAGCGGCCACTGAGCGTGGAGCGTGCTCAGAAGTTGCTGACCGATGCGCCTGGTGTTGAGCTTGTTGATGTGCCAACGCCGCTAGACGCGGCTGGCAAAGATGCGTCGTTCGTTGGGCGTATTAGGCAGGATCCAGGTGTTCCTGAGGGGCGTGGGTTGGCGTTGTTTATTTCTAACGACAACTTGCGCAAGGGTGCCGCATTGAACACCATTCAAATCGCTGAGTGGCTTGTGGCGAACTCCGCGTAGCAGACCGTAACTCAACAGCCTCGCGTGATTGAAAAATCATGTGGGGCTGTTCTGTTTAGTTCCTCTGTGTTTGGTTCCTCAGCGAAACTTTTCTCAGCAACATTTTGGTATCAGATCGCCGCGCAACGGAGTGATTCTGTCCAAACCGTACAAACAGAATAGGCTGTGGATCGTGACTCGGAATTTTGAGGAAGTACCACCGCCACCCGCCCCGCCGAAGGTCCTGTGGAGTGCGTGGGTGTTGTGGCGAATTGCCGCGTTGCTGTTTTTGCCCGCGGCTGTGCAGATCTTGTGGAATTTGCGCGAGGTGCAAGACTCGCTTGCAGCCCAGATGGCCAGCGATCCTTCGACGGCAGGGCAGGGCTCGGAAAGCATCCTCCGCACGGCGCAGCTTGCTCCGTGGGGCGTGATGGTGGCGGGCACAATCCTGATGCTTTCTTTGCTGGTATGTGTCGTGATGATGCGTCGCATTGGTTCGAGGTCTGCGCGTTACGCGATTATCCCTTTGGCCTTGGTGTTCTTGATGGTCTCTCGTCTCGCGTACGAGTTGGGGCAAACTGATCTTGCAGCAACTTTCGGGGCTTTCGATCTACTGCCAGTAGCCCAGGTGGTAGCGATGATCGCTGGTTCGGTCTTGATGTTCCTACGTCCGAGTACCGAGTGGATGTATATGGCGCAAGAGTTCTGGGAGTTTGACCGGGGCTGATCGCGCACAACGCCGTTTTTGGGCAAACTTTACTATTCCTTTTCTTGACTCATTCCAGAAAAGGGGGATACTGGAGTTATGCCCACGGAGCACTCAATCCCCGACCCGCGTGCACTCTTGCGCGCAGTTGGGTTGCGAGTGACAGCCCCCCGTGTGGCTGTTCTCACCGCGCTGTCAACGGCGCCCCACAGCACAGCAGACAGTGTCGCAATTGAGGTGCGCAACCAACTCGGATCAGTGTCGACGCAAGCCGTATACGACGTCCTAAAGGCGTGCGTCACCGCCGGGCTAGTCCGCAAAATCGAGCCCGCTGGCCACTCGGCGCTGTATGAGACACGCACGGGAGACAACCACCACCACTTCGTGTGCCGCGACTGCGGAAAAGTTGTGGACGTGGATTGCGTCTCCGGTGCTGCTCCGTGTCTTGAACCGCACCACCTAGACGGGTTTGTCGTTGACGAAGCGGAAATTGTTTTTTGGGGACGGTGTGACGGATGCCCGCACACCCAGGGGCAGGAATCAAGTTGATCCGGAGCATTAGCCCGGAACATCCAGCGCACCCCATGTAGGAGGCCGCAAGAAATGACCACAGCCGATAAAGCCGTTCCCACCACCACCACAAACTCTGGCATCCCAGTAGGCAGCGACGAGCACTCGCTCACCGTCGGTCACCAGGGGCCCATCGTTCTTCATGATCACTACCTGATTGAGAAGATGGCCCAGTTCAACCGCGAGAGAGTACCGGAGCGAGTCGTACACGCCAAAGGCTCAGGCGCATTTGGCGAACTAGAAATCACCGAAGACGTCAGTGCTTACACCTGCGCAGACTTCCTGCAACCTGGAAAAAAGACCGAACTTCTCATCCGCTTCTCCACCGTTGCAGGCGAACAAGGCAGCCCCGACACATGGCGAGACCCGCGCGGATTCGCCCTAAAGTTTTACACCGAACAAGGAAATTACGACCTCGTCGGCAACAACACACCAGTGTTCTTCGTGCGAGACCCCATGAAGTTTCAAGACTTCATCCGGTCGCAAAAGCGTATGCCCGCCTCAGGATTGCGTGACCACAATATGCAATGGGATTTCTGGACCCTATCTCCCGAAACAGCACACCAGGTGGCATGGCTAATGGGGGACAGAGGAATTCCAAAAACCTACCGCCACATGGACGGATTCGGTTCACATACATACATGTGGATCAATGAGGCTGGCGAGCGGTTCTGGGTGAAGTACCACTTTAAGACCCAGCAAGGCATCGACTTCCTCACCCAAGCAGAAGCTGACGAACTAGCGGGAACCGCGCCCGACGCACACCGCAAAGATCTCTTCGAATCCATTGACCGAGGTGACTTCCCCAAATGGAACCTCGAAGTCCAGATCATGCCTTTCGAGGACGCCGAGAAGTACCGCTTCAACCCATTCGACCTCACCAAGGTCTGGTCTCAAAAGGACTACCCACGCAAACGCGTCGGTGTCATGACGCTCAACCGAAACCCCGAAAACTTTTTCGCCCAGATTGAACAGGCCGCATTCGAACCATCAAACGTGGTTCCGGGCATTGGTTTCTCTCCAGACAAGATGTTGCTCGGTCGCGTGTTCTCCTATGCCGACACACACCGCTACCGCATCGGTGTCAACTACGCACAGCTGCCAGTAAATGCACCGAAGGCGCCAGTCAACACATACAGCAAAGACGGCAACATGCGTTACGCCTACAACGCACCAGATGTCCCCGTATACGCGCCAAACTCAGTTGGCGGTCCCGCAGCAAATATCGCAGCCGCAGGTCCATACAACGGTTGGGACTCCGCTGGTGACATGGTGCGAGAAGCGTACGTCCAGCACCCCGAAGACAATGACTTCACACAAGCGCACACGCTCGTTCGTGAAGTTCTCGACGACGCTGCACGAGACCGCCTCGTCAACAACGTCATTGGGCACGTATCCGACGGTGTGACTAGCGAAGTGCTCGACAGGGTATTCGCCTACTGGAAGAACATCGACGAAGAAGTCGGCAAGCGTATCGAAGAAGGCATTCGCGCCTCGCAGCAGTCCTGATGCTGCTATATCCAAAGAGTCCACTAATTTAGGAGGAACGACAGTGTCGAATCCGATCACCAGCACTCTTACCGCTGATCAACAAAAGGCAACAGGGGATGCCCTTCAGGGAACCGTTGTCGATCTCATCGACCTCAGCTTGATCGCAAAGCAAGCGCACTGGAACGTCATTGGCAAAAACTTCCGCTCCGTTCACCTCGCGTTGGACGAACTCGTTACCGCAGCCCGCGATTTCACCGATGAGGCAGCAGAACGTGCCACCGCAATCGGTGTGAGCCCAGACGGGCGCGCATCCACCGTGTCTGCGCAGTCGGGAGCAAAAGGCATCGGCGAAGGTTGGACAAGCGACGAAGACATCATCAATGTTGTGGTGGAAAACCTAGCGGCCATCATCGAGCGCCTGCGCGCACGCATCGCTGCTACTGAAGACACTGACCCTGTGACCCAAGATCTGCTAATTGCGATCACTGCACGCCTTGAGCAGCTCCACTGGATGTGGCAGGCGCAAGTAGCCTGACGACCCTTGAACGCCCCGCTCCTTCCAGGGTGGGGCGTTTTCGTCGCTCCAGCATCCTTTACGTGATGTTGGCGAAGGCCTCTACCTGCCGAACCTTGCCGGCAACAAGCAAAATATCCCCACGCATCAACACCGTGTCCTGGGTGGCATACGTGAAGTTCTGCCCCGCCCGCTTCACCGCAACAACGGTAATTTCGTACTTGCGTCGCAGCTCACTGTTTTTGAGCGGGATGCCGATCGCTTCGACTGGGGCCAAGGTTTTAACCATGGCGTAGTTGTCGCCGAACTCGATGTAGTCCAGCATTCGGCCGGTGACGAGGTGGGCTACACGCTCACCCATGTCATGCTCCGGGATTACAACATGGTGGGCGCCAACCCTCTCGAGGATGCGCTGATGCTGCTTGGATGTGGCCTTAGCCCAGATCTGGGGCACTTGGAAATCCGCAAGCAACGACGTGGTCAGGATGCTCGATTCCAAATCTGTACCCACCGCCACCACGGCGTGTGGGAACTTATGCACACCGAGTTGCATCAACGAATCTCGATCGGTGGTGTCGGCGACGGCGGTGTGCGTTAGGTCCTCAGCGAGTCGCTGAACGATGCGAGAATCCGAGTCGACACCAAGTACTTGGGTGCCGCCCGCGACGAGTTCTCGCGCCAATGATCTACCAAAACGGCCCAAACCCAGCACAACTACTCGTGTGCTTGGTGGGCGGTCATTTTTACCCGACAATGGGACGCTCCTCCGGTAATTCGTATCTCCGCGGCCGTTCCTGCAACGCCAACGCGGAAGCCAAAATGATCGGCCCTATTCGACCTGCAAACATCAATACGCACAAAATTACTTGCGCTACTTCAGGGAGATCAGCGGTGATCCCCATAGACAGACCCACGGTGCAGAAAGCTGATATCACCTCGAACAGGACTGTTTCGAGCCGATGATCGGTGAGGCTCAGAATGATTACTGTTCCGGTCATCACGGCAGCTATCGACATCAATGCCACAGACAGAGCTTGTCGCTGAACGGATTCGGCGATTCGTCTGCCCATCACATGGACCGTTGGCTGACCACGAAGCTCAGCGAGAATCACGAAACCGAGCAAAGCGAACGTAGCGACTTTAATGCCGCCGGCTGTGCCCGCGCTACCACCACCGATGAACATCAATACGTTGGTGATCAACACAGTCGCTGAGTTCATGTCACCCGTCTCGATGGTATTAAACCCAACCGACCGGGGCGCCAAGCCCTGAAACGACCCAGCAAGCAACTTCTCCATCGTGCTGAGCGGACCCATAGTTGCTGGGTTGGCCCACTCGAACATCGTGACGGAAAAAATGCCCACTACAGCAAGAACCCCGTGCGTTAACACAGTGATCTTTGTGTGCACGGTCCAGTGCCGGGGCGATTGATCCACATTCGCATTCGACTCTCTGATTTGCTGCCGAATGTGTTTGGTCACTTCGAAGATGACAGGGAAGCCGATGGCTCCCAACGTGAACGCCACGATGACCGGCACCAGGATCAAAGGGTCGCCGACATACTCCATCATGCTGTCAGCTTGGAGCGCGAACCCGGCGCTGTTGAAGGCAGAAACAGCGTGGAAAACACCCCAGTACAGGGCCTCCCCAAAAGAATCGGCGTATACCGCCCAATAACGCAACGTCAGCACAGTCGCCGTGACTACCTCGATGATGATGCTCATCTTGATGACACCAACCACAACGCGGCGCATGTCGCCAAGACGGAGGCTTTTGGTCTCAGTTTGCGCGATGAGTTGCATCCGCAAACCCATCCGGCGTGCGACCAACAGACCGAGTAGCGACGCCACCGTCATGATGCCCAAGCCGCCCAATTGGATCAGCCCCAAAATCACGGCATGTCCAAACGAGGACCAATACGACCCCGTATCGACAACAACAAGGCCCGTAATGCACGCGGCGGAAGTGGCGGTGAAGAGCGCCTCAACAAATGTTGCACGATCGTTCAGGGTCGCGGCGGGGAGGGACAGCAAAGCGGTACCGATGAGAACTACGACGAGGTACCCCGCCACGATCATTCGTGCCGGGTACTTGATGAACGCATTGGCGAGGCGCGCTAGACGGGAGCGAACATCCGATGCTGCTTCGTCGGGGTCAGCGGCGCTCACAGCCGCCGCTCAGTCAC
Source organism: Hoyosella rhizosphaerae (assembly GCF_014643175.1). Classification (GTDB taxonomy): domain Bacteria; phylum Actinomycetota; class Actinomycetes; order Mycobacteriales; family Mycobacteriaceae; genus Lolliginicoccus; species Lolliginicoccus rhizosphaerae. The sequence goes on from NZ_BMJH01000004.1 coordinate 93,479, forward strand.
AACGCAACTTACTGTCGGGTGCTGACAGCGGTATCGCCTATTCGTAGAGGCGTTCTCACAATGCCTTGTAAGCATGAGGAGAGACTACGCCTAGCGAAATGCGAGTGCAGGATAAGGGTCCACAACGTGATTGAAAGTTATGAACGATGCTGGCGCACATGCATCTCCGGGTGAAGGGACTCTAGCGTCTACCTGGTGATAGATCCTGCATTTCGACCGCCATGAGGGTCAAATGCAGGATCCTTTGCGGGCGACAGCGCTACCCGGGCGACGGCGCTACCCCAGCGACGGCACAGGCAGCAAGAAGCCCCCACCACCCCGAGGTAAATCGGGTAGGTGAGGGCTTCTTAATGTCGGGGTGGCGGGATTCGAACCCACGACCTCTTCGACCCGAACGAAGCGCGCTACCAAGCTGCGCCACACCCCGTGGTACTCACTGCACTGTTGAAGCGTTATGCAGCGAGCAGAGTCTAACGTACGGGGGCGTCGGATTGCGAAATCTGTTGGGCCGAGTCGGTTGCCCTTGTTGATGCCGCCGTGGGGACGAGGGTGAGCAGTGTGGCTTCGGGTCGGCAGAAGAATCGGGCCGGTGCGTACGGCGATGTTCCTATCCCGGCTGAGACGTGAAGTTTCATGTGGGCGCCCCATTGTGAGAGCCCTTTAACGCGGGAGCGGTCGATTCCACAGTTTGTCACGAGAGCCCCGGCGATCGGGAGGCATAGTTGTCCGCCGTGGGTGTGTCCGGCGAGGACGAGGTCGTAGCCGTCCTGCGCGAACCGGTCGAGTACTCGTGGTTCTGGCGAGTGTGTGAGCCCGATGCGGATATGCGCCCGTGGGTTTGGTGCCCCGGCGATGGTGTTGTAGCGGTCGCGGTTGATGTGGGGGTCGTCGACCCCTGCTACGACGATGTTGACGCCATTTACTTCGAGTTCCCGCTGGTTGTGTGTTGCGTCCAGCCATCCACGTTCTGTGAATGCTGCTCGCAGATCTTGCCAGGGCAGCGGATCACCGTAGGTGCGCTTGTGTCCCTTTTTGAAGTACTTGAATGGGTTTTTGGGGCGGGGGCCAAAGTAGTCGTTGCTTCCGAAAACGAATGCCCCGGGGCGCCCGAGTAGCCCGCTGAGTGCCTGGACGACGTTGGGCACTGCTCGCGGGTGGGAGAGGTTGTCGCCGGTGTTAATGATGAGGTCTGGTTCAAGCGTGGAAAGTTCATTGATCCAGGCTTGTTTGAGGTGCTGGCCCGGTGTCATGTGGAAGTCGCTGACATGGAGGATCCGCAGGGCTGGTGTGCCGGGCGGGAGGACTGGCACTGTGACATTGCGTAGCGCAAAGGCGTTGCGTTCGATGATGGTGGCGTACGCAAGGGCCATAGCCCCTGCGCCGACGATGCCGAGTGCGAACTGTGCAGCGGTGTGCCGGGTGTTGCGAGCCATCACCTCAGGATACGGCAGATTGACGGCTCTCTCGACGGCGGTTTCCCCGCGACTGCGCAGTATTGGTTAACTGCGCAGTCGTGTTAGTTGTCGTCGCCCTGGTTGGGGACGGGCACGGGTTCCGGTAGCCCTGGGATATCCACACTGTCAGGAAGTTCTGGGGGTTGACGGCGTTCTGGTGTGGTGGTGTTGGTGTCCGTTGTTGCGGGCGCGGACGGTTGCGGTCTGGTGACGCGCTGACTGCCGTCGCTGACATATAACGTGATTGTTGTGCCGGGTTGTGCGATTCCGGATGGGGTGTAGGACGTTACGACGCCGCGTGATTCTGCGCTTGATGTCCACACAGTCTCGTAGTCGTAGCCTGCTGATTCGAGGCGGCGTATAGCGCTGCTGGAGAACAGTCCGGTGACGTTGGGGACTTGTAGTCGCGGGTCGCCTTCGCGGAAGCGTCGGTCGGTGGCTTCGGCGGCACGAATTTCACCGAAGCGGTTGGCGACGGGCAGCACAGCTTGGAACCACGTTTGGGCGGGTTCGTTTCCGCCGAATAGGTTTCCTCGTCCGCATTGGCGGAGGTTGAAGGAGCAGATTGGGCTTGGGGTGGGGGAGTCGCCGTAGACGTAGGCAACTCCGGCAATCGTATTGGTGTACCCGAGGAATCCCGCTGAGAAGTTTGAGTTTGTGGTTCCGGTTTTGCCGGAGACGGGTGCTGTCCAGCCTGTTGCGTTTGCTGCGCGGGCAGCCGTTCCATTGGCGACGTGGTCTTCACCGAGGCCGCGGGAGAGCGCGGCAGCTAGGCCTGGGGAAACGACCTGCTCACAGGGTTCGGTGGCCAATTCGATTGGGTTTCCGAACCGGTCGATGATGGAGTCGACGGGTGAGGGTGGGCACCATGTTCCGCCGGAAGCAAGTGTGGCTGCGACGTTGGAAAGCTCAAGCGGGTTCACGGCTACTGGGCCAAGGGTGAATGATCCGAGGTTTTGGTCCTTGAACATGTCAGCGAGGCTTTGTTCGCTGTAGCCGGAGGTGTGCGGCTTTGTGTAGGAGCGTAGGCCCAGCTTGACGGCCATATCGACGGTGTTGCTGACGCCTACTTGCTGGATCATCTGGATGAATGTGGTGTTGGGTGACGTGGCGAGCGCTTGCGTAAGGCTCATCGACGCGGGGTACGAAGAGAAGTTTTCAACGCAGTAGTGGTTGGGCGGGCATCCTGGCGCTCCGCCGTCGCCAAGGCCGAAGGCGTTGTACCGAGACGGCACGTTGACTTGTGCGTTGATGCCCATTCCTTGTTCGAGTGCTGCTGCGACGGTGAAAATTTTGAAGATAGACCCTGCGCCGTGACCAACCATGGAGAAGGGCTGAGAACTGACGGTCTCGTTGTTTTCACCGTCGAGGCCGTATGTGCGACTTGATGTCATTGCAAGTACTCGGTGGGAGTCCTCGCCGGGCTGGATGAGGTTCAGAATGCTTGCAACGCCGGTTGCTTGCGGGCTGGCGTTGTTGGTGACGGCGCGTTTTGCGGAATCTTGCACGACGGGGTCGAGGGTGGTGCGAATTGTGTAGCCGCCGCGGCGAATTTGTTCGCGGCTTAGGCCTGCGTCGTCGAGGTACTCAAGGACGTAGTCGCAGAAGAAGCCGCGGTCACCGGCGGTGATGCATCCTTGGGAAATCGCGCGTGGTTCGGGTAGAACGCCAAGTGGCTCTTCCATCGCTGCGAGGAATTCTTCGCGACGTTCTGGGATGTTTTCGACCATGGTGCCCAGTACGACGTTGCGGCGTGCTTGCACCCTCTCCGGATTGGTGTACGGGTTGAGGGCGGAGCTGCTTTGAACGATGCCTGCAAGCATCGCGGCTTGCCCGGCGTTGAGGTCTGCGGCGTCTATCCCGAAGTAAGTTTGTGCGGCTTGCTGCACTCCGTATGCGCCGTTGCCGAAGGGCACGAGGTTGAGATACCGAGTGAGGATTTCTTCTTTGCTGAGGCGGCTATCTAGTTCGAGTGCCATGCGGATTTCGCGGATTTTGCGTGCTGGTGTGGTTTCGATAGCAGCGCGGCGTTCGGCGTCATTTTGGGCGAGAACTAGCAATTGGTAATTCTTGACGTACTGCTGGACAAGGGTGCTGGCGCCTTGTTCGACTTGCCCGGCGGTGGTGTTGGTAAGGGCAGCGCGAATGGTGCCTTGCCAGTCGACCCCGTCGTGGTCGGCGAAGCGTCGGTCTTCGACGGAAACGATGGCGAGTTTCATGTCATCGGAGATGCGATGGCTTGGTACCTCAGTGCGTCGCTGCTCGTAAATGTAGGCGATGGGGTCGCCCTCGACATCGACCATTGTGGTGATGGCGGGGACTTCGCCTTCAATGAGTTGCGCGGATGTATTTTCCACGGTTTGTGCAGCTTTGTTCGACGCGAGGCCGAATCCGCCTGCGACCGGGAAAAGCATTCCTGCAAGGAGTACGCCGCCCAGAATGCTGCAGCCGCCGAGTTTCGCCACTGTATTACCAATTGACACGTTTTCTAGAGTACTGATGTGCGGGGCTCCGGTGGTAATGGTTCCTGCGGCATTTCGGTCACACTCTGGAATTTTGCGTGGACTGCGCAAACCGGGCATTGCTCGTGTGTTGGTGAAATTTGTTGTTGTACAAATGAATCCGTGTAGAGATGCAGTTGTGTGCTGGTGCGGTTAACGTCAGTGCATAGGTTGGGGACCAGGCTCGTGGATTGGTGCTGGTAAGCCTCAGTGCGGTCACCTTCTTGTCTCGGAAGCAAATCCGAGGTTGCATTTAGCGCAGTTAGTACCTAAGTTTGTTGCCAGTGTGATTCACATAACACTAAATAGCCACGTGTGATGCACCGATCACGTGTTGGTTTTTGACAGGGCTGGCGTTTGCCGATCCCAACAGGATTGGAAGCGCTTGCGGGGGATGCACGACCGAAGGAAGTGGCAGCACCACATGATCGTGACCACATATTCGGGCGAGGCAAAAATAAAACCGCAGGGGGCCGGAAGTAGGGAGTCAGCTAAGGTGATGAATCATTCGGGACCTGAAGCCTCCAGGACATTGACGAAGCGGCCAGCTATACGTCGCGGTGGTGGTCTCCCGATTACCGCCACAATGTCAACAGAAGAGGCAGAGGCACGCATTGCGTGGGTATCCCAAGCTCGGTGCCGTGGAGTCGATCCCGACGTTTTGTTCGTCCGAGGTGCAGCACAGCGTAAAGCTGCAACAATCTGTCGACACTGCCCCGTTGTGCTTGAGTGCGGCGCAGATGCTCTCGACAACCGCGTCGAATTCGGCGTATGGGGCGGAATGACGGAACGCCAACGGCGCGCACTACTTAAGCAACACCCAGAAGTGGAATCTTGGGCAGAATTTTTTGCCTCGCAGCGAACTCAGCAATCCGCAGGATAAGCGAAATATAGGCAAGCGATCTATACAAAGCCCAGCCGACCGAGAGGGGAAGCTCAGTCTGGCTGGGTTTTACGGTTTCCAGGATCAGCGATTGTTGTTACTGCTTTTTCCACAGGGCAGAGATAGCGCGCAATGCGGCTAGATCTGATACCTCAAACGGCAATGACCGCAGCTTCACAATAGGTACCCGAGGGTTAGCGTGCGTGAACCGCGACAGAAGTCGTTGCTCACGCTTATCTGTTACTGCCCGATCAACATGTATGTTCAACACCGCGCGAGCAAGGACATCTTCCTGCTCATCTCCGGTAAGTTCTTCTGCCGCTAAGCGTGCTCGGTCAGTACTGATATCAACCAAGCTCGGATGCGTTCGGTTCAATACCAGCCCCGCTAGTGGCATCTCCTCCGCGGTAAGTCGATTCACGAAGAATGAAGCCTCCCGCAAGGGGTCTGGCTCTGCAGCGGCGATTACCAAAAACTGTGTTCCCGGCGCGCGCAGCAGGTCGTAGGTGCGGTTTGCGCGTTCCCGAAACCCGCCAAACAATGAATCCAGCGAGCGGACGAAGTTGGAAGCATCCGACAGCATCTCTGACCCAACGATCGTCGATACACCCTTCATAGCCAGCCCGATTGCTCCGGTGACGATCCGGCCCAGCCCACGGCCGGGAGCCATGAACAGGCGGATCATGCGCCCGTCAAGGAAGGTGCCCAAGCGCTGAGGCGCGTCAAGAAAATCTAACGCGTTTCGCGACGGGGGAGTGTCGACAACGATCAGTTCCCACTGCTTCTGGTGGACAAGTTGACCGAGCTTCTCCATCGCCATGTATTCCTGCGTGCCAGAGAAGGACGACGCCACAGTTTGGTAGAACGGATTAGCCAAAACGGCGGCAGCCCGTTCTGGCGAAGTGTGCTCCTGCACCATCTCATCGAACGTGCGCCGCATGTCCAGCATCATTGCGTGCAGCTCGCCGGTTACACCCTCAAGTTCGACCCGTTGGGGGACGTTGTCGAGTGCGTCGAGGCCCAAGGCCTGGGCTAGCCGACGTGCCGGATCAATTGTCAGCACCACGACCTTGCGCCCCATGTCCGCAGCACGCAACGCAAGAGCGGCAGCGGTGGTCGTCTTGCCCACACCGCCCGCGCCACAACACACCACGACCCGTGTCGATGAGTCGGCCAGGAACCTATCAATATTCAAGAACGGGGATACACCCTTGGTTGACGTCGGATCCGCGCTGTTGTCAGTTGCTGTGGTCACCGAACACCCTGTTTCGTCAGGACTTCCGCAAGTTCGTACAAACCGCCGAGGTCAACGCCATCGGTGATGGTAGGCAGCACGATTTGGGGAATGTCGATTTCTTCAAGCTCTTGGGCACTGTCTTGTTGTGCACGAGTGCGAATGGCGTACTCGGTCGCTTGGGTGAGAAGACCGCTGAGCTCTTCGTCGCTTACCTTGAGGCCGGCCTTAGTGAGGCCAGCGCGGATGGCACCCTCATCTAGTTGTTCGCTCGTTGCCGCAGAGAGAGCCTCGTCAGTCAAATATTCAGAGTTGCTGCGGTTAACAATGATGGACCCCACTCGCAGGTCCTTCTCCGTGAGTTCCTTCACCGCATCGATTGTTTCCTGAACTGGCAATGACTCAAGCAGCGTCACGAGGTGAATGATTGTCTCGTCCGAGTGCAGAAGTTTGACAACACCGTCGCTCTGGCTGCGGATTGGCCCGGACTTGGCAAGATCCGACATAGCCTTCGTGACGTCAAGAAATGTGCCGATACGCCCAGTTGGTGGCGCGTCGACAACGATCGCGTCGTAGACGGGGCGCCCCGATTTATCGCGCCGAATCACACATTCCTTGATCTTTCCCGTCAGCAGGACGTCCCGCAGGCCGGGCGCGAGTGTTGTCGCGAACTCAATCGCACCGACTTTTCGCATCGCTTTGCCCGCGAGCCCAAGACTGTAAAACATGTCTAGGTACTCCAGGAAAGCCGCTTCGATATCGACCGCGAGAGCTTTTACCTCTCCACCGTCGTCGGCGACAGCGACTTTGGTTTCTTCGTAGGGCAGCGGCGGGATGTCGAAGAGCTGCGCAATGCCCTGTCTGCCTTCCAATTCGGCGAGGAGTACACGGCGGCCACCTGCAGCGAGAGCGAGTGCAATTGCGGCCGCAACTGTTGACTTTCCTGTGCCGCCTTTGCCGCTGACAAAGTGCAGGCGAGCCTTGGCAGCCTTCTGGGACCACGAGTCGGGGGTAGACACGTTTACGAGCTTATAAGCTGCACGCTGTTGTGTCGCCCGACTAGGGTGGTTTTCATGAGTGAGATCACCCGCTGGGAGTACGTGACCATCCCGCTGCTAACGCATGCAACCAAAGCAATCCTCGACAACTGGGGTCGAGACGGATGGGAACTGGTGTCGGTATTGCAGGGACCAACCGGTGAACAGCATGTGGCATACATGAAGCGGCCAATAGGAGAGTCGGCATGACCACGCACAGTGAGCGGCTTAAACAACTGGGATTGTCGCTTCCTCCGGTTGTACCTCCGGTGGCCGCGTATGTTCCTGCTGTGCAAGCCGGAGAGTTTGTCTACACATCTGGCCAGTTGCCACTTGTTGCCGGTGAACTGAGCAATGCAGGAAAAGTCGGCGCTGAGGTATCCCCTGAACAAGCGACTGAGATGGCTCGAGTGTGCGGATTGAACGCCCTCGCGGCAATCGATGCCCTTGTCGGTATTGACAGTGTGGTTCGGGTAGTGAAGGTCGTTGGGTTTGTTGCCTCGGCGGCAGGCTTCAACGGACAACCGCAGGTCATCAACGGAGCTTCTGAACTGTTCGGCGACGTCTTCGGTGAGGCGGGCAAACACGCTCGGTCGGCCGTTGGTGTAGCCGAACTTCCGCTCAATGCAGCGGTAGAAGTAGAAGTTATCGTCCAGGTCAAGGCCTGAAACACAACAGAGCTCGGCGGGCGCGGTGTGTAAAAGCGCTGCGTCGGCCGAGCCATACTTGAACACACTGAGTGCTCCAGAGAGCCCTTAGGTCGTCGAGTCAATGATGGATGAGCAGCGCCACTCGAGGTACCCGACGAACATCCAAAAGTCGGCATACAGTGGGTTGCTTGAGTTCCCGTCGCAATATCGGCGGTAGAGCTGCTGCACGATCACTGCGAGTCGGAACAATCCGTAGACCTCGTAAAATGCCCAATTTTGAATGTTCAGCCCGGTGGCTTGTGCGTAGTATTCGACCACTTCGTTGCGGGTGAGCATTCCGGGTAGGTGCGTTGGTTGGCGTCGGGTTTGTTGCATGACGTCGTCATCGTCGGCTTGAACCCAGTAGGCGAGAGTGGCCCCGAGCTCCATGAGTGGGTCGCCCAACGTGGCCATTTCCCAGTCAAGAATCCCGATGACTTTCAACGATTCGGTGCTGTTGCTGCCGGTGTTGGCAAAAACAACATTGTCGAAGCGAAAGTCGTTGTGAATTAGGCACGTGCGCACGTCATCGGGGCGGTGCTGATCAAGCCACTGCATCACTGACTCGAATGTGGGCACATTTTCGGTGTGTGCTCGACGGTAACGGTCAGACCAACCTCGGATTTGGCGCTCAACGTACCCGTGGCCCTTGCCAAGGTGCTGGAGCCCAGCTGAGCTGGTATCGACGTTGTGAAGTTCAACAAGCCTGTCTAGGACGCTGAGGCAGAGCTTCCGCGTCGCAGCGGGGGTCAAGTCAAGGCCCTTGGGTAGGTTGCGGCGCAAGATGATGCCGTTGAGCCGCTGCATGACGTAGAACTCTGTGCCGATGACGTCGGTGTCCGCGCACAAGGCCACCATCTGCGGAACGTAGTGGAAGTGTGGTTTGAGGGCTTTTTGGACTTCGTATTCTCTGCCCATATCGTGTGCGGAAGCTGCTCGGTGTCCAGCTGGTGGTCGGCGTAGGACGAACTCACGATCTGGGTATTTCACTAAGTACGTTAGGTTCGAGGCGCCACCAGGAAACTGCGTCACCTCCGGGATGCTGACGAGGCCAGAAACATGGCCCTGCAGCCATTCGTGCATGCGGCTGACGTCGAACGCATCATCCTCACGCAGTGCACCTGCCTCGTCGTTGATGCTCAACTGAGTTTCCGTACGATTGGTAGGGGCGCGAAGCGCATCACCTGTGCGAGAACTGTCCACGGCCACCCGGGGATATACGCTTTGCCTGGTTCGCGTTCGATTGCTTTGACCAGAGCTTTTGCGCCTTTGTCTGCGCTCGTCATCAGCGGCGTTTTGGGTGCTTGGGCGGTCATTTCTGATTCGATGTAGCCCGGCAGCAGCGCTGTCACTTTGATGTGGGACCCGAGGTGTTGCATGCGAATTCCCTCGGCCAATGATGCGGCGGCAGATTTGGATGCTGCGTATGCGGTGACGTTCCCCCGCATACCGCGCACTGCGCTGACAGACGACACGATGACGAGGTGGCCCTGCTTTTGCTCACGAAAAATTTCGAGGGCCGCCTCGCATTGCGCGAGTAGGCCAATCACATTCGTTTCCATGGTTTGCTTGTTCGCAGCGAATGCCCCGGTACCGATCGGTTGACCCTTACCCAAACCGGCATTGGCGATCACGCGGTCGAGGCTTCCGAGTTCGTCGCGGCATTCGTGAAAGACACGGAAGACGCTGTCGTGATCGTTGACGTCGAGTTCTTTAACGACGACAGTGATGCCGGGGTTGGTGCTGCGCAACTCGGATGCGAGCGCCTCAAGGCGTTCGGTGCGACGCGCACACAAAGCCAGGTTGCGGTCTTTTGCGGCAAACTGACGCGCCATGCCTTCGCCCAATCCCGAGCTTGCACCAGTGATGAGGATGTTTGTGCGCATAAATGTCACCTTACTTAGGGGCCTGGTTATTGTTGAGGGGCTCAGGTTGCATCGTGGTGTTGTGGTTCTTGACTGTGCCGGTGTTTGGCTAGTTCGATTCGGGATACGACACCGAGATGAACTTCGTCCGGTCCATCTGCGAGTCGCAGAGATCTGGCTGCGGTGTATGCCTCAGCTAGTGGAAGGTCATCGGTGAGCCCACCGGCGCCATGGAGTTGGATTGCCATGTCGACGACGTTTTGCGCCATTCGTGGAACTGAGGCTTTGATTTGCGACAACTCTGACAATGCGCCGCTTGCGCCATGGTTGTCGAGCAGCCATGCGGTATGGAGTACGTGCAACCGGGCCTGGTTGATGGCGATGCGTGCTTCTGCGATGCGTTCGCGATTGCCGCCAAGGTTGGCAAGTGGTTTGCCGAAAGCCGTTCGGGTGGTGCTGCGTTCGAGTGCTAGGGACAGGGCTCGTTCCGCTAGCCCGATGAGTCGCATGCAGTGGTGGATTCGTCCGGGGCCGAGTCGGCCTTGTGCAATTTCGAAGCCTCTGCCGGGCCCTGCGATGATGTTGGCTGCGGGCACTCGCACATTCTGGAAGTGCACTTCGCCGTGACCGTAGGGTGCGTCGTGCATGCCGAATACGCTGAGCATGCGCTTTACGTCCATGCCGGGGGTGTGCATGGGAACGAGGACCATCGAATGCCGCCGATGCCGGTCAGCTTCAGGATCGGTGAGTGCCATGACGATTACGAATGCGCAGTTGGGGTGCCCAATTCCGGTGGAAAACCACTTCTGGCCGTTGATGACTACGTCGTCACCGTCGAGGACTGCTGTGGCGGTCATGTTGGTGGCGTCGGAGGATGCGACATCCGGTTCGGTCATGCAAAACGCGGATCGAATGTTTCCCTGGAGGAGGGGTTCGAGCCACCGTTGCTTTTGCGTCGCACTGCCGTAGTGGAGGAGGACTTCAGCGTTTCCGGTGTCCGGTGCGTTGCAGTTGAAGATTTCTGGTGCGAGGGCGTACTGGCCCATGAGTTCAGCGCAGGGCGCGTAGTCAACATTGTTGAGCCCTGGGCCTTGACCGGTTGCTTCGGCGAAGGGTGAAGGTAGGAAAAGGTTCCACAGGCCGCTGTCGCGTGCCTTCTGTTTCAGCGCCTCGACGACCGGGGGCACTGTCCATTGTTCAGGGGGAAGTTGTTTCTGTTTGGCGTAAACCTGCTCAACGGGTGCTATTTCGGCAGCGATAAACTCTGCTACCCGGTTACGGTATTCAAGGGCCCGTGCGGACGGTGCGAAGTCCATGTTGTGATCCTACCCACTTATAGAGCATTGCTTAATAACTTATGAAGAATGTCCAAGGAGTCAAAGTGGAAGACAGCGTCGATAGCAGGCCAACGCGCCGTGTCCGGCACAATCCCGACGAACGGCGCCGCCAACTCATCGGCATCGGATTAGAAATGCTGACTCGACGACCACTTCACCAGATCACCATTGACGAAGTTGCCGCATCGGCTGGAATTTCCCGCAGTCTGCTATTCCACTACTTTCCGACGAAACGCGACTACTACGCTGCAGTCATTCGAGCTGCAAGCAAAAGGCTCCTCCGTGCTGCACGCCAAGCAGGCGCCGCCAACACCCCAGAGGAAGTTGTCGACGGCTACCTGTCCTTCATCGAACGACGCCACCAGCCGTACGTAGCACTGTTCCAAAGCTCAGGGTCCGAAGATTGGGTCCGCGAAATCCTCACCGAAACACGAGCCGCTCTCGTCGACCAATTACTCACAGTGCTTGATCTCCCCGCGGACGCCACCGATTCAGTACTCATGCGTCCGGCGCTGGGCGCGTGGCTCAGCTTCGCCGAAGAACTCGCATTGCAATGGGCGCGCACCGGTGTGGGAACAAGGTCCGATATCTTGGCAATTCTCAATGCATCACTCGACGTTGTGGCGCGCACAAGTTCAAAACTCTGAGCCCACATCAGAGCTAGCCCTAACAGCTACCAAGGACATCACCCGTTGAATCGCGAGCCCGCGCTCCACCGAGCATGGATGCTCAACACCACGAAAGCCGCAATCAAAAAACTCATCAAGCATGACTTGATAACAATCAACAGCAGGCGTGTCTCGGGTTGCTAGCTCTATAAAGCCCGCTCTTCCCTGTACCGACACTCGCAAAAGTGAGGGCGTGACCGGAGTCCGGAGCGACATCGTCACCGAACTAAACCTCTTGCTGCTGTGTTCTAGCAACACCTTCCATGTATCGCTTGCGACATCACAGCGAGCGCACACCACGTCAGTTACGGGGCCCAGAGCTACGTCAAGTAGATCTAGGAGGTGCGGGCCGACATCATCGAGTGCCCCGCCGACCTGACGCCACTGCGAACCTGAATAAGCGCCACCAAGCAATGCGCCAGATAGCCACACCGCATCACCAGACGACCACTCTCCGTCAGCAACCTCGTCAAGGAACTGCCGTGTTTCCGGGGCGAACCTGCGGGTAAAGAACACAACAGAACGCACGCCGCGATCACGCACCACCGTAGCTAGCCGGGCAGCGTCCTTGAGCGTGGCCGCCACGGGCTTCTCCATGATGAGGTGTTTCCCGCGCATCGCAGCGAACAGTGCAAGCTCCGCCTGCACTGACGGCGGGACAGCAAAAGCCACAGCATCAACTGAATCAACCAGTTCAGCATACGACCCAAAAACCCGAGCGCCAATAGCCTGCGCGGCATCCGGATTTCGCGCCCACACCCCAGCAAAGTCGACACCAGGATGCACCGCCAATGCTGGGGCATGAGTATTCATAGCCCATGGCCCGGCACCAACTAACCCAACGCGCATACAGTAAACCTACCTACTTTGCTTCGACGCCGAGTGCTCCATGTGCGCAGGAGTGTCACGAGGCTGCAGCAGTGACTACGAGAAGGTGTGACAATGAATGCGGTCCAGTTTCAGCACCCCGCCTACGGCCGCATGCGGGAAGTCACTGAATACGCTTCCGTCGCAGTAGCGCACAACCCCGGACCTATGACGCTTGAAGGAACCAACACCTGGATCCTTAGTGCGCCACACCAAAAGGGTTGCGTCATCGTCGATCCCGGTCCAGGCGATGACGCACACATCGCGTTGCTCACCCAAGGGAAACGCATCGACCTGGTTTTAGTTACCCACCGGCACCAGGATCACACCGACGGGATCGACGCGCTGTTCGCCAAGTCGGGCGCTCCGGTGCGAGCTTTTCTGCCGGAATATTGCCGCGGTGACGGGGAGCCGCTGCGAAACGAAGAAATCATTCATGCGTGCGGTCTCGATATCACAGTGCTCGCAGCTCCTGGGCACACCGCAGATTCAGCGATGTTTCTCGTGCCCGGCGAAAGTGCCGCCGCTGTGCTCACAGGCGACACAATCCTCGGACATGGGTCAACTGTGCTCGACGCCACAGATGGAAATCTAGCTGACTATCTGGACACGCTTGAGAAGGCGGCGAAAATCGGACACGGGCTAATCGGACTGCCCGGACATGGCCCCGAACGAGCAGACGTGGCGGAAGCAGCGCGAGAGTATCAAGCGCACAGGCTGCATAGACTCAATCAAATCCGAGCCGCACTCGATGAATTGGGTGACGACGCGACCGCTCGCGAAGTCGTTGAACACGTGTATGTCGACGTCGACTCCGCACTATGGGGAGCGGCAGAAGCCTCGGTACATGCGCAGCTAGCGTACCTTCGCCGTCGCGCATAAATTAGACAAAAGTACTAAGCTACCTGACAAAGGCGCGCTGTGTGGGCGAAATGAGCACAGTGCAGACCTAGGCGGGAAGTACCTCGTTGCCATGCGCTGGCAACAAAACTCCCAAGGGGTTGTTGCGAACGATCGAGTGGTGGTCGACGAGAGGCTGCTCCCGCCTGCGTAGGTCCATGCGACAGAAACGGGGAGCTGATGACTAAAGATACGGCGGTCAAGGGGAGTGACAACGACACCACAGATTCTGACACCACAGATTCTACGGTGGACGCCACGATAGGGGACCGCGGAGTTTTCGCGGATCGGTTGGAAGAGCTCTTTCGTAGTGTTCCAGATCCCAAAGGGCGTCGATTCACAGGTTCAGCAATCGCTCGGCGGTCTACTGAACTAGGTTTCAAGCTCGGCGAATCATACTTAAGCCAATTGCGGTCCGGTAAGGCTCGGACGCCGTCGTTCCGCACGGTTGAGGGAATCGCAGCAGCATTTGGCGTTGATGTCCGGTACTTCCTCGAAGACGCAGGCAAGCAGCGAACACAGACTGAAATCGACATGATGCGGCTGCAAGCTGACCGCTCAATTCACGATGTGGCGTACAAACTCGCTGGCCTTCCTGAGTCGTCTATTCACGTCGTCAACGAACTCATCAAAGTTCTTCGAGTGCAGCAAGGTTTGCCGTCTGAGCCGGAAACTCACACCGCTGAGCAGTGAGTTCTAACAGCACGAGCAGAAACGCGGGCTGACGTGGTCTCATATCGAGTACCGTCAGCCCGCGTTTCTATTTCAAGATGTATGAAGCTAGTGGTGCGCTCGTCTTTCTAGCGTGCTCTGCGAGCGAGACGCTCGGAGTCTGAGATCAGAACGCTCTTGCCTTCGAGACGCAGCCATCCGCGGTGTGCGAAATCGGCAAGCGCTTTATTCACAGTTTCGCGTGAAGCACCGACCAATTGGGCGATCTCTTCTTGGGTGAGATCGTGCGTAACACGGAGAGCACCGTTTTCCTGCGTGCCGAAACGCTGTGCGAGCTGCAGCAAAGCCTTTGCGACGCGGCCAGGAACATCGGTGAAGATCAAATCTGCGAGGTTGTTGTTCGTGCGGCGCAAACGCCGTGCAAGAACACGCAACAGTTGCTCTGCAATTTCCGGACGCTGCCCGATCCACTCTTTCAACGCTGCGCGGTCCATGCTTACTGCGCGTACCTCGGTGACTGTCGTCGCGCTCGACGTGCGCGGACCTGGGTCGAAGATAGACAATTCGCCAAACATGTCCGACGGTCCCATGATGGCGAGCAAGTTCTCACGCCCATCGGGTGAGCGACGCCCAATTTTGACTTTGCCGTTCAGGATGATGAAAAGCCGATCACCAGGCTCGCCCTCATTGAAGATGACATGTTGACGCGGGAAGTCCACCGGGTGAAGCTGTTGGGTGAGCGCCGCGATGGCGGAGGGCTCAACTCCCTGGAAGATTCCGGCTCTGGCCAGGATCTCGTCCACATGGGCTCCTTCGGGAAATCGTCGGTACCGAACTGTCGCACGGCACCGCTAGGCATTGGGAACGCAGGCTGCATAAGGAGCAGCCACCCACAGTCACTCCCACTGTAGTGGTTAACATCACAAATTGTCTGGTGCTTTGCTCAATACAAACTGCTGTGTCTCCGGTGAGACCACCCGCAAAGCAAGCTCAGCGTGATTCATTCGTCACTACAGTGTGGCGGTTACCACTAAATGTTGCACACTGAGCCCCCGAATTTCCACTTGGATCGTAAATGCTTTCAGAATCGACCTGGTTTTCGGAAACTCAAGCGGCAGAGGGGCGTTGATAATCGGACTCTACTTCGGCAGGCTCCTCTAAAAGTTCAGAGTCTGCCTCTGCGAACGAAATTCGCCCTGGTAGCCACTGCTCAAGCCTGTCTAGGCTCATCGCAAAGAGCATGAACAGCACAGGGATGAGCAGCACCGCAAGTCCTTGCATAAGACCAGTTAACCTTGGCGATGTCTCAAAACTGCAACGAATACACACCCGCTTCTATGAACATTCCTTGTGCAATTCGTAATCTAGGTTCCGTACCCTAGGTTCTGTGACCACCCGTTCCGCACCAACAACGCCGCGGCGGCGCGTACGCAAACCCGAGACGAAACTAGGTCTGGTGCGGAGGGCTCGCAGAATGAACCGAACCCTCGCGAGGGCGTTCCCGCACGTTTATTGCGAACTCGACTTCACTACACCTCTTGAGCTTGCGGTAGCCACAATTTTGTCGGCCCAATGCACCGACAAGCGAGTAAACCAGGTAACGCCTGCACTCTTTGATCGGTATCGCACCGCCGCTGACTACGCGAGTGCACAACGCAGTGAGCTCGAGGAATACATTCGCTCCACTGGGTTCTACCGGAATAAGGCAACCTCACTCATCGGCCTAGGACAAGAAGTAGTCGCCAGGTTTGATGGCGAACTCCCACGCACGTTAGGCGAACTCGTCACGCTCCCCGGAGTGGGCCGAAAAACTGCCAATGTCATTCTCGGCAACGCCTTCGATGTTCCCGGGATCACGGTCGATACCCACTTTGGGCGTCTAGTGCGCCGCTGGAAGTGGACCGAAGAGACCGACCCGGTGAAGGTGGAACACGCAATCGGTGAACTCATCGAAAAGAAGCAGTGGACTCTCTTGTCCCATCGCGTCATTTTCCACGGAAGGCGCATCTGCCACGCGCGCAAGCCTGCGTGCGGAGTATGCCTAATCGCCGCAGACTGTCCCTCCTATGGTGAAGGACCTACCGAGTTCGACGCGGCTGCAGCCTTGGTGCGAGGGCCCGAACGCGACCACCTACTTGAACTTGCGCGGCAGGAGAAGGACGCCACATGAGCTCAAGCGGCAAATGGACCATCGCAGCCTTCATCGTGGTTTTTGCACTCGTCGTCGCGATCTGGCCGCGGGACGCAGCAGACGATACGACACCTACATCGCCACCCGGGCCGCAACAACCTGGGGCCCAACAAAGGGAGACCACAGGCGAAATCACACAGTCGATGCGCCTCGACGCCCAACTAGACGCCTGCCCACAACCAGATCCCAGTGCGCGAGCGTGGTCCGTTCAGAATCCAATCTCCGATGTAACCCTTACATGCCTTGGTGACGGCACGCCTGTGTCTCTGGGAGCCGCGCTCGCTGGAAAGCCAGCGGTGCTCAATATCTGGGCATACTGGTGTGGACCATGCGCAGAAGAACTTCCTGCTTTGCAGGAATATGCACACATGGTTGGCGACGACATCACAGTCCTCACTGTTCATCGGGACCCAAAAGAGGCCAACGCACTCGCCAAGCTGATTCAATACGACGTGCGCCTACCAGGAATTCAAGATGGGAGCGGCCGCGTGCCAGCACTTCTCGGAGCCCCAGCAGTACTGCCCGTCACTATCGTCTTGCACGCTGACGGCGCGGTGGCGAGTATTCTCGCCGAGCCCTTCACCACTGCTGAGGAGATTGACGCCGCGGTAACTGTGGCCCTCAGGGGTGGTGAATGACGCAGCAAATGACACAGCCCCTGCATAGTGCTTCGCCTGAATGGCTGGAGAAGGTGTGCGCATTGTCGTCTGATGCGCACCCTCGGATGATGCTGCGTGCTCCAGAGGGGGCGTCAGTGCGTTCCGCTGCTGTACTCATGCTTTTTGGCGGATCCCGTGACGCAAACGCAGACGCGCCGGGCGGGCTGCCTGATGACGCTCACGTCCTCCTAACTCAACGTGCCGCGACGATGCGGCAACACAAGAGCCAGGTGGCATTCCCCGGAGGTGCGGCAGACCCAGGCGACACTGGGCCCATCGATACGGCATTGAGGGAAGCCCGCGAAGAAACAGGACTCGACCCCAGTGGCGTGCGCCCGCTGACCTTGTTGCCCGAGATTTACGTTCCAGTCTCAGGTTTCGAAGTCACCCCAGTTCTTGCTTACTGGGAAACGCCGAGTGATGTGTCAGTGGTAGATCCCACAGAAGCAGCACGTGTCGCTAATGTTGCAGTGCATGACCTCATAAAACCCGAGAATCGGTTCATGCTCCGGCACCCCGACATCCCGTACGATTCGCCAGCATTCGTGACAAGCGGCATGCTGATCTGGGGCTTCACTGCCGGACTGCTCGCAGGGATGCTGTCGGTATCGGGCTGGGAACACCCCTGGGACAAGAACGACGTTAGAGACATGGAAAAAACTCTCAACCAATTTGGCATGGAGGTACGCCGCAGGTGACGGGTTCACAATGGATTGACCTCATCCTGCTCGTGGGCATCCTTCTCGCCGCGATATCGGGCTGGCGGCACGGTGCACTTGCATCGGGGCTCGCGTTTATCGGCGTTGTGGTGGGCGCAGTCTTTGGAATCATGATTGCCCCCCACGTTGTCGTCATCGTGGACGACCCACTGGGACGACTACTGATTGGCATTGTGCTGATCGTGGTGCTGGTCGTCATTGGTGAAGTGTGCGGAATGGTGGTAGGTCGTACCGCCAAAGGCCTACTCCGTGTGCCTTTTCTTCAGTTCATTGACAGTCTTATCGGGGCAATATTTCAAGCGATCGCCATTCTGCTCGCCGCTTATCTTCTTGCTATCCCGGCAGCGTCCTCTGGGCGCGCAGATATCGCGGCCGCCGTTCGCGGGTCAAACCTGCTGTCTCAGGTCGATCAAGTCGCACCGCAGTGGCTCAAAGACATTCCGAAAGAATTCGCCACTCTCATCAACACCTCTGGCCTACCCGATGTTCTCGGTCCGTTTGGACGCACGCCGATCACGGCTGTCGAACCTCCCGATGGCAACATCGCGTTTTCGCCAGTGGTCACTGATGTTCAACGCAGCGTCCCGCGCGTTCGTGGCACAGCTCAGTCGTGCTTGAAGTCCCTCGAAGGGAGCGGCATCATCGTCGCACCTTCGCTGGTAATGACAAACGCGCACGTCGTCGCAGGGACTGAAGGCGTCACCATCGAAACGCTCGACGGCGTCTTTGACGCCTCCGTTGTTGTCTTTGATCCTGCTGCAGATATCGCGATACTCCGCGCACCCGGCTTACCCGGCCCGCCACTCCGATTTGTTGACCAACTAGTTCCGCGAGGAACTGAAGCCGTCGTGGTCGGCTACCCAGGCGGAGGGCCCTATACGGCCAACGCTGTTCGAGTCCGAGATGTCCTCGATCTCACCGGCCCTGACATCTACCAAGCAACAACGGTCAACCGTGAGGTGTACACGGTGCGCGGAACCATTCGCCAAGGAAACTCTGGTGGGCCGCTACTTGACGCCGACGGCAACATCATCGGCGTTGTGTTCGGCGCCGCGACTGATGACCCAGAAACCGGGTTTGTGCTAACCAACCGCGAAGTCGCCCCACACCTCAACGCGGCATTCTCAGCCGTCACTCCAGTCGGTACCGGGGCCTGCGTGTAGCTTCACAAACTCAATCAATTTTGCGCTCACCAACTGGGGCGCTTCTTCGTGGACGAAGTGGCCAACGCCGTACACCATATGAAGCTCACGGTTCGGTGCCCACGTCTTGTCCCGGTACAGCGCACCAGCCAGAATGAACGGGTCGGATGCGCCATGAATTTGTAGGACCGGAATCTTCAGCGGGGTCTTCATTGAAGTGAAGAAGCGGCGACCGTCGGGGCGAAACTGGCTCCGAAATGCCCACCGGTGATACTCCAGGGCGCAGTGTACGGCACCAGGGATCTGCACCGCCATGCGTGCATTCGCTGCCACTTCTGCGAACTCTTCCGAACGCACCCACGCCGCACCACCGCGATCCCGCAACAATTGTGCGGCGTAAGCGCCATTGTCCTTCGTAAGGCGTCGTTCTGGCAGCCAGGGAATCTGAAAGGGGAGCAGAGCCCTTGTTAGCGCAGCCCGCTGATGCCGATCCTGCATAGCTGATCGTTTGACAGACATTGGGTGCGGTGAACTAATCACCGCAATTGCCCGAACTTGGCGAGGATGCAAGTTAGCTGTCGCCCAGCACACCAGCCCGCCTTCAGCATGGCCGACCAGGATGACGTCACGTAAACCCAGCGCGCGAACGAGGCCTGCGGCATCGCCAGCCAGCGTCCAGCCGTCGTAGCCACGTGGCGGCTTGTCCGTGTCCCCGTAGCCCCTAAGGTCTACCGCGATCGCGCGAATTCCAGCATTGGCGAATGCGCGCAATTGATTCCGCCACGTCCACCAAAACTCACCAAAACCATGCAGCATCAACACCGTGGGTGTATCAGCATCCTGTGGGCCCATTTCGGCCACGTGAAAGCGAATGCCGTTCGCGTGCACATCCCGGTGAGTCCAGGGACCGTCAAACCGCACACGCGACGGGTCGGGCGCAACCATCTCTAGGCCTTCCCGCCTTGATATGTGGCGTTCGCCTAACGCGGCCTCGCCGAATCAGGTAAACCCGGGCCAGCGGATCCGGTCAATTCACGCCGGGCGAACGAATCACCTGTGGGCAGCACGCCTTTGAGCCCCTTCACGGACTCGATTGTGTGCTCGGGCTTCTTCAACTTGCGGACCTTCAAATAGCCAATGAGTCCGCACACTGCCGCGGCGAAAACCATGATGAGGAAGACGATTCCCCATGCGGCCCAAGTCCACAACCACTCGTTGAGGAGGTGGCCGAGGAAGAAGAAAAAGAAGAAAAGGCTGAACAATAAGATCACGCCGGCAACGACGAAGAAGATGCTGCCCTTGACGCCCTTCTTCACCTCGCTGGTGACCTCAGACTTCGCCAACTCCACCTCGGCGCGGAACAACGCCGACACCTGTGAAGTAGCGTCCTTTACTAGGTCACCAATACTGACGGATTGCCCAGGTATACGCGCGTCAGCATCCGCAAGCGGAATTGACGCAACAGTTTTCGGCACCCCATCCCCAGTGAATCGCCCATTGTTGCGGTCGTTGAAGGTCACGTGCACTCCTCCACATAAGTCGTGGCGTCATCTCACACATCAGTCGATGTCAGTCTGCAGCCCATGTTGCCACGTATTCGCTGCGACGTAGCGCATTAGGGCACGTTTGTGATCGAAACTCTCAGAACTTCGCACAAAACAGGCATTGGCCCACCGGAATGCAACCGGTGGGCCAACGCGCTTGTTGAACTGAAGTTACTTCTGGCGCAAGGACTCAACGACAGCCGGGTCGACCAGCGTTGATGTGTCACCAAACTGGCGCCCCTCAGCGACATCGCGCAACAAACGGCGCATGATCTTCCCGCTGCGCGTCTTTGGCAGTTCAGGAACAACAAATATGTCCCGAGGTTTCGCGATCGGACCAATATCGCGTGCCACAGCGCTGCGCATGTCCTGCACCAACACGTCGCCAGTGTTTTCGACGCCCTGCCGCAAGATCACAAATGCAACGATTGCCTGTCCGGTCGTCTCGTCGGACGCCCCGATTACCGCAGCCTCTGCCACAGCGGAATGGCCCACCAACGCGGACTCCACCTCAGCCGTAGAGATGCGGTGACCGGAGATGTTCATGACGTCATCCACGCGGCCAAGCACCCACACCGCGCCATCCTCGTCCAGCTTTGCGCCATCACCCGCAAAGTAGAATCCTTGCTCCGCAAAACGAGACCAGTATGTGTCGCGGAAGCGCTGCATATCGCCCCAAATTCCGCGCAGCATCGCCGGCCACGGCTTGTCGATCACGAGATATCCGTTGGCTTCGGTGGAACCCAACTCGACCGGCCTCGCCTCATCATCAACAACCTGCATGGAAATTCCTGGCAACGCCGCCATCGCCGAACCTGGTTTGCATGCGGTGACGCCGGGGAGTGGCGAAATCATGATCGCTCCCGTTTCGGTCTGCCACCACGTATCGACGATCGGGCAGCGGCCAGCGCCGAAGACCTCGTAGTACCAACGCCAGGCCTCTGGGTTGATCGGCTCACCGACAGTACCAAGCAGTCGCAAAGTGGACAGATCATGCGAATCGGGGATCTCGCGGCCCCACTTCATGAACGTGCGGATCAAAGTTGGGGCGGTGTAATAGATGGTCACACCGTACTTCTCAATGACCTCAAAGTGGCGGTGCTCGGTAGGCGAGTTCGGAGTGCCCTCGTACACAACCTGAGTTACACGGTTCGACAAAGGCCCGTACACGATGTAGCTGTGCCCAGTCACCCAGCCGATATCTGCCGTGCACCAGTAGACATCTTTGCCAGGCTTGTGGTCGAAAACATTGTGATGCGTATACGACGCTTGCGTCAGGTAACCGCCAGACGTATGCACGATGCCCTTGGGCTTTCCTGTCGTGCCGGAGGTGTACAGCAAGAACAATGGATGCTCGGAGTCAAACGCCTCTGGTTGGTGCTTATCCGACGCCTTTTCTACAGTGTCGTGCCACCACACATCGCGGCCTTCTACCCACGGGGTGTCCTGACCAGTGCGTCGCACAACCAACACATGTTCAACTGACGGTGCTGGAGTGTCGCCACCAATAGCTTCGTCGACCGCAGACTTCAAGGCTGCAGGCTTGCCGCGGCGGAACTGCCCGTCCGTGGTGATGACAAGTTTCGCGGAAGCGTCATCAATACGTGAACGCAACGCACTCGACGAAAAACCAGCGAAGACCACGGAATGAGTCAATCCCAGACGTGCGCAAGCCAACATTGCGACGATCGCCTCAGGGATCATCGGCATGTAGATCGCGACCCTGTCACCGGCCTGCATCCCCAACTCAGTGAGGTAATTCGATGCGCGAGAAACGTCAGCGAGCAGATCGTTATACGTCAGCGCGCGGCTGTCCCCGGGTTCGCCCTCCCAATGGATCGCAACTTGATCACCATGGCCCGCTTCCACATGTCGATCCACACAGTTGTACGCAACATTAAGTTTGCCGCCGACAAACCACTGCGCGACAGGCGCGTCAGACCAATCTAAAACCTGAGTGAATGGTTCATGCCAGTGAAGTCGCTGCGCCTGTTCGGCCCAGAAGGCTTCCCGATCGGCGTCGGCCTGGTCGTAGAGTTCGGGCTTGCCGTTTGCTTGCGCGGCGAACTCGTCGCTTGGCGCGTATGTAGCTTGCACTCGCTGCGTGAGATCGGTGGACATCTCGCGTGACTCCCTTGCATTGTCGACACATCGTCTGAGTTGGATTGTGTGAGACGCTTCGTCCGTGTTTGCACCAACCCAATGACTGTGAGGGTAGTCACAAAATCGACTAGTGCGCAGGATCCTGACATGTGTGTGGGGTCACATCCTCGGCAAGTGGTCGATTCTTGTCGACAAACGGTTGTGATCGCGTGCGACTAGCGGTGATGGAATTCCTGGCTGGCCGATGCGGCAGCCTTTGCTGGTGTATCGAAGTGACCTGCATTTTTTCGGATCGATGCGGTCCTACCGGTACCGTCATGGTTTGTGACTGAAACGCGAGATCCTCTAAGTCCCATTGCTGAAATGTCGGGAATTCGCGACGCTGCCGAACGGGCGAGATCTGTGCTCGGTGAAGCGCACCGCCACAACGCAAATCGGCGTGAATGGGCTAAATCGGCCACGGAAGCTTCAGTGCGTGCAGCTCGCGCTTCGTCTGCCCTCGACGGCGGCAAAACGGAGCTCGACGGAACTGGCGACGTTCAAGACCCAACCCTCGCGGGAAGTTTGCGTGTATCGCAAGCGCTCGACGGGGAAAGTCTCGAAAACATGGTGAAGGTGTGGAAACGCGCGCCCCTTCAGGTGCTGGCGAAACTGCACATGCTCGCAGCTGCCGACCTGGTTGAGAACACCGATGCGTTGGGTAGGCCACGCCAAACGCCTGATGTGGGGGAGCGGCTTGAACTTCTCGCTCACATCGTGACCGGTGGGACTAAGGCCCCGGCGCCAGTAATCGCCGCTGTCGTGCACGGTGAACTGCTTGCATTGCGACCGTTTGGAACGGCGGACGGTGTCGTCGCGCGTGCAGCATCGAGGCTGGTAGCTGTGGCATCTGGACTTGATCCGCACAACCTCGGTGTCCCTGAGTCCTCTTGGCTTCAGCGTGCATCGGCTTATCGCAGCGCCGCAAAAGGATTTGCCACGGGCACCGAGCAAGGGGTCGGAAACTGGGTGATCCTATGTTGCGGGGCCCTTGAAGCGGGCGGTAGGGAAGCGATAAACATTGCCGACGCTGCGGCGGCCGCGAAAAAATAATTGAGATCTTCGACGGTGAGGAAATGGCGTTAACGAAAATTCTTCGCCGGGAATAAAGTAGTTCGACACACAATTTGCAACAAAGCAAACTTGTGTAATAAAAAGCGGGCGGTGAGCCATTTCGACTCACCGCCCGCGTAGCACGGACTCCACGGTTACCATGCGTGCTTATGTGGGCTGTGTGGGAAGGCCTCGGCGACTGCGCCACCACGGTCCGGATTCCTCTACCCACAAGAGGAATAAAGTTCGGTATCGGCGACGCTTCGCAGGCCCACAGCGCTTCTGCCCTTACGCGGCGTGCTCCGCGTGGGTGCCTGGCGTTCGTGCTCGGGAGTCGCAACCGGGGGATCGAGATCTTCTCTTCCGATTCGACCTTGGCCTGTCGTGCTCCCTTACCTAATTTGTACTCCTGACCTGCGTACGCTGCAAGCCCTTTCGGAAGATTGGATGCAATCCAATTAAGGAAACTTCGACCTACCGGCGATGGCGAAGGAAACTAAACGCAACGGCGCCGGCTGCAACAGCAGCGCTTATTCCCAGTGCGGCAGTGGCCGCTAGCGTGCGAGTCGACGGTGCGGGGAGATGCTCGCGGAGCGAGATCGCATCGGAGAACGTCAGTATTGGCCAGCCTTTTGCGGCAGCTTCGCGCCGTAAGTCCCGGTCTGGATTGACGGCAGTTGGGTGGCCTACCAGTGCAAGCATTGGGAGGTCAGACGCGGAATCTGAATATGCAAAACTTCGAGCAAGATCATATTTCTTTTCGTTCGCAAGATCGCGAATTGCCTCGGCTTTATCCCGCCCGTGGCAATAGAATTGGAACTCGCCGCTGTATTTTCCATCAATTGTCCCCATTGTGCTTGCGATGGTCGCATCCGCGCCCAAAGCTTCTGCAATAGGAGAAACTACTTCGACACCTGAAGCGGAGACAACAACGACATCGTGCCCACGTGACCGATGATCCTCCATTAGTGCGGCGGCTTCAGCAAAAACAAAGGGTGTGACAATATCGTGCAGTGTCTCGCCCACGATGTTGGCGACATGTTCAGTGTCCCAGCCCTGGCACATTGAGGCGATATGTGTCCTGAGCCTCTCAGTTTGTTCATGGTCAGCCCCAGGCATGAGCGCGAGAAACTGGGCGTAGGTGCTCTTGAGAACTGCCCTGCGATTGATCAGGCCCGCCTCAGAGAAGGGTTTGCTGAATGCAAGCGTTGATGTTCGCGCAATTATTGCCTTGTCGAGGTCAAAGAATGCGGCGGGACGTTCCGTATCGGTTGCGTCGTCCAGAGCGTGGTTCACGGTTCCAGGATAGTGGTCATTGCAAGGGTTTGTAATGCATGCGCTGGTTGAACTCGATCATGCCCACTTGTAGACTAAAAGCCAGGAAAAATAAAGGTTGATTGCGGAAACAACGCTGCAATCCCGTGTACTATGAAGGCACTCGGATATGATCCGGGTGAGTTCAGCCCGACCCCCCGGGGCTGAACTCCGACGACCCCCGCCCCCTCCCCCCCTGGCGGGGGTCGTCCTTTTTATACTTCTCCGTACGGCTTCCATCTGGGCTTTGATTCGGATAGATCAAGACGTTTATCGATTAGTGGGCGTATTGCGTTACGGCCATTAATGCGACTTAAACTTTGTAGCAAACAATGTTGCCTCGAGACCATCGAGCATGTGCGTTATCCACAGCGCGGTGTTATCCACAGAGACGCTGTCGGTGTGTCGCACAAGCCCCGGCGTGGCATGCACATTGTTCGCATGGTTAACCAGACCGAGTCGCAGGTACTTGTGTGGATTCGCGACGCCGCATTGCTCACGCAATTGCGGCGAATTGCCGCTGCATCGCGAACGCGGATCACTGAACATTGCGAAGAAACTCACACTGACGCGCGAAACGACAGCGAACTAGGCATGACAACCTCGCATCATTCGGCGTCAATCCAGGAACTGTGGCGCCGAGCTCACACCGTCGTTCTCGACAAGTTCACGGCTGCCGATTGTCACAAACTCGCCATGCCACGACGTGACAATGTCATCGTCGTTTTTTCTAGCGCGCGTGAAAATGCTGGCCGGTCTACAGCCGATGTAGGCCAATGGCGAGGATTTGTGGAACTCGGCATCAAAGGGACCTTTAACCTTCCCGAAGACGAACGCGAACTCATGGTGGCGCTCGCACAAACCAACATGCAATCAGCGCGACGCCACGGCGCGGTCATCGCGGTGACGAGTGCGTGCGGCGGAGCTGGCGCAACGATCCTGTCGTGTGCGCTCGCCCTCGCTGTGCCCGATCGCACTCTTCTCGTGGACCTCGATCAATACGGTGGCGGAGCAGACGTCGTACTCGGCGCCGAAAACATTAGCGGTCTGCGATGGCCGGAAATTGGAAACCTCACCAGCGGCGTCGCGACCGAGGCGCTATGGGCGGCACTGCCCACAGTCGGCACAGTATCGCTACTGGCTCATGAGCACCGAGCGGGCACTTCACCTCGCCGTCACCCAGGCGTTGACAACCTTCGGGCACTTCTCGACGCCACACGTACAGCTGGCCACCACGTCATCTGCGACGTACCACGAACTTTTGATGACACAAATGCCGCCGTATTTGAGGCAGCTGACCTGACAGTTCTCGTAATCCCCACCCACCTACGGGCTTGTGTGGCGGCCCAACGAACACTCGCCTGGCTGGCCCCGCGATCGCAACAAGTAGGGCTCGTCATACGGGGCCCGTCGCCGAGTGGGATTACCGCAATGGACATCAGTCGTGCCTGTGGCGACGTGCCGACAATCGCGACGATGAGGTCAGAACGAATACTTGATTCGCGAATCGACCATGCTCCGTTTCGGCTACAGCGACGATCCCCGCTCCGCGACGCAGCCACCAAAATCCTCACCGCCTGCTCCGCACCGAGAATCATATGAACCCCATCTCTGACGAGCTACTCAATCGGGTCCGGATACGCCTCGCGGATACACCCACACCGCACACACCCGAAGTCATCGTCGATCTTGTTCGTAGCGAGTCCGGCGGAGTGCTCGGTGACTATGACATCCTCAACGCACTTCGGACACTGCATACCGAACTGAACGGGGCGGGCCCACTCGACGATCTTCTCGCTGACCGCTTAGTCACCGACGTGTTTGTCAACAGCCCGAACGACGTATGGATAGACCGTGGGCGCGGCAACGAAAAGACCAACATTCGCTTCGCCGACGAAGCAGCGGTTCGACGACTCGCCCAACGCCTAGCGTCAGCGGCGGGGCGTCGACTCGACGAAGCCCAACCGTGGATCGACGGCTGGCTACCGCACATTGGAAGTCCGCACATAGGAGTGCGCCTGCACGCACTCCTATCGCCTTTGGCCGCCGACGGAACGTGCATCTCACTCCGAGTGCTTAGGCCTGCGTCCCACACACTCGAAGACCTGCTCACAGCAGGTATGTTTCCGCCGGAGCTGATGGGTGTCCTCGACGGAATCGTGCAATCACGACTGTCGTACCTCATTACCGGCGGGACCGGAACAGGCAAGACCACGCTTCTCTCCGCTTTGCTGGGGCGAGTTCCCCACACGGAACGGATCGTCTGCGTTGAAGATGTCAACGAGCTCTCGCCTCGACACCCCCACGTCGTGCGGATGTCTACGAGGGCAGCAAACATCGAGGGCGTCGGCGAAATAAACCTGCGCGCCCTCGTGCGGCACGCACTCCGGATGAAACCCGATCGACTCATCGTGGGTGAGGTGCGTGGCGCCGAAGTTATAGACCTGCTCGCCGCGCTGAACACAGGCCACGAAGGCGGCGCGGGAACATTGCATGCAAACTCTCCGGCGGAAGTTCCAGCACGAATGGAGGCGCTTGCCGCGCTAGGCGCAATGGGACGAGATGCCCTCCATAGCCAACTTAAAGCAGCAGTTCAGGTGGTCTTGCACGTACGAAAGACTGGCACAAGGAGATTGCTGGCGGACATCGGCATCGTGGATTTCAACGCATCCGGTCACATCACTGTCAGCCCGGCATGGTCACACAAGACTGGACAGGGGCCAGCGTGGGAAACCCTCTTGTCCCAGATTGGGCGCTCATGATGCCGACATCACTGTTCCTTATCGCAGCCTTGATCTTGTACCCGCGCACGGGTTCAAGGAGACGACTAAAAGCGCTTTATCGAACTGACCAGAAACCAAAGTTCAATCCCAAATCGGTCCGGGTATTGTGCGTTGTTGCCGCATCCCTTGCAGCATTCGCGGCCTACCAGGTAGGTGGTGCCGCGGCACTTGTCGCCGCAACCGTGGTCACAGCGACCATTCGCGAGCGCGTGCGGCGGCAAGCTACGTGGCGACATAAACAACGAGCTGCTCAAGACTTGTGCACGAGTCTCGACACCCTCATCGCAGAACTGCGCACAGGCGCCCACACAACAACCGCGCTCAAGGTCACCGCCGCGCAATCGCCCGGGGACACCGTCGGGATATTCGAACGAGCCGCCGCACGTACGGCAGTTGGAACCTACACCACCGACATATTCACGGGAGACCAAGACGACGATGCCATGAGGCAACTCTCGTCCGCATGGCATATAGCCCACATGCACGGTGCTGCGTTGGCGGGCCTGCTCCATACAGTGCGAGACAACATCGTGGCTGAACAACAGCGCAAAAACGACGTTGACACCGCTATGGCCGGGGCGCGAGCGACCGCACTACTGCTTGCAGCATTGCCGCTAGTCGGAGTGGTCCTCGGCGAACTGATGGGTGCAGCGCCGCTCCGCACGCTGTTCACCACCAGCATCGGTGCAGGCCTCTTGGTCCTTGGCAGCGTTCTGGGGTGCGTCGGACTGTTGTGGTCTGACCGGATCATGGACTACGCCAGAACAGTACCGGCGGTTCGACCGTGATCCTCGCAACCATGACTATCGCAATGGCGTTTCTCCTGTGGCCGCGCGGTCTGTCGCACTACAGGGCAGCACGACTCACGGCGAGTGCGCCGCACGCAATCGGGAAACAGTCAGCGACACAGCCCTCAAGCCCCGACACTTTCGAATTGTTCGCAGCGTGCATCGAAGCGGGGTTGGCCCCAAGCGTTACTGCCCGCACCGTTGGTGCCACCACCAACTCTGCCTTTTTCGCCCGAGCTGCTGGCTTACTCGCGCTTGGGCTAAGCCCGGACGACGCGTGGACTGCGGCGAGTGGCACACCAGCAGAAAAAGCATTCGCGCGAGCAACGAAGCGATCGAGCCAAACCGGCCACGCACTTGCGGAATCGGTACGCGAAGTGGCCAAAACTCAACGTGCGGAACACCATCACCTGGCATTGCAGCGAGCACAACGCGCTGGGGTATTTATCGCAGCGCCATTGGGGTTGTGCTTTCTTCCGGCTTTTGTCTGCTTGGGAATTGCGCCCGTCGTATATGGACTGACGTTCAATCTTGTTGCCGGAAATCTCACCTGACGATTTATTCAACGAAAGGTATAAAAATGAAAGACAAACTCTATGAACTCGCTCGTGATGACGATGGAATGTCCACGGTCGAATATGCCATTGGGACAATCGCCGCAGCCGCGTTCGCGGCAGTGCTCTACACGGTAGTGACGGGTAATTCGATTGTCGGTGCACTAACGAACTTGATTGAACAAGCCCTCACAACGCAGTTATGACACCTAAAACGATCAAAGAGCTATTTCACGAAGATAGCGGCGCAGTGACCGTGGAGTCGGCATTTGCGTTGGTTGCACTGATTACCACTGTAATGACCTGCTGTGGCGCGCTTGTCGCAAGCATTGCGTATGTGCGTTGCGTTGATGCTGCTCGCGAGGCCGCTCTCAATGCGGCGCGTGGCGATGAGGCACAAGCGATGGCCGTGGCGTCGAGGATTGCTCCAGGGGGAGCGGAGTTAAATGTGCGACATGAGAACGGATTAGTTGTCGCGGAGGTTCATCTTGCTTTCGACCTCCTGCCTCAATTCGTCCTATCTGCCCGGTCTGTTGCAATGCAAGAACCGGAGTGGTCGGGATGATCTTCAAATATCGCGTGGGCCTGCGCCGGTTTGTCGAGTCGGACGATGGGGTTGCAACGGTGGCAACAGCAATCACGATTGTTGCCATCGTGGCTATCTTTGCGGTGATGGTGCATTTCGTCGCCGCAGTGTCGGCGCGGCACAAGGCTCAGGGCGCAGCAGATCTTGCGGCACTGGCAACTGCGTATGCCCTGGCGGTGGGCGATTCGGCCCCATGCTCTGTGGGCGGCAAAATTGTTGCGGTCAATGGAGCGCGGATGGTGAGCTGCACTGTGGACGGGGGAGATGTGGTTATCCGAGCCGCAGTTCCATTGCTGCGCGAGGGAAACTTTGCGCCAAAGTTGGCAGGCGCTTCTGCTCGCGCGGGTCCTACTGAAGTTCGACGCTGAGGCGTAAGGCTCAGGTATTTCTGCAGCTAGCAGGCGTATTCCACCAATTTTGGTTAGGCTGCCCTATGGTCTGGGGTTGATGCAGGCGCATGGTGATGCCTGTCCGAAATTCCAGGAGTATTCCATGAACGGTCGCCGGAAAGCGGCTATGGCCTTCATCAGCGTCCTACTCGGCACGCTGATGCTGTCTACGGCATGCGGTACCAACGGTGGTACTGGTGACGAGCAAGCCGCCAGTGCCAGCGGTGATTTCCCACGCACGATTGAACACGCGTTTGGTGAAACCGTCATACCCACAGACCCCACTCGGGTGGTCGCGTGGGGTTGGGGCAGTGCTGATGCCGCGATCGCGCTCGGTGTAACTCCGGTGGCGATGGCGCACCAGAGTTACGGCGGCGA
Organism: Hoyosella rhizosphaerae; assembly: GCF_014643175.1. GTDB lineage: Bacteria > Actinomycetota > Actinomycetes > Mycobacteriales > Mycobacteriaceae > Lolliginicoccus > Lolliginicoccus rhizosphaerae. The sequence goes on from NZ_BMJH01000004.1 coordinate 123,828, forward strand.
TGACGAGGGTGTGCTGCCGTGGGTTCGTGAGGCGCTTGCGGACTCTGGCGAAGCCACGCCAGCAATTCTTCCTGCTGGCACTGATGTGCCGTTCGAAGCGATCGCGGCGGCCGAGCCCGACTTGATTTTGGCTGTCTATTCGGGAATTACGGAGTCAGAGTACGAGTTGCTATCAGAGATTGCCCCCACCATTGCGTACCCAGATGCACCGTGGTCAACTCCGTGGCGTGACACCATTCGGATCGTCGGTGACGCGCTTGGGCGCGTGCCAGAAGCGACTCAACTGCTTGCGGACATCGACGCCGAAGTTGCAGAAAAGGCGGAAGCGCACCCAGAGCTTGCAGGAAAATCAGTCGCGCTTGTGTGGGACACCGCTGACGCTTTGTACGTTTACAAACCTGCTGATTCTCGCGTGGCGTTCACCCTTGACCTCGGCCTCGTCAACCCCGACAGCGTTGACGAACTCTCCAACGGTGACTCCACCTTCTACTTCACGCTCAGTCGCGAAAACCTCGGCGAACTGACGAGCGACATTCTTGTTACGTACGCCGACTCAGAACAGCAGTCAACAGAGTTTCTGGAATCGCCCGCTGCACAATTGATGGACCAAGTCCGGCGAGGAACCGTTGCAGAAGTGATTGGAACAGAGTTCATCGCCGCGGTCTCACCACCCACGGCACTGTCCTTGACCTGGGGTCTAGACGACTATGTCGCTCTGTTGTCCGATGCTGCGGAGAAGGTTGATGGGTAGCAGTTACTGACCTTTCGCGACATCTTGCAGTACGGCGTCAAGCACACGCACGGCGCCGTACTTGTGCAGCGGACTATTCCCGTTGCCGCATTTAGGGGAGTGGACGCACGATGGGCACCCCGTCGTGCAACTACACGAGTTGATGGCTTCGCGTGTGGCGCTCAACCAGCGGGTCAGGTGATCGTGCCCGTGCTCCGCGATCCCAGCGCCGCCGGGATGCCCGTCGTAAATGAACACGGTCGGCAAGGCTGTGTCGGGGTGCAGCGCAGTGGAAACTCCGCCAATGTCGTTGCGGTCGCAACTCGCGAACAGCGGCAGCATCCCAATGGCCGCATGCTCTGCGGCGTGTAAAGCTCCAGGGAAGTTCGCTTCAGGGACGCCACCTTGGATAAGCCTGTCCGCGGTCATGGTCCACATCACGGCTTTCGTGCGGAGAGTGCTTGTCGGCATGGTCAGTTCGATTGTGTCGATGACCTCGCCGGATGATGCCCGCCGTAGGTAGCTCACCACGTGCTGCGTGACTTCCACGTCCACGAATCCAATCCCCGTGGCGCCGTATTGAACATGGCGGTGAACGTGTGTGAGGTGAATATCGCTTTGGCTGCGTGCGGTAGTTGTGTAGCCGGGGTCGCCAGCGACGACAAGTGCAATACCATCGTCTAGGTCGAGATCCATCACGACGAACACCTCACCCTGATGAAGGTGGACAGCACCGGGGTGGACAGTAGCGGGAGCGCGTGCAGAATCGACGGTCCCCAGCAATCTGCCTGAATCGGCCTCAACGATCACAACCTGCCCCGCACCACTGCCGCGAAGAGTGACGTGTTGATGTGGGCTCACTCCTGGCGTGGGGAACCAGCCGAGTGGGCGGTGACGCAGAATGTCTTGTTCTGACAGTTCTCGCACAGAGTTTTCGATGCCGAGCTGCTTAATTTCTGCGTCGGTGAGTGGAATCTCGGTGGCTGCGCACACCACGTGAGGTGCTTCGATGTGCGGATTGTGTGGGTTGGTGATCGTTGATTCGACCGGTTGCCCGAGAAGGGCGTCGGGGTTGTGGATGAGGTAGGTGTCGAGCGGGTCGTCTCGTGCGACAAACGCGATCAACGCGCCTTGTCCACGCCGACCCGCTCGCCCGGCCTGTTGCCAAAAAGATGCGATGGTGCCGGGGAAACCCGTCAGAACTACCGCGTCGAGGCCTGCGATATCTACACCAAGTTCCAGTGCGTTGGTGCTGCTTACAGCACGGAGGGTTCCGTCAGAGAGGGCTTTTTCGATTCGTCGCCGATCATCGGCGAGGTACCCGGCGCGGTATGCAGCAACGGTGCTTGCCAACTCGGTGCCGCTGAGATGGTTTTTTACCGCGACGGTCGCGTATTCGGCGCCTGCGCGGGACCGAACGAACATGAGCGTGCGTGCGCCTTCTTCGACAAGTGCCGCGGTGAGGGAGGCGGCTTCAGCTGGGGCAGACCGTCGGTTCTCCACATCGGCCGAGGTGCCGCCGGTGGATTTAGGTCCTGGTTCCCACAGAGCGATGGTTCGTGACCCGTGCGGCGCGGAATCGACGGTAATGGGATGGCACGGTGCGCCAATTAAGCGTTGCGCTGCGGCGGCAGGGTTCGCTGTGGTTGCACTAGCGAGGATAAATGTCGGTGAACTGCCGTAGCGGGCCGCGATGCGGCGGAGACGGCGTAGCACCCAGGCGACATTGGACCCAAAAACTCCCCGGTAGTGGTGGCATTCGTCGATGATGACGAACTCGAGTCCGCGGAAGAAACGAGACCACTGACTGTGGTTTGGCATCATCCCTACGTGGAGCATGTCGGGATTGGTGAAGACCCATCGGCTGTTATTGCGGATCCATGGCCGAATATCGGTAGGAGTGTCGCCGTCGTAGAGGTGCGGTTCGGCGGTGTGGAGCGTGGGAACGAGCCGAGTGATGGTGCGGGCGTGGCCGAGCTGGTCGGCACCTAACGCTTTGGTGGGGGAGAGGTAGAGGGCTGTGGCGCGGGGGCGCTCGGCGAGCGCTGTCAGTACCGGCAGACTGTAGGCGAGTGATTTACCGGACGCGGTTCCGGTTGCAAGTACGACATTGTTCCCGTGGAATGCGTGATCGGCGGCGTCAACCTGGTGTTTGTACGGTTCGGTGATCCCGCGTCCTCGGTACGCTTCGAGCAAAGGTTGATGGACCCACTCTGGCCACGGTGCGTGCTCAGCGGGGGTGCCGGAGATCACGGTTACGTGTGTGGCGCTGCCAGTGAGTCCATGCCGTCGCTGTGTGAGCAAGGTATTGAGCAACTCTTGCCCGAACGGTTGTCCGTCAGTCACCACTTCTCCGTATGAATGTGCGCGGTTGGTCAGCGCCTGAGCGTGAGTGTACGGCGTATATCAAAATGGTGATATTGGTCGGCGATGTGTGCAGCTGTGTGGCACGGTGTGAGGGTGAAAAACTCTTGGATTAGTGCCGCTCGGCGACGTCTATCCCGCCGTTCTTTCGCCGTGGCAGCGGCGTCGATCATGGCGACCAGTGTTGTTGTTGTCGGTGGCGGCACTGCCGCAGCGCAGCCAGACGGAAATCGCTACGTGTCGTTGGGGGACAGTTTCACATCCGGTCCTAACTACGATCCTTTCGGGGGATGCCCGCAGTTGCCGTACGCGTGGCCCAAGCAGTTTGCTGCACAGTGGGGGCTAGGAAACGACTGGTTCGATGCTTCCTGCTCAGGCGCGGTTGTTGATGGGCGCGGAACGAATACGTTCGGGCAGCAAATCGATGCGGCTTCGCGGTCCATGGGGTCTCGAACTGAACTTGTCACAATTCAGTTCGCTGGCAATGAATCGTATGGAGGCTCGGGGCGCAGCGCAGCGTGGTCGGTGGGGTTATGTGTGTTGGACTTCGTCAATGGTTGCGACAACGCCGCAGATCCCACCTCGGTTCGGCCGGACGCAATTACGAGTGCTGAACTGCAGCGACGCCTGACTGCTGGTGATAGTGGAAACATTATTGGCCGGATTCGCCAGGAAGCTCCGAATGCGCGGATCGCGATAGTCGGATACCCAACAGTGCTTCCGAGTGATACCTCGGTGTGCTTGCCGATCAATGGACTGGAGGTTCCTGACTTCCAGCCACGAGCCGCATATGCGCGAACGGTTTTGGACAGGATTGAAGTTGCGCAACGCCAGGCGGCTGCCGCTTTGGGGGTCGAGTTTTGGTCGCTCAGGCAAGCAACTGCTGGGCACGATGCTTGCCAGCCATTGGGGCAGCGGTGGATCACCCGCATCGGTGATTTCCACGAGGAATTGTTGCCGTTCCACCCCACTCGAACTGGGTATGGAGCTCAAGCAAACGCCCTTACTGCTTACCGAACCCGATAAGTGAAGTTCACGCAGTTTTAGTCGAAGACGGGAAAGTTACCCGCACGGTGTGCGTTGTGGCGCTAACGTGATTTTCTTAAAGCCCGGCACCGTGTGACGAGCAGCGGCGCCGGGGCAGTGCGGGGTTAGCGAGGGTGACGATGCGATCAACTCAACGAAAAACTGCGGTGAAGGCCGCCGTCGTAGCGGCATGTCTCGCAACGACCGCACCGCTGATGTTGGCGTGTTCAACGGACGACACGCCGCAACTAGATGTCGACGGAACGCCTGAACCTGAACCGATCAGCGTCGAGGAATGGCTCGCGCGATACTGTGCGCCATTCATTGCGTTGACAGATGCGTTTCAGTACTACGACGTCGTAGTGGCGGACCCTCCCCCTGATGCAGAGGAGGCGAGGCAGGTCTATCTGGACCTGTACTCGCATATGCACACAGTTCTTATTGATTCGTCGCATAGTTTTGTGGAACTCGGCGACCCGCCGGTGACAGACATCAGGCCAGGCCTCAGCGAACACCTAGGTGACGCCACTCGGCGAGCGGCCGAAGGGGTTGACGAAATGCGGATCGACCTCGAGGAAATGGAACCTGACGACCCCGTGGCGGTTGCTGAGTTCAACGACAGGGTTGAGGAAACACCAAATCCAATTGCCGTCGCGTTCGAGGACCTAGCAGAGTTTGAGTCTGCGGAACTTGATGGAGCGATTGGTGGGGTACCGGAGTGCTCTGTGCTGGTCCAAGAACCAGAACCAGAACCAGACGAGGCCCCAGATGCGGAGTCTGAGAGGGAAGACGACGAGGGCGAGTAGGGCATCATCGTTGCATGAAGTTGTCGCCTGAGCGCTGTGTGTTGCCCACCGGTTTGCACACATGTCGGTCGCGTCGTACATACTGACCCGAAGCGGATGGCAAGACCGTACGGCGTGGCAGTGGTAGACATGTTGCAAGGTTTACGGCACACCGTGTGTCAGTCTTGAGGGACTTCAGAGTAAGCGTCAGAAAGGTGCGAGCGTCAGGTGGCAGCACGCGGAAGTGGTACGGCGAGTAGTTCGGCGCGCTCCGGAAAGTCGACGGCAACACGGCGTCTCGTCATAGTCGAGTCACCAACTAAGGCTAAGAAGATAGCTTCGTATCTCGGCGCGAACTATGTTGTTGAGTCTTCTCGCGGGCATATCCGCGACCTGCCTAAAGGCGCCGCGGACGTTCCTTTGAAGTACAAGGGCGAGTCGTGGGCGCGCCTTGGTGTCAATGTTGATGAGGATTTTGAGCCGCTGTATGTAGTGAGCGCGGACAAGAAATCCACGGTTTCAGAGCTGAAAAGCCTGCTTAAAGACGTGGACGAATTGTATCTAGCCACAGACGGTGACCGCGAAGGTGAAGCTATCGCGTGGCACCTGCTCGAGACGCTCAAGCCAAAAATTCCTGTGCGACGCATGGTTTTTCACGAAATTACTGAGCCAGCGATCAAGGCGGCAGCCGAGAATCCACGCGACCTCGATTCTGACCTGGTTGACGCGCAAGAAACTCGACGCATCGTCGACCGCTTGTATGGGTATGAAGTTAGCCCGGTGTTGTGGAAAAAGGTGATGCCGAAGTTGTCGGCAGGCCGCGTCCAGTCGGTCGCTACACGAATCACTGTGCAGCGCGAACGCGAACGCATGGCTTTCACGACCGCCGAATACTGGGATATTGCCGCCACGTTGGATGCGGGCGCGGACGCGACACCGCGTACGTTTGGTGCGAAGCTTTCTTCCGTTGATGGCCGTCGGGTCGCATCGGGTCGCGACTTCGGATCAGACGGCAAACTGAAAAACGCCAGCGACGTCGCACTCCTCGACGAAGCCCGCGCAACGAGCCTTGCTGACGCGCTCCGTGGCGTAGTACTTGCTGTCACATCGGCTGAGGAAAAGCCGTATACACGCAAGCCTTACGCACCGTTCATGACGTCGACGTTGCAGCAAGAAGCTGGCCGAAAGTTGCGGTTCTCGGCTGATAGGACGATGCGAACCGCGCAACGACTGTACGAAAACGGTTACATCACTTACATGCGTACCGACTCGACGACATTGTCTGAGTCAGCAATCACGGCGGCACGCAATCAAGCCCGAGAATTGTATGGTCCTGAGTTTGTGTCGCCGTCGCCGCGTCAATACACCCGCAAAGTGAAGAATGCGCAAGAAGCGCACGAGGCGATCCGCCCCGCTGGAGAGACTTTCAAGACCCCAGGCCAGCTGAGTAGGTCACTTGAGCAAGACGAGTTTCGGCTCTACGAGCTCATCTGGCAGCGCACAGTTGCGTCGCAGATGGCTGACGCCAAGGGCACGACACTGAGCCTTCGCATCAGCGGCACGGCCGGTACTGGCGAAGTATGTACATTCTCATCGTCGGGTCGCACCATCACATTCCCTGGATTCCTTAGTGCCTACGTCGAGACCGTGGACGACGAATCTGGTGGCCAAGCAGACGACGAGGAACGGCGTCTTCCCAGGCTGGCCGAGGGGCACACTGTCCACGCGGAGAAACTGCACCCAGACGGCCACAGCACTACTCCGCCAGCACGCTTTACTGAAGCATCCTTGGTGAAGAGGCTTGAGGACGAAGGTATTGGGCGCCCATCGACGTATGCGTCGATTATTAAGACCATTCAGGACCGCGGATACGTCTACAAAAAGGGCAACGCTCTTGTTCCGTCGTGGGTCGCATTCGCTGTCATTGGCTTGCTCGAACGACACTTCGGCCGACTCGTCGACTACGACTTCACCGCATCAATGGAAGACGACCTCGACGCAATTGCCGAGGGACGGCAGGGGCGATCCAACTGGTTGTCCGCGTTCTACTTCGGCGATGACAACAGCTCAGAAGGCACCCTTGCCCGGCTAGGTGGGTTGAAGAAACTCGTCGGCATCAACCTTGAAGGTATTGACGCCAGGGAAATCAACTCGATCCCACTGTTTGATGACGCCGAAAAGCGTCCGGTGTGCGTGCGAGTTGGCCGCTTCGGTCCATATCTCGAACGTCATGTTCAGGGCGAATCTGAGGAACCACAATCGCAGCGAGCGAACTTGCCCGACGATCTTCCCCCTGACGAACTCACCCTTGAGATCGCAGAGAAGCTTTTTGCGACCCCTCAGGAGGGGCGAACCCTTGGAACCGACCCAGAAACTGGGCACGAAATTGTGGCCAAGGAGGGCCGTTTCGGACCGTACGTCACTGAGGTCCTTCCTGACTCAGACGACGCGGCGGCGAAAAAGCCTAAACCGCGAACTGGGTCCCTATTCAAGGGAATGGACGTCGCCACGATCACCCTGGAGGAGGCACTGCCTCTGCTTTCGCTTCCGCGGATCGTTGGTAAAGACCCAGAGAGCGGCGATGAGATCACAGCGCAAAACGGTCGCTATGGGCCTTATTTGAAGAAGGGCAGCGACTCGCGGTCCCTCACCACGGAAGATCAGATCTTCACGATCACCCTGGATGAGGCGCTAAAGATTTACGCGGAACCAAAGCGTCGGGGCCGACAAGCAGCAGCGACTGCACCACTTCGTGAGGTCGGGGATGACCCCGCCACCGGCAAACCGATGGTGATCAAGGACGGCCGGTTCGGGCCGTACGTCACGGATGGTGAAACGAACGCTAGCCTCCGAAAAGGCGACGAAGTTGAGGCACTCACAGTCGAGCGCGCTGCTGAACTTCTCGCTGATCGTCGTGCTCGGGGTCCGGTAAAGCGGACTACCAAGAAAGCCGCAGCGAAGAAAGCGCCAGCCAAGAAGGCGCCAGCAAAGAAAGCTGCAGCGAAAAAGACGGCCACCAAGACAACGGCAGCGAAGAAGACAGCCGCTAAGAAGACAGCAGCGAAAAAGACCGTCAAGAAAACCGCTGCGGCAAAAACAACGTCGACTGAGTCTGAATGATGTAGGTCAAGCCATCTCGCGGGGTGGCTTGACCGCTGATTTCTTACAGTGCACCTGAGTTTTTGTGGTGAGGTTGCGTGGGTGCGGCTAGCTCACTTGGCACGCCCCGGCCCCGCAATTCAACCGACCGTACGATGGTCCATTTCGCTGCCTCATCGTGGTGAGCGCGAGACACAGCGAACGACGATGCAAGCGCACCACCAGGTTCATCTTTGGCCAACTCCGTAATGCGCGCGGCTTCGTTTACAGGATCGCCGATCACCGTGTACTCCAAGCGATGTGCAGCGCCGATATTGCCCGCCACCACGGGACCGGCCGCCACACCGATACCAAACCCAACTGGCTCGGTGTCGCTGCCCGCGTGCAGCACGTAGGGGAGTCGTTGAGCGAGTTCCCTCGCTGCCGCCAATGCCGCGCCGGAAGCATCCTGGTGTTCTAGAGGGGCACCAAACACCGCCAATGCGGCGTCGCCTAAGAACTTGTTGAGCAAACCATCATGGCGGTCAACAACATCGACTACCACGCGGAAAAACTCGTTCAACAGTGCCACAATTTCAGCTGGTGGCTGTTTCGTCGCTAAATTGGTGGACCCGACCAGGTCAACAAACAGCACTGAGACAAAGCGATCTTCTCCGCCTAGTTGCACGCCGTCATTGAGCGCTCGCCGGGCAACATCCGGGCCCACATATCGTCCGAAGACATCCCTGATCTGCTCACGCTCTGCTAGCGCCTGCACCATCTCGTTAAACCCGGCCTGCAATTGGCCCAACTCGGTGGCGTCATAAATGCGCACAGGAGTATCGAAGTCGCCTGACTGAACTCGGCGTAGGGCTGAACGCAACTGCGCTATGGGGTCAGCAATCGCTGACGCCGTCAGTCTCGTCACCACAAAACTACCGAGTACCAGTGCCGCACACAGCGCGAGAATGGACGTCAGTACGGCATTCGAATCGGCGGTGAGGCTCCCGGTTAATGCAGCGTTGGTGACCACGAGAATCCCCGCGACAGGGACGAGGACACTCACGACCCAACCGACCTGTAAGCGGCTCGAGACGCTTGGGGGATGGCGCAGGCTAGCATCCCCCACAGCCATCGCTGACGCATGCACTGGTCGCAGCACACGCTCTGAAAACAGGTATCCCACGGCGCATGCGGTTGCCCCGCCGATGGCAACAGTTACCGCTGTAATCACTGCCAACTCGACTGTCTGCGCTGTTAACGCTACGAAGATGACACCGCCGACTACCCACACCGCGGCATAAACCCACGCCAGCATTTGGGGGATCTTCAGAGCGCGGTCGCGGGCCAACAACCCATGAGGCTCCTTCTGCCAATCCTGTTGCCACACAATCACTGGGCGCGCCAACCACCACGCCACCGCGCTACTCACAACCGCGGTGAGCACAAGGTACGCGAGAAAAGGTTCGATCCTGTTCGATGTCAACAACTCGTTGATTCGTAGGGCATCTTCACCGGGGAGGAGGAACTGCAAGAAGCCGAAAACAAACACCGCACCAGCAACATTCGCGACTTGCATACCGAATACGTACAGCGGCCACGGGCGGGTGAAGGACCCACGCAGTAGCGGTTTCACTGAACCGAACGATTCTGTGCTGCCCGCGCGACCTCTCATACCTATGATCTTCGCCTATATGGCGGCGCAACGGTGTTAACTCGGGGCAGACACCGTTACGCTTGTCGATTGTGGCACCAGTGTTTGAGCGTCTGATCGGGCAGGACAAGGCAGTGCGAGCTTTGTCGAACGCAGCCGTTGCCGCTCGCCACATCAATGCGGGGACCCACACCGTTTCCGATAGTTCCGCAATGACGCATGCCTGGCTATTCACAGGACCACCAGGGTCGGGGCGTTCAGTGGCTGCGCTCAGTCTCGCCGCCGCACTGCAATGCACAAACCCAGACAGGCCTGGTTGTGGGCACTGCGCTGGCTGTACAGCCGTGATGGACGGAAACCACCCTGACGTACGACGGATCATTCCAACAGGGATCAGCATCGCAGTCGCAGAAATGCGCGCAATCGTCCAGACCGCGTCACGACGCCCCAGTGTCGGCGCGTGGCACGTTGTCATCATTGAAGACGCCGACCGCCTGACGGAGGGCGCTGCCAACGCGCTGCTCAAAGTCGTTGAAGAACCGCCAGCGCATACAGTGTTCATGCTGTGCGCGCCGTCCCCGGACCCGCACGATATTGCAGTCACGTTGCGGTCGCGGTGCCGTCATATTGTTCTCGCCACGCCCAGTGCGCAGGCGATAGCTGACGTCCTCCACCAACAGGATGGGCTCGACGTCGACACCGCACGCTGGGCAGCGGCGATTTCCGCTGGGCACATGGGCCGGGCGCGTCGACTGTCTCATGACTCTGAGGCGCGTCAGCGGCGTGAGGCGGTTCTTTCCATCCCCAGCACTATCGCAAGGCCAGCCGCAGCCATTCAGGCCGCTGACACCCTTGTGAAAACAGCCTTTGACGACGCCAAGACCCTCGGCGCTGAATTGGATGAGAAAGAAACCGACGAGCTCAAGACTGCCCTGGGCGCTGGTGGAACGGGCAAAGGCGCGATGGGGGCGATGCGTGGTTCCGCAGGAGCGTTAAAAGAACTTGAACGTAAGCAGAAGTCACGTGCGACAAGGACTGTCCGAGATGCGCTGGACAGGGCCCTCATTGATTTGCTGGGCTTTTACCGTGACGCGCTTCTCGTCAGCCTTGGGGCTGACTTGCCTCCGATACATCCGGACAAGATCGAACATGCAACAACCGTGGCGCGCACTACTACCCCGGAAGCGCTCCTTCGCAGCATCGACAGCATTCTCGAATGCCGAGCGGCTATTGAGTTCAACATCAAACCTGAGCTTGCGGTGACGGCGATGTGTGCGAGTGTGAGCGAGCACCTCCGAGCATGATTTCGAGGGGCGATGGAGCGCCGAGCATGACGTGTCGTTTTTCAATCCTGGACCCCACCCGCTAGACTGCTGAACGCTGAGTAGTTAGGTATTGCTCGGCGACGCCGCCTTAGCTCAGTCGGTAGAGCGCTTCACTCGTAATGAAAAGGTCAGGGGTTCGATTCCCCTAGGCGGCTCAAGTGAAACCCCAGGTCAAGTAGTTTTTGACCTGGGGTTTTTGTTGTGCACGCCCAGTATAGGCATTCGTTTGGAGGTGAAATGCCTCTGGAGGTGAAGGTGGTTTAACTCCTAGTCGAAGGCAACTGCGTCGCCGTGAGGTGGTGTGGGAAGGATACTCGGCGGACTCGTGGGGATTCCGTGGAGTGTGCTTACCCCGCCCGAATTATTGCCCAACAGTTTCGTTGGGTGTGTGTATGGTGGGGGTATGACCGGCAAAGCGACCCCAGCACGGAAGCAGCGGACCACCGTCCGCACCGCTCGCACGGGGCGACCTCACCTCGCAGGTCGGCCTCACCCTCGGACGCATGATGTGTTCGCCGCAGATCGCGCACAGTATCTCGTCGATGTGTTCGGCACACGCGGGCTAGCTGCAGTTATCGGCGTGTCCGCATCGCAGCCATCCCGGTGGGTCCGTGGCGAGGAAGTTCCCGGGCCCCAGTCGCTGTCACTGTTGATTGATCTGGAGCATGTGTTAGCGAAAGCGCGCCTCATCTGGGGAGGGTCCGCAGCTGTTGCCTGGATGGAAGGCTCCAACTCATACCTGAACGGCGCTCGTCCCCTCGAAGTGGTGCGCACCGACGGGGTAGGGAAAGTACTCACCGCGCTGGACGCCGAAATGTGGGGTGGCGCGGCGTAAATGCTGGTGTACCGAGTATTTCCCTACTTGCCGAAAGCTGCACCCGGCGAACCCGGCCATCCGCTTTACCGGCACACCCCACAAATCGGTGGTCGTATCGACCATCCCGACTACTACGTGTGGTACTTATCTCGCCATGCTGAGGGTGCCTGCGGAGAGTCGTTTGGAAACCTGCCGTATTGGGATGATTCGATGTTCGAGTTTCCTGCACTCGCTGGGGCTCGCCGCGCTCTCGGCACGTTCACAGTCCCTGACAGTCTCAGGATTTGCGATCTCGACGACCCCGACCAACTGTCCCGCCTCGGGTTGCGTCCAACGCAGGTCATCACCCGCAACCTCGCTGTCACATCCAATTGGGGTCATCGAATCTGGTCAGAAACTCACCTCTCACAGCCAGGTGAGAAACGCTGGGAGGCGGTGCAGTGGTGGTCCTTCCACCGGCCGCTGTGGACCGTACTGGCGAGCTGGGTGCAACCCGAGCTGGCAGACGTTCAACCGCTCACGCTTGACCACGCCGCCGTTCTCGACGCCGCCCGGGCGCTATACCGGCGAATCTAGCCTGCCCATCCTGCTGCATCGTCGCGCGCACACGCGAGCACCCGCTCAATGTCACCTGCTGCCACAGCCTGGACAGCGCTCAAGCCTTCGAAAAGATACGTCTCGGTGCACATCCACGCCGCACATGTCCATGGATCCGCCGCACCCCGCAAAACACCCCACACGGTCAACAGCGCGGGATGAACAGCACCATGGTCGGTGAACTGCCACTCAGGGAAAACCCACTGCGCATTCTCAAGCTGACAACCGATGAGGTCACCAGATACTGCCAGCGCCTCCACGTCGTCAACCCCGATGCTGAGCCACTGGGCCACACCGTCACTATCAAAGAACGGTCCAGCTAAATACTCAAAGTCATGTATCGCAGGTGACATTTCGGCCATACGGAGCATTATCTCGCATTCACGTCACCGACCTGAGCGGACCAGTGGACACCGTGGGGTTTGCAGGCTGCAACGGCGATCTGCGTGGTGCTCCTCTCCGCAAACATTCCTTTGCCAGTGGGTGCGGTGGCGGCTCGTAATGGAACCCCCGGACCTTAATCAGCCGCACTACTTACGGGGCGGTCCTTGCTTGGTGTTATGCCAACCCGAACTCGTACGCGTCGTTCACGTGGCGAAAGCAAACCCGGCATCGTCGGCTTCTGCATCAGTGGCAGCATCGCTGTAGCCCTGGCCTTCGGAATTGGCTACATCATCTCCGGAGGCCAGACTGAGGGGAGGTTCCTGCGCCTGAGCCGTTTCCGCCAAAGTTCCTGGACGACGTTGTCTGAGTGGCTCGTAGTCGCGACCCGAAAGCGTTCTTGGAACTAGTCACGAAAGATTCCGTGGTCAACGCTTTGTTTGGCGAGTGTTGTGACGACGCAGAGTTTGATTCCTAGTTCCTTGGTCAGTGCACGTGAAAACCCCAGGTCAAGTGCATTTTGACCTGGGGTTTCCTCGTTTGGTTACTTGCGGATTTTACCGACGATGAAGAGGAGGATGACGGCGCCGAAGAGGCAGGTGAGGAAGCTGAAGAACCAGCCGCCGGAGCCTACTTCTACGCCAACGAGGGTGAGGATGAATCCGCCGAGGAGGCCGCCGACGACACCGACGAGGATGTTTAGGGGTATGCCTTGCTTGTCGTCGGTGCCCATGAATTTGCTGGCGATCCAGCCAGCGAGGCCGCCGATGATGATCCACCCAATGATTCCTAGACCAAGCATTTACGTCTCCTTTACGTTTGTGAGCAGGGGTTTTATAGCTCTGATGGGAGCGTAACGTCAAGATCGAAAACGTGCGCCTTTCACGGCAACCTGTTATAAATACTTCTTGTGTCTATGTTGTATTCAGCGGCCGATCTTGTGTTCGACACGGTGAAAGAATGCATTCTCACCGGCGAGCTGCAGGGCGGGGAACTCATCAGCGAGGGCGACATCGCGAAGCGGCTCGAGGTGTCACGCACACCTGTGCGGGAAGGATTCTTGCGTCTGGAGGCTGCCGGTTGGATGCGGTTGTACCCCAAGAAGGGTGCTCTGATCTTGCCCATCGCTGACGGCGAAGCGGAAGCAGTCGTGGAGGCCCGCTATCTCGTCGAGACTCATGCCGTGCGACGCATCGTACAAAGTGACAGTGCGACGGAACGGGTTGTGTCTGAACTGCTTGATTCGGTCGCTCGATTGCAGGCATTGCGCCACAGCAACGACACCGCTGACTTCGCGGCCGAAGACGCCGCATTTCACGGAATCATCGTTCAAGCAGGCACCAACCCAATTCTTGCTGACTTCTATAGCACCCTCCGCGATAAGCAACGTCGGATGTCAGCGCTGTCGCTTGCCCGCAATCCCCGCGCCGTGGGAGCTGACATTCTCAACGATCATGAGGAGCTGGTTGACGCGGTGCGACGCAAAGACGTGGAGGGCTTCGCCGAGGCGATTTGGCTGCACATGCGTTCCGTTCACGGACTACCACCGCTGCCACAGCCAGATCGTGTGAGGACGTGATGACCAATCCGACACAACGTCGCCACTGGCTGGTTGTTGCCCTGGCGATGTTTACCGTCGCCTGGGGTGGCAACGAATTCACTCCGCTTCTGACGATGTACAGGCTCGACTACGGGTTTTCGGACGTTGTCGTCGACGCGATGCTGTTCGCCTACGTGCTGGGCATCATCCCGGCGTTGCTATTAGGCGGTCCGCTGTCGGATCGATTCGGCCGCCGTGCGCTGATGGTTCCCGCTCCCGTGATCGCGATCGCCGGTTCGGTGATACTTGCTGTGGGCGCAGATCATGCGGCGTTGCTTATCGGCGGTCGGCTTCTGTCTGGGGTGTCGCTTGGTCTCGCAATGGCTGTCGGCGGAAGCTGGTTGACGGAACTTTCCACAGCTCCGTGGGATACCCGTGCGTCGACCGGGGCTGGTCCGCGGCGTGTAGCGATGGCACTCACCGCGGGCTTCGGGGTCGGTGCCGGGGTAGCAGGGATCCTCGCTGAGTGGGGGCCGTGGCCTAGCGTTTTTCCCTACGTAGTCCACAGCGCACTCACGCTGGTCGCTTTCGTTCTTCTCCTGCGCGTTCCGGAAACTCGAGTGAACATCTCGGCGAAGGCACGCACGACCAGGCTGGTTGACGATCTTAAGATCCCGTCGGCTGGCAAGAAACGATTCTGGTTCCTCATCGTTCCCGTTGCCCCTTGGGTGTTTGGCGCAGCTGCCTCCGCCTACGCGATCCTGCCGAGCCTGATGACAGAACGTGCGGCGTCCGCCCCCATCGCGTTTTCAGCGTTCCTGTGTCTGGTGGCATTGGGATTCGGGTTTGGTATCCAAGCCTTCGGTCGGCGGATAGACAAGCCAGGCAGCGCACGGGCGATCGTGACCGCGTTTGGGCTGCTCATCGTCGCGTTGCCTCTGGCCGCACTCGCTGCATGCACGCTGTCGTTTCCGATAGTTGTGATTGCGGCGGCATTCCTCGGAATGGCGTACGGCATGGCGCTCGTCGGCGGTTTACTTGAGGTGCAGCGAATCGCAACACCTGACGATCTCGCAGGGTTGAATGCCGTGTTCTACTCGCTCAGCTACATGGGCTTTGCGGTCCCCATGATGATGGCGGTCGGCGTCACCTGGGTTAGCTACCCTGTGATGTTCCTAGCGGGAACACTCGCTGCGTTGTTCTGCCTTCTGCTCGTTGTTGTGGGAGCACGGGGCACTAGTCCGCGCGCAGTCAAGGCAAATCAGGCAGTGGCTTCTTCCTGAGCCAATCGCTCCACAAATCATCAAGTGGCTGGGCGGTGTAGTGCGTCGCTAGTTCTGTGAAATCGGCGGTGGTAACAGTGGAGTACCTGTACCGGTTTGTCCAGTCTTGGAGCAGCGAAAAGAATGGGTCGTCGCCAATGCGTGTGCGGAGCGAATGCAAGGTGAGTGCGCCTCGCTTGTAGACGCGGTCGTCGAACAGGTTTCTTGGCCCCGGATCAGTCAGAATGAGGTCCTTGCTGCTGCGGTTGAGCTTCAACCAATAGTGTTCGGCCCATTCTTTAGCCGCTGGCCCATCGCTGTTTTCTGACCACAACCATTCCGCGTAGCAGGCAAACCCTTCGTGCAGCCAGATGTCGCGGTACTGAGCCGCGGTGACGCTATTGCCGAACCATTGGTGGGCGAGTTCGTGGGCGATGAGTCGCTCAGAGTGTCGCGTGCCGTCGCAGTGGTTGGCTCCGAACACGGACATGCATTGCGCTTCGAGCGGTATCTCTAGCGCGTCGTCGGTGACAACTACCGTGTAGCTCGGGAAAGGGTAGGGGCCAAACAGTTGCGAGAAGAGCTTCATCATCCTGTTTTGGCGGGCGAAATCGTGGTCAAAGTTGGTGCGCAACCGTGGTGGGAGTGCGGCTGTGATGGGAACCGGCGTCGTGGCCACGGTGTGCGTGGCATAGTGGCCGATTTGAATGGTCGCAAGGTAGGGCGACATGGGCTCTGGCTGGTCGTATACCCGTGTGGTGGTGCCCGGGCCTGACTTGGTGCTCTGCAAGGTTCCGTTGGCGAGAGCACGGTAGACAGATTCCGTTGTCACGGCGATTCGGTAGCTAGCCTTGGCGCTGGGGTGGTCGTTGCACGGGAACCATGTTGAAGCGCCGTTGGGTTGGTTAGCGGTGAGGGCACCTTCCGTGAGTTCCTCCCAGCCGATTGAGCCAAAGAGATTGTTGACTGGTTGTGGTCGGCCCGCATACTTCACCTCTATACGGATGCGTTCGCCTTCGCCAATTGAGCCCTGCAGCTTGAGGCGCAGTTTGTTCTCTTTGTGGCTGAACTTTGCCACCCCAGCGCCGTTGACCTTGACCTTGCCTACCTTGAGCGCTGTAGAGAGGTCGAGGGCAATTCGGTTGAGTGGTTCATCGCAAACTGCGTTGATAATCGCCTGGCCTTCAAGGCGGTTCGTGGCCACTCTGTAGGTGATGTCGAGGTCGTAGTGGGTGACACTGTATCCAGTGTTGCCGCTTCCCGGAATGTAAGGATCAATTGCGTTGGGGGTCATAGGTTTGCTCGGTGTCGCGGTTTCATGGTGAGAGTTGAGTTCCACCGAGGCGTCCTTCCTGAGGTTGCGGGCAGTGCGGCTACTAATACCACGGCTTTTCAGTGCCATGGCTTTTCAGTGCCACGGGGCAATTGGATTTCCTTGCCATCGGCTCGAGGCTGGCACAACGTCACCGCGCATTACGAGCGATGCGGGGCCAACAGTTGAGCCGTCACCGAGTTCTGCGGCTGGCAGAACAACGCTGTGTGGACCCAGGGTGGCGCCCTTGCCTACCATGACTGGACCCACGCTCATCACTCTGTCGTGGAAGAGGTGAGTTTGCACGACGCTGCCGCGGTTCACTGTGGAACCGTCACCGAGGTGCACAAGGTCGGCCTCGGGTAGCCAGTACGTCTCACACCACACGCCACGTCCGATATGGGCCCCCATTCCACGTAGCCACACGTTACCTACGATTGTGCCAATGCAGAGGCGCGAGCACCATGGTGCGGCGACGACTTCTGTGAATGTGTCGGCGAGTTCGTTTCGCCAGACGAAGCTACTCCACAATGGTGTGTCATGTTCGATGACACTTCCGACCAGGACCTTCTTCGCGCAGATTGTGCTGATGGCGGCGACACACGCGCCGAGTGCAAGCACTGCGCCACTCAAGGCAAGCGTTGCCCACAGCCCGGCCGCGGCCAGCAGTGCGGCAAGCGAACCGAGGATTGCCACCGCAATCGCGAATGACAGCATCACCGGTACTAGACGCCCCAATTCGACGATGCCCCGTAAGACTCGCAGCTGCGCGGTCGGAGAGAATGTGCGCTTGCTAGCCGACCCTTTATGCGCTTGTCGGCGCAACTTCACCGGCGGGCTGCCAAGCCACGACGAACCACGTTTAGCCTTCGCGGGGACTGCCGAAAGGACAGCAACAAGACCATTCTTGGGAACTTTTCGTCCAGGGCTAGCCATTCCGGAGTTGCCGAGAAACGCCCGTTTTCCAATTTTTGTTGGCCCAATTCGAATCCAACCGTGCCCAAGTTCGTAGGCGGCGACGAGGGTGTCGTCTGCGAGGAATGCGCCGTCAGCGATTGTTGTGAACTTAGGGATCAGCAGAACGGTTGACGCTTCGACGTTCTTGCCTACTTTGGCGCCGAGGAGCCTTAGCCACACTGGTGTGATGATGCTGGCGTAAAGGGGGAACAGGAATGTTCGGGCCGAGTCGGTAAGCCGCTCTGTTGCCCACGCTTGCCAACCAATGCGGCTACGAACTGGGTAGGTTCCTGGTCGGAGTCCGATGGCGAACAGTCGCACTGCGATAACGGTCAACAGTGCGAATGTTGCCATCCACAGAAGCGCAGCAGCGGGTATCCAAGCGGCTAGCGGTAGCAGGATTTCAGTGGCGGACTCCGTGCCAGAAATGATGCCGACGAGAATCACCATGGCCGGGATGAGTGCTACGCCTGGAAGGAGTGCCAGTCCGATGGCGGTGATCCCAAAGATCATTCCCCATCGGCTGCCGCGGGGTGGTGGGGTTGTTGGCCATTCGTGCGTATCACGGCCCGTGGCGGCTGCGGGAGATCCCGCCCAACGCTGTCCTGCGGGCACACGCATCGTGACAGCAGATCCTGCGTCAATGTGCGCACCCTTGCCTACCTTGGTTCCTGGAAGCAGTGTCGATCGTGCACCGATGCTGGCTTTCGCTCCAATGACAGTGCGTCCGATATGCAGTGTGTCGCCGTCGAGCCAGTGTCCCGTGAGGTCGGTTTCGGGTTCGATCGCGGCGCCGTCACCGACGGTCAGTAGTCCAGTAATGGGCGGGATGGTGTGGAAGCTGACATCTTTCCCAACATTCGCACCGAGAGCGCGGGCGTACAGGCTCATCCACGGTGCACTTGCGACTGCTGTGACGTTGGTGGCTTCGGCAATACGCTCGGCAAGCCATAGCTTGAGGTGTGTTGATCCTCCGCGGCTGTACTGGCCCGGGGTGACGCCGCGCAACAGTAACCGTGCGCTCACTGTTGTGATGGCGATGCGGCCAGGAGGCGTGAGGAGGGTTAGGGCAAGGAACGCGAGAATGGGCCACGGCACTGATGGAAGCCACGGTGCTCCAGTGAACGACGCAAGAAGGGTGCTGGCAATAGCTGCCCACGTGGTCCACATCGCGCCGGTGATGCCAAACGGGATCGCAAGGAGTGCGATTTGCAGTGCTTGGCTGCGCCGTGACTGAGGAGTGACATGGCGGGTTGCTGTGCTCAACGTGGGTGCGAGAGCTTCGAGATAGGTAGCTAGATCAGAAAGCTTGTGGTGGGCATATAAGTCGGCGACGGTGAGTACAGGGAACTTGGTGCGCAGTTGGGACACGAGTTGTGCGGCGGTGAGTGAACTTCCGCCGAGCTCGAAGAAGTCTGCGTCGGCGTAAACCTCGGTACCAAGAACGTCGGACCAAACGGATGCGACCCAGGCTTCCATGCCCACTAGGGGCGGTCGTGAGTCATCCACCTCTGTGGCTAGCGGCCATGGTAGGGCCGCGCGGTCTACTTTGCCTGATGTTCGCGTCGGGAGGTCCGGCAATACGGCGAGCCGCGGGATCAACGATGCGGGAAGGTACGCGCTGAGCGTGGTGCGGGCAGCCGCGACATCGAAAGTCTCGCCACTTGTTGTGAGGTATCCGACGAGCACGGGTGTACCAGCCTGCGTGGTTTGCACGGCGGTTGCGGCTGCCGTGACGCCGGGCAGGTTGTGGAGAAGTGTGTCTATCTCTCCTAGTTCGACGCGACGGCCACCAATCTTGACCTGGTCGTCAGCGCGTCCGAGGAATATGAGTCCGTCGCCGTCGAAGGAGACCAGGTCCCCGCTGCGGTAGGCGCGCTGCCAGCCCAGCGACGGCAGTGGTGCGTACTTGTGACGATCCTTTTCCGGGTCGAGGTAGCGGGCAATTCCGGCGCCGCCGATGACAAGTTCACCAGACTGCCCGGGGGCTACTGGATTTCCGTCTGTGTCGATAATGGCGAGGTCCCAGCCGTCTAACGGAAGACCGATACGGACGGGCTCACCCGGGATGAGCGGTGCCGCGCACGCGACAACAGTGGCCTCAGTCGGGCCGTATGTATTCCACACTTCACGTTGGGGTGCTGCGAGGCGGCTTACAAGCTCAGGCGGGCATGCTTCGCCGCCGAATATGAGGAGGCGAATCGATTCGAGGTATTCACTGGGCCACAGTGCGGCGAGTGT
Source organism: Hoyosella rhizosphaerae (assembly GCF_014643175.1). Classification (GTDB taxonomy): domain Bacteria; phylum Actinomycetota; class Actinomycetes; order Mycobacteriales; family Mycobacteriaceae; genus Lolliginicoccus; species Lolliginicoccus rhizosphaerae. The sequence continues at coordinate 143,897 of NZ_BMJH01000004.1, forward strand.
CGGCACGGTGGAGATGGCAGTGATGTCGTGGCTAACTAACCAGGGACCGAGGTCTGCTCCGCTGCGAACTATTGAGCGCGGTGCCGGGACAAGGCAGGCGCCGGTGCGCCATGCGAGCCACATTTCTTCACAGGAAGCATCGAACGCGACCGAGAGGCCCGCAAGAACACGGTCTCCTGGGCCGAGAGGGCGGTGTTGGAGGAAGAGTCGCGCCTCGGCGTCAACAAACGCGGCTGCGTTGCTATGTGTGACGGCGACACCTTTGGGTACGCCTGTAGAGCCGGAGGTAAAGATGATCCATGCGTCGTCGTGCGTCAACGGTGGTCGAGCGGGAGTGGAGTGCATCGGGCGGTGAGTTCGCCGCTTGGTGAATCCTTCATCAGTGACGATCGCCGCGACGTCAGCTTCACTGAAGACAAGAGTCGCGCGATCTTCTGGGTCGTCAGCGTCGACAGGTACGTAGGCGGCTCCTGCGGCGAGGACTGCGAGGATGCCGATGTACAGCTCGGCGGTGCCGGACGAGATGCGGATTCCCACCCGGGACCCGGCGCCGATTCCGTGCTGGTTGAGCGCGTCGGCTTGCTTGTGCACTTCGGTGAGAAGTTGTGCGTAGGTATATATGGTGTCGCCGGTATCGAGGGCAGCGGCGTTGGGGTGCGCTGCGGTCGTTGCCTGCAATATATCGATGAGGGTTCGCGCCCTCGGCGCCCGGTGAGAGGCTAGTAGTGCGTCGGACGCGTCTGTCGCCACCTGTGTAGCGCGCTCACCGTATGGCTGCGCTGGTGACGTCCCAGTTGTCAGTCCGGTGGTCATTTCTTCCCTTTCCGCGGAGTTCGTTCTCCGAGTCCCAGCGCCTTGCCAGCGAGGTGGTGGAATGTTGTGCGCTCATCGCGCGATAGTGGCTGCAGCGCGCTGTCGAGCGCATTGTTGACTGCTGCGTCGCATAGTTTCTGTGCCGCGCGCCCGGCCTTTGTTAGGGCGAGGGTGTGCTTGCGGCGGTCTTTCTTGTCGCGTGTGCGGGTAAGCAGTCCTCGCTCTTCAAGCTCGTCTACTAGTCGCACCATGTCGCTGCGGTCGATGGCGAGCGCATTGCACACTTGCTGCTGCGATTGCGGTTCTTCGCCGAGGAGGCAGGTGAGAACCCAGTGTGCTTTGAGGCTGAACCCTGCTTCAGCGAGTGGGCCTTCCACGTGATCGCGAACGGTTCGGTGCAGCCGTGCGATGAGAAAATCGGCGCTACCGAGGGCAGGGGCAGTGGAAGTTGCTTGGTTGGGCACTGAGCAACCGTACATGATTGTGGGTTTTGTAGATAGTTGGGCGCGCCAATGGTTGGAAAAATCCGACACTTTTCCGTGAAGTGTCCCTCTATGTGTCAACGACTACGGACGGGTCGAAACGTGAACAAGCTCACGAGAGGTATAACCCCTGGTCGCGGTGGGGAAAGATACTAAGCATCACTCAGCAGGTATTCTTCATCTACACAAACCCGGCGCACGCATGCGCTAGAGCAGCGCAACGTGAAATGAACGGGGGAAGGGAAGCATGAGTGTTCGACACAGCACTAACTGGGTGCGAGCAACCCTTATTGCGTGTTTAGTCCTGGTTGTAGGGGTGGCAGCATTCGCTACAAGTTGCAGCCAAAGCCGAAACACCCCAGGGACTGCGACGCCCACTGAGTTGTTCGTCGTCAATACCAGCCCCGAACAGCAAAGAATCAGAGCAGAAGTGGTCCGTGCGATAGCAGACCGCGTGCCAGATGACATGCGAAAAGCAGGAACCCTCACAGTCGCCACCACTGGCAACGTGCCCCCGCTATCATTTCGGGCTGATGATGCGATGACGATGATCGGTGTAGAACCAGATCTCGCCCAACTCATAGCTGACGTCCTCGACTTGAATCTCGAACTCGTCACCACTGGATGGCACGACCTGTTTGAAGGGGTAGAAGAAGGTCGATTTGATGTTGGTTTCGGCAACATCGTCGCCACTGCAAACCGAATGCAGCGCTTCGACATGGTCACCTACCAGGAAGAGAACCAAGCCTTCGCTGTGCTCGCGAACTCATCCATCAATTCCATTACGAGGCCGCGCGACATCTCGGGCCTCAAGATCGGTGTCGGTGCGGGCACTCGAAGCGAAGAGATCCTTCAAACGTGGAACAGCGAACTTGAGAAAGAAGGACTCGTTACTGCAGAGCTGTTGAACTTCGTTGACGGCTGGGAGTACTACTCCGCAATGGAACGAGGCGAAATCGACGCTTCATTCGGGCCTATGTCGATACTGAACTTTGAGTCTGTCACCAAAGGCCTCACAAAAGTTGCGGGGCAGGTACCAGGTGATGGAGATCGACCTGCTCTAGTCTCCGCAATAACGAGTAAGGGCTCCGACGTGTCCAGGCTGGTATTCGACGCAATCAATACAGTGATCATGACCGGTAAGTACCAAGCAGTATTCGAACGCTGGGCACTCGAACACGCCACCTTGACGCGTGCGAGACTCAATCCCGCGCTAGGCGATTAGCTCCGCAGAGACTGAAGGGGGACCGTTACAACGGTCCCCCTCAAGGTTTAATGCTTGTGTTTCAGTGACCGTGCTCGCGGAAACGCTCGATCGAACGGTTGATTTCGGCCTCGGCCTCCGCTTTGCCTACCCAATCCGCGCCGTGAACTTCTTTTCCAGGCTCAAGATCCTTGTAACGCTCGAAGAAGTGCTTGATCTCAGCTAGCTGAAACTCAGGAACGTCAGCGATATCTTGAATGTGATCAAAACGCGGGTCAGTAGGGACGCAAAGCACCTTTTCGTCATCCCCAGCTTCATCGCGCATCCGGAACATGGCTACTGGGCGAGCTTCCACAATTACGCCCGGGTACACAGGTTCTGGCAGAAGAACCAGCGCGTCAAGCGGATCGCCGTCGCCGCCCAAAGTGTCCTCGATGTAGCCGTAATCAGCGGGGTACTGCATTGAAGTAAAGAGGTACCGGTCCAGGCGAATACGCCCGGTTTTGTGGTCTACCTCGTACTTGTTGCGTTGACCCCTCGGGATCTCGATAGTGACGTCGAATTCCACGCGTCCTCGCTTCGGTTGTTGAGTCCAAATAATTATTGCTGGTCGCAGTCTGTGAGTTAATACAGGCAGCGGCTCAAGGATAGTCTGGGGTGCGTAGAACGACACACAAAGCTAGCGAGAATCATGGGGTGCAGTGATGGCTGACGACGAAGCCACGACAACTGCGACCCCACCAGAGAACCCGGCACCACCGCACAGCGAGCCACCTCAAAGGCAGCCACCTCAAAGGCAATGGGCGGTCACGGCGAGCATTCTCGTAACGGTCGCCGTCCTCGTGGTCACCGCTCTGCTCGTAACTGGGCAATACGTGCGCAGCATTCATGAAAGCCGCGGGTTCACCGTTGACCCAGCGCCAGGGCTTACCGTGCCGACACCAGCGATAGTGGCGAACCCGTTTGACGCGCCCGAGCCAACGAAAGAAGCCGTAGCGGCAGCGCTCGCTCCGTACCTCAGCGATCCTGACCTCGGATCCCTTGCAGGGCACATCACAGATGCGATCACGGGAACCGTCCTGTGGACACAAGACCCCACCACCGCGAGAGTCCCAGCGTCGTCGACAAAAATCTTGACCGCAGCCGCGGCGTTGCTAGCTTTACCGCACAACACACGAGTAACCACAAAGGTGGTTCGCGGCGAAGCGCCAGGTGAAGTGATACTTGTCGGTGGCGGTGACGTCACACTGAGTGCGCAACCCCTCGGCGAATCGACCTACTACTGGGATGCTCCGCGCCTCGACGACCTGGTCAATCAGCTTGAAACTGCCGGTACCGAAGTAACAGCGGTGCAGGTGGATTCGTCAGCCTATGACGGACCAAAAATGGCGCGCGAATGGCTTACTCAAAGCATCGACGACGGCTTTATTGCACCCATCGAACCCGTGATGCTCGACGGCGGACGACTCATCGCAACAGAACCGGAGTCCCCCCGGTCGACCGAACCCGCTCGAGCCGCGGCTCAGACTCTGGCATCGCGGCTCGGACTCGACGCAGCTGCAATCGAAGCCGTGGCTGAACAAACAGCAGCACCGGACGCCGAGGTCCTAGCGGAGGTTGCATCAGCGCCACTGTTGACCAGAATTAGGCAGTTCATGGTCGAGTCCGACAACGTGCTCGCAGAAGCCGTCGGTCGCGAAATAGCTATTGCTGCGGGTGAAACCCCGTCTTTCCGCGGAACGTCGCGGGCCATACGGTCAACATTGGCCACGAATGGGCTCCTCACAGACGGAGTGACATTAGAAGATGCGAGCGGTTTGTCGCGGCGTAACCAGATATCGGTAGCGGTGATTGATTCTGTTATTTCGACGTCCGTCGGAACGGTGCGTTCAGACGAGCAAGGACGAGCCACCGTTGCCCCAGCCAATGCCGCGGTGGTGGTGAAGTTGCGGCCTCTGCTCGACACATTTCCCGTCGCCGCAGGGTCGGGGACGCTGGAAACTCGATTCGATTCCGACGCCTCCACACCGGGTGTCGGGTGGGTCCGGGCAAAAACGGGCACGTTGGACGGCGTCAGCGCCTTGGCAGGCTACACAGTGACACGGTCCGAACGAATCCTCACATTCGCCTTTATTTCGAGCGACAGCAACGCCTTTGCTTCTCGCCCTGCACTCGACGCCCTCGCGGCACAACTGCGTACTCTCGATGGTGATACCGACGGAGAGAATTAGGTGGCTGCAAAAATTTCTGCACACGACGAGGTCGAATCGAACCGCCGCGCGCCAACTGCGACCGTGGACTGGCACATGGCGGTCCGCACATCGCACAAGTTGATTCGGCCTGAACCTCTGATGTCGTCGTACACGCGCGACCAAGTTCGGCGCGAACTCGTTGAATTGTCGGCGTTTGCGGAAGGCCCTGTGCGGGAAGTAACTGGGCTCGCCGATGGGCTACCGGTTCCGCAGGCGTCGATTCTTGACCGCGCAGGATGGGCCGCAGCGGCTGCAGAATCGCTCGCGGATCTCACGGGTGGTTCGTTCCACAAGCGGCCTAAAGGCCTGATAGCCGGTCGAGTGTCAGGTGCCCAAGCAGGGGCAGTCCTGGGGTTTTTGTCGAACGCGATCCTCGGGCAATATGACCCGTTCGCCGAGGGCGGGGGATCGTTACTTCTCGTCGCCCCCAATATCGTCGCCACAGAACGCGCTATGAAGGTCTCTCCGCGAGATTTTCGAACCTGGGTGTGCTTGCACGAAGTAACACACAGAGTGCAATTCTCAGCTACTCCGTGGATGGCTGACTACATGCGTGAACTCGTCGACGTCATGGGCACCGAGACGAAGCAGCAATGGACCAAGGTCGCGCCCCGACTCGCCGCGGCCGTCCAGAAGAATCGCCGGAACGAACAAGAAAATGACGACTTGTTTGACCGAGGGATTATTGCGCTTGCTCTCGCAGCCCAGCCACCCGAGCAGCGGGACGCGATGATGAAACTGATCATCCTCGGCACTGTGCTCGAAGGGCACGCCGAACACGTCATGGACGCTGCGGGGCCAACCGTTGTGCCGACCGTGGACCACATCAGGCGCGTGTTCGACCAACGCCGTCAGCGTCAACAGAGCCCACTGCAGTGGATAGTGCGAACGCTGCTTGGTATCGACGCCAAGATGGCGCAGTATGTGCAGGGGAAAAAGTTCGTCGACGCAGTGGTGTCCGCCGTAGGCATGGACAAATTCAATGCTATTTGGACCAGCCCGGAAACTCTTCCGACGCCTGCAGAAATTCGCGAACCCATGGCGTGGGTTGCACGGGTACATGGGTAGATTGCGTCAATGACTCGCCGAATCCAACACCAACCTGCGTTCATTCAGGTTCGCGGCGCGGTGCGTGCATGGTTCGCTGAGCATCGTCCAATTGAAGCAATTTGTGTGGCAATTTCGGGTGGCGCGGATTCTATGGCCTTGTGTGCAGCGACAGTCGCTGAATCGCCGGTTCCTGTGCATGCAATCACGGTGGATCACAGGTTGCAGCGGGGATCAGACATAGTTGCGCGTGCCGCGGCCGAGTCCGCTCGCGCACTGGGTTGTTCGACTGCGACGATCTTGCCTGTCCAGGTATCAAACCGCGGAGGCATGGAAGCCGCAGCCCGCACAGCGCGGTACGAGGCGTTGGGGACCGCACGCCGTGGTAATCCGGTCCTACTGGGGCACACTCTCGACGATCAGGCCGAAACTGTGTTGTTGGGGCTAGCGCGGGGATCTGGTACCAGGTCGTTGTCCGGTATGAGGGCTTTCAGCCCGCCGTGGGGGCGCCCGCTGTTGACGGTTCGACGAGCGACAACCGGCACGGCTTGTGCGGAACTGGGAATCACACCTTTCGATGACCCACACAACAGTGACCCGCGATTTACTCGTGTCCGCGTGCGCAACGAAGCATTGCCGCTTCTTGAGTCGATTCTGGGCGGTGGTGTCGTCGAAGCCCTGGGACGTACGGCTACCCAATTACAAGATGACGGAGATGTACTCGACAGCTTGGCCTCAGATGTCCTTGCCGGTGCATTAATTGGCAACGATTTGTCAGTGGAACCCTTAATTCAGCTCGCGCCCTCTATACGCCGTCGCGTCCTCCGCGCTTGGTTGCTTCTTCGTGGCACTGGCGCAGTAACGAGTATTCATCTTGGCATGATTGACGCATTGGTTTCTCGGTGGAAGGGCCAAGGTCCTGTAGCGGTGCCATCGGCTGATCCCTCCCAACTCCAGGGGGCGCGGTTGGTTGTGCAGCGAAGGCATGGCACTCTGACACTGGGAGTTCAGCAGCATTCGGGTGCACAACATTCTGAATGCGACGAGAGGGGAACCTAAGTCGTGTACGACGGCGATATTGCGTCAGTGGTTATTTCGGAAGAGCAGATCCGTGCGCGGACTCTTGAGCTTGCCAGCGAACTGGCAGAGCGCTACCAGTCTGCACCTGGCGTGGACCCGGAAGAAGACCTTCTCCTCGTCGGTGTCCTCAAAGGCGCCATGATGTTTATGACTGATCTTGCTCGCGCACTGCCCATTCCTACCCAAATGGAGTTCATGGCGGTCAGTTCGTACGGATCGTCGACTTCGTCGTCGGGGGTCGTGCGGATTTTGAAGGACTTGGACCGCGATATCGCCGGGCGCGACGTCTTGATCGTTGAAGACGTCATCGATTCAGGACTGACGCTGTCGTGGTTGATGCGCAACCTCACATCCCGCAACCCACGTTCGCTTGAGGTGTGCACATTGTTGCGGAAACCTGACGCGGTCTCAGTAGATGTGAAAGTGGGCCACGTGGGATTCGATATCCCAAACGATTTTGTGGTCGGTTATGGCCTTGATTACGACGAACGGTACCGCGATCTGCCGTATATCGGATTGTTGGACCCGAAGGTATATGGATAGTTCGCTCCGGGCGTACTACGCGCTGGAAGTGGGCGTTTCGTCACCTCGGCGTACGTATAAGCAGTCACCTTGCATTGAAAAGCCTTGATAAACGTGTGTCACACGCCTCTTCTCGTTACCGCAGGTGGGCAACGAGCGGTAGCCTGGAATCTCACCGCCAAGTTTCTCGACCGCTAGGCGATTGTCGGTCCGTGCCCTGGAAGGATAAGCCCCCCGGCTAAATCTGTATGAACCGCAAGACAGTCTTCAGAAACCTCGCCATTATCGCGGCGCTACTGCTCGTCATCTACGCGTTCACGTACTTTGGCGGCGACTCACGCGACTACCACACAGTCGACACGTCAGTTGCAGTCACGCAACTTGAAGAACGCAATGTGGTTGAAGCACAGATAGACGACCGCGAACAGCAAATCCGGCTGGAATTGCGTGACGCGATCGAAGAATCCGACGGCAACACGCTCATCATCGCGAAGTACCCCATGCGTGCTTCTGAGCAAATATATGACCAAGTGCGGGCCGCAGACGTCGACAGATTCGACACCAGGGTGACGCAAGACAGCTGGTTGTCCTCATTGCTGCTGTTCATGGTCCCGATGCTGCTGCTACTAGGCTTGTTCCTTTTCATCATGATCCGCATGCAAGGTGGTGGGCGCGGCGGCATGATGGGCTTCGGCAAGTCAAAGGCCAAGCAACTCACCAAAGACATGCCAAAAACCACGTTCGCGGATGTAGCCGGCGCTGACGAGGCCGTCGAAGAACTCCACGAGCTCAAAGATTTCCTGCAGAACCCTGCTCGCTACCAAGCGGTCGGCGCGAAAATCCCCAAGGGCGTCTTGCTATTTGGCCCACCCGGTACAGGTAAGACTTTGCTCGCCCGCGCTGTTGCCGGTGAAGCCGGAGTGCCCTTCTTCACGATTTCAGGTTCAGACTTCGTAGAAATGTTCGTCGGTGTAGGCGCATCGCGTGTGCGTGACCTATTCGAACAGGCAAAACAAAACGCCCCCTGCATCATCTTCGTGGACGAAATTGATGCCGTCGGACGTCAGCGTGGAGCTGGTGTCGGCGGTGGCCACGATGAGCGTGAACAGACGCTCAACCAACTGCTGGTGGAAATGGACGGGTTTGGTGCACGCCAAGGCATCATTATGATCGCCGCGACCAACCGCCCCGATATTCTCGACCCGGCCTTGTTGCGCCCCGGAAGGTTCGATCGCCAGGTTCCGGTAGGAAATCCTGACCTTGCGGGTAGACGATCGATTCTGAAGGTGCACTCCCAGGGCAAGCCGCTGGCGCCCGGAATCGACCTGGACTCACTGGCCAAACGGACAGTCGGGATGTCCGGTGCAGACTTGGCGAACGTGGTGAACGAGGCGGCGCTGCTCACTGCTCGTGAGGCGGCGACCGAAATCACGAACGAAGCCCTTGAAGAGGCAGTGGACCGAGTCATCGGTGGCCCACGGCGCAAGAGCCGCATCATCAGCGAACTTGAGAAGAAGATCACCGCTTATCACGAAGGTGGTCACACCCTGGCTGGTTGGGCGATGCCCGACCTCACTCCCGTGTACAAGGTCACCATCCTTGCTCGAGGCCGGACAGGCGGGCACGCGCTCGCAGTTCCCGAAGACGACAAGTCCATGATGACTCGGTCAGAAATGATCGCTCGCCTTGTATTCGCAATGGGTGGGCGTGCTGCCGAGGAACTGGTTTTCCAAGAACCCACCACAGGCGCATCTTCAGATATTGATCAAGCAACCAAGATCGCCCGGGCGATGGTTACCGAATACGGCATGAGTCCTCGACTCGGGGCAGTGCGATACGGCCAGGAACACGGCGACCCATTCATGGGGCGCACCATGGGAATGGCGCCGGACTACAGCCACGAAATTGCCCGCGATATCGACGAAGAAGTGCGACGACTTATCGAAGCTGCGCACACGGAGGCGTGGCAAATTCTTGATGACTACCGGGACGAACTTGACCACCTGGCCAAGGAGTTGCTGGAAAAAGAAACGCTCAATCGTAAAGACCTTGAGCGCATCCTCGGTGGTGTCGAAAAACGCCCCCGCATCACAGAGTTCAATGACTTCGGTAATCGGAAGCCGTCAGCACGGCCCCCGATCAAGACTCCAGGTGAGCTCGCGAAAGAACGCGGTGAGCCTTGGCCACCCGAACCCGAAGTGACCGAACCCAGAGTGACCGCACCCAAAGTGACCGAAGCTGAGGATGTCGACCCCGAAACGGTTGACTCCCGCAACGGAAGCGACGCGAGCGAACACAGCGACAACGGCAATGCTTCCCTCGCCAATGTCGGTGCTCACAACCCGAATGGCACGCCGCCTAGCTACGTGCACGGTGATCCGCGTCCCGCACCCGGTGCGACTAAGTGGGGTCCCGCAAACCGTGGTACCCCGAGTCGGCCACATTATGGCGAGCCTGAAGGATGGTCGGCCCCCGGCTGGCCACCTCGCCAGAAACGGGACAGCGAGCAAAACAATAGTGCTCCAGAAAACGACATTGGGCAGCATCAAGCCGACGGGAATCAGCGTGACTGAACGTGAGATCGTTCCTGCTACGGGTAGTTTCGACCAAGTTCGCGCAGAGGCGGCAGTGCGGGAATTACTCCTCGCCGTAGGGGAGGATCCCACCCGCCCAGGTCTAGCCGACACACCGGCAAGGGTCGCGCGCGCATACGCCGAGCTTTTTGCCGGACTGCACACCGACCCTGACGCCGTGCTCGACACCACGTTCGACGAGGGCCACGACGAGTTAGTACTCGTCAAAGACATCCCGATGTACTCCACCTGCGAACACCACCTCGTTCCCTTCCACGGTGTTGCACACGTGGGTTACATCCCGGGTGCCACAGGACGCGTCACCGGACTGTCAAAACTTGCCCGCGTAGTCGACCTATATGCCAAACGACCACAGGTGCAGGAACGGCTCACCAGCCAGGTCGCTGACGCAATGATGCGAAAATTAGAGCCGCGCGGCGCCATTGTTGTTATCGAAGCCGAACACTTGTGCATGGCAATGCGGGGGATTCGTAAACCCGGTGCAACCACCACAACCTCAGCGGTGCGAGGCATCCTCAAGACCAGTGCTGTGTCACGCGCGGAGGCCCTCGATCTGATTCTGCGGAAGTGAGGGACGAAGTCTGAATCGCACAGAATCGCCGAAGCATCCCCGCATTCCAGACGTGGGCAGATGCATTGTGATGGGCATCGTAAACGTCACCGCAGACTCATTCTCTGACGGCGGCGAGTATCTCCATCGCGAACGCGCAGTGAAACGGGGACTCGAACTGCGCAACCTCGGCGTTGACATCATCGACATCGGGGGAGAGTCAACAAGACCGGGTGCCACTCGCGTAGATCCCGGTCTTGAGGCCGAACGGGTAGTACCAGTCATCCGCGATCTTGCCAGCGAAGGTGTAGTGGTCAGCGTTGACACCATGCGCGCCGAGGTTGCGGAAGCTGCAATCAACGCTGGTGCGAGCATCGTCAACGATGTCTCGGGTGGCCAGGCAGATCCACGCATGGCCCATGTTGTCGCTGATGCTGGGGTGCCATGGATATTGATGCATTGGCGATCGAATGGCGAGTTCGTCCATCGCGCAAGCGGAGGGAACGATTCGGGCACACGGCGCGACGGCTACCGCGACATCGTGAGCGAAGTGAGCGCAGAGCTTCTTTCACAGGTGGACTACGCGGTTCATGCGGGAGTAGACCCCACTGCGCTGATCCTTGACCCCGGCATCGGATTCGCCAAAACAGCAGACGAAAACTGGGCTCTTCTCAGGGCATTGCCCCACCTTGCTGGGCTCGGTTTCCCCGTCCTCGTTGGGGCATCTCGTAAACGCTTTCTAGGTTCGCTGCTCGCAGCGGCAGACGGCACCCCGCGGGAAGTGAGCGAACGTGACGTCGCCACAGCAGCGTTGTCAGCATTGGCTGCCGCACACGGAGCGTGGGGAGTGCGTGTGCACGACGCGCAATCGACTCTTGACGCCGTCACAGTCGCACAAGCATGGCAACAAGGAGCGCAACCGTGACAAGCAGTGACCGCATTGAACTCAAGGGCCTCACTGTTCGGGGCTTTCACGGCGTGTTCGACCACGAACGCAAGGACGGCCAAGACTTCGTCATAGACCTTGCGGTTTACGCTGACCTCAGTGCTCCAGGTCGTACAGATGCGCTAGATGACACGTTGGATTATGGTGCTATCGCGCATACCGTTGCCGAGATCGTCGCAGGTCCGCCCTTTAATCTCATCGAGAAGCTGGCCGCAGTGATTGCTGAAGCTGTGCTTGAAGACGCGAGGGTCAACCGAGTCGACGTCGTCGTCCACAAGCCGTCAGCTCCGATTCCTCTGGACTTTCGCGATGTTGCTGTCGCTATTTCTCGCACCCGCCGCGAGGTGGGCACAACGTGACTGAAGCGGTTCTGTCGATTGGGTCCAACCAAGGTGATCGTCTGGGGCACCTGTCCAGTGTTGTAGAAAGTTTGGGCGAGCGATGTGTTTCTGTGTCGTCCGTCTACGTAACCCCACCATGGGGCGGGGTGGAACAACCTGATTTTCTCAACGCGATCATCATCGCTAGTGACCCAGCGTGGGGACCGTGGGACTGGCTTCGGTTCGGTCAAGAATGTGAGCGACGGGCAGACCGCGTACGAGAGGTTCGCTGGGGTCCACGGACTCTGGACGTTGATGTCATTGCCTGCACAGCAAATGGACAGGGCGTGGTGAGTGCGCATCCAGATTTAGTGCTGCCTCACCCGCGCGCTCACCTGAGGGCTTTCGTTCTTGTGCCGTGGGCAGAGGTGCAACCGACCGCTGAACTTCACGGCCGCACGATTAGTGACGTGCTCGCCGACCTCGAAGATCGCAACGACGTCCGGCGTTTTAATCGCGATTTGGGGCGATGACAGTGCACGTGACCAGATTTCGTGACCTCGTCGTTCTTGGGATTTCGGCCGCGATAGCCGGCTGGTTGATGACCCGGTCGTTCTACACGAGTCTGCCGCCCTTGCGCTGGTACGTCGGCGCCTCGCTGTACTTTGTCGCAGCAGCAGAGTTAGCGGGCGCTGTACTCATTAGGAACCGTGTTCGAAGCCGACGAATCGGTATTGGCCCGACTTTGTTGCATCCTCTCGCGGTGGCGCAAGCGGTAGCGCTCGCGAAGGCCTCGGCGCTTCTCGGCGCTGCCCTAGCTGGCTTGTGGGTCGGTGTGCTGGTCGTTATCGTCCCCGACTTCAATGTCACACGCGCGGCCACCGAAGACCTGCCGGGTGCGATTATTGGCGCTATTGGTGCTGCGGTTCTCGTCGTAGCTGCGCTGTTGCTCGAACGTGCGTGCCGCACACCGACCGATGATGAGGAAGACCGAACGCAAGCGGATAACAGTTAGTAGACGCGCCGGGATGCTTCACAGCTCAGGTCGGCGGGCGCCGGTATTTTCGGGCTATGCCAGTTGAGGGACAACCAAAAGTTCGGCGCAGAAGACGAAAAAGCCCGAACAGTGTAATTCTTGGTGTGCTGTTTCTGCTGACACTGGTCGCGAGTGGTTTTCTCGTAGCGAGCAACAGCGTCGAAGGTCTGCGGATGGGAATTGTCGTAGCACTGTGGGCAGCAATTCTTGGTGCTCTCGCCGTAGCGAAATACCGCAAGGAAGCCGAAGCGGAGCGGACTCGAATTCGGGACATGCGCGTGGTGTATGAACTTCAACTATCGCGAGAAATCGCGGCGCGGCGCCGCCACGAAATGACTGTGGAATCCAGGATCCGCCGCGAACTTGAGTCGGAAAGCCAAGCGGACACAGCGGAACAAGTCGCGGCTCTTCGGCACGAACTCGCATCCATGCGCGGGCACATCGAGTACGCAATCTCCAACACAGCGGACCCACGCCGTGAACTGACAGCAAAGCCACACGGTGACGTCCGAGAGCTTGTCGTATCTGATAATGCCGTTACTGACGCCGATCCTGGTCGTACTGAGCAGCAACATGACCAAGACGTTGTGGACGCCGAGTTCGAGACGGAATACCAGCCGTCCGCACACGCGAAGACGAGGTGACAAACTTCACCTAGCTGGACTCTTCTGAAAGAGGCGCATCTCGGCCTATCCTAGGTGGGCACGTCTGGTACCTGCAGGGCAGGACTGGAACGAACGAGAGGACAAAGGTGACCTCGAAAGAGCTCACTCGCGACCCTATGCCTGCGCGGCTAGCGGTCGGAGTTGTATCAGCAGGTCGTGTCGGCACCGCACTCGGTGAGGCGTTAGCCGCCGTCGGACACTGCGTCGTTGCATGTTCGGCCGTGTCGAAAGACTCGATCGCCCGAGCAGAAACCCGACTTGTCGACGCAAAGATCATGCCGCCGCCCGACATCGCGGCGATGTCTGAACTTCTCATTCTTGCTGTTCCCGATACTGAACTTCCCGGGCTCGTATCCGGTCTGGCTGCCTGTGAAGCGGTGCGCCCAGGCACGATCGTCGCCCATACTTCCGGCGCGCACGGCATCAGCGTGCTGCAGCCTTTGACCGACTGCGGTGCACTTCCCTTGGCGATGCACCCAGCAATGACCTTCATGGGAACCTCGGAAGACACCCCCCGACTGTCGAGCGCTTGCTTCGGTATCACTGCAGCAGACGAAATCGGATACGCGATCGCCCAGGGTCTAGTGCTTGAGCTTGGCGCAGAGCCGGTGTGCATCACAGAGGCTCACCGCGCCCTCTACCACGCAGCGCTCGCACACGGCGCAAACCACCTCGTGACCTTGGTAGCAGACGCGGTGGAGGCGCTCCGTGAGTCGCTCAAGGGCACCGAACTTGAGGGCCAAGATCCGGTAAGCGAACTTCCACGAGACGTTGCCGAGCGAGTCATCGCCCCCTTATTGTCCGCGGCGCTCGACAATGTCCTCCGGCGCGGACGCGCGGCGCTCACAGGACCGGTCGCTAGGGACGATGCCGAGACAGTTGCCCGTCATCTAGATGCCCTTTCAACCACCAGCCCAGAGATTGCCGACGGATATCGCGCGATGGCGCTGAGAACTGCACAGAGCTCGGGTTCTGGTGCTCGCATGTTCGAAATCCTCAATGAAAGGTTGCCCGAATGACCGCGACAGCACCATCGGCGATGTACTGCCGGGGCGAACTACGGATTCACCACAGTCCAGAAACGATTGCCCGTATTTCCAAGGCCCTACGCCACACAGGCCGCCAGGTCGTGCTCGTTCCAACCATGGGCGCCCTGCACGCGGGCCATATTGAACTTGTTCGCCACGCCAAGCGGACACCAAACTCCGTGGTCATCGTGTCCATCTTTGTGAACCCATTGCAGTTCGGCGCAAATGAGGACCTAGACAAGTACCCACGTACCTTGGACGCAGACGTGGAGATGCTAAGAGACGAAGGCGTCGAACTTGTTTTCGCGCCAACCGTCACCGATATGTACCCAGAGCAGCGTCGGACCACAGTCCACCCCGGGCCCCTCGGCGACGTACTTGAAGGGCAAAGCCGTCCAGGACACTTTGCAGGCATGCTCACCGTCGTCGCAAAGCTGCTGCTTATCTGCAAACCCAGCGTGGCGTTCTTCGGCGAGAAGGACTACCAGCAATTAACGCTGATTCGCGAAATGGTGCGAGACCTCAACATGGAAGTCCGGATTGTGGGTGTACCCACAGTGCGTGAGCCCGATGGTCTTGCCCTGAGTTCACGCAACACGTTTCTGAGTGACGAAGAACGACAGTGTGCGACTGTCCTCTCTGCCGCACTTGTGGCTGGGGCGCATGCGGGGCACAGCGGAGCGGAAGCGGTTCTTTCGGCCGCACAGAAAGTGCTCGCTGCTACCCCCATGGTGGAGGTCGACTATCTCGAACTCCGAAGCTCTGACTTAACGCAACTACCACCCGATGGGGGACCGGCCCGGTTGCTTATTGCAGCGAAGCTGGGAACAACTCGACTCATCGACAATGTAGGGCTCGTCGTGTCACCGACTTTCGCTCATTCATCCACGACATCGGCACCAGTCCACAGCTGAACGGAGAAAAATATGTACCGCACGATGCTTAAATCGAAAATCCACCGCGCAACCGTCACCCAAGCCGACCTGCACTACGTTGGCTCAGTAACCGTTGACTCGGACCTACTCGACGCCGCTGATCTCCTGGAGGGCGAAAAAGTCACGATCGTCGATATCAATAACGGTGCGCGGCTTGAAACTTATGTCATCGCTGGTGAGCGTGGCACTGGTGTCATCGGCATTAATGGCGCTGCGGCGCACCTCGTCCACCCCGGCGACCTGGTGATTCTCATTGCGTACGGTGTCATGACCGATGCTGAAGCTCGCGAGTACCAGCCACGCGTGGTGTTTGTCGACGACTCGAACTCACAAATCGAAATCGGCGACGACCCTGCTCACGCGCCTGCAGGTTCTGGGTTGAAGTCACCGCGCAAACCAGCTGATCCAGCTGTTCCGAACGTGGCCTGATCGTGCTTCTCGCCATCGATGTCGGAAACTCAAACATAGTTCTCGGTCTATTCGACGGAACTGGTGACAACGCACAAATCGTCGCTGACTGGCGCGTGCGGACAGATCCGCAATCCACAGCTGATGAACTTGCGCTGACGGTACGTGGGCTTCTCGGGCCGCTTGCAGGGCGGATAACCGGCATTTCAGGGCTATCGACCGTGCCATCGGTGCTGAGGCAATTGCGCATTATGGTCGAAAGGTATTGGCCAGAAATTCCGCACATTTTGGTTGAACCCGGTGTGAAAACGGGAGTTCCGCTTCATGTCGACAACCCGAAAGAAGTGGGCACAGACCGCGTAGTTAACGCACTTGCGGCGCACCGGCTTTACGGAACTGCGGGGCTCGTCGTTGATTTCGGTACCTCGACCAGCGTTGACGCAATCTCGGAACGCGGTGAGTTCCTCGGCGGCGCCATAGCGCCAGGCATTGAGATTTCAGTCGACGCACTAGCTGGGAGTGCTGCAGCTCTACGCAAGGTAGAGATGGTGCGGCCCCGATCCGTCGTCGGAAAGAACACCGTCGAGTGCCTTCAGTCCGGATTCGTCTACGGATTCGCTGGGCAAGTAGACGGAATTATTCGCCGCATTCGTAAAGAACTTAATTTCACGGACGCAAACAGTTTTGTCATTGCCACTGGTGGGCTCGCGACACTGGTGATCGACGAATGCGACACCGTGATGACCCACCATCCCCACCTGACCATAAGTGGCTTGCGGATGGTATTCGAACGTAACCAGGCGTCATCGCGCCGCACACAACGCGGGAGTTATCCCTCGCGCGTCCCTATCGGTGGCGCTCGCAGTATCAGTTAGTGCCGTAACTGAAATTTATGGCCGCCGACACAAATGATTCCGCTTCTCGGACTGGTGTGGCACACTAATGGCATGTTCTTCGTACACGCACTCGCACCCGCTTCACGGCGTGCAGCGTGTTGTCTTCAGAAGTGTTGTCAGCGCTAACTTTCCACGCGCCCACTTTTGTTGACCTAACCGGAGAAAAAATGTCTACCCCTTTGGCTGTTCAGGCCACCAATGCGTCGTCACGTGTGGATTCCTTCTCGCACGATCTGTCCATAACAAAGCTGACGAAACTCCTAGCCCTCGCCGATGAGTACGCCGACGCTGTCCTCGACGGCGATGCACGCTACTTTCGGGAAGAACTAAACGCGCACCATCGCCGCTGGTTGCTCCATGCAGACGACGAAGCCGAAGTGTGGTTGGTGCAATGGCACAATGCGGCCCCGACCTACAGGCAGGCCGCCTTGCCTGCGGAGGCAATCACATTATTGTCTGGCGCTCTGAGCTTTGAACGCTGGAACCGTGGCGGTCAATTGCAGCGTGAGCTTTCCCCCGGTGCTCAGGTTTCGTTTGCAGCAGGAAGCATGCGGGCATTTAAGGCTGGCGAGAGTTCGGAGTCGACCTTTGCGGTGCACAGCGTCGCCGTTGGCGGGGCACCCGCACAGGACGCACACGCTGACGTAATCCACCCGGTTGATGTTCCGCAGGCCGTGCGCCGGGGAGCCCGTGTGGTGGATGTACGGTCGCAAGAAGAGCGAACATCTCAAGGACCGCTGCTCGGAGCCATCGCTATAGATGCGGACCTCGCCATTCACCGCTTGGATCCGGCAAGTGCGCTGAGGCTCAGGAGCGTAGCGAGCACCGACGTTGAATGGATCATTGTGAGTTCAGATGGTGCTGTGGCTGCTGAAATCGTTCGCGAATTGCGGCAGCGAGGGCTGGTGTATTCCCGCTCAATGGCAGGCGGGTTCGCGGCGTTGGCTGAAAATTTAGTGTTCGACGTCATTATCGGCGGCATCCACAATCATCGTGATGCAGCAGTAATGGCCGCTCATTAAGTGAGTTCGCATTGTGCCTTTAGCGCTCGATGCGGAATGTTCGCGCCTTAGCCACTATCCTGAACTCTCGTGAGTGCTGCCCGAGAATCCGAGAACCTGTCGTCGGCGCAAAACGCGACCGAATCTACTACTCCCACTTCCGCTGGACCTGTGTCCGACGTGAAAACTCCTGCTGCTGCTGATGAATTTGAGCAGCTGCGGATCCGGAGAGAGAAGCGTGACCGTCTCCTTGGCTCAGGTCGAGAGGCATACCCAGTATCTGTGGAGCGCACTCATACGCTGAGTGAAATCAGGGAAAAGTACGCATCCCTTGAAGCAGGGGCGTCCACAGGTGAGGTGGCTGCCATTGTCGGACGTGTCATGTTCATCCGTAATACGGGCAAGCTGTGTTTTGCCGTTCTGCAAGAGGGCGACGGAACACAGTTGCAGGCAATGCTAAGCCTTGCTGTAGTCGGTGACGAGGCGCTCGCATCTTGGAAATCTGATGTCGACCTTGGTGACATCGTGTCGCTACGCGGAGAGATCATTAGTTCACGCCGAGGCGAGTTGAGTGTGATGGCTGATCGCTGGGAGATGGCGTCTAAAGCGCTACGACCCCTTCCAGTGACTTTTAAAGAACTAAATGAAGAATCGCGCATCCGTCAGCGGTACGTGGACTTGATTGTGCGACCAGAAGCTCGTGACATGGCTCGCAAACGTGTGGCGGTGGTTCGTGAGTTGCGAAACGCGCTTGAGCGTCGCAATTTCCTTGAGGTTGAGACACCTATGCTGCAAACATTGCACGGTGGCGCAGCAGCTCGCCCATTCGTAACGCATTCGAACTCGCTGGACATGGACCTCTACCTCCGCATCGCGCCGGAACTTTTCCTGAAGCGTTGTGTTGTTGGTGGTATTGATCGGGTGTTTGAGATCAACAGGAACTTCCGTAATGAGGGATCAGATTCTTCCCATTCGCCGGAGTTTGCAATGTTGGAGACATATGAGGCATTTGGAACGTATGACGATTCTGCCCGTATGATCCGGGAAGTTGTTCAAGAAGTAGCCGACGCCGCTTTCGGTACGCGTCAGATTATTCTGGCTGATGGCTCCACTTACGATATTGATGGTGAGTGGCAAACGATGGAAATGTACCCCTCATTATCCGAAAAATTGGGTGAAGAGGTGACGCCGGTTACTTCTGTCGAACAGTTGCGAGCAATCGCGGCTCGTGTTGGGTTCGAAATCCCAGAAGGTAAAGGGTATGGCCACGGCAAGTTGGTCGAGGAAATATGGGAGCACCTGATTGGTGACCACTTGCACGCCCCCACATTTGTTCGGAATTTTCCGGTCGAGACGTCGCCGTTGACAAGGCAGCATAGGACCCAGGCCGGAGTGACCGAAAAATGGGACCTCTACGTGCGTGGATTCGAGTTGGCCACGGGGTATTCCGAGTTAGTTGATCCAGTAATTCAGCGTGAGCGTTTTGTTGATCAAGCTCGCCTAGCGGCCGCTGGTGATGATGAAGCGATGGTTCTCGATGAAGATTTCTTGGCCGCAATGGAACACGGCATGCCGCCCACCACTGGTACAGGCATGGGAATCGACCGACTACTAATGGCGTTGACTGGACTTGGAATCCGAGAAACAATCCTGTTCCCGATTGTGCGTCCGCTTGGTAAAAAAGGCTAATTCACTCTATGATCGGATTTGACGCCAAATCTTTTTTGTTCGCGAATCAAAACAGATTTAACGGTGCGTAGCACGCGCGGCAGCGTTGCGTGCGACAGACGATGAGAGAGGTAATTACTTATGGCGCAAAAGGTGACAGTAACCCTGATAGACGACCTCGATCAGGACGCACCAGCGGATGAGACTGTCGAATTTGGGCTTGATGGTGTGACGTATGAGATCGACCTTTCCTCTGACAATGCGGCAAAACTGCGTGAACAGATGGAAGTTTGGGTTTCGCATGCACGACGCCTCGCTGGACGTAAAACTCGTCGCGCGGTGGGCTCTTCGCCCAAAGCTCGCGCTAATCTCGATCGTGAACAAAGTGCAGCTATCCGTGAATGGGCTCGCAAGAACGGGTACAAAGTTTCAGCCCGCGGGCGCATCTCCGCTGAAGTGACTGAGGCTTATAACAACGCTAACTGATGATCTACGGCAGATTTAATTCTGCGTACTCGGTAGCACACGGGCCGATGCTGTTAAGCATCGGCCCGTGTGCTATTTGTACGTATTGTCAGCTAAAGCTGACGTAAATCATCTTTATTATTAAAACCGTCATTTACTGGATTGCAAGGTGGTGGCAACTTTCGAGCTTGTAATCGGGGCCGCTGGAATAAATTTTCCCTGAGAGTCGGTTGCTCAGTTGCGGCCTTGTGTTCAAGTGGACGCAACGTGTTCTCTGTAGGCGTAGCGGCACCTGGAACGAACTAGGAGACCACTGCGTTATTGCAGTTAGTAAGGGTAAAACACAAGGTTGAGATGGTGTGCGGTTGTAGTTCCGTCAGTTGTAGGGCGCTCAAACCGTAGCGTTCGATGGATATGAGTCGGTGCCGATCAACGTAGTGCGACGTCGCGGTTCGCTATCAGCTACTAGAGTGGGGATGCGCGGCAAGGACCGGAGTGCCGGATTCAGCGACGGCATGCGAAGGCGACAGTCATCGCGGCTAGCGTCCGGGCCTAACGAGGAGTGTGAGGGAGAGCGATGTTCGAGAGGTTTACCGATCGCGCACGGCGCGTTGTCGTCCTGGCTCAAGAAGAAGCCAGGATGCTCAACCACAATTACATTGGCACTGAGCACATCCTGCTTGGCCTCATCCATGAGGGTGAAGGCGTTGCTGCCAAGTCTCTGGAGTCTCTCGGGATTTCACTCGAGGCCGTTCGCAACCAAGTTGAAGAAATCATTGGCCAAGGGCAACAGGCCCCCTCTGGTCATATTCCATTCACCCCGCGCGCCAAAAAGGTTCTGGAACTGAGCCTTCGCGAGGCGCTGCAACTGGGGCATAACTACATTGGCACTGAGCACATCTTGCTGGGTCTTATCCGCGAGGGTGAAGGCGTAGCGGCGCAAGTGCTCGTCAAGCTTGGCGCTGACCTCAACAGGGTGCGCCAGCAAGTCATTCAATTGCTGTCGGGCTACCAAGGGAAAGAACCCGCGGAAGCTGGGGTTGGCCGAGGTGAGGCCGGTACGCCGTCAACCTCACTGGTCCTTGACCAGTTTGGTCGCAACCTGACGCAGGCGGCGATGGAAGGGAAGCTCGATCCGGTCATCGGCCGTCAAAAAGAGATCGAGCGCGTCATGCAGGTGCTCTCACGGCGCACCAAGAACAACCCCGTCCTCATCGGTGAGCCCGGTGTGGGTAAAACGGCTGTTGTTGAAGGCCTAGCTCAGTCCATCGTTAATGGTGAGGTTCCTGAGACGCTGAAGGACAAGCAGCTTTACACCCTCGACCTCGGGTCTCTCGTGGCGGGCAGTCGTTACCGTGGTGACTTCGAAGAACGCCTGAAAAAGGTGCTCAAGGAAATCAACACCCGCGGCGACATCATTCTCTTCATCGACGAACTTCACACACTCGTGGGTGCCGGTGCTGCGGAGGGCGCAATTGATGCCGCATCGATCTTGAAGCCGAAACTCGCTCGAGGTGAGCTTCAGACCATTGGTGCCACCACACTTGACGAGTACCGTAAATACATCGAAAAGGACGCCGCACTCGAGCGTCGATTCCAGCCGGTCCAGGTTGGCGAGCCTTCGGTGGAACACACCATCGAAATCCTGAAGGGCCTACGGGATCGCTACGAAGCCCACCACCGGGTTTCAATCTCGGATGGGGCACTCGTTGCCGCAGCAACCCTGGCCGATCGTTACATCAACGACAGGTTCTTGCCCGACAAGGCAATCGACTTGATCGATGAGGCCGGTGCGCGGATGCGTATCCGCCGAATGACTGCTCCACCAGACCTTCGCGAATTCGATGAGCGCATCGCGGATGCTCGCCGTGAAAAAGAGTCGGCGATCGATGCGCAAGATTTCGAGAAGGCCGCAAACCTTCGCGACAAGGAGAAGCAACTTGTCGCGCAGCGTGCCGAGCGTGAAAAGCAGTGGCGTTCAGGTGATCTAGATGTCGTTGCTAGCGTCGACGACGAACAGATCGCTGAGGTGCTATCCAACTGGACAGGCATCCCGGTGTTCAAGCTGACGGAGGAAGAAACCTCACGTTTGCTGCGCATGGAAGACGAACTTCACAAGCGCATCATTGGGCAAGAAGATGCCGTGAAGGCCGTATCCAAGGCTATCCGTCGTACTCGGGCCGGGCTGAAAGATCCACGACGCCCATCCGGTTCATTTATCTTCGCTGGGCCATCCGGTGTGGGTAAAACCGAATTGTCCAAGGCGCTCGCGAACTTCCTGTTCGGCGATGACGATGCACTCATCCAGATCGACATGGGTGAGTTCCACGACCGGTTCACCGCTTCGCGACTGTTCGGTGCGCCTCCCGGCTACGTCGGCTACGAAGAAGGCGGCCAACTCACGGAGAAGGTACGCCGCAAGCCGTTCTCGGTTGTGCTCTTCGACGAAATCGAAAAGGCACACCAGGAGATCTACAACACGCTCCTGCAGGTGCTCGAAGACGGACGCCTCACCGATGGTCAGGGACGAACAGTGGACTTCAAGAACACTGTTCTCATCTTCACCTCCAACCTCGGTACGTCCGACATTTCGAAGGCCGTCGGGCTGGGCTTCACATCAGGTACGGGTGAAGAATCCAACTACGAGCGGATGAAACTCAAGGTCAACGACGAGCTCAAGAAGCACTTCCGGCCAGAGTTCCTCAACCGTATCGACGATGTGATTGTCTTCCACCAGTTGACTCAAGATCAGATCATCCAAATGGTCGACCTCATGACGAACCGCGTGGAAACGCAGCTTAAGCAAAAGGACATGACTCTCGAAGTCACGGACCAGGCTAAGTCGCTGCTCGCGAAACGTGGCTTCGACCCAGTGCTTGGTGCACGACCGCTGCGTCGAACCATCCAGCGTGAGATCGAAGATCAACTGTCGGAGAAGATTCTGTTCGGCGAGATCGAAGCTGGACAGGTCATCCTCGTCGATGTTGAAGGCTGGGACGGCAAGGGCCTCGGAGAAAATGCTCGCTTCACCTTCACGGCGAAGAAGCGCCCCGTGCCTGTAGTCGACACACCAGAACCGGCAGTCGCCACGGCAGGCGTTGACAGCGCAACCGCAGCTGACGACTCCACCGAGTAGGTTCGGCGACAACACAATGAGGGGCTGGACACAGAAATTGTGTCCAGCCCCTTTCGTGTTTCGCGCAGCCGCTAGAAGCGGTCAAGCGTCATAAACTGCCCACATAATTTAGGCCGCCAAGAACCTGATCGATGGTTCCCCATAAACCATGAATCCGATGACGCGCCTCCACCTCTGTTGGCTGGTGTTGTAACGCAAACCCATGTGCCAACGTCAAGCTGTTATAACCGACATCGGCGATGCGAAGCATTGCTGTAGTACCCACGCCCTCGCCGACTACAGAGTCAACCGCGTCGCCAATAAAGAAACCACTCCACAACGGACCGAGATCCGCCCCATACGCGGAACGAGTGCTGTCGATGATTGAGTTTCCGTGCAGCGCTATCTGGTCAACGATGCGAAAGAAGTCGAATGCGTGGTGATCCCGAGTTCCGGCCACACTGACCGAATACGCAAGATCAACTGTGATGTGCGCGTTGTAGCCGGCCATCGCCGCATGTTCGGGGGACTGTGAGCAGTCCGATGCGAGCTCGAAGAATCGCTGCCACTGCGGTTCCACCGGCGCACCAGTCATTTCCGCATGCAGATTGGCCAGATACCTGGTGAGAAGGTCGAGGCTTAAGCGCGCTGCCCATTCTTGGTCAACGAACTCATGTTCGTTTCTTTGCATAGGCATCACGGCAGCGTGCTCAACAGCATCTAGACCGACTGAAAAAAGTCCACGGCGGTCCACGTGATCAACAAGAAGCTCAGTGACGGCGGTGTGGCGCTCTACTGCGCTTTCAAGCCGCTCAAGTGTCGTCGATCCCGTAATGCCATCTGGGTCCGCGAGCGTGGCAATGCGAGGGTTCAGATCAGCGGTGATGCACGGGTTCGTAGAGGGGAGGGGTGCGGTTGTGGTCGCCGCCGTCGTACCGCCACTGACAAGCGCCGTCGTCGCGGTTATCACAACAAGCAGGGCTACACGATCACGCAATCTCGGTAAAAGCACTCCGAAAGTCTAAGCGTTCCGCAAAGCGCAAACATACTGAAAACCTGGAACTCCCTTGCGCTCCCGAGGGATTGCGCGACACTGGTGTATGTGGCCGCGTTTGGTGGCCCAGAAATCGTGGCCCAGAAGTCGTGGCCCGAAAATCTAGGAAAGGAAACACATGCCTACTCGTTCCGCTAGGACCGCATGGAATGGCACTCTGCAAGAAGGCGGCGGAACCGTTGAGCTCACCAGTTCCGGTGTGGGCCGTTTTGATGTGTCGTTCCCGAAAAGGGCGGCTGATGAAGCTGACGGCACCACTAGTCCTGAAGAGTTGATCGCCGCTGCGCATTCATCATGCTTCGCGATGGCTCTGTCGGCGCAGATCGCAGAGGCAGGCGGAACCCCGCAGAATCTTGAAGTTCGTGCAGACGTGAGTTTGGGTCCTGACCCCAGCGGTGGATTTCGGATTACAACAAGCAAGATCACCGTCCGCGGTGAAGTTGACGGGCTTAGCGCCGCAGCATTTGAAGAAGCCGCAGCCGCAGCGAAGGCCGGGTGCCCAGTGAGCAAGGCGTTGGCTGGCGTCGAAATCAGCCTTGAGGCGAAGCTTCACTAGTCATTGGCTCGGTAGGTGGGTGTGAGCCGATGTGAACTTGTGTCCTCGGCTCAACACCCAAAATGTCGCTGGCGACTTTGCTGCTGAACAATTGTTCGACAAGTCCGATTTCGTGTTCAGTTGACTGATGTAGGCCGAAGTACCACATGTCGCCGTCGGTGTCTGTGAGGACCCAGGTCTCGGTGTAGGTGCCCACAGCCTCGTGGGTTGCATTGTGCATGGTGCGCCAATGGGGGCTCGCCACATCGGAGCTGGTTGTATCGGTGCTTGGTGTATCGGTGCCGGGTGCGTGGGTGAGGATCGCCGCCATTGCTTCGTCACCACTGAGGAGTCGCGCATACGCGTTGCACAGGTCCACTTGCGATGCGGGTGCGGTGGCATTATCCGCTTCACCAGCGGTAACTCCGATCCTTTCACACAGCGCTTCGTGTGCCACAGCGTCGTTTGCCGTGACAGTGCGAGTCGCGGCCTCCCGAATGGTTGCTTTTACCGTTTCCGCATCGCCGTTGTCTTCGTCAGGTGTCACGTCTGGCTGCATCAATGAAGGAAAGTCCAGAGTGTCATCCCAGTGCACATCATTTGCAGCGATGCTTTCGCTGAGCGCGCTGAGTGTTTGTAGCGCAGGCAATGTAGCTGAAGGAAGAACGGTGTCTGTATGAATGCCGTAGGTTTTTTCGCAGCTTGTTTCATCGATGCGGGCAGCGAGAACTGAGTAATCGGTCCCGAACATGTCAAGCGTGGACGCCAACTCGTCGAGCTCAACAATGCGAGGGGTGTGTGGGCGAATGAGCATGCTTTTGAATTCGCCGTCACCTGTGGATTCGATGCGAAGATCAAACCGCACACCAAGCGGACTGATGACTTGCGCTGTACCTCGAGTCTCGGTGCTTGAGTAGCCCAGCACTTCATAAGGTCCAGTGGTCCGGAGGCGCTCTAGTGTATTGGCGAGAATCTCGGAGATGCTCGGATCGGCGGGGGACAGCTCGGCGGCGACAATTTCTACAGTGACGGGCTCATCGGCGTGGATAAGGTGCAGGATGCTCCGTGAAACGTCATCGACAGCGACATCGGCGGGAACTTCCGGGAATTGCGCTGCCATGTGCGCTACATGATCGTCAGGTAGGGGCTCGGCAATAGCTGTTGATTGCGTAATTCCGAGAGCGCAGGCGATGGTTGCACCGCACAGGGCGGCGGCAGCGCGGCGAGAACCTGGATGCTTGCTCACTTCGGCGCCCTCCTGGAGTGCAGGGCGCTGCCGTTTGTGAACGGAAATCGTGCCCGCACAGTCTCTACTTCACCTTGAGGGTATGTTGCTAGCGAGAAAAGGCGTGCTTTTGTTTCCGCGTGGTGCGAACTTTCTGCTTAATTCGTTATTCAGACGAGCGCCACTGCACCGCGATGTTCACTTTCAGTTTTTGTGGCTAAGAATTAACTCGGCGGCGCAACGTCGAGAACTACCTCAAACTCAAGCAACGAGGCGCCAGTGGCGACGGGGCGGCGTTGCTCGCCAGGTTTCCCCGCATGGGCGGCCCGAGCTGGCCCTTCGGACCACTCCTTGAATGCCTCCTCGGATTCCCACTGGGTGACAACGAAGTATCGCGTTTCACCCTTGACGGGGCGAAGGAGTTGAAATCCCAGAAAACCCGGTGAATTTTCCACTGCTCCAGCGCGTGCGGCAAAACGCTTCTCCAGCTCTGCGCCAGCACCTTCGGGAACTTCAATTGCATTGATCTTCACGACAGCCATGGCGCGATACTACTCGCGTAAGGTACGAAACTGTGCTCTACGACCATGGCGGACACGGAACCCCAATCCTGCTATTGCATGGACTCATGGGGCGAGGAAGAACCTGGGATGCGTGCGTTCCGTGGTTGCGCTCATACGGCCACGTCTACACATACGACGCACCATTTCACCGTGGTGCGGATACAGGCAGCGAAACGGACGCCGCTGTTGCAACCGAATACTTTGTCGACGACATTGCACAACAACTCGCGACCATGGGCGAACCGGCCGTTCTGATCGGCCACTCGATGGGCGGGCTCCATGCGTGGTGCGTGGCTGCCTGCCATCCCAACAGTGTCAAGGCAGTTGTGGTCGAAGACATGTGCCCCGATTACCGAGGGCGTACAACCCAGCCGTGGGACGCGTGGTTCAACTCGTGGCCCACGGAGTTCAGCGACGCTGGGGAAGTGTACGACCTGTTCGGACCCGTTGCGGGGGAGTATTTTCTTCACTCTTTCGACAAAACAGAACACGGTTGGCGGCTTCACGGGCACATCAACACGTGGCGAAACATCGCGCAACATTGGGGTACTCGCGACTACTGGAAACAGTGGAGCTCCACCAGTGCACCAGCGTTGCTGCTGGAAGGTGAGCACACACTCACCATCCCAGGCCAGATGAAGCAGATGGCATCAATCGAACGCGGTGCGCCCACCTACTATCACAAGGTTCAGGGCGCTGCGCATCTGATTCACGACGAAGCCCCCGCCCAGTTCCGCGGTGCTGTCGAAGCTTTTCTTGACGGCCTCAGCAGCGACGATCTGGGCAGCGACGATCTAGACGATGCCACCCGGCGGCTCTAGCTTTCGCCTTCACCAACGAGGGCGAATTGCCCATCCATTGTTTGCTCGACGAGCCCGTCAGTGAGAAGGGACAGAAGCGCCCGGTCTCGCTGAGTTGTATCCGTCAACCACGCCGCGTCGATCCGTGAACGATCAACGGGGCCTGAGGCAGTTCGGAGAACGTCCATAATCCGACCCCGGACTTGACGGTCTGTCCCTGCGAATCCTTGTGTCTTTCGTGGCGGGCCCTCATATGGTGGGCGACCAGCAGCGACCCAGGCGCAATGCGGTAAAGGGCAGCGAGCACAGTCCGGGTTCCTGGCCGTGCACGTAACAGCGCCGAGTTCCATCAATGCGGCCGAAAATATATCCCCGTCAATCTCTGGGATGAGGGCAGCTGCATCTCGCAAATCTCGATTGGTTGATGGGTTACCGGGCTCCGCCTGGCCGTGCACTGCGCGGGCAATCACCCGGCGGACGTTGGTGTCCACAACAGGTACGGACTGTCCGTAGGCGAAGCACGCCACGGCCCTAGCGGTGTAGGCACCCACCCCAGGAAGCGTGAGAAGTACGTCGATATCGCTCGGAACTTGGTCATCAAATTCTTCGGCCAAAGTGCGCGCACAATCGTGCAAGCGCAACGCGCGACGGGGGTACCCCAGCTTTCCCCAGGCACGCACCACAGTTGCGGGAGATTCAGCGGCCATCGTCGACGGCAAAGGCCACCGCGTCACCCACTGTTGCCACACTGGAGCAACTCGCGACACGGGGGTTTGCTGCAACATAATCTCGCTCACCAGTATGTGCCACGGGCTCACATCAGGCTCGCGCCACGGGAGTTCACGGCCTTCTTTGCGAAACCACGTTACGAGCACCTCAGCGGCAAACCTTGGGGTTGGTGGTTCCGATTTCACGAACTTTTCACACCTTGTCCTGGGGCAGTTGTTTTACCTGATCAGCAGGGATAAATTTTTTGTGCACCGCGGTTTTCGTCGAGAACGTGTGCGAATTGCACGAATGCGCAGTGCACAATGGTCACATGCCCTCGTCGAACCCGGTATCTGCATGGAAGTCCCTCAAGGAGGGAAACCTTCGTTTTGTCAGTGGATCACCTATGCACCCTAGCCAGGGTATAGATGATCGCGCGAAACTCGTAGAAGCCCAGCACCCCACAGCGGTGCTGTTTGGTTGTTCCGATTCGCGAGTGGCCGCTGAGATCATCTTCGATCAAGGTCTGGGCCAGATGTTTGTGATCCGGACCGCCGGACACGTCGTCGACTCCGCAGTCTTAGGGTCGGTTGAATACGGGGTCGGCGTTCTCGATGTGCCATTGATTGTCGTGCTTGGGCACGATCGGTGCGGGGCGGTTGCTGCAGCACTGCAGGCGCTCGAAGGTGGAGACGTACCCCCAGGTTTTGTGCGTGACGTGGTGGAGCGAGTAACGCCGTCGTTGCTGCGGGCTCGGCAGCGAGGCTTTAGTCATATTGACGATTTTGAAGCACAGCACGTTCGCGAAACGTCGGAGCTACTGCTTGCGCGGTCGCGGGTGGTCGCTGACCGAGTGGCGGATGGCCGCTGCGCCATTGTTGGTGTGACGTACAAACTCGCCGAAGGCCAAGTGAAACTGCGTAGCGTCGTTGGCGATGTCGGTGATACTGACATCGATGACGGAGCACCTGTTTCGTCGGAATAAAACAATGTTGATGTAACTCACAGGGCGACACACCTAGCGCGGTCAACCCGGTGGATCACGTTCGGGCATACGGTAGGTCACGTGTCCGATCCTGGTTACCGCTCACCTCGGCCGCCTCGGCGTCTTCCTCACCCGCCCGAGGTGTATCGGCGACGCAGAATTGCCGCCGCAGTGATTGTTCTCTTCCTCGTCATCGTTCTTGCTGTGGGCCTGTTCTTTGCCGTGCGGCTGGTACTAGGCGCCGGATCAGGCGACAACTCCGATCCACAGGCGTTGGTCGAAGCAACTGATGAACCGGACGAAGACGATGACGAAAGCGGCGATGACGAAAGTCTTGACGCCGACGACGAGTTTGATGAAGTCCTCGAAGAAGACGATGACTTTGACGACGAACCTAAGATCGCGGAGGGGCCGTGCCTTGATTCTGCGATGGCGGTGCGTGCCACGGTGGACCGAACTGAGTACCCGGTAGGTGACCAGCCCCGATTCGGGATGGTGATCACCAACATTGGCGATACGACTTGTGCCCGCGACCTCGGACCGGCAGTGAAACAGGTGTCGGTGCGCAGCGTTGAAGGTGACCGCCGAATTTGGGTCAATACTGACTGTTCTCCCGCGACGGGTCGTGATGTGTGGACTTTGGCTCCGGGGGACCAGGCGGCGTTCGCAATCACATGGTCGGGTACCAATTCTTCCCCAGGTTGTTCGGGCGCTCGGCAAACCGTTGAGCCCGGCGAATACCGGTTGTTTACCCAGGTGGGTGAGGTATCGGCGGAACCAGTGACGTTCTCGGTTTTTGATCCGAACGCACCTGAACCTGAACCTGAAATTGAACCGTCGCCGCCAGGCGAATGAACTAGAACCGTTCTTCGAGAGTTGAACCCGCCAACCGGGTTAGGCCTTCAGCAAGCATTCGGGCACGGAAAGAGCTAATTCCTTCTACGGAGCGGAATTTTTCTGGGCTAGCGGCAAGCAGGGCTTGAAGGTTCCCGAATGTGCGCACGAGCTGCTCAACTTGAGTGAATGGAACCTTGGGGAGTTGCGTAAGGAAACGATATCCGCGCGGTGTTACAGAAGTGTCGAGGGTTTCCACAGATCTGCTGTAGCCGAGTAGGTGAGCCAACTCGGGGAGATCGAGCAGTGCGCCATCAGAAATGCCTTCGAGAGCCGCTAGCGCCTTATCGACGGTCGGCTCGTCTGGATGTTCTGGAGCGCTTAGGTAGTCGCGAAGCACCATGCGCCGTTGCAGTTCGTTGCCGCCAAGGTATTCCTCTAGTTGTAGGGCGATCTGGCGACCGTCAACCCCAAGTTCGATGACATCGCGGTCGATTTCTACCGAGATGCGGCGCACCATTTCGAGTCGCTGGATAACCAGTAGTGCGTCGCGGAGGCTGACGAAGTCGTCGATTTCCTCTACTGCGAGCGCCCGGGTGACCTCGTCTAGCCGGTGCTTATACCGCTGGAGGGTGGCGATTGCCTGGTTGGCGCGCGAGAGGATGGTGGCGGAGTCGTCGAGGACATGTCTGGTGCCGCTAGCGTAGACGCTGGCGATGCTCATCGACTGGCTTACCGAGATGACGGGGTAGCCAGTTTGGAGGGCTGTACGTTCCGCTGTGCGGTGCCGGGTGCCGGATTCTTCGGTGGGGAGAGAAGGATCGGGAACCAGTTGGACATTCGCTCGAACAATCCTGCGGCCGTCTGACGAAAGAACGACTGCGCCATCCATTTTTGCGAGCTCGCGAAGCCTTGTGGGAGCAAATTCGACATCAAGAACGAAGCCGCCGTCGCATAGCCGTTCAACGGTGTCGTCGTAGCCGAGAACAATTAGTGCGCCGGTGCGACCGCGAACAATTCGTTCGAGCGCATCCCGAAGCCCAGTTCCGGGAGCGAGTCTTGCAATCGTGGAAAGCAGTTCGGATGGGTTCTTCTGCGACACATCGCACCTTCTACTTCGCCAACGTGGAATATCTATGAAGCCTACTTCACTTCTGTTTCGCCTCAGGAGCCAAGGCGGACAGTGCTTCACCGACGTTGCGTACATGCGTTACTGCGACGTTGTGGGGCATTGCATCGGAGTCTGCCGGAACGATGGCGCGGGTGAAGCCGAGGCGTGCAGCTTCCTGTACTCGGCGCCCGGCACCCGGTACTCGGCGGACTTCGCCAGCTAGACCCACTTCGCCGATTACGATCGTTCGTTCCGGCAGTACAAGATCGCGCGCACCCGATGCGACAGCCACCGCGATAGCGAGGTCAGCCGAAGGCTCCGTCACCCGCATACCACCAACAGTGGCGACATACACCTCAGAACCAGTCAGGCTGAGCCCACAGCGACGTTCAAGAACCGCCAAAATCATGGCGACCCGTGAACTGTCGAGTCCACTTACTGCCCTTCGAGGCGACGGAATACCGTTGCCCGCCACGAGTGCTTGCACTTCCCCCAGCATCGGGCGTTTGCCGTCCATCGCGACGGTGATCGCTGTACCGGAAACTGTGTGCGAATGATGATGGAGGAATAACCCAGATGGGTCGGTGATCTCTTTGATGCCGCTTTCGCAGAGTTCAAAACACCCGACTTCATCCGTTGGCCCGAACCTGTTTTTGATTCCGCGAACCATTCGGAGCGTCGAGTTCTTGTCGCCTTCAAAGTGCAGCACTACATCGACGATGTGCTCCAGCGAGCGTGGTCCGGCGACTGAACCGTCTTTGGTGACGTGGCCAACGAGAAGTACCGCAAGTCCGGAAGTTTTCGCCAAATTTGTCAACGCATTGGTGACGGCCCGCACCTGGGTGACACCGCCTGTGGTGCCCTCAACGTCGGCGGCGCGCATCGTTTGAACCGAGTCGACGATAAGCAGGCTTGGTCGAACTTGTTCGACGTGCCCGAGAATGGTGGCGAGTTCAGATTCTGCGGCGATCATGACGCGCTCGTGTAGGGCATTCGTCCGGTCCGCACGGAGGCGAACCTGACCGGCTGATTCTTCACCCGTGATGTACAAAGCTGTGTCGTGCTCGGCCCAGCGGCGTACGACTTCGAGGAGCAGAGTCGATTTGCCCACTCCGGGTTCGCCCGCCAACAGGATCATCGCGCCTGGGACAACGCCGCCGCCGAGCACGCGGTCGAGTTCAGCAATTCCGGTGGAACGAACTGCGGCGTGGCTGCCTTCGACTTCGTTGATTGAGCGAGCAGGACTCGACGGCAGCAATCCGCCGGTGGTGCTTGCGATACGCGATTCAGGCAGGGCGGAT
The DNA here is from genome assembly GCF_014643175.1 of Hoyosella rhizosphaerae. GTDB lineage: Bacteria > Actinomycetota > Actinomycetes > Mycobacteriales > Mycobacteriaceae > Lolliginicoccus > Lolliginicoccus rhizosphaerae. Next base: position 176,040 of record NZ_BMJH01000004.1, read on the forward strand.
CGTTGGAGTGCTGAAGTCTGCAAAGGCGATAGGGCTGGCGCTTCTTCAACCGAACCCCACGCGCCGCACTCAGGGCATCGGCCCGCCCATTTGAAAGTCACATATTGGCAGGCCGTGCACCGGAAAGTCGTCTTTGTTCGCACCACAGGTAGGAGGCTATCGCAGAGGGGTGACAATTCCCGTTCCTGCAACGAGCGCTGCGGTTAAGTATCCAAACAGCAACTCAAAGCGCTGCGAGCCTACCGACGTGCTAGTGGCTGCCGTATGGCCTTGGCACGTAAGTACGTGTGGATGCAGCGCCGGGCTCAACGGGGACGTTGAGAACAATTTCCCCGGTTTCCTCAAAGGTGAAAGTGATCGGCACTGTGAGGCCTGGGCGCACATTGGAGCTCAAGTTACTGAGTTCAACCGTGGGACGATCTTCGTCTGGTTCGAGTTCAAGCACTGCTGTTCCAACGCGCAATACGCCACCGGCAGGAACTGTCAACTCATCATCGGGGAAGCTGACTTGAGCGTCGAACGACTCAATGCTGGTGAGCACGTCTGGTGTCACGGCGTTGTTGTTTACCACGGTGAAAACCAACGTGGCGGTGGCAGAAGTCTCAAGCGGGTATGCCTCGGCGTCCTCGAACGCAATATGGGCATTCCGGATCGCAATGTCGCCAACATCGACGAATGACCCGGTGACGGCTGCCTCTTTGGAGCCAGTTTGTGTCACCTGGCCAGCGCCGCACCCGGTAAGTGCAAGTGCTGCGCCCGCGCCGAGCGCGATCGTTGCGGCGGCAATTCGGCCTACCCGCGTGCGTGAACGCGGAGTTAACGCACCAGCATTGGAACTGTGCTGCGCAGTTGACGAAGTCACGGTCGGTCCTCCCGGGCTCTTGGTCATCGTGAAGCAGGTCAAGTCGGCGGTCGCCAGCAGTGACGTTGCCTCACTAGGTAGCGTAGTAGTTGTGCTCGAGCGTCGTGCACGGTGGGTCTGCTTTTGGAGTTTTTTCGTCCTGCCACGTCCACTTTGTGGGTGTGCTCGCGCTCGTCTTTGGTGAGTTTTAGCGTTCCACCTATCGAGATGCGCTCGACGCTCGCGATTGGGGTGATCGGTCGCCTCGTCGAGTGTGAGCTGTCATTCCGGTGGGTGTGGGGGATTCCCGGCCTCCAGCGAGCCCGTCATCTTTGAATTCGGGCCTGGCGCTGTTTGTTTGGCCGGGAATTGTGCCGTAGTCTCGGGATTTTTTTGGCTATCGATATGGAACATTTTGCCGTCGGTGATTGGAACTACTCGCCCTGCAGAAGCGCAGGTGGGGGGCTATTGGGTTGGGTCAATCGCCCTGACCTGCGAGGACGGCAGCCATTTAGGGCAGGCTCGTGTTAGCATAGACACATCGAAAGGGGTACGGGACATATGAATTTTAGGGTCGGAGACACCGTTGTTTATCCCCATCACGGTGCAGCCACGATCGAGGCGATTGAAACCCGAACCATTCGGGGTGAGCAAAAAGAGTATCTCGTACTAAAGGTCGCGCAGGGTGATCTCACGGTGCGTGTTCCCGCCGCAAACGCTGAATATGTTGGTGTTCGTGACGTGGTTGGCGAAGAGGGTTTGGACAAGGTTTTCCAGGTTTTGCGCGCCGCGCACACCGAGGAACCTACCAACTGGTCACGCCGGTACAAAGCAAACCTTGAAAAGCTCGCCTCTGGTGACGTGAACAAAGTCGCAGAAGTTGTTCGTGACCTGTGGCGACGCGATCAAGATCGCGGTTTGTCTGCAGGTGAAAAGCGCATGCTAGCTAAGGCGCGACAGATTCTTGTCGGAGAGCTTGCTCTCGCTGAAGGCACAGACGATGTGAAGGCCACTTCCATCTTGGACGAGGTTCTCGTCGCATCATAATGTCGCACCCGTCGTTTCTCGGATGAGCAGGCAGCACCGCCGCATAGCGGCGATCGTTCCTGCTGCGGGAATGGGTACAAGACTCGGAGGAGCGCTCCCGAAGGCTTATGTCAGCCTCGGTGGGCGCCCTTTGCTGTCGTGGGCTGTAGAGGGCCTCCGGAATTCAGGAGTTGTGGACAGCATCATTGTCCTTGGCGCACCGGACCGCCTTCAGCAGGCACGAGAAATCGTGGGCAGCGATGTACTGGTTCTTGCTGGCGGGGTCGAGCGCTCAGATTCCGTTAAAGCAGGACTTGATGCGGTTGGTGACGTCGACTACGTACTAGTTCACGACGCTGCTCGTGCACTAACCCCTCCGTCGATGATTCGGCGAATCGCCGACGCGCTCTTTTCCGGCGCCGATGCGGTCATACCAGTGCTCCCTGTCGTCGACACAATCAAAACTGTCGATTCGGACGGTTGCGTCACTGGAACTCCGGTACGAGCAACGCTGCGGGCCGTCCAAACCCCTCAGGGATTCCGAGCAGAACTGCTGCGTGCTGCACACGATGCGGCAATACAATCGGGCGCAGATGTTACAGACGACGCCATGCTCGTGGAAAAGGTCGGCGCGACTGTTCGAACCGTTGACGGCCATTCGCACGCCTTCAAGGTGACTACGCCGCTTGATCTCACCCTTGCAGAGGCGCTCGTTGCCTCCCAGCCCACACTTTTGGCTCAATAGCGGATAGAGTCGCCCTGTGATGCGCGTAGGGATTGGCACAGACGTTCACCCAATCGAAGCGGGACGACCATGCTGGATAGCTGGCCTGTTGTTTGATGGAGAATCCGGCTGCACGGGCCACTCAGATGGAGATGTTGCTGCGCACGCTTTGTGCGACGCGTTGCTGTCAGCTGCAGGTATGGGTGATCTAGGTGCAGTTTTCGGAACCGGGCGACCAGAGTTCGACGGCGTGAGTGGCGCCGCACTGCTCACAGAGGTGCGCAGACTGCTGACTGAAGCTGGAATGACGATCTCCAATGCCGCAGTGCAAGTGATCGGCAACCGACCCAAAATGGGCCCGCGACGTGTTGAAGCCGAAACGGTGCTCTCAGAAATCGTTGGCGGACCAGTATCTGTGTCGGCAACAACGACTGACGGCCTCGGCTTGACTGGTCGTGGCGAGGGAATTGCAGCAGTAGCAACGGCACTGATCTCCACCAACGCCTAGCAAAGTAATTCGATCACTAGACCTCCTACCAAGTAGGATGAGGCGTTGTGACCCTGCGCCTATATGACACCGAGACGCGTACCCTCCGTGACTTCGTTTCCCTCGTGGACGGACAGGTGTCTATTTACCTCTGTGGCGCCACTGTTCAAAGCGAACCGCACATCGGCCATGTCCGAAGCGGCGTCGCGTTTGATGTTCTGCGTCGTTGGCTCGCCGCACAGGGCTTTGACGTGCTGTTTGTGCGCAACGTCACCGATATTGACGACAAGATCCTCACCAAAGCTGCCGAGGCTGGGCGTCCCTGGTGGGAGTGGGCCGCCCGCTTTGAGCGCGCCTTTGATCGTGCTTACGACAAACTAGGTGTGCTTCCGCCATCAGTGTCACCCCGCGCCACGGGCCACATAACTCAGATGGTCGAACTCATCGAGACTCTCATTGAGAGGGGTCACGCCTACGCTGCTGGGGGAGACGTGTACTTCGATGTACGCAGTTTCCCAAACTACGGTGCGCTGTCGGGTCACAAAATTGATGATGTGCACCAAGGTGAAGGCGCGGGACATTTTAAGCGCGACCAAAGCGACTTCACCCTGTGGAAAGCAGCTAAACCAGGGGAGCCATCGTGGCCAACCCCGTGGGGGGACGGCCGCCCCGGTTGGCACCTAGAGTGCTCAGCGATGGCCGCAACTTACCTTGGTTCTGATTTTGATATTCACTGCGGCGGTATGGATCTGGTTTTCCCGCACCACGAAAACGAGATTGCGCAAAGCCGCGCGGCCGGATGCGGTTTTGCACACTATTGGTTGCACAACGGGTGGGTGACGCTCGGCGGCGAAAAGATGTCAAAATCGTTGGGCAACATTTTGTCGATTCCCGCGGTGCTTGAGCGAGTGCGACCACAAGAACTTCGCTATTACCTTGGCAGCGCCCACTATCGATCCATGCTGGAGTACTCCGAGCATGCACTGCAAGAAGCCGCAGCAACATACAGGCGTATCGAAGCGTTCATCGCCCGCGTTGAGCGACGGGTCGGAGCGATTCCGCGTGGCAACTGGACAGACGCTTTTGCTGCCGCGCTCAACGACGACGTTGGAGTGCCTGCGGCGTTAGCAGAAGTGCACCACACAATTACGGAGGCCAATACTGCGCTTGAGCGTGGTGACGGTGAACGTGCGCGTAGCCTAGCTGCCCAGGTGCGGGGTATGCTCGCCATTCTCGGTGTTGACCCACTCGACGAGCATTGGCACGAAGTTGGCGCAGATTCGTCGGCATCGGAACCAGCGATCGCGGCTCTTGAAGGTCTCGTTCGCTCTGAAATGCAACTGCGACAGCAAGCCCGTCAGGATCGCGATTGGGCGAAAGCTGACGCGATACGTGACAAATTGGCTGCGCTTGGGATTGACCTCACGGACACCGCTGATGGCCCAGAATGGTCACTACGGAATCAGTGAGCGGTACATAATTCCGCGCGACCACCACAATGAAAATGAGGACATAATGGCAGGTAACTCCAGTCGTCGGGGTGCCGTGCGTAAACCCGGTACCAAGAAAGGCCCCGTTGTTGGTTCAGGGGGACAGAGGCGCCGCGGCCTAGAGCCACGGGGATCCACTCCGCCCGCCGAGATGCGCTACGGGCATGCGGCGTCGAAGAGGGCTGCGGCGAAGGCGAAGGAGAAGCAGGCTCGCGCGGCTCTCGAAGCTTCGCGCAAGCGTTCCGCTGAGGGCCCCGAACTCGTGCTGGGACGCAATGCGGTCGTCGAATGCTTACGCGCTGGCGTTCCCGCGACGGCACTTTTCATCGCAGTAGGAACCGAGGCAGACGAAAGGCTTTCTGAAGCGGTTCACTATGCAGGTAATGAAGGGATCTCGATTCTTGAGGTCCCACGCACTGACCTCGACAAGATGACGACGAACGGGATGCATCAGGGTGTCGCACTGCAGGTGCCCCCGTATAAATACGCGCACCCCGACGATCTCATCCGATTGGGCCGCGAAAGCAAGGCCCCGGGTCTGGTTGTGGCTCTCGACAACATCACGGATCCCCGCAACCTCGGCGCTGTTGTCCGGTCCGCCGCTGCGTTCGGCGGCAATGGGGTCGTGATCCCGGAACGTCGGTCGGCCAGCGTCACCGCAGTCGCTTGGCGTACCAGTGCAGGCGCGGCGGCTCGGCTTCCAGTCGCGCGGGCGACAAACCTCACTCGCACGCTGAAGCATTTTCAGGAAAACGGGTACTTTGTTGCCGGGTTGGACACTGAAGGAGCGGTATCGCTCGACGAATTCACGTCAACGGATGTGCCGCTGCTGATCGTCGTAGGGTCAGAGGGCAAGGGACTGTCCAGGCTCGTTCGCGAAACATGCGACGTCATCGTCAGTGTGCCAATGGCGAAGACCGTTGAGTCTCTGAACGCGTCTGTCGCCGCTGGTGTTGTCCTTGCGGAGATTGCTCGCCAGCGGCGACAGCGCTAGTTAAACCGCTATTCGCGTTCGTATACGTTGGCGTCGTTGAGCATGGAGGCACGCAACATGCTCTCGGGCACCCCCATGCCTTCGACTAGCGTGAGGGCATGGGGGCGGAGCTTTTCGCAGAGTTCATTGACGCCGCGACGAACAGCCTTCGCTCGTTCGACCGACATGAACCGGTGCATGATGAACCAGTCGCGATCCGCTTCCACCTCGGAGTAGACGTAGAGGTCGCAGAGAGTTTCGGCGATCTCCCTCGCCTCATCGTCTTGAATGAGGTCGAGGCCATCGATGAACGATTCCAAGATGAGTCGATCGATGTGTGCGGAACCGGCTTTGATGATGTGGTCCTGGGCGTTGTTGAACGCCGTGAATGGGTCGCCCTCTTTTGCACCATTGCGGAGCCGCTGTGCTGCTGTGCGAACGAGGTAATCTTCGCGGTCTGCGAAGAGTTGGAGCTGCACAGCTCGCTTCGATAGGTCGCCTTCCTCGACGGTTTCGTCGCTGCGGTCTTTCAACGTCTGGATCATTTGACGCACGCCTGACCGTTCACGAACCACATCGCGAGCCATGGTGGCGGCGAAACGAATCCAGTCGCTTGCTGCGTAGTCGCGCACCTCATCGGCGTACGCGGTGAGGAGTTCCTTGGCGACCAACTGGGTGAGAACGTGATTGTCACCTTCGAATGTGGTGAACACATCGGTGTCGGCTTTCAAGGTGACGATCCGGTTTTCGGATAAGTAGCCGGCGCCGCCGCAAGCTTCGCGTGCCTCTTGGATTGCCCGTGTTGCGTGCCACGTCTGTGCAGCTTTTAAGCCAGCGGCCTGCTTTTCGAGTGCTCGTTGACCTTCGGGGTCCACATTTTGCCCGGTTTGGATGAGATGCATCTTGCGAACGAGTTCATTCTGGGCAAAAGCTAGTGCGTAGGACTTTGCGATCAACGGCAGTAGCCGACGCTGGTGCACCAAGTAGTCGAACAGCACATTCTCAGGTTCGTCCTTTGCGGGCCGGAACTGGCGTCGCTTGAGTGCGTAGCGTGCGGCGATGCTGAGCGCCACGCGAGCCCCTGCGGCTGCCCCTCCACCGACACTAACTCGACCACGGACGAGCGTTCCGAGAGTTGTGAAGAAACGGCGGCTGTCGTTCTCGATCTCTGAGCTGTAGGTTCCATCTTCCGCAACATCGGCGTACCGATTAAGCAGGTTTTCCCGGGGGATACGGACGTTGTCGAACATGATGCGCCCGTTATCGACACCGAGTAGGCCGCCTTTATGCCCGCAATCAGATGTGGTTACGCCGGGTAGGTCGTTGCCGTTTTCGTCACGTAGCGGCACTACGAAGCAATGCACACCGTGGCCCTCGCCATCGGTGATGAGTTGCGCAAACACTGCGGCAACGGAGGCGTGCTCAGCAGCGCCGCCGATGTAATCCTTGCGCGACGATGGCGTTGGCGAATTGATGACAAACTCTTGCGTCGCGGGGTCATATGTTGCGGTGGTTTCGAGTTGCTGTACATCGCTGCCGTGACCAGATTCAGTCATGGCGAAGCAACCGAGCAAATCAAGATTAATGAGTGGCCGAATGTACTTGTCGTGGTGGGTTTTGGTTCCCAAGTTTTCAACAGCCCCACCGAAGAGGCCCCACTGCACCCCAGCCTTAACGGTTAGGGAGAGGTCTGCATAAGCGAGCATCTCGAACCCGGCGACAGCAGCTCCGGCGTCGCCTGTGCCGCCGTTTTCACGACGAAAACCGTGTTGTGGGTAGCCGGTGTCCACGAGGGCTTGCATTTGCTTGAGCGTGCGCGCTCGGGCCGTTTGCGTGTCGAGTCCGGGTTCGGTAGCGAAGATGTCCGATGCCAAGTATTCGCGGCACTGATCGCGAACTTCTTTCCACGGTCCGTCGAGTGCGTCGCGTAGGAATTCCCCTGTGGTGGTCATACATCTGACGATAACCGTCGATGTTGATGTTGGCACGACGTTCTCAGGAGCGATTAAGGCTTGACTGGTGCCATGATGGAAGTATGTTGATGCTGCTTCTTGGGCTCATGGCAGTAGCGGTGCTGGTCCTGCTGCTTCTTGTGGTGGCGCGCATGCTTGAGGCGCCGCCACAAAACCCTGAGTTGCCGCCTTCTCCTCGTCAACGGAGCGCGGCAGAGGAGGAGTTGCGGCGCAGGTTCGCAGCGGGCGAGATAAACGAGATTGAGTTCATTGAGAAGCAAGCGATTCTTCGGATGGACGACGAGAACCCCGAGTGATAACCGAACGTACTACGACCCGTAGTGGACCGATTTGCATTCAACTGGAACACTAGGAGGGGTGAACTCTCCACTCGGGTCGTCAGGTGTCCCACTTTCCGCACAACTTTTTGACCGTGCTTCCCTAGTCACCCCAGGTGGAGTGAATTCTCCCGTTCGTGCCTTCGGCGCGGTAGGAGGGGTTCCACGGTTTATTCGTGAAGCTCGCGGCTGCTGGCTAGTCGACGTCGACGGGAATCGGTACGTTGACCTAATTTGTTCCTGGGGCCCGATGATCTTGGGGCACGCCCACCCCGCTGTGGTGGAGGCAGTTCGAGAGACTGCGGTTCACGGCCTGTCGTTTGGCGCTCCCACTGAGGGGGAGGTGCTGCTTGCGGAGGAGATTGTTCGTCGCGTGGCACCTGTGGAGCAGGTTCGGCTTGTGAATTCGGGCACAGAAGCGACTATGAGCGCGGTGCGATTGGTTCGTGGGTTCACCAACCGAAACAAGATCATCAAGTTCGCTGGTTGCTATCACGGCCATGTCGATTCACTGCTCGCGGACGCGGGCTCAGGTGTTGCTACGTTCGCACTTCCCACTTCTCCGGGAGTGACGGGCGCACAGGCAAGCGACACTATCGTCCTGCCTTACAACGATCTCAACGCCGTTCGGGAAGCTTTCGCACAGCACCCAGGGGAGATCGCGGGAATCATCACTGAAGCTGCGGCCGGAAACATGGGCGCAGTACCTCCACTGCCAGGCTTCAACGCCGGCCTGAAGCAGCTGTGCCACGACAATGGTGCGCTGCTCATCATGGACGAAGTAATGACAGGATTCCGCGTAAGCAACGCAGGCTGGTACGGGATCGATCAGGTCGCGGGCGATCTATATACCTTCGGGAAGGTCATGAGCGGTGGACTTCCCGCAGCGGCATTCGGTGGACGCCGTGACGTCATGAGTCACCTCGCCCCACTCGGCGCCGTCTACCAGGCAGGAACCCTCTCCGGGAACCCTGTGGCAGTAGCAGCAGGGCTCGCGACGTTGCGTAACGCCACCGACGAGGTCTACCAAGCTCTGCGTCGCAACCACGCCGCACTGCGGGAACTCCTAGCGGACGCATTCGACACCGTCGGAATTCCGCACAGAGTTCAATCAGCCGCATCTATGGTGAGCGTGTTCTTCACGGAGCATTCCGTGCAAGACTATGCACAGGTGAAAGCGAGCGAAACGTGGCGATACCCGGCGTTCTTCCACGCCCTGCTAGATAGGGGAGTGTATGCGCCGCCGAGTGCGTTTGAGGCCTGGTTTGTCTCAGCCGCATTGGATGATGAAGCATTCGACGTGATCGCGAATGCGATTCCCGCTGCGGCGGAGGCTGCGGCGGCGTCGTCACCACCGGAAACTCTGAAAGCCTGACCTGACGACATCCGCTCTAGGAAGGTGAGACGTGACTGACCTCAGCACTGACCGATCTAACGCTGCCAATGCTCGGACAATTGTGCACCTCGTGCGCCATGGCGAAGTACACAACCCAAACGGAATCCTTTACGGCCGGTTGCCGGGCTTCAAGCTATCGGAGAATGGCCAGGAGCAGGCCCGAGCAGTAGCGAAGGCTTTAGAAGGCCACGACATCACTCATGTGGTTGCTTCGCCTCTGCTGCGCGCTCAACAGACCGCTGCGCCTATTGCGGGCCCACACGGGCTTGCCGTCGCTACCGATGAAGACCTCTTGGAAGCAGAGAATGAGTTCGAGGGTCTGCGCGTATCAGTAGGTGATGGAGCGCTAGGTCGCCCCCGCCACTGGTGGAAGCTGCGCGACCCATTCACTCCGTCATGGGGTGAGCCATACCTGCAGATTGCGCACCGGATGCTCGCCGCCGTCAATACCGCACGCGCCGCAGCAGCGGGCCACGAGGCAGTTTGCGTCAGTCACCAGCTTCCAGTGTGGTCACTGCGCCGGTTCCTGCAGGGACAGCGCCTGTGGCATGACCCCCGTACACGGCAGTGCTCGTTGGCCTCGTTGACCTCGCTTGTGTACGAAGGCGACGAACTGATTGACATCGTGTACTCCGAACCGGCTGGGAAGTCGGACCCAACGGTGACGGGTGCATGAGAAGTAGACGACTGAGACTAGCAATTGCGGCAGCATGCGCTGCAGTAGTGGGCGTTGCGTCCACAGCATGTGCCACAGGCGATGACGCCGTGGCTTACGGGGGAACATTCAACTTCGTGTCCCCAGGTGGGCAGACTGAGATTTTCTACGATCCACCTGAGGAGCGGGGTTCTCTCGGAGCCCTGTCGGGTCCGTCGTTAATGAACCCTGACGAGACCTTGTCGCTTGAGGACTTTGAGGGGCAAGTTGTTGTCATTAACGTATGGGGGCAGTGGTGCGCCCCGTGCCGTACAGAGATGCCCGAGTTGCAGCGGATGTACGACAACACCAAAGAGCTTGGGGTTCAACTCGTTGGCATTAACGTGCGTGACAACGCTATTTCGAAACCGCAGGATTTCGTCACAGACTACGGTCTAACATTCCCGTCGATTTACGATCCGCCGATGCGAACATTGCTGTCGATGCGGGGGATCCCGACCAGCGTTGTTCCGATGACATTTGTGCTTGACCGCGAGCATCGGGTCGCGGCTGTGTTCTTACGCGACTTGCTCACAGAGGATGTGCAGCCGGTCGTGGAACGGTTGGCAGCTGAATGAACACCATGCTCCTCGCGTCGTCTCTTGGCGAAACCTTTAGGTCAACCGCGGTAGACGGACCACTTTTTCTCGCATTGGTCGTCGCTGCCCTCGCCGGGCTAGTTTCGTTCGCCTCGCCCTGCGTGATCCCACTAGTGCCAGGCTATTTATCATATTTGGCAGGGCTTGTCGGTGCGGATCCGCCGCCAGCTACGGTTGCCGAAGCCCAGCGAACTGCGACATTGACGAAGGTGCGCGACCGTACGCGATGGCGAATCGCGGGTGCAGCTGGCCTCTTCGTTGCCGGTTTTACCGTGGTGTTCGTCCTTGCAACCGCATCCGTATTCGGCATGATCAGTGTGCTCAGCCTCAACCGCGAACTTTTGCAGCGGGTCGGTGGTGTAGTCACCATCATTATGGGATTGGTCTTCATCGGGCTGATCCCTGCACTCCAGCGTGAAGCCCGTTTCGCCCCCAAAAAGTTCACCTCACTTGCCGGCGCACCCGTCCTCGGTGGCGTGTTTGGACTTGGGTGGACACCATGTTTGGGTCCCACATTGGCCGGGGTTATTTCCCTCGCGGCTGGCACAGAAGGTGCTACCGCTGCGCGGGGCGTCATGCTCATCGTGGCGTACTGCCTTGGGCTCGGCTTACCCTTCATCGTGTTGGCGTTTGGTTCAGCGTCGGCCCTGCGTGGAGTGGGGTGGCTTCGTCGAAATGCTCGCGCGGTACAGATTTTCGGTGGCCTCATGTTGATTGCTGTGGGGATCGCGCTAGTTACTGGCGCGTGGGAAGTATTTGTCAGTTGGGTGCGTGACGCGTTCATCACCGATACAACTTTGCCGATCTGATCGTCGAGTGAACACGGGGACAGATGTGCTGGCGGCAACCAAGCAGAAGGAGACGGTTCTCATCAGGCGTGTCACAAAACCTATGCGGATGGTTTGGCGCAACCTGACGAGCATGGGTACAGCGTTGGTGTTGCTGTTTCTGCTAGCAGTAGCAGCGATCCCTGGTGCATTGCTTCCGCAGCGCAGCCTCAATACGCAACGGGTCAACGAATATATTGCGGAGCAGCCCACAATCGGCCCGATTTTGGATCGATTCGGATTCTTCGATGTCTTCAGTAGCTTTTGGTTCACCGCAATCTATGCGCTGCTGTTCATCTCCCTCATCGGTTGCATCGTGCCTCGGGCGGTCGATCATTGGCACGCCCTGCGAGCTCCCGTTGTTCGTGTGCCGCGAAACCTAGCGAGGCTTCCAAAACACCGGGTTGGCACACTCGAGGGCACTCCTGATGATGTCGCGGCTACCGCTCAGCAGATGTTGCGCAGGTGGAGGGTCAGCGTCCGAAAGAACGGATCCGACGTTGAGATTTCGGCTGAGCGAGGACACTCACGCGAACTCGGAAACCTGGTCTTTCACGTTGCGCTGGTATTCGTCCTCGCCGCTGTTGCGATAGGAAGGGTGCTTGGCTACGAAGGTTCAGTCATTGTGGTCGCCAACGGCGGTCCCGGGATCTGCACAGGCAGCCCGGCTGTCTACGACTCATTTCGGGCTGGTCAGGGTGTTGACGGAACCGAACTGACCCCATTTTGTGTCCGGGTCAACGACTTTACTGCCGACTACCTTCCAACCGGGCAGGCTGAGATGTTCACATCGAACATCGAATACCAAGCAGGCGACGATCTAGCTACCAATACTTGGCGCCCTTACCGGCTGCGCGTGAACGAACCACTGAGAGTGGAAGGCGATCGCCTCTACCTCATCGGCCACGGCTACGCTCCTACATTCACGGTGACGTTCCCCAACGGGGAGTCCCGCACGGAAACTCTGCAATTCGCGCCCGAAGATGCCACCTCGTTCTTGAGCTCGGGCGCGATGCGCTTTGACCCGCCCGGCGGCTTGTACGGCACCAGTGACGAGCGGCGACAAAACCAGATCGCTATCGAAGGATTGTTCGCCCCTACCGCCTTTTTCCACGAAGAGAACCTACTGACGTCGGTTTTCCCTGCAATGACCGATCCGGCAGTGGCTATCGATATCTACCGAGGCGACATTGGTTTGGACACAGGGCGCGCGCAGAATATCTTCACCCTCGATCAGTCTTTGATCGAGCAGGAACGGCTGGTCCGGCAAGCGCGAGTGAACTTGTACCCAGGCGAGGTTGAGGTACTCGACGATGGGACAGAAGTCCGCTTTGACGGCGCGGATGAGTGGGTGTCGTTGCAGGTGTCACACGACCCCATGCAAGGGCTAGTTTTGGTATCGGCGATCGCAATGACACTTGGCCTTGTGGGATCACTCCTCATTACCCGCCGACGCGTATGGTTGCGAATTTCACCCGAGGGTGGTGACACTCACAGTGATTCACGACGTACCGTAGTAGACATTGGTGGCCTGGCGCGCACAGACCAGGCCGGTTGGGGGCCGGAGTTCGACAAGTTGTGCGACCGTCTCGGAGTGCGTGAAGCCACGCATCGCGATGGTGCATGACGTGAACAAACCCGACACTGAGTTAATCGGAGAGCCGCATGGATATTGATCCAGAACTTGCCCGTTTGAGCGATTTGAGCTTTCAAACGACCTTTGCTATTTATGTGCTCGCCATGCTGATGTTCGCGGGCCAGTACGCATCGTCGCAAGTGAAGAAGTCTCAACAGCGAGAGCTCATTGGCGCACCCGTTGCCGGGGAGGGCAAGCCGGGCATTAAGCTGTCGCCTCAGCAGGCAAAACGGTCGTGGTTCGAGAAGTTCGGCGGGATGGGCTATGCGCTTGTTGTGATCGGCGCAGGATTCCACCTAGCGTCAATTGTGCTGCGTGGACTATCAACAGATCGCTTCCCGCTTGGCAATATGTACGAGTTCGTGTCAGCGATGGTGTTGACCGCAGTAGTGTCTGGGCTCATTATTGTTCGCAAACGTGAACACAGGCCGCTGTGGATCTTCATTCTTGTTCCCGTTGTGCTGCTCGTCTTCCTTGCGGGAACGGTGCTGTATGCAGATGCGGCACCAGTTGTCCCGGCATTGCGTTCATTCTGGCTTCCCATTCACGTCACACTTGCCGTTCTCGGTAGTGGACTGTTTCTCGTTGCCGGTGTTGCCAGTGTGATGTTCCTCTTCCGTGTTCGTCGCCCAGAAGGCGAGGAAGGCTCCGGTTTTCTCGGTGGGGTGGCTGACCGGTTGCCATCAGCGCAAACTTTGGACCGCATTGCTTACCGGTCGACGATCATTGCATTTCCGGTATTCGGGCTCGGTGTAATTCTGGGTGCGGTATGGGCTGAAGCTGCCTGGGGACGTTTCTGGGGCTGGGACCCGAAAGAAACAATGTCGTTTGTGACCTGGGTTGTATACGCGGCGTACTTGCATGCTCGAGCAACTGCTGGGTGGCGTGACGTCAAGGCGGCGTGGATCAATGTTGTGGGCTTCCTCGCCATCGTGTTCAACCTGTTCTTCATCAACATGGTGGTGTCAGGTTTGCACTCGTATGCGGGCCTAAACTAGACAAATCCGCAGTCTGACAAATGCCCAAGATCCCATAATTCGGGAGTAAAGGGCCGTTCAATTTGCGTTCACTTTGAACTTCAGGCTTACTATTTTCGGCGGTAAATCGGGGGATTTCCGCAACCAGTTTCTTTGGTTCCGCGCTTCAGGGGGAGGTGGCGATGACCAAATCGGTCGCTAGCCATGCATTTTTTTCGGAGTCACAGCATTCCAGCGAGACCAACGGGGAGCCGCTATGGGCTCAACCTACGGTGAATGCCAATAGTTCGGCGTTCAACGAACCGGCCGTCTCGGCCAAGGTTCCTGCTCGGACAGGCGCTGAGACCGCGAAACCAGCCGAGACCAAGGTCGCGGCGACGGTGGAGACTCGGTCGGTGCAGGCTAAAACACAGGGGCACCGCGCCACGCCAACGTCGTGGGACCTATCAAGCGAAGTACTGCTAAAGCCTGTCAAAGCGGCGCCGCGCAGCGGATGGCGCAAAGCCGTTTACTCCTGCACTGGCGGGTCAGTAAACCTCGGTGACAGCAGGAAAGAAGCGCATCTCGCAGAATTGTCGGCAACGATCAAGGCGCCCCTGTACGGCTGTCACAAGATCGCAGTTCTCAGCCTCAAAGGCGGGGTAGGCAAGACCACCGTTACCGCTGCGGTCGGATCAACATTCGCGTCATTGCGCGGGGACCGCGTCATTGCGGTTGACGCCAACCCCGACCGTGGCACGTTGAGCAACAAACTGCAGGTAGACACTGATGCCACTGTTCGTGACCTGCTACAGCGTGGCGCCGATATTCAGCGCTACAGCGATGTTCGAGCCTTTACCTCGCAGGCGCAGAGTCGCCTCGAAGTGTTGGCATCAGATACAGATCCCGCCGTGTCTGAGGCGTTCAGCGCGCAGGACTATGGCGACGTACTCGATGTTCTTGAGCGGTTCTACAACCTTGTCCTGACCGACTGTGGAACCGGCCTGATGCATTCGGCGATGAGTGGTGTTCTCGACAGTGCTGATGCGCTCATCATCGTTAGTTCAGGCTCTGTGGACGGTGCGCGTAGTGCATCCGCCACCATGGATTGGCTGGAGGCGCACGGCCATTCAGCGCTTGTCGACAAATCCGTCACAGTCATCAACGCCGCACGCCCTAAATCAGGCAAGGTGAATCTCGATCGTGTTGTCGAGCACTTCCAACAACGTAGCCGCGCGGTCCGTCTACTTCCGTTCGACCCTCATCTTGAAGAGGGCGCAGAGATTGATATGGATAGGTTGCGGCCTGCAACCAAACTCGCCTTGATGGAACTTGCGGCGACACTTGCTGGAGGGTTTACCGGAAAGCCTTGATATTCAAGCTAAAACGGTGGTGGGGTCCGTCTTTCGACGGACCCCACCACCGTTTTCAGCACCCGAAGGTTACGGGCGCACTATCACCGGGACTTGTTTGCACCGGCTCCAGATCTTGCTGATTCGCGATTTTACTGGGGTGTGTCATCGCTGTGCGGGTCGCGGTTTTCCCGTTGCGCGTCACGCTTGAGTCGCCACAGAAAGTCTGGATCGTCATCCGGACCCACGACGCGGGGCGTGTTGTCTACACGTCCCAAAAGCGTTGGGCCAAATGCCCGCCACATCAGCACTGCGAGAACTATCAGCCCGACTATTGCCAAAAACCAAATCACCACGCACCTCCTTAACTACGAGAGTAGACGCTTCGGACGCAACAACGCCAGAACGCCATTTGCGGCGAAAGGGCGCGTTGTTCCGTTGCTTCAGTAGCAGGAGGTGGCGTCGTTGGTGCCTAGTGATGTGCCTCGGAGGTTAGGCGTGCATGAAGTTCGCGAACCTCAGACTCGCGGAAACGGCGATGTCCACCTGGCGTGCGAAGCGAACCGAGGCGACCAGCGAGGGCCCACCGAGAAACAGTCTTGGGGTCGACGCTGAAGAGTGATGCGACCTGTCCCGGGGTGAGTAGGCGCTCTGTGCTTTCAAATGCAATGGCAGTCATGTCCGTGCTCCTTCGGTTTGTGACCGTGTGAACAATCGTAATAGTGGCACCTCAACTGCCAGGTACTCGAACGGTACGTATTTAGTAAAGTGGAGGTAAGGGACCAAGCGGGCAATTCACCCAAGCGTAAAGTCGGAATTTTGCAGCAGTAGGTACCCTGTACATGTGAGTGAAACCCCTCAGGAAAATGAACACGGTGCCATTTCGTCGTCGCGGACTCATACACGCGGTTCGCTGATGCGCGATATTGCACTCTTTACAGTTGCACGCTTACTTCTTGCGCTCGCCTTAGCTGCTGCCATCATCGGTGTCGCAGCGCTCTTCGGCGTGCAGATCTACCCGCTTGTCGCTCTGCTGTTTGCTGTGCTGATAGCGATGCCTTTGTCGTTTGTGCTGTTTCGCCCACTGCGGTCACGAATCAACGAGGCTATCGCCGCTGTGGATGAGCAACGCCGTCAACAGCGAGCTGAGCTTGAGGCAAAGTTGAGGTCAGGGCCAGCAGGTGGCACCCAGTCACGCTGAGCCCACTTGTCCATCGCGACGAAAATGGGCCGACAACGCCGTTCGACTGATCGAAGCTGACGCGCAACGCAGTGCTGACACTCACCTGCTTCGCTACCCGCTGCCGGAAGTGTGGCCCGGGTCGTCGTCGCGAATTCAGTTGTACCTAAAAGACGAGTCCACTCACATCACGGGCAGCCTGAAACACCGGCTGGCTCGATCATTGTTCCTGTATGGGTTGTGCAATGGGTGGATTGACCGTGACACCACAGTCATTGAGGCGTCGTCGGGATCTACGGCCGTGTCAGAGGCCTATTTCGCGAGGCTATTGGGGCTGCCGTTCGTGGCCGTGATGCCAGCGAGCACTAGTCCCTCAAAAGTTGGGCTCATTGAAGCGCAGGGTGGGCGGTGCCACTTCGTCACTGATTCCGGTGAGATTTACGCCGAGGCGCAACGCCTCGCAACTGTGACCGGTGGGCACTATCTTGACCAGTTCACCAACGCTGAGCGGGCAACGGACTGGCGGGGAAACAACAATATTGCTGAGTCGATATTCAGCCAGCTGGCGTCGGAAGAACACCCCGTACCCGACTGGATCGTTGTGGGTGCAGGAACTGGCGGCACCAGCGCAACCATCGGCAGGTACATACGCTATCGACGCCACCACACCCAACTTTGCGTAGTCGATCCGGAGAACTCGGTCTTTTTCGAAGCGTGGTCGCACAAGCGCAGCGACGTGACTGGCGCGAAGAGTTCACGCATCGAAGGAATTGGTAGACCGCGGGTGGAGCCCTCGTTCATCCGAGACGTGGTTGATCACATGATCGCCGTCCCAGACGCGGCATCCATCGCCGCGGCGAGATACGCGTCGGCACAGTTGGGCAAACTAGTCGGCGGATCGACCGGCACCAACCTGTGGGGCGCGTTTGAACTGATCGCACAAATGATCGCCGACAACCGGAGCGGAAGCATTGTCACGCTGCTGTGCGACGGCGGCGAACGCTACACCGACACCTACTTTGATGACCAATGGTTGTCGCAGGAGGGACTCGACGTGGCTCCGCACTCGGCACTTCTCGACGAATTTTTCCGCACTGGAAAGTGGACCATGTGACAACTCCAGCCGTGCGATTCACCAATGTGATCCGGGAGTACCGTCTTGGTGAGGAAGTGGTGCACGCCCTCGACGGGGTGAACCTCGCTCTCACCGGTGGGCAGTTCGTTTCGGTGATCGGACCGTCAGGTGCTGGTAAGAGCACGCTGCTGCACCTCATGGGTGGACTCGATCAACCAACGTCCGGGTCGGTTGAGGTCGGTGGGCGTGACATCGGAACATTAACCGATGAACGTCTCGCTGAGTTTCGGCGGCACCACATCGGCTTCATCTTCCAGTTCTTCAATCTGCTCCCAACATTGACGGCATGGGAGAACGTAGCCGTCCCGCGGCTACTCGATGGCCGAACCTTGTCGTCCGCCCAGGGCGATGCCACGGAGTTGTTGCGCCGTGTCGGGCTCGGGGACCGCATAAACCACCGGCCGGCCGAGTTGTCGGGTGGACAAATGCAACGGGTGGCAATTGCGCGTGCGCTGATAAACGACCCGCCCGTAATCCTTGCCGATGAGCCCACGGGAAACCTCGACTCAAAAACGGGACGTGGGGTTCTGAAACTCTTGGCTGATATCGCGCACAGTGATTCAGATCGGCTTGTCGTCATGGTCACCCACGACAGCAACGCCGCCGACGTCACCGATCACGTCTTGACCATGCGTGATGGTCGGCTCGACGACAATGCGGAAACGTAGCAGACGATGCGTGCTGCAGTAGACCGGTGGTGGCTGCTACACCTGCGTGAGCTGTGGGTCCGCCCGGTGCGAGCAGCCATCTCCATTGGGGTCATTGCCGTTTCGTCCGCCCTCATTGTGGCGGTGCTTTCCACTTATGGGTCACTCACGGGCTCTGTCGACAAACTCTCTGAAACGATCGCTGGCGACGCCGACCTCGAAGTTACCGCCATTACAGACACCGGCTTTGACAATGTTGTTTTGAACTTAGTGCGGCGGGTCGATGGAGTATCAGCAGCTGTTCCAATGCTGTGGGTGCCATTGACGATTCGCGGCGAGAACACTCTTCTTTTTGGCAGTGACGCTAGTGCGACCGCGCTGAACAGTGAGCTTGCGGCCGTGACACAAAGTCAACGTAGCGGCTTGGCGCAGGAGTTGCTCGCCGGGGGAGTAGTTGCTGGGCCAGGTTTGTCGGTGTCGGTAGGGGACACACTCGACCTACCGGGCGGCGAAGCGACAGTGGTTGAGGTTGTTGATAGCCGCGAGGCGCGTGCCGTCAACAACGGGAACTTCTTATTCACCGCGCTGCCGGTCGCACAATCTCTCAGTGGTCGCGCGAACACTCTCGACGCAGTGTTTGTCATCGCCGACGAGGGAACTGATGCCGCAAAATTGCAAACAAACATCGCAACAGCGGTGGACGGTCGAGCGCTCGTAGCGGCCCCAGAATTCCGAGCCGCCCAGGCTGGAACATCGATCGCACTCACCCGCGATTCCACCCTGATCGTTGCCATGATTGGGCTCGTCGTTGCTGGTTTTCTCGTGTTCAACTCCATGAATATGACGGTGGCTCAGCGCCGACCCGCAATCGCGACGCTTCGTGCGCTCGGTTCACGGCGGGGGACGATCGTACGAGGCCTCATCGGGGAATCGGCGCTAATCGGATTCGTCGGGGGGCTCATCGGGATTCCGCTCGGGGCGGTGATGGGTAGCCTCGCGGTGGGACGAATACCGCCGGTGCTCATCCAATCTTTCAGTGCCGAAATTGCATTCGTAGTTCAGTGGTACGCGCCCATCATCGCGGTGGTGTTGTGTGTTCTAGCAAGCGTGGCAGCGTCCGCAGTGGCGGCGCGTCAAGTATTCGCGGTATCACCGATTGAGGCACTCCAACCAGCCGACGTGGTCGTAGCCGAAGGTAACCACCAGCCGTGGACGCGAGCGGCACTGGTTGGTGGCATTGCTGTCATGGGTATTGCTGTAGTGATGGCATTCACGTTCGATGACCGGCGTGCACTCCTTGCCGGTGCTCTATTCGCAGCTGGTGGATTAGCGGTGAGCTACGGACTCATCCGACCGATTGGTGCCGCCACCGCTCATGTTGCATCGCTGGGTGGGGCACCGGGCAGGCTCGCCGCAGAGTCTGCTGCTCGGGCACCGCGTCGTGTCTGGGCGACTGCTGTGACAGTGATGATTGCCGTGGCCGTCGCAGTGTCCACAACAGGATCGATGCGCAACCTCGTCGACTCGGCCGGAAGCCTGGTGGAGTCACTTGCGGACGCTGACTTTTACGTCTCAACCACACCGGTTGACCTCGTTCCATCCGGCCCGGCCGTGCCCGCGGGCGTCGTGGACGTGGTCCGAACAACCCCCGGCGTCGAACAAGTCACCGAAGGCCAATGGGCCTACGCCAACATCAGTGTTCCCAGTGCCGCACCGCTAAAGATCATGGTGCTCGGCGCTCAAGAGGGGACCACAGCACCTGCGGTGCGAGCGATGACGGACGAGATGCGGCGCACCATGTATCGCGGTGACGGCATCGTTTTGTCTCGGCAGCTCGCCAGACAACTCGGTGTCGAGCAGGGCGACACAATTGATCTGGCAACCCCATCGGGTTTACAACAGCCGACCGTGGTTGGGGTGATCGATTACCTGTCCGTGGGGGCTGGGATGCTCGCGATGCCGCTACCGACGATGCAGGACTGGTACCAGCGAGACGGGGCGACTTTCCTGGAGATTCTCGTTGACGACGGAACTTCTGTTGCTGACGTCATCATGACGATTCAGCCACAAATCCCAGACGGGGTTTTCATCGAAACCGGCGAGCAAGCGTATGGCGCAGCGCAGGGTGCCACAGAGCAAGCGGGCGCGCTCGCGGTGGGGGTGCAGTGGATCGTCGCGTTCGTGGCAGCAGTCGCGCTCCTGAACACACTCATGCTCGCAGTGCTCGACCGGCGCAGGGAGCTCGGCGTTTTGCGGGCCATGGGAGCAAGCAGGAAGTTTGTCTCAAAAACTGTGCTCGTTGAGGCGCTATCGGTGGGCGTCGTAGGCGGTGCGTTAGGTTTACTCTTCGGTTCTGCGCTGCATTATCTCGCCACAGTTGCGTTATCTGGAACAACGGCCGTGCACATCAGTTTTGCCCTTGTCCCGATCGCGGGTGTCTACGCTGTCGCTGCGCTCACGCTTGCATTACTCGGAGCTGTGGTGCCTGCATGGAGGGCCGGCAAGATGGACATTATTCGTGCGGTGACGGTGGAGTAAATCACCCGAACCCGGCGGTTCGTGCGACGATATGGGCATGTTGTTTCTCGCAGGTTTGGTTGTTAACTCGTTCGCCATCTGGCTTGCAGCCGAGGTAGTCGCTGGAATAGGTTTGCGCCTGCCAGGCGAATCTACTGCTGCAAACGCACTCTTCGTCATTGCTATCGGGCTCGTTTTCACCCTCATCAACATGCTGGTCAAGCCCGTTGTGAAACTGTTGACGTTGCCGCTTATCATCCTGACTCTGGGCCTATTCCTCCTCGTCATCAACGCATTGATGCTGATGCTGACGAGTTGGGCAACAAGCTACCTAGACTTCGGTCTTGTTGTGTCCGGATTCTGGGCCGCGTTCTTCGGCGCCATCATCATTGCCTTGGTCAACTTGATCCTCGGAATGATCATCCCGACAAAATCCCGCTAAGCGCGCCGCGATTCAGCAACTGTCGCTTCGGTTACTGGTGCTTCGGCTGGCAGAATTCGCATTTCTGCCAGCACATGCACAATTACCCACACGGCGGCAAAGCTGATGGCCCAGATCGGCGACCACAGTGACCAGATTGCGTACGTCGCGGCGACCAACACCAGCCCTTTCACGGCAATCCGCGCCGGAGGCAGGTCGTAGTACGCACGATCAGCGGCAAACAACCACCACAGCAGAGCGGTCGCGCCGACAACGCCAATAGCGAGCAACGCGCTCATTCCAGTGCTATCAGCGATTGACCAGGCGTAGATGCCCAGCACCGTAATTGCGGCCACCTCGGTGAGCAAAAGCAGTACCAAAACCACACCAACTGCAGCGGTCAATATCATCGAATTAGCCCCCTTTTGACCAGATTTGCACACAACCTAACAGCTACATCGCGGTCAAACCCACCGCAAGCAGAATTGCCCAGCCCAGCATGGCGAGTCCAGTGTCACGCAAGGTGTCGATGAGGGCCATGCCAGTCGCTCCCTGGCGCACCGGAATGTAGGCGCGCAACGCCATCGGGATCGCGGCGAAGGTGATCAGCACTAACGGCTCACCGAGTGCCGCTATCGCAACGGAGACGACAAACGGAATCACAAGGAGGGTGAGGTGAAGTTTCCGGGTAGGGGCATCGCCGAGACGCACCGCGAGGGTGACCTTCCCGGCCACTGAATCTGTGGGAATATCGCGAAGATTGTTGGCCACAAGCACCGCGCTCGCGAAGCAGCCGATACTCACAGCGGCGAGCAGCCCAAGCCACGACACCGACTCGGTTTGCACAAACTCGGTTCCCAGAACAGCAACGAGTCCGAAAAATACAAAGACAGCGATCTCACCGAACCCGAGATATCCGTACGGCTTCTTGCCGCCTGTGTAAAACCACGCCCCAGCGATGCACAACAATCCGACAAGCACGATCCACCAGGCCGTCGTGACAGCAAGCGCTAGACCCGCAATCGCCGCCACTCCGAAGGAAATAAAGGCTGCGCGTTTAACAAGATGAGCTGCCGCAGCCCCGGAACCAACTAACCGCATCGGTCCTACGCGGTTGTCGTCAGTTCCGCGCACGCCGTCCGAGTAGTCGTTGGCGTAATTCACGCCAATGACCAGCGCCAAAGCCACAACGAGGGCAAGTAACGCCTTCCACCACACAGCCGAACCTGCTGCTATTGCCACACCTGTTCCAGCGATGACGGGTGACAGTGCAGTAGGTAGTGTGCGGGGCCGGGCCCCTTGGATCCAATCAGTTACGGTCGCCATGCGTTGATCTTCTCAGGAAAGTTCACAGTTCTGCTGAACTGACGCACTGGGCGCTGTCGTCATCACCGGCGGCACACGCCCACCCATGACGCCTATATCGTGCGATCCTACGAAGGCGTAACTCCCACCCCAGCGCAGTAGTGAGCAGCCGAGTCACCGAACCTCAAGGAAGAATATGGAGAGCATCCAGCGGCATTCAGGAATCGTAGACACCTTCGGTCATTTGCTGTTCATCGGACAACTCGATGAAGTGCCAGAGCCTGATCCTGATTATCCTTATCTCAATTTTCTCAGCCTCTACACCGGGCGAATCCGGATCGAAGTGGGCACCAGGTTTGGGCCTGTCAACGCCTCCGTGGAGGTCCTGGCTCAAGCTCCCCCGCTCGAACCGGACGCGTGGGAGGACATCGATGAAGGCGACATCGCCTACTCCGGATCGGGGCTTATCCTCCAGGACGAGGTGGGTCTGAGCTTGCTTCCCGCTGAGCCCGAGACGACGTTCACGCCCGATGGTGAGCATCGCTACCGCGTCCGGGTCAGCGCCCGGGGCCGCAACATCGACTACGACCATTGCACTGATGTTCCGCTCGAGGACTACCTCATCCAGTTATGGCCCGTCACTTGTGCCTCACCTCGTGTCAGCTATCAGAACAGGTCAGGTCGCTGAAACACGAGGTGAACGGGTTCCTGATGGGCGGCCAATTGCTGTGCTGAGCGCAGCGGGATCGACTCACTGAGAATGGTTTTTCGGCCGGTGATCTGCAACATGCCGCAACCGCTTCAGACCCACTGGGCGCTGTCGCAGCTAGGTGCTGATCATGCGTACAAGGGCGCGGCGGTCAACTTTTCCGGGCCCGCGAACGGGTAGTTCGGTCACGATGTGCAGTTCTCGTGGTGCGGCGTAGCGGTCCAGTCGCTCAGTGATGAACCCGCGCACTTCGGCGAGAGTGATGGGATCGCCGTCCTGGGTGACAACCACGGCGGCTATCCGGTACCCGAGGCGTTCGTCGGGCACCCCAACGATGGCGCAGTCGCGCACAGCTGGGTGGTCGAGGAGAGCGTGCTCAACGATGTGGGGGAAAACAGTCAGCCCACCGGTGGAGATCGCTTCGTCGAGCCTGCCATGAACCGTCAGCACCCCATCCGTGAAAGTTCCGGCGTCGTCGGTGCGGAACCAACCAGGCTCGGCAAAGTTGGGGTGGTCGGGAAAGTTGATGTAACCAGAGGCCACAGTGTCCCCACCGATGACGATACGACCGTCCTCCACGCGAACACGCACTCCGCTCAGCGGCACCCCGTCGTACACACACCCGCCGCAGGTCTCGCTCATCCCGTATGTGCGTACGACTCGAATGCCCTCTGAGGCGGCGCGGCTATGAAGGCTTGCAGGCATCGCGGCTCCACCAATCAGAACCGCATCGAAATGTCGCAAAACTTCTGTGGCATGAACGTCGTCAAAAATTTTGTGGAGTTGGCCGGGCACGAGCGAGGTATATAGTCGCTCATCGCGGCCGAGCAGAGGTGACACGATTTCGGCAAAATGTGTCGGCGAAAATCCCTGGGCCAGGTCAACCACGGAGGGTGTTGTTTCGCTGAGGATGCTCCGGATGAGCACTTGGATTCCCGCGATGTGATGGGCAGGCAGGGCAAGAACCCACCTGCCCGGACCGCCAAGTCTCTCGTGGGTGGCGTGAGCACTTGCCGTCAACGCCGACGCTGAGAGCATGGCCGCTTTGGGGGTGCCCGTGGTGCCCGATGTCGACACGACCAGGGCGGTTTCGGGTAACGGAACTAGTGCTGAAATCTCCCGCGCTGCTGGGCTCAGCGAGCCTTCCGCGTGGGGTAGCCAACACTTCTTGCCAGCCAGCGCGGACTCTAACTGGGGAAGAATGTCGAGGACCGCGGGGCCAGCCGGTACCGCGAGCGGCTCAAGAGTAGTCACCCCACGATGCTGCCACGATATTCGGACACACGTGCTCAGGACAGAACGGTGAGACGCGGTTACATTGGGTATGTGGACGACACCGTCGCCGCGGCGATAAGTGCTCTCGACGCGGATGATCCAGCTGTTGCCGCGGACGCTGAATGCGCGTGGCATGAACTTGTTGCGATCTCACCCGCCTCAGGTCCCATCCAGGCCAGCGTGCAGCAGTATTGTTGGGGAACTTTACGGCGTCTCGATCTCGGAACCGAAAGGGCGTGGGCACGTAGCTGCGCTCTAGCCGACCTCCTCGACCGTATTGGGTTGTCGCGCTATGCGCACATCGCGCGCAGTGACACAACACGAGCGATGCTCAGTCCGCAGTCACAAGAATCCTGGGTTCAGCGGTTTCGTGCGCATATGGCTGAATCAGGTGTAGCGCCGCCAAACACAACTTTGTTGTCCTGGCCAGATGTTTGTACCGTGCGGGAGCTCGACATCGTGGACACGATTGCGTCGACACTAGAGGTTGCTGTGATCACCGGCGATATTCCAGTCGGAGCACACCGAAATGGTTCCGCAGCGCGGCGAGAAGAAATTATGCATTCTGTGCTCGCCACAGAGCGGGGTGATCAGAATCTCCTCGAAGATGTGCTCGACTGTCGCATTGAACTGTGGTCGACGCTGTCGCCGACGAGAGCAGCGGTCTATGATGGCCTTGTAGAAGTGCTGCACGCGGCACAGGTTGTACCCCTTGTGGTTGCGCAGAAGGCCCACCGGTACCTTTCTGAGCTTCGCGCCAGCCATGACGCAGCGGAATCGCCGAGTGAATCGGCGGACGACCGGCAGTTGCGGCTCATTCTTCAGCGGATGGGCCTTGTGCGGAGGGAACGAGGCCGAACAGTGCTTCGCCCGCACGCACGCGGAATGTCGATCGCTGACGTGGTGAGCGTTTTACTGCGGGACTGGATTGGTGTGGAGTACACCCCAGAAGCGGTCGTCATCGAGGCCCTCCTGGTGGCTGTCGCGCGCACCGGCGATACCAGCTTCAGCGCATATAGGGCTGATCGAATCGATCCCGCTGTGCTTGCGACTGCGTTGCTCAACGAAGAAGGGTGGCGGGTCGGCGGCGAGCCGATTGGTGTGCGCGACGTTCGGAAAATAGTTAATCGCGCGATTCACGAGTTGCAAGTACTCGGCGTGCTCACAGATGACAGTGAAGACATTCCTTATGGAAACAGCATCGCGGTGATGTTTGCTCATGGGGTAATACGAGCGCGCTTGCTGCATTCGAATTATCCGCGAGCCATGTGATCCGCGAGGGCCATGAGCTGGCCTTTAGTGACTGACACCTCATGTGACCTGGATTGCAGAAGGCTATCCGTCGCCAAGCCGTTACTTTACCGTTATTAAACAAGGTAAAGGCGTCGCAAAGCCACACAACATGTCGCGGACGACGCACAACGTACGGTTCCGAACCAGAGGAGACGGCAGTGCTGACGACCGCGCCAACACAAGGCTCGCTACCAGGAACCGCGCAGAGCGCCGCACCGTCAGCACAAATAACGCCAACCCCAGCCAAGCAACGCGTCGAATGGGTCGATCTCGCCAAGGGCCTCACCATCACGCTTGTCGTGCTTCTCCACGCCGTCGGCATGCTCACCCGCTTCGACCTAGCCCCGGAATTCTGGAACGGAATCAACGGCTTCGTTCAGCCGATCCGCATGCCGCTGTTCTTTGTCGCATCAGGACTGTTCGCACAAGGCATGCTCCGCATGACGTGGGCAACCATGCTTCGCAGCCGCGTCGCACACCTCTTCTACCTCTACACCGTGTGGCTCCTGGTGTTCTTCGTCGCGCACAACCTCTTGCCTGATCCCGTCGCACACGGTGGGTACGCGAAGTTCTCCACCGTCATCAGCGGACTAGTAGCCCCAAGCAGCGCCCTGTGGTTCATTTACGGCCTCGCCGTCTTCGCGATCGTCGCGAAAGCTATCTCGCGGTTCCCACTAGCGGTCCAGTTCGGGTTCGCGATCGCACTGTCCATTTCGGCTTACGGATCGCACTTCATCTTTGCTGACCTGGGCTTCGGATGGCGCAACCTCGGGTCGTACTTCGTGTACTTCCTGCTTGCAGTTCATGCAAAGCCGATCATCGTGAAGTTCAGCCACCTCGCCAACGGACCACGCCTACTTTTGGCACTCGGTGCCTACGCAGCCGTGTACGTCCCGATTATGGTCCTCAACATTGTGCCGCTTCCCGAACTTCGCCTAGTAGTCACCACCGTTGGACTCCTGCTCGGTGTGCTTGTAGCGTCCGCACTAGTAGGCACCCGGGCCGGAAACATCTTCCAAAAGATCGGCAAGCGCACCCTGCCTGTCTACGTAATGATGGACATCCTCATTGCGCTGGTCGTATTTGCCTTCATCAAAGCCTCAGTCGTGACGTCACTGCCTGCAGTCACCGTAGTTGCTCCGCTGATCGTCACCGCACTGGTTGTGTCCGGCGCACTGGCTTTGCACACCGTCCTCGTGCGATTCGGAATGAACTTCCTCTTCGAACTTCACCCAGCAATTCGCGGGACCGCCAAGAAGGCATGATTGCCGCGTCAGTTGCGTGGGCTTCGGTACCGAATGGAAATCAGGACTTTAAACGCCTGATTTTCTCCAGAGGGTAGCTTCCCACCGTGGCCACGACGCATCCATAGAAGGCAAGGAAAACTAACTGGCCGGTCGTGAGTGCTGGGTCCAATTCATTCATCAGCCTCGTGACGATGAGGGCGATGGGCGGGAGGCAAAGCAGAGCCCCGACCGTGCACCACAGTGCTAGGGACCTGTTCGCCTCCGTGCGTCGTTTGGGATCCAGCTTAACGTGATCTGGAACGTCCTTGCCGTAGTAGTCGGAGTGCAGCGCACGGCCGCTGAAACCGACGTAGGCACCGTAGCAAGCAGCTACGAAACCGAGAGCAAATAGTAGTGCTAGGAATTGCGGCATTGCGTCATCTCCGCTTGCGATTGGACGATGGTAATTGGTGCACGTGCAAAGTTAGTTGCGGATTTCGTCCGCCGCCCGGTAGATCTTGGCTTTGAAACCTTCAGGGTCAGGAACGTGGGCGAGTGTCATCGCACCTTGCTCGGACGCGGACTGAATACGCAAGGTCCCGTAGCGCATGATCCGCTCCCACAGGTTTGCCCGAAACGAGATGTCATTTAACCGGGAAAGTGGGATGCTGCGCCCCTTCTTGGTGATGAACCCGCTTCGCTTGTAAACCCGCTTAGTGGTGAGAATGTACAAGGTGGAACGCCAGTTCAGGAGCGGAATGAGCCACCAGCGCACGGAGGCGAGGACAGCGAGTCCGATAACGACATAAATCGCGATCTGGCCCCAATCTTCATCGGCTGGCAGGAACCACATCGCAGTTCCCGCGACCACCCATGTGAGCACGAGGACAACAAACTCGGTGATCAGCTCTGTCCAGTGTTGGCGAGTGCTGTAGAGCAAAGTTTCGTCGTCAGCGAGATAGCGTTGCGGATTAGCCATAGAGTCAATCCTGACAGATGGTGGTTATGTGAACTGATCGACGAGTTTGACGATCATCGACAAGATATCGGTAAGAGGGACCATCGATAGCCGTTCGCGGGCACGGTCGGTAACCCCGTGCAGAATCAGTTCCTCAGGCCCGGTTTCAATTCCGGTGAGTTGGAAGCCGTGCGGGAGGTCGGGGACAGATATCGCGAACGGCTTGATGCGGTGGGCGACGGGTAAGCTGCGCTGCCATAAATGGACACCGACGGGGTCAAGATAGATCACAGCTTCGCCCGCGGTTGCTTTGAGTTCGATGTGGCCGAGCATCGGCATGCGGGCCCAGCGCGCCCGAATCTTCGAGTCACTGGTTATCTCGACGTCGATGTCAGGAGCGACTTGTTTGACCCAGTGGTGCACTTCCGTGCTCGTCACCGTCACTCGAAGTGTCACCAGACCTGCGACGAGGTAGGGGGCAGGAAGGGACCTCAAGCGGACGTTACTGCACGTGATCTCGACTTGGTGAAGTGTGGTGCGTTCCCAGCGCACATGATTCGCGACGATGCGGAGCGTAGATATTTGTCCCGTCGCCAGGCCGAGAGTGCGGAAGTCGCTATCGATTTCGACTGGTGTAAACGAAACGTCGGTCCCGCCAGCGCGGACGGTGAGGCGCCGACCAAGCAACCGGTCCGAAGCGATCCGAACGATGAGTTGCAGCAGTTGAGCCGGGGTGGTGGGAACTGAGGGGACAAACGATGGAATCGGTGCTTTGAGTGACTTGCCGAGCGCAAGCAATCGGTCCACTTCCCGCCACGGCAACCACTCACCGAATGGTCGGGAGGTGCTCATAGGTTCAGTATGGCGGGTGAACCCCACCGATCGGTAGAACTTAAGCCTGCGGCGGTGTTGGGCGCTGATCGCATCGCAGTGGGTGATCTGCTGGAATTTCGACGAGGACTATCGGGTTTCCATCGGGATCATGGATCCACATTTCGATGAGCCCCCACGGCTCTTGGCGCGCCTCACGATCAATGGGGACTCCGCAATCACCCAACTCGACGGTTGCCTCACTGACAGATCGCACCTGCAACCACAGTGCACCAGTAAAGGGTGCGGCTTCCCCTGACCCGCCGTGAGCTGCGACCTCAAGCAGGCCCTGACCAGCAAAAAACACAGTCCCGCCTGGATATTCGCGGTATATCGCGAGGCCGAGGTGATCGCGGTAGAAGCGCAAGGATTCTTCGTAGTCGCGCGGACGAATGATCAATCGGCTGCTGAGAATCTGCACTGGGCCTCGCTAAGGTCGCGTCTATGGTTCCTGTCTAGTTCGTGTCTCCAGTAGTACTTGTTTTAGTAATACCAGGGGAACGGTGACCAATCTGGGGCCCGCTTCTCCAAGAACGAGTCCCGACCCTCCACGGCTTCGTCGGTCATGTAACCCATACGCGTCGATTCGCCGGCGAACAGTTGCTGTCCCACCAGTCCGTCATCGATCGCGTTGAAAGCGTATTTGAGCATCCGGATAGCTTGCGGAGATTTACCCATGATGTCGTCTGCCCATTCGAGTGCGGCATCTTCGAGTTGATCGTGGTCGTATACCGCATTCACAGCACCCATTTTGTGCATCTCTTCTGCCGAGTACGTGCGGCCGAGGAAGAAAATCTCGCGGGCAAACTTTTGACCGACCTGGCGGGCCAAATAGGCCGAGCCGTAGCCCGCGTCAAAACTGCCGACATCGGCGTCGGTTTGTTTGAACTTGCCGTGTTCCCGGCTCGCGAGGGTGAGGTCGCACACAACATGCAAGCTGTGTCCGCCGCCGGCAGCCCACCCGTTCACCAGGCACATCACAACTTTTGGCATGAAACGGATGAGTCGTTGAACTTCAAGAATATGGAGTCGTCCAGCGCGTGCGGGGTCTACCGTGTCCGCTGTCTCGCCTGCCGCGTACTGATAGCCGCTTCGCCCACGAATGCGCTGGTCACCGCCAGAGCAGAATGCCCAACCGCCGTCTTTTTCGCTTGGCCCGTTGCCCGTCAACAGCACGACCCCAACGTCTGAGGACATACGCGCATGGTTGAGAACCTTGTACAGCTCATCCACCGTATGAGGTCGGAATGCGTTGCGAACTTCCGGGCGATCGAACGCCACTCGCACGACACCTTTTTTCTCCCCGTCCCGCACATGGCGGTGATAGGTGATGTCGGTGAGGTCGTCGAAACCGGGCACGGTCTGCCAAAGCGCATCGTTGAACGTCACGCCCACGAGCATAGTGGTACCCGATGATTTTCCAGACGACACGGTCAGCGAGGAGCACACTGGAGGGACACAGTGACGCCGACGGTGAGGACGATTCGATGGCCTACATCATCACTCAAGCGTGTTGCAACGATGCTTCGTGCGTCGCGGTGTGCCCTGTCAATTGCATCCATCCGAGACCCACAGATCCGCTGTTCGCGACGGCCGAAATGCTTCATATCGAGCCCGATGTGTGTATCGACTGCGGTGCCTGTGTAGACGAGTGCCCTGTTGAGGCCATCTTTCCGGACGACGCTCTGCCAGTGGAATTTGATCGGTACGTCGAAATCAACGCTGCCTACTTTGAGAAGCATCCGCTGGACCCAACTGTGATGCGCTTTGCCCACCCGCCGCGACTGCAGTTCGACAGCGAAGAATTTGGCAGGTTGCGCGTAGCCATCGTGGGAACGGGTCCGGCGGCAATGTATACCGCGCAGGAATTGCTCAGCTACTCCGGTGTCGAAGTAGACATGTTTGATCGCCTCCCGACGCCATTCGGACTGATCAGGGCAGGTGTAGCCCCTGACCACCTGGAGACAAAGAAGTTTTCTGACGCGTTTGGCCCCATGTTCAACAAGCCCACATTGGGTCTGCACCTCAACGTCGAAATCGGCAACCACCTCACCCACTCTGACTTGCGTGCGCACCACCACGCTGTGATCTATGCGGTGGGGGCGTCCGCGGACCGGAAACTTGGGATTCCGGGTGAGGAGCTGCCAGGCTGCGTGTCGGCCACTGAATTTGTCGCCTGGTACAACGGGCATCCCGACTTCAGTGCCAACACGTACGACCTGTCAGGGGAGCGGGCCGTCATCGTCGGAAACGGCAATGTGGCTCTAGACGTGGCGAGGATTCTCACAACACCACCAGACGAACTAGCTAGCACTGACATCGCTGACCACGCCCTCGACGCCCTACGAGCCAGCAAGATTCGCGAAGTGATCATTCTGGGAAGGCGGGGACCGGCGCAAGCTGCGTACACCCTCCCGGAGTTCCTAGGCCTCGGCGACACCCCCGGTGTGGACGTGACAATTGACCCAGCGGACCTCCAACTCGACGAAACTACCCTCGAATATCTGAGGGGCGAAGCGGAACCTTGGGTTCGGCAGAAGGTCGAGATTGCGCGTAAATACAGCACCAATGTTCCCAACGATTCACGGCGACGCATCCACCTGCGATACCTCACCGCACCAGTGGAAATAGTGGGCGATGATCACGTTTCAGGGCTTCGTGTTGCCCGCACCCGGCTCGTTGGGGCAGGAGCTGCGGCTGAGATCACAGATGTGACCGAGACTCTGGACACCACCTTGGTGCTGCGGGCGGTCGGGTACCGCGGCGCCGAGATCCCTGAGGTGCCGTTTGACGCATCGAAAAACGTAATCCCCAACACGGTCGGACGCGTCGATGATTGCGAAGGCGTATACACCGTCGGCTGGATTAAACGTGGACCACGCGGTTCCTTGGGAACCAATAGGGGAGACGCAGCCGAAACTGTCGCGGCGCTCATTGAAGACGTCAACGCCGGGCGGTGCAACCGCGCGGTGCTTCCTCGCGCGGAGCTACGAAAACTGGTGCTATCACGGCAGCCAGAAGCGTTGGACTATGCGGGATGGCGCATCATCGACGCAGCTGAGACAGCGCGTGGACGCGAGAGTGGGCGTCCGCGCCGAAAGTTCGCTACGCGCGCCGAGCTTCTTGCCGCAGTGCGCGACGCTGCCGACCATGAGTAGCGCCCGTTTAGGCATACTGAAGTTCACATGAATACACACTTTCGCTCCGCTGCGGCGCTTCCTCCGCTCGCCGCGCTCATGGATAACTGCCACGTCGTCACACTTCCCATGCGCGTTCGGTTCCGAGGCGTCACGCACAGAGAAGTGATGCTCATCGAAGGCCCGTTCGGGTGGGGAGAATTCGCTCCGTTTCCCGAGTACGGCGACGACGAAGCCGCCACCTGGTTGCAGTCAGCTATCGCGGCCGCGTGGTCGCCGCGCCCTCTAGCTGTTCGAGCAGCCGTGGAAGTCAACGCAACAGTGCCAGCGGTTCAACCTGAGCAGGTCGCAGAGGTGTTGGCGAGATTTCCCGGAGCAACAACCGCCAAGGTTAAAGTTGCGGAAAAAGGCCAGACGTTGGCCGACGATGTCGCCCGGGTAGACGCCGTGCGGCAGTTAGTGCCGTCAGTCAGGGTCGATGCCAACGGGGGGTGGACAGTTCACGAAGCAATCGCGGCGTTCTCAGAACTCGGGCCCCTTGAATATGCGGAACAACCGTGCCGCACCGTCGACGAATTAGCCGAACTGCGGCGACAAGTGCCCACTGTGAAGATTGCCGCGGACGAGAGCATTCGTCGATCTGATGATCCGCTTCGCATCATCGAGGCCGGTGCGGCAGATATTGCCGTCGTGAAAGTTGCTCCCCTCGGCGGCGCGAATCAAGTCTTAGCGATCGCGGATATCCTCAGCCAGCACAACATTCCCGTGGTGGTTTCGAGCGCATTGGACTCGGCGATCGGCATCGCCTACGGCGTCGCCACCGCAGCTGCATTGCCCCAGTTGAAATTTGCGTGTGGACTCGCCACATCGCGCCTTTTCGCCGACGACGTAGCAGAGCCGCCGAACTGGGACAACGGCCGACTTGTTGTCACCACGCCGCAGCCCGATCCCAGTGCGCTCCGGAGACTCCGCGCGAACCACAGTCGCCAAACATGGTGGCGCGACAGGCTCGTGCGCTGTCATGCGGTGCTAGCAGCGACTTAGCGTGTCGGCGGCGGTGACGGTCGAGCAACGTCACGAATCTCGGCGCCAAGGCCCCACTCAGTGCGACCAAACCTGCTCAATGGTGCAATCGCACGGCTATCAGGCAGACCATCGTCGTCGAGCACGCTGCTGTTTGCGGTCGCGAAAACAACACGACCAAACACAATCACCGAGTCCCCGATCTCAACGATCTGTTCAAGGACGCATTCGAGACTTATGGGAGCCTCTTTGACCCGCAATGGAGCGACTTTGACACTCGGTGCCACACGAATGTCGAGCTCAGTGAACTCACTGACAGCAGAGTCAAACGCAGCGGAACTGTTGTTCACCTGGTCGATCAGCGGCTGGGAAGCGAAATTGACGACAAACTCTCCGGTTTCCCGAACATTGCGCACACTATCTTTGCGCCCGACTGACGTGAACTGAACGATCGGCGGATTCGTACTGGCAATCGTGAAGAAACTGTAGGGGGCCAGATTGTCGACACCGTCGGCGGACCGCGTTGACACCCAGGCGATGGGGCGTGGAACCACCGCTGACGTCAGCAACTGGTACACGCGGTCAGCGTCCATGACAGTGGTATCGAAATGAGTGCGCACGTCCGTAATCGTGACACCCCATGCCGGCTTTGTCATCGCAGCCGAGTCACAGCCGACGTGTCGGCGAAGCCCGCAACTGCCGACATCAGTAACAAACTACGCCCGAATCTGACACTCTGGAATAGTGAATCCGTCCACTGCACAGGCAAGCGCCGTTGTTGATGAACTTATTCGCGGCGGAGTTCGCGATGTGGTGCTGTGTCCTGGGTCCCGAAATGCCCCCTTAGCTTTCGCGCTGCACGCAGCAGAAGTTGATGACCGTATCCGCCTGCATGTTCGTATAGACGAGCGCACGGCTGGGTTTCTTGCGATTGGTCTGGCGTTGGGTTCCCGGTGTCCAGTTCCCGTGGTCATGACCTCAGGCACGGCAGTGGCAAATCTCACACCCGCCGTCTTCGAAGCGAACTATGCGCGAGTACCCCTCATCGTTCTCAGCGCCAATCGTCCGTACGAAATGCTCGGCACAGGTGCCAACCAAACTGTTGAGCAACTCGGAATGTTCAATGAGCAGGTGCGGGCATGCATCAGCTTGGGCATCGCCGAGGAAAATGTTGATCAAAATAGTCAATGGCGCTCCGCCGTCTGCCGTGTCCTCGCCGCAGCCCGGGGAGACCGAACAGGCAACGCAGGGCCAGTGCAGTTTGACCTTCCACTTCGCGAACCTCTCGTACCTGAGATCGGTGGTGGAACAGCGCCAGAAGGTCGACCGAACGGGGAGCCCTGGACCGCAACGCCGCGTGCGCACCTCGATGTGCCCCTGCCGATCGACGTCTCCGTCGACACCGTTGTCATCGCAGGCCACGGATCAGGTTTGCACCCAGAACTCGATGGTCTGCCTACAGTCGCGGAACCCACCGCCGCGCACACCGCCGGTTCAACCATCGACGTACACCCATACGCGCTCGGTGAACTGCGCCCCAAACAAGCCATCATCACGGGCCGACCTACGTTGCACCGATCAGTAGCGAGGGTTCTTGCAGACCCGCGCCTCGCGGTCTACGCCCTCACCACCGGTCCGCGGTGGCCGGACGTATCGGGAAACCTCACCGCAGCAGGGACCCGAGCGGTGCTCTCTGGAACGCCTCGACCAGGATGGCTGACCGACTGCCGCGACGTGTCGACACTGGCGCGCCACACGCTCCGTCGCGAACTCGAACGACACCCCAAAACCACCGGGTTGCATGTAGCCGCTGCGATCCTGGAAGCAAGCAAACCAGGTGACCTGCTCATCCTCGGCGCCTCCAACCCCGTGCGTGACATTGCCCTGGCCTCACCAGTGCCAGATCACGTCACAGTCGTATCCAACAGGGGCGTCGCCGGGATCGACGGAACAGTCTCGACAGCCATCGGCGGGGCGTTAGCACACAACGGCCGAGCCATCGCCCTCCTCGGCGACCTCACCTTCCTACACGACAGTTCCGGCCTACTCTTGGGGCCACATGAGCCTCGACCACAAGACCTAACGATCGTCGTGGCCAACGATGACGGCGGCGGTATCTTCGAACTACTCGAACAAGGGGACCCGATCTACGCCGGTGCATTCGAGCGCATCTTTGGAACGCCCCACGGAGTGAATGTGTCGGCGCTGTGCGAGGCCTACAACATCCCCTACCTCCAGCCTGAACTCGACGATTTGGGTCGAGTTCTCAGCGAAGGTTCTGTCGAAGTTGGCGGGGTGCGCATCGTCGAAGTGCGCACCGACCGGTCCGGTTTGCGGGATCTGCACGGGGCGATCCGTGCAACCATCGCGGCCAACCCGGATACTCTCTAACCGTGAAGTTCCGGATGCTGCGCCGCGCGCGACGAGCGGTGTACCTACTTGCCGGTGGCATCACGCTGCTTGCCGCGATCTTGGTCATTGGGGCTTGGCGCAACGACATGATCATCGAATCCGACATGGGCGTGGCAACAGCCGAGGTGCTTTCTGCAGGTATGCGCAGGTCCGCAATTATTTTCAGCACCCCAGACGGGGTCCTGCACAACCCACGCCTCGGGGTCCTGTACCCAACAGACCTCACCGTCGGGCAGCGAATCGAAGTGGAATATGCCCGCACCGACCCCGACCTTGTTCGCGTCGCAGGCCGCGACGCGCGCGTAGCAATCGTCCCTGCAGCCTCCGTCGCACTCGTCGCCTGGCTGGTGGCCACGCCATTTCTGCTGCTCATTCGGCGCGAGTTAAATCAAGCTGAACAACACTGACACAACAAGCAGATATCTAAACCAGAGTTTTGGCATAGGTTCGCGCAGAAGACACATGATGCTTGCCTGCTCGACGTGCGAGTCAATCACTCTTCAAGTATGCGTATAGCCATCGTCTCCGAATCCTTCCTGCCGAATGTTAACGGCGTGACGAACTCGGTCCTCCGCGTGCTTGAGCACCTCAAGCGAAACGGCCACGAGGCTATCGTCATTGCGCCAGACGCCATTGGGGACGAGGAAGCAGTCACCGAATATGAGGGCTTCCCCATTCTCCGCGTGCCTGCGGTGATGGTGCCGATGGTGACATCACTACCCGTCGGCCTACCACAACCATGGATTACCAACGCACTTCGCGAATTCGACCCAGACGTTGTGCACCTAGCATCGCCCTTCCTCCTCGGCGCAGGCGGACTTGGGGCTGCTCATCGCCTCAACATCCCCACAGTTGCCATCTTCCAAACCGACGTCGCTGGTTTCGCAGACAGCTACGGACTGGGGTTGACCTCTCGAGCCGCGTGGCGGTGGACACGGAAGATTCACCGAGGCGCCTCCCGAACTCTGGCACCCTCGACAGTGTCGGTGAATGACCTGGAGCAGCATGGCATCCCACGCGTACACCGGTGGGGCAGGGGAGTCGACGTCGATCGCTTCAACCCAGTACGCCGAAGCGGTGAACTTCGCGAAAGCTGGACACCAGAAGGCAAACTCATCGTCGGCTTCGTAGGCCGACTAGCACCGGAAAAGCACGTCGAACGACTGGCCGTGCTGCACCACCGTGACGACGTTCAACTGGTCATCGTGGGCGATGGTCCAGCATTGCCGAAGTTGCAGCGACTGATGCCCACCGCGATCTTCACCGGCCAACTCGGCGGCCTCGAACTAGCCCAGGCCTACGCAAGCTTCGACGTGTTCGTCCACACCGGAGACCACGAAACATTCTGCCAAGCGATCCAAGAAGGCCTCGCAAGCGGTATCCCCGTCATCGGCCCCGATGCTGGCGGACCCAAAGACCTCATCGCCCACGCGCGCACAGGGTTCCTACTCCCAGTGCCAGGCTTTGAAGGCGTCCTCTCCGGCGCGATCGACACATTCCTCGACCCGGTTGTGCGTTCCCAGTTCGGCCGCGCGGCGCGACGATCAGTACTCAAGCGCACCTGGCCAGCAATCTGCGACGAACTACTTGGGCATTACGCCGAAGTCGCCGGGTATGGCGTGGGTGAACTTTCCGCGACAGCGTAAGGCTTGATGTGGCTGGGGCTCTGGGGTGGTCTGGCTCCCGTCGGTCGTGCCCGTCCCGCCCGTCGGTCGTGCCCGTTCCGCCCGTCGGTCGTGCCCTTCCCGTCCGTCGGTCGTGCCCGTCCCGTCCGACCGCATGTGCAGAATTTTGCAGCCCTCCGAAGCCGTTTTGGCATGCAAAATTCAGCACATGTGAAACTTTGGCACGCGCACAGCGCCGAACCGGAAGCCCGCCAGCCACGAACCCACAATTGGCCCGCCAATGAGCACAAACTGTCAAGCGCATAGGCATCCTGAGGGCCGATACTAAAAAGCATGCCCCCGCTTGCACGTGACCGTCTCCGTGAGTTGCTTGATGCAGTCTTAAACACTGGGTCGACGTCGCGTGAGGATATGGCGAATGCTGCCTTCACGTCGCAGCATCACTTCAGTCGGTTGGTGCGATCCTCGACGGAGGAGTCGCCGGTGGCGTTGAAACGTCGGGTGATCCTTGAGCGGGCGGCGTGGCGGTTGAGGTCCGGCGAAACTGTCACAGATGTCGCGTTTTCTGAGGGTTATGAGTCGGTGGAGGGGTTTTCGCGGGCATTCAGCAGGGCTTTTGGGTTTCCCCCTCGGGATGCTGGCAATGCGAAATCTCACTGGTTGAGTGCGCCGAACGGGATTCATTTTCACCCTCCGAATGCGTTGTGGGTTACTGAAGCGGAGCGGGCGCCGGTGGCCGATGTAACTGCGGTGATGGTGCGTCATGACGTTGACGACACGGGGTATCTCCTGCGTGTGGCGGCGGAACTGGGCGAGGACGACTTTCATCGAACTCTGATGCCAGGGCATGTGGTGTTGAAGTGGGATGGCCCTGAGGAATCGATCGCGCAGATTTTGGATCACATGTTGTGGACGAAGGAAGTGTGGTTGGCGTCCATTGATGGGGAGAACATGCCGCCGAGGCTCGGGCTGGATCATTCGTCTCTTGTGGCGCGGCATGGGGTGGTGGCTCCGCGGTGGGTTCAGATGGCGGAGTCGGTCAATCCCAGTGACACGTTGATCGATGCGATTTGTGATCCGCCGGAGAGTTTCTCGCTGGGCAGCGTGATTGCGCATGTCGTGACGTTTGCTGCGTATCGACGTCAGTTGGTGCGGCAGTTGCTCAGGCGGGTGGGTGTCGAAGTGAATGACGGGGATCCGATTATGTGGTTACGCGAAGGGGTTGAGTAGCTATGCGTATGAAAACACAGTTTTTCACGGCATCGAGTCTGGATGGCTTTATTGCCACCGATGAGGATTCTTTAGATTGGTTGATTACCCGTGAGCATTTTCCGGACGGGGTGCTGAACTACCGGGACTTCATTGCTGATGTCGGGGCGATTGTTATGGGGTCGACCACGTATGAGTGGGTGTTGAACTCGGGCGAACCGTGGGATTACACGATGCCGTGCTGGGTGCTGACAAGTCGGGAATCGTTGCCGCTACCTGCGGGCGATGCGAATGTGACGTTCAGCAATGCCGGTATCAGGCAGGTGCATGCGGACATGGTTGATGCCGCTCAGGGCCGGAACATTTGGGTGGTCGGTGGTGGTGATGTTGCCGGGCAGTTCGCCGATGCGGGTGTGCTCGATGAACTGATTGTGTCGTTCGCTCCGGTGACGTTGGGGTCTGGGAAGCCTTTGTTGCCGCGGCATGTGGAGTTGCGGCTTGAGGAATGTGGTCAGAACGGTGAGTTTTTGTGTGCGCGTTACAGCGTGGTGCGTTAACAGCGGCGGTACCGCTTGTGTGCACATTCTCGCCAAATCTGAGCACTTTTTGTGCGAGAAACTGCACACAAGTGGGAGCGGAGCTCGGCAAGCATGGCGCAGCGCCGCGCGAGACCGGGTAGGTTCAAGATGTGATGAACGCGCAGACGGTACGTGCCACTTTGGAGAAGGATCCACGCGAAGTGGCTTCGATGTTCGACGGTGTCGCTCGACGGTATGACATCACAAATACTGTGTTGTCATTTGGTCAGGACAGGGCTTGGCGCAAAGCGACGAGGCGTGCTTTGCGGCTGCAGCCTGGTGAGGTTGTTCTAGATCTCGCTGCGGGCACGGGGGTATCGACGGTCGAGCTTGCGAAGTCTGGTGCGACGGTGGTCGCGGCTGATTTCTCGCAGGGCATGTTGCAGGCGGGGCGGTGGCGCAAGGTTCCTATGGTTGCGGGCGATGCGTTGCATTTGCCGTTTGCCGATTCTGTGTTCGACGCAGTGACGATCTCGTTTGGCTTGCGGAATGTTGCAGACATTGACGCGGCTTTGGCGGAATTGCGTCGTGTGACCAAGCCTGGCGGTCGACTGGTGGTGTGTGAGTTTTCTGCACCCGTCGTGCCGGTTCTGCGTACGGGCTACATGGAGTATTTGATGAAAGCTTTGCCGGCAGTTGCGCGGTCGGTGAGTTCAAACCCCGATGCGTATGTGTACTTGGCGGAGTCGATTCGGGCGTGGCCTGATCAGGGTGAATTGGCTGTGAAGATCGCCAATGCTGGTTGGTCTGGGGTGCAGTGGCGAAATTTGACGGGTGGAATCGTGGCGCTTCATCGCGCTACTTGCTGATTGCGACACGGTGGGGTGACGCTACCCGCACTCCAGTAACTGTGACATTCTGTCTCGGGAAGATGTTTTCCTGAGACAGAAAAGGGGATCACAATGCCGGGACCACTCGCGGGTATCCGCGTAATCGAAATGGCGGGCCTCGCACCGGGGCCCTTCGGATGCATGATGCTTGCAGATCTAGGCGCTGATGTCCTCCGAATCGAACGAGCGGGTGGCGGCGGACTGGTGCCACCAGAAGGCCCTCTCGATCGTGGAAAATACTCTCTCAGCTTGGACGTAAAAAACCCCGCCGACCTGGAAAAGCTTCTCGCGTTGTGCGACAACGCGGACGTTTTCGTTGAAGGCTTTCGCCCCGGTGTGGCTGAACGGATCGGTATCGGGCCAGAAGATTTGCACGCCCGCAACCCGAGGCTCATCTACGGACGCATTACCGGCTGGGGTCAGGACGGGCCACTCGCGCCGCGGGCCGGACACGACATCAACTACGCGGCGATCTCCGGTGCGCTTGACCTCCTCGGTCGCGAGGGCGAGAAACCAACCCCACCAGTGAACCTCCTCGCGGATTTCGCGGGCGGCGGGATGCTACTCGCGCTAGGAGTGCTAGCGGCTTTGCATGAACGCAACTCGTCGAACAAGGGCCAAGTTATTGATGCGGCGATGGTGGACGGTGCGGCGTTAATGACGACCTTCCTCCACGGGATGCATGACGCTGGTCTGTGGAATGGCGCACGAGGCACCAATCTTCTTGACACGGGTGCTGCGTGTTATGACACCTACGAGACAGCTGACGGAAAATACATGGCGGTAGGGGCGCTGGAGCCACAATTCCACGCGGCACTCATTGAGAAACTCGAACTTGATGCCGACGAGCTCCCATTTCATCTTGATCCCACGGGTTGGCCACAGTGGCGAGAAACATTGACCAACGCATTTGTGCGACGCACACAAGCTGAATGGGCGGAGATCTTTGAAGGCTCCGACGCCTGCGTTTCGCCCGTTCTTTCGGCCTGGGATGCGCATGAGCATCCGCACAACAAGGCACGCGAGACATTCGTCAGCATCGGGGGAGTGCAACAACCAGCCCCCGCGCCCAGGTTTAGCCGAACAGCGCTGTCCACGCCGCATGAGCCAGGTAAACAGCCTCCCGCTGAATACCTTCAATCGTGGGGCTTAACCGAGGAGTAGAGGCCTAATATCGCCGGTGATATCGGCGAGGGGTGCGGTCCTGTCAATTTTTGAACCAAGATCGTGGATGGCGCTCTCAATCACGGCCAAAGCGGAGTTCGACAGCACCTCGGCGAGTTCATCACTCGTCAGCAGGGGTGATTCAGAACTCAGCCATTGGTTGACAGCGCCGTCCACGAAACCGACAAGGCCGAAAGATATGGTCGGTGCCCTATCTGTTGGTATCCGCAAAATCGTCATGCCTGCCGAGACCACGTCAGTTACGTAGCGACCAAAGGCAGTTCTGATTCCGTCGAGCGAATCTGGTGCGCTCGCGGGGCGTTTTGGGCCACCGGACAAGAACTGGTGCAGATTTGGGTGCTCAGCGATCCAGTGCACGTAGGTGCTGATCGCCCGATTCACTGCGAACTCGACGGTTCCTTCGGGGACGAGCGCTGGGGCGAGCGTTTCCGTCAACGAGGACACGATGTGCGCCCGAACTTGCTGGTCAAGGTCGCCGCGTTCACGAAAGAGGCGATACACCACCGAGCGTGGTAGCTCTGCATATTGCGCTATCTGCTGCACTCCAACGTCGGCGCCCTCACTGTCAATCGCGCGCAAGGCAGCATCGAGTACTAATTTGCGTCGCGCTGCTTTGTGGTCCTCCCAGCGGACACTGCGACCGTCAATGACACCCTCTTCGGACTCGTTTGGGCGCGCATCGGTGGCGGAATCTGCTGGAGAACCTGAAGCGGTTTGCCGTGGAACTGGTGGCTTATTGAGTGACGACACGCGCTTAGCTTACTTTCCGCAGACGACTAGTTCGGGCGGACTTGTCTCAAACTGACGATTCAATGACGTGCGAGGGCCGTAGTTTAGCTACGGTATTCCATAGTGGAGGATATCCACGGTAGCCACTGCGACAGGACGGGTACGCACATCGTGAATGGTGACGACTCAGTGCAAGACACAGGCGAAGCTGGTTCTTTCAAAAACACAGTCGTCGCCGGAATCGACCTGGGAGATCCTCATCTGGCTCTGTTGGTGCAGGAGCGCCTTGAAGCGGTCGAGAAGCTTCTTATTGACGAGCTGTCGGACGGCGAGGATTTTCTCACCGACACGGCCCTTTATTTGGCCAAAGCTGGTGGGAAGCGATTCCGCCCACTTTTCACGATCCTTTGCGGAAATCTGGGCCCAAGCCCAGACTTTGACAGCATCGTGACGGCTGCGACAGTCGTGGAGATGGTTCACCTTGCGACCTTGTACCACGACGATGTGATGGATGAAGCCGATATGCGGCGTGGGGCCGTGAGCGCGAACGCTCGGTGGAGCAACAGCATTGCGATTCTTGCTGGTGACTACTTGTTCGCGCACGCGTCACGACTGTTGTCGACGTTGGGTCCCAACGCTGTGCGTGTGATCGCCGAGACTTTTGCCGAGTTGGTCACCGGGCAGATGCGCGAAACGATTGGCGCACCTCCCGCTGAGGACAAAGTGGCGCACTACCTGAAGGTTATCCGAGAAAAGACGGCATCGTTGCTTGCCGCGTCTGGAAAATTTGGGGGGACCTTTTCCGGAGCCACCAGCGACCAGATTTTGCAGCTAGAGCGACTAGGCGACGCGGTCGGGATGGCTTTCCAGATTTGTGATGACATCATCGACATCACATCCATGACTGAGACGTCAGGTAAAACCCCTGGAACTGACCTCAGAGAAGGGGTTTTGACGCTGCCCATGTTGTTTGCTTTGGACGACGACGGGCCTGGTAGCGATCGCCTGCGAGAACTTCTCAAGGGACCCATCACTGATGATGCGCTCGTCGAAGAAGCCTTGACCCTATTGCGTGGATCGCGTGGGATGGCGCGAGCGCGAGACACTCTCACGAGCTACGCCGATAGCGCGCGTTCAGAGCTTGCGGGATTCAGTGACAGCTCGGCCAAGGCCGCTCTTGGGGCAGTGATTGATTACACAGTAAAACGCGTGGGTTAGCGCGCCGTGCGCCTGTGGGGGCGCAC
The DNA here is from genome assembly GCF_014643175.1 of Hoyosella rhizosphaerae. Lineage (GTDB taxonomy): Bacteria > Actinomycetota > Actinomycetes > Mycobacteriales > Mycobacteriaceae > Lolliginicoccus > Lolliginicoccus rhizosphaerae. Next base: position 218,839 of record NZ_BMJH01000004.1, read on the forward strand.
GGCTCATGGTCCACCAGTCGCTACCGGTAGTTGATGAACTGCAGCGCTACCTCGAAATCGGCTCCCTTAAGGAGTGAAATGACGGCCTGCAGATCGTCGCGCTTCTTGCTTGATACCCGCAGCTCGTCGCCTTGGATTTGCGCCTTGACGCCCTTAGGGCCCTCGTCGCGAATCTTCTTGGAGATTTTCTTGGCGTCTTCTTGGGAGATTCCCTGCACCAATGATCCGGTTAGTTTGTAGCCCTTGCCCGCCGGTGTTGGGTCGCCAGGCTTGAACGCCTTCATTGAGATGTCGCGGCGAACCAGCTTCTCGCGGAAGACTTCGAGTATCGCTTTCACACGATCTTCAGTGTCGGCGGACAGGACTATGTCCTCGGTCCCAGACCACTCGATCTTCGCGCCTGTGCCGCGGAAGTCGTATCGGTTGGCGATTTCCTTCGCGGCTATGTTCAGCGCGTTGTCGACTTCTTGGCGGTCGACCTTGCTCACGATGTCGAACGATGAATCTGCCACAGTTGCCTCTTTCCCTCACTGATGTGCGCATCATTTGCAGATGCACGATGTCCACGAGTGCGCCACAACCATAAGGCAGGGGGACTGCTGATGGATGCAAACACCGTGGACGGCCGCAACAAAACAGGCCCGATTTGCCATTGGCATACCTGTTCGATGTATTGTGCCTTTCACACGCAAAGTGAATTGCTTGGCCCGCCGCAAGGTGTGTCACGGCGATTTTACGTGGTGTGTACGGCAGGTTGCCCGAGCGGCCAAAGGGAGCGGACTGTAAATCCGTCGGCATCGCCTACGAAGGTTCGAATCCTTCACCTGCCACCTTCAAGCCTGGTTCGTGACATTTCACGAACCAGGCTTTTGGTTTTTGGGCCTAATGCGCGTCAGATGACCGCGCAGTGCTGGTGATTGTGATTGTTCTATCAGGGCATTTGTAAGTTGCGCCGGTTCCTGTGTAACCTCTTGAAGGCTTCTACGCATGGCAGCAAGCAACAGTTCTTTGAGGGCTGCTAATGTGGCATAGGCTGCGCCCCCTTAGCTCAGTCGGCAGAGCGTTTCCATGGTAAGGAAAAGGTCAACGGTTCGATTCCGTTAGGGGGCTCACTCATAAAGTGGGTTTGCTGGTAAGTCGTCAGACTGCCAGGCAAGGCGGTGTAGCTCAGTCGGTAGAGCAAGCGGCTCATAATCGCTGTGTCGCCGGTTCAAGTCCGGCCACCGCTACTTGCAGGTCATGGCATTTGTGGGGTCGAACACTTTTGTTCGACCCCACAAATGTTTGTGTGTCTTCGCCCTTTGTGTTCCGAGTTTCATTGAAAATTCGTATATGTGGAACGAAACTCCACCCCAATAGCCGCATTTGCGAGTCATCCTGACTAAGGTTCTAGATCACGAGGTACTCGACGTAATTGTTTGAGTGCCCATGCGTAGGGGCAACGGTGCCTTTTCGCGCTGGTGACGAGGTGGTGAGTGACAGTGGGCTTTACGGTGGACAGCGTAGGGATACGCTTCCGAATGTCTGATTATTATGAGGTTGGCCGCGAAAAGATTCGTGAGTTCGCCAGAGCTGTTCATGATGACCACCCCGCGCACTTTTCCGAAGAGGCCGCTGAGCGTTTTGGCTACCCTGCGCTGATCGCCCCTGCAACATTCGCGTCGATCATTGGCATCATGGCAACGCGTCAGCTATTCGAGGAAAACGGGTGGGCGTCCGACTTGCGCAACATTTTGCAGGCAGATCAGCAGTTTCGGTTCCACCAGCCAATTCTTGCGGGTGACCGCCTTATCGGTGAGGCATACGTTGAGTCGGTGCGATTGATGGCGGGTAATCACGTAATGGTGATGAAAAACCAGATCTTTAATGATCGTGACGAGATGGTTCAAACGAACTACACCACTCTCATTCGGCGAGATTCTGTTCCGGTCGAAGGGGACGTGTGATGACGGCGCGCAGCTTTGACAGTGTTCATGAAGGAATGATGCTCGAGCCGGTTGCGTTTCGAGTCACGCGCGAAGATTTGGTCCGCTACGCGGGTGTATCGGGCGATACGAACCCGATTCACTGGAGTGAATCCGTAGCAAAGTCGGTTGGGCTGACTGACGTCGTTGCGCACGGGATGCTGTCGATGGGCCTGGGCGGGTCCTACGTCACCGAGTGGTTGGGGGACCCAACTGGAGTTCTCGAATACAGTGTCCGATTCACCAGTCCGGTCTACGTCTCAGAATCAGACGGCGGAGCTATCGAGTTCAGCGGCAAAATAAAGTCAGTCGACCAGGAAGCTAAGACTGCGACGATTGCGTTGGTTGCGCATTCTGATGGCAAGCGGATTTTTGGTCGCGCAACCGCTGTCGTTCAGCTTTCGTGAGGTCCTCGGCGCCAATTGTGACGCAGCGAGGATTGTGAAGTACACTCAAGACTCTGTGGCAAGATGAGTCGGCGCGCCGCCAATTGGTGGCGCGTGATTTATGGTCACACTGGGTAGTGATCGCCAGATCTTCACTACCGAAGGGGCGTAGCTCAACTGGCAGAGCAGCGGTCTCCAAAACCGCAGGTTGCAGGTTCAAGTCCTGTCGCCCCTGCTGCGAAGTTCGGCAACGGAAGGATCCACGGGTGATTGAGCAGCCAGGTCGGCGTGACGGCGAAAGTGGGGATGACCCACTCTTTGCTGACTCGTCCGCAGCAGGCGCATCTCCGCGCCCTAGTGGCAAGCGTGGATCTCGCGGGGCAGACGGTTCGGCTCAACTAGAGCAGGGCAGTGGCGTGAAGGTCGCGAAGCGTGAAAACATCTTCGCGGTAATTTTCCGATTTATCGGAGAAGTTATTTCGGAGCTTCGGAAGGTCATCTGGCCTGGTAAGAAGCAGATGATCACGTACACGATTGTGGTTTTCATCTTCCTCTTTGTCATGGTTTCGCTGATCTTTGGCCTAGACCAGATCTTTTCCCGCGGCGTCCTTTGGTTGTACGGGTAGCCTGCTTATATGCGGTGAAACTGACGTTGTGTGGGGCTCGTAAGTTGAGTTGAGCGCTACACGCACTGCGACTGGCCCCAATCGGCCAAGCCGAAGATTGAGAAAATAGCGTGATAATGAGAGGAAGCGAGTAGCCCAGTGAGCGCCCCGGAGAACGATTTTGCGAACGCCCCGGAAGAGGACGCGAAGGACAACGAGGGCGCGACACTTGTCGACGGCGGTACACCTGCGGACAGTTCTGTAGACGAAGAACTTGACCCGGTAGCGGAACTAAAAGCGAAGCTTCGCCGCGCTGAGGGCGATTGGTACGTCGTGCACTCCTACGCGGGATACGAGAACAAGGTTAAAACCAACCTCGAAACCCGTGTCCTCAACCTTGATGCCGGAGACTTCATCTTCCAGATTGAAGTTCCGACCGAGGAAGTCACTGAAATCAAGAACGGTCAGAAGAAGCAGGTAAACCGAAAGGTTTTGCCTGGTTACATCCTCGTCCGTATGATTCTCAATGATGAGTCATGGGGCGTTGTGCGTAATACGCCCGGTGTCACTGGGTTCGTAGGTGCAACACCCTCGCGTCCATCAGCGATCTCCATTGATGAGGTTGTGAAGTTCCTTCTGCCGCCACAGAGTCGGAAGAAGACCACTTCTGCTGGAGGCACGTCCGCAGGTGCGGACGGCGGATTTGCTCCGAAGCCAACCATCGAGGTGGATTTCGAGGTGGGAGAGTCCGTCACTGTGATGGACGGCCCATTCGCAACCCTTCCCGCCAGTATTTCCGAAGTCAATGGCGAGCAGCAGAAACTCAAGGTGCTCGTCTCCATCTTCGGGCGTGAGACACCGGTTGAACTCAACTTCAACCAAGTCTCCAAAATATAGCTTCACAATCGCGATGACCGGCGCAGTAGCAAGATCGCGACTGCGCCGTAGCGGTGTGAAATACAGAAACAGTCGAACAGTTCAGGGAAGTTGAGATGCCCCCCAAGAAGAAGAAAAAGCTCACCGGAGTAATCAAACTCCAGATTCAGGCCGGTCAAGCTAACCCAGCTCCACCAATTGGTCCCGCGCTTGGTCAGCACGGCGTCAACATCATGGAGTTCTGCAAGGCTTACAACGCCGCAACTGAAGCACAGCGCGGAAACGTAATCCCTGTGGAGATCTTCGTATACGAAGATCGATCCTTCGACTTCAAGTTGAAGACTCCACCAGCAGCCAAGCTTCTGCTTAAGGCCGCAGGTGTTCAAAAGGGTTCGCCGACGCCGCACAAGGATAAGGTCGCCAAGGTTACTTGGGATCAGGTCCGCGAAATCGCGAAGACCAAGCAAGAAGATCTCAACGCCAACGATATCGACCAGGCCGCAAAGATCATCGCCGGAACGGCACGTTCGATGGGCATCACCGTCGAATAAGACCGCTTCAGCGGCACTGTTGACGAAGGTCAACACGAAGACCAGAAAATGAATACGTGGTAGGACCGGGCGCTGGTCCGCACCACAACTGACCGCGCCGCACAGCGGCAAGATTGGACAGACATGGCCAAGCGCAGCAAGGCATATCGCGCAGCAAGCGAGAAGATCGACAAAAACTCGGTTTATTCGCCAGTCGAGGCAATCCGTCTCGCACGCGAAACAGCTTCGAAGAACTTTGACGCCACAGTCGAGGTTGCACTTCGACTTGGAGTAGATCCTCGCAAAGCTGACCAGATGGTACGTGGCACCGTGAGCCTCCCTCACGGCACGGGTAAAACCGTCCGCGTCATCGTTTTCGCCGCAGGCGAGAAGGCAACAGAAGCGGAAGCTGCTGGCGCCGACGCAGTGGGAGCAGAAGAGCTCATCGAACGCATTCAGGGTGGATGGCTCGACTTTGATGCGGCAATCGCGACCCCCGACCAGATGGCGAAGGTCGGCCGAATCGCACGTGTCCTTGGACCTCGTGGTTTGATGCCGAACCCCAAGACTGGCACAGTCACGATGGACGTAGCTAAGGCAATCACGGACATCAAGGGCGGAAAGATCAACTTCCGTGTCGACAAGCAAGCGAACCTTCACCTCATCGTGGGCAAGGCGTCGTTTGACGAGAAGAAGCTCGTCGAAAACTACAATGCAGCACTCGACGAGGTGCTTCGCGCTAAGCCGTCGGCAGCTAAAGGTCGCTACCTAAAGAAGATCACGCTTTCGACCACCACCGGACCGGGCATCCCGGTGGATTCGAGCAAAGTGCGTGTTGTTCTAGGCGACGAAGACTAGTTTCGACTGTCGTTACAGTGTGGCCCCCGGGTGGAAGTTCCCCGGGGGCCACACTCGTATTACGACCGCGCAATATTGTCAAGAACGACGGAGGAAATGTGCGGCAGCACAGATTCCGGGAGGTCGTGCCCCATTCCGTCTATCAAGAAAAGGCGTGCACCAGGAACAGCACGGGCGACAGCTTTTCCGCAGGCCGGGCGTAGTAAAGGGTCTGCAGTTCCATGAATCACAGCGGTTGGTGCCGTGATGCGCTGCGCGAACCGTTTTAGCGATCCAGTTCCTATGACTGCCGCGAACTGTCGAACCATCCCCGCGGGGTAGTAGCTGCGAGTAAGCAATGATCGAGCTAGGTCACGAAGTTCGTCATCGGATCGTGGGTGCGCTGGCCCGCCAAGAACTTTGAAATTTTTTGCAGCATGGTTCACGAGTTCGTCTAACGATGCGTTTCTTGGGGCTGGACCTACTAGAGCCAGCAACGCTGGCGGGGTTGGCGGTGGCAGGAATTTTTCGTTGGTGCTCGAAAAGATGATGGAAGCTGATAGCGCGCGCTGAGGGTTTTCGGCGGCGAAGATTTGGGTGATCATCCCGCCCATCGAGGCCCCTACGATGTGCGCCTTCGCGATTCCGAGATAGTCAAGTAGTTTGCGAGAGTCGGCCGCCATATCAACTAACGTGTAGGGCACGCTGCTGGGGAGACCAAGTTGGCTTCTCGCCAAGCGCGCAACAAGGGAGCCTTCTACCCGGATTCCTTCAAACTTGGTGGATAACCCAATATCGCGGTTGTCGAACCGGATTACTCGGAAACCTTCGCGTGCCAGTGTGAGGCACAACTCGGTTGGCCACATGATCATTTGCGCGCCGAATCCCATGACGAGGAGAATTGCAGGTCCGTCTTCCGGGCCGAATTCTTCGTATGCCAGCCGAACGGGAGATGTCGGTGCGATCCCTGTACGAGTGGGAATGTCGGATGAGATCACGGGGCCGTGCTCCTCGTCGTTTGTAAGGTATTCACTGGTGTAGTTGGCGTAGTGATTTGGTTTCGCATCGGTACGCGGGGTACAGTTCTCGTCGGACTTATGTCTGATTGGGCGCCCTATTGGTGCTTGATCCAACCCCATTTAAGTTCACCGAAGACCGTTGGTCACTTCCTTTCTTGACGGTACGTCATGTGCCTGCGAGAAGGTTAGTTGAAGGTTCGGATTAGTTCCGGCGGCCCACGCAGGAGGACGAGGCTAGGGGAGTGGTGTAGTCGTGCGCTTTATGCGCTTCGATTTCGTGCTCTTTCTCAGGCTCTGCTGAATGCGTCGGACCAGTCAGACTTCGAGCTTCTCTTGTACCAACCGTCCAGTGGTTTTCGGGCGAGTGAGGAGAGAGGAGGCGAAGCATGGCAAAGGCAGAGAAAGTTACCGCAGTGTCGGAAATTGCGGAGCAGTTCAGGAACTCTACTGCAGCAGTGGTTACCGAATACCGTGGCCTCACAGTTGCCAACCTGACCGCACTGCGCCGGTCGCTCGGCGCGGGTACCTCGTACTCCGTCGCCAAGAACACCCTCGTCAAGATCGCTGCACGCGATGCTGGCGTTGAGGGGCTTGATGATCTTTTCGCGGGACCTACAGCGGTTGCATTCATCTCGGGCGAGCCCGTTGATGCTGCAAAGGCGTTGAAGCAGTTCGCGAAGGACAACAAGTCCCTCGTCATCAAGGGCGGCTACATGGATGGCCGCTCACTTTCCGTCGAGGAAGTCGACAAGATTGCGGACCTTGAGTCTCGCGAAGTCTTGTTGGCGAAGCTTGCCGGAGCGATGAAGGGCAACACGGCGAAGGCTGCGGGCCTATTCAACGCACCTGCCTCGCAGGTTGCGCGTTTGGTTGCTGCGCTTCAGGAAAAGAAAGGCGCCGAAGGCGCACCTGCGGAGGCGTGAGCCACACCGCGTTTGGTTACCAACCCCTGCCCCGTTTGAGAGATGAAGCAAAGCTGAACGCTGTTCATCTTAGGGCGCACTAATTAGGAAGGAACGCCCATCATGGCGAAGCTCACCACCGACGAACTGATCGAAGCTTTCAAGGAAATGACTCTCCTCGAGCTTTCAGAGTTCGTGAAGGTCTTTGAAGACACCTTCGAGGTCACCGCAGCCGCTCCTGTTGCTGTTGCCGCTGCCGGTGCTGCACCAGCTGCTGAAGCTGCAGAAGAGAAGGACGAATTCGACGTCGTTCTTGAGGCCGCTGGCGACAAGAAGATCGGCGTCATCAAGGTCGTCCGTGAAATCATCCCGAGCCTCGGCCTGAAAGAAGCCAAGGAACTCGTTGAGGCCGCTCCAAAGGCGATCCTTGAGGCAGTTGCCAAGGACCAGGCTGACGCAGCCAAGGAGAAGCTCGAAGCCGCAGGCGCGAAGGTTTCCCTTAAGTGATGTTTGCTAGCTGAGGGCTTGATTTAAGCCGCTCACTACTAAGTAGGGCCATTCATTCGAATGGCCCTACTTTTGTATATCCGGATCTTTACAGTCGTCGGGCTGCTCGGTTGTGGTCTGAGTGGCGTCCCCGTGCGTACAAACTCTTCGGGTGTACTAAATAGTGGGTTTGATAGTAAGCACTACCGGAATGGTCCGGAAACATTTTGAACCATGTATTGTTCAAACCGCGCTTCGCGCACTACTTCTCTGCTGCTAGTAGTTGATGCTTCAAAAGTACTGCTCTGCACAGGATTTCGTGGGCTTTGCGACGCTGGCCTCCTTGGAGGAGAACCTGCTTGGTAGCCGCGTACGCCCCCTAAAGGGGGGTCGCCCGGGCCGTCTGAATTGCGGCAGTTTATTGTTCTGGAGGCGCTCGCCATACGGAAGCGTTAAAGTGACGCCACCCACACGGAATTGTGTTGTGGCCTAGCTGGGAGGTTTCGTGGGAGTTGAGGTCGCGGTCGAGGGGCTGACGAAGTCATTCGGGTCGACGAACATCTGGTCGGATGTGTCGTTCACTATCC
>NZ_BMJH01000005.1 GCF_014643175.1 Hoyosella rhizosphaerae
TGGATGAGTTGCCTGAGCCTGCGCGTCGTGCGATTGAGCAGGAGTTGGCTGAGTATGAGGCTGAGCAAGCTGAAGCCAGGAGCTCGTGATGGCGGTATCTACAAAGGCCCTGCGAGAGAACAGGGTCACCAAAGCTGCTGAAGGAATGCTCCGGCAAGCCGGGCTGATCTTTCAGCTATTCGTTGACGTAATCCGGAATACCTTTCGGAAGCCTTTTCAGACACGCGAATTCATTGAACAGTCGTGGTTCATTGCGAACGTGACCATTCTGCCAACAGCGCTGGTTGCGATTCCGCTCGGCGCGGTGGTCTCGATGCAAACTGCATCGATCATCAGGCAGTTGGGTGCGGAAGGGTTCACGGGGTCCGCGAGTTCGCTCGCAGTTGTGCAGCAGATCAGTCCGATGGTTACTGCGCTCCTGGTCGCTGGTGCGGCCGGCGCGGCAGTTACCGCCGACCTTGGTTCTCGCACAATTCGTGAAGAGATCGACGCGATGGAAGTACTGGGCATCAACCCAATCCAACGGTTGGTGGTGCCTCGCGTTATCGCCATGATCCTCATCGCCGCACTGCTCAACGGCCTTGTATCGGTCGTTGGTGTTGCCGGAGGTTACGTATTCAACGTCATGATCCAGGATGGAACGCCAGGTACCTACATTGCGGCCTTCTCGGCGCTCGCGCAGATACCTGACCTTTGGATCGGCACGATTAAGGGAATGATCTTCGGTGTGATCGCAGGTGTGATCGCGGCCTACAAGGGACTTAACCCTAAGGGCGGACCAAAGGGCGTTGGCGACGCAGTGAACGAGGGTGTTGTTGTCACCTTCCTCCTGCTCTTCTTCGCCAACTTCATCCTTACGGCCGTATACATCCAAATCATTCCACCGAAGGGGGCTTAAGGCATGACTGCAACCAAAGGCCGCCTTGACGTAATGGGGCGAAAAGCTAAACGCGTAGCTGGCAAGCCCCTCAACTCTCTCGAAACCCTTGGTGGACAGCTTTCGTTTTACGGGCGCGCAATCGCCTGGATCCCGGCATCCATTAAGAAGTACCCGAAGGAAATCACCAGGCTCCTAGCCGAAGTAACATTCGGCACCGGCGGTCTTGCTGTCATCCTCGGAACATTCGGCGTGATCATCGCGATGTCGATGTTCACAGGTGCTGTGGTCGGGATGCAGGGGTATGCATCGCTGAACCAGATCGGTGCCGCGGTGTTGACCGGCTTTATTTCGGCCTACATCAACACACGTGAAATTGCTCCCGTCATCGCGGCGCTAGCACTGTCATCAACCGTTGGTTGTGGATTCACCGCTCAGCTTGGCGCGATGCGCATCTCCGAGGAAATTGACGCAGTTGAGGTAATGGCGGTTCCTAGCCTTCCGTTCCTCGTCACTACTCGCATGATCGCAGGCTTCGTAGCAGTCATCCCGCTCTACATCGTCGGTTTGCTTTCTGCGTATTGGGCGTCTCGAGGGATCAATATCTATCTCAACGGACAGTCGACTGGATCCTACGATCACTACTTCAACTTATTCTTGCCCCCTGAAGATGTGCTCTGGTCATTCGGCAAGGTCTTAGTCTTCGCCTTCGTGCTCATCATGATTCACTGTTATTACGGCTATAACGCCAGTGGTGGACCTGCTGGTGTGGGTGTTGCTGTAGGAACTTCCGTTCGCACAGTGATCGTGACGATTGCACTCCTCGACTTCTTCCTGAGTCTCGCTATCTGGGGTACAACAACGACTGTGAGGTTGGCGGGATGAACCCATCAAAGAACCGGATGAGGCTGATCGGCCTGGCTTTCCTTGTGCTGATCATTGTCTTCGTGCTGTTTTGCACGCTGACATTCACGAAGGCCTTCAAGCCAGTTGTGCGTGCGACAGTAAATGTCGAGACCCTTGGTAATGCGCTAGCCAAAGAGGCTGACGTAAAAATCAGCGGAGTCGATGTTGGCGAGGTTCGTGGTACGAGTCTTGCTCCTGATGGCCGCGGCGAGATCGATATCGCAATCGACCGAAATAAGGCGCACTTGGTGCCTGAGAACGTGACGGCGCAGATCCTTCCCAAGACACTTTTCGGTGAGCGGTATGTAGCACTCGTCATGCCCGACAACCCAGTTGGTGAAATCCAGGCCAATGCCGTCATCGTCGAGGACGCAGAAGGTAGTGCCATCGATGCATCACGTATGTACGACGTCTTCCACGACCTTCTCACCGCTGTTCCGCCGTCAGATCTTGCGGTAACGCTGGGCGCTCTCAACCAGACCTTCAGCGGCCGTGGCGACAAACTCGGTGCGATGATCGATCGCTTCCAGGAAATGGCAGCCGGCATCAATACAGAACTGCCGAACCTTGAAGCGACCGTAGTCGACTTGGCGACATTCGCGGACACATACGCAGACGCGCTTCCCGACCTCATTTCAGCCCTAGATGATTTCCGGACAACGAACCGGATCCTCGTTGAGGAGCGTTCATCGGTTGATGCGATGCTGGAATCCTTGACCATGTCATCAGGTCAACTAGCAAACTTCCTCAACGTCAACGGCGAACGAATCGTTAATATCTCCGCTGACTCACGGGAAACACTGGAACTCCTCGCTCGGTACTCGCCAAGCTACGGATGCGCAATTGAATCGTTTGCGAACCTCGTGCCAACAATTGACAGGGTGTTCGGTGTTGGCGTCGAAGATCGAGGACCTGGCCTGAACGTCACGGTGCAGCTCGCGAACCCTCGTGGCCGCTACCTGCCAAACCAGGATGAGCCGCGCATGTTCGATACTCGAGGCCCGATTTGCTACCAATCGGTGCCGAGGAGTCAAGGAAAGTTCGGCCAGTACCCAGGTGGAGCTATCAACGATGGCACTTATCCAGTTCCTTCCCGCAACCCGGGACCGCAAAACTTGCAGGAACTTCCCGACCCACTAGCATCTGTTGGGCCGACTGCGAATCAAGGCGGGCAAACAGACCTGGCCGGATCCCCAGCGGAACGCGATGCGCTAGCTGTTGTGTACGGCCAATCGAACGGGATGTCGCCACAAGACGTCCCAGGATGGACGACGATGATCGGTGCACCCGTATTGAGGGGAGCTGAGGTGAGTTTCGAATGAGAGGGCTCGCAGCTCCACTAATCAAGCTTGCGCTGTTCGCGATAATTACTATCTCGGCAGTGGCAGTGCTAGCAGTCGCTATTGCGAACTACATCCCTACTTCGGGCCACACCTACAAGGCGCGATTCACAGACGTGACGTCTCTTGAAAAAGGCGACGAAATACGTATCGCTGGTGTGCGAATCGGAAAAGTTACCGACATCAAACTCGCTGACCGAGACCAAGCTGAAGTCGAATTCCAGATTCGAGACGGTCTCGAACTACCGAGTGACGTCAACGCCGCGATACGGTATCGCCACCTAGCAGGTCAGCGCTACGTTCTGCTGAGCAGGGGATCGGGCACCGAAGCTGGCAATCTAGAGCCAGGTTCAACAATTCCGCTCGACCGCACTACCCCCGCAGTGAACTTGACAGTGATGTTCAACGGTTTCCGTCCGCTGTTCCAAACTCTGCAGCCTGAAGATGTGAACCGGCTAGCCGACCAGATTATTCAAATCTTCCAGGGCGAATCGGCGACGATCACGCAACTGGTGGCGAACGTCGGAACACTCACCAACGCCATCGCAGACAAGGATGAGGTAATCGGTGAGGTCGTCAACAACCTGAACTCAGTGCTTGAGAGGGTAAATGAGCACGACGACGATATTCGGGAAATGGTTTCGTCACTCGACATTCTCGTTAGTGGCCTAGCCGATGACCGCGACACCGTCGGAAGTGCTGTTCAGTCACTCTCCGTTCTGACGCAAGAATTGACTGAACTGCTCGAACCAACAAGGCCGTCGATTCAAGGAACCATCAGCGGTGTGGAACAGCTGGCTGGCAACCTCAATGCGAACAGTGCCACAGTCGAACGAACGATTCAGAACCTTCCAGTCAAGCTTGAACGAATCGGTAAGACAGCGTCACTCGGTTCTTGGTTCTCGATGTACCTATGCGGACTGGACATCATTGTCGGACCGGGAACACCAACCGGAGTTAACCTCCCGGGCGGAATCCCAACAGTGAACCAGCCCCTGTACACCAACGCTGCGGATCGCTGCCAACCAGGGGGTATCCAGTGACGAACCACCGCAATCCAGCAGTAACTGGTTTCATTGGTGTAATCATGATTCTCTTCGCAACGGGTGCAGCGTTCTTCCTGAACGATGTCCCGATGTATGGAGCAGCACCTCGCTACACTGCAGAATTCAGTGAAGCAGCTGGCCTTGAAAAGGGGTCTGAAGTACGTGTCGCCGGCGTCCGCGTGGGTGAAGTAACTGACGTTCGCCTCGAAGGTGACCGAATTGCTGTTGATCTTCGCGTCCAAGACACCTGGATCGGTGACCGGACAGAAGCCTCCATCCAGATCAAGACGCTGCTGGGACAGAAGTACGTTGCACTTGATCCACGCGGCACCGAAGCGTTGAACCCACGCGACCGTATTCCGCTGGAACGCACGGCATCTCCGTACGACGTAATCCCGGCTTTCTCAGACGCAGCTGAGACACTCGGCGAGATCGATATGAATCTTGCCGCGGATGCCTTCGATACATTGGCGGAAGCCTTCGAAGACACACCGGAGCATATGCGGAACGCGATCGAGGGAGTTACACGTTTGTCTCAAACGATTTCCTCCCGCGATCAAGAAATCCTGCAATTACTAGATGAGACCCGGCAGACGACAGCAATCTTCGCTGACCGTAACGAGGAATTCGCACGCCTCGTCTCGAACGCAGGGTTGCTACTCGAGGAACTCAATATTCGGCGTCAAGCCATCTCAATCCTTCTGCAATCGTCACAAGAACTTTCGGCTGAGCTTCAAGGCTTGGTCGCCGATAACGAGCAGCAGCTCGGACCGGCACTTGCACAACTACAAGGCGTGACAGACATGTTGGTGCGAAACCAAGAAGCTCTCCAGCGAGGTACGAATCTACTCGCACCGTTCTATCGAGTATTCGCGGACACACTAGGAACCGGCCGCTGGTTTGACATCGCGATCGTCAACATCACGCCGCCCGGACTGCCTGACGTTCCAGGTATCCGTGCTCCTATCAACACCGGAGGAGGCAACTGATGACGCAGCGAAAAGGTTTAGGTGTAATCGCGGCGGCTCTCGTGTTGGTCCTTCTCGCCGGGACAGTGATCTGGTTTGTGTTCTTCCGGCCAGGGCTGAAAATCACCACCTACTATCCGACCTCTGTGGGTATTTACAGCGGATCGACTGTGCGAGTTCTCGGAATGCCCGTCGGCAAGGTCACAAGCGTCACCCCGGAGGGCGGCGAGGTTCGCGTGGAAATGCGAATCAATCGGGGCATCGACCTGCCTGAAGAAGTGTTTGCACTGCAGATGACCCCGTCGTTGGTCTCCGATCGGTACATCCAGCTCGCGCCCGCCTACACCGATGGGCCGAAGCTCGAAGGCCCAAGAGCCGAAATTCCACGGGAGCGCACAGCCACCCCCGTAGAAGTCGATGAGATCTATCAATCATTGGCAGATTTCACTGAGGCAATGGGTCCTGACGGAGCCAACGCCGACGGCGCCCTCACACGGTTTATCGACACGGCACACGCCAACTTGTGTGGTCCAGAGGCGATCGAGGACGATTGCGACGGAATCGGTCAAGCGCTGGGTGAGTCCATCACTGAATTGGCAGAGGCCTCTCGGTATTTCGCTGATGGCTCTGATGATTTCTTTGGGACCATCCGTAACCTGCAAGTATTCACGACAGCGCTAGCTGAGAACGATGCCCAGGTGCGGAACTTCAATGCGCAAATGGCCACGTTCACGAGCTTCCTCGCAGACGAACGTCAGAACCTAGGCGATGCCATTAACGCATTGTCGTTTGCGCTAGATGATGTGGCACGGTTCGTCAATGACCACCGCGAAGCGCTCTCCACAAATGTTGAGGGTCTCGCACAGATTACTTCCCGGATGGCGCAAGAAACTGACGCAATTGGGGAGATTCTAGTTAACGCCCCGCTGGCGATCAGTAACCTTGCGAATGCCTATGACGCAGAAGCTGGCGCGCTAGCCGCACGATTGAATCTGCTTGAACTACAGGACATTGGCGGTTCAATCTGTGGGTTGGTTGACCTCCAACGTCTATACCCCGGCGACCAGCGCTTCGCCGATCTCGGACGGCAAATGGCGCCAATTTTGGAACAGTGCCAGGGTCTGGCCGAACAGGTCAATGCGGGTGTACGAAGCCCTGGTGTCACATTGCCGCTGGGCATTATGAGCAACCAGATCTCGGAACGGTCTGGTCCCGTCCCGGGGACAGTACCGGGATCACCGGCGCCAATTACGTTGTCCGACGTTGAGCGTTCATTGGTAGGGCCAATTGCTGGAGGTGGACAGTGATACGGCGTCGTAAAATGCGCTCGCACTCGCGAAAGATTCGCTTGCGAGCTGCTGGAATGACGGCAGTGGTGTCTGCACTCGCACTCACTACGTCGGGTTGTGTAATGGAGGACGGGATCTACACGCTTCCGCTTCCCGGTGGGCCGAGCTTGGGCGCCGACCCGATCCAGATAACTGTCGCGTTCGACCAAGTTCCTGAGGTGTTCCCCGCGACGCTAGTCAAGGTCAACGGTGTAAACGTCGGAATGATCGACGATGTAGAACTCAGCGACGATGGCTGGAATGCGATCGTCACAGTTCGCCTGCAAGATGGTTTGAACCTGCCAACCAACTCGCTGGTATCGATCCAACAGACCAGCTTGCTCGGTGAGAAGTTCCTAGCCATTGAGCCACCTACCGTCGATCGTGCGCCTACCGTCATCGACGATGGCCACGTAATTCCGCTCGATAACACCCGCGTGCAGATTGAGATTGAAGAGATCTTCGGCGCATTGTCGCTGCTCCTAAACGGTGGCGGTGTAGCGCAGATCCAGCCAATTCTTGATGAGCTAGAAAAGGCATTTGGTGGGCGGGAGCCGCAGATCAAGTCGCTATTGACTGAAACCAACGCACTCGTCAACAGCCTCAACAATCAGCGGTCCGAAATCCAGCGCGCACTCGACAACCTGGAAAGGATGTCGGCGCGGCTTGATACACAGCGCGATGAGATCAGTCGAGTAGTGGAGGAGATTCCACGCGGAACTCAAATCCTTGCAGAGCAGACTCCGCAATTGATCGAAATGTTGCGTCAGGTTGATGCACTCGGCACTGTTGGCGCGGATGTGGTGAGCCGAGCTCGAGAAGATCTGATTGCCGACTTGCGGGCGTTGAGGCCTGTGGTGCAGGCGTTGGCAAACACCGGCGATAATTTGCCGAACTCGCTGTCGATTCTGCCCACTTACCCGTTCTCGGATGCGTCGATCGATACGGCGTTTGGCGGGGCAATCAACACCTGGTTGGCGGTAGATTTGCAGATCGCCGACACGTTGGAAAACCTTGGTGTAGGGCAGGGCATTCCGCAGTACATCCCACCATATGGCCAACCGCAGCCCGTTCTGGATCCACGGAATCCGTACGTCGGTGGTCGGGGTCCTGTACCAGGACCAGGAACTGGTCCATTGATTCCGTTGGGCAATTTGCTGCCGGTACAAATGCCTGCAGCAGGCCCAATGCCCGGGCCGATTCAGGATCTTCTTGATTCTTTGGGAGTTGGACAACCATGATCTCACGATTTGTCAAAATCCAGCTCATCATGTTCGTGGTGATTGCCGTCGTGGGCGTCATTTTCGTGAGCGCGAAATATGCCCGATTGCATACGTTGCTCGGCTTTGGTGAGTTTCCGGTCTATGTCGAGATGGAGAATACCGGTGGTATTTTCCCGCTAGCTGAGGTCACCTACCGGGGAGTCCCTGTCGGAACGGTGGGGGATCTTGAGCCCATCGTTGGGGGTACCCGCGTCGAACTTCTGATTCGTACGGGATCACCAGACATTCCAGCCTCGTCGACTGCACTGGTTTCAAACCGGTCAGCCGCCGGTGAGCAATACGTCGATCTGCGTGCGGAAACTAGCGAGGGCCCTTACCTCGAACGTGGATCAATAATTGGCTTCGAAGACAGTGCAGCGCCCGTACGAGTTGAAGCTCTGCTCAACGGGTTGCACGACCTGTCGCAATCGATTCCATTGGCGAAGTTCCGCGAAGTGGTGCAGGAAACCGCTTCGGTTTTCCATGGCAGGGGTGAGGATCTCGGCACAATAATCGACTCCTTCGATGTCTTCTCAGAAGAAGCGAACGAATCGATGCCGGAGATTCTCCAGTTCCTACGCGATGGCAGTGTTGTACTGCGGACGCAAGCTGAGCAGTCCAATGAAATCAGGTCGTTCTCCCGAGACCTCGGCCTCATCACGTCACAGCTGCAACAGAGCGATGAGGACATTCGGCGAATTATCCAGACATCAACCAACGCGGGTGATGCAGTAAGCGCGCTGCTAGATCGTGGTGGACCTGCGCTCACCGAGTTCCTGGCGACTACCGAGCCAGTTACTGCTGTGCTGGGGGAGCGTGGACGGTTCCTACGTCCAGTCCTGCAGGCATTGCCAGCGCTTGGGGCTGCAGCAGACACGGTTGCGCCGGGTGATGGTACTGCGTACTTCGGGTTGGTTTTTGAGCTGAACAACCCGCCTGCGTGCACCCTTGGTTACGAAGGCACATACGCGAGAATGCCAGCGGGGCCAACTGTTGATGCGGTGTATAACGGCACTCATGCTGACTGGGAGTGGGACACGACAGTCGGTTGTCGTACTCCGCAAGGTAATCCCACCGGTGTTCGTACAGCGAACAAGATGATTTACGCAGATCCGCGTGTACCGCAGCCATGGGACAACAATCCTAAGCGTGCGCCAGACACAGTGGACCTGAACCCCTTCGCTCAACAGACAGTTGAGCTGCTCAACCTGGTTGGTTGGAACTGAGAAAGTAAGTTGGCTGCGGGGTCTGGCTTCGGCTAGACCCCGCAGCTATTTCCGTGCCGAATTCCAGCACCCCTTTTCTTTCGCTGAGAGAAAGTGTGGGTATTCGGTTCCGTAGATTTTTAAAGGTACGGTGATGGCGTGAGTGAGAACCAGAACACGGTGCAGGGTAGAACGACAGCAGGATCACGGCGGGCGAAGACGTCGAAGATCGTCTTGACTGTTGTGTTGGTTGTTGTCGTTGCCGCACTTCTGTGGGTGGGCGCGATGTGGTGGAAAGCCTTCAGCGATGGGCGAGCCGCGAATGAGCGTGACCAAGCGCTGACCGATGCGCATCAAGCTGCCATCTACATCAGTACGTTCGATACTCTCGATCTTGAGACGACCTTCTCTAACATCGAGTCAGTTATTACAGGCGATGAATTCGCGGCCGAGATGGCTGAAGCTCGAAGGACGCTGGAGACTGAGGCGCCCACTGGTGGTGCCATAACTGCGGATGTAACTGACATTGCGCTCGTTTCGTTCGACCCAGGTGCTGATACAGCAGTTGCTGTTGCGGTGCTTAACCGCACTACAACCGGACCAGAGGGTGCGTTTGTGACGCAACGCGTCATGATGGAAATGCAGTTGACGAAGGTTGAGGATCGCTGGCGGGTGTCGAACTCAACTCAGGTGGGTCCACCGGCGTTGGTCAGAATGTCCGAAGGCGCAGAGGCTGAACTGCCCAACGTGGATATTCCTGAGGCGGATATTCCTGAAGAGGAAGATCCTGCTGTCGACTCGCCAGATGAGTCGGGCACTGACGAACCTGACAATGCTGGTGAGTAGGAAATCTTCTCGATTTGCCGCTGTGGCACCTTTACCTGCCTGAGAGAGAACTTTAAGGGAGATCTGTTATGTCGCGTCCGCAACGTCCACAAAGAGGACCAGCTGACCGTTCGCGCCGACCAAAGGTTGCTGGGCGAATGAGCCCGCGAGACTCCGCTGTACCCAACGAGGCTGCTGTGCCGAGTGAATCTGCCGGGGCAGAGAACACGACGGATCCATTGGAAACAGGTGACACCGTCGAGAACCCGCCCTCGGGTAGTGGCGTGGAAACTGACAGCGATGGCGCGCCGAAAAGCATTGTTTTGGCGGCGGGAGGCATCGGTCTAGTCGCGCTCATCGCAGCGGGGGTGCTAGTTGGAGTTCACGGCCCTGGTGCTTTGATCGGGAAGGCTTCTCAGGACAACAATGCCTTCATTGATAGCGCCGGGACGCTTGCAGTTCAGGATCGCGCAGAAGCAGCTTTGGCGGGGATTTTTAGTTACAGCTACCAGACGTTGGACGAAGACTTTGACACGGCGAGGGCATTTCTGACTGAGTCGATGCGTGAAGACTACGAGTCCACCATAGAGACGACTCGGCAGGCCGCTGAGCAACGTGAGGCGTCTGTGCAGATGGCGGTGCGAAGGTCTGGAGTGGTGTCGCTGACTCGGGATGCGGCTGAGGTGCTTGCCCTGGCTGTTGTCTCTACCGAGACTGGTGGAATTCCGGATCAACAGTTCTCCGGTCCAATTTTGGTGGACTTGGCTTTGGTGGACGGGGAATGGCTGGTGGACGCGATCCGCGAGCGCTGAGCGCGGCGAGGATGAGCGTGGATCGCTCAACCCGCGGGTGGGGCGAAGTTTGGACTAGTCGACGTTTGGGCTAGTCACGGTGGCGGTCATGAGGTTAAACTCTACGCACGCTCTCGCGTTGTCTGTTTTTCGTTCAGTGAGTGGCGGGCTGGTTTGCAAGGCCCGTGTATTTAAGGCCCGCAGTTTTCAGGGCCGGTGGCTCTATGGCCCTGGGTTTTCATGGCCTGTGCGTCGGCATTTTTTGACAAGTGTCGATGAAATCGGTGTGGGATTCGACAAGTCTGGCTGAATGGTCTATCGTTGGACGTTGCGCTGGCTGCCCCCTGTTCATTCCTTGTCTTTCAAATTGGCGCGTTACGCGCTTCTTTGACTGGTGAGGGTTCGTTCCGGTTGCGTCCAGCGGACTCAAACACTCAGTAAAGCAGACGAAAGCGTTTGCCGTCCGCGGGCCGGGCGGCGCGCGTGAGGTGCTGGAAGGACGCATCTTGGCAGTCTCCCGCCAGATCAGTTCAGTGGCCGGCATTCCCGGAGCTCCTACAAGGGTATCTTTTGCGAAAATTCGCGAACCCCTTGAAGTGCCCGGATTGCTCGACCTTCAGTTGGATTCTTTCGAATGGTTGATCGGTGCCGACAGTTGGCGTGAACGCGCAGCTGCTCGTGGCGAAGAAGTTTCCGCCAGCGGTCTCGAATATGTACTTTCTGAAATCTCGCCGATTGAGGACTTCGCACAGTCGATGTCGTTGTCCTTCTCGGATCCGCGATTCGATGAGGTGAAGGCCTCGGTCGCGGAGTGCAAAGAGAAAGACATGACGTACGCGGCGCCTCTGTTCGTCACCGCCGAGTTTATCAACAACGAGACCGGTGAAATCAAGAGCCAAACAGTCTTTATGGGCGATTTCCCCATGATGACCAACAAGGGCACCTTTGTCATCAATGGCACCGAGCGTGTTGTGGTTTCACAGCTTGTTCGCTCGCCGGGTGTTTACTTCGACAAGACGCGCGACAAGTCGACGGAGAAGGACCTTTACAGCGTAAAGGTAATTCCAAGCCGTGGTGCTTGGCTCGAGTTTGACATCGACAAGCGCGACACCGTTGGTGTGCGTATTGATCGCAAGCGTCGCCAGCCCGTCACGGTGCTGCTGAAGGCGCGTGGTTGGACGAATGAGCAAATCACGGAGCGTTTCGGCTTCTCCGAGATCATGATGTCCACGCTTGAGAAAGACAACACTGCAGGCACTGACGATGCACTGTTGGACATCTATCGCAAACTGCGTCCAGGCGAGCCGCCGACTAAAGAAGGCGCCGAAAGCCTGATCGAGAACTTGTTCTTCAAGGAGAAGCGCTACGATCTCGCTCGCGTCGGCCGCTACAAGATCAACAAGAAGCTTGGTCTAGATACAGAATCTGACAAGACTGTCCTCACTGATGAAGACATCGTCTCAACGATTGAGTACCTAGTTCGCTTGCAAGCAGGCGAACGTCGAATGACCAGCGTTACCGGTGTCGATTTGCGCGTCGGTGTCGACGATATTGATCATTTTGGTAATCGTCGTCTCCGCACTGTGGGCGAACTGATCCAGAACCAGATTCGGGTCGGTTTGTCTCGCATGGAGCGTGTTGTGCGTGAACGCATGACAACTCAGGATGTCGAAGCGATCACACCGCAGACGTTGATCAACATTCGACCTGTTGTTGCAGCGATCAAGGAGTTCTTCGGAACATCGCAGCTCAGTCAGTTCATGGACCAGAACAACCCACTTTCGGGCTTGACTCACAAGAGACGCCTGTCTGCATTGGGACCTGGTGGTCTATCGCGTGAACGCGCCGGGCTTGAAGTTCGTGACGTTCACCAGTCGCACTACGGCCGTATGTGTCCTATCGAAACCCCTGAAGGCCCGAACATTGGTCTTATTGGGTCACTTTCGGTGTTCGCTCGGGTGAACCCATTTGGGTTCATTGAGACGCCGTACCGCAAGGTCATCGACGGTCAGGTCACGGATGAAATCCACTACCTCACCGCAGATGAAGAAGACCGTTTCGTCATCGCTCAGGCCAACTCTCCGCTTGACGCGGACAACCGGTTCATCGAGGATCACATCCTGGTCCGCGTGCGACACGAAGGTGACTCCGAAGTGGAGTACGTCGGCGCGACTGACGTTAACTACATGGACGTTTCGCCTCGCCAGATGGTGTCAGCCGCTACAGCGATGATTCCGTTCCTTGAGCACGACGACGCTAACCGTGCACTCATGGGTGCGAACATGCAGCGTCAGGCTGTGCCGCTCCTGCGTAGCGAAGCGCCGCTCGTTGGTACGGGCATGGAACTGCGTGCAGCGTATGACTCCGGAGACGTAATCGTCAGTGAAAAAGCTGGCGTTGTCGAGGAAGTGTCAGCCGACTTCGTCACAGTGATGGCGGACGATGGCACACGTCAGACGTACCAGTTGCGCAAGTTCAGCCGCTCGAACCAGGGCACCTGCATCAACCAGCGTCCGATCGTTGATGAAGGGCAGCGCGTTGAAGCTGGCCAAATCGTCGGCGACGGCCCCTGCACCGACATGGGTGAAATGGCGCTCGGGAAGAACTTGCTCGTAGCGATCATGCCGTGGGAAGGCCACAACTACGAAGACGCGATCATCATTTCGCAGCGTCTGGTTGAGGAAGACACCTTCACATCGATTCAGATCGAGGAGCACGAGATTGATGCCCGCGACACCAAGCTAGGTGCCGAGGAAATCACTCGCGATATCCCCAATGTTGCAGATGATGTGCTCGCTGATCTTGATGAGCGCGGCATCGTACGCATCGGCGCTGAAGTGCGTGACGGCGACATCCTAGTCGGAAAGGTCACACCGAAGGGTGAGACTGAACTGACGCCAGAAGAGCGCCTTCTTCGTGCAATCTTCGGTGAAAAGGCTCGCGAAGTTCGTGACACCTCGCTGCGGGTTCCTCACGGTGAAACAGGCAAGGTTATTGGCGTTCGTGTGTTCTCGCGAGACGAGAATGACGATCTGCCTCCTGGCGTGAACGAACTTGTGCGTGTGTACGTTGCACAGAAACGTAAGATTCAGGATGGCGACAAGCTCGCAGGTCGACACGGTAACAAGGGTGTGATTGGAAAGATCCTTGCTACTGAGGACATGCCATTCATGGCCGATGGCACACCGATTGACATCATCTTGAACACGCACGGTGTTCCACGTCGTATGAACATCGGTCAGGTCTTGGAATCGCACCTCGGTTGGATTGCAAAGACTGGTTGGAAGGTTGATACCTCGCAGGGGCTTCCCGAATGGGCATCGAAGATGCCAGAGGAAGTTCTGGAGGCTCCGCCGAACATCCGCACAGCCACACCGGTATTCGATGGCGCCAAGGAAGACGAACTCACTGGGCTTCTAGGGTCGACACTCCCGAACCGCGATGGTGACCACATGGTTGCGCCAAACGGCAAGGCAGACTTGTTCGACGGACGATCTGGCGAGCCTTTCCCTTACCCGGTCGCTGTTGGCTACATGTACATCTTGAAACTGCACCACATGGTGGATGACAAGATTCACGCACGGTCAACTGGTCCGTACTCGATGATCACCCAGCAACCGCTTGGTGGTAAAGCGCAGTTCGGTGGTCAGCGTTTCGGTGAGATGGAATGTTGGGCAATGCAGGCCTACGGTGCGGCCTACACCTTGCAAGAGCTGCTGACGATCAAGTCGGACGACGTCGTTGGCCGTGTCAAGGTCTACGAAGCGATTGTCAAGGGTGAGAACATCCCTGAACCGGGTATTCCGGAGTCCTTCAAGGTTCTTCTCAAGGAGCTCCAGTCACTGTGTCTGAACGTGGAAGTGCTGTCATCAGACGGTGTTCCCATTCCTATGCACGACACAGATGACGAAGACATTGAGCGCACTGCTGCTAGCTTCGGGATGAACAGCCGAGCGATCTGATATGAGTGCCGTAACGGTTGGATTACCAACGGTTGCGGCACTTAAGTGCCCGTCGCGTAAGCGCGTTCCGGGTGCTTTAGGTGTAGAAGGTAATGCAGTCCGGCCTCGCAAGTCGGAACCCACGAAACCACTTGCGAGGCCTTAACCCTTACGGGGAAAGGAAGTTACGTGCTAGACGTCAACTTCTTCGACGAACTCCAGATCAGCCTGGCCACTGCGGATGACATCAGGAACTGGTCCCACGGCGAGGTCAAGAAGCCGGAGACGATCAACTACCGCACATTGAAGCCAGAGAAGGACGGACTCTTCTGCGAGAAGATCTTCGGCCCAACTCGGGACTGGGAATGCTACTGCGGTAAGTACAAGCGTGTTCGGTTCAAGGGAATTATTTGTGAGCGTTGCGGCGTCGAAGTGACGCGTGCGAAGGTTCGCCGTGAGCGCATGGGCCACATCGCTCTTGCTGCTCCTGTAACGCACATTTGGTACTTCAAGGGTGTTCCAAGTCGTCTTGGCTACCTTCTCGACCTTGCGCCGAAAGATCTCGAAAAGATCATCTATTTCGCCGCTTACGTTATTACTCAGGTTGACGACGAACTGCGCCACAACGAGCTTTCTACGCTCGAAGCGCAGATGAATGTCGACAAGAAGGCTGTCGCAGATCAGCGCGACGCCGACCTAGAGGAGCGTGCGCAGAAGGCTGAATCGGACTTGGCTGAACTCGAAGCCGAGGGCGCTAAGGCCGACGTGCGCAAGAAGGTCAAGGACGGTGCCGATCGCGAGATGCGGCAAATCCGAGACCGCGCACAGCGTGAGATCGATCGCCTTGAGGAAATTTGGAACGTCTTTGCGAAGATGGCTCCGAAGCAACTCATCCTCGATGAACTTCTGTACCGCGAACTCGTTGACCGCTATGGCGAATACTTCGAAGGCGGAATGGGCGCTGAAGCAATTCAGAAGCTTCTCCAAACCTTTGACGTCGACGCTGAGGCTGAGATCCTGCGGGAAACTATCCGCAGCGGTAAGGGTCAGAAGAAGATTCGTGCGCTCAAGCGACTGAAGGTAGTGGCGGCTTTCCAGAGCACTGGAAACTCCCCACTGGGTATGGTTCTCGACGCTGTTCCGGTGATTCCACCGGAGCTACGTCCGATGGTTCAGCTTGATGGTGGCCGGTTTGCTACATCCGACCTCAATGACCTGTACCGCCGTGTCATCAACCGCAACAACCGCTTGAAGAGACTAATTGATCTCGGTGCACCCGAAATCATCGTCGCAAACGAAAAGCGCATGTTGCAGGAGTCCGTCGACGCACTGTTTGACAACGGTCGCCGTGGACGCCCTGTGACTGGTCCTGGTAACAGGCCGCTGAAGTCGCTGTCTGACCTTCTTAAGGGCAAGCAGGGTCGTTTCCGCCAGAACCTTCTTGGTAAGCGCGTTGACTACTCAGGTCGTTCGGTCATCGTTGTTGGTCCGCAGCTCAAGCTGCACCAGTGTGGTTTGCCGAAGCTGATGGCACTTGAGCTCTTCAAGCCGTTTGTTATGAAGCGTCTTGTCGATCTCAACCACGCGCAGAACATCAAGTCCGCAAAGCGGATGGTTGAGCGTCAGCGCACGCAAGTGTGGGAAGTTCTGGAAGAGGTCATCACGGAACACCCAGTGATGCTGAACCGTGCTCCTACACTGCACCGTCTTGGCATTCAGGCGTTTGAGCCAATCCTCATCGAAGGTAAAGCGATTCAGCTTCACCCGCTCGTGTGTGAGGCTTTCAACGCCGACTTCGACGGTGACCAGATGGCAGTGCACTTGCCGTTGTCGGCCGAAGCGCAGGCTGAGGCCCGCGTGCTGATGCTTTCGTCGAACAACATTCTGTCGCCAGCTTCCGGGCGTCCGTTGGCTATGCCACGTCTTGACATGGTCACGGGTCTGTACCACCTCACTCGTCTCGTTGAAGACGGCAAGGGTGCTCGGACAGCCGCAACTGCTGAAGGCCCAGAGCGCGGTGTGTACTCATCGCAAGCTGAAGCGATCATGGCGTTTGACCGTGGTGAACTTGCCCTGCAGGCACCAATCAAGATCCGTTTGTCGCACCGTCGCCCCACCCGTGAGGACGAGAAGGTTCTCTTCCCTGAGGGGTGGAAGTACGGCGATGACTGGATCGCGGACAGCACGCTAGGGCGTGTGATCTTCAACGATCTGCTTCCGGGTGACTACTACTTCGTCAATGACGTTATGCCGAAGAAGCGTCAAGCAGTGATCATTAACGATCTTGCTGAGCGTTACCCGATGATCGTTGTCGCGCAAACTGTGGACAAGCTGAAGGATGCCGGGTTCTACTGGGCAACCCGATCAGGTGTAACCGTCGCGATGTCGGATGTGCTTATTCCGCCGGAGAAACAAGACATCCTCGCAGGGTACGAATTGAAGGCTGAGAAGCTTGAGAAGAAGTACCAGCGTGGTGCGTTGTCATCGGCTGAGCGTCACGACGGGTTGGTTGAGATCTGGAAGCAAGCCACCGAAGAGGTGGGGCGCGCGATGGAGGCTCACTACCCAGATGACAACCCGATTCCGATGATCGTGAAGTCGGGCGCTGCGGGTAACATGACGCAGATTCGTTCGCTTGCGGGCATGAAGGGTTTGGTGACGAACCCCAAGGGTGAGTTCATTCCGCGGCCTATTAAGTCGTCGTTCCGTGAGGGCCTAACGGTTCTTGAGTACTTCATTAACACTCACGGTGCACGTAAGGGTCTTGCTGATACAGCGCTTCGTACCGCTGACTCGGGTTACTTGACGCGACGTCTCGTGGATGTTTCTCAGGACGTCATTGTCCGCGAGGTCGACTGTGGCACTAGCCGTGGTCTAGAAATTCCGATCGCGGAGAAGGGCCCAGACGGCACGCTCATTCCAGTTGAGCATGTTGAGACCAGCGTTTATGCACGAACACTGGCCGCAGATGCGAAGGACGCCGACGGAAACGTCGTTGTTGAGCGCGGACACGACCTTGGTGACCCTGCGATTGAGAAGCTTCTCGAAGCTGGCATCACTGGTGTCAAGGTTCGTTCGGTGCTGACATGCACTACAGCCACTGGCGTGTGTGCGATGTGCTACGGCCGTTCGATGGCTACTGGGCAACTCGTTGATATCGGTGAAGCCGTCGGTATCGTTGCGGCCCAGTCGATCGGTGAGCCTGGTACCCAGTTGACAATGCGTACCTTCCACCAGGGTGGTGTCGGTGAGGACATCACTGGCGGTCTGCCACGTGTGCAGGAACTCTTCGAAGCTCGTGTACCGAAAAACAAAGCACCTATTGCTGAAGTTTCCGGTCGTGTTCGCGTCGAAGACGACGATCGCTTCTTCAAGGTCGTCATCATTCCTGATGACGGTAGCGACGAGGTCGTGGTAGACAAGTTGCCTAAGCGTCAGGGTCTTGCGCGGTTCAAGCATGACGACGGCGTTGAGCGCATCCTCACCGAAGGCGACCATGTAAAGGTTGGACAGGAGCTTCTCGAAGGTTCCGCTGATCCGCACGAGGTTCTGCGTGTACGCGGTCCTCGTGAGGTGCAGATCCACCTTGTCAACGAAGTTCAGCAGGTCTACCGGTCACAGGGTGTGTCGATCCACGACAAGCACATCGAAGTGATCATCCGGCAGATGCTTCGTCGCGTTACCATCATCGACTCGGGAGCGACTGAGTTCCTCCCAGGTTCGCTTGTTGAGCGCGCTGAGTTCGAAGCTGAGAACCGTCGGGTCGTCTCTGAAGGCGGCGAACCGGCAGCAGGTCGTGCAGTGCTTATGGGTATCACCAAGGCATCGCTCGCAACCGATTCATGGTTGTCTGCGGCTTCGTTCCAGGAAACCACCAGGGTGCTCACAGATGCGGCGATCAACCGCCGTAGTGACAAGCTGATCGGTCTGAAGGAAAACGTCATCATCGGTAAGCTGATCCCAGCTGGTACAGGCATTGGCCAGTACCGCGACATTCAGGTTCAGCCGACTGAGGAAGCGCGCGAAGCTGCCTACTCGGTCACATCGTACGAGGACCAGTACTACAGCCCTGATGCTTTTGGTGCGAGTTCCGGTGTTGCGGTTCCACTCGATGACTTCGGTGGATTCCAAGACATTCGCTGACAAGCAGAATGCAGTAACTAAGTAAGTGGCCCCCAGGATCAAATCCTGGGGGCCACTTACGTTTGCATCTGCGACGTACTAGTCGAGGGGGGCGACCCTTGCTTGTGCGTGTGTCTTTCCGTCGATTGCGAACCACGCGGTAAAGCTTTTGTCCTCGTGTCGGACTGCGAGTTGAAGGTCGCTGTCTGGGGCGGTTGGGGCGAGGTATTCGATCGCTGTGCGGGTCGGAATAGCGGTCAATTCTGGGCGGTGAGTGAGCACGTCCTCCACCGCTTGAAGGTAAACAGCATTGTTGACATGGCCTAGCAGGTCGATGTCGACTGAGCGCAGCGGAAACGGCACATTGTGGTCGTTTTCACCGGGTGTCTCAGTGATCATTGGCTTCCATCGCAGCTTCTTGTTTTCTGCGGTGCTACCTAACATTTGCTCGAAGCTTTCGGTGATGCGCGCCGGCATCCCGCTCTGGGCGTTGAGGTTAATCCAGAAGCCTTCGGTTTCGATCAGTCCGCCTTGCTCGGTGCTCAGTTGCACTCGCATCGAGCACCAGCGGCTGGAGATGCCGGAACACCATCGGGAAACTGAGACTCTGCCGGGGAAAGTGATGGGTTCGATGACGTCGATGATGGTGCGCCGCACGACCCAGACGGGATGTTCGGCGCGGGCGCTGACGTGGTCGAGGTGGTCAAACCCTGCGTCTTGAAGGTAGCGGGCTACGGAGTCCCGGCGAAGTATGCGGTTGCGATCGACATCTCCGGCTCGTACAGGCCAACTTGTGGTGAATACGGCAGGATGCTCGTCGGGTTTGGGGGCGAGACGTGTGTCGAACATGAGGTCCTTGTTCTTGCGGCGGGGGAGTATTTGCGACTGCGGGGCTAGCGGGGGACATGAAAGGTGTCGAGGTGACAACTGCCATTGTTTAGTCTGTCCCATGGTTGGTCGGTGGACAATACCGCTAGAGCTGATGTTGGATATTTCGTTCGAATGTGTTGTGCAGCTTCGCCTGTGTCGTTTTCGGCTAACCAGAGAGTCGTATCGGGTATGCCTGGCCAGTGGGCTATTACGAGTAGGGAAGTGACGTCGTTTTCGACGAGTCGTAATTCTTCGATGATGGTGTCGATGTCTGCGCCGTAGAACTCCGGGATGAATGACACTGGGCCGTCGAGTTTTGTGGCGGCGAGGGTGTCTCGGGTTCGCGTAGCTGTGGAACAGAGCGTGAGGTCGATGGAGCCCACGTTGGTCCGAAGCCAGTCTCCTGCTAGGCCAGCTTCGCGTTGTCCTCGGTCGGCGAGGGGGCGGTCGTGGTCGGCGACTCCGAGGGGGTACGCCGACTTTCCGTGGCGCATGAAGATGAGCTTTCGGCCGTTGTCCATGGGTTCTCAGGCTACTAATGCCCTCATGAGCGGGCGGTTGATGTATCGGATTCGTGCCCAAAATGTTGGACATCTGCTAGCTGCTGGCAAATTCTTAGCAAACACGTAGCAAAAAAAGAAGCAATCGTGCTTGCTTCTTTTGAGGGAAGCTGTCAGGCTTGTCTCACATAAATTAACCCTATCGGGAGTGAGTGCATGTCCAATCCTTCTCCGCTCGACGCTCAAAGTCGGGTAGCCAAAGTTGTGGACGATCTCGACGCGGAAGGAGCGGCGCTCGACGCGCTAATAGCTGATCTTCCCGCTGACAGTTGGGCGCTTCCCACACCCGCCGCGGGATGGACAATCGCGCACCAAATCGGCCATCTCGCATGGACAGATAATGCCTCTATCGCTGCAGCGACAAACCCCGACGCGTTCCAAGCGTTGGTTCAGCAGGCATGGACAAACCCGACGGGGTTTGTTGACGAGGCGGCAGAAGAGTGGTCCTCAATTGCCCCCGTGGAGCTACTGGAACGCTGGCGCACTTTGCGAGCAGACCTGTCTCAAGCACTTCGCAACATTGAGCCTGGAACCAAGGTGCAGTGGTTTGGTCCCCCGATGAGTCCAGCCTCGATGGCGAGTGCCCGAATTATGGAAACGTGGGCACATGGACTCGACGTCGCTGACACGTTGGGCGTCACTGTCGAACCAACTTCACGGATTAAGCATGTAGCCCACATCGGCGTGCGTGCTCGTGACTTCGCTTACGCACTCAACCAGCTCACTCCGCCGGCCGAGCAATTTCGCGTAGAGCTCGCTGCGCCGGACGGTGAAACCTGGACTTGGGGCCCTGAGGATGCCAAGCAACGTGTGAGCGGGCCGGCCTTGGATTTCTGCTACCTCGTTACGCAACGTCGCAACCTTGCGGATCTCGACCTCAGCGCGGAAGGCGCAGACGCCGAAAAGTGGCTCACGATTGCGCAGGCATTCGCGGGCCCTCCCGGTAACGGTCGCGCCCCCCTGGGGAAAAAGTAACTTTCAAAGCTTGATTCTGACACTAGGAGCCACGCATGGCACAACAGAAGATGATTCGGGTCGGAAACTGCTCCGGCTTCTACGGCGATCGCATCTCAGCGATGCGGGAAATGCTTGAAGGCGGTGACGTCGACTACATCACGGGGGACTACCTTGCGGAACTAACGATGCTCATCCTTGGGCGTGATCGTATGAAGGACCCCAGCTTGGGGTATGCGAAGACCTTCGTGCGACAGGTCGAGGAATGCTTATCACTCGCGCTCGAGCAGGGTGTAAAGATCGTCACCAACGCAGGTGGCCTCAACCCCGCGGGCTTGGCTGAAAAGATCCGAGAGATCGCTGACAACCAGGGGCTTAAGGTCAATGTCGCCCACGTCGAGGGTGATGACCTTCGCGAACGGGCAGAAGAACTCGGCCTCGGCGCACCGCTCACCGCGAATGCCTACCTCGGCGCTTTTGGGATTGCCGAGTGCCTTAAAGATGGCGCTGACGTCGTCGTCACCGGGCGAGTAACCGATGCTTCTGTCATTGTCGCTCCGGCGATCGCGGCATTCGGTTGGGAACGCACGGACTTCGACGAGCTAGCAGGTGCCGTAGTCGCAGGCCACGTAATTGAGTGCGGCACGCAGGCAACGGGCGGAAACTACTCCTTCTTCACTGAGATCTCCAACCTTGGGCGTCCAGGCTTCCCGATCGCCGAGATCCACTCCGATGGTTCCAGCGTCATCACCAAGCACGAGGGCACTGGGGGAGAAGTCAGCGTCGGTACTGTCACCGCACAGTTGCTGTACGAGATCTCGGGAGCGCGGTATGCGGGACCTGACGTGACCACCCGGATGGACACGATCGAGCTAAGTGAAGATGGCCCGGACCGCGTGCGCATCAGTGGCGTCACCGGGGAAGCTCCGCCGCCGGACCTCAAAGTGTCTCTCAACACGCTTGGTGGTTTCCGCAACCAGGCTGACTTTATTGTCACCGGCCTCGATATCGATAAGAAGGTTGCTCTTGCGAAGGAGCAGCTCGAAGCATGGCTGACGAAACCACCAGCTGAGCTTCGTTGGGAAGTGTCGGGCACGGCTCGTGACGATGCGCCTACCGAGGAACAAGCAAGTTCGATCCTGCGGTGCATCGTCAAGGACATGGACCCGAAGATCGTTGGTCGAAACTTCACTAGCGTTGCCGTTGAACTCGCGCTGGCCAGCTACCCAGGTTTTGCGCTTACCGCTCCTCCCGCAAACGCGCAGCCTTACGGACTTTTCACACCTGGCTATGTGCCTCAGGCGCAGGTCCCGCACGTAGCAGTACTGGCCGACGGAACTCGCAAGGACATTGCGCCTGCACCGGAGACCTTGCCGCTAGTAGATGCTGACAACCCTGTGGTTGAGGCACCCGCAGACCTCGGTGCAACGAAGCGCGTGCCGCTCGGAACGATTGCCGGTGCGCGCAGTGGTGACAAGGGCGGCAACGCCAACATCGGAGTGTGGGTGCGAAGCGATGCCGAGTGGCTTTGGCTAGCTCACACTTTGACCTCGGACAACCTGAAGGAACTGTTGCCCGAAGCGCAGGACCTCACTGTCCACCGGTACGTATTCCCGAAACTTCGCGCTCTGAACTTCGTAATCGAAGGAATTCTTGGCCAGGGGGTTGCCTCCCAGGCTCGCTTTGATCCACAAGCAAAGGGCCTCGGCGAGTGGTTGCGCTCTCGCCACCTTGAAATTCCCGTCGCGTTCCTCGATGCGTAATTAACGAAAGGCTTTAACTCTATGACCACCACAAGTACGTGGCCGTCCCGCTCCCTGTGGGAAAGCCCAGAGCGCCAAGAACTGCGGAAAACTGTACGCAGGTTCGCCGAACAGCACATTCTTCCTTTCCAAGAAGAGTGGGAGAAGGCCGGTGAACTGCCCCGTTCGCTCCACAAGAAAGCCGGCGACCTCGGGCTTCTCGGCGCTGGATTCCCAGAGTTCGCGGGTGGCGGTGACGGCGACATCATCGACGCGATGATCGTCGCGGAAGAACTGTGCTACGCAGGCGCCGCTGGCGGACTCCTGGCATCGTTGTTCACCCATGGCATTTCCTTGCCGCACATGATTGAAGCTGGCGACCCCGATCACATCGAGAAATGGGCTAAGCCCACACTTGCTGGAGACAAGATCGGATCCCTCGCGATCACTGAGCCCGGTGGCGGTTCCGATGTGGCGAACATGCGTACCGTAGCCCGTCGTGAGGGTGACGAGTTTGTCATCAACGGTTCCAAGACCTTCATCACCTCGGCTGTTCGCGCTGACTTCGTAGTCACCGTGTGCCGCACCGGTGAGAAGGGGCAGCTCTCACTCATCGTGGTGGAAAAGGGCACCCCCGGCTTCACCGTCGCGCGCAAGCTCGACAAGATGGGGTGGCTGTGCTCGGATACGGCAGAGCTTCACTACGACGACGTGCGGGTTCCCGTCGCAAACCTCATCGGTGAAGAGCACAGCGGGTTCGCGCAACTTGCCCGTGGCTTTGTTACCGAGCGGGCTGCGCTCGCTGTGCAGGGGTACGCCAGTGCTCAACGGTGCCTCGACCTCACAGTGCAGTGGTGTAGGGACCGCGACACCTTCGGGCGGCCGCTCATCAGCCGACAAACTGTCCAAGCGACGTTGTCCGAAATGGCCCGCAAGATCGACATTTCGCGCACCTACACCCGCGTTCTCTGCGAACGGGCGCTCTACGGCGACAGTGACCTCATCGCTGAGGTGTGTTTCGCAAAAAACACCGCAGTCGAGGCAGGCGAGTGGGTTGCCAACCAGGCAGTACAACTCTTCGGCGGAATGGGGTACATGCGGGAGAGCGAAGTGGAGAGACAGTACCGAGACATGCGCCTCCTCGGCATCGGAGGCGGGACGAACGAAATTCTGACCGGACTAGCAGCCAAGGTGTTGGGGTTCAAACCATGACAATATTGCAATCAACTCTCGACACTTCGTCGGAAGACTTCGAAGCAGCGCGCCAAGCCATGCTGACAAAACTTACCGAGGTTGAAGCCGAGCACGCTAAGGCGCTGTCCGGCGGCGGCGTCGACAAAATGGAGCGCCACCGCAAACGCGGCAAGCTCACAGCACGCGAGCGCATCGAGTTGCTCATTGATCCAGATTCCGCGTTCCTGGAACTGTGCCCGCTTGCAGCATGGGGGAGTGACTTCCACGTAGGCGCCAGCGTCGTTATCGGCATCGGTGTCGTCAACAATGTCGAATGCCTCATCGTGGCTAATGATCCGACCGTCAAGGGCGGAACTAGCAACCCGTGGACGCTACGTAAGTCTTTCCGGGCAAACGAGATCGCTTTCCAAAACCGCCTACCAGTGGTCTCCCTGGTCGAATCTGGTGGCGCTGACCTTCCGACCCAGAAGGAAGTTTTCATTCCGGGCGGCAAGATGTTCCGCGACTTGACCCGCGCTTCCGCGGCGGGGATCCCCACAGTGTCGCTGGTGTTCGGAAACTCCACGGCTGGTGGTGCTTACATCCCAGGCATGTCGGACCACGTGGTGATGATCAAAGAGCAGTCGAAGGTGTTCCTTGGTGGACCTCCTCTGGTCAAGATGGCCACAGGGGAAGAGTCGGACGACGAGTCGCTCGGTGGTGCGGAAATGCACGCCCGCAAATCTGGTCTCGCCGACTACTTCGCAGTGGATGAGCGCGACGCAATCCGAATTGGCCGCGACATTGTTGCGCGTCTGAACTGGAAGAAAAAGGGCCCCGAACCGAAAACGGACTACGCTGATCCGCTGTTTGATTCGGAAGACCTCCTTGGTGTTGTACCGGGCGATCTGAAAATCCCATTCGATCCTCGCGAGGTTATTGCCCGCGTGGTTGACGGTTCCGAATTTGACGAATTCAAACCTCTCTACGGTTCGTCACTCGTCACCGGATGGGCACAGTTGCACGGGTACCCAGTGGGCATCCTGGCCAACGCCCGAGGCATCTTGTTTAGCGAAGAATCCCAAAAGGCCACCCAGTTCATCCAGCTGGCGAACCGGGCCAATACGCCACTGTTGTTCCTGCACAACACAACCGGCTACATGGTCGGTAAGGAATACGAGCAGAACGGCATCATCAAGCACGGTTCGATGATGATCAACGCGGTGTCAAACTCAAAGGTTCCGCACATTTCGTTGCTGATGGGTGCTTCATACGGCGCTGGCCACTATGGCATGTGCGGGCGAGCATACGATCCCCGCTTCCTTTTTGCATGGCCAAGCGCTAAATCGGCCGTGATGGGTGCCCAGCAGCTAGCGGGTGTTATCTCGCTGGTGATGCGCGCAAGCGCGGAAGCAAAGGGCAAGCCATTCGACGAAGAGTTCGACAAGAACATGCGGGCCATGGTCGAGGCACAGATCGAAGCGGAATCGCTGCCGCTGTTCCTCTCCGGCCGTCTGTTCGATGACGGTGTAATTGATCCGCGCGACACGCGCACCATCCTGGGCCTGTGCCTATCAGCTATCCACACCAACGAGGTCGAAGGCACTGACAACTTCGGCGTATTCCGGATGTGAGTGCAATGACGGGAGAAATAACCATGCACAACATCACCAGCGTGCTCGTCGCCAACCGCGGCGAGATTGCACGTCGAGTGTTCGCAACATGTCGCCGGGCGGGAATTAACACTGTCGCTGTCTTTTCAGATGCCGACGCAAATGCCCCGCACGTCGCCGAAGCTGATGCGGCTGTCCGCCTACCTGGTAACACCCCCGGTGAAACATACCTGCGTAGCGACGCGATCATCGCGGCAGCAAAAGCTGCTGGCGCCGACGCTATCCACCCGGGTTACGGCTTCCTTTCGGAGAACGCTGATTTCGCTCGGGCCGTGATTGATGCGGGTCTGCGCTGGATAGGCCCACCGGTTAAAGCCATCGAATTGATGGGTTCGAAGGTTGAATCCAAGAAGATGATGGATGCGGCCGGGGTTCCGGTGCTCAAGAAGCTCGACCCTAGTTCTGTTACCGAAGCTGACCTGCCTGTACTGATCAAGGCATCCGCAGGTGGTGGCGGTCGCGGCATGCGCGTGGTGCGTAATGTCGCTGAACTGCAAGACCAAATCGAAGGCGCGCAGCGCGAGGCCGCATCCGCATTCGGTGATCCGACAGTCTTCTGTGAGCGCTACCTCGAAACTGGACGGCACATTGAGGTCCAGGTCATGGCCGACGAGCACGGAACTGTGTGGTCGGTGGGTGAGCGCGAATGTTCTATTCAGCGCCGACACCAGAAAGTAGTAGAGGAAGCTCCTTCGCCGCTGGTGGAAAAGCTTGTAGACACAGGCATGCGTGATCGCCTGTTCGAGGCGGCACAGCTTGCCGCAAAAGCTATCGACTACGTCGGAGCGGGCACCGTCGAGTTTTTGGCAGACGAATCGGGACATTTCTACTTCCTCGAAATGAACACCCGGCTGCAGGTGGAGCACCCTGTCACAGAGTGCACCACCGGACTTGACCTTGTGCAGCTCCAGATTGACGTCGCTGAGGGTGCAGCGCTTCCGGCCGAACAACCGGCCATGCGCGGCCACTCCATTGAGGTCCGCCTATATGCCGAGGACCCGGCGCAAGACTGGCAACCGCAAAGTGGAACAGTGCATCACCTGTCCGTGCCAGGGACTCGCAACGAGTTTGAGGTCCTCACTGAAATCGGTGTCCGGCTTGATTCGGGTGTGACTGA
The DNA here is from genome assembly GCF_014643175.1 of Hoyosella rhizosphaerae. Taxonomy (GTDB): domain Bacteria; phylum Actinomycetota; class Actinomycetes; order Mycobacteriales; family Mycobacteriaceae; genus Lolliginicoccus; species Lolliginicoccus rhizosphaerae. The sequence goes on from NZ_BMJH01000005.1 coordinate 26,701, forward strand.
CGGCTCCGTTGTTAGTGTGTTCTACGATCCGATGCTCGCAAAGGTCATTTCGTTTGCACCGACCCGCCGCCAAGCCGCCCAGGTCCTCGCGAACGCCCTCACAGGGATGAAACTTCACGGGCTTGTGACAAACCGCGACCTGCTCGTGAATATCCTTCGCCACTCTGCGTTCCTTGCGGGGGACACCGATACAGCGTTCTTCAACACCCACGGTCTCGACACCCTTTCGCAGCCGGTTACTTCCCCGGAAGCGCACGCTTGGAGCGCTATCGCTGCAGCCCTGGCTGACGCAGAAGAAGAGCGTGGTAATGCGAAGGTGCAGAAGAGGATTCCCGCGGGGTACCGGAACATGCCATCGCAAACGCAGCAACGCGACTATGCGTCGGCGACAGACACCATTGAGGTGAAGTACCAGCAGACGCGGTCCGGAATTACCGTGTCTGACCACAGCGACTTCGTTGTAGTCAATGCACAGCCCGACAGTGTGATCGCCGATGTTAATGGTGTACGTCGTCACTTCAGCGTGGCACGGTACGGCGATATGCGGTGTGTTGATTCACCCCTAGGCCATGCGACCTTCACAGCACTTCCGCGCTTTATTGACCCCTCCACGGCGGTCGCTGCTGGCTCACTCCTAGCGCCAATGCCCGGATCTGTCATCCGGGTAGCGGTCGAGGTCGGAGACACAGTGACTCTTGGGCAACCCATTTTGTGGCTCGAAGCAATGAAGATGGAGCACACCATCGCTGCGCCTGCCGACGGCGTCGTTACTGAACTAAACGTGCAAGCAGGGCAACAAGTGGACGTTGGCGCAATCTTGGCAGTCGTCGGCGACGCTGACGCCGCCACCTCAGAAGGAGAATAAACATGTCTTTCATCGAGACTGAAGAGCAGCGAGAACTCCGGAAAGCTGTCTCGGAACTGGGCGCTAAGTATGGCTGGCGCTACATGCTGGAAAAGTCACAGAAGGGTGAGAAGACCACCGAACTGTGGGAAGAAGCAGGCAAGCTGGGCTTCCTCGGTGTGAACCTCCCCGAGGAGTATGGCGGCGGTGGCGCTGGCATGTATGAGCTCTCTCTTGTCCTCGAGGAGCTCGCCGCTGCCGGAACAGGGCTCTTGATGATGGTTGTGTCACCCGCAATCTGCGGCACAATCATCAACCGGTACGGCACCGAAGACCAGAAGAAGAAGTGGCTTCCAGGCATCGCGGACGGTTCGATCACGATGGCGTTCGGGATCACGGAACCTGATGCTGGTTCCAACTCGCACCAGATCATTACCACCGCCCGTCGCGATGGCGACGAGTGGCTGCTCAGCGGTCGCAAAACCTACATTTCTGGTGTGGACCAGGCGCAGGCTGTACTCATCGTTTCGCGTACCGAGGATGCAAAAACAGGCAAGCTGAAGCCGGCGCTGTTCATTGTTCCAACTGACGCGCCGAACTTCGAATACCAGCAGATCGAAATGGGGATCGCAAGCCCCGAGAAGCAGTTCATGCTGTTCCTCGACGACGTGCGCCTACCCGCCGATTCCCTCGTCGGGTCCGAAGATGCCGCACTTATGCAGTTGTTCGCCGGACTTAACCCTGAGCGCATCATGGCATCAGCAATGGCATTGGGTATGGCCCGCTACGCGCTGGACAAAGCCACTGCATACGCCAAGGAACGTACCGTGTGGAAAACTCCAATCGGTGCACACCAAGCGATCGCGCATCCGCTTGCCCAGTGCCATATCGAGATCGAATTGGCCAAGCTCATGATGCAAAAGGCAGCGTTCCTGTACGACTCGGGTGACGACTGGGCCGCAGCATCTGCCGCCAACATGGCCAAGTACGCGGCTGGTGAGGCTGGCGTGAAGACAGTGGATCAAGCTGTTCACACCCACGGCGGCAATGGCCTTGCCACCGAATACGGGTTGGTCGATCTGATTGCTGCATCACGGCTGACTCGAATTGCACCGGTGAGCCGCGAAATGATCTTGAACTTTGTTGCGCAAGCCAACCTAGGACTTCCTAAGTCCTACTGAGTTGAACCCGTCGCACCGCGTGGCCTCGTAAAGATCAAACTCTTTCCGGTGCCACGCGGTGTTTCTATCCGCCTTCCATGCAGAACCACACAGTCGCGCAGAGCCACACAATCGCGCAGAACCACACAATGAGGTCCTCAATGAGTGAATCAGAGTTTGTAAAGTACGCAGTTGAAGCAGGCGTGGCCACAATCACGTTGGATTCGCCGCACAACAGAAACGCGTTGTCGACAAAGCTCGTCAAGGGTGTACATGACAGCCTGAATGCGGCAGCTGAAGACGACGATGCGCGTGTGATTGTGCTAACCCACACCGGGGGAACATTCTGCGCAGGCGCAGATCTCTCTGAGGCATCCGAAGTCGATGGACAGCCACTTGACCCGCAGAAGGTTGCGCAACTGCGTACCAGCCAAATGCGTGACTTGCTGAAGGCGATCGTCGCTCACCCCAAACCTGTCATCGCGCAAATTGACGGTCACGTTCGTGCAGGGGGCATGGGTTTGGTCGGTGCGTGCGACCTCGCAGTAGCCGGTCCAAGCTGCACTTTTGCGCTGACCGAAGCGAAATTGGGGCTCGCGCCATCCATCATCTCGCTGACGTTGTTGCCTAAGCTTTCAGCTAGGGCAGCCGGGCGCTATTTCCTCACGGGGGAGAAGTTTGATGCGCAGGAAGCGCAGCGCATCGGACTCGTCACAACTGCTGACGACGATGCCGCAGCATCCGTTAAAGCGCTGTGCTCAGAACTTGTGAAGGCATCTCCTCAGGGCTTGGCTGCGTCCAAATCGCTTACCACCGCTGCGGTTCTAGCGGGGTTCGACGAGCGGGGCGAAGAGCTCGCAGCGATGTCTGCGCGTCTGTTCGCCTCAGAGGAAGCGCGAGAAGGAATGATTGCATTCCTGCAAAGGCGCACACCACGGTGGGCTGAAGTCGCGGTACGGTCTACCGAGTGACGATCCGCGAACCGCAGCAGGAGCGCAGCCGCGCTACACACCAGAGACTGCTTGAAGCAACCATTGAATGCCTCGCCGACCGTGGGTGGTCTGGAACCACGGTCGGAGTGGTGGCACAGCGTGCAGGTGTGTCGCGCGGCGCGATCCAACATCACTTTCCAACCCGTGAGGACCTCATCACGTCCGCGTTGGAGTTCATGTTCGATCATCGGATGAATGAGGTCCGCATCGCTGCCGAAGGTCTTCCGTTTGGGCCGCGGCGCGTGGAGTCGGTTGTGGTCCGTCTGGTGGACTACTTCACAGGAGTGTTCTTTAAGGCTGCGCTCCAGGTGTGGACGGCCGCAGCGGCAGACGCCGCGTTGCGTGAGCGAGTATTGCCGCTTGAGTTGAAGTTCGGACGAAAGATCCACCAGGTTGCGATCGAACTTCTTGACGCCGACGACGAAGATCCCACGACGCACCGCCTTGTGCAGGCGACACTTGATCTCGCACGTGGACTTGGGCTCGCCGATGTCCTCACTGACGATTCGCGGCGCAGGTCCGAAATCGTGAAAACGTGGGCGGCGCACTTGTCGACAGCTTTGTCCACAGTGGATGAGCCGGAGGTGGCCAACAACTTCTGAGCAGCCGATACCGATCTCCGGTAGCATTTCACCTTGTGGACGCGCAACCAGCTAATCCCGGCAGCCACGGGCGATCATGCTTAATTGGGCTTGCAGTGGGGTTGTTTGCCGCCGTGCTGTTAGTGGGCTGTTCGACGGACGGTGACCAGCCTGAAGCGACCGAGCAGCCGGACGCTACTGAGGTCCGTGTTCCTGGGTTATTTTTTGGTGAATGCGGCGGTGTCGGAACCGATGAGGTTACTGCGGCAGTGGGCACCGGGGGGCTTAGTCTCGCGGAGCGGAACTCTGTCGGCTGTCGTTGGGAATCGTCTTTCTTTGGTCCGCGCGCGTCCTTCTCTTGGTACCGTGGCAGCCCGATTGAGCGCGAACGGGCCGTCGTGGAGCTATCCGGACGTGACGTTTTCGACGTCACAGTCAATAGCCCTGCAGGGGAACTGCACGGTTTCGCTGGCCGCGGTTCGTCAATTTGTGAAGTTTCTATTCAGTCGGAATCAGATTTCTTTGTTTGGTCTATTGTTTTCACGCAACCATTTTCTGATAGAGAAATGTGCGACCGTGTGCTCAGTTTGGCTGAAATGACGGTGAATCGTGCGCAGTAGCAGGAGGTTGCGTGCAGTTAGCGTCGCGCTGAAGCGGCCAGTCTCAGTGCTATTTTTGTGCTCTTTGCTGGTCTTTCTGGTTTCGTGTGGGGCGGGCGGCCAGAACGATTCCGGTCCAGTTGGGGTTGACCGAGAAACAGCTACTGATGACGCGGAATTGCGTAACCTGCTTGACGAATGCGAACTTGTTCCGGCCGAGCAGGTGGTTGAAGTATTTGATGCTCAAGCCCTTACTAATACGTTCTATGGGGCGATCTGTCGATTCGAAATATATGGCGGGCCAATTCCAGTCAGTGTGACAATGGCCTGGTTCGAAAAAAGTTCATTGTTCCATGAACGGCGTGAAACAGAGCGGCTTGGATACCCCGTCGAGAACGTAACTGTCGCGGGGCAGGGCGGGTTTGAGATGCGAGTTCCCGGAGACCCCCTGTCCTGCGGTGTTGCCACTCGAGCCGGGGAAGGCGGGGCCCTGATTTGGTGGGTTCACCCGCACGCTGCAGGCGGAGGTGTCGACGCCTGCGACGCCGCGATGGCCCTCGGTGAACTCGCCGTTCGCATTCATTTCTGACAACCGCTCGCGGGATTCGCCGGGGCGAAACTTCATTCGATAAGTGCGCACGGCCTCCGATGAGGACTATCGCTAGTTTTCTAGTAGGGTGTCGGTGAGGGAGTCGCTTACGCGGGATTACTTCCAGCGGCTTTGACCTGAACGGTCAACTAGATGTATTGTTGCCGGTCGTGCCCGATGCATTCGGGGCGAATCGCATGCTTGATATCAGTTTTCTACTTCTTTAGGTCTATTGAAGTAGCTCAAGTGCGAGCGTAAAACGAGGCGCTTGCACATCTGGTTAAGAATGCGACACTCCCGACCTCGGGGTAAGAGGAACTGGACACCATGTCCGGTTTCACCCGGAAAAATTTTGAACACGTTCCCGCTCTTGACCAAGAGAGTTAGAAGCACCAGAGGAAAGCCGGTCTATGCCAACCATTCAGCAGCTGGTCCGCAAGGGGCGCCGCGACAAGGTCGCTAAGACCAAGACCGCAGCCCTAAAGGGGAGCCCCCAGCGACGCGGTGTGTGCACACGTGTGTACACCACCACCCCGAAGAAGCCGAACTCAGCGCTACGTAAGGTGGCCCGTGTTCGCCTGACTAGCCAGGTTGAGGTTACGGCTTACATTCCTGGCGAGGGTCACAACCTTCAAGAGCACTCAATGGTGCTCGTCCGTGGCGGTCGTGTGAAGGACCTTCCGGGTGTCCGTTACAAGATCATCCGCGGTTCCCTAGACACCCAGGGTGTCAAGAGCCGCAAGCAGGCGCGTAGCCGCTACGGCACCAAGAAGGAGAAGAGCTAATGCCACGCAAGGGCCCAGCCCCTAAGCGTCCGCTGGTCGCTGACCCCGTCTACGGTTCACCCCTGGTAACTCAGCTGGTGAACAAGATCCTCCTCGATGGGAAGAAGTCCATCGCTGAAGGAATCGTGTATGACGCACTAGAGCTCGCTCGTGAGAAGACTGGAACTGATCCTGTCATCACACTGAAGCGTGCCCTCGACAATGTTCGTCCCGCCCTTGAGGTGCGCAGCCGCCGAGTTGGTGGCGCCACTTACCAGGTTCCCGTGGACGTACGTCCCGCCAGGGCGACAACTCTGGCAATGCGTTGGCTCGTGACGTACTCACGTGCTCGCCGCGAAAAGACAATGATCGAGCGTCTTGCGAACGAATTGCTCGACGCAAGTAACGGTCTTGGCGCTGCGGTGAAGCGTCGCGAAGATACCCACAAAATGGCAGACGCCAACAAGGCATTCGCGCACTACCGCTGGTGATTCGTACGGGTATCTCGCCGAAATGGTGAGGTACCCGTCTACGCGTAGCGCACGACTCGTTACAGTAACCATATGCAGGGTGCACTACCTGGTGAGAAAACGAGTTTTGCGCACACCACAAGGTATCCGCACATAACGACAAGACACGAGCGGGGAAGATTCCAGTGGCACTTGAAGTGCTGACAGACCTGAACCGGGTCCGCAACATCGGCATCATGGCACACATTGATGCTGGTAAGACCACCACCACCGAGCGGATTCTGTTCTACACCGGTATTAACTACAAGATCGGTGAGACGCACGATGGTGCGTCAACCATGGACTGGATGGCACAGGAGCAGGAGCGGGGTATCACGATTACCTCTGCGGCCACCACCTGCTACTGGGGCGAAAACCAGATCAACATCATCGATACCCCAGGCCACGTCGACTTCACAGTCGAGGTGGAACGATCACTTCGCGTCCTCGACGGCGCAGTGGCCGTGTTCGACGGTAAAGAAGGCGTTGAGCCGCAGTCCGAGCAAGTGTGGCGTCAGGCTGATAAGTACGACGTCCCGCGCATTTGTTTCGTCAACAAGATGGACAAGCTTGGTGCGGACTTCTACTTCACCGTTCAGACGATCAAAGACCGTCTCGGCGCCAAGCCACTAGTCATCCAGCTTCCTATCGGTGCTGAGAATGACTTCACCGGCGTTGTTGACCTCATCGAAAACCGCGCCATCATTTGGCACGACAAAGATGCTGACGGCAATGACACTAAGGGTCAGGTATTCGACGTCGTCGATATTCCTGCCGACCTCGCTGAGAAGGCCGAACAGTACCGGCAAGAACTCATCGAGACCATCGCGGAAACCGATGAGGCGCTTCTTGAGAAGTTCTTCGGTGGAGAAGAACTCTCCATTGAGGAGATCAAGGGTGCAATCCGGAAGCTGACCATCGCCGGTGAAATCTACCCCGTCATCTGTGGTTCAGCGTTCAAGAACAAGGGCGTCCAGCCCATGCTTGACGCGGTTATTGACTTCCTTCCATCACCGCTCGATGTTCCTTCCATTGAAGGGCACGTGCCGGACAAGGAAGAAGAAGTAATCAGCCGGAAGCCAAGCTCGGACGAGCCGTTTGCGGGACTTGCGTTCAAGGTTGCGTCACACCCGTTCTTCGGCAAGCTGACCTACGTTCGCGTTTACTCCGGCAAACTCGACGCGGGTGCGCCTGTTCTGAACTCGACCAAGGGTCGCAAGGAGCGCGTCGGGAAGCTATTCCAGATGCACTCGAACAAGGAAAACCCTGTACCGAGCGCATCCGCTGGTCACATCTACGCCTTCATCGGTCTGAAAGACACCACCACAGGGGACACCCTGTGTGACGGTGCTTCTCCGATCATCCTTGAGTCGATGTCATTCCCTGATCCTGTGATCGAGGTTGCCATCGAGCCAAAAACGAAGTCTGACCAGGAGAAGCTGGGAACAGCAATCCAGAAGCTCGCCGAAGAAGACCCCACATTCAAGGTTCACCTTGATGATGAAACGGGTCAGACCGTTATCGGTGGTATGGGCGAGCTTCACCTCGACATCCTTGTAGACCGCATGAAGCGTGAATTCAAGGTTGAAGCAAATGTGGGTAAGCCTCAGGTGGCCTACCGTGAAACTATTCGCGGGACAGTCGAGAAGCACGAATACACCCACAAAAAGCAAACCGGTGGTTCTGGTCAGTTCGCAAAGATCATCATCAAGCTCGAGCCTTACAAGGGCGAAGATGGTGAGCACTATGCGTTCGCGAATGCTGTCACCGGTGGGCGTGTTCCGAGGGAGTACATTCCTTCGGTTGACGCCGGCGCACAGGACGCCATGCAGTACGGCGTGCTGGCAGGTTATCCGTTGACTGACATCAAGGTCACGCTCCTCGACGGTGCGTACCATGAGGTTGACTCTTCGGAAATGGCCTTCAAAATTGCCGGTACCCAGGCCCTCAAGGAAGCTGCGCGTAAAGCGCATCCAGTGATTCTCGAACCGCTAATGGCGGTCGAAGTCATCACTCCTGAGGACTACATGGGTGATGTTATCGGTGACCTGAACTCCCGCCGTGGTCAGATTCAGGCCATGGAGGAGCGCAGTGGTGCTCGTGTTGTAAAGGCACTTGTTCCGCTGTCGGAGATGTTCGGCTACGTTGGAGACCTTCGGTCGAAGACTCAGGGCCGGGCGAATTACTCAATGGTGTTCGATTCCTACGCCGAAGTTCCAGCGAACGTGGCGAAGGAAATCATCGCGAAGGCCACCGGCGAGTAATTCACCAACTGCCGACCACAGGTAGTATCTCCGGGAAGCTTCCTAGGGGCCGCTTCTCTAAGGCTCGGCAAGACCAAAACATGAACACCCGTACTGCTGCAAACTGCAAGCACTAATTAGTCCAGGAGGACATAAAGTGGCGAAGGCGAAGTTCGAGCGGAACAAGCCGCACGTCAACATCGGCACCATCGGACACGTTGACCACGGCAAGACCACGCTCACCGCAGCAATCACCAAGGTTCTGCACGATACCTACCCAGCTCTCAACAAGAGCTTTGCGTTCGACGAGATCGACAAAGCTCCTGAAGAGAAGCAGCGCGGTATCACCATCAACATCTCGCACGTCGAGTACCAGACGGAAAAGCGTCACTACGCTCACGTCGACGCACCCGGCCACGCCGACTACATCAAGAACATGATTACCGGCGCAGCGCAGATGGATGGTGCAATCCTCGTGGTTGCCGCAACCGACGGCCCGATGCCTCAGACGCGTGAGCACGTCCTGCTCGCACGTCAGGTTGGCGTCCCTTACATCCTTGTTGCCCTGAACAAGAGCGACATGGTTGACGACGAGGAAATCCTCGAACTCGTCGAGATGGAGGTGCGTGAGCTCCTCTCCTCGCAGGAATTCGACGGTGACAACGCTCCAGTCGTTCAGGTGTCGGCACTTAAGGCACTCGAAGGCGACCCAGAGTGGGCGAAGAAGATCGTCGAACTCATGGATGCTGTCGACGAGTCCATCCCTGAGCCAGAGCGTGAGACCGAAAAGCCGTTCCTCATGCCAGTTGAGGACGTTTTCACCATCACCGGTCGTGGCACCGTTGTTACCGGTCGTATCGAGCGTGGCAAGGTCAACGTGAACGAGGAAGTCGAGATCGTCGGCATCCGCGAAAAGTCCACCAAGACCACCGTTACCGGTATCGAAATGTTCCGCAAGCTTCTTGACTACGGCGAGGCTGGCGACAACGTCGGTCTGCTTCTCCGCGGTATCAAGCGCGAAGATGTTGAGCGTGGACAGGTTGTTGTCAAGCCAGGTTCGACAACACCACACACCGAGTTCGAAGGCCAGGCGTACATCCTGTCCAAGGACGAAGGCGGACGTCACACCCCGTTCTTCAACAACTACCGTCCTCAGTTCTACTTCCGCACCACCGACGTTACCGGTGTGGTTACTCTTCCTGAGGGCACCGAGATGGTCATGCCAGGTGACAACACCGACATGCTCGTCAAGCTAATCCAGCCTGTCGCCATGGATGAGGGCCTCCGCTTCGCGATCCGCGAAGGTGGCCGCACCGTGGGTGCAGGTCGCGTTACCAAGATCATCAAGTGATCTAGTTTCGCATACAGCACTGTAAGAGGCGTCTTCCCAGTCATCTGGGGGGGCGCCTTTTGCGTGCGAGTGCTGTGATGAACTTCTGAGGTGGCATTGTTTGCATAGTCACAATGAGACAAACACCTCATAGCTATCCGTGACGAAGTCGCCCTCGCATAACGGTCAATGGAGGGCGACCTCGAACGTGATTGGAAAACTCGTGGTGATAGCTGGTAAGGCTGTGTCCCACACGATCGTTTAGTGGCGGCTTTGCGGCTCGCAGCCGCAGGCTTAATGTGCTGTATTCAGCAAATTGCACCTAATACCTGCTGTTGCAAGCCAGGTAGCTACCTAAAGCCACTAAACTGACACACTAGGTCTAGGAAGTGGAGGACGGTCTCGTGTCGTGAACAAGTGTGGTGCCCTAAGACAGAAGTCTGGGGTCTGAACACCTTTGTGCTGCCAACGTGAGTACGGTGAACGTGGCAGTGCGCTGTCCGTTGAGCTGTTGCCTCGACAACGAAGTTGTGAGCGGCAGGAAGATGCGTCCCGCTGTTGCGGGTAGAGATGGAGAAACCGCGTGAGCCACACTGATGTACCTGAGTTTGATTACCACGATTCTCAGGGAGACGGTCGTCGCTCTTTTCCACTCTCCGCCGCTCAATACAGCATGTGGATGTCTCATCAACTTTCGCCCGAAACCCCCATTGCGATTGCGCAGTTTGTTGAGGTTTTCGGCGACGTCCAGCGTGACCAGCTATCTGCAGCGATATTGCAAGCTGGGCGAGAATTGGGCTCAGGGTATCTGCGCATCATCGATACTGAATCCGGTGAACCGCGGCAATTAGTCGACCCCACGCTCGAACAGAGACTTGAATTCCTCGACGTCTCGTCAGAGGCGGACCCAGAAGCGGCAGCGCGCGAGTGGATGCGGTCTGAATATTCGACGCCAATTGATATCACCGCCGGGGCGTTGGGTCGCTCGGTGCTGCTGAAGCTCGCTGATCAGCACTATTTCTGGTACATGCGTCTGCACCATATTGCGATTGACGGATTCGGCGGGATGAATCTCATCAGCCGTATCGCGGAAGTCTATTCAGCGCTTGTCGTCGGGCGGGAACCGTCGCCTATGCCGACGGAATCGCTTCGCGCTATCTATGATTCCGAGGTCAAGTACCGGAATTCCAGTCGGTTTGAGCGTGACCGTGAGTTCTGGGTTGACTACGCGCACGATATGCCTAACAAGGTGACGTTGGCGTTGCGCTCAGCGCCAGCAGCTCCACGGAGTCTTGTCCTGTCGGAGGACGTCGACCCCAGTACTGATGCAGGGTTGGAGGAGTCTGCGGCGCAGTACAACGGGTCGTGGGCGCCGGTAACGATCGCCGCGCTTGGCGCGTATCTCGCGAGGGTGAGCGGATCTGACGAGGTTGTTCTGAGCCTGCCTGTGTCGTCTCGTGTCACAAAAACTATGCGTTCATCGGGCGGAATGGTATCCAATGTGGTTCCGCTGCGAGTTGTGGTGCGGCCCGACCAAACTCCGCAGGAATTGTCGGAATACGTACAGAAGCAGTTGTTTTCGGCGTTGCGGCATCAGCGTTATCGGTATGAAGACTTGCGTCGCGACTTAGGTACGTTGTCGGCTGATCGTGAGTTCTTTGGACCCACTGTGAACATCATGATGTTCCAGCCGGAGGTTCGCCTGGGAGACGTTGTTGGCAAGCTCAGTGTTTTGAGCACGGGTCCCGTCGAGGACCTTTCAGTGAACCTGTACCCGGCTACGGGGCAGGAGCGCATCCATATCGATTTTGAGGCAAACCCTAATAGGTACACCGAGAGTGAACTGGCACGGCATCACAAACGCTTCTTGCGTTACCTGAAGAACTTTGTCGCAGCTGCCGATGGCGTCGTGGTTCAAGACCTCACGTTGATGGATGATGAAGAATCAGCGGCGGTACTGGCCTGGTCTAGGGGACCTCGCGAGGATTCTTCGGAAGATTCTCCGACCATCGCTGTGAGGGCGGTTCTGAAGGCCTCACAGGCGGATATGTCGTCAGCGCTCGCGGTGGTTGCGGGTGATCGGCATGTGACATATGGCGACTTCAGTCGGGCCGTGGACGCGCTTGCGGCGCAGTTGCATCGCCGCGGTGTGGGCCCAGATGATGTTGTCGCGCTTGCGTTGCCCCGGTCGGTGGAGTGGGTGGTGGCGATGGCCGCGGCCTGGCAGGTGGGTGCGGGCTATGCCCCGGTGGACCCGACATTCCCCACCGACAGGCTGAATGCCGTACTGACTGATACTGAGGCAGCCGCAGTGGTGTGCCTAGCAGGGTGGGAGCACGAGTCGTTTGTTGCGGACGGTCAGCGGGTTGTGTGCGACGTGGACGTTCTTGCTGCATCAGGTGACTGCTACCGTCCGGCGACCGATCCCTGGTCTGCACCGGGTGCGGGTTTGCGAACTGCGTACATCATTTCCACCTCCGGTTCGACCGGGCGGCCTAAGCCGACGGTAGTTCCGATGGCTGGTGTAGCGAACACCGTGAACTGGTATCGAGGCGAATTGGCGATCGGCGAGGGCCGAGGTGTTCTGATCGCGTCATCGCCTGGTTTCGACCTCACACAGAAGAACGTCTGGGCGGCGCTGGCAAGTGGCGCGACGATTGTGCTCGCGCAGGATGGGTTTGACCCCGCCGACATTTTGCCAGCTGTCGAAACGTACGACGTCGCGGTCGCCAATATGTCGCCGTCTGCTTTCGAAGCGCTCGTCGATGCTGACACTGGCCACGTGCTGGAAAGACTGGAAACGGTTTTTCTGGGTGGCGAAGCTATCCGCCCACGCCCGCTGAGCGGTCTGCTTGGCGCTGGTGTTTCGTTGGTCAACAGTTATGGCCCTACCGAAGCGTCGGACGTGGTGTCTTACGCGCGGATGACAGACGCGGACACGGTGTCTGTGCCTATTGGGCATCCGGTGCCGAACATTGATTTGTTAGTTCTCGATCGCAGACTGCAGCCTGTTCCCGTTGGTGTTGCCGGGGAACTGTATGTAGCCGGTGTGGGCGTTGGCCGCGGTTATGGCGGACAGATGGCGCTTACGGCCGGTCGGTTTGTGGCCAACCCGCAGGGAACTTCTGGCGAGCGGATGTACCGCACTGGTGACCTTGTGCGGTGGCGGGCAGATGGAGAACTGGAGTACATCGGCCGTACCGACTTCCAAGTCAAGCTTCGTGGCTTCCGCATCGAGTTGGGCGAGATTGAACTAGCACTGCTCAGTCACGACAGCGTCGCCCAGGCGACGGCTGTGGTTTTGCGGGGTGAAGGCACCCCAGACAGGCTTGTCGGCTATGTCGTCGCGGCTGAAGGCACAGTTGTCGATGACGGCGATGTGCTCCGTCACGTGGCAGAGTTTCTGCCCGGCTACATGGTTCCGTCTGTGCTGGTTGTCTTAGATAGCCTCCCGCTAACCGCGAGCGGAAAAATTGACCGGAAAGCCCTTCCGGAACCAAATTTCGGGGCGATGGTGTCGTCCTCGCGTGACCCGAAGAACGAAACTGAACGCATCCTTGCGGAGATTTTCGCGAGCGCATTGGGGCTCCCGGAAATCGGACTTGATGACTCATTCTTCGCACTTGGTGGCGACAGCATCATGTCCATCCACGTTGTGTCTCGCGCTAAAGCCGCGGGCATCCTCATCACGCCTCGGGATGTGTTTGAGCGGCGAACCGTTGCTGCACTTGCACAGGTAGCGAAGTCGATTGACGCAACCACGGATGTGGTTGTTCTTAACGAACTTGAGGGCGGCGGCGTAGGTTCGGTGCCGCTCACTCCAGTGATGTCGTGGATGGTGGAGCGCGGCGGGGACTTCGGTCAGTATTCGCAAGCCGCGCTGCTGACGTTGCCCGTTGGCATCACCGCAGACGGTCTCGCTGCAACCTTGCAAGCTGTTGTCGACCACCATGATCTGCTGCGCGCATGCGTCAGTAGGAGTGGCTTGGAAGTACTGCCCGCGGGGAGTATCGCGGCAAACGAAGTCGTCACCAGGGTTCGCCCAAACGCAGCCCCTGGTACCGCTGAGTTTGCTTCGGCTGTGTCGGAGTCACTCACTGCATCGGCTGAACGACTCGACCCATCAACGGGTCGCATGTTGCAAGCGGTGTGGTTCGACCTAGGCCCCGATACCGCCGGTCGCGTCTTGCTTGTGATTCACCATGTCGCTGTTGATGGTGTGTCGTGGCGCGTATTGGTACCGGACCTCATTGCAGCGTGGGCACAAATTCGCGACGGCGGGCTACCAGAATTGCCGCCGGTGGGGACATCTTTCCGACGCTGGGCCCACGGTCTGAAGGAAATGGCGGAGTCGCGAGCCGACGAGTTTACGCTGTGGGAAGACATGATCCAGGGCGATGAACCTATCCTCGGATCGCGGGCACTAGACCCCGTGGTTGATGTCAACCGCACCTTGAAGCGCGCCACGTTCGAGATCACGCCGAATGCTACTGAAACACTGTTGACCACTGTTCCTGAGGTCTTGCGCGGCGGAGTGGACGACGGTTTGATTGCGTCGCTCGTCCTCGCCCTTGCACGGTGGAAGGGCGCAACGACTCCTCTTATCGGCTTGGAAGGGCACGGCCGAGAAGAAGCTGCTGTACCGGGCGCCGATGTGAGCCGCACGTTGGGTTGGTTCACCACGATCGCACCTGTGCGGTTCGATGCAAGCTATGTCGATATTGCTGATGCTTTTTCCGGTGGCGAGGATGCGGGTGTCGTCCTTAAGTCGGTGAAGGAGCAGCTGCGATCGGTTCCAGATCGCGGTGTTGGTTTCGGCATGCTGCGGTATTTGCATTCCGACGGTGCCGCACGCCTGGGGGCAGCCAACCCGCAGGTGATGTTCAACTATCTGGGCAGGTTTGTCACGGGTGAAGTTCCTGAGGGTCTACGTGAGCTTGGTTGGATGCCAGCCGACGACTCCGATGAAATGATGTTCACCTTCGCCCCAGACATGGCCGCACCCGGGGCTTTGGACATTACGGCGATGATTTCTCCTTCCGATGCCGGTCAGGTTCTGCAGGTCGTTGTCCTGTATCCGTCGGGTCTCTTCGCCGATGCTGAGATTTCCGAGTTCACCGAGCACTGGAAGGCTGCTCTGGGCGCGGTCTGCGATTACGCGCAGTCGCCGGTTGCCGGGGGCCTTACACCATCCGATGTGGGCCTGGTCGACATAGACCAAGACACGATCGCGGCTTTGGAGCAGCAGTTCCCGTCGCTGGCTGATATTTGGCCTCTATCACCGTTGCAGGCGGGGATGCTGTTTCACGCAGTGCTAGCTGAGGACAGCGTGGACGCTTATATGGTCCAACTTGTCCTGCATGTTCGCGGTGCCGTGGATGTGGAGCGTCTTTCGCGCGCCGTCCGGGGCGTCGTTGCGCGGCACCCGAACCTGCGCGCAGCGTTCACGGCAACGGCGGATGGCGACCCGCTTCAGGTTGTTGCTGGTGCCGTAGATGTTGGCGTCGAATACCTCGACCTCACGAACACAAATGATCCAGATTCGGGGCTGGCCGAGTTCTTGGAGGCAGACCGGTCGCAGCGGTTTGACATGACTGCGGCACCTTTGGTGCGCGTAACTGTGTTGGAACTGCGAGAGGGCGACTATCGGGTTGTTCTCACGAACCATCACATTTTGATGGATGGGTGGTCCACACCGCTCTACCTGCGCGACCTCATTGCGTTGTATGTTTCCGATGGAGATACGGCTTCGCTTCCGTCTGCACGGTCGTACAAGGATTACCTTGAGTGGGTTCAGCAGCAAGACGTGGATGTGTCTTTGCGAACGTGGCGGGATGCTCTTTCTGGCCTCGACGAGCCGACCACGCTTATTCCGCTGGAACGGGCGCGCAAGCACGACTCACCTTCGCGTGAAGTAGTGCACGAGTTCAGCGCTGAACTGAGTTCGCGCATCACTCATGTTGCACGAGATCTAGGTGTCACGGTGAACACCGTTGTTCAGGTTGCGTGGGGAATCGTCCTATCCACGGAAACGGCACGCACTGACTTAGTGTTTGGTGCCACGGTATCGGGGCGCCCGCCGCAACTTGACGGCGTCGAAGAGATGATCGGCCTGTTCATCAATACTCTGCCGGTGCGGTTGCGGCTTGATCCGCGAGAAACTTTCACGGAGTTGCTGACGCGCGTCCAAGGCGAACAAGCTGACCTTCTCGAACACCACTATGTGCAACTTGCTGAGATCCAGGACGTGGCTGGCAACGGGGCCCTGTTCGACACATTGACGGTGTTTGAGTCGTACCCGGTGGATCGTGCTGGACTCGGTGAGGACGTCGACCTTGCTGGTATGCGAGTCGTTGACATCGAGGGGTTGGACGCGGCGCACTACCCGGTCACCGTCATCACGCACGCTGAACCTGCGTTGAAGATCATTTTGAAGTACTTCCCGGACTTGCTTGCAGCGGAGCGTATGACGTCGTTGCTGCAGCGCATGGTGCGCACCTTGGTCAGCATCGCAGACAAGCCGGATACAACATTCGGTGAGTTCGACGTCTTGACTGAGGGGGAGCGCAGCCAACTTGCTCCGGTTAACGGTCCTGCTGGACAAACGCCGCGTCCGCTACCGGATATTTTCGCTGAGACGGCTGCGAACGCCGCTGACAACATCGCGATTATTGATCGCGACCGAACGCTGACTTACGCCGAACTTGATGCGCGTTCGTCGCAAGTTGCCCGCTACCTCATTGCCAGAGGTGTGCGTACCGAACAGTTCGTGGCACTTGGCCTGCCACGCTCGCAAGAATCCTTGCTCAGCGTGTGGGCGGTTGTGAAGTCCGGTGGAGCTTTTGTTCCGGTGGACCCAAGCTACCCAGCAGACCGTATTGAACACATGCTCGACGATTCGGGTGCCGCTGTCGGATTGACCCTTATGGCTCAGCGTGACGGGTTGCCTGACACCACTGAATGGATCGTTCTTGACGACCCCGATGTGCAATCAGCAATCAGTGAATTTTCTTCTGCGCCAGTAACCGATCACGATCGTCGTGCACAGATTCGCGTCGCCAACACTGCGTACATGATCTACACATCGGGCTCCACAGGTGTGCCCAAGGGTGTGGTGGTGACGCACCGCGGCATGGCCAACTTCGCTGCCGAACAACGTGAGCGGTACTCCGTCACGCAAGACTCACGCGTGTTGCACTTTTCGTCCCCGAGCTTTGACGCATCGGTCCTCGAATATCTTCTGGCATTCGGGACCGGAGCGACGATGGTGGTGGTTCCACCAGGCACCTTTGGTGGCGAGGAACTCGCAGATATCATCCGCGAAAATGCTGCGACTCACGCGTTTATTACGCCGTCAGCGCTCGCGTCGGTAGACCCTGCCGGGCTCGATGTTTTTCAGCATGTCGTGGCTGGCGGTGAGGCCGTTCCCGCGGACCTCGTTGCACGTTGGGCGCCGGGTCGTCGCATGTACAACGGGTATGGCCCGACCGAAACCACCATCATGGTGATGATTTCGGACCCCATGGCGCCGGACCAGCCGGTAGTCACCATTGGTCCACCCATTCGTGGGACACGCGGTGTGGTTTTGGATTCCATGCTGCGCCCTGTCCCTGTTGGGGTGCCAGGCGAACTGTTTGTAGCAGGCTTTGGTGAGGCCCGCGGATATCACGACCGCCCGGGTCTGACGGCGGAGCGATTCGTCGCTGACCCATTTGGGGCGCCGGGCGATCGGATGTACCGCACTGGTGACCTGGTGCGGTGGACCCTTGCCGGACCGTCCGGAGAACTCGAGATTGAGTACCTTGGTCGTACCGACTTCCAGGTCAAGGTGCGCGGTTTCCGTATCGAACTTGGTGAGATCGATGCGGTGCTTGGCGCACACCCAGATGTGGACTTCGCAGTTACCTTGGGACATACCGGGGAAACTGACATCACTCGTCTTGTTGCCTACGTAAAGCCGGTGGCAGGGGCGACGCCCGAGCAGGCTGAGCTGACGGAGTTTGTTGGGCAGTCACTGCCTTCACACATGGTTCCCTCAGCCATCGTTGTGCTTGATGAGATTCCATTGACGGTCAACGGCAAGCTTGATCGTGCACGGCTACCGGAACCTGTTTTCACGTCCCAAGACGACATCTACGTCGCGCCTGCGACTCCTGCAGAGGTTGCCGTCGCCGATGTATTTGCTAGCGTTCTGGGGCTTGAACGTGTGGGAGTGCGTGATAGCTTCTTTGACCTCGGTGGAAACTCGCTGTCGGCAACGAAGGTGATCACGCGGGTCAACAAGGCTCTCGGATGTCAGCTTGGGGTTCGGGAACTATTCGAAGCTCCCACTGTTGCTGAACTTGCTGTGCGGGCAATGGCGAGCAGCGCTGACCACACTGGTCGCGTCGCGCTGGTGGCGAAAGAGCGCCCGGCGCGTATTCCGTTGTCCCTAGCCCAGCAGGGCATGTGGTTCATCAACCAATACGACCCCACATCGCCGGTGTACAACATCGCATTTGGGGTAGCGCTCAGTGGCGAACTCGATGTTGATGCGATGCGGGCAGCGATGGGCGACATTCTGGAACGCCACGAGGCATTGCGCACACTGTTCCCCGCCGATATGGAGGGGACACACCAGTTGATCCTCCCCATGCGCGAAGTCGACATTGCGTTGGATGTCGAGGATGTCCCAATCTTGGAACAGGATCAGGACGCCGACAACCACCCCGCCGAGAAATCAGCGGTGGAGTTCGTGTCCCGCGGGTTCGATGTGCAACATGACCTGCCGATTCGCGCGCGGTTGTTCCGCACCGCTCAGGACCGGCACTTCCTCGCTATTGTGGTGCATCACATCGTCGCCGATGGTGCATCTATGGCGCCGCTTGCGGCAGATCTGATGTATGCGTATTCGCGTCGCATGGTTGGTGCGGCACCTGAATGGGAGCCGCTACCGATTCAGTACGCCGACTTTGCTTTGTGGCAACGAGAAGTGCTGGGTGACGATACTGACCCCACTAGTGCGGTATCGCAGCAATTGGCATTCTGGACGCACACGTTGCGTGGCGCACCGCCGTTGTTGCCCCTGCCGACGGACCATCCTCGTCCGGCGACACAGTCACTTAACGGCGAAACTGTTGTTTTTCACATCAACGCCGAGATCCACAAAAAACTTGACCAGCTTGCGCGCCAACACAATGCAACGGTGTTTATGGTGACGCACGCCGCGCTGGCGACTTTGCTTGCCAGGTTGTCTGGAACGAGCGACATTGCGATCGGTACACCGGTTGCTGGACGTGGCGATGAAGCCGTGGACAGGCTCGCTGGGATGTTCGTCAATACCCTAGTTTTGCGGGCCCAGGTTGAGTCCGATGCCACATTCTCGGACCTGCTTCGACAGGTGTGGTCTCAAGATATTGCGGCATTTAACAATGCTGATGTTCCGTTCGAACGTGTGGTGCGGGAACTTGGGATTGAGCGGACGAGTGACCATTCACCGCTGTTCCAGGTGATGTTGGCGTTCCAAAACACGGACCCGGTGCGGTTCGCGTTAAGTGGGCTTGAGGTCGTTGCGGACGGCCTTGACGTTAATACGGCCAAGTTTGATCTCATGCTCACCTTGGAGGAAACCCACACCGACAGCGGTGAGCACACCGGGATCAAAGCACAGTTCACCTACGCAACTGACTTGTTCGAGCGGCGCACCATCGCACAATATGCCGAGCGGTACACGAGAGTGCTGGAGTCAGTCGTTGCTGACCACAATGTCGTTGTTGGCGATATCAGCCTGCTTAGCGATCGAGAGCAGAACCTATTTACCTCAAAGCCAGGGCCAGCAGGTCGATTGCAGCAACGCGTCGAATCCGCGATTCTGGACGACCCCAACGGGTCCGCTTTTGTCGTAGATGGTGCCGAGATCAGTTACCAGGAGGTCCAGGACAGAGCACGTGTCGTTGCTGAGCGCATTGGTGCCGCACGCATCCACGATGACGGCCATTACGCGTTGGCGCTGTTGACGTATGCCACAGGAGCCCTGGATGACGAAACTGCTGTCGGCCTCATAGACAGGCTTGTTCCTGTCCTGGATGCGGTTGCTGGTGACACCTCGCTTGCTCTGGGTGCGCTGGGGCAAAACTTTGCGTTGGGCGACACCGGAAAAGCTGGTTGGAATGACACAGCACATTCATGCCCCGACACGACGTTGGTGGAGTTGTTTGCGCAGCAGGTGGCAAGGACGCCAGATGCGATTGCTCTGAAGTACCGAAACCGGTCACTTACCTACGCTGAACTTGACGAATGGTCGAACCGGCTTGCCCGGCACCTCATTGGTCTGGGTGTAGGCCCGGAGTCGCGCGTGGCGTTGGTCATGCGGCGGTCACTTGAGATGGTCGTCGGAATGTACGCCATCGTTAAGGCCGGTGGCGCTTACGTGCCAGTCGACCCCGATCACCCTGCGGACCGCATCGAATGGGTACTGACGTCGTCAGACCCTGTGTGCGTGGTAACGACTACACGGGACCGGGTGCCGTCAGCAGCCGGGATCACCGCTCTTGAGCTCGATAAACTAGACGTCAGTGGGCACGACGCTGGCGAGTTGATGGATACGGAACTTGTCGGCCCAATTTTGCCGGACAACATCGCTTACATCATCTACACCTCAGGCTCAACCGGCCGACCCAAGGGTGTTGCAGTGTCGCACCGGGCCATCGTCAACCGGTTGCTGTGGATGCAGGACGAGTACCAACTGACCCCTGCGGACGTTGTCCTGCAGAAGACTCCGTTCACCTTCGATGTGTCGGTGTGGGAGTTTTTCTGGCCTCTACAAATCGGTTCGAAGCTTGTCATCGCACTTCCTGACGGGCACCGAGATCCGGCGTATTTGGCGGAACTTATTGCTCGGGAACGTGTGTCGGTGCTCCACTTTGTGCCATCGATGCTTGCAGTGTTTGTGGCAGCTGCTGCCGAAAGTGGTTGGCGAGATTCCATCTCCACACTGCGGCTTGTGTTCGCTAGTGGTGAGGCGCTTGCGCCCAATACCGCGGCGAGCCTCGCGGCTTTGTCCGACACAGAACTGCACAACTTGTACGGTCCGACGGAGGCCGCGGTCGACGTCACCTACCACCAGTACACCGCTGATGACACTGTCACCGTGCCGATTGGTGCGCCCGTGTGGAATACACAGGTGTACGTTCTCGACAACCGACTTTCACCAGTTCCTATCGGCGTGCACGGCGAGCTTTACCTCGCTGGTATTCAACTTGCCCGTGGGTACGTCGGACGCCCAGATCTCAGCGCTGACCGGTTTGTGGCTAACCCCTACGGTGAGCCAGGGGAACGCATGTACCGCACCGGTGACCTTGTCCGCTGGCGCAAGAACGGCGAGATCGAATACATCGGCCGTACCGACTTCCAGGTGAAGCTGCGCGGTCTGCGTATCGAGCTCGGCGAGATCGAAGCCGTGCTTCAAACGGCGGACAATGTTGACCAGTCCGTAGTCGTACTGCACCACGACGCGGCTGCCGGAGATCAACTCGTCGGCTATGTCACCGCGCAGGCAGGTACCAGCGTCTCAGTAGAGGGCATCAAGAAGTACGCCGCCGGGAAATTACCTGAGTATATGGTGCCGCGCGTGATCATGGCTCTCGACGAATTCCCCTTGAACATCAACGGCAAGTTGGACAGAAAAGCACTGCCGACGCCAGAACTCGGTACAGCAGTGGGAGCGTACATCGCCCCATCCGGCCCAGTTGAAGAAATCATTGCGGGAATCTTCGCGGAAGTAACGTCCCGCGAACACGTTGGCGCTACTACCTCGTTCTTTGATCTCGGTGGTAACTCGTTGAGCGCAACCCTTGTCACTACGCGTATCAACGATGCGTTCGGTGCCGAACTGACGCTGCGGGATCTATTTGAATCGCCCACCGTTGCGGGGCTTGCTGCAATGGTCGAGCATGAGAGTGCCCGTACGGTAAACCGCCCCAAACTGGTTCGACAAAGCCGGGACGGCGACATCCCGTTGTCACTTGCGCAGCAACGTATGTGGTTCCTCAACCGCTACGATTCCGCATCTGCGGTGTACAACATGCCACTCGTTCTCAAGCTCACGGGCAAGCTGTACGTGGCAGCGTTGCAAGAAGCACTCCACGATGTTGTGGGCCGCCACGAATCGTTGCGCACGGTGTTCCCGACACGCAACGGCGAACCTGTGCAGGTGGTCTTGCCTGCTAACAAGGTGGATCTCGATGTTTCACCCGTCGACGTGGCGGGGGAGGAAGCACTTCACCGGGAGCTGTTCGCGCTTGCATCGGTGGGCTTTGATGTCACAGCCGAGCCACCGATCCGTGCTGCCTTGCTTCGCACGGCCCCAGACGAGCACACGCTGCTCGTGGTGGTTCATCACATCGCGGCGGACGGTGCGTCACTGAATCCGCTGGCCAGCGACCTTGTGGCTGCGTATATGTCGAGGGCCGCCGGTGATACCCCGCAGTGGGAACCGTTGTCTGTGCAGTACGCGGACTTTGCTATCTGGCAGCGCCAATTGCTCGGCGACGACACTGACCCTGAGTCGCTCGCAGGGCGCCAAATCGCTTTCTGGCGGGACACTCTCGCTGGGGTTCCTGACTTGTTGGAACTTCCGACGGATCGCCCGCGACCAGCTTCCCAATCGCAACGCGGCGCGACGTTTGGTTTCGCAATACCGGCTGACCTTCAGTCCGGTTTGCAACAGCTTGCGCGCGACAACCGAACGACCATCTTCATGGTGGTGCATGCAGCTTTCGCCACATTCCTGGCCAGGATTGCGCGCGCGGACGATGTCACCATAGGCACGCCGGTAGCCGGTCGTGGTGAGCGTGCACTCGACCCGCTCGTCGGAATGTTCGTCAACACCCTTGTGTTGCGGACCCCCATCGATCCAGAGCAGTCTTTCGAAACCTTGCTCGCCGATGTGCGGGACAGGGACCTCGCGGCATTCACACACGCCGATGTGCCCTTTGAGCAACTCGTTGATGCACTGAAGCCCACACGGTCGAGCGCGCACGCCCCGCTCTTCCAAGTGGTGCTTGCGTTCCAAAACACTGACCCCATCGCGTTCGACCTGGACGGTGTCGCAGCCGAATTCCACACAGTAGACGTGCACACAACCAAATTTGACCTGATGCTCGATCTTGCTGAGCAATGGGACGACGACGGTGCGCCAAGCGGTATGCGTGGACACTTTGTCTATGCCACCGATCTTTTTGACGAGGCGACGATTTCGGGCTTCGCCGACAGGTTTGTTCATCTCCTTGGACAAGTACTTGCCGCTCCGCAAAGCCCCGTCGGCGATATCGACCTCGTCAGTGGTGCCGAACACGCCGCTATCGTCCCGGTTCGTGGCGGTGACGCACCTCCAACGCTGACGCTGCCCGAGATTTTCGCCCGTGCGGCAGCAAAGAACCCGACGGCAACCGCGATCGTCGTCGGCGATACCGAACTGACCTACGGAGAACTCGATGCACGCTCCAACGCGTTCGCCCGAGTTCTGCTCGGCCACGGGGTTACCGCGGGCTCAGTCGTCGCGTTGGCCATGCCGCGTTCCGCCGAACTTGTCACCGCGATATGGGCAGTAGCGAAAGCCGGTGCAGCGTATGTTCCGGTCGATCCCTCCTACCCAGAAGACCGCATCATCCACATGGTCACTGACTCGGACGCCATCATCGGTGTGGCACTTGAGTCAGCACAGGAGGCTCTGCCCGACTCCATCGACTGGATTGCTATCGACGGCGCTCCGATTGCGGGAGAACTAGCCGCAGCATCAACGGCGCCCATAACTGAAATTCAACCCGTCGCGCCAACATCTGCGGCATACATGATCTACACCTCGGGCTCCACCGGACTTCCGAAGGGTGTCGTCGTCACGCACTCTGGGCTGTCATCAGTTGTCGCCGAACAAATCGACGCATTCGGGCTCACCACACAATCCCGAGTTCTACAGGTTGCGTCACCAAGTTTCGACGCATCAGTGTTCGAACTGCTCATGGCATTCGGCGTCGGAGCCACCCTGGTCGTCGTACCAGGTGGAGGGCGCGACGCAGCAGGCGCCGTAGGACAAGTACTGCGCGAACAGCATGTCACCCACACCGTCATCACACCCTCCGTGCTCGCCTCCATCGAACCCGAAGCGATGAACAGCATCGAAACGCTCCTCGTGGCCGGTGAAGCGTGCCCGCCTGAGCTCGTAGCGCAGTGGGCACCGGGGCGCCGCATGCTCAACCTTTATGGGCCCACCGAAGCCACAATCTGGTCCACCGTCAGCGCGCCGATGGAGCCTGGCAACCCCGTGGACATTGGTCGCCCCATCGTCGGCACCAACATCCTCGTGCTCGATGACCGGCTACGCCCAGTACCCGTCGGCGTTGCTGGCGAAATGTACATCGCTGGTGTCGGCCTCGCCCGTGGCTACCACAACCGCCACGGCATGACCGCGTCCCGTTTCGTGGCCAACCCATACACCGACGGCGAGCTCATGTACCGCTCCGGCGACCTCGTACGGTGGAAACACGACCACACCCTCGAATACCTCGGACGTACCGACTTCCAGGTAAAGCTCCGGGGCCTCCGAATCGAACTCGGCGAAATCGAAGCTGCCCTCACCCAGCACAGCACCGTTGCACAGGCCGTGGTCGACGTATTCCATGACGCACATGTAGGAGATGTCCTAGTCGCCTACGCAGTTGCGTCCACGCCAGAAACGCAACTCGATATCGATGCGCTCCGCGACCACGTTGGCCAAGCGCTACCGCCCTACATGGTTCCGCAAACCATCATCCAACTCGATGCGATACCGGTCACCGTCAACGGCAAGACAGACCGCAAGGCATTACCCGCGCCGGACCTCGCGCTGCTACAAAAAGAGTTCCGCGCCCCGGCCACACCGATGGAAGAAATCATCGCCGGAATCTTCGGTGAAATCACCGGACGGGAACGCGTCGGCGCGGACGACAACTTCTTCGACATCGGCGGAAACTCACTATCCGCCACCCGTGTTGTAGCACGCACCAGCGAAGCAACAGGCCGCGAAATTGGTGTCCGAGAACTATTCGACGCACCCACCGTCACTGACTTCGCTGCCGCCGTCGAATCAGCCACAACCGGCACCAACCGGCCCGAACTAGTACCGGCCCCAGAGGGTTCCACGCCACCGCTGTCGATGGCGCAGAACCGCATGCTCATCATCAACCAACTCGACCCAGCATCACCCGCCTACAACATCCCGCTCATGCTGCGGCTAACCGGCACACTCGACGTCGATGCCATGTCCGAAGCGATTCGTGACGTCATCACCCGACACGAAGTGCTGCGGACGGTCTACTCCATTGTTGATGAGACCCCGACACCTCATGTGCTGCCAGTACGCGATGTTGCTACCATCCTTGCGCTAGCTGAGGTCAACTCGGAAGACGAATTGATCGCACGGGCTTCCGCGTTGGCAACAACAGGTTTTGATGTCACCCGTCAGGCGCCGGTCCGCGCTGGGCTATTCCGCATGGATGACGACGAGTATGTGCTGGTAATGGTCGTCCACCACATTGCAGCTGATGGTGAGTCGCTAGCCCCACTGGCCCGCGACGTCATGGTTGCTTACACGGCACGAGCTAACGGGCATGAACCAGGCTGGGAGCCGCTGTCGGTACAGTACTCGGACTTCGCCGCATGGCAGCATGAAGTTCTGGGCTCTGAAGAAGACCCTGAAGCATTGATCAGTCAGCAAATTCGGTACTGGTCCGATGCGTTGGAAGAATTGCCTGAACTCATCGAACTTCCGACTGACCGGCCCCGCCCAGCGGTGATGTCTCAGCGCGGAGCGCAATACGATTTCGAGTTCGATTCGGCACTGCAGACTCAGCTAAGTGAGTTTGCGCGGCAGCACAATGCAACACCATTCATGGTGGTCCACGCGACACTGGCAATATTGCTGGCCAAGTTGTCGGGAACTTCCGACGTCCCCATCGGAACCCCGGTGGCAGGGCGAGGTCATCGCACACTCGATGACCTCGTGGGGATGTTCGTCAACACCCTTGTGTTGCGTACGCAGGTGGATCCACATCTCACACTGACGGAGTTCCTCAACGACGTCCGGAAGAGGGACATCGCAGCCTTTACGCACACCGATGTGCCGTTCGAACGTCTCGTCGACATGATCGACCCTGTTCGATCGCGCGCGCATGCACCGCTATTCCAGGTTCTACTGACGTTCCAGAATGCGAGTGCGCCACACTTCGAACTTCCCGGCCTCACCGTTAAACCGGTGGAAATTGACACTCACACCGTCAAGTTCGACCTCGATGTTGCCGTGATACAGCAGTGGCAAGATGGCACCGAACCCGCCGGGATACGGGTCGTATTCACCTATGCGACAGACCTATTCGATGAGTCAACGATTGCGACCTTCGGGCAACGTTTCTCGCAGCTCCTGACGGGAATATTAAGCAACCCCGACATCCCTGTGCGTGAGCTCGCATGGCTGAGCGACGATGAGCAACGGTGGCTTACAAGTATTGGGACTGGTGCACGACGGCCATCCGGCGAGTTGTCGCCACTCCAACAATTTGAGGCCGCGAAGTCGTCGAACCTCAGTGCGGTGGCTATTCACGACTCTGCCGGTTCCATGACGTACCGCGACCTTGACGAAGCGTCCACAGCAGTGGCTTCGCAACTGGTGGAACTCGGTGTGAAGCCTGACGATGTTGTGGCATTGATGCTGCCCCGAAGCGTGCACTGGGTAGTCGGCATGCTCGCCGTGTGGAAGTCGGGCGCGGCATACGCCCCGGTAGACCCTAAGTTCCCAGCAGACCGGATCGAAGCTGTTCTGGAAGACACCCAGGCGGTTGCGGTAATCGCAGATACGCCGGGGCACTGGGAGACGCTGTTGCCACCGCGCAGCGTGCTGCGGATTGACCACATGATCGAAAACGTGGCAGAACCGTCTACGGCGCTGCCGGACCGTTGGCAAGAACGTGGCGCCGGCGCACGTATCGGCTACGTCATTTCAACCTCAGGATCAACCGGTCGCCCCAAGCCAACACTTGTGCCGATGGCCGGAATCTCCAACACTCTTGAGTGGTACCGCGACGCCACCAACCTAAATCCAGGTGACGGCGTGCTTGTCGCTTCCTCGCCGGGATTTGACCTAACGCAAAAGAATGTTTGGACGGCGCTGTTCTCCGGTGCGACGCTAGTTCTCGCCGACGATCCTTTCGATCCGATGAGCATCATTGAATCGGTGCGTCAACACTCAGTGGTGTTAAGCAATATGTCGCCAAGCGCGTTCGAAGCGCTGGTGGAGACCGATACCGAAGGCGTATTGACCGCTACCAAGATGGTGTTCCTAGGTGGGGAAGCGATTAGGCGTAAACCCATCGCGAATCTACTCACCGCCGGTGTGCGGATCTTCAACAGTTACGGCCCCACCGAAGCATCTGACGTGGTGTCATGGGCCGAAGTCACCCCAGATGGTGACGGCTCGGTGCCCATTGGTGCTGCGATTCCGAACATCACACTGTATGTCCTCGATGCTGACCTCAAACCAGTTCCCACAGGCGTGAGTGGCGAACTGTATGTATCCGGCATAGGTGTAGGACGAGGCTATGGCAATCTCACTGGACTCACCGCGAGTAGATTCGTAGCAAATCCCTACGGGGAATCCGGCGAACGAATGTACCGCACTGGTGACCTCGCACGATGGCGCGAAGACGGCCAACTCGACTACCTCGGACGCACTGATTTCCAGGTTAAACTTCGCGGCTTCCGCATCGAGCTCGGCGAAATCGAATCGGTGCTCACCGCGCTCCCGGACGTGAGCAAAGCCCATGTGCAAGTCCACCACGACAAGCGCGCAGGTGACCAACTTGTTGCGTATCTTGTGGCGGTTCAGGATCAGCAACCAGACGTGGAGCAGATCCGTGCACACATGTCTGCGGTTCTGCCTCCGTACATGCTTCCCTCAGCGTATGAGGTCCTCACAGAGTTCCCACTCACCCCGAGTGGGAAGCTCGACCGGCGCAAACTCCCTACGCCACAGTTCGGGGCGCCAACCGACGAGTACGTTGCCCCAACAAACCCAGTGGAAGAAACAATCGCAGAGATCTATGCGACGGTTCTTGGCTACCCCCAGGTGTCCATCGAAGCACCATTCTTTGATCTCGGTGGTAACTCGCTCGGAGCGATGAAAGCAGTGGCGCGAATAAGTACCGCGCTCGGCGTTAAAGTGCGACTGCAGGATCTCTTCGAAGCACCCACCGTCGCCGAACTCGCGCACCGGGTGGAACATGCACAGACACTCGGGGCGGGGCGGCCTCCGCTAGCTCCGGCGGACCCACGCCCAGAGCACATCCCACTGTCCTTAGCGCAGCAGCGCATGTGGCTCATCAACCGATTCGAACCGGACTCGGCGGCATACAACATGCCGCTCATTGTCCGCCTGTCGGGGAAGTTGAACGCGCAAGCGCTCGCCATGGCTGTGCATGATGTTCTCGATAGGCACGAGTCACTGCGCACTAAGTTCCCGGATTCTGCCAACGGGCCTCGGCAACAGATCGTGCCTACACGTGACATCAATGTCGACATGCAGGTGCAAACGGTTACTGAAGCTAACATCGTGGAACGCATCACTTCGCTGGTGACAGCAGGGTTTGATGTCACAGCGCAGGTGCCGCTACGTAGCGCGCTCTATCAGCTCACCCCCGATGAGCACGTCCTGGCCATTGTGGTGCACCACATCATCGGCGACGGAGAATCGATGACGCCGATGGCCAGGGACGTCATGCTGGCCTACGCAGCACGATCAGCTGGTGAAGCACCGGCGTGGGACCCACTAGAAATTCAGTACGCCGACTTCGCTATTTGGCAGCGCGAGGCACTCGGCGACATTAACGACCCCAACTCGGTTGCTAGTGAGCAGCTCGACTATTGGAAGAAGACACTGGCTGGATTGCCAGACCTACTCGACCTGCCGACAGATCGACCGAGGCCCGCGTATGCAGGGATGGAAGCCGGTGTGGCGTCATTCGCGATCAGCGAAGAATCGCACAGCGCGCTAATGAAGCTTGGCAGCGAACAAGGCTCATCACTTTTCATGGTGCTGCACGCCATATTCGCCGCCACGCTGTCCCGCATCACCGGAACCACAGATATCCCCATAGGTTCCCCGGTGGCAGGTCGCGGCGAGGAACAGGTTGATGACCTGATCGGCATGTTCGTCAATACCCTCGTACTGCGCACTGACGTCCAACCGGATGACACTTTCAGCGCGTTCCTCAACCAGGTACGCCGGGTCGACCTCGAAGCGTTCGAACACGCCGACATTCCGTTTGAGCAACTCGTCGAAGCACTGTCACCACGACGCACCACGGCGCACGCCCCACTGACACAAGTGGTGATCAGTCTGCAAAACCCACAGCAAGGAAAGCTGGAACTGCCAGGACTGACCATTGCGCCGTTCGAAGGCGCAGTGGAATCCGCCAAATTCGATGTGCTACTCACGCTGGAACAGAAGTTCTCCGACGAGCAGGTCCCGGCAGGAATTACCGCATCCCTGGTATACCGCACAGACATTTTCGACGAATCCACAATGCTGCGCCTGGGGCGCCGTTTCAGTCGAGTCATCGACGCCGTCACGGACAACCCGGACATCATCATCGGTGACATCGACATCGTTGATGAGCAGGAAGCTAGCTCCATCGTGCAAGGCGGGTCAAAGCCGACTAGCGCAGCCTCGGGTGACACCGCAATTATGGATGGACTACCCGCGGTGACGCCGGAAACTTTGGCGCAAATCTTGGCTCGCGGCGCCGAATCCAACCCCACCGGTACCGCCATCGTGGGAGCGGAAAAGAACGTCAACTTCATGAACCTCGACAAGAGGTCCTCCAGGTTGGCGCGTCTCCTCATCGCTCACGGTGCAGCGCCGGAAACAAGTGTCGCGATTGCGTTGCCGGTATCAACAGAGATGGTTGTGGCGATCTGGGCCGTCGCCAAGACAGGTGCGGCAATTGAACTGCTCAGCGTCGATTCACCAACGCCCACCAGCGCACCGGTAGCTGTAGTCACGCAGGGTGCCATCGCTGTAAATGCGGAGGACGGCACAGTAATTGCGCTAGACGACGAAAGCACCAAGGCGCAACTGAAAACAAAGCCGCCCACCCCCATCTCGTTCTATGACCGACTCGGAACGCTCCGCACGACCAACACTGCCTACTTCACAACCAGCAGTCAGGGCGCAAGCGGGATCGCACACACAGGTATCGCCAGTGTGGTGGCAGACCTGCAATCGAGGCTGGGCGTTAACGCCGACGCGCGGGTGGCGCTTCCGGAGGATCAGCACCCAAGTATGACAATCCTCGCTGTGACACTGGCCGCTCATAGTGGTGCCCCAGTGGTCGTCAGCGAACACCAAGGTGACAGCGACATCCACCTCCGGCGGGTGGCGCTCGACGCTGGCGTAAACGGAAGTGGCGACAGGAAGACGGGACTCTTCGCCCCTGATGGAGCACTTCCCGCCGCTTACTTCACCGCCAGCGATAAGGGACTCCAACTAGAGCCACTGCGCGGGATGCAACTAGCGGTACTCAACACCCACCTTGCCCCCGTCGGCGACGGAGAAACAGGAGAGATCTACCTCGGTGGAACTGGGCACGCCCGCGAATACTTGAACGATCCTCGTCGCACGGCAACCCACATTATTCCGGCGCCGGATGGTGAAGACGTTCGACGAATTGTCCGAACCGGAGTGCTGGCGAAATGGAACAGCGACGGGACTATGGAGTTCGCCGTTGGGACGTAACAGCTCAGGAGTCAGACCTGGAGACTAGCGATCTAAATTAGTTGTATGCGTATAGGATTACTGCGACATTAGCGCGCGTTAACCCTCAGCGTATACGGATGGTTTGGATTGATGAACAGCGGCAATCAGGCACGAACACAACTTCTTCCGCAGTTGATGGCTTCCGCGTTTGAGGTGGATCCCACTGCTGTTGCGTTGGTTGAGGGTGACCGGAGTGTCTCGTATGTGAATCTGGATAAGCGCTCGTC
>NZ_BMJH01000006.1 GCF_014643175.1 Hoyosella rhizosphaerae
AGTTTTCTCAACCCCCGGTGCACCGGCTCCGCGTCACAGCGGCGAGAACATAAGTTACACACAACCCACACCAAACACAAACCGCAACACGTCCAGTTGCCGAGAGCCACCACGGAGCCCTCATTCCAATCTGGCCAGTGTTAGTTCGGTGAGGCTCGATTCGGATTCGCTGGTACGCCGGCGTGCTGAACTAGGGCGTCTTCTCGCGTAAGCGCAGGCCCCGCATCCAGGAGTTTAAGAACATTCCACGGAACGGGCACTGCGGTGGCCTCAATTCCGAGTGCATCAGCATCTTCTCGGCTCGAAACCCCATATCGGACACCCGTGTCGGATACGTAGTGCGGGAGCCCCAGACGATGATCCGCATCTGAACTTTGTGAGGTGCGCGGCGAATGCCCAGCAACAGTCGAATACACATAGCGCCCGGACCCCGGTGGGATGTATACATCGTCGGCCCGCAGAACATCGGGGTCGCTCTCACCTACCCGTTGCACCAATGCGGCGCCGGCGGGCAGGGGTAGGTTCCGCCCAGTAGCAACTATTGGATTGTTGGCATCGCCCGACGTACCCCACGATCCGCAAATCACATCAATATCAGCGCCCTGAATCATGGTCGGCAACTTAGCTGGGTAGGATTCGACTGCAAGCGTCGTCACGGTCGGAACATTCCGTATGGCATCTGGCGGAATCACTGGGATCGCGCGCGCGCCGAGCGAATCAGTGAACCTAATTAAGTCGGCAACGGTCTCCCCCACCGCCTGAACACCATCAGCGAGAATCACGTAATGCTGAGTTTCACCAGCACGATTCACTTGAACGACTTCGCCGATCTTTCGACCAGCAACCGGCACATTGGGGTTCTCACCCTTATCCGAAATTGTCGGAGACTCCAGCGGAGGAACCTCCGGGATCGAACTCAGGAAACCTGCGTTCACCTCTCTCGGCTGGATGCCGTCGAGCCCAAACGCGCGAACGACTTCTCTTGCGCCAATATCGACACGGGCGCGGGTACCGCGGTAGATCAAGTAATGCTGTTGATCACGACGTACCAACACAGCAGTATTTTCGCCGTGGACTAACAGTTGTTCAGCCTCGCCGTCACTGCCTGCCTCGGGGTGAACTCCAACAATCACTGACGTTCGTCCGGCATCATCGCCACTTTTGGCAGTGTCACACACAGTCCAAAATTCATCAGGATGATCTACTGCCCTGACTGCCGAAGGCGCACCGAGAATCCCGAGCATGGGCCCCCGCGGATGCTTTGCAAGCTCATCCTCGTTCACCATCACCGCATCTTCGGTTTCCCCGAGAATGAGGCGCGCTGAAGCAAGATTCGTAACAGGATGGAATGTATCCCCCACCTGTACGTACATGCCTTTTGTCTCGCGCCCTACAGCGATCTTCGAGTCAGTCAAACGATCACGAGGGTCTAGCACAGCAAGCACCCCGCAACCTGCTATGCCAAGAACCGCGATCACGAGGCCCACGGTCAGAGCCCGGTTCTGTGCGCGAAGCGGATCAGTCAGCATCCGCACGTCTCCACGAATAAGAGCGTGGTCCATTCTTTTCAAATGAAACCGATATCCACTTACTTGCGTACGCGTCGTTACATTGCCCGCCATTGTTCCTCCCCTGAACTTGCGGTATCGCAGCGCAAACCCTGATAATTCCCCCTGTAGGATTTGCGGCTTCTTTGATAGTAGATCGCTGGGGGGCGATTTTCCATTACGCGCATAGGCGCATGGATAGCATTCAAAGGCTCAAACTGCACTTCAAGGGGGGAAAATGGAATCTTTAGTTTGCTGGCTGACCCAGCGCTATCGCGTCAGCGCCATGCTCACAGCTCAATGCATATTTTTTGTGGTTATAGCAGTTGGCCTTGTACTCGAATGGCCAGCAGTCTGGGCTGGATTTGGCGCTGTCTGCTTGGCATTAATCTGTCTGATCCCTATTCGAGGTCGCTACCTAACGTCGTGGTTGGCGATTGCAGCCACGAAGACGTTTAGCAGTCACGACCAGGGCGGCAATGACGAATCAGTGGTTGCGCTGTCTCGCGATGTCATGCAGTGCAACAACGGTGAAGCGTGCACCGTATTGGAGATCGTGACAGCACCTATCGTTCCAACAGCAACAAGCCCCGGCGCCTTCGCAGGGGCGATCAGTCTGCCGGTGGATGAACTCGCCTGCGCCCTGCAGCAATACGACATTGCCCTCAGCGGAATCGAGATAATCGTTCGCGGTCGCACCACTGAGCCGCATCACGCCCTAGGCGCAGCCTATTCCAGGATGCTGAGTCCACTTCCAGTCGCCGCCCAGCGACGAGCCTGGATTGTGGTTCGCCTTTCACCTAATGACGCACCCGACGCGGTGCGCCGTCGAGGCGGTGGAACGCGGGGAATTTGCGGAGTTCTCGACATAGCCACCAAGCGGATCCAAGGAGTACTGCGTGACCACGAAATCTCCACCGTACTGCGGACCACGAAATCGTTAGATGCAATTTCCGACACATTAATTCCGATGGATCGTGTATTTGGCATTGCTCCGTCCGCGATAAACACAGGATCGTTGCTCCACGTTTGGCAGCCAGGCGCTGCTGAGACAGCGCTGAACATCACTATCCGCCCCAACCACACTTCGAAGCAGGACCCGAGAGGCCCGCAGGCCTCTTACCAGGTAACAGCGATCGCAGGTTTAGCCCATCGCACGAACAACCCAGACGGCGTTGAACCTTCCAAGTTTCCTCGGACAATCCCGATGGCAGGGTTCAGGCCGTACGTCGATGAATGCTTCCGCCCCAACAGGATGGGCTCGCCGGAGACTGCGTGCGGGCGCGACGGCACCGCACTGCTATCGATAAGTGAACTCGCTCAACTTCATGTTCCTGTCATCGGCTGCGGTGTTCTGATCGGGGTGGATCAAGCAGGCCGGGCGGTAACCGCGCCAATTGCCAATCGCTCAGGCCAGCGCGTGAGCATCGAGGGCAGAATTCAACTTTTGCAGCAGCTCGTGCTCCGCGCAGCCGCAACAGGCGTCGATGTGCGTATCGCATCCGACCGCCCGCACGCATGGGCTCAGCTCACTTCGCCGCAATCTGGCTCACCAAATGTCGCGCTCTGCGACAAACCGTGGCCATCCTCGCCGACGAACATGCCGCACCTACTGGTTCTAGACGGCGCAAAAGAATCTCATCCTGCGCTTGGGGATCAGCCCCCGGGGGTG
Organism: Hoyosella rhizosphaerae; assembly: GCF_014643175.1. Taxonomy (GTDB): domain Bacteria; phylum Actinomycetota; class Actinomycetes; order Mycobacteriales; family Mycobacteriaceae; genus Lolliginicoccus; species Lolliginicoccus rhizosphaerae. The sequence continues at coordinate 3,220 of NZ_BMJH01000006.1, forward strand.
ACGGTTCTCGATTTTGTCGACGCCATGCGCGACGACCTCTCCCCTAGCCAAGGTGTTGAATACGCCATTCGCATAATTCAATCTAACGAGGATCCACACCAGCTTCGGTTGATTTTTGGTCATAGACACGTGGATGTGGCAACGGTATCGATTCCTGAGGAAACGGACTATCTTCTTCGCAGTCAATCGCGCCGCGTACTTGCCGGGTAGCTTCAGCCCGATGCCCCAGTTGATCGTCCGATGGGTAATCCACTTTGATAAGAGTCAATCCGTGCGCAGGAGCGACGGTAATTGCACTTGATCGGTGACGCATCGTTAAAAGTTCGTCCGCCCACTCCGGCGGTCGTCGGCCTTCGCCGACGCCGAGGAGAGATCCGACAAGGCTACGGACCATCGACCAACAAAACGCATCCGCGGAAACGTGCACTTCGTGCTGGTGCCCATCGTTCAACCACTCGAGGCGTTGCAGTTGCCGGACGGTGGTGGCGCCTTCGCGCTTTCGACAGAACGCCGCAAAGTCATGTAGCCCAACTAGTCGCTGAGCTGCGTCCCTAACTAGATTCAAATCCAATGGTCGCGACCAAGCCAGCACGTCCCGAGCTAGCGGGCTCGCGCCATAGGGCGCGGTAGAAATGCGATAGATATAGTGACGGCGTAGAGCAGAGAAACGCGCATCAAATCCCTCTGGTGCACGATCAATGTGCAATACCCGAACGTCGCGTGGAAGTAATCGGCCAAGCCGACGCACAAGTGAGTTGAGGTCGTCCGGCACTGCGTTCTGTGGCACGTCCACATGAGCAACTTGTCCTGTTGCATGGACTCCTGCGTCTGTTCGTCCAGCGCAGGTCAACACTAAAGATTCGCGGAGAATAGTGCTGAGGGCTGTCTCAATATCACCAGCGACTGTGCGTTGGTTTCGTTGGGGCGCCCAACCTGAGAAGTCAGTTCCATCGTAGGCAATCGACAACCGAAGTCTTGTGACTTGCGGTGTCACAGCCGAAAGCCCGCCGCCCATTTCTGGACCGGCGGGCTTACGAACTAGAGGTGTGTCAGATGACATTCACGTCAGTCTTTCTTGGCCTCTTCAGCTTCAGCGGCATCGGCAGCTGTTGAGTTCTGATCTTCAACAGCGTCGATGATCTCTTCAGCGGTTTCAGTCGCATTGTCGTCCGAAGCAGCAATCTCTTCAGCAACGACGTTGTTGTCGTCGGCATCAGAAGTCGCCGGCGCTGCGGCGGTCTGCGATGCTGCGACACGACGTGCACGGTCAGCCTCAGAAGTTACGGTCTGCTCCCCGACCAACTCGATCACTGCCATGGGGGCATTGTCGCCCTTACGTGGGAGTGTCTTGATGATGCGGGTGTAGCCGCCATCACGCTCTGAAAAGTGCGGCCCGATTTCCGCGAAAAGCTTGTGAACAACAGCTTTGTTGCGGATCGTCTTCAGAACTTCGCGACGGTGAGAGAGGTCACCCTTTTTAGCGTGGGTAACCAGCTTCTCTGCAAGCGGGCGAAGTTTGCGGGCTTTGGCCTCGGTGGTCGTGATGCGGCCGTGCTCGAACAGCGACGTCGCGAGGTTCGACAGAATTAACTTCTGATGCGACGCCGAGCCGCCAAGGCGCGGCCCCTTGGTGGGCTTGGGCATGGTGATGCTCCTCTGGAATCGCCAACCCCGGTTATTTCCACCGAGGGCGGGTGAAAGGTGTGATTAAAGCTGTTCAGTTTCGGCGTAGTCCTGCTCGGCGTAGTCACCGTCGCCGTCGGTGTCGCTCCATGTACCTGTTGCCGCATCATATCCGACCACAGCGGACGGATCGAATGGGCCAGGGCTGTCTTTCAGCGACAACCCAAGGGTGTGGAGCTTCACTTTGACTTCGTCGATTGACTTCTGGCCGAAGTTACGGATGTCAAGGAGGTCTGACTCAGTGCGACTAACGAGCTCACCAACGGTGTGAACGCCTTCGCGCTTGAGGCAGTTGTACGAACGCACAGTCAGGTCTAGTTGCTCAATAGGCATTGCGTAGGCGGCGATGTGGTCGGCTTCCTGCGGTGAGGGGCCGATCTCGATACCTTCTGATTCCACGTTGAGTTCGCGGCAAAGCCCGAACAACTCAACGAGGGTTTTGCCTGCTGAAGCAACAGCGTCACGTGGGGAGATCGAGTTCTTCGTTTCGACATCGACAACTAGCCGGTCAAAGTCGGTGCGCTGCTCAACGCGAGTCGCTTCGACTTTGTATGTCACTTTCAAGACCGGTGAGTAGATCGCGTCCATCGGAATACGCCCAATTTCCGCACCTGAAGCTTTGTTCTGCAATGCAGGAACGTAGCCACGTCCACGCTCAACGACAAGTTCGATCTCGAGATGACCTTTGTCGTTAAGTGTCGCGATGTGCAGGTCAGGGTTGTGGACCTCGACGCCGGCTGGAGGAACGATATCCCCTGCCGTGACAGCTCCAGGCCCCTGCTTGCGCACGTACATCGTGACCGGCTCGTCTTCCTCAGAACTCACAACCAAGTTCTTGAGGTTAAGGATGATTTCGGTTACGTCTTCCTTAACACCTGGAACAGTGGTGAATTCATGCAAAACACCATCAATCCTGATGCTCGTCACTGCTGCACCGGGAATAGATGACAGCAAAGTGCGGCGCAGTGAGTTACCCAGCGTGTATCCAAAACCGGGCTCCAGTGGTTCGATGGTGAACCTGGACCGATTCTCTACAACAAATTCTTCGCTGAGTTCAGGACGCTGTGAGATAAGCATGCGTGGTTCTTCCTCCTTGCGGCATCCGCTATTTGATGCCGAGTGCGAGAGATCAGGGTGCCCACCCTTTGTGGGCACCCTTCGTCAGGACTACTTCGAGTAGTACTCGACGATAAGCTGTTCCTGCAGTGCAACGTCGATTTGTTCGCGAGTTGGTTCACGGTGAACCAAGATGCGAAGCTTCGACGGCACAACCTGCAGCCAGCCTGGTGCTTTGCGCTCGGTGATCAGTTCTCGTGCAAGTTCCAGCGGAACTGTGTTCAAGGACTGTGGCCGTACGTCAATGATGTCGTACTGCGAGACGCGGTAGCTTGGGATGTCAACGCGCTTGTTGTTCACCATGAAGTGACCGTGGGTAACGAGTTGACGTGCCTGCCGACGCGTGCGAGCGAAGCCCGCGCGGTAAACAACATTGTCGAGTCGCGTTTCGAGGATGCGCAAAAGGTTCTCGCCTGTTTTGCCTGGGCGACGAACTGACTCCTGGTAGTAACGACGGAACTGCTTCTCCATCACACCGTAGGTGAAGCGAGCTTTCTGCTTCTCCTGTAGCTGGAGGAGGTATTCACTTTCCTTGATCCGCGCGCGGCCGTGCTGGCCGGGCGGGTATGGGCGACGCTCAAACGCCTGGTCGCCACCAACAAGGTCCACCCGAAGTCGACGCGACTTGCGGGTTATGGGACCGGTATAACGTGCCATTGTGTGACCCTTCCCTTCCTGTTAGACGCGACGACGCTTGGGCGGACGGCAGCCATTGTGTGGTTGTGGCGTGACATCGGAAATTGCACCGACCTCAAGTCCAGCAGCCTGCAATGAGCGAATTGCGGTCTCGCGGCCGGAGCCGGGGCCCTTAACGAATACGTCGACCTTCTTCACGCCGTGTTCTTGCGCTTTACGAGCTGCGCTTTCGGCGGCCATCTGAGCGGCGAAGGGAGTCGACTTACGTGAGCCCTTGAAGCCAACGTGACCTGAGGAAGCCCAGGAAATAACGTTGCCGAGGGGGTCAGTGATCGACACGATCGTGTTGTTGAAGGTGCTCTTGATGTGCGCATGACCGTGCGCAATGTTCTTCTTCTCGCGGCGGCGGGTCTTCTGGACCTTCTTTCCGCCTGCCACGCGTGACTTAGGGGGCATTTTTTACCTTGCCTTCTTCTTGCCGGCGATAGTCTTCTTCGGACCTTTTCGTGTGCGCGCATTGGTCTTTGTGCGCTGACCACGAACAGGTAGGCCACGCCGGTGACGAAGCCCCTGGTAGCAGCCGATCTCCATCTTGCGGCGAATGTTGGCCTGCACCTCGCGGCGAAGGTCACCTTCAATCTTGAATTCGCGCTCGATGTATTCGCGAAGTGTCGCGATGTCTTCATCGGTCAGATCTTTGGTTCGCAGATCAGGGCTGATGCCTGTGTCCGCGAGGATCTTCTGTGAACGTGTACGTCCTACACCAAAAATGTAGGTGAGCGCGATCTCCATGCGCTTATCGCGCGGCAGATCAACGCCTACTAGCCGTGCCATGCGGCAGTTTCCTCTCATTTGCGGAGGTCTGCTCCCAGCCCGTCCCCAACGCTGCAGTTGCCCGCAATGCTAAGGCCTCGGCCTCCGTCCGAGGGGAGCCCGTCCGCGTATCGGACAGGTGGTGCTGGGAGGTTCTCTTAGTGCTGTGCTTCATGGGGTCAAATCCATACACATGTTCGCGCGGTAGACGACCCCAATAAAGAAGCGTTCCTACATTTCACAGGCTCACAATGTTCCGGAGAACTCGTCGTCAACTTGCGAATACGCAGAAGATTTACTTGTAGCGGTAGACGATCCGGCCTCGCGACAGGTCGTAAGGAGACAACTCCACCACTACGCGGTCCTCTGGGAGAATTCTGATGTAGTGCTGGCGCATTTTTCCACTGATGTGCGCAAGTACTTTGTGGCCATTTTCCAATTCCACTCGGAACATTGCATTGGGAAGGGGCTCAATAACCCGTCCCTCAACCTCAATGGCGCCGTCTTTCTTAGCCATGTCCTCCGCGATCCCGGGCAGAGCTCACCCCGGCCCATTAGTCTGCCATTTCATTCGAACTTCGTTGGTGCGTAATGCACCAACGAACTATGATACGCACCATTGCAGGCAGAACAAAATCAGTGGGTGCGTGAACTACTGGCTGACCGGGTTTCCTGCGCAGGATTCCTGCACAGGATTGCGTAGCGTCGAGCTAAGGTCGGTTCGTCAGAATCAGCGGACCGTCTTCGGTCACAGCCACCGTATGTTCCCAATGTGCGGCTTTGCTGCCATCAGTCGTGACGACAGTCCACTCGTCGTCAAGAATTCGGGTATCTACGGTGCCGAGTGTAAGCATAGGTTCAATAGCGAGAACGGATCCGACTACGAGTTCTGGACCTTTGCCGCCAGGCCCCTCGTTCGGAAGAAAAGGGTCCAGGTGCATTTCGCGCCCGATTGCGTGTCCACCGTAGCCGTCAACAATCCCGTATGCCCGGCCGTGCTCTTTTTCTAAAGCACGGGTGCCCAGTTCCAGTGCGTGTGAAACATCGGTGAGACGATTGCCTGGGATCATCGCTGCCATTCCCGCCTCGAGCGTGCGACGAGTGGCCTCACTCAGATCCGAATCAGCTTTGCTGAGCTGCCCTATTCCGAACGTCCACGCTGAGTCGCCGTGCCAGCCGTCGAGGATTGCGCCACAGTCGATGGATACAAGGTCGCCGTCTTGCAGAACTCGCGAACCCGGAATGCCGTGGACTACCTCCTCGTTCACGGACACACAAATTGACCCACTGAAACCGTGATAGCCAAGGAACGACGGAATTGCGTTGGCTTGTCGAATTGTCGCTTCAGCTACTTCATCGAGTTCCTGCGTCGTGATTCCTGCGCGCGCCGCCTCGCGAACTGCGACGAGAGTGCGGCCGACAATATCGCCGGCCGCACGCATCGCTTCCAACTCACCAACTGTACGGAAGGGAACTACTTTACGTCGTCTGAGTCGCACTATCTGCCGTGCTTACTTTCCCAGGGCCTTGAGGGCGCGGGCGTTGATCTCATCGACCTCGCCTACCCCATCAACTGTCTTAACGATTTTTTCGTAGTGACTCAGGAGCGGGGCAGTCTCGTCCCGGTACACGTGAAGCCTGGTGCGGATCACATCTTCGTTGTCATCTGCGCGTCCGCGCTCGAGCATGCGAGCGACGACTACATCTTCGTCGACTACGAATGAAACGACCGCGTCCAAGGAGGTGCCATGCTCATCGAGCATCTTCTCAAGGGCCTCAGCCTGATCTACGGTGCGAGGGTAGCCGTCAAGGAGAAAGCCATTTGATGCGTCTGGTTCCTCGATGCGCTGTTCAACCATTCGGTTGGTGATGTCGCTAGGAACAAGCTTTCCGGCATCTGTATAGGACTTCGCTTCAAGACCTAGTGGAGTGCCTTGGCCAATGTTCGCTCTGAACAGGTCACCCGTCGAAATGTGCGGAATGCCAAGTTTCTCGGAGAGTATGGCCGCCTGCGTGCCTTTTCCTGCTCCGGGGGGACCGAGTAATACGATTCTCACTTCAAGAACCCTTCGTAGTTGCGCTGCATCAGCTGGCTTTCAATTTGCCTCACTGTATCGAGTGCTACGACCACCATGATGAGAACGGCAGATCCACCAAATGGAATGCTCTGCATCTCTGAGCCGCTGCCCGCGTTGAGGAAGACGTTAGGCAAGACAGCTATCGTACCGAGATATATCGATCCCGGTAGCGTGATCCGGTTCAGAACAAACTGCAGATACTCTGCCGTCGGACGTCCAGGGCGAATCCCTGGAATGAATCCGCCGTACTTCTTCATCTCCTCAGCCCGATCCTCAGGGTTGAAAGTAATTGAGACGTAGAAGAACGTGAAGAACATGATCAACGCAAAGTAGAACAGGATGTATACCGGGCTACCTGGGTTCATGAGGTGTTCAGTCATGAACCGCTGCCATGCTGGTGGCTCGTCTTGTCCTACCGTCAACTGCACTGCCAGGAAAGGCATGTATAGCAACGATGAGGCGAAAATAACCGGAATAACACCGGCCTGGTTTACCTTGAGCGGCAAGTAAGTAGAAGTGCCGCCATACATCCGGCGACCGACCATTCGCTTGGCGTACTGCACTGGAATTCTGCGTTGTCCCTGCTCGACGAAAACAACACCAGTAATAATCACGGCGGCAGCAATACACACGAGCGTAAAGGTGACTCCGCCACGGCTCTGCAGGATGTTGTTGCCTTCAACGGGGATCATCGCGGCGATGCCGGCAAAGATCAGCAGCGACATTCCGTTGCCTACGCCGCGTTCGGTCACGAGCTCACCGAACCACATCAGCAGTGTTGCACCGGCTGTCATGGTGAGGACGAGAACAATCAGACCGAAGACGCTTTCATCAGCGATAATCGGCAAATCACACTGCAATAGCTGACGATTTCGCGCTAGCGCCGCAATACCGGTCGCTTGCAGCAAAGCAAGAGCAACTGCAAGGTACCTGGTGTACTGGGTCATCTTTGCTTGCCCAGTTTGGCCCTCCTTGCGGAGTTGCTCAAACTTGGGGATCACGACAGTAAGCAGCTGAACGATAATGCTCGCTGTGATGTACGGAATGACACCGATCGCGAACACCGACAACTGCAGCAGTGCACCGCCAGAGAACAAGTTGATCAGTGAGTACAGGCCTGCGGCATCACCACCAGTGGCGATCTCTACGCATTGCTGGATGTTTTGAAAGTCGACACCCGGCGATGGAACCTGGGCGCCGAGACGGTAAAGAACAACAATCCACAGCGTGAAGAGAATCTTCCGCCTCAGGTCTGGTGTCCTGACGGCCGTTACGAAGGCGGAGAGCAACGATCCTCCTGGCTTGGACGGTAATAAAGACAATGTGTACGTGCGCAACCGCCAGTCGAATTGTCGACTGGCGGACTCGGTCACAACTCTAACAGGATTTCCGAGAGACTCTCGTTTACCGCTGCGATCGGCCCCTACGTGGTGACCAACTTCGTGACGAGTTCAAACAGCATAGGAGGCCGTCAGGGATATAAAACCCTCACGGCCTCCTATGCTATAGCTCACAGACTCGTGAACAAATCACAGTTCGGTGGCTGTACCACCAGCAGCAGCGATCTTTTCCTTGGCGGAACCGGAGAACTTGTGTGCGGTGAGTTGAATCGCCACACTAACGTCGCCGTCGCCCAGTACTTTCACGAGCTCGTTCTTGCGGACTAGACCTGCCTTGACGAGGTCGTCGACACCGAGGGTGCCACCATCCGGGAATACCCGTGCAATGTCAGAAACATTGACTGGTTGGTATTCGGTGCGGAACCGGTTCTTGAAGCCCTTGAGCTTAGGTAGTCGCATGTGCAGTGGCATTTGGCCACCTTCGAATGCAACAGGCACCTGCTTGCGAGCCTTAGTTCCCTTTGTTCCACGTCCTGCGGTTTTACCCTTGGATCCTTCACCGCGACCAACGCGGGTCTTGTCCTTCTTTGACCCTTCAGCGGGGCGAAGGTGATGCAGTTTGATCGTCATGATCAGACCTCCTCAACTGACACGAGGTGGCGCACCTTGTGGATCAGTCCCAAATTTTGTGGTGTGTCCTCACGGACCACCGAGTGACGGATTCGTTTGAGTCCGAGTGTGCGAATACTCTCGCGCTGTGTGTGATTAGCACCCACTGTGCTGCGCACCTGGGTGATCTTCAGTTCGGCCATCGTTATGCCCCCTGACCTGCTGCTCGTGCACGAAGCATACCTGCTGGCGCAACGTGTTCGATGGGCAGCCCACGACGGGCTGCTACTTCTTCAGGTCGCTGCAGTTGCTTAAGCGCATCGACAGTTGCGTGAACAACGTTGATTGCGTTGTCGCTACCGAGTGACTTCGACAGGATGTCGTGGATGCCCGCACATTCCAGAACGGCACGCACAGCACCACCAGCAATAACACCGGTACCGGGGCTAGCTGGGCGGAGCATTACAACACCGGCTGCAGCCTCACCCTGAATTGGGTGTGTGATGGTTCCAGCGATCATTGGGACCCGGAAGAAGTTCTTGCGAGCTTCCTCTACGCCCTTCTGGATTGCCGCAGGAACTTCTTTGGCTTTTCCGTAGCCCACACCGACGACACCGTTGCCGTCACCGACGACGACGAGCGCAGTGAAGCTGAAGCGGCGACCGCCCTTAACCACTTTGGCAACGCGGTTAATAGCGATAACGCGCTCTAGGTGGTTTGACTTTTCCGCTGGAGCACCACGGCCGCCATCGCGGCGATCGCGGCGCTCGCGGCGGTCATTGGATTCGCCGCCGTTCGGGTTGTTATTTCCGGCGGGTCCGCTTCCGCCGTCACGCCGACTACGTCCCGGCATCAGGCTTTCCTTCCGTTCGTACGATCTGGGGTGTTCGAGGTGGTGTTCAACATCAGAACTTAAGGCCACCTTCACGTGCTGCATCGGCTAGCGCGGCAATTCTGCCGTGATAGGTGTAGCCACCGCGGTCGAACACGACCGCATTGATTCCGGCTTCGATTGCACGCTCGGCGATAAGTGTTCCGACCTTAGCGCTCAGTGCCTTTTTGTCACCTTCGACCGCTTGAACGTCGGGTTCCATCGTCGATGCTGAGGCGAGTGTGCGACCAGCAATGTCGTCGATCAGTTGAACGTGAATGTGCCGCGATGAGCGGTGCACTGCGAGGCGAGGACGCTCGGGACTTCCTGAAACCTTCTTGCGGAGGCGGAAGTGACGACGTGCTCGCGAAATACGACGCTGTGTAGACGCATCGGTACCTAGCGGTGTACGGCTGATGGGCTTGTTTGATGACTTCGTTTGTGTCTGGCTCATGATCACTTACCCGTCTTTCCTTCCTTGCGACGGATCTGTTCACCGGCGTACCGGATCCCCTTACCCTTGTAGGGGTCGGGACGCCGCAAACGGCGAATGTTAGCCGCGATCTGCCCGACTTGTTGCTTATTAATTCCCGAGATCGAGAATTTGGTTGGCGTCTCAACCTTGAAGGTGATGCCTTCTGGTGCCTCGATGGGAACTGGGTGGCTGTAGCCGAGTGCAAACTCGAGGTTTGAACCCTTCTGCTGAACCCTGTAACCAACGCCGTGGATCTCCATGTTGGTGGTGTAACCCTGGGTTACGCCAACAACCATGTTGTGGATCAACGTCCGTGACAGACCGTGGAGCGAACGGCTCTTACGCTCGTCATCGGGGCGTGAAATTTCGATGGTTCCGTTGTCTGTTCGTGCGACGGTGATTGGTTGACTCACCTCGAGCGAAAGAGTCCCCTTGGGGCCCTTGACGACAACATTCTGTCCGTCGATGTTGACGTCAACACCTGATGGAACGGCTACTGGATCTTTTCCGATACGTGACATGTCGTGGCCTCCCTCACCAGACGTAGGCGAGGACTTCCCCACCCACACCCTGAGTCGCAGCCTGACGGTCGGTGAGTAGACCTGTCGACGTGGAAATAATCGCCACGCCTAGCCCGCCCAGCACCTTCGGCAAGTTTGTTGATTTTGCATAAACTCGAAGACCTGGCTTCGACACACGACGCAAGCCGGCGATAGCCCGCTCACGTGTGGGGCCGTACTTCAGGTCGACAATGAGCGATTGACCCACGCGAGCGGGTTCGCTGCGGTATCCGGCGATGTAACCCTCACGTTGGAGGATCTCCGCGATATTCGCTTTTAGCTTGGAGTGCGGCATTTTGACGGTGTCGTGAAATGCCGAGTTTGCATTGCGCAGACGCGTTAGCATATCTGCGACCGGATCGGTCATGGTCATGGGAGTGACCTACTCACCTTTCTCACTACGGTTCCCGAGGGCCTATAGCGAAGTGGATATGGAGATACTGGGTTCACAACCAAGAGGCACCGACCAGGCGGCGTCTGCCGCAAGGCCGATGCTCTTGCGCTGTGGAGTCACTTGGGGGTGACTCAGGCTTCTTTGAAGGGGAAGCCGAGGTGCTTGAGCAGGGCACGGCCTTCTTCGTCGTTGGTGGCCGAGGTGACAACCGTGATGTTCATGCCGCGTGGGCGATCAATGGAGTCAATATCGATTTCGTGGAACATCGACTGCTCGTTGAGACCGAACGTGTAGTTACCGTGTCCGTCGAATTGCTTCGGCGAAAGGCCTCGGAAGTCGCGGATACGAGGAAGCGCGATGGTCACGAGGCGGTCAAGGAATTCCCACATGCGATCGCCACGAAGTGTGACGCGCGCACCGATTGGCATGCCTTCGCGAAGCTTGAACTGCGCGATTGACTTCCTGGCGCGACGAATCTCAGGCTTCTGACCTGTGATCAGAGTGAGGTCACGGACAGCGCCATTAATCAGCTTCGCATCACGGGCAGCGTCACCGACACCCATGTTTACAACGACCTTAACGACACCGGGGATCTGCATGACGTTGGCGTAGTCAAACTCGCCTGCCAATGCATCTTTGATCTCGCTGCGGTACCGAGCTTTCAGACGAGGCTGAATCTTGTTTTCAACAGATGTCATGATCAGATGTCCTTCCCGGTCTTACGGGAGATACGGACGTTCTTACCCGTGTCCTCATCGCGTCGGATCCCAACGCGAGTTGGGTTACCGTCTGCATCAACGACCATGACATTGGAAACGTGAATTGGCGCTTCCTGCGTCACGATTCCGCCGGTTTGGGCGCCCCGCTGATTTGCCGAAACTGGTGTGTGTTTTTTCATCCGGTTGACGCCCTCAACGAGGACTTTCTGACGCTTGGGGTAAGCCTCGATGACTTTGCCCTTTGCGCCTTTGTCTTTTCCAGAAATGACGAGGACTGTATCGCCCTTACGTACCTTCATCACAGCACCTCCGGCGCCAACGAAACGATCTTCATGAAACGCTTGTCACGAAGCTCACGACCGACAGGACCGAAGATTCGGGTGCCACGTGGATCCGTTGCGTTCTTCAGAATGACCGCTGCGTTCTCATCGAACCGAATGTACGAGCCGTCTGAACGGCGTCGTTCTTTCTTGGTCCGGACAATTACGGCCTTAACCACGTCGCCGCGTTTGACGTTTCCGCCAGGGATGGCTTCCTTTACGGTAGCGACAATTACATCGCCGATCCCGGCGTACCTACGGCCCGAGCCACCGAGTACACGGATGCAGAGGATTTCCCTCGCCCCGGTGTTGTCGGCTACGCGAAGCCGCGATTCTTGCTGAATCACTGTTCACTCCTGAACCTGGATTTGTGCATAGGTAGATTTCCGACCTATCTATGCGTGGTCCGCGGTGGGTTCAACTCGCTCACCAATTACGGCTTACGAGCTGAACCCACCTGATACATCACTTGGCCTTTTCAAGGACCTCAACGAGACGCCAACGCTTGGTTGCCGACAATGGTCGGGTTTCCATGAGTTGAACGCGGTCGCCGATACCTGCGAGACCGTTTTCGTCGTGAGCCTTCACTCGACTAGTGCGCCGGATGACCTTACCGTAAAGCGGGTGCTTTACGCGATCTTCGAGCTCAACGACGATTGTCTTTTGCATTTTGTCCGAGACCACATAGCCGATGCGGGTCTTACGACGCGCCCTGGTCTCGGCCTCGGTGCTTCCTTGTGCGGCGGTTGATTCCACTGCTTTGTCCTCACTCATGCTGCGTCACCGGCCGTGTCCGCTTCTGGGCCAGTTGCTAGCCCAAGCTCGCGTTCGCGAAGCACAGTGTAGATACGCGCGATCTCTTTGCGAACTGTACTTAGCCGACGGTTGTTATCAAGCTGGCCGGTGGCCATCTGAAAACGCAGGTTAAAGAGCTCTTCCTTCGCTTCACGCACCCGGTCGATTAGCTCTTCCTGGTTGAGTTCACGAAGCTCTGCGGCTTTTGCTCCAATAGCCATCAGAACTGTCCCTCCCTCGTCACGATCCTGCATTTCATGGGGAGTTTGTGGATCGCGCGGCGTAGAGCCTCACGAGCCACCTCCTCGCTGGGGTAAGTCATTTCGAACAACACGCGACCTGGCTTGATGTTCGCGACCCACCACTCGGGAGAACCCTTACCCGAACCCATGCGGGTTTCAGCTGGCTTCTTGGTGAGTGGGCGGTCTGGGAAGATATTGATCCACACTTTGCCACCACGGCGGATGTGCCGGTTGATAGCAATACGTGCAGATTCAATCTGCCGGTTGGTCAGGTAAGCGGGCTCAAGAGCCTGGATACCGTAGTCGCCGAATACTACCTGTGTGCCGCCTTTGGCGAGACCAGAGCGCTTCGGTTTGTGCTGCTTGCGGTGCTTCACCTTGCGTGGGATCAGCATCGTCAGGCCTCCTTGTTCTGCTCACTTGACGCAGCCCCGGCGGTAGCTGTCGCATCGGCCGCCTGCTTTCCAGCGTCAGGTGCACTGGTTGCTCCCGCATTGCGGCGGGGGCGGGATGGACGCTCACGGCGGGGGCGACGGTCGTCAGCTCCTGGGACTACGACGTCGACCTCACGGCGGCCGCCGACTACGTCACCTTTGTAGATCCAGACCTTCACACCAATACGGCCGAAGGTGGTTTTCGCTTCATGCAGTCCGTAGTCGATGTCCGCACGCAGGGTGTGCAGTGGAACGCGGCCTTCACGGTAGAACTCCGAGCGCGACATTTCTGCGCCACCTAGGCGGCCAGAACACTGCACACGGATGCCCTTGACGTTCGGGTTGCGCATCGCCGACTGGATTGCTTTACGCATTGCACGGCGGAATGCCACACGGTTGGAGAGTTGCTCCGCAACGCCTTGTGCTACTAGCTGTGCATCTGAGTCAGCGTTCTTGACCTCAAGGATGTTCAGCTGCACCTGCTTTGCGGTGAGCTTCTCGAGCTGTGCGCGGATGCGGTCAGCTTCCGTTCCGCGGCGACCGATCACAATGCCCGGACGGGCGGTGTGAATGTCGACACGGACACGGTCACGTGTGCGCTCAATTTCAACCTTCGAGATACCAGCGCGCTCAAGTCCTGACTTGAGGAGCTTGCGAATCTCGACGTCTTCCTTGACGTACTCCGCGTACTGCTTGTCTGCGTACCAGCGCGACTTCCAGTCGGTGGTGATGCCGAGGCGGAAGCCATGCGGGTTGATTTTCTGGCCCACTACTGAGCTCCCTTCCTGCGGTTACGATTCCCTGTGGCCTTCGCTGGCAGGCTTTCCACCACGATCGTGATGTGGCTTGTGCGCTTGCGGATACGGAAGGCACGGCCCTGGGCACGCGGTTGGAACCGCTTCAGGGTTGGGCCTTCGTCCACAAATGCCTCCGAAACCACGAGGGTCCGCGGGTCCAGGCTCAGGTTGTTCTCCGCGTTGGCGACTGCACTGGCGAGGACCTTGGCAACGGGTTCGCTTGCGGCTTGTGGTGCGAACTTCAGCACTGTAAGTGCGTCAGCAGCGTCACGGCCGCGGATGAGATCTACGACGCGTCGTGCCTTCATAGGCGTGACGCGAACATAGCGAGCCGTCGCCCGAGCGGTCGGGTTCTCGGTCACGGTGTTGTTGTTGCTCATCGGCGCTTGCTCTTCCGGTCTTCTTTGATGTGGCTCTTGAATGTCCGGGTGGGTGCAAACTCACCGAGTTTGTGTCCAACCATGTTTTCGGAGACGAACACCGGGACATGCTTGCGACCATCATGGACTGCAAAGGTGTGACCAATGAAGTCTGGAAGGATGGTTGAGCGACGGGACCAGGTCTTTATGACCTGTTTGGTGCCCTTATCGTTCTGAACGTCCACCTTTGCGAGGAGGTGGTCATCGACGAACGGGCCTTTCTTGAGGCTGCGCGGCATCTTTCACTCCCTCCTAGCGCTTTTTGCCTGTACGGCGACGGCGAACGATCATACGATCGCTTTCCTTGCGACGACGTGTTCGGCCTTCTGGTTTACCCCATGGGCTGACTGGGTGGCGTCCACCCGAAGTCTTGCCCTCGCCACCACCATGTGGGTGGTCGACAGGGTTCATCACGACACCACGAACAGTGGGTCGCTTTCCTTTCCAACGCATACGTCCGGCTTTACCCCAGTTGATGTTGGACTGTTCGGCGTTGCCGACTTCTCCAACAGAGGCGCGGCAGCGGACGTCGACGTTGCGGATTTCACCGGAGGGCATACGCAGTTGGGCGTATGGGCCTTCCTTGGCAACAAGTTGGACTGACACACCTGCACTGCGTGCGATTTTCGCGCCGCCACCTGGGCGGAGTTCGATCGCGTGCACAACGGTACCTGTTGGAATGTTGCGCAGTGGCAGGTTGTTGCCTGGTTTGATGTCGGCGGTGGGCCCTGATTCGACGATGTCGCCTTGCTTAAGCTTGGCAGGCGCGATGATGTAGCGCTTTTCGCCATCGAGGTAATGCAGGAGCGCGATGCGGGCGGTGCGGTTCGGGTCGTACTCAATGTGTGCGACCTTGGCGTTCACACCGTCTTTGTCTGCTCGACGGAAGTCGATGACGCGGTATGCACGCTTGTGTCCGCCGCCCTTGTGGCGGGTTGTGATTCGTCCGTGTGCGTTACGGCCTCCACGACCGTGCAGCGGGCGAACCAGTGACTTTTCCGGTGTTGATCTGGTGATCTCGGCGAAGTCAGCCACACTTGCGCCCCGGCGGCCCGGGGTTGTGGGCTTGTACTTACGGATTGCCATGAGTCTCTCGTCCTCTTTTTTTCGTCAGTTCCGGTCAGCGAGCGTCAGCTAGGCGACCGGACCTCCGAAGAGCTCGATGGGCTTGCTGTCGGCCGTCAGGGTGACGAATGCGCGCTTGGTGTTCTTGCGCTTTCCAAACCCGAAACGGGTCCGCTTCTTCTTGCCCTGTCGGTTGGCGGTATTGACGCTCACTACCTTCACGCCGAAGATTTTCTCGATGGCGATCTTGATCTGCGTCTTGTTCGCACCTGGGTGGACGATGAAGGTGTAAGTACCTTCCTCGATCAGCCCATATGACTTCTCGGAAATCACCGGCGCGAGGATAATGTCGCGTGGATCGGTGAGTGTCTGCGAGACGTTCACTTGGACTCCTCCCCTGCTGTCGCAGCGCCCGTACGGGATGCGATGAACGTGTTCAGTGCCTCAACAGTGAAGATCACGTCGTCGCTGTACAGCACGTCGTAGGTGTTGAGCTGATCCGGCGCGATGGGGTGCACGTTGTCGAGGTTGTTCACACTCTGCCACGCAGTGATGTCTTCACGTCCTACGACAAGAAGAAGGTTCCTGCGCTCGGACAGTTGTCCGAGGAAGCTTTGTGCTGCCTTCGTCGACGGCTTCTGTCCTGGAACCAGTTCGGTGATGACCTGGATGCGCTCGTTCTGTGCGCGGTCGGACAGTGCACTACGCAGTGCTCCCGCAATCATTTTCTTGGGGGTGCGCTGGCTGTAGTCACGTGGCTTGGGGCCGTGGACCGTTCCGCCACCAACGAACTGAGGGGCACGAGTCGAGCCTTGGCGTGCGCGGCCAGTTCCTTTTTGACGGTAAGGCTTCCTGCCACCACCGCTAACCTCGGCACGCGTCTTCGTCGAGTGCGTACCCTGACGAGCTGCGGCGAGCTGTGCGACGACAACCTGGTGCATAAGCGCCTTGTTGATACGTGCGTCGAACAGTTCAGCCGGTAGGTCAACAGTGCCAGCAGTGGCACCGTCTGGCCCGCGCACATCGAGTGTGAGCTTGGTGGTTGTGGCGTTTGTTGCGCTGGTCATAATCACTCGCCACCCTTCACTGCAGACTTGACAACTACGAGTCCGCCCTTGCGCCCAGGGATCGCTCCCTTGATGAGCAGGAGGCCCGACTCAGTGTCAACCTTGTGAACCTTGAGGTTCTGGGTTGTCACCTTTTCGTTGCCCATTCGTCCGGCCATCCGCATGCCCTTGAATACGCGACCTGGGGTTGCGCAGCCACCGATGGAACCTGGGCGACGGTGAACCGCCTGGGTACCGTGCGATGCACCTTGACCGCGGAATCCGTGTCGCTTCATGACACCGGCGAAACCTTTTCCTCGGCTGATACCGGTGACGTCAACAACGGAGCCGTCGACAAAAGCGTCAGCGGTGATTTCCTGCCCGATCTCGTACTGTGACGGGTCGCCAACGCGAATTTCGACGATGTGACGTCGAGGTGTCACGCCTGCCTTGTTGAACTGCCCTGCTACGGGCTTGGTTACTTTTCGTGGGTCAATTGCACCGTAAGCGAGTACGACGGCGTTATATCCGTCGCGCTCCTCGGTTCGCAGCCCGGTAACAACGCACGGCCCGGCCTTAACGACGGTAACTGGAACAACGCGGTTCCGGTCGTCGAAGACCTGAGTCATGCCGAGCTTGCTGCCCAGGATGCCCTTGATCTTTGCTTCATTCTGCTTAGCCATCGGTCCTGTCTCCGCCGCGGTCACTGAATATTGACGTCGACACTGGCCGGAAGGTCGATGCGCATAAGCGCGTCGACCGTCTTCGGCGTCGGGTCGAGGATGTCAATAAGGCGCTTGTGAGTGCGCATCTCGAAGTGCTCGCGCGAGTCCTTGTACTTGTGCGGCGAGCGGATGACGCAGTATACGTTTTTCTCGGTCGGCAACGGCACCGGGCCGACGACCCGTGCACCCGTTCGGGTTACGGTCTCAACGATTTTCCGCGCTGACGCGTCAATCGCCTCATGGTCGTAGGCCTTGAGCCTGATGCGGATCTTTTGTCCCGCCACGCTTGTGTCCTTTTCCTTGCCGCTGTCGCTGTGGCCATATCAGCCACACCTTCGATGTTGTGACCGTTTCAGCCACCCCTTCGATGCTTGAACGAGGCATTTCGGGCGCCTCGCCCAAACGGCCATGACCAGGATGGTCGCAGCCTGCAACGGGACTAAAGTCCAATCCGCCGCCGCTGTTCACCTGTCATGGTTCTCCGATCCACGCGGTCGGGCGTGTCGCCCTCCCACTTTTTACGCGACCCTTTATAAGAGTCGCGAGGTAGATCAGATGCACCCCGGAGGGCACGAGTCCTGAATTTGCTATTTCCTACCCTTCGCCACGCAGCCGAACGTGCCTTAGACACGCTTTAGCCGCCCGAAGATCTCACATGGTACATGAGGGGCAGAAGTCGTTTACGCCCCCACCTGGGAACTTGCTCAAAAGAGAAAGTACCCGGTGAAGGCAACCTGAACAGTATGCCTTAAAACTACGTTGAGGCCAAATCAGTATGCGAAGTGCCTACCACTGGCGCATTCCGGGGCACGCCAGGCCACCCCAACCCCTTAGGCGCGGGCACGAACCCAGGTCGTAATTTCTGCGTGAACTACCTCATTGCCAGCCTTGTCTCGCAAAGAAACCGGCACCACAACGTCCGCCCCCGCAGAAAGCGCGGCGAAGTCAGGAACCTCGATCTCGGCGACAGCTGTCAGCCCAGTAGGCGCCTTCCTCAAGTAGCTCACCTGCATTCCCTTAGGAATCCACTGATGAGTTGGCGGCACAGTAACCTCCATCAGGACACCCATCGCCGCTTCCGCCAAGTTGCATGCGGCGATCGCATGGAACGTGCCGATGTGGTTGTGCACTCCAGGCCACTTGGGCGCACTCATTACCACCTTGCCGGGAACGGCGCTTTTTACAATCGGCACAACCGTGACGAAGTAGGGAGCCTTGATCCACACGCCTGCGGAAAAGAGTGTTCGACCAAGCACATTGCCGTTAAGGCGGTTCCACAGCGACAATGCACGTGGAGTTTTAACCGATCCAGCAGCATCAGCCGCAGGTGAATTTATGCTTTCGCTCATGGTGCGGACAGTACCGCACGCCGTTTGATGATCACCAGGACGCCGCTTCGGATCACGACTTTAGGTATTCAATGAGCAACTGATTGACAACTTCTGGCTGTTCAAGCGCCCCATAGTGACCCGCGTTCGCCACTTCTGCGTATCGCGCGTTTGGAATTGCATCGGCGACCTCTTGTGCGAGATGCGGGGGGATCAGTCGGTCATCGGCGTATCCAACAGCGAGCACAGGAACCCGTATCGCCCTGTACGCAGCGAGTCGATTCGGGAAATCGGAGAGCCCCAACTGCGCTCGAACACCTGCAGTCATAGGAACGTGGGAATACTCAATGATGGCTAGCCAATCAAGCGCTGAACTTTCATCCCTCAGCGTCGCTGGCGACAAGTTCATCATGGCGTTTACTGCCGCAAAGTAGGGCGCAGGAAGTTCAATCTGCTTGTCATAAAGCTCGCGCTCCCCCCTGGACAGCGACTTTATGAGGGGATCCATTCTTCCGTGCGCGGTGAGGCAAACAGCGCGGTCCACCAGGTCGGGGCGCGTAAGACATAACTCTTGAGTAATACGGGCACCGAGGGAAGTCCCCACCACTCGCGCCGGCACACGACCCAGGTGTTCGATCAACCCGGCAGTATCCGCGACCATGTCGTCAATAGTGAAGCCTTGAGCACATTCGCTACTCGGCAGAACTCCACGGTTCTCGAAGGTTGCAACACTAAACCCGGCGGCAACGAGTGCCGGAACTTGGTACATCTCCCAGACCCGACCAGGGCTGCCCGTTCCCATCACCATCACAACAAGCGGCCCATGTCCATGGAGTCGGTAGTTGAGGGTAATGCCATTTACTGTGACGCTAGACATTGTCACCTTTCTTCACAGGGTTCCCATCACATTAAGCGGGTAACGTTGCTCTTGCGCGATACGATATGTCCGTTGCCTGTTCGATCAAATATCTGCGCAGCGGGGGTTTGTTTAGGCAACGATGGGCGGCAATGCGCGTCGACGTGGGTTAACACCGCTTGACTGGCAGAAGTCTGGGCCGTCGGTGCTCGATGATAGGTCCGACCGCCTCGCCACACAGTGTGGGAAACTAATGCCACACCTGACGTAGTAACAGGAGTTTGAATGCGCTCATCGCCGGAGACCGCGGTGCTTGTCGACGATGTTGTAAAAACCTTCGGTGATGTGACGGCGCTGAGCGGCATCAGCTTCTCCGTCCCGAAGGGCACCGTGCTCGGTGTTCTCGGCCCCAACGGTGCAGGAAAAACCACAACGGTTAGCATCCTGTCCACTTTGCAGCGGCCCGACTTCGGTCGAGCGTTCGTCGCAGGCTTTGACGTGGTTGAGCAGGCAGCTGATGTTCGTCGATCAATCATGTTGACTGGCCAATATGCAGCTCTCGACGAAACGCTGACTGGACGAGAGAACCTCCACCTGTTCGGGCGTCTCATGGGCCTGAGTCGCAACGACTCCCGAGCACGAGCACAACAACTCCTCGAAGCATTCGACCTTGTCCATGCGGGCAATCGTCGCGTAGGTGGATACTCCGGCGGTATGCGTCGGCGCATCGATATTGCGTGTGGACTAGTGACTCGACCCGAAGTTGTGTTCCTCGACGAGCCGACCACGGGATTGGACCCCCGGAGTCGACAATCGGTGTGGTCGCTCGTTCAAGCGTTGAAGGACGAAGGCATCACTGTGTTGCTGACAACGCAGTACCTCGAGGAAGCCGACATCCTGAGCGACAACATCATCGTTATCGACAAGGGCACCGTGATCGCCGAGGGCACAGCGGACCAGTTGAAGGAACGAACCGGCGGAACATACTGCGAGGTCGTTCCTCTAAATCCGACTCAACTGCCGAAAATCCAAGCGTTGCTCGCCGACTTGTACCCAGCTGACGCTCCCCTGCCCGAAATCGGGACCGATGCAGACCGAATCTCCATTCCTGCTACTGACGGTCCCGCCACATTGAGTGAAGTATTGCGGCGCCTCGACATCGAGAATATTCAACTCGCGGATGTCGCCCTTCGCCGCCCGTCCCTCGACGACGTTTTCCTCGCACTCACCGGCCACGGCAGCACGAAAGCCGTGACGCCATGACTGTTGGAACAATTTCACTGCCGCTCGAAAACACAAGCACTGCGAACGTGAAGCCGTCCGCAGTCGGGCAATGGGCTGCACTCAACGGACGTACGGTCCGGGAAATGTCCCGCAACGGCGACTTTATCGTCGCAATCCTCACGCCGGCCTTGTTCACCCTCGCCTACTACGTTCCGCTTCGAAAAATGATGGAAACGGCGACGTATTTCGGCGGCGGCGGCTTGTCCAACTACGGACAGTTCGTTGTGCCGCTAATTGCGCTCGGCGCCGTAGCGCTAACGATGACGCAAGCCGCGTTGCGAGCCGCAAAAGACGCCCGCGACGGCATCACCAAGCGACTGTCGACGATGCCGATACCACGCACAGTCCCCCTAGCCGCACGAATGTCAGCGAATATGGTGCGGTCAGTTGTCACGCTTGCCGCAGCGATGACTTTTGGGCACATCATCAATTTCCGGTTCGAGGGATCACTGGCCGAAACGGTCGGCTTCATCGCATTTGCGTTTCTTATCAGTCTTGCGCTGATGCTCGGCGCGGATGCGCTTGGCACACTGACTGAAAATCCTCGCGCAGTCACTCAGGCCCTGACGTTGCCCACCCTGATTTTTGGAATGATGTCTACCGGGTTTATTCCTGAGTCCGGTTTCCCCGAGTTTGTTCGGCCGTTTGTTCGCAACCAACCGGTGTCGCTATTTACCGAAGCGCTCAGGGCGCTCGCCGATGGCACGACGTCAATTCAGGTGATGGTCCCAGCGCTAATTTGGGGGTTTGTCATCCTTGTCCTATTCGGCGCACTCGCGATCTGGGCTAGCGCCCGAAGGAGATGAGTGACCTGTGAGCACTGCTACCCCCCAAACGACACCACGGAAGTCACCCGCAGTCCTGTTCCCTGAGTTGACTCATACGCGCAAAGAGTCCTCACTCGTTGCATTGCCCCGCCAGAGTTTGCTCATGGCGAAGCGTTCGCTATTGATCTGGTCACGCGACCCACTCACGATGGTGCAGGCCGTTGCGTATCCGGCAATCATGCTGCTAATGCTTCGACTCGTCATGGGCGACACAATCGAACGGTTCTCGGGCCAACCAGCAGTCTTCCGCTTCGCGCCTCTGATGGCACTTGTTGCTGCGATGGTCGGTGCGCTCGCCGGAGTTGTGTTGGTGATTCAGGAGCGCGAAAAGGGCATTCTGGGCCGCTACTGGACCCTCCCCATCCACCGCGCGGCAGACCTCATTGGGCGACTACTCGCCGAGAGCGTCCGAATCGTATTCACCACTTTGCTTATCATTCTGGTGGCACTCCCCCTCGGGTTGACGTTCACCAGCGTCTCCTCGTTCTTTGCCTTTGTTGCCATCCCATTGATGTTTGGAATTGGTTTTGCAACCCTGGCCACCGCCGCCGCATTAGCTACGACGAGCCAAGCCTTGGTCTCCGCGCTGAGCCTGTTCATCATGTTCGGGATGTTCTTCAGTTCAGGGTTCACAGACCCACAGGCATTCCCGGCCTGGGCGCGTCCATTTGTCGAAAACCAGCCAATTACACACGCCGTGGACACAATGCGCGCACTTGCCACTGGCGGTGACGTCGCAACTCCGCTCATGATGAGCGCGCTGTGGTCGGTCGGCTTTGTGGTGGTCTTCGCCGTGCCCGCAATTTGGGGCTACCGAAGGTCAGCGTCTAGCTAACCGCGCGATCGCCACCGGGGTGTACACGGTGCTCCCCGGTGCGGCGTAGTGCTGACCAGGAGAATCGGTCCGCGTCCGCATCGTACTTGGGCCCCAAGCTGCTATGTAGATGCTGCGCATTCGCCACACAGCCGCCCAGCTTGCTATCAATGAGGCTGGTTAACATTATCGGCAATCGACTCAGACCGAGTAGTTGAAGTTTCCCTGAAGCGATTTCGGCGCAGAGAACTTACGAGAGTTTCAAGCTACGGCAATCTACCTACGACCTGGGGATTTCCGGAGTTGAGCGGATTTCACATCGAAGCTGCCGTACGCCAAGACACAACATTGTCGGGCTTCACTTCGGGGGACTGCTTGACTCTAGTTGTCCCGCAGGTTCGTTCTTCGAATATTTGAATGACCACCCGTGACAACGCGTCACTTCTCGGCGCAGTATGTTCGGGAATATCTGTGCAGTCATCGGTCATCAACTGTGACAACATCGAGCGCAACCGCATTGCGACTAATTGGGGTTTCGCCCGGTCATCGCGCATCGTGTCTAGTGCTACCGCCAGTAATTCAATGGTCTCGTCGCTCAGTCCGTACCGCTTCAGCCCACTACGAAACACCTCAGTCGATGTATTTGAAGTAGTCACGCTCGCTGGCGCCTGGCCGTGATTTTCGGTGTGAGCGGATTCGGCAGCGCGAGCCATGCGGACAGGTAGGTGTCTGTGAAAGTTCAGCGGCGCCGCTTCCTTCTTCACTCGCTAACCTACCTTGCTGTCGGGTCAACATCCGGACACACGCTGCGCACTGCATCCTCAGTCCGCCTGTGGTTCTTGCACATTTCGTCTCTGACCACGCTAGCGGTAGAAGCTAACGACAAAGGCTGTTCTAATGCACGAACGGATTACGATCCGACCACCTTCCGTTATCGTTGCTCGAAAACGAAACGTCGACGAACGGACGTCACCTGGCGAAATCCGTAGGAGATCGCACAAAAACACCAGCTCAAGCAGCAATGCAGAGGCAATGCGGTGCAACCTCACGCTTGTCGTTTGGTTGCGTCTCGTTCGTCAAGAAGTGCATCGATCTGGTTGTGCACTGCGCTCTTGACCTGATCCCGCACCGCGCGCAGCAGTTCTTTGTCGTCCTGCCGACCTTTCCAGTCGCTGGTCTGGATTGGTTTGCCGAAGGAAAAGTACAAACGCTGCGGACGTGGCAGAGGTGTCGGGCCGATTCCTCGGACCAGCGGCCATACGATGTCCCATCGGCCGCCTCGGCTTTCGACAAGCTTGCGAAGCGGTGCGAATACTGGGTGGTCCGCATCAAGAATTATGTCGTAAAAATCGTCCGCCCCAACGGCCCCAAAAGGGACGATCGGGCATCCCGCCTCGATCGCAAGGCTGACGAATCCTAGTCTTTCTTTCCAGATCAGCTTGTATTTTTCGTTTTTGCGCTTGGCTACTTCACGGCCCCCACCAGGGTATAGAAGCACGGCTTCGCCCTCAGCGAGTAGCGAGCGACAATTGTCGCGAGTACCGCGTATTGCGCCATACCGGGTCAGTACGTCACGCCAGCCTGGGACCGCGTAGTGGGCGTTATCGGCGACCCCGCGCACAAAGCGCCCTGAACTGCGGTGGATCTCGTCGATCATGAAGGGCATGTCTAAGGCGAAGAGACCGTGATTTCCGACGAGCATCACCGCACCACTTGCAGGGATATTTTCGACCCCCCGCATCACGGGGCTGGTGAGCATTCGCAAGGGGGCAAGCGCGGACCGCAGGAGGGCTAGTTCCAGGCCACTTGGCTGGAAGTTCTCATGGCCTTCAGCAGCGTGTGGATCTGACATAACCAAAATCTACCGTGCTGCGCTTGCCCTCGACCAAAATCGATCTGCGCAAGTCGTCGAAACGGGCTGTTTTAGGCCGGTTTAGTTGACCTGCCCAGATAGATTTCCACAGGGCGATAGGCCTACAGCCCGTAAGATTTGCTGCAGGGCGAGCCGAGGAGTCAGAGCAATGGCTGAGCAGGTTGACGACCACTTCGTAGCGTCGCTGTCAGCCATGGTGCCCACCGCGCCAGGTGACCCGAAACTTTCCACGCAGGCGCTGCTTGAACTTTTTGACTCGCAACTCGGAAGTCGCCACCTCGACTTGGCCGCTCGACAGCTCCGCAGCGAGGGCACAGGGTTCTACACAATCGGATCAGCTGGGCATGAAGGAAATGCGGCCGTTGCCAGAGCCGCGCGACCAACTGATCCGGCGTTGCTGCACTACAGATCAGGCGCGTTCTTCCTTGAGCGTGCTCGAAAAGTAGGCGGTAGCGACCCGTTAAGAGACGTTCTTCTCGGGATTGTTGCAGCTGCGGCGGAGCCCATCGCAGGTGGACGGCACAAGGTGTTTGGCCGACGCGACCTCAACATCATTCCGCAAACCTCAACCATCGCATCCCATATGCCCCGTTCACTCGGTGTAGCCTTCGCGATCGGCCGAGCCGCAAAACTCAAGGCTGAAACTCCGTGGCCGTCGGATGCGGTGGTGATTAGCAGTTTCGGGGATGCCTCTGCGAATCACTCGACGGCACTCGGCGCTATCAATGCGGCAATGCACACCTCCTACCAAAATGTCCCCATGCCACTGCTTTTTGTCTGCGAGGACAACGGCATCGGAATCAGCACACCAACCCCGCAGGGTTGGTGTGCATCCAGCTTTGGTGGCCGAAAGGGATTGGAGTACTTCAACGCAGATGGCACCGACGTAGCGGATAGCTACAGTGCCGCCTCATCGGCGCTTGAGTGGGTCCGAACGCATCGCCGACCAGCATTCCTGCACCTGAGCATGGTGCGGCTCATGGGCCATGCTGGGTCCGACTACGAACCGGCGTATCGCACCGCCCATCAGATTGATTCAGACCTAGCGCGCGATCCGCTCCTCAAGACGGCGCAGCTACTCGTGGAGCACGCAGGTACCAGCCCGAACGAAATCCTCAATCTGTACGAGAGCAAGCGAAGCGAGGTGCTGCGCCTAACCAAGGAAGTCAGTACCGCCCCGCAGCTCTCAACCGCGGACGACGTAATGCGACCGCTAACGGCAGCATCAGATGAGTGCGCCGAAGCTACTCCCCCTCCCGCCCAGAGTTCTCAGAATGAGGAGGTGCTGACTGTCGCGCAAGCAATAAACCGGGCACTCGCCGACATACTCACGCAGTACCCGGAATCCATCGTCTTTGGTGAGGATGTCGCGCGAAAAGGCGGTGTTTACGGAGTGACGCGCGGCCTTTTGAAGCAATTCGGTTCAGCGCGAGTGTTCGACACCATCCTCGACGAGCAGACGATTCTCGGGGTTGCGCTGGGAACTGGACTCGCTGGCCTACTGCCGCTCCCTGAGATTCAGTATCTCGCGTATGTGCACAACGCGGCTGACCAGATTCGTGGCGAAGGTGCCACGCTGCAGTTCTTCTCGAAGCGGCAGTACCGCAATCCGATGGTGGTGCGTATCGCGGCTTTTGGCTATCAAAAGGGGTTCGGCGGGCATTTCCACAACGACAACGCGATCGGCGCGCTGCGTGACATCCCCGGCCTGGTCATTGCTTCGCCGTCGCGGCCAGATGATGCTGCCGCGATGCTCCGCACTTGTGCTACAGCCGCAAAAACCGCAGGCACGGTCTGTGTATTCCTGGAACCGATTGCGCTGTATCACACACGGGACTTGTATGACGCCGCCGACGGCGGATGGCTCGCGAAATACCCAGAGGAGCACGTGCCAGTGGGGCAAGCGCGCACATACGGCACTGGATCCGACCTGACGATCTTGACGTTCGGTAACGGGTTACGCATGAGTTTGCGCGCCACACCGCGCCTTGCCGATGCAGGGATTGACTGCCGCGTAGTAGATCTCCGCTGGCTAGCACCACTGCCCGCACGTGACATCCTCCGCGAGGTGCACGCAACCGGCCGGGTGCTCGTGGTTGACGAGACCCGACGTAGCGGAGGCGTCAGCGAGGCCGTCCTCACGTTGCTTGTCGATAGCGGGTTCAAGGGGCCGCTACGCCGGGTGACGAGCAAAGATAGTTTCATCCCGCTCGGCGATGCGGCCGCCCACGTCTTACTGTCACAAACCGACGTAGAAACCGCTGCTATCGAACTAGTGCAGGCCTCGCACTGAGCCCCTAGCGGCCCAGTGCGTTGGCAACCCGGCTCAACGCGTCCGCGGATGTCATCTCCCAGTGCGTGGCGTCGATGTGGATATTCGATATGGTGCCGCTTACCGCTTCGTTCCACGATTCAGCTGCGAGATGCACGTCGTCGCGGCCTTTTGTAGCGGTGAAGAACAGTAGGTCGCCGTTAAATTGACGCGGACGGTACCGCCTCATGGCATTTGCTGACGACTCCGCAACCGCTATCAGCCGCAGCATCGCCTCGCGTGACACCGGAACTTGCCCGTCGACGGCGTCAATCAGTTCAGCCACTGAACCAATGCCATTACTAGACGGTTCCCCGATTTCTGTCGCTACCCCGAAGCCACCGAGCACATCGGCGACCGTTACTTCATCGGCCTCGGCGTCCTTGCCGGTTTCACCAGCAAATGAGTCCAGCATTGCGAGAAGTTCCACTGACTCGCCTGCTTCTTGCAACTGCACTGCTACTGCGTGCGCAATAACACCGCCGAGGGACCAGCCGAGAAGTCGATAGGGGCCTTCTGGCTGCACTTTTCTGATCTCGTTGACATAGTGCGCAGCGAGGTCATCGATCGATTCCACCTTGGTCGCTCTGGGGTCGTCAGTTGTCGCTGCTGGCGACTGAACTCCATATATCGGAGAACCTTCGGGGAGTAGTGAACCGAGCCCGGTGTAGCACCAGGCGAGCCCGACGATGGGATGGATTGCAAATAGTGGCGCACCGTCACCACCCGGTCGGATTGGGTAGATCACCGACAGTGGATCGGCTGCCTCACCCGAGCTGCTGTCGATGTTCGCTGCAAGTTCTGCGACTGAATCAGATAGCAACACGGTGCGCAGTTCGACTGGTTTGGCTACTGCTTCGGTGAGCATTCCTACTACTCGCACTGCCAGCAGCGAGTTGCCACCGAGGCGGAGGAAACTGTCGTTTCGACCCACTTGGTCAACACCGAGTGCGCGGGCGAGAACGTCAGCGACGAGCTGTTCGGTACCCGTTTCGGGTGCCACGTAGTCGGTTGTGGCGCCGGTTCCGGGTTCAGGTAGTGCTGCGCGGTCGAGTTTGCCGTTCGCTGTCAACGGCAACGCCCCCAACACCACCACCACCGACGGCACCATATGCACCGGCAAATGCAC
>NZ_BMJH01000007.1 GCF_014643175.1 Hoyosella rhizosphaerae
TGGATGAGTTGCCTGAGCCTGCGCGTCGTGCGATTGAGCAGGAGTTGGCTGAGTATGAGGCTGAGCAAGCTGAAGCCAGGAGCGCTCGATGATGGAAAGCCAAAACCTCCTCGTCAGTAGCCGAAACGGGGTTGCCCAGTGACAGTTGAAGTCGTATCCAAGAAAAAGGGTCTCATCGCTGATGCAGTGAATGAGATCGGTGCTCTTGTCACCTTTGCGGCACAAACATTCCTGACGGGTCTCGCCGCAATTCTCCGCGGCCGCTTCCCACTTGCCGAGTTTGTTGGACAGTCCGTCTTTCTTGTGCGTGTGTGTTTCTGGCCATCACTACTTTTGATGTTGCCGATCGGCGTTGTCATCGCCGTGATGATGGGTGGCCTCGCTGGTCGTATCGGTGCTGCGCAGTACTCAGGCGCGGTGGTGGCGTTCGTCATCATCGGTCAGGCGGCCGCACTCGTGACCGCGCTCATTGCGGCTGGTGTCGGTGGCGCCGCGATCGTGTCAGACCTTGGCGCCCGCACCATTCGTGAAGAGATCGACGCAATGCAGGTTATGAGCGTCGACGTTGTGGAGCGCGTAGTCGTTCCTCGCGTCTTCGCGTTGGTGTTCGTTGCGCTGTCTATGTGCGCGATCGTGTCGTTCTCGGGAATCTTATTTACCTACGCCTATCAAGTCGTAGGCGTAGGTGAATCCCAGGGTGGCTTCCTGCTGACCCTCCAGGCATATGGCCGAACGACGGACTTCGTGATGGCAATGTTCAAGTCGTTCTGCTTCGGAGTTGCGTGTTCGGTGATCGCAG
Source organism: Hoyosella rhizosphaerae (assembly GCF_014643175.1). Taxonomy (GTDB): domain Bacteria; phylum Actinomycetota; class Actinomycetes; order Mycobacteriales; family Mycobacteriaceae; genus Lolliginicoccus; species Lolliginicoccus rhizosphaerae. Next base: position 800 of record NZ_BMJH01000007.1, read on the forward strand.
CGTTCAAGGGAACACAAACCCGCGGCGGTTCGGCAGGTGTCGCAAACTCGGTTAACGAATCAGTGGTGATGATGTTCATCGCCGTGTTCGTGATCAACGTGGTGCTTACCCAGATGTACATCGTGGTAGTACCGGCAGTCGGGGAGTACATATGACGGACACACGGATCCGACTTAAAAGAGCATCAGGTGCCACACTAGGGCGGCTCAAAGGAAGTTTTGAAGGTCTCGACGGACACATCATGTTTGGTGTGAAAATGTTCGCTGGGATTCCGATGGCGATCGCGCGGTACCGGAAACACATTCTGACTGAAGTCGGCAATATCAGTTTTGGTAAGGCATCGCTGCTATCCGGTGGCGGCACAATCGGTGTCGTTGGCGGAATGGCAATTGTCGCCGCGGTCATGGTTTCCATCGAAATCCACCGCGCCTTGGGCCTGCTCGGCTTCACGGCGTTGTCCGGGTTGGCGGGATCAATCGCTAACACCCAGGCAATCGCACCTTTGATCGCGTCGCTGGCAATCGCAGCCAAGGTGGGAACAGGCTTTACTGCCCAACTCGGGTCGATGCGTGTGTCAGACGAAATTGACGCTCTCGACACACTGGGCGTGCCGTCAATTACCTTCTTAGCAACTGTGCGCATGCTGGCGATGCTCATCGTGATCGCACCGGTGTACATGGTGGGTCTGCTTGGCGCGTACCTCGCGTCTCGGTTCGTGATCGTTGGGATGCTCGGCGAATCGTCAGGAACCTACGATTACTACTTCCGACAATCCATCACGCCAGAATATTTCGCGTATTCGATTCTGATGACAGTGATTTTCGCGATCATCATCGCGGTGATCTGCTGCTCGTATGGATATAACGCGGGCGGTGGTCCTGAAGGCGTCGGCCGGGCTGCTGGTACCGCCGTTCGCACAACAATCTTGACAATCGCACTGGCAGCAATGGTGCTGGTGTTCGGTCTATACGGACTAACACCAACAATTCCAGGAATGGGGCTTGAGTAAATGAAGTCAATTCGTGGACTAATTTTTGGGATACTCCTGGTGGTCATCTCCACCCTCCTCATTGCACGCGGTGCGGGTGCACTTGATCAATCCCCGAAGGTGTACGTCGACGTACCCTCGGCAATTGATGTTCCAGGCGAGGGCGTTCGTGAGTCAGGCCTCCTGCTTGGCTCAAACAATGCCGTGCGATATGAAGGCGTCATTGTTGGACGCGTATCGAATATTGAAGTCGGTGTTATGGGTGACTTCGATGAAGAGATATCGCGCGTTGAACTTCAGGTAGATCGCGATGTTCTCGCAAACATGCCGAATGACGCACTCGCGCGGATTGTTCCGCGCACGATCTTCGGCGACAACGAGGTACACCTTGTAGCTCCTCACGATGTTGCAGCCAGCGAGCGGTCAACTGTCATGGCTGAACGCGGAGACGTTCTAGGACTCGACACCGGACCAGATGCGCGCGAGCTGTACAACGTATACGAAAAAGTCATGCGCGCGGTATATGAGTTGAACATCGAGGGGTCACTCGAAGGTCTTCGAGAGCTTCGCGTTGGTGTGGAAGGACGAGGCGAAGACCTAGGAAACCTCATTGTTCGCGCGGGCGACCTATTCGATGCAGTAAACCCCATGATCGATGGGGACGTCATACCTAATATTCGGCGAATTGCAGAGAATGTTGACCAGTCGCTCCCGGATCTAGTGGTCACGCTAGACCAGAGTGCGGAACTTGCTGACATGCTCAACGAGCGCGAAGCAGGTTTGCGTCAGCTCCTTGTTGCTGGCAGCACATTCACCCGCGACACCGCCGGATTAGTAAGTGCAATCAGTGCCGACACAATCGTTGTACTCGACAGTGGAACTGTCGCAGTCGGTGCCCTCAACCAAGGGCAAGGCGTGGATGGGGTTCTCAACAGCCTCGGGAATCTTGGACGCAATCTTGCACCGGCTTTCCAAGCAGGTCGTCTAAACATCACGGCTCTGGCCACACTCGAAGACCCCTTCCCGTACTCGCCTGCCGATTGTGCCCGGTACCCAGGTCTGTCTTCGCCTACCTGTGGTCCCGCACAACCACGCCCTGCTCGGCAAGCTGCACCGTTAGACGCGTTTCCGGTTCAGGCGCAGCAACTTGACTCGGCGATCGACGGACTAGCAGTTCCACAAGCAGAAGATCTCGACCTTCTTCTAAACAACCCACTGGCACTTCTAGAACGGGAGTTGATGAGAGGCGCACGCGGCGCTGCCACACCGGCGGCGGAAACCCGAACCACTCCTAGCGCGGCCACGGCGACAATGCTCGGACCAATCGTGCGCGGAACGGTGGTGGAAGTTCGATGAAACTCAGCAAAGGAGCCTTAGTCGGCCTCGCTGCTTTCGTTATTGCAGTGCTGTTTACGTCAGTCAGTGTCTGGCAAACATTGAGTCCGCCAGTGGGATCGCGCACTGCGACCTACGAAGCCGAGTTTCCTGACGTCACGAGCTTGAAAAAGGGCGACGATGTCACTCTCGCCGGCGTACGTGTTGGCAAAGTAAGCGGCACGGGTTGGGAACGCCAAGACGACGGAACGGTACGAGCAATCGTCTCGTTCAAGATCGAACGCGACCTCACACTGTCCGAAAACGCGCGAGCAGAAGTGAAGTTCGCGGACATGCTCGGTGTTCGCTACATGGGACTTATTGATCCAGGTGGAGCACCGGAACTTAACCGTGGAGACCGACTCCAGGTACTCGGCAAACCACCGACCGACGTCACAGAGTTGTTCAACGGGTTCCGGCCGGTATTCCGCTTGCTCGACCCGCCGCGGCTCAACGAGCTTTCGGCATCCGTCATCGATGCACTTGACGGAAACGCGGACGTTTTTGAATCAATGCTGATCGGAATGCTTGACGTCGCCAACGTCACGCTGGCCAGGCAGAACGAGATCGAAGTGCTAGCCGACCGACTACCTGAGGCCATGGAAATGATCGTGGAACGCAGCGACGACGTCGAAGCCGCAATTGAAGGCATGGCTGGTCTCACCGAGCGAATGGCAAGCCGCAACGCGGACCTCATCGCAGTCCTGGACCAAGGCGGATCGACGATGTCGAAGTTCGCGACGCTACTTGATACTCAACTTCCTGAGCTGCAACGCACCATCCGCGGTGCGATCAGCGTCAGTGAAGAGTGGAGCGCAAACAATGATCAGTACGTCGCGTTGCTCCAGGCAATGCAGCGTGGTGGTAAGGCAGTGAACCACTTCGGTGAGTATGGATCGTGGATCAACATTTATGCCTGCAACCTTGCCGTTAGTGCTCAAGGCCAACAGATCGATCCGTTCGCGCTCGTTGGCGGCGGCCAGTCGGAGGTGTGCCGATGATCCGGTGGATTAAGAACCTAAACCAACAACTCGTTGGATCGGGTATCTCAAAGGTATACGTAACCCGGCCAGGGTTGATTGGTGCGATAGCCCTGATCGTCCTTGCGAGCGCCCTCGCAATCGCGGCGTTCTTCCCAACAGTGATCTACAACATCCGCACAGCTGGATACAGCGTTGTGCTTTCCAGTGCCGGTGGGATTTCCGCTGGCGATCCCGTTTACGTTGCGGGTGTGCCGGCCGGGCGAGTCGAGTCTTTGGAAATTGAAGGGGACCAGGTCGTCGCGGAGTTCCGTGTTGACCGGTCGCGGTCGCTCGGCGATCAAACTGAAGCTGAAGTGAAGCTACGCACAATACTTGGTGCGTACTACCTCGACGTGCGTCCGCGCGGCGATGGATCACTTGCAGACGGTCGAATCCCGTTGGAACGCTCAGGCGTACCCTTCCACTTCGATGAAATTGCCCGAAGTGCCTACGACGTCACTCGCACGGACGATCCCGACCGGGAAATGATCGACTATGAGCAGCTTTCAGATCTCGCTGACATTGCTTACCAGTCCATCCCCGACCGGGAACTCGTCGACGAAGCAGTGACTGCTCTCGCAGACGCTGCCGGAATCATCAATAACAACGGTGATCAGATTGAAGAAATTCTCGTACTCGGACGTGACCTTGCTGAAATTATTGACCGCCAGCAAGACACACTCACCGTGCTGTTTGATCAGGGCGCAGTTGTGTTCGGCACCCTCGGTGCTCGTGCGCAATTGATTAGCGGGTTGATCAATGACTTGGAGACAGTGTCCGCACGTATGACGGAACTTCTCACTGCGGAGCCTGGTGAGTGGGACCGATTGCTTATCAGCTTGAGGGACGTGACCACCATGTTGGCTGCAGAATCCGATGCAATCGAACAAAGTCTCATCGAAGTCGGCCCAGCATTCCGCACGCTCACCGACGCAACCGGAACAGGGCCGTGGCTAGATGTGTCCGGACCAGTAGCAGTCCTGCCAGACAACATGCTCTGCCTGCTCGGTGCAGTGGAAGGATGCCGATAAATGAGTGCCAATTCCACAGCTAACCGCAGTAGATTCGTCAAACCACTGGCTATCGTGTTGGCCGCGCTCCTTGTGATCACCCTGATTTGGTTCGTGTTTTTCAATGAGAAACGCAAAACTGTATTCGCGGAGTTCCCGGTAGCAACGGGCTTGTACCAGGACAACGAGGTCCGGCTTCTTGGGGTAGACATTGGTCGCGTCGTCGCCATTGTTCCCTCGGAAGATCGGGTGCGCGTCGAGATGGAAGTGGATGACAGCGTTCACATCCCTGCCAATGTTCGGGCATTTATTACAAACAGAACACTTGTCGCGGACCGCTACGTAGAACTCGTGTTGCCACCACCGGCAGACCGAGTAGGGGAGTTCGCCTCCGGCGACGTTATTCCTCTGGACAGGACTGACGTCCCAATTGACTACGACATGCTGCTCACCTCAGCCAAAGACCTCGCAGACGCGTTGGCCGGTGAAGAAGATCTGGGCAATGTGCGTCGGACGCTAGAGCGGATGGGTTCGGTATTCGACGGGCTTGGACCTGAGGCAAACCGCGCGATCGAAGAGTTTGCTGGTGCGACACGAGTGCTCGCCAACAACTCAGATGAGATCGACGAACTCCTTGAGGTTTTCGGCAGGATTTCGCGCCTCATTTCCGACCGCGAGGTTCAGATCCGGGAGTTCACATCCTCGCTAACACTCCTGGCTGCTGAAGCAGGACGCCAAGACAACGACCTCGGTGCGATGATTTCGCAAATTCGCGTCATGTTCGACGAAGCGGATCGGCTAGTCACGGAGCGTGGTGGGGAAATAACTCAGGTCTTGCAGTCCACAGATACATTGGCGAACGTCCTAGCGAGCCGCCCTGTCGAACTCGCGGAGATTATCGACATCGCTCCTTTGATGGGGCAAAACTTCCAACGCGGAATCTCCGACGATGGCAGTGCCCGGATCCGACTCAACGTGTCAACGGACTTGCAGCAGGTCCCAGGACTTGCGCAACTCTGCGGCAGCGCACCGGCGGCTTTCTGTACTGGCGCTGGCTTTACCAACCCGATTGCGTATCCGATCGGATTGGCCGATCCACTGAACATCGGAGCTATCTTGCAAAATGCGGCAAGGGAGGGGCGCTGATGTTGAGAACAGCTAAAGCGCAGGGGCCACACTCACGTTTTTCGCATGCACGGCGGCTCAAGCTACCTAGGTCGTTCGTTGCTGCACTTGTTGCAGTCCCGATCGGGCTCGCGGCGACAGGATGCTCGATGGGTATCCAGGAGATCTCGTTTGACATGGTGGAGGGTCGTGCAACGTACCCCCTGGAAGTCGAACTTGAAACTGCCGACCTCGTCATGGTGGGCACTGAGGTTCGAATGGGGCAGCGACTGCTCGGTCGAGTCTCAGACCTGAACACCGACATTGCGCCTGATGGTCGCCGCATCGCAGTCGCAACAGTAAGTCTTGACAGTGATGCAGAGCTACCGCGGAACACAACGATGACGGTGGAGTTGCCAAACACTCTGGGCAACCCATACATCAAGGTCCGTATTCCTGATGAGCCGAACGGTGGGATATACGAGGCTGGTGACCGCGTGACAGAAGATTTCACGTCGCGTGGACCAGACCTTGAAAATGCTCTCGCAAGTTTGTCCGTGGTGTTGAGCGACGGTGGTATCGGGAGCGTTGAGATCATTGCGAACGAAATGGAAGCAGCGATCGGTGGCCGCGGCGACGACATTCGCCGTACGGTGAACTCTTTGCAGCGAACTGTCGACATTCTCAACACCCGAAGTGCCGACATTGATCGGACATTGGTTGCGGCCTCGAGCGCGGCGACGCGCATCTCCGAGGAACAAGAGACGTTTGATCGCACACTCGATGCGGCATTGCCACTATTTGACCTTCTGATCGAACAATGGGATGAGATCGCAGACCTGCTCGGTGGTACAGCGACCCTGGCCAGCGAGTTGGACGTCATCATGACGGCATCGGAAGAGGACTTGCTGACGTTGCCAACAGAGCTAGCGAATCTTCTCGAAGCGCTTGACCGCACAGACGTCCGCTCGATCATTGTCCCACTAGCGGATCTCCTCAACAGGGCGGACGGTGCACGATCGGGTGACTATCTGCGTCTCAACATTGACGCAGATGTTCCAGAGCTTTTGCGCACGCTGCTCGTTGGCGGACAGGGTGCAGCTACAGGAGGCGGACAATGAGACGCAGCACGAAAGTTCAGCTCGCCCTCTTCGTGGCGCTTGCACTGTTTATTTTGCCCGTAGGGACTCGGTACGCACTTGGCGCACAGTTCCTCAGCCTCGGCACCATAGGTCTCGGTGACCGCCCGATTGAGGCAACAGCCTACTTTGACGATGGTCGCGGGCTTGGACCAGGAACAGTGGTGACCTACCAGGGCGTCGTTGTTGGCGAGATTCAGACCGTGCGTCCGATTCCGCCGTCGGAAGCACGCGTCATCGAGACCGAAGATGGTCCGGTTACGCTGCCCATCGAGATCAAGTTCCGTCTCGACCCGGGGGTGGAAGTTGTACGCACGGTGACTCCAGTTTCCACAACGCTGAATGTGGCGGGTCTAGTGAACTTTGAACTTCGCCCTACACCAGGATCAGTTCCCGGTGACTATCTCCAATCGGGTGATGAGCTCATTGTTGATCCATCCCTTCAGCGCGTCAGCTTCCGCGAAGTTCTCGTTGCCGTTAACGAAGTTGTTGACACCCTGGACGTCGAATCACTGAGTGCGTTGCTTGAAGCGCTCGGAGCGACTTTCGAGGGGCGCGGTGACGACATTGGCGACATCATCGACAACGTCGGAATCGTTGCGGACGTCTTCGAGAAACACAGCGACACTGTGGAATGGCTTGGCACTCAAGGCCCGTCCACTATGCGGTTGATGGCGGATGCATCGGACACGATGCCATCTTCCTTCAGTACGTTCCGCGTTTGGAGTCGGCAGTTACTAGATGCAAGACCTGACATCGAATCACTGATCGATACAGGTCCAGGTGCTATGCGTCGAGTTTCTGATCTGCTTGCGGACAACCGCGGCAATATTGAAGGAACCCTCGACGGCTTTGCTGACGTCTTGCCAATCCTGAGCGATCGCGAGTCGGCGCTCATCGCGCTGATGGACGACTTCCCAGATGGCTTGAACAAGGCCGCAACGATTGCGCGTGGAAACGCTCTCTCGTTCACGATCGTCGGCACCCAGGGGCCCGTGTGCTACTACGAGACCCCTCGCCGCGCTATTGGTGTTACGAACGAGCAGCAACCAAATAGGGCCGTGTTCTGCCCGCCGGGCCAGGACCTAGCGCAGCGCGGTGCGGCTACAGCACCGAGGCCAGATGGACTGGGACTTGTGGGGTACACATCGCCGGGTATTCAAACCGGACCAGCGATGGTGTCGAACCCACTGATAATCGGTCCAGGGGGACGTGCTGCCTTGGATATGCTTGGCGATGCCGCGCGCGAAGCTGGACTGATCCCGCAGGGTGGGCGGTAACTATTGACCGGCAACATCACAACTCAGGAGATGACCAGAATTTCCGAAACATATGTAGGCGACGGCTACTCACCCGCTGAAACTAGCGGAGCGTCCAAGCCAAGCCGTATCCCGGTCGTTCTCGTTGCAATTCTTGCGGTCGTAAGCGCAGTCCTGGGGTTCCTGTATTGGGATGCCTCACGGGGCCAACAGCAATTGCTGGCGATTGAGGAGTTGCGCGCGGAAGCGCTTGACGATGCGAGTCGCTACGCGGAATTGTTCGGCACGTACGATTTCGAAAACCTCGACGAGAACCTCAACGGCGTCAAAGCGATTTCTACGCCGGAATATGCCGAAGAGTACGAATCAATCGTCGAAGAGCTCAGCGAAGTCATACTGGCAGCTGAGGCGCGTTCTGTGGGCACCGTCGCTAATGCGGGTGTGCAAGAGCTGACCGACGAAGTGGCAGTGGTTGTTGTGTTCCTCAACCAGCAAGTCACAAATCTTCTGATTGAGGACCCGGCAGGTCGCCGTGACCCCAGTCGGATTGTGATCACGTTGCAGCGTGACGGCGATCAGTGGCTTCTGCGAGATGCCCAGCCCGCTTGACCCTGCACGCGGCGCAGAATTGAATCTAGGGAAAGATCTGTGTGTGAAAGGCCGAACAATGATTCGGCTTCGCACGCAGATCTTTCCATTTGCCCGTAAAAAGGCATGGTGGCAATCACGTCGATGTCAGGAATATGAGAATTTTTACGCTTCAGGTAGTGTCCCGAATCACTATGAAGTAACGTTTCGTGTCATGTGCATCGCAAGGGTGCGTTAGGGTGACGCCACCCACACTGTTTTGTGTTGTGGCCTAACTGGGAGGTTCCGTGGGAGTTGAGGTCGCGGTCGAGGGGCTGACGAAGTCATTCGGGTCGACGAACATCTGGTCGGATGTGTCGTTCACTATCC
>NZ_BMJH01000008.1 GCF_014643175.1 Hoyosella rhizosphaerae
CACCTGCCACCCAGCAAGAACCAACTCCCGCTCCACCAGGCTCAGCAACTCCACCGACCGCACCAACACAGACGGCGAACCGGAAAAGGCCTCAAGTACCGTACGCATGCGCTGGGCAAGCGAGGCCGCTTGCGCATCGCTGATGAGGTCAGCGCGATGCTTCATTTTCAACGTGAGTTGAGGCTGGGCGTAGGCGATAATGCTCAGCGGGTAGTGGGTATCGTCAGCACCCGACAATCCGGTGATCGACATTCCGTCGATATCAACGGCTTCTCCGGCTACCGCATCGACGGGGTAGGACTCGAACACTGTGAGCGTGTCAAATAGCGCACCAGAACCCGCTACCTGCTGGATTTCCGGCAAAGAAACATGGTGGTGATCGAGTAGTGCGGCTTGCTGCTGTTGTACTCGAATAGCGAGGGAAGCAAGTGTGTCGTCGCTGTGGACCTGGACTCGTGTGGGGATGGTGTTGATGAACAACCCGACCATGTTTTCCACACCGGACAATTGCGGTGGCCGACCAGAAACGGTGGCACCGAACACCACATCATCACGGCCTAACTGCTGACCAAGCACGATCCCCCACGCCACCTGGACAACCGTGTTCAGGGTGACGCCCAGGTCTTGTGCCACATTAGTGAGGGAACGCGATTGCTCAACGCTGAACTCGACGACTACTTCGCTGGGGTCGGTCTCGGGGGAGCCTTCCCCTGCACCCGGCGCGATGAGTGACGGTTCATCAAGACCGGACAGAGTTGTAGCCCACTGTGCACGGGCTTCGTCACGGTCATGCGCAGCTAGCCAGCTCAGGAAGTCCTTGTAAGGCCGGACGCTGGGCAAGTGCGCGGTATCAGCCCTCGTGGCGTACAGGGTGAGAAGTTCCTTAACCAGCACAGGCATTGACCACCCATCAAGCAGGATGTGGTGGTTGGTGAACAGAAGCTCATGCTTACCGTCTTCAATGGTGACCAGGTGCATTCGCACCAATGGGGCATCGTCCATACGGAAACTGGTGAACTGGTCAGTTTGCCGAATGGTTTTCGCCTCAACCCGCGCCTGCTCCAGCGGGAGACTTGTCAGGTCTGTGTGTTGCCAACGGATTCGTACATCGTCGAGAACAAGTTGCGCTGGGTTACCCGCGGAGTCGTGCAGGAACACTGCCCGGAGGTTCGCATGGCGGTCGAGCAGTGCTTGCCCTGCGCTGCGCATCCGTTCCGAGTCCACTACCCCGCCGAGCTTTATCACTGTTTGTGCTACATAGATGTCGCGTTCGTGCCCAGACAACAGTGCATGGAACAACAAGCCACCTTGAAGGGGGCTGAGCGACCACACATCGCGGACTTCGAGGCCTGCATCGCGATAACGGTGCACCAGCGAGTCCAGTGTTCGTTGGTCGACGGCGACGAGCGGGACGTCAGACGGGGTTACCGTGGCAAATTCTGTGTGGAGTGCGAGGGCGGACAGTTCGCTGAGTGCCTGCGTCCACAGGTCAACTAGTTCCTCCGCGTCCGCGTCAGTGAACAGTGTGTTGATGTAGGACAGCGAACCACGCAGTTGCACACCAGATTCGTCCTGCACCGCAGTGATGTTGATGTTCAACGCGGCTGGGGCCCCCATCGAATCATCAGCCGTTCCGTTCGCTCCGGTGACACTGCCGTCTGGCAACCAACCAAACTGTTGTGCCTGGTCGGCTACAGCGGAACCACCAACGCGACCGAGGTAGTTGAAGGCAATTTGCGGTATCTGCGCTGAGCCAAAATGGCCTGTGGTCTCGGGGTTCACATAGCGGAGTTGGCCATAGCCCATCCCTTTACGCGGGATTGCAACAAGCTGCTCTTTGACAGATTTGAGTAGATCGGATGCTTCCCGCGCCCCCAATTCTGCCTCGACGGCTGTTTCAGAGACTGTGATGCGGGCAGGGAAAACATTGGTGAACCAACCGGTGGTGCGTGATAGATCAGCACCGGGGATCAGGTTCTCTTCACGCCCGTGCCCTTCGAGGTTCAGCAGAAGCTCTCGGTGTGTGCTGCTCCGGCGGTGTCTGTACCGGGCCACAGCTAAGGCGAGTGCCGCAAGCATGGCGTCGTTGACACCGGAGCGATAGAGGCGCGGTAGATCGTTGATCACTGGGTCTGCGATATCTGCGGGCACAGCAATGTTGCACGTGGAAAGCTGTCCCATCATGTGCTCGTGCGGATGAAATTCACTGGAACCCAACGGCGGATCAGGTTCGGTCGATGTGTCCAGCCACCACTGCAATTCGGCAGCAGTCTCCGGTGCGCTGGCGAGTTCGTTTACCACGTGCGCCCACCTACGGGCGGAGGTCACAACAGGTGGTAGCGCAATAGAGTCGGCTCGTTCGCTTTGAGCCCAGGCATTCGCTAGATCTGGCAGCAGGATTCGCCAGGAAACACCGTCGACCACGAGGTGATGGGCAAGGATCAGAAGCTTTCCTGCGGTCGCGCCCCCACCGCCAGCGGGGTCAAACCACACGCATTGGAGCATGTCTCCAGCGGCCGGGTTTAGCCTGCGTGCTGCTGCGTCGTGCTCGGCTCGCACCCGATCTGCGAAGTCCGGTGTGCCCACTTCCTCATCGAATTCGACTCGGTGAAGGTTCGGCGAGCCACTGCCGACTGGCATTGTTTCGTACTGCCAGTGACCATCGGAGTTCATCCAGAATCGTGCACGCAGCGCATCATGTCCGTCGACCACTGCGTCGAGTGTGCGTCGTAGTCGTTCGGCATCGACGGCTGGGGGAAGCGTGAGCAGCATGGCCTGAGAGAACTGGTTGAACTTGCCACCCAACTCCGTCATCCAGTGCATTACGGGTAGCAGTGGAGCCTGGCCCACTCCACCCCCGGGCAGCTCAGGAAGTACCGCAGCAGTCGTTTCGTCGGCCCAACTTGCAACTCGGGCGATGGCTGCAGGAGTTTTGTGTTCAAACACGTCGCGGGCGGTGAACACCACACCGGCGTCCTTCGCTCGCGAAACTAGCTGAATCGACATGATGCTGTCGCCGCCGAGGGAGAAGAACGAATCTTCCACCCCAACATCGGTCAGACCAAGGAGTTGTTCGATGACCCGAACGACCGCTTCTTCCATCGGGGTCGTTGGCGCTTTGTATTGGGTTGCGCTTGCGGTGAAGACAGGATCGGGCAGCGCTGCGCGATCAAGTTTTCCGTTGCGGGTGAGAGGGAAATCCGCGATCGGCATGAGTGCGCTGGGCACCATGTAGTCAGGAAGCGTTGCCGCTATGTGGGCGCGCACTTCCTCAACCGGCAGGTCACCAACTGATGTACCAGGCATTGGTTTGACGTAGGAAACCAGTTGCGTATTCTTCGCGATCCCTTGAACTGCAAGAGTTACAGCTGAATCAACTAGCGGGTGCGTAGCCAGTGCCGAATCAATTTCGCCTAGTTCAATGCGGAATCCGCGCACCTTGACTTGGAAGTCGGAACGACCCACGTACAGAAGCACGAGAGATCCATCATCGAGGCGAGACCATTTGACAATATCGCCAGTGCGATACATTTGCGCCCCGTCTGGACCGGATGGGTCGGCGACAAACCTGGTAGCGGTGAGTCCATGTCGGTTGTGGTAGCCGCGCGCAACGCCCATCCCTGCGAGGTACAGCTCGCCGGGCACACCAACAGGTGTTGGGTTTAGTCGATTGTCGAGCACTAGCGCCGATGTACCGCGGATTGGTCCGCCGATATGTACCGTTTGGCCTGGGAGCATCGGAGTGGACAGCGTCGCAACGATTGTGGTTTCGGTAGGGCCGTAGGCGTTGAACATCGTCCGACCTGGTGCCCATTTTGTAACAAGTTCGGCGGGGACAGCTTCACCACCGACGATGACGCACTGAAGGTCGTCTATTCCGCCGACGGGGACAGTGCCCATCGCTGCGGTGGCTACGAATGCGTGGGTCACTGCATTGGTGGTGAGGAACTCCGCGAGCTCGTCGCCGCCGTAAATACCTGTCGGTACAACGCATTGCGCTGCACCCATTGGAATTGCGAGGAGCAGTTCGAGCATTGATGCGTCGAAGCTGGGCGACGAGAAGTGCAAGACCCTAGACGAAGCATCAATGCCGAAGCGTTCCTGCTGCTCGGCTGCGTAATTAGCTAGCCCGCGATGGGTGACGACAACGCCTTTGGGAAGACCAGTGGAACCCGAGGTGTAAATCATGTACGCGGCCTGATCAACTCGAACAGGTGCGTGCAATTCTGCTTCAGTGATACCCCGCCCGGAGAATTGTGTGATCCGCTCGTTCAGTTCTGTGTCGTTCAGATCGAGCACAGTTCGACCAGCGAAGTGGTCCGGGACGGTCGTGACCACAAGTTCCACACCGGAATCGGCAATCATGTGCTCGATACGGTCGCGCGGGTACTCGGGGTCAATCGGCAAAAATACTGCCCCCGTTTTCGCCACGGCCCAAAGAGCTTCCACTGATTGGACCGATCGGGGAATGCTGACTGCGACAACTCGCTCTGGTCGCGCGCCGTGGGCAAGAAGCAACCGTGCTAGCTGGTTTGAGCGCTGATCAAGTTCGCGATATGTCGTGGTGTAATCGCGAAACACCACTGCGGGAGCTTCTGGATTGTGGGCGGCAGCGGTTTTCATCAGTTCAGCGAGGTGCTGTGGCGGCGTGCCATCTCCCCCACCGACCGGCCACAGCGCGGCGCGCTGCTGGGCGTCAATTAGTGGGTAGTCGTAGATGTTGGCCGTTGGATCCTGTGCAACAGCGTCGAGCAGACCGGTAAGTTGCTCAGCGATGATTGCGATTGTCGATTCGGTAAATAGATCAGTCGCGTAGGTGATCGCGGCGCGTATTTTCTCGTTGTGCGTGGGCGTATCCGCAAACGCGAATTGCAGGTCGTATTTTGCTATCGAGTAGCCGGAGTCGAGCCCCGAGATAGTGAGCCCATCAAGTTCGAACTCCTGTCGGTCGAGGTTTTCGAACGCAACGATCACTTGGAACAATGGTGAGTGGGCAGCGGATCGCGGTGGATCAAGTGCTTCCACGAGCCTCTCGAATGGCACGTCTGCGTGAGTGAAAGCCGCAAGATCAGTTTCTCGATTGTGCGCAAGGACATCAGCGAAGGTCGAATCACTCTGAAGTTGAGTGCGTAGCACCAGAGTATTGACGAACATCCCCACGATGTCGTCGAGCGCACGATCACCTCGCCCAGCAATGGGCGTGCCAATAGCGATGTCGTCGGTACCGGCCAGTCGCGCTAGCAGCACACTGAGTGCTGAGTGAACAACCATGAAAAGGGTCGCATTGTGTTGGCGCGCTAGTTTTTCGAGAGATTGGAACAGCTCCGGTGCAAGTTCATACTCGTATTTGGAGCCGCGCATTGACTGGCTCGCTGGGCGCGGAAAGTCGGTAGGAACGTCGAGGAGTTCGGGCAGGCCATCCAGCGTGTGCTTCCAGTAGCCAACCTGCTGAGCTGCGAGCGACTCGGGGTCAGCTTCATCACCGAGCACTGCGTGCTGCCACAACGTGAAGTCAGCGTACTGAACCTGAAGTGGCTGCCAGCCAGGTTGGGTGTCATTCAGTCGAGCGTGGTAGGCCAACATGATGTCGCGTGCAAGCGGTCCCATCGAAAAGCCGTCGGCCGCGATGTGATGCAGCACCAGCACGACAACATGATCTGCTGCGTCAATCCGATAGATTCCGCCGCGGATAGGGATTTGGGTGGCGACATCAAAACCTTCGGTGGCTAATTCGCCCACCAATTCGAATACCTTGTCACTGTCCACTTCGTGGAGTGGCACGTCAAGGTTGAGTGCCGATATTGGCAGTACAACTTGATGCGCCTGGTCGCCGACGCTAGGGAAGACTGTGCGCAGCGTTTCGTGCCGTGCCACAACATCACGGATCGCAGCTGTCAACGCGTTGATATCGAGTTGACCTGAGAGTCGTAGCGCGAGAGGCAAATTGTAGGCTGCGGAACCGGGGTCAAGTTGATTGATGACCCACATGCGTTTCTGCGCCAGCGACAGAGGTACTTGGTCTGGCCGTGACTGCGCAGTCAGTGGCGTGCGCTGCTGCTGCGTTGAACCATGTTCGACACGTTCGGCGAGGGCTTCGACACTAGGATTATCGAAGATGTCACGTACCGCCAGGGAACTGTTGAGGGCCTCATTGACCCGTGCGATTACCCTCGTGGCGCTGAGTGAGTTACCGCCGATGTCAAAGAACCCATCAAGAACACTGACAGCATCGCTGCTGAGAACTTCCGCGAAAACAGCTGCGATGGTTTCTTCAATTGGGTTGCGGGGGGCGACCACATCATGGTGCACAGGGCTGAAATCAGGTTTCGGCAGTGCCTTTCGATCCAGTTTTCCACTTGGGTTGAGCGGGAATTCCGGCAGCACTGTGATGTGCGCTGGCACCATGTATCGGGGAAGCTTGTCGCGAGAATATGCGAGCAAGTCTTCGCCACTAATGAGAGCACCGTCGATCGGCACCGCGTACGCGGCAAGGTAGTCGCCCGTATCGGGGTGGTTGGCCAAGATGACAACAACTTGGCTGATGATGGGGTGGGACAGCAAAGCTGCCTCAATCTCACCCAATTCAATACGTTGGCCACGCAACTTGATTTGAAAATCTGTGCGACCAATGTATTCGAGTACGCCATTCGTACGCCACCGCACAAGGTCACCAGTGCGATACATGCGCTCACCATGACCGGCAATTGGGCTGGCGACGAACCGGTCGCTCGAGATATCGGGGCGGTCAAGATAGCCGCGCGCCAACTGAACTCCGGTGAGGTACAGCTCCCCCGGCACCCCGGGTGGAACTGGTTTGAGGCGGCCATCAAGAACGAAGGCCCCGGTGTTCCACTGTGGTACACCAATCGGCACCACCGTGGCCTGTTCGTCTGATTGTGCTACGAAGTTTGTGACAGACACAGCCGCTTCGGTGGGGCCGTAAAGGTTGTGAACGCGGGCGTCACTGAT
Source organism: Hoyosella rhizosphaerae (assembly GCF_014643175.1). Lineage (GTDB taxonomy): Bacteria > Actinomycetota > Actinomycetes > Mycobacteriales > Mycobacteriaceae > Lolliginicoccus > Lolliginicoccus rhizosphaerae. The sequence continues at coordinate 6,970 of NZ_BMJH01000008.1, forward strand.
GCGCGACCAGCGTTCGATGACATCCATTGGCAAGGCTTCGCCGATGACAAAAATGTCTCGCAGCGTGCTCAGTTGCTCGCGGGTAGCAACAGTGACGAACACAGACAACGGCGAAGGCACAAATGTTGTTGCTGTTACCCCATGATTTTCGATCATGCGCGCTACGTATGCCGGGTCTTGGTGCATATCGGGTTCGCTGATCAGCAGTTGTGCGCCCACAGATAGTGCCCACCAAAATTCCCACACTGACACGTCGAAAGTTGTGGCAATTTTCTGAAGAATGACGTCATTGCTGGTGAGTTGGTACTCAGATTGTTTCCAGGCGATCTGGTTAACGATCGCACGGTGTGTAACCATCACCCCTTTGGGTCGTCCTGTGGACCCCGAGGTGAACATGACGTAGGCGGTGTTGTCTGGGCGCAGTGGCCCACGACGGTCAGCGTCAGTCACAGGAAGTGCGCTCAACGCCTCAAACTCGAGCTGGTCAAGGCAAAGAACATCCACCCCGTCTGGTACCTCGACTGCGTCACCTGTAGTAGTTAGCAGACATACAGGCTTTGAGGCCTCAAGGACATACTTATTGCGTTCGGTTGGATGGTCGGGGTCAATCGGGACATACGCACCGCCCGCTTTCACGATGGCGTACATGCCGATGAGTAAGTCGAAGGATCGCCGAATCGACAGGCCCACCATCGTTTCTGGCCCCACCCCGAGTCCAATGAGGTGGCGGGCAAGACTATTCGCCCGAGCATCAAGCTCGGCATACGTCATCAACTCATCGCGGAAAACCAATGCGGTCGCATCCTTGGACAGCATTACTTGGTTATCGAACCGGTCTACGAGCGTGGCGGGGGCTTCGCTCAGATCAAATACGTCGCCTTGTCCCCAGGCTGACAAGACTGCCTGCTTGTCCTCAGGACCAAGAATTTCGATGTCCCCCACTTCAATCAGGGGGTCATCTGTAATGGCTTCGAGAAGCCGTACGAACTGGTCTGCAAGTCGACTGACTGTGGCCTTATCGAACAGTGCTGTGGCATAGGTGAACGCCGCATGGAGGCCAATGAGCGAACCATCATCGGCAGTTTCCTCCTGCACATGCAGGTGCAGGTCGTACTGCGCGACATTGGTGTTCACCGCCAACGGGGCGATCGTCAACCCTGCTAGATGCAGTTCCGGGCGATCAAGGTTTTGGTATGAATAGCCAACTTGCGCAAGTGGCGCATGCGATTGAGAGCGCGCCGGATTCAGAACCTCGACGAGACGTTCGAAGGGAATATCCGAGTGACCAAACGCAGCAATGTCGGCGGCGCGCACATCATCGATCAGGTCTGTGAATGTTCTGTCGTGCGGCACTGTGGTTCGTAGGACCAGGGTGTTGACGAACATCCCCACGATATCGTCAAGAGCAGGATCCGCGCGATCAGCTTTTGGAGTCGCGACAGCGATATCTTCGGTGGGGGTCACGCGCGAAAGCAATGCGGCGAACGCCGCGTGGATCACCATGAATGGTGTCACTGAATGGTGGTGCGCGATGTCGACAATGCGCGTATGCACCGATTTTGGTAGCGAGAACCGAATGTTTCCACCGGTCATGTCCTGTTGCGTCGGGCGCGGCCGGTCTAGCGGTAGTTCAATAAGGTCAGGCAGGTCTGCGAGAGCTTCGCGCCAGTACTGAACCTGCTTCGCAGACAGCGACTCAGGATTGCTTTCATCACCCAAAAGTAGACGCTGCCAGATTGCAAAATCTGCGTACTGCATTGCCAACGGTTCCCACTGCGGCGTGTTTCCGTCGAGTCGTGCAGCAAATGCCGTCATCAAGTCACGAATGAGTGGTGCGAGCGAGGAACCGTCGCCGCAGATGTGGTGCATCACTACAACGAGGAGGTGTTCTTCCTCGGTGCGTTGCCATAGGGCCGCACGGATGGGTGGCGCGACGGCAACATCGAACCCTTCGGTCGCAAAACCGAGAGCGGCTTGTTCGATATTCGTGGCGTCGTCAACAACGTGCAGCGGTAGTGGAAGCTCCGCCTCGTTCGGTGGCAATATCTTTTGGACTGCCCCGTCAACAGTTGGGGGGTAGTACGTTCGGAGGATTTCATGCCGCTCAACAAGATCGGCGAACGCATCGCGCAATGCGTGGACATTCAATGGCCCGGTTAGGGTTACAGCGAGCGGAATGTTGTAACCCGCAGATTGCGTATCGAACTGGTTAATGAACCACATCCGCTGCTGCCCAAGCGAAAGCGGAATATTCTCCGGGCGCACAATGTCGGACATAGACGGTCGGTCCGATTGATGCTGAGCACGCTCTACTGCCGCTTCAGTGATCTTCTCCACTGTGGGGAACTCGAAGATTTCCCGTACTACAAGCGCAGCGCCAAATGCTTCGTTGATTCCAGTGACAGCGCGAGTTGCCATGAGCGAGTTACCGCCCAGTTCGAAGAACGAATCCACCACACTGACCTGTTCAACACCAAGCACCTCAGCGAAGATCCGCTGCACGGTCGCCTCATCGTCAGTCCGTGGCGCAACGTACTCCCGCTGACCAACGAGGTCTGGCTCCGGCAAGGCCCGCCGGTCGACCTTGCCCTGAGGCGTCAGCGGCACCTCATCAATTACTACAAAAGCCGACGGCACCATATACGACGGCAA
>NZ_BMJH01000009.1 GCF_014643175.1 Hoyosella rhizosphaerae
CACCTGCCACCCAGCAAGAACCAACTCCCGCTCCACCAGGCTCAGCAACTCCACCGACCGCACCAACACAGACGGCGAACCGGCGATGCTGGCGATGACGGTTTTCAGCCTGTCGGCCAGAGCGTGCGCAGCAGAGTCTGAGATGTGCGCTGGTTGGTATTTGAGCTTCGCGGTAAGGGTGGGTTCACCATAGGCGATGATGCTCACGGGGTAGTGGGTATCATCCGCACCAGATGCGCCCTGAAGTGTCATTCCGTCGATGTCGACTGCGTCGTCGGACGCCGCATCTACGGGGTAGGACTCAAACACGGTAAGAGTGTCGAAGTGTGCACCAGGGCCCGCGAGTTGTTGAATTTCTGGCAGCGCGATGTGGTGATAAGCCATCAAATCGGCTTGTTCCCGTTGCACCCGCGTGAGAACGGTGGCCAACGTGTCGTCGGCGTGGAGCTGGACTCGTGTGGGGATGGTGTTGATGAACAACCCGACCATGTTTTCCACACCGGACAATTGCGGTGGCCGACCAGAAACTGTGGCACCGAACACCACATCATCACGGCCCAACTGCTGACCGAGCACGATCCCCCACGCCACCTGAACAACCGTGTTCAGAGTGACGCCAAGCGGCCTGATTTGTTCGATCAGTGCAGCGTTTTCCTGCTCGCTCAGTCGAATTACTGTTTCGCGGACTGTACCGAGGGGCGCATTGGTTCCGTCGGCAGCGATGGCAGTTGGCTCGTCGACCCCGGCGAACGCACTTTCCCACGCCTGCTTCGCGGCTTGTGTGTCTTGTTGAGCGATCCAGCTCAAGAAGTCTTTGTAGGGGCGGACGCTCGGCAAGTACGTGGCGTCTCCCCTCGTGGCGTACAGGGTAAGGAGTTCCTTGATCAGAATTGGCATTGACCACCCATCAAGCAGGATGTGGTGGTTGGTGAAGAGTAGTTGGTACTCCCCCTCGGCAATGGTGACCAGGTGCATGCGCATCAGCGGGGCGTCCGCAAAATTGAACGGCTGATGCTGATCTTGTTGCTGTATTTCAGCACCTTGTTCACGTGCTTGCGCTAGCGGCAGACCGCTGAGGTCGGTGTGCTGCCACGGCAGGGAAATCTCGTTGAGCACTGTTTGAATTGGTTGCCCGTTGGTGGTGTAGGCGAAGGCGACACGAAGGTTGGGGTAGCGGTTGAGCAGCGCTTGTCCTGCGCTTCGCATGCGCTCCGGATCAACAGTGCCACCGAAGTTCAACACTGTTTGGGCAGTGTAAACATCCGGCCCTTCACCTGCGAGCATGCCGTGGAAAAGCAGACCATGTTGGAGTGGTCCGAGCGACCAAATATCGTCGACGTGTTGGTTCTTGGCTCGGTGCCCGCGTTCAACGTGCTCGATTTCGGTTTGCTGGAGATCGACCAGCGGAAGGTCGCTGGGCGTAAGCGTGGAGAGTTCGTGAGCGTCCGCTAGTTGTGCGATTTCTCGCAGCGCCGTGATCCATTCATCGCGGATTTGGGTTGCTTGGTCCGCTGTGAACAGGGTGCGTATGTACGACAGTGTGCCGGTGAGTTCATCACCCGATGCCGAGACGTTGATATTCAGTGCTCCGGGAGCTCCCATGGAGTCATTGGCGGTGCCGCCGACGCCTGGAATGGATCCATCGGGTAGCCACCCATACGTTTGGGTGGTGTCGCTCGACTGGCCGGTACCGAGCCTGCCCAGGTAGTTGAATGTGACCTGCGGTGGTTGATCAAAAACGAGTTGATCAGCAGTTGAGGTGTTGAGGTACCGCAAAGCGCCATAACCCATGCCCTTGTTTGGGATTGTGGCGAATTGTTCTTTCACTGCTTTGAGCAGCGTCGACAACTCATCGAGATGTGAGGGTTGCGGCGCGGCGGACAGCGGTGACGAGAGCCTTGCGGGGTACACGTTGGTGAACCAGCCGACTGTGCGGGAGAGGTCGGCGCCAGGGATGAGTGCTTCTTCCCTACCGTGGCCCTCCATGGCGACCAGGATCGAGTCAATTGATCGGCCTTGGCGCTGCTGGTAGCGCTGCAGTGCTACGAACAGCGCCGCGAGAAGGCCGTCGTTGACGTTGGCACGGTATGCGTGCGGGAGCGCGTTTAGTACCTTGTCGCCAATATCTGCGGGCACTGAAATGTCAACCCGGTCGAGTTGGCCGATTGTGTGTTTGTGGGGGTGGAACTCGTCGCTACCCAACGGTTCATCCGTGGTGGACACCACGTCGGACCAGTACTGCAATTCAGCGCGCGCTTTGTCGGAGTGGGCGTAGTCCGTGAGGGCATGCGCCCAGCGTCGTAGCGAGGTTCCCACTGGTTGCAGTGTTGCTGTTTCGTTGGTGTCGAGTTGCGCCCATGCGGTGGCGAGGTCAGGCAGGAGGATGCGCCAGGAGACACCGTCGACCGCGAGGTGGTGCGCCATGATGAGTAGGCGCCCTGACTCATCGGGGAGTTCCGCACTGGGCGCGAACCACACAAACTGCACAACTATCCCGTTTGTGGGAGCAAGTCGGGCGGCGGCGGCATCGTGTTCTGCGGCCGCGAGTTCAGCAAAATCCGCGCTATCTGTTGGTTCGGTGAATTCGACGCGTCGCAGTAGTTGGGCGATGTCAATTGTTTCTGCGGTGGACACGTGCGTGTGGTCGCCGTCCTGGACGAACGTCAAACGTAGTGCATCGTGGTGGGCAACAACTGCGGCGAGGGTTCTCTCCAGGCGCAGTTGATCGACCTCGCGTGGCAGTGTCAACAGCATTGCCTGCGAGAACTCGTTGTTGTCGCCGCCTAGCTCCGTTAACCATTGCATCACCGGTAGCGGTGGCATTTCGCCGATTCCGCCGCCCTCAAGTTCTTCCAGGGCAACGATGTCGCTGTCGGCTGACCACTGCGCGACACGGGCAAGTCCAGCGATTGTTTTCTGTTCGAACACGTCGCGGGCGGCGAAGACGATCCCGGAGGTTTTTGCCCGTGCCACAAGTTGAATGGACATGATGCTGTCGCCACCGAGTGAGAAGAACGAATCGTCGACACTGATGGTGGCTACGCCGAGGAGTTCGCTCACAAGGCTCGCAATTGCACGTTCCATCTCCGTGCTGGGTTCACGCTGTGTTGTGGCGGTGCTCGCGAAGACCGGTTCGGGCAGCGCCTTCTTGTTGACCTTGCCGTTCGGTGTGAGTGGAATTTCGGCGATGGGCATAATCGCGGCGGGAACCATGTAGGAGGGCAAGGTTTCACCAGCAAACTCACGCAGCACCTCAGGTGACACGTCTTCAAGTGCCACCCCCACTTCTGGCACAACGTAGGACACAAGTTGTGTCTGGTTGGAGGCGCCCTTGTGCGCCACAGTCATTGCGTGCGCGATGGCATCGTGGTTGGTGAGGGCGACGTCAATTTCGCCGAGTTCAATGCGGAAGCCACGTACTTTTACTTGGAAGTCAGCACGCCCGACATAGGTAAGTTCTAGTTCGCCTTGCGTGTCGCGTACCCATTTGACGATGTCGCCTGTGCGGTACAGTCGTCCGCCATTAGGGTCGGTGGGGTTCGCGACGAACCGTTCCGCTGTTGTTCCTGCTCGGCGATGGTATCCGCGAGCAAGCCCCGCCCCAGATACGTACAGCTCCCCTGGCACGCCAACGGGGATGGGCTGAAGGCGGTTGTCGAGTACTAGCGCGTTGGTTCCGCGGATTGGGCCACCGATAACTACTGGGCTATGTGGCACCAACGGTTTTGACATGGTCACGGCGATGGTCGCCTCGGTTGGACCATATGCGTTAAACATCGCTCGCTCTGAAGCCCACCGAGTAACCAAACTGTCGGGCACAGCCTCGCCACCGACAATTACGGTGCGGACGGTGCTTACCGCTTGTGGTGGAACTGTTCCGAGCGCTGCTGTGGCAACAAAGGCGTGAGTGACATCGTTTTCATTGAGGAATGAGGCAAGCTCTTCGCCGCCGTAGATCCCCGCAGGGGCGACGCACATGCATGCGCCTGACGGGATCGCGAGGAACAGTTCCAGCATTGATGCGTCGAAGCTCGGTGAGGAAAAGTGCAGCACCCGTGATGAGCTGTTGATGCCGAAGCGTTCTTGCTGTTCTGCAGCGTAATTTGCGAGCCCTGTATGCGTGACGACGACGCCTTTAGGTAGACCTGTAGAACCTGATGTGTAGATCATGTAGGCGGCTTGCGTGGCGCTGAGTGATCCGCCGAGTTCCGCAGCTTGCAGCTCTGTGTCTGGGCGGTCGGCGATCCGCGCTTGCACCGCTGGGTCGTCCAGGATGATGTTGGTGAGGTCAATTCGCGCGTGTTCGTGGTGTGTCAGGACAACTTCCACACCGGAATCACTCACCATGTGTGCGATTCGGTCTTCTGGGTAGGTCGGGTCGATTGGTACGAACGTGGCGCCTATTTTGACGACGGCCCATAACGCGACGACGGAATCTATCGACCGCGCGATACTGACTGCAACCGGAGTTTCTGGGGTGATCCCGCGGGACAGCAATTCTCGTGCCAGCTGGTTGGATCGGGCATGCAATTCGCCGTAGGACACAGTTTCGCCGTTGAAAACCAACGCTGGCGCTTCCGCATGGGTTGTGGCGGTATCGCGCAGCATCTGACTGAGGTGTTGTGGCGGTTCGGCCGGAGCGCCCGAAACTGGGGTGAGTTCAGCGCGTTCTTCATCGCTCAGGAGGGTGTAGTCGTTGATGTTGCGGTGCGGGTCCTCGACGATGGTCGTGCACAATCGGATGAACTGTTCGGTGAGCTGCTCGATTGTTGATTGCGCGAACAGGTCGGTTGCGTAGGTGATGGCCGCACGCATCGCGCCGTCGTGTTGCGGTGCTTCAGCGAAGGTGAACTGCAAGTCGTACTTGGCGACAGCAAAGCCGCTATCGAGTGGGGCAATCGTCAAACCGTCGAGTTCGAACTCAGTGTGATCGAGGTTCTCAAACGACAAAATCACCTGGAATAGCGGACTGTGCGCGGTGGACCTCTCCGGTTGCAGAACATCCACCAACCGCTCAAACGGCACGTCTGCGTGAGTGAAGGCATTGAGATCGGTGTTGCGATGTTGGCCCAGCAACTGCGCGAAAGTTTCGTTTCCGTCCAGTTGTGTGCGGAGCACAAGCGTGTTGACGAACATGCCGACCAGCCCATCAAGGGCTCGATCACCACGCCCGGCCACAGGGGTACCGATGGCGAGGTCATCGCTGCGCGACAGTCGCGCGAGAAGCATCGCGAGTGCCGTGTGTACCACCATAAATGTGGTGGCGTTGTTTTGGCGGGCGAGAGCAACTAGTTGTTCGCGCAGCTCAGCGGGGATGGTGAATTCGTGGGTGGCACCGCGCATACTTTGTACCGCGGGACGCGGGTAGTCCGTCGGAAGTTCAAGCCGGTCCGGCAGTGCTGCGAGGGCGTCGGTCCAATATTGAAGCTGTTGCGCTGCGAGGGAACCTTGTTCTTTGTCGTCACCGAGGACATTTCGCTGCCAGAGCGCGTAGTCCGCGTACTGAACATCGAGTGGTTGCCACATTGGTGTGTCCCCATGAACACGCGCGTGGTAGGCGACCATGATGTCACGGGCGAGCGGCCCCATTGAAGATCCGTCAGCGGAAATATGGTGCAGCACGAGCACCACGATGTGTTCGTCCAGCTTCAGTTGGAAGATGGTGCCGCGCGCGGGTAGCTCAGTAGCCACATCAAACCCGGAGTTAACGAGGTCGACGATCCGTTCAAGAACTGAGTTTTCATCGACCGCAACAACAGGCACATCAAGGTGAACGTCATCCATCGCAAGCACACGCTGGACTGGTGCACCGTCGACACTGGGGTAGATCGTTCGCAGGGTTTCGTGCCGAACCACCGTGTCCGTGACGGCTCCGATGAGCGCATCGACGTCCAGTTCACCGGTAAGACGCAAGGCTAGCGGAATGTTGTACGCGCCGGACGAACTGTCGAACTGGTTGATAAACCACATGCGTTGCTGCGCGAGCGAAAGCGGAATGTTCTCCGGCCGCTCTTGGCGTCGCAGCGGCGGCCGGTCATCTGAGGTTGCGTGGTGTTCTGTGTAGCTCGCCAGAGCTTCGACTGTCGGGTAGTCGAATAGAACCCGCACCGGCAGTTGCACGTTCAGCGCCGCCGCGATTCGGGCGACGACACGGGTGGCGAGCAATGAGTTGCCGCCTGCTTCGAAGAAGTCAGCGGTGACGCTGATATCGGTGGTGCCAAGAACTTCCCCGAATACGCCAGCGATGATTTCCTCGACCGGGTTGCGGGGGGCAACAAACTCGCCTGCGTGAGTTCCTATCTCCGGCTCGGGAAGCGCCTTTCGGTCAAGTTTGCCGTTGACGTTGAGCGGCATCTGCGGCAACTGGAGGAAAACCGACGGCACCATGTAGCTTGGCAGCGCTTTGCCCAGTTCTATGCGGAACGCATCGGTATTGATTTCACCTTCACCCACCACGTACGCGACGAGCTGCTCACCAGCGCTGGCCGCCGTGTGCACGATCACCGCGGCTTGCTCCACTGGGGGTTGTGCGACAAGGGCATTTTCGATCTCGCCGAGTTCGATACGGAAGCCACGAACCTTCACTTGGAAGTCGGAGCGCCCCATGTACTCAAGTACGCCGCTTCTCCACCGAGCGAGGTCGCCGGTTCGGTACATACGCGTGCCTGCCGCCCCAAAAATGTTGGCCACGAACCTGTCGGATGTCAGGTCAGCGCGCCCAAAGTATCCGCGGGCAAGTTGTGCGCCGGCAAGATACAACTCACCTGTGACACCGGGAGGAACTGGGCGTAGTCGCCTGTCCAGCACATAAACTTGGCTATTTGTTTCCGGTACACCGATGGGCATGGTGGCGGTTTCGGAGCCGGTGCAGCGGTATGAAGTGATCGACACCGCGGCCTCGGTCGGGCCGTACAGGTTGTCCACTCTGGCTTCTGTGAGTTCCACGGCGCTGCGTGCTGTCGCGGGCCCCAGTGCCTCACCGATGCACAGGATTCTCTGCAGGCTGGGAACATTTATGGTGCCATCTTCGCCAGCGTTTACCGCGAGGAAGGCGTCAAGCAGAGACGGCACGAAGTGCGCATCGGTGACACTGTGTTGGCGCATGAGATTTGCGAGGTACGCAGGGTCGCGGTGCCCGTCGGGATCGGCGATGATGAGGCGCGCACCTGCTGCGAGTGGCCACCAAAATTCCCACACAGACAGGTCGAAGGTTGCCGGTGTTTTCTGCACCAGCGCACTATCTGCTTGCATGGGGTATTCGCTGATTTTCCATGCAATCTGGTTGGCGATGGCGGCGTGCGGTACAGCAACACCTTTGGGTCGTCCTGTGGACCCGGAGGTGTAAATGACGTAGGCGATGTTGTCAGGAGTGAGAGGGCGACTGCGCTCCTCTTGCGTAACTGGTTCGGTGCTGGTTTCGCTGAGATCGAGCGCATCCATGTTGATCCTGCGCACACCAGCGGGGAGATCAAGAGCTTCGCGGGAGGTCGACAGCACCAGTGTGGGTTGTGCGGATTCGAGTACGTAGGCGGTGCGTTCTGCGGGGTGGTCGGGGTCGATGGGCAAGTACGCGCCACCGGCTTTAACAATGGCGTACATTCCGACGAGCAATTCGATGGAACGTTTCGCGGCCAGCCCCACTGTGGTTTCTACACCCACGCCCTCAGAAATGAGGTACCGGGCCAACGCGTTGACCTGCTGCGAAAACTCGGCGTAGGTCAGTTCCGTGTCTCCGAAAACAAGCGCCGCAGAGTCCGGGTGAGCTGCCGCTTGTTCGTCGAAAAAGTCAGTGAGCAACCGATCAACGACCGGTCCCGCAGTGTTATTGACCTCGTGAACAACGTGTTGGGTTTCAGCCTCATCGAGAATATTGATGTCGCCTACTACCACTGACGGGTCAGCGGACACGACTCGAAGCACGTCAACGAAGCGTTCAGCGATGCGTTGCACCGTATCGACCAAGAAGAGGTCTTCGGCAAAAGTAAACCCGGCGGACAGGCCGAGCAGTTCCCCATCATCACCGAGGTTTTCACTCACGACGAGGTGAAGGTCGTATTGCGCTACTTCGGTATCAACATTGAGGGGTTCGACTACGAGGTCAGGTAATTGAAGCGACGGTTTTTCGAGGTTATGAAACGAGAAACCAACCTGCGCGAGCGGCGCATAGGCGGTGGAACGGGCAGGGTTCAACACCTCAACGAGTTGCTCGAAGGGAACGTCAGCGTGTGTGAACGCAGCAAGATCATGGTCGCGAGCGTGGTCAACGAGGTCCGCGAAAGTGGCGTTGCCTTCGACACGCGTACGCAGTACGAGAGTGTTGACGAACATACCAATGAGCTCATCAAGCGCGCGGCTACCTCGACCAGCGATGGGCGTTCCAACAGCAATGTCGTCACTTCCGCTGAGCCTGCTCAGCAGAACCGCAAAGGCTGCATGTGTGGCCATGAACACGGTGGCACCACGGTCAGCGGAAACAGACGCGAGGGCGCGATGGACCTCCACCGGTATTTCGAACCGAATCCTCCCGCCGCGCAAGGTCTGCGCTGCCGGACGAGGCTTGTCGGTGGGAAGCTCAAGTAGGTCAGGGAGGTCGGCAAGTTCCTGTTGCCAGAAACGAATTTGGCGGGCTGCGAGCGATGCGTCGTCAGCCGGGTCACCGAGCACTTGCCGCTGCCATAAGGCGAAGTCCGCGTACTGAACTTCGAGGGGTGCCCACATCGGTTCAGAATTGTTGAGCCTGGACGTGTAAGCGAGCATGACGTCTTTAGCCATCGGCATCATCGAGCTACCGTCAGCGGAAACGTGGTGCAACACAATGACGAGGACGTGTTCGTTGTCTGATAGTCGGTAGAGCACACCACGAACCGGCAACTCGACCGACACGTCAAACCCGCGCATTGCGAATGCGGCGGCTGCTTGCTGAAGCTCGTTTTCGTCAGCAACATCCTGAACAAGCAGGGTTGCATCCGCCCGTTCCGCATCCAGAATCTGCTGGACAGGACCATTCCCGGTACCTGGGTACACGGTCCGCAAGGTTTCGTGCCTACCGACCACGTCACCGTATGCACGTTGCAGAGCATCGGTGTCTAATGTGCCTGTGAGCCGAAGCGCTAACGGGATGTTGTACGCAGGCGACGCTGGGTCGAACTGGTTAATGAACCACATCCGTTGCTGCGCAAGCGACAAAGGAATCTCATCTGGGCGTTCCTGCCGCACAAGTGGTACACGCTGTTTGACGCCGTCGTCAGGTTCACCCGTGAGTTTCGCGAGCGAGGAAACAGTGGGTGCTTCGAAGAGTTCGCGAACGATCAACTCAGTGCCGAACGATTCGTTGACACGCGCAATAACTCGCGTCGCCATCAGCGAGTTGCCGCCAAGTTCGAAGAACGAATCCGCCACACTGACCTGTTCAACACCGAGAACCTCAGCGAAGATCGCAGCGATAACTTCCTCCGCAACACCAGTCGGTGCCACATACTCGCGGTTGACTGTCAGGTCTGGCTTCGGCAATGCCCGCCGGTCGACCTTGCCCTGAGGCGTCAGCGGCACCTCATCAATTACTACAAAAGCCGACGGCACCATATACGACGGCAA
>NZ_BMJH01000010.1 GCF_014643175.1 Hoyosella rhizosphaerae
CATGTATCCGGCGTCGTTGGCGACGCGGGCCATGGTGAGGATGTAGCCGTCGTCGGCGGTGTTGGCGCCGATGAGGTACCAGGTGACGAGGATGGTGCCTACTACGCCGTCGAGGGGGCGGAGTTTCCACCAGTTGGCGGGGAGGAAGCGGCGGTGGCGCCGGCCGTCGGTGAGGTCGAGTTTGTGGAGGGCGATCAGCGCGGTGATGGTGGTGAGGACGCCGAGGGTGAGGGCGAGGATTTTGAGTGTGGTGGGGTGGGTGGAGAAGCGGGAGTCGATGTCGATGGTGAGGTTGAGGTTGGTGGGTGCGGTGCCGGTGAGGTCCGTAAACACCCCCACCACCTGGGGCATGAACATTCCCTCACGCACTGTGCGGGCAGTGTCATCATCTGCACCGACGCCGGTAAATTCTGTAACGATTTCGTCTTTGGTGATGGTGACTACGAGTTCATCGCATGCGGTCATTCGGTCGCGCGGTACAGAAGCCACCACACCGTTGCGGACTACGACTTGGGCGTCGCTTCCTGTCGCGCGAATCTGCATACCGAATCGCAGGGAGTCCGGAGAGGCCGGCGGGATTGTGGACGCTACGATTCCGCCTTCGTCCGGCAGTTCAGCGAATGTGCTGCAGGGGACGGTGGCGGCGAGCGTCTGGGGGTAGTACGAGATCAGCGGTGCTTCGACACTGTTGATCTCGTCGTTCTGCGGCCAGGTTAGTGTGGAATTTGTTTGATGCACGGGTAATAGCGGCGCTGCCACCGCGAGAAGGAACCCGAGCAAACCTGTGACGAGCGCGACTAAGCGCGTCGTCCGAATACCACTATCTGACACCGAACCATCCGTCCCAGGAGACACTAATCCGACAGTTACGATTCCTGATGTTATTCGCAACTTCCCGATAACCATGCCAGGTAGCAGCAATTCACAGTAATTGGAGTGACAACAAACTCATTTCGCTCGCAACTGTAACGCCACGTCAGCGGATAGGCCCAGGGTGCCAGAGCCCCGACCGCCGGACTGTCTCATGATCGATATCGGCAGGTGTCGACTCGGGCGTGTAATGCACATATCGGCTAAGTGACCCCCAATCGCGGCCCCAGTCATCTCTGAGATACGTCGCCATAGGCTGTTCGCGGCCCACGAGACTCACGAGCCCCACAGGGCCGCCTCCCGCGCTGCCCTGCGCGATGTCAGTGCCAAGTTTCAATTCGAAATCGCCAGCGATGCGGTATTCAGGCATATCGATTACGCCGTTACGGTGCACAAATGGTTGTTGACAGGGGAATGCCAGCCCAATAGACCAGTCGATCATGGTCGGCGTGTCACTACCGACGATGCTCTGCAACGTATCGAGCTGAGGAATTCTCGGCGGTGTGATGGCTAGCCACTGGTTTGGATCAAGGTCGTCATCACGGGCGACGAGCCGTACCGCCGTTGCCTCCTCAGGTACCTGATCAAGTGGCACACGCAGATTTCTCCACGACGGCATCGGGCCGATATCAATCGGTGTCGCGGTATGGATTACTGCGAAGTCGTCACCCTCTGCGATGCCAAACTCAATATCGAGCTGCTGCCCACGAATTGGACGGTCGAAAGCGTCAATACCTGCAACGCGTCCAGCCGCCGTCACCACCAGAAGGGGATTGTCATCGTGTGAACTGGGCAATGCGTACCACCCAGTGGTCAGCGACGCCGAGCGTTGATCCCCAGTCTGGAAGCTCCCCAAAACTGGAACCAACTGTGGATCCAACCCGAACGGTAGGGGAGCGAAGCTTCCATTGATGCCCGCAACCTGCAAGCGTTCACCAGGTGAAATACCAGTAGGGTCGAGTGTTTGTTGCTCGCCTGAAGCGTCTTGCTCGCCCAACGCCACCAAAGTTGACGCCTCATTTTCGAGCGCGGCCTGGTCGGGTGTGAGGTCTGGTGCCAACCCGTTCGGGGTAAAACTGGTGTTTCCACCTTCTTCTAGTGCATCCGCAATGCCCGCTTCGCCCACCGGGGCAAGGAAGCCACTATTGGGGTTGGTTTCGACGAGCACATCGCGCGCGAGCCCACACGGCTCACCGCCAATGGCGTCAATATTCGACCGTGCGATGGAATATGCCGGGTACTGCTTAAGTGCGGCTACCGACATGGACGCAACTTGTGCCGCCACAACAATCCCGGTGATGATCAACACCGGTGTGGTTGTAATTGCGCGGACCCACCACGGCGGTCTTCCAGGTTCCCCACGCAGTTCTAAGACATGGAACACGGCAGCGACGATGAAGACCAAGAGCGCAAGCGCCAGTAGCCAGTTGGCTACCCCACGACCCAACAACAGCGGTGGGCGATCACCAAATGGAACGCCATAGTTCGCAACATGCCACCACCGGTTAGTGCCTGTCATCGCGAAAGCGGTAATCAACAACAGGACAGACAACGTGACAAGCCGATTTCGCGCCGACTTCAACACCGTGGGCGCCATCGCCACAGCCAACAATGCGGCGACACCAGCGGCAACACCAGCAAACGCACCGAAGTGATGAGTCCACTTGGTCGGTGTCAGCGTCAAGAACAAGAATGACGCAACAGTAATCCCCAGGAGACGAGACGCAGGGCCCATCGGCACCCCAGGAATGCCACCGCGGCGCGCCAACGAAACACCAACAAATGCGATCGCGAATACCAACATCAAGACAGCAAAACGGCGTGCCAACGAACCATCAGTCGCAGGCCCAAAGAGATCGTTATACCTCGTCATCTCTTCGTACCACTTCAGTGATGGTCCGATGGCGGTGCGGAGTCGGGAGGCTTCGGAGACTGCGGCGAGTGTTTGGTCGTAGAAGATGATGAAGAGG
>NZ_BMJH01000011.1 GCF_014643175.1 Hoyosella rhizosphaerae
GACGAGCGCTTATCCAGATTCACATACGAGACACTCCGGTCACCCTCAACCAACGCAACAGCAGTGGGATCCACCTCAAACGCAGAAGCCATCAACTGCGGAAGAAGTTGTGTCACTCCGCCTGGCGTGGTTGTCACTGTGAATACCGTCCTTCGCGTGGGTACAACCGACGCTGGGGATCAACGCACAGACATGACTGTGAAGCGAGAGCCCCATCGTCGAGATCTCTTCGCCATCGTAAGCCGTGCGTTATTAAGTTGTGCCAGTACAGCGACTGTTTGTGAGATTTACTACCAGCCGCCCTCGTCCCAAGGCCAAGCAAATCTCAACCTTTACGCGTCTCGCCTCGCACGACGATTCGCGGTCACTTTCTGGCTGTTCAAATAACCACTTTGCCTAACTTTGCCTCAGGGTTCGCCGTCACTAGTCGCAACAAGTCGACGTACTGTTGTGCAAATTTTCGGACGGCTTCACCTTTGAAAAGATCGACGCCGTTGATTACTCGCACGATAAGCCCGCCGACGCCCCGTTTTTGGTATGCCTCTCGGCGGTCATCACTATCAGGCCGCTGCCGGTTACCCCAACACGCAAAGAGTTCTCGCGAGGAGCTAGCACGCTTTTCTGTAGCCCCACGGTTATTCACGATGCCTAAAATGCCGCCAGACCACGCAGTGCTCATTGGAAGACGTGAGGAAACCCTAGTCGAGCTCGATATCACCGACTACGAGGTCGGGATCAACCACGACCGATTCGAGCAACTGGACATATCGCTTGATAAGTTTCTCGACCGTCGAAGCCTTAAAGAGGTCAACTGCATAAATGACCCGAACCACCATGCCGTCTTTTTTACCTGCATCATCATGTCGTTCAGCAACAATGAAATTCAGGTCAACGTGTGTCGTTCCGAGATCTACCGAGTTGCCCGAGATTTTCAAGCCGGACAGTTGAATTTCTGCTGAATCTAGGTTTTGGAACGAGAACCCGATCCGAGATATCGGTTGCCCAGCTTCTGGCGTGGTCGTCCGGACAACGTCCGTAATCCAGTCCAACGGTAAGGCCACATGCGCAAATGCGGCCACTGCGTAGCTTTGTACATCCTGGACAAGCGCAGCGAAGGTTTGCTGCGAATCCACTTTCACCCTCATGGGTAAGTGCTTAACGAACATGCCAACCAAGTCACCCAAGTCTCGGTCCGGACGCCCAGCTGCTGGGGTTGTCGTCGTAAACTCCTCCGAGTTTGCCCACCGAGCCAGTACAAGAGAAAGCGCCGCCTGCAAGACCATAAAAGGTGTCACGCCCTGGTGATGGGCAAGTTCGTGAATGCGCCCGTGAAGGTCCCGAGAAACCTCGAAAATGAAACCATCGCCGCGCATCGACGGGAACTCCGGCCGTGGATAGTCCTCCGGAAGCTCAGGTGGCGCCGGCAAGTCAGCAAGAGCCGACCGCCAAAACTCAGCTTCACTGAACATCAGCGAAGTCTCGTCTGCCATCGTTCCCAGCAGTTCGTGCTCCCACACCGCGTAATCCCGGTACCGGACCGGCAACGGACTCCACGCTGGTTTCTCACCCTGCAACCGCGCGTGATACGCCAACATCACATCACGTGCCAAAGGGGCAGCCGAAGACCCATCAGCGCTCACATGGTGCATGGCCACCGCCAGCATATGGTCTTTAGGCCCGATCTCGAACAGCACTGCACGCACCGGCAGATCTGTAGTTACGTCGAATCCGCGCGAGCAGAAATCCGTTACTAGTTCCATGACGTCCTCATGGTCAGCAACGACTGCACGGCCTAGCTCGACATCAACTTCGCTCATGGGAATTACGTCTTGGACAGGCCCGTCTGACGTATTCGGATACACAGTGCGCAAAGGTTCATGCCGCTCGATCACGTCGCGGAGAGCCAAACCCATCGCTATCGGGTCAAGTTCGCCTTCTAAACGGAGCGCCAGAGGAATAATCCACTGCGCGGATTCTGTGTCACTCTGATTCATTTCCCACATTCGACGCTGCGCAGGCGCAATTGGTACCGGTCCATCATGCTCACGCCGAACCAGCGGCAACCGCTTACCTGCACTTGTTGCTTGCTCCGTCCGCTCGGCCAATCCTCGCACAGACTGAGCCTCAAACAGCGCCCGGATATCAACGTCACTATCTAGTTCATCGTTGATGCGCGCAACCACCCGAGTCGCCAACAACGAGTTACCACCAAGCTCAAAAAACCCGTCCGTCACACTGACCTGCTCCACACCAAGCACCTCAGCAAACACACCAGCAATGATCCCCTCCACCGGATCAGCCGGCGCCACATACTGCCGGCCACCCCCAAACTCAGGCTCCGGCAAAGCCTTACGGTCGAGTTTGCCGTTCGCTGTCAACGGCAACGCCCCCAACACCACCACCACCGACGGCACCATATGCACCGGCAAATGCAC
>NZ_BMJH01000012.1 GCF_014643175.1 Hoyosella rhizosphaerae
CGGTCGAGTTTGCCGTTCGCTGTCAACGGCAACGCCCCCAACACCACCACCACCGACGGCACCATATGCACCGGCAAATGCACCGACACCTCCGCCAACACCTCAGCCTCATCCACCACGGCACCCACCTCGGGCACCACATACCCAATCAACCGCTCACCCAGCACCGCATGATCCCGCACCAACACCACCGCCTGCGCCACCCCAGCACACCGGCCCAACACAGCCTCAACCTCACCCAACTCAATCCGGAACCCACGCAACTGCACCTGCGAATCCGAACGCCCGAAATACTCCAACTCCCCATCCACACTCCACCGACCCACATCACCGGTGCGATACATCCGCTCACCCGACACCCCAAACGGGCACGCCACAAACCGACCGAACGTCAAATCCGCACGCCCCACATACCCACGCGACAACTGCGGACCCGCCACATACAACTCACCCGTCACCCCCGGCGGCACCGGACGCAACCACCCATCAAGCACAAACACCCGCAAACCAGGAATACCCCGACCAATCACCGACGCCGACGACGACGCCGCGAACTCCCGATCGAGCTCACGATGAGTCACATGCACCGTGGTCTCGGTGATGCCATACATATTCACCAACCGAGGCGCACCCTCATCATGCCGGGAATACCACCGCCCCAACTGCGACAAATCCAACGCCTCGCCACCAAACACCACATACCGCAACGCCAACCCACCAGCCTCAGAACCCGCCTGGGCACGCGCCCGCTCAGCCTCCACAAACTGATAAAACGCCGTCGGAGTCTGACTCAGCACCGTCACACCCTCAGCAACCACGAACTCCACAAAATCCGCAGGCGACCGCGACGTGTAATAGTCCACCACCACCACACTGCCGCCATGGAGCAACGCACCCCAGATCTCCCACACCGAAAAATCAAAGGCATACGAATGGAACAACGACCACACATCATCAGGACCAACATCAAACAAACCAGCCGTGTTCGCCATCAACGTCGCCACCGTGGCATGGGTCACCGCCACACCCTTGGGCCGCCCCGTCGAACCCGACGTATAAATCACATACGCCACATTCTCCGGCCGCAACACCCCACGACGATCGGAATCCGAGAGCACACCATCAGTGAAACTCTCCACCTCCAACCGAGTGCGCTCATCATCAAGAACCAGCAACTCCGGCACCGCAGGCACCGAAAGGCCCTGCGAAGCCAACACCGCCGAACCCTCCGCAATCGACGCCCGCAACCCCTGCGCCACATCCGCCGTCGTCAGCACCGCCACCGGGCCAGCATCACCCAACGTAAACGCAATCCGCTCCGCCGGATACGACACATCCACCGGCACATACCCCGCACCGGACTTGAGCACACCCACAATCGCCACGACCACATCCACCGACCGCGACGTCGCAACCGCCACCAACACATCCGGACCCGCACCACGATCCACCAACAACCGCGCCACCTGATTCGCCCGACCATCCAACTGCGCATACGTCAACGACACACCACCGCACCGCACCGCAACACGGTCAGGACCCAACCGGACCTGCGACTCAAACCACTCCACCAACGTGCGCTCACACCCGGAACCCGGCACCTGCCACCCAGCAAGAACCAACTCCCGCTCCACCAGGCTCAGCAACTCCACCGACCGCACCAACACAGACGGCGAACCGG
>NZ_BMJH01000013.1 GCF_014643175.1 Hoyosella rhizosphaerae
GCTCCTGGCTTCAGCTTGCTCAGCCTCATACTCAGCCAACTCCTGCTCAATCGCACGACGCGCAGGCTCAGGCAACTCATCCATCAAATGCCGCACACGCTCACGACGACGAATCTCACCCTGACGCTCCGGCGACCCCGGCGTCGGACGAATCTGCGGCACAATACCGCGCACATCCTCCTCCGGCGAACCATCCGAATGCCCAGCCGCAGCCATCGCCTCTTCCGCCGCCCGCTGCGCCTCGTCCTTCTCCTCCGACATACCAATCGGACCCAAACGACGACCATTCAAAAACTGACCCACCACAGGCTCATCCGACGTCAACAACACCTCACGCGGACCAAACATCACCAAATGCTTGCGGAACAACATCCCCAAGTTATCCGGCACCGTCCGCGCCATATTGATGTTGTGCGTCACGATCAAGACCGTGCAGTCAATCTGCGCATTGATATCCAAAATCAACTGCGACAAATACGCCGTACGCACCGGATCCAAACCCGAGTCCGGCTCATCACACAACAAAATCTCCGGATTCAACACCAACGCACGAGCCAACCCCGCACGCTTACGCATACCACCCGAAATCTCACCCGGCAGCTTGTTCTCCGCACCCAGCAGACCCACAAGCTCCATCTTGTCCATCACGATCTTATGAATCTCAGACTCAGACTTCTTCGTGTGCTCCCGCAACGGAAACGCCACATTGTCAAACAAGTCCATCGACCCAAACAACGCACCATCTTGGAACAGCACACCAAACAACTTGCGAATCTCATACAACTCACGCTGCGTGCACTGCAAAATATCGGTGCCATCCACCACGATCGAACCCCGCTCCGGGCGAAGCAGACCGATCAGCGACTTCAAAAACACCGACTTACCCGTACCCGAAGGCCCGAGCAACGCAGAAACCTCTCCATTGGGGATAGTGAACGACACATCCGACCAGATGTTCGTCGACCCGAATGACTTCGTCAGCCCCTCGACCGCGACCTCAACTCCCACG
>NZ_BMJH01000014.1 GCF_014643175.1 Hoyosella rhizosphaerae
CCCATTGCTCCACCAGCTCCGGCGGACACGCCTCCCCACCCACAATCACACACTCCAGCAAATCCAACCCCGCAGGATCCACCGTCGCCAACGCCGCCGGAGTAACAAACGCATGCGTCACCTCATGCACACGCAAATACTCCGCCAACTCCGCGCCACCATAAACACCAGTCGGAGCGATCACCATCGTCGCCCCCACCGGCAACATCATCAACAGTTCCAACACCGACGCATCAAAAATCGGGGACGCAAAATGCAACACCCGACACCCCGGACGAAGCCCAAAACGCTCCTGCTGCTCCGCCGCCAACGCCGCCAAACCAGCATGCGTCACCACCACACCCTTAGGCCGCCCCGTCGACCCCGACGTAAAAATCATGTACGCCGCGTTCTCCGCACGCACCACACCCAACCGGTCCAAATACGACACCGGAGCTGGCGCCAACGTCTTCAGCTCGGCCTTCACCGACTCATCATCAAGCACAATCCACGTCACAGTGCTCGGCAGAGAATCCACATACTCCGCAACAGTGATACCCACCATCGCGTCCGAATCTTGCACAATGTGCTCAACACGCTCCCGCGGAGCAGCAGGATCCACCGGCACAAACGCCCCACCAGACTTCGCGACCGCCCACACCGACACCACAGACTCCACCGACCGCGGCACCGCCACCACCACAAACGAATCAGGCCCAACCCCACGCGAAATCAACAAACGCGCCAACCGCGACGAGCGCTTATCCAGATTCACATACGAGACACTCCGGTCACCCTCAACCAACGCAACAGCAGTGGGATCCACCTCAAACGC
>NZ_BMJH01000015.1 GCF_014643175.1 Hoyosella rhizosphaerae
CCTGGTACCTCATCGGCGCCAACACCGCCGACGACGGCTACATCCTCACCATGGCCCGCGTCGCCAACGACGCCGGATACATGGCCAACTACTACCGCTGGTTCGGCGTCTCCGAAGCACCCTTCGGCTGGTTCTACGACGTCACCGCACTCCTCACCCACATCTCCACCGCCAGCCCCTTCATCCGCATCACCACCCTGATCGCCTCACTCCTGTGCTGGTGGATCATCTCCCGCGAAGTCATCCCCCGCCTCGGACGACGCGCACGCCACACCCCCGCCGTCTACTGGACCGCCGCCGCCATCTTCCTGGCCTTCTGGCTCCCCTACAACAACGGCCTACGCCCCGAACCCATCATCGCCGTCGGCGCCCTCCTCACCTGGATCAGCGTCGAACGCGCCATCGCCACCGCACGCCTCCTCCCCGCCGCCATCGCCATCATCATCGCCGCGTTCTCCCTCGCCGCCGGCCCCACCGGCCTCATGGCCGTCGCCGCCCTCCTCGCCGGCACCCGACCCCTCATCGCCATCGGCATCAAACGCGCCAAACAACTCGGCGGCGGACCCCTGAACTGGGCAGCACTCATCGCCCCCATCCTCGCCTCCGGCACCGCCGTCCTCTTCATCATCTTCTACGACCAAACACTCGCCGCAGTCTCCGAAGCCTCCCGACTCCGCACCGCCATCGGACCATCACTGA
>NZ_BMJH01000016.1 GCF_014643175.1 Hoyosella rhizosphaerae
GCCCGCCGGTCGACCTTGCCCTGAGGCGTCAGCGGCACCTCATCAATTACTACAAAAGCCGACGGCACCATATACGACGGCAAGGTTTCTGCTGCATGAGCACGAAGCTGTTCAATGTCCAGCTCGTTACCGTCAGTTGCCTTGACATAGGTGGCGAGAAGATTTTCGCCCGCAGTGTTTTCGTGCGCCATCGTCAGCGCAAAAGCAACCGTGGGGTGGGTACGGACGACGGCGTCGATTTCGCCGGGCTCAATCCGATACCCCCGCACCTTCACCTGAAAATCAGAACGCCCCTGATACAACAACTCCCGACCACGCGACGTCGACACCCACCGCACCACATCCCCACTGCGATACATCCGCTCGCCCGCACCCACAAACGGGCACGCCACAAACCGCTCCGCGGTCAACCCAAAACGACCCTCATAACCCCGAGCCACACCCGCACCCGCAATATAAAGCTCACCCGCACTGCCCTCAGGGACCGGACGCAACCGAGAATCAAGCACCATCAACGTCAACCCACGCACCGGCACACCAATCGTCACCGGCTCCCCCGCCACCATCGGGCC